>CBDCMV010000003.1:0-2420000 GCA_965219135.1 Alphaproteobacteria bacterium | reverse complement strand
AGGAGGTTGGCTTAGAGGCAGCCATCCTTTAAAGAAAGCGTAACAGCTCACTGGTCTAGATAAGCCGTCCTGCGCCGATAATGTAGCGGGGCTAAAGTCATGCACCGAAGCTGCGGACGCGGCGTTTACGCCGCGTGGTAGCGGAGCGTTCCGTAAGCCGGCGAAGGGGTGTCGCGAGGCGCCCTGGAGGTATCGGAAGTGAGAATGCTGACATGAGTAGCGAGATGAGTGTGAGAAACACTCACGCCGAAAGTCCAAGGGTTCCTGTGTAAAGCTAATCTGCGCAGGGTGAGCCGGCCCCTAAGGCGAGGGCGAAAGCCGTAGTCGATGGGAACCAGGTTAATATTCCTGGGCCTGCTGGTGGTGACGAAGGCTGGACGTCGTGCACGCTTATTGGATTGCGTGTGCGGCCAAGGACTTCCAGGAAATAGCCCCAGCGTTATAGACCGTACCCTAAACCGACACAGGTGGACTGGTAGAGCATACCAAGGCGCTTGAGAGAACGGTGTTGAAGGAACTAGGCAAATTGACCCCGTAACTTCGGGAGAAGGGGTGCCTCCTGCCGGGCAACCGGCCGGGGGTGGCACAGACTAGGGGGTAGCGACTGTTTACTAAAAACACAGGGCTCTGCTAAGTCGCAAGACGACGTATAGGGTCTGACGCCTGCCCGGTGCCGGAAGGTTAAGAGGAGAGGTGCAAGCTTCGAATCGAAGCCCCGGTAAACGGCGGCCGTAACTATAACGGTCCTAAGGTAGCGAAATTCCTTGTCGGGTAAGTTCCGACCTGCACGAATGGCGTAACGACTTCCCCGCTGTCTCCAACACCGACTCAGCGAAATTGAACTCTCCGTGAAGATGCGGAGTTCCCACGGTCAGACGGAAAGACCCCGTGCACCTTTACTACAGCTTTGCAGTGGTGCTAGGGGCGAAACGTGTAGGATAGGTGGGAGCCTTTGAAGCGTCGGCGCTAGTCGGCGTGGAGGCATCCTTGAAATACCACCCTTTTCGGTTCTGGCATCTAACCGGGCCCGTTATCCGGGTCCGGGACCCTGCATGGTGGGTAGTTTGACTGGGGCGGTCGCCTCCCAAAGAGTAACGGAGGCGCGCAAAGGTGGGCTCAGGCTGGTCGGAAATCAGCTGTGGAGTGCAATGGCATAAGCCCGCTTGACTGCGAGACCGACGGGTCGAGCAGAGACGAAAGTCGGCCATAGTGATCCGGTGGTTCCGCGTGGAAGGGCCATCGCTCAACGGATAAAAGGTACGCCGGGGATAACAGGCTAATGATTCCCAAGAGTCCATATCGACGGAATCGTTTGGCACCTCGATGTCGACTCATCACATCCTGGGGCTGGAGCAGGTCCCAAGGGTTCGGCTGTTCGCCGATTAAAGTGGTACGTGAGTTGGGTTTAGAACGTCGTGAGACAGTTCGGTCCCTATCTGCCGTGGGTGTTGGAAAACTGAGAGGCGCTGCTCCTAGTACGAGAGGACCGGAGTGGACGTACCTCTGGTGGACCGGTTGTCGCGCCAGCGGCACAGCCGGGTAGCTATGTACGGAAGGGATAACCGCTGAAAGCATCTAAGCGGGAAGCCCCCCTCGAAACTAGTTTTCCCTAAGAGCCGTGGAAGAACACCACGTTGATAGGCCAGGTGTGGAAGCGCGGTAACGCGTGAAGCTAACTGGTACTAATCGCTCGATTGGCTTGATCGTCCCGCCGCTCCTCGGAGCGCGCGGGTGAGACCGTCATGCGCAGTGATCAACGCAAACCAACGTGGGGATCGGACGCGTGGGTTCGATCCCCGGCCCGATATCTGAGTTTGGCCTGGTGGCCATAGCGAGGGGGCTAGACCCGATCCCATTCCGAACTCGGCCGTGAAAACCCTCAGCGCCGATGGTACTGCATCTTAAGATGTGGAAGAGTAGGTCGCCGCCAGGCCTTTACGCGCATCCGAGCCCGCTCGCGGGGTCGGGCTCCGGTTATCGCGGGGTGGAGCAGTCCGGTAGCTCGTCAGGCTCATAACCTGAAGGTCGTAGGTTCAAATCCTACCCCCGCAACCAAAAAATCCCCGTTATCTCAACAAGATAACGGGGATTTTCATTTTAGACCTTGGTAGACGGTCTTGTGTGCGTAAGCATTCCGTAAGCGGATTCGATCCAATCCAGGCGCAGCCCTGCGCACCGTGAGCGGGTAAGGATTCGGTCGTGCCGTGGAGGCCGGCGGCTTCTGCGGCAGGCAAGCTCCCAAGATGACTGAGGCAGTCATCTCGAGCCCTCCGGTGGCGACGTGGATTCACCGGTTGAGGGTTCGCTTCCAGTCTTTTCTGAGGGTGCGAAGCCAGATGTCCTTTTTCGGCTGGGCGCGTTTCGTGTGGCGGTCGTATCGTCCCCGGCCCTGGGTGGTTCCGACACGGATCCAGCCCGATGCATTGTAGACGGCGCCGGTATGGCGCGGGGTTTCGACGAAGGTCTCGATGAGCACCGGGGTCGTGTTGTAGCGCTCTGCCCAGTCGTCGGGCAGGCGGCGGCGGACAATGGCGAGGATGTGCGAGCCGAGATTAGCCCGGGCTTCTCAGTGCGCCGTGGAAAGGTGCGTTTTCCTGGTGGGTGCGAACCCCACCCAACAATTGTCGCTTTCGGTTGGTAGCAGCCAGGGCGGCCTACGGAGGTAACGATGTAGACCGAAGCACTCTGGTGACAAAGGGCTGTGTTGAGCAGTTTAGCGACCATGCAGGCCGGAATGTGATGTGAACACCGAGCAGGCCTCGAAACGGGCAATGCGGGAGCCGACCCTCCTGAGATTAGGGGAAGGCCGACGACGGATCGGGAAGAAAAGCGACAGATGCACCGAACCGTTTCCGCCGGGGTAGGGGTGCCAGCATGCATGGAAGATGGAAGACGTAGCAACACGGGAAGCCCTATCGGTGGTGTGCACGCACCAACCGGACCCCCGTGAGGGGCAGGCCGGGCCGGCAGGGTGGCGGACAGGTCCGTACGACTGAAGACGCCGGGTAATGCCGGTCGAGGAAAGGGGCCTGACTTCGAGAGGGAAACGGAAAGGGGACAAGGCATGGCCACTGGCGCAAGCCTAACAGGGTCACAAAGTGTTCGGAAACTCCAGACTGTTTTGCATGCAAAAGCGAAGGAAGAACCTGAGCGTCGCTTTCACGCCTTGTGCGACAAGGTATGGCGGGAGGACTTTCTCATGGAGGCCTGGGCTATGGCACGCCGCAATGACGGCCAGCCCGGTGTTGACGGTGAGAGCTTCCAGGATATCGAGGAGCAGGGTATCGAGCGGTGGCTTGGGGAACTGTCGCGGGATCTGAAGGGTGGCACCTACACGCCGGAACCGGTGAGACAGGTGCTGATCCCGAAGAAGCAGCCCGGCGCATTCCGGCCTCTGGGTATACCGTGCATTCGGGACCGGGTGGCACAGACATCGGCCATGCTTGTGCTGGCGCCGATCTTTGAAGCCGACCTGCAACCGGAACAGTACGGTTACCGGCCGGAACGAAGCGCACAGGATGCGGTCAAACGCATTCACCGGCTCCTGAACAAGGGGCACAACGAGGTTGTAGATGGCGATCTGTCCAACTACTTCGGCGAAATACCCCATGCCGAGTTGATCAAGAGCGTAGCGCGTCGCGTGAGCGACGGCAGGATGCTCGGGCTCATCAAGGCGTGGTTGGAGATGGCTGTCGAGGAGGATGACGGCAAGGGCGGCAAGCGCCGCACGAACCGGGCACGCAAGGAGCGCAAGGGCACCCCGCAGGGGTCTCCGCTTTCACCGCTGCTGAGCAATATCTACATGAGGCGTTTTATACTGGGCTGGAAGACGCTGGGCTTTGCCCGGCACTTCTGTGCGGAGATCGTTTCCTATGCAGATGACTTCTGTGTTCTCGGCAAGGCCCCGGCGGCAGACATGCTGCTGGCGGTTACCCGGCTCATGGAAGGGCTGAAGCTGACGGTCAACGAGCAGAAGACCCGATGCCTGCAATGCCCAAGGGAACCAATGGCGTTCCTCGGCTACCGGTTCGGATGGAACTACCGCCGGAACGGAGGCGACGCCTATATCGGCAATCGACCGAGCAAGGTGAGCGTTCAGGGCATCTGCCGTAAAATCAGTGAGCAAACCGAACGACGCTATGGGCTGCAGGATCCTGAATGGATGGTCAGCAAGCTCAACCGGATGATATCCGGATGGGCGCAGTACTTCCAGTTAGGGCAGGTCAGCCCCGCCTATGCGGCGGTCGATGCACACGCGACGAAGCGGCTGCGACAGTGGCTCTGTCGGAAGCACAAGGTCAGGAACGGAAAGTACGTGCGCTTTCCGGACGATCGACTGTGGGAACACTATGGCCTTACCTGCCTTGCGCCGAGGACCAGGGGCTTTCCGTGGGCGAAGGCATGATCTCGTCGGAAAGCCGGATGCCTGAGATAGGCATGTCCGGTTTGATGAGCGGGGGTGAGTGAAACGTGGCTATGGTTGAGGCGGAGGCACCGGCACCTGGCGAAAGCCGTCGGCAAACAGCGACTCCCTTGATCTACGGCAGGGCGCGCCTCCCCTCGACTCTACCGAGGCGTTTTTGAGGCGCTGGATTTGAGAGTGATCGGGCTGATTTGAGTGTCAGCGTGGTGGGTCGGGCTTTGAGAAGGATATTCTGGCCGGGATAGTTGGACAGGCTCTGCGTATGATTGGTTTTGGGTGGGTTTCGGGCATGCGGGAGTCATCGCCGCCGCAGCGTTGCCCCCTTTTCCCTGTTGCGGTGGAGAGTTGCGATTATGGGGGCGCCAGGGCGGCGTGGGCCTTGAAGAAGAGGTCTTTGTAAGGGCAGGCATCGGGCAGGGAGAGCTTGATGCGTCGCACGGAGTTGATGACTTTGGCGCCGACCTTCAGAAGTTTCAGGCGGATGGTATTGGGGACGGCTTTGGCCAGGGTCGTCTTTTTCAGGGCGACGCGGCGGATACCGTCGATGAGGACATAGGCGAAAGCGGCGAGGAGCAGGCGGAGCTGGTTGGCTTTGTAGGCGTGCGCGCTCATGCGATTGGCGAACAGATCGAGTTGGCAGTCCTTGATGCGGTTTTCCATGTCGCCGCGTGGGCAATAGGTGTCTTCGTAGAGTTCCCTGGGCGGGACTTGGTGGCGATCCAGGGAGGTGACGAGGAAGCGGCAGCGCTGTTGGTGTCCGGGCTTGTGTTCGACCTTGGCGATGACGCGCCGGGGCCGGGCCCAGGTTCTGGATTTGGTGATGTGGTGGAAATCGCCGTAGGCGCGGACCGGCTGGCCGGTTTCGATCATGGCCATGGCGGCCTTGCCGCGGACCCTCTGTGCTTTCTTGAGCAGGACATCGTTGCGAGCCAGGCCGAAGACGTAATCCACGGCATTTCCCTCGCACCAGCGCATCAGGTTCTCTCGCGCGAAGCCGCTGTCGCCGCGCAGCACGATGGCGACATTGGGCCAGCGTTCCCGGATCATCGCGACGATGCGCCGGATCTGGTTGCGCGCACCCCTGGCGCCATCGATGTTGGCGGGTCGGAGTTGGGCGAGCAGGAGATGGCGGCCGCAGAAGACATAGAGGGGCAGGAAACAGCGGTGTTCGTAATAGCCGTGGAAGAAGGCGTTCTCCTGGCGCCCGTGGGTCTCCACGTCGGTGGCGTCGATATCGAGGGTGATGCGCGCGGGCGGCGTGTCGCAGGCGTCGAGGAACAGCGCGACGAACAGGTTGGAGAGGCTCTTGAGATTGGGGACCATCTGGTGATAGCGGCGGTTGCCGGTTTCCCAGGATTGTTCCAGCCGGCTCAGCGTTGACTTGCCGGCCAGCGGAGCCGGGGTCCCGGGATCTCCGGTTCCCGGAGAGGCCAGCAATTTCAGGGCCGGGTCGAAACGGAGCGTGTCGTGGTCGATGATGTCTTCATAGCCGAGCGCCATCCCGCAAACCCGTTGAGCCAACAGGGCGGGAAGGGTATGGGTTAGGCGTTCTCGATCCCGGTGATCGGTGAAACAGCCCGCCATGCGTTCGAACAGGCGTATCCGGCGCGCCCGCTCGCGCAGTAACAGGACACCGGCGTCCGACGTGATCTCGCCGCCGTCGAAGGCGGCGAACACCACCCGTTTGCCGTAATCCGCAAAGCGCATGAAGGTCCCCCTCAAGACATGGATATCACGCGAACCGCTTATGCATGACGATCCGGTCACCCCAGATGTTGCGTTGGAAGGGTTGACGGAGCAGGATGTTCTTGTTTTATCCTCGACAGGAGCACGCCCCATGGAGCGCTTTCCCAAGAGCCTGATCAGCTTCCAACGAATGTTTCTCGACGAGGCTGCTTGTGCCGCCTGGCTATTCTCGATGCGCTGGCCCGAGGGCTTCCAATGCCCGGGTTGCGGACACGATCATGGCTGGGCGCTTCGAGCCAAGGCGCACACCTTCGAATGCACCAGCTGCCATCGCCAGACCTCGGTGACCGCGGGGACGATCCTCCACGGCAGCAAGCTCGATCTGACGGTCTGGTTCTGGGCGGCCTATCTGATGGCGACCCATTCGAACGGCATCTCCGCCCTTCAGCTGCAGAAGCAGCTCGCTCTCGGGTCCTATCGCACGGCCTGGATGCTGGCCGCCAAACTGCGCCGGGCGATGGTCGATCCAGACCGCAATCCGTTGTCGGGGCTGGTCGAGATCGACGAAACCTCCCTGCCTTTCCGGACCAAGAACGACCCCGCCAGCGGCGGCCCCGGGCGAAGCCATGACGGCAAGTTGCTCGTGGTCGGTGGCATCGAGGTGGGCGACGGCAACAAGCCGGGCCGATTGCGCCTGGCCGCTCTCACCGACTACGGTGCCGGCAGTCTCAACGCCTCCATCGCCCGTAACATCACCCCGGCCAGCACCGCCAAGACCGATGGATGGGCCGGATATGCCGGCGTCCCCGTCGACCAGCACGATCCCCACGTCATCGGCGCCATGGCCGCACATCTTGTCTTGCCCTGGATTCATCAGATGTTCTCCAACCTCAAGGGCTGGGCCCGTGGGGTCTATCACGGGCTGCGCAGGAAATACCTGCAAACCTACCTCGACGAGTTCGTCTTCCGCTTCAACCGACGCAGAACGCGGCACGCCACCTTCCGCTCCCTGTTCGCCATCGCCATCCGCGCCAAACCTGTCACCTACAACATCTTGGTTGCGCCGGAACAAAGTGCATAAGCAGTTCACGCGATCCATCATAGAGTATTCGCGTGGGGCATCGAAGAAGAACACAAGCGTTGAGCCCCGGTTTCCGCTAGGCTGGCGCCCTCCTGTGAACGCCGCGCGAGGTCTCCATGCCGGTCAGCAAGAACCGCCGCAAGAACAAGAGAAAACCCGCGCCCGCCGCCAGGAAAAAGCCGGCCCCCGAGCCTGTGTCCGAGCCCGCGCCGCCTTTGCCCGACCGCCGGGCTCTGGAGGGGGTGATGGCCAAGCTCGCCGGCGGGCTGTCCTCCGGCTTTGACGGAAGCGACGGTGATGACGCGGCGCTTTGGCAGGCCCAGGAACTCATGTACGAAGCCTGGGACGCGGGCGCCAAACGCGAACGGATCGCACTGGCCAAACGGGCGCTTGATATCTCCGAACTCTGCGCCGACGCTCATGTGCTGCTGGCGGAAGAAGTGGCGAAGACCCTCGTCGAGGCGCGGCGCCATTATGAGGCCGGCGTTGCCGCCGGGGAACGGGCGCTTGGGGCGCAAGCCTTCGAGCGTGATGCCGGCTACTTCTGGGGCCTTCTGGAGACCCGCCCTTACATGCGCGCCCGCGCCGGTCTCGCCGAATGCCTGTGGCAGGCGGGCGAGCGTGCGGCCGCCATCGGCCATTACCGGGATATGCTGCGCCTCAACCCCAACGACAATCAGGGTCTGCGCCATGTCCTGACGTCCTGGCTGCTCGCCACCGGCGATCACGGCGCCCTGGAGGAACTGCTCGCCGCCTATGACGACGATGTGTTCGCCGAATGGGCCTACGCCAAGACCCTGCTGGCTTTGCGCAAGGGCGATGAGGCCGATGCCCGCGCCGCCCTGGCTGCCGCCTGGAAGCGCAATCCCCATGTCCCCGCTCTGTTGACCGGCGCCACGCCGATCCCCGAACATCAGGACGACCACTACACGCTGGGCTCACCCGACGAGGCGGTCATCTATGTGTTGCAAAACAGGGAAAACTGGACGGCGACGCGGGGCGCCCTGCAATGGCTCGCCGAAACCGTGCAAACCCTCCCGCCGCCGGCCGAAAAACAGCCCTGAAAGGAAAAACACCCTGTATTTTCGTCGCTTCCAGAAAATTTCTATAAGCGTTTGTTTACTATAGATAATCAGATTCCACACTATTCTTCGGTGAGAAATCCGGGATTAGGGATCTTGATCCAAGGCAGAATGAGGAACCTCGGGTTGTCGACGACAAGGGGGAGGTTCTTCTCGCGCAGTTGCGGCGTCCATCCGATGAACTTGTCGCGCGGGGCGAGCCTCCACGCGGCCGTGCTGAAGCCGAGCATGGCGACCGTGAGCCGTGAGCGTTTTCGTTCGGTGTAACCGGTCCGTTCGGTCACGCGGTGACGGCGGGTTTTTGTTCGGTCACGGCGTGATGGAGGGCCGCAAGGGCTGACGGAGGACCATGATCTCACCGGTTGAGAGTGCGCCGCCAGTCCTTCCGCAGGGGTCGGAGCCAGATGTCCTTCTTCGGTTGATCCCGTCTGGTGTGTCGGTCGTATCGGCCCCTTCCCTTGGTGGTTCCGACGAGGGTCCAGCCGGACGCCTTGTACAAGGCGCCGGTGAAGCGCGGGGTCTCGACGAAGGTCTCGATGAGCACGGGCGTGGTGTTGTAGCGCTCGGTCACCACCGAGGCCGCCGTCGCTCACATCCGAAGCGTCGCCGAGCGGCTCGCTCTCGTGCGCCGGCAACTGGCCCAGGCTCACCAACAGATGGACCGCATGACCAAGGCCCTGGCTGCTTCCATGGAGAACCAGGAGGACGAGCCGGGGATAAATGGGCAGCACGACGTGGTGATCCTGGCCTCCCTTCCCGGAGTCGGCCAGGGATCCTATCCACATAGTTATTATGATAATACAATTATATCCCTTGCAAGGGATATAATTGTATTATATCCACTGATAATCAGAAAGGCGGGATTGAAATGGCGCGAATCCCAATCACAATCATGGGCTACCGTTGCGAGCGGTGCAGTCACGAATGGATTCCGCGCGTTGATCCAGACGAAGAACCGCGCGTCTGCCCGAAGTGTCGAAGCCCTTATTGGAGCAAGCCACGAAAAAGCATGATGCCTTACGACGATTTCAAGGCTAAGGTCGCGACGACCTTGAAATCAGAGTCAGGACCGGTGACATGGACCGAAGTTCGAACAAAAGCCGGTTTGCCCCAGCTTTTCCCAAACAACCAATGGGTTCGTCGCATGGAGAAGGATATTGGCCTGCGACGTACGAAGGATTCACACGGTATTATCTATTGGGATTTGGCCAGGGATGAAAATGAAACGTCCGCTAAAACTCCCAAGCCGTCCCGCTCGCGTTCGCGCTGAAAGTAAAATCTTGTGGAATGAGGGGCGCTCTACTGAGACTGCGGACTTTTTTACGGTTGGCTACGAGGGCTGCCCAACAGATAAGTTGATTGAACGTCTGTTAACGTCTGGCGTGAGATCGATGATAGATGTCCGCCATACTCCAACAAGTATGTACCGCCCAGACCTAAGTAAGAAGAATTTCCAGCGCATATTGTCAGAGAACGGAATTGATTATTTACATGCCCCGCAACTCGGAATTCCAAAGGACATCCGGATAAAAGCCATACATTCAGGCACGCGGCAAACAATATGGGACTGGTATGACAAGTGGGTGGTTGAAAATTTTATTGCCCGCGACCTACACTGGTTTCTAAACATTGAACACCCCGTTGCGATGCTGTGCGTTGAATCCGACCCAGAAGAATGCCATCGGCATCGACTGTTTAATGCCCTAGAGAGGATAGGGTTGAGTGGATACGATCTATGATTCCTCGTTGGGGACATAAGCAGGTTTTGATCACAGTTCGAACCTACCCAACGCCCGCTCGAAAAGGCGTTGAAGTTTCCTGCACAGCCGGGATCACCGACGATGGACAATGGATTCGACTATTTCCAATTCCATATCGCTCGTTGGCCGCAGATCAGAGATTCAAGAAATATCAATGGATCAATGTAGAGGTGAGAAAGGCTAAAGGCGATTCTCGGCCTGAAAGCTATACGCCGAATCTGCAATCGATCAAGGTCGGCGATATACTTTCAACTGGAAACGAATGGCGCTCTAGGGGAGAAGTCATTAGTCCGCTGATTAAGCCGTCACTATGTCAAATCCAAAAGCAATGGAAGGAATGCAACTCACCTACGCTAGGGATATTTAAGCCGCGAAAGATTGAGCGCCTCATCGTCGAAGAGGGTGCGGCAGATTGGACCACTAATGAATTGTCAAAACTTAATCAAACTCTTTCGCTGTTCGAGCAAGAGCCAGCCCGACAACTCGAAAAAATACCTTATAACTTCAAGTATAAGTTTATCTGCTTTGATGAAGAATGTACCGGTCATACCATTTCGTGTATTGATTGGGAGATGGGGCAGTCATACCGGAAGTGGAGAAAAAAATATAATGATACGTGGGAGGATGCTTTCCGCAATAAATATGAAGGTGAGATGAAGGAAAAATTTGACACCCATTTTTTCGTTGGGAACATGCATCAACACCCAAGCAGTTTCTTGATCGTAGGGCTTTATTATCCTCCGTTTCGGCTCACGTCTGATTTCTTTGACGCAAATTAGATACCTATAAAATTAGTAAAGCGACAGAAATTTCAAAGCTATTTCGTCCACCGCTTCATAGCTGCCTTCCGCGCAGTCTCCGAGCGCCGTTCTGGCGTTAGCCTCTCGGCGCGTGCTTTGCCGCCCCTTGCGCCCAGCGCTTTGGCGGCAGGGTCCTTCCCGTCGTCCTCGTACTCTTCCTCTTCCTCGCCGGTCGCGATCCGCATCACCTTGACGGCGTTCGAGACGACATCGCGGGGGCGCTTCTGGCCCTGAGGCCCCTTAGGCATCAGACGGCGCTTCCTGCGGGGCCGCGGCTCCATTGTCACGCAGGCACTTGGCCAACTTATCAAACAGATTTCGGGTGGCCGCGCTTGAGTCGTGGGTCTCTGCGAACGGTTGTATGGAAACCGGGAACGCCCGACGCGGTCATGTGAATGCTTTCTTGCCCCTCGTCATACCAGACGCCCATCTCAAGGTAGATGCTGTTCCCCGGCTTGCTCTTGCGCATGGCCCCTCCGATGCTTCCCGCTAAGCATAGGGCATGGCAGCGCTCCGCGGTAGGTCAGATTTCAAACTGATGCACTACCGACGGATCGCGCATGTAGGCGTTTCGCAACCAACCCCGGTCGAGCCGGGCTTCCACGGCTCTACGGCTTCGACCGAATGGTTACGGTCAGGAGTCAGGCTATTGACTGCTCTCCATTTCTGTCGACACGCCTTCCTGAGTCTCTCCTGAGTCCTTGTCGGCCGATTCTTCCGATTGCATCGCTAGCACCACCGTTTCGTCAATCAAGTCCATGGGTATGACTTCGATCAGATCCGCCGTTTCTGCGACCCGTATCAGATTCGCGGTCTCCACTGAGGCGCCAACCTCTACCGGTGAATCGGAGAGCTCTCTCCTGCTTACCATTCCGATCAGCAAACCCCCTGGTACACTTTGCGTGCCCTCGAGGGCTCCAAACTGCGGCTTCGTTACCACAGGTCCACCGCTGTTTCCTGGGAATCCCGACCCGTCCACCAAATACGTATCATGCTCACTGCGCAGCCAGCCTTGAACTTGAGCCAACATTCCGTGTCGTACAATCGGATAGTCTTGTCTTCCCGGCCTCCATCCGATTGGGAACCCAAGCACAAACGTCTCGTCGCCTTCACTAAGGCCGACTTCCGCAGCTTTCTCCCGTCTCAGCGTATTCCGTCCTGCGGCGAAAGTCTCCCACTGCACCCCCTTTGTTTCTAGGTCTTGCCACGATGTTGCTATCACTGCTACATCAGCTGTCGGATGCGCTGTCCAGTCAGGTCCTTCGCCCTGTCGGAGCGATATTTTAAAAGTTTGCATACCTCTGTGCTCTGATCTGTTTAGTCGTACTAATATCTCGTCCCCGTTCGTTGCCTTTATTGCTTGCTCTATTACGTGTTTGCACGTCACGAGCCAGAGTCTGAATCCGGAATCCGCCTGTCCCTCTGAACTTAGATAAGCATAGAGGAACCCCGTCCCCAGCTCGCGCATTGCCTGTGCAGTTTCTTCCGCTTCCTCCGGCGCAGCTCGTAGACCCAGCGCGACGACTGCTTGCAGGTATTTGGGTGGGATCAACGCCATTAGTGTAACCTCTCGCTCGTTTTTGCAACGTTACTCTGTAGATTCCGACGCACCTGACTCCACTGGCCAGAAAGGCGCGTGAAGTTGAGTGGGTTAATTATCGGCTTTATTACACCGCACAACGCAGCATGGAGTACCGAGTGTTTTGGCTTATCTCGTTGAACACGTAACGACCAACACCTTGATATGTAACCTTCGGCAGCATGCGCATCGTCTACGATTAGCACATCGGCATTGTCGAAGAACGGATTTGTATTGAAGAGACTGCTGTACGTGGTGACTTCGGTCATGTCCCGAATCTGACTGTCGGTGCGGTTCAGAGAAACTACCAATCTAGGCTGCGGAGGTTGCATAGCTTTGCGTTGCTGGAGTTGCGGGATCTCGTGGTGCCAGCCTGTTGATTTAACCCAATGATCGCGTTCTATTCGGTCGAAACCTGCATTTTGGCTTCCTCGAGCAGGCGGGTCATCTCGTGACGCACCTTGTGCTCGTCCGTCGCGATCCCTTTGTCAGTCAGGTCGCCGAGCACCTTCCGCAACACATCGGCATCGCCCGGCTCTTCAAAATCGGCGATCACGACCTGCTTGGCGTAGGCTTCGGCATCCGCGCCAGAAATGCCCATTTGCTCCGCTGCCCACAGGCCGAGCAGCTTGTTGCGCCGCGCGATGGTCTTGAACTGGAACTCCTGATCATGCGTGAACTTGGCTTCGGCGGCTGTTTTGCGGTCATCGAAGGCGGTCATCGACTGAGCTCCTCAACTTCAGAAGACGGGGTCGGCGCTCTATCCGCCTTTTCATTCTTGTATGCGATGAAGCCCGACGCACCCTTGCCTTTGGCGCGGCGCAGTGTGTAGCCATAATTTCCGAGATTGAATTTCGGGTCATTCTCAAAGCCCGCGAGAGCCTCGACGATCTTCATCGCCACGGGATCTGGCTTGCTCTTGCCTTGTGAGGCAGCCTCCCGCTCCAGCCACCTTGCGAAGACCTCTTCGGCGAGGTCGTCGCCGACAGATTTCCGAAGCGCGTTCAATTTTCTCACCAGACCTTTGGTGAGCCCGGTCTCATCGATAGCCATTTCCTGAACCCCTCATTTCAAGCCTCTTATACTGCCGCGTGGCCCGGCTGGTGCAGCTGATTGCCACTGTTACACGCCAGCTTGCCGTTTCCCTTTTCACGTCGTTCACCTTGAACCGATGTGCTGGATGTATTCTACCGCCAAACCAAGTTAATCGCCGCCGGCGCCGACAAGGGAAATTTACAGGCATTGCCTGATGTTCACCGTAGTCACCCCCACGACGAGTCTTAGCCTCGACGATCATTTCATAAAGCGTCCTGCGGCGACATTCTTCGTCACGGTCGAGGGCGGCGGCATGGCCGAACACGGGATCCTTGCCGGCGACACCCTGATCGTCGACCGTTCGCGCGCGCCGGGCGCGGGCTCCATTGTCGTCGCGGCAATCGAAGGCGAGTTGACCGCCCGTCCGTTCGCCGCCCTCGATGGCGAGGAGGCCCACGTCTGGGGCGTCGTCGCCGGAGTGGTGCGGAGCCTGCCATGAGCGTCTACGGACTGGCCGACTGCAACAACTTCTTCGTCTCCTGCGAAAGGGTCTTCCGTCCCGCGCTTGAGGGCCGTCCCGCCGTCGTCCTGTCGTCGAACGACGGCTGCATCGTGGCGCGCAGCGACGAGGCCAAGGCGCTCGGCGTCAAGATGGCGCAGCCGGCGTTCCAGGCGAAAGACCTCATCGAGCGGAACAGCATTGCCGTCATCAGCGGCAACCTCCAGTTCTATACCGACATGAGCAACCGGGTGATGCAGGTCTTCGGGGAACTGGTCCCGGCGGTGGAGAAATACTCGATCGACGAATGCTTTCTCGATCTCACGGGAATACCGGAAGACCTCACGGCATTCTGCCAGGACCTGAAACGCACCGTGCGGCAATGGACCGGACTGCCGATCAGCATCGGCATCGCCGAGACCAAGACCCTTGCCAAGATCGCCAACCGTCTCGCGAAGACTTCCGCCAAAACGGACGGTGTTCTCGATCTCACCGGTGTGCGCTGGCGCGACAGGGCGCTGGCGTCAACTGAAGTCGGCGATATCTGGGGCATCGGCAGGCAGTACACCCAAAAACTCAACCGTAACGGCGTCATGACGGCCCTCGATCTGACGAGCCGTCCCGATGGCTGGATCCGCAAGGAGATGGGCGTCGGCGGGCTGAAGACGGTGCGGGAATTGCGCGGCGAGGACTGTATAGGCTTCGATGACATGCCCCAGCCCAAGCAAACGACGATGGTCTCGCGATCCTTCGGCAAGGAAGTGCGCGACTACGACGAGTTGGCCAATGCAATCGCCATGTTCGCGACCGATGCGGCACGATCGATCCGCAGGGCCAATCTCGTCTCAACCTCGGTGAGCGTGTTCATCGAGACCAACCGTTTCGGCAAGAGCCCGCACCACGCTCCGTCCCGTTCAGAGGCGCTGTCGCCCGCGACCAATAACACGAAGCATGTCGTGCGAGCCGCGCTGGCCGCTCTGAAGCACATCTACCGCAAGGGGCTGGCGTACAAGCGCGCCGGGGTGATGCTGCTCGACCTCGTCGAAGCCGGCCGGGCGCCAATCTCGCTATTCGATACGCAGGATCCCAGGGACGACAAGCTGATCGAAGCGTTCGACGCCATCAACGACCGGCTGGGGCCGGGAGCGATCCAATTCGGCCCAGCGGCGCAGGCCGCGGCTTGGCGCTCGAGCAGCGCCTTTCGCTCGCCCAGCTACACTACCTGTTGGGAAGACATCCCGAAGGTTAAAACCTGAGCCTTGGCAGACCCGGCGTCGATCCTGGCGGCGGCCCACAAGCGTGGAAATTACACAACCGGCGCGCAGCCCTCGCGAGATCCTGGCGCGCGGTGAGAGAATGAGGCCAGGGCCTTTCGGGCGGCGGGGACGAGGGCGAGAGAACGGCTCCCGCCGCCCCGCCGAGAGACCTCGAATGACCCATTCGAAGACGGCGGCGATCGGGACAGCGATCGCGGTAATCGCGGCCCTGTTTCTCGCCGGTTACATGACCGGCGATCATGGCGTGAAGCGGATGGCCGGCGCGGGAGCTCGGCGGCATCGCCGGGGCGTGCTCGGATCCACGGTTGGAAGCGGCAAGCCCGGGATCGCGGCCACGGTGGCGGGAATCATGGCGGAGCTGTTTCCCGGCAGCGGGATCGGCGCCTCGCTCGACCAGGCCGACCGGCTATATGCGCCCGTTTGCGGCAAGCCGCGTCGGAGACCCGTCCAAGCGGGGTGCCCTCCCGCTGGCGCAATCCCAGTACCGGCAATGCAGGCGCTATTACGCCGACCCGCACCTACAAATCGGCCGGCTGAATCTACTGCAAGGAATACCAACTCACCGTACCCCCCGGCGGCATCGCCCAGGCAAGCCCATGGCAACGCCTGCCGCCAGCCCGACCGCGCATGGCGGGTATCGAACTGACCCCGCGCTCGCCCGAGGCGGCCTACTCGACGCGGGAAGGACGGCGGTCGATTCAACCGTCCTTGCACGGACCAACCGCTCCAGCCCATCCGGTTCCAATACGTCACCAAGAGCGAGAGCTTGAGCCAGAGGTCGGTCAGGGCCGGATACCGGAGAGGGTGTCCCCGCCCGGTTCCGCATTCACGCAATCCCGGAGACCGACATGTCCGACCGCGATATCCGCGACATCCCGCTGTCCCAACTCGAACTCTCGCCCGGCAATGTGCGCAAGACGCCGGCCGATGCTTCAGCCTTCACCGAGCTCAAGGCCTCGATCGTAGCCCACGGTCTGCTCGAGAACCTGATTGCCCGTTCCATGGGCCCCGGGCGCTATGCGGTGATCGCCGGCGGACGGCGGTTGGCTGCAATGCAGGCGCTGGCCGCCGAGGGCGCGCTGGACGAGGACCACCCCGTACCTTGCCGCATGATCGGCGATTTCGTGGCGGCCGAAGAAGTTTCGCTGGCCGAGAACAGTGTCCGCGCCGCCATGCACCCGGCCGATCAGGTCGAGGCGTTCCGCCGCCTGGCCGATGCGGGCAGCACGGCCGCGGCCATCGCGGCCCGCTTCGGGGTCTCGGAGCGCACCGTGGAGAAACGCCTGCGGCTCGGCAACGCCGCACCGGTGCTGCTCGAAGCCTACCGCGCGGGCGAGATCGATCTGGAAACATTGATGGCCTTCGCCGTCACCACGGATCAGGCGCGCCAGAGCGCGGCCTGGGAGACGGTGAGCCAGCAGGGCTACCGGCCCGGCGCTTGGCAGATCAAGCGCCTGCTGACCGAGGACCGGGTTTCGGCCACCTCCGCCATCGCGCGTTTCGTCGGCATCGAGACTTACGAGGCGGCGGGCGGCAGGATCGACCGCGACCTGTTCGCCGAGGAGGACGAGCGGGGGATCTGGTTCGACGATCCCGATCTCTTGAACAATCTCGCCATGGACAGCCTCCAGGTCGCGGCGAGGGAACTGGAGACGCGCTGGAAATGGGCCGAGGCGCGGCTCGACATGGACTGGAGCGCCACCGCCGCCTTCGGGCGGGTGCGTCCGCAACCGGCCGAGCCGGCGGACGGGGAGAAGGCCGAGATCGAACGCTTGAGGACCCGCAACGACGAACTCGCCAACATGGACGACGAGGACTGGACCGAAGAATTGGTCGAGGAAGCCGATGCCAACGAAACCCGGCTCCACGAGATCGAAGCCACGATCGAGGCCCGCGCGGTCTACCGTCGCGAGGATATCGCCATCGCCGGGTGCATCGCCACCATCGGCAACGATAGCGAACTCAAGCTGATCCAGGGCCTGGTCAGGCCCGAGGACATGCCCGTGCGCGAAGCAGGCGATGCGGACGCCGCCGGACAAAACGATACCGGCGACGGGGAGAACACCATCTCCGGCATTGAGGCGCCAACGCTTGCGGCACCCCTTGCTTCTCCCGGCGACGCGGAATCCGAGGCGCGCAAGGAAGCGGGCGTCGGCATCGGCCTCGCCGACGATTTGCGGGCCATCCGCACGGCCATCGTCAAGAGCCAGCTCGCCTGCGACTTCGACGCGGCCTTCGATCTCCTGCTGTTCCAGCTCGCCCGCGGCGTGTTCACCACCGGCTACCATGACGACGCGCTCGACATCAGGGCGGCCGAGACACCGGACCGTCCGGCCATGCGGGTCAACGACGATGCTTTCGGCACCGTCAATGTCGGCGAGAAGCACCTCGAGATCGACCGGGCCGTGCAAAAACTGGACTGGACCGACCTGCCCGATGCGGAGGCTTTCGCCGAGCTGCGGGCGCTTCCCGAACGGGACAAGCGGACCTTGTTCGCGTCCTGCGTCGCGCGCACGCTGAAGGGCCAACTGGCGTTCGAACCCACGGCCCGGCCGGAGGTCGAAGCGACCGTCGGCCGGCTCGACATCGACTTCGCTTCCGCCGTCCGCGGCAACCGCGATCAGCTCTGGACCGCCGATCTGCTGTGGTCGCGTTTGCGCAAGGACCGCATCCTCGCCATCGCCCGCGAGACGCTGGGCGAGACCTGGGCGCAAGCCGAGGCCAAACAGAAGAAGGCGGGCATCGCCAGGGCGATGCAGGACGCTTTCGCCCACGGCGACGGCGTGCCCGCCGGGGTCACGGCCGAGGGCCGCGCCGCGGCGATCGCCTGGACGCCGCCCGGCTTCCGCGCCTTCGATACGGGTGCCGTCGATGACGAAGGCGCGGCGAGTGACGAGGGGACGGCCGCCCCCGACCCGCAACCGGCGAAAGCGGATACGCTGTTGGAGGATGCGCCGCTGGGCAATACGCCGGAAGACGGTGGCGCCGATCCCGCTCCGGCGGAGGCACAACAGCCCATGAACGCAGGCGTTCATTCCGTCGTCGAGAGCATCGATGCTCCCGCCGTGGCCGAACGCCGCGCCGCCGCACTCGCCTCGGCCGTGAACGCGGAAGCAACGCCCCCAGTCGCGGCGTCCGCGCCGGAAGCGGCGGACCCGCCCGCCTGCGACGCCATCGCGGGCGGCGGCCATGACGTGTCGGTCGAGCGGGAACAGGTCCTGGCCCCGCCGCGCGGCAACGGCCGCGACAGCGATGCGGAGTTGCTGGAGATACCGGCCTTCCTGCGCCGCGGCTGAGCCACCGCGTTCTTCCCTCACGACAACGCCCCGACGGCTTCCTTCCGGCGGGGCGTTTTTCATTCCCGTATCGACAACCAGGAGTTTCCCTATGTCGACCACACAGAATGCCGTTACGGCCGAGGCCGGCAATGGTTCCGCAACGATCCGCGCCCGGGTCGGCGACAGCGCCATCGACAAGGTGACCCGGCTGTTTTCGGCCGGCCTCGCCGATATTTTCACCGAGACACTGCAAAACTCACGCCGTGGCGGGGCCAACCGCGTTGCCGCGACCATCGAGCAGGACGGCGATGGTACCCGCGTTACCCTCACCGACGACGGCGCCGGGATCGCCGATCCCGCCGTCCTGCTGACCTTCGGCGAGAGCAACTGGAACGCTGGCATCGCCGAGGCGGAAGATCCCGCCGGGTTCGGGCTTCTCGCCCTCTCGCGCCGGGGCTGCACGTTGCGCTGGCGCGTCCCCGGCCAGGACCCAAGCCCCGGCTACCGCCTGGTGCTCGAACCCGCTCACTTTCTCGGCCGCGATGCGGCGCATGTCGTCCCGGACGGTAGCGCTCCCTGGCCCCATGGAACCGCGGTCACCTTCGAGGCGTCCGAGGCGCCCCACGCGGTCCGCGCCTTTCTCGAGACCGCCGCGCGGCATTACCCCCTGCCGGTCACCATCGACGGCGAGGTTATCGAACGCCGTGCCTTTCTCGATGGCGCGCTCCATGTGGAACCATGGAAGGGCCTCGTCTTCGGCGTCTTCAAGGACAGCCATGCGGGCTACCGCATTCCCGACGTCAACTTCCACGGCCTGACCCTGCCGGTGCGCCTGCCCCAGATCGACGCCGTGGAAGGCGGCGTCTGGTCGGCACGGGCCGACATCGACTCGTGCCCCGATCTGGAGCTGGTCCTGCCGGCGAGGAAAGAAGCGGTGGAGACCCCGTTTCTTGAAGAGATGCGCGAGGCCGCGCGGCTTGCCGTCTACCGCGCCATGGCGCAGGCCGATCCGGCTCCGCGGCTTGCCTGGACCGACTGGCACAAGGCGAAAGAGGCGGGAATCGAAATGCCGGAGCCGCCCGCCGAGCTGCGTCCCTGGCGTCCCGGTATCGCCGATACCGACTATTGGGACGAGCGGTCCGCCTTCGCGGGCGTAGGCACCGACGCATTGGTGATGCAGGCTGACCCCGAGCCGCCCGAGGCCCAGGCGCTCCATCGCGCCCTCGGCCTTACCGGGCTCCAGGACGGATCGGAACGCACGCTCAAGCTGTTCGCCCCCGAGCCGCGTTTCGAAGGTTATCCCTGGTACGACGCGCTCGCGCGCGTTACCGGCATTGAGACCCTTGTTACCGTGGATGGCGCCGTCCGTTCATTGGACAGTTTCCTCGATCAGGAGGATAGCGGCGAGCCGGAACGGCCCGAGACCATCGTGATGCACCTGAATGTTCAGCATCCGCCCAAGTCCCCGCGCCATTGCTTCCGCAAATGCGACACCATCGCGGTCCCCGCCGATCTCGCATTCGCGGGGGAGGCTTGGTCGTCGCTCCATGACGCGCTGCCCCTGGTGACGGCGGACAGCGATATCGCGCCCGAGGAACTCGCCCGATTGTTGCGCGCCGCATACTTCAGCCCCAGCGACGACGCGGATGCGGACTCTTGGGAAACACAACTCACCCGCTTCGAGGAAGACGCCCTGCATATGTCGCTCAAGCTCATGTGCTCGGTCGAGGAAGCCCGCCAGCGCACCATCGACGATGCGGT
The DNA here is from genome assembly GCA_965219135.1 of Alphaproteobacteria bacterium. GTDB lineage: Bacteria > Pseudomonadota > Alphaproteobacteria > VGEJ01 > VGEJ01 > CAYUNL01. The sequence goes on along the minus strand of CBDCMV010000003.1, from coordinate 2,399,739 downwards.
ATGGCGCGAAATCTTCTGGCTCATGCCGCGCGATCGCACGGTCACCATCGTGGTGCGCGGCGGCAAGGTCAGCGTCGATATCGGACCCGTATGCACGGAAGCCGCAACCGATGCCGTCACCGGGGAGGCGGCGCAATGACCCACTATACCGTCTGTTGCGGCTACGCATCCCACTACCACAACACTGTAACGGTCGAAGCCGATACCCTCGACGAGGCACTGGAAAAGGCCATCGAGCAAGCCGGCGACGACCCCCACTGGAAGTCCGCAGATTATTGCGGCTCAACATTTGTCGATGCCATTGCCGAGGGTGAGGAGGCCGACCCCTGGGGCGACACCGCGATCCCCGTTCCAGACCATTTCACTGAGAAAGGCGAGCCGCCCGTGGTCACGCTGACCGGCCTCCGCCCACCCGGCGGCATCGATGTCACGGGCGGCACCGTCCGTATTCGTTTCATTGAACACGCCGGCACCGTCACGACGGAGGCCGCCGATCCGCCGGCCCCGCCGGGCAACAAGCCTCTGGTCACCGTTCGCCGTAGAACCGATGGCGCTCCGGATGTGGCCGTCAGCGGCGGCCATGCACGCGTGCTCATTCTGGATCCCGGCGACCCCGGACCGCCGCCGGCCAGTTGATCGCCGACGGCATTCGTCCATCGCAAACCGCCTGCCTTGCACCACTCCGGGCCGGAGCCGGATTTCGGCCCGGCGCGGACGGCCGGCGCGCGGTCATCCCGATGACCGATATTCGAGAGGACCATTCCATGAAACTGCTCACCGAAGCACAGCGCACGAAGCTGCTTGCAAATGGGACCCGAAGGGGCCCCGACCACAAGCCCGTGGTCAAGTGGTTCAATGCTGGTGGTTCCGGCACCTGGCTGCTGTCGGAACTCGATCCCGAATACCCGGACGAATGTGGATTCGGCCTGGCTGATTTGGGCTTCGGCACACCCGAATTAGGGTCAATCGGTTTGCTTGAATTGACCGAATACCGGGGACCTTTCGGGCTCGGCATCGAGCGCGATATTCACTTTACCGCGAGCTATCCCCTGTCCATTTACGCCGAGGCCGCGCGCGCCGCCGGACGTATCGTCGAATCGGGACCCGAACTCGAAGCCGCTGCCCGCATCCTCGCCGTCACGCCGGCGATGAAACTCACCGGCCATGATGGTCGCGAAACATGATCCCGCCGCCGCGCGCGATGGCTTCGATGTTGCCGGTCGACCCGATCGTGAACGACATCCAGCACGAAACGCCCCGCCCGCATACCCAGCGGCTTCGCACACACGCTTCGGCGTCCCTCCTTCGTTTCCCCGCCTGTCACGAGTCTGTGGCCGCTTTCTCTCCACGCCGCTCCTATCCCATCCAACCCATGCCTCCACGCCCGGGAGAGCCCGAGTACACTACATGATGATTTGGATTCAACAGGCGGAATTTGGGTTTTGGCACATGTTCGAGCTTGATGGGCACGGTCCGAAGAGTCTGCCTCCTCCCGGCGGATGAACGCACCTCCTTCCTTCCGGCCTCGCTGGCCGTGGGTCACCGCCGACCTTCAGACGATACGAAATGTTCTTCCTGGAAGGCTTGCGGGAATCCCAGCGGAATCCGGCCAACGCTTCGAGATCCCCCTCCGTGACGGAAGCGGGGACCGCCTTGTCGCCCGCTTCCACCCTGGACGGAAACCCTTGCCGGCCATGGTTCTCGTGCCCGGACTCACGGGCTGTGAGGCGAGCCGGTACGTGCTGCAATCGGCCGGCGCATGGCTGGCAAGCGGCGCCCCGGTGGTCCGCCTCAACCTTCGGGGCTCGCCTCCAGGCCGGTCGGTCGCCCGCGGCCATTATCACATGGACCGGGTGCGGGATCTCGCCGACGCCTGCTTGGCAGTGGCCGATCTCGACCCGGGCATCCGGGACCGGGGCATCGCCATCGTCGGCTTTTCCCTGGGCGGCGCCCTCGCCCTCCGTCTTGCCTCGGCTCCCTACCTTCCCGCAATGGTGAAGACGGTGGTCGCGGTATCCGCGCCGCTCGATCTCGCGGCGGCGGCGGACCGGATTGCCCGCCCCCGGAACCGCCTCTACGAGCGGTGGTTGCTCGCGCGCCTGCGGCAAGAGACGGAGCCGGTCTGGCGAGATTCACCGGTCTCGGTGCGCGCGGCCCTTGCGCGCGCACGCCATGTCCGGGACTTCGACGACGCGTTCACCGCAATGGACGCGGGGTTTCGCGATGCGGCGGACTACTACGCCTCATGCTTGCCGATCCGCGGCATCGATGCGCTCCGCATCCCCGTTCTCCTCCTGCACGCAAACGACGATCCCTGGGTTTCCCCGCCGTCCATCACCGAACGTCCTCCGCTCCGCGTCACCGTCACGCGCGGCGGCGGCCATGTAGGATTTCACGGGACAGGAAGCCGACTTCCCTGGTACGTGTGCACCGCCGCCGCGTTCGTTCGGGAGTGCATGAACGCGCCATGAGCCCCGCATACGCCGTGACCATTGGCCGTCCACGGAATTCGGTTAAGGTCTCGTCATGTGCGGATGCTTCACCCGGCATCGTTCCTGGACCGAGATTCATGCGTGCCTGAACCTGAGCGGCCCGGCAATCAATCCGCAGGCCCGCTACAACGTCGCGCCCAGCCAAGAAGCAGCCGTGGTGCGTGCGGAGGCTGACGTGCTTGGCCTCTCCATGCTGCGCTGGGGATTGATCCCGGGCTGGCCAGGGATCCCGCCATCGCATACAAGCTCATCACTGCGCGAGCCGAGCGCCGCGCGGCTCGCTCGCCGAGTACCGGATGGGCGACACGATTGAGACCTTCACCATTCTCACCACCGCCGCGAACGCCACGCTCACGCCGATCCATCACCGGATGCCAGTCATTCTGTCGCCGGGCGCGTTCGAGACCTGGCTCTCCGGAGGCAACGTCGCCCTGGACCCCACTCCCGAGACCCTGCTTGCGGTTTATCCGGTCAGCACCCGCGCCAACAGCCCGCGCCACGACGATCCGGAGTGCATCACGCCGACCTCGCTCGCATAGAGTCGGCAGGGAGCCGGAATACAGCCCGCCAGCAACTCGCCCGGAGACCGGCCCAAACCGCCCCCGAAGGAACTCTCCGATGATGAAGATATGTCTGGTCCCGCTCCTCTCCATCGTCCTGGCCACCTTCGCCGCCGGTGTCGCAGTTGCTGCGCCGGACGAAGTCACCGGCATGCCCGTCATTACCGACGGGGACAGCATCCGGATCGGCAAGGTCCGCATCCGCATCCATGGGATCGACGCGCCGGAACACCGCCAGTTGTGCCGCTCCGTCCGGGGCGAGGCCTATCGCTGTGGGCGCAAGTCAACGCACGCGCTTGCGGCGCTCATCGGCCAGCAGCCGGTGCGGTGCCTCAAACGCGACGTCGACCGTTACGGCCGCCTGGTCGCCCAGTGTTTCGCCGGCAGCACCGATCTCGGAGCGGAGCAGGTGCGACAGGGCTGGGCTGTCGCCTACCGCAAGTATTCGCGGGCCTACGTCACCGAAGAAGAACAGGCGCGACGCGCCCGCCGAGGCATCTGGGCCGGCGAGTTCGCGATGCCCTGGGACTGGCGCCGGCAAAACCGATGATCGCGACCGCTCGATAGCGGGAGATTCGACTGCTAACCGCCGCGTCCCTTGCAAGATCGGACAGGCCGTCAGGGGTGTCTGCTTTGGTCGGTAAAACCGATCGGTGGATACCACCAACTATCCCCTGTCCATTTACGCCGAGGCTGCTCGCGCCGCGGAGCATATCGTCGAATAGGGGCCTGAACTCGAAGCCGCTGCCCGCATCCTCGCCGGCAAGCCCGCCGTCGCCGCAGCTTCGGCAAAACCGGCAAACCGGCCGCGATGGACGGGAACCGTAAGCAGCAGGGCGGCGTACCACCGCCGCCAACCCTGAACGGCGGCACCGCAACCGCTTCCCGGCCGCGCTCCACGAAGCCTGCCCGGACACGTGCCGTGCCACAGGCCGGCGAGAGCCGGTGTCGAAGCCAGGGCCGGGGCAAAGGGCGGGCCGTCCGAGGGGGCCGTCCGCGCCGCAACTCATCCACCCCACCTGCCAGCCTGGAGCATGCCATGACCGAGCCCGACACCATCTCCGCCGACTACTCGCTGCGCCCGAGCGAACTCGCCAGCACCCTGGCGCTGCTGGTCGAAGCCCGCCAACCGGTGGTGGTCTGGGGAGGTCCAGGCTGCGCCAAAAGTCAAATCGCCCAACAGGTCGCGGCGCAGGCCGGCCGTGAGTATGTCGACGTCCGCGCCCTGCTGCTGGACCCGGTCGATCTGCGCGGCATCCCGTGGCGCGACGGAGCCGACCGCACCCGCTGGGCGCCGCCGGCCTTCCTGCCGCCCTCGGACGCGGACGGAAGCTGGCTGATCAACCTGGAGGAACTGCCCTCGGCTCTGCCGATGGTGCAGGCGGCCCTGTACCAGCTCGTGCTCGACCGCAAATGCGGCGAGTACGAACTCCCCGAAGGCGCCGCGTTGATCGCCTGCGGCAACCGCGAGGGCGACCGCGGCGTTGTCCACCGCATGCCGACGCCGCTCGCCTCGCGCTTCGTCCATCTGGAGATCCGGGTCGATGCGGCGGACTGGTGCGCCTGGGGTGCAGCGAATGGAATCGCTCCGGAGGTCCTCTTCTTCGTGTCGATGCGCCCCGAGCTTTTGCATGCCTTCAACCCCCAATCGACGGAGAAGGCCTTCCCGTGTCCGAGGACATGGGAGATGGTCTCGAACATCGTGCACCGCCGGAACGGCCTCGATCCGGTTTCCGAGCGCGCGCTCTTCCGGGGCACCGTCGGCGAGGCCGCGGCGGTCGAGTTCTCGGCCTTCCTGCAAGTCTGGCACGAACTGCCCCATCCCCGCACCGTCATCGACGATCCCGAGGGCGCCGTGGTCCCCGGCAACGCCAGTGCGCTGATCGCGCTCTGCGGCTCGCTCTACAGGATGGCCGACGACATCAATCTCGGCGCCATCGTCACCTACGCCACAAGGCTCCGGCGCGAGGTCGGCGAGTTCCTCGTCGGCTCCTGCATCCGCCGCGAGCCCGCGCTCCAGCACACCCAGGCCTTCATCCAGTGGGCCGCCGCCAAGACCCGCTGACCCCGCATCAGGAGACCCATGCCATGAACCTCACCCATGACGCCATGCTCGTCAGCCTGCGGATCAACTCCTGGTCCGGCAGGCTCTACGACCGCCAGGCGAGCCAACAGGTCGCTGTCCATAACGACGCCGACACCAATGCAGGGCGCTACAACAAGCGCCTCCTGCCCAAGCAGGCCTTCGCCGCGCTGGCCACGACCATGAGTAATGCGAGGACCAGTCACTATGCCAACACCTTGCCCTGGGACGACCAGGGCGGGCGCCTGCTCACCGTCGCCAACTATGAGCGCTACACCGCGGCGTTGGACACATTGGTCGAGCGTGTAGTGCGCGAGCGCGCCCGCTTCATCGAGGACTACGAAGATTACGTGGACCAGGCCCGCCTCGACCTCGGCCGGCTGTTCCGCCTGGAAGACTATCCCGGTACGGAGGCGCTCCAGGGCAAGTTCGCCATTCGCTACCGCATTGTCCCGGTTCCTGACGCGCGCCACTTCATGGCCGATCTGGCCCAGGGCGAGACCGAGCGGGTCAGGCGGGACATCGAGCAACAGGTCCGGATCCGTCTCAACGATGCGCAGCACGATCTCTACAAGCGCCTGGGCGAGGCGGTCGAGCGTGTCGGCGAACGCTTGCGCGAGGACGAGAACGGCAAGCCCCTGGTGTTCCGCGACAGCCTGATCGAAAACATCAGGGAGCTGGTGGACGTCGTGCCCCGGCTCAACATCTTCGCCGACGACGATCTTTCCATGCTGTGCCGCGAGGTGAAGGACAAGTTCGCCGGTATCGAGCCCGATGCCCTGCGCCCGTCTGGCCGCTTCGATCCCAACCTCCGCCGTCAGGTCAAGCGCGACGCCGATGCGCTCACGGCGCAATTCGCGGGCTACTTCGCGCCCGCCGCCGAGAACAGGGAAGCAGCATGATGGCCGCCCGCTCGGAATCCGCCCGGCGCGTCAGCGACTGCGTGACCGCGCTGCTGCGCGACCAGCCCTTTTTCGGCAGCCTGGCGTTAAGGCTGCCGATCCGCGCCGACGCCACCCGCGAGACCCTGGGCAGTGACGGCAAGGACATTCGCTACGCGCCCCAATGGGTGGCGGACACCGACGCCGACCGGATCAAGACCGCGCTGGCGCGCGTGGTCCTGGCCTGTGCGCTCAAGCATCACACCCGGCGGGGCGGCCGGGACCCGGAGCGCTGGCAACGGGCCTCGCAGCTAGTCACCCACGGCCTGCTGCGCGACGCGGGCTTTGTGCTGCCGCCCGAGGCCGAAGCCTGGGACGGCATCAGCGCCGAGCAGGCCTACGATCGGCTCCCGGAACCGTCCGACGATGCAGAGGATCCGGGCGGCGCGTCTCCATCCGGGAACGGAGGCGACAACGGCGGCGCAGCCGGCCCCCAAGCCGGCGACGGCAGCGGCGATCAGAACGCCCCGTCCGATCCAACCGATGACGGCAGCATGCAAGAGCAGGACGAGCCGGGATCGGGCAGCAACAGCTCGGGCTGGAAACCATCCGGGCCGACGCCCGCCAGCCACGACCCTTGCGGCACCGGCGAGGTCATGGACGCGGACGAGCGCCGCGACGACAGCACCGGCGAGATTCCCGAGTCGCCGGTGAACACACCCGCCGAGGAGCAGGCGTGGGACGAGGCCATGCACCAGGCCGCGAGCCTCGCCCGGGCGCAAGGCAACGCGCCGGGCGCCGTCGAGGAGACGATCCGACAAGCACACCGCAGCATCCTCGACTGGCGGTCGCTGTTGCGCCGCTACATGACCGATGCCGCGCGCCGCGATTATAGCTGGAGTGTCCCCAACCGCCGTTTCATCGACAGCGGCCTCTATCTGCCCTCGATGCATTCGGAGGGTATCGATGCCATCGCCATCATCATCGACACCTCCGCCTCGTTGCAGGGCGAGACGCTGGCCCTGTTCTGGGCCGAGGTCCGCGAGATCTCCGCCGAACTGCAACCCGAAAGCATCTATGTCCTTCAGGTCGACGCGGTGCTGCAGGACGCGGCCCGGTATCCCGCCGGGGAACTGCCGGACAGGATCACGATCAGGGGCCGGGGCGGGACCGATTTCCGGCCTGGCTTCGCGTGGCTCCATGAGCAAGGGGTGCATCCAAACTGCTGCCTCTACCTGACCGACATGGAATGCGACAGCTACCCCGACACCGAGCCCCCATATCCTGTGGCCTGGGTCAATTGGCTGCCGGCTGGAGGGCCGAACCGCGAGCCCTGGGGCGAGCGCGTCGACATCGGACCAGCCTGATACCGCGAACCGCGCCCGCATAATCCTCCATATCCGTGCTCCCGCCCGCAAGGAGGCGGGTTGCGCTGAGGCCGGGTGAACCGGGGCCGGGAGAGCGAGGACACCTGCTTCCGGCACCGCCCGGCCCTTCGCTGGAGCCGTAAGGCCCCGGCCACGGCTCCGGTCTGCCCTTTCCAATTGGGAGATCATTCATGCTCGACGCCCAACCGGCGGCGAACGCGCCCGCGCGTCCGGCCGCCATCCAGCCGCTTCAAATATCCCCAGCTATTGCCGATACCCCGGGCGTCCGCTCCAAGCCTGCCGCGTTGCTGGCCGCGGCAACCGCTCTGCTTCCCAACCTGGAGGCGGGCCGGGCGCTCGATGCGAAGACCCTGCGCGAAGCGATGAGCGCGGCCTTCGGCGCCGGCGACACGCAAGGCGCCTGGGTCTGGAAGGACGCCTACGAAGCGGCCGAAGCCGCAATGGTGCTGTTCATCCAGCGTTACGGCCGTCTCATGCGCCGCGAGGCCGGCGCCGGACCCGGATCCGCCGCCGCCATGCTCGCCATGCTGGAAACCCTGGCAGCCTTGGAGCCGTCCCAGACAAGGCGGTCGGAGGAGCAGCTTGCTCTGCAACAGTTCTCTACCCCCTTGCCGCTCGCCTACGCCGCGCTGCAAGCCGCCGCCATCCGGCCCGGCGACATGGTGCTGGAGCCCTCGGCCGGCACCGGCATGCTCGCCGTCATGGCCGAATGCGCCCTCGGCAAACGCACCGATGACGCGCGATCGGGGAATCCCCTGCACCTGAACGAGATTGCCGCCGTCCGCGCCGGGTTGCTTGCCGGATTGTTCGAACACGCGCCGGTCACCCGTCACAACGCGGAGTCCATCGCCGATTATCTGCCAGGCTTGATGCCCACCGTCGTGTTGATGAACCCGCCGTTTTCGGCAAGCCCCGGGGTCCAGCGCATCCGCCATGACGCTGATTTGCGCCACCTCCGTTCCGCCTTCTCCATGCTCCCGGCGGGCGGGCGGCTGGTGGCGATCACGTCGGCCGGCTGCATCCCGGGCGATGCCGCCTGGAGCCGCGCCTTTGAGCGGCTCGATCCGCCGCCGCGCACCGTCTTTTCCATCGCCATCGACGGGCGCGCCTACGCACGGCGCGGCACGACCTTCGATACCCGGCTGACCGTAATCGACCGTGATCCCGCCAATGCCCAGGGCGTTCCGACCGACGCGCGGGAATCCGTCCCCACCGCTGCCGGATTGCTTGCAGCCGTCGCCGCCAATGTGCCGCAGCGGCAGGCGGTCATGCCAATATCCGCTGCGCTTGTTCCGGCCGGCGATCTGTTCGGCCATGCCGCCGCACGGCCGGCCCCGCGTAAGCGGGCAGCGGCCACCGCGCCCAACACCAGACCCGCAGCCCCGCAAGTCCGCGATTGGGGGCCGGTGGCCGAACTCGACTACGAAACTTCACCCGCCAACCCTGAAGGCAAGGTAAGCGAACCGGAGGCCACCCATGCCGGCGTCTACGAGCCATGGCGGCCCCGGACCGCGCGCATTCCCGGCGCGTGCGAACATCCGACGTCGTTGGTGCAATCCGCCGCCATGGCAGCTGTGCCCCATCCCGTGCCGGCCTACCACCCGATGCTGCCCGTGCGTATCGTGACGGACGAACTGCTGTCCGACGCCCAGCTCGAAAGCGTCATCCTCGCCGGTCAGGCCCATGATCGTCATCTTTCCGCGCTCTACCGCATCGGCGAGAGTTGGGAGACCGTGGCGCGTGTTGCCGACGACGGCGATGACGGCGATAGCGTCCCGGGGACCGCCGATAACGCAGATAACGGCGAAGCCGTAAGCGCCGGTCTTGAACCGGATCCTGATGCCACCGGCGACGGCGAAGCCCTGTCCGCGCCGGTGCGTTTCCGGCGCGGCTGGATGCTGGGCGACGGCACCGGTTGCGGCAAGGGCCGCCAGGTCGCCGCCATCATCCTCGACCACCGGCTGCGCGGCCGCCGCCGGGCCCTGTGGCTGTCCGCCTCCGACAAGCTGCTCGAGGACGCGCGCCGCGACTGGGCCGCGACCGGCGGCAGCGAAGCCGACCTCATCCCGTTGGGCAAGTTCCGCCAGGGGGCCGATATTCCTCAAGAGGCCGGAATCCTGTTCGCCACCTATGCAACCTTGCGCTCGCCCGCCCGCCAGGGAAAGCGCTCGCGCCTCGAACAGATCGTGGGCTGGCTCGCGGATGGCATGGATGAAGACTCCCGCCATGCCTTTGGCGGCGTCATCGTCTTCGACGAGGCGCACGCCATGGCCAACGCCGCCGGGTCCAAGGGATCGCGCGGCGAGGTGGCGCCCTCGCAGCAGGGACGTGCCGGATTGCGTTTGCAGAACGCCTTGCCGGATGCCCGTATACTCTATGTCTCCGCTACCGGCGCTACTACCGTGCCCGGCTTGGCCTATGCGCGGCGCCTCGGCCTGTGGGGCGGCGCTGATTCGGGCGGCGAGACGCCCTTCGAGCAACGCACCGATTTCGTCACCGCCATGGAGGCGGGCGGGGTGGCAGCGATGGAGGTGGTCGCCCGCGATCTGAAGGCGCTCGGGCTCTACCAGGCCCGTGCGCTCAGCTATGACGGGGTCGAGGTCGAGCTGCTCGAACATCCCCTGACACCCGAGCAGCGGCGCATCTACGACGCCTATGCCGGCGCCTTCAAGGTGATCCACCGCAATATAGAAGACGCCCTGAAAGCTACCGGCATCATGGAGGGCGATGCCACCCTCAACAAGAACGCGAAGTCCGCCGCGCTGTCGGCTTTCGAGGGCGCGAAGCAGCGCTTCTTCGGCCATCTCCTGACCGCCATGAAATGCCCCTCCCTGATCCGGGCGATCGAGGCCGATCTCGAAGCCGGTCATGCCTGCGTCATCCAGCTGGTCTCCACCGGCGAGGCGCTGCTTGAGCGGCGCATCGCCGATATCCCGGTCTCTGAATGGGACGACATCTCCGTCGACCTGACGCCGAGGGAGGCGTGCCTCGAATATCTGGCCCACGCCTTCCCGGTGCAATTGCAGGAGCCGTTCACCGACGACGAAGGCAATCTCATGAGCCGCCCCGTGACCGACGCCGACGGCAACCCCGTCCTGTGCCAGGAAGCCGTGGCCGCCCGCGATACCTTGATCGAGAAGCTCGCGGCATTGCCGCCGGTGCAGGCGGCGCTCGACCAGATTCTTCATCGCTTCGGCGACGAGGCCGTCGCCGAGGTCACCGGCCGCTCGCGCCGGGTCTTGCGTATCGCCGATTCGTCCGGCGAGCGCCTGGCGCTGCGCAACCGTCCTGCGTCGGCCAACCTCGCCGAGACCGCCGCCTTCATGGCGGGCGGTAAACGCATCCTCGTCTTCTCCATGGCCGGCGGCACCGGGCGCAGCTATCACGCCGATCTTGGCTGCGGCAACACCGCGCGGCGTATCCATTACCTGCTGGAGCCGGGCTGGCGGGCCGACCAGGCGATCCAGGGCCTGGGCCGCACCCATCGAACGCACCAAGCCTCGGCCCCCTTGTTCCGGCCAGTGACCACGGATGTGAAGGGCGAGCGCCGGTTCATCGCCACCATCGCCCGGCGTCTCGACAGCCTCGGCGCCATCACCCGGGGACAGCGGGACAGCCAAACCGCCATGGGCGGCGGCGACGCCACCCTGTTCCGGGCCAGCGACAATCTGGAAAGCCCCTACGCCAAGGTGGCGTTGCGCCAGTTCTACATCGCGCTGTGGCGCGGCAACATTGCGGGCTGGTCCATGGACCGCTTCGAGGACGCCACCGGGCTGAAGCTAATCTGGGAAGGCTCGCTCAAGGAAGACCTGCCGCCGATGCCCCGGTTCCTCAACCGCCTGCTGGCCCTGCCCATCGCCGAGCAGAACGAGCTGTTCGCCGAGCTGGAAACCCGCATCGAGGCCAACATCGAACAGGCCATCGAGGCCGGGACCCACGAGCAGGGCGTCGAGACGATCCGGGCCGACTCGCTCACCGTGGCCTCGCGCGAGGCGGTTCACGTTCATGAAACCTCGGGCGCCGCCACCGAGCTTGTCGAGATCGTCCGCCGCGACCGCCTCGTGCCGCTGGCGGCCGGCGGTGCGCTCGCCTTGCGCGACGGGCGGCCCGTCGTCAACACCCGCTCGAAGCGCGCTGCCGTTGTTCTGCCCGCGCCGTCGCGGATGTTCGAGGACGGCGGGGTCGAGGCCCGGGTCCGCCTGGTCCGTCCCGCCGCCCGCGAGCCCATGGCCGCGGAGGAACTTGCCGCCTCGAACTGGGAGGATACCGGCGAAGATCGCTGGCGCACGTTGTGGGATGCGGAGATCGAGGGGCTGCCCAGCCACACCGAATCCCGCCTGTGGCTGGTCACTGGCCTGCTGCTCCCCATCTGGGACCGGCTGCCGGGCGAGAACATGCGGGTGCGCCGGCTTGCGACCGACGCCGGGGAAAGCCTGCTCGGCCGGGTTCTGACGCCCGAGCAGGCGCACGCATTCCGCTCCGCCTTCGGGCTGTCCGGCGGACCGGTCATGAGTTCGGCCGAGATGCACGAGGCGATCCTGAACCGCGGCGCGTCCTTCGATCTCGCCAATGGCTGGCGCCTCGCAAGGCGGCGCCTGATGGGCGCGGAGCGGGTCGAGATCGAGGGGCCGGCCGACGGCGACCTCGCGGCGCTCAAGCGCATGGGCTGCGCCACCGAAATCGTCTCGTGGCGTACCCGTGTGTTCGTGCCCGAATACATCGACCTCGGCCGCATCCTCGAACGCTGGCCGCTCGCGGCTGCGAGCCCGGCGTAAACCCGCACGCTCCCGTCCGGCTTCCGGAACGGAGGCGTCCGAACGCTTGTTGCCGCCCACCACACGCGCTTCCGGGAATTTGCGCCTTTGCGCCGCCCGCAGGCACGAACGGTCCAACCCGCCATATGGAAGATATCGCCATGACATCTCATACGCTGCCCGACGATCCCGTCTACGCGTTTTGTCCAGCTTATGACTTCGACAACATGCCGCAGCAGATACGAATCGTATTCGATTCGATGCCGGGCTACATCCCCACGGCGTTGGTGGCGCTCAGCCTCGACGATGCCTTGCGAATCTGCGATCGACTCAACGCCCGCATCGGCCTTGATCGAGATGCCTGGTCCGCCATCGCTGCTCGCGCCATGTCCTCCGCCCGCGATGAAGCCACCCATTAAACCCAACAAGACATAGAGGCCGAGGGCAGCGCGGCAGGGGTGATCCGGGCGGTGCACGGGAGGCAATTCTCCCGGCATCGCCCCCATTCTGTCATGCAATCCACGGAGGAGGAATGGGATGGACGCCTCCCTCCCCTTGATGTTCGGAGGCCGGAAGGGTTGGACCCTCACGGGCCGACGGCATCAAAGTGCCAAAAGGGAAGAGCAAGCTCTTCGCAGGCAAACCGGAGGATCCGAGATGAAGACTATCAGAACCGTCGTCGGCGTGGATACGGCGAAGCGAGTGTTCCAGTTGCACTGGATTGATATGGAGACGGGCGAGGTCGTGGATTTGAAGCTGACGCGGGCGAAGTTCCTTGAGCACTTCGCCAACCGTTTTCCTTGCCTGATCGCGATGGAGGCGTGCAGCGGCACGCAACACTGGGCGCGCCAGCTACGCGAACTGGGGCACGAGCCGCGGCTGTTGCCGGCGAAGGCAGTGCGGCCGTTTGTGCGCGGCAACAAAAACGATGCGCACGACGCACAGGCGATCTGGACCGCGGCGCAGCAGCCGGGCGTCAAGACGGTTGCCGTCAAGAGCGAGGAGCAGCAGGCGGTCCTGGCGATGCACCGCATGCGCCAGCAGTTGGTGAAGTTCCGCACCGCCCAGATCAACGGGTTGCGCGGCCTGCTGGCCGAATACGGCGAGGTGATGCCGCAGGGCCGTGCCGGGATGCGCCGTGGTATGGCCGGCGCCCTGGAGCGAGTCTCGGAGCGTCTGCCGGCGATGATCGTCGATACCTTCCGCGAGCAATGGGCTCGGGTCGGCCAGCTCGACGAGGAGATCGGCGAGATCGAGCATCGGATCGCGCTATGGCATCGCGGCAATGCCGACAGCCGGCGGATCGCGGAGATCCCCGGCGTGGGCGTACTGACCGCGACGGCCGTCGTCGCCGCGATGGGCGATCCTGCGGCGTTCAGGTCCGGCCGGGAGTTCGCCGCCTGGCTCGGCCTGGTGCCCCGGCATGAAGGTACTGGCGGTCGGGTTCGCATGCTCGGAATCTCAAAGCGCGGGGACACGTATCTCCGCACTTTGCTGGTCCATGGTGCCCGCACCGTGCTCACCAGAAGCAAGGCGCCACCAGAGTGGGCGTTGCGCCTCGCCGAGCGACGACCGACCAACGTGGTCACGGTCGCGCTGGCCAACAAGACGGCTCGCACGATCTGGGCCTTGCTGGCCCATGACCGGGCGTACCAGGCGAACTTCGTCAGCCAGGCAGCATAGCCGCGGTCGACGACGGAAACACAAACCAACACAGGAGGTGGCCGCTGAAAGGTTGCGCAAGGCACGACAAGATGTGATGGCAAACAGGTCAGACCGCGATCCGCCAAGCCTGCATCGGTTCCCGGGCGAAAAGCCCACCGGAGGAATGAGGCGCGGATCGGCAGATCCCATCAGGGCCAGCGGGCACAACGCCCCGCATCGATAGGCCGAATACAGAGCTGCAATCTGCCTGACCGTCACACCGAAATCGGTCCTTGTGTCCCGGGAGGCGTCCATACAGAACCCGATGTTCGACACCCTCACACCACGCTCCACGACCGGCGAGTTCAAAACCATGCCCTACGCCCGGCCCGGTCCCGGCGGGTTCCTGCCGGAAGCGCGGACCGGCGCACGCGAAGCCGCAACTCACATGAAGGATTTGGCGGAACGCTTCGCCGAGCTGCGGAACGCCATCATGCGTCTGCCCGGCAACCCGTCCTGCGACGACCGCGCCGGGCTCCGCCACCAGCTTCTCCATCTGGAACACACCTTGATGAGCGCGAGGGGAAGCCTCGACGACGCCGTCATCGCCATCATGGACGCCAACGACGCGGCCCTTTAACAAGCCGCGCGGCGGTTACCGCGCACAATCGTGCCCCCGGTTGCCGTCGTGCGATGCCACCGGACTCTCCAGCCTGCCTCGACCAACGTGCAAGAGAGTTTGAGGAAGGCAAAGAGAAGGGCGACGCGCCCAAGGGAAAAGAGAGTTCCCTCCGGGCGGTGTCTCACCCCTACCAAGCGGAGATGCAAAATGTTCGATCGCATTCGTAGCTCGCCCGACTCCAAGGACACCTGTTTCAATCCCGGCAGCACAGGCGATTCCGATCCAGACTTCACCGCACCGCTTCCCGACGCCGGCGCGCTGCTGGCCGCGGCCGGATTGCCGGCCCACGCGATCCGCGAAGTTCTCGGCTCCCGGACATATACCGGGGCGGACGGCTGAATAGAGAAAGAGGGGGGCTTAGAGAAGTGTGAAGGGGGAAGGGTCGAGAGAGGCCTGACCCCGTTCGCTAACCCGATGTCATAACCCCGATCATAGGAGATTGATCATGTTCGGATTGAATAACGCCCAGTTGATCGGACGCCTCGGCGCCGACGCCACCATCAGCCACCTCACCAACGGCGGCCGCGTCGCCAACGTCTCGATCGCGACCGACGAGAGTTTCCTCGACAAAAATTCCGGGGACAAGGTGGACCGCACCGAGTGGCACCGCATCGTCACCTTCCAGGACGGCCTGGTGGAAATGCTCGAGAAGCACGCGAAGAAGGGCCGCCTGGTCTACGTTTCGGGCAAGCTGCAGACCCGCAAGTGGCGCAAGGACGGCGAGGACAGCGACCGGTTCTCGACCGAGATCCTTCTGGTCCCCGGCGGCCGGGTGCAATTTTTAGACAAGCCAAACGGCAACGGCGCGCCGGCGATGAACGGCAAGACCGTGCCTTCCGGCGAAACCGCCGCGACGGTGGATGACAGCGAAATTCCGTTCTAGCGGGCTTCCTCCCTCCCGCATAACTCAGGGCCAGTCCCCGCCAAGTTGGCATGGGGCTGGCCCTTTTTTTGGAGTCCCGTTCGAGCCCGCCTCTACAGCGTTCCCAAACCCTGGACGCGGAGCGGCCGCGCTACGCGCTCCGCTCTCGCGGCCCTCACCGTCAAGAGTTCGCGGCGGGCCTGAAGGGGGCGTCCCGCGACAGGCAGGAGAGGTTCCCCATGCACCCGTTTCGCACCATCGCTCCCCTAAGGGATCGCACCCCATGAACGCCACTGAAATTGCCGCCGCGTTAAGCACACGGGCCGAAGACGTTTGCCGCCGCTACCTTCCCCGCGGACGCAGGCAGGGCAGATACTGGACCATCGGCGACACAAGCGGTGCCAAAGGGCGCTCGCTCTTCGTGCGCCTGGCGCCTCCAGGCATACCCGGTAAATGGACCGACGGCGCGACCGGTGAGCATGGCGACCTCCTCGATCTCATCCGTCTGCACACCGGCGGAACATCGCTGCGCCGCGCCATGGAGGAGGCCCTCGCGTTCCTCTCATTGCCGCCGTCCGGCCCTGACAATGGTGTCGATCACGCCGGCGGCTATGACCGTGAAGAAGCGGCACGCCGCCTCTGGCGGTGTTGCCGGCCCATCGATGGCACCCATGCGGAAGCCTATCTGCACGCCCGCGCCATCGGCCACTGCCGCTTCCCGGCCCTGCGGTTTCATCCCGATCTCATCCATCGTGACGACAATGGTATCCACCGCCTCCCGGCACTGGTCGCCGCCGTTACCGGCAATGACGGCGTCGTCGAGGGGATACAGCGCACCTGGCTCGATTCCAAGCGACCCGAGAAAGCCAACCTCGTGAGCCCGCGCAAAGCGCTCGGGCGCGTCTACGGTCGCGCCGTTCGCTTCGGCGGAACCGCCTCCGGCGCGACCCTGCTTGCCGGTGAAGGCATCGAAACCGTTCTATCGCTGGTCACCGCCGTCCCCGGTATTCATGCCGCCGCGGCTCTATCGGCGGGCAGCCTCGGCGCCTTCGAACCACCCCAAGACCTCTCCCTGTTGGTCATCGCCCGCGATAAAGACGTGGAAGGCGGGCACGCCGCTAACTGTCTTCAGCGCCGTTGCGTGGAACACGGCATTCCCTCAATCGTGATCGTTCCCGAACACTCAGATTTTAATGACGATCTCATTGCCTTCGGGGCAGAAACCCTTGCGGCCCGGATCGCGCCCCTTATTGCAAGCACCAAGCCTGCGGCAACGGTGGAAGAGAGGCGGGGGAGTGGGAGAATAATTAGCCCGTCATGATGCCTCATTGTGTCACACGGTCTCACTGCGCCAACCCCTTCGGGGTCCTCCACTCCGCTTCGCTCCGTTACGGCGATAGCGCGCAATGCCACGCCGCTCCGCGGCTAGCGCCGGGGGAATACGCGACCGTGGCTCGCTCGCTCCGCTCCCTGCGCCCGCACCACTCGCGCATCCCCCCAGCGCAGGCATTCCGGCCATCGTGGCTCCGCTGCGAGCGCGTGAAACAAAGAGTCATCACGACGGGGCAGCACGCCTCGGAGGATAGCAACATAGCAATGGAGAGAATCATGCAGAATCTCATCAGCACCGAAACGTCATCGCAGACCGCGATGGCTTGCGAACAGGCCGCCTTGTTCGGCGCGACACCTGGTCCCGACGAGTTCGACAATCGCGAGATCTGGAACGAGGACGAGGCGCTGGCCGGGATCGAGGAAGCCATCCACATCCTGACCGGCGCCGTCGCACCGGACGGCACCCAGCTCGCCGACGAACGAGAGAGCTTGCTCTGGGGCTTCGTCAATGCACTGCACGCCCAGGTCCAGCGCCTCGACCGCGGCGTCGACAAGATCGCGCCCGAGATGAAAGACCTCGGCCAGGAACAGGACGGCTCCGAGATCAAGTCGCGCGAACTGGAACTCCTCACCGACCGGGTCCAGAACCTTGGTGATCGCCGCGACGCCTTCGAGGCCATGCGCGACCTCGCCGCCGAGGGATACCGCACCGAGACCGGCGACACCTGGCGTCCGCGTAACGGGTCGCACAGCAGCCAGACCGGCAAACTCACCTCGGCCGCTATCGACGCCCGCGACTACCTCCGCGCCCGTGAACACCGTGAGACCTCCGCACATCTGCCCGAGGGCACCCTGGTCGCCTTCACCGGCGGCAAGGACTTCGACGACGTCAACGCCATCTGGCGCTCGCTGGACAGCATCAAGCTCAAGTACGAGGATATGGTCCTGCTGCACGGCGGCGGACCCGGTGCGGAGAAGATCGCGGCAAGCTGGGCCGAGAAGAACGGCGTTCACCAGATCGTCTGCAAGCCGAATTGGGATCGAGACGGCAAGGCCGCGCCCTTCCGGCGTAACGACGTCCTGCTCAACTTCCTGCCGAAGGGCCTCGTCGCTTTCCCCGGCTCTGGCATCACGAATAACATGATCGACAAGGCACGCAAGATCGGAATTCCCGTCCTTCTCGCCGCCGCGTAGCGATACCCTTCAGGGTCGGCCTCCGCCATCACACAGCGGAGGTCGGTCCCTTTTTTTATGCCGTGTGCATAAAGTCACGGCCCATGGCGGGGCGCTTCGCGCCGCCGCCAACCGTGCGAGCTTACGCTCGCTAGCGGCTCCTCGTTCTTCGAACGATGCATCGCCGCCGATCGGCTCGCCGCTTCGCGCCATCGCCGTACGCGGGCGCTGAAGCGCCACGCTGGCGCCCGGCCATCCCCCATCGCAACTTCACTATCCACATCCCGAAAACCGCCACGACGAACCCATGTGCGCCGTCATTCGTCTTAGAACGGATCTTTGCCTTCTTCGGACACCATGGCCCTGGCAGCCTCGGCAACCTTCCTTCCCGGCAACACACCCTTGGTCAGAAACGTCCGCAGACTGCGCTCCGTGATATCGATACCGCCCGATTTCAACACTTCATGCATTTGGGCCACCGTAACGCCCTTGGCCTGTTGCTCGACCAGCCGCTTCCGCAAACGGTCCAGCACATCCGCCAGGCTCAGCTTCGGCGGCTCAAGTTTCGCCAACTCGCCGTCTAAAGCATCGAAGTCGATATCCGCTTCGTTGAAGCGTTTCGCCGGCATCGTCCATCTCCCCGCTGTTTCCAGAATCCGCGATCAAGCCTGGATTCTGCCATTGGCCCGACAGCCGGTCAATTCCGCCCTTCGACCGGCCAATTTAAATGTCTCGCCCCGTTCCAGGGCCAGGCCAATGTCCCCCTTGATTCCCTTCTTCGCAGTCTATATCCTCTCGCGAAACATATCGAGTAGATCTATCGAAGGCACACCTCTGCACAGAATGTGCACGTTAAAACCCAAGCAAAACTACCCAATTTAGCACCGTTTTTTCTTTCGTATTCGTCGGGACAGGCACTGCAAACCTGCCCCGGTTGCAACTCGAATCGGGAGAAAAGACCATGCGAAATCTTCCCCTAAACCAGTCTCGTGTCGACCGTCTAAAGCCACGAAACTCTACCTACGACATCCGCGATACCGACCTTAAAGGCTTCGGGATCAGGGTCCTGCCTTCGGGCAAGAAAAGCTACTTCCTGCAAGCGCAGTACGAAGGCCGGCGCCGCTGGACGAAGATCAGCGATGCCGACGCAATGCCCGAAGCCGAGGCCCGGTCGCAAGCGCGGTCATTGTTGGCGGGTATCAGGAAAGGTCAGGAGAATGCCGCCGCATTGCCGTTGGATATCGCTTTCGAGGCAGTTGCCGACGAGGTGTTCTCCTATTACCGGAGGCACTGGAAACCGCGCACCCTCGCCGTCAACCTGAATTACTACAAGAACAATATTCTGCCATGGTTCAATGGGCGCCCGATCGCCGGTATTACGCGGCCTGAGGTGCTGGAATGGTTCGAGTCGCTTCACGCGAAGCCGACTTCGGCGAACCGATCCTTGCCGGTGCTGTCGGTCATCCTGCGGCAGGCCGAGGTCTACGGATACAGGCCAGAGGACAGCAACCCTTGCAAAGATATCAAGCGCTACCGCCGCCGCGCGCGGGAACGCTTCCTGTCGCCGGATGAGATCCGCCGCGTCGTCGAGGTTCTGAACCGCTATGACGGGACGCGCCCGTTGCAGGCGGATGTTATCCGGCTGCTGTTACTGACGGGGTGCCGAAAGAGCGAGCTGCTGGCCCTCAAATGGCGGGATTACCGGGAAGGCAAGCTCTTCCTTCGGGATAGCAAGAACGGGCCGCGCACGGTCTGGCTGTCGTCCGCCGCGCGGGAGGTCCTGGACCGGTTGCCCAGGAAAAGTGCATGGATCTTTCCTTCGCGTTGGGGGAACTTGGACCATCTGTCGGATATCACAGGTTTCTGGCAGGACGTGCGGACCGAAGCCGACCTTCGCGATGTTCGGCCGCACGATCTCAGGCACTCGTTTGCCAGCCAAGCAGCGATGCAGGGCATTCCGCTGCCGGTGGTGGCGCGTCTGCTCGGCCACGCCCAAGTGCAAATGACTCTGCGTTATGCGCACGTCAGCGACCGGGACGTCGAGGCCGCCGCCGAGCGCATCGGCGGGGTGATGGCGGGGATCATGAACAGATTGCCCGCTCGGCCGGAACCCATGCCGTGAAGGTTACCGTCTGCAAACGGTGACGTGGTGCGTCGTCTTGCAGGACCGCGAGAGCCTCACTGTGCTGATTGGGTAAACGTCCTTCGGCGTTCTGTAGCTGATCCGGATGCTCGCTAGGTATGGCCAAAACGAGTTCACTCGGTCCCGCCGGTATCAGCATGCTTGCATCACTGCGGCGCACGTTACGGATCATCCTGTCCTTCACCATCGTGGGGCATTCCACTATCGGTTAGCCATCTCGTACAGCCTCTGAAACCGCGCGTCTTCGGCGAGGTCAGGATTCCCAGTGATCAACGCATCAAGAATTTCGCGGAGCGTATGCCTCTTGCCGGCGGAGGCCGCAGGCTATTCGGCGAGGGCCGGCTGGCGGTCGGCTTTCCAGTTTCAAGAGAGGAGGTTCCGTCAGACGGGTCTGCAGCAGGTTGGCGATGCGGTCGAGGACATCGGGGAGCCATGCCTGGGAGTCGACCTCGTTCAACTTGGCGGTGCCGATGAGCGTGTGCATCGCCGCCACCCGTGTGCCGCCGCGGTCGGAGCCGCAGAACAGCCATGACTTTCTGTTAAGCGCGATCGCGCGTTCATTCTGCGCATATCGGGCGGGATTGCGTTGTTCATTATCGTTGGTTCGGTCGCCGCTGCTTGAACGCGTGGAGGATCGTGCCGGTGGCTCTGTCGCTTCTGTCGAGGTAACACCACGCCTAGGGACACGATCCGATGCCGCCCAGCAACCCCTTCGAGTCCGCGTGTTATTCGGCGCGCTAGTTTGACCCCTTAGAATCTTGCGACATCAAGGGCTTGGCCCGCCGATCGGCGTCGACACCCAGACCTGGTTCGGGCTTTGACATGCCTTGCTCTCGACGTCGAAAGCAGTGAGCTCGCCGCCACCAATGGGAGTGTCCGCAACAAACTTTTGAATTCCGTTTCTTGCTAGCATATTTTGCTGGCGTGCATCAGCCCCGCAGATGGGGACTCGGTCGAAGAGGAGGCGCTGACATGAGTTCAAGCATCACCGTCCGCGATATCGATCCCGGGGACAAGTCCTGGCTGAAGCGCGAGGCTCGACAGGTCGGCGTTTCGATGGAGGAGCTTGTCCGTCGCTTGATCCGTGAGAAGCGCGACAAGACCGAGCGCCGACCAAAGCCGTCCGAGGCGTTCGCGCGGCATTTCGGGGCGCAGCATGGGGTAGAACTGCCGCCGCCGGTCCGGTGCGGCTACAGGCCGGTGTCGTTCTCCGGCGAGGACGAGGAATGACTGCGCCCCTTGCTTGGCTCATTGACACGAACGTCGTCTTCGAGATGATGCGACCGCGACCGGAACCGCGCGTCGGCAACTTTCTCGATTCGATTGCACGCGAGGGCCTCGGCATCGCGTCCGTCACCGTCTGGGAGATCCTCGACGGCATCGGCCGCCTCGCTCCCGGCCGACGCCGGGATGGTCTCGCCGAACGGTTCCGGGATCTTCTCAACGAACTTTTCGAGGACCGGATTGTCGACTGGACACTGGCCGACGCCCAAGCGTGTGCCCGGATCATGGAAGAAAAGCGCCGGCGTGGAGAGCCGCTCGATGACCATGTTCCAGACGCCTTTCTCGCGGCGGCGGCATGCTGCGGACTAGCGGTTGTGACACGGAACACAGGTATATTCCGCAACACCGGGGTCGAAACCGTCGATCCGTGGACCGCCGGGCCGAGATGAGGATCGTTCCCAACATGGGGACAGACCGTGTGATCGATCTTGTTCGGCCATGGCTCAAGGCAAACCATCGCATCGATCTCGCATCTCGAGAACTGTCTCTTTTTGCATTCGCCGAACTTGCCGGAAATCTGGCGCGAACGGTCGGGGCGCGCCTTATGCTCCCGCCGGACGATGCAGCTCTCGGTCTTCTGGGTTCCGTTGTGGACAGAGCCGCGCGCAATCGGCTGCAAGGTCGTTGGCTAGCCGGCCGTTGTGCGGCATGGCTCGAGAAAACTGCCGAGGTGCGTAGAGCCAACGGAACCGTGCCGCAGGGGGCGATCGTGCTGCGCAATGGCGACGGTCGCCCAGGGCAAGCACTGCTCGGTTCGTTTTCGTTCAGCACCGACGGGCTCGGCCTCGCGCCGGGCAACCCGCTCAATCTTATCCAGACCTCCGAGACGCCTGAAGAATGCGACCGGCTGGGAGCATGGTTCGATGCGCAGTGGTCAGCGCTTACCGAAAGTCACGCCGCGAAGGCGGATCTCGTGGAAGCACTGCGCCGTCTCGCGGCGCACCGCGATCCGTCCGAAATCTACGCGCTGATTCTGCATCACCTGTTTCGGACCGAAGGCGGCGAGCTCGACGAAGAACAGGTGGTCAAGTCGGCGACGGGAATTCGCGAGACGGAAGTCTGGAACAGACTGTTCAAGTTCCAGCGCGACGGGGTTGTCGGCGCCATCGACAAACTGGAACGGTTCGGCGGATGCATCATCGCCGACAGCGTTGGGCTCGGCAAGACCTTCGAGGCACTGGCGATCGTCAAGTACCACGAGCTGCGCAACGACCGCGTTCTGGTGCTCTGCCCGAAGCGGCTGCGCGACAACTGGTCTCTCTACCGCGCCAACGACCGCCGCAACTTCCTCGCACGCGACCGCTTCAACTACGACATCCTCAATCACACCGATCTTTCGCGCGACGGCGGCCTGTCGGGAGATATAGACCTCGCCCATGTGAACTGGGGCAACTACGATCTGGTCGTCATCGACGAATCGCACAATTTTCGCAACAAGCGCTCACCCCGTCAGGGTGGCGAGACCCGGTACGACCGGCTCATGCACCGAATCGTCCGCGACGGTGTGAAGACCCGGGTGCTCATGCTTTCGGCCACGCCCGTAAACAATCGTCTGGCCGACCTGCGCAACCAGATCGCCTTCGCCACCGAGAGCGACGACGCAGCGTTGGCCGATCACGGTGTGTCCAGCATCGACGGCACGACCCAGCGCGCGCAGAAGCAATTCAACCGCTGGCTCGAACTGAACGATACCGAGCGGACGCCCTCGCAGCTGATCGACATGCTGGGGTTCGACTACTTCACCCTGCTGGACCGGCTCACGATCGCCCGCTCGCGCCGGCACCTCGAAAAATACTATGGAACCCGGGAGACTGGCCGCTTCCCCGAACGCCTCAAGCCGATCAACGTCAAACCCGATGTCGATCTCGCGGGAGAGTTTCCTTCGATCGGCGAAATCAACGCTGAGATCCGCCGCCTGAACCTCGCCGCCTATGCGCCGCTCCGCTATGTCCTGCCGCACAAGCGAGAGGCGTATGACGAGAAATACAGCACCAGACTTCGCGGCGGAGGCGGGTTGTTCAGGCAACTGGACCGCGAAGAAAGCCTCGTCCAGCTTCTCCGCGTCAACGCGCTCAAGCGCATTGAAAGCTCGGTCGCCTCGTTCGCGCTGACCGTGCAACGTCAACTTGCCGACGTCGAAACTCTCCTCACGCGCATCGACGTACAGGCAGGTGAAGTCGAAGAACTCGATATCGCCGATATCGATATCGAGGACCCCGCCTTCGAGAACCTCTTGGCCGGCCGCAAGGTCAAGGTTCTCCTCCAGGACGTCGATCCGGTGCGCTGGCGGCAGGACCTGATCGAAGACCGCAACCGTCTGACAACGCTTCTTGCCGCGGCGCGGCAAGTGACCTCTGCCCGCGACGCGAAGCTCGCCGAACTGCGCGAGATGTTCGAACGGAAATGCCGCGACCCGATCAACGCCGGCAACCGTAAGGCCATCGTGTTTACGGCCTTCGCCGACACCGCGCGCTACCTTTACGACGCGCTGGCGCCCTGGGCCCGGGATCGCCTGATGGTGGAAGCCGCGCTGGTCACCGGAACGGGGCGCAACAGGACAACCCTGCCCGGTCTGCGACACGATCTTGCTTCCATCCTGACTGCCTTTGCGCCCCGGACGAAAGAACGACCGGACGACCTCGCGGACGAAGGCGAAATCGATCTTCTGATCGCGACCGACTGCATCTCCGAAGGCCAGAACCTCCAGGATTGCGACTGGCTCATCAATTACGATATCCACTGGAATCCGGTACGCATCATCCAGCGTTTCGGCCGCATCGACCGCATCGGCTCGCCTAATGAGTGCATCCAGCTCGTCAACTTCTGGCCCAACATGGAACTGGAGGAGTATCTCGGACTGGAACAGCGTGTGAGCGGCCGCATGGTGCTTCTCGACATCTCGGCGACCGGCGAGGAGAATCTGATTGAGCAACAGTCGGGAAACCCGATGAACGACTTGGCGTACCGCCGCAACCAGCTTCTGAAACTCCAGAACGCGGTAATCGATCTGGAGGACTTGTCTTCCGGGGTCTCCATCGCCGATCTGACGATGACCGATTTCCGGATCGATCTGGCGAACTATCGCAAGGCTGCTCCAGACGCGCTGGATGCGGTTCCGCTCGGCATGCATACGGCGACCGTCACCGCGGATGCCGATATCCCGCCGGGCGTGATTTTCTGCCTCCGCGCCGAGGGGAGCGCGGCAGCGGGCCGGTTCGAGCCAGGCTACCCCTTGGTGCCGCACTATCTGGTTCATGTCGGCGAGGACGGGTCTGTGCTCCTCCCGTTCACCCAAGCCAAGTCCATTCTCGACCGATTGAAGCAGCTCTGCATCGGCAAGGACATGTCCGACGCTATTGCCTGCGCCCGCTTCGACGCCGCCACCCGTCAGGGCGAGGACATGCGCGCGGCGCAGCGCTTGCTAGCCGCCGCCGTGTCTTCCATCGTCGGAACTGGCGAGGAGCGCGCAATCGCCAGCCTGTTCTCACCGGGAGGGACGCATGCCATGGCAGGCGAATTTGCCGGGATGGACGACTTCGAGGTGGTGGCGTTTCTGGTCGTGTTGGCGGAAGGCACAGCATGACGCAACTCGATCCGTTCGCGGCACTCGCGCTTCCCCCTGAGGCGCTCATCGACCGGCGCGTGCCTAAGACGGTGCTGATCGAGAACGGTGTGTTCGCGTCGGGCGACCGGCGGCGCATCCGTGAGGGGATTGAGGAGTTGCGATGGCTGGCGGCGCTCAAGCCCGCAACCGTCGGCGTCGCCGAATATCGCGATGCTGCGCGGGAGTACCTTGAGATTGCCGTCCTGAAGCTCGTTCTCCGTCCGTCCGTGCGCGCCGACCGCCTGGTCGAACTGATCCATCGCGCTGTCCCCTACCCGGTGCTGCTTATCGCTTGGCGGGAGAGGGCACTGGAGATCTCGCTGGCTCACAAGCGCCGGTCGCTGGGCGAGGAGGGAAAGGCCGTGATCGACGGCGAGATTGTTGCCGCACCCTTCGACCGCGAGTGCGCAGACGAACCGGCCGTCGCGTTCCGCAAGGCTCTTGCCCTGGCTCGCCAGCCCCGTAGCACGCTCTATGCCCTCTATCGGGGCTGGGTGGATACGGTACAAGCGCTACTGGCGGCCAGGGAGACTGGCGCCTTCTCGCTTCCCGCGACGGAGGCAGCAGCAGCGGACCGGGAAGCGGCGCTCCGCGAATGTCGACGTTTGGACAACAGAATCGCGGAGATAGGAAGTGCCGGCGGCAAGGAAAAACAGATGTCCCGTCGGGTCGAAATGAACATGGAACTCGCACGCCTGCGGACCGACCGGGACGCCGCGCGCGCAAGACTGTAAGTGAGAAGCCACAGCATGGACAAAATTGCCGTCAGCGACCCGGAGTCCCGTTCGGCGAATATCGTCCCGGAGAACCTGCAAACGCTAGAGGCACTGTTTCCCGAAGCGTTTACCGAGGGCAAGCTGGATTTCGAGGTACTCCGGCAGCTTCTCGGTGCCGTTGTCGATGAAAGCGAGGAAAAATACGGCCTCAACTGGCACGGCAAACGCCGCGCGCGGCAACTCGCGTTGACTCCTTCGACCGGCACGCTGCGCCCGAGTCCGGAGGACAGTGTTGATTGGGACACGACGCAAAATTTGATGATCGAGGGCGATAATCTCGAGGTTCTGAAGCTCCTTCAGAAGAGCTATGCCGGCAAGGTTAAGCTCATCTATATCGACCCTCCATACAATACGGGTAAGGATTTTGTCTATCCGGATAACTACCGTGACAATATTCGTAATTACTTGGAATTGACTAGACAACTCGATGATAAAAACCGAACACTGTCGTCCAACACGGAGACATCTGGACGGTTTCACACCGATTGGCTGAATATGATGTATCCGAGACTACTGTTATCCCGAAACCTGCTTAAGCCGGACGGAGTCCTTCTGATTTCCATCGATGACACTGAAGTTCACAACTTGCGTTTGGTCTGCGACGACATTTTCGGAAGTGAGAACTTTTGTGGCTCGTTTGTCTGGGAAAAGAAGAAAAAACCTTCCTTTCTCGACCGTAACATGGGCTCCGTTACGGACTACATTATCGCATATGCCAAGACTCGATCACTCGCTCCGCCATTCGTCGCAGGATCAGTCGAAGACGGAAAGAAGTATCCGTTCAACAATGCAGGTAACCCCTCAAGCGTACTCTGCTTTCCGCCGAGATCGGTCACCTTTTCTTGCCAAGACCAGCAGATTCACGCACAGGATATGTCGGAAGGAAATATCGTTACTGAGCTTCTCGACGACGTGAGGATTGTAGATGGTGTTAATGCTAGCCAGTTTAGACTTCGGGGTGAATGGCGTTATTCACAGTCTAAACTGGAGGAGTTCATTGCCACTAATGCAGAGATCGTAATCAGCAAAGTTCCCTTTCGGCCCAATTATGTCAATCGTTCCGGGGAGATGAAGAAAACGTCCAATCTGCTGTCACACCGCCTGAATGGAGTGCCAACCAACGAAGATGCTACGCAAGAAATGAGAACGCTCTTCGGAATGGACGTTATGAGCTATCCTAAACCCTCTGGTCTTATCAAATACTTAGTTCGTGCGATCTCTTCTACTGATGACATCGTTCTGGATTTCTTTGCCGGCTCTGGGACGACAGCAAACGGAGTCTTGCAGCAAAATATCGAGGATGGCTTGATGCGTAGATTCATGCTGATCCAGCTCCCCGAACCCTTGGACCCGAACAACAAAGAGCAGCAAGTAGCAACGAGTTTTCTTGATAATGAGAAGAAGCCCCGGAACATTGCGGAGTTAACAAAGGAATATCTGCGCCGCGCAGGAGAAAATATACGCAAAGAAAGTCCGATGTTTCCGTGCGATCTTGGTTTTCGCGTCTTTAAGTTGGATACGACAAACATTCGTGAATGGGAACCAGAATACGATGACTTAGAAATGTCATTACAGTTGTCCATCGAAAGCGTCAAAGTCGATCGCAGCGAAAAAGACGTTCTATTTGAGCTACTAATTAGACTCGGCCTAGATCTATGCACGCCTATCGAGGAGCGGATGGTCTCGGGCAAAAGGATTTACTCAATAGGCGGCGGAGTCCTTATCGCTTGTCTCGATGTGTCTATTTCATTAGCGGACGCAGAGACACTTGGAACAGAAATCGTGGCTTGGTACGAGAGTCTTGCTACAGCAGGTGACGTTACTTGTATCTTTCGCGATAACGCCTTCGTAGACGACATTGCCAAAATCAACTTGACAACATTTCTCCGTGACAGAGGCATTTCATCGGTAAGGAGTATATAGCGGTGGACAGCCACAAACATCTGCCAACATGGATATCGGGGAAATGGAGCGTTGCGGCCTTTCGTAATTCCTTGATTTCAACTCTAAAGACCGACCGGTCTTGTACGACGCTTTCCATGTACTTTTACGCTGTCACCCAGTCGGGATGGGATCAGATCCGGCAGCCGGTAATACGGTGGAAGCGTGATGCCGAGGAACGCGCTGTCATTCTTTTCGTCGGTACAGACCACGGGATCACGGACCCATCCGCTCTTAGCCAGATCAGCCTAGATGGCGTGGATGTACGCCTAATGCTTGAATACCATGGTATATTCCACCCCAAGGTAGTTTGGTTAAAGGGAAGTAAGAGACACATTGTGTGGGTTGGAAGCAACAACCTGACCCGTGATGGACTATTGAACAACGTTGAGTTTGCCCTGCTTGTACGGGCACGGAAGACCCCTACCGCACTTAACCGGTGGGCCAACTCGATTGAATCTGCCAGCACCAATCTCACACCCGATCTCCTGGAATCTTACGAGAGCCAACGCCGAAATTTTGAAAATGAACGGGCAAAGGCGAAATCAGCGACCTTCACTTGGAGGAAAAGGGTCGAGCCGCCGAAAAAGAAACCTGTACCCGCAGCGGATGCTGGGAATTTGGTTATTGAAGTAATGCCCCGAGAAACCGGAGGTGACGGAAGACAACTTCAACTTCCAGTCAAGGCGGCATCAGCGTTTTTTGGCGTTAGGGGCGTCGGAACCGGAAAGATTATTGACCTTCGAGCGAAGAATAGCTCTTCCACGCGGAAGCTCACCATGACGGTATTCAAAAATAATACAGTGCGTATTGTAATCAGCGACCTTGATTATAGGGACCGCCCCTGCGTACTCGTGTTTCGAAAGGTGTCGAAGCGAGACTTTGAGTATGAGATCGTTCCAGAGAGCATTTTTCCGAGCCGCTACAAAACGCTATTGGCGCTTTGTACGGAGAAAACTCGGCATGGTAGCCGACGATGGGGCGTTGCATGAAGCTCAAATTCGAACCTGATCTTGACTTTCAGCTCCAGGCAGTGGAAGCGGTCTGTGACTTGTTCCGCGGCCAAGAGATCTGCCGGACCGAATTCACCGTCACTAGGGATATGGCGGACCCGCAGCGTCGGCTGACCTTCGCCGAGAACGATTTCGGTGTCGGCAACCGGTTGACCCTGCTCGACGACGAGATTCTCGCGCATTTGAAGGACATCCAGCTTCGTAACGGGCTGCCGCCATCAGAAGCGCTCGAATCCGGTAACTTCACCGTGGAGATGGAGACCGGGACCGGCAAGACCTATGTCTATCTGCGGACGATATTCGAGCTGAAC
This sequence comes from Alphaproteobacteria bacterium, assembly GCA_965219135.1. Taxonomy (GTDB): domain Bacteria; phylum Pseudomonadota; class Alphaproteobacteria; order VGEJ01; family VGEJ01; genus CAYUNL01. Next base: position 2,370,816 of record CBDCMV010000003.1, on the reverse strand, counting down.
AAACGCTATGACTTTACCAAGTTCGTCATCGTCGTTCCGTCAGTCGCGATCAAGGAAGGTGTTTACAAGTCGCTCCAAATGACCGAGGACCATTTCCGGGCGCTCTATTCGGGCACGCCATTCGAATACTTTCTATACGACTCCGGGAGACTCGGCCAAGTCCGGAATTTCGCCACCAGCCCGCAGATCCAGATCATGGTCGTGACGGTCGGTGCCATCAATAAGAGGGACATCAATAACCTCTACAAGGACAGCGAGAAGACCGGCGGCGAAAAACCGATTGATCTGATCAAGGCCACCCGGCCAATCCTGATCGTGGACGAACCGCAAAGCGTCGATGGCGGCCTTGTTGGGCGCGGCAAAGAGGCCCTCGGCGCGATGAACCCACTCTGCACTCTACGTTATTCGGCGACGCATGTGGACCGGCACCACATGGTCTATCGGCTCGATGCCGTCGACGCCTACGAACGCAAGTTGGTAAAGCAGATCGAAGTTGCTTCCGCCACCGTCCAAGACGCCCACAACAGGCCCTATGTCCAGCTGATTTCGACAAGCAACAAACGCGGCGTCATCAGCGCGAGAGTCACGCTCGATGTCGAAATGTTCGGACGGGTGCGACGCCAGGAAAAGACGGTCCAGGATGGCGACGATCTCGAACAGGAGACGGGACGCGCCGTCTATCGCGACTGCCGCATCGGCGAGATACGAGTTGAGAAGGGTAGCGCGTGCGTCGAGCTTCGCGTACCCGGCGGAGAGCACTATCTCCAAGAGGGGCAGGCCTGGGGCGACGTGGACGCCAGCGCCATTCAGCGCCAGATGATCCGCCGGACGATACGCGAACATCTGGACAAAGAGAAACGCTTGCGCCCGCAGGGAATCAAGGTGCTCAGCCTGTTCTTCATCGACACCGTGGCGCGTTACCGCCGCTACGACGCGACCGGCAATCCGGTCAAGGGCGAATATGCCCGGGTGTTCGAGGAGGAGTATAGCCGCCTCGCCGGCCATCCCGACTACCTCTCGCTCTTCCGGGAGGTGGACCTCGCAGCCGATGCCGAGGATGTCCATGACGGCTACTTCTCGACCGACAGAAAGGGCGGTTGGACGGACACTGCCGAGAACAACCAGACCAATCGCGACAATGCCGAGCGTGCCTATAACCTCATCATGAAAGAAAAGGAGAAGTTGCTCAGTCTCAATGAGCCGCTCAAGTTCATCTTCTCCCATTCGGCGTTGCGCGAGGGCTGGGACAATCCGAACGTCTTCCAGATTTGTGCCCTGCGCAACATCCAGACCGAGCGCGAACGGCGGCAAACGATCGGACGCGGCTTGCGTCTCTGCGTCAACCAGGACGGCGAGCGCTTGCGCGGCTTCGAAGTGAATTCGCTCACGGTGGTCGCCAGGGAAAGCTATGAGGAGTTCGCTGAGAATCTGCAGCGAGAGATCGAGGAGGACACCGGGATTCGCTTCGGCGTTGTCGAGCCGCATCAGTTTGCGCAAATACCGGTGATCGGCGAAGGCGAAACAATGAAGGCCTTGGGCGTCGAAGAATCGCGGGCTCTGTACGACCATTTGCAGGCGGAAGGCTTTGTCGACTCCCGGGGACGGATACAGGACACTCTTCGCAAGGCGCTCAAGGACGATAGCTTCGCCGTGCCTCAAAGATTTGCCGCGCAGCGGTCGGCAATTGTTTCCGTGCTGCGCAAGCTCGCCGGGCGCCTCGAAATCCAGAATGCCGATGATCGCCAGACCGTACGCCCGCGCCAAGCCGTGCTCGACAGTGCGGAGTTCAGGGCGTTGTGGGACCGCATCAAGCACAAGACCACCTATCGCGTGGCATTCGACAACGAAAAGTTGCTTGATGAATGCGCCGCAACATTGCGAAGAGGACCGGCGATTCCCAAAACCCGCCTGCAATGGCGCAAGGCCGACCTCGCCATCGGTCAGGCAGGTGTTGAGGCGACCGAAACCGCCGGGTCGGCAACGGTCGTCCTGGACGAAGCCGACATCCATCTGCCCGATCTTCTCACCGAGCTTCAGGACCGGACGCAGCTCACACGACGGAGCATCCACCGTATCCTCACCGGAAGCCGCCGTCTCGATGACTTCAAGGGAAATCCACAGCAATTCATCGAACTTGCTGCACAGGCAGTTAATCGCTGCAAGCGACAGGCTTTGGTGGACGGCATCAAGTACCAGCGTATCGGAGACGAGGCTTATTACGCGCAGGAGCTCTTCGAGCAGGAAGAACTCACTGGTTATCTGAAGAACATGCTCGATACGGAGAAATCGGTCTACGAGAAGGTGATCTACGAATCCGAGACTGAGGCCCGTTTCGCCGACCAGCTCGAGAAGAACATCGCCGTCAAGGTCTTCGCCAAGCTTCCCGGCTGGTTCACCGTGCCAACGCCGCTCGGGGGTTACAACCCCGATTGGGCCGTTCTGATCGATACCGATGCCGGTGAACGGCTGTATTTGGTCGTCGAAACGAAGGCAAGCACTCTCCTTGACGATCTCCGCCTCACCGAAGCCGCCAAGATCGAATGTGGCAAAGCACACTTCAAGGCGCTTCAAATCGGGGAAGACCCGGCCCGATACGAAGTTGCTGGCAGCGTCAACGAATTGCTCGCGGGTATCGGCAGCGGTTGAACGGAGCCGGGTTTGGATATCACAAACACGCCAAAATTCGTCCGATGGCACTCCACGGTTTTGAAAGTGGCATGCGATACGCATTGTAAGCCATGCGGGTTAGCTGGGACGGACGGCGCATTCTGTGCCGGGGCGGTCGCTTCGTCTGCGGATTCTCGATTGCAGCAGGCGTCAGCGCCTGGATCGCCTTTGGAAGTGCTTCTCTTTCGGCGGCGGCACCGAAACTTCCGATAGGTCGACACCGTAGTCGGCGAAGAAACGGGCAGTCGACCAGTCTTTGCAGTCACCGTCAAGCCGGCGAACCAGGCCGCATACGCCTCATCGCGCCCCAGCCCGCGCTAGGCCATTCCGGGGGTCGTGTCCCAGGACGTGGTGTAGGAGTTGTTGGAGCCTCTGTTAGCTGTGGGTAGGCGGTTTGCCGTAGCGACCGCCGAGAGTCTGGCGTAGGCAAGCCGGCTATCCACAGCGGAGGCCATCGCGGTTCCGGTTTAGGGTTGGGCTAGTGCAAACCAACCTGACCCGAAGGAGAACCACGATGACCCAGGACATGATGACCCTGCGCGCGCTTTTGGAGAAGAGCTCCGATGCCGATCTGCTTCGCGAGATGATCGGCTTCACGGCCGAGCGGCTGATGGCACTGGAGGTCGAGGGCCTGACCGGCGCCGCTCACGGCGAGCGCTCGGCGGATCGTATCACCCACCGCAACGGCTACCGCGACCGGTCCTGGGAGACGCGGGCCGGCACGGTCGAGCTGAAGATCCCGAAGCTGAGGAAGGGGAGCTACTTCCCGGGCTTCCTGGAGCCGCGGCGGATGGCCGAGAAGGCGCTGGCTGCGGTGATCCAGGAGGCCTACATCCAGGGGGTGTCGACCCGCTCGGTCGACGATCTGGTTCAGGCGATGGGGATGTCGGGCGCTTCCAAGAGCCAGGTCTCCAGGCTGTGCGGCGAGATCGACGATAAGGTCAACGGCTTCCTCGATCGACCGCTGGAGGGCGACTGGCCCTATCTGTGGCTCGACGCCACCTACGTGAAGGTGCGCCAGACCGGACGCATCGTCTCGGTCGCGGTGACCGTGGCTGTGGCCGTCAACGACCAGGGCCGCCGCGAGGTCCTGGGCATGGCGATCGGCGCGTCTGAGGCCGAGGCCTTCTGGACCGAGTTCCTGCGCTCGCTGGCCCGGCGCGGGCTGCGCGGCGTGAAGCTGTTGATCTCCGACGACCACAAGGGTCTGAAGGCCGCCGCGACCCGGATCCTCGGCGCCACCTGGCAAAGATGCCGCGTGCACTTCGCCCGCAACCTGCTGGCCCATGCCGGCCGCCAGGGCCGGCGCGTCGTCTCCGCCTTCGTCGCCACCGCCTTCGCCCAGGAGGACGCCGACAGCGCGAAGGCCCAGTGGCGTCAGGTCGCCGACCAGCTCAGGCCCAAGGTGCCCAAGCTGGCAGTTCTCATGGACGAAGCCGAGCACGACGTCCTCGCCTACATGACTTTTGTATGGACGCCTCCCGGAACGCAAGGACCGATTTGAGTATGACGGGCAGGCAGATTGCAGTTTTGTATCCGGCCTTCGGTGCGGGGCTTTCTGCCCGCTGGCCCTGATGGAATCTGCCGATCCGCGCCTCATTTCCCCATGTGGGGTTTCTGCCCCCGAAAGTCATCCAGGCTTGGCGGATCGCGGTCTGACCTGTTTGCCATCACACTTTGTCGTACCTTGCGCAATCTTTCAGCGACCACCTCCTGTGTTGCTTCGTGTGCCTGTCGTAGCAGCGCCTAGGCTGGCTGACGAAGTTCGGTTGATACGCCCGGTCGTGGGCTAACAAGGCCCAGATCGTGCGTGCGGTCTTGTTGGCTATCGCGACAGTGACCACGTTCGCCGGTCGCCGCTCGGCCAATCGCAACGCCCATTCGGGCGGCGTCTTGCTGCGGGTGAGCACCGCGCGGGCACCGTGGATCAGCAGGGTGCGGAGGTACCTGTCCCCGCGCTTGGAGATCCCGAGCATGCGAACCCGCCCCCCGGTTCCGCTGTGGCGCGGCACGAGACCGAGCCAGGCAGCAAACTCGCGGCCGGACCTGAAGGCGGCCGGATCGCCCATCGCCGCCACCACGGCCGTCGCGCTCAGCACCCCGACGCCGGGGATCTCTGCGATCTTCCGACTGGCGGCATTGCTGCGATGCCACAGCTTGATCCGCCGCTCGATCACGCCGATCTCCTTGTCGAGCTCGGCGACGCGCGCCCACTGCTCGCGCAGGGTCTCGATGACCATCGCCGGCAGTCGCTCCGAGACCCGCTCAAGGGCCGCGGGGATGTCCCGCCTCATCCCGGCTCTGCCCTTCGGCATGACCTCGCCATATTCGGTCAACAGACCGCGCAGGCCGTTGATCTGGGCGGTGCGGAACTTCACCAGTTGCTGGCGCATCCGATGCAGCGCCAGGATTGCCTGCTGTTCTTCGCTCTTGATCGCGACCGTCTTGACGCCTGGCTGCTGGACCGCGGTCCAGATCGCCCGAGCGTCGTGCGCATCGTTCTTGTTGCCGCTTACCAAAAGGGTCACACACTGCCCGTTTTCATGACGCGGTGACGGTTCATTACCGCTTCCATCCGCTGTCGGGTTGCCGCGTGGCATGCCTTGGACGTCGAAGAGCACGTGGACAGACGATACTGATTGTTCGGCATCCGGACCGAACCCAGTTTCATCTTCCTGAGTGGATGACCAGACCGGATGCCGCCCTGCTCGAGGTTCGCGAACTCCCCAGGATCTCCCTGCGGGCGCTTTCCGATTTGCGGGATCTCATCGCACCGCTTCTTCTTGCGCGCGACGAAACGCGCACAGGAGAACGTGATGAACCAAAGACCTCGCAAGGCTCCTCAAGGAGAACTGTTTCCTCTGGAACAGCCGTCGGCCCTGCTGACCGACGAGCGACGGCGCTTCTTTCGATGATCCTGGCGGCGGCAATGGCAACCGCGGCCGGGGCGTCAAACAGCCGCACGATCGTGGGAGCCAGCCATGACGGGTGACGGAACAAGAATCACTGCCGGCCATCTGGTGCGTGCGGCCTGCGTCTACGTGCGACAGTCGACGCCCGGCCAGGTTCGCAACAATCTCGAAAGCAAGCGCCTCCAGTACGCATTGCAGACCCGAGCGAAGGAATTGGGCTGGCACACAGTCGAGACGATCGACGAAGATCTTGGCCGTTCGGGCGGTGGCGGCGTAGAGAGGCCAGGCTTCCAGAAACTGCTGACTGCGGTCTGCGAAAGCAGGATTGGCATCGTGCTGTCGGTCGATGCTTCACGTCTCGCCCGAAATGGTCGTGAGTGGCATACGCTTCTCGAATTCTGCGCCGTGGTCGGCTGTCTCCTGGGAGATGGGAACAGCATTTACGATCCCGCCTTACCGGACGATCGGCTGTTGCTTGGTATGAAAGGTTCCGTCAGCGAGATGGAAGGTTCGGTCCTGCGTCAGCGATCCCACGACGCCCGCCGGCAGAAGGCCGCGCGTGGCGAATTGTTCCTGAACCTCCCGGCTGGATATGTGAAGGCCGGCCGTGACGCGATCGCGATGGACCCCGACCAGCGGGTGCGGGATGCTATCCGTCATGTGTTCCGCAAATTCTCCGAGTTGCGCAGCATTCGCCAAGTGTTCCTGTGGTTCCGCCATGAAGGCATCGAGCTCCCGTTCCGGTCCCTTTGCACTGGTGTTCACGGATGGCAGGTTGCCTGGAAGCTGCCGGTGTACAACACGGTCCACCAAATCCTGACTAACCCGATCTACGCGGGAGCTTATGCCTACGGGCGCAAGACTCGACGCACGGTCATCGACGACGGACGCAAGCGCGTTGTGCATGAGACCCGACGTAATCCTGAGGACTGGAAGGTGTTGATCCGCGACAGCCACGAGGGATATATCGACTGGGACGAATATGAAAGGAACCTCGGCCTGATCGCAGCCAATGAACCAACTTTCAAGGGGGCGGTGCGCAACGGTGGCGCGCTGCTAACTGGCCTGTTGCGATGCGGGCACTGCACCCACAAGCTCCAAGTCGCCCACTCGGGGAACAGCGGGGTGGGCCGCTATCTCTGCCAGGGCAGGCGAGCGCAGATTGAGGGCACGACCTGCATTTCCTTCGGCGCGGCGGATGTCGACGAGGCCGTCGCCGCCGCCGTTCTCCGGGCGGTCCAGCCTCTGGGAGTGGAAGCTGCGCTCCACGCGGTCGAGGACCGCGGAAAGGATGCGTCCGAACGCACCCGGCTAACGGAGCTCGCGCTCGAGGACGCTCGGTTCAAGGCGGACCAGGCGCGGGCGCGGTTCGAAGCGGTCGATCCCCGCAACCGCAATGTCATCGGCAACTTGTCACGGGCATGGGAAGACCGCCTTGAACTCGTGCGGGAGCGGGAATGTCAATTGGCCGCGGCACGTTCGCAACTTCAACATCAGGAGCTGACACCGGGCGAGCGCGCGGCGTATCTGGCCCTCGGTGCAGATCTGGAGCGGGCCTGGAACCACGAGAACGTGACGACGCCAATGCGCAAGCATGTTCTACGCGCGGTACTTGTGGAGATCATCGTGACTGTATCGGCCGACCGGATCGACCTCGTCCTGCATTGGCAGGGCGGTGACCATACCGAGCTGTCAGTACGTAGGCGAAAGAGAGGGCAAACGCGCATAGCAACGGACGCCGACACCGGCGAGATGATCCGGGAACTGGCCCGGTTCATGCCGGATCGCGCCATCACGGCGTTCCTGAACCGCGCTGGGAAGCGAACCGGCAAGGGCAACACCTGGACCGAAGTGCGCGTGCGCGCCCTCCGTTCGAACCGCGGCATAGCGGTCTATCGCGAAGGAGAGCGGCAGGAGCGTAACGAACTGACGCAGACGGAGGCCGCGGCAAGACTGAATGTCAGTGCCAGGACAATGAACCGGCTGATCCGGCGCGGTGTTGTTCCCGCCCGTCAGGCCTGCAAGGGTGCGCCGTGGGTGATATCGGCCGATGCGCTCGGTTCTGCGGCGGTTGCTCTGGCTCTGGAGGAAGGAACATTCCCGTCGGCATCGGATCCGGGACAAAAACTCTTTCATTTTGAGTAACGTAGCGAGGTGCCTTGGTATGACTGTCGATTCACAAAGGGTCGAACTGTCTTCGCCGGCAGCAGCCGGACCTCGTGGTCGAGCTCCCGGATCCGACGCGCCCAGTGCTGTGTGCCGCCGCACGCTTCCATCGCGACCAGGCAGGGCGCGCGGTTGGCGAAGTGCTCCAGGAACTTTGCCCGTGTCAGCTTCAAGTCCACGATCTCGCCCGTTTCCATATCGATCCAATGCAGTTGGAACACCCGCTTCGCCGTATCCACGCCGACGACCGTTCTGTTAGTCTTCATCTCGGACCCTCCGGTTTGCCTGTGAAGAGCTCGCTCTTCACCACTTGGCACTTTGATGCCGTCGGCCCGCGAGCACGAGGCCCCACATGTACGCGTACTCAACCGCGTCCGTGGCATAGCGGCCGAAATCCACACTATCTTTGCCAGGTGCAGTCCGCGATCATGGCGACCCAATTGTCCGCCAGGTAGTCCACGTCATAGGTGCAGCTTCCGCTCACCCCTTCGTAGGCGCCGGTCCCGCCCAGAATTTCCATGGTGCCCGGGCCGCCACTACCCGCCTCGACGTTGCCTTCGCGCCTTTTCGAGAGCGTGTACCAGCGGTCGCCCGACGGGGCGGTCGTCTCGCAGGGCACCTCCAGGTCGAGGCCCGCCTTTGCGCGCTTGATGTAGACCACGCAGGTCGCGCGATCGTGCGTTCCTTCGACGAACGGCCCGCCGCTGCTCTCAAGGATGGTGACCGCTCCCTCCAGGGTGCCGCCGGTGACGCGCGCGTCGGCATGGTCGATGGTGGTGTAGTCCTGAACATAGGTTCGGATGAGGCGGACGCTGCCGCTCTCCTCGGCCATGGCGGTGTGCGCGGCGCATAGAATCCCTGCTCCGGCGGCCAGCGCCGCAGCGATTTTGCTTACTGACAACATGTTGTCCCTTTCGAAAGCCTCATCCGCTTGAGTTACACCCGGTCACGTCCATCAAGTCCTTCCCCATCTCGTCCACGACCCGGCCGGGCGCACCCAGTAACGACGCAATTGAAGCATCCGTCGCGCGGCAAGAAAGCGATTCTTTTCATTCCGCTTGCACCTCTCCGCTCAGGATATCGGCACCGATACTGTCGGCGATCCTGGAACCCGAGGCCTTGACGGACTCATTCGCCAGATGGGCGTAGCGGGCGGTTGTCTGCACCTGTGTGTGACCCAATAGCTTGCCAATCATGGGCAGGCTTTCGCCGAGCGCCAGGGCACGAGACGCAAAACTGTGGCGCAAGTCATGAATTCGCACGCCGTCAAGCCCGGCGCGTGCGCGAATGCGCCGCCAGGGATGTTGCAGGTCGGTAAGATGCGCGCCTGGCTTCCTGCCGACGATGACCCAAGGATTGTCGGCATCACGGGGCAGGGCGGAAAGCACGCTTGCCGCTGCCCTTGATAGTGGCACCATCCGTGCGCCAGTTTTGCTATCGGGCAACCGCAACTCTCCCGCTTCCAGATCGACATCCTCCCAGCGCAGCGTCTGGATCTCGTTGAGACGGCAGCCTGTGAGCATGAGCAGACGGATGGCGGTCACCGCAGAGAGCGATTCCGAACCCTCGGCCTCTACCTCGTTCAGCACCTGGCCCAGGCAGCGGAACTCTTCTTCGGTGAGAAACCGCTCGCGTTTCTGTTCCTTGTATTTCTGGATGAACCGACAGGGATTGCCACCGTCACGCCGCAGACCCCACGCTTCGGCGAGATTGAACATCTTTCTCACCACCTCGAGGATGCGGTTAGCCTGATAGCGCGTCTCCCTGTGCTGGTAATGCAGCGCTGCAATATGCTCACGCTCGACCTCGTTGATGCCCAGTTTACCCAGTTTCGGCAACACGAACTTCACCACCAACCAGCGATACGCCTCCTTCGTCCGGGGCTTGCAATGAACCTCGGCATGCTCCTTTAGATAGCGCTCCGCCAGATCCGCGACGGTAAGCTCGGCCACCGAAACGGATGGAGTGGGCGAGGGGTCTTCTCCCGCCTTGATGCGCGCGATGATCATGGCCGCCTTGCGGCGTGCCTGATCGGCCGAGATCACTCCGTGCCGCCCGAGGGTGACGCGTTTTGACTTTCCCAGCGCGCGGGTCTGGACGACATAGACCTTGGCGCCGGAGGGATAGACCCGGACCCCGAAGCCCGAGAGTTCGCGATCCCAGAACACGGCATCCTTGTCCCCAACGGAGAGCCCATCCACCGTGCGCTTGGAGACCGACCGATATTCCAATCTGGCCATGAATAGCTCTTTTCTCACACTGTTTGACAAGAACCCTATATCGCTTTACCGTAAGCGTACCGCAAGCGAGTCAAGGTAAACCGCTGCGCATTAGAGCGTATCTCTGGCGATGACTCAAGTGTGATGTTAGATTTTGATGTCGCGGAAAAACGGGAGTTTATTGTAGCCCAGCGCATGTGAGCGCATCCCAGCGCAGTAGAGGCGGGTTCCGGCCCCGATAGTATCATTCCGGCTCATAACCTGAAGGTCGTTGGTTCAAATCCAACCCCCGCAACCAAATAAAACGCCGCCAACTCAATGGGTTGGCGGCGTTTTGATTCACCATCTATTCGCCAAGATGCCGGATTGGCAAACGATTGGCAAACACTTTGAATCAAACTCCAGCGCACGTTTGACGTAAGCATCGGTAAGGATTCGGTCGTGCCGTGGAGGTCGGAGGTAAGGATTCGGTCGTGCCGTGGAGGCGGACGACTTTGTGATTGTTGTCGGGCGGGGCTTCATAAGTCACTGGTAACGACTCCGGCCATGCGCTATCGTCGAGCGCATGGCGATTCGCGACGAGGATTTTGGCGCGGACCTGGCGCTGGTTGAGGGTGACGATGATATCTGCTCGTCCCCCGAGACAGCCCTGACATGCGCGCCGCGCGACTTGCGATCGCTGTATGAGCGGGAACGGGCGCGGGCGGCCGGAGCGGAAGCGCGCTGCGAAGAAGTGCGCCGGGCAGAGATAGATTCCCGTGCCCGGGCGAGTTCGCTGAAGTGGCAGCTCGATACATGCCGGCGCAAACTGAGCGAGGCCGCCGAGGAGACGAAGGAAGTCCGCCGCACGGCGAAGGACGCGCTCTCCCTGCAAGCGGAAGTGGGGCGACTGGAGAAGCTGCTCTCCGAAGCCGGCGTCGAGCCGAGCAAGCGCGGCAGGATCTCATCGGTGCGCGAGGAGAGGCGTCGGCTGCGCGCGGCGTTCGAGCAAGCGGAGAACCAGAAGGACAAGATCAAGACGCTGCGCACAGAACGCGGTGAGCTGCGCAAGCAGGTGACCCGGCTGAACAGGGAGGTCGTCCGGCTCAACAAGCGGCTGGACCGGGAGGCGCGGACGTCGGAGAGCCAGAGGGACACCATTCGTCGGCAATATGACGACGGTGTTGAGCTCCGTGCGCAGTTGAGGATCTACCGCGACCAGGCGGACACGGTTCGGTCGCTGTCCGACGAGGTCTTCTGGCTGCGTCATGCCCTGGAGGGGTCTAAGGCCCGCAAGGGGGCGCTAAAGGCCAAGCTTGCCAAGCTTCTCGCCGACAAGAAGATGCTATCGAAGCCCATCGCGGGCACTCAGCTGCGTGCCGCTCTCAGGCGATCGCGGCATCAGAAGAAGACCATTACGTCGCAGTCCAGGGAGATTCGCCGGCTGCGCAGGGCGGTGCGGGCGTCGGAGCGGCTCAAGGTTCAGGTCAGCAAGCATCGCGCGGCCGCCGAGACGCTGTCGAAGTCGCTGTCGGACCAGGCCGCTCAACTGCGCAACGCCCTGAGGCGATCGCGGCGCCAGAAGACTGCGATCAAGTCCCTGTCCAGGGAGAACGCCCGGCTGCGCAAGGCCGCGAAGACGTCGCGGGGGCGGATCGAGACGCTGGAAGCGCAGCTTGCCAGGCTTCGTGCGACCGGCGCGGTGCTGTCCAAGGCGCTGTTCGGGCGAAAGAGCGAGCAGCAGGAGAAGCCGTGCTCGGAACGCCCGCGCGGCCAGCAGCCCGGCGGCGCCGGCCATGGCCGCACCCAGCGGCCCGGGCTCGAGGAGCGCACGGAAGAGCTCAACCCGCCGGAGGATGCGCGGGTGTGCTCTTGTTGCGGACAGCCCTATGCGCCAAACGGCGCCGAGGAATCCACCATGGTCGAGATCGAGGTCCGGGCTCACACACGCAGGATCGTCCGTCCCCGCTGGCGCCGGAGCTGTGACTGCGCGTCCTCGCCCCTGGAAGTGTCGGCGCCTCCGGTGCCGCGGCTGTTCGACAACACGCTCTACGGGATCAGCGTGTGGGCGTGCTTCCTGTTCGAGCGCTATGGCTGCTTCCGCCCGCTCAACAGGGTTGGGGCGTGGCTGTCCGACCGGGGGCTGCTGATCTCGCCCGGGACGCTGGCCGACAGTGTGCCCCGCTTCGTGCCGCTGTTCGAGCCGCTGGCCGATGCGATCCTCGCGCACCAGAACAAAACGGCTCTGCGCCATGCCGACGAGACCACATGGCGCGTCCAGGCGCTTCGCGAGACCGGCCGTTCGAGCCGGGCCTGGCTCTGGACCTCGGTCAGCAGTGACGCAGTCTACTTCCATATCGATCCGAGCCGCAGTGCCGAGGCGGCGGAGAAGCTGTTCGCCGAGGCCCTCCTTCACACGGTGATCGTCTGCGACCGCTACAGCGCATACAAGAAGCTGGCGCGCCTGCTCGGCGGCCTGGTGACCCTCGCGTGGTGCTGGAGCCACATGCGGCGGGATTTTATCGACTGCGCGGCCGGCCAGGTGCGGCTGACGGAATGGTGCAAACGATGGATCGAGCGGATCGCATCGATCTACCGCCTGAACCAGGCGCGGCTGGCTCATTACGATCCCGGGCTTAAGCGCCAGACGCCGATGTTCGACGCAGCCCAGGATGCGCTGAAGGAGGCGCTCGACGGTCTGTTCTCACACGCCGAACGAGAGCTCGCCGGGCTGCCGGACAAGGCGCGCGAGGGCAAGACGCTGCGCTCACTTGTCAATCATCGCGATGGGCTGAGCGTCTTCCTCGACCGCCCGGAGGTGCCGATGGACAATAATCTCGCCGAAAGGGTGCTCAGAGGGCCAGCCATAGGAAGACGCCTGTCGTTCGGCTCCGACAGCGAGACCGGCGCTCGATTCACGGCGCTGATGTACTCCGTCGTCGGCACCCTCAACTTGAACGGCATCGACGTCCTGCGCTGGCTGGAGAAATGGCTGGCAGCGTGCGCGGCAAACGGCCGTCGGCCGCCGGAGGACCTGTCGCCCTGGCTGCCATGGTCGATGAGCGAGGAGCGCAAGCGCAGCTTCACGGCGCCGGGATGACCGGCGAGATCGAGTGCCGCTATTACGGACGCGACTTCAGCGCCGGAGAAATGGCGCTGCTGCGCGCGCTGATCGTCGCTGAGCCGCCGCCGACCCGGCACGCCCTGTCGAGGGAGTTCTGCCGGCGCATCGGCTGGTTCAAGCCCGACGGCGGGCTCAAGGACATGATGGCCAGGGTCGCCATGCTGGCCATGCACCGCGATGGCCTGGTCGCCCTGCCGCAACCGAAGCAGCGGCAGAGCCGGCCCGGTCCGATCGCCTTCGGACCGGACACCGAGCCGCCACTGTTCCCGGCCCCGACATCCCTCGACGAGATCCGCCCGCTCGACCTGCGGCCCGTCGGACGCGGGACCCGCGAGGGCAAGCTGTGGAACGAGTTCGTCGCCCGCTACCACTATCTCGGCTACAAGACCCTGGTCGGCGCCCAGATGCGCTACGCCGTCCACGACCGCAACGGCTGGCCCGTCGCCATGCTCGGCTTCTCAACCGCCGCGTGGAGGCTCGCCCCGCGCGACAAGTTCATCGGATGGACGCCGCAACTGCGCGAGAAGAACCTCCCCCTTGTCGTCGACAACCCGAGGTTCCTCATTTTGCCCTGGATCAAGATCCCTAATCTCGGCTCGCACATCCTCGCCATCGTCCGCCGCCGCCTGACCGCCGACTGGGCAGAGCGCTACAACACGACCCCGGTGCTCATCGAGACCTTCGTCGAAACCCCGCGCCATACCGGCGCCGTCTACAAGGCATCGGGCTGGATCCGTGTCGGAACCACCCAGGGCCGGGGACGATACGACCGCCACACGAAACGCACCCAGCCGAAAAAAGACATCTGGCTTCGCCCCCTCCGGAAGGATTGGAAGCGAACCCTCAACCGGTGAATCCACCTCGCCACCGAAGGGCTCGAGATGACTGCCCCACTTATCTTGGGAGCTTGCCTGCCGCAGAATCCGCCAGCCCTCCACGGCACGACCGAATCCTTACGGTCGGAGGTCGGGAAGGTCGGGAGGTCGCGTCAGTGTCTCGTGAGCCCAAGCGTTGTCTGCCGACAGGTGAGATCGACGCGCAGGCGACCGACTCTCGGCGAAGACGCCGCTTCCTGCCTCCCGCCGCCCAGGTCATTAGGGTTTGTTGGTGCAGTCTTAACGGGCATTTGGCTGGATCGGTCGCAACTTGAAGGTTTGAACTCTGGTGGCGAAACGATCCAGGTCGGAAGGCACTCGCGGCGAGTCTGTCGCAAAGGTCAGGCATTCGGAAACACGAGGGATGGTAGATCGCGCATTTTATCGGCGCGATCTGCGCAAAGCGTGTTTAGTAAGCTGGGTTTGAATTGCTTCCGCTCGAGCACCGTGGTGGGCTTCCCGATGGCAGTTCGGACAGAGGGCGACCGCGTTTTCGGGAACATCTGCTCCGCGATCGGCAAGCCGACGGACGTGGTGGATTTCCAAGAAGGGGCTACCGTTCGGCTTGGCAAAGGGCGCACGCTCGCCGCAAAGTTCGCACTGTCCGTTGGCGCATTGGAGAACCCAGCGCTGGACCTCTGGGTCGCGACCTATAATAGTGGTTTCTCGATTGCTGCGAGAGGGTCTGCGAACGCCTTTTGGCGCTCGGTCAAGCGGCTGGAGGGCTTCCGCCAGATCCTCGAGTTCGTCCCGATCGAAGACTTGGCGTTTGGTACTCCGAAACAGTCGGGCAACGCGCTCGCAAATGCCTTGGCCGTACTCTGTTTCTGCATACCAAACGTTGCGGCCGAACCCGCCTGCCTTATCTTTGGCACTCGCGATGTTTAACGTGCGCTTATGCGGGGGCAAGAGCACATAATCTGTCCTGCTCGCCTTCGCATGGTAAGGGCCTCGTTTGTATTTCTGTAGATCGCGGAACACTGTCGTATTTCTGTACCAACCAACCACGTCGCGACCACGGTCGGTCGACGGCGCAGTCCAAATGACGTCCACGCCGTCGACCGACAATTGATCCTTGTCCTTGGCGCCCAGCTTCTCAAGGTTGATCGTATGAGCGACGGCGGCGACATAACCGTAGACATGGCCACCGTGTGGATGGAAGTTGTGGACTTCTGCTTTTTCGCGGTTATCGCCGCCTCCCTGAGGGACGTCAACCTTGGTCCGACCGCGGTAGGATTCCATGCGCGCGATATTGCAGAAGAGCATTGTCATGATTGAAACATCCGGTGTGCGTATGCCCACTTAGGTAGTTTGCCGTTCAAGCAGAGTATCGCCTGCGTTGTGATGGACGTCGAGAGCGGGATAGTTGAAAATGGATGAGTGCCCGTCTATGGGCTACCCACAACACCACTTGTTGCTGGAAGGGGACTTCGGGGAGCGTGAGAGACATAGTAGCGGAATTCCGGAATCGCAACGTGTCTGAGGCAGCGAGCACTGCGAGCACCGCTAAAGTGCTATTTGGGTCGGTCGCCTCGTCGAGAGGTCGCTGAGGCCGGGGCACGCAGCAGACCCCTCCCTCGGAGGCGACCGTTCCCACGACTTCGCCGGTCCATGCCATCTCGGCTGGTTGGAATGCTTGGGCCTCTCCCACGGCACGACCGAATCCTTACGCATCGTAAGCATCCGCCGAAGTGTTGAAGTGTTCGTTCAGGCCGTGGAATCAGCGCGGACGTTTCTATCCACCCCGGCGGATCTTAGCGATTGAGCGTGCGTTTCCAGTCCCGTCGCAGGGGCCGGAGCCAGAAATCCTTTTTCGGCTTGTCGTACTGCCTGTCCCGGTCGTCGCGCCCGCGCCCCTAGGTGGCGCCGACATGAATCCAGCCCGATGCCCTGCAGACCGCGCCAGTATATCGCGGGGTCTCTACGAAAGTCGTAACAAGCGGCAACCGTAGACGCGTAGCGTCTCCGGAACCTTCCTTCGAGCCCTGCCGGCGCGCAATCATCAACGGCAATGTCCCACCGGAGGACACGGCCGGGCTCAGATTGACGGAGCTGCTCTGGGTGGCGGTGTTGGATAGCGGTTTCCGGCGTGACCGCTCCGGGATGGGACGATGGGACCGTCACGGGGCGGCCGCATGCAAACGCCCGCCGAAGCGGGACACCGATCTTGATGCTGTGAAGGCGTCGGCGTATGGGTGGGTTGCCGGAGTGTTATGAGAGATCAGAATGGATTTGGGGCCTAAATCTAGGAGGTCGATCCGCATGGCGGCCGGTCACATTCAATGAGGCAGAAAGAACCTAGTTGGCGACTTGTTGAGAACATCGTCAAGGAAATCATCAAGCTTCCGCGCGGTCCGTTTTGGGTCCGCGATGTGGTATTGGAGAAAAGTTACTCATTTCCGATTGCCTTGGATGTTGGCGGTGGCAGAGAAGTGTTTATCAGGCCTGAGATAAATCGAATGCTTTCTTCTTTGTCAGGCACGATCATGAATGAGTACTTTGGAGCGAATAAGTCTGATTTTACAGATTCAGAATGGAACTTAATGGTAAAGAAGGCGTTCGGTAAATCTCTGGTCAACAAAAATTATGAAATAAGGTCTGCGGACGACTGTAAAATTATTCTAAATGATACTAGGCGAAGACTTCAAGATTCTATTTACGACATTCAAGAACAAGAGTACATATTCGGTTGCCATTTCTGCAACATTCCTGACTTGCGACCTCTGTCGATAGGGCCTGTACTGTTCGAACCAAGGCTGGCGTGGCTCAGGAGAATGCATAGGCAAGGCAGTGTATCAACCATTTCACTGTCACGCGTAGAAAGGACCTGGCAAGGAGAACGGCTGGATGAGAGGAAAGATCCCGAGGACGGGATAGGAGAGAGAGAAATCCACAACGCGATAGGAGAGTGCGATTTTGTTTGTAGCGTCAAGATTGCTGCGTGCGGAACAGAGGCAGGACTCCAGAAAGCAATAACCGCAGCAAGGCTTGCCACGACAGCGATAGCTCTTGCATGGGATAGGCCATCATCGGTTCTGGATTCCATGGCTCTCACATTCGACAGGCAACCCTATCGGCAAGAAAATATGGTCCTCTTTCCCAACGGTCATTTTGGGTGGCAAAGCTCGTGGTCGTATCTACCAGGTGGGGTCACGTGGATGCGGCGCGAAAACTGGGAGGGGCTAGTCGCTGACCTAGACAATATATTCAACTGTGCGGGAGAAGTGATTTCGCACGTTACCAAAATAGCCAAGTCGAGGTGTCGAGACCGGAGGTGTTGAACGTATTGTTTCAGGCAACGCTTTGGTTTCACGAAGGTTGCAGAGAACAAGTAGATTCGATGGCAATCGTTAAATTCTGTTCGGCGATGGAAGCGCTGTCTGGTGGACAAGGAATAAAAGGTATTGCAAGTTTACTAAAGTATCGTTTGGCTCTCAGAGATGAGAAAAGAGTGAGAAAGAATTTCGAGAGAATTTACAGAGACGGACGTAGCAGAGTTGTTCATGGTACGAGCAATAAGTTGGGGCATGACTGGAGCGAGAGCAGAGATTTTGCGGAAATGATAACCCGGCTATGCCTAGTACAATGCTTGAAATTGGTATCGAATTGTCCTGAAATGAATGACCCCGAGAATCTCTTGCAGTCGAAGATATAGTTATCGCGGTGGCACGGTGAAATGCGCAATATTGCTACAAACATGGGAGAGGACTTATTCAGTCGGAGCACCGAGTGGTGAGAATGGACTAATTTCACGCAGACAGCTGTCCTGTCGGCGAATGGCCAAACCCTCAGACCCGCGATCAGGATGATGTGGCGTTGATTCCCGGTCCCGCATTGGCTCTGACGCGGGAAGCAGACGGGAATCGGTGCACTTACAAATCGCGGCAATGGACGGCGGGGCATTATCAAGTTAACTGATTGTAGGCTGTTTCCCGCATTTCTCCATGGGGCTAAGCCATTGAAATTGCGTAAAGCAGCCATCGATAATTTACCGGGATTCCGGTGTGAATCCAGTTAACCTGACAAAGCCCTGACGGACATTCTAACTCATTGAAATTGCGCCAATCTCTGGATCGAAAGCTCGCGCCGATTACAGTTGGACGCGCTGTAGCAGTCTGACGCCCGGTAGGCGCGCCCTGGTTTACATTGTTCATCTGCCGCGGAGCTTGCCGCGAATAGAACGGGTGATCGAACCGGAGAGTCGGGACTGCTCGTGCGGCTGCGGGGAGATGGTGCGGGTCGGCGAAGACCGGAGCGAGAGCCTGGACATCGTTCCCAGTACTTCGTCCTTCCGAAACTCTGCAAGTGAACCTACCCTTCGTTTACGATCAACAGGGTGGAGATGAAAGAATGATTGAGGGAGCGCGGCAGCTTTCGCGTCAGCATGTGACGATCCGAGTGCCGTGGCACGACTCCGGGTGGACGGGCAGGGTCTGCGCAGCGCCATCGGCCAACACGTCCTGCATGGCGCTGTCGCGCATCGCCAAGAACAAGAGAGCCGACGAGGACTCCTTCCGAGATCGAGACTTCGAAGACCTGGGGGCATCCGAACTCCCGCCATGCGTCGAGGAGCGAGTGGGCTTCCTCTCCGAACACGACCTTATCTTGAAAAAGCAGCATCCTTACAAGGTTGCCAGCCCTGAGACACACGGACATTTCGGCGAGACGACGCTCCGATTAGAGGCGTATTCGGCTGCTTGCATTCCATTCGGGTGGATGTTGCGACGTCACGTTGAAGGCGACGAGCGCGCGGGAATGGTAGGCAAAGCGGACGCGCTAAGACTCGGCTACGATACCGCCCGCGAACCCAAGCTGCCATTCGATACGAGTTGGATACAGGACAAGCGCAACCAACTCGTCATGCTCGACACATTCTTCGCCGCCCTTGAACCGGAAGGTTCGCTGTGCGTGTTCTACGCCAAGCGGACGCCACTCGCAGAAGACAACCGCCGCGTCATCATCGGGGTGGGACGGGTCAAGAGTGTGGGCCACATGACCGAATACACCTATGACGCGCCAGGGCCGCTTGAGGGCGTGTTGTGGGAGCGTTGTGTCCGTCACTCGCTCCGGCTCAAAGGCAATTCAGATGGCTTCCTGATGCCGTACCATGCTCTCCTGGCTGCGGCAGAGGCTGATCCGACTTGACGTTGACCCCAAAATCCGGACCAGGTGGTTCTTCACCTATGCGGCCTGAGCGATGGTCATGTCCCTCCTGGCCTGTGCCGGCGTCCGGTAGCCGATGCTCGAGTGGCGCCGTCGTTGGTTATAGAAGATCTCGATGTACTCGAATAGCGCAGCCCTGGCCTCGCGCCGGGTAGAAAACCGGGTACGGTGCACGAGTTCGGTCTTGAGAGACCCAAAGAAGCTCTCCATAGGGGCGTTGTCGAGGCAATTCCCCTTGCGGCTCATGGAGGCCTTGATGCCATGGAGGCGGAGCAGTTTGCGGTAGTCACCGCAGGCATATTGCACACCGCGGTCGGAATGGTGGATCAGCCCCATGGGCAACCGGCGGCTGCGGATCGCCATCTTCAGCGCCTCCTCGCACAGGACGCTCTTCAGCCGCTCGGACATCGACCAGCCGACGATCTCCATCGTGGCCAGATCCTTGACGGCGGCGAGGTAGAGCCAGCCTTCGTCAGTTGTGATGTAGGAGATGTCAGCGAGCCAGACCGCATCGGGCGCAACGGCTTCGAAGTTGCGGTCGAGCAGATTGGGCGCGATCGCATGGGAGTGGCGGCTGTCGGTGGTGATCGGCGCCCGCCGCCTGCCTCGCGGTGGACGAATGCCGTTCTCTCGCATGAGCTTGGCGACCGTGCGCTTCGAGGTGCGAAAGCCGCGGGCTTTCAACTCGGCATGGATCCGAGGCGCGCCGTAGCACCTCTTGCTCTGCTCGAAGATCTCCCGGATCTCGGACCCGAGCCTGCCACGCCGGGCAACGCGTTCAGCTCTCTTTGGGGCCGCACGCCGCCGGGCGTGGAACCAGCTGTGAGCAACCCCCAGGACCCGGCACATGAACCGGATGGCGTGCTCTGAAGCATGGGCGGCGATGAAAGCGTGCTTCGTCTTCATGTCTTCGCCGCCCATTGAGCGAAAAAAGCCGAGGCTTTGCGTAGAACCTCAACCTCCTCCGTCAGCCGCTTGTTATCCCGGCGAAGCTGCACCAGTTCAGCGGCCTCGGCTTTCTGCGCCGCGGTCGCCGCGGCCGAACCCGCGGCCTCAAGCTCGAGCCGCCAGGTCTTCAACTGCGTTGGCGTGACGCCGAGCTCGGCAGCCACACTGCTATGCGTCGCACCCGGCTCCGACAGCCGGGCAACCGACTGTTCCTTGTATTCCGGCGAAAATCGCCGCCTCGTCTGCTTTGTCATCTCGTCCCTCCAGGTCGGTATTCAATTTACCGCCTGGTCCGGGATCCGGGAGCAACGTCAACTCTAGACCTAGCCGGCAGCGTCGCGTTCGCGCCGGACGACCAGTTCGACGCGTATTCTTACGCGTCCGAGCATCTGGGCGATGACGCGGCGATTGCCTCGCTGCTGTCGTGTGCGGTCGCCCTTCGGGCAGCGGCCGAGCACATCGATGTCGAGATCGAGTCGGCGTTGAAATGGATCGACGCCGAGATCGCCCGGTTATGGACGGCACGTGGCGTCTATCCGGGGCTGGGAAGCGCACTTTCCGCCTTTGGGCTCGATCATGGCGGTCTTCTTGCGCACGAGATTGTCCGCGCCGGTGCCGAGGACGGCAAGGTGTTCGACGCGTTCGCTTTCATCGACGCCTTTGTCGCCGATCCAAAGCGGTTCCGACAAGGCGAGCACCTGGGCTTTGGAGCGAGTTTTCGCGAAAAGTGGAGCGGGCTTCCTCCCGAACGACGTCGGCTGCTGGAACTAGTTGGGCGTTGCAATCTTAAGGCCGACCAAGCGCTCCGTGTCTATCAGCCGAGTATAAGGAGCTTCGCCCCTTCGACCAGCGACGCTGACATCCTCGCTAACCCCTACCTGATGTTCGAGTGCGACGAAGCGGCGGCCGAGCGGATCGGCTTTGCAGTGGTCGATCGCGGCGTGTTCCCGGGCGATGCGGTGCGTGAGGCGGCGCCTTTGGCCTCGCCGACGGAGATGACCGATGCGATCGACAAGCGGCGCGTGCGAGCGCTGATGATCGATCTTCTCGAACGCGCGGTCACCGAGGCGGGGCACACGCTATTGCCGCGAAGCTGGATGGTGCAGCGCGCGCTGACCACACCGCTGGAGCCCAAGTGCACGATCGACGAGGACGTGATCGCGATCAACAGCGCTTGGCTCACGGAGGGGCTCGCCGAAGCAAAGATCGGGAGCGGCGAACCAGCGTACAAGCTGCAGCGTTACGCGACTGCCCGCAAAATGATCGGCTCGGCGATCTATAAACGTGTCAGTGCGAAGCAACACGAGCTAGATCACGACTGGCGCAAGCTCGTCGACAAGGAACTCGGGTCGCTACCGACGGAAACCGACGACCGCAAGGAAGAAGACCGCGCTCGGCACGAGAAGGTGGCCTCGCTCAAGCAGTTGGCGAGATTTCGGTTTTCGGTGCTTGTCGGACCCGCCGGTTCGGGCAAGACGACGCTGCTGAAAATCCTGTGCAACCTGCCTCAGGTCCGCGAGAGAAAGGTCCTGTTGCTGGCACCGACGGGGAAGGCGCGGGTCAGGCTGGAGGAAGCCACGGAACGCGTGGGCGAAGGCAAGACGCTCGCCCAGTTCCTACAACGTTTGGATCGCTATGACGGTGCTAGCGGGCGCTATTATTGGAACCCCGCCGCCCCGCGTGAGAAGGCGTACCGGACGGTCATCGTCGATGAATGTTCGATGCTGACCGAAGATCAGCTCGGCGCTCTTCTTGACGCAATTGAAGGCGTGGAGCGCCTCGTCCTCGTCGGCGATCCGCGTCAGTTGCCACCGATCGGTGCGGGCCGCCCGTTCGTCGACATCTGTCACAAGCTCGCCCCGCCCGAGCAGCCGCCGATCTTTCCGCGTCTCGCCGACGGCTACGCCGAGCTAACGGTGATCGGCCGCCAACGCGGCAGTGGGCGCGGCGACGTGCTGCTCGCGCGACAATTCAGCGGCGAACCGCTCGATGCTGGTGGCGACGAAGTCTGGGATGCGCTGAACGCAGGCACGCTCGACCACGTTCGCTCAGTCCGCTGGGCCGGACCAAGTGCTGTCGAAGGGACGCTCACCACCGAGCTTGTCTCTGGGCTCAAGCTCGTGGGCGGCGACGATGAGGCGGGGTTCGAGCTGAGCCTCGGCGGAAGCACCTACGAAGGCAATGTGTATTTCTGGTCGGCACGCGAGGTCGGCGGCGACGGCGGAGCTGCGTCGCGTTCGCATGCCTGGCAGATCCTGTCGCCGATCCGCGCTGGCCTTGCCGGTGTCGATGGGTTGAACCTCGCGGTCCAGCGACGCTTCCGAGTCAAGGCCAAGGCGCGGGCCGAGGCGACACGTTGGGCGAAGATCCCAAAACCGGCCGGCCCGCAAGGCCTGTTATGGGGTGACAAGGTAATTAACGTCCGCAACAACGGCCGACGACGCACCTACCCGACCCAGGAGAACGCCTATGTCGCGAACGGTGACATAGGCATCATCGTCGGCGGCTTCAAGACGAAGAATATGAAGCGCCGACCACGCAATCTCGAAGTTGAGTTCAACAGTCAACGAGGCGTCAAGTTCACTTATCCGTATTGGGAGTTCACCGGCGACGACGGCTCACCCGAACTTGATCTGGCCTACGTACTGACCGTTCACAAGACGCAGGGCAGCCAATTCGACCAGATCTTCCTAGTCGTGCCCAAGCATTGTCGACCGCTGACGCGTGAGTTGCTTTACACAGCGCTGACGCGCCATCGTGACCGGCTTGTGATCCTCCACGAGGACGAGATTGGCGCGCTGCGCCGCTACGCCGAACCTGCGGCGTCCGAGATCGCACGTCGGATGACCGACCTTTTCGAGGAGCCCACGCCGATCGAGGTGGTGACGGACACCGGGCCGAAGTTCCTCGACCAGCATCTCCTACACCGGACGAGCCGCAACGAACTCGTGCGGTCGAAGGCCGAGCTGGCGATCGCTGAGAAGCTGATCGCGATGGGCGTGCCCTACGTCTACGAGCAACCGCTCATGCTTGGTGGGCGGACACGGTGGCCGGATTTCACCATTGAAGACGATGAGAGCGGCATCACCTACTACTGGGAGCATCTCGGGCTCCTGTCCGATCCCGCGTATGCGGAGCGGTGGGCAACTAAGCGGCAGGCTTATCTCGCGGATGGAATCTGCCCTGTCGACCAAGCGGCGGGCGCTGATCGCGTGCTGATCGAGACGCAGGAAACCGAAGGTTCGGGACTCGACATGCTGGAAGTGGAACGCCTGGCCGGGATTGTCCTCGACTGAACTTAGATTGCGCTGGATCCCTGTTGTTTGCCCTGTTCGGTCCACCTTCCGCAAAGAGCAACAATCGGCCATATGGCAGAGTCGTCAAGGAGCAAATGTACGACGCCGAAATGGTGAAGCACCGTGGGAAACAGCCGGTTAACGGAAACGTCGATACGCGGGGTACTTCATGATATATCAGGTCTTTGGTCCCTACGACCTCCCGAAGAAGACTGCAGCTAAGGGGAAGGTTTTTGACCTGTCTCCCAGAGCACTTAATCGTTTCTGGGACGAGGTCGACGTAGCAGCGTCGACGGATCTTCAAAACGGTCGCGGCTGCTATCTTCGCCCACAAGGAGCTAGTGATACCGGTCATTCACAATCACGGCGGTTCATCGAACCGGCGGTCCGTGATCGACTTGAGGACGGCATTGGGAAATAGAGGATCGGGTGAAACGGAAGCGGAGGCTATAGGAAGTTTGACTTGGCACTGTGGTCAGGCAGGGTAGTGCAAGCAAGTTTGAAAGAATCGATATTGTGAAACACCACCAACTCAGTTCGATTAACAAGCTCATCGCCACGCCCGGACCGCGACCACCCTTGCCAGCGCAGATCGGTCGACTGCCCGGTCGACGATCACCGGGGGCTGCCCGCCAGCACTATCTCCGTACGCCCCGTCGGCGGCGGACCCTCCGCCACAACGTCCTCGGATATAGAGTGACTTGGGAAGCTGGGCTCGCCGTCTTGTGGCGGCGACGTTGTTACTCTAGTCAATAATCCCCCAAGAATTGTTCAACATCCTCTACCCGGACAATATCCTCGCAGAGGACTGCTTTGTGGACATCTTCGTGGCGCTGAGAACACGAAGACTCCGCAATTTCGGTCAATACCTCACCCAATGGCTCGTGCTCGAGACGAGGGTCCCGCTGGGCGGTGCTTGGAGGGACGCATGATCATTACTCCCGGTTCGTTCGTCCGTCTGAAGCAAGATCCCGCACGTGCCGGCATCTTGTTGGAAGGCGAGAAGTATGTTGCGGAGGCGCGGATGGTGGAGGTGAGGCTTGCGGATGGGCAGGTCAAATGGCTGCCCTACTCCGCGCTGGAACTGGTTCCCTCGACAGCCGAAAGCCTCTGGGACCACTTCGCGGCGGGTAGGTTCGTCGAGCCCGACTGGCTGCGGCGCACCCTCACGCGACTGCGGGTAACCGGGAGGCTCAGTGAGGTCGTTTACAGCATGGAGGCGACCGAGACCGATTTCTATGCCTACCAGTTCAAGCCGGTCATCAAGCTCATGAACTCGCCGACCGACGCTATGCTGATCGCGGACGAGGTCGGCCTCGGCAAGACCATCGAGGCGGGCCTCGTCTGGACCGAGCTCCGTGCCCGGCTCGACTGCGATCGTCTGCTGGTGGCCTGTCCCAAGACCCTGTGCCAGAAGTGGCAAGATGAGCTTGCTAGGCGTTTCGGTGTCGAGGCGCAGATCGCGGATGCCCGAGCGCTTCTCGGGGCGTTAAGGCGCGCGCGCGAGACCGGGCGCGGCTATGCCCTGGTTTGCAGCATGCAGGGGCTGCGCCCGCCCCGTGGATGGGACGATGACGAGGCGGGGGGCGAAGGCGGAA
Source organism: Alphaproteobacteria bacterium (assembly GCA_965219135.1). Taxonomy (GTDB): domain Bacteria; phylum Pseudomonadota; class Alphaproteobacteria; order VGEJ01; family VGEJ01; genus CAYUNL01. The sequence goes on along the minus strand of CBDCMV010000003.1, from coordinate 2,345,869 downwards.
ACAGCTCCGCCCGGCGCGATCTGGCGCGGTTCCTCGACGAAGCGAGTGACGGAGAGCCTCTTATAGACCTTTTGGTGGTCGACGAAGCGCATCACATGCGCAATCCCGAGACTTTGCTCAACCGTTTCGGCCGGCTGGCCAACTCCGTCGCGAGTCACCGCGTGTTCCTGTCAGCGACACCAATCCATCTTCGAAACCGCGACCTGCATTCGCTGTTGGCAATGGTCGATCCGGATACGTTCGAATTCGAGAGCACGCTGAACGACTTGATCGCCAGCAACGCGCCGATCATCGTCGCCCGCGATATGCTGCTGCGTGCCGACGCCTCGGTCGCCGAGATTCTGGAGCGTCTGGACGAAGCGGAGGGCCACGAGATCCTACGCGACAGCAAGGCCCTGGCGCAGCTTCGGCAAGAGCTGTCCAATACGAATCTGGACCGGTCCAAGCGATCAGAGCTGGCGGCCCGTCTGGAGCGGGTCAATCAGCTTGCCAACTATGTGACCCGGACCCGGCGCCGAACCATCCAGGAGTTCCGCGTTATCCGCGAGCCCAAGGTGCCCGTCCTTGAGATGAGTGCCGACGAACGGGTCTTCTACGATGAGGTGTCCAAGGTCGTCAGCGACTACGCTTGGGATCGGGACGCGAACGAGCGCTTCCTGCTGTCTACGCCGCAACGGCTTTTAACGTCGAGCTTGGCCGCGGCCTCGGCCTATTGGTACGGGTTGGTGGGCGCCATCGACGATGACGAGATCGAGGAGACCGACCAGGACCTGCAGCAGCGTTTGCTCGACGAGCGGCCGCTTGTCGGGCGGATCGCGGAGCATGCGCGCGAAGTCGACATGACGGCACGCCTGACGAAAGTCGACACCAAGTACCAGCTCTTGATTCGCGAGCTGCGGAAGCTCTGGGAGACCGAGGCTGATGCCAAGATCATCGTGTTTTCCAGCTTCAAGCCGACCTTGCGCTACCTGCAGGGTCGGCTTCGAACGGAGGGCATCGGGATTGAGCTGCTGCACGGCAGCGTGACGCGGCCACGCGCCGAGATTCTCGCGCGGTTCGAAAAGGCCGACGACATCCGGGTCCTCCTGTCCTCAGAGGTCGGAAGCGAGGGTGTGGACCTACAGTTCAGCTCGATCGTGGTGAACTACGATCTGCCGTGGAATCCCATGCGTCTTGAGCAGCGTATCGGCCGAGTCGACCGTTTGGGCCAGACGAGAGACAAGGTGACGATACTCAACCTGATTTACGACAACACGATCGACAAGCGCATCTACGAGAGGCTTTATGAGCGTCTTCAGATTGGACAACGCGCATTGGGGGAGATGGAAGCGGTCCTCGGCGAGCCGATCCGCGAAATGACGATGAAGCTGTTGGATCCGAAGCTGAACGATCAGCAGAAGGAAGAAGTGATCGATCAGACGGCTCAGGCGCTTGAATACCGGAGGCGAGAAGAAGAGCAGCTTGAGGCCGAGGCTGGATCCCTGGTGCGGCACGGAGATTACATTCTCGAAAGCATTATGGAGAGCCGGGACAGGCATCGTTGGCTCAGCCGCGACGATATTCTGATCTACGTGCGCGACCGGATGCTGCGAGACTTTCCGGGCAGTGTCATTGAGACGAGTCCAGTCGGATCGGACACCTATCGGATCCACCTTTCGCCTGAAGGTGCCACGGCTTTCCAGGCCTATCTCTCCCGGCATGGCCTCAAGGGCCGGACCCATCTCCTGAACGGTGGTGCGCAGCAGCGATTCCGCTTCACCTCGTCCGTCGTCCAGGAGGACGGCAGGGTTGAATGCATCTCGCAGTTGCACCCGCTGGTCCGGTTTGCCGCCGAGCGAGACCTTGACGATGACACTGTCCGCAACGCGCAGGCCGTGGCGGCAAGCGTCAGCCTGCAAGCATTGCCTGAGGAGTGTGCACCGGGCTGCTACGTGCTTGCTGCCCGTCGCTGGTCGAGTGGTAGTACTGCGTCCCGGACGATGGTGAATGTTCGGATAGGGTACGCGGGGGCAGATGGTGCGTCCGGTGAACCGATTGAGGCCGACCTCGCTGAACGGATGATGTCTGCTGCTGCGGAGCAGGGACGTCCCGTCCTGAATGCTGCCATGCACGGCGGATTGTCCGACGCGAGCAGGACACTCCGGGACGTAGTTCAGCCCGAGCTCGATCGGCGGTTCGGTGAATTCATGGGTCAAGCCACTGCTGAGATCGAGGACCGTGTCGCTATCCGACAACGGTCGCTGGTCCGGCATTTCAAGAAGAAGATCGGCACACTGCAGGAACAGCAGAGGAGCCTGAACGAGCGAGCATCGATCGCCGAAGTCATTGGTGATGCCCGAAGAGCTACCAACCTGAAGAATCTCGCCGCCGCTCAAGAGGCGAGGATCGAAAAGCTGCGTCGAACCTGGCGGCTGCGGGAGGCCGAGATAGAAGCGCAACGCTCGATCACGCCGGAGGAGTCCGATGTCGGCTGCCTGTTCCTGCAGGTGGACGGGCCGAATCCGAGGGAGAGGGTGAGTCCGTGAAACGGCGTCGATCGGGGAGGTTGCGTGAGAGCGCGACGCTGGGCGATGCACTTTCGCCGCTGATGAGGGACCGATTGCACCGGCTACGTGAAACTCTGGAGAGGCAGGCCCGAGAGGCCGTTGCGAGCCAACTCGCGGAAGCCCGCCCACCCTGGCGGCGACAACCAAAGCGGACAATCCTCCCGGAAACGGCAAAGACACATAGTGCGCCGAGGGCAGCTGCTCAAGCGCTGTCCGTCACGGACCGTCAACATCCAGAACGGCGGAAGACCATGGTCGGGGACAAACCAAATGCGCAGCGGCTGCTCGATGCTGTTCCGACCCCAAAGAAGCCGACGTTCGAATACTGGGACTTCCCAAACGAGGCGGCCGTGCGGGAACCTCCGCCGGCCTCAATCTCCGATGCCGAGAGATCGCGTCTCGAAGAGTTGCTTCAGGCCGGCACCGATTCGTCGACCGCTGGCGGTGAGGAGCTGTTCGTCATTCTCGGCCTCGATTTCGGCACCAGCTCCACCAAGATGATCGTTCGACTGCCTTACGAGGCCGGCGAACCGACGATCGCCATTCCCGCTCCCGACCCCTGTCGTAGCGGCGATCATCCGTATCTCTGGCAGACCGTGCTCTGGCTGAACGAGGAAGGCATCTTCCTTCCGTGGCCGGAACCCGGAGCGACGGTGCTGAATTCCTTGAAACAGGGGCTTATCCAAGGGCGTAGCGAGACCACGATTTGCGATTCCGAAGCCACCGATGCGGTAACCCGAGCACAGGCAGGGGTCGCCTATCTCTCCTTCGTAATCCGCTATGTGAGAGGCTGGCTCTTGCGCAATCGGCCGGATCTCTTTCGCGGGCGCAAGCCCGTCTGGTTCGTGAATCTCGGCATGCCGACGGCAAGTTACGACGACCAGGAACTTGTCGAGCCCTATCGGCGCATCGGTGCCGCCGCGCTTCAACTTGCCAAGATCGACAGCACCGTCACCGTGGAGGCGGCACAGCTTCTCCTCGACGATCCGTACGTTGCAAAGGCGGGGGCATCGGAGGAGGACGCAGAAAGGCTGGGCGTTGCCGTGGTTCCTGAGACGGCTGCGGATGTGACGGGCTTTGCCAAGTCGACCCGAAACGCTACGGGCCTCTATCTGATTGTTGATGTTGGGGCCACGACCCTCGATGCCTGTATGTTTCGACTCAATCGGGATGCGAACCCGGGCGATCTCTATGCCTTCATGGCGGCCCAAGTCCGGCCGCTCGGCGTGGATTCGTTCCACTGGTTCGTTGGCGAGGGAAGGACGGAATCCGAATTCGTCCAGCAATGCGATCGCACGCTCCGTACCGTTATTTGGGATACGAAGCGACATCGAGACCCTAACGCCACAAGCTGGAAGGAGGGGAACGACGTTCCTGTGTTTCTCGCCGGCGGCGGAGCGGAAAATGGTTTGCACCGAAATATCGTGAAGTCTCTTGGCCCATGGCTGAAGGAGCATGTTCGTAACGACGGGGTCCGCCTGCTCGAACTGCCTGTGCCGAGCGCAATCGAACTCCCAGAGACACTTCGAGATTTCGGTCGAATGGCCGTTGCCTGGGGCTTGAGCTACCCGCTGACGGATATCGGTCGGATCCGGCCAATGCGCGACATCGAGGATATCCCGCCTAGTTCCGTCGTCGATATAAGTGAGCGGTTCACGTCCAAGGATCAAGTCTGACGGGCGTTTACGATCCAACGCGGGGGGGGGCTTGTCGCGCTAGAGCATTTCCGTGTCTGAATGAATCGCGAGGGATTCACAGGCCGTCAATTTTGTGATTCAAACTGCATGCTGGGTAGGAGGTCAGCATGCATGGCTCAGTATCTATCAGAAGATCTTCGCATCAGGGTGATCGGCGCGATTGAAGGCGGGATGTCGCGCAACGGGGCGGCCAGGCGGTTCGGTGTCAGCATCGCCAGCGCGGTGCGCTGGATGGATGAATATTTGCGGTGCGGGCGGACGGCGCCGAAGCCGCGCGGCGGCGACCGCCGTTCCGGCCGGATCGAGGCGCAGGCTGATCTTCTGATGCGCGCCATTGAGGAGACACCTGACATCACGTTGATGGAACTGCGCGAGAAGCTAATCGCCGAGCGGGGCGAGAGCTTTGCAATCAGCACACTCCACGCTTTCTACCGCCGCCACGAGGTGACGTTTAAAAAAAGACTGCCCACGCCAGCGAACAAGAGCGCGAGGATGTGAGTATCCGGCGCAAGGCTTGGTTCACCCTTCAGCCAGATCTCGATCCGACAAGGCTGGTGTTCCTCGACGAGACTGGCGCAACCACAAAGATGTCCCGCCTGCGTGGGCGCGCCCCGCGCGGCGACCGCTGCCGTGCCGCGCTGCCGCATGGCCATTGGAAAACCACGACGCTGGTCGCGGGCCTGCGCCTCGACGGCCTGACCGCCCCCATGGTCATCGACGGCGCCATGAACGGAGAGGTTTTCACCGCCTATGCCGAGACCCTCCTCGCGCCGACGCTGAACCCCGGCGACATCGTGATCATGGACAATCTCCCCGCCCACAAGGCCGCGGACGCCCGGGCGGCAATCGAACGGACCGGAGCGACACTGATGTTCCTCCCGCCCTACTCGCCGGACTTCAATCCGATCGAGCAGGTCTTCGCAAAGCTCAAGGCGCTCTTGCGAAAAGCCGCCGCAAGAACCATCGACACACTCGAGGCCGCCATCGCGACAGCGCTCGATGCCTTCACCCCCAGTGAATGCGCCAACTATTTTACAAACTCGGGTTACAAGCCGGATTGATCCGAAAATGCTCTAGCACACCTTGCCGTCGCAGCCCGCGTCGGAAACGAAAGGGTACGCGTCATGATCTGGGCCAATCGGGGTCTCGACGCCCTTCCGTCGGAGCTCGTCGCAGGTGATCTGTCCGTTCCAGTCGGCGTCCCCATTTCACTAACGGGGCAACGGCTGGCTCGAGGGTCCGGTCCATGGAGAGATGTTCGGGCTTGCAGTCGGGCAAAATCACGGCGAGTGCTTCGCGCTCCCTGTTGTCGATGGTGAGCCCGTACCTCTTTCGGACTTGGATGACCCGCGTGGCGAACCAGCAGCGGTTGAGGGGTGGGATCCATGTTGCCTCATCGCAGTCACGCTTGGCTTGGTTGAGACCTCTTCCGGCGAGGGTGAGGTTGACGAGGTCCGACGCGAACTCCTTCCTTCTATGGCTATGGGCGTTCTTCTCGAGGCAAAGGCCCGAGTAGTGGGCCTCTTTGCGGGCTACGATGTGCTCGACGTGGATGTCGCACTCTTCCGAGAACGTTCAGGCCGTATAGTGCGAATAGAGGTCTCCGTCGGTCGTGCGGCGCACGGGCTCGAGCAGCTTGTCGCGGGGCTCCGCGGTGGTTCGCAGTCGTATCTCCCGCTATTGGGCCGATGCGATCATCGGTTTTTGTGTAAATTACCCGACCCGCCGCCTTCACATCCGCCTCAAGGTCCAGAGGACCTTTCCGACGATGTGGGCGTCCTGGGCGAGGCATGTGTAGGGTTCGTACGCGGGGTTGGCGGAGATCAGCCTGAGCCGGGGCGGCTCGGCGTTGGGCAGGACCTCGACCCGCTTGACCACGAGGCCGGTGCCGTCCCACAGCACCGCCGTCTCTCCGGTGCCGGGGGCGCGGCGGGTAACGTCGACCAGCAGCCGGTCGCCGTCGGAGACCAGAGGCTCCATGGAGTCGCCGCGCGCGCGCAAGACACGGAGATTGCCGGGTTCGGCGTCGCCCTCGTGACGGATCATGCCCTCGGGCAGGTACCAGCGCGCTTTCTCGGCGGCGTATTCCTCGCCTGCCGCCCCCGCCCCGGCGGCGGCCTCGACCGCCATTTCGGGGATGGCGGCGAGCGGGGCGCCGGGAAGAGCGGCCGGCGGGGTGCGCCGCCTGCGCTTCTGCGGCTTTCGCCTCGGCGCCTCGGCGGGGCGCAGCCCGCCCCCATCGCAGCCTAGCAGCCCGGCAAGCTTTTCGCTGTCGCCGTAGTTCAGCGCCGCCGGGGTGCCGCGCTCCAGGAACTGGTGCATGTAGCTCGGACTGCGGCCGATGGCAGCGGAGGCCTCCTTCATGGTGAGGCCGCGCTTCCAGAGCAGATCCTTGATTTTTTGTCGTAGCGGGTCGCGTTCCATCGTAGCCCTTCGCACGTGTGACGTTGATACATAGTGTATTCAATATCAAAACATATTGTCAAGGCCGAATGTTCCTCATACGTTCCAGGTCATGACAGGTTTCCAGACATCGCTGCGGCAGGCCATCGAAGCCTTCATCCAACAGCGCGGCATGAGCCGCACCCGCTTCGGAGAGGCGGCGCTTGGCGATCCGTCCTTCGTCACCGTCTTCGGCCGCGGCCGCTCGCCGCGCCTTGATACCGCCGACCGGCTGCTGGCCTTCATGGGGCTCGAGCCCATCGGGCCCGGATTCCGGCGAGAGGTCGATGCGTTCCTGGCGGTCACCGGGGCCAAGTCCTCGGAACTGGGCCGGGAAGTGAGCGGCAATCCGTCCTTCGTGAGCTGGCTGCGCCGGGGCGGCTCGCCGCGGCTCGCCACCGTGGACAAGGCGCGCGCCTGGATGGAGCGCGCCGCGAGCGCGGAGGAAGTCCAGGCGATCCGGGCCATGGCGTCCGGGGACGGGGAGATCCCGCAAGACATCTTCAAGGGAGACTGCGACATGGGCGACGACGCCTGGCAGTACATGGGCACGCGCGAGCTGGCGTCCTTTCTCGGGCTGAGCCCGCGCACGCTGGACCGCTACCGGGTGAGCGGCGCGGGTCCGAGGTTTCACAAGTTCGGCAACCGGGTGCGCTACGCCCGCGCCGATGTCGAGGCGTGGGCGGCGGAACGCCGGTACAGCTCGACTTCCGACGAGGGCGGTTCGGCCCGGCGGACGGCGTGATGGACGGCCTCGACGCGCCGCGGCTCACGGGCACGCCGGGAGCCGGCTTTGCCGGTTCGCCGGACCAGGCGGTGATCACGAACCACCTGCACGGGACACCACACGCATGACCGGTGAACGCTTACTTGCTTTTCAGCACCCCGGTTTGCGGATCCGTTTCGCGCGATCCGGTTGTTTCGCATTGTCGCTCGCCATGCTTGCGGGCTGCGGCCTGGCCGAGGTCGAGCGCGCGCGGATGGAGACCGGGGATGTCGCGCGGCAGGTCTCGGCCCTGCGGTCGCCCCAAGCCGGACCGCGTCTTTCTACCGTGCGCCTTATAGAGCGCCGGCCCTATGTCGGATTGACACGGATCGAGCCCGATCCTCGCGCCGGTCTGCCGGCGCGCTTTCGCCGCGCGGACGCAGTGACGCTGCCGCTGGCCGGGATCGGCGCGGCGGCGGTACTGATGGCACGCATCGAGGCGGCGACCGGCCTCGCGGTTCGGTTTACCGGTCCCCCGCGCCGGGCAGACGAGACGACGGGCGACGATCCGCCCGTGCATCTCCTTGGCGAGGCCGGACGCGACGGGTTGTCGCCGGCGGGTGGCATCTGGACCGGTCCGCTTGACGCGCTGCTCGATGCCTGGACCGGGCCCTCCGGTTACGAGTGGCGTTACGATGTGGACCGCCAAGCGATCGAGATCGTGCGCCGCCGTTCCGCGGTCTTTCATATTCATGCGCTGGCCGGCACGCAGCGTTACACGGTATCGGCCTCGACCCAGGACAGCGCAGCCGGAGACGGCGGCGGCAACCTCACCAGCCAAACGATCTCGACCGAGACGGATTACGACCCGTGGCTCGAGATCGAGGGCCAGTTGAAAGAGCTGCTCGATCCGGGAACCCGGCTGTCGGTGGCGCCGTCGAGCGCGTCGGTGACGGTGAGCGGAGTACCGCGCGATATCGCCCGGGCGCGCGCGTACCTCGGCTATCTCAACCGCGAGGTGCTGCGCCCCGTCACCCTGTCGGTGCATGTCTACTCGGTGCGGGTCGAGCGCGAGGCAGACTACGATCTCGGACTGAGCTTCTCCATCGCCCGGCTGCTCGGCGAGGCGCTGCGCGTCAGCGTGGGCGCCAACGCGGTGGCGTTGATCAAGCCCTCTCCCGGCGGCGAGAGCGGCGATACGCTGTCGGCGACGGTAAAGGCATTGAACAGCGCGGGCGCGGTCTCGCGGGTGCTGTCGGCCGACATCCCGTCGCTGAACGGCAAGCCGGCGCAGTTCTTCGAGCTCTTCCAGGAAGCCTATCTGCGCGAGCTGCGCACCACGGCGGGCGATGGCATCGCCCAGACCGAGCTCGTGCCGGGCACGGTCTCCTCGGGTTTCGCGGTGAGCTACCTGCCCCGCATCACCGGTCCCGGCGAGGTGCTGGTGCGGCTGTTCGCAAGTCTGCGCGACCGCCCCTCTTTCACCGCGTTCACTTCGAACAGCCAGACGATCCAGCTTCCGGCCTACGCCAGCCGGGCCATTCAGGTGACACAGAAGATCGGGCGAGGCGAGACGCTGATGGTGACCGGGTTTTCCGACCGCAGCGCAAGCGCAGGGCGTTCGGGCACGTTCAACGCCGATCTGCCGTTGCCGCAAGGGGCGCGCAAGGCGTCGTCTGCCCGTATCGAACAGGTGCTTCTGGTCACCGCCGACATCGGCGAGCCGCTCGGCATCGCGGAAGTCCGGGGGATGGCGTTTTGAGCACCATCCTCATCAACGGACAGCCCTTCGCGGCCGGGCTCTACTGGCTCGAGCGGGCCGGGCCGGCCGCCACGGCGCGCGCCGCGCGCCGCTTCGCTCGGCCCTGGTGCGTCCACCGGGCGGGTCAGACCGGCTATGCCGACGGTGCCGAAGGCAATGCCTCCGAGGGACTCCCGGCGCTGGCGCCGGCGTTGGCCGATTCGATCGAGAGCGAATTCTGGATGGCTCTGGTCGCGGGCGATGCGGCCACGGGCGATTCAACCGATAGGGGCGATACCGGGCATTACGCGCTGATCAAAGTGCGCGACGGCGCCGTGCTCGCCGATGGCGACGAGATATTCACCGGCCGGGATGCCGCCGTCGAAGCCTTCAACCGCGCTCGGGCGCTGGGCTGGGACCTTTACGTGACGCCGGGGCTACTTTCTAGCGGCGCGGACCGCGATGTGACGGACCTCGATGTTTCGAATCTCGCCGCCGCACCGGAGAATGTGCTTCGTCGCGCGCCGTTTAGCGGGATTCGGCGCAGCCGCCTGGGACTGGTCCTGCTGTTGTCCGCCGCCATTGCCGGTGTGTGGATCGCCTGGCTCCAGCGCGATGCGCTCCTGGACTGGATCGCCGGACCGGAACCCGTTGTCGTCGCCGCCCCGCCAACCGACCCGGATCTCGCGGTCGCAGTCGATAGCGCCGCGCTGATAGAGGCCTGCCGGCGGGCATTGATCGATTATCCGCCCTGGCTGCCGGCTTGGCGGATCGAGAGCCTTGCCTGCGCCGCCCGTTTTTCCGATCCCGAACTTGCCGCGCTCCGCCCCGAACTGGCGGGCCGGGCGGTCATGCTGGCGCGCTGGCGGCTCGGCCCCGGCCACGCCGAGCCCCTGCACCGGCAACTCGCCGAGGAACATCTATCGCGCTGGTACGCCGGGTCCGTGGTCGATGCGCGCGCCTGGGCAGTGCTGCCATTGGGCCTCGTGCTCCGCATCTCTGACCGCGCGCCGCTTTCGTTTCTTGTGCTTCGACGTGCTGTCGACCGCGAGCTTGGCCTTCGCGGGGCGCGGATCGACTACGCCCGCGACCCGCAAGGCGGCTGGACCGTCCGGATCGGCCATCCCGGCCCGTTGCCGCGCCTTGCCGATCTCTTCCGCGAGGCCGCCGGCCTCGCTGATCTCGAGATCACCGCGCTGGATCTCGGTGCTGACGGGGGATGGCGCCTGCATGGCCGTCCCGTAGCGCCGGTGGCAATGACGCGTGCGGGATTCCGCGAGTTGACAGGCGCTCCGGCACCGGCCGCGGAGCGCAATTCCGAACAGGTTTCCGGACAAGGAGGTACCCCATGAGTAGAACATTCCGTGCAACCATGCTGGCCGGGGTCAGCCTGTGCGCGCTTTTCGCCGCCGCACCGGCGGTCGCGCAACAATCTGCGAACGAACGTGTCTACCGCCAGGAAGCGCTAGCCCATGCGCGCGCGGTGACCACGGCCTGGCGCCGCCTGGAGATCTATATTCTCGAGGGCTCCGCCGGCACTCCCGATCCGGATGGCGCAAGCGTCTCGGGCTGGAGCGGCGCGGTTCCGCCGGCCGGCAGCGGCTGGCTTGCCGATTGGACGCTGCGTGGCGTGCGGGCGCGTTATTGCGAAGACACGCTGCTGGTCTATCTCGCGCCCGAGCGCCTCAAGGGCGTCGGCCGGGATCACCGCGCGGTCCAGGCAGCGCCCCATGCCTACGCCGGCGGCGGAGCGAATGGCCATGCGCCGGTGCTGCACTGGCTGCAAGCAGGCCGGGCGACGGGCGCCGCGGGCCGCCCTTCGATGACACTCCCCGCCTGCCTGTCCGATACCGCTTTCGGGGGGTCGCTGCCCTCGGGCCGCGCCGCGCTCGCCGGAACGGTGCGCGATCCCTACGCCCACACCAACGAACGTGTGAGCCGCGAGCGCCAGTTCGAGGACTGTGCCGCCGGTGAGCACGGCCAGGGCCGCACAAGAGTGCGCGAGATCACCCAAACCCACGACGAACGCGGCAACCCGGTGGGCGATCCGGTCCATGGCCCCTGGCAGCTTCTGATCGACGAATGCCGAGCCGATTACACGGCCTGGGAGAACTACACGCTGGTCTGCGACTGGGACGCCGGGACGCCGCACAACCGGCGCATGGAAGGCCGCGAGATCTGGCGGCGGCTGAAGAGCGTGACGGCGGAGGGCGAGACGCTGGGTCCGCCCGAGTTCGTCTCGACGAGCTGCTGGACCGGCAAGGTTCCCGTGCCGCCCACGGCGGTGGTGACGGAGACCGCGCAAACCGAAGCCATGACCGATGGCTGCCCGCCCGGCTACGCGGGAAGCCCAAATCAGCCAGGCCGAATCCACATTCGTCAGGGTATTCGGGATGATGCACCCGCGGCCCGGGCGTCCGCGCCGCGCCGGAAACCGTTCCCGGCTCGCTGCGGCGCAAGGCAGGCGTTTTGCAATGGGTGAATGCCGGCGGCGATCAACCGGCCTGCGTCGGTCCGGTGCCGCCGGGGCCCAGAATGCGCACGCGTGCACGGCAGCCGCTGACGGCCACATCCGGAGCGCCATCGGCTCTGCGTCCGATCGTGACCAGAGGTTTGTTGCCCGGCGGTGCCGGCGGATCGGTGACCTCCGTCGTGACGGTGCCGGCGTGTTCTACGAAACGAATGCGGACGGTGCCGCCCACGACCTCGATGCCGCCGGGCGGGCGGAGGCCGGTCAGCGTGACCACGGGCGGTTCGCCTTTCTCAATGAAACGGTCCGGAACGGGGATGGCGGTGTCGCCCCAGGGGTCGGTATCCATGCCCTCGGCCAGGGCCTCGACGAATGTTTGACCGGCTTGGTCGACGGACTTCCAGTGGGGATCCTCGCCAGCTTGCTCGATGGCCTTTTCCAGCGCCTCGTCGAGGGTATCCGCCGATCAGGCTTTGCCGACCAACGCAGACGCCCCTGACGGCCTGTCCGGTCTTGCAAGGGACGCGGCGGTTAGCAGTCGAATCTCCTGCTATCGAGCGGTCGCGATCATCGGTTTTGCCGGCGCCAGTCCCAGGGCATCGCGAACTCGCCGGCCCAGATGCCGCGGCGGGCGCGTCGCGCCTGTTCTTCTTCGGTGACGTAGGCCCGCGAATACTTGCGGTAGGCGACAGCCCAGCCCTGTCGCACCTGCTCCGCTCCGAGATCGGTGCTGCCGGCGAAACACTGGGCGACCAGGCGGCCGTAACGGTCGACGTCGCGTTTGAGGCACCGCACCGGCTGCTGGCCGATGAGCGCCGCAAGCGCGTGCGTTGACTTGTGCCCACAGCGATATGCCTCGCCCCGGACGGAGCGGCACAACTGGCGGTGTTCCGGCGCGTCGATCCCATGGATGCGGATGCGGAGCTTGCCGATCCGGATGCTGTCCCCGTCGGTAATGACGGGCATGCCGGCGACTTCTTCCGGCGCAGCAACTGCGACACCGGCGGCGAGGGTGGCCAGGACGATGGAGAGGAGCGGGACCAGACATATTTTCATCATCGGAGAGTTCCTTCGGGGGCGGTTTGGGCCGGTGTCCGGGCGAGTTGCCGGCGGGCTGTATTCCGGCTCTCTGCCGACTCTACTCGGCATCGGCGGCGGTGGCTGTGTAGGTCGGGAGAGCGACTCGCCCGAATGGCGCCATTTACGGGTCCACAGTTCCCCTGAATTTGCGATGCATTCTTTCGGGGTCGTGCCTTCCTTAGCTGCCCCGCGGAATCGTCAGCTTGCCTTGCTCGACGAGCGGCCCCGCTTATGCTCCGCCGATGCCGGGCTCCGGCTCTCCCGGGCGTGGAGGCATGGGTTGGATGGGACAGGAGCGGCGTGTGGAGAGGCAGCGGGCGGCAGACTCGTGACAGGCCGGGAAACGAAGGAGGGACGCCGAAGCGTGTGTGCGAAACCGCGGGGAACGCGGGCGGGGCGTTTCGTGCTGGATGTCGTTCACGATCGGGTCGACCGGCAACATCGAAGCCATCGCGCGCGACGGCGAGATCATGCTTCGCGATCGTTATGGCCGGTGAGTTTCATCGCCGGCGTGACGGCGAGGATGCGGGCAGCGGCTTCGAGTTCGGGTCCCGATTCGACGATACGTCCGGCAGCGCGCGCGGCCTCGGCGTAAATGGACAGGGGATAGTTGGCGGTAAAGTGAATATCGCGCTCGATGCCGAGCCCGAAGGGTCCCCGGTATTCGGTCAATTCGAGCAAACCGATTGACCCCAATTCGGGTGTGCCGAAGCCCAAATCAGCCAAGCCGAATCCACATTCGTCCGGGTATTCGGGATCGAGTTCGGACAGCAGCCAGGTGCCCGCGCCGCATGGGTTGAACAATTTGACCACGGGCTTGTGGTCGGCCCCCCTTCGGGTCCCATTTGCAAGCAGCTTCGTGCGCTGTGCTTCGGTGAGCAGTTTCATGGAATGGTCCTCTCGAATATCGGTCATCGGGATGACCGCGCGCCGGCCGTCCGCGCCGAGCCGAAAGCCGGCCCCCGGCCCGGAGTGGCGCAAGGCAGGCGGATAGCGATGGACGAATGCCGACGGCGGTCAGCCGGCCGGCGTCAGTCCGGTGTCGCCGGGATCCAGAATGACCACGCGTGCACGGCCTCCGCTGACGGCCACATCCGGAGCGCCATCGGTTCTGCGTCCGATCGTGACCAGAGGTTTGTTGCCCGGCGGGGCCGGCGGATCGGTGACTTCCGTCGTGACCGTGCCGGCGTGTTCGACGAAACGAACGCGGACGGTGCCGCCCGCGACCTCAATGCCGCCGGGCGGGCGGAGGCCGGTCAGCGTGACCACGGGCGGCTCGCCGTTCGCCCGCTCACTCGAACCGGTGGCGTTCGCGGGCTCGCCAGTGAAACGGTCCGGAACGGGGATCGCGGTGTCGCCCCAGGGGTCGGCGTCCACTCCCTCGGCCAGGGCCTCGACGAATGTTTGACCGGCTTGGTCGACGGACTTCCAGTGGGGATCGTCGCCGGCTTGCTCGATGGCCTTTTCCAGCGCCTCATCGAGGCTATCGGCTTCGACCGTTACAGTGTTGTGGTAGTGGGATGCGTAGCAGCAACAGACCGTGTAGTGGGTCATTGCGCCGCCTCCCCGGTTTCGGCATCGGTTGCGGCTTCCGTGCACACGGGTCCGATATCGACGCTGACCTTGCCGCCGCGCACCACGATGGTGACCGTGCGGCCGTGCGGCATGAGCCAGAAGATTTCCCGCCATACCGCATCGGCGATGGTGCGCTGGCGGGCTTCCTCGACCGAGCACATGAGCTTGAGCGACATATGCAGGGCGTCTTCCTCGAAGCGGGTGAGTTGTGTCTCCCAGGAGTCCGCATCCGCATCGTCGCTGGGGCTGAAGAATGCGGCGCGCAACAATCGGGCGAGTTCCTCGGGCGCGATATCGCTGTCCGCCGTCACCAGGGGCAGCGCGTCATGGAGCGACGACCAGGCCTCGCCCGCGAAGGCGAGATCGGCGGGAACGGCGATGGTGTCGCATTTGCGGAAGCAATGGCGCGGGGACTTGGGCGGATGCAGGACATTCAGGTGCATCGCGATGTCCTCGGGCCGTTCCAGCTCGCCGCCGCTCTCCCCGCTGATGAAGTAATCCAGCGAACGAACGGCGCCATCCACGGTAACAAGGGTCTCGATGCCGGTGACGCGCGCGAGCGTGTCGTACCAGGGATAACCGTCGAAACGCGGCTCGGGGGCGAACAGCCGGAGCCGGAGCGTGCGTTCCAATCCGCCCTGGAGCCCGCCAGGGCCGAGGGCACGATGAAGCGCCTGGGCCTCTGGCGGCTCGGGGTCGGCTTGCATCACCAGGGCGTCGGAACCTAACGCCGTGAAAGTTGACCGCTCGTCCCAATAGTCCGTGTCGGCGATGACGGGTCGCCAGGGACGCAGCTCGGCGGGCGGCTCGGGCATCTCGATCCCGGCCTCTTTCGCCTTGTGCCAGTCGGTCCAGGCAACCCGCGGGGCCGGATCGGCCTGCGCCATGGCGCGGTAGACGGCAAGCCGGGCGGCCTCGCGCACCTCTTCCAGAAACGGGGTCTCCACCGCTTCCTTTCTCGCGGGCAGGACCAGCTCCAGATCGGGGCAGGAGTCGATGTCGGCCCGTGCCGACCAGACGCCGCCTTCCACCGTGTCGATCTGGGGCAGGCGCACCGGCAGGGTCAGGCCATGGAAGTTGACGTCGGGGACGCGGTAGCCCGCATGGCTGTCCTTGAAGACACCGAACACGAGGCCCTTCCATGGCTCGGCATGGAGCGCGCCATCGAGGAAGGCGCGGCGCTCGACAATCTCGCCGCCGATGGTGACCGGCAGGGGATAATGCCGCGCGGCGGTCTCAAGGAAAGCGCGGACCGCGTGAGGCGCCTCGGACGCCTCGAAAGTGACCGCGGTTCCATAGGGCCAGGGGGCGCTGTCGTCCGGGACGACATGCGCCGCATCGCGGCCAAGAAAGTGAGCGGGCTCCAGCACGAGGCGATAGCCGGGGCTTGGGTCCCCGCCGGGGAGGCGCCAACGCAGGATGCAGCCCCGGCGCGAGAGGGCGAGAAGCCCGAACCCGGCGGGATCTTCGGCCTCGGCGATGCCGGCCTTCCAATCGCTCTCGCCGAAGGTCAGCAGGACGGCGGGATCAGCGATCCCCGCGCCGTCGTCGGCGAGTGTAACGCGGGTGGTATCGCCATCCTGCTCGATGGTCGCGGCAACGCGGCTGGCCCCGCCACGGCGTGAGTTTTGCAGCGTCTCGGTGAAAATATCGGCAAGGCCAGCCGAAAACAGCCGGGTCACTTTGTCGATGGCGCTGTCGCCCACCCGGGCGCGGATCGCGGCTGAACCATTGCCGGGCTCGGCCGTAACGGCATTCTGTGCGGTAGACATAGGGAAACTCCTGGTTGTCGATACGGGAACGAAAAACGCCCCACCGGAACGAAGCCGGCGGGGCGTTATGGAGGGCGATGAACGCGGTAGCTCAGCCGCGGCGCAGGAAGGCCGGTATCTCCAGCAACTCCGCATCGCTGTCGCGGCCGTTGCCGCGCGGCGGGGCCAGGACCTGTTCCTGCTCGACCGAAGGCGTTGCATCCGCGTTCACGTTCGAGGCGAGTGCGGCGGCGCGGCGTTCGGCCACGGCGGGAGCATCGATGCTCTCGACGACGGATTGAACGCGTGCGTTCATGGGCTGCTGTGCCTCCGCCGGAGCGGGATCGGCGACATTGTCCGCCGGAGCACCGGCCTCCGGATCCCCGGATTGCGAGGTGTCGCTGTCGGCGCCCGATGGATCGGCGCCACCGTCGGCGTCATCGCCATCATCTTCCGGCGCATCGCCCAGCGGCGTGTCTGCCACAGTCGGTTGCGATTCGGGGGCGGTTGTCCCTTCGTCATCAGCCGAGGCGCTGTCGTCGACGGTGCCGGTATCGAAGGCGCGGAAGCCCCGCGGCGTCCAGGCGATCGCCGCCGCGTGGCCCTCGGCCGTGACCCGGGCGGGCACGCCGTCGCCGTGGGCGAAAGCATCCTGCATCGCCTTGGCGATGTCCGCCTTCTTCTGCTTGGCCTCCGCTTGCGCCCAGGTCTCGCCCAGCGTCTCGCGGGCGATGGCGAGGATGCGGTCCTTGCGCAAACGCGACCACAGCAGGTCGGCGGTCCAGACCTGATCGCGGTTGCCGCGGATGGCTGCGGCGAAATCGGTGTCGAGCCGGGCGACGGTCGCTTCGACCTCCGGCCGGGCCTTGGGTTCGAACGCCAGTTGGCCCTTCAGCGTGCGCGCGACGCAGGACGCGAACAGGGTCCGCTTGTCTTGTTCGGGAAGCGCCCGCAGTTCGGCGAAGGCCTCGGCATCGGGCAGGCCGGTCCAGTCGAGCTTTTGCGCGGCCCGGTCGACCTCAAGGTGCTTTTCACCGACATTGATGGTGCCGAAAGCATCGTCATTGACCCGCATGGCCGGACGGTCCGGTGTCTCGGACGCCCTGATGTCGAGTGCGTCATCATGGTAGCCGTTGGTGAACACGCCGCGGGCGAGCTGGAACAGCAGCAAATCGAAGGCAGCATCGAAGTCGCAGGCGAGTTGGCTCTTGACGATGGCCGTGCGGATGGCCCGCAAATCGTCGGCGAGACCGATACCGACGCCTGCTTCCTTGCGTGCCTCGGCCTCCGCATCGCCGGGTGAAGCGAGGGGAGTCACGAATGTGGGTGCGTCAATGCGGGAATTGGCGCTCTCCCCGTCGCCGGTATTGTTGTGTCCGTCCGCGTCCGCATCGCCTGCTTCGCGCGCGGGCATGTCTTCGGGTTTGACCAGGCCCTGGATCAGCTTGAGTTCGCCGTCGTTGCCGATGGTGGCGATGCACCCGGCGATGGCGATATCCTCGCGCCGGTAGATCGCGCGGGCCTCGATCGTGGCTTCGATCTCGTCCAGGCGCGTCTCGTTGGACTCGGCTTCCTCGACCAGCTCCTCGGTCCAAGCGTCGTCGTCCATGTTGGCGAGTTCGTCGTTGCGGGTCCTCAAGCGTTCGATCTCGGCCGTCTCCCCGTCCGTCGGCTCGGCCGGTTGCGGACGCACCCGCCCGAAGGCGGCGGTGGCGCTCCAGTCCATGTCGAGCCGTGCCTCGGCCCATTTCCAGCGCGTCTTCAGTTCCCTCGCCGCGGCCTGGAGGCTGTCAATGGCGAGCTTATTCAAGAGATCGGGATCGTCGAACCAGATCCCCCGCTCGTCCTCCTCGGCGAACAGGTCGCGGTCGATCCTGCCGCCCGCCGCCTCGTAGGCCTCAAGGCCGACGAAACGGGCGATGGCGGATGTAGCCGAAACCCGGTCCTCGGTCAGCAAGCGCTTGATCTGCCAGGCGCCGGGCCGGTAGCCCTGTTGGCTCACCGTCTCCCAGACCGCGGTCTGGCGCGCCTGATCGGAGGTGACGGCGAAGGCCATCAATGTGTCCAGATCGATTTCGCCTGCCCGGTAGGCTTCGAGCAGCACCGGTGCGGCGTTACCGAGACGCAGACGTTTCTCCACGGTGCGTTCCGAGACCCCGAAGCGTGCTGCTATGGCGGCCGCCGTGCTGCCCGCATCGGCCAAGCGGCGGAACGCCTCGACCTGATCGGCCGGGTGCATGGCGGCGCGGACACTGTTCTCGGCCAGCGAAACTTCTTCGGCCGCCACGATAGCGCCGATCATGCGGCAGGGCACGGGGTGGTCCTCGTCCAGCGCGCCCTCGGTAGCCAGCGCCTGCATCGCGGCCAGCCGCCGTCCGCCGGCGATCACCGCGTAGCGCCCGGGGCCATCCGGGCCGGGTCCCATGGCGCGGGCAATCAGGTTCTCGAGCAGCCCGTGGGCGGCGATCGAGGCCTTGAGCTCGGTGAAGGCTGAAGCATCGGCCGGCGTCTTGCGCACGTTGCCGGGCGAGAGTTCGAGTTGGGACAGTGGGATGTCGCGGATATGGCTTTCGGGGTCGTACATATCGGTCTCCGGGATTGTGTGAATGCGGAACCGGGCGGGGACACCCTCTTCGGCATCCGCCCTCGCCCGCCTTCGGCTCAAGCCCTCGCTCTCGGCGATGTAACGGAACCGGATGGGGCTTGAGCTGTTGGTCCGTGCAAGGACGGTTGAATCGACCGCCGTCCTTCCCGCGTCGAGTAGGCCGCTCCGGGCGAGCGGGGGGTCAGTTCGCTACCCGCCACGCGCGGTCGGGCTGGCGGCAGGCGTTGCCGTGGGCTTGCCCGGGCGACGCCGCCGGGGGTCACGGTGAGTTGGTATTCCTTGCAGTAGATTCAGCCGGCCGATTTGTAGGTGCGGGTCGGCGTAATAGCGCCTGCATTGCCGGTACTGGGATTGTGCCAGCGCGAGGGCGCCCCGCTTGGACGGGTCTCCAGCGCCGCTTGCCGTGTGCGGGCCGCATACAGGTTGTCGAGCGAGGCGCTGATCCCGCTGCCGGGAAACAAGCCCGCCATTGTTCCCGCCACCGTGGCCGCGATCCCGAGCTTGCCGCTTCCGTCCGTAGATCCGTGCACGCACCAGCGATGCCGGCGAGCCCCGCGCCGGCCATCCGCTTCACCCCATGATCGCCGGACATGAAGCCGGCCAGAAACAGGGCCGCGATTACCGCGATCACCCGGCGGGGCAGCGAAAGCCGTTCTCTCGCCTCGGAAGCGGCGCAGGGGGACTGGACTCCGTGACGGATCCTTCCGGGTTGGGATTACTGGATCGATCCGACGGCGTTCCAAGCCGCGAAAGACCTTGGAGTAGGCATAACCTGCATCGGCAGTCACCGTCCCGATCGCGCGCCCCGTGGTCTCCCGCACCGCATCGACCTGAGCCTCGATCATCCTGCTCTCGCTCACCGCTCCGGTCGTCACCGCCACGTCGAGCACCACCCCGCGAGCGTCGTCTACCGCCGTGTGCTGCTTGTAGCAGGGTTTATGCCGCCGGGTGCAGGCCGACGTCGCCATGCTCGCATCCGGATCGGTCCGGCTCACCTTCCTGGATGGGCCGCGTCGCCGACCGCGTTGCCGCTTCGCCTCGGTTTCCCGATCGCCGTCGTTCTCCGTCACGACCTTGCCAGCGTGACGCTCGGCCAGGCTGTCCCAGCTGACATTGGTGCGGATCAGGGAGGCGTCGATGTGCACCACCTCGGCCGTCGCAATCCGCGCCTCCAGACAGGCCGTCACCGTGCGCTTGAAAATCTCCCGGAACCGCTCCTCGCCCCAGCGCTGGCGGATACGGGTCAGGCTCGAATGGTCGGGAGGACGCTCGTGCAGCCCGTATCCGATGAACCAGCAGATCGCGATGTTGACCTGCGCTTCCCGCATCAGCCTGCGGTCGTGCACAATCCCGAGCAGCAGGCCCGCGAGCATCAGGCGCACCGCCACCTCCGGATCGATGCCGGGCCCGCCGTTGTCCACGCAATAGCAGTCCGCTACTTCCTCGCCCAGTCAGCCCAGGTCGAGAACGCGGTCCACGCGCGCCAGGACGTGATCCTCCGGCACCAGCTGCTGAAGCGAGCCGGCGATGAACAGTTCCAACTGATCGCGGTCCTTGTGACCCAACAACTGGTGGCTCTCTCAGGTCGAATACAAGATATCGATGCAGTGAGTCACAACCTTGAGGCTTTTTCAACAACCCCCTGGTCGACAAACTGCTCGGACATCGGCAGCACCAGACCACGGCGGGCTATGCCTACCTCGTCGATGGACACCTTGTCGAGGCGGCGGAGAAGGTTAGGGAAATAATTGCGAGAGCGATGGGCGGCAACGCGGACGAGTCCTAGTTCACTTCACGGCGTCGCTAGCTAGGCTGTGAGCCGAAACTCGTCCTGTACATCCCCGCTCCGAATGCACTTTAGGTCCTGCTCCGCCATGACCTTTGCCAGTCGCGTGCCGACCCATTCGGCAACCGGAGGCGTCACCGCATTTCCAATAGCGTGATAGCGGAGACTGTCGATACGCTTAGCCTGTTTCTCGTCGATCTCCAGGGGCAACGTCCAGTTATCGGGAAAGCCTTGTACTCTCTCAACCTCAATTGGAGTAAAACGCCGCACACGCCCGTCCGGATACCAAACGTAGTTCCGCGACCAGTCGGTGCCTGTATGTCGCGCGGACTCCGCGTAAATGCAGTGAGCAATGCTCTTTACAAGGGGCCCTTGGCGAGTATCTCCAATGATTGTCTGAAAGAGGGAGGGAGATTTCTTCCCATTTGATCGACTCTTCTTAGTATTCCAATCGCCGCATTTGGGCTCAAGAAGTACTTTTCCAGGATCTCCCCAACTTCTATGCATGGCAACAATGTAGACGCGTCGACGTTGCTGGGGGACTCCAAAGTCTTTGCTGTTAAGCACACGCCACGCGACACCATACCCGAGCTGGTCCAAGGCCTTGAGTACGATTGCGAAGTCTCGTCCTCCGTGGCTAGAGAGAAGGCCGTGCACGTTTTCGAGGACAATGGCTCTTGGGCCGCGTCCTCGAACGAGGCGCACAAATTCATGAAATAGTCCAGATTGGCTCCCCCGAAGCCCAGATCGCGGCCCCATTCTCGCCAGTGAGAGGTCCTGGCATGGGAAGCCTGCTGCCCAGACATCTGCTTCTGGAATTTCTGAGTCATCGAGCTTCCTTATGTCGTGGTGTACAGGCAGGTCCGGCCAGTGCTGCCACAGGATGTCGCGGCAGAAGGGATTGATCTCGCAATGAAAACGGGTCGTGAACCCCGACCGCTCAAGGCCAAGGTCGAGTCCTCCGATGCCGGAGAAGAACGATGCCACGGTGTATGACAGCCTGAATCCTCCTTGGCACACGGCGCCGCCGCATGCTAGTATATCTAGTGCCTATCGGGTTCGTCAACCACTACATCTGGGTTGCATTCTCCAAGATCCCGATACAGCCACGAGGACACGTAGCACGGATTCAATCGCATGACGACATGCTCAGTTAGGTGGAGGCCATCTGGAGGCCGGGGTGAATTCGAGTTCGTCCCTGCCGATTCCCTTCTCGACCGCGAAATCAGCGTCGACTTCGAGGCCCTGAACCTTCGAATGCCCGCTGAGGTTCGCGGTGTCCATGCCCAAGGCAAGCCCAGGCTACGCAAGCACGATAGCAATAATCGAAACAAACTGCATCTGCCCCAGCTTGTCATGGCCATTGCCGGATTGCCGGAGCCTGGCCGAGAAGACAAAGGGGGCCCGGTCCAGTTTCCGTTGGAAAACAAACAGTTCGTCATGGATGAGATGGACTTCGACATTGTCGAGGACGACAGCATATCCGTTGTCTTGGCGCCCCTTCGAGTCTCGGTGCTGCACAGCGACTTTCAAGTTCAGCTAGGCGATCGCCTTGACGCCATCGCCCGCGACTGGAGCGAGATCGACCGGATTCGAGTCCACGATCCCAAGCTGGCGGAGGCGATTGATGCCCACGGTCTCCAAATCAGGAAGGGGACCAACTCAAATGAAATCCGCAAATCAGCAGACAGAATGATCAAGCTGAAATCAAAGCTGTTCGGACTGACCAATGCCGGTTCGGCGACTACCCTCATCGACGCGACGGCTAAGCCAGAAGTCGAAGCGGAGGAGATCGTCGGGAGGGAGGGCCGGTTGCTCGTCCGCCTGCATATTCACCGAGAGCGCGACCGCAAATTTGTGCGGAGGGTACGCAAGCACTATCGGTCCCTGGCCGGAGACCGACTCGTGTGCCATGCCTGCGGCTGCGTGCCCAACGAGGTTTACGGCCCGTCAGGCGAGAGCTGCATGGAAGCACATCACAAGGTGCCAATTGAACAACTCCAACCGGATAGCGTCACCGTAGTTGCCGACATGGCTATGCTCTGCGCCAGTTGTCACCGGGTCGTCCACTCGGAGAAGCCGTGCCTGGCGGTGGAAAAGGTGAACGAACTAGTAGTGTCTCACCGACCACAGCCCACCGCGTAAGCATGACCGATACGATCGATCCGGTACGCCGGTCGAGGAATATGTCCCGTATCAGAGGGCGGGATACCAAGCCCGAGATGACAGTGCGGCGGCTCCTGCATTGTATGGGCTATCGGTACCGCTTGCACCGAAAGGACCTGCCGGGTAAGCCGGACATTGTGTTCGGCCCACGTCGGAAGGTCATCTTCGTTCACGGGTGTTTCTGGCACGGGCATTCTTGCAAGCGCGGGAGTCGCCTGCCGAAAACCAACGCCGAGTACTGGCAAGCAAAAATATCGCGCAACGTCGAACGTTACTCAGACCAACTCGACGAATTGACGGCGGCCGGGTGGTCAGGGCTTACGCTGTGGGAGTGCGAGCTTGCCGACCTGGACGCGGTCGCGCAGCGCCTCAGCACTTTCCTCGACGAGACCGTTAACCCGTAGTTCGTTCGGAGAGATTTACCGCCGCCCCACTCCACGGGCAGACTGAGCTTCGTTGATGTTCTTGGGCGCGCCCCTTCGTGCCCAGTGTACACTGTCGAGTCCGCTGCGCGGTCCCGCCCCTTCGAGCGGGAGTCCCTCGCGCTTTGCTGACGCTTGCTCGGCGGCTCTCTCCGCTTCTTCTCCAACGACCGGGTTGAGGTGACCCCCTAAAAGTGGTCCAGATTTATTGAAGAGTTTGGCGCATTTTGCTCCCTCGGAAGGAGGACAAAATGAGCCGTAACCGCTATGCCCCAGAACAGATTATCAGCATGTTGCGCGAAGCCGAGGTGGCTTTGGCGCAGGGCCAGTCCGTTGGTCAAGCTTGCCGCACGCTCGGCGTATCGGAGCAGAGTTACTATCTCTATGGACGGCTTTCCCGTTGCAAGGGATGTTGAATCTGAGCACCGATGGCAATCCGCCGCTTCGACAATCCGCCGGCATGCAGCCGTAGAACGTCGTGTATTTTACGCATGGGCAATCTCTCCCCGGACATCCTCGCTTCTCTCGAAAAGGCGCGAAGCTAGCCCCTGTCGGGATCACCCAACGAACGCGATCACAGATCCAACCCGACTGGCCGTTTTGCCTCGGAATCGGCGACCGGATTAAATCGGAATCAGTGGCCGCTTTGCCTAGGAATGTGCACTGCTGGCCCCGATGGAATTTGCTCGATCTCGCCGACTTCCGCGTCGAGCAGGGCCACGCGCGCCCACTGCTCGCGCAAGGTCTCAACGACGATCGCCGGCAGCCGCTTCGAGACCCGCTCGAGGGCGCAGGCCATACCCCTGCGCATACCGGCCCGGCCTTGCGGATGACTTCGCCGTATTCGGCCAACAGGCCGCGCAGGCCGTTGATCTGGGCGGTGCGGAACTTCACCAGTTGCTGGCGCATGCGGTGCAGCGCCAGTACCGCCTGTTGCTCCTCGCTCTTGATCGCGACCGTCTTGATGCCCGGCTGCTGAACCGCGGTCCAGATGGCCCGGGCATCGTGTGCATCGCTCTTGTTGCCGCCCACAAACGGCCGGACCATCTTCGCCGGCACAGCCTGAGCTCGTGGCCCAGCTCTCGCAGCCGACGCGCCCAATGCTGAGAGCCGCCGCACGCCTCCATGCCGATCAAGCACGGCGCGCGATTGGCAGAGTGCTCCAGGAACTTCTCCCGTGTCAGCTTTAGACCCATGATCTCGCCCGTCTCCATATCGACCCAGTACAGTTGAAGGCAAGCCGGACTCCTCCCACCTTCCATTCCCAAAAGGATCAAAGGCTACAGGTGGCAGAGTTTTTCGCCGCCATCCGCAAAAAATCCCGCCGCTTCCGTGGTCTAAGTTGTCACCGTCGCATACAATCAAGTCAGAACAAATATACATAATGTTGGCCCTCGGTTATCGGGCCTAGATCTGCCGCCCTTTCCAGCTTTGTTCTTTCAGCTGGTCTCGCTTCTCTGCCGAACGGCTACCGAATTGAGCAAAAGTGGGCCTTCCACCACGATGCAAATAAATTGTCGGTGGATCTGCAAAAAAAAGTGATGGTTGAAATCATAGAGGTTAACTCAGAGGGTGTTTTAGTAGTCTCTAGATCTCCATGGGCTATCTTATTTCTGGTGTCCACGAGGTGATCGACCATATTCACTGTCGGCTGGTAGGCGCCTTTGAGTGATGACTTAAAATCGCTCCGAAAGTCTTCGTAACCAAAACGATTCAGATAATTTCGAATTCTCTCAAAGGCTGGATTTGAAAAACCCTTATTAAATCTGCTTGTAGGGATTGCTTCGGGAAAGGCCCCGTCGCGCGACCAGTAAGGAATATCACTTTCGATAAATGAAAAAATCTTTTCACCAATACGTTCAGGATCGGCGGTATCCCTTATTTCGTCGAGAAGGTCTTTCGAAATATGATAATAGAGTCTTGACGACAATTTAGTCCGTGGCACGGATTTCATATGCATTGAGTCGAGCGCAATTTCCCCAAGTTCCTTTATATATGCCTCTAGGTGGCTGGACAGAAGAACGATTGAACCACGAGAAAGCGCATTTATTTCGTTCCGTAGACCGATGGGATCTTGCTTCTCGCGAATCGAAGCGAGGCCACGAAGAGTTTCGACCTCAGCAAGCCTCCTCGTAAATGCCGAGTAGGCTTTGGTATATCGAGTCATTATCGTAACGCCTGACCAACAATTTCCTCCCATATTTCAAATCGACGCGTGGTCCTTTTTGTGTGATCAACCGCACGGCTAATTAGGTCGTTAAATTCGTCGTGTTTAAGAAGCGTGGAGTAATTTTTTCGAAAAGCCCTTCTATAACTTTTCGCTCGTTCGGGGGGCACATTGGTTGCCGAGTTCATTGTTAGATCGAACAAGGCACGGTTTATGCCTCTAGTTTTTCCCTCGGTTTCGCGACGGAAACATTCCAAAGGTGAGAGCCAGATTAAGGATACGTCGATGGCTTGTTTCCATGTTTCATGTAGTCCAATGATTTTTTGTTCGGAATACCGCATTCCCTCTTTGGCCACATCGTTAAGCCAGTGCTTTTGAGGTGTTCTGTATGAGTCGATGCTGTGAATGTGAAAAGCGAAAAATCTAAGTACGAGTTCCTCGTCGCGCATTCGTTTGTCGACGTTTCTTTTTTTCAATATTTTGAGCCATGGCTCATAATTTACAGCTTCTTTCAACAGATCGTTGAGTGTGCCTCGATAAACACAATTTCGCAATTCTTGCGCGTTTAAAGGAACCGTGTTTGTATTTAGTCTCTGAAATACGTCAAATTTGATTTCCGGATGGGATTCGTTTGTTACTGCAACCAATCGAAGAGTGTGGGTTTTAAGTTGCCGTTGTCTCTTAGGGGGAAGTTCGTGAAATCGTTTCCCCACCAAATCCTTAAGAACCTCAAGTCCAGTAAGAGGGAATTGGTTCTCCAAGAATCGATATATTGAATACAGCCTCTGCTGCCCATCGATTACATCTAGCTCAAAGTCTTCATTCTGCGAGAGGTAACAGGGCGGGATTGGTACGTTAAGCAATATCGACTCAATTAATCGTGAAGCAAGTTGGTTGCTCCAGACATACCGACGTTGGAAAGACGGTCTCTCAGAAAGAGGACGAAGAAATACTGTTCCGCCTTTGATTTGATCAAGCAGAGACTCTACGACTAAGTCATATGGCTGCGTAAAAACCCTACGATCTCTTATTGGGATTTCATCTGGATCCGGCTCTGTGCTCTCAAGTTCCGGTTCATAGATTGTTTTTTCATCTTCCATTTTGGCTGCCTCTTACTGCCTGGCGCATAGTGCCCGTTTGTTGGCAGAATATTTGAGATATCAAATATTCCGGCTAGTAGGTTGATAGGACGCAGAAGGCAAACTGTGTAGCTCCAAATAGTACTGTGTATATGTTTAGCGCAGCCAGAGCTTTCTTCAGGGTCTTGTGGAGCATCTAATAATACCCGGGTAATTGGCTTATGCGATTAGCTACTTCCGGCACTCACCCGGGCGTTGGCAGAGCAAATTGAGCTACTAGGCGAGGTCGTTTAGCGTTTAGGAATGCAAAACCCCTTGCGTTATTTCAACAGTTCACCCATCCGCGCATCACGCCCTCAAGACCGTGTCCGCAGAGCCCGGCGTTCCAATTCCAAACAGCCTTTCTCTTCCGGGTAGCTATTCCGCACCAGCGGCAACCGACGCGCGGAGAATCCGAATAACAGTTAAGAGCTAAGTGAGAAATTATGCGTAGATCGTTATCACTAATGGCGCCGTCTATTTGTTTCAAATCCACCTGGAACGGCTCTGTTCATAGCTTCGTATCGTCTTTTACTCCATTTCTTATCTCGTCGCGCTTCTAGCCTCTGACGCGCCAATCCCTCTAATTTCACTGACTTCATTTCGCAAAATTCAGGGTACGTTTCGAGTCGCATAAGAAAGTCGAGAAGGTGGGGTATTTTACCCGTTCTCCGTTCCAACTCATCAAGGATAGCCTCCATCTGCTTTGTTTGATTGCGCTGATTCACTTGTTCATCCATGCCTTATTGCGGAATCAGCGTTGAGAGGAGTGCTGGGCTAGATTCCCCATCCCTCAGAATGATAATCCGGTCGGGCTCGGAAACGAACCACGCAAAGGAATCCCATGCGAGCCCGGAAACCGTCTTTTTGAACCCGGCGGCATCGCGATCCTGGTAGGCGGTCAGGAAGGCAACCTGGGTGCGGGAAAAACCAGCGTCATCCGTCAACGCGAATAGAGCGTTCTGACGGCGCGCCGTCATCGCGCCGTCCGTCGCAACGACTTCGACGAAGACAATGAGGGGGTCAGTTGGTCTTAGATCGACCACGATCAGGTCCGCGTCGACGGTGTCGAGGGGCGATGCCGACTGTGTGTCGCCGACGGATTGCACCATGCAGCGAGGTCGTCAAGAGACTGATTCGTACTGAGTTTACGTGATTTCATCCGGCCCTTTCATTCTTCCCACGATAGGCGGAAGCAGGGAGAAAATAAAGACATGCAATGCTTGCGTGGTTTGTTTGGAACGCGCAGCCAGAGGGCTGTCGCGTACCTCGCACGGCACGCTTCCTACGATGAGAGATAGGGCGTCCCTATTGAAGCGCGGTATTGCACTTCGAAGTTAAGCCCCGCTCCTCAATCCCGCGCAACAAATTCTCTTTGATCCGGAAGATCGTCTTGACCACCGCGGAGACTCCACGCGCCGCCTCTGGTGTCTCGGCATAGTAGTTTGAATGCACGATGTCATCACGAAGCTTACCAATCGCCGAAAATTCTCGGTCTAGGCTAGTCCGGCTTTCCGGAAGGAGCCTCCGCTTGCAGATGATTCTGGTTTTGTCCGGGAGCTGGGTGAGCACGATCTCGTTGACGAAACTGTCCTCGCGCTTGGCCTTCTTGATTTTCTCGCGAATGTCTGCCTCTTTATCACCGCTCAGCAGTTTGAGCCAGTCATCGGCCGCTGGCCATTCGGTCTCGATCCGTTTGGCCATTGCCATTTCGAGGCTGGTTATCAAGGTGAAGAGAGCCGCGCGGACCGGTAGCTGTTGCAGGTCCGACAGGCTGATCAGACCGGCGACCTGATCGTCCGAGATGACGAGCCTCGTCGGGCGCTCGCCAGCCGTTCTCACGAACTCAAGGATGCTCGTGTCAGCACCGATCTCGAGGTCTTCGGAGAGGCGCTCAAAATCATCGCCGATCGGCTGATGCGGCGCTTCCTTGTCGAACCATTTCTCCGTCCTGTAGAGGCCTTGGATGCGTCCTGCTGCGTCCTCCACGGGCAAGAAACTGAATTTGTCCTTGTTCCGGACCATGACCGCGTACGCACTATCTTCGCATCGACAGGTCATGAGGTTGGGACGGCCGATCATGATCATGTCTACCGTCAGGCTGCCTTGCATCTGCTCAAGCACATCAAACCCGACATCGTCACGTTTCGCCCACTGAGCCACCACAAACGCCTTTCGTGCTGAATATGATTCAAGCGCCGCACCTTATCCTTTAGCAGCCGAGACGCCGACGCTGAACAACGCGTCGAGCTGCAAATCCAGAAGCAGACCCCACGGTTACGGGACCTTGCCATGACCGCTGCCGCCACGCGGAGGCCGGTTTCCCCGGCCCCGCTCCGCCGCCCGTCCACCGCCGAACCCCAATGTACCTCTCGCCTCTGTTCATTGTCTTTCTCACTCCCCCGCGCCCCGACCTCCGAACAGGCCGCGCCTACCTCCGAAATTTCTCCGACCACGTCTGAATGTCCTGCGCCGACACTGACTGACGCGCATCGAACATCCGCAAGACCGGCGACAGCATATCCGCCGTCAACTCGGGCCAGCCTTTAGCCAGACTTGCGACCCGAACGGTTCTTGAGACGTCCCGACCGTCATCGTGCGCTGGCACGCTCTCCCTCCCAACATAAGGACTGTTCGGATTCCTAGTCGTTCTTCCGCTCAATCCGCGCCACTCCGCACGGAACGACACCGTTTCCGGCGCCTCGAAGCGCTCTGCAAAGGCGCGGGCATGTTGAATCATCTCGGCAATTTCTCGGGCCATCCCTTGGGGCCAGAACCATGTACCGGCAGTCGATCCGGTATCCACGTCCATGTGATGGAACCGGTCTTCCTCATAGGCACGAACAATTGTGGCCATGCCAACAGGCGAAACCCTCCATAGATCGGACAGCCCCAGCCCTCTTCCATCAGTATTCATCAGGTTGCATTCTAGAAACTCATCCTCGCCGAGGTCTGTGTCGGTGGTCCAGCGCGGCATGAGATCAGTCTTATTCAGGATGTCGAACATCGGCCAGCCCGAACGGACGAACTGCATGACCTCGCAGCTCATTCTTCGCAGATCATCCACGAAGCGTGCCATGTCGAGCTGCTGTCCGTCCGCGATCGCGATCTGATAGGAAAACTGGTAGTGAGCGCGCTTTAGCTGTTCCGCATCCTGGTCACCGTCGGCGGCCACGAGAAATTTTCTGTGCGCGGCCTCATGCCATATGTGCAGCGTCTCCGACGGCTCAGGAACGGGCCCGGCCGTGGCACCGCCGCTCTCTGGTTCTGCGGCGGTCTGGACGATCGGACGGATCGCGGTGGTTAGGTTCTTGACCAGATCTTGTCGCGCTTGTCTGCGCTGATCGTCGTCGGCACCTTCGGCTGCCTGATATCCAATGGGCCAACGTCTATGCCGGAGATCGAAGGGCAGATCATCGGGTTTTCCGAACGCTTCGTTGAAGACCCCGATAAGTCGGCGATATCCCAACGCTTCGAGTGCGTAGCCGTACTCGATCAGTACATTGGGGTTTGGCGGCGGTTGTCGGCGGCCCTCGGCGTCATCATCTTCGGGCACGATGAGATCGATGGGCGTCAGGTCTGCGACGAATACATCGCTTTCGCGGATTTTCGCGAAGATGGTTTCGGCGACCGGTGGGCTGCCGGGTATGTCCTGAGTATCGCTATCAATCTCGATCCCGTCGCGCTCGGCGTCCTGGATGTCGGGGTCGGCCTCAAGCTCCTTCGCGGCATCCTCCAACGCTCGGCGAATCAAGCTCCGGCACAGGTTGTTAGGCCTGTCGCACTGCCATGCATAGAAGATCTTGAATGCCATCAGGCATTCTCCCCATTATGTCTCAACAGGGTGGTTCCGGTCCGCGCCACGTGATCCGCTTCCGCTGAGCCTGCTCGCGCCATGCCTCGACGTTGGCGCTCACCTGCGTCCTAGAAAATCGTGGATGCGCTCGGCAACACCATCATCGCCAAAGCTCGAAAACGTAAAGGCCGGTGTGCCCCAGATCGGGGACTTAGTGTTTTTCCTTCCTCCGGTCATGTCCGCCCTTCCCAGGCGTCGACCCCGGTTGAATGCGGATCCCGACTTCCCTGATAGTCCCGTGACTCCACAAGAAACTCACAAAGAGCGAACGCTGCGTTCACCGCCAGTTTGGCGTGGTGCGCAGCAGGGTTGTAGCGCCGGGCGTGCCGATCGCTCGCCTTGTTCGATATCTCATAGAGGCCAGAGACCAGTTTCTGAAAACCGTCCAGGATTGGCTTCAGAGGGGTAGCAATGCCTTCACCAGCCGGATTCAAGTTGAGCGGTTCGCGGACGAGCTTGTACAGCGCCCGGATGTCGCCCTCGTTTTTGTTAAACGCAACTCCCGCTTCCCGCAGGATAAGCTTCAACATGTGCTCGGTGAGGGTGTAGCTGCTGGCGATTGCCCCTGAGTAATCTCCTCCCGAAATTCTTTTGTTGGCCTTGGAAATCTGTTCATTGACCGCATTGTGGCTAATAGCGACAAGCCCTTTAGGGATTATCGCGGCAGGCAAAACCGGCTGTATTTCGAAATACGGGTCCGCCTCCATAATCCCATTGCCCCTCATCCATCTTGACCCGTATTCCATCACGAGCCGATACCCGTCCCGAGCTAACAGATGATTGAATGCCTCTGCCTGTTCTTCGGGATTGAATCCGTCCTCGCAAAAAAAATCAAAGGCCGCCGGAATAACCTTTTCCATCGTCTCCGTCCCATTGAACTTCTTTAGTTTCTCATGCACGTAATACGGTCGCCCTGGGAATCCTTGCCCGTAGAGGTCCCGTTCGCCGAAGTCGCGAAAGAACTCAATGAGTTGTGGACCGGAGCGATACGGGATCTTATCCGCATTGCCTGTAATGATCTCGATCAGTCGCTCGATCGTCTTGGCGGATATCCTCATGTCCTGGCCTTCACCTGCGCACAAGAGTGTAGTGCGGCCAGCATCTTGATCATTTCTTGATTGATAGCCACCTGCGCCGACCCTGATGCCAAACTGCGAATGGTTTTTTCGCCTCCTCGGTCGCAACGTCCAGCGCAAGGACCGGCTGCACAACGGGAAAAGGAGGGCGCGGCATGATCATCCGATTGATAATGGCAGCATCTTTGCCGCCCGTGAGTTGCCTGCTGCGATAGCTGACCGGGCGGAGGTTCGACCCGAATTCACACTCCTCCGGATCGATCAACTCGATGAACCACCCGAATTTCGACTCTTCGTTTTCGTAGTCTTCCCAATGGATCGGATAGCCGCATCGGTCCTTGCGTTGAAGCATTCGGTCCTGGTTATTGCCCATCTCCGCCGCCGACCAGGCGAGCAGCCTCAGGTCGGCGGCGCTGTGTATCACGAACCGATCACTCATCCGCCGTCACCACCTTCCCTTGCAGGCGCAAACTACCCTCGTGACGAGCCCTTGAATCGTATGAGGGACCACGATTGACAAAATTATATAACACACCATAATGATGTCAAGAAATGATAACTACAAATTATGACCCATAATGGATCCTGTAAACAAAGAAATAACTCCCGAGGAAATCCGCGCCATCAGGCTAGATCTCGGCCTTTCCCAAGCAGAAGCCGGCGAACTATTGGGTGGCGGCCCGCGCGCCTTCACGAAGTACGAAACCGGGGTGGTTAAACCCTCTGCCGCTGCCGTCACTCTGCTGCGGCTGCTGGAATCTAACCCAGATGTAGCTGCCAAGATAAAAGGGGCTACATCTCGCCCAATGGCTGCTGCTGTCGGCACTAGCCCATTCGAGGTGACCGGCGAGCATATTGCAGCCCTGAATGAGCACACGTTGCCAATGCTGCTGAGACGGTTGCTAAGCGTTGAGGCGCTGGCCAACGGCCTTCCTGGAGACGGCATACATGTGGCCAGCAATGTTACAGCTCCCGATGGAGGCGAGGACGGACGCATCGCATGGGAAGGGCATGCTGGCCACACGGACTTCCTCCCCTCCCGGCGCAACCAATTCCAGCTAAAGGCTGGAAAGATTCTGCCCGCCAGAGCAGGCAAGGACGTGCTAACCAAGGCAGGGGAAGTCAAGGACATGGTGCGCCCGGTCCTTGAGTCTGGCGGCCACTACATCATGTTTTGCGCCCATTGTTACACCAAACAGGACATTGAAATCCGGGAGGCACGCATCCGGAAAACGCTTCGTGATGCTGGCATGGTTATTGACGACGGTCAGATACAGTTTCGCGATGCCGACCAGATTGCTGACTGGGCGAACCGTTACCCCTCCGTTGCTGTATGGGTGAAAGAGCAGACGCAACCCGGAACCATCGGTCCTTTTCGCTCTTGGCTTCATTGGGCCGGCCGCAATGAGCACGAACGCTCACCTTTGGTCGAGGATGAACGCCTTCCCGCATTGCGCGCACGCTTGTGCGAGGTGGCCGCGGAGCCACACGGCATAGTGCGCGTGGTCGGGCCGTCGGGTATTGGCAAGACCCGTCTCGTTCTTGAAGCCCTGAGCCCCAGCAAGGCGGGCGGCAGCTTCCTCAGTGACATCGTGCTCTACGTCGACGAATCCGAAGCGGACACCGCAGCAATCAACAGCATTGTGCAAATCCAGGCAGACATGAAAGCGCGAGCCCTTGTGATCGTCGATCGCTGTCCCCCAGAGTCTCATGAGACACTTGTTGGCATGGTCTCGCGCAGTAGCAGCTGTCTCTCGCTGGTCACCATCGATAACGAGATCCCCTCCGGAACACTGGATAGAACGACAGTCAAGCTCGACGAAGCCATGGGCTCCGTCATCGAAGCCGTCATTAATCAAGCGTTGCCCGGCCTACCGACTGAAGATCAACGCCGGCTCATTCACTTTTCCAAGGGGTTTCCTGGCATCGCTATCCGTATAGCGCAGGCGTGGGCCGAGAACGTGCCCATTGCCCATGCCACGGATGAGAATTTCGTGGAGTCATTCGTCCTGGGGCGCAGGCAACAAGAGCGGGAATTGACGCTCAAATCGGCGAGGCTTTTGGCTACGTTCAGGCTGGTCGGCCTCGAGCATCCGGCTGATGGTCAGCTCGATGAGATTGCCGCGCAGGGGCGCAACCTCACAGCCGCCGACTTTCGCGGCGGCCTTGAGGCACTTGTTGACCAAGGCGTTGCGCAGCGGAGGGGCAACTTGGTTATCCTTGAGCCTAAGCCCGTCGCAATTAGGCTGGCTGAGAGCCAGTGGCGGGAGTGGAATGCAGGCAAGTGGGATGAGATCTTGGCCGGCGGCACAAGCGCCAACCTCAAAGTCTCTGCCGCCAGACAGCTCTCCTTACTCGATACGACCGACATTTCCAAAGATGTCGTGGCCCATGTTTGCCGTCCCGGCGGCCCGTTCGATGGCTTCGGCGGCATTGCGGGCACCGGCCATGCATCGGTGTTGTCATTCCTTTCGGAAATTGACGCCAGGATCGTCGTGGACCAGATCGAGCGGTCCCTGGGAAACGTCGGGGACCTGTCGGGAGTCAAAGGCGACACGCGCAGACACCTTGTCTGGGCGCTGGAAAAGATCGCTTTCCGGCGGGACACCTTCGAAGATGGTGCCCGCCTTCTTCTACGCCTTGCTGTTGCCGAGAATGAACAATACATCGGCAACAATGCCACGGGTCAGTTCAAAGCGCTCTTCCCAATGTTCCTCGGCAACACTGCTGCCGATGGCGAGTTACGGTTCTCTGTTCTGGATGAAGCGACTGACACCGACGATCCTACCCAGCGCTCGATTGTCGCCGACGCTCTAGTCGCCGGTGTGGAGACAGACCATTTTTCGCGCACCGTGGGCGCGGAAATCCATGGATCTCGTCCGGCTCTGGAATCTTGGCGCCCCGCCACAAAAGAGGAGGTTGTCGACTACATCAACGGTTGCGTGAGACGTCTGGCCGCATTTGCCGAACGAAGTGACGAGGTCGGGCTGACCGCACGCGCGGAACTTGGCCGTCACTTACGCTCGCTGGTCTCCCATGGCTTCATCGACACCGTGGAAGAAGTGATCGGTCTGGTAGGTAGTGTGGCAGGGCCATGGACCGAGGCAATGGAGAGCCTCGGCCATTTTCTCGAATACGACGCCTCCGAAACAGATACGGAAGTCATCGGCCGGGTCCACAACTTGATTGCCGATCTGCAGCCGCAGGAATGGGAATCGCGCGTCCGCTATCTCGTTACCGAAATGCCATGGGACTTTCCTTGCGGGGAAAAGGTGGATTTCGAGACACGCGATGAGCTTCAAGCCGACGCAGTGCATGGGCTGGCGGTCGAGATTGTCGAACAACCAGCGATCCTTGAAGGACTGTTGCCTCAAATCAGCCGGGGTCAGCAGCGGATGGCGACTGTTTTCGGCAGGTCCATCGCTATATCGGCCGCCTCGCCCTTGGATTGGCTAGGGCCCATCATCCAGGCTGTCATGGAAATTCCGGAGGGAGAACGTAACTTCGATCTGCTGTCAGGATATGCGGCTGGCATCGGCGATGATCATCCGGACGTCGTCAGTGACATCAAGCGCCAGGCAGCTCAATCGTCTGATCTCGCGGCGGCACTTCCCCTGATTTGCTGGCGTGTCGGCATTACACCATCCGATATCGAGTTGGCCGTTGCCGCTCTTCACGCGGGCCTTCTAGACCCTTGGAGATTAGCGCAGTGGGGGTCGGGTAGAGCGCTCGACAGGGTTCCTGCCCCTGCGGTCGAGGTCCTGCTCGACGCGATGCTCGATCACAGCGCAGAGGCGTTTGGAGTAGGCATGGATTTGATGGGGATGTACGCACACGGTGCTCCCGGGCGGCTTGACAAGCTTCGGCCGCAAATCCGCAAGTCCGCAGAAAACCCCTCCCGGTGGGCACTTTCTCGGCGTGCGCCGATGGCGATCCATCATTTCGAGAAGATCATGAGTTGGATGCTGGAGAAGGGACGTCAAGACCAGGATGCTTGCGCAACGGCTCTGGCATTGGCCAGAGCACTGGTGCACATCACGAAAGGGGATAATGAGCAGTTCGTGAAGCCCGTCCTACCCCTTCTGCTGTCGGGTTTTCCTGAGATTGTCTGGCCACTTGTCGGCCAAGCAATTGTCTCGGACCAAACGAGGGCGTGGCACTTTGAATACATCTTGGGAAACCGCGCTTCGCCCGAGCGTGAGGAAGAGCCTGCGATCCTGAGTCTCCCTGAGGATACTCTGTTCGCTTGGTGCCATGCGCATCCAGACGAGGCTCCAGCTTTTGCGGCTGCAATTCTGCCGATCCTCATGCCTCACAACGCCGACTCTCAAGAGTATTTGTTACATCCGACCATAGTGCGACTTTTTGAGGAGTTCGGTGATCGCGAAGACGTCCTGCAAACAGTCACTAGGAACATTTGGACCTTTAGCGGTTGGGGGTCGCCGGCGGACTACTATGCGCTCTACCAAGAGCCGCTAAAGCCGTTACGCGACCACCCACGGGGGCAAGTGCGCCGCTGGGCCGTGCGCACTCTTCGCTCTCTTAATGCCACGACCGAGGGTATCCGCAGCGAGGACGCTGAGCGAGAGGCGCAATGGAGTATCTAGCACTCTGCCAAGGCTGTCCTCACCACGCAGGCCCGATACCACGATCCGGATCTTCTCCTCGGCCGAATGCTGCTTGGCGCCGCTCGCGGCCGCCGCCCACGAGGATGCGGAACGGATGCTGGAGCGGCTGCGGTCCTGGGGCATCAACCGCTTCTCCATCGCTTGGCGTACCACGAACCGCCACATGTTGTTCGACAGCGTGGAGCGTTGGGGATTCGAAATCAATCTGTACGACGTGCCTGATATCGAAGCCTTCCTCCGTGCCGTGTCGCCCTCATGCTGCCCCGATCATTGACGGCGGACTTCAACTTTCCGGCTTGGCATTACTACGGCTGCGGCTCGGGCGAGGAGCGGGCCTATCACCATTACGAACTGCGTCCCGTCGACATTCGCCGGCAGGAAGTGGACTCCGGAATCGCGTGCGCCTGATCTCCTGGAACGGGTGTGCTCGGTGAAGGTGCTCATCGTCAACGAGAAGTACCCGCCCTACATCAGTGGCGGTGCCGAGCGTTCCGTTCAGATTCTCGCCGAGGAACTTGCCACTGGGCGCCCCCCTTAAGTGACGTTGCGCCCAAAACCCAGACAGGCGTTCTTCATTTATGCGGCCTGAGCGATGTTCATGTGCCTCCGGGCCTATGCCGACGTCCGGTAGACCGCATCGACGAAATGGGAGCTTGAAATATATGCGGCATTGCCGCATAGTGGGCGTTGATGCAGCTCTTCGTTACGCGCACTTATGAACGGGCCATTCGCAAGTTGATCTCGGAGGAAGCCCGGAAGGAAATGGAGGCGGCGATCGTCGCCGACCCTGACGAAGCGCCAGTCATTCGGGGAACTGGAGGCATTCGCAAATTGCGATGGGCGGGTTCCGGCCGGGGCAAGCGGGGCGGCATACGGACAATCTACTTTTACCATTCCGGCCCGGAGGCCATCTATTTGCTGACGGCTTACGCTAAGGCAGATCGCGACGATCTGACCTCGGCGGACAAGAAAGTGCTGTCACGGCTGGTGACCGCAATCAAGAAAAGGGGGACGGACAAATGAATATGGAACGAACTCAGATCGGTCGCGAGGTCGAGGCGGCACTGAGCGAGGTTCTTGCCCATGTGCGCGGCGAGGTTGATCTGCCGTGCCGGTTCGTCGACGACCCTGCCGCCGAGCGGATCCTCGCGCTTCGCAAACGCTTGGGGCTGAGCCGTCAGAAGTTCGCGGATCGTTTTGGTCTCGATGCGCGCGCCTTGCAGGATTGGGAACAAGGCCGCCGCGTTCCGGATCGTGCCGCCCGTGTCTTACTGACTGTCATCGACAGTGATCCGGAAGCTGTCGTGCGGGCGCTCGGCAAGTAAAGGAGCAAACACCGAGTCTTCATCCCCGGGTGAGAGCACGCTTCATTTCGTCACCGCCCAAGAGATTCCCGCCGATGCTTCCGGTGATGCGGGCTGCTGCGGTTTGGATGGAGTCCCGGGCGAGATGGGCATACCGGGCTGTTGTTTGCACCTGAGTATGCCCGAGCAATTTCCCGATCATGGTCAGGCTCTCGCCGAGAGCCAGCGCGCGCGAGGCAAAGCTGTGGCGCAAATCGTGGATCCGCACGTCCTCAAGGCCCGCCTGCTTGCGGATGCGCCGCCAGGGGCGTTGCAGGTCGGTGAGGTGAGAGCCGGGGAGGTGGCCCGCGATGACCCAGGAATTGTCCTCGTCACGGGGAATGGCTGACAACACCGCGCGGGCCTCGGGACCGAGTGGCACCACCCGCCCGCCGGTCTTGGCATCGGGAAGCTCGATACAGTCGTACTTAACGTAGTCCCAGCGGAGATCCCGGATCTCCGACATCCGGCAGCCCGTCAGCAGAAGCAGGCGGAAGGCGGCTACTGCCGAGGGCATCTCTACTTCGGCCTCGCGCAGGACCTGGCCCAGCCGCTCGGTCTCTTCCGGCGACAGGAACCGTTCTCGCTTGTGCTCCTTGTAGCGCTTGACATGCCGGCAGGGATTGGTGCCGTCGGGGCGCCACCCCCAGACTTCGGCGAGCGAAAACATCTTGGATAGCACCCCGAGCGTCCGGTTGGCCTGATAGGGCTTGTCCCGCAGGCCGTGATGCAGGGCGGCGATGTCCTTGCGCTGCACCTCTGGAACCCGCAACTCCCCGATCACGGGGTCGACAAACAGCCTCACCGAACGGCGGTACTCTTCCCGGGTGCTCGGCTTGCAATGGACCGGGACATATTCCTCCAGGAACCTGCGCCCGAGATCAGCCATGCTCGGCTCTGCCTCGCGTTGCGCCGCTGCGTCGCGCGGGTCGATGCCTTTCTTCGCGCAAGCCAATATCTCCAACGCGCGGGCACGCGCCTGATCCGGGTTAAGTGGACCATGCGGGCCAATGGTGAACCAGCATAGCTTCCCGGCGATGCGGGTCTGGACGACGTAGCTCTTGCGTCCCGAGCGCCGAACACGCAGGCCGAAGCCGGTGAGTTCTCCATCCCAATAGACGGTATCCGTCCCACCGGCCTTGATGGCATCGACGGAGCGCTTGGTGATACGGGGGATGCGGTTTGCCACGGCATTTCTCCTTGACGGGAGAGGGAGCATGTATCACCATGGCTAACTATTGGCAAACACTTTCAGGTAAACCAGAGCGCATCCCTGTGTACGTCTGTCGTAGAGAGAATCTCCGAATCCCGTGTAATACTGCGATTTATCATACTCCTGCGCACGTGTGCGCACCCCCGTCTGCCATATGTAACGAAACTCATAACCTGAAAGTCGTTGGTTCTAATCCAACCCCCGCAACCAAATGAAACGCCGCTAAGACAATATCTTAGCGGCGTTTCTGTTTTTAGGAAAACTCTTTCAATATACGTTTCGGAATGTCCTCGGAATGGTTTTTGGGAGAACCCCAGGCATCTCCTGACCTCTCGTGACCTGTAAGGATTCGGTCGTGCCGTGGAGGCGGCTGACGTTGTGATCGTCATCGGGCGGGGTTTCACAAGTTACTGGTAACGAATCTGGCCATGCGCTACCGTCGAGCGCATGGCGTGCGCGCTCGCTCACAAAGCCTGCCTTGAAGGCTGCCAGGCCAGCCAGTGCTTGGCGCCGCGCGCGATCTCGCGCTTGCTGGAGCCCTTGACCGGCGCCAGCTTCAGCTTGCGCGGGCGCCCCTCGGCCACCAAACTCAGCCCCAAATACCCCGCGGTCTTCGGCGGATGCTTACTTCTCAGCTCTCTCCCGTGCAACTATAATCGTTCGCGTTTAGAAACGTGCCATTTCTTGGAGCCTTATTGATCAACCGTACATCTTACAAAGCTATGTGACCGGATTGAGCCGCGCGCTATAGTGCGTAATCACGCTCACTATGCGCTCTAGTAATGGCTTGAAGCCTTTGAAGTCCACATTATCTGTATTTAGCCGCACAATCTTATCGGCGAACATCGCTTTACCATACTCTGTTTCAGGGTCTAGATCCTTCCTTGGATTGAATTTCTTGCCTTCAATCTCCGTTTCCAAGAGCGATGATTGAAATAGACTTTCGATGCAGGATTTACCGTTCTTAACCTGTTTCCGGCGTCTTGACGAGATACAAGTTTTCCGTAAGGTGGAAAAATTCTTCAGAGGATTTGAAGTCAATGCTTATTTTGTAGTTCTCTAAGATCGTGGAAAATAGCTTATTGGCCCCATCATCATTGTCGATCAACACAATCACAGGGCATCTTAACGGTCGATGTTTAAACCCTCGAATGTCTCGTTCGTATCGGCTCTTGATAAAGAAGTATAGCAGATCTCCGGTGCCTCCATTCAGCTCGAGAATACGATGAGCGCGGTTGTTGTAGTTGAAGAACGACACACTGCTTATAAACCTCTTACCATCCCATGAACCCAACATAGGTTGAAACTCGTCAAGCATTCGAATTGCACATTTGAGATATACACTATCCGTTTTCCCTTCGCACACGAGCAAGGGTCGCTCCAAGCGAACGAAATACCGATACTTGAGATATCCCGCGTACAGCTTTCGAGCTGCAGTTGGCTTTTTCCGTTTCTTGATTTCCTCCCGAATGTCTATTGAGTCTTTGACATAGTGAATATGGCTGAGAACGCCCTCAATGGGTTCCAGTGATTCAATCCACTCAGGCCCATCACTCTGCTCGTCGGGGCCGTGCTTCGGTGGGGCAATTCCGGTCGTCCGATAGTACGAGCCCGTCTCAAAAAGGGAGTGGCACATCGCGCGAGCACGCCGATAGTATTCCGGACGAATATTAACCTTAGAGTTGACGGTAAGGCCAGTAACAACTTGACGGCTCATACTGAACTGCATACGGGTCTTAGTTGGATTAACAACGAATCCGCTTTTCTCTATTACTCTTGATAATTCATCGCCCAGTTCCCATATCGGTTCTTCTGGTTTAATGGGTGCAGCAATCGAAGGAGGAAACGCCTTCTGGCCAGTTGAGAAGGTTATATCGTCTGCGTAGCGCGAATAAGTGAGCTTGTGGTGCCTAGCGAGTTGCGCGAGCCGGACATCGAGAAGGTGCGCGATGAGGTCTGCAATAACTGGCGAACAGGGGCTTCCTTGGGGTAAGGTATTCTCAAAGCAGGAAATCTGAGCGATAATCGTGGCAACTTTTTCATTAAGCTCAAAATTCCGGTTGCGAATAAAGAACCCCCTAACACGACCGAAGTTGAATGTAGGAAAGAAATCTTGAAGGTCTAGGTTCAGAACATACCGACGTCTCTTGTGCTGGCGCGCGTTGGTGACGATAGACAGGTCTCGACGGAACCCGTGTGAAAGCGGTCGACGAGAAGTTTGAGACGCAAATTCGCCTCTACAATCATAAAGTACATCCGCTAGTCTACGTTGCAATCCTTTCAGCGAACCGGTAGGAGCGCAAATTTCTCGCTCCCCACCGGCACTTTTCGAGATAGAGAACTTGGAATATTTCTGAGTCGGCGGAATTTTGTAGACGATGTAAGAAAGAGTCTTTGGTTTATAATCGAGAACTGCGGCGAAGTCACGGAGACTGGCAGCGCCCTTCAAGTCTTGAAGAATAGTCAAGAGCCAGTTCCTGTTAGGATGAGGGGCTTACAGGCACTCCTACGCGATCATGGGCATGGTCGAATTGCCATAAATCAGGGAAGCATCAGGAAGCGTCAGGGCAGCAACAGCCCTAACATTGTTCTCCTATATCGCGAAACGCGATAACAAATCTGCCTGTAAGCCAACACATCTGGTACCATGTTCCCCCAGTCTCTGCAAGCCAATGTAACAGGTCCAGCCATAGCAGTCCGGTGATTAAGTCGGCGCCGTCTGATTCTCTGGTTCCCTGATTTGCAGGGGGATTTGCCGATGGCGATGGGACGGCAGAAGGATGGTCAGGGGGACCTGATGGTGAGTGTCTCGACCCCGCTTTCCCGGGCCAGGCGCTCCAGCATCTCCCGGTAGCCTTCGCCGTTGTCGCGCCGCACGATGTTCCGCAGCGCCGCGTTGGCCTCCATGGTCGAGGCGTCGACGCCGATGCGCTCGCCCTTGATCAGCCCCGCCTCGGCGATCAGCACCAGAACCCAGTCGAAGACCGCCGCGTGGACTTCATGGGGCAGGCGCGTGCGGCTCCGTGACAGCCAGGAATGGTCCGGTACCCGATCACGGCTCCCCAGTCGCAGGAACGCCCGCAGCGAAAGCGAGTCCGAGCAGCGCCACTCCAGACCGCGCTCGCTGTCGATGCCCTCGAAGTAGCCCACCAGGTGCATCCGGAAATAGCGCCCGGGCGGCACCGAGGGCGCGCCCATCCGGGCCGCGTAATAAGGCCGCCAACTCGCCTCGGCAAAGGCGTCGAAGCCGCCCTCGATCAGCACCGACTGCAAGCGATGGGGTGGACGCCCCTCCCGACGGCATCGCGATGTGCCAGTTTGGCGGTGTTGTTAACGCCAAGCGAGGAAGGGGGCGTCCATGGAACAGGTTCACATGATCGGGATCGATCTGGCGAAGAACAGCTTTCAGCTGCACGGTGCGCGGGCGGATGGGTCGGTTGCGTTCCGCAAGAAGCTGAGCCGGGCGAAGCTGTTGGACTTTGTGGCTGCGCAGCCACGCTGCACGGTGGCGATGGAGGCGTGCGGCGGCGCGCACCATTGGGGCCGGGAGATCGGCAGTCTCGGCCATGCGGTGCGACTGGTCCCACCGATCTACGTCAAAGCGTACGTCAAGCGGCAAAAGAACGACGCGTCGGATGCGGAGGCGATCTGCGAGGCGTCGTCGCGGCCGACCATGACGTTGACCCCAAAATCCGGACCAGGTGGTTCTTCACCTATGCGGCCTGAGCGATGGTCATGTCCCTCCTGGCCTGTGCCGGCGTCCGGTAGCCGATGCTCGAGTGGCGCCGTCGTTGGTTATAGAAGATCTCGATGTACTCGAATAGCGCAGCCCTGGCCTCGCGCCGGGTAGAAAACCGGGTACGGTGCACGAGTTCGGTCTTGAGAGACCCAAAGAAGCTCTCCATAGGGGCGTTGTCGAGGCAATTCCCCTTGCGGCTCATGGAGGCCTTGATGCCATGGAGGCGGAGCAGTTTGCGGTAGTCACCGCAGGCATATTGCACACCGCGGTCGGAATGGTGGATCAGCCCCATGGGCAACCGGCGGCTGCGGATCGCCATCTTCAGCGCCTCCTCGCACAGGACGCTCTTCAGCCGCTCGGACATCGACCAGCCGACGATCTCCATCGTGGCCAGATCCTTGACGGCGGCGAGGTAGAGCCAGCCTTCGTCAGTTGTGATGTAGGAGATGTCAGCGAGCCAGACCGCATCGGGCGCAACGGCTTCGAAGTTGCGGTCGAGCAGATTGGGCGCGATCGCATGGGAGTGGCGGCTGTCGGTGGTGATCGGCGCCCGCCGCCTGCCTCGCGGTGGACGAATGCCGTTCTCTCGCATGAGCTTGGCGACCGTGCGCTTCGAGGTGCGAAAGCCGCGGGCTTTCAACTCGGCATGGATCCGAGGCGCGCCGTAGCACCTCTTGCTCTGCTCGAAGATCTCCCGGATCTCGGACCCGAGCCTGCCACGCCGGGCAACGCGTTCAGCTCTCTTTGGGGCCGCACGCCGCCGGGCGTGGAACCAGCTGTGAGCAACCCCCAGGACCCGGCACATGAACCGGATGGCGTGCT
The DNA here is from genome assembly GCA_965219135.1 of Alphaproteobacteria bacterium. Lineage (GTDB taxonomy): Bacteria > Pseudomonadota > Alphaproteobacteria > VGEJ01 > VGEJ01 > CAYUNL01. The sequence continues at coordinate 2,302,920 of CBDCMV010000003.1, read as the reverse complement.
CTGAAGCATGGGCGGCGATGAAAGCGTGCTTCGTCTTCATGTCTTCGCCGCCCATTGAGCGAAAAAAGCCGAGGCTTTGCGTAGAACCTCAACCTCCTCCGTCAGCCGCTTGTTATCCCGGCGAAGCTGCACCAGTTCAGCGGCCTCGGCTTTCTGCGCCGCGGTCGCCGCGGCCGAGCCCGCGGCCTCAAGCTCGAGCCGCCAGGTCTTCAACTGCGTTGGCGTGACGCCGAGCTCGGCAGACACACTGCTATGCGTCGCACCCGGCTCCGACAGCCGGGCAACCGACTGTTCCTTGTATTCCGGCGAAAATCTCCGCCTCGTCTGCTTTGTCATCTCGTCCCTCCAGGTCGGTATTCAATTTACCGCCTGGTCCGGGATCCGGGAGCAACGTCAACCATGCGCTTTGTGGCTGTGAAGACGGAGGAACAGCAGGCTCGGGGCATGCTGTTCCGGACGCGCGATCTTCTGGTGCGCCAGCGCACCCAGACGATTAATGCGCTGCGCGGCCATCTGGCGGAGTTCGGTGTCATTGCCCCGCAGGGGCCGGCTCATGTCGGCCGGCTGGCCTCGGCGCTTGGGGGACCGGCTTCGAGGTTGCCGGAAGCGGTCCGCGAGCTGGCCGGCCTTCTGCTTGAGCAGATCGCCGGCCTCGATGCGAAGATTGCGGGCCTGGAGAGGGAGGTCCACGTGAGAGCACGGCAGGATGAGGAGGCGAGGCGCCTGATGAGCGTGCCCGGGGATCGGGCCGATCAGCGCGATGGCAATCCAGGCCTTCGCACCGCCGATGGAGAGTTTCCGGCGCGGCCGCGACTTCTCCGCTTGGCTCGGCCTCGTGCCGCGCCAGCACACGACCGGCGGCAAGCCGAAGCTGGGCAAGAGATATCGAAGATGGGCCAGCGCGATCTGAGACGGCTCTTGATCACGGGCACGATGACTGTCGTCCGCTGGGCGGTTCGGCGCGGCGTGACGACGGACCCCTGGCTGGCCGGGATGCTGGCGCGCAAGCCGAGGATGCTCGTCGCGGTGGCGCTGGCCAACAGGATGGCGCGCATCGTCTGGGCGCTGATGACGAAGAAGGAGAGCTACCGGGCTCCCGCCCCCGCCTGAGAGAAAGGCGAAGTGCGGGAAGCCGTCGGGGATGTGGGTAGGTCGGAGGACAGGTAAGGGCAAAGGTCAACGAGACCGGATCGGGAAAACCAGATTTTGACCGCAGGGCTCCTAACAGCCCGTTGATTAAGTGGCTTTTTCCGGCTCTCACCCCCAGATGAGGAATGCGGCGGCGAAAGCCGTCTGGCCGCTTTGCGGGAGCCCCCGTGCCACCAGCATGGCCCCGGTGGGCGTGAGCAGCACGAAAATACCGCCATATCCGCCCGCCACGGCCTCCCGCGGGGTGCCGGCGCCGATGAGCTGGCGCATCAGTAACGATAGATTGTGGCCGGCGACGTGGAGCAGGTATCGCTTGTGCACATTCTCTCGCCCGCGCAGCCAGGTTCGTCGCATGCCGCCACGATCGAGGTTGTGGGCAAAGCAGCGCTCGACGATCTCGGCGCGCAGCTTGAAGGCCTCGCGGGCGACCCCGGACTTGAGCCGCGCACGGTTGTTGGTGACCGCGCGCCGCGCCGCCTCATCACCGTGCCAGCGCGAAAAGCCGGTCTGCTTGGGCGCCGCGATCCGGGTCTTCCAGGGACTGTCGTCCAGAGCCCTCAAGACCGCCCGTGAGTGATAACCTTTGTCGGCGACGCATTCGGCCGGGTCCTCCGACGTCGGTGCCGCATCCACCGCCTCGAGGTTTGCCTCGGCCTTCGCCAGGGTCTTGGAAAGCATCGTGGTGTCGCCCTCACCATCAGGTCCCCCTGACCATGCTTCTGCTGTCCCATCGCCATCGGCAAATCCCCCTGCAAATCAAGGAACCAGAGAATCAGGCGGCGCCGACTTAATCAACGGGCTGCTATCCCTTCGGTAGATTGTGTCCAATATGTCGAGCACTATCGCGGCTGACATCGCAGAACCATGAATCCAATGGGCAAGGACCTGATATGAGCAGGGACTTTGAAGAAGTTGGCCACTCCGGTGGCAAGATCACGTTTTCTATCAAGACGGATGAAGACGGTCGACAAGCATACCAAGTAACACTCAGCCATAGTCGATCCGTCCCGCATTCATTGGTTGGCGTCTACGCTCTCCCCCAGGGAGTAGTAGTGGCATGCATTGAACTTCGCGGAATCGGTCAGCCGTGGAATCCACCTCCAATCTCTGGCTGTCTTCCCGTGTTAATGGCTTCTGATAGCGAAGGTCATTTCGGTCACACATGCCCACGCTGCGAAGGATACTGGCGTAGTGGACCTTGGCCCCACTTCTGTCCGTACTGCGGTGCGTCTTCTGCCCCTTACGAGTTTCTTTCCGAAGCGCAGCTTCGCTACGTGAAGTACTACTGTAAGACACTGTTGGAAGCGCTCCAGTCAAGGGACAACGGGGATGTAGAAATTGACATGGATATAGTCTCCGATGCTGCGTGCAAGGGCGGGAAAAGACCTTCGTTCTATGTGTCTGAGGAGAGTCAACAGAAGAAATTCAATTGTTCTGCTTGCAACGAATTCAATGACATTCTCGTTAGATTTGGCTATTGCTCTCAGTGCGGAACACGGAATGATCGGATCGAATTCGAAAATTGTGTTGTTCCGGAAATTCGCGCACAACTGAACGCGGGGAGCACACCCGAAGATTGTTTGAGGGACGCCGTAGCGTCATTCGAGTCTTTCGCCCGACAGGTTGGGATGCAGCTGGTAAATCTTGTTCCAATGTCGCGACGTCGCAGGCAACGATTATTGAAGCAGCGATTTCACGATCTTGCCGACGTCGCAGAAATCCTGCTCACTTGGTTTGACATCGATATATTTTCCGGAATTCCGGAGGACGAGCGGGCACGAACTTCGGTAATGTTTCATCGTCGGCACGTTTATGAGCACAATGCTGGCGAGGTAGATCAGAAGTACCTCGACGATAGCGGAGACACGACAGTGCGCCTGAAGCAACATATTCACGAAACTAGGGAAGACGTCCATGATCTAGTTGGATCTCTTTTGAAGATGTACCGGAATCTACACCATGGATTTCATGAGATCCTTCCACCTCACGATGAACCAATAAAGGCCTTCGAAGAAAGAAGCATTCGTACTGCAACGTGATTGGGTGTACAGATAAGGTAATCGCCTTCTGTAATCAGCTTCCGCAGTCAAGCGGTGTTCCCCGGTTTGCCTCCAACCCTGCGTTCTGCGCGGACAGCGATCGGATCGTCTTCTCCTGGGCGCGCAATCTTTTCACGGCGGCAGGCAGCAGGGGACGATCCGCGAACTGGGCCTCAAGCCAACGCTTCTCGCCTGCGGACAGGCTCAGGGCACTGCGCAAGTCGGCGCTCTGGCGGGACAGCCCCCACTGATACCCTATAGGTGCTTGCAGAATAGAAGCGAGAGACCATGCCCGATCAGGAAAACCACAACATCTTTTGAACCATCAAACTCCTGCCCACTCACGACATCTCCTGACCACAATGACAATCAGACTAAATAACTGATGCGACCGCGCGCGTCCCGCAGTAATCCGCCGGCGGCTCCGACGCCGCCAAATGATAGTGCCCGGGCAACCGCATCGCGAGCGTCCACTGTTTTTCGACCCCGACCCTGCGGGGGCATCGGGCCCTGACCATGTTCTCACTCCTGCTCGCGCCTTCTCCTTGCCTCGATCCCTGCCAAAAATTTCTCATCCAGCTCCGGCTCGTCCCACTCCCGAGCCTCTCTCGCCGCCCAGTCCATCGCTGCCATGAAGAAGGGCGCAATGCCTGTCAGGGGCGGCAATCGAAACTACGATTCTGCCGGTGTGCGGCGCATGGGAATTGACGGAACTTAGCTCAGAGGAGTAGAACAAACAGCGAACATACGGAAGGAGCCATCGGTGCCGTGCGTCGACATCTACCCCGCATCCCATATGGAGCGCCCGTGCCTTCGCCGGCAAGCGGAACCGGCGCTGCCCATGCTTTCGGAGGTTTTCGCCGAGACTCCCATGGACGGGGCCGCGACGGGGTTCGTGTTGGCCCAACTCGGACCGGGCGGCAAGCCGGTGCTCTGGGTGCAGGACCGGATGTCGCGGCGCGAGGCGGGACGGCCGTGCCTGGCGAGCATGCGCCCGGGCGTGGACGTGCTCAAGGTCGATGCGCCGAGCGCCCGGGACGCGCTCCGGACGGCCGAACAGGGGCTGGGCTGCCCTTCGCTCGGCGGCGTGATCGCGGAGATCTGGGGCGATCCTCCCGCCATGGATTTCACGGCGACCAAACGCCTGGCGCTGCGCTCGGAGGCCCGCGGTGTCCCTTGCTGGCTCCTGCGCCGGTTCGCGCAACCCAATCTCAGCGCCGCGCGCGAGCGCTGGCGAGTCGGTCCGCTCCCCTCGGACCGGCATGCTTTCGACCTTCGCGCACCGGGCTTGCCGCGCTGGCGGGTGGAGCTGTTCCGGTCGCGCTTGCGGCCGCCCGGCGCCTGGACCGCCCACTATGATCCGGCCCATCAACAGCTGGTGGTGGACAGCGACCGGACCATTGAGGAAACAGGCGCCGCGCCGGACTTCGCCCGCGCGGTCTGAGCGGTCCCGTGGAACTGCGCCAAGGCGCTTTTTCCGATGCCCCGCGTGAACACGCCACCAGGCCGCCGGGATCCGATCGTGCACAGGATGACAGCGATCTGGTTCCCGCGCTTCGCCATCGAATGCTGGCGGCGGCGAGCGGACCGGCGGGGTAAAGCGCCTCCCGGAGACCTGCCGGTAGCGCTCGCCCGCGATGGCCCCCACGGTCCTGCCGTCCATGCCGCCAACGCCGCTGCCGAACGGGCGGGCGCCGGGGAAGGAGGGCGTGTCGCCGACATGCGAGCTCTCTGCCCCGGACTGCTCGTGGAACAGGCCGACATTGGCGCGGACGCAAAGGCGCTGGAGCGACTCATGTTGTGGGCCCGGCGCTGGTGTCCGTGGACCGCCGTGGACGGGACGGAGGGCATCGTGATGGATACGACCGGCTCGGACCATCTGTGGGGCGGCGAAGCCGCGATGCTGCGCGACATCGAGGAAAGACTGGCCGGGCTCGGCTTTTCCTGCCGGCTGGCCACGGCTCCCACTCACGGTGCGGCCTGGGCACTTTCGCGTCTGGGCGCCACGCGCGAGATCTGCGCTTCCGAAGACCTCGCCGCCCGCATGGCGCCGCTGCCGGTCCGGGCGCTCCGGCTGAACCCGGAGACGGCAATGGTTCTCGAACGCCTCGGCCTCAAGACGGTAGGTGCGCTGTCCGCCGTGCCTCGCCTGCCGCTGGCGCGGCGCTTTGCGCGCGGCGATCCGTCCGGGAATCCGCTCATCCGTCTCGACCAGATGATGGGGCGTACGCCCGAACCGGTAAATGCCCCCGGCGATCCACCCGGGTTCGCCGCCGAGGCGCGCCTCGCGGAACCGGTCCAGGATCCGCTTCCATATCTTCCGCAGCTGGCCGGGCAACTTTGCAAACACCTCGGTGAGGCGGGGCTCGGCGCACGCCACATCGTGCTCACGATCTATCGCACGGATGGGGAGACGGCGCGGGTTGCGGCTGCTGCCGCGCACCCGACCCGCGATGCGGAACATATCCGCCGCCTGTTCGACGGCAAGCTGGAGCGGATCGATCCCGGTTTCGGGTTCGACCTGATCACGCTCGGCGCCCCGGCGGTCGAACCGCTCTCTCCGATCCAGACCCGGCTCGGCGGGGAGGCCGAAGAGGCGGTCGAGCTTGCCCGGCTGACGGACCGGCTGACCGCGCGCTTCGGAGCCGCCGCGGTCAAGCGGGCTGGATTGCGCGAAAGCCATATTCCGGAACGGCGGGAGAGATGGGCGGCGGCCATGGAACCGCCGTCGCCGGCCTCGGCGTTCCTGGCCGCGCCGCGCCCGGTCCGGCTGCTGGATCCCGCCGAAGAGGTCCGCGTGATCTATAGGGCACCTCTAAGAATTGGTGAGTTGTCGGAGGATATTGTTTAACCAGGCTGTCACCAGCTCCAGCCATGCCGGAGCCGAGATTTTCGGGGTCTTCCACGCTCCAATTGAGTTATTTCCGCCACAAGACCGTCCCCAGGCGGTCTCCTTCTCCGATTATCGTCACACGGCCGCCGCGAGACGCTCCAGTTGGACCAGGCGGCGCATGTTGTAGGCGAGGTTCTTCAACCCGATCCGCGCCTTCGCCCGCACCAGCCCGACACTACGCACCAGCGTCCCGCCCATGTCGTTGCTCTGGGCCCCGAAGACATGCTCGACGCGGACCCGAACCGACGAACGGGTCTTGTTGCCCTGCTTCTCGCGCTCGCTCAGCGGCTTGTTGCGGCGGCCCTTGCGATGGATCCGGCTCCGCAACCCCTTCTCCTTCAGCACCGCCTCGATCTCCGCCGAGCGGTAAGCGCTGTCCGCCCACACACCCAAAGCCGTGTTGTCCCCATCCAGGATATCGTCGAGGACTTGGCTGTCGTGCTCCGCCGCGTCGCTCACATGATAGCGCCGCACCAGCTTGTGCCGACGGTCCACGTTGACATGGTTCTTGTAACCGTAATGGCTCTTGCCGTGCTTCTTAGTCCACCGCGCCTCGACATCCTTTTGGCGCCGCTTTGCCGGCTTGTCCTCCCAGCCTGCCGGCGTCTCGCCCGCCTTTATCCGCGCGTTCTCCTCGCGGCTGTTGCGCTGTTTGGGTGCCGCCACAATCGAGGCGTCGATGATCTGGCCGCCCATCGCCAGATAGCCCTGATCCTTCAGGTAGCCATCGAACGTCTCGAATAAGGCCTCGATCACGCCAGCTTGCGTTAACTGTTCGCGGTACAGCCACACCGTCTTGGCGTCGGGAACCCGGCCCTCCAGACCCAACCCCAGAAATCGCATGAACGACAGGCGGTCACGGATCTGATGCTCAACTTGGTCATCCGAGAGATTGTAGAGCGCGCACAGAATGATCGTCTTGAACATCACAATCGCATCCCACGGCTTGCGTCCCGCCCGCGATTTACGCGCCTTGTCCGCACGCCGCCACACCGCCTCAAGACGCGCGCGCAAGTCTTCCCACGGAACCACCCCGTCGATCTTCAAAAGCGGCTCGTTCTTGGCGTCAAGACCGGAATACCGGTTCCCAAGATCGAAAAACCCCATCTGACCCATCAACCACGCCTCCCGCTATCAACAAATCGGCAACCCGATTCTAAATCGACGACGCCCGAAAAAGGAGAATTCTTAGAGGTGCCCTATACCGTACCGGAAGGCCCGCCCGCGCGCTTCATCTGGCGCCGGGCGACCTACCGGGTGACCGGGTTCGCCGGCCCCGAGCGGATCGGGCCGGAATGGTGGCGCGCCCGGCCGGGGTCGCGGATGCGGGACTATTTCCGGATCGAGGACCAGCGGGGGATGCGCCTCTGGCTCTACCGCGAGGGCCTGCTTGGAGATGGCCGGGGGGCGGCGCCGCGCTGGTTCGTACATGGGGTCTTCGAGTGACGGCGGGCCGCACACCCTTCGTCGAGCTCGGAGTGGCCTCCTGCTTTTCTTTCCTGCGCGGGGCATCGGACGCGGCAGAATTGGCGCTGACCGCCTGTGTCCAGGGCTACGACGCCATCGGTATCGCCGACCTCAATACGCTCGCCGGGGTCGTGCGGCTTCACGCGGAGGCACGGAAGGCGGGCCTGCGGCCGGTCATCGGCTGCCGCATCGCGCTGGCGGGCGGCGAGACATTCCTGGCCTATCCGAAGGACCGCCATGCCTATGGTCGCCTCTCGCGCCTGCTCTCAAAAGGCAAGATGCGCGATCGGCAAGGGAATTGGCAGAAGAAAGGCGTCTGCGATCTGGTGCTCGACGACCTAGCCGCCGAAAGCAGGGACCTCCAGCTGATCGCCGTGCCGCCCGGCGACCTCGACTGCTTCGCCCGCGGCCTGCCCGGACTGGCCGAGCGGCTGCCAAACCTGGGCCACATCGTGGCGTCCTGCCTCTACCGGGGCGAGGACCGGGCACGGATCAACCGGCTCGACCGACTCGCCGCCGCCCACGGTCTCGGCATCCTTGCCACCAACGATGTGCTCTACCACGAACCGGCGCGGCGGCCCTTGCAGGACGTGATGACCTGCATCCGCGAGAAATGCACCCTGGCTACCGCCGACTTCCGGCTGGAACCGAGCGCCGAGCGCTATCTGAAGCCGCCGCGGGAAATGATCCGCCTCTTCGCCGAATGGCCGCATGCCGTCCGCGCAGCCAGGGACGTCGCCGATGCCTGCCGGTTCGATCTCGAGGAACTCGCCTACGAATATCCGCGCGAGGCGGTCCCCGAGGGCATGACGCCCCTGGACCGGTTGGAACAACTCACCTGGCGGGGCGCGCAATGGCGCTATCCCGATGGCGTGAGCCCGGAGATCGTGGCACTCCTGAAGAAGGAACTGGCGATGATCGAAAAGCTCGACATCGCGCGGTATTTCCTGACCGTCCATGAGCTCGTCCGCTTCGCCAGGTACGAGGCCTCGCCGCCAATCCTGTGCCAGGGGCGCGGCTCGGCCGCCAACTCCGCCGTTTGCTACGTGCTGGGCATTACCGCCGTGGACCCCGCCCGGCACGATCTGCTGTTCGAGCGTTTCATCAGCGAGGAACGCAAGGAGCCGCCCGATATCGATGTGGATTTCGAGCACGAACGGCGCGAGGAGGTGATCCAACACATCTACGGCAAGTATGGCCGCGACCGAGCCGGCCTCTGCGCTACGGTGATCCATTACCGCCCCCGCTCGGCCATCCGCGAGGTGGGCAAGGTCATGGGCCTGTCCGAAGACGTGACAGGTGTGTTGGCGAAGACCGTCTGGGGCAGCCGGGGACATGACGTCGATGACGGGCATGCGAACGAGGCCGGGCTGGACATGGCAGATCCGGTTCTGCGCCGGACCATTCTCCTGGCCCGGCAGCTGATCGGCATGCCCCGGCATCTCGGCCAGCATGTCGGCGGCTTCATCCTGACCGAGCGCCCGTTGACCGAGACCGTGCCGATCGGCAACGGCGCCATGGCGGAGCGCAGCTTCATCGAATGGGACAAGGACGATATCGACACGCTCGGCATCCTCAAGATCGACATCCTGGCGCTCGGCATGCTCACCTGCATCCGCAAGTGCTTCGATCTGATCGAAGCCTACCACGGACAGTCCCATACCCTGGCGAGCGTCCCGCAAGAGGATCCGCGGGTCTACGATATGCTCTGCCGGGGCGACAGCGTCGGCGTCTTCCAGGTCGAAAGCCGGGCGCAGATGAACATGCTGCCGCGCCTGCGCCCGCGCCGGTTCTACGATCTGGTGATCGAGGTCGCCATCGTTCGCCCCGGCCCGATCCAGGGCGACATGGTGCATCCCTACCTGCGCCGCCGGTCGGGGCGAGGCGGTGGAGCGCGTCTCGGAGCGCCTGCAGGAAGACGAGAACGGCAAGTCGCTGGTGTTCCGCGACTCGATGATCGAGAACATCCGCAGCCTCGTAGATGTGGTGCCCCGCCTCAACATCTTCGGCGACGACGAGCTCGCGCGCCTCTGCAAGCAGGTCAAGGACCGCATCGCCGGCATCGATCCCGACACGCTCCGCCCCTCGCGCACCTTCAATCCGAACGTCCGGCGCCAGGTGAAGCGCGACGCCGACGCGCTGATGGAGCAATTCGCCGGGTATTTCGCGCCCGCCGGCACGGCCGACCGGGAGGCGGCGTAATGCCCACCTCGAAGCTGAACCGCTCCCGCATGAACCGGCTCTTCGAGAACCTGCTCACCCGCAAGGAGGAGCGCCATGAACCCATGTCCACAAGCGCATTGGCGACGGCCACCGGTCTCAAGCGCATCGCCGCCTATCGCCTCCTTGCCGATATGGAAGCCCGCGCCTGGATTCAGAGCGTCATGGGACAGGTGAACGGGCGTGCCGCCCGCCTGTGGTGGAGGAAATCATGATGGCACCGTTCACAGCCATGACCGGCAGGGAGTCAGCGCACCGCCTCAGCGACTGCGTCACCGCGTTGCTGCGCGACCAACCCTTCTTCGGCAGCCTGGCGTTGCGCCTGCCGATCCGCACCGACGCCAGCCGCGAGACGATTGCCAGCGACGGGCACGAGATCCGCTATTCGCCGCAGTGGGTCGCGGATACCGATGCCGATCTCATCAAGACGGCAATTGGGCGCGTGGTGCTGGCCTGCACGTTGAAGCACCACACGCGGCGTCGCGAGCGCGATCCGGAACGCTGGCAGCGCGCCTCGCAGCTCGTCACCCACGGTCTGCTGCGCGACGCGGGCTTCACCCTGCCCACCGACACTGAGGCGTGGGAGGAATTGAGCGTCGAGCAGGCCTACGACCGCCTCCCAAACCCCGAGGATGGCGACGGGGAGGGAAACAACAGCCCGACTTCCGGGACCGGCGGCAACGCGGCGGGCGCACAATCCACTACCAGCGACGACGATCCCGGCGGCCGCGGCGATCCGCAAGACGAGGAGGATCCAGCCCCGGACGCCAGCGGCGATGATTCCGGTGACACCGGCGGCCCCTCCGATGTCAGCGATCCGCAAGACAAGGAAGGTCCGGGAACGGGCGGCGGGAGCGACGCGCCAGCGAGCTTCGATCCCGGCGGCACCGGCGAAATCATGGATGCCGGATCGCGCAACGGCGATGGCGGCGTGTCCGCCGAGACGCCGTTGGACACCACCGCCGAGGAGCAGGCCTGGGACGAGGCCATGCACCAGGCCTTGAGCCTCGCCAAGGCGCAAGGTAAGTCGCCGGGCGCCGTCGAGGAAACCATCCGCGGCGCTCACGCGAGCGTCCTCGACTGGCGCACGCTCCTGCGGCGCTACATGACCGACGCGGCCCGGAGCGACTACAGCTGGACCCTCCCCAACCGGCGCTTCATCGACGGCGGGCTTTATCTCCCCTCAATACGCTCGGAGGGGATCGACACGATCGCCGTCATCATCGACACCTCGGCCTCGCTGCCAACCCGGACTCTCGCCGCATTCTGGAACGAGGTGCGCGAGATCGCCGCCGAACTGCAACCGGAGACCGTCTTCGTCCTGCAGGTTGACGCCGCTCTGCAGGACGCCGCCGATTATGCCGCCGGCGACCTGCCCGAGGAGATCGCGCTGAAGGGCCGGGGCGGCACCGACTTCCGGCCCGGCTTCGAGTGGATTGCCGAGCAGGGCCTGCGCCCAAGCTGCTGCCTCTACTTCACCGACATGGAGTGCGACACCTACCCCGAGGACGCGCCTGATTATCCTATCCTGTGGTGCGATTGGGGAGCGGCTGCCGGAACGTGGGGGAGCCCACCGCCCTGGGGCGAGCACATCTCCATCGTACCCGAATGAGCCTCCGCGGCGGCGCACGTTGCGTCGCCGCCGCCATACCGAGCGCCCACGAGACCGCCGCCGCTCCCCCGGCAACCGCGCCCTCGTGGTCGCTGCCCGGGAGAGAGCAATCGGTGGCGGCGCCCCGTTCACACGGAGACCGCTACCATGACTACCAACATCACGGACGAGCACCGCCGGGCCTTCGAGCCACCGACCAGCAGCCGCTTTGAGAATTGCGCCTCGTCTCCAGCTTCTCCGCGGGAAAACCGGTAGCGGCCATCGCCACCGTCACCGTCAACCTGCCGGCAAGGACGAATACCTCATTACCCCGCTCTTCGTGCCGGCCGTGCCGGGAATTCGACTGACCGGCCACGACGGACGAAAGTCATGACCGGCATGCCGCTGCGTCGGCAACACCCGGCAAGAGTGCCTAACCCGACTCCCTCGATTGTGACTACAGGGATTTATTCCAGGCATCGGGCCCCGGGCCGTGCGGCACCGAGAGTCCGAGCCTGGCCCCCGTTGAGATCGAGGCCAGGGCGTCCGAGAGGCGCTCCCGGCTTTCCCTTCCGCTGACCGCGTGTTCGCTTGCGAACGCGTGTCCGTTCATCGACCGGCCGCACCGCGCGGCCGTCCCAACTCTGGAGAACTTCGCACATGACCGACCCCGTCATCCGATCCATCCCGCTCGACCGGCTGGAACTCTCGCCCGCCAACGTCCGCAAGACCATGGCCGCCAAGACCGCTTTCACCGAGCTCAAGGCCTCCATCGCCTCGCACGGGCTGCTTGAGAACCTGGTGGTCCGCTCATGCGACTCTAATGCGGACGGCAGCGAACGCTACGCCGTCATCGCCGGCGGCCGGCGGCTAAAGGCGCTCATCGACCTCGCGCACGAGGGCGTGTTGGCCCACGACTTCCCTGTCCCTTGCCGCGTCATCGGCAACGGCGCGGCCGACAACGAGCTCTCCCTCGCCGAGAACATGGTCCGCGTTGCCATGCACCCGGCCGACCAGGTGCAGGCTTTCGGGGCGCTGGCCGATAACGGCGCCACCGTCGCCGGCATCGCCGCCCGCTTTGGCGTGGCGGAGCGTACCGTCGAGCAACGCCTGCGCCTCGGCAACGCCGCGCCCGAACTCCTCGACGCCTACCGCGCCGACGAGATCGACCTCGATACCCTCAAGGCCTTTGCCGTCACCACCGACCGCGAGCGCCAGATGGCGGTATGGGAGCAGGTCAAGGACCAGAGCTACCGGCCGGGCGGCTGGCAGATCAAACGCATGCTCACCGAGGACCGGGTGCCCGCCACCTCCATCACCGCGCACTTCGTCGGCGTCGACACATACGAGGCCGCCGGTGGACGGGTCGACCGCGACCTGTTCGCCGACGAGGATGAGCGGGGCGTCTGGCTCGAAGATCCCGATCTCCTGGACAAGCTCGCCACCGAGAGCCTCCAGGCTGCGGCGGACGAGCTCGCGACCCGCTGGAAGTGGGCCGACGCGCGTATCGATGTCGACTGGACCGATATCGCCCGCTTCGGCCGGATCCATCCCCAACCGGCTCAGCCCACCAGCGAGGAGAAGGCCGAGAGCGAGCGCCTGCGGAGAAGTGACAGGTTTCAGGTATGCCAGCAGGAAGGAGCCCTGCCATAATTTCGCGCCGTCACTTTCTCGCAGTCTCGGCCGGCGCGGCGCTGCTGCCCTCGGTGGCCCGCGCCGTCGGCGCGCCGTTGCCGATCTTCGACGCCCATATCCATTTCAGCCACGACGCGGCCGAGCGGTTTTCCGCCGGCGAAGCTGTCGCGATTCTGGAGAGGGCGGGGCTGAAGCGAGCGCTGGTGTCGAGTTCGGGCAACGCAGGCACCCGCGCGCTCTACGACGCTGCGCCGGACCTTGTCTTGCCCAGCCTGCGCCCCTACCGCCGGCGCGGCGAAATTCGCAGCTGGGTCGACGATCCGTCGGCGATCGACTTCCTCGAGGACCGTCTGAAGCGCTTCAATTGGGTCGCGGTCGGCGAATTCCACCTCTTCGCCTCGCAAACCGATAAAGCGGTGCCGCGGCGCATGATCGAGCTGGCGCGGCAGCACAATCTTCTCCTGCACGCCCATTCGGACGCCAGCGCGATCGACGGGATCTTCGCCCAATGGCCGGAAGCGCGGGTGCTGTGGGCCCATGCCGGCTTCGTCGATCCGGATATCGTCGGCCCTATGCTCGGGAAGCACACGAACCTGTGGACCGACCTGGCCTTCCGCAGCGGACACGCCTATGGCGGTCGGGTCGACGAAGACTGGCGCAGCCTGTTCGCCGCCTTCCCGGACCGCGTCACGGTCGGCACCGACACCTTCACACCGGAACGCTGGCACTATGTCGTCGAGCACGCCGACTGGACCCGGCAATGGCTGACCGACCTGCCGCGCGACCTCGCCGAAAAGATCGCCTGGCGCAACGGCGAGGCGATGATCCGGCCGCACCTGGCGCAACTGCGCTAGCGCACGATGGCCCGGTGGCGCCTCTGCGGACCGGCGCTGTCGACCGCGCTTGTGCTCGTCCTCGCGGCCGGCCCGGCGGCGGCCTGCGTCCGTCCGCAGGGCTGGACCGGTGGCGCGAGAATCGCCGGCGAGCTATGGACGGCATGGTGGCGATCGGAACCCGCCCCCATCCCGGTCGGCGCGCATTTTTCCGTCCGTTTCCGTCTGTGCGGGCCGCCGGTCAGCGGGGTCCAGGTGCGCGGCTGGATGCCGGACCACCGGCACGGAATGAACTACCGGCCCGCGGTGTCCCTGAACGGCTTGTCCGGAAAGGCCGAAGGCCTGATGTTCCACATGCCGGGGCGCTGGCAGCTGATTTTGGTTGTCCGTGGCACGGCGGGCCGGGAGAAGCTGACCGCTGAAACGGTGCTGGAATGATGCTCCGGCGCTCAGGCGCGTCCGTCGCCGCGAGGCTGGCCGTTGGGCTGTCGGGATTTCCGATTGTATTTTGTATACTTTCCGGCATCGCCGCGCCGGCGCTGGCGCTCGACTTCACCGCCGAGGAAGAACGCCGGATCCTGCGCCACGGGCCGTGGCCGCCAGCCTCGCGGCCCGATCCGAGCAACCGGGTTTCCGGCAAACCGGCCGCCATCGCCTTCGGCCGAGCGCTGTTCTTCGATCCGCGGCTGTCGTCGTCCGGCGCCGTCTCCTGCGCAACCTGCCACCCGCCGGACCGGGCCTGGACCGATGGCCTGCCGCGAAGCCGTGGGCACCGGACCGTCGACCGTAACGCACCCAGCCTGTTCAACTTGCGGTTCAACCGGTGGTTCGGCTGGGACGGCGCGCAGGACACACTGTGGGCGCAAAACCTGCGGCCCCTCCTCGACCGGCGCGAAATGGGTGTCGGCCCCGGCGGCGCGGCGCGGCTGGTCCGCTCCGACCGCCAGCTTTCCTGCGGCTACCGGCGCGCTTTCAGCGTAGCGCCCGGCGCAGACGACGCACGGATTTTCGTCGATCTCGGCAAGGCACTGGCGGCGTTCCTGGAAACCCAGGTCACCGGCCGCACGCCGTTCGATGATTTCCGCGACGCCCGGGCCCGCAACGATGCGGCCGGTCGGGCTCGATATCCGGCCGCCGCCGAGCGCGGCCTGCGCCTGTTCGTGGGCCGGGGCAACTGCGCCTTCTGCCATTTCGGCCCAGCGTTTACCAACGGCGAGTTCGCCGATGCCGGCGTGCCGCATTTTGTCGAACCCGGCCGAGTCGATCCCGGCCGACACGGCGGCATCCGCAAGTTGCGCCGGAGCCCGTACACCCTGCTGGGCCGCTTCAATGACGATGCGCAACGCTCCACCGCCGCCAAGACCCGCTATGTTCGCCTGCGCCAAAGCAACTTCGGCGAGTTCCGGGTGCCGAGCCTGCGCAACGTGGCGCTCACTGGGCCCTACATGCATGCCGGCAGCCTCAAGACGCTCGCCGACGTAGCCCGGCACTATTCGACGATCGACGAGGAACGGCTGCACGCCGGAGGTGAACGGATTCTGCGCCGCCTGGACCTGAGCGCGCGCGAACGGGTCGATCTCGTCGCCTTTCTCGAAACGCTGACAGAAAATAAACCGCTTCACGAAATCGTAAACAAGACCGGAATCACCGTGTGCCGATAGCCAAATTTACTTTCTGAGGATTGAACTTCCGGCGATAATCGCAATTCTTCGGTCCATGCCGTCCTTTCTCGATTTCGCAAAACCGATTGCCGAACTCGAAGGCAAGATCGAGAAATTGCGCCATCTGTCGGAGGGCGGCGTCTTCAATATCGCCGACGAAGTCACGCGTATGATCGAGGCCGCCAGGATCAACGACTTCGACGCGTAGGCCTCGCTCGCCAAGGTCCTCGAACGCATCTTGTCAACCGAGTCCATTGAAACGACATGCGCCAGATTTGCGGTGTCCTTCCGCGTCTCTCCGGTCTCGTACTGTGTCTCGGCGTCGAGTTTGTGTGAGACCATCCCGCTGACAACCGAATCGGACAAGACGTGGCGGCGGTCCAGGCTGAGCGTTCCCTTGAAACCGGGACGCCGCCCGTCAGCGAGACTTCGCAATGGAGGCGGCGGTCTTGACCACTCACTCCACGTGTCGTTCGGCATGCCGGCTGGGCTGGCTGGGCACTGATTGGCATCCTGACTTTTTAATTCGCAAGATCCAAAGGGGATCAAGAGCCGATACCGAACAACAGCTGTTGTTAGGTTCAGGGCACTGACCCCTTCAGGATGCCACGCAATCAATCACTTATGGCACTGATCGGCGTCGAAACGGCGGGCCGAGCAACAGCCATCCGGCGATCGGCGGACAGATATACCGTGAATACGCTCACCCGCTCTGATGGTTGGTCGCCGTGTGCTCGTTCGCATGGAACAGGGACGTTTATGCTGGCCGAAGGATAGTGACCTCAATCCCCCGCGAACGCGATCAATCGCCCACAGACGAGTGCTCCCAGCCAGCAAACCGTTGAGAGGATGGCATGACCGGCCAGGCGCGCGCGGGGGGCGTCCTTGAGCAGGAACCCGTGAGCCCGGCACAGAGCGAGCGTAGACAGGACCCCGACAGCGATGAAAGCTAGCTTGAGCTGCAGGAATCCGACGCCACTGTATTCCCGCGCCCGGACCGAGAACAGCAGCGGTCCCGTGAGCAGGGCAAGGATCAACCCGCTCGCCGCAACGGGCGCGAGCACCCGCACTACCGCTTCGCGAGAGATACCGCGCCAGACGCCAAGAAGCCGCAGATTGAGCGGGACGACGGACCCGATCAGCAGGGCGATTGCGAAGATATGCGCGGTGTTGACTGCGGCATAGACCCAGCGGGAATCACGTAGAGCCTGCCCCAGGGCCGTCCCCTCGAGCGCCGCGAACAGGGCCTCCAAGGTCTCAGTCGCGCCGGGGGTAAAGGATGTACTCGCGTTTGCCCAGGAATAGCCGTTCCACCTTAATCCGTTTCTCCGACACATCTTCGGCCGGCTCGCCGATCAACCGGATTTCGACCCCTTCGGCCAGATCGCCGTCCTGGAGGCCGGCGCGTTCGTTGCGCCAGGGCTGACCGACCTCGGCCGTCCACTCGTCGCCCTCCACGTCGATCCTCAGAATGCCGTGGGGATTGCCCAGGCGGACGGTCTTGATGATGCCGGTCAGATCGATATTGCCGCCGGTGGTCCACGACCAGCCGTGATGGGCCAGAGTCCCGACCGTCGGAGCCGTGAGTCCCAGGGCCAGGACCGTGATGAACAAGAGCCTCATCATAGTGCTCCTCCGATGCCTCAAGCGTTACCGGGAAGGTTGCGTCACACGACCGGACATTCAAGCCGACACTTCCCAGACAACCTTCAAGTCCTTGGCGATCATACCCTTGAAAAATAGATGACCGTACGGCTAAGCGAGGCATTATTCCTGGCCTTTCCAGCCACCAAAACTCCTGAATGGTGAAAATCGCCGTAGGCGCGGACCGGCAACGGGTACAACGAATGTGATTTATATCGGATAGCGCCGAGCAGTCATGCCGGTCGTGGTCCGGCCATAGCTTTCTCGTTATGGCCGACACCGCAATGAAAACGGATCGTACCTGTACTTCCCCCGCAACACCGGATGACCGCCGTCGCCTCAGGTCACGACAACCCTCGCCGTCACGGACACCGCTGGCAACGCTCGCCATCATCGGCATCAGCACGGCGGTTTATCTGCTGGTTCAACACTTTGAATCAAGCTCCAGCGGACGTCTGACGCCGTTCTTGGATAAGGGTTCGGTTGGGTGGTTGGGCCGGTATAGGGCCGACGCTGGGCTCATAATCTACGTCGGCATTCACCAGTCTTGGTTCATACGAGTTCTATTGACGCACCAATCGAGACGCGGAGACACTAACGGAAAAGAGACACCGCACTGTCACGAAGGTTCACTTGCAATATAGAGTGCCTGTCGGACCCTCCCACCAGGTCACAGAGGCGGTTCACATCAGTCCGGCCTGACGGACGGCTGGAAGATAGCCGCGACTGACCGGCGCTTCGTGACCGCCGGTAAGGCATAGTGTTGTCCTGGCGTTCCGGCGCGCCGTTCCGGTCACATGCTTCTTGGCCACCCAGTAGGAGCGGTGTACACGCAATCCGCCGGCGCCCTCCAGTGCGGCAACGGCATCGGCAAAACGCATCAGGACCAGTGTCGAACCGGCGGTCGTGAATGCCTCCACATAGTGGTCCGCCATCCTGAGATAGACGAGGTCGCGGCCAAGTTCCGGCGGCAGACGGTCCAGGAAATGGTCTGCCGTCCGGCTCGCGGCTTCATCTCCGCCGGACGCCGCTTCCTTGCCCTGTAGATCGCGCTGACGTCCGGCTAGAACGGAAACGACCAGAGCACTGATCGCCAGCATCAGCACGGCCACGCCAAGATAGATCGTCGGCAGGGCGTTGTGCCCCTCATAGTCCGGCCTGAACAAGACCTCGGCGGTATGAACGACGCCGGTACCGGGGACAGCCGCCGCGAGTGCCGCCCCCGCCATCGCCAGCAGGCGTGTCCGCATCGGTGCGCTGGATGTGACACGAAGCGTCAGCATCATGACGCTGGCGCATACAAGCCAATTGGCGCCCATCGTGAGCACCCAGTAGCCGATGCGGCCGAGCGTTCCGATCGAATCGTAGGTGCCGAAGGGGCCGATGAACGCGAACAGCGCGATGAGGCACGCCAGCACCGCCCCCTGAACCGCAAGCGACCGCGTTCCCAGCAGTTCACGATACGTGAACGGTAATTCCTGCATCTGACGAATAAATCCCTGGCATTTGCGTAATCGACGATGACTCGCAACGTCCGTGCGATCAACCTCGCCCGCATGTCACGTAACAACCAGCCATGAGGAAGGAGTTTCAGATGACTACTACCGTGAATACTTTTGCAACCATTGTCCTCGCGGGCGCGGCTCTCTCCCTTGCGGCAACCGCGAACTCCGCCGACCTCGAGGTATCCATAGAGGGCTTGCGCTCGGCAGAGGGCCAAGCGCGTGTCGCCCTCCACCAGCGCGTCCCGAGCGCCTCGTTTCCAGACGAGGACGGTGCCGTCGCCAAGATATCCCGGTCGGCCGACCCAAACGGCGTCCGCGTCGTCTTCACCGGCCTGTCTCCGGGAGATTACGCCGTGGCGGCGTTCCACGACGCCGATGGCGACGGAGAGTTGGGGCGGAACATCCTGCGCATTCCCACCGAAGGCTACGGTTTCTCCAACGGTGCCCGCGGCTTCATGGGACCGCCGTCATTCGATGACGCCGCTCTGACCATTGGTTCGGGCGAAGAGCGGATTTCCGTTGTCGTGCCGATTGCCTATCCGGGGTCCTGACATGACAAAGAACGAGCTGTCACGCCGGGCAATGCTGGGTGCACTCGCCAGCCTGCCGGCCGTGGTCGTGGCAGGGGCCGTGGCCGGAACCAGAGAGGAATTTTCCGCAGGTTTGGCCCGGAAGCCGCAACTGATGGGCTTTGCGACCGCCCGGGCGGAAGTGTTCAACGCCCCGATGACGACGTTGAGAGGCTACCTCCCTTCCGGCCTCACAGGCGTGCTGTGGCGGAACGGTCCAGCGGAACACGAGCGCTTCGGCCATCGCTACGGACATTGGTTCGATGGCGACGGGATGGTGCAGGCGTTCGCCTTCTCGGGAGACGAGGTAACTCACCGTGCCCGAATCCTCGACACGCCGAAGCGCCGGCGGGAGACCCGGGCGGGCAAGCGCATCATGCCCGCCTTCGCAACCCCAGGGTCCGAACCGTTGATGGGACCTGACGACATGAACGTTGCGAATACCGCCATGCTCGTCCATGCGGGGCGCCTGATGGCCTTGTGGGAGGGCGGCTCGGCGCTGGCGGTCGATCATGAAACTCTCGATGCCGGACGGTTCGTGGTCTGGCATCCTGACCTGGCCGGCCTGCCGTTCTCGGCCCATCCGAAGGTCGAGAAGGATGGGACTCTGTGGAATATCGGCTTCGTGACGCAGCCTCAGCCGGCGTTGCTGTTCTACCGCATCGACCCTGGGGGACGGCTGGTCAAGGCGAACCTGGTCGATGCGGGGCCATTGGGAATGGTGCACGACTTCATTGTGACCGGGCGCCATCTCGTTGTTTTGTTGACGCCATTCGTGGTCGAACCCGAGCGCTGGTCGTTGGGCCATATCAGTTTCCTCGACGCTCATGTCTGGCGGCCCGGTTTTGGCACTCGTGTACTGACGATCGACAAGGACACGCTTGAACCGGTGCGCCGCCACGAATTGCCCCCTGGATTTCATTTTCATCATGGAAATGGGTGGGAGGAGCCGGACGGGACGATCCGGCTCGATCTGTGCCAGGCACCAAATCCGGATTTCGTTACCGCGGACTTGCGGGCAGTCATGCGCGGTGAAATAAGATTCCCTTCGACACATCCACGCTACCGCAGCGTCGTCCTCTCGCCGGGAGGAGGCGCAGCGATAGAGCTATCGGTGCCAGGCGCCGTCGAGTTTCCCCGCATAGATCCACGCCGTACGGGACAGCGCCACCGGAAGACCTTCGCTCTCAGTGGCAGCGGTTCGGAAGACGGCTGGCCGTTCCGGCGGGTTGCCAGCATCGATCCTGAACAGGGCGCGATCGATGATTGGACGTACCCGCGAGATCAAATCCCCGAGGAGCACGTGTTCGTGCCCCGCGGCGAGGCCGAGGGAGACGGCTGGCTGATTGGTCCGTACCTCGATGTCGGGCGCGAAGCCTCGGGACTCAACGTGTTCGATGCCAAGCACATCTCCGAGGGTCCGGTATGGCAAGGCATTCTGCCCTATCCCCTGCCTCTTGGACTGCACGGCACGTTTGCGAAGTCTTGAAGCAAGGCTGGCAGCTCAGCGCCTGTGCGGAACGGCTGGCGCTGATCAGCCGGGGGAGCTAATTTCATCGTGGCGGAACAGTGCCGCCCGCACCGTATCCTGGAACAATTCGCGCCCAGGACTGCAAGGCTCTTGCCCCAGTCTGGCCAGCTCCTGGCGCGCCCATCCTGTAGAGCCAATGCGCTGTGCAGCTGCAAACAGGTATCCAACAGCCCCTTCAGCATCCGACAAGGGCGGATTGTAACCACCGCCTCCCAGCAGTTGCCTGATCGCCATCAATGCAACCGAGGCAGCGAACCGAGGCTCAGTTTCGCCGAAATCTCGAGCTGCGCGAACCAACGTCGAGGGGTCTGCTCCGTGGGTTCCGGCGCATTCGAGGGCGAGATCGAGAAACCCCTCATCCTTTGCTGCAGCGAACCATTTGCCCTTGTCACCACGGCTCTCAATCAGATCGAGAAGTATTTGACGGCGGTCGCGATCAGGATATTGCCGTGCCAATGCGCGGTAGACGGCGAGATTGGTCGTCCGGCTCGCAACGCGCAATCCATACTTTCGATAAGCTTCATCGGTGCGGCCGTGCTGGATCAGAAGACCCTCACAAAAACAGTCGATGGAATTGTCGTCGTGGCGGGACTTCGAGGTGTCGCGCACGCCTTCAGCAAATGCAATAGCGGCTTCCCACAGACCTTGGCGGACCAATGCCTCTGCTCCGAACCGGTGCCAGGACCAGAACTTTGTCCGTCGTGCCGCAAGCAACTCCTGAAGCTCATCGTAGCGGCCAGCTTCAAGCAGGCATGACAAGCAAATCGAAGTTCCTGTCACATACTGAAAGCTTTGATGATCGGACCAGGCGCGGCGCACCATCCCGATGAGGCGATCCGCATATTCATTGATCAAATCCGGATAGTGGGCAATCTCGCCCCAGCGCTCTTCGGCCGGTCCCAGATATTCGACGCCATCGTTCTGGACCGCCTCGAACAAACGTTGGAGCCACTTGCTTCTGGTCGCATGATCGGCCGGCGCGTCGGCCAGGATCGGAATGAGTTCGTTCAAGGTCCGGGCAACCGCCGTTCCCAAGGCGCCAGACGAGGTGTCGATATCCTGAAAGGCAGGCCAGATACGCTCCATCAGCGTTACCACGCCCTCTCCCGCGGCGACCGGGTCGGATTTCGCCACCGACCTGATCTCGGAGGCTGCTTCCCTGAGTCGGCTGATCGCAGGTTTTGACCCGCGCCAGCCATAGACCCTTGCTCGAAACTTATTCTTGAACAGCCACTTTCGACTTGCAGCCATCACCTCCGTCCTGTCGTTCGCTGCCGATCATCATGCGACGTCTCGTTTGGGCTGAGGCGCTGACATCACGGCCTGGGGGTGACCGTAGTTGATGGGGTCATCCATCGGATTGACATGCATCATGCATCGCCGTTATGCGAATCTCAGCAACAGGGAGCCGGAGTACCGCCCAATGGCTGGGCACGGCAATCACCAACTTTTTGTGAGAGTCCGGAACACCCCAGTTCAACATCTTATGCGGCATTCGCTGGAGGCGATCGTCACCAGGCTGCGGCAGGTCGAGGTGACAACATCGGAGGTCAAGTCGATCGCGTCGGCGGTGAAGGCGATCGGTGTAACGGAGACGACCTTCTACCGCTGGCGATCTGATCCCCAATCGGTCCAATACATCTTTCCAGCCTCAACATCCAGGGCGATGCGCTCAGGACTTCCCATTCCGCTGGTCACGAAATGCTCGAGGCCGGAGCCGTCCAGGTTGGCCCGGCGGATTGCCTTTGCTCCATCTTCGATCCAGTAGATCTTGCCCTCCTCAGTATCCAGGGCGATGCACTTCAGACCTCCCATTGTGCTGGTCACGACGTCCTCGACATTGGAGCCGTCCAGATTGGCTCGGCGAATTGCCTTCCCGCCATCTTCGATCCAGTAGATTTTGCCCGCCTCAACATCCAGGGCGATGTCGTTTGTATCGGACAATCCGTCGCCGCTCACGAGCTCTTCCATTTTGGTGCCGTCCAGGTTGGCCCGCTGGATACTCCCCGTTTCCCTCTCTTCGACCCAGTACATCTTGCCTGCTGTCACATCCAGGGCGATGTCCTGCGGTGTCACGAGATAGCCGCGAAACTCGCCGATTAGGTCTTCGACATTGGACCCGTCAAGGTCGGCCCGCTGGATTGTGGCCACTTCGAATGTAGTCCAGTACATTTTGCCCGCCGCGACATCCAGGGCGATACCTTGCGCACTCCTCAATCCGCCGCTAACGAGGTCTTCGACGTTGGACCCGTCAAGGTCGGCCCGCTGGACTTTTCCCGTCCCGAAGTCAGTCCAGTAGATCTTCTCCGCCGTCATATCGAGGGCAATACCGGTCGGAAAATCCAATCCGTCGCCCACGAGGTCTTCGACGTCAGAACCGTCCAGGTTGGCCCGCCGAAGTTCGAGCATTCCTGAGTCGACCCAGTACATCTTGCCCGCCGCGACATCCAGGGCGATGCCCTCCGGATGGCCCCACTTGCCGGTCACGAGGTCTTCGACGTTGGTGCCGTCAAGGTTGGCCCGCTGGATCTTCTTCGTCCACCCATCGGTCCAGTACATCTTGCCCGCTACAACATCCAGGGCGACGTCCTCCGGAAACTCCAAACCGCGAGTCACGAGGTATTCCGCGTTGGAGCCATCCAGGTTTGCCCGCCCGATCTCCTCCCTTGTGAGGTCGGTCCAGTACATCTTGCCCGCACTGACATCCAGAGCGATGCCCTCCGGAACGCCGCCGCCGTGCATAACCAGTTGGATGTTGAAGCCATCCAGATCGGCCCGCCAAATCTTGGAATCACCCCCGTCCGTCCAATACATTCTGCCTGCCGCCACATCCAGGACGATGCCGCCCGGTTCGCGTCGTCTGCCCCTCACGAGGTCTTCGACGTTGGTGCCGTCCAGGTTGGCGCGCCGGACTGTGGCGGTCCCCTCTTCAGTCCAGTACATCTTGCCCGCACTCACATCCAGGGTGATGCCGCGTGGGGCGGTCAATCCGTCGGTTACGAGGTCTTCGACGTTGGAGCCATCCAGATCGGCCCGCTGAATCGTGCCCGTTCGCCAGTCGGTCCAATACATCTTGCCCGCCCCCGCATCCAGAGCGATGTACTCCGGGAAGCCCAATCGGCTGGTCACGAGGTATTCGACTTTGGGGTCATCCAGATTGACCGGGTCAATGGAAATGGCGCGGATCCCGGGCATCGCCTTGTTGGGCAAGGCGGTCCCGTCCACGTCCCTGCCTCCTGGCCGCCACGAGACAAGTTTGTCCATCTCCGTCCCCGGGTGCCGCTTTTCTCCCTCGATTGCCTGTGCGGCGACACTTGTCGGTGTCAGCTCGCCCGGAAACACCTGGCCAGCCATAGCCATCGCAGGTGGGACCGCGAATTCACCGCCCTCGCCGAAGTCGACAAGCGCCAGCACGGGCAAGGCGAGGGCAAACAGAGCGGCAACCGCCAGTGATTTCAAGCCGGATGTGAGAAACCGCATCGCCCCTTCCGCCCTACACGTTGTGAATATTCAAACGAAGCCTAATCCGGGATAAGGCTTATCCCTCTGAACCCGGTTTGACGACATGTTGGGTTTGCGGTTGCCATCGGCGGAATGTTCGCTTAATGTTCTGTCATGCCAGCCGCTGGAAATACGACCGCCCGATGTCCCGCGCCGCCTTCGAGGCGCGCTTTCCCGATGAAGCCTCCTGCGCCCGGCATCTTGCAGCCAAGCGCTGGCCCGACAGCTTCGTCTGCCCCGCCTGCGGCCATGACAGGGGCTGGGAACTGAAGCGTCGCCGGGCGAGCTGGGAATGTGCGGCCTGCGGGAAGGAGACTTCGGTGACCGCGGGCACGATCATGCACCGCAGCCACTTGCCCCTGAAGACCTGGTTCATGGCCGTTCACATCGTGACCAGCCACTCGAACGGTATCTCCGCCCTGCAACTCCAGGCCCAGCTCGGGCTCGGCAGTTACAAGAGTGCCTGGCTCCTGCTGCACAAGCTGCGCCGTGCCATGGTTGATCCGGATCGCAGCCTGCTTGAGGACCTGGTCGAGATCGATGAGGCCACCCTACCGTTCCGCACCGTAAAAGACCCGACCACAGGCGGGCAAGGTCGCAGCCGGCAAGGCAAGATGCGCATTGCTGGCGCGGTCGAGCTATCGCCCGAGGGCGAGCCACGTCGCATCCGGCTGGCGCCGATCGGGGATTTCTCCGCGCGCAGCCTTCATGCCTTCGTTGCCGGGACCTCGGCGCCGGGCGCGCGGGTAATCACCGATGGCTGGAGCGGTTATCCTGGCCTGCCCGACCACGACCACCAGCCCAAGGTCGTCGGTGCAACGCCCGCCCATCTCGTGCTGATCTGGATCCATCGTGTGTTCTCGAACCTGAAGCGCTGGGCGCTCGGAACCTTCCATGGCCTGCGCCGCGCCCATCTGCGCCGCTATCTCGACGAGTTCGTGTTCCGCTGGAACCGCCGCCGCCACACCGCAACGGCCTTCGACACCCTGCTCGGCATCGGCACGCGCCTCCGACCCGCCGACTACCGCGACATCGTCGGACAACGCGGCTGATCCCGGCAGGCCGGGCGCCAGCCACCGCCCGCCCTCCGATCCGCCTCAATCGGGGCCGAATACCGGCCCTCCAGCCTGCCTGACAGCACTCGAAACCTACTTCCCCAAGGCCAAAAGCTCCCGCACATCGCCAGGCACGGTCCAAGAACCGTGCCTGGAACGTAGAAGGCCGATCAACATCTGGTGTGACCGGAAGCAAAGGGAGAAGCCTTTCCGGGATTTTCCATATGGAACCCTCCAAGCCCGTTGAGTGTGGCTCGACACACTCGACGTTCAATTCGCCTTCGAATGACGGCCATCTTAGCGCCGATCCGGATGATTGAGGACCAATTGGCGGCGTTGGTGGCGCGGAATGGCATTTTTGCCGGCGATCCGGGCGCACCGATCCTGTCGGCGGCGACACGAAGGAACGGGGTGCCGTCGCTCATGCCGGGGCTGGCGGCGGTCTGAGCCGGTCGATACGGCGCAGGATGTCGGCGAACAGGTCACGATGAGTGACAACCTCGGCCATCTGGAACGCCACGTAGCGCCCGTGGCGCACGATCGTCGCTCCGATCTTGATGAGCTTCTCTCGCAGGCTGGTCAGTGACCAATGTTCCACGGCATCGGGCAGCGCGAGGGTGCGCATGAAGTTGCCGAGGTTGCCTCCGGGGCTGTTCTTGACGTGCCGATGGCTCCGTTGCTCATTTGAAGGGGAGTCCACAGCAACAGTTGCTCACGGTGCAACGGAACCAGGCATAGCTGCCCTCTCTTCTTGGCGGGGCTCCTTAGACTCAATTTTGGAATACGGTGCCGACGCTCCTTTCACCTTTTCAATCTTGTATGCGATGAAGCCCGACGCACCCTTGCCTTTGGCGCGGCGCAGTGTGTAGCCATAATTTCCGAGATTGAACTTCGCGTCATTCTCAAAGCCCGCGAGAGCCTCGACGATCTTCATCGCGACGGGATCTGGCTTGCTCCTGGCTTGTGAAGCAGCCTCCCGCTCCAGCCACTTTGCGAAGACCTCTTCGGCGAGGTCGTCACCGACAGATTTCCGAAGCGCGTTCAATTTTCTCACCTGGCCCTTTGTGAGCCCCGTCTCATCGATAGCCATTTATTAAACCTCTCATTTCAAGCCTCTTGATACTGTAGCGAGGCCCAGCTTTGGTGTAACTGATTGCCGCTGTTACACGCCAGGTTGCTGTTTCTCTTTTCCCGTCGTTCAACTTCAACCTGTGTGCTGGATGTATTTTACCGCCAAACCAAGTTGATCGCCGCTGGCGGCGGCGAGGAAAATTTACCGGCATTGCCTGATGTTTACCGTAGTCGCCCCGACAACGAGCCTTAGCCTCGACAACCATTTTATAAAGCGCCCGGCGGCGACGTTCTTCGTCACGGCCGAGGGTGGCGGCATGGCCGAATATGGGATCCTGGCCGGCGATACCCTGATCGTCGACCGTTCGCGCACGCCGGGTGGGGGCTCCATCGTCATCGCGGCAATCGAAGGTGAGCTGACCGCCCGTCCCTTTACCGCAATCGAGGGCGAGGATGCCCACGTCTGGGGCGTCGTCGCCGGGGTGGTGCGGAGCCTGCCATGAGCGTCTACGGACTGGCCGACTGCAATAACTTCTTCGTCTCCTGCGAAAGGGTCTTCCGTCCTACGCTCGAAGGCCGTCCCGCCGTCGTCCTGTCGTCGAACGACGGCTGCATCGTCGCGCGCAGTGACGAGGCCAAGGCGCTCGGCGTCAAGATGGCCCAGCCGGCGTTCCAGGCGAAAGACCTCATTGAGCGGCACAGCGTTGCTGTCATCAGCGGCAACCTCCAATTCTATACCGACATGAGCAATCGGGTGATGCAGGCCTTCGGGGAACTGGTCCCGGCGGTAGAGAAATACTCGATCGACGAATGTTTTCTCGATCTTACGGGAATACCGCAAGACCTCACGGCATTCTGCCAAGGACTGAAACATACCGTGCGGCAATGGACCGGGCTGCCGATCAGCATCGGTATCGCCGAGACCAAGACCCTTGCCAAGATCGCCAACCGCCTCGCGAAGACCTCCGCCAAAACGGACGGCGTTCTCGATCTCACCGGTGAGCGCTGGCGCGACAAGGCGCTGGCGTCAACGGAAGTCGGCGATATCTGGGGCATCGGCAGGCAGTACGCCAGGAAACTTAACCGCAACGGCGTCATGACGGCTCTCGATCTCGCGCAGCGGCCCGATGGCTGGGTGCGCAAGGAGATGGGCGTCGGCGGGCTGAAAACGGTGCGGGAATTGCGCGGCGAGGACTGTATAGGCTTCGACGACATGCCCCAGCCCAAGCAGACGACGATGGTTTCGCGATCCTTCGGCACGGAAGTGCGTGACTACGACGAGTTGGCCAATGCGATCGCCATGTTCGCGACCGATGCGGCACGATCGATCCGCAGGGCCAATCTGGTCTCAACCTCGGTGAGCGTGTTCATCGAGACCAACCGTTTCGGCAAGAGCCCGCACCACGCTCCCTCCTGCTCGGAAGCACTGTCGCCCGCGACCAATAACACGAAACATGTCGTGCGAGCCGCGCTGGCCGCTCTGAAGCACATCTACCGCGAGGGGCTGGCGTACAAGCGCGCCGGGGTGATGCTGCTCGACCTCGTAGAAGCCGGCCGTGCGCCAATCTCGCTATTCGATACGCAGGATCCAAGGGACGACAAGCTGATCGAAGCTTTCGACGCCATCAACGACAGGTTGGGGCCGGGAACGATCCAATTCGGCCCCGCGGCGCAGGCCGCGGCCTGGCGATCGAGCAGCGCCTTCCGCTCGCCCAGCTACACAACCCGTTGGGAAGACATCCCGAAGGTTAAAACCTGAGCACCGACAGACCCGCGTCGATCCTGGGCCGGCCCACAAGCGTGGAAATAGCCCAACAGGCGCGCAGCCTCTGCCAGATCCTGACGCGACGGCGAGAGAATGAGACTGGGCCCTTTTCGGGCGGCGGGGACAAGCGCGAGAGAACAGCTTTTGCTGGCCCGCCGGGGGCGTGCACGAGTGCACGGTCGGAAGTGGCAAGCCCGGGATCGCGGCCACGGTGGCAGGAACCTTGGGGGTGCGGCGACCGCGGTTCAGTGCCAGACTCGCTCGGGGCATTCTGCAACGCGGTACATGGTCCGGGACAATTTTCGATTCAAGGGGCGAAAGGGGGAAAAACAGTGACCGACGAAATCCTGCTGATCGTGCTTGCTGGAGCGTGGTTGTTCGTCCATGTCATCGCACATGGACTGACGCAGTGGGTCGCCGCTGGAAACACTTGGGCGTTCGGCGCTCGTGACGATCCGCCACGCGAAACCTTGTTGAGCGGACGCCTGCGGCGCGCGTTCGCGAATTACCTCGAAACGCTGCCCGCTGTTCTGGTAGTGCTCATTGCCGCTGAGCTGTCCGACCGCGCCAACGAATTCACCTCATACGGCGGGTGGATATGGTTCGGTAGCCGGGTTGTCTACCTGCCCGCTTATGCGTCCGGAATCCGCTGGCTTCGTAGCATCGTCTGGGGCGTCGCGACGGTAGCGATTGCTATGATGGCGCTGGGGCTGATCTTAGGCGTCTCATAATGGCGACCGTCGTCGATCCCTGCATTTTGCTCACCTTAAGTGGGTGGCTTGGATTTCGTGATCGGCCTTATGGTCGGTCGTGTCGTACCGGTCATGGGATCTTAGTTCCGGCGGAGACTGGGAGAATGTCGAGATGCTCCAGCGACCAGGGGCGCCCGTTCACCACGCTGGCGACCATCTTTCTTCGCCGTATCTCTTTGGCAGTATCGTCGTTCGATCCCGGTCTCTACCGCTGGCGGAGAGGCCCCCAAACGCTTCGGCACATTCCGGTTCCAGATCTCCCGCTTCGATGAAATCCTAGATCGATCCGCCGCCGACATAGGTCAACCACGTGTTCTTTCCCTATCGAGACGACAACCCTCGCCGTCACGGGCCACCGCTGGCAACGCTCGCCATCATCGGCATCAGCACGGCAGTATATCTGCTGGTTCAACTCCCGCTGGGACCGTATGAAGGCCAAGCCTATGCGCTGAGCTTCGGCTTCATCCCAGCTGTGTTTTTCGGAGAGGCCGAATTAGTCAGCGAACTGGCGCGGGTTCCCTCTACGGCGACGCTGTTCACCAGTATGTTCTCGCATGGCGGGCTGATGCACCTTGTCGGCAACATGTGGTTCCTCTGGCTTTACGGCGACAACGTCGAGGATGCCATGGGGCGGTTCCGCTACCTGTTCTTCTACTTGATATGCGGCTGCGTTGGGACGCTCGCCCATGCAGGGTTGAACCCGGCCAGCCAAGTTCCCCTGGTCGGTGCTTCCGGTGCGATTAGCGGCGTGATCGCTGCCTATATCCTGATCTGGCCCCGCGCCAACATCCGCGTATTTTATTGGTTCTTCATCTTCATCGGCACGATCAGTGTGCCTGCCTTTGTGGTGCTCGGCCTGTGGTTCGTCGAACAGATTATTGCTCTGCCGGCGGCGATGCGGGCCCAGGGGGGCATTGCAATCCTTGCTCATCTGGGCGGTTTTGCCGCCGGACTTGCCCTGACCCCGTTTCTGAAACGGCGCGGCGTCACGCTGTTTCAATCGCCGCACAGCGCCGCTTTCACCTACAGCCGGTCCAGAACCATCCGGCGACGGAGCGGGTCGGTGCCCGAGACGCGACGAAAACGAGACTGAGCCGGCGCTATCCTCATCGCCTTAGTGGCTCATCTGAGCGCTCGCGGCTCGTAGACGCCAAGCAGCGGCGGTATCGTATGGGGTCATGTCGCCCGAACTCCCGCAACTAAAGGTTGGTCCGTGGAGCACGTTGCGAGACACGATGGGCAAAGCGAAGATTCTCTTGCTTGGCTGGTGCGTTTACTTCTGCCCGCCACCTTCGGCGACTTTTGGAACTGGAGCGCCCCGCGCCCTATCCGTCCATGGCCTGCTTGAGAGACGATGCGATGCGCTCCGACGCTTTCTGGAGGGGATCGTCGGCGAGATGGGCGTAGCGCGCGGTGGTCTGGGCTTGGGTGTGGCCGAGGATTCTCCCAACCATCGGCAAGCTCTCGCCCCCCATCACCGCCTCCGAGGCGAACGTGTGTCGGAGATCGTGGATGCGCACATCGTCGAGCCCAGCCGCCTTGCGCACCCGCCGCCACGGCTTCTGCAGATCGGTCAGGTGCGCGCCTTCGGCGGTGCCGATGATGACATAGGGATTACCCTCAACCCGCTTGACGGCAGCCAGCACCTCGAGCGCGGGCCGGTTGAGGGGGATCGTCTTAGCGCCGGTCTTGGAATCGGGCAAGTGGACCCGGTCGCCCCGGATATGCTCCCACTTCAGGGTCTGGATTTCCATCAGACGCGCGCCCGTATAGAGCAGGAGCCGGAACGCCGTCACCGCTGAAGGGGCAAAGGACTCCTCCTCGTCCAAGGCCCCGCCGAGACGCGCCAGCTCTTCCACCGTTAGGAACCGCTCGCGCTTGCGCTCCTTGTACTTGTGAATGTGGTAGCAGGGATTGGAGCGGTCCGGCCGCAGGCCCCACGCCTCGGCCAGGTTCATCATCTTGGACACCACACCCAACGTCCGGTTGGCCTGGTAGGGCTTGCCGCGCATGCCGTGGTGCAGCGCCGCGACATCGTCCCGCGCCAGCGCCACCACCCTGATTTCTCCCAGCGCCGGCAGGATGTAGCGCTTCACCGCATGCACGTACTCGACCCGTGTGCGCGGCTTGCAGTGGACGGGGACGTATTCCTCCAGGAACCGCTCGGCCAGTTGCACCACCGTGGGTGACAGGCGCTCGGCCTCCTTCTCCCGGTTGGGGTTCCTGCCGTCGTCGATGTCGGCGATGATCTTGCGCGCCCGCGCCTTAGCTTCCTCGAAGGGCAGGGCGCCGTGACGCCCGATCTGGACACGAATGGTTTTTCCCCGGCGGAACGTCTGGGCGACGTAGCGCTTGTTGCCGTTGGGGTAGACCCGCGTGCCGAACCCCTTCAACTGGTCGTCCCAGACGAAGTACTCCTTGTCAGTAAGCGTTCGGGTCCCGGGGGATGAGGGATGGTTATCCGCTTGTTGGCTTGCTCACCGGAACCGATCCCACCTTGGAGGGATTCTACCGATTGAGGGTGCGTCGCCAATCTTTTCGGAGGGGGCGGAGCCAGATGTCCTTTTTGGGCTGGGCTCGTTTCGTGTGCCTGTCGTAGCGGCCCCGGCCCTGTGTGGTCCCGACGCGGGTCCAGCCTGACGCGCGATAGACGGCGCCGGTGTAGCGCGGGATTTCGACGAAGGTCTCGATCAGCACGGGGGTGATGTTGTAGCGCTCGGTCCAGTCGATGGGCAGGCGGCGGCGCTTCCGAAGGCAGGTGCCACCCTTGAAGGCGAGCTTGTCCAGAATGCCGCGCTCCGCCATCAACTGGAGCAAGTAGGTGAGTACGATCTCGATCTCGGCGATCATGATGTCGCGCAGTCCGGCTTCGACGGAATAGCGCTGGACTTGGGGACGGGTGAGAATGGCTCAGCGCTCCCGGTCGACCGATCGCGGCCGCGCGATGCCGGCGCTGTCGCTCAATTCGTGGCTGGCGACGTTAGCGGTGAGCTGCCAACTCTCCTGATAGCCGATTGCGCCGGGCTTGGGGGTTCTCGGACCTAAAAACGATCTGCCGGGTCCCTTCGCAAGGTGGTGGAGATGTGTGCGCACGTCCTCGGGGATGGTGGCGCCGGCCCGTTCCACCAGCCATCCGAAGCGTCGCGTGAGCGTCCTTGAGGACATCCGCTCCAGGTAGCTGGCCGCCTTGTGCCAGTCGATGCGGCGGCAAGCCGTCGCCAGGACGGCCGCCGCCTCTCCTTCGCCGCCGGCGAGGTCTGGACGGTCGATGCAGTCGATGGCGGTCTTTTCGCGGTCGGACATCATGACGGTGTAGCCCAGCACGTCGACCGGGCCGAAGCCGAAGAACTTTCGCGGGACCGGATTGACGATGCGGACCTCGGTATCGAGCACGCGACGGTTGCGCGTACGTACCGGCGTGACCAGTCGAATGACCTGGCGGTGTTGCGTCGTGAAGCCATAATGCATCGCGGCCGTCCCGTAGCCGAAGTAGTAGGGTTCGGCGATTCGGCTGGCGAGCGCCAGGACGTTGCTTTCTCCGAGAGTGTCAGGGCCCATTTCGGGAGGAATGAGCAGGTAGCGGCCCCAACTGGCGCGCTCCAGCCACCCCTTCCGGCGCAGCGAGCGGATGACGTGGTCGGCAGCTTGCGGGCTGACGCCGAGCATGTCGATGATCTCTCCGCGCTCTATTTCCTTGCTGCCGTGCTCTGCCATGGTGAGGATGACGCGGCCTTCCTGGGGCGACAGCGATCGGGTGGCGAATGGCATTATCTTGTCTATCACGAAACTTCATAGTAACCTGTGTTTTGACGAAAAGTATATCAGACGCTGAGGCGAGAGGTCAACCATGAAATGTAACAAAACAAAGTCTACTGTCGCGATTTGCGACATACCATGGAGTGAGCCCGGATTTGCCAAGGTTCGGACAGATTCGGAGGATGCCCGCTACGCGCCAAGTGGGGTCCGCAGTTTGGATCGGCAACTCGCACCGACACTATCGCCCGGGACTTCCGAGCGTGGCCCGCTGCTTCTTGTCCCGCGTCTTGTTGGGATCTTCGATCGCCTCAACCGACTGGATGTATTCGGCAATATACTCCGGCGGCAGGCCGTGTTCCCTACCACCTGCAAGGACAAAGTCCTTGTACCAGCTATAGGGTTTGAGGCTGTCGTCGATATAGTCTGGGGTGGCGAGATAGGTGAGGACCTTCCGCCTGCGACCTTTGTCGTTGATGACCGTGACCATCGCGTGCTCGTAGCCGCTGCCGACGCCTTCGGCCTCATCTAGCTTGGCTCGCTCGGCAGGATCGAAGCTGAACAAGAATCCGATCACGCTATTGTCGTTACCACTGGCAAATGCGTTGCACTTCCCTGACTTGTCCGCGCTGCGCTTATGGAAATGAAGCGCATGACCCGGCAAGGTAGCGATGCCGAGAGCCTTGCAGCTCGGCATGCGTTCGCGCAGCCGGGCGGTCGACATGTTGGATCCATAGGCAAAATAGACAACTGGCTCCGGTGGCCCGGTCTCTGTGTTCTTCAACTCAGGGATCGTGGGATCGCTCGGCTTAAGGATCGTGCGCAGCGGTACAGTCATTATGCTGCACTCGTCGGTTTCTTCGCCTTCGCGTGTGATGATCGACTGTCCATCCTCGAGGTCGAGGATGGGAACAGGCCTACCAGTCCAACCGCAGTCGGCGCAGCGCGGTCGTTCCCACAGTACGCCGGGTGCCGCGGTGTTTTCGCCTTGTTCGGGTTCGAGATGTGGCGAGCCGCAATTCGAGCATTCCTCGGGCACACCGCGCAGCTCGCGAAGGATCAAAGAGGTCGCCATGCCGCTGGCGTGTTGGGTCAACGAGTGCGCCATGTCGGTATCAATCCAGGTGGCCGACTTTGAGTGCGTCAGCCAGTTGGAAAACGTCCATGCGGACTCAAGCGCACCCTTGAGTACCCCACGACGCTCCTTGTTGGTGGCGCCCGGCAGAAGATCGTTGCAGATGATCTCCGCCCAATCGCGGAAGTTCGCGCGCTGCGGCGGTGTGTCGGTCCACGTTGCCGCGTCCTGCGCGACGCCGATCAGCTCGAGTAGCGCCTCACGGCAGCGGACGCCGACGCCTTGATAGCCCGCGAGGTTATGCGCCTGTGTCACGGCGGTGCCGGCTTCTTCGATCTTCTCGAAGACGGGACCGAACGGGAGGATGCGCAGATCGTCTTCCTGCTGTTCTGCCGTACGTGGAATGCGGAGGTTCAGGCCAATGTGGAAGGT
Source organism: Alphaproteobacteria bacterium (assembly GCA_965219135.1). GTDB lineage: Bacteria > Pseudomonadota > Alphaproteobacteria > VGEJ01 > VGEJ01 > CAYUNL01. The sequence continues at coordinate 2,268,779 of CBDCMV010000003.1, read as the reverse complement.
CAGAGCAAGGTCCATATTCGGGAACTGCTCCTGAGAATAGAGGTTTGTGCGGCCCGTAATGACCCACCAGCGATCCTTGTTGGTGTGGATGTCCCACACGTCATGGCGGGTGTTCAGGACGGCCTCCGAGTAGACCTTCTGCATGAAGGTCACCTCGAGGTCGGGCGCCTGCCATTCAAAGTATTCCCGGACGTCCTCGATCTCCTCGTCGGTGGCTTTCAACATGAACGGCTCCCGCGATGAGCTCGTCGCACCGTGCTGCAAGGGGTTTGCGAAGGCCTCATCAGTTGCATTGGGCTGGCTTTCTCGTGCTGCACGACTCGGCTACCGTATCGGCCAGGTCGGGGTTATCGTGGGTGACGCCGTTGGTCTCGCGGCATTCCCACAGCGCGTTCAGCGTATCCAGAGCCGTACGCCGGTCCGCCCGTCGCAAGTAATATCGCAAGCGTATTGCCTTGCTTCCGCCCTGTGCCTCCCAGCGGGGATCGTCAATATCGACTTGGAGTTCTTCTCGGACGAGGTCGGCGAAAGTTCGATTGGAGAAGTTGAGAACAAAGCCGTCTCCTATGACGAACACCTCGTCGAGGATCGGCATGTCCATGGTACGATTCCTGGCATTCGAGGTTCCGGTCATGGCTACCTCAGGCCAAGGCCCCTGAGCCAGGCGTCGACCTGTCCGAAGGCATCCTGCTGCCACTGGTCTGCCGTGCGATCGCCAAGTAGGTGGGAGCCTTCGACGAACCTTCTCACGCTCGCCGGTCCGAAATCTTCGACATTCCGAAACTTGTCGGAGATCGAACTGTAGCCTTGGAGGGCCGACTCGATATCGAGAAGTGGCCGGGTTGCTTCGACGAGGGCGTCGATTCCGTCCGGGAAGTTCCTCACGGAGTAGTAGATGTCGTAGGCATCCTTGCGTTTCAGACGGTTGGCGATGGCGTAACCCTTCATGGCCAATAGGGCCGGAATCGACGCCACCGCGATGCTGACGCGGTTGCGGTCACCGTCGGGCATGTGGCCCTCGATGGCCACCAATTGATAGAGCCTGAGCGCCAGATCCGCGCCGTCCGCACGCTGGACGGCAAACTGGCTGATAAGTGGCGGTGTATTCCTTGTGATCTCGGCGTCGCGCGGCATCAGGAAATCGACGACGACGTCGATGTCGAGCCCGTCGTCGCCGGCGGGGACAGTGCGCACGAGTTGGAAGCGCCGCAAATTGTCCCGTTGAAGGTAGCCTTGTTCCTGAAGGGCTTCGACAAGACGAACGTATTCGCCATCGCCCAAGGCGGCCGGATCGAGGCCGAGGTCCACGTCTGCGGTGCCGACGTGCTGCATCTCGGCTTCGCCCAGCAGCAGCCAGGGAACGGCGCCGCCGACGATCGCAAACTTTCCTTCGAAGCTGCCGAGGATCTGGCCGATCTCGATGAGTACCGACTTGACCGCCGCTGTCGTCCGGTCATCGTAGTCGCCGGCGGCCTGGGGCTCCTTCACAACCATGGAAAGCACTTCGCGGCCATATGGTCGGCGGCCTCGCGGTCCCGATCGTTGCCGTTCCACAGATCGAGGTAGGTGACGACCGGATTGGCGCAGAAGATGCCCGGTGCCGGCTCAACGGCGTCTTCGAACAGGGTCTCATCGTTGGGGATACGCAGAATCACGTTGGCTCCCTGTGCGGCATGGGTCAGTTGAAGCGCCTCTTGCAGTATCCGCGCCCCGGGTTCGTCTGCATAGAAGCTGTGCGTGCCGCCTCGGACGTATGGCGCAATCCACTCGGCAGCCGAGTTGGACGCGCAGATCGCGTGCGGTGGTTGCGGTCCCGGGTTTAGGCTTCCCGACAGGCGATCGCGCAGCTGGTCCCCGTGGAGAATCGTGTATCCGCTGATGTGATGGCCAGCGGGTTGACGGTAATTCTCGCGCCAGGATTTCAGTAGCGCATCCGGCTGGACGAGGACGAGACCGTCCTCCCCTATTTCGACCCATTCCCGGTCGAGCAGCGCTTTGCGGACATTGCTCACGTGCCCGAGGCTGGCGTTGGCTGCCTCGGCCAGATCCGTGACGCGCCATGCGCGGGCCGGGTCGCGCAGAAGAACCCGCAGGATTGCGCCCGCCTTCGGAGTGAACAGTGACCGCTGAGCGCGGGCTTCGGACTTCGGTCTGTCCGGGACGGATCGCTCGATATAGACGGGGCCGAAAGCAAGGTGGGCGTTACCGTAGAGGTCGAGGTAGGCGACATTATGATCGAGGCAGATGGAACGCGACTCCGGAGACAGGTAGGAACTCACCAGCATCGGAATGAACCGCCGGGTGTCGTCCTGGTGTTCGGATCGGTGCAAATGCGCGATGTAGCTCTCGAGCTGATAGATCGCGGAACGGGCAAAGCGTGGCGCCCCATTGGGCTTGATTTCGATGAGGAGCGCATAGCGGCTTCCATCGTGCCCTAGATCGATCCTGGCATCGAGCTGGTGGCCGGACTCGAGATGCTGCTCGTGGCGAACTGCGATGATCTGTATGTTCGGGACGTGCTCAAGCAGGGCACGGACCGCGTCCACCGCCGCACTCTCCACCCGCTTCTCGATTTCGTACGATTTCACCATGTGGTGAAAGTGGCATAAGCGGTGAAATTGTTCAAGAGAAATTTCAGTTAAGCGCCATTTTCAACAATCTGGTGATATAGAGACAAATAGTGAAACCTCTGCAATCAGGCTGGTCCGGGCGTTGCGGCCGGGCCGCCTGCCATCCATGCCCCGCCCGGTCTTGGATAGACGCAGTCGACCCGGCAACAATGATCCTCAGTTGGGCGTCCAATTTGGCCTATGGGGCTGAATTGGCATAGGGGCAGCGCGCTCCGTAGTGCGTTCAGCGCACATCAGCGCCTCGATCCGATCGGCGCTCTTCTGAGCGGGATCGAGAAGCTGGGCCATGGTCCAGTCGCGGCCTATCCCTGGGTGACCTCGTTGGGTCGGTCACGGCCAATCTTCCTTGGCGGCATTCACGATACCCGGCCAAACTGGCAGCGTAGCCGTTCGACCAAGCCGTGATGGTGCGGGTATGCGGATGCGGTGAATGGTCGCGTTGGCCCGAAGCCGGTCGGCTGTGCGCTACGACCTCAAGGGCCAGCCGGACGATTCCACGGCTTGGCCGAACACTTTCCCCGCCCGCGGTCGCTCGGGCGGTTTGCGAGGATTCGAAGCTCGGCAGACTGCGCCTGCACGACCTTCGTCACACCGCCGCGAGCCAGGCCGTCATGTCGGGCGAGAACTTGCCTCTAGTCAGCAAGCTGCTCGGTCACCGGAGGCACCGGACCACCGCGGGCTACGCCCACCTTGCCGATGCGCACCTAGTCGAAGCAGCAGAGAGGGTCGGGAATATCGTCCACCGGGCTATGCGCAACAATGACGGTCCTTCGTCCTTTACAGCCCCCTAAACTCAACTCCTCAAAGAGCGCTATTCGAACGCGCTTTTCAAAGTCTTCAGATCCTCTTGGTAATGGACGAGGTAATCGTGGAACGGATGCCCGATTGGCTTTGCCTTGTTGCACCAATCAACAATATTCCACCCGGCATCTATGAAATCTGACGCGAAAAAAATGAACTCCAGAGAGTTTGTGAGAAAATGCACCAATTGCAATCTCTGATCAATTCGTATGCGGGGCGGAGTTCCATGAACATAATAATTCCTCAGGTTGACCGCCTCGTCAATTACAGTTCCCAAGTCCGGCAACACTTGGTCTATCGAATCGCGAATGTTCTTCGCCCTGAGTTTAATTTTCTGTTTGAGCCTCCGGCCACCGACGCTTCCCAGGTGCCCAAGCATACTGTCGCGCTCTTCGCTTGGCAGCAAGCTGCGGAAAATCTTTCTCGAAGCCTCCACAGCGGCGTAAAAATCCGAAGATAATGATGGCCTCTCCCCATAGACATCGTCCGGAAGTAGATCAAACACGTTGGCCGCCGCTATTATACGATTGTAATCGTAATAACGTTTACCCCAATCATGAGCAAGTCTAATCCGAGCAGTGCGCCACTCAACATCCCTATCCAACCAAGCTCTAAGGACATTCGCGAATTCTGTCGAGTCGTCGACAGGATGAATTAGAACTGTAGTGCGCAGGATTCTTCCACTTTCCTCTCTGGTGGAATGCCGTCCTGCATAGCCTGTTACATATAATTCAAAGGAATGAGAAGGGTCATCGAATCCGGTTTGCACGCTTATCGATGATACATTTTGAGCATACCCGACAACAAGATCGAAAAATTGTAGTACTCTTCCCATTCTATGCAGTGACTCGATCACAGGCAGCGGCTCGTCGAATTTGATGCTCAGTTCGGTAGCTTTTTCCAACCCATGATCATGGTCCCTACCTATCGTAAAGACTGGAGTATGATTTGCCGACACCCCACCTATCGCTGTGTCGGAGGTGAACACTGTTTTTTTGCCCGTGTAGTAGGAAATCCAACTTCGGTCTTCTATCTCAATTGACGATTCGGAGTTTTCAAATTTGGCCACCATGGCGGTGGCTGCGGAATCATTAAATATGGTGCCGTACGCATCGGGATCATGAAACAATGCTACTGCATGTTCAAGCACGAAGGATATTTCACGTACAACGTTCTCATTATCGGAAATATGGCGGCTCCCAAATAGAACACATTTTGGTGACACAAGACATTTGTGACGTATCTGATCTCCCTTGCCCACATGGCCGTCGCTTCTGATGTTGCATCCCATTAGAGAAACTTTTGTGAGGTTATCTAGTACTCCAGTGATGGTGGCGTCCGTAGATATTTCTAGTGGACTATCTGACCACAAAAGCAATTGGGTTTCTCGACCGGCCAATATCAACGAACCACTTGCCCTTTGGTCTGGAGGAACAGAAAATAAACCGTATTGCGGAGAGTCGTCGGCTACGTATGTCAATGAGAGCCCTCCAACGTGGATAGGCCTTGAGGCATCGACAAGATGATTCCCTGAATCCGCCGTGCCATGTCGGTGAAATGTTGGACTTCCTCGGGCTTGAGCGGCCGGCCGAGGATGGGACGTTCGCGGTACGAGAGCCATTTCTTGAGGACTTGGTAGCCGCCGAGGCGATAGTTCCAAACGGCCTCGGGCACGTTGCGCCAGAATGCACCATCGTTCAGGTAGATATCGAATGTCCTCTCTCCAAGCACGGAGGAGGCGTCGCTCAAGGCCGCGTGCTCGGCGGCCGAGAATGCGCGTTTGGCGGTGCGGCCCTGACCGGGCATCACGGCATCACCTTGGCCGTAGTGGCCCCAACCTGCGGTCACCGTGAAATGACGTTGCTCCCGGATCCCGGACCAGGCGGTAAATTGAATACCGACCTGGAGGGACGAGATGACAAAGCAGACGAGGCGGCGATTTTCGCCGGAATACAAGGAACAGTCGGTTGCCCGGCTGTCGGAGCCGGGTGCGACGCATAGCAGTGTGGCTGCCGAGCTCGGCGTCACGCCAACGCAGTTGAAGACCTGGCGGCTCGAGCTTGAGGCCGCGGGTTCGGCCGCGGCGACCGCGGCGCAGAAAGCCGAGGCCGCTGAACTGGTGCAGCTTCGCCGGGATAACAAGCGGCTGACGGAGGAGGTTGAGGTTCTACGCAAAGCCTCGGCTTTTTTCGCTCAATGGGCGGCGAAGACATGAAGACGAAGCACGCTTTCATCGCCGCCCATGCTTCAGAGCACGCCATCCGGTTCATGTGCCGGGTCCTGGGGGTTGCTCACAGCTGGTTCCACGCCCGGCGGCGTGCGGCCCCAAAGAGAGCTGAACGCGTTGCCCGGCGTGGCAGGCTCGGGTCCGAGATCCGGGAGATCTTCGAGCAGAGCAAGAGGTGCTACGGCGCGCCTCGGATCCATGCCGAGTTGAAAGCCCGCGGCTTTCGCACCTCGAAGCGCACGGTCGCCAAGCTCATGCGAGAGAACGGCATTCGTCCACCGCGAGGCAGGCGGCGGGCGCCGATCACCACCGACAGCCGCCACTCCCATGCGATCGCGCCCAATCTGCTCGACCGCAACTTCGAAGCCGTTGCGCCCGATGCGGTCTGGCTCGCTGACATCTCCTACATCACAACTGACGAAGGCTGGCTCTACCTCGCCGCCGTCAAGGATCTGGCCACGATGGAGATCGTCGGCTGGTCGATGTCCGAGCGGCTGAAGAGCGTCCTGTGCGAGGAGGCGCTGAAGATGGCGATCCGCAGCCGCCGGTTGCCCATGGGGCTGATCCACCATTCCGACCGCGGTGTGCAATATGCCTGCGGTGACTACCGCAAACTGCTCCGCCTCCATGGCATCAAGGCCTCCATGAGCCGCAAGGGGAATTGCCTCGACAACGCCCCTATGGAGAGCTTCTTTGGGTCTCTCAAGACCGAACTCGTGCACCGTACCCGGTTTTCTACCCGGCGCGAGGCCAGGGCTGCGCTATTCGAGTACATCGAGATCTTCTATAACCAACGACGGCGCCACTCGAGCATCGGCTACCGGACGCCGGCACAGGCCAGGAGGGACATGACCATCGCTCAGGCCGCATAGGTGAAGAACCACCTGGTCCGGATTTTGGGGTCAACGTCAAAATGGTCTTTAGCCATATTACCCCCGATGGCGGTGGCGGGAACAGCGGTCGTGGCGATCTCCGGCCTCAGCGGCGCCTGCGTAACGCCGGGAACGGGGGTATCAGGATCGAGCAGCGCAGCGAGTTCGCGCCCGCGCGCCGCAGATGAGGCGAGCACCGTCGCCGCACCTTCGGCCCCGCCGTCCGGCCAGCCGGGCAGAGGGATGCGCGGCCACTCCATGCGCAGCGCCCCGGCATTGGCCTCGCGGTAGGCGGGGTCGTGGAGGGTGGCGAGGACGTGGTGGAACAGGTCTTCGACGCCGAGGCCGAGGCGTTCGAGATAGCGTTGTGCGGTGGCTGACAGATTTGGGCGGCGCTCCGGTTCGTCTTCGTCACCGATACCGTCCCCCATAAGCCAAGCCGGAAACATGTTGGCACCACGCTCGATAAGATGATGCGAGCCGAGGTTTTCTGTGAAAACAGTCTGGGGTTCCGTCGCCCCTTGCCGCAGGTGTTGAGCGGCGGACAGCCATGGATTTCCCCTGAACACATGCGGTTTGTATTTTGTACGCTTTTCGTCCAGAAGTTTTGTTTCGGCTTCCCAATAGAGCCAACGGTTGTCGAAAGGTCGATATGTGAAGCGGACGAAGCCTGCCTGTATGGGGCCACCTCGCTCAAGCAGCTCCTCGCGAGCGGAACGAGCGTCGAACCTTCCGGTATCTTGCATTACACGAGGATAGCGTCGAGCGATGTCCTCAGGGCTCAGGGCGGGATTGAAATAGTCAGCGATCCGCGCCTCGAGCCGGTCGAGATCTATATCGACAAGAAATGCGTCTCTATTGGTCAGAACCCCGTGAAACTTGGTACGAAACAGTATGGGTAGCGCGGGCCAGTCGAACCAGTCTTTGCTAACCGCTGTTCGAGCGAACGGTAAACCGAGGGAACGAATTGGTTCGATTTCGCGGTAGAGCGTGTCCGGCTCCGCGTCGGCCGACTCTACCAATGCGGCAGATTTGCCCCGTCCCCAAAGATCGCGAAAGCTGACCGCTTCCGCGGTCGAATGATCCTTCTTGCGCACGAGCGTCGCTATCGCGGTGCCGACCTGAATCCCCACCGGGTCGCCTTCCGTCGAAAAGATGCTTGGGTCGGGCGAGCCGTCGGGCGCGACTTTACCCGTCTTGTATTTATCGCCGTTCAGGCAGTCGATTCGGATCGCGTCGAACGCCTCCAGATAGCGTTCTCGCATTCCCGTGAATGACAACCCGTCCAGCCAGGAATAGTTGGAGATGAAGCAGACGACGCCCTGGCCGGTCTTCTCGGCGATGCGCCGTTCGGCCATGCGGAAGAAGCGGACGTATAGGTCGTTCAGTCCCCGACCTTCAGGCCGCCGCACCCGTTTCGCAGTGCGATAGGCTTCCGAGAGTTCGCGCTCTTCGTCGACCGCGACTCCGGGATAGCCGTTATAGGGCGGGTTGCCGAGGATCACGAGGATCGGCCTGTCCTGTTTCACCCGATCCGCGCGGTCGCGTTCCTCCTCCAGTTCGGGGAAGGGGAGCGGCTTGTTCGTGTGCGGCTCCCAGCCGGTGAGCGCGTTGGTGAGGAACACCCCGACGCGTTCGGTATCGTCGTCGGCGAGCGGCGCGTCGAGCTCCTGCATGGTGAGCCCGACCTGGAGATGGGCGACGACGAAGGGCGCGGGCATGATCTCGAAGCCGAACACGCGTTGGGTCGCCGCCTGCCTGACCCGCGCGCCGGCCAGCGCGCCGAGGCCTTGGCCTTCGAGATTGACAGCGATGCGGCGCAGCACTTCCGCCAGATAGGCGCCGGTGCCGCAGCACGGATCGAGCACATAGACGTTCTCCGCCGCCAGCCCGTCGGCGATGCCGAGGTTGTCTTTGAGCGCTTTGTCCACCCGGGCAACCATGTAGCGGACGACTTCGGTAGGCGTGTACCAGACGCCGAGCTGCTTGCGGAGGTCCGGGTCGAAGGCCTGGAGGAAGGGTTCGTAGAAATAGGGCACCGCCTCGCCCTCGGCGAAGCGGGCGAAGAAGGCCGTGCGGTCCACCCGGTCGAGCGCTGAGGTAGTCCAGTCCAGCACCTCGACCAAGCCGAGTGGTTGCAGGCGGCCCGGTTGGGCAAGTTGCTGGAACAAGGCTTGAAGCACTGGCGCGCGCAAATGCCAGACCGCGTCATGCCAGTTGAACCGTCCCGTGGGCGGCGGCACCTGCCGCGCCCATAGCACCCAGGCCGAGAAGACGCCGTAGAACAGCGTCTGCACCATCGTCGAACGAAAGAAGGCTACGCCGCGTTCGCCCTCGAAGCGGACGCCCAGCGCGTCCTCCAGCGCCGCGCGCACCGTTGCAAGCGCCGGTGCATCGCCCGCCGCCTCGATCCGCGCCAGCCCGTCGCGCGCATAGGAGGCGAGCAGCCACGCCAGATCCCTCGGCTCCGCGAGCGCGGCGCGATGCGACAGCGCGCGAGCGAGATATTCACCGAGACCCGCGCCGGCATCGTGGGCGAAGGCGCGCGGCTTCTCCAGTTTACGCCAGAAGTCGTCCGCGCTGTCTGCGAGCCGGAAGGTTTCGAACTTCGCCGGGCGGCCGGCCGCGTCATCGCCGATCAGCACGAAGTCGTGCAGGTTGGTCACGAGCACCAGCCGGTAGCGGCCCCAGTAGCGGCTGACCTGATCCCCCGCCGCCGTGAGCCAGGCGTCGTCGTCCGCCGCCTTCACCTCGACCACACCGCGTTCCGGTATCTGACCTTCGCGAGGCCGGCCCCGCTGCACCTGCTTCGCCGCATACAGGCCGAAGTCGGGATGGCCCGCGCCCTGGTCGGCCAGTTCGCCGACGCAAAACACCTTCGGCTTGAGCGCCGCGCCGACGGCGTTCAGCAGATTGGCGAGCGGCCCGTAGTTCGACCGTTCGCCGGTCGCGCCGCCGGAGGCGCGCACCCGTCCGAGGTCGGCGAAATACGCCTCAACCGCCGCCGTCAGTTTCTTGTTCGTTCCCGTCATTGTCTCCGTTGTGGCCGAGCGTGCCCCTACGTGCAAGCGCTCATACAGATACGTCGTCCGCCGCGCCTGTCGAATTCTCGCATCTGTTCCGCCCGACCGTGAATCAGGATGCCCTCAGCCGTCTCCGGCACCGTCGCTCCTGTTACCGACATCAGTGATCGGCGTTCTTACGTCACGACCGATCCGTGTGGTGCCCACTGACGTTGACCCCAAAATCCGGACCAGGTGGTTCTTCACCTATGCGGCCTGAGCGATGGTCATGTCCCTCCTGGCCTGTGCCGGCGTCCGGTAGCCGATGCTCGAGTGGCGCCGTCGTTGGTTATAGAAGATCTCGATGTACTCGAATAGCGCAGCCCTGGCCTCGCGCCGGGTAGAAAACCGGGTACGGTGCACGAGTTCGGTCTTGAGAGACCCAAAGAAGCTCTCCATAGGGGCGTTGTCGAGGCAATTCCCCTTGCGGCTCATGGAGGCCTTGATGCCATGGAGGCGGAGCAGTTTGCGGTAGTCACCGCAGGCATATTGCACACCGCGGTCGGAATGGTGGATCAGCCCCATGGGCAACCGGCGGCTGCGGATCGCCATCTTCAGCGCCTCCTCGCACAGGACGCTCTTCAGCCGCTCGGACATCGACCAGCCGACGATCTCCATCGTGGCCAGATCCTTGACGGCGGCGAGGTAGAGCCAGCCTTCGTCAGTTGTGATGTAGGAGATGTCAGCGAGCCAGACCGCATCGGGCGCAACGGCTTCGAAGTTGCGGTCGAGCAGATTGGGCGCGATCGCATGGGAGTGGCGGCTGTCGGTGGTGATCGGCGCCCGCCGCCTGCCTCGCGGTGGACGAATGCCGTTCTCTCGCATGAGCTTGGCGACCGTGCGCTTCGAGGTGCGAAAGCCGCGGGCTTTCAACTCGGCATGGATCCGAGGCGCGCCGTAGCACCTCTTGCTCTGCTCGAAGATCTCCCGGATCTCGGACCCGAGCCTGCCACGCCGGGCAACGCGTTCAGCTCTCTTTGGGGCCGCACGCCGCCGGGCGTGGAACCAGCTGTGAGCAACCCCCAGGACCCGGCACATGAACCGGATGGCGTGCTCTGAAGCATGGGCGGCGATGAAAGCGTGCTTCGTCTTCATGTCTTCGCCGCCCATTGAGCGAAAAAAGCCGAGGCTTTGCGTAGAACCTCAACCTCCTCCGTCAGCCGCTTGTTATCCCGGCGAAGCTGCACCAGTTCAGCGGCCTCGGCTTTCTGCGCCGCGGTCGCCGCGGCCGAACCCGCGGCCTCAAGCTCGAGCCGCCAGGTCTTCAACTGCGTTGGCGTGACGCCGAGCTCGGCAGCCACACTGCTATGCGTCGCACCCGGCTCCGACAGCCGGGCAACCGACTGTTCCTTGTATTCCGGCGAAAATCGCCGCCTCGTCTGCTTTGTCATCTCGTCCCTCCAGGTCGGTATTCAATTTACCGCCTGGTCCGGGATCCGGGAGCAACGTCACACCATGCCAGACACGAGTCGTCGCGGTCCCGCCGCTGCATCCGTCTGGCCGAAAACGCACCACGCCGCGCGCCGTGTCCGCGTATTCGTACTCCGAAGCGATCACCGGCCCACCAGTCCGCTTGGCACGACGATGCGGCGGTCCGCTACCGCCACCCGCAGCGCCTCCGTCGGTCGTGCTGCAACCTGCCGCCCGCGTCATGCAGCGCATGGCGACAGAGATGGCCAACCGCAGGGCGTGCACCGGTGCCCAAGAAGCTGCGGTACCTTGTGCGGCGGCGACTGCGGCGCGGCGGGTAACGGGTGAACTCGCACAGTCGGCGACCATGCGGGTCGAGTGAATGACTCCGCCCCGTGTCGCTTTCCCGAGCAGCCCAGTCACGCTCTCCGGGCGATTGCGGAAACGCATCAGGACCGTTGCCTTGGCTAACCCGGTGAACGCCTGCCCATCTTCTTCCTCAATGGGTGCGCTCCGTTCTCTTCCTTGATCTTGTGGTCCTCCGGCACACAAGGAACTCGTAGCCTCCACACGGGCGCACTGCCCTCCGCCGTACTTCCCTGCGGTTCCGGCCCGAGCTACGCTACTCCAAGATTCTGGATGGACCGCCTGTCCATCCCAACAATGTGTGACCTGCGGTGCCGTTCATGCGAAAGAAAGCGCCCCGGCGCGCCTCTCTCGACGAAGTGAAGATCACCCGCGAGGGCGAAATGGCGGTTATCGAGCATGCTGACCCCAACGTGTCGGTGGCCCGCGTGAACGTCGGCTCTCAGCTCCAAACCATGTCGGACGCCGCGGTGCTCGACCTGTTCAACGCGATGATGGATGCACAAGAGAACCTCGCCGCCGAGTTCGACAGCACCGCGGTCGAGATACCTCCCGGCAAACCTCAGGTCAGGTTCGTCGAAGACAGCGCCCAATGGGTGCCTCGCGGCCGAGTGCTCCGCTGCCATATCGAAGACGACGAGAATGGTGAGACTGTGATCTACATCGACGACCGAGCATTCGACCTCGCCGAGTTCGGCGGCCTGCTGCGGTGTTTTGCCGGGTGGGGCATGCGCATCACCTTCGTGCCCGAAGACCAGGTCACGGAGCAGCCCAAGATCGAGGTGCGCGAGCCAGAGGACGAAGAGGACTAGGCACGCGGGGAGGGCGTCTTCGACAAGTCTCCAACTGGAACCTGTCTTCACCAAGAATCTGATCTGCGGATTTGGGCCTTGATCCCGCGACGAATCGTGAGACGATCCGGCGGCTGGGCTGGGATCTTTACGCGACGCCCGGCCTGCTCGCCGACGGCGCGGACCGCGATGTCACGGACCTCGATGTTTCCCGGCTCGCCGCCGCGCCCGAGAATGTGCTCCGCCGCGCGCCGTTTGCGGAGATTCGGCGCGGGCACCTGGCGCTGGCGCTGCTGTTGTCCGCCGCCATTGCCGGCGTGTGGGCCGCCTGGCTCCAGCGGGATGCGCTGGCGACAGGAGACAGTGGCCGGCTTTCGCCGGGCGCATTCCGGGGCCGTCGAGCGGCCCTCCACGCCACCGCCGGGGAGACCGACCCATGTCCAGCCGCACCACATCGAGGAGCAGCTCCACGACGCGGTGGACGACCTCTTTCGAGATGCTCGTGCAGTTATGCATCTTCGCTTCGCGATCGGACCTGCGCCGGCCCGCGAAGCTCCGACCTGGCTTGTATCGCCGCTACGCCGAGCTTGAGCGCCGAATCGGTCACACCCTCTCGCCAACCCGGCGATGTCTGCCAGACCTCACCGGCAGCCCGGTCGAGACCGCTGCCGCGACGCCGCTCCCGACCTGCAGCCTGCGAACACGCGCCGCGCCCCGGCTGCGAGACGTATCAATTTCGCGGTAGCGGCGCCCCGTACCGAGCGGTCTCCCAGACCGCGCGGCTCTCGGGATGGCGGCGCATCCAGTCGCGGTAGCCGTCCATCTTGCGTTTCCAGTCGATCTCACCGCCCACGTACTCCCCGGTCTCGTCGATGACCCCGCACTCGAGCTCCGCTGCCACCAAGTGTTGATCGGCGTCGAATGTTGACCCCTCACAGTCACGCAATATCAACGCGTTAGAGCGCCGATCGGCGTCGAATCGGCGCGCCGATCAACAGGAAGTTCTCTTCGAAGACGCGTCGGACCTCGACCTTGAGAGCCATATCCCGCTTCGCACGTGCCGACAGCCTGGCCGGATAGCGCCGCCTGGCCACATGGTCGTAGTAGCTCGACGGGGCGATCGGCAGCTCCTTGTAGATCGGCTCGACCCCGTGCGCCTCGCGGTGATCGTCGATGATCCCGATCATGGCTTGAACCGGCGGTCGAGCTCCGCCTGGGCAAAATAGGCGCTCGCCCGACGACCTCGCTGGGGACGCCGGCGCGCACGCCGCTGTCGCGCTCGAACCTCTTCACCCACTCATTGAGCGTCTGCGCCGTGCAGCCGATCTTCCCAGCTATCGAGGAAACAGCCGCCCAACGCGAGGCGTGTTCGGGCTCGTGATCCACAACCATCCGCACCGCACGGGCGCGAACCTCAGAAGAAAACCTGTTCCTTGTCTTGCTCATAGTGGCTCCACTTTCTCAAGAGTTGAAGCCTCCGCCAAACCCGGACCGGTTCAAGTATGCGTGTGAACGGACTTTGCGGGCCTGGTAGGCTGGCCTGAATCCGCGCGCACTGTAGCGCTGGACTAAGATGCAAGGTGGAAACCTCTCATCTTATGATATGGCCTTGGTTTTGATTGACTTTTCGTCAAGACTTACAAATCGCTTGGAAAGATGATTATTTCTGTGAAATCTTCCATCCGTCTTTTGTCAATGTGGCGTGTCGTTCCATTACATTGTCATTACCGACTGAGCGCAGTACAGATAAGTAGTCTGTAAGTGTGACATGGTATAGCTGATTATCCTTCTCCCAGTCTGATGTGACGAACAACCCTGATATGGGAGATGAGTATGTCTCCTCTGAAATTTCAAATAGGAAAATTAAATTATGAATAATCTGGTTCGCGAAACGTTGGATATTTATTTGCTCTAATTTGTGAGTTGAAAAATCATAGTGCTCGTCAACGTCCGGCCAGTTCATGATATCCACATTTGATCCTTTTGCAGGATATATCGTGCAGAGGATCGAGTGCGCCTTAATAGCGTCGGTAACTTTATGGTCTTCGATGAGTTTGCGGATTACGAATGCAGACAAATACACTTTTTTCTCAATAAGCATGGATCTGTACTCAGAGTTTGTATTCTTGGTGGCCCATCTTTCAATGATATCTGCGTCTCTCAACAGGTCACGTTTCCACGGATACGATTCATGGATCATTTATGACCTCTATATTTTCGATCAGTATGAACCACTGGATCATCCTTATCGCGGAGTTCGACCAGAGCATCAGAATATCGCGGTTGACGTCCAGCGCCTCCCAAAACCTGACGTTGACCCCAAATTCCAGACCAGGTGGTTCTTCACCTATGCGGCCTGAGCGATGGTCATGCCCCTCCTGGCCTGGTCCGGGATCCGGGAGCAACGTCACAAAGGCAGTCACGGCACCTTGTACTACGGCGACCGCCGCACCGTGGTGAAAGACCGCAAAAAGTCTCTCAAAGCCGGCACACTTCACGGCATGTGCAAACAACTTGGGATCGACCCGAAAGACCTTTAAGGAGCCCCCACCGTGACAACCCGATACAGCTACCCCATTGACCTCCATAAGGAACGCGAAGGCGGCTTTTCGATCACCATTCCCGACTTTGACGAGGCATTTACCGATGGCGATACATTCGCTGAAGCAATCGCGGAAGCCGGGGATTGCCTGGAGGAGGCCCTCGCGGGCCGCATCGCGCGGCGGGAGGATATTCCAACGCCGAGCCCGGCCAAAGGCCGACCCGCGGCAGTTCCCGGCGCAATCCTGGCCGCCAAGGTGGCCCTCTACGAAGCCCTGCGCAAAAAGCGGCTGTCCAACAGCGCCTTCGCCGTGGCCATGGGTATTCAGGAAAGCGAGGTTCGCCGTATGCTCGACCCCCGCCACGCCACCAAAATCGGCAGGCTGGAGCAAGCCCTGGCCCTCTTCGGTAAGCGCTTGGTGATCACCGTAGAGGAAGCCGCTTAGCTGTTACCGGGCGTCGAAATGGCATTCGTGTTATTGGAATCGAGTGTTTCGCGGAACGCGAGATAACGAAGGTCTCATCCAGAGGCCGCGTTATCACCTTGCCAGCATAGTTGAGGCTTCACTGGTCACGTCCACGTTCATTAAAGCCTCGATCCGATCAGCGATCCTCTGTGCCGGCTCGCGGAGCTGCCCGACAGTCCAGTCGGCGGCGTAGCCTTCGGTCACGTCATTGGGACGGGCATGATTGACCAGCCGCTTCGTCAGCGCCGACGGCAGCATCAGCTCGCGCTCGGCGACGGTAATGAAACAATTGCGCAGGCCGTGGAACCAGAACTTGGCACCGCCGGCTTCCGAAATCCGCCCATAGAGATGATGCGGGTCCTCGACATGGCCCGAGGCGCTGGTCGGGGAGGGGAACACCCAGTTCCTACGGTCGGCGGGTAGATCCTCGCTCTCCGATTGGCGGCGCTCGAGGATGGCGCGCAGTTGCCCGGTGACGGGAAGCTCCAGGGGAACGCCGGTCTTTGTTTCCTCGACCCGAAAGGTGAGCGTTGCCATGTCCACCCGTTCCCACCGCAGGGTCAAAACCTCGTCCCGGCGCATGCCGGTGTAGAGCCCGAACCACAGTGCATCCCGGATCGCCGGGTTGTTGACTTCCGCTTCGATGCCGGCGCGCCAGCACGGCAGCACCTCGGCGGGGGTCGAGATCTTGCGCCGCACTTTGCGATGAAACTTGCCGCCGCCGGCGAGCCATAGATCGACCGGATTGCGTAGGCCCTCGAGATCGACGCAAGGCCGGCGGTAGACCGAGCGCAACAGGGAGATCGCGCGGTTGGCAGGCGACCAGCCGTGATCCTCGGTAATGCGGTTGAAGCGGGCCTCCACATCCCGGCGGGAGATAGCATCGAGGGGGCGGGAGAGCCAGTCCCCGAGATAGCGCTTGGCCTCGTAGCGGTAGAGTTCATCGGTGCGCTTCGAGCGGTTGGGATTGGCCGCCATGTAATCCTCGAAGGCGTCGCCGAGGGTCGGCATAGCACGCGCCTCCGCGCGCTCTTCTGCTGGGTCATCGCCGCTAGCGACCTTGCCAAGAACCTTCTGCGCCAGGCGCCTGGCCTGGTCAGGGGCAACTTTCCCGTAACGGCCGATGACGACGCGCTTGTTGGGTGCCTTCCGTCCACCATCGCCTGACCGGTAATTGACAATGAAGGACTTGGCGCCAGTGGGATGCACCCGGACACCGAATCCGGTCAGCCGGTCGTCCCATGACGTTGCTCCCGGATCCCGGACCAGGCGGTAAATTGAATACCGACCTGGAGGGACGAGATGACAAAGCAGACGAGGCGGAGATTTTCGCCGGAATACAAGGAACAGTCGGTTGCCCGGCTGTCGGAGCCGGGTGCGACGCATAGCAGTGTGTCTGCCGAGCTCGGCGTCACGCCAACGCAGTTGAAGACCTGGCGGCTCGAGCTTGAGGCCGCGGGCTCGGCCGCGGCGACCGCGGCGCAGAAAGCCGAGGCCGCTGAACTGGTGCAGCTTCGCCGGGATAACAAGCGGCTGACGGAGGAGGTTGAGGTTCTACGCAAAGCCTCGGCTTTTTTCGCTCAATGGGCGGCGAAGACATGAAGACGAAGCACGCTTTCATCGCCGCCCATGCTTCAGAGCACGCCATCCGGTTCATGTGCCGGGTCCTGGGGGTTGCTCACAGCTGGTTCCACGCCCGGCGGCGTGCGGCCCCAAAGAGAGCTGAACGCGTTGCCCGGCGTGGCAGGCTCGGGTCCGAGATCCGGGAGATCTTCGAGCAGAGCAAGAGGTGCTACGGCGCGCCTCGGATCCATGCCGAGTTGAAAGCCCGCGGCTTTCGCACCTCGAAGCGCACGGTCGCCAAGCTCATGCGAGAGAACGGCATTCGTCCACCGCGAGGCAGGCGGCGGGCGCCGATCACCACCGACAGCCGCCACTCCCATGCGATCGCGCCCAATCTGCTCGACCGCAACTTCGAAGCCGTTGCGCCCGATGCGGTCTGGCTCGCTGACATCTCCTACATCACAACTGACGAAGGCTGGCTCTACCTCGCCGCCGTCAAGGATCTGGCCACGATGGAGATCGTCGGCTGGTCGATGTCCGAGCGGCTGAAGAGCGTCCTGTGCGAGGAGGCGCTGAAGATGGCGATCCGCAGCCGCCGGTTGCCCATGGGGCTGATCCACCATTCCGACCGCGGTGTGCAATATGCCTGCGGTGACTACCGCAAACTGCTCCGCCTCCATGGCATCAAGGCCTCCATGAGCCGCAAGGGGAATTGCCTCGACAACGCCCCTATGGAGAGCTTCTTTGGGTCTCTCAAGACCGAACTCGTGCACCGTACCCGGTTTTCTACCCGGCGCGAGGCCAGGGCTGCGCTATTCGAGTACATCGAGATCTTCTATAACCAACGACGGCGCCACTCGAGCATCGGCTACCGGACGCCGGCACAGGCCAGGAGGGACATGACCATCGCTCAGGCCGCATAGGTGAAGAACCACCTGGTCCGGATTTTGGGGTCAACGTCACCCATGCGATCCAGGACTTGTCGGCGGGCTTGAGACCCTCAACGGCCCGCTTAGTAAGCGTTAGCTTGGTCTTGGCAATGCGTTTTCCGATTTTCGCTTCCATGGCCCAATTGTGCATATGGACCTCAAGCAGTCAACACATTGATCAACACATGAAAATAACGCTGGGCGCATCCGTGCGCATGTATGGCGAGATCGGATACGCGAAAGGAGTTGAAAAACCCTTATTTCATGGTATGTTTGTCGTCGTGAGCGCATTCGTGCGTACCAGAGCGCAAAATAACGCGCGAGACTCATAACCTGAAGGTCGTTGGTTCAAATCCAACCCCCGCAACCAACATAAACCCCCGTAAACATTAGTGTTTTCGGGGGTTTCTTTTATCTGCGGGAAATCTGATTTTGTCAACCGTAAGCGTCCCGAAAGCGGATTCATTCTAAATCTAGAATCCAGACATCTTCTGACCGGCGTAGGATTCGGTTCGTGCCGTGGAGGCGGGAGGCGGACGACTTTATGATTGTTGTCGGGCAGGGCCTCATAAGTTGATCCACAACATTTGGGTGCGATACCATGGCAGCCTAGAAGATATAGAGGAAAGAGACCGCTTTGGGCCTGTTCGCCGACTGGGAGGGAAGGATCACGGTGCCGCCGACTCCCCTTCGTAAGGAGATCATCGGCGGCAATGCCTTATTCCAGCAGGCGTTTCGCGGTGGTTGCTTCAACGCGAAGCTGTCCGAATCCGAAGAAAAAGGTCACGCTCTCGTTCAAACGCGTCTCAGTTCCCCGTTCGATGGCCTGCTGCTGCGGCGAAAGGGTGCGCGCCGCGCAGAGACTAGGTATCTGGTCTTGTCCGCGCCGGACCTCGACAACATCGACGATCTCGGGCCGGAGACCAGGCTGGTGTGGGACGATGTCAGCCTGCTAACCGGGAGTTTCAGCGCGCCGGAGCAGATACTCGAAAGCTGGAAGGACCGGTTCCTGTTCCGTGAGGAAGACCCGGATACGCACACGAAAGGACTGCGTCCACCGCAAGTCGGCGCCTTGCATGCGATAGCGGCGCATTTTTCGGTCGGAAGCAATTTCGAGCCAGCGACGGTCGTGCTGCCCACCGGCACCGGCAAGACCGAAACCATGTTGTCATTGCAGGTCTACAGACGGCTCCGACGGACGCTCGTCATCGTACCGAGCGACGCGCTGCGCACGCAGATCGCGGACAAGTTCGTCTCTCTGGGCGTGCTGCCCGACGCCGGCGTCGTGCCACGCGAAACGGTAGGCCCCGTTGTGGCGAAGCTCACCACCGGTCTATCTTCGGTCGAGGATGCAGCGGCCGTGATCGGGAAGGCCAACGTCATCGTCGCGCTGCCGCAGACACTGAGCGCTTCGGCTCCCGAAGCGCTTGAAGTCCTGACGGACAATAGCACCGACCTGATCGTCGATGAGGCTCATCACATTCCCGCGTCCCAATGGTCCAGCGTGCGCGAGATGTTCGCCGAAAAAAGGATCACGCAGTTTACCGCGACCCCGTTCCGCCGCGACAATCGCCGCATCGACGGGAAGATCGTCTTCAACTTCAAGCTGGGCGACGCGCAGGCCGCTGACTATTACCGGCCGATCAATCTCAAGACCATCGAGGAGTTCGGGGACGAGGAAACGCGTGACCGGCGTATTGCGGAAGTGGCGATCGAGGTGCTTCGGCACGACCGGGACACGCTTGGGCGCGACCACATCCTGATGGCGCGGTGCAGATCCCAGTCGCGCGCCGAACGTCTCTTCGATCTCTACCAAGAACTCGCGCCGGATATGTCGCCGCAGCTTGTATTCTCCGGTCCGGGGCGCGTGCGCCAGAATCGTGCAGCCTTGGGACGGCTGACAAACCGTGCGGACGGCAGCGCGCATATCGTCGTCTGTGTCGATATGCTGGGTGAAGGCTTCGACCTGCCGAACCTGAAAGTAGCCGCGCTTCACGACGCCCACAAATCGCTGGCGATCACGCTGCAGTTCGTCGGCCGGTTCACGCGAAAAGGCAACTGGGAGCAGGTTGGCGAAGCCACGGTGGTTGCGAACATCGCCGATCCCGAAACCGAAGGGAAGCTGGAGGCGCTGTATTCCGAAGGCGCCGACTGGGACGGCTTGATCAGGCGGCTCAGCGAAGAGCGGATCGAGGAAGAACTGCGATTACAACATGTGGTCCACAATCTGCGTGAGCGCGGTGATCTGCACGCGCACCTTTCGCTCTGGAATCTTCGGCCGTCTCTGTCCACGCAGATATTCAGAACGTGGTGCGCGGAATGGCGACCGCAAAACTACGCAAGAGTGCTGTCGGGCGACGCGGAGAGCTGGTATGCGATCAGCGAGGACGATGCCGTTCTGGTCGCCGTCGTGCATCGCAACACTCGCGTGCGATGGGGCAAGTACCAAAACCTGCTCGACTCCCAGTACGACCTGATCGTCGCCAGATGGGACAAGGAAAATTCGGCCCTGTTCGTCTACGCCAGCGATTACGACGGGCTGAAAAGCACGGCGCTGGCGAAGGCGATCACCGATGACGAGACCTCGCTTCTTCAAGGCCCCGTCATCTTCAACATTCTGAACAATGTCGAGCTGCCGCTGGTAAAAAACCTGGGGTCATCGCGCATCGGCGCGATCAGCTTCACGTCGTATTTCGGGCCAAACGTCACAGAGGGTCTTGCCAGCATCGAACGTGCCGAATCCGCTCTGAACAACATAGCCTGCGTCGGCTACGAAGACGGCGATCGGGTGCTCTGGGGCGGCACGCAGAAGCGCGGCAAGGTCTGGCAACAGGCGGCGGGCACGGTGGCGCAATGGATCGACTGGACGACCCATACTTGGACCAAGGTTTCGACGGAAGATGAGATCGACGCGAACATCACGCGCGATTTCCTGCGCCCGAAGAAGCTGACCGAACCATACCAAGCGCATCCGATCGGCGTACAATGGGGCGAGCAGGCACAGATGGGATTCAGCGACAGACAGTTTATGGTGTTTGGCACGACCGAGGCTCCGCTTTACCTTGTCGAGCTTGAAATAGCCGCGGTCGAGGATGACGGCGCCATCATATTGCGATTGTCGAGCGACGGTGCCGCATCTGAATACCGCTTCCTTATCGACGGTGCAGTGGAAGCCGGATACCGCTACGAAAAACTGTCAGGCCCGGACGTTTTCTTCCGCAAGAGCAACGGCCCGAAGACCGACGTGAGCGAGTATTTTGTGAGCGATCCGGTGATCGTGCGATATGCTGACGGCACCTATTCATACAACTGTTATCACATCCCGGTGCCGCTTGACGCCGGAGAATTTCCGCGGGATCGGCTGGAAGCGTGGGAGTGGGGCGATATTCCGTTGAACCGGGAATCCATCGGAAAAGCGGGGAACGAGGACACGATTCAATTCCGCAGTTTCCTGAACGTCGCCGATGAGTACGAGCTCGTCTTTAATGACGACGGGAAAGGCGAAGCGGGCGATCTCGTCTGCCTGAAGGATATCGATGAAAGCACGATCAAGCTGTGTCTCGTCCATTGCAAGGGCGCGCTCGGTGGAAAGGTATCGAACGATATCGACAACTTTTACACGGTCTGTGGCCAGGCGCAGAAAAGCATCACGGTCAAGCATCTCGGCATCGGGCGACTGTACCATGGCCTCAAGCGCCGCCATGAAATATGGGACAGGGAAGGCCATTCGCGCTTCCTGAAAGGCGATATGAAGCTGCTTTCGTACTTCAAGGAAAAGGCGAGACGATCGAAAGTAACTTTCGAGGTAATCGTCGTGCAGCCCGGTGGCTCGAAGCCGGTGCTCAGCGCGGATATTCTTAAATTGCTCGGAACAACCGAGCTGTTTCTGAAGACGACGACGCAGGGCGAGTTTCGTGTTGTTGTTTCACGGTGATGGTCTAACCCAAATTCAACAGCACGGTTTCAAAGTTGTTGACAGATCAATGGGTTTGGCCGGCGGCGCCGGTAGGACAAACAAGATTTAGGTCGAATAACAGCGCCCGAGTAATCGCAGGGGCTCGGAGATTTGCATCTCAGATCTCGGAGCAGGGAGTTAGGGATTTCTTCCAGTCGCTTGACGAGGGAACTGTGCTCGCTGTCGATGCGGGCTTCGTCCACGTCCAACTGCACGCGGCGCACGGCTACCTCTTTAGTCTCCTTATCGACAAGCGTATTTTTGATGGTGCAGACGATGTACTAGCGCGGGTCGCGGATTGGGCACTGAAGTGGTCCGACGCTGGCGTGGAGACATCTATCAGGTTCTCGCTACGGACTGGAGATCAATCGTTTGATGCCAAGGGTACAGAGTTTTTCCAAAGTCGCATTGCATCGCTGCCTGTTCACTACGTTGACGTCTCCTCAGGCTTCTACAATATTGACAAACGGCTCATTTATCCAGGTCGGCCCGACACTCTTGCTGCGCGACGTGCCGAAACCTTGGCTCTCGCAGATAAGAATGAGGGCGCCTCCTTCATTTATTCCGGCCGTGCCCTTCTCCGGTCCCAGCCTGAACTTCCGCCCAACGTGCATGTTGGACTCTGTCGCGACCTTATTGCAAACCCGGACTACCTTTCTGATCGTTCGCGAGGTTGCAAGAATTCGGGTAAATGCCACTACTACTCTCGAGGCGCGTCAAACATTACCTGCCCTCGGTGGAACGAATCGTTTTCCGGCGTGCCGGATCAGCAGCCGAAGCTAGATGGGTCCACCGAGAACATCTACACTTCCCGGAAGAGCGGCGCCCAGCCCGCTTGAGGCGTTCAGGCTGGCGGACCGGTATTCGGCCCCGATTGAGGTGGATCGGAGGGCGGGCGGTTCCTGGCGCCCGACCTGCCAGAGTCAGACGCGTTGTCCGACGATGTCGCGGTAGTCGGCGGGTCGGAAGTGCGCGCCGATGCCGAGCAGGGTGTCGAAGGCCGTTGCGGTGTGGCGGCGGCGGTTCCAGCGGAACACGAACTCGTCGAGATAGCGGCGCAGATGGGCGCGGCGCAGGCCATGGAAGGTTCCGAGCGCCCAGCGCTTCAGGTTCGAGAACACACGATGGATCCAGATCAGCACGAGATGGGCGGGCGCGCGAATCAGCAGTAGGCAGAGTTGGGGTCGGGTGGCCTCGCCGTCAGCCGGTCGACGTTGGTAGGCTACCTACAGCAGCATCAGCCGCCGCCCTTCGAACATATCAGTGCGGACGTACGGCCTCCAACCGAGTTGCATGTTGCACGGCTGTGGCTCCGAAACTGAGTAGCCAAAACCGCGCTTGGCATTGGCGCTGACCTCACTCCGGAACCGAACGGATGCGGACGATTGTACGGGTTGAAGGAGTTGAAGGAATGCTTACCCCGGTTCGATGCCCCGCCCGAACGGTCACAAGTCAACGAACTCCGCGAAGCTATCCGAACCATCGGACTGGATCGCATACCGGAAGCGCAGTTCATCCCTGTCGTCACCGCGGCTGACATCCTTGATTCCGAGCACGTGAACGGCGGCGTAGAAGCCCTCGGTGTTGCGCAGCACGACGATTTGTCCGCGGGAAGGTGTCCGGGTGCGCGAAGTGTAGTCAAGCGATGCGGCGTCAGTTACTTGCGAGATCGACATGGATCCTGGGGCCAGCGTGACGCCATTTATGGACTGGGGGTCATTGTACACGTGAATACTGGTGTTGCTCGCCTTTGTCCACTTCGTTTCGAATTCCAGCATTCCAGACCCGATGACATGGCGTCCGTTGTGGCTGCTGTAATCGAACGCGACCTCGCCGGTCGGGGATGTCATATTTAGGGGCGGTACTTGGGACGCCTTGCCGTCGAAAGGCCGGATGCCCAGTTTGTTGGCTATCATTGCCGAACGCCTTTATCCCCTTGACGCAACACTGAGGATCGGCATGATGGGCGGATGTCTTGGTGGAATCTCGTCGTTAGGCGGGCTGGGGCTGATACCCTCGCCGGCCTCGGGATATCAAACTTCTCACTGCTCCGTCTCGCCCTATGGGGCGCTGTATCTATCGCGTTCGTCGGCCTCATTTGGTTGGCCCGGGGTGGAGGCGAAGCAATGACGGAGGCATCTGAAATTGCTTTCTACGCCCTGGCATTCGTAGGAGCCGCCGTCCTCCCTCTCTTTCTTTGGAACTTGTGGCTTGCTCCATACAGGATATTGAAAGAGGAAATTGAGAAAATTCCAAAGACGAGGGGGCCGACTGTCTGCGCCAATCTGGCCCCTGGAGGTTTTCACGTTGAAGATTGGGAAGGAATACGAATTTTCCAGCTTGGGGATGCCTCCTGCCTTTGGGTTGGTGAGATACCCCACAAACCCATCACAAACGTTAGGGCGCTGGCTGTCTTTAAGAGATTGAGCGGGGCGATGATGGCCGGACGAATCCCCTACAACAGGAATAGTTTGGCTGCCATTTTAAGCGGACAGGGGAAGTGGCCGTCGCATTCAACTACGGTGGCCGCTATTTCCTTAAGGAAATACGCGGATGAAATAGGAGATGTCCCGAAATTCTTGCAGTCTGTCGTTGTGCCGGTTGAGCAAGAATTACCAGAACAGAAAGAAGCCGGATGAGCACGGAACGCTTCGACACCCTTCTCCGTGCGGTGCTGACTAAAGGCTCGCCACCAGATCGCCGAAAATCGCCTCGGGGCGCTTCCGGCGGTTGTAGCGATACTCAAACTCCTTCACGTACTTCTGAAGGTGTTTCGCCGAAACATGAACGTGTGTCCCGCGGATCGACAGCTTCAGCCGCGCCCAAAACCCCTCGATCCCGTTGACATGACTGGACCCGCGAACATATTCTCCTGCACCGTGATTGACGGTCTCGTGCGTGTACCCAACCTTCGCCAATCCGCCGTAGGACTTGAGTTCGTCTGTATGAACGGTGCTGCCCGGCTCATGCAGAGTGCGCTTTTGTGCGTTCGGGACGACGTTCGCCATCACGTCGCCGTCGCGCTCCAGCATCCCGAATATGATTGTCTTGTTTGGTGCGCCGCGCCCGCGCTTGCCGCCAGTCGTTCGGCCACCGACGTAGGTTTCGTCGGCTTCAATATCGCCGTCCAGCGGCCATTCCCCATCCACAGAAGCCATGTACTTGCGGATTTCGTGCGCCATGCGCCACGCCGTCTTATACGTCACGCCAAGCACGCGTTGCAGTTCCTTCGCGGCCACACCATGCCGGGAATTGGAAAACATATGCATCGCATAGAACCACTTGTGAAGCGGCGTGCGCGACCTTTCCATGATCGTACCTACGGTCGGGTGCAATTGGTATTTGCAGTGCTGGCAGACATAGGCACGCTCGCGCGTCATGCGATAGAACCTGCCGTGAGCGCCGCACTTCGGGCAGTCCAGTTCAGTACCGCCATAGCGCTCAATCATTATCCGTTCCAGGCACGCCTCATCATTCGGATATTGGTGCTGGAACTCGTAGAACGTGGTCATGACGATCTCCTATGTGATGAATATAGGGATCGCCCTTTGTTGTGTCAAGGGGATAAATGCGTTGCCGAAAGTTGTGCGGGTGTGTGCTCACTGGCGCGCTCGTAGATCACGTCCGTAGGCAAACCGGGCACTGGCGTGTCATCGAAGTGCACCGGAAGGATATATTCGCCTTGTTCGTGGATCATGCGGCTAAGGGCCGACCGCCTTTCATGCCGCGCCCAAGCCTTTTTGACATAGGCTTGGGAAATGAACATCACCACATAGGCACTCTGCTGCGCGAATGCTTCATGAAAGGCCTCCGTGCCGCTCCGGCCCCAAAGGGGCACCTTCTCGAAGCCGTCGTAGAACACCGCGATTGATCGGTTTCGAAGATGAAGCGCCACATCTTCCACGTAATCCCGCTGTTCCCCGGCAAAGGATAGCGCCACCTGATACTTGGTGCCCTTCATCGGATCAACTCCCAACTGACCAGTCATCCCCCCGGCGGAGTGATTCATGACGGATGTCCCCGATGCCACAGATTGGAACACGGCACCGCGTCTCCGAGACTGCCGCCGTTGCGCCCGCGAGAGGCACTCCATATCTTGGACAAGTGCGCCGCCGCCTATGGTATGGCAAGCCGTCTCTGCCACGAACGACAATCGGCGACATTCGCCGACAGGTTTGCGAGACCGGTTGTTCATGACTTGCTCTCCGTGCCAATAGCGCGTATCTCGGTGAAATGGACACCCTCGAAACACTGAGACGCGCACCCGGCGGGGGACGACGTCGATGGTAGCTTCCATCGGCGCGATCGCCTCGCCCTCGCAGGGCCGGGCTATATCGAGCGCGACGGCTACTATGCCAAGGACGACCCGTCCCACAAGGAGGCGAGCGCCTGGACCGGCAAGGGCGTGGACGCGCTCGGGCTCTCCGGCCCGGTCGGTTCCGCGACATTACCAGGCGATCCTCGAAGGCAGGGTGCCGGACGGCCCGCATCTCGGCGGGCGCGGCAAGGACGAAGTGCAGAAAGGCTGAGGACTGTCGCCTAGCTAGACACGACCATCGCTCAAGTCTTTGGTATAGCCGAACTTTACTCCGACCCTAACAAAGGAACGCAGTCATCATGAGTGCGCTCGACGACATTTTGAAAGACGCCCAACGCGCAAGGCTCATCCCTACCGTTGCCGATTCCCGCAAGGAAGAGCGAATAGTATCCGTTCTGCTTGCGACACTGACCGTGGTGCATCCGTTTGCTGAACAATTATTGGAGCGTTGTGGGGTTAGGTTGGGAAAGACATCTGACCTCCGCAGCTATACAGAAGTTGAGTTTGTGGCTGCCGATGGAAGCAGAAAAGACCGACCCGACGGTGTCTTAAGTCTATTGACGCGCAAATCCCGGTGGACAGCGCTTGTCGAAGCCAAAATTGACAATAACGATATAAGCGAAGATCAAGTACATAGATATGCAGAGATAGCGCGTGAATTAGGGATCGATGCCGATCGCGGCGGCGGGTCGGCCCGAAAGGAAACAGAAAAGGAGGCAAGAGCGCCCGGCTTCGCCGCTGGTCAGGGCCTCGAATGCGCGGCGGTGTTCCCCGGTGATGTTGGTGGTCTCGGGCATGGCGACGATCTCCGTGAGGGTGGCGCCGGGGGCCTTCTCCGGCTCCCGGGTCTCGACCGGCCGGTGCCGGCCACGGCCTCCTTCCGGCCGGATGCACCGCTGCGGCCCCTGCAGCGCGGACGGAGCGCACCGGCGGTCGCGGGAGAATCGAGTGCCGGGCCCGCCCGGGATGGGAATTGGGAGCGTTACGCGATAGGTGTCTGTCTCGTGCGGGTCTTGCCGGAGAGCGTCGGGTCCGCGGTCGGTGGCGCGCGGTCGGGGGACTTGGCGCGCGCGGGCCGCCGCCGGCGTTGCAGGGAGCGAGGGATGAACAAGGCGGACATCAGCGGCCGGGTGGCGGCCAGGCTGGGGCTGCGCAAGGTCGAGGCCGATGCGGCGGTCGACACCGTGTTCGAGGCGATCGGCGACTCCCTGGCCAGGGAAGAGGCGGTGCGGATCGCCGGGTTCGGCATCTTCGCGACGCGGAGCCGGGAGGCGCGTACCGGAAGGAATCCGCGAACCGGGGAGGCGGTTGCGATACCGGCCTCGAAGGCGCCGGCGTTCAGGGCGGCGAGGGCGTTGAGGGACAGGGTGAAGCGCGGCCCGGAACCGGGTTTCAGGGATCGTCAGGATGACGGGGACATGCCGGGGCGCGGCCCAGAGGAGAGCGGACAGGCGCTGGATGTGTCGGTCTGGCCGGGCGGCCTGGAGCCGGTCCGGACGCTGCTGGACCGGGAAAGCCTGCTGGCGCTGGGGAACGAGCCGTCAGCGGATAACCGCGCCCCGCGGCTTGCGACGGATCTGACGGAGGCGGAACTCGACCGCTCCGCGTTCGTGCGCAATGCCCTGATCCTGCTCGGGGAAATCGGCGGCAAGGAGAAGGTCTGGACGACGAACGACGGCAGGCTCAACAAGGCCGGTGTCGCGCGGATGCGGACCTTGATGTCCTGGCCGGGGATAGAGGCGACGGAGCAGTTCCGGGCCGGCAAGAAGTACTACGAGCAACAGGTGGGCGAGCTGCATCTGCTGCGGTCGGTGGCGACCATGGCGGGGCTGATCGAGCCGGTCGGGCTCTGGTTCAAGCTGACGCCGCTAGGGCAGAGCATGCTGGAGCCCGGAAGCCGGGGGGCGCTCCAGGCGCTTCTGTTCCGTCAGGCATTCTGGCACAGGGATCTTTCGACGTTCGTGAGCGGCCGGCCCCGGAACCTGCCGGGCTGGTGGCCGCAGGGCGATATCGGCGCGGTGTTGTGGTCGATTTCCGCCGTGGCGGCGGATTGGCAGAATGCGGCCACCCTGACGGCGTTATGCACGGTCCCGGACGATACGATGCCGACGGCGGCGCACTGGGATCCGGCGGCCACGATGTTCGCGCGGCACATCCTCGATCCGCTGCGCTGGTTCGGGCTGGTGGAATATCGGGGGCCGGAGGTTTCGTTCGATGTCCGGTGGCGCAAGACCGCCCTCTTCGACCGCTTCCTGTCGTTCGACGTGCAGTTCGCGGACGGCCGCACCGAGGGGCATTAGCAGGACATGACGAGGTGGCGCCGTTGGGCGGCGAGCGCGATGATGGCCGCGGGGTGTATGGCGGTCGGAGCGGCCGAACCCTCCGCCGCCGACTGGTACGTGCGGGCCGGCCTCGGTCTCGACCGCGCGGGGAAGACCGTCTTTAGGGATCGGGACTGTTCGAGCGCCTCGCCGGCGGCGCTCTATGGCTGCGGCACCGGCGGAGACGGCGCTCCCTATCGTTCGGTCGGGCATTTCGGGACGATGATTCCCCTTGAGCTGGGACTCGGCCTTGCAGTAGCGCCCGCAGCCCGACTTGAGGTTCTGGTCGAATACCGGCCGGCTTTCGCCTTCAGGGGCCGCGCCAACTTTCTGTCGCCGGAGAGCCGGCAATCCGTAGCGGCCGATCTGTCATCGTTCGCCGGCATGGTTGCCGCCTACATCGACCTGCCGGGTGCGGGCGTACCGAAGATCGGCCCGTTCGGGCCGTTTGTCGGGGCCGGCCTTGGCGTTGCGCACACCCGGATCGGGCAGACCCGCATGACGTTTCCGGCGACGACGACGATCGTTCCGGGCGCGGGCCGGACGGATCTTGCATGGATGGTGACAGCGGGGGTGGCGGCGGCGCTGGGCGAGCGGGTGACGGTCGATCTGGCCTGGCGCTATACCGACCTCGGGGCCGTCCATACCGGTCGAGGTGCGGGCCGGGTAATCTGGCGGGACGGAAGCCGGGAGCCGCTGGCGCTCGATCTGGCGCCGACGCGGGCAAGGCTCACGGGCCACGGTTTCCGGATGTCGCTGCGCTATTCGTTCTGAGACGGGCAGTTCGCGGCGGTGCAGAAGCGGGTAGCGGTCAGGGGACGCGGCGGAGGAATTCCGGGATCTCAAGCGGGACCCGGGCCGGATCATGACCGTTGACCGGACCATGCGGGGCAATGGCCTGCCGGCTCCCGGCGTGCCATACAGGCGTTATGGACACAGGCTGGAACCCCTACGCCGTGGGGCCGATCCACCGCCAATTGGGAAGCCGCGATGCAAGACCGGATGGCGATGACCCACGAGTTCGCGTTCGCGCTCGACAGCGAGCTCTGCCGGCCGTCGTCGCAGCGGCCCGACGCCGCGCATCGTCCCTGGCTGGATTCGCTCAACGAGGCGACGCGGCGCCAGCGCCTGCAACTACAAGTCGCTGCGGGGATCGTGGAACCTCAGCGATTACGCGCAGCGGAAACTGTCCTGGCTGCGCGAGTTGTGCCCCGTAGCGAGTCTCCGACCGGACGGCACGATCGGCTTCGGCGAGCTCACCGGCGGCGACGCGGAGCCCTATTTCAGCGTGTCGATGCAGGAACCGGTTCCGACGCCGGAATCATGCCCGTATCCGCTCTCCTTCGCTCTCCTCGGGGCGCTCGAAGAGGACGCCCTTTCCCGCGTGGAGGCACTCGGCTGTCCACCCTCGACCGCGATCATGCGCTGCATCGGCGACTACGACGTTCAGGACAGCTCCCTGCTTATGGATGGCGAGCAGATACATGTTTCCTTCGCCGACCTTGATGAAAACAGGGGCCTCATCGTTTCCGAGACGCTCGACGGCATGTGCTTCCTCGAATGGACCAGCCTCCACATGGCCTTCGCCTATCTGGCGCATACACTCGCGCTGCATGACGACCCCGGATGGAAGCCGCTCGATCCGTCCCGCGATCCCGACCAATGGCTCCACGTCGAATGGAGCTGGTCCGGAGAGCCCGGCAACTGGACCAGGCGAAGCCGCATCCTCGAGTTCGGCGAATATTGGTCCGCACCCGATCCGACCGGTCGTTCGGGCGGGTAATCTCTTGCGCTCTTCCAGCCGGAGTTCCGCGCTCGATGTTACATGACGATAGCCACGGCCCGTTCGGCTAGGCAGTCGCCGAAAAGGTCGATTACGCGGGCCGAGCTGTTGGGAGCGACGGTCGTGCCTGGTAGTGAACGACGACAACGGGGGGCAAGGGTGCCCAGGGTATTGATCGAATCCGCTTGCCCTTTGCTTACGTGAAAATGATAACCGGAATGGAGGGGGGCACGATTGAATGCAGTACACACCAATTACTAATACGTATCAATGGTTTATGATAAGTTTATCAGAACGTCTTGGTTCAAGAGAATTTCCTGACTTCGAACCCGGAGAGTTCGCGATCCCAGAACACGGTATCCTTGTCCCCAACGGAGAGCCCATCCACCGTGCGCTTGGAAACCGACCGATATTCCAATCTGGCCATGAATAGCTCTTTTCTCACACTGTTTGACAAGAACCCTATATCGCTTTACCGTAAGCGTACCGCAAGCGAGTCAAGGTAAACCGCTGCGCATTAGAGCGTATCTCTGGCGATGACTCAAGTGTGATGTTAGATTTTTATGTCGCGGAAAAACGGGAGTTTATTGTAGACTAGCGCATGTGAGCGCTTCCCAGCGCAGTAGAGGCGGGTTCCGGACCAGAGGGTATCATTCCGGCTCATAACCTGAAGGTCGTTGGTTCAAATCCAACCCCCGCAACCAAATAAAACGCCGCTAAGACAATATCTTAGCGGCGTTTGTTCTTCCAGGCAACCTCTTCCAAAACACGTTTCGGAATGTCCTCGGAATGGTTTTTAAGAGAGCTCCAGGCATCTCCTGACTTCCCTTGACCTCCCTTGACCTCTTAACCAGAAACCGTTCAACCGATGGGGTGGACGCCCCTCCCGACGGCATCGCGATGTGCCAGGTTGGCGGTGTTGTTAACGCCAAGCGAGGAAGGGGGCGTCCATGGAACAGGTTCACATGATCGGGATCGATCTGGCGAAGAACAGCTTTCAGCTGCACGGTGCGCGGGCGGATGGGTCGGTTGCGTCCCGCAAGAAGCTGAGCCGGGCGAAGCTGTTGGACTTTGTGGCTGCGCAGCCACGCTGCACGGTGGCGATGGAGGCGTGCGGCGGCGCGCACCATTGGGGCCGGGAGATCGGCAGTCTCGGCCATGCGGTGCGACTGGTCCCACCGATCTACGTCAAAGCGTACGTCAAGCGGCAAAAGAACGACGCGTCGGATGCGGAGGCGATCTGCGAGGCGTCGTCGCGGCCGACCATGCGCTTTGTGGCTGTGAAGACGGAGGAACAGCAGGCTCGGGGCATGCTGTTCCAGACGCGCGATCTTCTGGTGCGCCAGCGCACCCAGACGATTAATGCGCTGCGTGGCCATCTGGCGGAGTTCGGTGTCATTGCCCCGCAGGGGCCGGCTCATGTCGGCCGGCTGGCCTCGGCGCTTGAGGGACCGGCTTCGAGGTTGCCGGAAGCGGTCCGCGAGCTGGCCGGCCTTCTGCTTGAGCAGATCGCCGGCCTCGATGCGAAGATTGCGGGCCTGGAGAAGGAGGTCCACGTGAGAGCACGGCAGGATGAGGAGGCGAGGCGCCTGATGAGCGTGCCGGGGATCGGGCCGATCAGCGCGATGGCAATCCAGGCCTTCGCACCGCCGATGGAGAGTTTCCGGCGCGGCCGCGACTTCTCCGCTTGGCTCGGCCTCGTGCCGCGCCAGCACACGACCGGCGGTAAGCCGAAGCTGGGCAAAATATCGAAGATGGGCCAGCGCGATCTGAGACGGCTGCTGATCACAGGCGCGATGACTGTGGTCCGCTGGGCGGTTCGGCGCGGCGTGACGACGGACCCCTGGCTGGCCGGGATGCTGGCGCGCAAGCCGAGGATGCTCGTCGCGGTGGCGCTGGCCAACAGGATGGCGCGCATCGTCTGGGCGCTACTGACGAAGAAGGAGAGCTACCGGGCTCCCGCCACCGCCTGAGAGAACGGCGAAGTGCGGGAAGCCGTCGGGGATGTGGGCAGGACGGAGGACAGGTAAGGGCAAAGGTCAACGAGACCGGGTTGGGAAAACCAGCATCCGAACGGAGAGCTTTCAAGCTCGCGTAACCGATTTGGACCCAATCCGCGTATCTCCATACAGATCCTATGAGGCGAATCCGAGACCGGGGCTACGCTACCGTTCTTGTAAACCCTCATCAGGAGACAGGAGATGCCAGCAAGAAGCGAAATCACCGCCGCCCCGACCGGCGCAGAATCTAGCACGCTCTACGTCGCGATCGAGATCAGCCGGAAGAGCTGGGTGGTTGGGCTCAAGAGCCCGGCGGGCGGGCGGATCGGCCTTCACCCCCTCGCCGCTGCGGATGTTGAGGGCCTCAAGACTCTGATTGAACATCATCGGGCCAAGGCCGAACGGGTTCTCGGTAGTGAGTTGCGTGTTCTGTGCTGCTACGAAGCCGGGTACGAGGGGTTCTGGCTGGCACGTTGGTTGGACCGGGCTATGTCTGTCGAGACGGTCGTGCTGGATCCTGCGAGCCTCCTGGTAAACCGGAAGGCAAAGCAGCGGAAGACAGACCGGATCGACGCGAAGAAGATGGTACGGGCACTGCTTGCGCATGACCGCGGCGACGCGGCCGTGCTGAGCCAGGTGCGGGTGCCGAGTGTGGAGCAAGAGGACCGCAAGCGCCTGCTTCGGGAGCGCCAGCGCTTAGTGAAGGAACGGACATCGTTGACGAACTCGATCAAGGGGCTCCTCAAGTTGCACGGCGTCTTCGACCTGGCGCCCCGCGCCAAGGGATTCGAGGCGAAGTTCGCCGAAGTGAGGACCGCGTATGGGACACCGTTTCCGCTGTTAGCCCGGCAGGAGATCCTGCGACTTGCGGAGCGCTTGGCCCTTGTGGAACGACAGATTGTGCAGGTCGAGGCCGAACGAGACGAGGCTGCGCAGTCGGGAGCAAAACTCTCGATCGCGGATGTCCCGGAGGGTAGTGTCGCGCAGGCGATGGTGAAGATCGCGACGCTGACCCGGCTGAAGGGGATCGGCGAGAACGACGCGACCCTGCTGATCCACGAGATCTTCTACCGCGGGTTCCGCAACCGCCGGGAGCTCGCAAGCTGGGTCGGCATGACACCAACCCCCTGGGCCAGCGGGGACACGCTACGGGACCAGGGGATCGGTCGCGATGGCCCGGCCTGGATCCGGGCGCAACTCATTCAAATGGCGTGGCGCTGGGTGCGGTATCAGCCCGACAGCGCACTTTCAGAATGGTTTGAACAGCGTACCGCTGGGGCGCGGGGACGGATCCGCCGGGTGATGATCGTGGCGCTCGCCCGCAAGCTGCTCATCGCCCTCTGGCGGTTCTCCGAGACCGGTCTCGTGCCGACAGGCGCCAGGCTCGCCTGAACACAAGACCTCGCTTCTCCAATCCGGCCGGACCCGGCCGGGTTTGAGCCGGGTGGTGAGTGGCCGACCGCGGGCCGGGCTGAAAGACGCCGCCATACAGATGGGCCCCACCCTCGGAACGTTGCGCCCGCAGTAAGCGGGATCGGGGTACGGGTCATGCAGACTGACGGATCCGGCCGGATAAAAGGTGGGTACGCGTATTGCCGCGCGACCGATGCAAGAAGACGTTCCGAACCTGGCACGACCAACCATAGAGCGGGAAACCCGGGGAGACTGACGGATCCGGCCGGATAAAAGGTGGGTACGCGTATTGCCGCGCGACCGATGCAAGAAGACGTTCCGAACCTGGCACGACCAACCATAGAGCGGGAAACCCGGGGAGACCGACGTATGCCGACGCCATAGTCCAATTTGTCACTTGACTGTTGTCGCCTCATAAAGGGCCCGCGGCGTGTCATCTGCCGCATAGAGAGGCCGGACACACGACAGCACCTGACCGCATGCACCGAGCCGACCAAAAACTGCTTGCATCAACGGGGGCGTCCACACACGTTCGGTCGTTCGGTCGCCGGGTGGCCGGGTGATGGCGGGCGGCCGAGCGGGTATGGGGCAGACGAAAGCACTGCTCTGACCCGGACTTCTCACGAGGCGTTTTTGAGGCGCTGGATTTGAGAGTGATCGGGCTAATTTGAGTGTCAGCGTGGTGGGTGTCAATTGCGACTGAAAATTTCCCACTTTTGTCGATCGAAAATTTCTCACTTTGAGCGTGCGGTCGTACCCCCAGACGCGGTGTTTGGGGTGTCGGACTTGGTCGAGCTGTAGGTAACCGGGTTGGCGCAGTGACCGCCAAGAGTCTGGCGGCGACAACCCGGTTATCCACAGCGGGCGGGTGTCACCGCTCCTGTCTCCGTTTGAGTCGGCGATCACGCGGCGAAGTTCGTGAGCGGCCGCCCCCGAAACCTCCCGGGGTGGTGGCCGCAGGGCGATATCGGCGTGGTGCTCTAGTCCATTTCGGCCGTGGCGGCGGATTGGCAGAACGCGGCCACCCTGACGGCGTGCTGACGCTGGCGGGCTTGCTGCCGGCGAAGGACTACACGCTCCGGGTCAAGTTCGCCGGCGAACGGCCGCGCAAGGTCGGACTCGACGAGAAGGTCGATCTCCGTCGACCCGGCGTTGAGAAATTCAAGGCGCTGCCGCGCGACCAGACCGAGGGTTGAGGCGTGGCCCTGCGTCGCGACTTCGACGCAGGACGACAAGTTCCTGGAAGAGTACGGGCATCCTTGGGAGACCATCGTGGATGGCTCCCAATGGGTGCTGATCCACGAGTTTCCGCCGCATGACGGGTACAACCATCCCAGGGTGACGGCGGCCATCCGAATGGAAACCGGGTATCCGAACACGGAACTGAACATGGTTTATTTCTTGCCGGCGCTCGCGCGAAAAGACGGCAAGCCGATTGGTGCGACGAAGGCCAAGCAGGTGATTGACGGGAGGACGTGTCAGCGCTGGTCGCGTCACCGGACAACACAGAATCCCTGGAGGGTGGGTGTCGACGGCCTGAACACGCACGTCTTCCTGATCGAGGACTGGCTCGCGCGGGAGTTCGAACGATGACCGTGCCCGTCAGTCTTTCACTGACCGGTGATCAGCAGCGAATGCAGATTTTTTCAAATCCAGGACTCGGGCTGGCCTCGCGTCCGACCCGCTCGCGATCGGCCATGACCAGAGAGTGATTGATCTTCTCAAGGAGGCCGTCGTCGCGGAACTTGGCGAACCAGCGATAGATCGTGCCCCACGGTGGCAAATCGCTTGGCAGCAAGCGCCAAGGGCGGCCAGCCCGCATCACGTCGAAAATGCCGTTGACGATCTCTCGCATCGGCCATGACCGGGGCCGTCCCGCGCCATGAGCCGGAGGCAAATGAGGCTCGATCACAACCCACTCCGCATCGGTCAAATCAGTCTGATAACGCAGCGCCTTGCGGCTATGCTGCTCTCGGCTGGTCGGCGTCCACATGGCGGCTCCAGATCGGTCTCAGAAACCTTCTTGGAATCACATCGACACCGGCCACTCAACCCCTTTCGAAACGGCCTGTTAGGCCCACATCGTGTAGATTAACGGCAATTTATCATCGAAGGGAAAGAATAGTGGTAGCTCTAGAAGCCGTATCGCCAGCGCTTCTCAGCACTGTGCTCATTCTCGTACTGGGCGCTTTGTTCAAAAATGTCATTCGAGAGTGGATCGTCACTCGATTCCGATCAGGAATTCAGCACGATTTTGATACACAACTCGAAAGCCACAAGGCCAAACTGGCTCTCCAGATTGAGGAAGCCAATTTGAGATTGAGTAACGATTTGCAGATCCACAAAGCTTTTCTTGACACTGTCAGGTCGTCGTTTTCCGAAGGCCAGAAATCGTCGATGGAGAGAAAGTTCGTCGCAGCGGACAAGATTTGGGACGAAGTGTTGGAGTTACGTAAACTAACGTTCCCAACAATGTCCATTGTAGATCTATTCAAAGACTCCGAGGCGCAGAAATTCAGAGCGGCAAAGGAGTCTGAGTTGGGTGCTAGTTTCTTGCAAGGAAGTCCGATCGAGGAACTTAAGGAAAGGCTTCAAACGATTTCATCAGACTTGGAAAAAGTTCGTCCCTTCGTTGGTGAATATCTGTGGATGCTTTTGAACTGCTATAGAGCTATTCATTTGCGACTGTTTATTGTCTTGGGGATGTTCAATAATGATGACGAGAAGGTAGTCGGCTGGTTTAGCGATAAAAAGACATATGAAATTATAGCTGCCGTACTCGACGAACGAGAATTGACTCATTTCAATGAATTACCGTTTGGAAAATTCACCTGGCTGATTGATAAAGTGGAGGCCAAGATGCTCGCGGAGTTACGGCATATGGTCTCCGGACAACACTTCGCTCAAGATGCGCTCGGGAAAATCGATGCAGCAGCTATTGAAAAGATGAGCAAAGCCGTGGTGTCTGCAAGAAATCACGCACTCTGATATAGATTGACCCTGTCAAGTTTTCGTTGCGTTTTCCGAAGTTGCTTTCTTCAATGCGCTGGAATCAGGACGCGGCCGGCATGATTCGCGACGGTGGATCTCTCTGATATTCGTGGGTTGGCTACCACCAGACTTCACTTCGTCGCGGAGCTGCCTTTCTCTAAGGTCGTGGGTCGGTCTGGCTGAACCAGCCCCCTCGTAGAGTGCCCGAGGATTCGGGAGTATCCGGAATCTTGTGCTTTGGGCCATAGTGATGAAAAAGAAAGGAGCATCCTATGGCTATCGAGAAGGAACTATTGGACCAGCTGTTGGAGGGGCGTGATCCGGAAACGGTATTCACCCAGGACGGTCTGCTTGACGAGTTGAAGAAAGGGCTGTCGGAACGTGTCCTGAATGCGGAGCTCGACGCGCATCTTGATGCGGAAACGGCGGATGGAAAAACCAATCGCCATAACGGCCGATCGCAGAAGACGGTCCTCACGGGTACGTCGAAGGTGACGCTGGATATTCCACGTGACCGGGCCGGCACCTTCGATCCGCAGCTGATCGCTAAATACCAGCGCCGGTTCCCGGACTTCGACGAGAAGATCATCTCCATGTATGCCCGCGGCATGACGGTCCGCGAGATCCGCGGTCACCTTCAGGAGCTGTACGGTATAGAGGTCTCACCGGACCTGATCTCAACGGTCACCGATGCCGTTCTCGAGGCGGTGAGCGAATGGCAGAACCGACCACTGGATGCCTGCTACGCCATCGTTTTCTTCGACGCCATCCGGGTCAAGATCCGCGACGAGGGGTTCGTTCGCAACAAGGCGGTGTATATCGCCCTCGCCATTCTTCCCGATGGCACCAAGGAGATCCTCGGTCTGTGGATCGAGCAGACCGAAGGCGCCAAGTTCTGGCTGCGCGTCATGAATGAGCTCAAGAACCGGGGCGTGCAGGACATCCTGCTCGCCGTCGTCGATGGTCTCAAGGGCTTCCCCGAGGCGATCAACGCCACCTTCCCCGAGACTGTGGTCCAGACCTGTATCGTCCACCTGATCCGCCATTCCATGAATTTTGCGTCATGGAAGGATCGAAAACATGTGGCCAAGGCGCTCAGGGACGTATACCGGGCCAAGGACGCCGATGCCGGCCTGGCGGCGCTGGATGCCTTCGAGGCCGGCCCCTGGGGCGAGAAATATCCGGCCATCGCACAGAGCTGGCGGCGCAACTGGGAACACGTCTCGCCCTTCTTTGTCTTCCCCGAGGCGGTACGCAGGATTGTCTACACCACAAACGCCATCGAGTCGCTCAACGCCAAGATCCGGCGCGCTGTCCGCACCCGCGGCCACTTCCCCAGTGACGAGGCCGCCTCGAAGTTGTTATATCTCGTTCTCGATCATGCGGCCGAGGCGTGGAAACGTCCGCCGCGGGAATGGTTCGAGGCCAAAACACAGTTCGCCGTCATCTTCGGCGAAAGGTTCGTCAATGTCTGACAAAACGGCCCGAGCACAAATCTTCTGACACTCCCGAGGATTCTCCTCACCGGCCCGCCACGCCCTGATTGCAACACACTGCACTCGGCCTGCCTTGGGAGCGCATGGTGGACAAGGCATGGAAAACTCCGGCCCATCGTTCAGCTCAGCGCCCGTGTCGCATGGGCTCGACCCATCACCTCGCAGGCGACCGCCCGGATGAACCCCACCAGCTCGCGGGCTACCGCAGTAGTGACCTGACACTTCGCCTTGCCCGCGTGATACAGATGCCGGTACGGCGCGCACAACCGTTTCTGCGCCGCCCAGGCGATGGCTTGGACCGCCGGCGGCGGCGCACTCGCCTTGCGCGTCAAGTGCCTGGTTTTGCGCGCGGGAAACCTATAGCACCAGGCCGACTCGACCAGCACCCGGCGCACATGCCCATTGCCCCTTTTTGGTAATCCCCCCTCAGCGCCGAACTCCGCCCGAGGAGCGCTCGCTCGGCACCAGCCCCACAAAGCTCATCAACTCGCGTGGGGAGTCAAGGCGCGTGAGATCCCCGAGCTCGGCCAGGACCGTCATCGCCGTGAACCACATCCACCCCCCCGCAGTGCGATGAGGGCCTCGACCACCGGGCGTAACGACCACCGTGTCAGCGCCTCGCGCATCTGCCGCTCGAGACCTGCCACCCGAGTGCGGGCCTCCACTACCGTATCGGTGTATTCCTGGAACACCACCTGCTGCGCCGGGTGCGTGAACCGCTGCTCCTCCAGCCAGCGAAAGTGCTGCTGCGTTCAGCGGCACTTGCCTTCCCGGTACACCCGCCCGTGGCGCAGCAAAACGCCCCCAGTCGTTGCCGCGCCTTGAGTTCAATCGCCTTCATATCCTCGCGCGCCCGCGTCAGATCGCGGACCGCCTCCTGCTCCTCGTCGGGAACCCACACCGCGCTTAGTTCTCCCGAGCGCTTCAGCCGGGTCAGCGCCGCGATCTTCGCCGCCGCCCGCGCTTGACTTCCCTCGGGCGCATCCACCATCGAGATCGTCTTTCCAGACAGCACGAACGCATCACGCTCGGCCTCGACCTGGGCGATCTGCTCTTCCACGAGTGCCAGCCGTTCCGAAATCCGCAGAATCTCCTGCCGGGCCGCCGGCGGGAGCGGTTCCCCGTACGCGGTTTTCACATCGGCGAACTTCGCCTCGAAATCCTTCGAACGGGGCTGCACATCAAAGATGCCGTGCAACTTGAGAAGTCCCTTGATCGAGTTCGTCAACGATGTCGCTCCTTCACCAGGCGCTGGCGCTCCTGATGCAGTCGCTTGCGGTCCTCTTGCTCCACGCTCGGCACCCGTACCCTGCTCAACACGGCCGCGTCGCCCCGGTCGTGCGCCAGCAGCGCACGCACCATCTTCTTCGCGTCGATCCGGTCTGTCTTGCGCTGTTTCGCCTTCCTGTTCACCAGAAGGCTCGCAGGATCGAGCACGACCGTCTCAACGGCCATGGCACCGTCGAGCCAGCGTGCCAGCCAAAAGCCTTCGTAGCCCGCCTCGTAGCAGTTCAGAACGCGCGCTTCACGCTCGAGAACCCGTTCGGCCTTGGCTCGATGGTGCTCAATCAAATCCCGGAGGGCATCGACGTTCGCGGCTTCGATCGTATGTAAGCCGATCCGTTCGTTCACCGGGCTCTTGATCCCGACCACCCAGCTCTTCCGGCGGATCTCGATCGCAACATACAGCGTGCTATTCTCCGCACCGGCCGGCGCGGCAGTTTCGTTCCTAGGGGGCATTTGCTACTCGGCCGCGTTAGAAATCGTATCGAGCCCGGAAGCCCCGAGCGATGATGGTTAGCGGCAATCCGTGGCGGGTGGCCTAAACATAGATGCCCACAAGTGTTTGGAGAATGGGATTGAGCAAGCAGAAGAAGGACGAAGAGTTGCGTGAACTGTTC
The DNA here is from genome assembly GCA_965219135.1 of Alphaproteobacteria bacterium. Lineage (GTDB taxonomy): Bacteria > Pseudomonadota > Alphaproteobacteria > VGEJ01 > VGEJ01 > CAYUNL01. The sequence continues at coordinate 2,228,942 of CBDCMV010000003.1, read as the reverse complement.
GTGCAAGCTTTCGCGGATGCCAAGGTCAAGGGGAAGCCCGGCTGGCGCAAGATGAACCTCAGTGTGTTGAAGAACCGCTTGCTGCAGCGCTCGGGGAGACGTTTTCGGGAATCCGATTACGACGGGATGACGATGCAGGAACTCGTAGAACGTTTTCCAGATGTTCTGGCCATCGGAAATGCACGCGACCCGTCGGTAAATTTTCTGGTTGAAGTAGCCGATAAGAACATGACGGAAGCGGAAGGTCACACCACGGACGACGGCGGAGATGCGGCCGAGCCGGAGGACGCAGCCGCAGGTTTCCAAGCGATTCTCGACCGGTATCGAACGAGCGGCGACAACCTCGGTGTCGGGGAGGCGTACGCATCGCAACTAACTTCCGTGGACGTTGACGATGTCGAGAAGACTTTCGTCAACATCGTTACGCAGTGGGCCTCGTCCAATCCTGTCCACGCCGAGATCAACACCATTGGGGATCTGCTGGAGCATGCAGACAAATTCGTGATCGATCTGCTCGCTTTGGCGGTCGTCCATGCAACGCTCAGGACGGCGGACGCGGGGAGGGAGCTTCCCGCGACGGTGGGCGACATCAACTATCGGGTGGCGGAGCCGCTCCGATCGCTGTTCGGGCTGCCGGCGAAGATCAGCCCGGCCGCAACGATGCGCGCGGCCACGGCCAAGACGAAGGAATTGAGTTCGGCGCTGGAGAAGTCAGTAGAAAGCTTCTGCCAATCGACGCCTGTCGCCGCCAAGCTGCCATCCACGGACATCATCAAGAACGCCCACGCGTATGCGTCGTGTGCGCTTCTGGGGGAACGGCAGACCCTCAGGGATGTAGAAGTGCTGCTCGGAACGCTGTTCCGCAAGTTCTGCGAGAGCTGCGAGAAGTACGAGGGGGAGCGAATCCCGAGGCGTGCAAGGGACTTGAGTCGGCAACTGCAGCGGACCACCGACGGGCTAGGAGAGGACTTGCACCATAGACTCCAGAGGATGGTGCTGGAACCCGTGGGCAGGCACATGTCGCGCCTCATCGAAGAGGGAACCCAAGCGAGCGACGAGATGATGAAGCCGGCACTCCAAGTCGTCGGTGGCACGTTTAAGCTGGATCTCGACAGAGGCGACCAAGACGTCGTATTTCCGGCGCGCGTGGTCAACGACGGCGATGGAACTGCGCACGCGGTAAGCATCCGATTGGGGGCATCCGCCGGTAGGGCGGAGCTATCGGCATCGGAACCTTCAACTCCGTTCGATCTGCCGCCCGGCACCGAGCGCCTGATCCGGCTCACGCTGAGCAATGCGCCGGGCGAGGAAACGCTTGAGTTGGCGGCCGTTCTGGAATGCCATACGGCCAACGGAACGCGCCTCGGGTTCGAGCAGAGCCTGGAGTTCGAACAGCAACGAACGCAGCCGGACTGGGACGAACTGCTAAGGAATCCCCCCTACGCGATCAATCCAATCCGGGAGAAGAAGGACCTGTACGGCAGGGACTCCGTCCTCGCGGAGCTAGAGCTTCACGTGTCGAACGAGACGTCGACGTTCCTGTGGGGTCAGAAGCGAGTCGGTAAGACTTCGGTTCTCCAGGTACTTGCGGCCAAGCTGAACGAACGCGGGGACATCGCGTGCATCGTGCTGAGGATGGGCGAACTGGCGTCGCTGCACGAGGGGCAGCTGGGGCACACCATTGCGACGCGCCTGATAAGCGTGTTGGGGATCGAGCACGAAGCCCCCAAAGAGGATGAATTCCGAGCGGGCCTGGGTCGCCTCGTTCCCTACGTGGAAGAGTTGGCCCGCGAGACCGACCGCAAGATGCTGGTCATCATCGACGAGTTTGACGACCTCAATCCCGCCTTCTATCTGGGTGAGCGGGGAAAGCAATTCGTTAAGGCCCTGCGCTCGCTCTCGGAGGTTGGACTAACGTTCATGTTTGTGGGTAGCGAGCGGATGAACAGCATCTACGACAGCCATTCGGCCGACCTGAATAAATGGGTGAACAGTTCGCTGGACCGAATCGAGGTGGACGCGGATTGCGAGGCCCTCGTAATAGATCCGGTAGCCGGCAAGATCGAGTACGAGCCGGCCGCAGTTAAGAGAATCGTTGAATATTGCCGGGGGAACCCTTTCTACATGCACCTGGTCGGCGGGAAGGTGTTCCAGCGGTGCGCCCAGGAACGGCGGACATTCGTGGGGACCAGCGACTTCGACTACGTGCGGCGTAGTCTGGTTCGCGAACTTGGGCCGACGAATTTCGCGCACTTTTGGGAGGATGTTCCAGTACTCGATCCCAACGACAAGCAGCGGTCCGTGGCCAACAACTGCCTGTTCCTCGCATGCGTTGCGACGCTGCGTTCGGGCGGATACGAGTCGCTCGACGATCTCGTCGAAGCACAGGGGCAACTCGGCTTAGAACAGCACGAACGACTCCCGTTACAGGATCTCCGGGAGGTGGAGAACGGTCTGGTGCGCAGGCGAGTTGTGTCTCGGCAAAGAGGCGGTGCACGAGATTGCAAAGTGGAACTCCCGGTATTCCGCGACTGGTTACTTGAGAACGGCGAAGCGGAGCTCATGCCGGTTTGGCGGGCGTTTCAAAAAGAGCTGGCCTCGATGGACCCTGCCGAGGAGCTGGCCTCGTTCACGATCATGGAGTCTTCCGCCTTTCCCATCGACGAGGACGAGCTCTTGTCCGTGTCGGAGCGCCTCCTCTACCTCGGAAAACAGAAGGACGTCGCGGAAGTTCGTCGATGGCTACGCCAGTTCGATGACGACGGGCGCATCGAGGTGGCGTTCCTTTTATTGAAACGGCTCGCCGAAAACGGGTTCGTCAATGGCGGCGCGATCGTCAACGGGCTCGCTAAGATGGACGAATCGCTCAACGCGAGGAGGCAGGACATCGGCGATGGTGCGTGGCGCATCTTCAGGCGAAGGAAGGACAACCTCTACCTCGGTCACGTGGACTCGGAAACGAGAAGCGGCGCCGCTACCGCCCGGGAGCTCGCCAAGCGCATGGGGCCTGGCAAATGCGGCCCGATCGAAGGCATGTACACTTGGGTGCAGGGCCGTCTCGACAATGATCCCGTTCTCGTCGTCGTGGACGACTTCGCGGGGACAGGGAACACGCTCGCGAAGGGGCTCGGACGGCTCTGGTCGATGGACCGGGATCTCTTCTCGCAACTGGCCGAGCAGGGTCGGGTAGTGTGCTGCCTGCAGACGGCGTTTCCGGAGGCGATTGGCCGGATAAAGCAGCAGTTCCCAAAGGTGCAAGTCCTGACGATGACCACGTTCGATGACAAGGTGAGGGCCTTCGCCCCAGACGCCGGTATGTTCGAAGACGAGGGCGAGAGGGCGTACGCACAGGACGTGATGCTACAGATCGGACGACAGCTTGCACCACAGAACCCGCTGGGTTTCGGGAACATGGCTGCTCTTGTATCTTTTCACAATACAATACCCAACAACACGCTCCCAGTGTTTTGGGCTGCGGGGAAGGCGAACGGGCGGGAGTGGAAGCCGCTCCTCCCACGTGGTTCATTTGTGTCGTAACAAATTCCGACACCGAAGCTGCGCTCGGGGAGGTGGTGGGGTGTTGTTCGGCGTGCGGTTTCGACGCATCTTCTTACCCGCATCGTAGCCGCGGGGGCCACCAGCCTCGGTCGTCTTGACGCTCTGGCTGTCGACAATCGCGCCGCTCGGGCTGGCCTCGCGTCCGACCCGCTCGCGATCGGCCATGACCAGAGAGTGATTGATCTTCTCAAGGAGGCCGTCGTCGCGGCACTTGGCGAACCAGCGATAGATCGTGCCCCACGGTGGCAAATCGCTTGGCAGCAAGCGCCAAGGGCAGCCAGCCCGCAATCACGTAGAAAATGCCGTTGATGATCTCTCACATCGGCCATAACCGGGGCCGTCCCGTGCCATGAGCCGGAGGCAAATGAGGCTCGATCACAACCCACTCCGCATCGGTCAAATCAGTCTGATAACGCAGCGCCTTGCGGCTATGCTGCTCTCGGGTGGTCGGCGTCCACATGGCGGCTCCAGATCGGTCTCAACAACCTTCCTGGAACCACATCGACACCGGCCACTCAACCCCTTTCGAAAGGGGCTTATAAGTTTGTATTGACATTCTGATCACCAGTCCCCATATGAACATTAGAGGGGAATTGGATCATGACTTACACATCACCCGGTAAATCAGACCGCGACGGCATCACGCTGGTGCAGCTCTGCGATATGTTTCCAACAGAAGACGCCGCCCGCGATTGGTTCGAGTCTCGCATTTGGCCCGATGGGCGTTACTGTCCGCATTGCGGGAGCACACGCACCCACGAAGCCAGCCACAACAACATGCCCTATAGGTGCTCGGATTGCCGGGGCTACTTCTCGGTCAAGACCGGGACCGCGATGCACAAGTCCCATATCCCGTTGCGCAAATGGGCGTTTGCTATTTATCTGCACCTGACCAGCCTCAAGGGCGTATCGAGCATGAAGTTGCATCGGGACATCGGCGTATCCCAGCCAGCAGCATGGTTCATGCTCCAGCGTATCCGCAAGGCGTGGGAAAGCGATGATTCGCCGTTTGTCGGTCCGGTCGAAATTGATGAGACGTACTTTGGCGGCAAGGAGCGGAATAAGCACAAGGGTAAGAAGCTCAAGACCGGTCGCGGGACTGTCGGCAAGACCGCAGTTGTCGGTGCGAAGGATCGCAAGACGAACAAGGTTCGGGCCAAGGTCACCAAGAAAACCGACGCCAAGACCCTACAGAAGTTTGTCGCTGACACCGCCGCCAAGGGCGCGACCGTCTAAACTGATGACGCAGCGGCCTACAAGGGCATACCCTTCGACCACACGAGCGTGCGTCATAGCGTTGGCGAGTACGTTGACGGGATGGCACACACCAACGGGATTGAGTCGTTCTGGTCGATGCTCAAGCGGGCGCACAAGGGCACCTACCACAAGATGAGCCCCAAGCACTTGCAGCGCTACGTCAACGAGTTTGCCGGGCGCCACGGCGTCCGCGAGCAAGACACCCTTGACCAGATGGCCGCTATCGTGCGCGGAATGAACGGCAAGCGGTTGCAATACCGCGAGTTGGTGGCCGACTAGGACACCACTCACATTGCTGTGGACCGTCTTCGAGGCTGGCCGGCTAGGAGAGACGGATCAACGTCCTGGCTGAGAGCACCAGAACGGCGCCTCTTCATAGCCGAGGCGCGCGCCCATGTCCACTACTCCTTCCCCGACACCTGTTCGGCCACATAGAAATACCGAAGTGCGGCTTTCAATGTCGCTATGGCCTCTTCGTCTCCCTTCTGTTTCCGTTCTGCGTTTCGCAGATCAGAAATCATCCTTTCCGCGAGCACCAGTGGCGATAGCGGATGAGGCGACTCGTTATGTCGAAGAGATTGAGCGAGCACTGCAAGAAGGGCGGCCGCTCCATACTGCGAGAGAGGCGCTGGATCATCCATCATGAGAACTCTCCTTGTCGTGGGTTAAGAGCCCCGCCCGTGGCACCGGGAGGGGATTGCTAATTGCCTCAGTCAATTTTCTTGAATGTTCAGAACACAGAAAGGACTAATCATATGATCGAAATTATCACTCCAATAATCGCCATGAGTGCGGCTATTATTGCAGCTATCGCGGCTATATTCTGCCTGCTTGCGGCATATCGCTTGATGCCAAGGTCTTCTTCTCGTGACGATTCTGAACGCTCTCGTTCTTGAGACTCAATCCATTCGTCTACGACGCGTTGTTTCCTTTCGCCATAGTTTCTATTCGCGCGTTTGCGCCTAACCTCTTCGAGACCGAGACTTTTTAGCTTTTCCCTGAACTCATCGTCCCGGTCACTCATTGCCTCACCAATTCTGGTCGATGCTGTATTTGATCGCGATCGCGCTAGCGTTTTTTACGTCGGTCGCTATCGCCTCGAAGGCGTGCCCTCTGACCTCACCAGTGGCTACACCCAGGAAACGACCGCCATCACCTTCATACACCCTGATTGTTATCCAGCCAGGGCAATGCGCATCTTGATCCTCCCTCGCAGGGCCGGGAGTTTGGGTTAAATAGCGTTTTTCGTCAATACAAACTTATAACCCCTTTCGAAACGGCCTCTAAGACTCGTCGTGGGGGTAACTACGGTGAACATCAGGCAATGCCTGTAAATTTACCTTGTCGGCGCCGGCGGCGGTTAACTTGGTTTGGCGGTAGAATACATCCAGCACATCGGTTCAAGTAGAACGACGTGAAAAGGGAAACGGCAAGCTGGCGTGTAACAGTGGCAATCAGTTGCACCAGTCGGGCCACGCGGCAGTATAAGAGGCTTGAAATGAGAGGTTCAGGAAATGGCTATCGATGAGACCGGGCTCACCAAAGGTCTGGTGAGAAAATTGAACGCGCTTCGGAAATCTGTCGGCGACGACCTCGCCGAAGAGGTCTTCGCAAGGTGGCTGGAGCGGGAGGCTGCCTTACAAGCCAGGAGCAAGCCAGATCCCGTGGCGATGAAGATCGTCGGGGCTCTCGCGGGCTTTGAGAATGACCCGAAATTCAATCTCGGAAATTATGGCTACACACTGCGCCGCGCCAAAGGCAAGGGTGCGTCGGGCTTCATCGCATACAAGAATGAAAAGGCGGATAAAGCACCGACCCCGTCTTCTGAAGTTGAGGAGCTCAGTCGATGACCGCCTTTGATGACCGCAAAACAGCCGCCGAAGCCAAGTTCACGTATGATCAGGAGTTCCAGTTCAAGACCATCGCGCGGCGCAACAAGCTGCTCGGCCTGTGGGCAGCGGAGCAAATGGGCATTTCAGGCGCGGATGCTGAAGCCTACGCCAAGCAGGTCGTGATCGCCGATTTTGAAGAGCCGGGAGATGCCGATGTGTTGCGGAAGGTGCTCGGCGACCTGACCGACAAAGGGATCGCGACGGACGAGCACAAGGTGCGTCACGAGATGACCCGCCTGCTCGAGGAAGCCAAAACGCAGGTTTCGACCGAATAGAACGCGATCATTGGGTTAAATCAACAGGCTGGCACCGCGGGATCCCGGTGCGTCAGCAACGCAAAGCTATGCATCCTCTGCAGCATAGATTGGTAGTTTCTCTGAACCGACCGACAGTGAGATTCGGGACATGACTGTAGCGCGACATCGCTGGTGAATGGTGAGCGACATCGTCGGTGACGTGCCGACTGCACTGTTTTGAGCATGCCCATGCGTGGTTTCGGGATCAAGGCTCGATGACACGCCGGGGCCGATTTGGCTGAAGATCAGGTGTCCTTTTTCGGTTGTGCGTTTGGGATGTCGCTGGCTGTGTCGGGTTTCGATGTCGCGCGCTCGAGGGCCGCGCGGCGTCTGTAGCTTTCCACGTTCATCTCGAAGATGACGGCGTGATGGACGAGGCGATCGATCGCAGCGACGGTCATGGCCTTGTCCGGGAAGATGCCGTCCCATCCGCCGAAGGGTTGGTTGGCGGTGATCATGATGGAGCGGCGCTCGTAGCGCGCGGCGATAAGCTCGAAGAGGACGCTGGTCTCGGCGTGATCTTTCTGGACATAGGACAGGTCGTCGAGGATCAGCAGGTGGAACTTGTCGAGCTTGGCGACGTCCTGGGCAAGCGTGAGGTTCTGGCGTGCCGTTTGCAGCCGCTGGACGAGATCCGTGGTTCGGGTGAACAGCACCCTGTAGCCCTTGTGGATGAGCGCATGGTCAAGTGCGGCCGCCAAGTGGCCCTTTCCGCCACCGGGCGGGCCGAAGGCGAGGATGTTGTTGCCCTTGGCCAGCCAGCTGTCGCCCTCGGCCAGGGCCATGACATGGGCCTTGCTGAGTGTTGGCACGGCCGCGAAGTCGAAGCTTTCGAGCGTCTTGCCCATGGGCAGGCGTGCCTCCCTGAGATGGCGCTGGATGCGGCGGCGATCACGCTCGGCCAGCTCCAACTCGGCCAGAGCGGCCAGGAACCGGGCGGCCGGCCACCCTTCACGATCGGCCCTGTCCGCGAACGCCGGCCACAGGTTCGCAAAGGTCGGCAGACGCAGCGCGGTCAGCATCAGCGGCAACTTGGCGGTATCGGCGGTAATCTTGGTCGGAGCGCCCGCAGCCCGGCCAGCAGGCCGGCGTGGGTGAGTGCGCTGCCCGAGGCGCAGACGACGGCGTCGAAGCGCATGCTGGGGGCCTGGCCCACGATCTCTTCGGCGGCAAGCACGTAGCCGAGCCCGCCGAGCGGCGGATGGCCGGGGGCGGAGTGGATGACGTAGGGCTCGCGGCCCTCATCGGCGAGCGCCCGGGCGCGCCGTTCCATCGCCGCGTCCGCCGCCGCCTCGTCCTCGCCCTCCGGGAACGGGTGCAGGGTTGCACCCAGCACCCGGTCGAGCAGCAGGTTGCCGGAGGTGTGGTAGGTCTCGCCCCCGTCCGCCACCCGGTCCTCGAGCTGGATGTGCACTGCCATTCCGAGTTTGCGCGCGGCCGCGGCGGCGAGGCGCACCAGGTTCGACTGCACCGCGCCGGTGACCAGCACCGTGTCGGCGCCGCGCGCCCGGGTCTCGCCGAAGTGGAACTCGAGCTGGCGCACCTTGTTGCCGCCGAGGGCCAGCCCGGTGCAGTCGTCGCGCTTGATCCACAGATCGACGCCGAGCGCCCGCGCCGCTGCCGCGCCGGGTTCGCCGCCCGGTGCGCCGCCGAGGACCTGGAGCCGTTCCGCCTGCTCGAACGGACGCTGCGCGACAGCGCGATCGGGCGGGGCGCGCCGCCGGCCGGGTAGCTCCGGAGCAGTTCCGCTCCTGCAGCAGGAGCAGGGCGTTCGACCGGGCACCCGTAGATTGGTCTGAAGGCTTGAAGTTTCATGTGGTGACACCGGGCCTTGGAGCAGCCGCCTTTCTCTGCCCCTCGGGGCACCGTATGGGTCTCCGGCAAGATTCAAACACGCGTGTCTCGTCGGCGCTCATTGGCAGGTTTGGACGAATCGGAAGTCATGAAAGTCAGGACCATTGGAACGACAAGCGCACCCTTGTCACGCTTACCCTCGATGACGGTAGATCATCATGGGCAGGGCGGCGGGCGTTCTCTAACACCTTGAAGTCGAACCCATCGATACGTGTGGCTCTCGCAGCAGTTCCCTTCGCCTGCCGAGACCTCAATGCCTGCAACCCTGTGGGCCAGGCCCTGTTCACAGTCGGGCTGACCAGTTGAACCGCGCCGGGTTTGTCGGAGGCTCCAACTCTTGAGAAAGTGGAGCCATTATGAGCAAGACAAGGAACAGGTTTTCTTTTGAGATTCGCGCCCGTGCGGTGCGGATGGTTCTGGATCACGTAGGCGAACACGCCTCGCGTTGGGCGGCTGTTTCTCGATAGCTGGGAAGATCGGCTGCACGGCGCAGACGCTCAATGAGTGGGAGAAGAGGTTCGAGCGCGACAACGGCGTGCGCGCCGGCGCCCCCAGTCTTCTCCGGGCGCGAATTCAATCGTTCCCCAGCAGCGCCGTTACGATCTCCCGGTCCGCCACCATGGACGCAGTATCCTCGCGGTAGGCGGCCATGTAGTCGGTCTTCATCTGGTGGTCGACCGCGTCCTGGTCGTCATAGACTTCATAGAGCCGCACGACGTCGGCCGTGCCGTCCGGGACCACGATGTCGAATCGCTGGCAGCCCGGCTCGTTCTTCAGAACCCGCTCGCGGTGCTGTATTCCGCGGGCGATGAAGGCATCCCGCTTGCCTTCGGCGATCTTCAACTCCACGAGTAGTACGACGGCACTCATCCGGGTCCCTTTGGTTGTTCGTTGCCACGCCAGTCTATGCGCCGGGCCAAGGGTTGTCTTCGACCGCATCGCCGCGACGCCGCAGAACCGCGAGGCGCGGCGGCGGGGCGACCCGATCGCACCGCTCGATTTGTGGCCTTCCCAGCCCGGGATCGCTTGCCCGACCCTGGTCGTTCACGCTACGGAAACCGATATACTGGACCTCGAAGTCGTCCGGAGGATAATCGAGACCTTGATTTGCTCCGTAGATTGCGATGAGTGACGTTGCTCCCGGATCCCGGACCAGGCGGTAAATTGAATACCGACCTGGAGGGACGAGATGACAAAGCAGACGAGGCGGCGATTTTCGCCGGAATACAAGGAACAGTCGGTTGCCCGGCTGTCGGAGCCGGGTGCGACGCATAGCAGTGTGGCTGCCGAGCTCGGCGTCACGCCAACGCAGTTGAAGACCTGGCGGCTCGAGCTTGAGGCCGCGGGTTCGGCCGCGGCGACCGCGGCGCAGAAAGCCGAGGCCGCTGAACTGGTGCAGCTTCGCCGGGATAACAAGCGGCTGACGGAGGAGGTTGAGGTTCTACGCAAAGCCTCGGCTTTTTTCGCTCAATGGGCGGCGAAGACATGAAGACGAAGCACGCTTTCATCGCCGCCCATGCTTCAGAGCACGCCATCCGGTTCATGTGCCGGGTCCTGGGGGTTGCTCACAGCTGGTTCCACGCCCGGCGGCGTGCGGCCCCAAAGAGAGCTGAACGCGTTGCCCGGCGTGGCAGGCTCGGGTCCGAGATCCGGGAGATCTTCGAGCAGAGCAAGAGGTGCTACGGCGCGCCTCGGATCCATGCCGAGTTGAAAGCCCGCGGCTTTCGCACCTCGAAGCGCACGGTCGCCAAGCTCATGCGAGAGAACGGCATTCGTCCACCGCGAGGCAGGCGGCGGGCGCCGATCACCACCGACAGCCGCCACTCCCATGCGATCGCGCCCAATCTGCTCGACCGCAACTTCGAAGCCGTTGCGCCCGATGCGGTCTGGCTCGCTGACATCTCCTACATCACAACTGACGAAGGCTGGCTCTACCTCGCCGCCGTCAAGGATCTGGCCACGATGGAGATCGTCGGCTGGTCGATGTCCGAGCGGCTGAAGAGCGTCCTGTGCGAGGAGGCGCTGAAGATGGCGATCCGCAGCCGCCGGTTGCCCATGGGGCTGATCCACCATTCCGACCGCGGTGTGCAATATGCCTGCGGTGACTACCGCAAACTGCTCCGCCTCCATGGCATCAAGGCCTCCATGAGCCGCAAGGGGAATTGCCTCGACAACGCCCCTATGGAGAGCTTCTTTGGGTCTCTCAAGACCGAACTCGTGCACCGTACCCGGTTTTCTACCCGGCGCGAGGCCAGGGCTGCGCTATTCGAGTACATCGAGATCTTCTATAACCAACGACGGCGCCACTCGAGCATCGGCTACCGGACGCCGGCACAGGCCAGGAGGGACATGACCATCGCTCAGGCCGCATAGGTGAAGAACCACCTGGTCCGGATTTTGGGGTCAACGTCAGAGTGCGATGTCGATGCGGCATGGGCTCTCCCCGATTCTCATCGTGGCAAACCCATCCCGCGCGAGCCGCCGAGCTTGACGCGTCGAAGACCCCTGTGGGATGCAAGGCATCCGAAGCTCTGGATGAGGTTCCAAGCAAACCGGATAGGCTCTAGTATTGCTCCGTCACGCATTCGAGGAACATCTTAATTGATCTATTGCCCTTACACCGACCGCGATCTTTCAAAAGAGAAAGTAAGTTCAGAACATATCATCCCTATGTCGTTGGGTGGAGTAAACGAACTGAAAATACCGGTTGACAAGACAGCCAATTCAACACTGGGCGCTGCGATCGACGGTGCGCTGGCAAACGAGTTCTTTGTGGCCTTGCGACGATCGGAGTACGGCGCGCGTGGACATAGTGGTAAAGAACCTTGGGCTATCGCGAAGAATGCCACATACGGCGAATCAAATCGCCCGGCCCAGCTACACATCCACCGGAAGCTCGGCATCCGGCTACGGGATGTACAGGACAGAGAGACGAAAACAGGGGGTGAGAGCATACAATTACAAGCATCCTTGAATGTCGACCTGCCGGTACGTTTTGCAGCCAAGGTAGCATTGGCCGCCGGGTATTTCGTGTACGGAGACTTATTTCGCCATGAGGTAGATCACCAACAGCTACGCGAAGTTATGGGTGTAGATCCCTCGATGGCACCTCTGCAGGATACGTCGCACAATCACGGTTTCGACCACCTCACACTGCGGGCCGATCATTATTTGTCTGGACTATTGTCCGAGAATGATTGGCAACTTCGATGCCTTCGCAGTTTCTGCTCTAATCGGAAGGGCTCGCTAATCGTGCTCGTCCCGGGTCAAAACTCACTCAGAGTTGCCGTCGGAATCCTCGGCGAATATCTCGCAATGGTAAACGTACCTGCGCATACGAAAACTTTTCCAAATGAGGGCACCTATTCGTGGGGTCACGTACTAGACGCCGTAGATCGTAGACTAATACGTTATTCGTGGGCAGAAGGACTCAAACAGTGGGCAGCTGCCTCCGGCACGAATTGAATCCTATGCCTCCATTGAGGTGGCTGAAGGTTTGCCGGCGCCAAGCCCGCCTCGACGACCACCGGTAAACCTTTGTTTGTCAATCACCGCCAAGCACCGCCAAGAATCTTCCGCCCTTTCAGAACACTTTACAGACCTAGCGCGGTCTGGCAGTCGCGCGAAATGTCAGGCTGGCCAATTCCACGTTCTAGCGACGGTATGGCGTCCAGCTCGTGGCGAAGCGCGTCCTCCGCGATCCCTTTGCGACGCCAGAGCCCCAATCCTCCAACATCCGGTCTTCGGTCAACATCAAAAGAGTGAGGATTTCGTCGTCACCCGTGCGGACGGAATGCTCGCGAAGTTCGTAGCGTTCTGCTTCGTCCCGGTCGAACCAAGCGTCGGCGCCGATCAGGCGGGGGTGAGTCTCCTCCTGTCCCTGTCCGAAGAGCAAGTCGAAGCCAAAGCTTTCTGGATCCAAGTCGTCTCGGGGGAACCACCTGTCGGGCACATCGGTCGAACGGGCGAACCACTTGCGTCCCTCAAGGCCATGGCAAACAAGCAGGGCCGGGCTATGTCGGCTTTCCACCAGCCGGTTGGCGGTCGCAGTCAGGCTGGCGTCGAATAGGTTGCCTAACTCCCGCACCGTGCGGAAGCTCGCCTCGGCATATTGACGAGAAATAGGCACAAAAAGGTATCGCGGCAGGAGAAGTTCGGCCGCATAGGCGTCTGCCACGCGCTCAAGCTGCGGCGTTCCCTGCTTGCGGCTGCCGATGTCCTCGGAACGGCAGATCAGCGTCCGGCCTTGATGATGGTGCCAGTGCCCCAACTCGTGCCCGATCGAAAAGCGCTGCCGGCGGCGGTGGCTCGAACGGTTCACCCGGATGATCGCGCGGCCACCGTGACCGATGATGCGTGCCTCACAGCCGTCCAGGTCGCAGCGCTTGATCCGGGCGCCCAAGTGCCAGGCGATTGCTTCAAGGTCAATTTCGCTTGGATCAGTGATGCCCAGGTCGCGCAGGACTCGTTCGGCTGGCGACAGTGAGGTCACGTGTCATCGTCCTCCGCATCGAACGCGCCGAGTTCGGTCAGGTCTTCGATGGCGCTGTCGATATCGCTCTCGGACTGGCCTTCACCCTTCCGGGCGGCCAGTGTCAGTTTCTCAGTCAATTTAGGGTCCTGAGCAATCATGGCGTCGTAGCGGCGCCGCGCATCAGCGGGTTCTATCCTTACCACGCGAGCACCCGATCGCCGGGCATTGGCCGCGCCCCGTCTGGCCGCAGCGAGCTTCGCTTTTCCCGCCTCCGTAGCCGTGCGCTCGAAATCCTCACGCAAGCGACCAGCGAGCCTGGCAGGGTCAACGCCGTCCTCTTCGGCTTCGGCCAGAATCTCCTCGTCAGACGCATTGAGGATGTCGTCCACAAGAGCATCTGCCAGCCGGTCCAGCGCGTTACGCATCTTCTTCCGGTCTCCGGTCATGACGTCCATCCTTTGGGGAACTTCTTGTCGATCCGCCGGCGGATCAGCCTGCGCTTGCTCTGATAGGCAGTGTTGTCCAGATCGGTAAGCTCCCTCAGTTCTTCGCCCTCGATACCTTCCATCATACCTTCGAGAATCACTTGGGCGATCTCGTCGTCCTCGAAGAGCGAGAGCAAGCACGCTTCCATGGCCGCTACCTCTTCGGCACTGCCAGCGCGCTGCTCGGGGTCGAGTCCTGGATCGGGCGGGTCAACGGCCGTCTCGTCGCCACCATGGTTCGCTATGGGGACGAGCCGGGGCTTACCTTCACTTTTCTCCGATTCGCCATCGGCGATGCTGCGCATGGCCTCGGCGAGAAACTTGACCGGACCGACATGAGCCGGGCAACTGCGACGCCCGTCGAGAGCACGGCGGAACGCTTCCTGGAGGAGATCGTCCGCCTCGATTAGGCCGTTGCGTGCATAGAGCGCACCCACCTTGCCCAACCTGGTCCAATCGGCGTCCGACAGGCCCTGTATTGCGCGGACGATCTCATCGGGCGTTCGATGTGCCGCGGAACTCATCGTAGACAAGGCATTCGCTCCTACCATCACCTCCCTATGCGGGATCCAAGGAACCTCTCGGACATCGATCTATTTTTTGCCGCCGTGTCCGAAACCGCCGCCGCAGCCGCATAGGGAAGTATAAGAGCCAGCGCGCAGCGTGCCGGTGGTGCCCAGGGCAAGGCAAAGCCAACCATTGATCTATGCGATCAATTACGACCTCAAGAAACCGGATCAGGACTATACGGGCCTCTATCAGGCCATCAAGGGCTGCGGTGCCTGGTGGCACTATTTGGGCTCGACCTGGCTGATCGATACCAAGCTTGACGCCGAAGGCATTTGGAAGCGCCTCGATACGCATTTCGAAGAGAACGACAGGGCGCTCGTCATCGGCGTCACCAAGGATTACCGGGGCTGGCTCCCCAAGGGGGCCTGGGAATGGATCAACGACCGCCGCGCCCGCATGGGGGCGTAGCAAAACAAGGAGAATCAAGGAATGACTACGCAAAAGCCGGGCGAAAAGCCGAATCGACCAGGGGAATACATCGAACGCGGGCCGCGTGGCGGCTCGGTGCCGAAGCCGCGCGAAGTGACGATCGAACCAGGCGATCCGAAGCTGCCACCGACGCAGGAGCCGGGGCATACCTGGGAACGCACGGGACCACCAAAGCCGTAACGGACCAACAGCGAGTCGCAATCCGAGGAGATTAGAATGTCCGCCTTGTTCACGATTGAAATCGACAACGAGACCTACCCGGCCCCTGAAAAGACGATGACGGCCAACGCAATTCTCGCGTTGGGCGAACTCGATCCGAAACAGAATTACCTAATCCAGATCAAGCGCGACAGCAGGATCTCGTACAAGGACAAGGGCGAAGTGGAGATCGATCTCTTCGAAGGAGCGAAGTTCGTTAGCCACTATCTTGGTGAAACAGGCGTTTCCGGCAACCAACCGGAACCGACAACACTGTGCTAGTTGGCGCGCCGCTCTTCGCCGATCAGTTGCGGCATGCGGGAACTGATGTCGTTGAACTTCCCGACCACCACATCATGATTCCGTCTTACCGGGTCGAAGTGGGGAAGTACGAGGGCCTGGAGGTCGATATCGGTATCGTTGCCCCGCCCGACTTCCCGCTTTCGCCGCCGTCCGGTCCGCATATTCACAAGCTGATTCACCAGAACCAACCCGATGGAACGCATCCTACTGGACATATCCACTCCAGCACCGGCCATAGCAAGCACTTCGGGTCTGATTGGCAGTATTGGAGCCGGCCACATCCGAACTGGTCGTCTGGTGCGAAGAACACCTTGCGATACATGGAGCACGTACGTGCGCTTTGGGAAAGCCAATGAGCTCAGTCGAATACAGTGTTGTGCTGCCGTGCGAGGTCGCTGACACCCTGAGAGGACACCTCCTTCAACATACGACCAAGGGGCAGAGACAGGAGGATCTTTGCTTTGCGCTGTGGACACCAAGCACGGGTAGAACGCGGACAACGTCTGTTCTGACGGAAGTAATGCTTCCGCGGGATGGCGAGCGACGATTGCACGGTAACGTGAGTTTCTTGCCCGAATACCTTGATCGCGTCGCGGACGCAGCTTTGGCCAAGAAGGCCGGCGTCGCTTTTCTACACAGCCACCTCACGCCCGGATGGCAGGGCATGAGCGACATGGATGTGACAAGCGAGCGACGCATGGCGCCATCGATGCTGGGAACGACAGGCCTGCCCTTGATAGGGCTGACAATGGGAACCGATGGAGCCCTGAGTGCCCGGTTCTGGATTCGGACCGGGAGACGGGAGTTCGAGCGGCGATGGTGCGGGAGCGTACGCGTCGTGGGCGATGCTTTCGACGTGACCTACATGGACCGATTGGCGCCGAAACCGAAGTTCAAGGAGGCGCTCAAAAGAACTTATTCCGCATGGGGAGAGTCTAAGCAGAACCTGCTGGCTCGGTTGCACTGCGGCGTCGTCGGGCTTGGCAGTGTCGGCTCAATCGTGGCCGAAAGCCTGGTCAGAATGGGCGTGCAAACGGTAAGCCTGATCGATTTCGACGAGGTCGAAGAGCACAATCTCGACAGGCTTCTTCACGCGACTGTCGGCGATATCGGTCGGTCGAAGGTGGAGGTCGCAGCCGAGCATCTGGTCGGGCACGCCACAGCCGAAAACGTGGATATCAGGGTGCACCCGAAGTCCGTCACGCGGAAGTGCGGCCTGAAGGCCGCCCTCGATTGCGACGTTCTGTTCAGCTGTGTGGACAGACCCTGGCCACGGCAAGTGCTGAACATGCTGGCTTACGCACACCACATCCCGGTCGTCGATGGAGGGATTCTTGTTCGGGTCAAGCCGAACGGCCAGCTGCGGGGCGCCGAGTGGGGGGCGCATGTGGCTGTCACGGGCAGACGCTGCCTGGAGTGTCTGGGCCAGTTCGATCCGGCGAACGTCACGCTTGAGCGGCAAGGGCTCCTCGACGACCCCAGCTATATCGAACGGCTTCCGACCAATCATGTTCTACGGCAGAACGAGAACGTCTTCGGATTCGCATTGGGGTCAGCCGGGCTGATGGTGGCGCAATTCCTGAGCCTGGTGGTGCAACCTGTGGGGATTGGCAACCCGGGTGCTCAGACCTATCACTTCGCGACCGGAATGATGGACAGCGACATGAAATGCGACTGTAGCCCGGATTGTCTCTTCGTCGCGCACACGGGCACGGGCGATGATTTTCCATTTCCTTTGGTGGAACATGAGGATCCGATCGTCTCAGCAGGCACGTCGAAAGAAATTAGCGACTGACCAGGAGCAGTGGTTTTCGAATTGTTAGGCCCCCGGAACTGTTCGCCGAAGGTTGAGATTCGAGCCTTCCGTCATGGATTTGTCCGAGAAAGCGGGCCCCAGCGATGCCCCCGGAGCCAAAGGAAACGGCCGAAATCATTTCCTGTCGCTCGGCACGCCGGTCGAGCGCCGAACGGCACCGGCCCGTCGCCCGAACGAATCGCGGGTGCTGCGAGGATACCGTTCAGGCACCGTGCGGCGCGAAGAGGATGATGCCGGCGCCGATCAACACCACGCAGGCGCCGATCAAATCCCAGCGGTCCGGGCCGACCCCCCTCGACAGCCCGTAGCCACATCACCGACACGAGAAGAACCGACTTGTTGAAAATATAGATCGACTCAAAGACCTCCAGAACTATCCTTTCCAGGCAATCGAACTCGATCGTGAGGTGGACGAAGAACACGTTGCTGAAGTCTTCGTGCGAATAAACAGCGAAGGTGTTCGTCTCAACAATGCGGATTTCATATTGACGTTGATGTCGGTCTTTTGGGAAAAGGGCCGGCGTGAACTAGAAGACTTTTCACGCTTGGCCAAAGTGCCCAGCACTAACGGACCGTCTCCCTTCAACCACTTCATCGAACCATCCCCAGATCAATTACTGAGGTCGTCCGTCGGGCTCGCATTCCGACGTGGTCGCTTAAATTACGTCTACTCCATACTCCGTGGAAAAGACTTGGATACCGGACAGTTCAGCACGGAACGTCGTGACTCACAATTTTCGAGACTTCAAGTCGCGCACGATGCCGCGCTTGATCTTACGAACTGGCATGAGTACCTAAAATGCCTCCAACATGCCGGCTTCCGCTCTAGTCGCATGATCTCCTCCGAAGCTGCACTCATGTTTGTATACATCTTGTGGTTGCTCGGCCGTACGGAATACGGCGTAGACCTAAGGAGGCTACGCCAGGTTATTGCGCGTTGGTGGTTCATGGCACACACGATGGGTCGCTATACCGGGTCTGCAGAAACGCAATTGGAGGCCGATTTAAACCGCATCGGAGATTTTCCAGCGGGGGATGCTGAGAAGTTTTGTCAAACGCTAGATCGCATTGTGCGCGATTCCTTTACCCAGGATTATTGGGACATTACGCTCCCCAACCGACTTGATACTTCATCAGCTAAATCACCACCGTTGGCAGCGTACTGGGCAGCCTTGAATATTCTTGAAGCAGAAGTGCTGTTCTCGGAGAAAAAAGTCTCGACCATGCTCGATCCCGTTGTCACGCCGGTGAAAGACATGGAGCGCCATCATCTGTTTCCCAAGGCTTATCTCGCGACCCTTAACATTACCGATAACGCAAGGGTCAATGCGATCGCCAATATGGCCTTCGTGGATTGGTCGGACAATTTGGCAATTTCCAGCAAGTCGCCGCAGGAATATTGGGTGACAATGACTGAAACTCCGGACGCTGAACGGCTGAAGCGCCAGATACACTGGCATGCCTTGCCAACCGGTTGGGAACAACTCGACTATGCGGAGTTCTGTGAAAAACGTCGAAAGCTAATCGCGCAGGTGGTTAGGAAGGGTTTCGAAAGACTATGGGAGAGCAAGGTTGAGGCACCGGCAGGCCGAGCATCGATTCTAGACCTCGTTGTCAATGGCGAATCCAATATTCTAGAGTTTAAGGAGCGCGCAAGGTGGAGCTATGGGACGGACACGAAAGGAAAAAGCGAGCAAATCATCGTCAAAAGCGTCGCCGGATTCATGAATGGCGAAGGGGGATCGTTACTCATCGGGGTCGCAGATGATGGAACGGTGACCGGTCTCGAAGAAGACTACGCAACGTTGTCCGACCGAAACCGAGATGGATTTGAGCGTTTTCTCACCCAACTCATAGGAGATAAAATTTCGGGCCCTTCTCCAGCATTGTGCCGAATTTCATTTCACGAGGTGAGTAGTGAGGATGTATGCCGCATAGACGTGGCCGCGTCGGCCAAGCCCGTTTTCGCTCGTCCGGCGAATAGTAAAGAGTTCACCGATTTTTGGGTGCGGCAAGGAAACAAGACGGAGAAATTTCATGGTAGTGAACTACTAGACTACAAGGAAGTTCATTGGGGATGATATAGGTGCACAGCAACACACGACGATGGGTGTCATTTGCGGCAAATTCTTCCTGCGCCAGGTATGGAAAAGCGCAATAAGTGGTGTCGAGAACTTTTTGAATTGGTAACTGTCGAGACCTGATTCCGCCGAGCGTTCGGGTTTGAGGGAGTTTTGCGATCCGGGCTGGTGCTGTCGAAGGTTTTTTCAGGAGACATGGCCGAACACGGGATCCCGGCCGGCGACATCCTGATCGTCGACCGTTCGCGCACGCCAGGCACGGGTACCATCGTCATCGCGGCAAGGCACCACGCGACAACGAACGGAGCGCTGCCCGCTACGAGTGTTGACCGGCGCGGCCCTTCGACGCCGATCAGCTCCGCCAGTTGTTGATCCCCTTCAATTGTCAGGGGTCAATGTTTGGAGCCGAACAACACGCCCGGAAGATGAGCCCGTCCCGGCCCGCAGGCAGACGGGATGGAAAATACGGCATGAACATGCCGGCGCGGAACGCGGGGCCGTGCGTTCCGACTGCACCAGCTTACGGCCGACCGCGGCCTTAGCTGCCCGACCGGGCCTTGGTGATGAGTTCCTTCAGGCGGGCATCGCCGACGACGCCCGGAACCAGGGTGTCGCCGATCACGAACGCAGGAGTCCCGCGGATGCCCAGGACCCGGGCCAGGCGCCTTGCTTCGTCGAGGTAGTTCTCGATGGCGGGATCCTCCATGTCGCGGCGAAGGCGTTGGATGTCGAGACCGACGCTGCCGGCAAGGGCCATGACTGTTGATCGGCGTGTCGATTGGACGCCGATAAGCACGCTAGCCCGTTGATTTTAGTGGACCTAGGGGGGTCAAAATTGGACGCCGATCAACATTGGAGGGCGCCGCCCAACGGAGCGGTACCTAGATGCCGTGACCGCGGTCAGTCTGTGGGCGTGTCCTAGTCCGTTCTCAGGCGTGCGTACGTCGCTCTGATTAATTCCTCGAGTGCGGCGCCGCCTTCAGGACTGAGGTGGGGGTCGCGGTGGATGATGGACGAGATCTGCGCGAGCGGGCTCGCACTACCGAATTGCGCGACCTGCCCGTCGCGCATGAATTGGTCGGCAGACATGCCGAGCCAAGCGGTTAGTGCCGCAAGGCTGTTGACGTCCGGTTGACGGCCCTGGGACAGGCGAGTGAGGGTCGACGCGCTGACACCCGACTCCGCTGCTACTTCCTTCCATGTGAGACGCCGGGAACGCCGCTCGGAGTCCATGGCGGCATGCAGCGCGTCGACGTCAAAGCGATTGGTCCGGTCATCCATCGATTTCACTCTTGCAATCAGAGGTCAGTACGATATATTGCATGATAGCAATTCAACGCCAACATTGAAAGAGGTGTGGACATGGCGAGCGAGCAAGAGGTGAACAAGGTGAACGACGGCAAGTTCGACGTCACGGTGAACGAAAAGCCGGTGGTGCTCGAGGGCGCGAAGCAGACAGGTGCGAGCGTCAAGAAGGCGGCCATCGAGCAGGACGTGAACATCAAGGAGAATTTCGTACTCAGCATCGAACTCGGCGGCGGCAAGACAAAGCTAGTCGGCGACAACGAGGAAATCGTGGTGCATGAGGGCGAGCGCTTCCTGGCGATCGAGAACGACGACAATTCATGAGCAACCTCACCCCGGCAGTGGCGCAGGCCATCGAGGAGATCCGCTGCACGTTCGAGGGGTGTGACGTGGAGGTGGAGCCGGACGGCTCGGCCGGAGCGGTCGTGGTGGTCAGGCGCGTCCCGCTGGGATACCCCTACGCACAGGCCGAAGCGTGGTTCGGCTTCCACATCACGTTCCAATACCCATACGCCGACGTGTATCCGCATTTCACGAACCCGGAGCTGGCGCGATCGGAGGGAGCGGGCCTGGGCAGCGGGTTCGGGACGGCATCGTTCCGAGGCCAGCAGGCGATTCAGATCTCTCGCCGCTCGAACCGACTGAACCCGGAGAGGGATACGGCGGCGTTGAAGCTGTTGAAGGTGGTGACGTGGATGAAGACCCAGTGATGAGGCCCTGGAGGCTGACAATCCCCGCCGGGCTGTACGGCGATCTGCACCGGCACCTGTTCCCCGGCGACGGCGACGAACACGGCGCGGTGATCCTGGCTGGCACCTGCGAGTCGGACCGGGGCCTGCGGCTGGTCGCGCGAGAGCTTCACCTGGCCAAAGATGGCGTCGATTACGTGCCTGGCAAGCGGGGCTACCGCATGCTGAAGGCGGAGTTCATCCAGAGCAGGATTCTGCGTGCGAGAGACCGCAGACTGGCCTATCTCGCGATCCACAACCATGGTGGCACGAATTCGGTCGGATTTTCAGAGCCCGACATGGCGTCCCACGAACGGGGGTATCCGGCGCTGCTCGACATTGCGCGGGGCATGCCGGTTGGCGCGCTGGTGCTCGCACAGTCGGCGGTAGCCGGGGACCTGTGGTTTCCGGGATGCGAGCGCGCGGAGCTGAGCCACGCCACAATCGTCGGGCATCGCCGGCAGATTTTGTTTCCCAAGCCGGAGAAGAAGGCGGTCGCGGTGGGAATATACGACCGGCAAAGCCGCCTGTTCGGCGACGCAGGTCAGTTGCTGCTGCGGCGGACACGCGTCGGTATCGTCGGGCTGGGGGGCGCGGGCTCTGTGCTGGCGGAGCTTCTGGGTCGGCTCGGAGTCGGGGAGTTCGTGCTCGCGGATCCGGAGAAGGCCGAGCATACGAACCTGCCGCGGCTCATCGCCGCGCGCCGCCGCGACGCGGTCGTACCGTCATGGCTGCCGCGGGCGATTGCTCCCAGGCTCCAGAGTCGCAAGGTGCGCATGGCGACCCGCAACATTCGTCGTGCAAATCGGGAGGCGCGCATCGAGGCAGTACCGAGAGATTTCCTGGAAGCCGACGTCGCAGCGCGCTTCACGGACTGCGATTTCCTGTTTCTGGCGGCGGACACGATGGGGGCGCGGCTGCTGTTCAACGCCATCGTGCACCAGTATGGGATCCCGGGCATCCAGGTGGGAGCCAAGATTCCGGTCGCGGAGGATGGGACGGTCGGGAACGTGTTTTGCGTCAGTCGAATGGTCACGCCCGAACAAGGATGCCTCTGGTGCAACGGACTCATCAGTCCGGCACGATTGCAGGACGAAGCCGTGCCAGACGCAGCCAAGCGCGGCTACGCGTATGTGGACGACCCGGACGTCGTGGCACCCAGCGTGGTGACGATGAACGCGATCGCTTGCGCACACGCCGCGGACGACTTCCTGTTCCACCTGACGGGCCTGAAATACGCCGACGCCGAGTCCGGGTGGTTCCGGTGGAACTCCCGTCGTGCGGTCGCAGGCTATGACATGCCAACACGGGGCGAAGACTGCGCCGAGTGTTCGGGGAAGGAGCACAGCCGGATGGGAATGGGCGATAACGCGATGCTGCCGACGAGGCCGGCTGGGGGCTAGAGGCGCTTTTCGCGGCACTCGTACAGTTTGTCGTCTTCGATGGCGGTGATTTGTTGTTTGCCTCGCGCGTTGGGGTCCTTGGTGAGGAGCAGTCCGGGAAGATGGAGCACGAGCAGGGCGTCCTTGAGTTCGGCGGTTGAGGTCGCGTCCAGAACCGTGTGGCCGTAGATGCGTCGCAGCCCGGGAGAGGGCTGGTTGTACGAGTCGATGGTGGAAATCTCGGTGATCCACGAGAAATGCGGCAGATGGAGGTGTAGGAGCGCGTCCTTGAGCGCGTGGCTTGCTGAGCCTTGGGCGAGGTGGCGCCGGTAGCCGGCAGCGGAGGTCAAGTACGTCCGTAGGACGATATTGCCGTCGCTGTGGGCCGACTGCAGCTCGTCCATCAGCATCTCGTTCACCGGTATATCTAGTTCGGTGAGGGCTTTGCGTGCATCGGGCAGGGCCTTCAGGTTCTCATCGATCTGGCTCCAGGCGTTGTGTTCGGCGCGCGCGGCGGTGGAGAAGACTCTCTTGGACATGAGGGCTACGGCGAAGACGGCGTGGCACTCCACGTTCAACTCGATGGGACCGCCGAGAGTGTCGCGCTTGATGGTGTCGTCGCTGAAGGAAAATGTCGTGCTGGCATGCTTGTCCGCCGGGAGCCACATGTAGGGGCCGCTCTGATCGTCGTGGACGATATAGGCGGGGACGTAGTCGAATGCGCTGGTGGTCGGATTCCCCTGCCTTGCAAACACGCGGCCGACGACCGTGACGGCGTGGCCGACCGTGCTGCCGATGTCGAGGCCGAGGATGACGGGGATGCCGGACTCGACATATGGGAGGATGGCGTGGCCGATGCCCGGACGCGGCAGACAAAGGGGCTGATAGCCGGCCTCGGCTATTGCCCGCACCATTGCGTCAGACGACAGGCGGTCCGACGCGTTGGGCAGCGACACCGCTTCCGTCACGGATGGGAGACCGGCGAATCGCGTGATGTCGGCGACGGATACCCAGTTGTAGTTGTGCCGTGCGTGCATGTGGCGCATGCCGGCCCAGATGGCGACCTGGGCGCAGGCGCCCACGCGGGAGTCCTGCTGGAGGAAGGAGGTCCCGGTGACTTGCAATCGCGTGCCGAGGAGGTGGGCGTTGATGTCGGCGCGGCAGGTTACGGCGGCCTCCATGTTGAAGCCGTTGCCGAGGCGGGCCAGCAGAACCGTTCTGCCGATCGGAGCGGCTGACAGGGGTCGGACGACGCAGAAGCCGTAATAGGCGCCCTTTGCAAGGTCGCCCAGGTCATTCAGTCGATCGGTCGACAGTGGCCGGTGGAGCAGCGGTGAGATGTCCTGCGAGAAGAAGTGGACGCGCTTGCAGTGGCGCTCGTGGGCGTGGAACGTAAGGGCGTAAAACTGGGCGTAATCTGCCGAGTAGTCACGATCGATGTAGGGATCCTCGAGAACGTAACACTTGACGTCGAGCACGCGGAGATGCCGGATCGTGTTGCGCACGACATCAAGGCCCGCGCCGCCGAGGACCCGTGCGAGGCGCGACCATGCTGCGGCGCTGTCGAGCGCCTCGACGGTATGCGAGATTTTCATTATCGGGCGGAAGGGTGGATGCGGGTCGCGGGAAAGCTAGGTGAGCGCGCAGCTCATCGCCATGAGAACTTCTGGTCGTTTTCAGCTGCTTTGATGGTCTCCTCCTGCTTTCGATCGAAATCCTTCAGCGCCTTGTCGCTGATCGTGAGCGACAATCCAACTTTGCTGGCGGGGACGGTCTTTGGTTTGGCGGCTGGACCGGGTTCGGGTGCGGTGTCTCGGCTGCGATCCGCGCGTTTCTTTGCCATGGTCGTCCTCCCTGTGATTTTACCGGTGTGAGCGGAAACTGTGTCAGTGTAGAACAAGAGATGACGTGTGCCACGCAAATGCGATATGTCCGCAGCGGGCATTTCGTACCCGGCACACTGGTTTTTGCTGATCGCGAGCGGCCGTGATGTGAATCTGTGGTGTAGACAGCGCGTACTCATTGTCTATTGGTTTCGTCGACCACTTGAACAGACGACAGATTCCCGCCGATGCTTCCAGTGATCCGTGCCGCGGCGGTCTGGATTGTTGACCGGCGCGGCCCTTCGACGCCGATCGGCTCCGCAAGTTGTTGATCCCGTTCATTTGTCAGGGGTTAATGTTCGGAGCCGAACAACACACCCGGAAGGTGAGCCCGTCCCGGTCCGCAGGCAGACGGGATGGAAAAAATACCGCATGAACATGCCGGCGCGGAACGTGGGGCCGTGCGTTCCGGCTGCGCCAGCTTACGGCCGACCGCGGCCTTAGCTGCCCGACCGGGCCTTGGCGATGAGTTCCTTCAGGCGGGCATCGCCGACGACGCCCGGAACCAGGGTGTCGCCGATCACGAACGCAGGAGTCCCGCGGATGCCGAGGACCCGGGCCAGGCGGATTGTTTCGTCGAGGTAGTTCTCGATGGCGCGATCCTCCATGTCGCGGCGAAGGCGTTGGATGTCGAGACCGACGCTGCCGGCAATAGCCATGACCCTGTCTTCCGTCAGTTTACCGCGCGAACCCATGACGGCGACATGGAATTCGAAGTACCGGCCCTGCTTCTCGGAGGCCATCGCCGCCCGGGCCGCGAACCGCGATACCGGACCGAGGATGGGAAACTCCTTCCAGACGACGCGCAGCTGCCTGTCAGTCTCCAGCAGGTCCTTCACGGGCTTCAGCGACCGTTTGCAATAGCCGCACTGGTAGTCAAAGAACTCGACGAGGGTGACATCGCCCTTCGGGTTGCCCGAGACCGGCGACATCGGGTGGGACCGCAACGCTTTGTCGTGCTCGAGGAGCGCCGCGCGGACGCGGTCCTGCTCTCGCGATTCCCGCCTCGCCTGCAGAACCTGGATGGCTTCTTCGATGACTTCGGGATGTTCGAGCAGGTATTCCCTGACGATCTTGCGGACCGCCTCCCTGTCGAGGTTCGGGGTGACCGGAGACTCAGCGCGGCTGTCCGGGATGAATGCCGCGGCGGCGGCGATCGCCAGCAGCGGCAGCAATATCCTGACTGTCATGAATGGCGCACCTTGTTGTCCTGCATTTTCAAAATAACGCCGGATTCCGGAGCGCCGATCCGGCAGCGGGAACGACGAATGCAGCGTTTCAAACCGGCTCGATCAGCGCAACGGTTTCTCTCTACCTACACCACGGTTTACAACACCTTCAACGTTCAACGCTATCTGATTCCCCGAATAACATTGCGCCAGTTTCGCAACCACGCACTGAGCCTGCGGCAAACTGCCCCGCCACCGCTTGAGTTTGAGATTTATGCCAATTCGTGGCACGGCCGTTCGATAACGTGACAATGTCTTTGGGACCACCACAATCTGGCGGCGGGAAATAGATCGGAAACGTCAGATAATTTCTCGAAAAACAGTTGAGACGCTTCAACTCAATTGAAGAACAATCCAGATTATCACTCAAGCTAATTTGAATTTGAGTAGACTGTACAGCGTTGGTCGCGGACCTTGAGCAGGCGACGCCGCCCGTCACAACCAAACTCCCATCATCCAGTTTCTCCAACCCGCCCGTCTTTTCCCGAAGACAGCAACGGCGCCGTAGCTGCGAGATCCCCGGTCACGCGGGGAGCGCTTGATCCGTTCGGCAGGCTCGTGCCCTGACACGTCGAGGAGCAAAGCCAAGCTCGGAAGGGGCGAGGATCGGAGCGTCTGGAGGCGTTCCGCCCGCGACTTCCACTTGTCCGGAGCTCCCAATGACCGACCCCGACACCATCTCCGCCGACTACACACTTCGCCCGAGCGAGCTCGCCGACACCCTGGCGTTGCTGGTGGAAGCCCGCCAACCGGCTGTGGTCTGGGGCCCGCCCGGCAGCGCAAAATCGGACATCGCCCAACAGGTCGCCGCCGCCGGCGGCCGCGAGTACGTCGATGTGCGCGCGCTGCTGCTCGATCCCGTCGACCTGCGCGGCATCCCCTGGCGCGACGGCGCCGACCGCACCCGCTGGGCGCCCCCCTCCTTCCTACCGCCATCGGACGATCCCGGCCGCTGGCTCATCAACCTCGAAGAACTGCCCTCCGCCCTGCCCATGGTCCAGGCCGCTCTTTACCAGTTGGTGCTCGACCGCAAATGCGGCGAGTACGAGTTACCCGAGGGCGCGTCGCTGATCGCCTGCGGCAACCGTGAAAGCGATCGCGGCGTTACCCACCGCATGCCGACACCGCTCGCATCGCGCTTCGTTCATCTGGAGATCCGCGTCGACGCGGCCGATTGGTGCGCCTGGGCTGCGGTCAACGCAATCGCGGCCGAGGTAATTTTCTTCATCCAGCTCAGGCCGGAGCTCCTGCATCAGTTCGACCCCCAGACGCGGGAGGCCGCTTTTGCTTGCCCGCGTACCTGGAGCTTCATTTCGAACATCCTGCAACACCGCAATGGCCTCGATACGGTCTCCGAGCGCGCGCTGTTCCGGGGCACCGTCGGCGAGGCCGCCGCCGTCGAGTTCGCCGCTTTCCTCAAGGTCTGGCGCGAGCTTCCCCATCCCAGGGCCGTCATCGACGATCCAGAGAACGCCGCCGTTCCCGACAACGCGAGCGCGTTGATCGCTCTCTGCGGCTCGCTCTACCGCCTCGCCGACGACATCAATCTCGGCGCCATCGTCACCTATGCGGCGCGGCTCAGGCGCGAAGTCGGCGAGTTCCTCGTCGGCTCGTGCGTGCGGCGCGACCCGGCCCTGCAGAACACCCCGGCCTTCATCCGCTGGGCCGCAGCCAGGACCCATTAGACACCTTCTTATTCGGAGACCCCGACTATGAACCTCACTCACGACGCCATGCTGGTGTCCTTGCGCATCAATGCCTGGTCCGGCCGGCTCTACGACCGCCAGGCCAGCAACCATGTCGCCGCCCACCACGAGGCGAGCGCGAGCGCGGGACGCTACAACAAGCGGCTCCTGCCTAAGGCCGCTTTCGCTGCTTTGACCGCCACCATGAGCGCTGCGCGTTCCAGCCATTACGACCAGTCGTTGCCCTGGGACGACCAGGGCTCGCGGCTGCTCACCGTCGCCAACTACGAGCGCTACACCGAGTTGCTGAACGCCCTCCGCGAGCGCGTGGTGCGCGAGCGCGCCCGCTTCATCGAGGATTACGACGATTACATCGACCAGTCGCGCATGGACCTCGGGCGGCTGTTCCGCATCGAGGACTATCCCTCGAAAGAAGCGCTCCAGGGCAAGTTCGCGATCCGCTACCGGATCGTGCCCGTCCCGGACGCCGACCACTTCATGGCGAAGCTCGCTTCCGGCGATACCGATCGGGTCAAGCGCGACATCGAGCACCAGATCGAGGAACGCCTGCACGACGCGGTGGCCGATCTCTACCGGCGCCTGGGCGAGGCGGTCGAGCGCGTCTCGGGGCGCCTGCAGGAGGACGAGAATGGCAAGCCGCTGGTGTTCCGCGACTCGATGATCGAGAACATCCGCGGCCTGGTCGACGTGGTGCCCCGCCTCAACATCTTTGGCGACGATCACCTCGCACGCCTCTGCGAGCGGGTGAAGGATCGCATCGCCGGTGCCGATCCCGAAACGCTCCGCCCGTCGCGCACCTTCAATCCGAATGTCCGGCGCCAGGTGAAGCGCGACGCCGACGCGCTGAAGGAGCAATTCGCCGGGTATTTTGCGCCCGCCGGCGCGGCTGATCGGGAGGCGGCGTAATGCCCACCTCGCAGCTCAACCACTCCCGCATGAACCGGCTCTTTGAGAACGTGCCAGTCCGCAAGGATGCGCGCCACGAACCCATGTCCACAAGCGCATTGGCGAGGGCCACCGGCCTCCAGCGCATCTCCGCCTATCGCCACCTTGCCGATACGGAAGCCCGCGGCTGGATTCAGAGCGTCATGGCACAGGTGGGCGGCCGTGCCACCCACCTGTGGTGGATGCAATCATGATGATACCGGCCACAGCCAGGACCGGCAGGGAGTCTGCGTACCGCCTCAGCGACTGCGTCACCGCGCTGCTCCGCGATCAGCCCTTCTTCGGCAGCCTGGCGTTGCGTCTGCCGATCCGCGCCGACGCCAGCCGCGAGACGCTCGCGAGCGACGGCCACGAGATCCGCTATTCGCCGCAGTGGGTCGCGGATACCGACGCCGATCTCATCAAGACGGCGATCGGGCGGGTGGTGCTGGCCTGCACTTTGAAGCACCACACGCGGCGGGGCGAGCGCGATCCGGAACGCTGGCAGCGGGCCTCGCAGCTCGTCACCCACGGGCTGCTGCGCGACGCGGGCTTCACCCTGCCGCCCGACGCCGAGGCGTGGGACGGATTGAGCGTCGAGCAAGCCTACGACCGCCTGCCGGAATCCGAGAACAGCGACGGAAACGACAGCCCGACTTCCGAAGCCGGCAGCAACGCGGCGGGCGCGCAATCCGCTACCGGCGCCAACAATCCGTCCGACAACGGCCATCCGCAAGACGAGGGTGATCCAGCTGCGGACGGTGGCGACCATAATTCCGGTTCCACCGGCGACCTGTCCAATAACGCCGATCCGAAAGACAAGGACGGTCCAGGAACGGTCGGCGGGGGCGACGCGCCGACGAGTTTCGATCCCGGCGGCACAGGCGAAATCATGGACGCGGGATCGCGCAACGGCGATGACAGCGTGTCCGTCGAGGCGCCATTGGACACCGCCGCAGAGGAGCAGGCCTGGGACGAGGCCATGCACCAGGCCTTGAGCCTCGCTAAGGCGCAGGGCAAGGCGCCGGGCGCCGTCGAGGGGACCATCCGCGGCGCCCACGCGAGCGTCCTCGACTGGCGCACGCTCCTGCGCCGCTACATGACCGACGCGGCCCGCAGCGACTACAGCTGGAGCCTCCCCAACCGTCGCTTCATCGACAACGGGCTCTATCTTCCCTCGATCCGCGGGCAAGGCATCGACACGATCGCCGTCATCATCGACACCTCGGCCTCGCTGCCGGCCCGGACTCTCGCCGCATTCTGGACCGAGGTGCGCGAGATCGCCGCCGAACTACAACCGGAGACCGTCTTCGTCCTGCAGGTCGACGCCGCTTTGCAGGACGCCGCCGATTATGCCGCCGGCGACCTGCCCGAAGAGATCGCGCTGAAGGGCCGGGGCGGCACCGACTTCCGGCCCGGCTTCGCGTGGCTTGCCGCGCAAGGTCTACGCCCAAGCTGCTGTCTCTACTTCACCGACATGGAGTGCGACAGCTACCCCGAGAACGAGCCTGGTTATCCTGTCCTGTGGTGCGACTACGGACCGGTTGGCGGGACGTGGCGCAGCCCACCGCCCTGGGGCGAGCACATCTCCATCGTATCCGATTGAGCCGCCTCGGCGGCGCCCGTCGCGCCGCTGCCCCCATACCAAGCGCCACAAAACCACCGCCGCTCCCCCGGCGACCGCGCCCTCGCGGCCGCTGCCCGGGTGAGAGCAATCGGCGCCGGCGCCCCGTCCACACGGAGATCGCAACCATGACCACCAACATCACAGACGAGCACCGCCGCGCCTTCGAGGCACTGACCAGCGGCTGCTATGAGAATTTCGCCCTCGTCTCCTGCTTCTGCGCAGGGAAACCGGAAGCAGCCATCGCCACCGTCACCGTCCACCCGGCCGGCGAGGGCGGCAGCGAGGACGAATACCTCATTACCCCGCTCTTCGTGTCGATCGTGGCGGGAATTCGACTGACCGACCACGACGAACGAGAGGCATGACCGGGCTGCCACTGCAGCGGCAACGTCCGGCAAGAGTGCCGAACCCGACTCCCTCGATTGTCACTGCTCGGACTTATTCCAGACACCGGCTCCCTGGCCGTGCGGCACCAAGAGACAGAGCCTGGCCCCGTTGAGATCGAGTCCCGGGCGTCCGAGAGGGCGCTCCCGGCTTTCCCTTCCATGGACGCGTGTTCGATCACGATCACGCGTCCGTTCATCGACCGGCCGCACCGCGCGGCCGTCCCATCTCTGGAGAACTCCGCACATGACCGACCCCGTCATCCGATCCATCCCGCTCGACCGGCTGGAACTCTCGCCCGCCAACGTCCGCAAGACCGTGGCCGCCAAGACCGCCTTCACCGAGCTCAAGGCTTCCATCGCTTCGCACGGGCTGCTTGAGAACCTGGTGGTTCGCTCATGCGACTCTAATGCGGACGGCAGCTACGCCGTCATCGCCGGCGGCCGGCGGCTAAAGGCGCTCATCGACCTCGCGCGCGAGGGCGTGTTGGCCCTCGACTTCCCTGTCCCTTGCCGCGTCATCGGCAACGGCGCGGCCGACAACGAGCTCTCCCTCGCCGAGAACATGGTCCGCGTTGCCATGCACCCGGCCGACCAGGTGCAGGCTTTCGGGGCGCTGGCCGATGCCGGCGCCACCGTCGCCGACATCGCCGCCCGCTTCGGGGTGGCGGAGCGTACCGTCGAACAGCGCCTGCGCCTCGGCAACGCCGCGCCCGAACTCCTCGACGCCTACCGCGCCGACGAGATCGACCTCGATACCCTCAAGGCCTTCGCCGTCACCGCCGACCGCGAGCGCCAGATGGCGGTGTGGGAGCGGGTCAAGGAACAGAGCTACCGGCCAAGCGGCTGGCAGATCAAACGCATGCTCACCGAGGACAGGGTGCCCGCCACCTCCATCACCGCGCACTTCGTCGGCGTCGAGACTTACGAGGCGGCCGGCGGACGGGTCGACCGCGACCTGTTCGCGGATGAGGACGAGCGGGGCGTCTGGCTCGAAGATCCCGATCTCCTGGACAAGCTCGCCACCGAGAGCCTCCAGGCAGCGGCGGACGAGGTCGCGACCCGCTGGAAGTGGGCCGAGGCGCGCCTTGAGGTCGACTGGACCGACCTCGCCCGATTCGGCCGGATCCATCCCCAACCGGCTCAACCCACCGGCGAGGAGAAGGCGGAGAGCGAGCGCCTGCGGACCCGTCACGACGAGCTTGCCGAGATGGACGACGACGCGTGGACCGAGGAGCTCGCAATCGAAGCCGACGCCATCGAAACCCGGCTCGAGGAGATCGACGCCGCGGTCGAAGCGCGGGCCACGTTCCGGCATGAGGATTTTGCGATCGCCGGATGCATCGCCACCGTCGGCAGGGACGGTGAGCTACAAGTCGTCCAGGGCCTGGTCAGGCCCGAGGACATGCCGGCACAAGAGCCCGGCGATGCGAATGCCGCAGGGCAGCTCGATGACGGCGGCGATGAAGCCGGTATCCCCGGCATCCAGGCCCCCGCCATCTCCGCTCCGGCCGTGCCGCCCGCGCGTCCCGACGCGGAAGCCGAAGCGCGCAAGGAGGCCGGCGTCGGCATCGGGCTCGGCGACGACCTCCGCGCCATCCGTACCGCGCTGGTCAAGGCCCACCTCGCGGAGGATTTCGGGGCCGCCTTCGACCTTATGCTGTTCCAGATGGGCCGCGCGGTGTTGCCCTCGCACACGATCCGCGAAGTCCTCGGTTACGCGCCAGGCCTCGGGGCGGACGGCTGACGAAGGGCCGACCAGGACCCGCATCTCCGCGGCGTTCCGCACCCACTCGCCCTAGTCGGCCCCGCCATTCTCTCCCGTGCAAGCGGCAAGGTCGTCGCCCACTTGGCAGGCAACGGGGCCGGCGGCAACAGAGAGTTGGAGAGGAGCTTGAGAGAAGTGAACGGGAAGGGGATCGAGAGAGAACCGGCCCGTTCGGCAACCATCGTCATAAACCAGATTGAATAGGAGACACGATCATGTTCGGATTGAACCGCGCAGAAGTAATCGGCCGCCTCGGCGCCGACGTCAGCATCAACCAGCTCTCCAGCGGCGGGCGCGTCGCCAACCTCAGCATCGCCACCGACGAGAGCTACATCGACCGCCAGACCGGCGAGCGGGTCGACCGGACGGAATGGCACCGCGTCGTCACCTTCCAGAACGGGCTGGTCGACATGTTCGAAAAGCACGCCCGGAAGGGCCGGCTGGTCTACGTCGCGGGCAAGTTGCAGACCCGCAAGTGGCGCAAGGACGGCGAGGAGTCGGATCGCTTCTCCACCGAGATCCTACTGGTCCCCGGCGGGCGCATTCAGTTCCTAGACAAACCCGCCAACGGCGTCCCGGCGAACAACGCTGAGGCGACCCCGCCAGCCGCATCCGATCCGGCCGGCCAGGCGGACATGAACGACGAGATTCCGTTCTAGCGGGCTCCTCCCTCCCGCGAACTTCGGGGCCGATTCCGCGTCGATCCTGGCGCGGAACCGGCCTTCTTTTTTGACCGCTACGCGCGCGGAAGGGAACCCCTTGCCAGCCTGCCGCATTCCATTTCCCCGGGAGATTGCCCATGTCCAGTTGCGATTTCAGTGCCCATGACATCACGTTCCGCCGCTCCGGAGAGGACGAGTACATGATCGTTGTCTACGGCGAAACCGTCGGCTCGGTCACCCGGCGTATCGACTACGCCACACCGGATCGTTCGCACTACTACGTCGTGCATCTCTCCGAAGATTGGAAAGGACCCCGCCAGGTCGACAAACGGAGCGAGATCCGTCCGGCCGCCGCCGCGATGCTCGTTGAGCGCGATCTCGTCCCCTGGACGCCGCCTCCGATGCACTCGGATGTTCGAAAACGACGGCACCTTACCGCCTGATCCGCTTCCTCCTTATCTTCAACGGGGCCGCTCCCGCGCCGATGACCGGCACGGGGCCGGCCTATTTTTCTGTAATCCGACCCGAGCCGTATCCGGCCGCACGGCGCGGCGCGCGCTTCGCGCACCGGCCGTCGATCCGGCACCGCCGAGAGGCGGAGATCGCCCTCGGCTTGCGGATGGTCGTTGTCGGACGGATCCTCGTCGCCGGCAGCGGATTGCGCGCCTGCCGCGCTGCCGCCGGCCCCGGAAGTAGGGCTGTCGTTCCCGTCGCCGTTCTCGGGTTCCGGCAGGCGGCCGTAGGCCTGCTCGACGCTCAATCCCGGCCACGCCTCAGCGTCGTTCGCCATTGTCCGTCACGAGGCGGCGCACCCGCATGCTCTCGTCGGGCAGGCGGTCCCAGATCGGTAGCAGCAGGCCGGCGACCAGCCAGAAGCGGGACTCCGTGTGCGACGGCAGCTCCGCGACCTCGGCCTCCCAGAAGGCGCGCCAGCGGTCCTCATCGGCATCCCGCCATTGGGAGGCGTCGAGCGCGTCCCGGGCCATGGTGTCCCGGGCAGCGGGGCGGATCAGGCGGACGCGCTCCTGCACCCCGCCGTCGTCGAACATGCGGGACGATGCGGGCCGCACCAGGGCGGCGCGCTTCGACTGGCCGTTCACCATGAGCCGGGGCTTGCGGTCGGAGGCCTCGGGATGAAGCTTGAGCGCCGCGTCGGCGGTAAGCGGCTCGAGCCTGTCGCGTCGCAGGACTTCGAGGAGCTCGGTCTCGGCGCCGGAGGCCTCGTGGACGAACACCGTCTCGCGCGCGCCGGCGGAGAGCGAGTCGGCGGCGATGGTCTCGACACCCCGCTCGAAGGTGCCGGCCTCGACGGCGTGTTCGATATTGGCCTCGATGCGGGCCTCAAGCGCGGCGAACAGCGCGTTCTGCTCGGCAATTGGAAGCGCAAGCAGCCGGTTGAGAAACTTCGGCATCGGCGGCAGGTCCTCCTTGAGACTGCCCTCCCAAGTGAGCTTCAGTCCGGTGGCCTCCTCGAAGCGGTCGAGCGACCAGCCTTCGATGTGGCCGCGCCAGAGCGCGATGTAGAACTGCCGCAGCGCCGACTTGGCGTAGAGGCTCTCGAGATTGTCGCTGGCCCGGAACAACGCGGTGTCATCGCCGCCCATGGCGGTCTGTGAGTCGCGCTGGCCGCGCGTGATGGCGCCGAGGGAATCGAGCCTTCTGGCGATGGTGGCGATGAAGCGGCGCTCGCCCTTCACGTCGGTAGCGACCGGGCGGAACAGCGGCGCCGAGGCCTGGTGTGTGCGGTGGGTCCGGCCAAGGCCCTGGATTGCCTGGTCGGCCCGCCAGCCCGGTTCCAGCAGATAGTGGACGCGGCGCGCGGTGTTGGCGCAACCGAGGTCGGCGTGGTAGCTGCGCCCGGTGCCGCCGGCCATCGAGAACACCAGGATGCGTTTGCTGCCATCCATGAAGGCGGCGGTCTCGGCGAGGTTGGCTGAGGCGGGACGGGAGCGCAGCGCCAGGCGCTCGCCCCTGGCGTCCGTAATCTTGAGCACCCGGCGCGAGCGCCCGGTGACCTCGGCGACGGCATCGTGTCCGAAGCGGTGGACGATCTGGTCGAGCGCAGACTGTACCGGCGGTAGGGAACCGAGCTTCTGAATGAGCGCGTCGCGCTTGGCCACGGCTTCCTGGCAGAGCACCGGGTTGCCATCGTCGTCGAACACGGGCCGCGACATGACGTTGCCGTCGTCGTCGGTGAAGGGCTCCTGCAACTGCACCGGAAAGGCGTGGGCGAGAAAATCCAGTACATACTCCCGCGGGGTCAGGTCGATGCTGAGATCGTCCCATTCCGAGGCTGGAATCTCGGCGATCCTGCGCTCCATCAGCGCTTCGCCGGTCGAGACGAGCTGCACAACGGGCGACCGCTCCGCTTCCAGGTCCGCTTCCATGGCGGCGATCAGCGAAGGGCACTTCATGCTGGTCAACAGATGGCCGAAGAAGCGCTGCTTGGCGCCCTCGAATGCGCTGAGCGCGGCGGACTTGGCATTGCGATTGAGGGTGTTGCCCCCCTCCACGATGCCGGTGGCCTTCAACGCCTCCTGGATGTTGGCATGGATGATCTTGAACGCTCCGGCATAGGCGTCGTAGATGCGGCGCTGCTCGTGGCTGAGCGGGTGCTCCAGGATGTCGACGTCCACCCCGTCGTAGGATAGCGCGCGGGCTTGATAGAGGCCGAGGGCCTTGAGGTCGCGGGCAACCACTTCCATTGCCGCGACACCGCCGGCCTCCATGGCCGCGACGAACGCCGCGCGTTCCTCGAACGGGGTCTCGCCGGAAGCCCAGAGGCCGAGGCGCCTTGCGTAGGCAAGGCCGGGGACGGTGGTGGCGCCGGTAGCGGAGACGTAGAGGACGCGGGCGTCGGGGAGTGCGTTCTGCAGGCGCAGACCGGCGCGTCCCTGCTGCGAGGGCGCGGCGTCGCCGCGTGAGCCCTTGGACCCGGCGGCGTTGGCCATGGCATGCGCCTCGTCGAAGACGATGACGCCCGAGAAGGCGTGGGGGTCGTTTTCGTCGGCACTCCCGGCGAGCCAGGCGACGATCTGGTCGAGGCGCGATTGCTTCCCCTGCCGGGCCGGCGAGCGCA
The DNA here is from genome assembly GCA_965219135.1 of Alphaproteobacteria bacterium. Lineage (GTDB taxonomy): Bacteria > Pseudomonadota > Alphaproteobacteria > VGEJ01 > VGEJ01 > CAYUNL01. The sequence goes on along the minus strand of CBDCMV010000003.1, from coordinate 2,193,053 downwards.
GCGTGGCATAGGTGGCAAAGAGGATGCCTTGCGCCTGGGGGATGGCGGCCCCCTGGCGGACCTTGGCCAACGGGATCACATCATCATCGCGGCCGCCGATTGCGGTCCAGTCCCGGCGCGTGTCCTCAAGCAGCTTGTCGGACTGGCTGAGCCAGAGCGCCCGTTTTCGCCCCCGTAGCAACTGGTCGAGGACGATGGCAGCGACCTGCCTGCCCTTGCCGCAGCCGGTGCCGTCGCCCAGCATCCAGCCGTGCCGGAAGCGCACCGGGTTCGACAGCGGCTCGTTGTCGCCTGCGCTATCGCCGCCGTTGTCGGGATGCGCATGAACGGCGTCATGATCGTTGTTGGCGTCATTGCCGTCATCGTTCTCGCCGTCGACGCGGTGCACGGTCTCCCATCCGGCGCCGATGCGGTAGAGCGCGGCGAGGTGGCGTTCGTGTGCCTGTCCGGCGAGGACGACGCTCTCGAGCTGGGCATCGGACAGGAGCCCGTCGGTCAGGATCCGCGTGGGAAGCATGGGATGGTACGAAGGCGCCGGGTGCGGCACCGCCGCCATGGCGCCGGACTGCACCAGCGGGGTGGGATGCTCGACCGCGCCGGGGAAACCGATGGTGCCCGCTCGCCAGGGCTCGTATGGGCCGGAGGCGTGCGCGTTATCGGCGGAGTCCCCAGCGGGCCGGCCGGCTTCGTATTCGAGCTCGGCGATGGGGCCCCAGTCATGGGGCTGCGGCGCGGAGGGGGCCGTCCCGGCACGCTTGGCGGATACCCGGCGGGGTGCCGGTGCATTGCCGAACAGATCGGCGGCACGAACCGGAACGGCCTGCACCGGCTCGACGGGCAGACGGGCGGGCACCGCGGCGGCGACGGCCTTGAGCAGTTGGGCGGTGTCCGCGATGCGGGCGAGCGGATCGATCGGGCCCCGTTCGTCCCCGCCTCTGTCGAGCACGGTGAGTCTGGTGTCGAAGGTGGTGCCGCGGCGCGCGTAGACACGCCCGTCGATCGCGGCGGAGAACACCACGCGGGCCGCCAAATCGTGGGATGCGAAAGCATCCTTCCAGGCGGCGTCGCCGGGTGCGCAGTGGGCGGACGAGATGGTCACCAGCCGCCCGCCCGGCGGAAGCATCGAGAAGGCCGAGCGAATATGGCGCAGGTCGGCGTCCTTGCTGGCGCGGTCAACGCCGGGGCTTGCCGAGAACGGCGGGTTCATCAGGACCACGCTGGGACGGAGCGCCGGCAGGCGGTCGCGCAAGGATTCGGCGTTGTGGCGAGTGACGGCCGCGCCGGGGAACAGGCCGGACAAGAGCCCGGCGCGGGTGGCGGCGATCTCGTTCAGGTGGAGGGAGCCGGCGGAACCATTGCCGAGCGCGCACGCGGCCATCACCGCGAGCATGCCGGTGCCGGCGGAGGGTTCGAGCACGACATCGCCGGGACGGATGGCTGCGGCTTGGAGGGCGGCGTAGGCGAGCGGCAGCGGCGTCGAGAACTGCTGTAGCGCGATCTGCTCCTCGGAACGCCGCGTCTGAGAGGGCTCCAGGGCAGCGATAGTCTCCAGCATGCCAAGCATGGCGGCGGGGCCGCCGGTATCCGGGCCGGCCTCGCGGCGCATGGCGCGGCCGTAACGTTGGAGGAAGAGCACGAGCGCGGCTTCGGCCGCCTCGTAGGCGTCCTTCCAGACCCAGGCGCCCTGGGCGTCGGTGGCCCCGAAGGCATCGCTCATGGCCTCGCGCAACGCGTGGACATCGAGCGCGCGGCCGGCCTCCAGGACCGGCAGCAGGGTACGGGCGGTGGCCAATAGCGCGGCGGGCTTGGAACGGGGCTCGTGTTGCGGGCCGCAGAGATATGCGGTAGTGGCCGTGGGGACGGAGGCGGCGGGCGCGCGCACGGGCGCGGCCGGCGCCGGATGGGCGTCGAGCATGTGCAGGCTCCAATGATAGGGATGCGTGAACGGCGGGACCGGAGCGGCGCGGGGCTGTCACTCCCGCACCGCTCCGTCCGGCCAGCCCGGAAGCCGCGGCCCGTCCTCCTTACGGTGGACGGCGATGGTGGGCGGGGTTACATGCAGCAGCCATAACAGCAGCTTCGGCGGGGTAGCCTAAAGAACGTCCCGCCCCGGAGAAGCCGGGACGGGGCGTTGCCGGAGGGCGATCAGGCGGGGGCTTCGGCCTCGGTTCGTATGCGGGCGGCGGCGTCGAGTTCGGGTCCGAATTCGACGATGCGGCCGGCGGCGCTCGCGGCCTCGGCGTATGTGGAAATCCGGTGCTTGGGCCGGAAATGGAGGTCACGCTCGATGCCGAGGCCGAAACGGCCCCGGAATTCGAAAAGTTCAAGAAGGCCGATATCGCCCAACTCCGGGACCCGCATCCGCATGAGCGTCTTGGGACTGATGCCGAGATAGCGGGCGGCCTGACTCGTGTCCAAATAACGGGGCGCGGGGTCGGTCATGACGGTCTCCCGGCAGGGGGCGGGAGGCCAGTGAAGCAGGCCGGGGCTGTTGCCGGCAGAGTCGATTCTGAGATTCCCAGAAACGACCCCCCGTCCGGGTGCGACGCTCCCCGTGCGAGGGATCGGCGCCTTCCGTCAACCGGTCACGAGCTTGCGGTAGCCGCCGTCCATGACGTGCATGGACCGCTTGATGCGGCGGCCCACCAGGGAACGCACCGGGCCGCCGGCGGCCCACTCCTCCGCCACCCGGGACGCGCCGTAGAGATCGATGGCAATCAGGCGGTGGGTCTTGCCGGCTAGCTTCCCGTCGAGGGCGAGCAGGAGCTCGCCCTCCCTGGCCCGGGGGACGGACCGCCGCCCTTCCTCCCGCCCGCGTCCACGATCGCCCACAGATCGCGCACGCGGGCCAGCGCCACCGGCAGTTCGAGGCCAAAGGCCAGCCGCAGAACCAGGCCGGCCGCGGGATCGAAGGCCTCGGCATGGGCGACCCGCACCTGCGCCGCGGCGTCGCCCCGCTCGATCTTCAGGACCAGGGCGCCGTCCGCCAGGCGCAGCCCGGCGAGGCGGGCGCCCGCCTCCTCGATCATCTTCGCCAGCGGCGGCACGCCCCGCGGCGCGGCTTCAGCATTGAGCATCGGCGCCTCCGCCCAGAACGGCGAGGCCGGCCCTTCCTCGTCCAGCGGGTCCTCCCAGGCAAGCAGACCCCACGCGGCGGCCTCGAGATCCTCGTCCGTCTGCGCGCGCACCCGGAAGTTCCGGCCCGGCTGGCTGGGCAGCCTGGCCGCCACGGCGCGCCACGCCTCGACATATTCGGGGTTGCGTCTCAAGAACCGCCAGGCGCTGACCGGACGGGCGGTCGCCCTCCTGCCGCTCATCGCCGGCTCCCTTCGCCGGCGGTCGACAGGGCCGGCCGGGCCGCCCATGCCGGATATCGCCCCGGCGGCGGGCGGGGGCCGTCCTGGTGTGTCCCCCATGCCCCGGCGCCATGGCGTTGCCCCGCCCAATGCGGGATCGATCGGATTGAAGTTCGAGGCCCGGCCCGCGCATGGTGGGGTGGACACGGCGGCATCCTCCCCGGGTCCCTCCGACGCGCCGGCGCTGTCATGCGCACCGGCGCCCCGCTACCGTCCCCGGACCCGAGCGCCTACCACCGAGTCTTCAACCTGAAACCGATGCCGTGTTCCGGATCGTTGTCGTTGGCGGCCTCGTTGCGCCTGCCCTCGAAACCGAGGTCGAGGCTCCGCCCGAGCGTCCAGCGCACGCCCCCGCGCCAGGTGCGCGCCCCGCCCTCGCCAAGCGAAAGGCCCGCATAGGGCTTCGCGAGACCGCGGTCGCCGAAGGCGCCGAGCCCGTAGCCGACATGCGCCTCCAGGCTCCGCGCTGCCTCGAACTCGCCCTCCGGCGCGAGGCCGCGCGCGTCCTGGAGCGACCACAGCCGGTCCACCCCGCTCGACGACGCCCCCAGGGTGGGAGCGAGGCTGAACGAGAGCCCGCGGCCCTCGGCGCCGTGGTCGAGGCGCACCGAGGCGCTCGCCCCCCACTCCTCGAAGCCCGAGGCCTCGTGCGCGATGAGCGTCCGCGCGCGCGCCTCGACGGAGAGGCCCGATGCCGCGTCGGCGTAGCCAACGCTGCCGCCGACCTCGACGCCGGTCCCAGTCTCCGCGTCACCGCCGTCATGGCGAAGCCCGAGCTCCAGCCCTGGCGTCAGCTTTGCGCTCCCGCCCAGCTCGAACGCCCGCGAGCCTTCGAGGACCAGCCGCACCCGGCTTGCGCCAGCCTGCGTATCCGTCTCGTTCGAGACCTTCTCCCATTCCGTCTCGACCAGGAACGCGTCCGCCTTGACCGCGAGGTCGAAGCCGCCCGAGGTTCCCGGATCAAGCAGCGCGCCACGCGCGCCAACGGCGGCGAGGCGCATCTCGATGTCGGTCCGGCTCACGGTCTCGCCGCGCTCGCCCCGGGCCGCCTCGGTCATCGTCATCTCGCCTGTGCCGAAGCCGAGAAGCCCCCAGGTAGAGAGCCGCTCGCTCGCCTCGAAACGCAGATAGGGGTTCACGCTCGTCAGGTTGCTCTCGACCGTCCCGCGGTTGCCCGCCTCCGGCTGCTCGAAGGTGCCCTCGCCCTCGCTCACCGAGAACGCGAGACCCGCGAGCCAGCGGCCCCGTTGCGCATCCGCGCCGAGGATGCCGGTGATGACCTCTCCGTCCATGCGCATGGCGCCCGTCTCGGCTTCACCCTGGCCGTCGAAACCGCCCACCGTCACCCGGCCCCAGGCCGTAAGGCCCGGACCGCCGCCGTCGCCCTCGCCGTCCAAGGCCAGGTGGAACGAGCTCCCGAGCAGCAGATCGCGGCCCGTCACGGAGCGGGCAGGCGAGCTGCCGCCAGCAGCCGGGCTATCCCAGGCGCCGCCTTGCCGGTCCGGCCCTGCGTCCAGCGCGGTCCGGTCGGTCGGCGCGGGACCGGCCGGCGCCCCAAAGGCCCGGGCGAGGCCGGTCATCGCGTCCACGAGAACCGCGCTATCGCCGGTCCGAGAGAGATCGACGCTCTGCCCGGCCAGCGTTACCTGCGCACCCGCGAGCGGAGCGGACAGCCGTCCGGCCACCGCGTCCACCACATGGTCCGCCACCGTGCGCCCGAAGCGCGAGAGCCACATCTTCTGGAGCGGATCGGAGTTCTCGATCGTGCCTGTCGCCTCGCCGTCGGCGATCGCCGCCCCCGAGGCGTTCGTGAGCCGCAGCGTGAAGGTCTCCTCGCCCTCGTCGATCGCGTCGTCCAGCACCGGCACACGCACCGTCTTCTCCGTCTCGCCCGGATCGAAGGTCAGCTGGCCCTTCCGCGCCGTGTAGTCCTCGCCCGCGGTCGCCGTCCCGTCGGCGGTCGCATAGGCCACCGCCACCGTGCCGGATGCCGCCCGGCTCAGCGTCACCGCGAAGTCGATGGTCTCGTCGATGCCTTCCTCGGCCCGCGCGTCCGCCACCGAGAGCGCCACAGGACCCCGCACCGTCCGCACCGTCCCCGAGATGCTGTTCGACAGCGCGCGGCCGTCCGACGTGCACACCGCCGCCGGGGTGCGGCAGGCCGCCCCGGCGCTGAGCGTCACCGTCACGTCCGCCGGCGAGTCCGGCTCGACCGTCACCTGCCACAGGTCCCGGCGCCGGTTCACCCGGCCGGCCGACGTCGCCCGGCCCCCGGCCACCGCCACCACGTTCTCGCGCAACCGCCGGCCGTTCATCCAGCCGACCCGCTCGCTGAACGCGATCCTGAACGTGAACGCGCTCTCCCCGTCATGCGTCTCCGGGAGACCCGTGAAACTCGCCGTCAGCGGCGGCGGACCCTCCTCCGGACCCTCGACCGTGGTCGAGATCCCCTCCGACAGCGTCCGCCCGTCCGCGGTGCAGATCGCCCCTTCCTCGTCGCATGGGCGTCCCGCGTCCAGGCTCACCGTCACGTCGCCGTCCGAGTCCGGCTCTATCTCGATCTCCCACACCACCTCCCGGTCCTGCCGGCCGGCATCGCGGTTGCCGATCGAGCGGGTCTCCGCGCCGTCCGGCGCATCGCCGCCCACCGGGCTCACCGACGTCACCGCGCCGCCCTCGACCTCCACGCCGTCCGCGCCCACGTTCTCAGGCGCCTCGCTGAACTCCACCCGGACCTTGATCCGCTTCTCGCCGTCGTGGCGCTCCGGCGGCGAGACGAAGCGCGCCCCCAACGCCCTTCCCCGGTTGGTGCGGGGGGCCGTCTTCATGTCCGACCACTCGCTGAAGCCGTCGCCGCTCAACGCCTGCACCAGGACCTCGTATCTGACGCCCGGTTCGAGGTCCGTGCGCTTCACGCTGGTCGGGGGGCTGTCGCCGCATCCCTTTCCGGGGCCGCGAGAGCCGGGATAGGACTGCTTTCGTTTCTTGATATCGCCGCTCGGGTGGCGGAATTCGACGAGGTAGCACTCGATCGGGAAGGTGCCCTCGTCGTCCGGCTCGTCCCAGCTCACCGCCAGCGTCCCGCCCTCACCCGGCGGCGCCGTCACACTCACGTTCCTCGGCTCAGACGGCAGCAGGCGGTCGTAGGACAGCACCACCCTGACCGTGTCGCCCTCTTTCCAGTCGAGGTCGGGTCCGGAGGGAACATCAAAGCCGTAGGAGCGCCTAATACCACCGATATCTGACAACGGAATGCTCGTGTTGCGGATCCAGAGCGTGAGGTTGCCGACGTCGATATTATTGGCCCCGTCGGCATCATCTATCTCGAGAACAAGGGTATCTTCCGCGAGTGAAGGGTCGATATAGAGCGCTCCCACGGAGAATTCGTAGTCGGGGTCGAAGTGATGTTTGTGGGGCGGGGACCAGGGTGGGTAGTTGAACTCCCGGCCGGTGCTGAGTTCTCCCCAGCCTTCGTCCTTGGAGTATCCAAGAAAATCGTTGGACTCCCCCACCGTCATGGTGGTGTGCCAGAGGTAGAAGTGGGTGTGTTCCGAGCCGTGGGGCCCGTTGTCCCGTGGTATGCGCCTGCACCGCCGGCAGGACGAAGGCGCCGGCAAGACTGAGGCACGCGACAACGGCTGCCGCGCGGGCGGCACGGAAGAGCGCGCGCCGCGCACCGGCGAGGCGCGCGAAGCCGGCCGGCCGGCCGGCGGCGGTTACAGTGTGTCGAGAGGAATGGCCGCCCCGGCGGGGCGGCAGCCGGTCAGGCGGCGATGGCGGGCGGCGTTGCTCCCGCGGCCGAGGCGCAGTCGTGGCCTCGGCGCTCGGCGCTCGGCGCTCGGCGCTCGGCGCTCGGCGCTCGGCGCTCGGCGCTTCTAATTATAGAGCCGATACCATCCAACCACCTCGCAAGACCCGACCCCGTCATCGCGCCTCTCCCGAATTCGCATCCCCCAAGATAAAGCCAGCGGCGACCCTGACACCGCCGCTGACAAAAGACGAATCATAACGGGATTTCAAGTGATTGTAAACACGAAAGTTTTCAGTGTATGAGATACTCTTATTTTATCAATGTGCCTGTCAGATTTAGCCAAACGGTCCCCATGACACAGCCCTGCAATATGAAAACAGCGGTTCGGAGCCTCCCTTTGAGAAGGCATCATGAGAAAGTCATATTTGTGCAATTACGAAGTATCTGTTTATCTCTGCCCGACCCCTCCGTTCCTCGCGCCCGTATCCGTGAAACCCCTGCCGCCCCTCGACTGCCTGCGCTTCTTCGAGGCCGCCGCCCGGCACCGGAGCTTCGCCCATGCCGCCGACGAGCTCGGCGTCACCCCGCCTGCCGTCGCCCACCGTATCCGCATGCTGGAGGCCCATCTCGGCGCCGAGCTCTTCGAGCGAAGGCGCCGCGGCGTGTACATCAACCGCCGCGGTCGCGCCTATTACGAGGAGGTCCGGCGGATCCTCCTCGACATCCACGAGACCACCGAACGCCACGGCGACCGCCGGCGCTTCCGCGGCCGCTAGGCCCGGCGTTCCGCCGCGCCGCCGCGGCGCCCGAACTTGTCTCCAACGGACGGATGTAAGATGACATAATCACGTTTTACCAACTGGCTCCCTCCGGACCTTCGTCGTGCTCCACCTTCCCCCGCTCGACAGCCTGCGCTTCTTCGAGGCCGCCGCCCGGCACCAGAGCTTCGCGCTGGCCGGCAAGGAGCTCGGCGTCACCGCCGCCGCCGTCGGCCACCGCATCCGCTCCCTGGAAGGGCATCTCGGCGCCGTGCTCTTCGAGCGGAGGCGCCGCAGCGTCCACCTCAACCGCCGCGGCCGTGCCTATCTCAAGGAGGTGCAGCGCATCCTGGCCGAGGTGCACGGCGCCTCCGAGCAGCAGCGCTCCACGCCGCGCCGGGTGCGCATCGTCTCGGTCGAGGCGGTGGCCGAGAAGTGGCTGCTGCCGAGGCTCGCCTCGTTCAAGGCGGCCCATCCCGGCATCGCCATCGAGCTCGAGACCAATCATCGGAGCGTCGACCCGTCGCGGCGCGACTTCGACGCCTGGCTCGCCTATTCGGGCGAGACCTCGGCGCCCCGCCCGCTGACCCGGCGCGAGGAGACGCTGCTCGAGGAGACGCTCTACGAGGAGGCACTGCTGCCGGTGTGCAGCCCGGCGCTGCTGGCCGCGCGTGGGCGGCCCCGGAGCCCGGCCGAGCTGCGCCACTGGCCGCTGCTCTACGACCTCGGCTGGGACGCCGACTGGTCCTACTGGTTCGCCCGCCAGGGCGTCCCCACGCCGGACCTCTCAAGGGCCTCGGGCTTCCGCCTTTACTCGATGCTGGTCCAGGCGGCGGCGAGCGGGCTCGGGGCCGTCATCGGGCGCCCGATGCTGATAGCGAAGGAGCTGGAGAACCGGACGCTGGTTCCGCTCTTCGACCGCCAGGAGGAGGCACCCGAGCGCTGCTGCCTGATCACCACCGCGGCCTCGCGGCAGCGGCCCGAGCTCCGGGCGTTCCGCGAATGGATTTTGCGCGAGGCCAGCGCGGCAACCCCGCCGCCCGCCGCACCGGGCTTCCCCTGACCCGGCGCGGCGCGTTCCGTCAGCGCGCCCGCCCCTCCGGCGCTTCCGAGAGCCAGGACCCGAGACTGTCAGCGTAGGCGAAGAGCGCCGGCTGCCCGCCGGTGTGGACGAACAGCACCCGGCTGCCCGCCGCGATCCGCCCCGAACGCACATGGGCGATCAGTCCCGCCATCGCCTTGGCCGTGTAGACCGGGTCGAGCAGCAGCCCCTCGTGGCGCGCCGCCAGCGCCATCGCCTCGCGCACCGGCTCGTTGAGCCGGCCGTAGCCCGGCGCGTGCACCGCGTCGGACACCTCGACGTCGTCCGCATCGAAAGCGTCGGGGCGATCGATCATTGCCGCCAGTCCAGAGGCCACCTGCGCCACCCGGTCAGCCTGCCGGCCGGCATCGCGCCGCACGCAGATGCCGAGCACCGGCGCCCGCTCGCCGAGCGCCCGCAAGCCCACCAGCATCCCGGCATGGGTGAGTGGCAGCGGTTCGGAAGACGGCTGGCCGTTCCGGCGGGTTGCCAGCATCGATCCTGAACAGGGCGCGATCGATGGTTGGACGTACCCGCGAGATCAAATCCCCGAGGAGCACGTGTTCGTGCCCCGCGGCGAGGCCGAGGGAGACGGCTGGCTGATTGGTCCGTACCTCGATGTCGGGCGCGAAGCCTCGGGACTAAACGTGTTCGATGCCAAGCACATCTCCGAGGGTCCGGTATGGCAAGGCATTCTGCCCTATCCCCTGCCTCTTGGACTACACGGCACGTTTGCGAAGTCTTGAAGCAAGGCTGGCAGCTCAGTGCCTGTGCGGAACGGCTGGCGCTGGTCAGCCGGGGGAGCTAATTCCATCGTGGCGGAACAGTGCCGCCCGCACCGTATCCCGGAACAATTCGCGCCCAGGACTGCAAGGCTCTTGCCCCAGTCTGGCCAGCTCCTGGCGCGCCCATCCTGTAGAGCCAATGCGCTGTGCAGCTGCGAACAGGTATCCAACAGCCCCTTCAGCATCCGACAGGGGCGGATTGTAACCACCGCCTCCCAGCAGTTGCCTGATCGCCATCAATGCGACCGAGGCAGCGAACCGAGGCTCAGCTTCGGCGAAATCGCGAGCTGCGCGAACCAACGTCGAGGGGTCTGCTCCGTGGGTTCCGGCGCACTCAAGAGCGATATCGAGAAACCCCTCATCCTTCGCGGCGGCGAACCATTTGCCCTTGTCACCACGGTTCTCAATCAGATCGAGGAGTATTTGACGGCGGTCGCGATCAGGATATTGCCGTGCCAATGCGCGGTAGACGGCGAGATTGGTCGTCCCGCTCGCAGCCCGCAATCCATACTTTCGATAAGCTTCATCGGTGCGGCCGTGCTGGATCAGAAGACCCTCACAAAAACAGTCGATGGAATTGTCGTCGTGGCGGGAATTCGAGGTGGCGCGCACGCCTTCAGCAAATGCGATAGCGCCTTCCCACAGACCTTCGCGGACCAACGCCTCTGCTCCGAACCGGTGCCAGGACCAGAACTTTGTCCGTCGTGCCGCAAGCAACTCCTGAAGCTCATCGTAGCGGCCAGCTTCAAGCAGGCATGACAAGCAAATCGAAGTTCCTGTCACATACTGAAAGCTTTGATGATCGGACCAGGCGCGGCTCACCATCTCGATGAGGCGATCCGCATATTTATTGATCAAGTCTGGATAGTGGGCGATCTCGCCCCAGCGCTCTTCGGCCGGTCTCAGATACTCGACGCCATCGTTCTGGACCGCCTCGAACAAGCGTTCGAGCCACTTGCTTCTGGTTGCATGATCGGTCGGCGCGTCGGCCAGGATCGGAATGAGCTCGTTCAACGTTCGGGCAACCGCCGTTCCCAAGGCGCCAGACGAGGTGTCGATGTCCTGGAAGGCAGGCCAGATACGCTCCATCAGCGACACCGTGCCCTCTCCCGCGGCGACCGGGTCGGATTTCGCCACCGACTTGATCTCGGAGGCTGCTTCCTTGAGTCGGCTGATCGCAAGTTTTGATCCGCGCCAGCCATAGACCCTTGCTCGAAACTTATTCTTGAACAGCCACTTTCGACTTGCAGCCATCACCTCCGTCCTGCCGTTCGCCGCCAATCATCATGCGACGCCTCGTTTGGGCTGAGGCGCTGACATCACGGCCTGGCGGTGACCGTAGTTGATGGGATCATCCATCGGATTGACATGCATCATGCATCGCCGTTATGCGAATCTCAGCAACAGGGAGCCGAAGTGCCGCCCAATGGCTGGGCACGGCAATCACTAACTTTTTGTGACAGTTCGGCTCGCCCCAGCTCAATATTTTAGTATCCAAAGGTAGTTGACCCTTCCTTTCAAATATTTGAGTTCGAGTGTTTTGATAATTCTAGCGACCGCCACGGTAGGAGTTCATTTTTCCTCTCCGCGATACAACTCTACCTCGTGTCGTTCCAGTTTGATAAGCAGGGCAGGTCTTTGTTGTGCCCGATAGCATGGTAGGTGCCTCCGGGACTGTTCTTGATGTGCCGATGGCCGCGTTGCTCATTTGAAGGAGCGTCCAACGCCACAGTTGCTCACGAAGCAACGGACCCAGGCATAGCTGCCCTCTCTTCTTGGCGGGGCTCCTTAGACTCAATTTTGGAAGACGGTGCCAACGCTTCTTTTACCTTTTCATTCTTGTATGCAATGAAGCCCGACGCACCTTTGCCTTTGGCGCGGCGTAGTGTATAGCCATGATTGCCGAGATTGAACTTCGGGTCATGCACAAAGCCCGCGAGAGCCTCGACGATCTTCATCGCCACGGGACCTGGCTTGCTCCTGGCTTGTGAGGCAGCCTCCCGCTCCAGCCACCTTGCGAAGACCTCTTCGGCGAGGTCGTCGCCGACAGATTTCCGAAGCGCGTTCAACTTTCTCACCTGGCCCTTTGTGAGCCCCGTCTCATCGATAGCCATTTATTAAACCTCTCATTTTAAGCCTCTTGATACTGTAGCGAGGCCCAGCTTTGGTGTAACTGATTGCCGCTATTACACGCCAGGTTGCTATTTCTCTTTTCACGTCGTTCACCTTGAACCAGTGTGCCTGATGCGTTCTACCGCCAAACCAATTTGGCCGCCGCCGACGAGGGAAATTTACGGGCTTGCCCGATGTTTACCGTAGTTACCCCGACAACGAGTCTTAGCCTCGACGACCATTTCATAAAGCGCCCGGCGGCGACGTTCTTCGTCACGGCCGAGGGCGGCGGCATGGCTGAACACGGGATCCTGGCCGGCGACACCCTGATCGTCGACCGTTCACGTACGCCGGGTACGGGCTCCATCGTCATGGCGGCAATCGAAGGTGAGCTAACCGCCCGTCCCTTTGCCGCAATCGAGGGCGAAGATGCCCATGTCTGGGGCGTCGTTGCCGGTGTGGTGCGAAGCCTGCCATGAGCGTCTACGGACTTGCCGACTGCAACAACTTCTTCGTCTCCTGCGAAAGGGTCTTCCGTCCCGCGCTCGAGGGCCGTCCCGCCGTGGTCCTGTCATCAAACGACGGCTGCATCGTCGCGCGCAGCGACGAGGCGAAGGCGCTCGGCGTCAAGATGGCCCAGCCGGCGTTCCAGGCGAAAGACCTCATTGAGCGGCACAGCGTTGCTGTCATCAGCGGCAACCTCCAGTTCTATACCGACATGAGCAACCGGGTGATGCAGGTCTTCGGGGAACTGGTCCCGGCGGTAGAGAAATACTCGATCGACGAATGCTTTCTCGATCTCACGGGAATACCGCAAGAGCTCACGGCATTCTGCCAGGACCTGAAACGCACCGTGCGGCAATGGACCGGGCTGCCGATCAGCATCGGCATCGCCGAGACCAAGACCCTTGCCAAGATCGCCAACCGTCTCGCGAAGACCTCCGCCAAGACGGACGGCGTTCTCGATCTCACCGGTGAGCGCTGGCGCGACAGGGCGCTGGCGTCAACTGAAGTCGGCGATATCTGGGGCATCGGCAGGCAGTACACCCAAAAACTCAACCGTAACGGTGTTATGACGGCCCTCGATCTGACGAGCCGTCCCGATGGCTGGATCCGCAAGGAGATGGGCGTCGGCGGGCTGAAGACGGTGCGGGAATTGCGCGGCGAGGACTGTATAGGCTTCGATGACATGCCCCAGCCCAAGCAAACGACGATGGTCTCGCGATCCTTCGGCACGGAAGTGCGTGACTACGACGAGTTGGCCAATGCGATCACCATGTTCGCGACCGATGCGGCACGATCGATCCGCAGGGCCAATCTCCTCTCAACCTCGGTGAGCGTGTTCATCGAGACCAACCGTTTCGGCAAGAGCCCGCACCACGCTCCCTCCTGCTCGGAAGCACTGTCGCCCGCGACCAATAACACGAAGCATGTCGTGCGAGCCGCGCTGGCCGCTCTGAAGCACATCTACCGCGAGGGGCTGGCGTACAAGCGCGCCGGGGTGATGCTGCTCGACCTCGTAGAAGCCGGCCGTGCGCCAATCTCGCTATTCGATACGCACGATCCAAAGGACGACAAGCTGATCGAAGCGTTCGACGCCATCAACGACCGGCTGGGGCCGGGAGCGATCCAATTCGGCCCAGCGGCGCAAGCCGCGGCCTGGCGATCGAGCAGCGCGTTCCGCTCGCCCTTCTACACTACCCGTTGGGAAGACATCCCGAAGGTCAAGACCTGAGCACCGACAGACCCGCGTCGATCCTGGGCCGGCCCACAAGCGTAGAAATAGCTCAACAGGCGCGCAGCCTATGCCAGATCCTGACGCGCCGGCGAGAGAATGAGGCTGGGCCCTTTTCGGGCGGCGGGGACAAGCGCGAGAGAACAGCTTTCGCTGCCCCGCCGGAGGCGTGCACGAGTGCACGGTCGGAAGTGGCAAGCCCGGGATCGCGGCCACGGTGGCGGGAACCTTGGGGGGTGCGGTGACCGCGGTTCAGTGCCAGACTCGCTCGGGGCATCCTGCAATGCGGTACGTGGTCCGGGACTATTTTCGATCCAGGGGGCGAAAGGGGAAAAACAGTGACCGACGAAATCCTGCTGATCGTGCTTGCTGGAGCGTGGTTGTTCGTCCATCTCATCGCTCATGGATTGACGCAGTGGGTCGCCGCTGGAAACACTTGGGCGTTCGGCGCTCGTGACGATCCGCCACGCGAAACCTTGTTGAGCGGACGCCTGCGGCGCGCGTTCGCGAATTACCTCGAAACGCTTCCCGCCGTCTTAGTGGTGCTCATTGCCGCTGAGCTGTCCGACCGCGCCAACGAATTCACCTCATACGGCGGGTGGATATGGTTCGGTAGCCGGGTTGTCTACCTGCCCGCTTATGCGTCCGGAGTCCGCTGGCTTCGTAGCATCGTCTGGGGCGTCGCGACGGTAGCGATTGCTATGATGGCGCTGGGGCTGATCTTAGGCGTCTCGTAATAACGACAGTCGTCGATCCCTGCATTTTGCTCACCTTAAGTGAGTGGCTTGGATTTCGTGATCGGCCTTATGGCCGGTCGTGTCGTACCGGTCATGGGATATTAGTTCCAGCGGAGACTGGGAGAATGTCGAGATACTCCAGCGACCAGGGGCGCCCGTTCACCACGCTGGCGACCATCTTTCTTCGCCGTATCTCTTTGGCAGTTTCGTCGTTCGATCCCGGTCTCTACCGCTGGCGGAGAGGCCCCCAAACGCTTCGGCACATTCCGGTTCCAGATCTCCTGCTTCGATGAAATCCTAGATCGATCCACCGCCGACGCAGGTCAACCACGTGTTCTTTCCCTATCGAGACGATAACCCTCGCCGTCACGGGCCACCGCTGGCAACGCTCGCCATCATCGGCATCAGCACGGCAGTTTACCCGCCTACATACGCTCCGATAACGGCCCAGAGTTTATTGCTCAAGCCGTCCGGGACTGGATCGCGGCAGTCGGCGCAAAAACAGCCTACATCGAGCCCGGCTCACCTTGGGAGAATGGATACTGCGAGAGTTTCAACGCACGCTTCCGTGACGAATTTCTCGACCGGGAAATCTTTTGCAACCTGCGAGAGGCGCAGATTCTGATCGAACAGTGGAGGAGACACTACAACACGAAACGACCACACAGCGCTTTGGACTACCGACCACCGGCCCCGGAAACCATCGTCCCGATGGACCAAAGGCTTGTCATGCACTAACAATCAAACTGGACCACTCAACGGGGGTAGGCCAAGTCGCTCGACGCTCTTGCCCGGTTAGATGGTGTCAGGCACCTCAACATCCGCGGCCCGCACTACTTCCATTAACCGGACTTCCACTGAGGAGACATCGTGCCGCAACATCCCACCCTCGACCAACTCAGGCGTCTCAAGCCGCACGGCATGGCCCGCGCTTTCGCCGAGTTCAACGACAATCCCCAGGCCTCCGAACCCTACGAGTACAACGGGCACGTCTTTAGATGCCGCCCCGATCGACACTGGGCGATCTCCGAAGAGGGAATGGACCGGCTGGCCGAACGGGGACGGTTAGATTCCCCGGAAGGCCGCGATTCGTTGAGCTGGAAACTGTATAAAGACGAGGTTCCAGGGCGGCGGATCAACAATCTTTGGGCGGCGACGATGTCGGCGAAAAACAAGCGTTATGTGGTGCAGACCGCTGCCAGCGTCATACAACGATGTATCTTGATGACAACGGACCCGGGCGATCTGGTGTTCGATCCTACCTGCGGCTCCGGCACTACCGCAGAAGTCGCAGAAGACTGGGGCCGGCGTTGGATCGCCTGCGATACCTCACGCGTGGCCGTCGCCATCGCGCGCCAGCGGCTGATGACAACGAACTACGACTATTACGAGTTGGCTCATCCCAGTGAAGGCGTCGGGGCCGGGTTCAGTTATCGGAGTGTCCCCAAGGTGTCGCCGCGAACACTTGGTTACGACGAGCCGTCCAACGAGACCGTGCTCTACGACCAGCCCCACATCGACCGCGCCAAAGCACGCGTCACCGGGCCGTTCACGGTGGAGGCGGTGCCCGCGCCGGCGGTAAGGCCGCTGGACGACATCGAGACGTCGGAGCCTCTGCCTGCGGACGATTCCGTGGCACGCGCAGGCCCGACCGTGCAGCAGGGCGACTGGCGCGACGAACTACTCAAGGCCGGCATTCGCGGCAAGGCCGGGCAGCGGGTCTCGTTCGCGCGGCTGGAGCCCCTGCCCGGCACGCGGTGGCTTCACGCCGAGGGCGAGACGCGTCCCGACGACGCCGGCGCCGACGGCTTCCGTGAACCCGCGACCGCCTACGACGCCGTTCGCGTCGTGGTGTCGTTCGGGCCGGACCACGCGCCGCTGGAGCAACGGCAAGTCTCCCGCGCCATCGAGGAGGCGCAGCTTCTCGCCCCGAAACCGAGGGTTATCGTCTTCGCCGCTTTCCAATTCGACCCCGAAGCGGCCAAGGACATCGACGAGACCCACTGGCCCGGCGTGACGTTGCTCAAAGCGCAGATGAACGCCGACCTGCTGACCGACGACCTCAAGAAGAAGCGGGCGAGCAACGAGAGCTTCTGGCTGATCGGCCAGCCCGACGTGGCGGTCGAGCCCATCGCCGACGGCGAGGACGCGGGCAGGTTCCAGGTCTCGGTCCAGGGCTTCGACTATTACAACACCAGGACCGGCAACGTGGACTCCGGCGGCGCGACCCGGATCGCACTCTGGATGCTGGACTCCGACTATGACGGGCGAAGCCTGTTTCCGCGCCAGGTGTTCTTCCCGATGGACGGCGCCAGGGACGGCTGGGCGAAGCTCGCGCGCAACCTCAGGGCGGAGATCGACGAGACCCGGATCGACGCTTACCGCGGCACCGTCTCTCTCCCCTTCGAGCCGGGCGAGCACGGACGCGCGGCGGTCAAGATCGTGGACGATCGCGGCATCGAGAGCCTGAAGATCGTGGAGTTGGTGTGATGGCGCGAGTGAGCAAGGCACGGGCTATCGAGCGGTTAGAAAAGTTGGTGGACGAGGCTTCAGAGCTGGATCCTCGTGATCATCGCTCTCAGGCTTTCAATAAATGGACTGAGGACGTCTATAGCGCCTTCATTCATGTATTTGGTGAAGACAGTCGTCAACTATCGCGACTCCCAGGTGGTTACACAATAAGCCCGAGTGGAACAAGTAACTACCTCAATGATATGGTTTCTGTGGTTGCATCAAATCTGGAAGATATCAAGTGTTTTTGGGAGGATGACAGGGAATCGACTTTGCGTCCGCTAGATGGGGTTGAATGTTCAACACTTCACGTCGACCGACGTGAAGAACAACGCAACAGTAACAAAGTCTTTGTCATCCACGGACACGACGAAGCTGCTCGGGAAACGGTTGCAAGATTCCTGGAAAAACTGGGGCTCGAACCGATCATCCTGCACGAACAGGCGAACAAGGGGCGCACGATCATCGAGAAGTTTGAGGATCATACAGACGTCGCTTTTGCGGTGGTTCTTCTGACTCCGGACGATGTGGGCGGACTGAGGCATGAGCAACCCGATCTCAATCCCCGCGCGCGACAAAATGTCATTCTTGAGCTGGGCTTCTTCCTCGGAAAGCTCGGCCGGCAGAGGGTCTGCCCCCTTGTCAAGGGTCGTGTGGAAACGCCATCCGACTACGACGGAGTCGTCTATACCGACCTGGACGACACTGGCGGCTGGAGGATGAAGCTCGTTCAGGAATTGAAGGCTGCCGAATTCGATGTCGATGCGAACCGGGTGTTTTAGACATGAGCCCGCAACTATCGGTCCCGAAGTCCGAACTGGCTGAATTCTGCCAGGCGCACGGCATCCGACGTCTGGCGATTTTCGGCTCGGCGTTACGGGCAGATTTCGGCCCCGGGAGCGATGTCGACGTGCTGGTCGAGTTCGCGCCAGGCCGCGCTCCCGGCCTGTTGGGCGTGGCCGGCATGGAGATCGAGTTGTCGCCCCTGTTCGGCGGCCGCAAGGTGGACCTGCGAACCCCGGAGGACTTGAGCCGCTATTTCCGCCAGGAAGTCCTCGACACGGCGGAAGTCCAGTATGCGCAAGGATGACGAAGTCCGTTTGCGGCACATGCTGGACGCCGCGCGCGAAGCGGTGTCCTTCGCGCTGGGACGGACGCGCGGCGACCTCGACAAGGATCGCCAACTGGTCCTCGCGCTGGTCAAGGATGTCGAGATCGTCGGAGAGGCGGCAACGCAGGTTACCGAACCCACACGCCAGCGTTTGCCGGAGATACCGTGGGAGCGGATCGTCGGGATGCGCAATCGACTCGTCCATGCGTATTTCGACACCAACCTCGATGTCGTCTGGGAAACGGTGCAGGGAGACTTGCCGGAACTGATCTCGCTGCTCGAACCGGCCATCCCGCCCGAGCGCGGCCCGACGCCGGAGTCGGAGTAGTGGCGCGCGCGACCATCGGCCCGCTGATCGTCAATTCTCCCTACGAGGAGCCGACGCGCCATTGGCGCTACGACCGGACGACGCGCCGGTTCGACCTCGCGGACGGACGCCGGCCGGCCGGGTGTGTCGTGGCGTCGCAAGACTCCAAGGCGTTCGACGACCCCGGCGTGTTCGTCGAGATCCTCCTGGTCAACGGAATTCGAGCGCGCGTGCGCGCGTGGCGTGATGCTGGCTATCCCGGCGTCTCGGGAGTCACGAAGCGTCTGTTGGAGTACTGGAACGATCCCGAGGAGTTCGGGACCCGGCGGTTCTTCTTCTGTCAGATCGAGGCGGCGGAGACGCTCATCTGGCTCGCCGAAGCTCCGACGGCTGACCGGGTGGGGGTCGATATTCCGTCCGACGGCGGCGCGTTTCAGCGGCTATGCGCCAAGATGGCGACCGGCTCCGGCAAGACCGTCGTCATGGCAATGGTCATCGCCTGGCATGTGCTGAACAAGGTCGCCAACCCGCGCGACACCCGGTTCGCCAGGAACGTCCTTGTCATCGCTCCCGGTCTCACGGTGAGGAACCGCCTGGCCGTTCTGGCGCCGTCTCATCCGGAAAACTACTACGAGGCCTTCCGCGTCGTGCCGTCGGCTCTGCTCGACAAGCTGCGTCAAGGCAAGGTGGCGATCCGCAACTGGCACACGCTCAATTGGGAGACGGACGAGAAGATCGCCGGCAAGCGCTGGAACGTCCTCCAGACCCTGGTGCATCCCGATCCGATGCAACTAATCCCCCAACTGCGCCTCTGAGAACACCGGCACCGCTACCAGCCCGGACCGCCACGATCCCTCACATACAAACGCTCGGACCAATCAGACCTGGGTAGTTACAAATATTCGATCGACGAGTGTTTTCTCGATCTTACGGGAATACCGCAAGACCTCACGGCATTCTGCCAAGGACTGAAACATACCGTGCGGCAATGGACCGGGCTGCCGATCAGCATCGGCATCGCCGAGACCAAGACCCTTGCCAAAATTGCCAACCGCCTCGCGAAGACCTCCGCCAAAACGGACGGCGTTCTCGATCTCACCGGTGAGCGCTGGCGCGACAGGGCGCTGGCGTCAACTGAAGTCGGCGATATCTGGGGCATCGGCAGGCAGTATGCCAAGAAACTCAACCGCAACGGCGTCATGACGGCCCTCGATCTGACGAGCCGTCCCGATGGCTGGGTGCGCAAGGAGATGGGCGTCGGCGGGCTGAAAACGGTGCGGGAATTGCGCGGCGAGGATTGTATAGGCTTCGATGACATGCCCCAGCCCAAGCAGACGACGATGGTCTCGCGGTCCTTCGGAACGGAAGTGCGCGCCTACGACGAGTTGGCCAATGCGATCACCATGTTCGCGACCGATGCGGCGCGCTCCATTCGTAGCGCCAATCTCGTTGCGTCCTCGGTGAGCGTGTTCATCGAGACAAACCGTTTCGGTAAGAGCGCGCACCATGCTCCGTCCCGCTCAGAGCCGCTTTCACCAGCGACCAATAACACGAGGCAGGTTGTGCGAGCCGCACTGGCCGTTCTGAAGCACATCTACCGCGAGGGGCTGGCGTACAAACGCGCCGGGGTGATGCTGCTCGACCTCGTCGAGGCCGGGCAAGCGCAAGTTTCCCCATTCGATACGCAGGAGCCTAGGGACGACAAGCTGATCGAAGCATTCGACGCCATCAACGACAGGTTGGGGCCGGGAACGATCCAATTCGGCCCAGCGGCGGAGGCCGCGGCCTGGCGATCGAGCAGCGCCTTCCGCTCGCCCTTCTACACAACCCGTTGGGAAAACATCCCGAAGGTGAAAACCTGAGCACCGACAGACCCGCGTCGATCCTGGGCCGGCCCACAAGCGTAGAAATAGCTCAACAGGCGCGCAGCCTATGCCAGATCCTGACGCGCCGGCGAGAGAATGAGGCTGGGCCCTTTTCGGGCGGCGGGGACAAGCGCGAGAGAACAGCTTTCGCTGCCCCGCCGGAGGCGTGCACGAGTGCACGGTCGGAAGTGGCAAGCCCGGGATCGCGGCTACGGTGGCGGGAACCTTGGGGGGTGCGGTGACCGCGGTTCAGTGCCAGACTCGCTCGGGGCATCCTGCAATGCGGTACGTGGTCCGGGACTATTTTCGATCCAGGGGGCGAAAGGGGAAAAACAGTGACCGACGAAATCCTGCTGATCGTGCTTGCTGGAGCGTGGTTGTTCGTCCATCTCATCGCTCATGGATTGACGCAGTGGGTCGCCGCTGGAAACACTTGGGCGTTCGGCGCTCGTGACGATCCGCCACGCGAAACCTTGTTGAGCGGACGCCTGCGGCGCGCGTTCGCGAATTACCTCGAAACGCTTCCCGCCGTCTTAGTGGTGCTCATTGCCGCTGAGCTGTCCGACCGCGCCAACGAATTCACCTCATACGGCGGGTGGATATGGTTCGGTAGCCGGGTTGTCTACCTGCCCGCTTATGCGTCCGGAGTCCGCTGGCTTCGTAGCATCGTCTGGGGCGTCGCGACGGTAGCGATTGCTATAATGGCGCTGGGGCTGATCTTAGGCGTCTCGTAATAACGACAGTCGTCGATCCCTGCATTTTGCTCACCTTAAGTGAGTGGCTTGGATTTCGTGATCGGCCTTATGGCCGGTCGTGTCGTACCGGTCATGGGATATTAGTTCCAGCGGAGACTGGGAGAATGTCGAGATACTCCAGCGACCAGGGGCGCCCGTTCACCACGCTGGCGACCATCTTTCTTCGCCGTATCTCTTTGGCAGTTTCGTCGTTCGATCCCGGTCTCTACCGCTGGCGGAGAGGCCCCCAAACGCTTCGGCACATTCCGGTTCCAGATCTCCTGCTTCGATGAAATCCTAGATCGATCCACCGCCGACGCAGGTCAACCACGTGTTCTTTCCCTATCGAGACGACAACCCTCGCCGTCACGGGCCACCGCTGGCAACGCTCGCCATCATCGGCATCAGCACGGCAGTTTATCTGCTGGTTCAATTTCCGCTGGGACCGTATGAAGGCCAAGCCTATGCGTTGAGCTTCGGCTTCATTCCAGCTGTGTTTTTCGGAGAGGCCGAATTAGTCAGCGAACTGGCGCGGGTTCCCTCTACGGCCACGCTGTTCACCAGTATGTTCTCGCATGGCGGACTGATGCACCTTGTCGGAAACATGTGGTTCCTGTGGCTTTACGGCGACAACGTCGAGGATGCCATGGGGTGGTTCCGCTACCTGCTCTTCTACTTGATATGCGGCTGCGTTGGGACACTCGCCCATGCAGGGTTGAACCCGGCCAGCCAAGTTCCCCTGGTCGGTGCTTCCGGTGCGATTAGCGGCGTGATCGCTGCCTATATCCTGATCTGGCCCCGCGCCAACATCCGCGTATTTTATTGGTTCTTCATCTTCATCGGCACGATCAGTGTGCCTGCCTTCGTGGTGCTCGGCCTGTGGTTCGTCGAACAGATTATTGCTCTGCCGGCGGCGATGCAGGCCCAGGGGGGCATCGCAATCCTTGCCCATCTGGGCGGTTTTGCCGCCGGACTTGCCCTGACCCCGTTTCTGAAACGGCGCAGCGTCACGCTGTTTCAATCGCCGCACAGCGCCGCTTTCACCTACAGCCGGTCCGGAACCATCCGGCGACGGAGCGGGTCGGTGCCCGAGACGCGACGAAAGCGAGACTGAGCCGGCGCTATACCTCATCGCCTTAATGGCTCATCTGAGCGCTCGCGGCTCGTAGACGCCGAGCAGCGGCGGTATCGTATGGGGTCATGTCGCCCGAACTCCCGCAACTAAAGGTTGGTCCGTGGAGCACGTTGCGAGACACGATGGGCAAAGCGAAGATTCTCTTGCTTGGCTGGTGCGTTTACTTCTGCCCGCCACCTTCGGCGACTTTTGGAACTGGAGCGCCCCGCGCCCTATCCGTCCATGGCCTGCTTGAGAGACGATGCGATGCGCTCCGACGCCTTCTGCAGGGGATCGTCGGCGAGATGGGCGTAGCGCGCGGTGGTCTGGGTCTGGGTATGGCCGAGAATTCTTCCAACCATCGGCAAGCTCTCGCCCCCCATCACCGCCTCCGAGGCAAACGTGTGACGGAGATCGTGGATGCGCACATCGTCGAGCCCAGCCGCCTTGCGCACCCGCCGCCACGGCTTCTGCAGATCAGTGAGATGCGCGCCTTCGGCGGTGCCGATGATGACATAGGGATTACCCTCAACCCGCTTGGCAGCAGCCAGCACCTCGAGCGCGGGCCGGTTGAGGGGGATCGTCTTAGCGCCGGTCTTGGAATCGGGCAAGTGGACCCGGTCGCCCCGGATATGCTCCCACTTCAGGGTCTGGATTTCCATCAGACGCGCCCCGGTGTAGAGCAGCAGCCGGAACGCCATCACCGCCGAAGGGGCAAAGGATTCCTCCTCGTCCAAGGCCCCTCCCAGGCGCGCCAGCTCTTCCGCCGTCAGGAACCGCTCGCGCTTGCGCTCCTTGTATTTGCGGATGTGGTAGCAGGGATTGGAGCGGTCCGGCCGCAGGCCCCAGGCCTCGGCCAGATTCATCATCTTGGACACTACGCCCAGCGTCCGGTTGGCCTGATAGGGCTTGTTGCGCATGCTGTGGTGCAGCGCCGCGACATCGTCGCGCGCCAGCGCCACCACCCTGATTTCTCCCAGTGCCGGCAGGATGTAGCGCTTCACCGCATGCACGTACTCGACCCGTGTGCGCGGCTTGCAGTGGACGGGGACATATTCCTCCAGAAACCGCTCGGACAGTTGCGCCACCGTGGGTGACAGGCGCTCGGCCTCCTTCTCCCGGTTGGGGTTCCTGCCGTCGTCGATGTCGGCGATGATCTTGCGCGCCCGCGCCTTGGCTTCCTCGAAGGGCAGGGCGCCGTGACGCCCGATCTGGACACGAATGGTTTTTCCCCGGCGGAACGTCTGGGCGACGTAGCGCTTGTTGCCGTTGGGGTAGACCCGCGTGCCGAACCCCTTCAACTGGTCGTCCCAGACGAAGTACTCCTTGTCACGGGTGGGGAGGGCGTCGATGTGGCGCTTGGACAACCTGGGCATGGGATCTCTCGGAATGCAATCGGAATTTTACTCCTTGCATTTCAAGGGTACTCCAGGCATCTTATGTCCACAAGGGGCAGCAGAAAACTGTTGGAAAATCAACGAATTGTATACTCAGGGCATCTCCATGGTCCTCCTGACCACAATAGATGATCTACCTCATAACCTGAAGGTCGTAGGTTCAAATCCTACCCCCGCAACCACTGAAGCCCTTGAAAGCATTGATGTTTTCAAGGGCTTTTTCATTCCAGGGTGAGCCAATTAGCAAACTGGCAAACTATTGGCAAACAATTTGATTCGAACGGGAGGCGGCGCATGCCGCGCCCAGCGGGATATCGTGCCCCGGCCAGACGCAGCGAGTCGGAAGTGTTCAGGCGTGCGGGGCGGCTTTCGCAATTTTCCGCGGGGTGCATGCACGCGCCTCTTGGATGCGTTTTCGAACATCCGCAGCGACCTGAAGAATTTCATCGGGTTCTTGGACGGCCTCGCCTGAGTACTGCCGCAGGGCGACGACAAGGGGAGTTAAAGCGGTAGCCTTGTCAGTATCGCTCGACAGGATATCGAGCAGTTCGCGCACGGATGCGCCGGCTACAATCAATTCCGGTATGAGCTGCAAGGCATCACGCATCATGCAGTCGTCATCTGACACGAACGTATCGTGCAATGATCGGAACATGTCCATGGCGGCTGGAAGATCCGGCTGCGCCAACAGCGCCCGCGTCCAAACTTGACGGGCCCGCCACGCAAGTTCGCGCTTTCTCTCGTCGGCTAGATTGCGAAGTCTCGAATCGAAGTCGTCACATGTGTGCAGCGCGTCTTGAACTCGACCCATCTCGATCAGCATCTCGGCCTTGTCGATCATGGCTAAGGCAACCCACTGCCGTAGTCTCGGGTTCTCGCTGGTGCCGAAACGCTGCACGGTGTCATCGCAGCTCGCGACCGCCTCATCGAGGTTGCCAGACTTTCGGAGCGCACGGCTTGTCCGCGCAAGCGCTGCAGAGACCCACCACAGCATGTTCGCGTCCTCGCTGGAACCGAAGCGCTCCACGGCCTCCCGATACGCCGACGCTGCCAAGTCCAATTGGTCCAGCTCGCGTAGCGCATCGCCCTTGTTTACCAGGGTCTTGGCGATCCACTCCTGCAGGCTTGCATCTTCGGTGCGGCCAAATCGCTCCAGAAAGTCGTCAAATGCCGCCACCGCAGATTTCGAATCGTTCAGGTCGACAAGCGCATCTCCCTTACGGTTCATTGCCGCAGCAGCATATCCCGCCAGCTCCATGGACTCTGAGCCGCCGAAGAGTTGGATGATCGCATCGTAGGTTGAGACCGCCCCCGCCCAGTCCCCTAGATCGGATTGTGACTGACCCTTGCTGGTCAAGGATTGAGCCACCCAATGCTGTAGCTCCACATCCTGCCTATGTTTGAAACGCTCCACAATTTCGTCGTAACTGGACAGCGCTAAATCTGGATCGCCCGAGGTGCGCAGGGTGTTGCCTCTGAGGAACAACGCCTCGGCGACAAACCGGCTAACTTCCACGTTGTCGTTAGCACCGAAGCGTTCCACGACATCCCGACAGGCGGAGAGTGCCAACACCGGTTCGCCAAGATCTCGTCGCACGTAACCGGTAGCAGTCAGCGCCCTCGCGACGTCTCTCTGCAGCTGTAAGTCCGGGTTGTCAGCGAATCGTTGAACGATTTCAAGGTATGTCGACAAAGCGGAATCCAGGTTCCTGAGCTTTCGCAGACAATCCCCCTGGAAGTGAAGAGCTTCGGCAACCCACTGCTTCAGGTCCAGATCCTCGCTGGTGCCGAAGCGCTCCATGACGTCTCCGTAGGCGGCGAGTGCGGACTTCGTTTCACCCATGTGTTCCAGGACATAGCCCTTGCCGATTAGGGCGCTCGCGACACATCGCTGTGGCTCAGACTCTTGGCTCGTGCCGAATCGCTTCACGACCTCTTCGTACGCCGACAAAGCCGTTTCTGAATCGGCGACTCCTCGCAGAATGTGGCCATTCCGGATCAGCGCCCTGGCGACCCACTCACGATGCGCCGGACTTTCACTACCACCGAAGCGGTCCACGATTTCGTTGTAGGCTAGCAATGCAGATTTCGGGCTTCCCGATTGCTCTTGCACCTGACCCTTTTGGGCGAACGCCCTGGCAACCAGCGTCTGCACGTGCGGGTCCTCATTGGCGTGGAAACGTTCGACTACGTTCTCGTAGGCGCACAGCGCCGAGTCGAGGTTGCCAAGTTTCCGTAGGGCATCCCCTTTCATGGTCAATGCCCAAGCGGCAAACGCTTGCGATAAGCTATCGGACGCCGGGTTTTGGATGGAGGCAGAACGGTCCACGATTTCGACGACCCTTTCGAATGCCTTACTGTTGGATGCCGCAGATATCTCCTTGAGAAGCTGCTCAATCGGATCGTAATGCGGCACGGTCGCGTCCGCGGAGCCCACGAGTTCTTGAAGCGTTCGGCGAGCCGGTTCGGTCTCGCCAGTTCGGGACACAGCGATTGCTGGTTGGCGGATACCGGCGAGGAACTTGGCGAATTCCGGCAGTTCAGCGGCTGCCCTGTCGAGACCGTGCCGTAACGTCGAGGATTCCAACCCCTCGGATATCAGGGAGGGAAAAATCTCGGTCCGTTCCGCTTCACTGTAAAACACAGACATGAAGCGGATCAGATTCTCTACGACGGCGGCTTCGCCGCGACCGCGCCGCAGCTTGTAGTAGATGCAATAGAGCGGTTCGGCGGCCGCATACTTTCTTTTCCTTCCGCCTCCTTCGACGACCAGCGCTCCCCGTTCGACCAGGCGTCCCAGCATGGTCGACACGACCCGCACATCCATGCGAGCCCGGGCTGCGATTTCGCCGGGAGTTGAGTGCTGCCAGAGGTCGAGAACGGCGATGTAAATGCGCCGTTCGGTTTTGCCAAGGACCTCGAGGTGGCCTCGGAAATACTCGGTGTGGTCGTCGATCAGCATCACCAGCTCTTCCATCAGACGACGTAGTGACTTGTGCTGCCCGAAACCGGCGACGATGACCAGGAGCCGCGGGCTCCCCCCGGTCAGGATCTCAAGCGGCCTGATTTCTCGTCCGTTCACTTTATCGCCGCTGACAACCTTCCAGAGGTTGCGGCATTGCTCGGTGGTGAGCGGCTTGAGCTCGATGATTCGGAACATTTCGAAAAATGGCTGCTCGGCATCGTCGAGGCCCGCGAAGCGGGTAGTGGCCGATGCGAGCAGGATGATCTGCGGTTCCGTCTGGAGGACGCCGCGAAGCTTCCAGCCGAAATCCTTATCGACGTGTTTGCAAAGGGCCTGGAGATTCTCGACCATGAGAACCAGCTTGCGGTCCAGCCGATCCGCGGCGTCCAGGACCGCCGCCCGGACATGGTCTTCCAGAGTTTGTTCGCGCCAACGTTCGCTCAGGGCCGTGTGTCTGCCGCGCAGTTCGTCTGCCAGCTGGGGATTGTGCGATGCGCATTCCCGGGCAAGGTGGAACAGGGTTTCGAGCCAGAAGTCGGTCAGGCTGAAGATCTCTTGGCTCTCTTCCATGAAGCTGACGGGTAAGAGGTGCTGGGCGAGTTCGGGGTTCATGCGGATTTCCGCGGCCGTCCGGGCCAGCAACATGGTCTTTCCGCGACCACGTGGAGCGACGATCAGAGCGTGCTGGCAGGACCGGGAATCGATGTTTCCGCGGAGGACGTTGAGAAGCACGCCCAGTTCATGCTTCCGAACAACGAACTGCTCTGTTACTTCCTCGTCGGACTGGTACGTTCCTGGGCTGAATTTTCGGATCGGACGACTTGGCTTCCCGGTCATCGCTCTGACTCCCGAGATGATTCCGTGGCTCCTCGAGGGGCGAGGGGAATGTGGTGATCCTGGAATCGCGCGGCCCACCAGTCGCGCAATAAGCGAGAGGAGAATTGATGCCCATCATCTTTGGCAATCAGGTAGCCGTCGTATTCCAGAACTTCCATAGCCTCTGCAATGCGTTCTGACGGATCTTCCATGATCGGAGCGCATGCGGTGATGAGATTCCGGCGCGCGATCGTCGTAAACACGTGCTGGATGGCGGCTTCAGCGAGAATCTTCATGGCAACCGAGTAGCCGTCTTCGTCGAAGGCGTCCCTGAGGCGCGTTTCGTAGTGCGCTAGATCGTTCTGTCCGGAAGGGCCCAGAAGTTCCGTGCGGTACACATTCTCGACATCCGCCACCATCACTCGGCTTCGGCCCTGGATGGCGAGAAAGTCGCTCAGTCGGGCAAAGAAGGACTGGATGTGGTGAGGAATACCAATCCCGAGTGCGGTGTAGACGGCTTGGGCGACCCCGGGCTCTACCGGTACCCGATTGCTCTTCGCCAAGTGCTCGAAACACTTGATGCTGGTAGCGCGGTCCCATGGACCAAGGCGATAGGGGTAAAGATGGTTGATTCTGTCCGAAATCCCGAGTCTGCGGACTAGCGGCTGGAGGCCGACACTTCCGGAGACGATGAGGACGGGTGCGTCGTCTCCGAGCTCCTGCAATGCTCCGCGCAGCCAACTCAGGAATTCTTCGACGCGGCGCGGATCACCGTCATTGGCGTGCATGCGCTTGAGGAAGATGGGCAGCTCGTCAATGGCGAGGAGCACAGGCTGGCCATATGCAGCGCAGTCACGCAGCAATTGCTCGCCGTAGCGCCTCCAAGTTCCTGCATCGAGGGTGCCACGGACCTTGACCCGGAAGTCGAGCGCACTGACCTCCTCGATATTGTCGGTAAACCAGCGGCCCATCGCGCCGGCAAATCGCTTCGCTATCGGACGGACCGAATGAGTGGCTTGAGCGATGCTTGCCACGGCATCCTCCGGACAGGTCGCGCCCTCCACATCGGTGAAGAGAAATGCCCAATCTTGGGCCTCAAGCTGGCTTCCGAGCTCTCTGACGACGCTTGTCTTTCCCATGCGCCGCTGGCCGGTCAGGAGTATGTGATTGTGACCTTCTGCTAGGCGTTTCAGGACTCGCAGATCCGCCTCGCGGTCGAAGAAGTCGTCACCGCCTACCCAGCGGCCGGTGGATGATCTCATGGCATACCCTTAGTCAACGAACTTGTTGAATATTATACAACGAATATGTTGTCAACAAGTTTGTGGAATTTGGCACGCTGTGGTTGCTAGGTGTCGCGGCAGCGCGCTGATGCAGAGTTCCTGGAAGCCCTCGACCACTACGACACCGTGTTGACTGGTTCGCTGGACCGGGCGGAATGAGGGGGTCGCATGGGGATCGGGGGTGCTGGAGCGGAGCCAGACACGCTACGCGTGAGGCGCGAAGGCCGGTTGCTGGCGGTCGGGGGATGGCTCCGTGTGACGGAGGTCATGGATCTGTGCGTCGTCGAGTCCTGCGCGGGCGTGGATGCGGCGGTAGGTATGCTGGAGTAGGTCAGATGTGCACCCAGCTTCCTACTAACGTTCACCCTCGGATTGTCTACGGGGCGGTGAAGGGCGGAGTGCGCGCTCACCGCCGCGCCGAAGAGTAGGACGGCGCGCCTCGGCCCGCGGGTTGCGGCGGGTGATGGCCGCGATGATGCGGTCGAGGGAATCGTCGATTTCCTCAAGCGATGATTGGCGGTCCGCCACCGGTAGGTAGGTCAAGTTGATATCGACGGACAGCCGCAGTATGTACCGCAAATTGTGTGTACTCATCGCTTAGCGGTTTCTTCGACGTTCTGAGCAGGAGACAGGTTCCCGCCGATGCTCCCGGTGATCCGCGCCGCGGCATTCTGGATAGAATCCCGAGCAAGGTGCGCGTACCGGGCAGTCGTCTGAACCTGGGTATGGCCCAGGAGCTTCCCGATCATCGTGAGGCTCTCGCCCAGCGCCAGGGCCCTCGAAGCATACGAATGCCTGAGGTCATGGATTCGTACGTCCTCCAGCTCGGCGCGCGCGCGGATGCGGCGCCAGGGCTTCTGAAGGTCGGTGATATGGGAGCCCGGGAGCCTGCCGCGGATGACCCAGGGGTTGCCCTCCTCGCGGGGCAGGTCCGCCAGCACGGCGCGGGCCTCGGGCCCGAGCGGCACCATCCGCCCGCCAGTCTTCCCGTCGGGCAGCTCGATGCAATCGTCCTTGACGTTCTCCCAGCAGAAGTGCATATGGCTGAAATTTCAGATTATTGAAATGATAAGTTGGCGTAAAAACAACGTGTTATTTAAGTTATGCGAACCTCAAGAACGCTAGACAATCAATCAGTCATCACTGAGTCAACACGGCGCTCTACGATTTGAAATCCGTCTTTCGATTGGAGGCTGGGCCGAGCACCGGCTTCGCCCGAAAGCGGAAAGCGGCGCAGGGTGATGAGGTGATGCCCGCTGGAGACAATCGTCTTCGAAAAGTATGACCAGACCAGCCGCTGAACTGCCTGCACGAGCGCTACGCGCGCGAGGCCGTCGGTCTCAGTCTGTCGACGATGGCCGACCAGGTGGGCGCGTGCACCGTGGCACTGAAGCCGCTGCAGGAGCCGATCGAGGCGCAAGTGCTGGCACTAGGGCGTCTGCACGGCGACGAAAGCCCTGCGCCGGTGCTGGCCACCGAAAGCCGCTATCGTTGAATCGACGCGTCATGGTTGCGATCGGTTGTTCCAGTGGGGATAACGGGAGTCCGAGGATTCTTCATAAAGCCCGCGAGAGAGCCGCAAGGTCCCGTGGCGGAGGATGTTCCGTGACCCACAACTCGTCTCGGCGAACCGGATAATGCCGACAAATATCAAGCGGCTTCTGGCCCACGAGGACCGTCAGCAGGGACGCGAGTTCATCACTCAAGATGAAATCGCTTCCTTCACTCAGCCGGTCGTGATCCTGGGCGATCCAGGTCTCGGAAAGAGCATGCTCACCCGGGCACTTGGAGAGGAGCCGGGCATGAGATGTGTCCGGGCGGGCACCTTCAAACGGACCGCCAAGCCGGACTCGCTGATTGTGGAGGGTGAGCGGATCATCGTAGACGGGTTAGACGAAATCGCGTCGGCCGCGCCTGGCAGCGCGGTCGATTCGGTCCTCGAAAAGTTGTCGATGAT
This sequence comes from Alphaproteobacteria bacterium, assembly GCA_965219135.1. Classification (GTDB taxonomy): domain Bacteria; phylum Pseudomonadota; class Alphaproteobacteria; order VGEJ01; family VGEJ01; genus CAYUNL01. The sequence goes on along the minus strand of CBDCMV010000003.1, from coordinate 2,162,678 downwards.
GGGCAAGCCGTCCTTCATTCTCTCCTGCCGCGAAGCCGACTGGATGGGTGCTGTCGACCGAATCAAGATCGAGGACGACTATGGCGGAGCCCCGGTACTGCTTCACCTGCAGCCATTCGCCCGGGAGGACGCGATCGTCTTTCTTTCGCGCGAATTTCTCGAGGTCGATGCGGAAGCAGTATTGGATCACCTTGCGGATCGCGGGATCGAGGCTCTCTACGGGAATCCGCTGACGCTTCGCCTGCTCGGCGAAGTTGCGCAGGCAGATGGCCAGCTTCCAGAAACCCGCGCCCAGCTTTTCGATCGTGCCTGCCGGGTCATGCTCGAGGAGCCAAATCCCCGCCACCAGGATGCTCCGCACGTCCAGAAAAGCGAGGAAGAACTGCTGCTGGCGGCTGGTGCGGTCTGCGCTGCACAACTGCTGTGCGACCGCATCGGCGTCTACATGGGCCCGATTCGGAAGACACCCGACGGTCTTGTGAACGTTATGGATATCTCACCCCTTGCCCACGGCGGTGCAGCAAGGGACTCGATCAAGACCCGGCTGTTTCGGGCCGAAGGGGAGAATCGCTTCGAACATATCCATCGTGTGGTCGCCGAATATCTTGGCGCCAAGTGGCTTGCGCGTTGCTTCGAGGATAGCGTGTCCGAGAAGCGGATGTTCGCGCTGTTCCGGCAGGGCGAAGCCGTGCCCACGTCGCTGCGAGGTTTGCATGCTTGGATGGCGCATTTCAGCGCTGGGCTGGCCAGCCGCTGCATCGACGCCGACCCATATGCCGTGCTTCGCTACGGGGACGCTGAAACACTCACCGTCGGCGAGTCGCGGGAGTTGCTTGCAGCCCTGAAGAACCTGTCCGAAGAAGATCCGTACTTCAGATCGGAAGACTGGGGCCGCCATCCTGCATCGGGTCTGATGCGTTTGGAACTCGTGGATGAGATCCTCGCCGTCATCGGGAAGGCCGGTCAGGACACGCAGCTGACGGTTCTTCTCCTGGAGGCGATGGCGGGGACAGACCTGGCAACGAATCTCCGGCCGACGCTGGAAGCGATACTCTTCGACGAGAGCCGCATCTTTGATGAACGGTCCAGGGCGGCTGAAGCATTGTTCACCGCAGGTAACGACGAAGATTGGGAAGCCGTCATTCACCGTCTTCTCGAAATGAACGATCAGGGTTCGGCGCGGCTCGCATTCGAAATGCTTCGCCTTGTCGGCCTGTGTGCTGTGTCCGGTGAAACCAGCATTCTTACCGTGTTGGCGTATTTTGGGCTCGGCCCGAACCGGAACCCCGAAGAACAGTCGAACGAACTCAAGTATGTGCCGGACAGTTTCTTGAGCGGTCTGGAGGCGGGCTGGCTCGCGTCGTGGCTCGACGATTTTGTGGAAACCGCGCGACCGTTAACGAAAGAAGCGGGTTTCAATGCGGAATGGCATATCACACGGCTGGTGAGAAGGCTTACGGCCCAAGTGCTAGAGGCCGATCCTGCAATCGAGCCGGAGCGTGTTTGGGAATGGATCAACTGGCTGGACAGACACCACGGATACAATGACGACGAGAACAAGCGCCTGATCGGATTGCTGCGCGAGAACATGGCGCTTCGTTCGGGACTTATCGAACATGTTCTGCTGACACCGTGTGCCCAGAATACTTGGATGGCGGGTTATCGCCTGTTCGACATTGGTTTCGATCTGTATCCGAAAGCAGAGGACGTCGCAGGGGCCCTTAACGCATTGCGCGTCAAGGCGGGCGACGGCGCGATCGACCGGGACACTTGGCGCGATCTGTTGATGCTCGGTCGGACCGGCGATGGAATTCCGGCTGTGGTGCGGGATACTGCCGTCGAGATCGCGGATGGCGAACCCGAGCTATTGTCGATTCTAGACGAATCGTCGGAGTTGCCGGCGGCGGAATGGGAAGCCAGACGGGCCGCGCGGGATGCCGAGCAAGAAGCGCGTCGGCAGGCTGTGTATCGAGCCCATCGCCATATTCTTGCCGATAGGACGGAGCAAGTGGCCGCAGGTGACGTCCACGTTCTCGCTGTGCCGGCGGGCGTGTATCTCGGGAGAGGATTCGTGCTCGGTGAGCATGGCCATTTCGATTCCGAGGCATCCCCGCACGAACGTCTCCGCGAGTTTCTCGGCGATGAACTGGCCGATCGCGTGATGTCGGGCTTCATGGCGGTACTCGATCGCGACGATCTGCCGAGGCCGGAACGATCACGGCGCTGACGAGACGGAAGCCGCGATGATCTGCGGTCTTGCTGAACTGCTTCGTCGCGGCCATGCGGTGAATACAATCGACCGGTCAGAGCTTGCGGCCGTCTACATGGCGTGGCAACGGGCGCCGGAGGCAAACCATACGGGTCTGGCAGACATTGGTCCTGCCTTGGAAGCCGCACTGTTCCGGAGCGAGGCAGCTTGGGAATCGCATTTCCGGACAAGCATTGAGCCTCAGCTGGCCCGCAACGAACATCATCTCTACGAAGGCGCGGTCATGGTCGCCTACACGATGCATCTGCTGCGCACGGAGGGCGCACGCGACGTCCGTATCCATCCCGACGGCGAGCACGGAAAGCAGTTTGACTTCGCTGGAGACGGTGAGCCAACAGGGCTACCGGCCCGGCGCCTGGCAGATCAAGCGCCTGCTGACCGAGGACCGGGTTTCGGCCACCTCCGCCATCGCGCGTTTCGTCGGCATCGAGGCTTACGAGGCGGCGGGCGGCAGGGTCGACCGCGACCTGTTCGCCGAGGAGGACGAGCGGGGGATATGGTTCGACGATCCGGATCTCTTGAACAAGCTCGCCATGGACAGCCTCCAGGTCGCGTCGAGGGAACTGGAGACGCGCTGGAAATGGGCCGAGGCGCGGCTCGACGTGGACTGGAGCGCCACCGCGAGCTTCGGGAGGGTGCGTCCGCAACCGGCCGAGCCGACGGACCAGGAGAAGGCCGAGATCGAACGCTTGAGGACCCGCAACGACGAACTCGCCAACATGGACGACGAGGACTGGACCGAAGAATTGGTCGAGGAAGCCAATGCCAACGAGACCCGGCTCCACGAGATCGAAGCCACGATCGAGGCCCGCGCGGTCTACCGGCGCGAGGATATCGCCATCGCCGGGTGCATCGCCACCATCAGCAACGATGGCGAACTCAAGCTGATCCAGGGCCTGGTCAGGCCCGAGGACATGCCCGCTCGCGAAGCAGGCGATGCGGGCGCGGCCGGACACGACGATACCGGCGACGGGGAGAACACCATCTCCGGCATCGATGCGCCCACATTCGTGGCTCCCCTCGCTTCGCCCGGCGATGCGGAAGCCGAGGCGCGCAAGGAAGCGGGCGTCGGCATAGGCCTTGCTGACGATTTGCGGGCCATCCGCACGGCCATCGTCAAGAGCCAGCTCGCCTGCGACTTCGATGCGGCCTTCGATCTGCTGTTGTTCCAGCTCGCCCGCAGCGTGCTCACCAACGGCTACCATGATGACGCACTCGACATAAGAGCAGTTGAGACCCCGGACCGTCCGGCCATGCGGGTCAACGACGATGCTTTCGGCGACATTAATATCGGCGAGAAGCACCTCGAGATCGACAGTGCCGCACAAAAGCTCGACTGGACCGGCCTGTCCGATACCGAGGCCTTCGCCGAGCTGCGAGCGCTTCCCGAGCGGGACAAACGGACCCTGTTCGCGTCATGTATCGCGCGCACGCTGAAGGGTCAACTGGCGTTCGAACCCAAAGCCCGGCCCGAGGTCGAAGCGACCGTCGCCCGGCTCGACATCGACTTCGCCGCCGCCGTCCGCGGTAACCGCGATCAAGTCTGGACCGCCGATCTGCTGTGGTCGCGGCTGCGCAAGGATCGAATCCTCGCCATCGCCCGCGAGACGCTGGGCGAGACCTGGGCGCAAGCGGACGCCCTGCATATGTCGCTCAAGCTCATGTGCTCGGTCGAGGAAGCCCGCCAGCGCACCATCGCCGATGCGGTATGGCGGGAAATCTTCTGGCTCATGCCGCGCGGCCGCACGGTCACCATCGTGGTGCGCGGCGGCAAGGTCAGCGTCGATATCGGACCCGCGTGCCCACAAACCGCAACCGATGCTGTCACCGGGGAGGCGGCGCAATGACCCACTATACCGTCTGTTGCGGCTACGCATCCCACTACCACAACACTGTAACGGTCGAAGCCGATAGCCTCGACGAGGCGCTGGAAAAGGCCATCGAGCAAACCGCACCGCGAGGCCGGTCGCCGCCTCGATGCGTCCAGCCAGTACCGCCGCCGCGCCGATCCCGGCCAGCGGCAGCGTTACCGCGTCCGCGCGGCGAAAGCGCGCCGACAGACCGGCGCGAGGGTCGGGCTCGATCCGTGTCAATCCAACATAAGGCCGCCGCTCGATCAGGCGCACCGTGGACAGGCGCGGCCCGGCGTGCGGCGCCCGCAGCGCCGAGATCTGCCGCGCGACATCCCCGGTCTCCATCCTCGCGCGTTCGACCTCGGCCACGCCGCAGCCCGAAAGCATGGCGACCGATAGTGCGAAACAACCGAATCCGACGAACCGCATGCGCAGACCGGAGTTCTGCCGGGCAACAACGCGGTGAGCGTTCCCGTGCAGGCGTTTCATGTTCCCCGCCTGATCCGGCAAAGCGGCGGTGACGGCTCCCAGCGTGCCCTTGAGCCGCGGCGCGTCGAGGCCGCCCATCACGCCGTCCTCCGGGCCGAACCGCCCTCGTCGGAAGTCGAGCTGTACCGGCGTTCCGCCGCCCACGCCTCGATATCGGCACGGGCGTAGCGCACCCGGTTGCCGAACTTGTGAAACTTCGGACCAGCACCACTCACCCGGTAGCGGTCCAGCGTGCGCGGGCTCAGGCCGAGAAAGGACGCCAGCTCGCGCGTGCCCATGTACTGCCAGGCCTCGTCGCCCATGTCGCAGTCTCCCTTGAAGATGTCTTGCGGGATCTCCCCGTCCCCGGACGCCATAGCCCGGATCGCCTGGACTTCCTCCGCGCTCGCGGCGCGCTCCATCCAGGCGCATGCCTTGTCCACGGTAGCGAGCCGCGGCGAGCCGCCCCGGCGCAGCCAGCTCACGAAGGACGGATTGCCGCTCGCTTCCCGGCCAAGTTCCGAGGACTTGGCCCCGGTGACCGCCAGGAACGCATCGACCTCTCGCCGGAATCCGGGCCCGATGGGCTCGAGCCCCATGAAGGCCAGCAGCCGGTCGGCGGTATCAAGGCGCGGCGAGCGGCCGCGGCGGAAGACGGTGACGAAGGACGGATCGCCCAACGCTGCCTCTCCGAAGCGGGTGCGGCTCATGCCGCGCTGTTGGATGAAGGCCTCGATGGCCTGCCGCAGCGATGTTTGGAAACCTGTCATGATCTGGAACATATGAGGAACATTGGGCCTTGACAATATGTTTCGATATTGAATACACTATATATCAACGTCAAACGCGCGAAGGGCTACGATGGAACGCGACCCGATACGACAAAAAATCAAGGACCTGCTCTGGAAGCGCGGCCTCACCATGAAGGAGGCCTCGGCCGCCATCGGCCGCAGCCCGAGCTACATGCACCAGTTCCTGGAGCGCGGCACCCCGGCGGCGCTGAACTACGACGACAGCGAAAAGCTTGCCGGGCTGCTAGGCTGCGATGCGGGCGGGCTGCGCCCCGCCGAGGCGCCAAGGCGAAAGCCGCAGAAGCGCAGGCGGCGCACCCCGCCGGCCGCTCTTCCCGGCGCCCCGCTCGCCGCCATCCCCGAAATGGCGGTCGAGGCCGCCGCCGGAGCGGGGGCGGCAGGCGAGGAATACGCCGCCGAGAAAGCGCGCTGGTACCTGCCCGAGGGCATGATCCGTCACGAGGGCGACGCCGAGCCCGGCAACCTCCGTGTCCTGCGCGCGCGCGGCGACTCCATGGAGCCCTTCGTCTCCGACGGCGACCGACTGCTGGTCGACATCACCCGCCGCGCCCCCGGCACCGGCGAGACGGCGGTGCTGTGGGACGGCACCGGCCTCGTGGTCAAGCGGGTCGAGGTCCTGCCCAACGCCGAACCGCCCCGGCTCAGGCTGATCTCCGCCAACCCCGCGTACGAACCCTACACATGCCTCGCCCAGGACGCCCACATCGTCGGAAAGGTCCTCTGGACCTTGAGGCGCATGTGAAGGCGGCGGGCCAAGTAATTTACACACAAAGCCGATGATCGCATCCGCCCGATAGCGGGAGATACGACTGCAAACCACCGGCGCAGCTCCACGAGACCAGACAGGCGCCGTAGCGGTCGATGGCGATGAGGCGATGCGTCTTGCCGGCTAGCTTGCCGTCGAGGGCGAGCATGAGCTCGCCCTCTCTGGCCCGGGGGACGGGCCGCCGCCCTTAAAAGGGTGTTTCGTCCATGCGCCTGCACCGCGATCTCAAGATCACGCAGAAGTCAGCCTACTTCATGGCCCAGCGGTTGCGGGAGGCGTGGACCGAGGGCCATGGTGGCATGGCTGGCCCGATCGAGGTGGACGAAACCCATGTCGGCGGCAAGGAGCGCTCGCTCGGATACAGACCGCCGGCCCCAGAAACCATCTTGCCAAACGTTGATGGGCCAACCTACGCTGTTGATGGGCTATGGTTGGCCCATCAACTTAACCCGCGCCAAACTCTAACTTAAGCGCTGGACCACTAATCGGGGGCAGGCCAGTCGAGGCAGGCCGGAGAGTCCGGTGGCATCGCACGACGGCAACCGTTGGCACGATTGTGCGCGGCAACCGCCGCGCGGGTTGTCAAAGGGCCGCGTCGTTGGCGTCCATGATGGCGATGATGACGTCGTCGAGGCTTCCCCTGGCGCTCATCAGGGTGTTCTCGAGATGGAGAAGCCGGTGGCGGAGCTCGGCGCGGTCGTCGCGGGGCGGGTTGCCGGGCAGACACATGATGGCGTTCCGCAGCCCGGCGAAGCGTTCCGCCAGATCCTTCATGTGAGCTGCAGCTTCGCGTGCGCCGGTCCGGGCTTCCGGCAAGAACCCGCCGGGATCGGGCCGGGCGCCGGGCATGGTTTCGAACTCGCCGGTCGTGGAGCGTGGTGTGAGGGTGTCGAACATCGGGTTCCTCCGTGGATTGCATGACAGAATGGCGGCGATGCCGGGAAAATTGCCTCCCGTACACCGCCCGGACCGCCCCTGCCGTGCTGCCCTCGGCCTCTATGTCTTGTTGGGTTCAATGGGTGGCTTCATCGCGGGCGGAGGACATGGCGCGGGCAGCGATGGCGGACCAGGCATCGCGGTCGAGTCCGATGCGGGCGTTGAGTCGATCGCAGATTCGTAAGGCATCGTCGAGGCTGAGCGCCACCAACGCTGTGGGGACGTAGCCCGGCATCGAATCGAACACGATTCGGATCTGCTGGGGCACGTTGTCGAGGTCATAACTGGGACAAAACGCATAGACGGGATCGTCCGGCAGGGTGTGTGACGAAGGCATTGCAATGTCCTTCCTATGGCAGGTACACGATGCCGAACGGCGCGGCCTGGATGGACACGGATCCGCAGGAGCAGGCCGCGCTCGTGACGAAGAAGAACAAGCAATGCGATGAGCAGTTCGTGCCGTTCGTGAAAATGATCAAGGGAATCAACCGCGAGGCGGGAGACCCCATCGACCCGGCGTTTCTGCTGGAGGTGATGGGGCTGGAGCTTGTACTCGAACCGTTTGGGCGGTACCGCGACGAGATCCGGTTCTTCCTGGCTTCGGTCGCGGACCGATTTATGGATGACTGGGAGGATCCAGTGGGGCTAGGTCCCGACGTGAACGCGGGGGTTGGGATCGAACGGCGGCAAGAGCTTTCTGAGGTGGTGCTCGGATGGTTGGCGGTGGCAGAGGAAGCTCTGCTGCTCGAGAACGAGGGCAAGGAGCGAGCGGCGGTCGAGGTTTGGCGCGAGTTGTTCGGCTGGCGGATGCCGCGGCCATGAGGTTCTTAGGCAGCGCACTGGCGGTAGAAGAGCACTTCTTTGGCCGAGCCAAGGGGTCCAATTTCGTTACCGAAAGAGTCTTTCGAGCGCGTCGCGTTGGGCCTTGTGCTTCTGGGGATTCGCCTGCTTGAGTTTTTCCAGGTTGATCAGCTTCCAGCGAACTGCCGGGAGGTCGGCGGCTTGGGGCAGGCCGATCAGGCGGAAGTCCGGCTCCGCATCGTGAAGGGAGAGCAGGAAGGCCGCCACATCGCCGTTCAAACGAGAACCAATGTCTGCGTGCAGGCGGCGGCGCGTATCGATCAGGGCGTCCCAGGATACCGGGTGGCGAGTCATCCCTTCGAACTCTTCCCCATATAGCTGCTCCCTTAGAGGCGCTGCGGGCGTCAACAGTTCGTGCATCGGACGGCCGGAGCTCGCCACATAGACCATAAACGTTCCAAAGAGGTCTGCTGTAAGGCCTTCGTTTTTATAAAGGAGCATTACGTCGAAGAGATCGCGCGGATGCTGGCGATCGAGTGTCGCATGAAGCTTCCCGCCGTAGAGATCCTCGAACGCCAGAACGGTCGTCTCGACGAAGCCGAATTGCTCCGTCACTGCCTCCGAAGTGATCATCGTCCGGGCCGGATACACCGCGCCTCGCGTCACAGGAGAGGTCTCGATCTTAATCTGTGCCTGGCCGTCGCTCACAATGATGCGCGTGTCGGCGTTTCCGCCGCCCGCGACGCGGCGCGCCTCGATCTGCGGGTTGCGGCGGGTAATGGCCACCATGATGCGGCCGAGGGCATCGTCGATTCCCTTGAGGGAGGATTGGCGGTCCGCCACTGGTAGGTAGGTCAGGTCGATATCGACAGACAGCCTCGGCATGTCCCTGTAGAACAGGTTAATGGCGGTGCCGCCCTTGAGCGCGAATACGGTGTCGTTGGCGACATCTTGCAGCGTGCTCAGGAGCAGGCGAACCTGCGCCACGTATCGGTCAAGCATCGCCGTCTGCCGCTTGCGGTGTCCCGGGCAGGAACGCTTCAGGCACATAGATACGGTAGGTTGGATGAACTCTGCCGCCCTCTACCAGGGCCCGCGGACCGGACCCGAAGGCGATCCCTGAGGTGTCCAAGTGCTTGCGCCATGCGTGCCGGTGCTTGTCGGCAAACACGAAGAACAACCTTCGCACCTTCACGCTGCGGCACGCCTGCAGAAGTGCCGTGAGTCGCCCGGGTCGGAGCGACACCAGCCCCTCGAAGACCTTGTCGAGGTTCTCGAACGTCGTATTTTGCGGCAGCTCGTCGAGGGCCTCGAGGATGGCGCGTTCCGGCGACGATGTCCTGAGGGGCCAGCGCCACACGTCGACCATCGGCCGGGTTGCCGCGGCCTCGGGATTGGCATCGTCGATACCGAGTGGGTCATCGCCGAAGAGCGTGCGCGGGCGCACGACGATCTCGGTCTGCAGGGGAAGCCGCTTGAGCCAGGACGGCACCTCGCCATAGAATTGAACGCGCGATCTTCCTCCGAGGCTCAGGTAATGGGCGTAGCCGGCCATGTCTAGGGCGCTCTCTCCACCGAGATGCACGGCGTATTTCATGAGCCACTGCAGGGAGAGAAGCGGTATCGCCCAGGACTCCTCGTAGTCGCCTGGCGCGCCGGCGGGAAGTGGACGGCGGTATAGTCCTCGGACGACGCGTTCGAGCCACCCGCGAGCCACATAGTCGTGGATGGACTTGGAGTCGAGCCCCCGAGCCTTGAGCCATGGTGTATCCACCATGAAACCGGGTGGGACGGTATCCAGGAGCGGTTTCAGTCGTGGCGTTCTTTGATGGTTCATAACCATCAAAATGGAACACTTTCAAAATAAGCGCAAGGAGTCCATTTCGTGATAGGCGTATAAACATGGTTCAAAACCATGTAACTCCAAAAACTCAAAAATATCGTGTCGAGTAAGCTATCGGCTTCGGGCTGATGTAGATGACACGCTCCATGAGAAATTGCGCCGCCGCGAGCTTGTAGTGGATGGCCCAGTGCGCGGCAGTCTGATTGTGGATATGGGGACGGGGATGGTAGCCGTAGGCCTAGCTAGTTCTTGTCCGTAAATATCTAACGGACTGATTTATTTGAAAAAATACTCGTTTAACGTGGTGAGAAACCGGTGTTTCGGCTATCCTGTCCCCTCGTCATCTGCCGCACCTTCGTCATCGACGGTGCCGGTATCGAAGGCGCGGAAGCCCGGCGGCGTCCAGGCGATGGCGGCGGCGCGACCCTCGGCCGTGACCCCGGCGGGGATGCCGTCGCCGTGGGCGAAGGCGTCCTGCATCGCCTTGGCGATGTCGGCCTTCTTTTGCTTGGCCTCCGCTTGCGCCCAGGTTTCGCCCAGCGTCTCGCGGGCGATTGTTGATCGGCGTCGAATGTTGGCTCCTCACAGTCACGCAATATCAACGCGTTAGAGCGCCGATCGGCGTCGAATTAGCGCGCCGATCAACAATGCTGAAGCGGAACCTGCTCAATACCGGGGTGCCGCGAGGCAAGCGGCTGGTGGTGCCGGTGGGCCAGAAGGAGGCGGGGTGTGCAACGCCTCTGGACGCTGGCCCGGTCGAAGCTGGCAGCATGGCTGGCCGGTGCGAAGGACGGCCCGCAAGCAAGGCCTCTTCCCGGAACTCGATCGCCTGCAGGAGCTGTTGGCCACCATACCGCCCGAGTGGAAGGGCATAAATGTCGTGGAAATGGACGGCTACGTCGCGGCCCTGATCGTCTGCCCGGATACGATCCCGCCGTCCGAATGGCTTCCAGGGGTCTGGGGCTCGGATCTTGGCTTCGAGGATGCTGACGGGACGGGGGCGACGGTCGCGGCTGTGATGGGGCATTACAGCCGGATCGCGCGGGAGTTGGCGGAAAGCCCGGAGGACTATGCGCCGGTCCTTGAGAAGGACGCCGACAGCGGCGAGGCCTTGTGGGAGCAGTGGATCGACGGCTTTGAACGAGCCATGCGGCTGCGTCGGGGCGTGTGGAGGCAGATTGCGCGAAGCGGCGACAGGGAGGCGGCGGCGGCGATCAACATGATCGTTGCGCTGAGCGACTCCTGTTACGGCCGGTCGGATCTGAAGGAAGAGGCGGAAGAGGAGCTCCGGCGGCTGGCGCCGGAGCTGATCCCGGAGTTTGTGAGCAAACTGAACGCATGGACGAAATCCCGGCAGGTCGGGAAAGGCGACAGGGGTCCCGCGGGGTAGCCTGCGGGGTTCGCTTTCAACGAACCGTCGGTGTTCGGGCGTAAGGTGGGACGCAACGAGCACTGCGGCTCGGGCCGGAGGTACAAGCGCCGCTGCGGTGCGTACTGGCCGGCGAAATCGGCGACCACGGAATGGCCGCACCTAGGTGCAACCGGGTGGCCTGCCCCCGATTAGTGGTCCAGCGCTTAAGTTAGAGTTTGGCGCGGGTTAAGTTGATGGGCCAACCATAGCCCATCAACAGCGTAGGTTGGCCCATCAACGTTTGGCAAGATGGTTTCTGGGGCCGGCGGTCTGTATCCGAGCGAGCTATGCGGCCGGATGGTATTGTAGTGATGCCGCCATCGTTCGATCAGCACTTTGGCCTCCTTCAGTGTAGAGAAGATCTCCGTGTTCAGGATTTCGTCCCGGAGCTTTGAGTTGAAGCTCTCGTTGTATCCGTTCTCCCAAGGTGACCCGGGCTCGATATAGAGGGTCTTGACGCCGATCCTGCCGAGCCAGTCGCGGACGGCATGAGCGGTAAACTCTGAGCCGTTGTCGGAACGGATATGATCCGGCGGGCCATGTTGGACGAAGAGCTCGGTCAGACAATGGAGGACATTGTCCGAGTTCAATCTTCGCTCGACAGGCGCACCTGGTTGGCCGGCATTGACACGTTAAGTCGGTGGCCGGATCGGGCAGGGGCCGCTACCGTCGGCGTATGACGCCAATTTCTTTCAAGCGACATCGTTTTTCGCCAGAGATCATCCAGCATGCGGTCTGGCTCTATGCTCGGTTAACGCTGTCATTCCGCGATGTCGAGGACCTGCTGGCCGAGCGCGGTATCGATGTCTCGAACGAGACGGTGCGACGCTGGTTTCTGAAATGCGGGCGCCTGATCTCAGGCAATCTTCGCCGCAGCCGTCCACGTGCCAGTGCTCGTTGGCACCTTGACGAAATGGTCATCAGGATCCGCGGCCGAAGACATTGGCTGTGGCGGGCGGTCGACGACGAAGGCGAAGTTCTCGACTTCCTGGTCCAGCCACGACGCTGCGCCCGATCGGCGCAGACGGTCAGCATCGGCCGGCGGGAGACCATGGCGAGATTTGGTTCAATGCAACCCGTGGGCGAGGGAGAGGGATTGTGAACGATAGGACATCGGGAGCGGCCGCTGACGCCGTTGAGGCGGGAAAACCAGCTGCGGAGGCGAAAATGCCGACAGCCAGGCCCGACGACGTGAAGCCGGGGCGGGATTTGGAAGATCTGATCGCAGAGGCCCGGGCGCTGGCCCTCTACGTTTCACGTCACGGCGATGCGCTGTCGAGCGACAATCACAAGCTGCACGAGGAGCTGTTGGCCGCCATAGCGAAGGTGGTCGATGAACCGTCCACGAGCGGATGGCGGGAACTGATGACCGCATACGCCAAGGTAACAGCGGTGACGTACAAGGACCGCGGGGTGAATGGGCGCACAATTCTCGATACCAAATTGGCTGGCAACACCAGATTCTGGCGTTCCGGATCGCCCAAGGACCGGCCGATACGCATTGGTATCTTGTTTTTCGTTCTTGCCCTGTTACTCGAACTGTTGATGCATTGGAGTGGCGGTGTATCGGACGCCACGACGCTGGGCTGGAGTGGCAGCTTGGGTCACCTGATCGGCACGACGCTCTCCAATCTCTTGTCACCCGCTCTATGGGGTGGCCTCGGGGCCTGTATCTTCCTGACCAAGCGGATATCGGACAAGCTTTTCGAACTGGCCTATGAAGAATCCCGCATGCGGGGCGATGTCACGCGTATTTTCCTCGGGTCCATGCTCGGCGTGGTGGCGGTGGTGCTGATCTTTCCCGACTTCACCGAGCGTGTCGTGCTCGGAGAAGCGAGCCTCGGCCCGGCAACGGTTGCCTTTGTTGCCGGACTAGGTGTGAAACCGGTCTATGCGGCATTCGAGTCGTTGAGCGAGGAGCTCGCGCGCCGTTTCAGCGGCAAGAGACAGGCGGACCAGGGATGAGCGGGTTGAGATTGATTCTGGCGGTCTTGGCTGGGGGCCGGCCGGTTCAGGAGCCCCCGAAGGGCTACGACCATGACCGCTTTGCCCCGAAACCCGACATATTGCGCGAGTTTCGGGGTTTCGTGGTGAGCTTCGATTCCAAGGATGACGATGACGGCCGAGCGGGTGGCGATCTGCTGCGCGTGCCGCATTGGGTAAGCCAGGAATTGCGGCGCTGGGAGCCGCCGAAGGCGTTACAGGATGAGGCTAGCGCCTGGTGCCTGGATACGCTTCGTGACCGGCCGAAATGGTTTACCGATGAGGATCTGTTCGAGACCGGCGTCGCCCCGAATGACGATAGCTACCGGAGCAGCGGGTTCGATCGAGGTCACATGGCGATGAAGCTGCTCGTCGAAAGGCTTGGACAGGACGCAGCCTACAACACGCATACGGTACTCAATGCGATCCCGCAGAGGCCCAAGTTCAACCAGGGGATATGGCAGAACCTGGAATTCTTGACGGGTGCATGGGCGCAGAAGTACGGAGAGATCTGGGTAATTCAGGGTCCAGTTTTCTACAAGAAGACGGCTCTTGCTTGGATCGGAGACGAAGGAGAACGGAAGGTGGCGGTCCCCGACGCGGCCTTCAAGGTAGTTGTTCGCGAGAAAACGGAGCATGAGAGAAGCGCGGCGAAGGAGAGAGATCGAAATGCTCCCGAAGTACTTGCGTTTTTATATCCACAATTGGGCCCAGGGTATTTTGGATCGAGAAAGGACTATCGCCATTCGAGATTTCTGACGTCGGTTGATGAAATCGAGGAGCTGACGGGCTTGGATTTCAAACTGTCTCCCGACTCAGCTGTGGAGAAGCGGCTGGAACGTCGTCGGGCGGCGGTATTGTGGGAGCCCAATGAAGTGGACCTGAAGCAGCGTCGTCTGTTTCTTTCAGGATGTCGTAATTGATTGGTTTTGCCGCTACTCGTTTGCGCCCGTGACACGGGCTTGGGGAGGACGTGGTCCGATCGACTGTTGCATCGGTCGATATCGCGAATGGTTACGGACAACAGGGGACATGCTGCGTCTGGATATAGATCGAATCCGCTTACTATACGATTACGGTTTGCTGGATAGGTAGAAGTGGTGGGTCTGCTGCACTGTTGAGCGGCTGATGCGGGAGATGGGCTTGCAAGGGGTGATCCGCGGCAAGCCGATCCGCACGACAGTCAGCGACAAGGCCGCGCCTTGCCCGCTCGACAAGGTACTTTACCTACGTGGCCACTTGGGCTGGCTTTGTCTATGTCGCCTTTGTCATCGACGCCTATGCCCGCCGCATCGTCGGCTGGCGGATGAGCCGGACAGCCCATGCCGGCTTTGTTCTCGATGCCCTGGAACAAGCGCTTCATGCGCGGCGACCCGTCCATCGCGGTGGGCTGATCCATCACAGCGATTGAACCCGCCCAATATGTCTCCATCAAATATTCTGAGCGCCTGGCGGAAGCGGGCATCGAACCCTCGGTGGGCAGCGTCGGCGACTCTTATGCTCTGGCCGAGACCGTCAATGGTCTTTACAAAGCCGAGGTCATTCACCGGCGCGGGCCGTGGCGCTCATTCGAGGCCGTCGAGCTCGTTACTCTGGAATGGGTCGATTGGTTCAACAACCGGCGGCTCCTGGAGCCCATCGGAAACATCCCGCCGGCCGAAGCCGAGGAACGCCACTACGCCATGCTCGAGCAGTCAGACATGGCGGCGTGACTCAAACAAAATGGTCTCCGCCAAACCCGGCGCGGTTCACTATCGCTGAGGGCGTTTGCTTGATCGACGGCCTGAGGAGCGCGAGCGACGCTTCGACTTTGAACGCTTTTCTTATGACATAGTGCGGTGAGGGACCAAGCCACTCTCGATCAACTCGTCTATAAAGCGTATGCCCGGGCTGGAGGGTTTCGGGTGCTCGTATGGACCACTACCCGGTGGCCTGGATACCTGAAGGCGGCCAGTCCTGTTCATCCTCAGGTGGTGTCCGTGTCCGCGGTCCTTGCCCGCTAGACCAATCCATCACGCTTTCTGGAGCACGATGAGAGATTCACCTGTTTCGGCATCCTCAGTGTCTATGAAGATGGCCCGGTCACTTGGATCATATAGAGCTCCGTTGATCTGATTCTGCGTCAGGCCTTTAACTTCGTCGAAGAACGCCCCCGTCAAATCCGTACCCTGCAGACTGACCCCTTCAAGATTAGAGCCGGGCGGAGGCTGGACACCGCACAGCTTGGACCCGTTAAGATCAAGGGCACCTCTAAGAATTCTCCTTTTTCGGGCGTCGTCGATTTAGAATCGGGTTGCCGATTTGTTGATAGCGGGAGGCGTGGTTGATGGGTCAGATGGGGTTTTTCGATCTTGGGAACCGGTATTCCGGTCTTGACGCCAAGAACGATCCGCTTTTGAAGATCGACGGGGTGGTTCCGTGGGAAGACTTGCGCGCGCGTCTTGAGGCGGTGTGGCGGCGTGCGGACAAGGCGCGTAAATCGCGGGCGGGACGCAAGCCGTGGGATGCGATTGTGATGTTCAAGACGATCATTCTGTGCGCGCTCTACAATCTCTCGGACGACCAAGTTGAGCATCAGATCCGTGACCGCCTGTCGTTCATGCGATTTCTGGGGTTGGGTCTGGAGGGCCGGGTTCCCGACGCCAAGACGGTGTGGCTGTACCGCGAACAGTTAACGCAAGCTGGCGTGATCGAGGCCTTATTCGAGACGTTCGATGGCTACCTGAAGGATCAGGGCTATCTGGCGATGGGCGGCCAGATCATCGACGCCTCGATTGTGGCGGTACCCAAACAGCGCAACAGCCGCGAGGAGAACGCGCGGATAAAGGCGGGCGAGACGCCGGCAGGCTGGGAGGACAAGCCGGCAAAGCGGCGCCAAAAGGATGTCGAGGCGCGGTGGACTAAGAAGCACGGCAAGAGCCATTACGGTTACAAGAACCATGTCAACGTGGACCGTCGGCACAAGCTGGTGCGGCGCTATCATGTGAGCGACGCGGCGGAGCACGACAGCCAAGTCCTCGACGATATCCTGGATGGGGACAACACGGCTTTGGGTGTGTGGGCGGACAGCGCTTACCGCTCGGCGGAGATCGAGGCGGTGCTGAAGGAGAAGGGGTTGCGGAGCCGGATCCATCGCAAGGGCCGCCGCAACAAGCCGCTGAGCGAGCGCGAGAAGCAGGGCAACAAGACCCGTTCGTCGGTTCGGGTCCGCGTCGAGCATGTCTTCGGGGCCCAGAGCAACGACATGGGCGGGACGCTGGTGCGTAGTGTCGGGCTGGTGCGGGCGAAGGCGCGGATCGGGTTGAAGAACCTCGCCTACAACATGCGCCGCCTGGTCCAACTGGAGCGTCTCGCGGCGGCCGTGTGACGATAATCGGAGAAGGAGACCGCCTGGGGACGGTCTTGTGGCGGAAATAACTCAATTGGAGCGTGGAAGACCCCGAAAATCTCGGCTCCGGCATGGCTGGAGCTGGTGACAGCCTGGTTAAACAATATCCTCCGACAACTCACCAATTCTTAGAGGTGCCCTCAATGGTGTAACCCTCTGCCTTCTCGATTTCCCGGCCTTCGGCGGTGCGTCCGCCAAGGAATACCAGAATTGTCTGTACTTCTTCGCGAGGGACGGGTGTACGGGGATGGCCGTCTTCGGTAACACCAAATATTTCGACAGGTATTGGCGGTGGGTAGCGGACGAAGGCTGACAGGAGGCCAAGAACTTGTAAGTGAAACTCCTTTGGATAGTCCCGCGCTAGTCGGCAGAGGCCATCAATGCCCCCTAATCGCACCGGGAGAAGCTCACTTCCGAGCATCGCGGCCGCCTTTTGGTAGCGCTCCTCCAGGAGACTCCGCCGGGCGGTGTCCGCCTGCTCTTGAGCAACAATGCTGCGCCATACCGCCAATATAAGGGCGACTAGTGCCGCAATGACTAAACCGACGTTACGGATTATTGCGCTTGGGGCATCCTGCTGGGACAGCCAGTCCCAGTGGTAGCCAGACAGGAATACGCCCAGCAAAACCACGGCAACCACCGAAACAACGACCCAAGAGCCGCATGACTTTGCAGAGCGCACTAGCCAATCACACATAGCCCTTCCGTGTTGCCTCCCGTCTCACCCGTCCACCGCCGAGCTCCGCCGACCGAACAGGCCCCGCCACGTGAGGTGTTTGTGCCACGTCGGCCTCGGTGAATGTGGAAATGATAGCGGCTCACTCAAGGATTTTCCGGCGCCTGGTAAACACACTCACAGGTCTCACCCGGCTGTCCCATAAACCATACGCGTCGAAACAGGTGGCGATCATTTTCGAAAAAGAGTCGTATCTCTGGAATAGTGACATCAGGAGGTAAAACGATTCGTCCATCTGTGTACAACAGTAATTCCACTGGATAATTTGTTCGATATTTCTTGTTTCTAGTCTTTATCGCGATGTCTTGGACAGCATATCCAAGCCGTAGAAACTTAGGTTCGTCATCATTAGTCTTCCGTAAATCAGACACGACTTTCGCTATAGGCTCATCGCACATTTCCTTTATTTCGAACGCCACATGGCCTTTGTCATTCACCTGACACAAGATGTCCGGTTCCGGAGGCTCACGTTTCCCAATTGAATTGGGAACAATAGGTAAACCAGATCGCTCAGCGAACTCTTGGAACACACTAACTTCCCGTGCCGATTTCTGCAGACTATCGGGCATCAATTTTCCTTTGCAAGACAGGCACCAATGGCCTCATTTAGACGTTGTCACATGGTCCCCTATCCCGCTAGCGCCCCTTGTGATGCTGGCGCTTCACCTATTAATGTGTTCCACTCGGTCTTGGATATCACTCGACAGCAGATTAGCACAGTTCATTCCTGGCATCCGGATACGAAGCGCCCAACGCATGGCATTTATTGGTGAAGTAATTTTCACCGGACGATAGAAAAAACTCTGGGAAGCCTACCTCCATATTCTGCTTCTCAAGGTGAATCAGGCACTGCCTCGGATACTGTTGGCCACTACCTGCTCCAGCCTGTCCGCCAGCCGGTCCCGTTCCCGTTCAAGGTCGTACTGGCTCTGAAGTCCCACCCAGAACTGCGCGGAGTTGCCGAAGAAGCGCGAGAACAGAAGCGCTGTCTCCGCCGTGATCGACCGCTCGCCGTGGATGATCGCATGAACCCGTCGCGCATCCACGCCAATTGCCCGTGCCAGCCGATACTGGCTGATCTTCATCGGGATGAGAAACTCCTCAGCAAGAATCTCTCCGGGGTGAATGGGAGACAGCTTCTCGCGCCGCTGCGCTGACGATTTGGTCATGCCCTTGCTTCCTTCCGGCTCAAGTCCGAGCCTCCTCAATGGTAATCGACGATCTCGACGCCATGGGCATCGCCCTGTCGCCAGGAGAAACAGATCCGCCACCGGTCGTTGATACGGATGCTGTATTGACCCCTGCGATCCCCTGAGAGCGCCTCCAAGTGGTTCCCCGGAGGCACCCGGAGGTCGTTCAGGTCTTGTGCGTTGTTAAGTATCATCAGCTTCACCTGGGCCCGTCGCTGGATGTCCGCGGGGAACGTCCTGCATCGCTCCCGGTTCGCAACGGCCTCGGTGTAAGTGTTTCGGTAACTCCGGATCATGTCATCTATAGCGTCTCACGCTATTAGTATCCCATGCCATCAACTGTCCATCAAGCCAACCACCTCGGATCGCACCCGCTCGACCCAGGCCCTGTCGCCACCCGCAAATGGTCTGCCCGGCTACATCCCCGGTCGACCTTTGCCCCTACGGCCTGCGCACGACGAGCGGGCAGTCGACTTCGGCATCGGCCCTCATCGCCTCGACCGCGCAATCGACAATGGTCCGTCCATACTGCTCCCACACATGGCCGCGCCAACCGCCGGTGGGGTCGTGGAGCGGAATGACCTGGAACTGCTGTTCCGCGAGCAGGCCGAGAAGGAGGAAGGCCGGGAACCCGGCGGCGATGGCCAGCGCCCACCAGCGCCTGCGCCCGCGCCGTTCCAACTCCACCCCTCGCCCAAAATCTGCCGCATGGGTCCCGATCCGCTCCAGGAGCTTCGCCGCCGCCTCGCTCCCCGCTCCAGCCTCCGACAGCCGTTCCACCAGTTGCCGCAACATGGCGCCGTTGACCTCGGTACTCTCCGCCAGCGTCTTCCCCTGCTTCTCCAACCGGTTCAACTTGCTCGCCGTTTTCTTCTCGGCGCCCTTGATGAGCTCGCTATCCAGATGACGCAATTGCGCAATCCCGTCGCTGTCGCCCGCCGTACCGTCTTCATCCCCGGATTTCTGCGGCGCAACCGTTCCGCCGGCCGCCTGCCCCCTGCCGCCGCCGCGCTTGACCCCGCTCCGCTTTGCAGGTGCTGCCGAATTCGCGGGCGACGGGCTACTGGCATCCGTACCGGCCTCAGTGCCGCCGCCGGGCGGGGCGTCAGCATCCGAACCCGGTGCGTCCGCGCTGTTTCCGGCCTCGTCGTCTTCGAGGCCCAAGGCTTCCTTTCCGGTCATGTCACCCTCCTTCCCACTGTCAGTATCGAACCGAGTCCCTTCCACCTCTCTCCGCTATCGGACCCGGCCCCAGCCGCGCGTTACTTGCGCAGCACGAACGGGTTGGGATCGGCGAGGTAGTCGGTGTCGCGGCGTCGCCAGTAGCGAGCGTGATGGAGATGGAGTGCGTCGCGCGGCATGTCCTTGGGCGAGGCGATCACGTACTGGCGGTCCGGGCCAAGGGTCATCAGCTCGTCGGGCGTTACCAGCCGCTCGCGGACGAGCGACCGGGAATCGCCCGCCTGCCACTGGGTGTTGGCGGTGACGATGCGGCTCTCGGCGATGGTGCCCGAACGGCTCTCGGTGCGGCCCTCGAAGGTGGCGGTGCCGATGGCCTTGGAGAGCTCCTCCGCGCCCTCGGCGTCGGTGCGCGGGAAGCCCAGCACCTGGACGACCTCGGCGAGGTGCAGCAGCGTCTTGCGGTGATCCTTGCCCCAGCTCGAATCGAGCGCGGAGATCGACTGCGCGAAGCACCAGAAATGCACGCCCTTGCCGGCGGCCATGGTATAGCCGTCCATGACCGGCTTGAGGTAGCCGAGGCGCGGCATCTCGTCGATGACGATGAGCAGGTCGCGCTCCAGCGGCTGGATGCCGGCAACGGCGTTGGGGATGGCGACCCAGAGGCGGAGCCAGCCCTTGACGTGCTCGATGGTCTCCTCAGGCGCGACGACGAAGAGGTCGGTATCGCCCTTGGCCAGATCCAAGGGATCGAAGCTGGAGGCCGAGGTGTGAGCCAACAGCTCGGGGTAGTTGAGGAAGGCGAGCTGGTTGGCGACCGTGGTGAAGGTGGAGCCGCCTTCCTCCCGGCCGACCTGGGCCTGACGCTCGACCGCGATATGGGTGAGCCCGCCGGCGAAGCGGTCCGAGTCTAGGACCCGCCCCGCGAACGCCTCCCGTTCCTCCGGCGTCATCGACAGCATCCGGTAGAGGGTGGCCAGGCTGCGCCGGGGCGGCTCAACCTTGAAGCGCACCCAGGCCATGTAGCCGGCGACGATGGCGCGGGCGGACTCGTAGAAGTGCCGGCTGTTCTGGTGCGCGTCCGGGCGCGGCGGGGTGAGCAAGGCGTCGAGCAGCACGTTGATATCGCGGACGGCGAGGCTTTCGTCCTTCCGTATGAACTCCAGCGGGTTGTAAGTGGCGCTCGTAACGTCCGGCAGATGGCATTTCGGGAATTGTTCCTTGTGGCCGGCCACGACGCCGAAGGGGTCGAGCAGCAGGACGTTGCGCCCCATCTGGCGGCGGCGCCGGGCGGCAATGCACCAGAGCTCGCCGCGCGGGTCTATGGTGACGGTCGATCCCCGGAAGCCCCGGCCGTCGGGCGAGAGCAGGTTGAGGGCGATGGTGGCGCCCTTGCCGGCGCGCGGCGGGGCGACGGTGATGGCGGAGCCTTCCAGAGACCAGCCGATCAGCCTGGCGTTGCGCCCCGCGCCCCACTGGCCGAGCAGAATGCCGCGCCTCTTCGAGAGCCTGCGCAGGAAGCGGCGGCCGAGCAGCCGCGCGTGTCCGTGAAGATCGGACTCGTCCCGCCGCCGCCGGCGCCCGCTGTCGAGGTACTTGACGCTGCTCACCGCCACCTCGAACCAGAGCACCGTCAGCAGCATGAGGGCCGGCGGCGGCACGGCGAGCAGCACCAGTCCCAGGCCGTCGAGATCCTTGAGCCAGGCCATTGCGGCGCCGAAGGAGCCCGCGCCTTGCAGGAGACGGACGATGCCGGTCCAGAGCGAGGCCGCACATACCGCTAGGCCCGCGCCGTAAAGGCCGAAGCGCAGCCAGACGCCGGCGTCCTTGCGGTCGCTCGCCATGTAGGCGATCAGCGCCGCCCCGACACCGAGGCCGAGACCGGCGGCGGTCACGCCGTCCAGCCGGTAACCGCTCGTCAGCCATGCGGCCCAACCGGCCCCGGCGGCGAGAAGAATGAAGCAGGCGCCCAATTGGATCGTTTTCATGGCGGTTCCAGTCCTCCGCAATTCATGGAATGCATGCCCGGCGCGGCACGGTCAGCCTGCCCCGGACCCGCCGCCGCGCCGGGCGCGGGCGCCGATACGGAGCGCCCCCACCCTGGAGATGCCGCCGACGGCCGCGCTGCCTGTCCGCTCGCTGGCATCGTCGCCGGCGCCCGCGCGCCCGCCGATCCAGTCGAGGACGGCCGAGGGCAGCAGGTCGATCAGCTTGAAGGAGGCGTTCATCAGCCCGTAGGCGACGATGACGTAGAGGGCGAGCATGGCGAGGAAGCCCACCGGCCCGAGTCCGGCGCTCGCGCCGGCGTCGCGCATCTGCGGCAACCAGATCTGGTTGAAGAGGCCGATCCCGGCGAGGAACACGAAGTAGCCGAGGATCAGGCCGAGCAGCATCAACGGCGGGCGCAGGATCAGGGCGGGAAGGAACAGCCAGCCCTGGCGGGTGGTGTTGGTGATCAACCGGTTGCCGTCCTCGCGGGTGATGTGGGCGGCGGCGAACACGGTCACGGCCAGCACCGCGACGACGACGTTGAGGATCCACCCCAGGATGCCGAACAGGAAGCGGATGAAGGGGAGCGCCGGCAGCACGTAGGCCAGCACGGCGCCGGCGAATAGCAGGATACCGAGCAGGGTCGAGACCAGGGCGTCGGAGACCTGCCAGGCGGACTCGAAGACGTCGAGCCCCTTGCCGATGAAGGGGATGGACTCGAAAAGGCCGGAGCCGGTAGCGGCACCCATCAGCGCGGTGACGGCGGCGAGCGCGGCGTTCAGAAGGCCGTGGCCGAGGGCGACAAGATCGGCGATGGGGTTGCCGCTGTCGGCGACGATGACGCTGTCGAGGTCGATGAACTCCAGCAGGCCCGAGACCATGCCGCCGCCATCTCCGTCGGCCGACGGCAAGGCGCCGGCGCCGGAGGTTGCGGCGGAGAGCAGCATCGGATGGTAGTGGCGCGAGCGCGCGAGCTGGGCGGCCACGCCCTTGACGGCAGCATCCGCCGCCGGCGCCCATTCGGCGAGGCTGGGGGTCGGCAGGGCCACGGCGGGGACGTTGTGGGCGGCGGCCTGAAACAGGCCGGTGCGATGGGCAATGGTGTTGAAGAAGCCTGCCGCGGCCATCCAGCTCGCTTCCCTGGCGTCCTCGGCCACCACGCGGGCGAGCGCCTGGCGCTCTTCCGTGGCGGCGCGAGCGAGTGCGTCGTCGAGCACGCGCGCGTAGGACCCGGCGAGGTCCTGGCGGACCAGCAGCGCATCGATATCCGGGAGCGGCCGGCCGTAGACCGGCGTGCCCGGCACAAAGTGGGCGGCGAGGCCGGCGGCGATGGCGCGCACCGCCGGCAGGCCCGCGCGTTCGAACCAGACCCGCGCCGGATCGGGGCTGGCGGCGATCCCGGCCGCGGCCCGCGCCGACGCGGCGCCGAGAATCGCCACCGGGATCACATGCAGCCGCAGCCGCCCGTCGAGCGCCTCGCGGCCCAGCCGCGCTACGGACGAGCGCGACCACGGGCAGCGCGGGTCGCCGAACAGCACAACCAGCGGTCCGCGCTCGCCAAGCGTGAATCCGAAGGCATCGGCGGAACGCTCGAACAGGGCCGCCCGGGAGGGTGGAGCGGGCGGAACGGCGGCCGTGGCTTCGCCCGGAACGGGAGCGGGCGCGGCGGCCGTGGCGGCGGACCGCGCCGCGGCGAGCTGGCCGCCGGTGATCTCGCTGCCGTTCGGGGCGTAGAGCAGCCCGGCGACGGCGTGGCCGTCGGCGGTGAGGTAGAAGCCGTAGCCGCCGCCCGCCGCCGGCCTCACGAAATACCCCGCCAACCCGCCGCGCGAGCCGAGCGAAAGGATCTCCGCGCCCTTGGCGCGCAAAGCGGTGATGAGATCGGGCTCGCCGCCGGCATGGGCCGCGGACATCGAAGCCGCGGCGATCATCCACGCCGCCGCCAGGACCGCGAGGCCGTCCATGACGTGCATGGACCGCTTGATGCGGCGGCGCACCAGGGAGCGCACCGGGCCGGCGGCGGCCCACTCCTCCGCCACCCGGCGCGCTCCGTAGAGGTCGATGGCGATCAGGCGGTGGGTCTTGCCAGCTAGCTTCGTCGAGGGCGAGCAAGAGCTCGCCCTCCCTGGCCCGGGGTACGGGCCGCCGTCCTTCCTCCCGCCCGCGTCCACGATCGCCCACAGGTCGCGCACGCGAGCCAGCGCCACCGGCAGTTCGAGGCCGAACGCCAGCCGCAGAACCAGGCCACCCGCGAGATCGAAGGCCCCGGCATGGGCGATCCGCACCTGCGCCGCGGCGCTGTCCCGCTCGATCTTCAGGACCAGGGCGCCGTCCGCCAGGCGCAGCCCAGCGAGGCGGGCGCCCGCCTCCTCGATCACCTTCGCCAGCGGCGGCACGCCCCGCGGCGCGGCCTCGGCATCAAGCATCGGCGCCTCCGCCCAGAACGGCGAGGCCGGACCGTCCTCGTCCAGCGGATCCTCCCAGGCAAGCAGGCCCCACGCGGCGGCTTCGAGATCCTCGTCCGTCTGCGCGCGCACCCCGAGGTTCCCGCCCGGCTGGCTCGGCAGCCTGGCCGCCACGGCGTGCCACGCCTCTACATAATCGGGGTTGCGTCTCAAGAACCGCCAGGCGCTGACCGGACGCGCGGCCGCCCTCCCGCCGCTCATCGCCGGCTCCCTTCGCCTTCGGTCAACGCGGCGGCTGTGATCGTTTCCCATGCGGTATATCGCCCCGGCGGCGGGCTGGGACGTCCGGGCGTGTCCCCCATTCCCCGGCGGCAGGGCGTTGCCCGGCTCAATGCCGGATCGATTGGATTGCAGCTCGAGGCTCGGCCCGCGCATGGAGAGGCGGAAACGGCGGCATCCGCCCCGGGTCCGTCAGCCGGGGCGAAGCTGTCATGCGCACCGGCGCCCCCGCTACCGTCCCCGAGCGCCTACCACCGCGCGTTCAGCCTGAAACCGATGCCGTGGTCCGGATCGTTGTCGTTGGCGGCCTCGTCGCGGCTGCCCTCGAGACCGAGATCGAGGCTCTGCCCAAGCGTCCAGCGCACGCCCCCGCGCCAGGTGCGTGCGCCGCCCTCGCCAAGCGAAAGTCCCCCATAGGGCTTCGCGAGGCCGTGATCGCCGAAGGCGCCGAACCCGTAGCCGATTTGCGCCTCCAGGCTCCGCGCCGCCACAAACTTGCCCTCCGGCGCAAGGCCGCGCGCATCCTGGAGCGACCACAGCCGGTCCACGCCGCTCGACGCCGCCCCCAGGCTGGGAGCGAGGCTGAACGAGAGCCCGCGGCCCTCGGCGCCGTCCCGAAACTAATTGAGTGAAAGGCTTCTCCCTTTGCTTCCGGTCACACCAGATGTTGATCGGCCTTCTACGTTCCAGGCACGGTTCTTGGACCGTGCCTGGCGATGTGCGGGAGCTTTTGGCCTTGGGGAAGTAGGTTTCGAGTGCTGTCAGGCAGGCTGGAGGGCCGGTATTCGGCCCCGATTGAGGCGGATCGGAGGGCGGGCGGTGGCTGGCGCCCGGCCTGCCGGGATCAGCCGCGTTGTCCGACGATGTAGGCGAGCGCGTGAAGCTGGAGGCAAACGGCATTGTGGTCGAACCTGCGGCACGATAGGCGTGTCCACCGGATCGCGTTCTTGCCCTCCTTGATCCATTGCTCAGCCGTGCCGCGCTGATTGTAGAACGCGACCACCCGCTCGGCGGGGCGGCCCCGGTTGGTGACAATGAACCCGACCCGCGGGTACAACTCACCCGGATGCCACTCGACCTTGGCGACGACGCGGCGGGGCTTGTCCCAGGTTCCGGCCTGATAACTGAAGCTGGCATGATACCGGCGCACGTCCGTGGGCGGCCTGCCGACGGGGCGCTTCAGGAGATGAGCGATGCTCTCTTGCAGCACCTTGTTGGCGGGCAGCCGGATGGCGTAGAGCATGCCTTCGGCTTCGAGGTAGTCGTAGATCTCCGGTGAGGCGAAGGCCGCATCGCCGCGGAAGTAGAGGCGAATGGCTCCCGGCCGAACGCTTACACTAGACCTGCTGCGAAGTCTGATTTTGAATGCGGTCCGCGCGGGACGGGTGCCGGTGTTGGGAATGGGTTCGAAACCCCATCAGCAGATTGACGATCCCGGCGATGATGTTGACCTTGATGCCGTAGCGGCGGCGCTTATTGCGGTAGCGTTCGCCGAGAACGCGGAACACCTTGAGGCGGCGGATGACGTTCTCCACCTTGACCCGGATGCGTGAGAGGGCGCGGTTGTATTCCTTTTCGTCTTCGCTGAGCGGCTGACCCTTTCGCCGCTTGTAGGGCAGTTCCGTCTGCGCGTGGTGTTTCTGCAAGCCCTGGTATCCGCTGTCCACGTAGGCGCGCGACCATGTCGACAGCGGCGGCCCGCGGCGGCGCACCTCGATGTCGTGGAGGGCGCCAGGAAACGGCTTCGAGAGGGCGACGATGCGCCCTGCCTCGGTGACCTGGACCTCGGTCTTCAGGGTATGGCGCTTCTTCTTGCCGGAGTAGAACCGGCGCTGCCCGCGCAGGGGGCGCTCGATGGGCTGCTCGGTGGCGTCGATGAGCAGGGTCTCCAGATCGTCCTGGCGCCGGGTGCGGTCCTTCTTGAGGGCGACGGCCCCGGCGACGAGGGGCTCGAGAACGGCGAAGCGCCGGCAGATGGTGGAATCGTCGACGCCGAACAGGGAGCCGATGAACAGGTGCGTGGTGTAGAAGCGGTAATAGATGAGCAGGCCCATGAGCTGCTCCTCCAGGCCGCCCATGCCATGGGGACGGCCGGATTTCTTCTTGCGTCGTTCGCGCTTGAGCCATGCCGGACGCACCCGCTCGATGATCTCCTCGAACACCGCTGGCGTCACACCGGTGAGGCGTCTGAACGCCCGGCCATGCCGGCGCAGGCGTTCGTAACCAAGGGCCTTATTCACCGTCCACCTCCCGATCAGCCAAGCCGTTTGGTGGACCACAGTGACCGCGTAAGGTTAACGAAACCCTGCAAATTGGGTGGAGAGGCCCGGCGCCCTACAAAATGTGGACTTTCGCAGCAGGTCTACTGAATCCTCCCCACTACTCCAAACACGCCGTAACCGGCCTCGTGTTGAGAGGGTGTTGAATGAATCAAATAGGGAAGAATTCAGGTGTTGGGATGATCTGATACCGGACTGATATATATGAACTAAATCCGTAAACCGACACCGGCCTTTGGTGATATAGGGATGACCCAGCTTTGCCGATCATGGGTGTTGACCGGCGTCGAATGTTGACCCCTCATAGTCACGCAATATCAAAACATTAGCGCGCCGATCGGCGTCGAATGGGCGCGCCGATCAACAGCCGGGAGGAGGCGGTTCCCCATGTTCGAGAAACTGGGGTTCGAGGAACTGACACCGATCACAGCCTCGGTCGTGCTGGGTCTGGTGCTCGGCTGCGCCTATGGCGCCTTGGCGCAGCGCAGCGCTCTCTGCCTGCGCCGCGGCCTGGTCGGACGGTGGAGCGATTGTCTGCCGGCGCTGGGCGCCTGGGCGATGGCACTGGCGTGTGCGATTGCCGGAACCCGGCTGGCCGTTGCCACCGACCTGATCTCCTTCGAGGCGCACCGATTTCTCGCGTCCGACGTGCCGGTCGCTTCCGCGCTGTTGGGCGGCGCGCTATTCGGCGCCGGAATGGTGCTGACGGGAGGCTGCGTTTCGCGCCTTACGGTGTTGCTCGGCACAGGTAATTTGCGCGCCCTGTTCGTCCTGCTCGTCTTCGCCGTCACCGCCCATGCGGTGATGAAAGGTGCGTTGGCGCCAGTGCGTGAGGCGCTCGGCGCCGCAACTATTCATGGTGGAGAGGCAACAGCGCTCACGGAACTGCCCGGCGGCGAGGTCTGGCCGCTCGTCCTTGCGGCCGCAGCAGCAACTCTTGCCTTCTTCTCCGGCGCTCGAATCTCCCATCTGGCAATGGCGGGCGCGATCGGGTTGCTGGTACCGCTTGGCTGGATCGGCACGGGGTTTCTGCTGCTGGACGACTTCGACCCGATTCCCGTGCAGTCGATGGGCTTCACGGGACCGATGGCCGACACGCTGTTCTGGACCGTGGCGGCGACGTCGATTCCGGCCGGCTTCGGCACAGGCCTTGCTGCGGGCGTCTTAGTTGGCAGCTTGGTCGCGGCTCTGGCGGCCGGCGAGTTCCGCTGGCAGAGCCTGGAAGGGCCGCGGCAGACCGGGCGCTACCTTGCCGGCGCCGTGATGATGGGCGTGGGCGGCGTGCTGGCGGGCGGCTGCACTGTCGGCGCCGGACTTTCCGGCGTTTCGACGGCAAGTTTCGCCGCCTTGCTCGCGCTCGCCGCAATGGCGGCTTCGGCGAGAGCCGTCGGGGTGTTCCTCGCCGCTCGGTAGCGCGGTGCAGCCGCTACAGCGCTTTCGACAGGAGCGGAAACCTTGTCCCCGGGATCAGCTAAACATGTCCCCGGTAATGGCGGCGTACCAGCCGAGCGACTCCTCATAGGTCGCCTTGCGCAGCTCCGCGCTTTCCCCGGTCTGGGAAATGAAGCCGTCGGTCTTGGCGATCTTCTCGTCGGTCGCTTCGTAGGAGGCACCGACCTTGACGCCGTCATCGGTGCCGATGAGCGACCAGCACGTGTTGGAGTAGCGCGGTGGGAACACCGTGGATCCGGTGAGCGCCCCGCGCACCGCCATGGCGCAGACCTTCGCCTGACTGTTGGCCGAGAAGCCCGACTTCGGCATATCGCCCTGCAGCGCCGCGTCGCCCAGCACATAGATATTGGCGTCCGCCCGGCTCTGCATGGTGTGCGGCACGATCGGCGCCCAGCCGGAGTCGTCGGTGATGTCCGCAAGGGCTGCGATGCGTCCCGCCCGCTGCGCGGGGATGACGTTGCAGACATCCACCTTCATCGCCTCGCCGTCCACCACGACTTCCATGGTGTCGGGCCGCACCTCGACCTTATCGCCGCCGAAGTCCGGCCCGATGCGCTCGACCATGCCGGGGTAGTGGCGCTGCCAGCCGTCCTCGAACAATCCTTGCTTGGAGAACTTCTCCTTGGGGTCGACGATCAGGATCTTCGCCGTCGGATTGGCCTGTTTCAGAACATGGGCCACCATCGAGATGCGCTCATAGGGCCCCGGCGGGCAGCGGAAGGGGTTCGGCGGCGCCACCATGCAATAAGTGCCGCCTTGCGGCAGGGCCTCGATCTGCGCCTTGAGAAGCTGGGTTTGCGAGCCGGCCTTGTAAGCGTGCGGCATGCGGTTCTGCTGCGACAGGTCCCATCCGGGAACGGACCCCGGCCGGAAGTCGATGCCCGGCGACAGGACGAGGCGGTCGTAAGCGAGGCTGGCCCCGCCCGCGAGCCCCACGCTCCGCTTGTCGCGGTCGATGGAGACCGCCCAGTCGTGCACGACGTTGATCCCATGCCGTGCGGCGAGGGCGCCGTAACTGTGACCGATTGAAACGAATTCGCGGAAGCCGCCCAGATAGAGGTTCGAGAAGAAGCAGGTGTAGTAGGCTCGGCTCGGCTCCACGAGCGTTACATCCACAGCACCCTTCGAATCCTTGGCGATATAGCGCGCCGCCGTCGTACCACCCGCGCCGCCGCCCACGACCACGACGCGCGGGCGCCCCTGTGCGAGCACCGTCGGCGCCCAGAGCGCCGTCGTCGCCACGGCCGCTGACGCAAGGAAATGCCGTCGGCTCAGGCCGCCTTTTCTGTTTCGCTGGTTCATGACGTGTTTCCCCTGGTTCACGAGTCGTCTTCCGCCCTCTGGAAGTGCGCGGCGAGAGCGGCGATCTCCTCGTCCGACAAGCGCCCGGCTACAAGCTGCATGATGGGATGGACCCTCTTTCCGCGCTTGTAGGCGTGCAATGCTATCACGAAGTCATCAGGTGGCCATCCCACGATTGAGGGGATTCCCTCGTCCGCCGCGTCGCTCTGGTGGCAGATGGTGCATTCGCCCGCGAGATAGGCGCCGTACTCGGGGTCACCCCGGATGGTGAGGAGCTGAGGGTCGAGGCCGTATTCCTCGGGCGTGGCGGTCGGCTCCGCCGGCGAAAGATCAGAGCGGGTGCCGGAGAAGCCGCGCAGCCATGCCAGCAGGTCCGTTCTGTCGTTCGTTCCCGGCATGCCGTCGAAACTCATGCGCGAGCGAGGCACGAGAGCGGGCGGGTCGGAGAGAAATGCGTCGAGGGTCGTCGCGGTCCAGACGAGGCCGCCGGACCCGGCAGCCTTCATCGCTGCGGAATAGCGAAAATCCGCGAGCGAGCCGGCCGCGCGACCGAAGACATCGTTGAGCTGCGGCCCGATCCGATGCTCCGCGCCGCCGCCCACCTGATGGCAGCGTTTGCATTGGCCGAAGAGCGCCTTGCCGAGCTCGTCATCGGCACTCCATGCGCTGTTGGCCGGGAGAATCAGCAGCAGTGCCGCGGCGAGCAGCCCGAAGGCTAGACATGCCGCAAGGCCGGCCGGCCGGGATCGGTGTCGCCCGAAGGCTCTAGTCGACCTCAATCCGTTTGCTGAGGTTGTACACGGAGCCGTCATCGTCGATCCATTGGAACTCCAGAAGGCCCGACTTCGGGACGGCCATCTCGAACTGGATGTAGGGATCGGCCGAGACCGCCGGTTCCAGATCGACAGAAATCGCCACCTCGCCGTTATAGCTTACCACGAAGCGGTTGATGATCTGGCGGGGCACGAGTTCGCCCTCGCTGTCGTGGCGCTGCCCCGTATGCATCGGATGGGTGATCCGGGTCTTGACCGTGAAGGGAACGCCCGCCGCCACCGACTTCGGCAGCTTCACGCGCGGCTTGGGTTCCGCCATCGCCCGCTCCTCAGCCGCAGCCGCCGACCGTCACCGCAATCTTCTGGGAGGCCTGGCGGAACGTGCCGTCCGCCATCTCCGCCACCGCATACACGTTCTGGCTCCCGGCAAGCCGGATGCGGATCGTGGCTTCTGGTGGCACCAGCCTCCCGAACTTGAAAACGGCGACGCCCGGATTCGGGTTTCCGTCGTTGAAGAGCGCGATGCGCCTGGCGCCCTCGGCAACGACCCGGATCGGCACAGCGCCGCCGTTGTCGAAGATCTCCGGCGCATCGAGAAGCACACCGCCTTCCAGGCGCAATGCGCCCCCTGTGAATTCATCGATGGCCTGCCAAACGCCGTTCGAGGCCTCGGCCGTACCGGCAGGAAGCAGCGCGGCCGCGGTGGCGGAGGCACCGAGCAGCAATACATCCCTACGTGTTGGAGCCATGACACGGCCTCCTCCCGCTCGCCAGGCAGCTAGCGATATTGCTCCCCGTGGCGGGCCCGTCAAGCCCCCCGTTGCGCGCGTATCGGTAACACAAGATATGTCCGGTCCATGTACCAGATGTTGATCGGCGTGGAACATTGACCCCCCTATCGGGGGTGATCGGCGTCCAATATTGGGTCTGACTCACTTTCGATGACGTTTCGTTATGCAGCGGCGACGAGGCGTGCTCGCAGCAGGTCGAGGTTGGCGCGTCCATACATCTGGCGCTTGAGGGCCTTCAGCTTGTTGATCTGGCCTTCTGTTTGCCCGTTGGACCACGGCTCGCGAAGGGCAGCTAGAACGGCATGCTTGTCGGCGTTCAGACCACGGGCGAGGGATGCGAGAAGGCTTTGGTGCATGGACCTGAGGATTAGTATATCTGGCTCCGCTTCCGTCTTTGAGAGTTTGTCATGCCTTTCAAGTTCCACGCATCGCGTCGCCACCATATCCCCAGAGCCAAGTACCGGGTCATGAACTGGCCGGATTATGACCGTGGTTTGGTTCGGCGCGGCGACATTCGTTTCTGGATTGATGAGAGCGCCCTGGTGCAATGGGACGCAGCCAAGCGGCGAACTCCTGGTGGCCAGCGGCGGTTTTCAGAGTTGGCGATTTCCACGACACTGATGCTGGGGGTGGTCTTCAGACTGCCGCTGCGCCAGACGGAAGGCTTTGTGCGTTCCCTCGTGGACTTGATGGGGTGCGATCTGCCGGTGCCGGATCACACCACGCTGTCGCGGCGGCGGCGAACGGTGGATGTCGTTGTGGAAACCAGCACGAACAAGCGGTCTACGGATATCGTGCTGGATTCCACGGGCCTGAAATTCTTTGGCGCTGGCGAGTGGGCTCGCGCCAAGCACGGTGAAACGCGGCGCTCGTGGCGCAAGCTGCATATCTCGGTTGACCCGGCCAGCAGCGAGATCCGGACGCATGAACTGACCGGTGACGACACGGCCGATGCGACGATGGCGGGACCGTTGGTCGCCGGTTCCGGTGGGATGATCCGGCGCGTGTTTGCCGACGGCGCCTATGACGGGGAGCCCGTGACAAAAGCGATCCGAGAAGCTCGGCCACCGAATTCACAACCTGAAATCATCATCCCGCCACGCGCCACATCCATTCCTCCCCCGGACACGCCTCATGGCGGATCGGAACGGGAGCACCATGCGGCGGAGATCGCGTCGAAGGGAAGGATGAACTGGCAGAAACGACAGGGCTACGGATTGAGAGCGCTTGGCGAAACAGCCATGGCTCGCGTCAAGAGGCTCAACGGCGGCAAGCTCAACGCTCGCACATTCCAATCCCAACAAACCGAAATCGCCATGCAGATCGACGCACTCAATCGCTCTATCCGTGCGGCGAAACCAAACACAATCAGAATCCGCTAACCAACCGGGCAATGGGCGATCACACCATCGCGGCTCCATGCACCAAAGCCCCCCGCATGCACTTGGACCAAGCATGAAATCCGCCCGCATACGCCGCACGGCCAGCGTGAATTACATGCGAGAAACAGCGACACATTCAAAGTCATTCTATTGGTGACTGCTACCTTGGCCCGTGAGTTATGCCACCGGGTTGCGGCTGAATGTCGGTTGTTGAAGTTTCGGCAGACCGGGAGCCTTCCGGAAGCTCATGGAAGGCATCAACAGGTCTTTTACAAAGTCAGCTCGTCCGCCTTTGCGCCGATGAACGCGATTGTCAGCTTCTCGTCCGCCAGCGGCCTTTGAAGCGCCGCCGCCCGGTCTCCGTCGGCGGTCAGCCAAGTCTCGAATTCGTCCTGCGTATCGAGGATGACCGGCATGGCCTTCGGATGGATCGGCCGGACGACGCGGTTCGGCGGACACGTCAGGAACGTCATTGCAAGCACCGGCGCGTCCATGTCTGCGGGCTCCTGGTCGGACTTCCTGCGCAGCCCTCTCTCTTTCCAGTTCCAGTACCGGCAGAAGCCCGGGAACGCGAAAGGCGGGCGATCCTCGTCTCCGGCCAGCCGGAACCACGCCGCCGCCTTGATCGGGTTGCCATTCGCACCTGGAATCGTTTCGCTCGGGTGATACTCGGCAAACGACGTCGCCGGCACCAGGCAGCGCTGGCCCACGTTGCGGATGACGCCCCAGCTCCTGTCCAGATTCCGCGCATTGGTCACCCAGCCGCGCGGGGTCCTGTCCCAGCCCCACCGGGCCTTGACCAGTTCACGGGCGCCGTCGTCGCCGATCCGGACGATCGGCACCTCGGCATCCGGAAAGATCGCCGTAAGCGGTTCCTGATTGCCCAGCCGATCCAGAGCGTTGAACAAGCGCCGCATGGCGTCCTGCGGCATCGTGTTGGCATACAGGTTACACATTGAACCCTCCCAAGGCTGCTGCGTCGCCGCCGTTGATGGTGGCTTCGGCCAATAGCAGCCCCGAATCCCACCGGGCCAGCGCAAGCCTCCGAGCCGGTCCCGCAAACAAACGGTCTTCACCTCAGTCAAGGCAAGCAATCTTGCAGTCCTGGTTTCCAGAACCGGAGCGGCGCCCAAACCTCTACATCCAGCGCCGCGTTCAATGGAAGTCCCGGCTCTTGGGGACGATGCGCGCATCGCGGGGGTGGCGCGGCGCCGGCGCCGGCGGCGGCGGGCCGGTCCCGTTTGCGTGGAACGCGGACGATCCGGAACCACCGGGGGCGAGGCGCAGGAGCACGTCCGAGCGGTCCTCGATACTCCGGGCCACCACATGGACGATCTCCACGTCGCGCTGCACATGACCCTGGACCGCCAGCAGCCGGGACTGCATGACAGCCTTGCGGTAGTCCGCCATCACCTTGGGCCAGACGACGAGATTGGCGACCCCGGTCTCGTCCTCAAGGGTGATGAAACAGACGCCCTTGGCGCTGCCCGGCCGCTGCCTGACCAGGACCAGGCCCGCAAGCTTGACCTGTTGCCCGTTTCGGCTGCGCCCGAGATCGGCGGCGGAGATATAGCGCTGCTTGCGCAAGCTCTTGCGCAGGAAGGACAGGGGGTGCGCCTTCAGCGAAAGGCGCAGCGTCCGGTAATCCTCGACGACCTGTTCGCAGACCGGCATGACCGGCAAGGAAACCAGTGGCTCGCTACCCTCGTCGCGGACCGACCGGAACAGGGGCAGATCGGGTGCGTCCTTCAGCGCCCCCGCCTCCCAAAGCGCCTGCCTGCGGTCCATGTCGAGCGACCGGAAAGCATCGGCCGCGGCCAGACGCCGGATCGCGGCGGCGCTCAGCCCGGCACGTTCCTGCAATTCCCGGAGGTCCCCGTAAGGCCGGTCGCGATGGTCCATGATCCGCTGCCCGGCCTCCTGGCGCAGCCCCTCGATCCGGCGCAACCCCAGCCGAACCGCAAACCGCTCCGCGCCGGTGGGCTCCAGCGTCGTGTCCCAGTCCGAATAGTTCACGTCCGGCTGCCGCAGTTCGACCCCGTGCTCGCGTGCATCGCGCACGATCTGAGCCGGCGCGTAGAACCCCATGGGCTGGGAGTTGAGCAGCGCGGTGCAGAAGACGTCCGGGAAGTGGCATTTAATCCAGCTTGAGACATAGACCAGCAGGGCGGTGTGGCGGCGTGCGGAGGCGGGCACCGACATGACTAAGGAAGAGTTCGCCCGTGTCATTGGTGGGCTGGCGAAGCCTAAGTCGCAACCACAGGCGCAGCCACCCGACAAGGATCAGGAAGCCAAAGACGCATCCTGACGGTATCACGTGATACCGTGGCAGCCCACACTCTTGTGGTGCAAAATATATAAACGCCTTTTTTAAAGCGCAACCCCTCGCGCCTGAGGAACCGCCAGATGGTGTCCCGGCACACCGCGATCCCTTCGACGGCCAGCAGATCCTGCAACCGGTCGATCGTCAGATGCGGCGTCGCGCCGACCAGCGCACAAACCAACCCCCGGTGCGGCTCCAGGACATGCCGACGGTGGCCGCCCATCTGGCCCGGCGCCACGCTGCCGCGCGCCCGCCAGTGCGCAACCCATTTGGGAACCGAGGAAACGCTGACGCCGTAGCGCGCCGCGACCGAGCGGATCGGCTCGCCCGCCAGATGGGCGAGTTATGCCCGATTTTGGGTGACGGCGTGATCAGGCGGCGGCGCGAGTTTTGGTTTCGTCGATCTGCATACCGTCTTTGAATCTCACACCTTCGATGACCTTGGGCAACTGATTGTTTCCCATGAGCCGCCGCCAGGTCTTGCTGGCGGTGGTGATCAGCTTGAAGACCATGGCCAGAGTTGTCCCGTGAGACAAGCAGCCCTTGGTGCGCACGGTGCGGTGGCGGACGGTAGCGAAGACGCTTTCGATTGGATTGGTCGTCCTGATATGCCGCCAGTGCTCGGCCGGGAAGTCGTAGAAGGCCAGCAAGGCGTCACGGTCCTTTGTCAAGCAGGCGACGGCTTGGAGGTATTTGGCGTCGTACTTGGCGGCGAAAGTATTCATTGCCCTCTCGGCCTCGGCGCGGCCATCCGCCATCCAGATATCATGCAGGGCAGCTTTGGCGGCGGTTTGTCGCGACTTCGGCAGCTTGTTCAAGACATTGGCTGTCTTGTGGACCCAGCAGCGCTGGCGGCGGGTGTCGGGAAAGATCTCCTCCAGCGCCTTCCAGAAGCCCAGAGCGCCATCGCCGATGGCGAGCTCGGGACCGATCGTGAGCCCGCGCCCGCGCAGGCATGCCAGCAACTCACGCCAGCTCTGGGCGCTCTCGCGCACCCCCGCCTGGAAGCCCACGAGTCCCTTGCGTCCCTCCGGCGTGGCGCCGATGAGGACCAGAATGCATTGCTTCTCGTCCTCCAGCCGACCCTGGAGATAGATGCCATCGGCCCACATGTAGACGTAGCGTCGGGCCGACAGGTCGCGCCGGCGCCAGCGCTCGACGTGAAACGGATGCGCTCTCCTCCGACGCTGCCACGGTCCCGGACCTTCGCGCGCCGCACAGACACAGGACCAATGCCAGTCAGGATCGCCCGTTCCGGCCCGTGGCCATGACGCACCAGGCGCCGGCGGCCGTCTTCGGTCTTCAGATGTTCATGCGCCGCCAGCACGGCGGCAACCTCCGCTTCAATGGCCTGTGCCAGGAGCTCGCGAGCTCCGGCGCGGAGTACTTCGGTCAGCGGATCGGCCGTCACCCCTGGATGGTGCAGCGCGACAACACTATCTTCCGTCATGGCGTATCACTCCTTGCTTGGAGACCGGGAGGCTTCGTCACCCCCCACGATACGCCACCTCCTTCTATCAGCCCGTCACCCACTCTCGGCCATAGCTCGATGGGCGCGCACCACGCGCTCGCGAAGATCATTCGAATGAGCTCGGGGCATCCATGCTGGCCTCCTTCACCAGTGGCCAGGTTGGATCACACCCCCAACCGAATCGGAAACCCCAATCGATTCAATCTATTACGGATACGCTCTAGCTTTCCAACTGATAGTGATATGGGAATGTGGGATTGTCTGGAATTAACACGAGTTTCATCAACAACATTTGTCAGCACATGAAATGCGATCTTCTGACGAGCCGTAAACAAATCTCCCCATCGAAGCATGCCGTAGCGCTGCAAGCTAAATGCACGACCAGCCCCCGAACCTCCACCTTCAGGTGTTGGTTCATCCGGAACAGGGCAGGGCCCGTTTTTCCACTGTCTTCCCACTGGCCGAGAATGCCTTTCACCCGCGCCTGCGCCTTGCGCACCGCCGCGTAGTCGGCATCCATTGGAAGCCGGAAATTGCGTCCCGTCTCGTCGGGCTGGAGCGTCACCACCGCCGTCATCAGAGCGCCGCCCGCACGGTTACCGTGCTCGTCGAAGATGACGTCTGCGCCGCCTCGTTCGGCGGCGAGCTGCGCCCGCACCCGCTCCGGCGGCAGTACCGCGCTGCAGCACAGGCAGGTCGCCTTGGCACGTGTCACGGTGCCGGCGCGCACCTCGCTCTCCGCATCCGGCTCGAACACCTCGAACTCGACGTGCGGCGGTGCGCCACCGGGCCGTTGGACGCGGTGCCGCAGCGCCCGCAAGCGCTTGGCCTTCTTGCACAGCCAGAAAGACCGCATGAGCGGGATTTCCGCGCCGCACTTCGGCGCCTCGCAGCGCACCGTGCGCGCCCAGAGATAGGCGATGGGCGTCGCGCCGTTCGGGTCGGTCGGATAGAGGTCGGCCAGTTCCCGCTCGGCCCGCCGCTTGATCTCGGCGCCGGCCTTGCGAAGCTCCTCAACCAACTGCGACCCGTGGCGGGGGATGTCCTCCAGCATTACCTTGAGGATCAGGCAGGCCACCGGGTTGAGGTCGCTGGCGAAGGCGTCGCAGCCCAGGCGCAAGGCCTCAAGCGGGATCGAGCCGCCGCCCGCGAACGGGTCCACCAGCGGCGGCTCCTCGTCATGCGCGGCCTTGATCAGCGCGCGGCCCGTTTCGAGGTAAGCGTCGTTGGCGGCGTTGTCCCAATTTGCGAAGTCGGCGATGAACCTCAGGATGATCTGTCGCAACCCCTCGTCCGTCTCGATCGTCTCCGACCACCCCTGCGGCCGCCCGACCATGGCAAGCAGAATCCGTTGGGCGTCTTCCTTGAAGAACTGTGGGCAGTGCTCATCGCACGGGTCCGGCAGCAGCAGCGCCATCAGCACGGCGCGCGAGGACGCCAGCGGCCGCCGCGCCCACCAGAGATGCAGCGTCGAGGGGTGCCCGTGCCGGATCGATTTTTCGCGCGCCGCGTGCCGCGAGACCGCCGCGATCGGGAAATCGACCTCCGCCAGCCGCTTGCATTCCTTGGGGATCACAGGCGTTC
The DNA here is from genome assembly GCA_965219135.1 of Alphaproteobacteria bacterium. GTDB lineage: Bacteria > Pseudomonadota > Alphaproteobacteria > VGEJ01 > VGEJ01 > CAYUNL01. The sequence goes on along the minus strand of CBDCMV010000003.1, from coordinate 2,125,013 downwards.
CTCGGCCCATCGGACCACCGCTTCGGCAATCTCGACCGCTTCCTTATGTTCTTGTTCGGCCACGGGGCGAACGACTCCGGGGTAACGCGTGATCAGGGCATAGGGGGTGAGCGTCCCCGCCTTGCGGACCGCCGCCGGCATGGATTCTCCTTCTTCCTCGAGCAGCGACAAGAGGCGCACCAGGTCGTGCACGTACGGGAAGTCGACGCCTCGCCCGATCAGCACGGCCTTGATGGCTTTCTCGGCTGCTTGTTGAGCCTCGAAGCACAAGTCCTCCAGATAGACATCGGGTGTGCGGTTTCTCGCCAGTGCGAGATTGCTTCTGGCGCGGTTGAGCCATTCCCGCGGGTCGTCGGGCGGGAATCGCTCAGGGGGCCTCATAGATGACCCTTCCCTCTCGCAGCGCGGGCTTGAACACCAACGCGTGGCAATCCTTGAAGCGTTCCACGTCCTCGGGAGTGGCCACGATGGCATCGACCGCGGCGCCGACGCCCTGCAGATTCCCATAGATCCGGGCCATGAGATCGAGCGCGTCTGCTCCTTCCCTGATGACGAGCAGATCCACGTCGCTGTTCGGACCCATACTGCCCCGGGTGGCGGAGCCGAAGAGGATGATTTTCTCCGGCCGGGCCACCTCCACGATGCGTCGGACGATGTCGTCCAACGTTCCCTGGTCAAGCATCGTCCGCGCTCCCGCCGCCGTATTCCGCCCGCTCTTCCCAAAAAGCCATCGGCCGCTTCAAGGCATCGACGTTCAGATAGTAGTGAGCCACCTTGGTGACCTCGTGCCATGGGAACCGGGCCGGGTCCCTGATCGGCTCCTGAAGTTCCGGTTCCGTAGCGCAGTTGGTCACGATATAGAGCCAGTAGCAATCCTGGCGGTCCTCGGCGACGCGGCGCTCATTGGGGGTGAGCAGGATGGTGCCGGAAGCGCCGGCGAGCCCCTTCACCTCGATCAAGCGCAGCTCGCCCGAGCGCAGATCGATGCTGGTTACGTCGTAGCCAAGGTTTTTTTCGTGAACGTCGTAGACTTGACGCTTCTGCGCCGCCTCGTGCGCCATCACTACCCTCATCGCCGTCATCTCTGTCGCCGGGTCGGGGCGCAGGCGTCGGACGTCCGGAGTCTCGCGTTCAGGGTGTGGGAGGATGAGGATGCTCGCCAGCCGCTCGACTCCCTGTAGCGTCACCGCATGCTGCCGGGTGAGTTCGGCGCGCCGGCGTTCGCGCCGGGCCATCACCTCGGCATGTCGGGCTTCGGCCTGGGCGAGCCGCCCCTCTGCGCCGGCGGCCCCCTTGCCCACGTCCTCCGCCGCGCGGCCGATTTCCTCGTCGATCCGTTGCAGGACTTCGGTCAGCGAAAACTCCACATGCTCGGCGATGCGCATCACCTCCGCCAGCCGCTCTGCCCGGACCTCGCCCAAGAACGGTGCCAGCGCGTTCTCGTTGAGCCAAGCCGTCGCTTCGGGAACGGCGGCAACGGGGGGCAGGCCGTCCGGCACCGGGGCGGGGCTGAGATCGCCGAGAATATCGGGCTCACGCAGCCGTGGCACCCCATCCTCCGCCAGTTCCACGGTAAAGAGCCGCTCGTGGACAACGTGCCCGAGGCCGTCCACCACCCGCGCCCGGTAGAAATCCAGACGCGCCGGTTCCAGTCCGGGCGGCAGATCACCTGGTCGACGCCGCGCGCGTCCGCCCAGCTCGCGGCGATCTTCTCGTAGCCGGGACCGCCGCCGTGCAGCAGAACCATGTCGCCGTACTTCTCGCGGGTGCGGTCCAGCGTGGTCCAGACGCCGTTCGCATCGGCGACCTGCTTGCCGCCGGTCACCGCAACCAGGGTTCCCTCGGGCAGGTGCGCGCGGCTCTCGCGGTCCTGGCGGGCGCGCCGGAAGTCGCGGGCGTCGATGGCGGCCGAGGTGAGCGATCCGGTCTGCGAGGCGTGCGATCCGTGGCGCGGGCGCCAGACGTCGCCGGTGTGGACGCGGTAGGCCTTGGCGGCGGTGTCGCGCATCTTCTCGAACGCGTCGCGCCGGTCGCCGAGGCTGACCGCCTGCAGCAGATGGCCGGCGTCGCGCACGGGATGGCCGGCATAGACCCGGGCAGGCTTTTCCCCGCCCCGGTCGAGGACGGTCAGGCGGGTGTCGAAGGTGGTGCCGCGCCGCGCATAGGCGCGGCCGTCGATGGGTACCGCTACAAGACCTTGAGCGAAGCCGGCGAACGACGATCCGCGCTGCGTCGAGGCGGTCGCGGTCGGGTAACGAACGGGGAGGTGGGCTGTGAGCGAACGGGTCGCATGGATCCGTGTCGAGTTGCAGGAGCTGGAACCGAAGATCTGGCGGCGCATAGACGTGCCGGTCCGCTCCAGCCTGGCGCTCCTGCACGAGACGATTCGGTTGGCGATGGGTTGGAAGTTTTTCGAGCGCTACGAGTTCCGCATCCTCGGGCGCTCATACGGGAATCCCGCCTTCGACGACGATCGCAGCGCGGGACGGCTCTACAAGGCGGAGAAGCAACGCCTGGAAACCGTGATCGCGCGGGGCGCGGAACGGTTTCTCTACCTGTTCGACAGCACCGATCGATGGCGGCACGACGTGATCGTCGAGGAAGTCCGGCAGGGCGATGCGGGGGCGGAGTATCCCGCATTCGTGGACGGGGCGCGGCGCTGTCCGCCGGAGAAGGTCGGCGGCACGCACGGGTTCATGGAATTCCTGGAGGCGATGCTCAATCCTCTTCACCCGGAACACGCGCGGATGCGCGAGTGGTATGGGCGCCGTTTCGATCCCGACGATATCGACGAGAGAGAGGTCAGGATCGTGATCCAGAATATCGCGAGGCGGCGGCGGGGTGCGCTGGCCGGGCGTGGGCGCAATTTGCGCGGCCACGCCGAAGGCAAATAGAACGCGGATGGCTTGGAATCGACGGTCCGCAGCGGGAGGGAGGACGGCAGGAGCCTGGCGTTGGCCGGGCAGCGCGGGGTAGACGGAATACGCCGCCGCCGAGCAGGGCCTGTCATGCGTGCGGTTGGTGACGATGGAGACTTCGTTGCCGCGAGCGCGAGGACGTTTCAGAGTGTTGCGCGGCCGGTGCTACCAGAGGCAGAATTTGCAGCGATCGGGTTGCTTCGCCGCGGCGCGGCCGAGGAGGGATCCCGCCCATGAGTGACCGGGCCTGGCACGAGATCTGGATGGAGCAGTGCGAAGCCGCCGAGGCCATCAAGGTGCGCCACGGTGCGGAGTCGGCCTTCGACTACGTGGTGGGCGAGAAGCTCCTGACATTCGCGCAGGCGGCGTCGGAACATCCGGAGTTCGCGCAGGCGCTGCCCCGGTTCGTTTCAAGGGTGAGGGGTATGTTCACCGCGCACGAAATGGAGTCGCATCTCGCGCGGATCGAGGGCATTCGCCGTGAGAACGAACTTGCCGCCATGGAAGCCTATGAGCCGGACCTGGATGACCCGATGGCGGCGGCCGAGCGGGCGGGGCAGTTCGAATTCGTGAAGGAACTGCTGACCGCTCCCGCGCTCGGCACGTCGTGACGAGGGGCGCCGGGAAGCAAGCCGGGTCCCCGGATCGCGAGGTCCTCGCCGGCCTTGTCGAGCGCGTCACCTTCCACAACCCGGAGAACGGCTTCTGCGTGCTTCGCACCAAGGCGCGGGGGCATCGCGACCTGGTCACGGTCGTGGGCCATGCCGCCCTGGTCTCCCCCGGCGAATGGATCACGGCATCGGGGGAGTGGGTCAACGACCGCACCCACGGCCAGCAGTTCAAGTCGCACTTCATCCGCAACTCGGCGCCGTCGTCGGTCGAGGGCATCGAGAAGTATCTGGGCTCCGGCATGATCCGGGGGATCGGGCCGGTCTACGCGCGAAAGCTGATCCAGGCGTTCGGCGACAAGGTCTTCGACGTCATCGAGGCCGAGCCCGAACGGCTACGGGAGGTGACCGGCATCGGCCGGGTCCGCGCCAGACGCATCACCGACGCCTGGGCGGAACAGAAGCTCGTTCGCGAGATCATGGTGTTCCTGCACAACCATGGCGTCGGCACGGCGCGTGCGGTGCGGATATTCAAGACCTACGGCGCCGACGCCGTGGAGGTCATGACCGATAACCCGTATCGCTTGGCCCGGGACATTAGGGGCATCGGGTTCAGGACTGCAGACGCGATCGCGATGAAGCTCGGCATCGCCAAGACGGCGATGATGCGGGTGCGCGCCGGGATCGCATACGCGCTGACCGAAGCGATGGACGAGGGCCATTGCGGGCTGCCAAGGGAGGAGCTCGGGCCAATGGCGTCCCGGCTCCTGGAGGTACCCGACGATCTCATCCGCACCGCCCTGGACCTGGAGCTTGCCGAAGGGACGGTGGTCGCGGACAGGGTGGCGGATACCCCCTGCGTGTTCCTGGGGGGCCTGTACCGGGCCGAACAGGCAATCGGCGACAGGCTGCTGCGCATCTCGACCGGGAACCTCCCCTGGGCCGATATCGATGCGGAGAAGGCGTTGCCGTGGGTCGAGCGGAAGACCGGCCTGTCGCTGGCGCCGGGCCAGGCCGACGCGGTCCGGCTGGCGCTCACTTCCAAGACCCTCGTCATCACCGGGGGGCCCGGCGTGGGCAAGACGACGATCGTCAATGCGATTCTGAGCGTCCTGTCGGCAAAGGGCGTCGAGCTTCTGCTGTGCGCGCCTACCGGCCGTGCCACAAAGAGGATGAGCGAGGCCACCGGGCTGGAGGCCCGGACCATCCACCGCCTGCTCGAGGTCGATCCGAGAACGGGCGGGTTCCGGCGTGATGCTGAAAACCCGCTCGATTGCGGACTGCTGGTGGTCGACGAGACTTCGATGGTGGACGTCATGTTGATGCGGGCATTGCTGATGGCGGTCCCCGACGAGGCCGCGCTGCTGATCGTGGGCGACGTCGATCAGCTGCCTTCGGTGGGGCCGGGCCAGGTGTTGGCAGACGTCATCGGTTCCGGCGCAGTCCCGGTCGCGCGGCTGACCGAGGTGTTTCGCCAGGCGGCCCGGAGCCGGATCGTCACGACCGCGCACGGTATCAATCGGGGCGTCATCCCCGATCTCTCCAGGCCGGAGGGCGATAGCGACTTCTACTTCGTGCCGGCGGAGGATCCGGAGACCGCGGCGATGCGGATCGTCGAGCTGGTGAAGACGCGCATCCCGAAGCGGTTCGGGTTCGACCCGATGCAGGACATCCAGGTGCTATGCCCGATGAATCGGGGCGGAGCCGGGGCCCGGTCGCTGAACATCGAGCTTCAGGCGGCGCTCAATCCCGCCGGCGAACGCAAGGTCGAGCGTTTCGGCTGGACCTTCGCGCCGGGCGACAAGGTCATGCAGATCGAGAACGATTATGACAAGGAGGTCTACAACGGCGACATCGGGCATGTCGCCGATGTGGACCCCGAGGCCGGGGAGCTGACCGCACGCTTCGATGGGCGCGAGCATGTCTACGGCTTCGGCGAGCTGGACACGCTGGTTCCGGCCTACGCGGCGACGGTTCACAAGAGCCAGGGCTCGGAGTATCCCGCCGTGGTCATTCCGGTGCTGACGCAGCACTACGCCATGCTGCGGCGGAACCTGCTCTACACCGGGGTGACACGGGGCAAGCGGCTGGTGGTGCTGGTGGGCCAGAAGAGGGCGGTGGCCATTGCGGTCCGCAACGTGTCCGGACGGCAACGATGGTCGAAGCTGAATGAGTGGCTGAAGAGTCCGGCGCCTGATCGGGAATGGGACAACACGGGCGGCGCCCGGAGCGATTTGCGTGAAGGTTCGGCGCCGATGGGGCGAGCAAGCATTTGATCTTGCCAGGGCAACGCGGGTTTATTGTTGCCAGCCGAACGGCAGCATGTAACAGGACCCGGACGATTCGCATTGCATAGCCGGCACGAGATCCGAGGCGACGCACAGCCCGCGGCCGAGCGGTCAGCCGGTGCTACTCCTCATGTAGAGCCCGATCCGGGTATGCCTGCGTCGGAGAAGGATGAGCTGTTTCGGCCCCGCTGCCTTTCGCTCGATCTGGAGGTTGGGCGGCAGCATGGCCGCATCGGCGCTTTCGGCGCGGTGCGCGCGGATAGCGGCGAGCGCCTGGTGCATTCCGGCGGCGGACTGGCGGAAGCACTGCTCAAGCTCGACGAGCTCGCCGACGAGGCGTCCTTCGTTCTGGGGCACAACCTGATCGCCTTCGACCTGCCCCACCTGGCTGCCGCGAAGCCGGAGCTGCGTCTGTTGCGGCTGCCGGCGGTGGATACGCTGCGCCTCAGCCCACTCGCCTTTCCACGCCATCCCTATCACCACCTCGTCAAGCACTATCAGGACGGCGGGCTCAAGCGAGGACGCGTCAACGATCCGGAACTGGATGCCCGACTTGCGCTGGAGGTTTTCGGCGACCAGCGGCGAGCCCTGAAACGGGCTCAGCCGGATCTGCTTGCGGCCTGGCATTGGCTGTGCGCGTCAAAGCCCGAGGGTGCTGGCCGCGCTCTCGACGAATTCTTCGGGGAGGTCCGCCGATCGTCCCGTCCTTCGGAGAGAGAGGCGCTGGCAGCGATCGGCCGGCGCCTGGAAGGCGCGGCCTGTGCGAGTCACGGCCGGGAGATATTGGCGAAGCCGAGGGAGTGCGGCTGGCCGCTGGCCTATGCGCTGGCGTGGCTCTCGGTGGTGGGCGGCAATTCTGTCATGCCGCCCTGGGTGCGCCATCAGTTTCTGGAGGCCGGACACCTCGTGCGCCGCCTCAGGGACCTCGCCTGTGCCGATCCCCGGTGCGCCTGGTGTCGCGAGCGGCACGATGCCCGCAAGGAATTGAAGCGCTGGTTCGGTTTCGACGAGTTTCGACCCGAACCTGAGGACGACGACGGGCGTCCGATGCAGCAGGCCATCGTCGAGGCGGCGATGGCGGGCAGGCATGTGCTGGGCATTCTGCCCACCGGCACGGGCAAGTCGCTCTGCTACCAGATCCCGGCGCTCTCGCGCTACGACAAGACCGGCGCGCTGACGGTGGTGATCTCGCCCCTGGTCGCGCTCATGGCGGACCAGGTGGCTGGGCTGGAGGCGCGCGGGATCGGCTGCTGCGTAACCATCAACGGACTCCTTTCCATGCCCGAGCGCGCCGACGCGCTGGACCGGGTCCGGCTGGGCGATGCGGGCATCCTCCTCATCTCCCCCGAGCAGCTTCGCGCCCGATCGCTGCGCCGGGTGCTCAGTCAACGCGAGATTGGCGCCTGGGTGCTGGACGAGGCGCACTGCCTGTCCCGCTGGGGGCACGATTTCAGGCCGGATTACCGGTATGTGGGACGCTTCATCCGGGAGAAGGCGGCAGACGGAGCAGTACCGCCGGTGCTTTGCCTGACCGCGACCGCCAAGCCGGACGTGGTGGAGGACATCGCGCGGCACTTCCGGGACAAGCTCGGGATCGAGTTGACCGTCTTCGACGGCGGTGCCGAGCGCACGAACCTCGCGTTCGAGGTGATCCCGACCTCCGGGGGAGAGAAGTTCGCCCACATTCACCAGATCCTGATGTCGCACCTGCCGCCGGATACGCCTGGTGGAGCGATCGTCTACTGCGCGACACGGAACAAAAGCGAGGAGGTCGCCGAGTACCTGCAATTGAAGGAGGTGGCGGCTGACCATTTTCATGCGGGCCTGCCGCCAGAGACCAAGAAGAACGTGCAGCGGCGCTTCATCGGCGGCGAGCTTCGCGCGATCGCGGCCACCAATGCCCTCGGCATGGGGATCGACAAGCCGGACGTGCGGCTGGTCATCCACGCGGACATCCCGGGCTCGCTCGAGAACTATCTTCAGGAAGCTGGACGAGCCGGACGTGACCGGGAAACGGCGCGCTGCGTGCTGCTGTACGCGGCGGACGACGTCGAGCGTCAGTTCGGCATGTCGGCCCGGTCGCGGCTCACCAGGGCGGAGATTCACGGCATCCTCCGGGCGCTGCGCAACCTGGACCGGAAGAAGCGTTTCGATGGCGACGTGGTGGCGACCGCAGGCGAAATCCTCGGCGAGGACGACGAACAAGCCTTCGAGCGGGACTCAGCCACAGACGATACGCGCGTGCGCACCGCCGTCGCCTGGCTGGAGGAGGCGGAGCTCCTGAAGAGGGAGGAGAACTTCGTCCAGGTATTCCCTTCCTCGCTTCGGGTGGACTCGGCGGAGGAGGCCAGAAAACGGCTTGCCAGCGCAGCGATCCCAGACACCTACCGAAGGCAATTGCAGCGCATCGCGGAGACCCTGATCGAGGCAGGCGCGGACGAAGGGGTTACCACGGACGAACTGATGGGAGTGTCGGGACTGGGTTCCGAGGGTGTGCGCGCGGCTCTGTACGATCTCGAGCGGCTGGGCATCGCCAGCAACGACACGGTGCTGACCGCGTTCGTCCACGCCGGTGTGGAGCGCGCTTCCCTCAAGCGCCTGGAGGAAGCGGTGGCGCTGGAGACCGCCCTGATCGCCCATATGCGCGAGGCAGCGCCGGATCAGGGCAAGGGAGACACATCCTCCCTGCATTTGCGCATTGCGGCCCAGGTCCTGCGGGATCAGGGCCTGTCGGATCCGCTGCCGGAGCGCCTGTGGCGCATCGTGAGGGGCATCGCCTATGACGGCTGGGGCGAGGACGGGGCCGGGGGCAGCCTGGCGGTACGGAAGCAGGACGCGGAAACGGCGCGTATCACTCTGAAACGCGAATGGCGGGCGCTTGAGGAAACCGCGCGGCGGCGCCGCGAGGGCGCCGGGCGCCTGTTGCAGCATCTCATCGAGTGCCTGCCGTCCGGCAGCCGGGGGACGGATCTGCTGGCGGAGACCACGCTCGGCAGGCTGTTGCAAGCGATCGAGTCGGACCTGGTTCTCAAGAGCAGCGTCAAGGATACCGCCAAGCTGCTGGATCGAGCCCTGCTGTGGCTGCACGAACTGGATGTCATCCGCCTCAACAAGGGCCTGGCGGTATTCCGTCCGGCCATGACGATCCGTCTGGAGCAGCGGGAACGGCGCGGCTTCGCCAGGACGGACTTCGAGCCCCTCTCTCTTCACTACAAGGGACAGGTTCTGCAGATCCACGTAATGGTGGAGTTCGCGGAACGGGGCCGCGCCGCCATGAGCGAGGCCCTGCGGCTGGCGATGGACTACTTCACGCTCAGGGAGGATGAGTTTCTTGGCCGCTGGCTGCCCGGTCGGGACAAGGAGATCGGCCGGGAGACCACGCCCGAATCCTGGCGGGCCATCGTCGAAAGCCTGAAGAATCCGGTCCAGCAGGGCATCGTCGCCGACGATAGGGAGCAGACGAACGTACTTGTGCTCGCCGGCCCCGGTTCCGGCAAGACGCGCGTGCTCGTGCATCGCATCGCCTATCTCATACGCGCGCGGCGGGAGAACGCCCGCGGCATCCTGGCCCTCGCCTACAACCGTCACGCGGCCGTCGATATCCGTCGCCGCCTCGCGGAGTTGATCGGAGACGACGCCCGCGGCGTGACTGTGCTCACCTGCCATGCCTTGGCGATGCGGCTTGCCGGGGCCAGCTTCACGGGTCGGGCGGAGCGCCCCGACGACGAGATGTTCCAGGAGGTGATGCGCCGTGCGGTCGAATTGCTGCGCGGAGAGGGCTTGCCGCCGGAGGAAGCCGACGAGCAGCGTGAGCGTCTGCTCGCAGGGTTCCGTTGGATTCTGGTGGACGAGTACCAGGACATCGGTCCGGATCAATACGAATTGATATCGGCCGTGGCCGGACGAACGCTGGAGGAGGATGCCGGCAAGCTCACCCTGTTCGCGGTCGGCGACGACGATCAGAACATCTACGCATTCAATGGGGCGTCGGTGGAGTTCATCCGCCGTTTCGAGGCGGATTACGGACCGAAACCGAGATATCTGACGGCAAACTACCGTTCCACGGGCCACATCGTGGCGGCGGCGAACGCCGTGATCGAGCCGGCTCGGGAACGGATGAAGGCCGGGCATCCGATCCGTATCGACCGGGCGCGCGCGAAGGACCCGCCGGGCGGGTCGTGGGAAACGCTCGACGCTGTCTCGCGTGGACGGGTGCAGATCTTGCCGGCGGGCCGCGATCCCATTTCTCAGGCGAGCTCTGTCATGGGGGAGCTGCGGCGCCTGGCTGCGCTCGTGCCGAACTGGAACTGGTCGCGTTGCGCGGTGATCGCGCGTGAGTGGGAGTATCTGGCCCCTGTGCGCGCGTTTTGCGAGCTGCACGGAATTCCGTCGCAGATGGGGAACGAGGAAATCCCCAATTTCTGGCGCCTGCGCGAGACCCGGGCATTCGTCGATTGGGTGCGCGGAAGGAAGCCCCGCGTCATTGACGGAGCCGCTCTTCAAGGTTGGATGAAGACCCAGCCGGACGATCCGTGGCACGACCTGCTGCGGCAGGCGCTCGAGGAGCGCGCGTTGGAGACGGGCGGCGGGGACATGCCGGTCGATCACTTCATCGAGTGGCTGGCGGAGTGGGGCCGGGAGATACGCCGTCGCCAGCACGGGCTGCTGCTTTTGAGCGGGCACCGGCCAAGGGGTTGGAATTCGATCATGTCGCCGTGCTGGACGGCGGCTGGAATCGCATCGGAGAGGACGAGGATCCGGACGAGCCGCGCCGGCTCTACTACGTGGCGATGACGCGCGCCCGGCAGACGCTCACGCTGGCGCGTTTCCAAGGGCCCCATACACTGCAGGAAGCGTTGCGCGGCAATCCATCGGTGGTGCATCGCGATCCGGTCGAGCTCCCGCCCATCTCGAAAGCGCTTGAGTATCGCCACGTCCGGGCCAGTCTCGATCAGGTGGACCTCGGTTTTGCCGGACGTCAGCGTTCCCACCATGGAGTCCATCGGGCGATCGCATCGCTGTCGCCGGGAGATGGGCTGGAGATACGCGTCGTAGAGCGCGGGAGTTGGGAATTGCTGGATCGCGCGGGCATGGTGGTGGGACGCCTCGCAAGGAGCTTCAAGCCGCCGGCGGGGATGCGCTGCCGGGTCGGCACGGTATTGGCCATCGTCGAGTGGAGCCGCGAAGCGTCGGATCCGCAGTATCAGGACAGTGTGCAGTGCGATAGCTGGGAAGTGGTCGTACCTGAACTCGTGTTCGAACCGGACAAACAGGCATACGAGTAAAGGGCGGGCGACAAGCTGCTGCGACACAGTGTCCCGCCCCGTAAGTGATATCCCGGACCGAGCTGGTGAGAGGCCATCGGGCCCGGGCATCCAAACGGTCACACGTCAGGTATTTAGTCTGATTACGATGGTGGTCAGGAGATGTCCTGAGTGGTTGGGAGTTGTATCGTTCGTTGGTGGCTGTCCTTTGGTGCTCATCGAGCGTGTCTTGGAATCGTCTACAGATGACCGTCTTCAAGTACCTATTGGGTACCTCTGACGAACGGCGAGCTTGTGCACTAAAGGAGTGTTTGAGGGCTCAGGCGATCAACGCGCCGGCCTCTTCGGCCCGCTGAGCGAGATACTCGCGAAGGTCGCGCAGCAGCGCCGCTTCGGGCCCGTCTGAAACGGCAAGGAAGTCCTCCGTGTCGGCAATCGCCTTGGGAAGTGTGAGCCAGGGAACGGTGCCTTCCGTAGCCATAAGACGCCGCGCCACGCCAATTTCATAGGCGTTTCGCGCCGGCACCGGCATGACCTCGGGAGCTTCAGTGTGAATCAGCGTCTCGCCTAATACCTGAAGGCGGGCATCGGACAGGCGGCCCAGAATCTCTGGGCGCGCGGACCATTCGGCCGTATGGAACGCGGCCATGACCGTCTGATCGTCGCTTCCCGTGAAGCCGTCATAGATCTGCTCTTCGACGTGCGGCGACGGCTCTTTCGGTTCTCGGGTCGCGAGAAAAGCGGCAATCAGGCGGTGCACAAGCGCGTCATCGCGGCGGATGCGCGCGGCACGGGCTCCGAGGTCCGCGATATCCGGCGCCTGTGAACGCAGGTGCTCCGGCGTGTCTTCGTATGAAAGAACACACGGACAGGCATTAGCACGCAAAGCCCGCACCGGCTTGGGCGTGGTGGCAAGCCGGTCGATCAGTTCGTCGTCGGGAAGGACGGCCATCTCGTCGGGATCTATGGCGAGGTTGAACACAAGCAGCTGCGAACCGTTATCCGGGTTGGGCGCGAGGCTGGTGACCATCCAGGAATAAGCTCTGCCGTAGAAGATGTCGGTGAGGGAAAAGACCTCGTCCTCCTCGGCAAAGTCGAGAACGGCAGCTTTCTTGGCGAATCGGACAAAGTTCGACCAGTGGCCCCCTGCCCGCTCAGCCAGGATGCGGCACATATGGATCATGGCTTCCACGTCACCCATGGCATCGTGGGCAGCAACGTGATTAAAGCCGTTGGCCGGGGCCAGCATATCGAGCTTGAAGGTCGGCCGGCCTTTTTCATCGGCGGGCACCGAGAGAATGCCCGGTTGGAACAGGTTGACTGCCTGCATGATCCGCAGACTGTCTGAGCGGCAATTGCCGTTTGTATTGGTGAGGTATGGGGCGTGCAGGGTCTTGTATAGGGCCTGGCGCATCAGGTGCTCGTCGAAGGTCATGGAGTTGTGGCCGATAAAGATCCCCGGCGACCATTGATCCAGTTTGGCCTTGATGGCGCGCACCATCTGGTAATGGCTGGGCAGGTCCGGGTCGGTAAGCTGTTCGGCGGTTACGCCCGTGACACGCATGGCTCCGGGCGACGGCACGACGTAAGGCAGGAGGCGGCATCGAATTTCAAAACGATCCAGCTCGCACAGCTCGTGATCGGTCTTGACCGCGCCGAACTGGAGAATTTGGTCGAAGGCGGTATTGGTTCCCGTGGTTTCCGTGTCATAGAAGACGAAGCTCATAGCGGGCCTCTCCTGGTTTGCTATGCGAACAGGTTCCCGAGACGGAAACGCATGGCGGACGGACTGACCTTGAAGCTTCTGCCCAAAGCGCTCACGGCGCTTTCATCGTCGATGTCGAACGGCTCGTTGCCGAGCGCCTTCGTGAGAAGGGCTTCCGGCATCAATAGTTCTGCGGCAAAGAGGTTAGCCTCGATCTCCATCTCATCGACGCCTGCCGCCGATACCGAATCGCGCATCAGCATCGGAAAATCCTTGTCGACGTGCACTTCCTTGGTGATTTGGGCTTTGTGGAGGATTAGGTGGCCGCATTCATGGGCGATCGTGAAACGCTGGCGGTTGGGGTGGTGGAGGGCGTTGACTCCGATGATCGGTGTGCCCTCATTCACGTAAATCATTCCTGATAGCTCATCATCGAGTGGTGAATAGCGCAGCCGCGCGCCAAGCGTCTTCGCAATTCGTTCGACGGGAACCGGAGGTGCGGCCACCTCATTGTCCCTTAGCAGGGACTGTGCGCGGTTGAAGATGGCGCGTTTGCGACTTGTGTGCATCAGTCGGCCTCCGTCTCATTTGAGTTTTCTCTCTTCATGACGCCACTCATCAGACGCAGGACCTCCTGCCGCTGTCTTTCGCTGAGCCCTTCGGCGGGAAGCGGCAGGTCGGCAGAAGCGGCATCTTGGGGTGACGGCGCCGGCATCAGAGCACCCGGCGAATCGAGGTCGAGCGCGTCGGCGATGGTGTAAAGATGGTGAATCAGGACCTGCTGACGGCCAGCTTCGATGTTGGCGAGCGATGCCCGCGAGATACCGATTTCAGAGGCGAGCTGGGCCTGGGTTCGGTGGGCGCCCGCGCGATAGCGCCTGATATTCCGGCCCACTTCCCTGTAGATGTCCGTAGGTCTCATCGCCTCTCAATACCAGAAAACAGGTGCCGTGCCAATGTCGCAAACTAATATGTTTGCGAGTTCGACATACATAATGTTCTTATACTTGACCAATGTGCCCATCGGTGCAATATTGCCGCTTGAAGCGGGTGCAGAGGCGCCGGATCACCTGAACAGGTACGAGGTACTGACCGATGAGTGAAAGCAAACTAATCCAAGAAGTCGGCGACCGTCCCGGCTGCGGTAAGGACCGCGGGCAGGCGCCGGACGGGACTTTCGCAATCAAGGTGGGCAACGACTCCCTCGAGTTCGGGGATGTGGATCTGAGCGATCCGGTGCCCACGGGTCGTCAGGTCATCGAGTCGAGCAAACTGAGTCCTGCCGAGGAGTTCTTGCTCTTCGTGGTCTCGCCTGACCGCCGGCTCACCGAAGTCAAACTGGATGAGACCGTCGATGTCCGCGGGCACGGCGAAGAACACTTTCTGATCTTCAGGAGCGACCGGTCCTGGCGCGGGCTCATCGACGGCAAGCGGTTCGAGTGGGGTGCGGAGGCAATCGCCGGCCGTGTGCTCAAGTGGCTCGCCCGCGTCGATCCGGCGACGCATGGTGTTTGGCTTGAGCTGCGCGACGAGCCCGACCGGCTGATCGCCGACGATGAGCAAGCGTCGCTGTCATCCGCCGGTGTCGAACGTTTCCGGACCGACCTGCTGTTTCGTGTGTGCGTCGAAGACGTGTTCCATCCGTGGGCCCGGCCGACCATCACCACCGAGGGGATTGCCGCGCTGGGTGGCTGGGATGTGTCGCAGGGCGTCATCGAAGTCGACTCTGACCAGAACGAGCGCACGCTATCGCCGGAGGAGGTCATCAAGCTGCGGCCCGACGTGTCCTTCGGTAAGAAGCTTCGCTTCAAGCGGGGATAACCATGAACGGGCGGATCGAATCTGAGTTGGCACTTCTGCGGCTGCACTACGCCCGGGTGGACTATCTGGCGGCGAACGCGATGCACTGGTTTAGGGTTCAGATGCTCAAGACCCCCGAAAAGTGGGCCCCGGCAGATATCCCCGTCGTGTTCGCCGTCACTGAAGGCCACCCTGGGGCGCAGCCCTACGGCTTTTTCGTGCCGCAGGAATTGAACATGGCTGGCAAGCTGCCCTCTGAACACGACGCGCCCCATCCTCCTCCGTTCGAGGGCAAGTGGCGGTTTCTCTCGTGGCAACCGGAAGGATGGCACGCGACCGCCGATGTGCGCTCGGGCTCAAACTTATGGGGCTGGGTGCGGACATTCATGCACCGTCTGCGGGAAGGGATATGACGGGGTGAACATCCTCAAGCTGGATATAGATCTGCAGGGCCGCCTCTGGTCCCACCTCCTGCGCGAGGACACGATGCGCGAGCAGGCCGCTTTCCTCTTTTGCATGACGGAGCGCGCAGAGCACGGTCTAGTTTTCGAAGCGGTTGATCAAGCCTTCTTGGGTCCAGACGACTTCGCCGCACAGTACACGGATTATCTGGAATTGACGGATGATTCCCGAATAGGGCTGATCAAGCGCGCGCATGTCTTGGGGGCATCGCTCGCCGAGTTTCACTCACACCCCGGCCCGTGGCCGGCCGCCTTTTCCTTGTCCGACAGGATGGGATTGAAGGAAACCGTGCCGCACATGCGGTGGCGTTTGCAAAAGCGGCCCTATTTGGCCGTGGTGGTGGCGCCCTCGGGCTTCGACGCTCTGGTCTGGTCGCGTGACGCCAGAATTCCCGAGCCGCTGGCCGGGATCGACATTAGCGGCGAGCTCATGACGCCGTCGAACTTCTCGCTCCGAGGATGGGACGATGACTGAGGACCGCTTCGATCGGAATGAACGGCTGTTTGGCAAAGAAGGCCAGGCTCGTCTGCGGCAAACCCGTATAGCCGTCATGGGCGCCGGTGGGCTGGGCAGCCACGTGATCGCGCAGACTGCGCTGCTTGGGGTGGGTGGCATCACCACGGTGGACCGACAAGACATCGCTCTTTCAGACCGCAACCGCTATATCGGCGTGTGGCATACAGATCCAATTCCCGGGTCGCCGAAGGTGGCGCTCGCAAAACGGCACATCCACCTGATCGACCCGGGGATTGCGGTCACGCCGATTAAGGACGACATACTCTCGACGGCCGGGCTCAAGGCGATCAAAGGGGCCGATTTCGTCTTCGGGTGCGTGGATAATGACGGGGTTCGATTCTTCATCAATGAGGCCTGCGTTGCCTACGAGAAGCCGCTGATCGATCTGGCCTCCGATGTGCCAGAACAAGGGGTCTTTGGCGGACATGTTGCAATCATCACCGGCGGCCATGGCTGTCTGCACTGCCTGGACCTGCTTGATCCTGACGAGGTGCGTCGGTACCTCTCGCCGGCCGAAATGATCGAAAATGAAGCCGCGGTATACGGCGTCAAGACGAGCGCGCTTGCGGAGAGCGGTCCTTCGGTGGTCTCGGTGAATGGGGTGGTGGCCTCGCTGGGCGTGACCGCCTTCATGGTGCTCGCGACGGGGATGCAGGTCCCTTACACGTTCCAGACCTATCGTGGAGATCGAGGTATCGTTACAAGGAAGACAGTGACGGCGCCCGAAGAATGCTACTACTGCTCTGTGGTGCGCGGGCAGGGCGCCCAGGCCGACCTTCAGCGGTACTTTGGTAGAGCCGCCGCCTAGGCGACGAGTCGCGGGAGATAATCGCTGACGTTGACGGTTACGGGCCGCGACGGTAGCCGAAGCCTGCCGAAATGATCAGGCCTTCTCGAGTGCGTGTCTGATTCGCGGATTGCTATGCCGGCTTCAGCACGCTCGTTCACGCCGCTCCGGGCCGCGGGCTCGCCCGCCTGGCTCAAGTTCTTAGATATCCATGCCGCTCATCCGCATGGGCACCGCCAAGCTCAACGATACCGACCTGCAAGCCCGGCTCGCCGGCACCGAGAGATCATGCAGGAGGGTAGCTTCTCGCGAGTGCCTTGCTTTCAAACCCGTGCTGCGCGAGCACTCGGGGCGGCTCTTGCCACTTGAAGTCTGGAAAGGGCCGACGGAGCCGCGTAGGGTCCGAGGATCGGGACCGGTGTCGGTGAGACGGCCTGGGTGTGCCAACGACTTTGCTGTCTCCCCTGTCGAGCCCCCTTTGAGGTTGCACGGTCTGCCAGCGACATGTATCGACTAGCGCCATGCTGTCTGATCTAAACCCAGACAACGCTTGGATATTCCGGATCACACACATCCAGAATGTGCCATGGATCCTCGAGAACGGCTTGCACTGCAAGAATTCTGGGCAATTCGATCCCGGGTTCGTGACGATCGGGAACCCGGATCTCATAGCCAAGAGGCAAGCTCGGCCTGTTCCGATTCAGCCTCGAGGCACACTCTCCGACTACATTCCATTTTACTTCACCCCTCTCTCTCCCATGATGTACAATATCGTAACGGGATGGGGTGACATCCCCAGGCGTCCGAATTCGGACATCGTCATCATGGTGTCTTCGTTGCGAAGCCTAGCTGATTCGGGTATCGATGCGGTCTACACGGATCGGCATGCCTACCTGAAGACGGCTAGATTTCTCTCTTCGTTAGATGATCTCAACCAAATCGATTGGGTTCGCTTGCAGAATCGGGATTTCCGGCGCGACCCTGATGATCCAGAAAAGACGGACAGATACCAAGCTGAGGCTCTCGTTCATCGTCACTTGCCAGTTGAAGCTTTGTCCGGCATCGTATGCTACAGCGACGCTGAGCAAAGACTTCTTGAGAAAAGGAGTAACGAACTTGGGGTGACCCTGCCGATTAAGGCGTATCGACGGTGGTATTTCTGATGATTTCCTTCACGCAAGGTAATCTACTAGAGGCTGACGTCGAGGCGGTCGTCAACACGGTGAACACTGTAGGCATCATGGGCAAGGGTATCGCTCTTATGTTCAAGGAACGATTCCCCGATAATTTCAATTACTACGCCCGGGCTTGCGAGAATGACGAGGTCAACATCGGCAAGATGTTTGTGACCGAGAGCAAGGAGCTTTTCGGGCCAAGGTGGATTATTAACTTTCCTACGAAGACACATTGGCGTGTCAACACTCAGCTTAGCTGGATACAAGAGGGAATGCACGATCTGGTTCGTGTGATAAGAGAAAACAATATCCGTTCGATTGCTGTTCCGCCACTCGGTTGTGGCAGCGGTGGCTTGGACTGGCGTGAGGTGAGGCCGGTGATTGTTGCCGCACTAGAGGAGGTTAGAGACCTTGAAGCCATAGTCTATGAGCCAACGAAGAAATACCAGAATGTCACAAAGAGAACGGGAGTTGAAAAGCTAACGCCAGCACGCGCTCTTGTCGCGGAAATCGTTCGCCGATATTGCGTCTTGGGGATAGACTGCTCTGTTCTTGAAGTTCAGAAACTTGGTTGGTTCCTGCAACGGGGAATCAATCGCCTTGAAGCCAGGGATCCGCTCCGGTTCGAATTTTCCGCAAACAAATATGGCCCTTATTCTCACAGGCTGACCAAACTGTTGGATAATCTTGATGGGAGTTATCTGTGTTGTGATAAACGTCTCGCGGATGCCAGTCCAATGGATCTGATATGGTTTAATCCATCAAAAAGAGATATCGTCCATGTGTATTTGAATTCTGGTGAAGGTAAGACTTTTTCAGCGGCGCTTGATTGGTCCTCAGCGGTTATTGATGGCTTCGAATCCCCGCTTGGAATGGAACTCCTGGCAACGGTTGATTGGCTCGTTGAGATAGAAGGCGTTGTACCAACACCCGACGACGTTCTCGCTGGTCTGTACAAATGGCCAGGAGGGGAAACAGCGGGTCAACGCAAAGCGAACATCTTCGACCAGCGGTTAATCGCGGTTGCCCTGGATCAACTAGGCAGCGCTAACAGCCAATCCTTGTAATCTTCATATTCCTCTCTCAGGACATAGCCATACCATCCATTCCTTTCCTTCTTTTGGGAATGTGCAGTAGTTCCGCGTAACAGTCACGTGGACAGTTGAACCGCTACGAATATGACGGCCGACTGATCCTTCTTCTAGATTTAGGCGGGTTGCGTGCGTGAAAATCAATCCGTTGGTCGAACTGGTACTTGCCCGCGTTCAGAAGCGCGCGCATGGCGGATTCCGAACAAGTGCTCTCACGAGCTGTCGTCCTTAGCTGCACCGACATGGGGGAGCACGGGCAGGTGGGCGTGTGGTCGGTCTCCAAAGCGATCGAGATTACCGGAAAAGTAGGCCTGCGGATCGGTATCGTTCGACGTGGCGGCACCGATCAGGGAGTACATCAACGCCGCGATCGGAGCCGGCGACCCGCTACCGCAACTCAATTTGGGTGTTGAAGAACCCTTTCTACGCTAGTCACCTGGAACTGTAGTAAGAATCATTACAAGTGCGCGGAGCCATCTTCCTAAACAATCGTGTTTTAGGACGATACAGTAGGCAATACAAAGCTAACTTATGCCACGAACTTTAAAATCAGTTGACTAGCGTCTATTGGCTCAATAGTCGATCTGTCGCTTCTCAGAGAACCGGATTACGTAGTGAATGAGGCTCACGGGGGGTAGGCGGCGGCCACTTCGCTTTCGTACAGCGCTTTGATTGAAGTGGCTGCGTCCACCGCTGAACGTACCGCCTGTTCCGTTAGGTCGAGCACTCTGAACGTGTCGCCGAGCTTCGCCACGGCGTCGATTCGTCGGAAGGCGCTGCCGTGGGTTGCAGCATATCTTGCGAGTCCCTTCAGCTTCGGTATTGCATCGCTGAGCTGTATTCCGTGCGGATCAACAATATCGGCAACAATCATCTCATTCGAAAGTTGTGCGAAGAATACGAAATCTGGCCGTGCAATTTTTGTTTCGCCGTCGATTTCATATAGAATGCCTAACGAGTCTTGGCTTGCACGAGATGGATTCCGATACCATGCCACGGTACCAGCTCTCTGCAATTCGGCCTGCAGCACTTCCCCTTCCCAAGAGTTGAAGTCTTCTGGGAAAAGTCCGTCATCGGCGCAAAGCAAGTGCCTCTCAAAACGAGGTAACGGCGTCTCGCTTTCATTAGCCTCGCGGATAGTGGTCGGTTGCATGCAAGACTTCGGTTGGGCGAGCTCTACGTCCAGCGGTTGAGCGCTCATCTCACGAATCTGGCGATACACCTCCTGGCGTTCGTCAGATAGACTCTTGATCTCGACTCGATAGTTGGTCAGCCACTTTGTGGCGAGCGTCTCAGCCTCCGCTTCAATGTAGTCCTTAGCCTCGGAAACGAGGCCGAGCGCAGCAACCGCGACATGGGCCTCAACCAGCGCCTCCTCAACGCCGTCTGGTTTGTCCTCGGACTGTGCTAGATATTCACAATATGTCCTGGCAAGGTCAGGACTGATTGCTCGGCCCGCTCGGCGGTAAGCGTCTTCGATCACAGCGTAGTCTGCTGCCTCTAAGAAATCGTCGAACGACAGCTCGTGCGTTTGGAGGTCGGTCTTTAAACTCTTACCTTCGACAATGAGTACGGCTTTCCGAACTTTACGAATTTCCTCGCTATACCGTGCTCGCGCCCCATTCAGCACATTGTGCATTTCTGAATGCGCAATCTTGCCGGCCTCAGGGAGAAGCCCGTCGGATGCCAGTTCGTGGGCAAGCGAAGTCAGTCGCTTCACCGGACGTGCCTGCTTCTTTGGCAAAGACTGAGAAGGCAGGGAAAGCAGTTTCGTCCACACCGCCTTGGCGACAGCGGGATTTGGTGTCAATTCCTGTGGATTGACCAGGACACGACGGCCCGGAAGTCCGTCGCTTCCATCAGCACCCGACATGAGGGTGTTGGCAACATCTCTGACCGATTGTGCATCGAAGAATGGAAGCAGGCAGTCCACTGCGTTCAGTCGTTCGTTGCCCGGAATGCGCCGCGCCAGTGGTGTGCGAACCATGCGGCCAAGCAGTTGCGTGATATGCGTCCTGTCTCTGGCAGGTCGGAACGAGACCATGACTTCGGCACGCGGGCAGTCCCATCCTGTACTGATGGCGTCCTTTGCGATCAGCACGCGCACCCAGGTCGACTCTTGCACACGCTCGGGTGAAATGTAGGGAATGGAATGGCGGCCGAAGGTCTGCATCGTGTGTTCGCCGAAGACGTGGGCGACTGCGTCATCCGGCAGTTCCGGCCAACGCTGGTAGATCGTATCGAGCGCTCGACCGATGTCGTTGTGATCGGGGGTGTTCGGAACTTGCAGGATCATGAGCGGCAGAACTGTTCCCGCATCGTCCTGCTGCTTGGCATACGCTGCCCAGGCGGCGGAAGCCTCTTTTAGCTTGTCTGTACCGCGACGGACCAGCACCGTGTCGAACTGGCCCGCCTCAACCTCCAGAAAACGTGCTGAAACGTCTCGAGGACATGAATGTCGGATCGAAAATCTCCCGGATGATCGTCGGTGCGCTTTATGACACGAAGCAAATATCCGGGGCAGGCGACCTTGCACCGGATATTCTTGTGCGCAGAGTGCTGGGTCGTGTGTTCACTGGAGAGGTTGTACCGCCAGGCGAGGCTCTGGAAATCGCTAGAAAGATAAGACCCCGAACGTCATGGAAGCTCGATAGTTCCTTGTGGAGTTTGGGAAAATCAAAGTGCAAGGCAAGAAACCCTCAGTGTGGGGACTGCTATTTACAAGAGGAGTGCGGGTACGCATGATCCGTTCAACAACATCGAATCAAGCGGATTTGCTGCCACACTTGTCCTGTCGGAACTGGGTGTCTGAGCACGTACTCTTGGCAGTTGCATGCATTCATGGACCGCTGGCATCAAGAATGTGTTAACGGCGGCGGAATAATGCTCCACAGAAAGCGACCGGGCGGCCCGGTCGCGGCGGTGCAAAATTGCACCATCTGTAGCCCCTTGTCGGTATCGGTGCGGGGTGGGGGATGTACGGCGTGGAGCTATATGCGGCGGTTCGACTGGCGGTTGTCGAGGAGGGGCTGAGCCATCACGAGGCCGGGCGGCGGTTCGGGATCGACCGCCGGACGGTGAAGAAGATGCTGAGCTATTCGTCGCCGCCGGGGTATCGGCGGTCGAAGCCGGTGTGGCGTCCGAAGCTGGACGGGTTCACCGGCATCGTCGACGCGATCCTGGAGGCGGACGCCGATCCGGAGGTGCCGCGCATGCAGCGCCACACGGCGTATCGCATCTTCGAGCGACTTCGATGCCTTCCGGCACGATAACGAGCGCTTGCAGCCTCTTTTGTGGACTGAGCAAAGAAACGAAGAATTCCGCCGGGTTGCGCGGGCCCTCCCCGACGCGGATCGCGGACCCTGCCAAAACAGGCATAAACGAGTGCGATGGAAGGATAGTGCGGACGTAAGGAGGCTGACGCGCAGCAGGTAGGGGCCATCCGAAATTATGCCTCGGGGCTGTTGCTCATTCTGTTTCACTGGCGGAGCCGCCTGATCGCGCCTGTTTGCTACCAATCTCCCGATTTCTCGATCGCTTGGTGGATTGCTTCCATCGGGACAACCTCCGCTAGATACGCATTTTGCCTAATATGGCGATCAACTGTGGGATTACCCGTGACTGTTGGTGCCAGCCTCTGTGCACACACCATACCGAGCAATAGACCTCGTCTAAAGTAACGAGTGACTGCTTTGGGAGTCCCCGCTGGAATCAGAACCGGGCCCCCGCTGGTACCACCGAATGCTGCGCCTCCGACCAAAAATACGTCATGAGTTTGCTCACCCGCTAGATATCCTTGGATCTGTGCAACATAACCGAACTGAACTACTGGATAATTTCTACGCGATGACGGTAGCATAGTTATTGGATATCCGATAAACACCACCTGTGTTCCCTCATAGAGGGTATTTTGAGCGAGCCGTTTTTTTCCAGCGGCTTGGGAATATTCGAGCAGTGCCAAATCTAATTCAGCGTTCCTCCAGCCCTCAAAACGCATCACCGCTATATCGGTGCTCGGACTTTGTTTCCAGGAAGATGACTGTGTAAGGTATATAACGCTATCGTCCATGCTGGTATTTAGACGGATGCCGGAGAATTGTTGGTTGTTCAGCACGTGCTTGCACGTAATTACCCAGATGTTGTACTCAGCTGTTTGCTTCGGAGTCTCATTGCCCCCTGAGCGGTTGTCTAAATTTGCCTTCGACGCTCTTGTTGGGTATGCATATAAAAACCCACTTGCCTGGCTCGTAAACGTTACTTCTGTCGTCGGGTAGTATCCTAGCTGCGGCGCAGGAATACCGGATCGAATACCGCCGATATAAACTGTACTTCGTCGAGCGTGAGAGAGGTTGTCCGTTCCTTGAAGCCCCGGTTCGAAGGCTTTTTCGATGATGTTCTGGTCTCCGTCTACGTCGATATGCGTTGGTCTCAGGTCCTTGGAGCCTGTTACTGGACTCTTGGTTCCTGCCGCGGTGGGCCAGTGCGTTATCGATAGTAGGAGTATGATTCCAATTACTTGCAGCATTTTCGTCACGATATTCTCCCCTCATCAAATAACATCCTTCTTGTAAACCATGCATGTAGGGCGGTTGGGCTTCAAGCTTCTACAAGATGTCGGCCGCAATGCTCTGGGCGATCCGCTCCGCCGTCTCTTGGAGTGAGTCCTGCGCCAAGTGGGTGTAGCGCGCCGTCGTCTCGATATCGCTGTGACCGAGCAGCTTGCCGATCATCGTAAGGCTCTCGCCCAGGGCCAGCGCCCGGGAAGCATACCGATGCCAGAGGCCGTGAATTCGCCCATCTTTCAGGCCGGCGCGCCCATGGATGCGCCGCCACGGTTGCCGAAGGTGAGTCGGTGCTGACCGGCCGCTTGCCGGTGATGACCCAGGAATTGCCTTCGACATAAGGCAGCGTTGGCATCCCGGCGCGAGCTACCGGTACGAGCGGCACCGCCTGGCCATTGTGGAAATCATCGATCAACATTGAGAAGGAGGACGACATGACGGGCGAACCCATTCATTCGGGCAAAGAGCTTTACGGGAACGTGGACGTGCTCGGGATGAGCGCGGCCGAGCTGTGCCGGCGGATTGGGGTTCCCGGTGAGCCGATTACCGAAATCCTTAATCGTTTCCGGCAACACGGCGCTGCGCCCAGGCCGCGTTTTCGGGACGTCAGGCGAATTCTGATTGAACCTTCAATAGGGCACCTCTAAGAATTGGTGAGTTGTCGGAGGATATTGTTTAACCAGGCTGTCACCAGCTCCAGCCATGCCGGAGCCGAGATTTTCGGGGTCTTCCACGCTCCAATTGAGTTATTTCCGCCACAAGACCGTCCCCAGGCGGTCTCCTTCTCCGATTATCGTCACACGGCCGCCGCGAGACGCTCCAGTTGGACCAGGCGGCGCATGTTGTAGGCGAGGTTCTTCAACCCGATCCGCGCCTTCGCCCGCACCAGCCCGACACTACGCACCAGCGTCCCGCCCATGTCGTTGCTCTGGGCCCCGAAGACATGCTCGACGCGGACCCGAACCGACGAACGGGTCTTGTTGCCCTGCTTCTCGCGCTCGCTCAGCGGCTTGTTGCGGCGGCCCTTGCGATGGATCCGGCTCCGCAACCCCTTCTCCTTCAGCACCGCCTCGATCTCCGCCGAGCGGTAAGCGCTGTCCGCCCACACACCCAAAGCCGTGTTGTCCCCATCCAGGATATCGTCGAGGACTTGGCTGTCGTGCTCCGCCGCGTCGCTCACATGATAGCGCCGCACCAGCTTGTGCCGACGGTCCACGTTGACATGGTTCTTGTAACCGTAATGGCTCTTGCCGTGCTTCTTAGTCCACCGCGCCTCGACATCCTTTTGGCGCCGCTTTGCCGGCTTGTCCTCCCAGCCTGCCGGCGTCTCGCCCGCCTTTATCCGCGCGTTCTCCTCGCGGCTGTTGCGCTGTTTGGGTACCGCCACAATCGAGGCGTCGATGATCTGGCCGCCCATCGCCAGATAGCCCTGATCCTTCAGGTAGCCATCGAACGTCTCGAATAAGGCCTCGATCACGCCAGCTTGCGTTAACTGTTCGCGGTACAGCCACACCGTCTTGGCGTCGGGAACCCGGCCCTCCAGACCCAACCCCAGAAATCGCATGAACGACAGGCGGTCACGGATCTGATGCTCAACTTGGTCGTCCGAGAGATTGTAGAGCGCGCACAGAATGATCGTCTTGAACATCACAATCGCATCCCACGGCTTGCGTCCCGCCCGCGATTTACGCGCCTTGTCCGCACGCCGCCACACCGCCTCAAGACGCGCGCGCAAGTCTTCCCACGGAACCACCCCGTCGATCTTCAAAAGCGGATCGTTCTTGGCGTCAAGACCGGAATACCGGTTCCCAAGATCGAAAAACCCCATCTGACCCATCAACCACGCCTCCCGCTATCAACAAATCGGCAACCCGATTCTAAATCGACGACGCCCGAAAAAGGAGAATTCTTAGAGGTGCCCAATAGTTCTATGAGCTGAGGCACCCGGAGGAGAGGAAGGGTGCTGCGATCACCCGCCTGCCGTCGCCTGACGATGATTACCGGTCGTGGGCGCGGGGCGGACATTCGGCCATCACCAGTGAGGGAGCCGCCCGAAAGGTCTTTGTGAGCGCCGGGTTCGCGGGAAGCGATGGTTGTGCGGTGGTGGTGAACGACGACAAATATCGACTAGCGTGCGCGGGAGTTGGATTGAATCCGCTTGCTTTTTGCTTACGGATTAAATCGGACCGGATCAGAGGCGGGCCAGATTGAACGCGGTCTTTATAACTTTTCTTTTATTATCAGTAGATTATGATACGATTGTCAGTACGTCTTGGCTCCGGAGGATTTTCTGACCCCGAACCCGGTGAGCTTGTCGTCCCATGCGGTCCAGGGCTTGTCGCTGGGCTTCATGGCGTCGACGGCGCGCTTGGTGAGAGTGAGCTTGTTAAGAGCGACGCGCTTGGCGGAAGGAATTGGCATGAAAGCGTTCGGTCACGGGGTGATGGAGGGGATGATGGCACTGAGCCAAGGCGGGCGCGGCCCGGCAGAATGCGGAGTTGCCATCGTCTTCCTCATCGTCGTCACCCTTTGAACGAACGCTTTCATTGGCATGGTGTGATTGTGGAGGGCGGCGTCGCACTGTGTCAACACT
This sequence comes from Alphaproteobacteria bacterium, assembly GCA_965219135.1. Lineage (GTDB taxonomy): Bacteria > Pseudomonadota > Alphaproteobacteria > VGEJ01 > VGEJ01 > CAYUNL01. The sequence continues at coordinate 2,099,244 of CBDCMV010000003.1, read as the reverse complement.
TTCCCCAACACGCGGAATCCAAGTGGGCATATCCTCCGATAACTCAGGGCAAGGCCTGAAGTTTGACTATCTTTCTAACACGCTGGAAAAAGTAATGTATTGATATGTCCAGACACGTCCAGACATCATGGGAAAACTCGTATTATGAAGATGTTCAACTTGGCCGAAGCCTGGGGCCTGCGCAAGGACGGGGCGAACCCTTGCCGGTTCGTGCAGAAGTACAAGGAGAAGAAGCGCGAGCGGTTCCTGACGGAAGACGAGTTCCGCCGGCTGGGCCAGGTGCTGAACGAGGTCGAGGCCGAGGGCTCGGAGACGTTCTCGGCGGTGACCGCCATCCGCCTGCTGATGTTGACAGGCTGCCGCCTGAACGAAATCCAGACCCTACGCTGGGAGGACATCGATCTGGCGGCGGGCGAGTTGAGGCTCCAAGACAGCAAGACCGGCGCCCGGATGGTGCCATTGTCTCGTGCATCGGTGGCGGTGCTTTCCGCTCTGCCCCGCCCGGAGGGCAATCCCTGGGTTATCGTCGGCAAGAGGCCGGGCGCCCACTTGACCGATCTTCAGCATCCCTGGCGGCGCATCCGCACGCGCGCCGGGCTGGAAGATGTGCGGATCCATGACCTCAGGCACAGTTTTGCTTCTCGTGCGCTGGCGCTCGGCGAGAGTCTGCCCATGATTGGCAAGCTACTCGGGCACACGCAGGTCCAGACAACGGCCCGCTACGCCCATCTGGCGAATGAGTCCGTCAAGGCCTCGGGTTCCAGAATCGCCGACAGCATCGGTGACGATATTCTCGCGGGGGCGTCAAAGGCAGACGCTGCCTGAATCTCTCCGCCGTCACCATGCCGTGTTGAGGGGTAGCGCAGATCCCGGTTCGGGACTATTTCTTTACATCCCGTGCCGGGATATCTATGTTTCATCATGCGGATCATCGCGAAGCGGACGTTGCGCGCCTATTGGGAAAGAGAGCCCAGAGCAGAACAACCGCTGAAGGCGTGGTACGCGATCGCGGCGAAAGCGGACTGGTCTTCGCCAGCGGATGTGAAGGCGGTGTACGGAAACGCGAGCATCGTCGGCAACGACGGGGTCGTATTCAACATCGGCGGGAACAGGTACCGGCTTATCGTCCGCTTCGACTACGTGCATCGGATCGGGTTCGTGCGTTTCGTGGGAACACATGCCGACTACGACGCGATTGATGCGTCCGACGTCTAGGAGTTTGACATGAATATCAGACCGATCAAAACCGAAGCCGACTACGACGCAGCACTGATCGTGATCGAAGAACTGATGGGTGCCGCGCCGGACACGCCGGAAGGCGACGAACTTGCGATCCTCGTTACCCTCGTGGAGGCCTACGAAGCAGCGCACTGGCCAATAGAGGCACCAGATCCAATCTCGGCGATCGAGCACGTCATGGAGGTTCGCGGCATGTACCAGAAAGACTTCGCCGCACTGATCGGCTCCCAGCCCCACGCCTCGGAGGTGCTCAATCGTCAACGCCCGCTGACCCTGCCGATGATCCGGGTATTGTCAGCCGAATGGGATCTTCCCGCTGACATCCTGGTGCGCGAGTACGACCTCACAACCACCGCGTAGCCGAGAAGATTCGTTACAGCTGCAGCGCAGTTACGCGCACTTCCGCCGAGGATCTTGTTGGCGACGGCAACCGTGGCCCGGTTGAAGCCACGCTGCTCGTGACATGGCGGCATGAACGACGACTGGAATACACCTTTATCAAGCCGACAGGCTGTCCGACAAGCCGGGGCCACCTACGACGACGCCGGTACCGCGGGAACCGCGAAAGCGGCGTGAGGTTCGGGATCGCGAAAGGGAATTGCCAAGCTTCAATATCGAACGATCTCCAACCGCACGGTAGCGGCGCTGAAAGTCGGGAAGGACACGGTATTCTGGGACCGGGAGTTTACTGGGTTCGGAGTCTAAAAATTCTCCGGAGCTAAAACGTACTGACAATCTCCCTATAACCCATTGTTAATAAGAACGAATTCAAGAAGTCTGCGTTCAATATGGCCCGCCTCTGATACGGCTCGATTTTGTCCGTAAGCAAAAGGCAAGCGGATTCAATCCAACTCCCGCGCACGCTGGTCCATATTTGTCGTCGTTCACCACCACCGCACAATTACGCTCCCCCGCGCGTGCAGGTGACCTTCCGGGCGGCTTCCGCAATGGTGATGACCGAATCTCAGCCCCGCGCCGACGGCCAGTTACCATCGACCGGCGAAGGCAGGCGGGTGATCGCCGCACCCAACCTGAGGACCGGATCAGGGAGCTGGCGGTCGAAGAGTACTTGCGGGAACGGGGCCATATCGACGAGGCGGCGGACGAGCCCATCCCATCCTGGGCGCGATGGATGGCAGGCAGTTTGACAGGTGCGGCGTTTCGATGGTGACGGGGTTGCGGGCGTGCCGGCTAACCTCCTGTCCCGGCGCTTGGGCAGGCCATTGGTCCGTTTCTCTTCTTCGCGCGTTCCCTGCGCAACTTGGCGAGTTTTCTTTCAACGGATTCATGCTTGCGTTCGAGGCTTTCGAGATAGATGTACTCGATCTCGTCCCAAAACGAGGCAATGGCGGATACGAAAGTGTGAAGTCGATCGCCTGGGAGGTGCATGTTCGCGGTCGATGGCGCCGCGCCGGGGGCGGGCCCAGGATCGTGATTTGGTCATATGGTGGAAATCGCCGTAGGCGCGGACCGGCTGGCCGGTTTCGATCATGGCCATGGCGGCCTTGCTCCGGGCATGGCGGGCTTTCTTGAGCAGGACCTCGTTACGCGCCAGGCCGAAGACATAGTCCACGGCATTGCCCTCGCGCCAGCGCATCAGGTTCTCGCGCGCGAAGCCGCTGTCGCCGCGCAGCAGGATGTCGACGTTGGGCCATCGTTCGCGGATCATCCATACGATGCGGCGGATCTGGTTGCGCGCGCCCCTGGCGCCGTCGATGTTGGCGGGTCGGAGCTGGGCGAGCAGGAGATGGCGGCCGCAGAAGTCACTTGTTTTCCGTGGCTTCGTTGGGTAAATTAGTGCGCTGAGTGAACGAGTGGCTAGCGCTGGTGCCCAGTGCGCTCCGGGCCACGCGCGGTAGGCGCTCGTATTATCCGAAACTGAAACTGGAGGGTAGTTTAATGGGCTTTAGGAAGGTTGCCGCGGCCATTGCGGCGGTCGGTGCACTGACGGTCGCAGGCGTGATGCCGGGCCATGCGGCGGCGCTCGACGACGTGAAAGCCGCCGGTACGCTTAAATGCGGCATCAATACGGGCCTGCCGGGCTTCGCCTTCACCGATGACGAAGGCAACTGGACCGGCTTCGACGTCGCCTATTGCCGGGCGCTGGCGGCCGCCGTGCTGGGCGACGCGGACAAGGTCTCCTACGTCAACCTGACCGGCAAGAACCGGTTCCCGGCGCTGGCTTCGGGCGAGATCGACGTGCTGTCGCGCAACACGACCTGGACGCTGTCGCGCGATGTCGACCTCGGCTTCACCTTCATTGGCGTCAGCTACTATGACGGCCAGGGCTTCGTCGGCCGCAAAGCGCTGGGCATAATGAGCGCCACGGAGCTCGGCGGCGCCTCGATCTGCATCCAGACCGGCACCACCACCGAGCTCAACCTCGCCGACTTCTTCCGCGTCAACAACATCTCCTACGAGCCGGTGCCGATCGAAACCAACGCCGAGGCGCGCGCCGCCTACGAGGCGGAGCGCTGCGACGTCTATACGACGGACGCCTCGGGCCTCGCCGCGACCAAGACGACCTTCGACGACGCCGACGCGCATATGGTGTTCCCGGAGATCATCTCGAAGGAGCCGCTGGGGCCGCTGGTGCGCCAAGGTGACGACCAGTGGGCCGATATCGCGCGCTGGGTGTTGAACGCGCTGATCACCGCCGAGGAACTCGGCGTGACCCAGGCCAATGTCGCGGATATGGCCATGGGCACCGACAATCCCGAGGTCAACCGCATGCTCGGCGCCGAAGGCTCGATCGGGGAGATGCTCGGCCTCGACGCGCAATGGGCGGTCCGCGCCATCGCGGCGGAGGGCAACTACGCGGAGATCTTCGACAGATATGTCGGTCCCGACACCGCGCTCGGTCTGGCGCGGGGTCTCAACGCCCTCTACAAGGACGGCGGCATCCTCTATTCGCCCCCGATCCGCTAGGCGTTTACGTCACGGTCACCCCGCCCGGCGCTCGCCGGGCGGGGTGACCGTGACCGGCTTGCGGGCAAAGCCGCACGACATGTAAAGCTGCGGAACGGTGGCCAAGAGCGCAGCCGTCGCCGGTGAGGGCGGGATCGAGTTCAGCCGCCTGTGGACCGACGAGCGCGCCCGAGGCGTGATCTTCCAGTTGCTGCTGGTGCTCGGGCTGGCGCTGTTCATCGCCTTCATCACCTCGAATACGATTGCCAATTTGCAGCGCGCCGGCCTCGCCTCCGGCTACGGCTTCTTGTTCGATACCGCCTCGTTCGACATCAACCAGCGGCTCATCGAGTACTCCTCGACCTCGACCTACGGACGTGCGATCATCGTCGGCGGCCTCAACACCATTCTCGTCGCCGCGATGGGCATCGTCACTGCGACGGTCATCGGCTTCCTCGCCGGCGTCATGCGGCTTTCCAACAACTACCTGGTCAGCCGAATGGCGGCCGTCTATGTCGAGTTCACCCGCAACGTCCCGGTGCTGCTGCAGATCATCTTCTGGTGGTTGATCCTGCTGGCGCTGCCGCGAGTACGCGAGAGCATGTCGATCGGCGATTCGGTCTTTCTCAACAACCGTGGCCTGCGCATACCCACGCCGATCTTCGAGGACGGATCGGCGATCGTGCTGGCGATGATTCTCGCGGGTGTCGTCGGGACCGTCCTGGTCTCCCGCTGGGCCAGGGCGCGCCAGGACGCGACGGGTCGGACATTTCCGGTCGGCTGGGCCGGCCTCGGGTTGATCGTCGGCATGCCGCTGATCGTCTATTTCATCATCGGCCAGCCGCTCGATTTCGAGCAGCCGGTTGCCAAGCGTTTCAATTTGGAAGGCGGTCTGAACATCACGCCGGAGCTGATCGCGCTGTGGATAGCGCTGTCGACCTATACCGGCGCCTTCATCTCCGAGATCGTCCGCGCCGGCATTCTCTCGGTCTCCAAGGGGCAGACCGAGGCGGCCGGCGCGCTCGGGCTCAGGCGCGGGCTGACGATGCGCACGATCATCCTGCCGCAGGCATTGCGCGTGATCATCCCGCCGATGACCAGCCAGTATCTCAACCTGACCAAGAACTCCTCGCTCGCCGTCGCCATCGGTTACCAGGACATGGTCTCGATCGGCGATACCATCCTCAACCAGAGCGGCCAGGCGCTCGAGGTGATCTCGATCTATATGAGCTTCTATCTGGTGCTCAGCCTGCTCACCTCGGCGTTCATGAACTGGTACAACAAGCGCATCGCGCTGGTGGAACGATGACCGGCCGGGTTTTCCATCGCAGTCAGGCGGACATGCTGCCCGAACGGGCGCCGCCGATTACCAGCGTCGGTTTGATCGGCTGGCTGCGCGCAAATCTGTTCCCAAGCTATTTGAATACGGCGCTGACGCTGCTCGCGCTCGCGCTTCTGTGGTTGTTCGTGCCGCCGCTGGTCGACTGGGCGCTGATCGACGCCGACTTCACCGGTGCCACTGGCAAGGAATGCACGGCCGAGGGCGCCTGCTGGGCTTGGCTTGACCAGCGTATCGGCCAGTTCCTCTACGGCTTCTATCCGGCCGGGGCCTATTGGCGCGTCAACTTGGCGGTCATCCTGCTGGTGCCGGCGCTTGCCTACCTGCTGTTCGGCAAATTACCCTACGCACGCTACGGGCGCTGGTTCTCACTCGCCTATCCCGTGATCGCGGCGTTCCTGCTGATCGGCGGCTTCGGCCTCGAGGGTGTGACAACCGACAAGTTCGGCGGCTTCATGCTCAACCTCGTCGCCGGCCTGACGGGAATTCTGCTGTCGCTGCCGATCGGCATCCTGCTGGCGCTCGGCCGGCGCTCGCGCATGCCGGCGATCCGCATGCTGTCGGTTGCGTTCATCGAGTTCATCCGGGGTGTGCCGTTGATCACCCTGCTGTTCGTCGCCATCGTCATCCTGCAGCTCTTCCTGCCGCCGGAGGTCTCTCTCGCCCAGTTGATCCGCGTGATGATCATGATCACGCTGTTCGCCTCGGCCTATATGGCCGAGGTGATCCGCGGCGGGCTGCAGGCGATTCCCCAGGGTCAGTACGAAGCGGCCAAGGCGATGGGTCTGAGCTACTGGCGGATGATGCGGCTCGTGGTTCTGCCGCAGGCGCTGAAGATCTCCATTCCGAGCATCGTCAACACCTTCATCGGCCTGTTCAAGGACACCACGCTGGTCATCATCATCGGCCTGTTCGACATATTGGGCCAGGCGCGCCTCCTCCAAACCAACCCCGACTGGTTCGGCAAGGTCGACTACGAGACTTTCGTGCTGGCGGCGTTGTTCTTCTTCGTCATCTGCTTCGGCATGTCGCGCTACTCGATCAACCTCGAAAAGCGCCTGGACACGACGAAACGTTAGGGAGTGGGCATCATGCCGGCGGCCGAAACGAAACCGACGAATGCCGAGGAGCCGATCATCGAGATCACCGGGCTCAACAAGTGGTTCGGCCCGTTTCACGTGCTCCGCGACATCGATCTGTCGGTGGCGCGGCGCGAACGCATCGTGATCTGCGGGCCGTCGGGCTCCGGAAAATCGACATTGATCCGCTGCATCAACAGGCTTGAGGGATATCAGGAAGGCGAGGTCATCGTGGACGGCACCGAGCTGACGCACAATCTGAAAAACATCGACGCCATCCGCCGCGAGGTCGGCATGGTCTTCCAGCAGTTCAATTTGTTCCCGCATCTGACGGTGCTGGAAAACTGCACGCTGGCGCCGATCTGGGTGCGCAGGATGCCGAAGGCCGAGGCGCAGCAGATCGCCATGCAGTATCTCGAGCGGGTCAAGATTCCCGAGCAGGCGGACAAATATCCGGGCCAGCTCTCGGGCGGCCAGCAGCAGCGGGTGGCGATCGCGCGCTCTCTCTGCATGCAGCCCAACATCATGCTGTTCGACGAGCCGACCTCGGCGCTCGATCCCGAGATGATCAAGGAAGTCCTCGACGTCATGGTCGATCTCGCCGAAAGCGGCATGACCATGCTGGTCGTCACCCACGAGATGGGATTTGCCGCCCAGGTTGCCGATCGCGTGATCTTCATGGATGCCGGCCAGATCGTCGAGCAGAACATGCCGGACGAGTTCTTCAACAACCCGCGGTCCGACCGGACCAAGCTGTTCTTGAGCCAGATATTGTAGATCCGACAGCGGGGGTCGCCGCGCTCGCCGCCGCATTCGGCGGCGCCGAAATGCCCAGACCCCGCGCAGGATTCGGCTACCGGCCGTCGACTGCCGATCCGGCACAGAGAGGCGGCGCTCTATGCGGCGGAGCCGGTGCGGCCGTTTCCAGCCGGTTAGACCATCGCGTCGCAACGCTGTCGTGACGGGCGCAACCGGCGCCCGGCGTGTTCTGCGGGCGCGCTATCCGACCTGGCCCCGGGGGTCGTCTGCCGCCTCCGCCGGGCCGCCGGCCGGGGAGCGGCGGCGACGATCTTCTGGAACTCCTCGGCGATGCCGGTGCCGCGGAGCGTCATGACCAAACCGGAAACGCGGATCGCAAGCGGCTGCTGGGGCTTCTGATCGAAGATGCGACGCTGACCCGGGACGGCTCCGAGGTGACAATCGATCTGCGCATGCGCGGGGGTCGTTCCCTGAGGGTCGGCGACAGCATCAGCGCTCACATCATGCCGGAGCACTCCGGCGCCGGGTGATGCGCGGACAAGGACAGGGTAGAGGCAAGGAGGTTCGGGATGGCGAAGCTGCAATACGGCACGAACCGCTTATGCACATGGCTCCGGTTTGATCAACATGTTGTAGGTAAGGGGTTTTGCTTTGACGGCGAGGCCGAGGAGCGAGCGGAAGGCGGCGTGGCGGGTTTTTCGTCGGTTGAAGCGAAAGACGAACTCGTCGAGGTAGGCTTAGCACCGCGTCGGAGACGTCGACGCCGTCCGCATCGAACGCGTCCGGGCGTTCGATCATCGCCGCGAGCGCTCCCGCCACCCGCGCCACCCGGTCGGCCTGGCCCGCGGCGTCGTGGCGTACGCAGATGCCGAGGACCGGCGCGCGCTCGCCGAGCGCCCGCAAGCCCACCAGCAGGCCGGCATGGGTGAGCGCGCTGCCCGAGGCGCAGACCACGGCGTCGAAACTCACCGCCAAGTCCCGGGCCTGCTCCGCGACCTCGCCTGCGGCCAGCACATAGCCGAGCCCGCCGAGCGGCGCATGCCCCGGCGCGGAATGGATGACGTAGGGCTTGCGGCCCTCGGCCGCGAGCGCCGCCGCGCGCCGTTCCATCGCGGCGTCCGCCGCCGTCTCGTCCTCGCCCTCGGGGAATGGATGCAGCACCGCGCCCAGCACCCGGTCGAGCAGCAGGTTGCCGGATGCGCGGTAGAGCGCGCCCATGCCGTCGACCCGGTCTTCGAGCTGGATGTGGACCGCCATTCCGAGTTTGCGCGCGCCGGCGGCGGCGATGCGCACCAGGTTCGACTGCACCGAGCCGGTGACCAGCACCGTGTCCGCGCCGCGCGCCTGCGCCTCGCCGAAGTGGAACTCGAGCTGGCGCACCTTGTTGCCGCCGAGAGGCAAGCCCGGTGCAGTCCTCGCGCTTGATCCACAGATCGATGCCGAGCGCCGCGCCGAGGTTCGGCGCGGGATCGAGCGGCGTCGGCGTGTGGCCGAGCCGGACCCGCGGGAAGCGGGCGATGCCGGCAACGGGGCATGGCGGGAACCGGCCTGTCAGGTGGTTTCGATCGGGAAGTGTCTCAGGTTGCCCGCGACAGGTGCCCACCCGCGCCGGCGAATGCAAGCGGTTTCCGGCGCAAGAGGCGATCGCCCGGCCGCCGCCTCGTTGCAAGCATCCCCCGACGGCGGTGCGCGCAGTGCCCGGCACCCTCCGCGCACCGGCGTACCCGACGCGCGGAGCGTTCGATCAACAGCTTGCGGATTGTGCGCATTCAAGATCAGGCCCTTCGCGCGTTTCGCCAGTCGCGAGGGGATATCCGGCAAGCAGGCCACCCGCAATGCTCTCGGATATCCGCACCGTGGACTGGCACAGCGAATCCTTCGCCAGATGCGAGTAGCGCGCCGTCGTCTCGACCTGCGTGTGTCCGGGTAGATGTTATTCGGCGCCGAACCTTGGCCCGTCGGACTCTGGCAATGCAAAACGTTAGTGCGCCGATCGGCGTCGAATAACAAACAACTTCTCTCTCTACCTCGATGGTTGAGAATCTGTTCCTGTTCCACGAGGTTCGACGAGATAGCGGTGGATTTGGCCAGAAGCGAGGCTGTTACATGCTTATGCTTTGTCCCCTAGACCTTTTGTTGGAGTGACCCCCTAAAAGTGGTCCAGATTTGTTAAGAGAGTTTGGCGCGTTTTGCCCCCTCGAAAGGAGGACAAAATGAGCCGTAAACGCTACACCCCGGAACAGATTATCAGCATGTTGCGCGAAGCCGAGGTGGCCTTGGCGCAGGGCCAGTCCATTGGTCAAGCTTGTCGCACGCTCGGCGTATCGGAGCAGAGTTACTATCGCTGGCGCAAGGAATATGGCGGCCTTCGTACTGACCAGGCCAAGCGTCTGAAGGACCTGGAGAAGGAGAATGGCCGTCTCCGGAAGGCGATCTCGGATCTGACGTTGGATAAGCTGATCTTGAAAGAGGCGCTTGAGGGAAACTGCTAAGCCCCGCCCGTCGCCGGCGGTGTGTTGATCATCTCCAGGCCGAACTGGGAATCTCCGAGCGACGTGCCTGTGCTGTTGCAGGCCAACATCGCTCAACCCAGCGCAAGAGACCCCGTAGTCGGGATGATGAAGAGGCACTCACGACCGCGATCATCCGCTTGGCCAGCCAGTATGGCAGATATGGCTATCGGCGGATCACTGCCTTGCTCAGGACCGAAGGTTGGCACGTGAACGCCAAGCGGGTCCAGCGCATCTGGTGGCGGGAGGGGCTGAAGGTCCCACAGAAGCAACCGAAACGGGGCAGGCTGTGGCTCAACGACGGATCCTGCATCCGTCTGCGGCCGTGCTGGCCCAATCACGTCTGGTCCTATGACTTCGTCATGGATCGAACACACGATGGGAGGAAGTTCCGCATGCTCACCGTGATCGATGAGTTCACCAGGCGGTGCATGGCCGTTGTCGTCGAGCGAAGATTGAACTCGGACAATGTCCTCCATTGTCTGACCGAGCTCTTCGTCCAACATGGCCCGCCGGATCATATCCGTTCCGACAACGGCTCAGAGTTTACCGCTCATGCCGTCCGCGACTGGCTCGGCAGGATCGGCGTCAAGACCCTCTATATCGAGCCCGGGTCACCTTGGGAGAACGGATACAACGAGAGCTTCAACTCAAAGCTCCGGGACGAAATCCTGAACACGGAGATCTTCTCTACACTGAAGGAGGCCAAAGTGCTGATCGAACGATGGCGGCATCACTACAATACCATCCGGCCGCATAGCTCGCTCGGATACAGACCGCCGGCCCCAGAAACCATCTTGCCAAACGTTGATGGGCCAACCTACGCTGTTGATGGGCTATGGTTGGCCCATCAACTTAACCCGCGCCAAACTCTAACTTAAGCGCTGGACCACTAATCGGGGGCAGGCCACTCGTTGATCCCCTCCAACACGCCGTCGACCGCAACCTTTGCCACAGCCGTGTTCGATCCCAGCCGAACAGCCACCCGATCTTCAATGTCCGACTTGTACACGCATTTCCTCTTTGTCTAACGAAGTCAAAAGGGTAGGCGTAAGGATTCGGTCGTGCCGTGGAGGGCTGGCGGATTCTGCGGCAGGCAAGCTCCCAAGATAAGTGGGGCAGTCATCTCGAGCCCTTCGGTGGCGAGGTGGATTCACCGGTTGAGGGTTCGCTTCCAATCCTTCCGGAGGGGGCGAAGCCAGATGTCTTTTTTCGGCTGGGTGCGTTTCGTGTGGCGGTCGTATCGTCCCCGGCCCTGGGTGGTTCCGACACGGATCCAGCCCGATGCCTTGTAGACGGCGCCGGTATGGCGCGGGGTTTCGACGAAGGTCTCGATGAGCACCGGGGTCGTGTTGTAGCGCTCTGCCCAGTCGGCGGTCAGGCGGCGGCGGACGATGGCGAGGATGTGCGAGCCGAGATTAGGGATCTTGATCCAGGGCAAAATGAGGAACCTCGGGTTGTCGACGACAAGGGGGAGGTTCTTCTCGCGCAGTTGCGGCGTCCATCCGATGAACTTGTCGCGCGGGGCGAGCCTCCACGCGGCGGTTGAGAAGCCGAGCATGGCGACGGGCCAGCCGTTGCGGTCGTGGACGGCGTAGCGCATCTGGGCGCCGACCAGGGTCTTGTAGCCGAGATAGTGGTAGCGGGCGACGAACTCGTTCCACAGCTTGCCCTCGCGGGTCCCGCGTCCGACGGGCCGCAGGTCGAGCGGGCGGATCTCGTCGAGGGATGTCGGGGCCGGGAACAGTGGCGGCTCGGTGTCCGGTCCGAAGGCGATCGGACCGGGCCGGCTCTGCCGCTGCTTCGGTTGCGGCAGGGCGACCAGGCCATCGCGGTGCATGGCCAGCATGGCGACCCTGGCCATCATGTCCTTGAGCCCGCCGTCGGGCTTGAACCAGCCGATGCGCCGGCAGAACTCCCTCGACAGGGCGTGCCGGGTCGGCGGCGGCTCAGCGACGATCAGCGCGCGCAGCAGCGCCATTTCTCCGGCGCTGAAGTCGCGTCCGTAATAGCGGCACTCGATCTCGCCGGTCATCCCGGCGCCGTGAAGCTGCGCTTGCGCTCCTCGCTCATCGACCATGGCAGCCAGGGCGACAGGTCCTCCGGCGGCCGACGGCCGTTTGCCGCGCACGCTGCCAGCCATTTCTCCAGCCAGCGCAGGACGTCGATGCCGTTCAAGTTGAGGGTGCCGACGACGGAGTACATCAGCGCCGTGAATCGAGCGCCGGTCTCGCTGTCGGAGCCGAACGACAGGCGTCTTCCTATGGCTGGCCCTCTGAGCACCCTTTCGGCGAGATTATTGTCCATCGGCACCTCCGGGCGGTCGAGGAAGACGCTCAGCCCATCGCGATGATTGACAAGTGAGCGCAGCGTCTTGCCCTCGCGCGCCTTGTCCGGCAGCCCGGCGAGCTCTCGTTCGGCGTGTGAGAACAGACCGTCGAGCGCCTCCTTCAGCGCATCCTGGGCTGCGTCGAACATCGGCGTCTGGCGCTTAAGCCCGGGATCGTAATGAGCCAGCCGCGCCTGGTTCAGGCGGTAGATCGATGCGATCCGCTCGATCCATCGTTTGCACCATTCCGTCAGCCGCACCTGGCCGGCCGCGCAGTCGATAAAATCCCGCCGCATGTGGCTCCAGCACCACGCGAGGGTCACCAGGCCGCCGAGCAGGCGCGCCAGCTTCTTGTATGCGCTGTAGCGGTCGCAGACGATCACCGTGTGAAGGAGGGCCTCGGCGAACAGCTTCTCCGCCGCCTCGGCACTGCGGCTCGGATCGATATGGAAGTAGACTGCGTCACTGCTGACCGAGGTCCAGAGCCAGGCCCGGCTCGAACGGCCGGTCTCGCGAAGCGCCTGGACGCGCCATGTGGTTTCGTCGGCATGGCGCAGAGCCGTTTTGTTCTGGTGCGCGAGGATCGCATCGGCCAGCGGCTCGAACAGCGGCACGAAGCGGGGCACACTGTCGGCCAGCGTCCCGGGCGAGATCAGCAGCCCCCGGTCGGACAGCCACGCCCCAACCCTGTTGAGCGGGCGGAAGCAGCCATAGCGCTCGAACAGGAAGCACGCCCACACGCTGATCCCGTAGAGCGTGTTGTCGAACAGCCGCGGCACCGGAGGCGCCGACACTTCCAGGGGCGAGGACGCGCAGTCACAGCTCCGGCGCCAGCGGGGACGGACGATCCTGCGTGTGTGAGCCCGGACCTCGATCTCGACCATGGTGGATTCCTCGGCGCCGTTTGGCGCATAGGGCTGTCCGCAACAAGAGCACACCCGCGCATCCTCCGGCGGGTTGAGCTCTTCCGTGCGCTCCTCGAGCCCGGGCCGCTGGGTGCGGCCATGGCCGGCGCCGCCGGGCTGCTGGCCGCGCGGGCGTTCCGAGCACGGCTTCTCCTGCTGCTCGCTCTTTCGCCCGAACAGCGCCTTGGACAGCACCGCGCCGGTCGCACGAAGCCTGGCAAGCTGCGCTTCCAGCGTCTCGATCCGCCCCCGCGACGTCTTCGCGGCCTTGCGCAGCCGGGCGTTCTCCCTGGACAGGGACTTGATCGCAGTCTTCTGGCGCCGCGATCGCCTCAGGGCGTTGCGCAGTTGAGCGGCCTGGTCCGACAGCGACTTCGACAGCGTCTCGGCGGCCGCGCGATGCTTGCTGACCTGAACCTTGAGCCGCTCCGACGCCCGCACCGCCCTGCGCAGCCGGCGAATCTCCCTGGACTGCGACGTAATGGTCTTCTTCTGATGCCGCGATCGCCTGAGAGCGGCACGCAGCTGAGTGCCCGCGATGGGCTTCGATAGCATCTTCTTGTCGGCGAGAAGCTTGGCAAGCTTGGCCTTTAGCGCCCCCTTGCGGGCCTTAGACCCCTCCAGGGCATGACGCAGCCAGAAGACCTCGTCGGACAGCGACCGAACCGTGTCCGCCTGGTCGCGGTAGATCCTCAACTGCGCACGGAGCTCAACACCGTCGTCATATTGCCGACGAATGGTGTCCCTCTGGCTCTCCGACGTCCGCGCCTCCCGGTCCAGCCGCTTGTTGAGCCGGACGACCTCCCTGTTCAGCCGGGTCACCTGCTTGCGCAGCTCACCGCGTTCTGTGCGCAGCGTCTTGATCTTGTCCTTCTGGTTCTCCGCTTGCTCGAACGCCGCGCGCAGCCGACGCCTCTCCTCGCGCACCGATGAGATCCTGCCGCGCTTGCTCGGCTCGACGCCGGCTTCGGAGAGCAGCTTCTCCAGTCGCCCCACTTCCGCTTGCAGGGAGAGCGCGTCCTTCGCCGTGCGGCGGACTTCCTTCGTCTCCTCGGCGGCCTCGCTCAGTTTGCGCCGGCATGTATCGAGCTGCCACTTCAGCGAACTCGCCCGGGCACGGGAATCTATCTCTGCCCGGCGCACTTCTTCGCAGCGCGCTTCCGCTCCGGCCGCCCGCGCCCGTTCCCGCTCATACAGCGATCGCAAGTCGCGCGGCGCGTATGTCAGGGCTGTCTCGGGGGACGAGCAGATATCATCGTCACCCTCAACCAGCGCCAGGTCCGCGCCAAAATCCTCGTCGCGAATCGCCATGCGCTCGACGATAGCGCATGGCCGGAGTCGTTACCAGTGACTTATGAAGCCCCGCCCGACAACAATCACAAAGTCGTCCGCCTCCACGGCACGACCGAATCCTTACGGGTAGGCGTAAGGATTCGGTCGTGCCGTGGAGGGCTGGCGGATTCTGCGGCAGGCAAGCTCCCAAGATAAGTGGGGCAGTCATCTCGAGCCCTTCGGTGGCGAGGTGGATTCACCGGTTGAGGGTTCGCTTCCAATCCTTCCGGAGGGGGCGAAGCCAGATGTCTTTTTTCGGCTGGGTGCGTTTCGTGTGGCGGTCGTATCGTCCCCGGCCCTGGGTGGTTCCGACACGGATCCAGCCCGATGCCTTGTAGACGGCGCCGGTATGGCGCGGGGTTTCGACGAAGGTCTCGATGAGCACCGGGGTCGTGTTGTAGCGCTCTGCCCAGTCGGCGGTCAGGCGGCGGCGGACGATGGCGAGGATGTGCGAGCCGAGATTAGGGATCTTGATCCAGGGCAAAATGAGGAACCTCGGGTTGTCGACGACAAGGGGGAGGTTCTTCTCGCGCAGTTGCGGCGTCCATCCGATGAACTTGTCGCGCGGGGCGAGCCTCCACGCGGCGGTTGAGAAGCCGAGCATGGCGACGGGCCAGCCGTTGCGGTCGTGGACGGCGTAGCGCATCTGGGCGCCGACCAGGGTCTTGTAGCCGAGATAGTGGTAGCGGGCGACGAACTCGTTCCACAGCTTGCCCTCGCGGGTCCCGCGTCCGACGGGCCGCAGGTCGAGCGGGCGGATCTCGTCGAGGGATGTCGGGGCCGGGAACAGTGGCGGCTCGGTGTCCGGTCCGAAGGCGATCGGACCGGGCCGGCTCTGCCGCTGCTTCGGTTGCGGCAGGGCGACCAGGCCATCGCGGTGCATGGCCAGCATGGCGACCCTGGCCATCATGTCCTTGAGCCCGCCGTCGGGCTTGAACCAGCCGATGCGCCGGCAGAACTCCCTCGACAGGGCGTGCCGGGTCGGCGGCGGCTCAGCGACGATCAGCGCGCGCAGCAGCGCCATTTCTCCGGCGCTGAAGTCGCGTCCGTAATAGCGGCACTCGATCTCGCCGGTCATCCCGGCGCCGTGAAGCTGCGCTTGCGCTCCTCGCTCATCGACCATGGCAGCCAGGGCGACAGGTCCTCCGGCGGCCGACGGCCGTTTGCCGCGCACGCTGCCAGCCATTTCTCCAGCCAGCGCAGGACGTCGATGCCGTTCAAGTTGAGGGTGCCGACGACGGAGTACATCAGCGCCGTGAATCGAGCGCCGGTCTCGCTGTCGGAGCCGAACGACAGGCGTCTTCCTATGGCTGGCCCTCTGAGCACCCTTTCGGCGAGATTATTGTCCATCGGCACCTCCGGGCGGTCGAGGAAGACGCTCAGCCCATCGCGATGATTGACAAGTGAGCGCAGCGTCTTGCCCTCGCGCGCCTTGTCCGGCAGCCCGGCGAGCTCTCGTTCGGCGTGTGAGAACAGACCGTCGAGCGCCTCCTTCAGCGCATCCTGGGCTGCGTCGAACATCGGCGTCTGGCGCTTAAGCCCGGGATCGTAATGAGCCAGCCGCGCCTGGTTCAGGCGGTAGATCGATGCGATCCGCTCGATCCATCGTTTGCACCATTCCGTCAGCCGCACCTGGCCGGCCGCGCAGTCGATAAAATCCCGCCGCATGTGGCTCCAGCACCACGCGAGGGTCACCAGGCCGCCGAGCAGGCGCGCCAGCTTCTTGTATGCGCTGTAGCGGTCGCAGACGATCACCGTGTGAAGGAGGGCCTCGGCGAACAGCTTCTCCGCCGCCTCGGCACTGCGGCTCGGATCGATATGGAAGTAGACTGCGTCACTGCTGACCGAGGTCCAGAGCCAGGCCCGGCTCGAACGGCCGGTCTCGCGAAGCGCCTGGACGCGCCATGTGGTTTCGTCGGCATGGCGCAGAGCCGTTTTGTTCTGGTGCGCGAGGATCGCATCGGCCAGCGGCTCGAACAGCGGCACGAAGCGGGGCACACTGTCGGCCAGCGTCCCGGGCGAGATCAGCAGCCCCCGGTCGGACAGCCACGCCCCAACCCTGTTGAGCGGGCGGAAGCAGCCATAGCGCTCGAACAGGAAGCACGCCCACACGCTGATCCCGTAGAGCGTGTTGTCGAACAGCCGCGGCACCGGAGGCGCCGACACTTCCAGGGGCGAGGACGCGCAGTCACAGCTCCGGCGCCAGCGGGGACGGACGATCCTGCGTGTGTGAGCCCGGACCTCGATCTCGACCATGGTGGATTCCTCGGCGCCGTTTGGCGCATAGGGCTGTCCGCAACAAGAGCACACCCGCGCATCCTCCGGCGGGTTGAGCTCTTCCGTGCGCTCCTCGAGCCCGGGCCGCTGGGTGCGGCCATGGCCGGCGCCGCCGGGCTGCTGGCCGCGCGGGCGTTCCGAGCACGGCTTCTCCTGCTGCTCGCTCTTTCGCCCGAACAGCGCCTTGGACAGCACCGCGCCGGTCGCACGAAGCCTGGCAAGCTGCGCTTCCAGCGTCTCGATCCGCCCCCGCGACGTCTTCGCGGCCTTGCGCAGCCGGGCGTTCTCCCTGGACAGGGACTTGATCGCAGTCTTCTGGCGCCGCGATCGCCTCAGGGCGTTGCGCAGTTGAGCGGCCTGGTCCGACAGCGACTTCGACAGCGTCTCGGCGGCCGCGCGATGCTTGCTGACCTGAACCTTGAGCCGCTCCGACGCCCGCACCGCCCTGCGCAGCCGGCGAATCTCCCTGGACTGCGACGTAATGGTCTTCTTCTGATGCCGCGATCGCCTGAGAGCGGCACGCAGCTGAGTGCCCGCGATGGGCTTCGATAGCATCTTCTTGTCGGCGAGAAGCTTGGCAAGCTTGGCCTTTAGCGCCCCCTTGCGGGCCTTAGACCCCTCCAGGGCATGACGCAGCCAGAAGACCTCGTCGGACAGCGACCGAACCGTGTCCGCCTGGTCGCGGTAGATCCTCAACTGCGCACGGAGCTCAACACCGTCGTCATATTGCCGACGAATGGTGTCCCTCTGGCTCTCCGACGTCCGCGCCTCCCGGTCCAGCCGCTTGTTGAGCCGGACGACCTCCCTGTTCAGCCGGGTCACCTGCTTGCGCAGCTCACCGCGTTCTGTGCGCAGCGTCTTGATCTTGTCCTTCTGGTTCTCCGCTTGCTCGAACGCCGCGCGCAGCCGACGCCTCTCCTCGCGCACCGATGAGATCCTGCCGCGCTTGCTCGGCTCGACGCCGGCTTCGGAGAGCAGCTTCTCCAGTCGCCCCACTTCCGCTTGCAGGGAGAGCGCGTCCTTCGCCGTGCGGCGGACTTCCTTCGTCTCCTCGGCGGCCTCGCTCAGTTTGCGCCGGCATGTATCGAGCTGCCACTTCAGCGAACTCGCCCGGGCACGGGAATCTATCTCTGCCCGGCGCACTTCTTCGCAGCGCGCTTCCGCTCCGGCCGCCCGCGCCCGTTCCCGCTCATACAGCGATCGCAAGTCGCGCGGCGCGTATGTCAGGGCTGCCTCGGGGGACGAGCAGATATCATCGTCACCCTCAACCAGCGCCAGGTCCGCGCCAAAATCCTCGTCGCGAATCGCCATGCGCTCGACGATAGCGCATGGCCGGAGTCGTTACCAGTGACTTATGAAGCCCCGCCCGACAACAATCACAAAGTCGTCCGCCTCCACGGCACGACCGAATCCTTACGGGTAGGCAGGTTAGGGCCGGGTAGGAGGGGTCGCCTAATAACAGAAGATGTCCGAATTTATAATGAATCCGCTTTCGGAACGCTTACGGTTGACAATATCAGATTTTGCCGCAGATAAAAGAAACCCCCGAAGACACTAGTGTTTTCGGGGGTTTTGGTTGGTTGCGGGGGTTGGATTTGAACCAACGACCTTCAGGTTATGAGGTAGATAATCTGTTGTGGTCAGGAGAGCCCTGGAGGTGCCCTGAGTATACAATTCGTTGATTTTCCACCAGTTTTTTGCTGCCTCTTGTGGTCATATGATGCCTGGAGTACCCTGGAAATGCAAGGAGTAAAATTCCGATTGCATTCCGAGAGATCCCATGCCCAGGTTGTCCAAGCGCCACATCGACGCCCTCCCCACCCGTGACAAGGAGTACTTCGTCTGGGACGACCAGTTGAAGGGGTTCGGCACGCGGGTCTACCCCAACGGCAACAAGCGCTACGTCGCCCAGACGTTCCGCCGGGGAAAAACCATTCGTGTCCAGATCGGGCGTCACGGCGCCCTGCCCTTCGAGGAAGCCAAGGCGCGGGCGCGCAAGATCATCGCCGACATCGACGACGGCAGGAACCCCAACCGGGAGAAGGAGGTCGAGCGCCTGTCGCCCACGGTGGCGCAACTGGCCGAGCGGTTCCTGGAGGAATATGTCCCCGTCCACTGCAAGCCGCGAACCCGTGTGGAGTACGTGCATGCGGTGAAGCGCTACATCCTGCCATCGCTTGGAGAAATCAGGGTGGTGGCGCTGGCGCGGGACGATGTCGCGGCGCTGCACCACGGGATGCGCGACAAGCCCTACCAGGCCAACCGGACGTTGGGTGTGGTGTCCAAGATGATGAATCTGGCCGAGGCCTGGGGCCTACGGCCGGACCGCTCCAATCCCTGCTACCACATTCGCAAGTACAAGGAGCGCAAGCGCGAGCGGTTCCTAACGGTGGAAGAGCTGGCGCGTCTCGGCGGAGCCTTGGACGAGGAGGACTCCTTTGCCCCTTCAGCGGTGACGGCGTTCCGGCTCCTGCTCTATACGGGGGCGCGTCTGATGGAGATCCAGACCCTGAAGTGGGAGCATATCCGGGGCGACCGAATCCACCTGCCAGATTCCAAGACAGGTGCCAAGACGATCCCCCTCAACCGGCCTGCGCTTGAGGTGCTGGCTGCTGCCAAGCGGGTTGAGGGTAATCCCTATGTCATCACCGGTACCGCCGAAGACGCGCATCTGACCGATCTGCAGAAGCCGTGGCGGCGGGTGCGCAAGGCGGCCGGGCTCGACGATGTGCGCATCCACGATCTCCGACATACGTTTGCCTCGGAGGCGGTGATGGGGGGCGAGAGCTTGCCGATGGTTGGGAGAATTCTCGGCCACACCCAAACCCAGACCACCGCGCGCTATGCCCATCTCGCCGACGATCCCCTGCAGAAAGCCTCGGAGCGCATCGCATCGTCTCTCAAGCAGGCCATGGACGGATAGGGCGCCGTGCGCTCAGGTTCCAAAAGTCGCCGAAGGTGGCGGGCAGAAGTAAACGCACCAGCCAAACAAGTGAATCTTCGCTTTGCCCATCATGTCTCGCAACGTGCTCCATGGACCAACCTCTACGTTGCGTGTTGATCGGCGTCCAATTTTGCCCCCCTAGGTCCAGTAAAATCAACGGGTTAGCGTGCTTATCGGCGTCCAATCGAGACGCCGATCAACAATGTCGCGTAGCATCGCGGTTTCGCCGCCCCACAGATGGTCCGAGCCAGTCGTGTCCATCACGATGCCGGCCGTCCCGTCCACGGCGGTCCACGGACACCAGCGGCGGGACCACAGCATGAGTTGCTCCAGGGCATTGATGTCCCCGCCAATATCGGCCTGCTCCACGGACAATCCGGGGCAGAGAGCTTGCATGTCGACGACACGCCCTCCTTCCCTGACGCCCGCTTGTTCCGCGGCGCCGTTGGCGGCATGGACGACAGGACCGTGGGAGCCATCGCGGCCAAGCGCTACCGGCAGGTCCCCGGGAGGCGCTTTACCCCGCCGGTTCACTCGCCGTTGCCAGCATTCGATGGCGAAGCGCGGGAGCCAGATCGCCGTCACCCTGTGCACGATTGGATCCCGGTGGCCAGGCGGCCTGTTCACGTGTGGCATCGGAAGAAGCGCCTTGGCGCAGGTCCACGGGACCGCTCAGACCGCGCGGGCGAAGTTCGGCGCGGTGCCTGTTTCGTCAATGGTCCGGTCGCTGTCCAGCACCAGCTGTTGATCGGCAGGGTCATAGCGGGCGGTCCAGGCGCCAGGCGGCCGCAAACGCGATCGGAACAGTTCCACCCGCCAGCGCGGCAAGCCCGGTGCGCGAAGGTCGAAAGCATGCCGGTCCGAGGGGAGCGGACCGACACGCCAACGCTCGCGCGCGGCGCTGAGATTGGGTTGCGCGAACCGGCGCAGGAGCCAGCAAGGGACACCGTGGGCCTCCGAGCGCAGCGCCAAGCGTTTGCTCGCCGTGAAATCCACGGCGGGGGGATCTCCCCAAATCTCGACGATCACGGCGCTGAAAGACGGGCAGTCCAGCCCCTGTTCGGCCGTCCAAAGTGAGCCCCGGGCGCTCGCCACATCGACCTTGAGCACGTCCACGCCCGGACGTATGCCCGCCAGGCACGGCCATCCCGCCTCGCGCCGCGACATCCGGTCCTGCACCCAGAGCACCGGCTTGCAGCCCGGTCCGAGTTGGGCCAGGACGAACCCTGTCACGGCTCCGTCCATGGGGGTCTCGGCAAAAACCTCCGAAAGCATGGCCGGTGCGGGCTCCGCTTGCAGGCGGAAGCTTGGGCGTTCCATATGGGATGCGGGGTAGATGTCGAGGCACGACACGATGGCTCCCTCCATATGTTCTCTATTTGTTCTACAGCCCCCAGCAGAGTTTCGTCAATTCCCATGCACCGCACACCGGCAGAATCTCGGATTCGATTGCCGCCCCTGACAGCCATCACGCTCTTCCTCGGCGCAGGGATGGATCGGGCGGCGGGAGAAACTCGGGAGTGGGACGAGCCGGAGCTGGATGAGATATTTTTGCCAGGGATCGAGGCAGGGTGCAGGCGCGAGCAGGAGTGAGAACATGGTCAGCACCCGATGCTCCAAGGTTCGAGGTCCAAGAAATTCGGCGCGCGCGACACGGTTGAGGACGTGTTGACGGTCGGGATCAACCGGGCGGTGGCGCTGCTTGCGGACCGGGAGATCCGGGACAGCCGCGCGAAAGGGCCGAAACGGGTGCTGCGCGAGCTTCGGCCCCACCCCGATGACGGGGCCCATCGGCGGGCTTCTGCTCCGGTGCCGGAGGACATCGTACCCGACGCTCTCAGCCTGGAGCGGGCGCTCGCGCTCCTGGACGGGGTCCCGGGGCGCCGGGGGCGCGGCTGAGGCCGGCGGGGCGCGGGCGGGCGCGGTTGCCGGAGGTCAGGGCTCGCCCGGATCGCCCGGCCGGGGCATGCGGTAGCCGACGCCGCGCACGTTGAAGACCCAGGCCGGGTTCGCCGCGTCGTCGCCGAGCTTGCTGCGCAGCCGCTTGACGTAGGCGCGCACGATCTTGGGATCGCCGTTGCCGCGTCCGGCCCAGACCCGGCGCAGCAGGGTTTCATGGGTCAGGGCCCGGCCGGCGCCGTGCGAAAGAACGCGCAGGAGTTCGTACTCGGTCGCCGTCAACTCGACCGCGCGCCCGGCCACCGTCACCCGGCGGCGGTCGTAGTCGATGGCGAGGTCGCCCAGAACGAACGGTTCGGGATCGGCGCGCCGGCGCAGGGCCGCCCGGATCCGCGCCGTCAGCTCGGTCGGCGAGAAGGGCTTGACGATGTAGTCCGCCGCGCCCGCCTCGAGCGCCCGCGCGATCGTCTCGTCGCGGCCGTAGCCCGAGATGAAGATCACCGGCAGGTCGGCGAGCTCCGGGACGGTGCGCATCAGCTCGATGCCGTCGGTCCCGGGCAGCATCAGGTCGAGCAGGACCAGGGCGGGTTTCTCGGCGCGGACGATCTGTCCGAGCTCGCCATGGTCGCCGGTGACCAGCGGGGAATAGCCCGCCTCGGCCAGCGTGTCGCGGACATGGCGCAGGGTCTGCGGATCGTCGTCGACTACCAGGATGCGGTCGGGCTCGCGGCCCTGCCGCGGCGCCGGCCGGTCCGGGGCGGGGCCGGTGTCAGGGCCGGGGGCGCGGGCGCCCGCCTCCCCCGCCACCGGCAGCGTGAAGGTGAAGCGGGCGCCCAGGCCCACGCCGCCGCTCTCGGCCCGGATGCGCCCGCCATGGGCCTCGACCAGGCCCTTGCAGATGGCGAGGCCGAGCCCCGCCCCGCCGGTCCCGGTCCCGCGCTCGCCGTCAGCGGCCCCGGCATACTTGCGGAACAGCTGCGCCAGGCGCTCGGGCGGGATGCCCCGGCCATCGTCGGCGACCGAGATCGCGACATGCACCCCGTCGTGCTCGGCCGCGATGCGGATCGGCGAGGACTCCGGCGCGTGCCGCGCCGCGTTCGCCAGCAGGTTGTTCAGCACCTGCTCGACGCGCTGGCGGTCGGCCATGACGCGCGGCAGGTCCGGCGGCAGGTCGATCGTCACCGTGTGGCGCGCGCCGCCGGAGAGGAAGGTGGTGCGGGCCCGGTCGACCAGCGCGGCCAGCTCCGAAGGCTCGGGCGAGACCGAGAGCGTACCGCTGTCGATGCGCCCGGCGTCGAGCAGGTCGGCGATCAGGCCGATCGTGCGGTCGGCCTGCTCGTCGATGACGCGGATGAACTCGCGCGTCTCGGTCGGCGCGAACGGGCGGGAGGCGCCGAGCAGGGCGGCGGTCGAGCCCTTGATCGCGGCGAGCGGCGTGCGCAGCTCGTGGCTCACCATGCCGAGGAACTCCGCGCGCAACCGGTCGAGCTCCTCAAGCGGGGCCAGGTCCTGCATGGTGACCACCACCGAGGCGACGGCGCCGGGCGGCAGCGTGAAGCCCGCGTCGCGCAGCAGTCCGTGGGTGACGAGCTGCGAGGCTCGCTGCCAGCGATCCGGATCGCGCTCACCTCGCCGCGTGTGGTGCTTCAAAGTGCAGGCCAGCACCACGCGCCCAATCGCCGTCTTGATGAGATCGGCATCGGTGTCCGCGACCCACTGCGGCGAATAGCGGATCTCGTAGCCGTCGCTCGCGAGCGTCTCGCGGCTGGCGTCGGCGCGGATCGGTAGGCGCAACGCCAGGCTCCCGAAGAAGGGCTGGTCGCGCAGCAACGCGGTGACGCAGTCGCTGAGGCGGTGCGCGGACTCCCTGCCGGTCCTGGTTGTTGCGGATATCATGATTCCCTCCACCACAGGCGGGCGGCACAGCCGCGTCACGGGCGCTCACTAGGGGGTTCCGCGCGGTCCCGGAGCGGGGATCTTCACACCGCCACGCCTTCGAGCCGCAAAAGGGCGCGCTTGGTGTCCACGCCGCCTGGAGCGGAGAAGCCACCGAGGCCGTCAGCCGCGACCACGCGGTGGCAAGGGATGATGATGCCGATGGGATTGCAGGCGCAGGCGCCGGCGACGGCGCGCGGGCCGCTCCCAACGTTCCGCGCCAAAGCCCCGTAGCTTCGGGTCTGGCCCGCAGCGATTTCGCACATCGCCCGCCACACCCGGCGCTCGGCCAGCGTGATCGGGCCGAGCGGCGTATCGAGCGAGAGTTCAAACACCTCAGGCACCGGGCGAGGCTCTGAATCCAGCCGCGGGCTTCTAAATCGGCGAGGTGGCGATAGGCGGCGATGCGCTTGAGGCCGGTGGCCCTCGCCAATGCGTTTGTGGACCTGGGTTCGTGGCGTCCGTCCTTCCGGGCGGGCACTTTCTCGAAGAGCCGGTTCATGCGGGAGCGGTTCAGCTTCGAGGTGGGCATCACGCGGCCTCACGATCAGCCGTGCCGGCGGGCGCGAAATACCCGGCGAATTGCTCCATCAGCGCGTCGGCGTCGCGCTTCACCTGGCGCCGGACGTTCGGATTGAAGGTGCGCGACGGGCGCAGCGTTTCGGGATCGGCGCCGGCGATGCGGTCCTTCACCTGCTCGCAGAGACGCGCGAGGTGATCGTCGCCGAAGATGTTGAGGCGCGGCACCACGTCGACTAGGCCGCGGATGTTCTCGATCATGGTGTCGCGGAACACCAGCGGCTTGCCGTTCTCGTCCGCCTGCAAACGCTCCGAGACGCGCTCGACCGCCTCGCCCAGGCGCCGGTAGAGATCGGCCACCGCGTCGTGCAGGCGCTCCTCGATCTGGTGCTCGATGTCGCGCTTGACGCGGTCGGTGTCGCCGGAAGCGAGCTTCGCCATGAAGTGGTCCGCGTCGGGGACGGGCACGATCCGGTAGCGGATCGCGAACTTGCCCTGGAGCGCCTCCTTGGAGGGATAGTCCCCGATGCGGAACAGCCGCCCGAGGTCCATGCGCGACTGGTCGATGTAATCGTCGTAGTCCTCGATGAAGCGGTGGCGCTCGCGCACCACGCGCTCGCGGAGCGCATTCAGCAGCTCGGTGTAGCGATCGTAATTGGCGACGGTGAGAAGCCGCGAGCCCTGGTCGTCCCAGGGCAACGACTGATCGTAATGGCTGGAGCGGGCAGCGCTCATGGTGGCGGTCAAGGCGGCGAAGGCGGCCTTGGGCAGGAGGCGCTTGTTGTAGCGTCCGGCATTCGCGCTCGCGTCGTGGTGGGCGGCGACATGGTTGCTGGCATGGCGGTCGTAAAGCCGGCCAGACCAAGCGTTGATGCGTAAGGATACCAGCATGGCGTCGTGTGTAAGGTTCATGATCGGGGTCTCCGAATAAGAAGGTGTCTAATGGGTCCTGGCGGCAGCCCAGCGGATGAAGGCCGGGGTGTTCTGCAAGGCCGGGTCGCGCCGCACGCACGAGCCGACGAGGAACTCGCCGACCTCGCGCCTGAGCCGCGCCGCGTAGGTGACGATGGCGCCGAGATTGATGTCGTCGGCGAGGCGATAGAGCGAACCGCAGAGAGCTATCAGCGCGCTCGCGTTGTCGGGAACGGCGGCGTTCTCGGGATCGTCGATGACCGCCCTGGGATGGGGAAGCTCGCGCCAGACCTTGAGGAAGGCGGCAAACTCGACCGCCGCCGCCTCGCCGACGGTGCCACGGAACAGCGCGCGCTCGGAGGCCGCATCGAGGCCATTGCGGTGTTGCAGGATGTTGGAAATGAAGCTCCAGGTACGGGGGCAGGCAAAAGCTGCCTCCCGCGACTGGGGGTCGAATTGATGCAGGAGCTCTGGCCTGAGTTGGATGAAGAAAATCACCTCGGCCGCGATTCCGTTGACGGCGGCCCAGGCGCACCAGTCCGCCGCGTCGACTCGGATCTCCAGGTGGACGAAGCGCGATGCGAGCGGCGTCGGCATGCGGTGGGTGACGCCGCGGTCGCTCTGGCGGTTGCCGCAGGCGATGAGGGACGCGCCCTCGGGCAGCTCGTACTCGCCGCACTTGCGGTCGAGCACCAACTGATAAAGAGCGGCCTGGACCATCGGCACGGCGGAGGGCAGCTCTTCCAGGTTGATGAGCCAGCGGCCGGGATCGTCCGATGGCGGCAGGAAGGCCGGCGGCGCCCAGCGGGTGCGGTCGGCGCCGTCGCGCCAGGGAATGCCGCGCAGGTCGACGGGATCGAGCAGCAGCGCGCGGACATCGACGTATTCGCGGCCGGCGGCGGCCGCAACCTGTTGGGCGATGTCCGATTTGGCGCTGCCGGGTGGGCCCCAGACCACGACCGGTTGGCGGGCTTCCACCAGCAAGGCCAGCGTATCGGCAAGCTCGCTCGGTCGCAGTGTGTAGTCGGCGGAGATGGTGTCGGGGTCGGTCATTGGGAGCTCCGGACGATGGGAAGTCGCGGGCGGAACGCCTCCAGACGCTCCGAGCCTCTCCCACTTCCCAGCCTGGCTTTCCTCCTCGCCGTGTCAGGGCACGAGCCTGCCGAACGGATCGAGCGCTCCCCTTGCGGCCGGGGCCTCGTGTTTACGGCGCTGGTGCCTTCTTCGGGATGAGACAGGCGGGTCGGAGAGACCGGATGACGGGAGTGTGGTTGCGACGGGTGGCGTCTACGGGGCGGCGGCCGGAACGCCATTGCGCCCGGCAAGGCAGCCGACGCGGATGCGGTCGGCCCAGGCGCCGGAGCGGGCGGCCCCGGGTCGCCGTCGCGAAGCTGCGGGCGGAGCTCCATCCACAGCCGGCCGAGGACGTTCCTGCCCTCGTAGCGGTCGGCGACGGACCGCGCGCGCCACCAGACGTCGCGGGTCGAGACCTCGACAATGGGACGCGCGCCGGTCGCGGCGAGCACCGCGTTGATCTTGGCGGCGTTCGCCTCGCGTTTCATGCGCAGCACCCAGCGCATGAGTTATGCCACTGAGTTGCGGCTGAATGTCGGTTGTTGAAGCTTCGGCAGACCGGGAGCCCTCCGCAAGCTCATGGAAGGCATCAACAGGTCTCTTACAAAGTCAGCTCGTCCGCCTTTTCGCCGATGAAGGCGATTGCCAGCTTCTCGTCCGGCAGCGGCCTTTGAAGCGTCGCTGCCCGGTTTTCGTCCGCGGTCAGCCAGGTCTCGAATTCGTCCTGCGTATCGAGGATGACCGGCATGGCCTTCGGATGGATCGGCCGGACGACGCGGTTCGGCGGACACGTCAGGAACGTCATTGCAAGCACCGGGGCGTCCATGTCTGCGGGCTCCTGGTCGGACTTCCTGCGCAGCCCTCTCTCTTTCCAGTTCCAGTACCGGTAGAAGCCCGGGAACGCGAAAGGCGGGCGATCCTCGTCTCCGGCCAGCCGGAACCACGCCGCCGCCTTGATCGGGTTGCCATTCGCACCTGGAATCGTTTCGCTCGGGTGATACTCGGCAAACGACGTCGCCGGCACCAGGCAGCGCTGGCCCACGTTGCGGATGACGCCCCAGCTCTTGTCCAGATTCCGCGCATTGGTCACCCAACCGCGCGGGGTCCTGTCCCAGCCCCACCGGGCCTTGACCAGTTCGCGGGCGCCGTCGTCGCCGATCCGGACGATCGGCACCTCGGCATCCGGAAAGATCGCCGTAAGCGGTTCCTGATTGCCCAGCCGATCCAGAGCCTTGAACAAGCGCCGCATGGCGTCCTGCGGCATCGTGTTGGCATACAGGTTGCACATTGAACCCTCCCAAGGCTGCCGCGTCGTCGCCGTTGATCGTGGCCCCGGCCAATAGCAGCCCCGAATCCCGCCGGGCCGACGCGAGCGTCCGAGCCGGTCCCGCAAACAAACGGTCTTCACCCCAGTCAAGGCAAGCAATCTTGCAGTCCTGGTTTCCAGAACCGAAGCGGCCCCCAAACCTTTACATCCAGCGCCGCGTTCAATGGAAGTCCCGGCTTTTGGGGACGATGCGCACGTCGCGAGGGTGGCGCGGGGCAGGCGCCGGCATCGGCGGGCCGGTCCCGTTCGCGTGGAACGCGGGCGAACCGGAACCACCGGAGGCCAAGCGCAGGAGTGCGTCCGAGCGGTCTTCGAGACTTCGGGCCACCACATGGACGATCTCCACGTCGCGCTGCACATGACCCTGGACCGCCAGCAGCCGGGACTGCATGACGGCCTTGCGGCAGTCCGCCATCACCTTGGGCCAGACGACGAGATTGGCGACCCCGGTCTCGTCCTCAAGGGTGATGAAACAGACGCCCTTGGCGCTGCCCGGCCGCTGCCTGACCAGGACCAGGCCCGCAAGCTTGACCTGTTGCCCGTTTCGGCTGCGCCCGAGATCGGCGGCGGAGATATAGCGGTGTTTGCGCAGGCTCTTGCGCAGGAAGGACAGGGGGTGCGCCTTCAGCGAAAGGCGTAGCGTCCGGTAGTCCTCGACGACCTGCTCGCAGACCGGCATGACCGGCAAGGAAACCGGCGGCTCGCTACCCTCGTCGCGGACCGACCGGAACAGGGGCAGATCGGGCGCGTCCTTCAGCACCCTGGCCTCCCAGAGCGCCTGCCTGCGGTCCATGTCAAGCGACCGGAAAGCATCGGCCGCGGCCAGCCGGCGTATCGCGGCGGCGCTCAGCCCGGCGCGTTCCTGCAATTCCCGGAGGTCACCGTAGGGCCGGTCGCGATGGGCCATGATCCGCTGCCCGGCCTCCCGGCGCAGCCCCTCGATCCGGCGCAGTCCCAACCGGACCGCAAACCGTTCCGCGCCGGTGGGCTCCAGCGTCGTGTCCCAGTCCGAATAGTTCACATCCGGCTGCCGCAGTTCGACCCCGTGCTCGCGCGCATCGCGCACGATCTGGGCCGGCGCGTAGAACCCCATGGGCTGGGAGTTCAACAGCGCGGTGCAGAAGACGTCCGGGAAGTGGCATTTAATCCAGCTTGAGACATAAACCAGCAAAGCGAACGAGGCCGCATGGCTCTCCGGGAACCCGTACTCCCCGAATCCCTTGATCTGGTCGAAACAACGTTTGGCGAATTCCGGATCGTAGCCCCGCGCTATCATGCGCCCGACCATCTTCTCCTCCAGCGCGCCGATGGTGCCCCGGGAGCGGAACGTCGCCATCGCCTTGCGCAGCTCATTGGCCTCGGCGGGCGAGAACTTCGCCGCGTCGATGGCGATCTTCATCGCCTGCTCCTGGAATATCGGCACGCCCAGGGTGCGGCCGAGAATGTTCTTCAGCTCCAGCGGATCGTGCGGCGGGCCGGGGCTCGGGTAGTCCACCGGCTCCTCCCCCGACCGGCGGCGCAGATAGGGATGCACCATGTCGCCCTGGATCGGGCCGGGGCGGACGATGGCGACCTCGATCACCAGATCGTAGAACCGGCGCGGGCGCAGGCGCGGCAGCATGTTCATCTGCGCCCGGCTTTCGACCTGGAAGACGCCGACGCTGTCGCCCCGGCAGAGCATGTCGTAGACCTGCGGGTCCTCTTGCGGGATGCTCGCCAGGGTATGGGCCTGTCCGTGGTGGGCCTCGATCAGATCGAAGCACTTGCGGATGCAGGTGAGCATGCCGAGTGCCAGGATGTCGATCTTGAGGATGCCGAGCGTGTCGATATCGTCCTTGTCCCATTCAATGAAGCTGCGCTCGGCCATGGCGCCGTTGCCGATGGGCACGGTCTCGGTCAACGGGCGCTCGGTCAGGATGAAGCCGCCGACATGCTGGCCGAGATGCCGGGGCATGCCGATCAACTGCCGGGCCAGGAGAATGGTTCGGCGCAGAACCGGATCGGCCATGTCGAGCCCGGCCTCGTTCGCATGCCCGCCATCGACGTCATGTCCCCGGCTGCCCCAGAGGGTCTTCGCCAACACACCTGTCACGTCCTCGGACAGCCCCATGACCTTGCCCACCTCGCGGATGGCTGAGCGGGGGCGGTAATGGATCACCGTGGCGCACAGGCCCGCCCGGTCGCGCCCATACTTGCCGTAGATGTGCTGGATCACCTCCTCGCGCCGTTCGTGCTCGAAATCCACGTCGATATCGGGCGGCTCCTTGCGCTCCTCGCTGATGAAACGCTCGAACAGAAGATTGTGCCGGGCGGGGTCCACGGCGGTGATGCCCAGCACGTAGCAGACGGCGGAGTTGGCGGCCGAGCCGCGCCCCTGGCACAGGATCGGCGGCGTGGCCTCGTGCCTGGCGAAGCGGACGAGGTCATGGACCGTCAGGAAATACCGCGCGATGTCGAGCTTTTCGATCATCGCCAGTTCCTTCTTCAGGAGTGCCATGATCTCCGGGCTCACGCCATCGGGATAGCGCCATTGCGCGCCTTGCCAGGTGAGTTGTTCCAACCGGTCCAGGGGGGGCATGCCCTCCGGGACCGCCTCGCGCGGATATTCGTAGGCGAGTTCCTCGAGATCGAACCGGCAGGCATCGGCGACGTCGCGGGCGGCGCGGACGGCGTGCGGCCATTCGGCGAAGAGGCGGATCATTTCCCGCGGCGGCTTCAGATGGCGCTCGGCGCTCGGCTCCAGCCGGAAGCCGGCGGTGGCCAGGGTGCATTTCTCGCGGATGCAGGTCATCACGTCCTGCAAAGGCCGCCGCGCCGGTTCGTGGTAGAGCACATCGTTGGTGGCGAGGATGCCGAGACCGTGGGCGCTAGCGAGCCGGTCGAGCCGGTTGATCCGCGCCCGGTCCTCGCCCCGGTAGAGGCAGGACGCCGCGATGTGGCCCAGGCTCGGCAGCCGTTCGGCCAGTCCGGGCAGCCCGCTCGCGAAGCGGTCGAGGTCGCCGGGCGGCACGGCGATCAGCTGGAGGTCCGTTCCTTCGGCGACCAGGTCGTCGAGCGCCAGATCGCAGACGCCTTTCTTCTGCCAGTTCCCTTGCCGATCGCGCATCTTGCCTTTTGAGAGCAAGCGCGAGAGGCGACCATAGGCATCGCGGTCCTTCGGATAGGCCAGGAATGTCTCGCCGCCCGCCAGCGCGATACGGCAGCCGATGACCGGCCGCAGGCCCGCCTTCCGTGCCTCCGCGTGAAGCCGCACGACCCCGGCGAGCGTATTGAGGTCGGCGATGCCGATGGCGTCGTAGCCCTGTACACAGGCGCTCAGCGCCAACTCTGCCGCGTCCGATGCCCCGCGCAGGAAAGAAAAGCAGGAAGCCACTCCGAGCTCGATGAAAGGTGCGCTGCCCGCTGTCACTCGAAGACCCCATGCACGAACCAGCGCGGCGCCGCCCCCCGGCCATCTCCAAGCAGGCCCTCGCGGTAGAGCCAGAGGCGCATCCCCCGCTGGTCCTCGATCCGGAAATAGTCGCGCATCCGCGACCCCGGCCGGGCGCGCCACCACTCCGGCCCGATCCGCTCGGGGCCGGCGAACCCGGTCACCCGGTAGGTCGCCCGGCGCCAGATGAAGCGGGCGGGCGGGCCTTCCGGTACGGTATAGATCACGCGGACCTCTTCGGCGGGATCCAGCAGCCGGACCGGGCGCGGCGCGGCCAGGAACGCCGAGGCCGGCGACGGCGGTTCCATGGCCGCCGCCCATCTCTCCCGCCGTTCCGGAATATGGCTTTCGCGCAATCCAGCCCGCTTGACCGCGGCGGCCCCGAAGCGCGCGGTCAGCCGGTCCGTCAGCCGGGCAAGCTCGACCGCCTCTTCGGCCTCCCCGCCGAGCCGGGTCTGGATCGGAGAGAGCGGTTCGACCGCCGGGGCGCCGAGCGTGATCAGGTCGAACCCGAAACCGGGATCGATCCGCTCCAGCTTGCCGTCGAACAGGCGGCGGATATGTTCCGCATCGCGGGTCGGGTGCGCGGCAGCAGCCGCAACCCGCGCCGTCTCCCCATCCGTGCGATAGATCGTGAGCACGATGCGGCGCGCGCCGAGCCCCGCCTCGCCGAGGCGTTCGCAGAGTCGCCCGGCCATCTCTGGAAGATATGGAAGCGGATCCTGGACCGGTTCCGCTAGGCGCGCCTCGGCGGCGAACCCGGGTGGATCGCCGGGGGCATTTACCGGTTCGGGCGTACGCCCCATCATCTGGTCGAGACGGATGAGCGGATTCCCGGCAGGATCGCCGCGGCCAAACCGCCGCGCCAGCGGCAGGCGCGGCACGTCGGCAAGCGCGCCGACCGTTTTGAGGCCGAGGCGTTCGAGAACCAGCACCGTCTCCGGGTTCAGCCGGAGCGCCCGGACCGGCAGCGGCGCCATACGGGCGGCGAGGTCTTTGGAAGCGCTGGTCTCGTGCGTCTCACCCAGACGCGAAAGCGCCCAGGCCGCACCGTGAGTGGGAGCCGTGGCCAGCCGGCAGGAAAACCCGAGCCCGGCCAGTCTTTCCTCGATGTCGCGCAGCATCGCGGCTTCGCCGCCCCACAGATGGTCCGAGCCGGTCGTGTCCATCACGATCCCCTCCGTCCCGTCCACGGCGGTCCACGGACACCAGCGCCGGGCCCACAACATGAGTCGCTCCAGCGCGTTGCCGTCCCCGCCGATATCGGCCTGCTCCACGAACAGTCCGGGGCAGAGAGCGCGCATGTCGGCGACACGCCCTCCTTCCCTGACGCCCGCTTGTTCCGCGACGCCGTTGGCGGCATGGACGACCGGACCGTGGGGGCCATCGCGGGCGAGCGCCACCGGCAGGTCGCCGGGTGGCGCTTTACCCCGCCGGTCCGTTCTCCGCCGCCAGCATTCGATGGCGAAGCGCGGGAACCAGATCGCCGTCACCCTGTGCGCGATTGGATCCCGGCGGCCAAACGGCCTGTTCACGCACGGCATCGGAAGAAGCGCCTTGGCGCGTTTCCACGGGAACGCTCAGACCGCGCGGGCGAAGCCCGGAGCGGCCTCGGTATCAGCAATGGACCGGTCGCTGTCCAAAACCAGATGTCGGCGGACCGGGTCATAGCGGGCGGTCCAGACGCCAGGCGGCCGCAAGCGCGACCGGAACAGCTCTACCCGCCAGCGCGGCAAGCCCGGTGCGCGAAGGTCGAAAGCATACCGGTCCGAGGGGAGCGGACCGACCCGCCAGCGCTCGCGCGCGGCGCTGAGATTGGGTTGCGCGAACCGGCGCAGGAGCCAGCAAGGGACACCGCGGGCCTCCGAGCGCAGCGCCAGGCGTTTGGTCGCCGTGAAATCCACGGCGGGAGGATCGCCCCAGATCTCCGCGATCACGCCGCCGAGCGAAGGGCAGCCCAGCCCCTGTTCGGCCGTCCAGAGCGCCCCCCGGGCGTTCGGCGCATCGACCTTGAGCATGTCCACGCCCGGACGTATGCCCGCCAGGCACGGCCGTCCCGCCTCGAGCCGCGACATCCGGTCCTGCACCCAGAGCACCGGCTTGCCGCCCGGTCCGAGTTGGGCCAACACGAACCTCGTCGCGGCCCCGTCCATGGGAGTCTCGGCGAAAACCTCCGAAAGCATGGGCAGCGCCGGTTCCGCTTGCCGGCGAAGGCACGGGCGCTCCATATGGGATGCGGGGTAGATGTCGACGCACGGCACCGATGGCTCCTTCCATATGTTCGTGATTTGTTCTACTCCACTGAGCTAAGTTCCGTCAATTCCCATGCGCCGCACACCGGCAGAATCGTAGTTTCGATTGCCGCCCCTGACAGGCATTGCGCCCTTCTTCATGGCAGCGATGGACTGGGCGGCGAGAGAGGCTCGGGAGTGGGACGAGCCGGAGCTGGATGAGAAATTTTTGGCAGGGATCAAAGCAAGGCGAAGGCGCGAGCAGGAGTGAGAACATGGTCAGGGCCCGATGCCCCCGCAGGGTCGGGGTCGAAAAACAGTGGACGCTCGCGATGCGGTTGCCCGGGCACTATCGTTTGGCGGCGTCGGAGCCGCCGGCGGATTACTGCGGGACGAGCGCGGTCGCATCAGTTATTTAGTCTGATGGCAGAAATAGTCAGGAGATGGCCTGAGTAGCCAGGAGATAGATCGTTCGGAGGGTGCTGCGCTGTCTCTTGATCGGGGGAGGGCTGGAGGGGTTTCCTGTGCCACTGCTAGGGAACATCGCAAGGTGGCTCAAGCCGATTTACTCTGACAAGGCCCGCCCAGCTCCGCAGCGAGACCACGCAGGTCTTCAGTCCGCTGCGACGAAGGGGTAGGCGAACAGCAACAAGTGCGTCAGATTCAAGGCGAAGTGCACCAGGATACTTGCTTCGACACGCTGTGTGGCGTGGTAGGCCGCGCCGTACCCGAGGCCTGCAAGCGTCGCAAGGATGGCATACGCGACACCACCGCCGATGTGTGCAATGCCGAATGCCGCCGCGGCGACGAATAGTGCCACGAGACCTGCTGAAGGAACAGTCGCACGCAACGTTTGTGACAGATACCGCTGCAGGAGCCCACGGAAGAACACCTCCTCGGCAACGCATGTCACCAACAGATTCGCCGGCACCCACAAGGCCAGGATTGCCGGCCACTTCGGGTCCCAGACTACGAACTTTGCCGCCAAGGCAGGCACGGCTACCAAAGCGGATGTGAGGACAGCGATCACGGCAGTGGCGACGATCACGTGGCACCATTCGGTCCTGCGTTGCGGCTGCGCACACACCGCGTAGAGCATTACACCCGCCAGCGCCTTGTCGTAATTCCAATAGAGCGTGTACGGCGCCGCCAGGGGTGAAACGGTGATGGCGTCGAAGACAAGAACGTTGTTGATCCACGGTACTTGGTGGGCGGCCAGCGCAACGGCACAGACCAGCAGCGTGCCCCACACCGGGATGCGTACACGCACGGAAAGTGTGGGTCGCACGGCCATAAAACAGGCCAGGGCAAACAGAACTATGACCGGCAGCCCCGCCCACTCGACAATGCCGGCGCTCACCGCGGCAGCGATGGAGAGGCCTATAAGAATTGGCCACCTCCGCCAGACCCGCGGAAACATCGCCATTCCCAATGCCAGCCAGAGGAGAGCGAAAGGCAGGCCGTTCGTTAAATCCATTGTCGTGGTTCGACTCGTCAGGGCCTAAGCTATCCTCGTGGCATTGTCATGTATGGACGCCCCCGGTGTTGCAAGGGAGAAACTGACTTAAAACGGCGGTAGAGCTTGCAGTCATGTATCCGGCCTTTGCGCTGCGGTACGCTGACCGCTGGCCCTGATGGAATCCGAAAGATCGACGCCCAGTCAGATTAACGAGCTCAAAGCTCTGACAATGCCTCGGGTTTGGCCGATCTCGGGTGGAGCCCTGTTTCGCCATCAAATCGTCGTTACCCTCGCAAGTTTGTATCCGCTTTCCAGCTGGTCAGGCGGGTGTCGGTCGGTAGATACGCTCGTATCTGAGCAGTGCCCAGGCGACGCGGGCTGTCTTATTGGCCATGGCGACCAGCACGACGTTTGTCGGCCGCCGCGCCAGGAGCCGGTCGGTCCAGCCAGGCCCCGTGCCCGGCTTGGCGCGGCGCCAGCGCAGCACGCTTCGCGCACCATGCACGAGCAAGCGCCTGATATAGCCATCCCCGCGCTTCGAGATCCGCCCCAGCCTGTCCTTGCCGCCACTCGAGTGTTGTCGGGGCACCAGACCGAGCCAGGCCGAGAGCAGCCGGCCCGAGCGAAACTGCGCGCCATCTCCGATCGTCGCGACCAGCGCCGTCGCGGTGATGACACCGAGGCCGGGGATCGTCGCCAGACGGCGGCTCGCCTGGTTGGATCGGCGATCCCGTCTTCGGAAACGCGATAACTCACTGAAATATGGTAACTAAAGGCAACTCCAGCACATTCAGGGTAATTCATGGCAAAGATAGTTGGTGTGATGCTGGGTCACACGCAGGTGCAGACGACCGCGCGGTACGCTTACCTGGCCCGGGATTCGATCCAGAACGCCGCAGCCCGGATCACCAGCAGCATAGGCGGGAACCTGTCTTCAGTTTACAATGCCGAAGAGACCACTGGGCAATAAGCCAACACATTCTTAGCCATCTTCGCATCCGGAGCACCTGCCGGCGGCAAGTACCTGTACTCTTCTCGCTTCATCCATCACAGGCGCTTCATCAACTCCGGGATGGGCTTTTCTTGTTCGTCATGGACTCCAACCGCTTACGCAATCTCCTCTTTAGATCAGTCGCGTTCTCATATTCTGGGCAGTTCCGATGGGCTACATCAAAGTGCAGATTTGTTCCCTTCTTCCGCATCAATATCACCCGCTTGTTGAGGGCGTGCGCGTGCCCGATCTCGTAGTATACATTCGGGCGCTCGTG
Organism: Alphaproteobacteria bacterium; assembly: GCA_965219135.1. GTDB lineage: Bacteria > Pseudomonadota > Alphaproteobacteria > VGEJ01 > VGEJ01 > CAYUNL01. The sequence continues at coordinate 2,063,570 of CBDCMV010000003.1, read as the reverse complement.
CGTCAGGTCTGCGACGAGGAATTCACTTGATTCGATCTCGGACAGAATTCGATCGGTAATAGCCTCTTCATGCTCAATTTCATCAGCAGTGATCGCAACAATCCCGAACTCCTCGAACACCTCCTTGATCCCGGTCCTGATGTCTTCCAGTTCCGGCTTGCTGTCATCTATGGCCATCATGACGAACGCAGTATTGGGTCGGTAGTTCGCTGTCCCGAGCGGCGCCAGCTCAGAACCATCGGTAGGTAGCAGAAGATCCAGCAGGTCCAAAGTTTTCGCTGCAGCTTGGTCGAATCGACCTAGCGCCGACAAGACATCTCGGAACGGGATTTCCTCATGTGTCGGCGGATCGACCCCCAGGACCACTTCTTCGTCGTGGTGGACGTACACTCCACTGTGACGGTATTCCCGGAAGTATACATTTGCGAGCATCTGTCGCGTATTGTACCGAAGTTCCTGCATATCGGCGTCCGCTAGCAGCGGTGAAGCTCGCGCCGCAGCTGCGATGTCCACACTCAGCTTCTTTATCGCCTGCCGTAGCGCCTCGCACTGTTGCAGCGTCTGTTCGTCCTGTATCTGCCAACCCTCAAACTCCGGCCACGGTGTATCCGCCGGGGCCTCTACCGGTGTGGCCTCGGCGAAATACTTCGAGCCCTCTTCACGCACGGCCACAAGCCGCGCTCTCATGGCTGCGATATCCTCAGTAGTTAGCCGCATCTAGATTCCTGCCCGCTACGTCTAAGGTGCTACCTCTTCCGACGCTACTTTCAGCCTGATAATGGTCTCTCTACTCGGTTTTCGACTTCGTTTGCCCCAAGTGTCGTCAATTTGTTCAGCCGCTGCCAACGCCACGCAAATATCCTTGATGTTCGTCTCTCGCAACATATGCCGCTCAAGCAACTCTCCTACCACGCCATCGAACCGTAATTTATCTGCTCTTGACAATGTCGCCATCAGGTCCGTCGCCGCCAATACACAATTTTTTTCAACAATCTCATCGATCATCGATTCTTTCACAGCTGCTTGATGATCGGAGAACAGGTCGTCCATCCCCATTCGTTCCCCGCGTTTCCTCTCCTTGGCGTTAGCGCGATTCCGCTCATGCAAGCGGCGCGCTCTATATTCCGTCTCTCGAAATACCTTCAGGCCCTCCAAGTGTTTTGTACCGTAAGTGATGAAGAAGTGCAGTCGGTCTATGGCGCTCTTGTCGATCTCCGTCGAGACCACGTATTTGAAGTCTCCGACATCCTTCAGTGTCTCTCGAAACAGCTTCTCGGCCGCCCGACCACGCGACAAATCCGGGTCCAGGCGATCCTGCCAACCCGACCCACCTAAGATGGGGTCAATCGACCGAACGGTGGCTTCATCGAGGCTGTACGAGAAGCGGTTCACGTGATCGAACATGAAATTTATCAGCACTTCACACTTGTTGCGATCAAAGAGCGGTCTGATCTTGTCAAGCGGATATCCTGTCCATCCAGTCGGATCTATGAATATCAACGGGAAGGATGAACCGATGAATTCCTGTATGTCATCGACCGCGTCCTCGAATCTGCCCGAATACGTTTTGACTACAAACCCGCTACCCGGCTTGTGGAATTGTTTGACCGAGCTTTCGAGCTTGACAAAGGTCTCCGAGTCCTCTTCCGAGAAAAAACAGCGAATGTTTCGCCTAGTACCGCGATCTCGATGAAGCTTCTCCTGTACCTCCGTGAGGGTTCTGATTGCGATCATGAAAGACGAATCGCTGAAATCCTCAGTTTCCGTCTTCCATGGCCCCGAGAAGCCATCGACGTAGGTTAGGTCGCTGAAGGTCAGGACCTTGAACGCCAGTGCCTGGAGGTAGCGTTCAAGAATGAAATGCTTCGCTTGCGTCGCCTCGCGACCGCGATAGGGATCGTTCACTGTTTCATTCACTATTTCGCAGCAACCCTTGCCATCCCAGCGCGGTCCGCTGAAAGGGGATATTGATTCCATTCGCGACCCTGTAACTCACGTCCCCCCGACTTCGGTCGAATTCCTCCCCATTGCTTGAAAAAGAACGCTACCTTTGCCGCGCGGCACTGATCGCGGATCTCGATCACCCATTCCTCCGACATCGGCCGGGCACGCGGTCCGCTTTCGCCTCCCACGATAGCCCAGGCGATTCCGCTCAGATCGAGTTCACCCACAGGACCTAGCAGCGGCTCGAACGAGACGAACTTCATCTTGGCCCGCGCCGACTGCAAGTGAGTCAGGCGTAGCGCGTTCTTTGCATCTTCGATCGACACACCCAACCAGATGTGCGGCGGTGCCAAAGCGTTGCCATACCGCTTCCGAAGATATCGTACCATCAGCGAGCTGCGCTTCGTGAGGATCTGAAACTCGTGCCAGCCGGCCGCTTCCATCGTGTCGAATACGGCATCGATGAACCCGAACGGCACGGACTTGTGAAACAGGTCGCTCATGGAATTGACAAAGACACGCCGGGGTGCCCGCCAGTGCAGTGGTTGCTCAAGCCGTTCTGGCCTCAGCGTCAGATCGAAGCCGTTCTCGAACGGATGGCCCGCCACACCTCTGAAGCGCTCCGAGAACCGCTCCGCGTAACAGGAATCGCAGCCGCGCGTGACCTTCGTGCACCCTGTTACGGGATTCCACGTCGAATCCGTCCACTCGATCTGGGTATTGCCAGCCATTTCACGCACTCTCGTATAAACCGAAACCGCGCGCCACCCCGTCATGCGGCGCTATTGATCCCCGCAACGCATCACCTTACTAAACGCGCCGTGCTCAACCTACGCCGACAGCGATCGAACCGGTCCTCGCGTCGAGCACGCTCTCGGAAACTCATCACAGCGCAACTGGCGCGTCCGCACCGGCACACGTTCACGCAGCAAGGCGTTCGATCTTTCGGCGCAGATCGTCTTCCGCCTCGAGCGAGGCGACCGCAGTTCCGGCAACATTGGTCAGGCGGGCGAGGTCGAGTCGCGGTATCTCCTGCTGATCGGCAAACACGATGACCGACTCGAAGGACACGCGGTGAAGCAGAAAGTGCGACAGCATGATTGTCGTCAGCCGCGCCTTGTCGCGGCCTGGAATGCCGTACAGGAACACCGACCTTCCGTCCTTCCCCTCAAAACGGTAGTCGACCGGATAGTGGTTGGCGTCCGGGACCTCAGGCGGAATGTAGTCAGTCTCGACGACTTCCTCGTCCAAGATGGTGAAGACCAGCCCGCGCAGGTCCTCGTAGAACGTCGAGGCGACCCTCTCGCGGCTCAGGAACGTCAGGTCATGAATCTTGGTCAACGCCTGCCCGAACCTGAACAGCGCCCCCGCCACCTGGTCCGGTGGCGTCTCGATGGAAAAGATGCCCTCGTTTTCCTCGATGCCGCTCTCGCGCACGATTTGCTCACGCAGGGACGCACGCGCGCCTTCGTAGAACAGCTCCACGTCATGCTCGTAGCTCACGTGCATCAGAGTGTGGCCGCGATCACTAAGCTTCACGCCTCCGGCCGCCGTTTCGGACAAGTAGATCGGGAAGTGATCGCCATCCGGAAACGTGAACGGCGATTCCATCATCAACACGTCGTCCTCGCGTCGGTGAATCCTAACCTCTGCGCACAGGCGCTCGCACAGCAGCTTTTCCAGTTGCACCTGATCAAGCGCCATCGAACAAATCCCGTTCGTCATGATTCGCGGAAAGACCCTCGACACCACAATCTTCTATCAGGCACGCGAGCGCTCCCTCCAGGGTCCTGTACCGATCCGTTCCTTCGGCGTAGCTGTCCACTTTCCTCCCTGCCGCGAGTGCCTCCGCTGTGGCGCGATGAATGTGACAGGCGTAGCGGATCTTCCCGTGTACGTGGCTCGCTCCGTTGTAGCGAACCAGGCTCAGCGGCTTCCCGCCGCGTCGCGCCAGTGCCAGTCCGCACGAAAAGTCCAGATCGTCATCCAGGTTCTGCCGCTGGTAGATCCGGTAGACCGCCCCGTCTTCTGTTACGGCGTTGAAATTCCGCTGCTGTTGCCGACCCGGCTTCTCCAGCGAACGGGCGCCGGGATTCCTCACCCGCTTGGAGGCCGATCGAAGTCGCTCGAGCACATCGTTCGACAACAGCAAATCGGTCATTGGACCATGACCTGCAACCCCTGCCGTCGTGGCTCGGGAAGCGCCTCGTAAACCGGGCGTGAAAGCGTCTCAGGCTCGATCGTTACGATCCTGCTCCGCCCCGCCGAAGGCGCCCCGCAGCTCGCTCCCCAGCCCACTTTCAAGTTCCCCAATTCGAGGCCCATCTCCGTACCACCGTCTCGACCAGCAATTCTACGGTAAGCGCCGCTCCCCCAGGACGCAATCTCCCGTCTCCATACCGTCACGCGCAACAGCAGATGGCCTCGCCTCATAGCAAGAGATCGCGATCGACGGATCTCGGTCTGGCGTCACTTGCGGTTCCGGCGCCCCACGGGCGCGCTCGCCGCCGGCCGGGTACGAGAAATCTTCGGTGTCACGCGCCTCAGCCGCTCCCACCGCCTTGCCGACCTACTGTGCGGCCTCCTCGCGCGCCTTCTTCGCCTCGGCCTCCTTGCGTGCCGTCTGGGCCTTCTCGGCTAGCTTGCCCGGATCGCGCAGCTTGAGCTTGGTGAAGATGTTGAATACCGCTCCGCTGCCGCCGGCGACCAGCAGCCCCGTGATGATCCGGCCGAGGAACGTACTTCTTGACTCGGCCGCCCCCTGTGCGCCGCCAGCGGCGGCTTGGTCGGCCCCCTCCCCGCCGCCGGCGTCGGCGAAGGCGTCGATGATGTGCCTGAAGATGTCAATGTCGTAGTTCCACAAGAGCGCGACCGCCGCGATCACCGTGAGCGGGGTCTTGACACCCTTCCCCTCGCAGAACCTGGCGAAGACCCGCCAGTTGAATATCGGCGTCAGCGCCGTCTCGAACACCACCGAAATGACGAACAGCAGGACTAGAATCTCGCCGATCTGCTCCCAGTTCACGTTCAGACCAGTCATCTGCGTCCCTCCTTCAATCGGGGCTTCTGACTACACCGATCATTGTCGGCTCGATACGACCCCGTCAAGAACATTATGCGAACATGCGCGCTATCGAGACGCCCCGCGCCGATCTCGCCTCGACCTGCACGCCTTGACCGTCGCGCCCCGAGTGCAGCCTGTCTTCCCGTCCGTCGCGCCGGACGAGACCCTAACGCTGGCGCTCCAATCCTCGACTCTACTGGAGTTCCTGACGATGGAGGCGCGGCTTGACGGCATGCGTTTTGGTACGTCGCCGGATGGCGTCGCGATTTGAACACCCAAGGCTGGAGCAGGGATGATTCACCCGTCTTCTGCAGAGGCCTTGGGCCCTTTGCCGGCGATGGCTTCAATTCGAGGTTGCAACCTACTTGCCAGCTCTTCAGGGTTTTCCCAGTCGATGCAGTTGTACTGGCGAATATCGAAATGGAGGTCATCCATGTGATCCTTTCGACAAGTCCATATGACTGGCAAGTCAAGCCCAAGAGCGAACCCTGCCTCGAAATAGACGCCGGGACTATGCTCCGTGAAATCAGCGACAACAAACGCCGACGCTCTAATTCGGGCAATTATTTCATCATCAATACGTTTCACATGCTCTGTCTTGTCAACACGAACCGGCTCATAACCGGCGTTTAGGATAGCCACGCTGATCCCTCGATTATATGCTTCGTCGAGTTCGTCCGCAAAACGCATAGCAACAAATGCGGACGCGCTAATCAAAGGGCCCCTTACCAATTCATCTGCGCGTTCATAGCCCTCAAAATTGACGAGAACGGGATTTGTATAGCGGCCCTCAGCACCTCGCGTCAGGCCCTGCTCACAAAGCATAGTGGCCAACAAAAACACATCCTTATCGTCCTGAGAATAGGTGGCCGAAATGAAATTTGCGCCCAAAACATCCACTTTCTCGGATAAACTTGATTGGGACCGGACAATTTCCAGAAGCAATAGATTTGCCCTCTCAGCCACAGAAGGCAGAGGCCGATTTGCAACCCGCTTGAGTGTTTCGCTGGTTATTGTTGGAACAGTTCCCTGGTTATTCTGATATCTAACCCAACCATATAAACTCACACGCGACTTATCGCCTACTGCGTAACTCTCCATCATTCCGATGGCCGTGCCGACAATCCTGTATTCGCCGCAGTGGAGACATTTCCGATGTTCGCCGTCAAAATCCGACGGAAGTAGCTCCGCTTGATAAATGCATATTCTGCAAGGTGTGGTTGCGGGAGACATCGATGGCTTCCCTCACTCCTATTGGATTCGCGAAATATGAGGAAGCGGCACAGGACGTTCAAGTGAAGTAGTGAACAACACCGGCTCGTGGGCCCAACAGCGGCGCGCGGCGTTCCGGCGGCGGGCCGGGCTCGATGGTCTTATCGCAAAGTCGCCGGCTGGTGGAGCGAAAGGGCTTCATGGCGTGGCCGTTGCCCACGTAGGCCATGGAACCGAGTTGCGTACGCGCCATCCATCAGATCGTTCGAAAGGCCCTGCCGGAACGGACTGATCACTCCTTCGACGCCTTTTCCGTGAGCATGTAGCGTACGCGCTTCTAGCGCTCCAACGTCGACCAAGAGTGGGCTTCCCCGTTGGCTGCATCCACAAGTTTGTGGGCCTGTAAGGCCCTAATCGTAGCTCTCCGCTGTCCGACATAAATGCCTCGCGCCTCCACGATCTTCTTGCCTCATATGCGAGCGAGCATCAAGACAGGCAGCGGCCAAGCCCGCAACACCGCGGCGACACAGGGTTTTCCGATCAGCAGCGCGGAAGCGCTGAGAAGGTCGGTCATCGTAGCGCAATCAGCTGGATTCCATATCTGTAGCGTGCATGGCGTCGTTTGTCGCGTTCGAGGCTGACGGGACACTCACGGGCACCCCGCCAAAGTCGACCTCGTTCGTGCCTGAAACCGTTGTACTTCAGCCCCCGCACACGTCTCTGCCTTATTTGCAAGCGCGGCGGCTGCCCTATCGTCCGCGTCCGCCCCTTGAATGCGCAAACTTCTCTGGCCCGCCTGGCACCCAAGCGTGGTGCGCCCGTTATCGTATCGTCTCCGGCCAATTTCAACATTGCATCCGTCGCCGGCGCTCTTCGACCATGCCACCCTGAACGTTGCCGGCAACCCCGGACCTGCCAACCGTCTCATGCCACGGACGCGCATCATGGTCCATCCGGCCTTTGCCCTGCTTCGACCAGATGCTGGAGAAGATTCAACACCTTGATTCGCCGCCATACGAGGAGTACGGCTCGGTCCGGCCTGTCGTACGTCGAGGCCGTCACGGCACGGGAAGCGGCGTCGGCAATATATGCCGCCGCAAGCTCGTGGCTGTCGGGCCGCATGGCGAGTTCGTTCAGGGCCTTGGAGATGGAATGCGCGGCAAGCGCGACCTCGGACGCCCCGCGCGAATCGTGACCGCCGGCCTCATCGAGCGCGCGGGCTGCTTCGCGGCAGGCTTCGACGGTGCGCCGGCAATCCATCTCCCGCCAATGCCCGCCGCATCCCCACCGACCGGCGACCGGCTGGCAGAGCGGCAGCGCCTCGGTCCATAGCCAGTCAAGAAGCATGGAAAGGCGCTGCGGTTCATGGTTACGCCCTGACACGACGGCCGCGTGCAGGCATTTCCGCCACTTCGTTGTGTGACGCAAGTTGTCCGGAATGGACCAGCGCGTTTCCAGCACGAAGCGCCCGATCACGGCACTCATGGGACGTGGCACCGCGTCACCCACAGTACCGTGGTTGGTGAGATACCGAACCATCAGATCGCGATCTTCCGCAGCAAGCAGCTCGAACCTGTTCAGACGGGAATGGGTGCGGGCTCCCGGAAAATGCCGGTAGAGGGTGGACACCGACACGCCGAGCCCGGCCGCGACATCGGATATCCGGTTCTCCGGATCGGCGAGCATGACCTCGGCCGCCGCGCGTTCGGGCGGACCGAACTTGGCGGGGCGCCCGCCGGTGCGGCCCTGGACCCGCGCGGCATCAAGGCCGGCCAGCGCGCGTTCGCGGACGTTGGAGCGCTCGAACCCGGCAAGTGCCGCGAACATATTGAACACCACGGAGCCACCGGGCGCCGCGGTGTCGATTGTCTCGGTCAGGGAACGAAACCCAACCTCGGCGACCTTGATGGCCTCGACGGTCTCGACGAGCTGGCGTAGGGAGTTGGCCAGGCGGTCGAGTTTCCAGACGACAAGCGTATCGCCCGGGCGCATGTACTCCAGCGCCGCCGCAAGCTCGGGGCGGGCGCCCCGGGCGCCGGGAGGCCGATCGGAGAATATCTGCTCGCAGCCGGCGTCGCGGAGAGCCCCAATCTGACTCTCGCGATCCCGGTCATGAGCGAATTCGCATGCGTAGCCGACCAGCATGTCTCCTGCCTGTCAGGGTCTCGACACGCATGAGACACTAATGGATCCGGGGTACTACTTTCAAGAAGGGTTTCGGGAACAACCCGCCCGTGCCGTGCCGGCACCCGGCGAGCCCGGTGGAAGGCGGCCTCGAGCCCGCATGTCCTTTCAATTGTCAAATAAAAGCCCTATAGCGTAATGCCGGAGGAACGTTGGGACAGTAGTGGCGTCCCTATATTTTCGCGGGGAACAAGGCCCAAAGTCGTCACGATATGAAGCGCATCACATTCCTATGCTCCGCAACGTCGCCCCCGAAAGTCTGGCGCAGTGGCCGCCGAGATTCGCCCCCAACAATGTCGAGGAATTCGTTATGAGGACGTATCTGAGCGTTGCGGTTGGGGTCGCAAACGTCAACGCCGAGCGGATCAATGATGAAAATTTTCAGGTTGTTGCCCCTGATCCGATTTCGGATTGCATTGTTCACGTGCTCGTCGGCGAAACCATATCCAATGATTACCAATCTTGTGTCGGGTTTGGTGATGGCGGCCTCGAATGCGTCGAGGTACCGTGTGAGGATCTCCAAAGAGTGGATGGTTCTCACCTTGTTGTGTCCGACCACCATGATCTCGTTGCTCTCAGCATCGAACCAGTTGACTGAGCCGTGCATCTTGTAGACCGGTTGCTGGTTTTTTGGAGCAGCGTATTCAGATAAGGGCATCCAGCGATCCAGGCTAACGTCAGGAAGCCCACTCTGGGTTCGCGGCTGCTGTTGCATGCCGGGGAATTGCCAGCCCGACCACTTGCTCTTTGAACTTAATGACACGTTGCCATCAAGGTAATGGCGCTCAAGCAGCAAATCTTGGTTCAGTGAGAAGATTGAGTCGAATTGCACCATGAACGTCCTCACCAAGTACCTCATGTCGTTCTGAAACTCGAATTCGGGACGCTCGGTTAGCGCGGAGTCGAACTCGGAGAAGACTTCAGCGAGGGCGTCTTGGAAGGCTTTGAGCCGTTCAAGGTTCCTGGCGCTCCCGTCCCTTTGGTAATTGGCCTGGAGCGCACCCAATGCCGCCTCGAACCCGCCACGGTCTCGATGCTTGTTGAGAAGCTGACGCAGTTCCGGATTGTCGGTTATTGGTTTTCTGCCTATCAGCCGTCCGTACATCTCGGAAGCCAGCGGGCCGCCCCAGTTGTGGCTGAAACCCGCTCCCAGCAAGAGAACACGATGCATGGCCACCCCACCCACACTGTTCACTAACAAGCTTCGACACCAATACTAACAGGCTTTCGGACTTTGAGGGCGGATCCGTAGAAGAATGACCAATCTTCCTTCGCGGTCGATCGTAACAGACCGGCTACGGTTGTACCTATTGGTGATGAATTCAATCGGAAATGCTACCGATCAGTTATGCTGTCGGTGGCTCAACAATGGAGCCGAGAATTTCCACCAACCGTTCCAACGACGAGAAGGAGCGACGGCGAGGTTCAGGGACGTAAAGACCCTACAGAAATTCGCCAGCGTCCATGCCGTGACCCACAACAACTTCAACCAACCAAGTCCGCCATGTCAACTGCCGTGATATCTTCACGCAGAACCGTGCTGCCGCCTTGGCCGAATGGCGTCAACTTGCGGCCTGAGATTAACCGATTACGGGATTCGAAGACTTGTCCGCGTTTGTCTGACAGTGCCCGAAATCGTCTTCGCCGAGTTATGTCTTTTTGTGAGTTGAAACTGGATGTAATTCGATCAAGGGTGCCGTTTTCGACGGTCAGCTATGCCCGCCTCGCAAAGTTGGAGCCGGCGTGATGTGGGTCGGAGTACGGCGTGTAATACGGCGCATCTGGGTTTTCGGTATCCTACGCGCCTGGCCCTTGGCCAAGCTTTGGTACCGCATCCACGGGCTCTCCCTTACCGGTCACCCTGACGACGATGTTTGGTATTTCGCGTACGGCTCCAATATGCATGACAGCACGTTCCTCGCGCGACGCCACATGCGGCCAAAGGAGTGGCGCGCAGGCCGGATGATTGGTTATCGCTTGCGCTTCAATTTGGACGGTCAACCGCGTGGAAGGTCCGCGCCGGCGAACATAGAACCACAGTCTGAAGCCGAAGTCTGGGGGGTGCTCTACCGGATCCCGCGACGTGACTTTGTTCGCTTGAATGCGACGGAAGGAGTCCCAGGACGGTATTACCGGCCGGTCTGGCTCGACGCCGCGGATGCGAGTGGAAATCCGCTCAACGTCGTGACCTACATCGCGGACGGCAAGGATGAGGATGGGAAGCCCTCATTGCGGTACATCACGCTGCTGCGGGAGGGAGCCAGGGCGCATGGTTTACCCGAGCACTGGATCGCCTTCTTGGAGGGCGTGCAACCTGCGGAATGACACGCGTTTAATATATTCCGGCAGAAGTTTTCTGGACACTGTCAGACGAATGCGGACAGGTGTCCCTTCCATTTGATCGATCCAATGTGTCAACGGCGCTCAACGCGGAACGTCCCCGTGGTTTCGGTTTCTCGACAAAGCCGCCGACACGCACCGGTGCTCGCCACGCCCTTGAACGACGCTTCCGACGTCGGTGCGGCGCTGGAGCGCCTCGGATTCATCGTCACCCGCGTCGAGAACGCGGACCAGGCGGCCCTTCTACGGAGCCTCCGCGCGTTCGCGACGGCGTCAGAGGCCGCGGAAGCGGCGGTAGTGTTCTACGCGGGTCACGGCGTAACGGTGGACGGGTGCAACTTCCTGCTGCCGGTGGGTGCGCGGCTGTCGAGCGAGCAGGACATCGAGTTAGAGACACTCCCGCTCGCGCTGGTCGAGCGGGCGGTGGCGCGGGCCCGGGGCGTTCGCGTGATCGTCCTGGACGCGAGCCGGGAGAACCCGTTCGTGTCCTCGATGCGGAAGGCGGGGGCGATGCGATCGATCGGCCGGGGCCTGGCAAGGGTCGAGCCTTCCGCGGGCACGCTGGTGGCGTCCGCGGCGACGGTGGGGACGGTGGCCGTCGATGGCCAGGGCCGCAACAGCCTCTACAGCGGGACCCTGCTGCGCTACCTGGAGGAGCCAAGCCTTGAGGTGGGGCCGATGTTCGGCAAGGTGCGGGAGGCGGTGCTGGCGGCCACGGACGGGAGCCAGGAGCCGTCGGTCTACGGCTCGCTGTCGGGCGGCAGCGCCTATCTCGGGCCGCCGCCTGCGTCCGCGGAAGCACCGGCCGCGACGCCGGACGCGGTGGACGAAGCGGGGCCGCACCAGCTCACGGCCGAGAAGCTCGCGGTGGAGCGTTTGTATTGGGACACGGTGAAGGACAGCAATGAGCCGGCGGAGACCGGCTGATGGCCCCGGAGGCCACGGCGGAGGCGATGAAGGCCTACATCGAGGAGACCAACCGGCTCAACCGCGAGCGCCGCGCCTCGGGCGGGACGGACCGCAAGGAACTGGCGGATATGGAGAAGAAGATCGCGACGATGATCGCCGTCATCGAGGACGGTGGCTATGTGCGCGGCATGATGGACCGGCTGCGCGACCTGGAGGCGAGACAGGACGAGCTGACGGATCGTCTCTCCGCCGCGCCGGCCGACATCCCGGACATCCATCCGAGGATCGCCGACATCTACCGGCGCAAGGTGGAACGCCTCGCCGAGGCGCTGAGCGATCCGGATGACCGCGACGAGGCCGCTTCCGCCATCCGCGGCATGATCGAGCGCATTGTGCTCACCCCCGGCGCCAAGCGGGGCGAGATGGGCGCGACGCTCCACGGCGATCTCGGGACCATCCTCGAATGGGCCGGAAATGGACAGCGACGACAAGGACCGACACACCCATGTCGGGAGTGTCGGTCTCGGTGGTTGCGGGGGCTCGCATTAGCCGAGACCGACATTCGCTCGTGACTGCAATCTAACTCTCGACTGATATTCAGGTCTCTACCGCGTTCGTGGGTGCGCTTGGCTTCCCTGCACGAGTGTGGTCGGGCGAGTCCTATAAAACGCTATGCTTCTCCCCACTCTTCTTTCATCCCATTAATAAGCATGGAACACGACTTCAGTCGCTCGTCTTGGGAAAGTCGTTCTAAGTCCTCAGCAATCTTAGACAAAGTTGTCGGCAAGCCCTCGGTCATCCCGCATTCCACCGAATGATAAACGTAAAAGACATATCCCTCAGCCGGAAGGTCACCTCCAGAAATATCTGAATAGGACGCCAATGTCTGCATTATCAAGATGAAATTATCGACTTCTTCTAGAGAAATGTGGGCATCTGAATCGAGATCAGCATGTTTTAGAAAATTTGACACTTTGTTCCTTTTGTCCCAAAATTCCTTCGCAACATCCGGAGAAATCGAAGTACTTATGTCTTCGTACTTTGAGGTTTCTGTAATTGGAAGTCTTTCTGCCCATTCACGAATCAACTTCATCGTTTTGGGATCTTTAGCAAGGTCACTTGGTAGTGTTCCTCTCCGATAGTCTCGAACAGAGTAAAACACTAAGTTTAAGTAGTGATCTCCTACCTCATTACGACCTCGTTGTTCCTTGAGATCACAAATCAAGCGATATGATGCCGAAGCGACAGTATGGATCGCAAGTTCATCTTCTCCAGAGAAGAACATACGAATTGCTGCGCAAAGTTGTCGGTTTGCCGCAGCCAATTTTGTTATATGAATACTAGCTACAGAAGACGAACTCAACGCTCCCTCCATGACATGCAGAAAGGCTGGGCGCCTTTGGGCACTGGGTACGCCGCGATACGAGCGCTGGCCGAGCCGAGCTTCCACGGCTCGATCGAATCCATACCGCCAGGGGCGATGTCTCGGGACGGACGCAGGGGGCGTCGGGGACGGGCCGAATCGGCCGGGGCGGCTCGCGAGCGGTCCACATGCTGCTCGGCAAGAAACTCGGCCACCTGTGTTGCTTCGCTCTCCTCCATGCTCCAGAGGCCGTATTCCCCTGTCGGCTTGACGTGCAGCAAGCGCGAGCCCGCGCGATGCCGTTCGAGTTCCTGGACGATCTTGTCCGGGACCAGGTCGGCCTTGGTCACGAACACGCGAAATGGTTTCCGGGGCTCCTTCCAACCGTCCAGCCGCGTAATCGTCCCCCCATCGGACACCGCGATCATCAACTACATCGGCGCTTGCATGAAACCGCGCTGATCCGATCCATGCTTGACCTTGGAGATCGTGCGCAGCCCGAACGGTTCCTGCCGACCAAGTCCTCCCTATTCCGTTGCAGGAAGGCCTGCAGAAACTCCGACTGCCGCCGCGCTTGCCGGATCGGCGAGGGCATTCCCGTCTCCTTGCCCTGTTACACGCGGCTCCACTCGTCTCCTCCCGAGCCATCCGGCCTGACCCGCACCGCTTCCGTCACCGACTTGCTCTCGACGATGAATATCCCCCAGCGATGAACGATCAGGTGATCGATCTGGCACACGCCGGGTGAGCCATCCTGCTCCGGCTGGTCCGGGTCCTCGATCCGCAGTCCGTGCAGCACGTGCGCCTCCGGATCGCCCTTGAACCTACGGTGCAGGTAGTGCGCCATTTTGCTCTCCGCGGCGGCGCCCGCTCGCTGGCGGGAATCTCTGTGTGAGGTCGTTTGCTTGTAGGGCTTTACGATCATTTCAACCGCTTGAGGCTTGAGGATGGATGCTATCGCGTATTTTGCACAATGGCGGTCCGGCTGACCACCCGGTCCGCCGGACTCGTCGGATGCAGCGCCACGCTTCGTTGGCGGTGGACGGGCCGGCAGCTTGTGCGGCCAACGACAATCGGCGCCACGCGCCGACAGGCGTGCGAACCGGGATGTTCGCCTCTTGTTCCTTACCCGGAAAGCGCGTATTTCGGTGGGATGGACACCCACGAAGCACCGATACACGCATCCGGCGGGGGGCGACGCCGATGGTAGCGTCGATCGGCAAGATCGCCTCGCCGGCGCAGGGCGTGAGCTATTTCGAAAAGGACGGATACTACGCCAAGGACGATGTAGCCCACCGCGAGGCGAGCGCCTGGGCCGGTAAGGGCGCGGCGGCGCTCGGACTCTCCAGCCCGGTCGGGCCCACGCAGGTGCACACGCAGGTGCACACGCAGGTGCAGATCACTGCACGGTATGCTCACCTAGCCCGGTATTCCATCCAGAACGCGGCCGCGCGGATCACCGGGAGCATCGGCGGGAACCTAACCCCCGACGAGCAACGCGTCTCGCATGACGCGAAAAAGTGACCGTACTATCCAATATCGCTTTCCAGCAAATGCCTAAACGTCACTCCTGACCCGCTTCCGCAATCTCTGCGAGTCTCCGGTCGATTGCCTTCAGGTCGTCCCTATCCTTCGGTCGATCCTGCGCCTCCTTCCATCGTTTCAAATGCGATAAGCTCGCTACGCGAAATGGCTCAGTCTTCGGCAGGATTTGGGATCCACAAGACGCCTCACTATATTCTATGCTGGGAAACGATTTGAACACCTCGATCTTTTCGCAGATCACAATTTTCGGAATGCTCCCACCCTCCGTTGCCGATTTCGTTTCTACGTCGAAGAGTCCCCTTAATTTGTCGAATGTTTCCGAAGACACGAATACGTCCAAATCATCCACAGGACGGTTCATCCGAACATCATTCAGCAGCATTGCTGACGATCCGAAAATCACGACCTTTTCATGGAATTCCGCTGGCAGTCTCGAAGCAAGGTCCTGCAACAACTTGGACACGTGGCCATGCTGATCGTTCATCAACCGCTTTCCCTAGCTGATATCCGTGTAGCAGCGGCCGGGCACCAACAACGAGCAGAACTTCTTTCCACACTCCAGGACGCAAAGCTGGAGTGGCAAACCAGCCTCCGAGGAAATCGCCTTCGAACGGAAGCCACGCCTATCCATGGATCCGTTTCATGAGGGTATCGAAGAGAGGCACGGTGAACGCCGCATACCCGTATCGCGGGCTGTAGATCATGCCGCCGGCGATCAGCGCCTCCCGCGTCGGACCCATCTGCTGCGACGACTTCCCCATGGCCTTTGCGATGTCTCCCGTCCGATGGGGACCCGGACCGCATCGCGCCATCGCGTCCAGATAGGCCTTTTTGCGGCTCTGACAGCCGCTCGTATCTCGACCTGAAGAAGTTCTGATCGAGGCGTCGGATTGCGGCTTCGCTCGATCTCGCCACATCTTCCTTCGTGATCGGCGAAACCGGCGCCATGTTCCAGGCTTGGTATCCCCACTCCTGGAGGAAATAGGGATAGCCCTCGGTCTCGCGGACGACCGCGGCGACCGCCTCGTCGTCGAACTCGACATTCGCCTGTGCGGCGGGCTTCACCAGGGCGCGCTTTGCCTCGACAGGATCCAGCGACCCGATATCCGGATATTCGAAGAGACGCTCCGCGTAGGTTTTCGCGTTGCCGGAAAGCCTGACCAGCAGCGGCAGACCCGCCCCGACGACAAGCAGGGGGAGCCGTTTCTGGTCCGTGCGGTGCACGGCCATGATGAGCGCCTCGAATTCCTCGCGCGGCAGACTCTGGATTTCGTCGATCAAAATCATGATCGAGGTATTGCGGTCCCAAGCAGCCTCGCCGGCGGCCACGAAGACTTCGGCGAGGTCGCGGCTCAACGTGCCGCTGTCGGCAACGCCCGGCTCTCCCTCGATGTCGACAGCGAATTCGACACCCTCCACCTTCACCGTCACCGCGCCGACGAAACTCTTGAGAACCCGCAAGCTCCTCTTGACGTGCTCGCTCACCCCCTTGATCCGGTCGAGCTTCAGCAGGATCGAGCGCAAAGTGGCAACGACCGATTTCGACAGCGGCTCGTTGCTGGCAACCTCGATGAAGTCGGTCAGCGCTCCTTCTTCCTCGGCCATGGCCTGCACTTCATTCAGTAGCACCGCCTTGCCCACACCGCGTAACCCTACGAACATGAAACTGCGGGCGGATCGACCGGACTTGTTGCGCTGGATCTCGAGACGGGCGTCGGCGAGGACGGCATCTCGCCCTGCCAGCTCCGGCGGGGGCGTTCCTGCGCCGGGTGCATAGGGATTAATGCGTGGGTCCATTCAGCCGCTTCCACATAGTTTATCGGTAACCGGCATAAACATCGTAGATCCCGCCTCTGGCCACCACTGTCAGTTTATTTATGCTTGTTTGCCATAAACTTTCTAGAGGTCAAAACTTCCAGCCTGCGAACCGGAATTGCAGGCCAACCGCACCGTCGTTCCCCGCCGCGCCCTTCGCCGCCGACCCGGACGGTGCACGACCGGCGTTCTTGACACCTCCGATTGACAGCGCCATCTCTCGCACATCAGAGCACTACGCTCCGGGGTCGGCCAAGCTGGTCGACATAGGGCTCGGGCAACCGGGCCCTATGTTTGTTTGTGGCAGTCCAGACCGTCAATGCAGCTGTACTTGATCCCGAGCAGCGGCCGATTCTCGGATGACAGGACCGAATCGATCTGGCTACCGACCCTCATCAAGGCAAGTTACGGCTTGTAGCTGGCATCCATTCCAGCCTTCGCCATAGGGTACGGTCCGGCCTCCCCGCGCCCATCACATGGTCTTACCGGAACGCCAGGTTCGCTGAATGCTCAAGCACTCCGACCTCGACGCCTTCGTAGAACTCGTCCGTCTTGCCGAGCGGGAAGCGAAGCCGTCGCCGGCGATCAACCCGGACAAGGTGCTTCGCGCCGAAGCACCGGCGGCGGATCTTCTGCATCGCAATGAGCTGTCGCGGCTCCGTTGCTCTCTCAAGATCGCCGCCGTCGCCGGCGATGCGCCGGAACCCGTTCACCGGATTCTCTACACCATCGTTCAGGATCTCTCCCGCGAAGGCTTCATCTACTTACCCCTGACGTGTTCGAAACAATGGCTGGACGCCATCGCATGGGCACTGCATCACCCCGCAACGCCGGCCTCCGACCACCTGCCGCATCCCGAAAAAGACCGGCAGTGGGTGGTTGGGAACGCGTGCCGTGCGCTGCGTAACCGGGGGCATCGCGTGGATATCGGTGCCTTCGGGCCCGAAATCGATGCCGGCGCGCGCACTCGAATTGCCCGACAAGTCGATTCGTTGTTCGCGCAGATCGGCGGCATCGACGCCACCGGACAGCTCTTCCGGATCCTTCGCGACACCCAGAAGCAGTACGCGGGCATGTGGCTCCTCGGGAATATTCCCACACCCGTCGACCGGTTGCCGCAGCCCGCTGTCCCGACCGGCTGGCTGCTCTCCCTTGCCCTGCGGAACATTCACGCATGCCCGACCACCGCCGATCCCGCAACAGCTTGGAATTCGGTGGTCGGGCTCGCAACCGACTTCGCCGCCATCACCGATTGCCAGCGCTACAGCCAATTCGACGGGTTCTCTCTCGATGCGCCGGACTTCCTTCCCGCCCTCGCGGAATCCCTGGCATGGCGGGAACTCTTTTCGCTGCCGCAGATTCCGCCGTCTGTGTTGCCGACACTTCGAAGCGCCTTTACGCAGATCGGATGGCCGACCGGCACGGACGATCTCCGCCGCGATGTCAACCAATTGTTCGGTGAGCTCGACCGCCTCTTGACGAATTTGCGTGACGACGGCCTCACACTGATGCCGAGAGAGAGCGCCCGTTTCGACTACCCTCTGCTTTGGATTCATGGCGGCGCTCCCCAGGGCGGCGTCAACCCCGCGTATCTGGACCCGTTCGGCGAGCATCCGCGCGACCATGATCGATATGTCTTTTTCGAGGCCGGTGACCGACGCGTAGCCGTCCTGCCTCCCTCGTTGACCGCTGCCGCCGGCTGCGAGGCCATATTCCGGCTCATCTGGACATCGGTGGAACGCGCTGCCTCAAGTGACATCGTTGCCGACACCATCGAGAAGTCCGTCGCGATCGCATGCCGGACACACACGGGCCGTGTCTGGGAGAAGGCACCTTACCGCGCCGACGGCGCGGATCTCGAGATCGACCTAGCCGTGCGCGACGGCGATGAAATCGTACTGTTCGAGAGCAAGGCGAAATCGCTCACCTCGAAGGCCCGGACCGGCGACATGATGGCGTTCGTCGACGACTACACGAAGAGCTTTCTTGCCTTGCTCGGCCAGCTCGTCCGCCACGACCGGAATATCAAGCGCGGGCTCACGCCCCTTACCGAAGGCGACGACGATCCCGGCGCGATCCGCATCGTGAAAGTTGCCGTCTCGCCACTGTCCTACGGTCCGGCGAGCGACCAGGTTCTGACCAACGCGCTGATGCATGCCATCGCTGATACGCGCCTCGACTCCGTGGATGGAGACCCGCATCGCGTCCGAATTCTGGAAGCATTCAACAAGTCGGTCGAACGATCGATCGGCACCATCGACCGGATCGCTCCCCGTCAGGACGGCAAGGTCGACATGGTCCGATACCTGATGGGGGTATCATGGCTCGATCTCGGGCAATTGCTGTACGCCCTGCACCGGGGGCGATCGCTGACCGGCTCCTTGTCCGCCTTGCGACATCTCACGTTCGGCACCCGGGATTTCTGGACCGAGGCTGCACTCGCGGACCGTCAGGGCCTTACCGAAAGTAACTGGCACCCGAATTCCGAAGCCGACTCCGCTTCCTGATCCGCTCGTCCACGGCGATCGAAGGAGGGCGCGCGCGATCCGTTCGCCCGCTGCCCTCATGGCCGGTGCACGCATTCAGGGCCCCTTGCCCGCAGGTAGAGCAGTCAGGCCGTCGGACACTCTCCTGAGCCAGCAACTCCTCCTTCCACAGCGATCCCAAAGCGCGGTCGCGCGTATCCGCCTCGCGAGGGTTGACACATCGTATTTTATCCGTCATATACGTATTGATACCGTACACTACGGCGATAGAAACCCGATGCAAACTGAGCGCTTCGAGATGCGATTGGACCGGGCGACGATCGAACAGCTTGACCTATGGCGCGCGCGCCAACCCGAGTTGCCGTCGCGCGCGGAAGCCGTTCGTCGGCTAGTTCATGCTGGCCTGGCGGCATCGACCGACGACGAGGTGAAGCCCACTCCCACCGAAAAGCTCATCCTGTCAATGCTGTGTGATCTCTCCCGAGACCGGAACGACGGGGAAGGCATTGACCCGGACTTTGTCCAGTACGCTATTGGTGGTGGCCATTATTGGGCTCTTGGCTGGAAGTACCCGGACGTTTTCGGTGGTCGCCCTGATTCTCCGGAGCTTGTTCGCGAGGTCGTAGACATTCTCCAAATGTGGACCGTACTCGAACACCACTATGATCACCTGGAAGAAACGGACAAAGCTCGAGTAGCGTCCGAAGCCGCGCCTTACGGCACCGATGTGAAATTCATGGGCTTCTATGCGAATGAGGAGAGTTCGCACCTGAGCATTGCCGAGTTTCTTATCGAGCACATCGGCAACTATCCCCGATTTAAGGGTCGGGGTCTGAATACAACTCGACCGGTTGTCGATTGGTATAGAAGAATGTTACAGATCTATGAACCAATGCACGAATCTCTTCTCGCGGGTCGAAACAGAAGCCTTTCAGCTCCCGACATTGCCGCTCTGCTGCTGGAGCAAGTCCACCCAGACAATCGGTAGGGATTGATTTATATCCTTACGCGGAACCGATGCATCCCAGGGTCCGGCTTGTGATTCTCCATACGCCGATCTCCGAAACGCCATCCCAAACCAAAGGCCATCTCAGCAATGTAGCAAGCGGCACGCGATCACTTTCGGGCGGGAACAGCGGGAACCGCAGTGAAGTACAGCGGAGGTCACGAGAGGTCAGGAGATGCCTGGGGTTCTCCCAAAAACCATTCCGAGGACATTCCGAGACGTGTATTGGAAGAGATTGCTCAAAAACAGAAACGCCGCTAAGATGTTGTCTTAGCGGCGTTTTATTTGGTTGCGGGGGTTGGATTTGAACCAACGACCTTCAGGTTATGAGTTTGTTTGGATACCGGAACGACAATCACAGCCATAGGTGCGCAGAGTTACGCTTGAGTGTGATAAATGGCTATTTTACATCGTGTTCGAAGATAGTGCAAAAACCAGTCACTATGACAATCGTGCGCACGGGTGCGCAGAGTTTGTAATTCTGATGATTCCCATGTGATTCCCAGTATGATATTGTGCTTCCCATTGCTGGGAAAGCGTTCGTTCAAAGGGTGACGATGATGAAGAAGACGATGGCAACTCCACACTCTGCCAGGCCGCGCCCGCCTTCGCTCTGTGCCGTCATCCCCTCCATCACACCTTGAACGAACGCTTTCATTGCTGGACACACCGGGAACCCGCCATGCCCGCTCAGATCAAGATCACCAAGCGAACCGTCGACAGGATCACCGGCGACGGATCGGACAGGTTCTATTGGGACGACGACCTCCCCGGTTTCGGCCTGCGTGTCCGCGCCTCGGGGCGCAAGTACTATGTTGTCCAATTCCGCGCCAACGGTCGGCTACGTCGCATGACCCTGGGCCGCCATGGGGCGGTGACGCCAGATACCGCACGGCGGCGTGCCATGGCGCTGATCTCGGAGGCCAAGGGCGGTAAGGATCCGGCCGCCCTCAGGGACAAGGGCCGCAAGGCGGCAACGATGAAGGTTCTGGGTAAGCGGTTTTTGGAAGAGTACGTCCCGGTCCACTGCAAGCCGAGCACGGCCTACGAGTACCAGCGTTCGGTGAAGTTCTTTATCGACCCCAGGATCGGAACCCGCAAGGTGACGGAGATCCAGCGGAGCGACATCGCCGAACTGCACCATGGCATGCGGGAGACTCCCTATCAGGCCAACCGGACCCTCGGGGTGCTTTCAAAAATGTTCAACTTGGCCGAGTTGTGGGGTCTGCGTCCGGACGGCTCAAACCCCTGCCTCCACGTCAAGCGCTACAAGGAGGAGAAGCGCGAACGATTCCTGAGCGCGGAGGAGTTCACCCGGCTTGGCCGGGTTCTTGACGAGATTCTGGGGGACGGATCGGAGACCCGCTCGGCGGTAGCCGCAATCCGTCTCCTGATGCTGACCGGCTGCCGACTGTCGGAGATCCAGAAGCTGCACTGGGACCATGTCGATCTCGATGCGGGTGAGTTGAAGTTGCCCGACACCAAGACTGGCGGGCGACCGGTTCCGCTGGCACCCTCCGCTGTACGGTTGCTGACCTCCTTGCCCCGTGATGACGACAATCCGTGGGTGATCGCGGGCCGCAAACCGGGCTCACACCTCACCGACCTGCAGCACCCCTGGCGGCGTATCCGGGGACGCGCCGGACTCGACGATGTACGCATTCACGACCTCCGCCACTCGTTCGCTTCCCGCGCGCTCGCGCTCGGCGAGGGCTTGTCCATGATCGGCAAGTTGCTGGGACACACGCAGGTCCAGACGACCGCTCGATACGCCCATCTTGCCCGCGACACCGTCAAGGCATCCGCCGCCCGCATCGGAGACAGTATAGATCAGGACCTCGACGCGGCGGAGAGGTAGTGATTACCGGGCAACCCGTTCGATAGTGGTGATGCACTTTAAGACTCATCGAAGCGTCTATATCACGGCCTCCGTCGACAATTCTGAGGAAACGTCACGGTATTCGCGCCTACATTGAAAGCTATGGTCGCCCTGCCCTCAAAATCGGTGACCCGAAGGCCGGAAAACAGATCGTTACGCCGTGTACCACGTTCCGGCGGCACGCCAGCGCCAAGCCGCTACGACGATGAGCGACAACGCCATCGGCAGCCACATTCCGAACATCTCCGACGGTGTCGCCTGCGGCATGAAGCGGAACGTAGACGTCGCGATGACCTGTCCCTCCCATTTACCTCATCTGCCGTAGAAACCTTGGAATTTTGCATCCCCACCGGATACCTTTTCCGGCATGCACAAGATCATCAACATGCTCATCTCCGTCTTCCGCGAAATCGTCCTTGGCCGCGCAGCGCTTCACACAAAAATCCTTGCCCTGCGACAGCAGGTAGCTGTCCTGAAACGGAAAAGGCCCCGGCCATCGCTTCGGAAGGCGGATAGGGTTTTCTGGGTCATCCTGTCTTACCTATGGCCTGGCTGGCGCCACGCCCTAGTAATCGTCAGGCCCGAGACCGTCATCGGTTGGCACCGCAAGGGGTTCAGGCTTTTCTGGACATGGAAGTCGCGGCGGGGAAAGCCAGGCCGACCGCCCGTGTCGAGGGAAATCCGCGATCTGGTCCGAGAGATGTCTCGGGAGAACACGTTGTGGGGTGCGCCTCGGATTCATGGGGAGCTTTTGAAGCTTGGCTTTTCCATATCCCAGGCCGCCGTCTCTAAATACATGGTCCATTACCCCTCGCCGCCCTCGCAGGCGTGGCGGACATTCCTTACAAATCACGCCGATTGCCTGGCGTCGATCGACTGTTTCGTGGTCCCCACGGCCACGTTCCGCCTCCTGTTCGGGTTCATCGTGCTCCATCACGAGCGCCGCCAGATCGTGCATTCCGGTGCAACGGAGAACCCGACGATGGCGTGGGTCGCACAGCAGATCCGTGAGGCATTCCCGTGGGAAACAACACCCCGATTCCTGCTCCGCGATCGAGATGCCGTATACGGAGTCGAGTTCCGGGACCGCGTATTGTCGATGGGCATTGAAGAGGTTATCACGGCGCCACGATCACCATGGCAAAACCCTTATGTTGAACGTGTGATCGGCACCCTTCGACGGGAATGCCTGGACCACGTAATCATCCTCAATGAGCGGCATTTGCAGCGCATTCTTGGCTCATACCTCGACTATTATCACGGTTCAAGAACCCACTTGTCGCTCGGCAAGGACACCCCGTATGGACGACCCGTTCAGCCGGCCATTACCGGAAAGGTTATTTCCTTGCCCAAGGTCGGTGGCCTGCATCATCGGTACGAGCGTCTCGCGGCCTGACTATCTCCGCTGGGCTTCGATCAATTTCTCTCTGCGGCAACTTGGACGCTGCCAGCACCCGCATGCCCTTGCACAGTGTTCGCTGGCACGAACTGGCAGAATGAACATGGTGATGCTTGCTCGTGGTCGATTGCAAAATCCACTAGATCAATTTGATGTCCGTTCCGGAAAACCGAGCCGTCGTCGGGAGGGCCGATGCAATCAATAGAAGAGACAGCCGATAGAAAGAACACGCGGCGGTCACAGTGACGAGTTTGCCGGTCGCTACAAGGACCGGCCCGCGGACACCATCGACCAGATGCAGGCTATGGTGCGCGGCATGATTTGCGGAGGTTGCGGCATCCAGACTTGGTAGCGATGTGGCCGCCCATTGTTATTGAGGAACACGCCTAGCAACGAATATCCCGAAGATAGGCACATCTGGGTATTGGGCCGCTATCACACATTGCGCGGCCTTGAAATGAGCACCAGCCGTAATCAGGTCATCGAATAATGCAACCGCCTTCGGCGGTGGATCGGCAATCGTCACGTCTAGGTGGTAGTTTTGCAAAAGTGTGGTTGGGGATGGTCTGTCTTCGCTTTCATGGACGGGATTGGTGCTTTCGTGTTGCAGGATCAATTCTCGGATGTCGACGTCCAATCCATGTCCCAAAATTTTAAGAACGCTCAGCACTCGATCATCGTGAAGCGGATCATCCTTCGCTTTCGATGGTGGAATCGGCACCAAAGTCACCGTTGTAAGGAAATCTACGGGAATTGCTGCCCGAAACTTGCTAGCAATCTGACGGGTCGCCTCGCCCTTGTATCGCCACTCGGGCAAACCGTTTTTCGTTAAAGATTTTTTGAAGTTTGCAATGAGCTGATTGGTTTCGCTAAAAGAGAAACCAGCGCGTGCCGTATACTCTCCGAGGAAAAAGCAATTGTCCTCGGGTGCCAAATACGGATGATCACTGCGTATGAGTTCATCGATCTTAGTGAAGCGCAACGTCAAGATTCCGCCCAATATCTTCGTATTCCATGACCCGGATAGCACCCTTATTCGCAAACCTCTCCGGCCAAGTAATGTTTGAATTCTTGAAGCAACTGTCGAGAATGAAGACCTTTCGGCCCTGATCCAAGGCTGCCTTGGCTTGAATCAGCGTTCCCGATGTGTCGCCGGCTTCGACAATGATGGTCGCTTCTGTGAGCGCCGACATCGTCACGTTACGCTCTGGAAAGAACAAACGATTACCACGCGGTCCCTGCTGCGAAAATCGCCACACCGGAATTTGGCTGATCAGGAGATACTCGTTGGCGATTCGCGCTTGAAGCTCCGCATTTTCTTTCGGATAAACTTCTGAAATCGGTGTTCCTATTACCCCAACGGTCTGGCCTCCGGTCATAATCGCAGTAGTGTGTGCAATGGTGTCTATCCCCGACGCCAAGCCGGAAACAATCGTAAATTTGTCCGCCACCAGTTCTGTGACCAGCCGTTGCGCACGAGCGATTCCGTCCTTGGACGGTTTGCGAGTGCCAACGACAGCAACCGATCGCGTGGCAATAAGATCCCACCACCCTCGGTAATAAAGCAGTTCGATTGGGTAAGTTGCGTCCCGTAGTCGCATGGGATATTCGCCACCACCGTGAATGCGAATCCCGAACCCGTCGACTTGAGCCTCGGCGAGTAAATCGCAGACGCGGTGGGCGAATTCATACGCACGGCTTTCGGGTACGAAGTCAGACGGCACCGATCCTGGACGCGCACGATGCATTTCGGCAATTTTCTTGAAGGTTGTCCCTTTTTCATCCCACATGGCTTCGTAGGCGCCCAGTTCCTTCAGCGGGGAAATTGCAAGGGACTCGAAGTCAGGCGGGCCAAAGGGCAGTTCACCAAGCATAGGGCACCTCAAGTCCACGAAATCGTCGCTCAGCGGCGGCTTGAAGCCGTCAGGAGAATTCTTCCGCACGCGAGATTTCTCGTTTCACAGCCCAGAACATATAGAGAACATATATGCCACGCCTGTAATGTCCAGCATATTCGTCTTTGTTCGATTGCCATGTCAACGTGCGAAAGCGGCGTGTTCGACTGTTATTCGGCGTGGGTATTCGACGGCGATCGGCGTGCTAACCTGTTGACATCGTTGGAGTCTGAGGGGTCAAATTTCGGGTCTGGCTCAATCTCGATGACGGCGGCTTCGGACAGTAGCGACAAGGCGGACACTGAGCACATCCAGATCGGCCGCATCCCTGCATCTGGCGCTGGGAGGCCTTCAGATCGTCGATCTGGCCTCGCGCAGTTTTCAGCTTCACGGTGCTCGGGCGGACGGTTCGGTCGCGTTCCGCAGGAAGGTTAGTCGGGAGAAGCTGCTGTACTTTCTCGCCGCACTACCGCGCTGCGTTGTGGCGATGGAGGCCTGTGCGAGCGCTCACCATTGGGGCCGAGAGATTATGCGGCTCGACAACCGAAATGCCCGATCTGAGCGAGGTCTGAGGGATATGGCGGACTTCTACGAAAACTGGTGTGGCGAACTATGTGAACGGGGTCCTGCCCCCGCTCGCGCTCTAGCGACGTGATGTGGTCGCATTCCAGGCGACCGGCCCGCCCGCACATGACACAGCGCCAGCCGTCGCGCTTGAAGACGGCCCGGCGGGCGATAGACCAGCGGCGGGCATTTAGGTGGGTGGTGATTGCTCATGCTAGTGAACTCCGGTGGCGGGGGCATCTGAAGGCATGGCCAGTCCGCCCTTTGACGCCGTCCGTGTCCTTCACCGCGCCAAGTCTACTACCGGCTCCTTAAACGACGCGCGGAGCTAGGTGTTTGTCCGCGTGCAAAACTTGAGTGTCGTCGCGGGTCCATTGCTCAACGAGTTTGCGAACACCCCAATAGAACGGGTCCAACCACAAGACCTTCTCTTGCGGTGTTACGACAAGACAGGGCTCCGAGTATGGTTTTACCTTTAAGCGTTCCAAATCTTCGACTCTGTTCTCAGCATCATCTGTTCCTCGGAAGACTTGCCCAATCCGAACAACCGGATACCTACCCGTGTTCAATCCAAGAGAATGAACTAGGGGGTTTCGAAAAACCTTATAAAGAATCTTTGCAGCATCTTCAGATGACACGCCCGTTGGGGGATCAATGTCCCACGGGAAATAACTATTGAGGCATCCCACGAACCGCTCACGATCGCCTTTTTTTGGTGTCTGAAGTAGTTTTTTCGATACACCCGCCACCGTCGCCAATAACACGAGCGCGATGGGCAGCTGTAACTGCGGAGGCGGTGCGACGTCGGTATGTTTTCCAATAACCGTTGCAAGCATCCAGTGAACGTCTTGCAACAGCGGCTCAACTCCTTTCCTAATTACCGTGTGGACGGAATCGGGGAGCGAGTTCGACAAAGCCAGTGGAACGTATGCCATTTCTTACCCCACATTTCCCGGATGTCTCCGGTGCTCACGGCGATTCCTACCAATTCCAGGCGAATACCGTCACGCACCGCCCTCAAATTTGTCTCGACGGGCAACCGGTGCTGCTGTCCCGTGCCCGATGTAACACAGCCGCGCCTCCATGCCCGGACCCTTGCGGTACAGCATCGCATCGGTATCGGTGGTGCTCTCATGGGTCGCATTCGAGCGCCGCTCGCCCCGAAAATCGGAACCGGCATTGTGCCCGCCGCCGCCTGTGCCACCAGTGCCGCGCCCGGTATCATCGTCGGGCGCGCCGTCCCTCGGCTTGAAGCTCTTCATTGATGCCCAGGCGTCTACCAGCGTGCCATCAACACTGAAGTGGTCGGTTGATAGCAGCCGCTTCACGCGCGGCTGAGCCAGCACGGCGGACAGGAACTTGGCCGCGATCTCCCCCGCAAGCAGCCGATCTCGGTTCTTCGAGAAGGTCGAGTGGTCCCACACCGCATCGCCGATGCCCAGGCCAACGAACCAACGGAACAGGAGGTCGAACTCAAGGCGCTCCATCAATTGGCGCTCCGAGCGGATCGAGTGAAACGCCTGCAACAGTTGCTCGACAACGGGTCGATCGAAATCCAGTTCGCATACCATCTCGGCGACCAAGCCATCCTCAAGGCCAAACCCGCTATTTCTTCAACAGGCTGCTAATGATGATACAGCCTCAAATAGCGCCCAAAGTTTGAGCTCAATCTGCTTTTGCCTATCTTCGACGGAGTGATTGAACCACTGAACAGAACTAACAAAGTCATCTATTTGGTCGTCTAGGCCTTCATGCTCAGCATTGTGTGCAAGTTTATTCCGAATATTGTTCAACTTCTTGACTAGTTTCCAAATATCTTTATTTTCCGGTAAAAACGCCTCGGCTATACAAATATATTGATAGTATGTAAGTCTAGCATCACTTAGAGCTTCAGGTTTTTTCACCTGCTCGCTGATAATGAGCTTGATCTGTTCTTCGATCAGAAGATGCCCTTTCAAAATCACCAGTGCAAGGTCTTGGCCATGAGGCAGTAGTTTCAGGAAGCGCCTGAATGCGTCGAGTTGCCTCTGCGTTATCTGTGTGTCAGTTACCAATGAAGTAGCCTAATCTGATATTCCCCAGATGAACCCCGGTTTGTGAGGAGACGGTAGTTCGGGTCGCCTGCCGAGGCAATTTTGAGGGCGGTGCGGGACGGTATTTGCCTGGATTTTGTGGGAATTGCCGTGAACACCGCGACACCAGCCCGCTGATGGCGTTGTTTGTGGTCTGCACGGCACAGCTCTACCGCTATCTGTTGCAGCATTGGCATCAGGCTCCGCCTCACGTTGGTGCTGGCGGCGCCCGGAGTTGAGCTATCAGCCGCAGGATTCGTCGAACAAGCTCCTCGGCACCGCAACCTCGGCCATTTGGAACGTGACGTACCGGCCGTGGCCGACGATTCTGGCTCCAATCTTCACCAGCTTTTGCCGCAACGAGGTCAGCGACCAGTGCTTGACCGCCTCCGGCAGAGCCAGGGTGCGCATGAAGTTGGCGAGATTGTAGGCCAGCGCATGAAGGTGAAGTCGAACCTCATTGTTGCGGAACCTCCTGCACGATAGTCGGGTCCACACAATCGCGTTCTTGCCTTCCTTGATGTGCTGCTCCGCTCGACCGGAACGCCGGTCTAGTCAAGGTGGCGTGAGGCGTGGGGGGGGGGGCATCGGCTGAGTAAACCCTGGCAGTCGGTTTGAGAACGTAGTGGCCAATGTGGTGATAGTGGTACTGTGGCAGGGCAGAGATGATAGCGCGGTCGTAGTCGAAAGGTGAACTTACTAGGGGAGACCAGCCTCTCTCGGCCTCCGCTGACCCGGTGGCGACTTCGCCTCCCGCCGCACCGAACGGTTGCAAAGGCGCGTATCAGCACCTCGATCTGCAAACTGGTCGGTTGGGTGCATGGGACCCGGAGAACCCTCCATTGTCAATCAAGTTGTTCTACGCTTGGCAGAGCGATACGCCCAGCAACGTGTGTCGAGGCCTGATTCGCCGTGCGTTGGATGAAGCGAAGAAGCAGCTTGAGGACGATCTCGAGATTCAAGATGTCGTGCGGGGCGAGGTCGTGGTTGATCAGGATACTCAGGACATACCCGGCAGCCCGCCGATCGCAGAGACCATCTTCGAGAAAATTCGCGGGTGCAACGTATTCATAGCGGATCTGACACCAACCCACATCGGTCCGAACGAGCGAGCTGCGCCTAATCCAAACATATTGATCGAATACGGTTACGCGCTGCATGCATTGGGCGATCAACGGATTCTCGGGGTGTTCAACGAAGGATACGGAAGGCCGGAAGACCTTCCGTTCGACCTGCGACACAGGCGGTGGCCCGTTCGCTATCGAGCACACGAAGACGACGCGCAAGAGGTTCGTCGGAACGAGCGAAAAAGGCTGGCCCGGGAGCTGGTCAACGCAATTCGCTCGATCATTCGAACGGTAGCGGAGTCCGAGTCTGCCGGACCAAGCGGAAGTGGCGACCTGGCCAGCAATTCTCGGGCTGCGCTGCCCGGGACGGACCAGCAGCCTGCAAACGTGCCAGCGACGACGGGTAGCACCGTGGAGCAGTTCCCGTGGAACGCAGTGCTGGTGCATCATGGGTCTGGCACCAGGATCGGATTCAGGGAGGCCCCTACTATCTTCTTGAACGTCCGATCGCATGAGTCCGGACCCCAGATCGACAATGCAAGCTGGCAACGCATTGCTTGGGAATCGTTGCGGCCCCTGGCCAGCAATCGTGCCGACGGTCAATGTATTGCCCGCAGCCGGAACGGAGCGGCCGTGTTCGTGTCTTCCGGCACAGAGCCGCCGGTGGCGCTCACAGCAAGCATACTCGCCCGTGATGGAAGTCTGCACGGCGTCGATCGCTACCATCTCCGGGTGAATCGCTCGGAGCACCACGCCGAGCCCTATGTGCCGACGGCAGCCTTCGAAGAAATCCTGATCGATGGATTGGCAAACTTCATGTCCGTGGCCGAGCGCCAGCTGAAATTGCAGCCGCCGCTAGATGTCGCCGTCGGTCTTGAAGGTGTCGATGGCTTCAAACTCGCGGTCGATCGGTCACGGTTCTCTGAGGAATTCATCGGTCCGATTCTCGTCGAGCGAATAGATCACCGGTTTAGTATCGATACATACGCCTCGGATCCGTTCGACCTGCTACTGACTTTCTTCAGGAAGGTTTACGATGAAGCGGGCCATGACCGCCCCGACGTCCGCACAGTCGGAATGAGCCAGCGCTAAGGCGAAGGGTTCGGACACGCGCGATTGTAGACTGCTGTGTGATACGTGCGATCGGCACGTCATCCCGAAGGACCTGTGACGGAGGTCGCGCAGGACGCCGAGGATGGGGCGATGTCGGCGCCGGCGTTCTCGTCCACGCCATGGCGGGGGAGCAGCGGGTCGAGGACGAGGAGCACGGAGCAGGATGAATAATTGCCCCAACGATATTCGGGACGTGCCGTCCATGGGGGACTTAAACCATTCCCGGATTGCGTTGCTTGGGTATGACACTAAGTGCATGAAGGAACCTGGCCGTTGAGTGATGATCTCCCCCTGAGCGAAGGACAGATCGTCACCGGCCCGTTGTTCAGCGAACCCATGCGGGTGGAAACCGTTCGCGTAAATGGCCCCGATGCCTGGGTCGCGGGCCTTGTCGGGTTGCAGTCGGAGCAGTTTCGCCGTGTCACGCTGACCTCAGACGACTTGGTCGGCCTGACGATCGCCGATTCCATCCTTTCCTACGACGGTGACGGCCGGCTTCTGCGCCTCGGCCTTCAAGCCTATTCCCTGGGTATCGCCTACGAGTTCGACCCGTATTTCGGGCTCTCCATCTCCCGGGTCGATCCGCTGCCGCATCAGCTCGAAGCCGTCTACGAGCACCTCCTCAAGCTTCCCAGCGTGCGGTTCCTGCTCGCTGATGACGCGGGTGCCGGGAAGACAATCATGGCAGGCCTATTGGTCCGCGAGCTCAAACTCCGAGGTCTCGCCGAGCGGGTCCTCGTCGTTTGCCCTGCGAACCTTGCTTTCCAGTGGCAGCGCGAGCTCAAGGAGAAGTTCGACGAGAAGTTCCTCGTACTCAAGGGCGGCGACATCCGCGATCAGTTCGGCGTTAATCAATGGCTGGAGCAGAAGCAGGTCATCACCTCGCTCGACCTCGCCAAGCGCGACGAAATCTTGCCCGGGCTGCGTCAGGTCCATTGGGACATGGTGATCGTCGACGAGGCGCACCGCATGTCGTGGTCGCCACCGGCTCGCAAGACGGCGCGGTATGCCCTCGGCGAACTCCTGCGTGACAGCGCCGATCACATCCTTCTGCTGACCGCCACGCCGCACAAAGGCGATCCGCAAAATTTCACGCTGTTCCTTCAACTCCTCGATCGCGACGCCTACGCCGACGTGAAATCCATCCGCGAGGCCATGGATCGTCAGCGGGCACCCTTCTACCTCCGCCGCACCAAGGAGGCGATGGTCTACTTTCCGGAGCGGCAGGCAGATGGAACGTGGGCGGCGCAGCCGGTTTTCACGAAGCGCATTCCGCGCACGGCCAATTTCACCATCGACGGCCCTGAGTTCGAGCTCTACCAAGAGGTTACCCGCTTCGTGAAGCGGCAGAGCGTTCGCGCCGCGGCGCAAGGCGAGGATGCGAGGGCGCGAGCCGTCGGCTTCCTGATGTCGCTCTATCAGAGGCGCCTCGCCTCCAGCACCCACGCCATGCGCCGATCGCTCGAAAATCGGGCCAAGCGCTTGGAGGACGGCCTCCAGCGGGCGCAGGAGTTGGTGCAAATGTCACCGCCCACACTGCCCGACCCGGAAGAACTGGAAGAACTGGAGGACGCCGAGCGGGAGCGCTTGGAGGAGATGCTGGAGGCAATCACGCTGGCCGGCAACGCGGAGCAGGTGCGCGAAGAAATTGCCGAGCTTAGCGAGCTTGCCGAAGAGGCGAAGAAGGTCGAGGGATCGGGCAGCGAGGCGAAACTCAGTCGGCTCAAAGGCATCATGCAAGACGAGGGTTTTTTCGAGAATTCCGACCAGCGCCTGCTGTTGTTCACCGAGTTCAAGGACACTCTCGACTATCTGATGGGACAACTGAAGGCCTGGGGCTTCGTGGTCGGCTGTATCCATGGCGGCATGAAGCCGGGCTCGCGCGACGAACCGGGAAGCCGTCTCTACACCGAACAGCAGTTTCGCGAAGGCCACATTCAGGTCTTGGTGGCCACGGAGGCGGCCGGCGAAGGGATCAACCTTCAGTGCTGCCACATCCTCTTCAACTACGACATCCCCTGGAACCCGAACCGGCTCGAACAACGCATGGGCCGCATCCACCGTTACGGCCAGCGGCATGACTGCCTGATCTTCAACTTCGTTGCCACCAACACCATCGAGGGCCGGGTCCTCCAGCGCCTGCACCAGAAACTACAGGAGATCCGCGACGCCCTCGATGACGACGCGGTGTTCAACGTGGTCGGCGAGGTTCTACCGGCCGCCCATGTGGAGCGCGTACTCCGGGATTACTACGCCGGCAAGCTCGGCGACGCCGATTTGGAAGATCGGCTCTTGCGAGACGTAGATGAAGGCCATTTTCGGGCCATCTGCCAAACGGCTCTGGAAGGTCTCGCCTCCAAGAAGCTTAACCTCGAAATGCTCATCGAACGTCGGGCTCGGGCTCAGGAGCGCCGCGTGGTGCCGGAGACCATCGCGCGTTTCATCAAGGAGTGCGCCGAAGACGCGGCGCTTGCGTTAAAGCCCATCGGCAGTCTGGCCCATACTTTTGAGCCGGGGCGGACACCGCCGTCCTTGAGGAAATATGAGCGCGAGGCGAGTTGGAAGCTCCCGGAGCTCGCGGCCCGCTATCCCCGCCTATCGACGGACCGCGAGGCGGCGGAAGAAAACAGCCTCGAATGGGTCACGCCCGGGCATCCGCTGTTCGAGGCCCTGCGCCGGCACAGCCTCGAGCTCGGCCGCGACGCCTTCGCCAAGGGAGCCTGTTTTCACTCCCTCGAACACGAGACGCCGGCACGGCTCGACTTTTACCGGGCGCGCGTCGTGGATGGCATCGGACACGTCATTCACGAACGACTGTTCACGGTGGAGCTGACGGATGACGGCTCCCCCTGCCTCCGGGGGCCGGATGTCCTCGGAAACCTAAATCCCGCCAACGCTTCGACTGAATTGCCGTCCCTGGCCCTTCTCCCGGAGGCGACCGCTTGGCTCAACGAGCATGCGCTGGTCCCGTTTATCAATGAGGTTCGTGCCGAGCGGCTGGCCGAGGTAGAGCGCATCGCCGAGCACGTCGAGCTGTCGTTGACTGAGGTTCTGCAGCGCATCGACGAAGAGATCGGCCGTGCCGCCGATGAGGTGGAGAACGAAGTGACCGGCGCCGAGGGCCGCCTTGCCCAGGCCGAGTCTCGCCATGCCGAGGTTCTGGCGCGGCGCGAGCGCCGTAAGGATGAGCTAAAGCGCCAACGGGCGGTGACGCTGCAAGGCGTTGAGCGGCTGGCGAGCGTCCTGATCCTGCCCAGTCCCGAACGCGACTCCTTGGACGTCCGGCGACTGCGCCCCAACCCGGAATCCGAGATGACCGCCATGCGCGTGGTCATGGAGCACGAGGAGGCGCAGGGTCGACAGGTCTATGACGTCCACGAGAAGAACCTCGGCTACGACGTGACTAGCCTGGACCAGGAAACCGGGGAACTTCGGCTCATCGAAATCAAGGGTCTGGCGGCCGCGACCGGCAGCATCCTACTCACGCCGAACGAGCGCCGCGTGGCCGAGGACCGCCGCGACTGTTATTGGCTCTATGTGGTGACCAGCTGCGCCACGGCACCCGAGCTTCAGGAGCCGGTCAGAGACCCCGCCCGGTTCCCCTGGCACGAAGTCACCAAGGTGCAGCACTACTGGCTCCAAGTGGACGCGATGACGAAACCCATGCGGCTACGCGAGGCCCAAAACCCGTTTGACGAGGGGAAGTGAAACCAATGGCAGCCACAAGATATTCGGAAACCGATTTAAAGCGAGAGCTTAACGAGTTTGCTGGGAGAAATCCCAATTTGGCTGAAGACGAAGTTTTCATCGTTTGGTTTTTGCGGGCCTTTGTCGTGGACAATGAAGAGACCGCTATTCAGGCCCTCTGCGGGGGTTCGAATGATAAAGCGGTGGATGCGGTCCTCATCGACGACCGGGCGCGTGTCGTGTTTATCATTCAAGGAAAGTATCGAAAACGGATTGGAGTAGCGAACGAGAAAAGAAACGATGTGCTTGCGGTCGCAAACCTTGCGGGTGCTCTTTTTGGTAATGATGAGGCGTTCGGCAGCCTGGCCGATAAACTCGCACCGGATGTATTAGAACGCCTGAAGGTTTCAAGGAAGCAATTGCTAAACCGCGGATATGCTCTTCAACTTCACTACGTAACAACGGGCAAATGTAGCAAATCTTTATACAACGAAGCGGAACGCACCGTCCGCATCAACGATAACCGCACCTCTTTCCAAATGTTCGACGGTAAGCGCCTAATGCTATTGCTCGCCGATTATCTTGACGGCGTTGCCCCGCCGGTTCCTTCTCTTGATCTCGATATCGAATCTGGAAGTGGGGTCTCTTCTACCGGCGTCTTCAATCGCTTCGACAAAAAAACTGACATCGAATCGTGGGTATTTTCCATGAGCGATGTCGCTATCGCTGGTCTTTTTGACCATGCTGGACCGCGCCTTTTTGCACGTAACGTCCGTGGATTTTTGGGCAGCACGGAAATCAACCGGGGAATGGAGGTAACACTTTCCGAAGAACCTGAATTTTTTTGGTATTACAACAACGGCGTGACAATCGTATGCGATGACGCGAAGCACGAATCGAGCAGAGGGCGGGAGATTCTACGTGTGGCGAATCCTCAGGTGATCAACGGGCAACAGACCACAAGAACTCTGGCGCGAACGACAGAGAAAGGCAGGAAAGCGAGTGTTCTCGTGCGCGTCATTCGTGTGCCGCGTGACGACGACAACAGCGCCGAGCGGTTTGAGACCTTGGTCTCGAAAATCGTGCAGGCGACAAACTGGCAAAATGCCATACGACCATCTGATCTTATGTCGAACGACCGCAGGCAGATCGAGATTGAACGGCATCTTCGCAAGATTGGATATTTCTATTTGCGAAAACGCATGACGAAAGGGGAGGCGCGTCAGATCGCTGGTGTGCGAAAACTGTATATCGTAAAAAAGGAAGAATTTGCCCAAGTGGTCGCCGCTAGCGATTTGGATCCCGCCATCGTCCGGGAAGGTCGAGAAGCCCTTTTCGAAGAGCCGATGTATGATCACGTATTTCCAAGTAGTGACCCAAATTACTATCTTTCGCGGCTCTGGTTGTTTCGACGCGTCCACTACCACGCCATCGGAGACCGAGAACGAATTCATGCCCAATGGCTCGTCCTGCATTTCCTTTGGGCGATGCTTCAGCCCCTCTGCCGATCTCGGGCGGGCGCAACCGCTTTTCGTAGAGCTTGTGAGGAAGATGATTGGGATTTACTGGGTCCTCTTGAGCGTCCCATCGACATTGCTTTCAAATCCACAACCCGTTTTTTTCGTTCGAACCGGGGCAGGGGGAAAGACGCGATAGACTTGGCGCCGTACTTCAAGCGTCGCAATCTGCACAAGGATTTCGCGCGTTTTTGGGAATCCGATAAGAATCGATCGAAAAACGCGTTTGACAACGCCTGGACGCGTTTTCAAAAGACGCTTGAAGAAGCCTTGGTGCAGTGATTCCGAAACAGTGCAAACGGCTGGCGGAAGTAGATTTTCCGATTGCGGTCGTGTCGCGGCACGCGGCCCGGGAGAAGTCGATCCGGCACGGGCATCCCTCGACCTTGCACTTGTGGTGGGCGAGGCGTCCCTTGGCTTCGTCTCGGGCGATGCTGCTGGCCCTTCTCTTACCGGACCCATGCAATCCGTATTGTCCAGAAGACTTCAAGGGCAAGGCGCGCGATCTGTTGCCGCCCATTTTAGGGCCGGTCGGGCCGAAGGATGCCGACCTGCGAGCCAAGCTCCTCAAGTTTATTGGTGACTTCGCCAACTGGGACTTCTCGGCGGATCAGAGTTGGGTTGCGGCCGCACGCGGTCTTGTGAAGGCTGCGCATCCCGATGAGCCGCCGTTGGTAGTCGACCCCTTTGCGGGCGGTGGCTCAATACCTTTAGAGGCACTGCGTGTTGGTTGTGAGGCGTTCGCAAGCGATCTGAACCCGGTGGCTTGCCTGATCGAAAAAGTGATGTTGGAAGATATCCCGCGTCACGGATCCAAACTCGCGGACGATATACGTCGCGTTGGATTTGAGATCAAAAAGGCGGCAAAAAACGAAATCGGAGAACTCTATCCCACCGACCCCGACGGCGCGCAGCCAATCGCGTATTTGTGGGCCAGGACGGTGCTCTGCGAAGCGCCAAACTGCGGTGCTGAGATACCAC
This sequence comes from Alphaproteobacteria bacterium, assembly GCA_965219135.1. Classification (GTDB taxonomy): domain Bacteria; phylum Pseudomonadota; class Alphaproteobacteria; order VGEJ01; family VGEJ01; genus CAYUNL01. The sequence goes on along the minus strand of CBDCMV010000003.1, from coordinate 2,027,528 downwards.
TTCTACGGTCCATGTGGTTGAGCAAGAAGGCCAATCGACGAGTTGCCCTACGACCGCGCGTTATCCGCATGGACGACTTGCCACCACGTGTGGAATTCGAGATTTTCGTGCCCGCGAGAGATTCTGAGGTCGGTGCAGGATTCGCTATAGGTGGAAAGGCATCGTGCCCTGTGTGTCCGACGGTTCTCCACGGGCAACGAGTTCAAGCTCAGCTCGCGGCTGAAAGAGGTGGTGCATCGCCAAAGTTCGATATTCACGGAAACCGCATCGGTGGTGCTGTGCTTATTGCGGTAGTCACAACACAAGAGAACACTATGGGTCGACGTTACCGCGTTGCAGAGCCGCGAGACTATCAAGCGATTTTCGCTGCAACACAGCGTCCAGTTGCCAACGCGCCCACCGAAGAAATCAATCCCGTAAGGCCATCTCCAAACGCACGAGGGCTTTCTGCCGTCACCCGCTACGGCATGAAAAATTATAGCGACCTGTACTCCCGTCGTCAGCTTGAGGCTTTGTGCACGTTTACACAATTGGTGTCACGGCGAAGTTCTGGAGCGGAAAAGGAGATCCTCGCGCTTGCGGTCGGTCGCATCGCGAACGCCTGGACCTCCCTTTGCCGCTGGCACCAAACACGAGAGAATATTGAAGGCGCCTTTAATGGGCAGAAGATCCCCATGGTATGGGACTTCGCCGAGGCAACGCCGTTTTCAGGTGCCACGGGTGGCTGGGATGGCGCCGTGGAATGGGTCGCAACTTATGTGGCGTGTTCCTCGATCTTCCCAACTCAGGGGCAAGTCCAGCAAGCCGACGCTGCCGAAGCAATACTGCCTGAAGCATCTGCCGCCGTGTGGTTCACAGACCCACCATATTACGACTCTGTTCGATACGCAGATCTGGCGGATTTTTTTCTTGTTTGGTTGCGGCGCGCGCTGCCGGAACTCCAGATCAACGACCCGTACTCGCCATCAAATGCGCTGAGTCCCAAGGTACAAGAATGTGTTTGGAACCAAGGCCAAAGCGACTATCAAGGCAATCCAAAGACTCCGTCGTTCTTTGAACGTAAATTCTCCGATGCCACCGCGATTGGTAGACAGACTTTGTCTGACGATGGCGTGGCTTGTGTTGTTTTTGCCCATAAGTCTACCGATGGCTGGGAAGCGCTACTTACTGGCCTCACCGCAGGTGGATTAATCGTCAGCGCCTCCTGGCCAATCGTGACTGAGATGGCTCAGCGTACAAATGCGCGCGGCACAGCTTCCCTTATGGGAAGCGTTCACCTTGTCTGTAGGCCTCGGTCGGAGAGCGCCTCCGTTGGCGACTGGGCCGAGGTGTTGAGTGAGTTGCCGGCACGCGTCGGCGATTGGATGGAAAGGCTGCAGGCCGAAGGCGTCCGTGGCGCCGATCTGGTCTTCGCCTGTATCGGTCCCGCCCTGGAGATCTTCAGCCGCTACACACGAGTTGAGACAGCGGAAGGGCTTGAGGTCGAGCTGCCCAAATACCTGGAGAAAGTATGGGAGGTCGTCGGCCGTACCGCCCTTGAACACGTTCTAGGGACAGCCGAGGCTCAAACCCGTAATGACCTGGCTGGTGCGCTGGAAGAGGATGCGCGGCTGACTGCGCTGTTTCTATGGACGATTCAGAGCACGAATGGAGATTCTGCATCCAACGGTCGTAGTGATACCGCCGACGTCGACGCAGAAGAGGTGGCCCCCCAGGGCAAGTCGAAGGGCTACAGCCTGATGTTTGACGTCGCCCGCCGTTTTGCCCAGCCACTCGGCATCCACCTCCCCGAATGGGAGGGCCGCATCATCGAAACGAGCAAGGGCGTGGTGCGGCTGATGGCCGTCACCGAGAGAGGGAAGCAACTCTTCGGAGAATCCGGGGCCGGATCGCTGGCTGATGCGATCGAGGCGAGCCCGTTGTCGGTGGCGCAGCTCACGCTGTTTCCCGAGGTCACCCCCACCGTCCGGGGTCGCGGCCGTCGTCGCGGAAGAACCGCGCCCGTGACCACTGGAGATTTGGAAGCGCCCATCGAAGCGACCACCCTTGATCGCGTCCATGCCGCCATGCTTCTGCAAGCTTCGGGCCGCAGCCGAGCACTCCGCAATCTGCTGAAGGCGGAGCAGGAACGCGGGCCAGACTTCCTACGCTTGGCCAACGCCCTCTCCGCCCTCTACCCGCGCGGCAGTGAGGAAAAGCGGCTTCTGGACGCCATGCTGTTAGCGGCGCCGCGATGAACGGGCTAACAAAACGTCTAGCCGGGGAAGGATGAGACCGTGGACCCTTGGTACAAAGTCGTAACGCCTCGAAAGGAGGTCCGCGAAGGCCGCTCGTTCAGCCCGGACGAGTTCGCCATCGCCCTCGAACAAATTGTGGCCAACACCGCGCCTATAGACTACCGCGAGCCGACACAGTTCTTTACACGCACCTGCTTCACCCGCGCCTTGACAGAGCATGCCGGCATGGTGCTCCGCCGCCTCTCGGGCAAGACGGAAAACACCGCGCCGGTCCTCACGCTTGTCACCCAATTCGGCGGTGGGAAGACCCACACGCTGGCCTCCCTCTACCACATCGCCAACGCGGGCGCCGACGCTTCCAAGCTCCCGGGTATATCTGATCTTCTGACCGAGGCGGGTATTCCAGAAGCTCCCGCTGCCCGGGTCGGTGTTTTCGTCGGTAATGCCTGGGACCCGAGCGAAGGTAGGGAAACTCCGTGGATCGACTTGGCCCGCCAACTGGCCGGCGACAAGGGTGTCGCTACGCTCGGCACCGCCGCCGAGACCACGCCCCCGGGAACCGAGGCCATCGGGCGAATGTTCGCCGCTGCCGAGACGCCGGTACTGCTGCTGTTCGACGAGGTCCTGAACTTCGTCAACCGTCACCGCGCCATGGCCGAAAGCTTCCATGCTTTCATTCAGAACCTGACAGTCGCCGTGACCGGCTCGGCCCAGACCGCGGCGGTCATCAGCCTTCCCCGCAGCCAGGTCGAGATGACCGACTGGGACCAGCAGTGGCAGGATCGGATCACCAAGGTCGTCCGCCGCGTCGCCCGCGACTTGATCGCCAACGACGAGTCCGAGATCAGCGAGGTAGTGCGCCGGCGGCTGTTCGAGGAGATCGGTGACGAGCGCGTGCGCAAGAAGGTCGCCAAGACCTACGCGGACTGGTGCTTCGAGCGAACCGCCCGGCTCCCCTCCGAATGGATGGCCGTGGATACCGCGACCACCGAGGCAAGGACACGCGACTTCCTGAAGGACCGGTTCGAGGCCTGCTACCCCTTCCATCCGTCCACGCTTTCCGTCTTTCAGCGGAAATGGCGCGCCCTGACTCAGTTCCAGCAAACCCGCGGCACCCTGGCGATGCTGGCGCAGTGGATATCCTGGGCGGCTCGCGAACAATTCGAGCAGGCGAGACGGGAGCCCCTGATCACTCTGGGATCGGCGCCATTGCACGTCCCTGAGTTCCGCGCCGTCGTTCTCGGCCAGCTGGGCGAGTCGCGGCTCGACGTCGCCATAGGAGCCGACCTCGCGGGGCCGTTAGCACACACTAAAGCCTTGGATGCGGACACCAAGGGAGCGCTCCGTGACATCCACCGCCGCGTAGGCACAGCAATCCTCTTCGAATCCTCGGGCGGCCAAGTAGACAAGGTGGCCCACCTGCCTGAGCTCCGGTTTGCACTGGGCGAGCCGAACGTCGAGACCACGACGATCGACAACGCCGCCACGGCCCTGGAAGCCTCGGGCTTCTTCATCCGCAAAGTCGGCACAGACGGCTTCCGCATCCACCATCAAGCGACGTTGAAGAAAGTCGTCAGCGATCGGCGGGCGTCGCTCGACGAGGCGACTGAGGTCAAACCGGCCATACGCAAGTTGGTCGGGGGCGAGTTCGCGCGCGGCGCCACCGTTCCGGTCGTCCCCTTCCCCGAGGAAGGCACAGCGATTCAGGACTCGCCGCGCCTGACACTCGTCGTCGTCGACCCCGAAGTGGAGTGGAAGGACGGCAGCCAAGCCGTCGAGCGGATCAGCCAGTGGACTAGGGACCGGGGGAAATCGCCAAGACTGTACCCCGGCTCGCTGGTCTGGTGCGCAAGAAAACCGGGACGGGAGCTCCGGGAGCGGGTCGAGTTGTGGCTGGCCTGGCAGCGCGTCGCCCGGGAAGTGGCGGAAGGCGTCTTGGGCGCAGAGTTCGACCGCACCGATCGCACTGAGGTGCAGACCAAGGTCAAGGATGCTGAAGAAGCAGCCAAGGACGAGGTATGGGGCGGCTATCGTTTCGTGGCGCTCGCCGATACAAAGGCCGCGAACGGCCTCAAGATCATCGACCTCGGCGCGGGCCATGCCAGCGCCCACGAGACCTTGTGTGGCCGGATTATCGGCGCGTTGAAGGCCGAAGCTCTGCTCAACGAATCCGTCGGCGCCGGCTACATTGACCGTCACTGGCCGCCAGCATTCAAGGAAACCGGCGCTTGGCCGCTCACGAGCCTGCGGCAAAGCTTCCTCAACGGATCACTGACCCGGTTGAACGATCCAGACTCGATCCTCCGCCGTAAGATCGTCGAGTTCGTGGGAAATGGAGAATTCGGGCTCGCTTCCGGCACCAAGAGCGACGGCAAATATGGGCGGCTGTGGTATGCGGAACATATCGGGGTAGAGGAGGTCGCGTTCGAGGCCAGTGTCTTTCTACTTGCCAAGAAGAAGGCTGAGGAACTCCGGGCGACACCGAGCGGCAAGCTGCAGCCGGAACCAGGGCCCACTGCGGGTCCTGGCCCCGAAGTCGGACCGGAACCCGGACCTAAGCCAAGCACCGAGCCTGAACCAGGCGTCGGAGATCAGAAGACGATGCTGCGCTTAGTCGGAACCGTGCCGCCCGAGGTCTGGAATCGGCTCGGCACCAAGGTGTTGCCCAGACTTCGGTCCGGAGATGACCTCAGCGTGGGGATCGAGTTCTCCGTGAGCGTCGGTTCGGTGTTCGCCAAGAATATGGAGACCGAACTACAGCAAATTCTTAATGACCTTGGCCTGGGCGACCGGGTCCGTGTTGAGCGGTCGTGACGTGTTCGGCATCGAGGCAATACTTGCTTAGGCATTGGCGGACGATTTCCCATGAATCTTAGCCGGCGTTCCAGACTATCGCTCTGCCAATTTCTCGACCTGTTTGACAGAGATTCGCTCGTCGTGCTGTTCGAAAAGCATGGGCTACGGACCGACGCCCTTTTAGAGCAGTGGGGCGGGACAAGCGTCACAGCCGCCGTTCGGGAGGCAGTCCTCGCAGCTTCCGCCGAGCAGATTGGCAACATCTTGGCAGAGGCTCTCAGAACCGACGGGACGTTACGCTATCAAATTTCTCCACGATATCGGTTCGATGAAAGATGGAACGACCTGCTCCTCTATTTGGAATTGGACGGTTACCGTCGAGGATATGACGAATATAAGAGAGAAACCGACACGTTCGTGCCGACCGAGCCTACAATCGAAGATGTCCAAGCCGTCGAGAATGACCTGGCAGCAGAGCTTCAGCAATCTGGATTGCCCGACGCCGGCGACATAGCACGTGTCATCGAAAACTCAGCCGACGCGTTCCTCCGCAGCGACTTCAATGGGTGTCTCGGGAATGCCCGGGTTGCTCTACAGACTTTGGCGACATCGATTGCACAGCAGAGGCACGCAAACCATCCTGGAAGCTTCGACCCGAGTAAGTGGGGACAGATCGCAACCTATCTTCGGGTGTCGGCTTTCATCACTGAACACGAGGAAGCCGGTTTAACGGGAGTCTTCAGTTTCACCAGCCCCGGATCGCACACGCCGGTCGGTTTTTCCGAGCAGGAATTCGCAAGACTAGGCCGCAGTCTTGCACTGGGATTCTGCTATTTCCTGGTCAAACACTTTAACGCTGATCAGCAGTAGCAATTGTCTTAGGAAACTGTTAACGGCGGAGAGAGAATGTAATTGACACAAGCTGCGACACGCTTCGACGTTTGGCGACCCGTTTGCGATAACTAGCTGCTGTATTTGGTATTTTTCTTTCCCTTCCTGACTTCTGCCCCTTGCATCGTCGCCACGGATCGTCTCAAATAGCCCCGGATTTGATGTCGCTCGATTGCGGTTTGATGACTGACATTCGAGCCGATGGGGACCGCGGGAGAAAGCGTTCGTTCAAAAGGTGACGACGATGAGGAAGACGATGGCAACTTCACGTTCTGCCGGGCCGCACCCGCCTTCGGTCCGTGCCGTCATCCCCTCCATCACCCCGTGACCGAACGCTTTGCCGCGGGAGCGCGGGAGAGACGATGCCGAAGCGCAGCACACTCAAACTGACCAAGCGGATTGTCGAGAAGCTGAAAGCCGAGGACAAGGACGCGATCTACTGGGACGGCGAGCTGGCGGGCTTGGGGGTGCGGGTCCACGCCACCGGACGCAAGCTCTTCATCGTCCAGTCTCGGGGACCGGCCGGCCTGAAGCGGGTGACGCTGGGACCGGTTGGCGCGGAGACGATCGAGAAGTACCGGAGCGAGGCGGCGGTCGCGATCGACCGCATCAAGCGGGGCGAGAACCCGAGGCCGCCGAAGCCAGCGCCCGAGCCCACGGTCGCGGATCTGGCGGCCCGCTGCGTGTCCGTCCGGTTTGGGGTCAGGTGCAAGCCGGCAACGGCAAAGCACTACAAGATGGCGCTCGACCGTCACGTTCTTCCTGTGTTGGGGACGATGCCGCTTTCGGAGGTCGGGCCGAAAGAAGCCGCCGCGCTGCATCACCGGATGCGCGACATGCCTGCGATGGCGAACCGGGCGGTCTGGGTGCTATCGAGGTTGTTCGTTCTGGCCGAGACCTGGGAGATGGTGCCGCCCGGCCGTAACCCGTGCCGGCATGTCCGGTACTATCGCGAGAAGTCCCGCGAACGCTTCCTGACGCCCGAGGAGTTCCGGCGCCTCGGGGCGGCGTTGCGGACATTCGAGGCCAGGGGGGCGACGCAGGCGTCGGCGGTCGCCGCGTTGCGTCTGCTGATGCTGACCGGCTGCCGGATGGGCGAAATCCTGTCCCTGCGCTGGGACGACGTGGACCGCACGTCGCGCGTGCTGCGGTTGCGCGACGGCAAGACGGGCCCGCGCATGGTGCCGCTGACCGATCCGGTGCTGGCGGTGCTCGACGGCATCGAGCGCATGGAGGGCGTTCCCTGGGTGATCCGCAACAAGTCGGATGGCCGATTGACCGGCCTCTTCTCACATTGGCAGCATATCCGGAAGGACGCCGGTCTGGATGACGTGCGGGTGCACGATTTAAGGCACAGCTATGCTTCACGCGCGCTGGCGCTCGGCGAGGGCTTGACCGTCATCGGCCGGTTGCTTGGCCACTCCAAGGTCGAAACCACCGCGAAGTACGCGCATCTGGTGCGCGATGCGGAAAAGGCCGCAGCCGCCCGCACCGGCGACAGCATCGGCGCGCAGCTCATGCCGGCCGGCGCCAAGGCCGCGTGAGGGCGGAAAACGATGGCGCTGCAGCAGAAGACCTTATCGAACCGCACCGTGGCGGCGCTCCGGGTTACGCGCGACACCGTGTTCTGGGACCGGGATCTGAAAGGCTTCGGCGTTCGCGTGTATCCGACCGGCGGCAAGGTCTATGTCGCCCAGGCCCGGGGCCCAGAGGGACCGGATAAGCCGGACAAGCCGAAGCGGGTCACGCTCGGCCGTCATGGCGTGATCAGTGCCGAGCAGGCGCGCCGGCGCGCGGCGCTGGTTATCGTGCGCATCAAGGCGGGAGAGGATCCGGTGCCCCTGCCGTTGGCCGTCAAGGCGGTCGGCGGTCCGACTGTTGCCGACCTCGCCGCGCGTTACCTGGAAGAGCATGTCGCCGTGCGCGTCAAGCCCAAGACGGCCGTAAAGGCCCGCATCGCGGTTCGCCGCCAGATCCTGCCTGCTCTCGGCCAGGTGCCGCTCGTGGCGGTGGAGCGCGCTCAGGTTGTCGAACTACAACAGAAAATGTCCGGCACCCCGTCGGCGGCCAATACGGCGGTGAAGACCCTGTCGCACATGTACAGGCTGGCTGCAGGCTGGGGCATGGTGCCGGAGGGCTGCAGTCCCTGCCGGTCGGTTGCCACGTTTCCCGAACGAAAGCGCGAACGTTTCCTGACCGATGCCGAGTTCGCCCGACTGGGACGGGTACTGGACGAGGCCGTTACGCAGGGCAGCGCGACGCCGACGAGCGTCGCAGTGATCCGGCTGCTGTCGCTCACCGGGTGCCGAAAGAGCGAGATCCTCACCCTGCGCTGGCAGGATGTCGACCTGGACGCCCGTGAGATTCACCTGGCCGACGCGAAGACCGGCCCGCGCACGGTCCAGCTGCCGCCGATGGCGGCCAGCATCCTCGAGGAACTGCCGCGCCGGGCGGACAGCCCCTGGGTGTTTCCGGGCCGCGACCCGGGACGACATTTGAGCACCGTCAACCATCTCTGGCTCGACGTACGGGCCAAGGCCGGGCTGGAGGATGTCCGTATGCACGACCTCCGCCACTCATTCGCGTCCCGAGCGCTGGCACTTGGCGAAACCCTGCCTGTGATCGGGAAGCTGCTTGGCCACAGCGATATCGAGACTACGGCGCGCTACGCCCATCTCGCGCACGACTCTATCCATGAGACGGCGGAGCGCATCGCTGAGAGTATTGCGGGCGACATCCTGTAGCGGCTACCAGGTGGGCGATGGCAAACGGCCTTCGCCGCGATCCGCCTGCTGATGCTGACGGGATGCCGGAAGGCGGAGATCCTGACTCTGCGATGGGAATACGTCGACCTGGACCGGAGCGAATTGCGCCTGCCGGACAGCAAGACCGGGGCCAAGATCGTTCATCTGGGCGAGCGGGCGATCGCGGAGCTGCCGGGCCTGGCGCGCGAGGACGGCAATCCGTGGGTTATCACGAGCCCGAAGCCGGGCGAGCCGCTGAGTGACGTCTACGACCAGTGGCACCGCATTCGCTGCCGTGCCGGGATCAGGAACGTGCGCCTGCATGACCTACGTCATTCGTATGCCAGTGGCGGCCTTCTGGTCGGTGAAGGTCTTACAATGATCGGGAAATTGCTCGGTCACAACAAGGTGGAGACAACCGCGAGATACGCGCACTTGGCGAACGATCCGCTGAAAGCCGCCTCCAACCGGATCGCGAGCGGCATTGCCGAAATCGCGGGTTGAATGCCAACACCGCCGCTGGAAAAGAGGGTTTGGGACCTGTCCGGCACGGATCGAGGACGGTCCGAGGATCGTTGCAGCGGCAATGTGTCGACTTCCTTGCAATAGCTTGAGCGCTGCGATGACGACGGACTACTGTGGTTGCACATGGCGGGTGACGACGTCACAGGAAGCTTCACCTCGATCAAAAAACCAAGCGCTCTTGTTCCTCCGTTGCGGTCAGTATGGGTGGCCCTCAAGACGACTATTCCCAGCCAATTCGTATACCTCATCGCGACTTAGCTGGAGGTAAGCTTCCTGTGTCGCCATTGCCAGTCTACGTAAGTCTGTAAAATAACCATAGCGCTCAATCAGTTTACCCCGACTGCCTCCGACGTTCTTCCACGTCGCGGGTAGCCCTCCACCTGCCAATAACTCGCATCCTGTCAGCACAATAAGCGGAGACTGCAAACCCCTCACACCGTCGGGTTTCCAACCCGACCTAGCAAGTGGCTGTAGTCCGGCCAATTCCTTTGAACTAAATTCATTCCTTAGAGACGCGACGACGACGAATGCCCCCGGCATCCAGTGAGCCAGATCCCTTAACCGATCTAGTTCTTTAGTCCCAAATGTTTCTGAGCCGAGGCTCTTGCATTCGCCGATTATCGTCTCTGGATCGGGAAGGTAACCGATATTCGTCTTTCTGCACCAAGCGACGAAGTCCGTTTCTCGCACTTCTTGACCGTATCTCAGCTCCATTCCGGAGCAATAGGTAAAGCCATCCCAAGTCCCGGCGAGGCCATGCCTAAGGAATGCAAGTGTCAACACCACAGAATATGCGCCTTGCGCGTAGTTAGGTGTCGAAAACGGTCCCAAGACCCTGTACTTCCAGTTGGTTGGTCTTGGGAACACTCCTTGTGGGAAGTCAAACTGCTTGAGACAGCGCTCGCACCTATTCACGGTTCCAATCTCGTCCAGTGAAAACCAGTTCTCCTTGGTGCAGTGCGGACACTTCGCAGCAATCCCCAGCCGCATCAAGCCAGCGTCAACGAATTGCTCCAGAGTCTTGTTGTGGCCATAGGGCTTTTTCGCAACTTCTGACAATAACATCCGCACTTGGCCGATACTCGCCGTCCTACTCGGAAACTCCACAGTACCGCCCTTGCGTTCGCGCCAGCTGTGCGCCATATGGTTCAAGAATTCGATTGTCTCCTTATCGGCGAGTAATCGAACGTTGTTGAGGCCTCCTACCGAGGCAATGATTTCGTCCGCAACGTGACCCGCATCCGACATCTCCGCTTCTAGTCCCTGCTTTCTAAGCCAGCCTATGACCGATTGTCGCATCAAAGGAAACGACAATTTCGTGCTACAATGGGGTTCGTATTGCAAGGTTACATAGCCTTCACGCGCTTGGTACTGCACTTGTAGCGAACTCGGAGCATCGGGTGTACGCTCATTAAGTGCATTGGAAGGTATAGTTTCGGAGAACCTCTCATCGGTTCTTGACAAACCTCTATTCGTGACGTTTGCCCATACGGGACCGTGCATATATTTCTCTTTTTCATACTCAGGCGAGAGACTGGGAATCAGAGCGTAGTGATTTGCAGCGCCTTTGCGTCCTTCGATTGGGAAGACCCTCACCTTGACGTTGACCCCAAAATCCGGACCAGGTGGTTCTTCACCTATGCGGCCTGAGCGATGGTCATGTCCCTCCTGGCCTGTGCCGGCGTCCGGTAGCCGATGCTCGAGTGGCGCCGTCGTTGGTTATAGAAGATCTCGATGTACTCGAATAGCGCAGCCCTGGCCTCGCGCCGGGTAGAAAACCGGGTACGGTGCACGAGTTCGGTCTTGAGAGACCCAAAGAAGCTCTCCATAGGGGCGTTGTCGAGGCAATTCCCCTTGCGGCTCATGGAGGCCTTGATGCCATGGAGGCGGAGCAGTTTGCGGTAGTCACCGCAGGCATATTGCACACCGCGGTCGGAATGGTGGATCAGCCCCATGGGCAACCGGCGGCTGCGGATCGCCATCTTCAGCGCCTCCTCGCACAGGACGCTCTTCAGCCGCTCGGACATCGACCAGCCGACGATCTCCATCGTGGCCAGATCCTTGACGGCGGCGAGGTAGAGCCAGCCTTCGTCAGTTGTGATGTAGGAGATGTCAGCGAGCCAGACCGCATCGGGCGCAACGGCTTCGAAGTTGCGGTCGAGCAGATTGGGCGCGATCGCATGGGAGTGGCGGCTGTCGGTGGTGATCGGCGCCCGCCGCCTGCCTCGCGGTGGACGAATGCCGTTCTCTCGCATGAGCTTGGCGACCGTGCGCTTCGAGGTGCGAAAGCCGCGGGCTTTCAACTCGGCATGGATCCGAGGCGCGCCGTAGCACCTCTTGCTCTGCTCGAAGATCTCCCGGATCTCGGACCCGAGCCTGCCACGCCGGGCAACGCGTTCAGCTCTCTTTGGGGCCGCACGCCGCCGGGCGTGGAACCAGCTGTGAGCAACCCCCAGGACCCGGCACATGAACCGGATGGCGTGCTCTGAAGCATGGGCGGCGATGAAAGCGTGCTTCGTCTTCATGTCTTCGCCGCCCATTGAGCGAAAAAAGCCGAGGCTTTGCGTAGAACCTCAACCTCCTCCGTCAGCCGCTTGTTATCCCGGCGAAGCTGCACCAGTTCAGCGGCCTCGGCTTTCTGCGCCGCGGTCGCCGCGGCCGAACCCGCGGCCTCAAGCTCGAGCCGCCAGGTCTTCAACTGCGTTGGCGTGACGCCGAGCTCGGCAGCCACACTGCTATGCGTCGCACCCGGCTCCGACAGCCGGGCAACCGACTGTTCCTTGTATTCCGGCGAAAATCGCCGCCTCGTCTGCTTTGTCATCTCGTCCCTCCAGGTCGGTATTCAATTTACCGCCTGGTCCGGGATCCGGGAGCAACGTCACCTCCTGGCGACTCGCACTCAAAGTGGCGGGTCTCGTTTCATCCCGGTACGCGTTTCTCGGTCTAGTAACTGGCAATGCCCAGTCACCTCCCATTCCTAGAGAACCGGGTGGCTTATCAGGTCTAGTGAGGTCAAGAACATCAACCACACGTCTAGTGTCAGTAGAACGGGAGACAAGCATCGTCGACCCCGTCCTCCCGTCTTTTTCATCTGGGAGCTTTTCGTAATTGTTCGATACTTTGCTCCAAAAGAACTCTTTGCTTTGGTTGATCCAATGTATGTTGAAAGGCGTTACCTGACCTCGGAACAAACGATAGTTCCAAAATTCAATCACATCCGTTGCAGAATTTGGGTCGAACACAAAGATGGATGGTATTCCGTAGTTAAAATCAACCCGCACACTACATGTGGTAAACGCGAGCGGATAGCGAACATCATCGCTCTCAATCCTTTTCCATGTCTCGGCGTTGCATTCCAGTGAATGTGGATCGAGACAAGCACGGTAACTTTCAACAAAGCGACGGAATTGTTTCGACTGAGGAAATATTCCGTAGGCAACTTCGAAGAATGCGGTCGCCTCAGGGTCGTTATTGAAAAACTCAACAACAGGGGACTCTGTTTTCTTCACAAATTGAAATTCAGTTCGCAACAAATGCTGGTAAACCGCATCCATTCCGACACCTAAGTCCAGATAAGGAGAACACCACGAATTCTCGCGAAGTATTTCTGACAACCTCCAACAGCGTTTATTTGATATGGACGTATATGGCGCTGACCTAATCTTATCCAACTGGCCTGGCACGGTTTCAACAAATATGTCAGGCTCGAATAATTCCAAGTAGCCCCGCATAACTTCCTCGGGCGTTGAAGGGATACCGCGGTCATGGCGCAGCGGTTCGTCGGTCAATTGCCAAACCTCTGGGACGGAATCCATAATTGGAATGAGTGGACACATCACCCCTCCCCAAAGGCAACTGGCCAACCGCACAGCTTTGCTTACCGTGGATCGTTGCATGGGATCGACGAGAAAGCCGATCCGTAAGGGACGCAGATTTATTTCTATGGAGACAGGCTGGTTAGTAGACAACGTGTGATCTCCGTTCATTTGTTCTGAACGATTTCGCAATGAACTTCATAAACTTTGATCAACCACGAGGTTCGCGTCTCCCATTCTGTCGGCTCCTCGCCAGTTCATTCACTCCGCCATGCCTGTGGCCGTCGGGCCGCACTGCTGCTGCATCCATTTCTTACGCGTGACAGTTCAACGCCTGGCCATGTCTAAAGTTCGAGACCTTTAGAACCACTACCGAACTGCGGGACGCAGGCAATTGTCGGTCCTTGACCCCTCTCCCTCCACTACAGGCACGTTTCACGCGGAATGCCGAGGGTTGCACATGATAGTTACCTGTACCTGTACCTGTCCCTGTACGCCACGACCACGCAGTTTCGGCTGAGCGCGCCCGCCATGGTCGTCATAGACGCGAACGTGGCCTCCGAGCTGATGGGACGCGCCCCCGACCCCGCGGTGATGACGTGGTTCATCACGTCATAGCTCCGCGCACAAGACGGCATGTCATGTATTGATGACGGGTAGGTAGGATGGGCGCAGGCATGTCCACATAATCGGTCCGTCGTTGACAGTGCTTATCCATGCTGTTTCGTAACGGCTTGCGCGGATTCGTCAACACTAGGCAGCAAGACCTCTCGCGTGACGTTTAGGTGCTTCAGGTCTTCAAGAAGTTCTTTCGTCTGTGCACGGGGCACTGTCAAAACGTGATGGGCATAGATGGGTATCTCCGCATTCCATTTCAGAACCTCGTTTCGCTCGAACCGATCATGGAACGCGGACATCAGGAAGGCCCCCGACTGCGCCCTGAGCCTGTCGAACATTCGCTGCGGTTCCACGACGAACACGCGAAACAGGTCTCGCAAGTTGATCTTCTCTTCGAACTGCGGTCTCTCGTGGCGGATATTCGCGTAGAGGCGGGCCTTGGCGTCGGCGAATTGCGCCGGACCCGTGAGCGGGTGACCGCAATCGGACGGCAGTTCATCCCCTTCCGTTTCGGTCTCGGTCTTGCCCAATAGAAGATTCTGCTCGCTCCGTGGCAGCTTCGCAAAGTTCGCTATTACGCGTATTGCGTCGCTGTTGAACGACTTGATCAGTGATTTGGGAACGGCGAATACGTGCAACCTCGCATCTTCGGGCTCCTGTTCCTCACACGCGTTGAAATCCTCACACGCGTTGAAAAGGGCGACCAAGGGATTGCGGGTGACATCAAGCAGCCGCGTCTTCAATCCATGGTGTTGCCCGAATACCCACTGCCCGAGAGCGGATTCCTGTGGTCGAAACGCATCTGGCTCTCGCGTCATAAGGTCATCCAACATCCGTGCTTCCACAGAGCGGAACGGATAGCTTCCATCCTCAACAGTCCTCATGACGGAAGGGCGCAGTTCCCACGACGATCGCCCTTCGCCTCGGAAGTACAGCACCGCATCGTCGCCGTAAGCCGCCCTGAGGTTCCGGCACGCGTCCAGCAGATCGTCAATGGTCAGGACTCCCTCCGCGTCAACCCGAACCGGCGTGATGCAGTCCGGGCTGGGAGGCCAAAAGAGACGCGCGGACCAGGGTCTCGACCGGACGAAGTCCACTCCTGTCAGTTTGGTGCTGTAAAGGTGCGCTGAATCGACAATGCACTCGAACAGCGTTGCCCCATTCAGATCGGCGTTGCCGAGCTCCGCTCCCGTGAAGTCCGACCTTAAGACGAGCGCATGCGCGAGCCTTGCGTGGTTCAGTTTCGTGCGACACAGGCACGCCGCCGTGATCGTGCCCGGCAGTATCGATCCCTCCAAGTCGGCGCCCGCCAAACGCGCCGCGCTTAGTTGCCCTCCTGACATGTCGGTGTTCCTGAGCGTGGCGCCCTCAAGATTAGCCTTGACAAGGTTAACACGTCGCAAATCCGTGGACGGATCGATTACGTCCGTGCGATGGACGCCGCCTAGTGCCTTCGTCAGGTTCTCGCCGCTGAGATCCGGGTCGAAGAAGTCCTCGCTGCGCCTCTTGTTCCAACTGGAAACACCTTCCAGAAACCACGTCAGATGTTCAGAACTCGCCATGCTGGTGCCCTCTTGTCTACCGCCGCTGTCGCCCGCAACGTCGTCTCAAGGCCAGCGGCCACTCTGACCGAACCATGGCGCATGGACGCGATTGTGGTCCAACGGCGCCAATGTGCGGCCTCTCATCACTTCGAGTCTTCCCTTCCTCGGCGGGCGCCCGCGAGCGCCGCCAGGTTTTGCTTTGTGATGAACTCCGTTCCGAGGGAACTGCTTCGGTCGGGCTCAGTCGGCGCATAATCCGGCGTCCACACCGGCCGAATCGAACGCCTCCGCGCGGTTGGCACTGCCGTCGTACTGTCCTCGCACCATTTTCTTTTCGCCTTTGAGAAGCGCCTCACTGCCGTTGGAAAATGGAGCGCAGATCGGCGGTAATCTTCAGATAGAACTCGTCCTTGTTGGGCCGTCCACCGGGAGCGGACAGAACGAATCGGTACTCTTGCTGATCCTCGAATTCCGTGCGCTTGAAGAAATGTGCGGCGATGCCCCTAGCATGTTCCGGAATCCTCGCAAACAGAACGTCCCCCGCGTTGTCATCGTAAACGACGGGTCCGTGATGAACCTGCACGACCGAGTCCAACCCTGAACTCCCGACGGCGGCGCCGATAAGCAAATCCAGGCCCGTCACCGCTGTATGTCGTCCCTCATCGCACTGTCTGGCGAACTGGGCCCCCAGCACCGCCGCAAACTTCCGGGCATCGCGGATGCGCGATGCGACTCTCCATTGCGCGTGCGGGGCGACACGGTCTGTTGCCCGGGACGTGCAGTAGATCAAGCTCGTATCGTCCGTCTCGTAGGTCGCCTCGACCGCGGCAAGGTGTGCGCCGTGAGGCAAGTCCCGCACGCCATGCCTCTCGCAAAACTCCGCAAAGGTCGACGCGATCATGCTTCTGCCTTCCATCGGATCCCAGGTGCCTTCGAGATCCTGATGCTGCTCCCGATAGTGGCGCAGGGTACCCAATTTCAAGCATTTGGCCTGGTACGGGGCGTGGTCCTCGTTGTCCGTGTATTTCGTCAACTGCCCCGGATCGACGGCTCCCATGATCGGCGAAGCATGACCGGCGAAGAACACCAGCACCAGATGGCGCGCGTCGACGACGGCCACGTCCTCCAGAGCCCAACCCGTTGCCCGCCATTGGACGTTCAGCTCTTTTGGAAGACTCGAGACAGATGCCTTGACGATCGTCAAATGCGCGGCAGCAGTGGGAATTGCCATTTGTCACTCCTAGCGATATCGCGGGCCGTGGTAATCGATCCAGGGCTTGAAAGCCAGCCTGTCTCTTGGCCGTTCCAATCAGGGGGCTCGAAACAGCATCCTTCGCAAAGCCGGAGGAAAGGGCGCGCGCCGATACCTTGTCATGAAACACGCACCGCCACCGCACAGCGGACGGCGCTGCGCGCCAGCACACTCCCGCGCCAGCGACGACCGAATGCGAATGAAATCCTCTATCTCGCTCGAAACGTCGAAGCGGCGCGTGATCGGCTTCGATGCGGTCAAGCACCTGCTGCTGGCGCGCATCGAGAAGCGTCCGGCCCGGCGCCCGCGATTCCAGTCGTGTAGCCGGCATCGTTTGGCTGCCCCTGCCACCGCCGCTCAACCGGTGCGCTGCGGTGTACCACGGTCCGCTCGCCGTGATATTCGGCAGCGGACCGAAAATCGCGGCCGCGGTCCCTGTCGGTCCCCCGCAAGGGGTGGAATCATGGCTTGGTTTCAAGTCGTTAGAGAACGCCGGCGCGCCGCCTGTGATGATCCGCCGTCATTGGGGGTACCGCGCCGGCCTGGCGCCCGAGATTCCGGTCGTGGCGGCGTCGTCGCGTGGCAGCACCTGCGGCCGCCTGTCGACGGTGCGCTGCGGCGAACCACGCTCCACCGGCCGTGCTGTCGGCGGCCAGGAAAAGACGGTTGCGGTGGCCCGAGAAAAGTGGAATCATTTCGTAGTTTCAAGGGGTTAGAGAACGCCGGCGCGCCGCCCGAGATGATCTACCGTCATCAAGGGAATGGATGACAAGGGTGCGCCTGTCGTTCGAATGGCCCCAACTTCGATGGCGTGAGGTTCTCGTCGACAGGTCGGCGGCCGCCAATGATACACGCGGGTTTGCATCCTGTCGGAGACCCATACGGTGCCCCGACCGGTAGAGGGTACCGGAGTTTGCGATGCCCGAAGTCACCAAACGAAGCGACCAGACCCTCAGACCCACGATCCGCCTGGTGAGGGTTACGGTCGTGGCCTGGGAATGTGCCGAACACCTCCGGATTCAGGGGCAATATCGGGATTGTCTTCATACCTGACAGCAGCCCGCCAGGGAGCGCTGGGGATCCGCCGGGAATCTTCGGAACTCGACAACATGGCCTCTGGTGGCGGCGAACGGCGGAGCCGTGACCATCCTGCGAGCTGTCGACAAGTGGCTGCGGTCTACCCCGGTGGTCTTCCGCTTTTCTCCAGCGCCGCGTCGCGCACCGCCTGTCGGAGCAGCCGGAACGCCGCCAGGTCCTCGGCCGAGCGCCGGGCGATGAAGCCGGTCCGGTAGCGGTGGCGTCCGAAGCTCACCGGCAGGGGCCGGAGGTCGGGGTCGAATGCATGAAGGAACTTCAACGGCAGCCAGGCGAGATACGGGCCGGACGCGATCGGAAACGGTCC
The DNA here is from genome assembly GCA_965219135.1 of Alphaproteobacteria bacterium. GTDB lineage: Bacteria > Pseudomonadota > Alphaproteobacteria > VGEJ01 > VGEJ01 > CAYUNL01. The sequence goes on along the minus strand of CBDCMV010000003.1, from coordinate 2,009,704 downwards.
GGCGGGGGCGGCGCGGATGACGGTCCCCGCCCGTCTGCCGGTGCGCCGATGGAGGTCGTGCAGTAGCCCGAAGAGCGAAGCCCGGCCACCGGCATCCCCGTCCGCCGGCGCGGCACCGTCGTAGTCGACCCACGGCCAGCCGGCGAGGTCTTCGAGCCTAGCGCGGCGCGCGTGTAGCGGATGGTCCCTGCGGGCGACGATCCCGGCCTCGACCTCGACGAAGCTGTCGCGCCTGAGGAAAGGCGGAAGAGGCTCCCCGGTATCGATGCCGCCGCAATGCAGGTCGCTCGCACCTTCGGTCAGCAGGCGGATGGCCTGCGGTCGGGCGGCGGCGCGCAGCTTCAGCTCGATGCCGGGAAAGGTGTCGTGGAGTCTTGTGGGAACAGGTGGAACTATGCCATCGGAAGCTCTGTTGCAGGATATAGAAAATGTCATATCGGTGTACGAACGAGCGACAGGAGTTGCTGCGTCAGCGACTCGGCTGATGATCGAACGGCACGGCCCGATTGAGGCGCTTTCCAGATTGGTGGTCAGCGCTGACTTGCAGAGAGGATTCCGGGTGCTGCGCGACAGCGGGCGGCTTGATATGACCTTCGAATCGTTGATCGTGCGCCATGCCGGGCACTTCCGTGACGAGGTGGTAGCGGCTGCAAAGTGGCGGCTGGAATACCCGGATCTTCTTGAGTAGGAGCAAGTGACCGCATGCTCGCCGAAATGCGCAGTGCGATGTTGGCGGGCCAGCGCCGGCAAGCCGGGCCCGGGAAGTCTCCATCCGCAAGGTCACATCGACATCGAGCGCCTGATAACGCGTCTCGATGCGCTGATGCGTTACGACTACGCCGAGGATGCAGGGAACGCGGCGAACGAGTACGGCTTCCTTCTTTCTGAATTGAAAAGAGCGTTCCCCAAACGGCTCCATGAGGCCCGGAAGGGGGACATTCATGGCGAGGAATTGAAGCGATTCGCGAAGTTCTGCGAAACCAATGGCTGCTGCTGCATCACTTTCAACTATGACGACTTCCTCGACGAGGCGCTGGCGCAGACCGGCAGTTGGAACCCGTACTGGGGATACGGGTTCTTCTGCCCGTCGTCGCTGGACACCATCGCCAGTTTCGACGAACTGGAAAAGCACTCGGTTCTCCGGCTGCTGAAGCTCCACGGCTCGATCGACTGGCGACCGAAACTGGGTTACGGGCTCGCGGCGTTTGGGGACGCCTTCGCCGGCACGCCCTATGCGGGCTTCCGCGCCGATCGAGCGGATCGAGATCGGGAACGCGCTGAAGACGCGACGTGATAGGGCCGGGGTTCCACAGGCCGTGGCAGCAACGCACTGCGCAGGCGGACTTCGGACAGTCGGCTCGATCGGGCTCTACCGGCGTCTCGTCGATGCACCCTGATGTGGAAACGGCGGGGAAGAAGCGCCCGGCTGCCTGTGGCCGGGCCTGGACGGCGGCGCTGGTGGCCGTTCTCGCGCTCGCCGGCTGCGCCGGCGAGGCGTATACGGCATCGCCGGCAGATCCGGACAAGCCCGCCCGGGCCTGCCTCGCGGTCGACGAGGCGACGCCGCTGGCGATGAGCCCTGCCGACCGTGCGGCGTGCGAAGACACGATGCGCGGCTGGTACGCCGAAACCTGGTACAGGCGACCCGATCCGGCGGACCGCTACACGGGCGAGGCGCAGCTCGACTATCTCCGCGCCAAGGCCCTGGAGTGCCGGCGCGCGGCGGACGCCTACCGGCTGACCGGACGGGAGCGTTGGACGGCGCTGATGCGATGCCTGGTCATCGTCCGAAGGCGTTGACGGCGTTGAAGGCTTTGCCCTGTTACCTGCGGGCAAGGCTCAGAATCGCCGGTGGCGCCGGAACCGCCATGACGGCCTTGCCGAATTGTTACAGGTGGCGCGTTTCGGGTGCCCGAATGGCGAAACGCGCGAATCGGGATGGTCGGCGAAATCATGCGATAGACGTGACATGGCACGTCTGGAAGTGGATCGACTCCAATTCCGGTACGATTACGGAAGCCGATGTGGTCAATCCATGAGGCCGCAGGAGAAACCGCGCACTATATATTAATCAACAGGTTAGAGTGAATCGAGCGGCTAGATGATAACGGAATGATGCAGAACGGTGCCGCAGATCGTTTGTGAAGATGATGGCAGTTTCGCCGACGGACGGCGATCAGGTACTAGCGGCGGCGCAGGAATCGATTGCAAATGCGGCTGAACCAGCCGTGTGGAGACGTCGTTGTCGAGGGTTCATCCGAAAAAGGTCGGTGGGTTCGAGGAGAAGCGTTGGCGCCGAAATATTGATCGAGCGCGAGCCGGCGGGATTCTCTCTCCTTCGTGATCCGGCGTCGGGACCACTTTGGAGCCCATTGGATCTTGCTGTTTCGGATCCAGTAGTGAGACTGGCAGTTCTCGCTCCAGTTGCCGATCGACGGCCACAGGCTGACCGACACGCCGTTGCAGATCAGCGTCCAGGCGGTGGGATGCAGCGGGGTGTTGACGGCGGCTCCACAGCCGCACGCACATAGGTGTTTGACCGCACGGTAGCGGCAGCAGACGTAAAGCTTGCCGGGCTCCAATTCGCGTGGAATCTCGTCGACGAACTCTGGCGTGATCTGGCGCAGTTTCATGAGGGCGGGCCGAGACAGAAGGAGTTCATAAGCCTGTTGCCGTCGATGACGTACTCGCAGTTGAGCTCGCGTTCGAGATCGTTGTAGAAGCCGCGGATCTTCTTCCACTTGATGACCGCGAGCGCCGCGTTCAGCGCGTTCAGCTCGGCAAGCTGCGCGTTGCGCTCGTACTCGCCCTCCGCGTCGTCGCCCGCCAGATCCATGCAGTCTGCGGCGTGGTCATGATGGCCTGAGTGGAAAACCGTCGTTCGTAGGGTGCCGGCGAGCGAACTGCCCGCGCGATGCAATCCCATGCCGACGTCGATGAGCAGGGTGTCGTGGGCCAGGCAGGTCTCGAGGATCCGGGCCTTGATCGGATGGCCGTCCATGCAGAGAAAGACCGTGTCGAAATCGGCCAGCTGCTCGACGTTGGTATCGTCGATGCGGGTTTGGTGCGCCTCGATGCCCTTGCGCATGGACGCATATCTCCGGGCGTGGAGGCCCGACTTGATCGGGCCTCCTTCAAGTTCGTCCCGGGAAAAGGAGCCCGGTGAACGGAAGGCGTTGTGCTGGAGAAACGGGTCGTCGTCGAATAGGTGGATTTCCTGCACCCATGTCTTCGCTACTAGATCGAGGACGTAGGAGCCGGTGCCGCCGGCGCCGACGATGGCTACGCGCTCGGGCTGAAGCTTGCGGGCTAGGTCGGTCGTGTTCTGGCGAGCGGACGCGGTGTCGGCAAAGTGGAATACGTTGTCGTCATCGTCTTGGTCGATGATGACTTTCCACTGTCGGGCGGTCGCTTCGGGAACGATCTGACGCGCCTCGCGGCCAAGAATCTCCACGTAGGTCGTTACCTTGTGGTGGTAGTCCCTGTAGCCGCCGTCAGGCTTGGCGGAAAACTGGTAAACGGGCGGCAGCGCTTCGGAGACTGAAGCCTTCCCAGTGCTTTCGTGAACCAACGCGAGGAGCTTCTCCCCGTCGGCATAATGGGGAAACTCTCCGGTCCAATAGGCGACGTGGCGGCGTGGCCGCACCGCGATGTCGGCATTCAAGGTCAGGTCCATGATGAGGGTGCCTTCATGGACCTGACCCTGAGCCGTGACATAGGGGACGTTGTCGACCAGGAGATAGGCCTGGTCGACAATGCGAAGCGAATAGCCCTCGTCCTGGAGGCGCCGCAGATCGTGGCTACGAGCGATCGGTGCGTGTGACATTGAACACGGTCCCGTTCTTGACCTTGGCTTTCTGGTCCTTGGTCAGTTTGCCTTCGGGGGGCCGGCCAGCGCCGTTGTAGAAGTTCACGGTGTAGGTGATCAGCGGGCCGCGGCCGCCGTCCGGATACGCGATATCGACGACTTGATCGAACGAGACCTCGTCGTTAGGGACGGGGTAGGTTGTGCCGTTGACGATGATGTCGATTTGTTTGTCAGCGTCGTTGCCGGTCATGGGGAACCCTCCTTTGGGTTGGTTCGGTTTCATTGGGGTCGGTACCCGCAGCCGAGCCCCGCATGGCGGCATCCCATCGGCAGTTGGGGACGGGACGGCGGCTTCGAGCCGCCTGCCCCAGCTCCCCGATTCGGTGTTCGAATGCGCGTGGCATCGGATGAAGCCTTCATACGGTGAACGGTTCCGGGTTCTACGATATTAATATATAGCTGTTTTCTAGCTATGCAAGAGCTGATAGTTGATTTCTTTTTGGTTGACTCTTGGCCATGTCAGGCATATATTCGGTTTGCCGGGAGATTTGCACGAGGAGGAAGGAGCGATGGCGGCCAGGAGAACGATGACGCTCAACCTCACGCAAGCGGAGATGGCGGTCCTGGAGGCGCTGAGCGAGAAGAAGGAGCTGAGTAAGACAGCCCTGCTGCGCCAGGCCCTGCGCATGTACCAGGTGATCGAAGCGCGGCTCGAGAGCGGCAACAAGCTGTTCTTCGAGAACGAGGCCACGAAGGAAAAGGCGGAGGTCATGATGCTATGACGGTGACCGTCACTGAGATTCACCTGTTCAACGTAGAGCGCGGAGAGGCGGAGACCGCCGGGCTTTGGCATGCCATCACCGAGGAACAGTTGGCCGATTGGGAAGGCGAGTGGATGCCGGAGCTGTTCAAGGCGATGCAGCGTCTCAGACGGGCCGGAGTCGAGCGGCGGGAGTGGCCGCAGAGTCGGCACTGGGACTGGCGGAGGAAAGCGACTGTGCTTCAGGGGATGCTGGCGAACCCGGGTTTCAGCATCGTTTGCGACGGAGTGACTCAGGGCATGATGATCGTCGACATGGTGAAGCATCGAGGTCGGCTCGACGGTCAGCGGGGACAGCATCTCGTCTACGTGGAGTTTGTCGAGAATGCGCCCTGGAACCGGGCCGAGTTGTTCGATCCTCCGCGATATCGCGGTGTTGGCAGCATCCTGATCAGGGCCGCTGTGGCGCTGAGCGAGGAACAGGAGTTTCACGGAAGGATCGGCCTTCATTCGCTGCCGCAGGCGAACGGTTTCTACGCCAATACCTGTGGCATGACGGACCTTGGGTTCGATCCCAATCATGAGGGTCTGCGCTATTTCGAGATGACACCCGAGCAGGCGCGGGCCTTCATCGCGAAGGGGAGGTAGAAATGAAGATTGAAATCAGCAAGGAGTGGTGCATGCGTATGGCGCAGCATGAGGGTGACGCCGAGATCGGAGCGGGACTCCTGGCGATCGATCCGGTGTTCGATGGCGAGTCGGTTCCTGCAGAGGTGAGTGAGGAGGAAGGACCGAACGTTGCATTCGGCCGGTTCGTCAATCTGATGCGGCGGCAGCGGGGAATGAGTCTGGAGCAACTTGCCGACGACGCGGATGTGGACATGGTCGATCTGGTGGAAATCGAGAGTGACCCGCATCACAGGCCGGAATTGCGAACGGCCTATCAACTCGCCAACTACTTCAAGGTCTCGCAAGCCGGTCTCATGCAGGTGGCTGGATTGGCCGCGCCGAAGGATGCGAGGTTGTTGGATGAGGGGGTGCGGTTTGCCGCGCGCTCGGAGTCTATCGCGGCGCTGACGCCCGAAGAGGGCGCGGCGCTGGAAGCGTTCGTTGCTGTGCTCAGCAGGCAAAAGTAAGGGAAGGGAGACGGGATGTGGCCAGAAACCGCGGCCTGTCCGCGAAGACAGCGAAGGACATCGATGAACGCGTTGAGCGCGTACTGCGGGGGCTGGGTCATCCCGAGCCCCCGCTTCGGCTGGAGGATGTCCGCGAGCTGCTGAAGCTCGATCGGGAGTTTTACACGGCAGAAGATCCTGGCGTCTTGCGTGAGGCCATCAGCCGAATTCGCATAGCGGGGACTCAGGTCTATAGGCGGCCGACGCTACTCATCGATGCGATCAGGAAAGCCTCGATTCAGGCGCTCTATCTGCCGGATCGGAGGCGGATTCTTCTCGATTCGTCGTTGCCCAAATTGAAGCATCGGTGGAACGAGGGACATGAAATCGGGCACAGCCTCATCCCCTGGCATCAGGAGATAATGCTCGGCGATAATTCTTTCACACTGACTCCGGTCTGCCAGGAAGAAGTAGAAGCGGAAGCCAATTTTGCTGCGGGACGGTTGCTCTTCCTCCGCGAACGGTTCACCGAGGAGGCGCGCTCCCTCGAACCGTCCATCGAGGCGGTACGGGCGCTGAAGGAAATATTTGGCAATACGCTCTCGACGACCCTGTACCGGGTGGTCGAATCCTTTGGTGCCGACCGGCCTCTGGTGGGCATGATTTCCGGTCACCCCCACCCGAGTAAAAGAGGCAAGGATTTCGATCCGTCCAGTCCGTGCCGGCACTTTATCCAGTCGCCGGCGTTCAGGGGACATTTCGGAAAAATCTCGGAAGCGCAGCTCTTCAGGGACGTGTCCGGCTATTGCGGTGCCCAGGGCGGGGGCCCGCTCGGAGAAGACGATCTCCTCTTGATCGACGACAACGGGGATCGTCACCGCTTCTATTTCGAAACCTTCTTCAATCGATACGATGCGCTGACGTTGGGCAAGTACCTTGAGCCGATTCAGCATCGCGTTGCCAATTCAACCGTCACGCCTGTCTAGCGAGCGAAATTGTTGGAGGCATTATCGCGATGAAACCCGAAGCATCACTCGCCATTTGGCCATGATCGGCAGGTTTGTCATGACCTCGTTTCGCTTTTTTCATGCCGCAGACATTCATCTCGATAGCCCGCTGACCGGACTGGCAGGCATTGACGGGAGGGTGGCGGAGCGTATTCGCTCGGCGCCGCGGGCTGCATTCGAAGCGCTGGTCGACAGGGCGATTCAGGACCAAGTGGACTTCTTGGTGATTGCCGGCGACCTGTATGACGGCACCTGGCGTGATTACAAGACCGGACTGTTCTTTGCCGAGCAGATGGGGCAACTCAATCAGGCCGGAATTCCAGTCTTCGTTCTGCACGGCAATCATGATGCGGAGAGCCAGATCACCAGACCGCTTGCACTGCCGGACAACGTCCGGGTTTTCGGTACGCGAAAGGCGCAGACGTTCCAGCTGGACAGGCCAAATGTTGCTCTGCACGGCCACAGTTTTCGCGAGAAAGCCGTGACTGACAATCTGGTTCCCGACTACCCGGCGCCAGTGGAGGGCGCCTTCAACATTGGAGTACTCCACACGGCTTTGGGTGGTACGGGTGCTCACGCCAACTATGCGCCTTGCGGTCTGCCCGAGCTTGTGGCGAAGGGTTACGACTACTGGGCGCTGGGCCACGTGCATCAGGCACAGGTGTTGAATGAGCGGCCGCATGTCGTGTTCCCTGGCAATCTCCAAGGACGTCATGTCCGTGAGGCCGGTCCCAAGGGAGCCTGTCTTGTCACGGTGGAGGAGGGGCAGGTTGTCGAGGTCGCAGCGCTGACGTTCGACGTGGTGCGCTGGGCGGTGCTGGATGTGGACGTGGAAGCTGCGGGCAGCACGGTCGATGTCATTGATCTGATGCGGGAAGCCCTAGTGCAGGGAGTGGCAAGCGCAGATGGGCGCCTGTTGTCGGCGCGAATAGTGTTGCATGGCCGCACGGAGCTTCACAGTCAGCTGGTGACGGATGCGGACAACCTGACGGCTGAGGCGCGTGCTGGGGCGTTAGGTCTGGGTGATGAAGTCGCCTGGGTGGAACGAGTAGCGGTCGGGACCACGCCAGTGGCGGACACCGCCGTGCTAGCCGCGCGGGAGGATGCCCTTAGCGATCTCCAGCGCATGCTCAAGGAAGCCATCGTCGACGAAGAGCTGCTCGGGCAGTTGAAGTCGGACATCGGCCAACTAATCGCCAAGCTGCCACACAAGTTGCGGGACGGGCCCGAGGACGAAGTACTCAGCACTGCCGCGGACGGCGACTATGCCGCTTTGGTCGAACAGGTGACGCCCTACCTCAACGCTCGACTGACAGCGGAGGATGGATAGGAGATGCGTCTCGCTAGGCTTGACCTGCTGCGTTACGGGCGGTTCACCGATGCGTCAATACAGCTGCCATGGGCGGAACGGGACTTTCACATCGTGTACGGTCCCAACGAAGCGGGGAAGACGACTTCCCTGACCGCCATCGAGGATATGCTGTTCGGCATTCTGGAACGCTCTCCCTACAACTTCCAGCACATCTATGAGGCTATGCGCGTCGGCGGAGTGCTGGAAAACGAGGGTGACCGCTTCGAGTTTCAGAGGCGCAAGACGCGCAGGGACATGATCCTCGGCCCTGATGGAGATCCGCTGCCGGGTGATGAACGATTGCTGGCGCCATTCCTTGGCGGAGCAGACAGAGTTTACTTCGATCGCATGTTCAATCTCAGTCACGGCCGTCTGGCTGCTGGCGGCAGGGCGATCGTTGAAGCCAAGGACGATGTGGGTCAGATGCTGTTCGCCGCCGGCACGGGCTTGGCCGATCTGCGGAAACGGTTGAAGCAGTTGGAGGAGGAAGCCGACCGACTGTGGGCACCACGAAAGTCTGCGCGGCTCTATTACCAGGCCCAGGATCGATTGGAAGAAGCGCAGTCAAGGCAACGCGAGCACTCGCTTAGTGTCAGTGCCTGGAGAACGGCACACAAGACGTTGAGCGATGCCGAGGAGAGACTTCAGGAGCGCCGGAAGGAACAGGAGGAGACGTCAAAGGAGCTGAAGAAGCTGGTCCGCATCCGGCACGTTCATGGTGCCATACGGCGAAGGCGTGAGCTGACGCAGGAGATCGAGGCGCTGGGGGACGTGAACGTGCTGGCCGAGGATGCGGCCGAGCAGCTCAATCAAGCCGAGCAGCAGGATGCGAAGATCAGGGCGCAGGTCGACATCCTTGCTCCACAGCTACAGGAAGCCCAGGAGGCGCTGGAAGGCATCACATACGACGAAGCGTTTGTGCGACGGGCGGGCGAGATCATGCAGCTCAATGAACAGCGCATCGCGGTTCGCAGTGGGCGGGAAGACCTGCCTAAGCGACGGGATGAATTTCGCCTCGAGTTAGAGTCGCTGGCCAGGCTGGCCTCTGAGATCGGTTGGGAGTTCGGGGAACCAAGCGAACTGATCGAGCGGATACCGCCCAGAAGCAGAGTTGAGGCAGTACGGAGACTGCTGGCACGACATGGCGAACTGGCAGTGGAGCTACGCAGCGCGCGAAAGGCGCTTGAGGTGTCGCAGGCTGCGTTGCAGGACAAGACAGAACGTCTGGACGAGATTGGAGTGGCGGCGGACATCTCCGGGCTGGCTGCTGTCTTGAACGCCGTTCGGGAGATCGGCGACGTGGCAGGCCGTATTCGTACGGCGGAAGGGCAAGTGGACGAGATTGCCGGAGGCATTGAGAAAAAGCTCCGGTCGATGAAGCCGGCTATGCCTGCAGGTACCGACATCGAGGCGCTGCCAGTACCGCCGAGGGATACGATCATCGCGCATCGGGACGATGTTCGGAAATGGGCGCAGCGCGAAGGCGAGACGAAGCGGCGGCTCACCGAGGCGCGCAATGACTTGGAGCGGGATCAAGAGTCGCTGGAGCGGCGCGTGCGGGACGAAGGCGTCGTGGCGCCAGGTGCAGTGGAGGAAGCCCGCGGTTACAGGGAAACGCTGTGGCGCCTGCTCAAGGCCCGGTACATTGCGTGCTCCGAGATCCCGGCCGAAGAGGCACAGGCCTATGCCGGGGCCTTGGAAGATCTGCCAGCATCTCTCGAAGGAGCTGTTGAACAGGCGGACAGTATTGCCGACCGGCGCTTCGACAAAGCCCAAGCGGCGGGAGAGCTGGCGGTGCTGGCACACAACATCGCCGGACACGAGACGCGGATCGGGCAGCTGGAGGCAGATGTAGCGGCGCTGAAGGCTGAGGGAGAACAGCTCGATCAGGATTGGCAGACGCTGTGGGCTGACGTGCCGATCGAGGCGCTTGCTCCCGATGTCATGCTGGAATGGCTGGAGGCCCGAGAAGACGTCGTGGCGCTGATTGGGCGTGAGCGCGATGCGCGGCGTCAGCTGGACGACAGTAGGAAAGAGGAACAGGAGGGAATTGCTCAGCTACGCGTGGCGCTCACAAAGGTCGGCTGTGATGCCGAGAAAATCGAAGCAAATGAGCTGCGAGTGATGGTGGAACGGGCGGAGGCGTACCGGAGGGAGCAGGAGGCGAAGGCCGAGAAGATCGTTGAAATACGCGAAGCGGAGCGGACGGCCAAGTCTGAGGTGGCGCAGCGGCAAAGTGAGCTGGAAGGAGCGGAGGCGGAGCAGATTAACTGGCAGGCAGATTGGGCCAAGGCGATTACAGCGATTGAGCTTCAGTGTGATGAAAGGACGGACGTTGTATCCGTACAGGTCAATGTCATTGAGGAAATGCGCGGGCATGCGGCGACCGCCAGGGACCTTCGGGATAAACGCATTGCGACCATCGAGCGGGACATTGGGATATTTCAAAAGACTGTAGAGGAGATCGTCGCGGAATTGGTGCCGGACATGACGGACGGCGATGCCGATGCTTCCGTGGTGGCGCTGGACCGTCGGCGAGAAGAGGCGTTGAAGCTGCATCAACAGCATCGGGAACTGACAGGTGCTGTGGCCGGGCGGCGGAAGGAGATTGAGGAGCTGGAGGAAGACAGAAAGGCGGGGTGGACCTCGGTGCGGCCGCTCCTGGAAGCCGCCGGTGTCGAGGATGTCGAGGAGCTCCGCAAGGCGATTGAGGGCTCGAACCGGTTACGGACGCTAAATGAAGAACTGACCGGCGTTATGGAAACGCTGGGTCAGCAAGGTGACGGTCTCGCCATCGAAGTTCTTGAGGAGGAGTGTCGGGAACTTGACATTGACGCGGCGCGGGTCAGGGAAGAAGCGGCCGAGGTTGAACTAAAGGTGCTAGGCGAACAACTGGAAGATGCCATAGTAGCGTGGACCGAAGCACGGAAGGCCTTCGAAGCGATCGCGGGAGACGACGCGGCGGCCAGGGCGGCGGCCGATTGCGAAGAGGCACTGGCCGCCATGCAGGATGCGGCCGGGCGCTATGCGCGGGTGCGGGCATCGGCGATGCTGTTGCGCTGGACGGTCGACCGCTATCGGAAGGAAAAGCAGGGGCCCTTGCTGAGCCGGGCCGGTGAGCTGTTTCGATTGCTGACCCGGAATTCCTTTGAAAGGCTGGAGGTAAGAATCGACGAACGAGACTCCCTACATCTAACGGGAGTGCGGCCAGGAGGAGAAGTGGTAGCGGTGCCGGGTCTGAGTAGCGGTACGGAGGATCAGTTGTTTCTAGCGTTGCGGATTGCGGCGGTAGAGGAATACCTGACGCGGGCCATCGCGCTGCCCTTTGTGGCTGACGACTTGTTTATCAACTTTGATCCGGAGCGGTCGGCGGCTGGGTTTGAGGTGCTGGGGCAGCTGGCCGAGCAGACGCAGGTGCTGTTCTACACCCATCACCCGCATCTGGTCGATGTGGCGCAGGAGACATTGGGTACCGACGTGCATGTGGTGACGTTGGCCGACGCAGCGTAGAGGCTACATCTTGAGTCTAGAACTCTATTCGGCGTAGCTCTTGGGCGCCGAACAACACTCTTGCGTAGCGGTTTTCCTTCATATATCAGAGGGTTACAGCGTTTCAGACCGGGACTTCGATCAAATATCGGTCTCGGGGGTTGCGGGCCCCCGCAACTAAGCTGACCCCTTACTTTGAATGCGTTGACAGATTCCCCTCATTTGAGTCGTCTCACCATCACTGATCGATTTTGGTTAAGGTGCCAAAGGAGGCCAGCACGGGACAGCAGATTGAATCCAACCGCTTACGGAACGATGACGGGCGAGACAGGCTTCCGTGCCTGGCTGTCCGGGAATCTTGGTAGATTTAATGGGTCAGACGACGATCTGCACGTGGCTGCGGCCATCTTGGCAAATCAAGCATAAACATGTGCTTTGCGGGCGTGGCTGAGTTTGCGGGGTCGGAAATCGGGAGCCAGCACAGTGTCGTGCACGGCCTGCTCACGCGCCCGGAACGGCGGCAGGTCCTATGCCGAGGGCCAGGAGACGATGGTGCGGTCATGTCGAGGAAGCGTTCGCGCCGTAGGAACGCCGGCGGGCTTCGTTCCCGACGATGCCGCCGTTAGGTAGTGTTCAACAGGCCCGCGGCATCAACGCCTCGGAGGGGGATGTGATCGCTCCGATCCCGCGCTCGTACCCAGCCTACCGCTACATGCGTGATGCGGACGGGAATGGCATGGTGTGCGAGTAATGCACCCGGGACCGCTACGGGAGTATCGTCGCGGTGTGTCGCTTCGGCTGCGTAAACGTGAGCCCAGGGGTGACGGCGGGCGAAGCCGGTAATCCGCCACTCTTCACGCACCCCAGCTGGCCTTCGGTTGAGCCTTCAACGCGACCATCTCAATCCATGTGCGCATGTCTGCGTCTATTGCTTCGAGTGAACATTGCTCTACCATGTAGAACTCAAATTCATCGTTATTTCGTTTCTCCCATATCGAGAGGATTGGTCTCTCATCGCCATCAACGGCGGTTTGTACCTCCACTGTACAGAACCACCGGTCTTCGTTCGCCGGGCCTTTGAAGCTCCGGTTTTCTAGTACTTGGTATCCGCTCCCTTTGGCTGCTTGCCACAGCATGCGTAGTCGCATTCCCGTCGGATCGCCGATCACGACGGCGTCTGGCGCTAATGCGGCCTGATGGCGGTTCTCCAACGACCACGGGACGTCTTCGAAGCGATTGGCGTTCCGGTCCCAGCGAATGCTTCGTCCGTCCGGTGTCTGGCCTTGTGCGCGTTTTACGAACGCTCGCAGCGATGTCACACCTGCGATGGCAGGGTTCTTCAGAACGCCCTGTGCCCACCTTGTCAGTGCATCCGATAACCACTTGGATACATCGGCTTGGCCGTGTTCGCCGAATCTGCTGAAGTGCCACAAGACGTCGGCAAAGGCATTCAGGGGGTGCCCGGTCCTCCATAGCCATTCCCTGGTTTCGCCCGCGATGTCTTGGAATGGTTCGCCCGCGTTTTGTCGGTCGATGGATACGTTCTGTTCCAGAGTCTCAAGCTGATTGCAGAACTCCCATGACAGTGCCTCGTTGGGCATTCGTACCCGTGGTTTCTCCCAGGCCCTCTCCCGTGCGATTTGGACGCATACCGCCCAGAGGGCCACCAATGCTTCCGGACTATTCCTCGGAAGCTGTCTGTCCTCGATCAGCGTATAGCGCCATCGTTCATATCCGCGTCCGTCCGCCTCTGAGACCACACTCAGGAACTTACCCACAGTCTCCTCGCTGATGTACGAATGCAGCGATTGGAATCGCCCGTAGAAATCTCGGACGACGTCTTGCGTCGGCTCTGCGAGCTTCGAGAACAGTTTCAACAAGTCATGTGTTTGGTACGGGAGGTTCTTGCCCTCCCGAAATTTAATCAACTCTGCGATGCTCTGGGCGTTCTCCTCTGCGATCAGATACTTCATAGTTTGCTCGAGCCCGCTGTACGCAGCGGTGATCACCGTCCAATTGCGCGCGATGTCGGTGCCTGGGTGTACCTCCCACGTGACCGGCGCGTTTTCCAGCAGCTCCTTGGTCTTACTGTGCGCTGTGAGGAGGCGTTGCACCTTCTCGAACTTTTCGTCTCTCGACATCGGCATCTGAGCCAACCTCCCTGTTGGGCTTGGTCTGCGCTTCTCATCTCACTTCGATCAGGCTCCGTCCAGCCGATGGAACGTAGAGGTAGGTACCCAGCGTATGCCAGCAGCGGGAACCATCGGGCGTGCAGCTCGAGGACGGCGTGCACGCGCGCGCGGTCCTCGGCAGGCAGGAAGAAGAGACGCAGCATGTCGTCCGGATCGTCGAGGAACTCGCGCAGGCCGCCCGCGGCGGCGAGGGTCGCGGCATCGATGTGGATACCGACGAGCCCGAGCAGCTCGTGGTCGTCGAGGGCGGCGGGTCCGGCCCGTTCGACGCGGGCGATGAGCGTTTCGGCGGACGGCGGCGGGGCTCCGGCGCGGGCCGCATAGGGCGTGGCGGTTTCGGAGCGGACGGCGGGGGCAAGGGGGGAATCGGTCGGCATGACGGGTCCATCCTCGGCGGCGTGGGGAGAGGCCCGGAGGCGCTCTCCCCGCGCCGCCCGGCCACGCCCTCGCGGGCGCTCCGCTCGACCTCCCGGACGGGAGTCGTCAGGCGGCGGCGTCCCCCGTTAGGATTCCGGCCGCATTCCTGACCGGCGCGGGCGAGGCATGGCGAGAGACAAATCGACGGGACGGTGGCGGTTCTGGGCCCTGGCGCTGCTGTGGCTGCCGGCCGGGGTGGTGGCGAGGGCGCTGGTGCGCTTCGGGGCGGACGGCGGGCCGGCGGCGGAGCCCGGCATGTGGCTCGCGGCGGTGCCGGTGATGGTGGGGTCGCTGGTTCCAACCGCGCCGTGCGGCCTGCCACTTGCGCTCGGGTGCCGGCGGCTGTGGCGGCTCGGCTACCGGCGCGCCGCCTGGATGGCAGGGATCGGTCTCGGCGCGGTGACGGCGGCGGCGTCGCTGCTGGCGGGGCTGCTCGGGCCCGTCGCGATCGCGCTCTACGCGGTGGTGCTCAGCGTGCCGGTGTGGCTCGCGTGGTACTGGCTCCTGCGGCGCGGCTGAGCGCGGCGGACGCCGGGCCGGCTGCGCAGCAGGAGCGAGACCGACGGAACGATGGCGCCATTGTCCAGGGATTCTCTCGCTCGGCCGATTCTGTCGCAGCTCGCAGCCACGGGCTTTTTCGGATCGGACGCGTGTATCGATTCCCGCTCATCGTGGAAGAAGCCGCGACATCCCAAGATTCCTCGTCGGGACGATCTCGGCGATGCCGCTCAGGTCGCCAATGTCCAGATGCAAGTCTGTTCCGACATCTTCGCCGCCCATGAGAGCGATGCGGAATTCGTTCTGGGGCGCGAAGCCAGCGGACTTGCAAAACGCGTCCAGTGGTTCTCGTCCCATTTCGTCGGTGCGGTAGGTGACCGCTCCCGAGGAGACTTCGTAGCCACGATCCGTAGCTGCATTGCGCACCATGTCGAGGAACGTGCGCTCGTGCCTGTTGTCGATGACAACCGCGCACGTACCGAACTTCGGTCCCATCTTCCCTGCCTCGCGCACCTGCTGGGCAAGTTGGTTCAGGCATGTGGAGGGATCCGGGCTCACGGAGACAATTTGTGAGAGGCAGATTATGTAAGGGGCCTCGTCTGTGGTGTAGGAGATCTCCATAGCACGTATACGAGGTGCTGCGCGCCCTCCCGCCGAGACGGTCCCTACGTGTGAAAAGTGGGGGCTCGCCGGGGCCGGCTTGCTGGAGATATGGCGGTACGTCCGCAGCCCGTCGTTGGGATCCCATCGCGCCGGATCATCCTCCAGCTCCTTGAAGTAGGTCAGCCGCCTCGCGAGCATCGCACCGCTGAGGAATTTCTCGGCGTGATCCCGTTCCCGCAGGAACTTCACCATGAAGGATGCCTCGTAGCAGGGCCTCATTGGCGTTCTGCTCATCAGGCGTGCGCTCCCATTGCAGAAGTAAGTCCGAACGCTGGACTCGGCTCGTCAGACGGGCTCGGCGGCGGCGATGCGCAGCTTCCCGCCGGTGGCCGAGCGCGGTTGCCGGATGACGATTTCGACATCGCGGCCGAGCGCGGTGAGCAGGCGGAACAGGCGCTCCAGGGAATACTCGCGGAAGTCGCCCCTGAGGAGCCGCGACACGTCGGGCTGGGACAGGCCGAGCAGGCGCCCGGCCTCGGTCTGGGTGATTCCGCGCTGGCGCACGATGGCGTCAATGCGGCTGACCAGCTCCGCCTTGAGCAGGTGGGCGTCGGCGTCGGGGTGTCCGAGGTCGGCGAAGACGTTGCCGCTGCCGCGTTCGACGGTCGAGTCGGATGTGGTCATGGTTCTACCCTCCGCCATGCGTGTTCCGATAATGCTGCTCGGCCACCCGCAGTCGGCGCCGGACCAGGTCAAGCTCCTGCTTCGGCGTGGCGATGCCGCGCCTGGCCTTCTTCTGGAAGGCGTGCAGGACATAGACCGCGGTCTCGAACCGGACCGTGTACACCGCCCTGAAGGTGTCGCCGTCGTGACGCGCCACCACCTCCAGGACGCCGTCGCCGAAGCCTTTGAGCGGTTTGGCGTCGCGGTGCCGGAGACCGGCCTGGGCCTGGTAGATCGCAAAGCCCATGCGGTCCTGCACGGGATCGGCGAACCGCTTGAGATCCGACTTGCTCGAACCGACCCATTGGACTGGCTTCAACATGGTGCTGTTCAATCCGGACTATAGGGGTTTCACCATATCCCGGCAAGGCGGTCCCTGTCGACGCGCGTCTGGGCGGCCGCAGGGCCGGCTGCGCAGCCGAAGCGACGGCTCAGTGCGCGGTGCGGTCGCCGGCGGTCAACGAAGGGCGGGAGGCGAAGGCCGGCAGGCAGGACGGGTGACCGGGACCCGCGGGCCGGGAGCACACGCAGGACGGGTTGACCGCGGCACTGCCATATTGAAATTGGTTCGCTTGGCGGCCGCGTTGATCGCAGCCGGGACATGGATCGGGACCGCGAGCGCGGGTGACCTCTATTTCAGGGCCGGGGCCGGTCTCGACGGCCCGGCCGGGACCGCATTCACCGACCTCGACTGTTCAACCTAAATCCGGCAGTTGCAGGTGAGCGAGCGCCATCTCAGCGGCGGTGGGCGGCGGTTTCTCGGGGTCGATTTCAGCCCGCCAGTGCGGCCCGAGGCGGTGGGAGCCAGGGTTGACGACCCGGTTGGCGGCCACGGAGGTACTTCTTCAGCGCTTCCGCCAGGATCCGGCGCCAGCGATCCTCGGCGCTCAACTGCTCCGTAGTTCGCACCAGGGTCTGGAAGAAGGCGCTGATCCGCCGCAAGGCCGCGACCACCATCTGCCGTCGGCCGTGGCTCGACGTGACCGTCAGCCGGGTTTGACCGGCGTGGTGGGTCTGGCGGGCAATGCCGTGCAGCAGAAGCGGCCGGCTGGTAATCGCCTCGCGGTGGTGATCGGGGTCCGCCAGCCGCACGAACAGGCTCCACCAGTTGTGGATGAGCGCGACCAGCCGCGCCATGTGCTGGCAGCGTTTCAGGTCGCGCGTGGTGAAGCCGCCCCAGCCCCACTGGTTCTTCAACTCGTCGAAGCCGTTCTCCGCGTCCGCCCGGTCCCGGTAGAGCTGGGCGAGCGAACGAACCTCAAGTTCCAGCGACGTCGCCAGAACCGCGAACTCCCACACGCCTGAGCCCGGCTGTGCGTCGGCCCAGAACAGATCGCCCTGGCCGTCATCGCCCCGCGTCAGCGCCACCGTCCCGGGCAGGCGACGGCGCAGGACAACGACGCGACGCGTCCGGCTCCAGCCCTGCAGGCGAAGCGCGGCCTCGATCCCCGACCAGCCCTGACCCGCGTCCTCCCACTCGTCCCGCGCCATAAGCCGCTCGGCAAGCCGGCGCGCTCCCTTCGTCAGACGCAGCTTGAACAGATAGTCGAGGCCCGCCCCCTCGCACGACGCCATGTTGCCCTCGCTGCCCCAATCCTTGTCGCCCCGAACCAGGCGCGGCCAGTGCTCACGCCCGAGACGCTCAAGCAAGGCCCACAGCGAGGGCGCCGCGCTCTTCGACCGGTGACGGTTGCCCGGCGCAACCACGACGTCCAGAACAAGACGCGTGCCTGCCATCAGGAACGCATGGTAGGCGTGCGACGGACGGCCCGGCTTCTTCGGGTTGTAGCTCACCACCGCCCCCTCCTGGTGCCCATACAGCGGCTTGATCGTGGTGTCGCAATCGAGAACCCAGGGCTCGCTCAGCAAAGGCCGCACCGTGTCCTCGAGATGGCCGTGCAGCCACGACGCGCCGTCCTCCACCTCGATCCGCTCCAGGCCACGCCGAACCGAATCCTCGCTCGCTACCTTCCTCATGCCCAACAGCGCGGGGTTCACGCCGTCGCCGCGCAGCGCCGTGATGTGCGCATAGCGCCACTGCCCCGCGAGAACCGACAGAAGCACCGTCCCCAGGACGTCCCGCTTCGACGGTGCGTTCGGGCTCGTGTAGTGCAGCGGACAGTCCGCCACCAGCGCGGCGAAGCGGCCGCTGACCTTCAGGTACTCGGCGAAGAACGCCAGGTGACCCAGCGGCGTTGCCGCCGCGTCCGGATCCCATTCGACATGCACCGTGCCGCCGAAGGTGTCCACCTTCACGGGCTCTCGGGTGACCTCCCGCGCAGTGCTGGAGAGCTCACCCGCAGGGTGACCCTCACGGGCCTCTCTCGATTCGCTCATCCCCTCAGTCTACAAGGGGTTTCCACGATCAAACCCTCGCCCAACTGCCGAATTTAGGTTCAAGCGTTTCGCCGGCTGCGCTTTACGGCTGCGGCCGGGGTGGCGACGGCGCGCCGTACCGCTCGATCGGCGAGTTCGAGTTGGCGCCGGTGCTTGAGTTCGGGCTGGGCTATGCCGCCGCGCCGGCGGTGCGGCTGGAGGTGGTGGCCGAATACCGCCCGCGGTTCACGTTCGCCGGGCGCGCCAATTTCCTGGAGACCGGACGCCGGCAATCGGTTGCCGCGGACCTGTCGTCGCTGTCGGCGATGCTGGCGGTCTATGTCGACCTGTGCGGGCTGGGGGTGCCGAGGGCCGGCTCTCTCGAACCCTTCGTCGGGGCCGGCGTCGGCGCCGTACACACCAGGATCGGCGAAACGCGCATGACCTTTCCGAGGACGACGACGGTCGTGCCGGGCGCGGGCCGGACCGATGTCGCCTGGATGCTGACGGCGGGGTTCGCGGTGCCGCTGGGAGAGGGCACGGCGCTCGATCTCGCGTGGCGGTACACGGACCTCGGAAAGATTCGCACCGGGCGCGGCGCGGGTCGCGTGGTGTGGCACGACGGGAGCCGGGAGCCGCGCGCGCTCGATCTTGCGGCAACGCGGGCGAAGCTGAGGAGCCACGGGCTCAGGCTTTCGCTGCGGTACGCATTCTGAGGCGGAGCGCTCTCATGGCAATGGATGGAACCGTGCCGGGGGTGCCCGAATGGCGTTACGCGCGAATGCGCGAATCGGGATGGTCGCCGAAATCATGCGGCTGACGTGACATGTCACGTCAGGAAGTGGATCAACTCCAGTTACGGTATGATTACGGAAGCCGATGTGGACGATTTACTAGGGCACGGAATGAACTGGAAACACGTTTATAAACAATAGGTTGACAGGATTCAGGCAGCTAGACGATAGTCGAATGATGCAGAACTGTGTCGGAGGTCATGCGGCCGGAGACTTGTCGGCGCGGGATGGCAGGCAGCATTGCTACAGAATATCGGCCGCAATGCTGTCGGCAATTCGGTCCGCCGCCTCGTGGACCGAATCGCGCGCCAGGTGGGCATAGCGCGCCGTCGTCTCGATGTCGCTGTGCCCGAGCAGCTTGCCGATCACCGGAAGGGTTTCGCCGAGTGCCAGCGCGCGGGACGCGAAGCTGTGCCATAGATAATCTAAATCTTGGCACGATGCGGCAGGTGAGCGAACGAATGCGTTGAGTGTGGTAACCGTATGTTTTAACTAATTTATTTTTCGGTCCCGCTCCCGCATCTCCCCTTGCATACGCCTCGCCGATGCGCTTGAATGCGACCCGAAGCGCAAGCAGTCGGTTGCGAAACGATTACGCATCCACGATGCAACCGGCCGCAGGAAGCGAAAGCGTTTGAAAGCGTTCGTTCAAGGTGTGATGGAGGGTAAGCGTTCGGGTCCCGGGGGATCGTAGGCTTCCACGGATTTTCTGACTGGTAACTACTTCGCGCATGCGCTACCGTCTCGCGCATGGCGGTTCTCGACGAGGATTTCTGCACCGACCTGACGACGACCGAGGGCGGCGACACCCTGTGTTCGCTTCCCATCGTGGTGCTGGCGTGCGAGCCGCTCGACTGGGAATCCTTGCTTGAGCAGGCAGAGGCGCGCGTCAAGGAGGAGCGAGGCCGCGCGGACGTGGCGGAACTGCGCCGCGAGGAGTTGCGCCGGTCGGAGAGGGATGCCTGTTCGCGCGCGCGTTCGCTGACGAGGCAGCTCGACACCTGCCGGTTCAAGCTCAAGGCGGCTGTTGCCGAGGCGAAGGATGCCGCCGGCGCGGTGTCCTGCGCACCGAAGATCGGGTCGCGGGCCGCGAAGGCGTTGGAGCGCAGGCACAGGTTCCTGGACGACGAGGTGGCCGATCTTCGCGTTACAGTGCACAGGGCTCACGAGCACCGGGAGCGGATCGAGGCGCGCCACCGGGACGAGATCAACTGGCTGAAGCAGGACATCGACCGAGGGCGCTCGGAGATCGTGAAGGTGTACCGCGAGGGCGAGCGCGTCGCCGAGTCGCTGCGCAAGCAGTTCGACCGGCAGCTCGCGGCGGCCAGGCGGTTGGTGGAGGCCCGGGAGGGCACGATCGCGTGGCTGCGCGAACGCAACGGCCGGATGCGGGCGGCGATCGTGCGGGCCACGGAGCTGATCGCGGCGCTGCGGGAGAAGAATGCCCGGCTGCGCGCCGAGGTGCGGGATCTGAAGTGCGAGAACGCGGCGCTGGCCTCGCGGGTCGAGAAGCTGGAAGTCGACCTCGACAAGCTGCGCTCGACCCGCAGCGTCCTGTCGAAGGCGCTCTACGGCAGCAGGAGCGAGCGGCAGAAGAAGCCGGGCACCGGGCGCAAGCGCGGCCAGCAGCGCGGCGGCGCCGGACACGGGCGCACCCAGCGCCCCGGGCTCGGGCAGAAGAAGGAACCGCGCGACCCGCCGGAGGATGCGCGCGTATGTCCGCGTTGCGGCAAGCCCTATGCCGCCAACGGCGAGCGGTGCACCACCCTCGTCGAGATCGATGTCGAGGCCTACGAGAACACCATCGTCCGGTCCCGCTGGCGCCGGAGTTGCGAGTGCGCGTCCTCGCCGCGGGACGTGACCGCGCCGCCGGTGGCGCGGCTGTTCGAGACCACGCCCTACGGGATCAGCGTCTGGGTGTGCATGCTCTACGAACGCTTCGTCTGCTACCGGCCGCTGCATCGGGTCGCGGCCTGGCTGGCCGACATGGGGCTGGCGATCTCGCCGGGGACCCTGGCCGACAGCATCAAGCGCTTCGTGCCGCTGTTCGAGCCGTTGGCCAAGGAGATCCTCGCGCACCAGAACGAGGCGGCGCTGCGCCATGCCGACGAAACATCCTGGCGCGTTCAGGCGTATCGCGAGAAGGGGCGCTCGAGCCGGGCCTGGCTGTGGACCTCGGTGAGCCCGGACGCGGTCTACTTCCACATCGATCCCTCGCGCAGCGCCGAGGTCGCGATGAAGCTGTTCGGTTCGACAAAGGGCATCGTGGTCCTGGTCTGCGACCGCCTCTCGACTTACAAGAAACTGGCCCGCGAGCTCGCCGGCAAGGTGATCCTGCAATGGTGCTGGGCGCATCAAAGGCGCTCGTTCATCGACTGCGCGGCCGGGCGTATGCGGCTCAGGCGCTGGTGCCAGAGATGGATCGAGCGGATCGCGGAGCTCTACCGGCTGAACGATGCGCGGCTGAAGCATTACGACCGCGCTCACCCTCTCGAACGACAGTCGCCGGCGTTCGACGCCGCGCACGCCAGGCTGAAGAAGGCGGTCGAGGAGCTGTTCGCGGCCGCCGAAGCGGAACTGGCCGGACTGACGGACAGGGCGCGCAGGGCCAAGCCGCTACGATCGCTCGTCAAACACCGCGAGGGATTATGCGTCTTCGTCGACAAGCCGTTCGTCCCCATGGACAACAACCGCGGCGAGCTCGCTCTGCGCAGCGCGGTCATCGGGCGACGATTGAGCTTCGGTTCCGACAGCGAGAAAGGCGCCGGGTTCACGGCGACGATGTACTCGGTGGCCGGCACGCTGGCGATCAACGGCATCGATGTCCGGCGCTGGCTCAAGGAATGGCTGACCGCGTGCGCGGAGAACGGCGGCGAACCGCCGGACGACCTGTCGCCCTGGCTGCCGTGGTCGATGAGCGAGGAGCGCCGGCGCGAACTCACGGCGTCGGGATGACCGGCGCGGTCGAGTGCCGCTACCACGGCCGAGACTTCACCGCCGAGGAAATGGCGCTGCTGCGCGCGCTCATCGCGTATCCCACATCGCTCTCTCGCCGGGCCCTGTCGATCGAGTTCTGCCGACGCGTCGGATGGCTCAAGCCCGACGGCGGCCTCAAGGACATGATGGCCCGCGTCACCATGCTCGCCATGCACCGCGACGGCCTCATCGAGCTGCCGCCGCCCAGATGGCAACGGGGCAGGCCGAAGCCCATCGTCTTCGGACCCGACACCGAGCCGCCGCTGTTCCCCGCCCCGACCACCCTCGACGAGGTCCGCCCGCTGGAGATGCGCGCCGTCGTGCACAGCACCCGCGAGGGCAGGCTCTGGAACGAGTTCGTCGCCCGCTACCACTACCTCGGATACAAGACCCTGGTCGGCGCCCAGATGCGCTACGC
Source organism: Alphaproteobacteria bacterium (assembly GCA_965219135.1). Classification (GTDB taxonomy): domain Bacteria; phylum Pseudomonadota; class Alphaproteobacteria; order VGEJ01; family VGEJ01; genus CAYUNL01. The sequence goes on along the minus strand of CBDCMV010000003.1, from coordinate 1,987,237 downwards.
CGTCCACGACCGAAACGGCTGGCCCGTCGCCATGCTCGGCTTCTCCACCGCCGCCTGGAAGCTCGCCCCGCGCGACAACTTCATCGGATGGACGCCCGAGAAGCGTGAGAAGAACCTCCCGCTCGTGGTCGACAACCCGCGCTTCCTGATATTGCCCTGGATCGAGATCCCCAACCTCGGCTCGCACATCCTCGCCATCGTGCGCCGCCGCCTGCCCATCGACTGGACCGAGCGCTACAACATCACCCCCGTGCTGATCGAGACCTTCGTCGAAATCCCGCGCTACACCGGCGCCGTCTATCGCGCGTCAGGCTGGACCCGCGTCGGGACCACACAGGGCCGGGGCCGCTACGACAGGCACACGAAACGAGCCCAGCCCAAAAAGGACATCTGGCTCCGCCCCCTCCGAAAAGATTGGCGACGCACCCTCAATCGGTAGAATCCCTCCAAGGTGGGATCGGTTCCGGTGAGCAAGCCAACAAGCGGATAACCATCCCTCATCCCCCGGGACCCGAACGCTTACGATGGAGGGGATGACGGCAGGGACCGTACCCGGGCGCGGCCTGGCAGAGTGGGGAGTTGCCATCGTCTTCCTCATCGTCGTCACACCTTGAACGAACGCTTTCCAGGAAGCGCGCTCGTTGGAGGCGACTCATGCCCGGGAAGGACGCACTCAAGCTTACCAGCCGCACCGTCGAGGCGCTCTCGGTCGAAGGCCGGGACGCGGTCTTCTGGGACCGCGACCTGCCGGGCTTCGGGGTGCGTGTCTATCGCACCGGGCGCAAGGTCTACTGCGTGCAGACGCGCGGCCCGGGCGGACCGAAGCGCGCCACCGTCGGGCCGGCCGGCGAGGTCTCCGCCGCCGAGGCGAGGCGCGAGGCCGCCGTCCTCATCGACCGCATCAAGCGCGGCCAGGACCCGGAGCCGCCGGAGCCCGAGCCCAAGCTCACCGTGGCCGGCCTGGCCGAGCGGTACATGCGCGTCCATGTAAAGGTGAACTGCCGGCCGGGGACGGTCGAGACCTTCGGGCGGGTCGTCAATCTGTACATCCTGCCCGAGCTCGGCCACCTCCCCGTTGGGGAGGTGGAGCGCGCTCACGTCGCGGCGCTCCACGACAAGATGCGCGACAAGCCCTATCAGGCGAACCAGACGGTGAGCGTGCTCGCGAAGATGTTCCGGCTGGCCGAGGCCTGGGGGCTCGCGCCGCCCCGGCGCAACCCGTGCCGGTCGGTGCGCCGCTACAGGGAGCATCGCCGCGAGCGGTTCCTCGACGCGGAGGAGTACCGGCGGCTCGGCCGGGTGCTGGGCGAGGCGGAGGCGGACGGCTCGGTCATGCCCTCGGCCGTCGCGGCGATGCGGCTCCTGCTGCTGAGCGGGTGCCGGAAGAACGAGATCGTGACGCTGCGGTGGGACGATATCGACCGCACGGCGGGAGAGCTGCGGCTCAGGGACTCGAAGACCGGCGCGCGGCGGGTGCCCCTGACGCCGCCGGTGGAAGCGGTACTCGCCGGCCTCGCCCGCATCGAGGGTAACCCGTGGGTGATCGCCGGACAGAAACCGGGGGCGCACCTGTCGAACCTCGACGAGGCGTGGCAGCGCATTCGGGTGCGCGCGAAGCTGGATGACGTGCGCATTCATGACTGCCGTCATTCGTACGCCTCGCGCGCGCTGGCGCTCGGCGAGGGGCTGCCGATGATCGGGAAGCTCCTGGGCCACCGGAAGGTGACGACGACGGCGCGCTACGCGCATCTGGCGCGGGAGACGGAGAAGGCGTCGGCGGCCAAGGTGGGCGGCAGCATCGGCGCCGACATCCTGGCGCCGGACGAGGGCGCCGCCGCCTGAGGCGGCCGGGACGGGAGGGAACGAAGATGGCGAGGCTCCAGAGGACGACCATCTCGCGGCGCACCGTCGAGGGGCTGAAGGTCGAGAAGGACACCGTGTTCTGGGACTCCGAGCTCTCGGGGTTCGGGGTGCGGGTCTATCCCTCGGGGAGCAAGTACTACGTGGTGCAGACCCGCGCCGGGGGTAAGGCGGCGAAGCGGGTGACGGTGGGCCGGCATGGGGTGCTGACGGCGGAGGAGGCGCGCAGGCGCGCGGCGCTCATCGTCTCGCGCATCAAGGCGGGCGAGGAGCCGGTGCCGGAGCCGCTGGCGGCGAGGCTCGCGGACGGGCCGACGGTGGGCGAGCTCGCCGCGGTGTACCTGGACGAGCACGTGGCGGCGCGCTGCAAGCCGAAGACGGCGGCGATGTACCGCCTGATCGTCGACAAGCACATCGCGCCGGCGCTCGGCAGGCGTCCCGCGCTCGGGGTCGGCCAGGCGCGGGTGACGGAGCTGCATCATGGGCTGAGCGCGACGCCGGTGATGGCGAACCAGGCGGTCGACACGCTGTCGCGCATCTACAACGTGGCCGAGGATCGGGGGCTGATTCCGGAAGGGAGCAACCCGTGCCGGTTCACGGTCAAGAACCGGGAGCGCAAGCGCGAGCGGTTCCTGACCGATGAGGAGTTCCGGCGCCTGGGCAGGGTGCTCGCCGAGGCGGAGACCTGCAAGGGGGTGTCGGTGCACGCGGTGGCGGCGATCCGGCTGCTGATGCTGACCGGATGCCGGCGCAACGAGATCCTGACGCTGCGGTGGGACGAGGTCGATCCGGAGGCGAAGGAGCTGCGGCTGGCGGACTCGAAGACCGGGGCGCGGACGATTTCGCTGTCGCCGGAGGCGGCGGGCGTGCTGGCGCGGATCCCGCGCGTTGCGGGCAACCCGCACGTCATTCCGGGGAGGATCAAGGGCACACGCATGCGCAACCTGAACGACCCCTGGGACGTCATCCGCGACCGCGCGGGGCTCGGGGACGTGCGGCTGCATGACCTGCGTCATTCCTGGGCGAGCCGCGCGCTGGCGCTCGGCGAGAGCCTGCCGATGATCGGCCGGCTGCTCGGCCACACGCAGGTCGAGACGACGGCGCGCTACGCGCATCTGGCGCGCGATTCGGTGCAGGAATCGGCGGCTCGGATTGCCGCGAGCATCGCGGCCGATATTCTGGGGGGGCAGCCGGCTTCGTCGTAGCCGGGCGCCGCCCTCGCGATTGGCGGTGTCGCTATTGCGGGACCGGCATCGGGCGGGTGGGGCTTTCGCGTTCCGTGGTACCCCGGGCGGAATGAATGTCCCGCGGGTATGTTGGCAAGATCGGGAGTGGGCATGCTCAAGGACCCGCACGGCGGAGCGCTGAAGGAGCGGTATCTCGAGGAGCACGAGCTCGGCGAAGGGCGACGGAAGTTGCCAGTTCCGCCATCTTGAGGGTTCCGACCTTCCAGGTCATTGCTCCTCTCCTCGCGGTTTCCTCCTCACGCGGCGAACTCCGGCCGGCGCCTCCCTGCGGGACGCGCCGGTACCGCGGTTCGTGAGTCCGTCCGGCACGCCGCCGGTACCGGGATGATCGGCGCGGCGGCGCCGGGCGCGTCGTCGAGCCACGATGGGTTCTGGCTGGCGTGCTGGCTGGGCGTGGTCAAGTCTGTCGAGACGGAAGTGCTGGACTCTGCGAGCGACCTTGTGAACCGGAAAGCGAGGCAGCGCAAGTCGGAACGGATGGCCGCGCAAAAGGATCGTGCGTGATCTTACGGACAAACACTGATGCCAGTGTTCTCTAACTTATTGACCAACACTGAATAAATTCCCTTTTCACCGTGGAATGACACGCGCGCTTGACATTATCCTATCCGTCTAGGCGCCTTGTGATCGCGCAGACGATCTGTTGTTGCGCCGGTAAACAGACCACTGTGAAGGAGACCAGCAATGAGGAAAAAAGGGCGCAAAAGGGCCACTGCGAAGGCCGGCAGCGGAATCCAGGCACTGGATGATGAGGCACTCAAGGGCATCGTCGGCGGCGCGGGCGAGAATAGTCAAGACTCTGACAACAACGAAGAAGAGGAGGAGGAGGATTCCGCGTGGTTCACTTCACCCGGTCCGGACTGGAGCTAACGGGCAGGCGCGCTGTCCAGGAAGCGACGGCAAATCATCGCGCTTCTCGTCGGACCGCGAGGCTCGATGGCGATGGCGAGACGTCTTGCCTCGTGACAAAGGACGGCGTCGAGTGGGGGTGCACGGTCCGGCGAATCCGCGCCGCCATCGCGTCGGCGATGAGGTTTCCGACGTTCCTCGTCGCCTCGACGAGATGCCCGACGGCAAGGTGGGCGTAGTCCGCTGTGGTCCGGTGGCGCCGGTACCCAAGTACCTGATGGGTAACGGTGAAATTCTAAGCTACCGCTAAGCAGCATCGGCTCGCACTCCGCGAGGAGTAGCCAATTCAGGAAGTCATTAGCCATGCGACGCTCTTCTCTAATCGGGTCGGCAGACAAATCACGATGAAGTGAGGTCAGCGATGATGAAAAAAAGGCGCAAGTAGACCACCGAGAAAACCACCGGCAAAATCCAGGCACTGGATGATGAGGAACTCAAGGGCATCGTCGGCGGCGCGGGCCAGGACAATAACGAAGAAGAAGGCGACATCCAATTTAGTGGCGAAAGTGTGGGCCCGGATTGGAGCCAAGATGGGTAGCTTGGGGCAAGACTGTGAATATTGGCTTGGAAATGACGACGGACAGAATGGTTGTCGCGTTTACGGAGATGACGTGGGTAGCGCTTGAAAAGGAGAATTCTTGAGGGATGGCGCAACGTAAACGTGAATGAACTCGAAACCGTCGGGAAAGGCGCCGGGTGGGCGATTCCAGACGCCCGAGCATCTCGACCGTGCACTCTATGTGACTACGCCCAAGGCGTGGTTGGCCCTCCTTGTACTGACGGTCATCGTGGGCGCGGCGGTCGCGTGGTCGATCATGGGCAAGGTCTCCAGCTATGTGCAGGCCGAGGGAATCGTCCTGAGCCGGGGCGGCATGATCGTCGATGCGGCATCGTCCGCTGGCGGCACGCTGTCGCGGATCCTCCCGTCCGTCGGCGACACGGTGATCGAAGGTGAGCTGGTGGCCGAAGTGTCCGACGCGGAGACGATGGCGCGCTACGTCAGCGCCGTTTCGTTGGCGGAGGAATCGGCGCAGATCCTGAAGGATCGCGAGGCCGAAGCAAAGGAAGAGAACGCGCTCGCAGCAGAGAACATCGCCAGGGAGCGCGCGCGCCTGGACGAGCTCGAGCGGACCGGTCGCGAGCGGGTGAACAAGATCCGCGAACGCCTGCGGCAGAACGAGGATCTGCTGGCCCGCGGCATCACCAATCTGGCGACCATTGAGCGCGGCGAGCAGGCCCTCGACCTCGCCCGGCGCAACCTGTTCGATGCGCTGCATCGGCGTGATGAGATGGAGGCCGCTCACCTGCGCCGAGCGAACGACCTCAAGGCCCGCGTCGCGGAGGCGAAGGCCGAACAAGTTGCGGCGCGTCATCGGGTGAACGAGTTCGCGACCCTGATCGAGTCCTGGCACATCAAGGCGCCGGCCTCGGGGCGCGTGACGGAGATCAAGGCGCAGCCCGGCGCGACGCTGGAGCCGGGCGACCCGGTGCTGGACATCGAGACCGGGCGGGAGAGCGTCGACGTGCTGTTCTACGTCTCGCCCGCGGACGGCAAACGGATCGAAGCGGGCATGCCGGCGCTGGTCTCTCCGGCCACCGTGAAACGTGAGGAGTACGGCTCCATTACCGGAACGGTCGAGAGTCTCTCCGAATTCCCCTCGAGTCTCGCAGGCATGGTGGCCGTACTGAAGAATCGCGAGCTCGCCATGAGCTTTTCCCGCAACGGGCCGCCCTATACCGGGAGAGTCGCCCTCACGCTCGATCCCTCGACCGTGAGCGGCTTCGCGTGGACCTCGCCCCAGGCGAAGAACGTGGACATCACGCCCGGGACGCTCGCCACAATCGAGGTCGAGGTGACGAGGCGATCGCCGGCCGCGCTGGTTGTGCCGTGGATTGCGGAGAAGCTCGGCCTTTGAGAAAGGCGTCGCAAGATAAGCCGGCGGAGCTTCGTCCGAATCTGCGGCCGCGCCGTGGCGGGCGACTGGCGGTACCGACCGTCCTGCAGATGGAAACCACAGAGTGCGGGGCTGCGTGCCTCGGCATGATCCTCGCCTATCACGGCCGATGGGTACCTCTGGAAGTTCTCCGGGTGCGGTGCGGGGTCTCCCGCGACGGCAGCAACGCCGCCAACATGGTGCGTGCGGCGCGGGAATTAGGCCTCACCGCCGGAGGCTTCCGGAGCGAGCGACAGCATCTCTTCGATCTTCCTTTCCCGATGATCGCCTTCTGGGAGTTCAACCATTTCGTTGTCCTCGAAGGGATCGAAGGCGCCAGGATCTACATCAACGACCCGAGCGAAGGACCCCGTCGGCTTTCGTCGGAGGAGTTCGAAGAAAGCTTCACCGGCATGTGTCTGGCGTTCGAGCCCGGCCCCGAGTTTCGCCGCAGCGGCGGGCCGCCCAGCGTGCTGCGGGGCCTCAGCGTCCGTTTCGGCGGGGTGTGGAGCCCGCTCGCCTTCGCCGCGCTCGCGACGTTGGCGCTGGTCGTGCCGGGCGTGGCCGTCCCGGCGATGATCAAGGTGTTCATCGACGATGTGTTGATCGGGCAAGACGGCTCGTGGATGGCGCCGTTGCTGATCGGACTGGCCTTGGCAGCAGCCGTCCGTGGCGCCCTTACTTGGCTGCAGCGGGCCATGCTCGCCCGGATGGAAACCAAGCTCAGCATCGTCATGACGACGCGCTTCTTTTGGCATGTCGCGACCTTGCCGATGCTTTTCTTCAGCCAGCGATATGCCGGCGACATTGCCAGCCGCGTGCTGTCGAACGACGCGGTGGCGCGGCTATTGTCGGGCGAGCTCGCTGTCAACGCGATCAACGTGGTGGCGATGGTGTTCTACGCGGTGGTGATGCTGTCCTATGACGTTCCGCTGACGGTGATTGCGATGATCATGGCCGCCATCAACCTGATGGTGCTGCGGCTCGCGGCACGCGCGAGAGAGAACGCCAACCGCCGGCTGCTCAAGGAGAGGGGGAGAGTGGCCGGGGCCTCCATCAACGGAATCCGCATCATCGAGACGCTGAAGGCCAATGGTACCGAGAACGACTTCTTCGCGCGCTGGTCGGGCATGCACGCCAATGCGCTCACCGCCCAGCAACGGCTCGGGCTGGTCACCATGCTCGCGAACGTCGTCCCGCCGTTGCTCGCGTTCCTGTCCGTCATAGCCATCCTTGGGGTCGGCGGCCTTCGCATTCTCGATGGCGCACTCACGATCGGCGGGTTGATCGCCTTTCAATTCCTGATGCGCAGCTTCTCGCAGCCGGTACAGGGTCTCGTCCGGTTCGGTGCCAACCTTCAGATGATCAAGGGGGACATCGCCCGGCTCGATGACGTGCTGAAATACGAGCCGGACGAGCGCACGCTACGCGGCGTCAGCGAGCGCGAGCCGGTGGGGGCGCGGCCTGCGCCGCGCGGCGTTATCGATCTGGACGCTGTCTCGTTCGGCTATAACGCCCTGGAGCCTCCGCTGATCGAGAACTTCACCCTTTCCATCCAACCAGGGCGGCGCGTGGCCCTCGTGGGCGGCTCCGGCAGCGGCAAGTCGACCATCGCCAAGCTCGCCTGCGGTCTGCTGACCCCTTGGTCGGGGACCGTCCGCATCGACGGGCAGGAGCTCGGGGACATCCCGCCGTCGCGCTTTGCCGAGATCGTGGCCCACGTCGATCAGAATGTGGTGCTCTTCGAGGCGAGCGTGCGCGAGAACGTGGCGCTGTGGGACCCGACGATCGAGGAGCGGGACATGGTCCAGGCCCTGCGCGACGCAGCGATCCACGATCAGGTCGCCTCGCGCGGGCAAAAATACGATTCCCCGGTTGAGGAGGGCGGGCGGAACTTCAGCGGCGGGCAGCGCCAGCGCCTGGAGATCGCCCGTGCATTGGCGCGCAATCCGGCCGTTCTTGTTCTGGACGAGGCGACCGCAGCGCTCGATCCGCTCACCGAACTCGAGATCGACGACGCGCTAAGGCGCCGGGGCTGCACTTGCCTGATCATCGCTCACCGGCTCAGCACCGTGAGAGACGCCGACGAGATCGTCGTCCTCGACCGCGGGCGTATCGTGCAGCGCGGGACGCACGACGGTCTGATTGCGGAAGAGGGCCTCTACCGCACGCTGGTCACGTCGGATTGACGCGATGGCCGATATCCCCATTGTCGAGCGCATCGGCGGTGTCCGCATCGAGACCGGGGCGCACCGTCCGTTCCCGATGGACGATCCTGAGCGTGTTCATTTCGTGGAGCAAGGGCATCTGGACATCTTCACTGTCGAGTTCAGGGCGGGTGAGGTGGCGGGGCGGCGTCGCTTCGTAGCCCGCGTGCCCGCAGGCGAAATCGCCTTCGGTGCCCAGCGGATTGCAGTTCGGGACGAGCCCGACCGCGGTTTCGGTTTTCTCGCCGTGCCCTCCCAAGATGCCGTCGTCGTCGAGGGCGCGCGCAGCGGCGTCGCCTCGGAGAATTTTGATCTCGCCTCCGTCAGTTGGATCGACGAGTGGGTGTCCCGCCTTTCGGAGTTTCTGGTCCTTGACCGGCCGCCGCCTCGGGACGCACTGCTGCTCGAAGCCGACCCCGATGTGCCCTATCCGGCGGGTGCTGTCCTCTGTGGGCAGCACAGGACCGTCATCTGGACCTCGGCGGACGGGCCGATGCGACTCATCGGACGGCAGGACCTGACGGTAGCCGAGGGAGCGCCGTTGCTTCCGGTGACTGAGCGGACTTGGGTCGAGATCGATCGTGACGCTCACGTGTCCGGCGCCTACTCGCCGACGGCCCTCTTGCAGGGGCGGCTCCTGCCTGCGCTGGACCGCTTCGGCCGGATTGTGCTCGCGTTCGCCGTGAAGGCCGATGCCGAGGCGGCCAAAGCGTCGCAGGCACGCCGCCGCGATGCCCAGGATGCGAGGCGTGAATCGGTGAGCTCGGCGCTTCGAGGATTTGGCGAAGTGATGGGCGCGGTCGGCCGCGGCGCCGGTACCGGTTCGGCCGCGCGGACGCCGCTGCAAGCGGCGGCGACGCTAGTCGCGGCGTCCTGTGGCGCCACCGTCGACGCCTCCGGCTCCTGGCGTGACGAACGCACTTCGGTCGAGGCGATCGAGGCGCTTGCTCGCAGGTCGGGCATCCGCACGCGATCCATCACGCTGGCGCCGGGGTGGTGGCGGAGGGACGGTCCCTCGCTCGTCGGCTTCACCGCAGGGAGCGACAGGGAGGAGAAGCCGCTCGCGATTCTCTCGGAGGGCCGCGGCGGATTCCGCGAGGTCGATCCGGAGACCGGCACGAGCATTCGGGTGACTCGCAGGGTGGCGTCGCGGATCGCATCCGGCGGGGTGGCGTTCTACCCACCGCTCCCCGATGTTGTGAACGGCGGCTTGGCGGCGCTCGGTTTCTCCCTGCACGGGCGCAGCCGAGACCTCCGCACCTTGCTCGTCGTGGGTGTCATGGGCGGCTTGGCGGCGCTGGTGGCGCCCGTCCTTACGGGAGAGATCCTCGCCCGGATCATCCCACGAGCGGATATCCCACTCTGGCTCACCGCACTTGCCGCCCTCCTTCTGGTCGCCTTTAGCGCTACGGTCTTCAATATTGTGAGGGGCCTGGCGCTGCTACGGATCGAAGGTCGGGTCGATGAGCGTCTGCAGAGCGCGGTCTGGAACCGGCTGCTTTCCCTACCGGCTCCATTCTTCCGGGACTACACGGCCGGCGACCTCGCCGACCGCGCCAACGGAATCAGCGAAATCCGCCGGATGCTCACCGGCGCTGCCGTGCAGGCGGCGATGGGCGGCATCTTCTCGGTCTTCAGCTTTGGCCTCCTGTTCTACTACAGCCAGTCGCTGGCACTGTACGTGAGCGGCCTGCTGCTCGTCCTAGTCGGCGCGATCTGGCTTCTCGCACGGAACCAGCTACGACACTACCGCACGGCGTTTCACGCGCGGGGCGCCATCAACGGGTTCGTGTTCCAGATGATCGGCGGCCTCGCCAAGATCCGGGTGGCGAACGCCGAGAACTACACCCTCGCGCGCTGGGCGGAACGCTTCGCCAAGCAACGCAAGGCGACCCTCGCCGCGCGCCGCTGGGCCGCAGGCCAGCATGTCGTCATCAGCATGTTCCAGCCGCTCTCGCTTATCGTTGTTTTCGCCATGGTTCACCAGGCGCTACTTCACACGGAGGAGAAGTCGTCGCTGGACTTGGCCGAGTTTCTCTCATTCAACGCAGCCTTCATGCAGCTCGCGATCGCCGTGATCGCGCTGGCGACGGCCGCTACGACGATCGTAGGAGTCTTTCCGCTCTTCGAGCGTGTCCGACCGATTCTCGAGGCGCGGCCCGAGACCTCCGGCGCGGGCATCGATCCGGGCGATCTCATCGGCGACATCGAGTTCGCCAACGTCACATTCCGCTACCAGCCGGACAGTCCGAACGCGCTCGACGGCGTGTCCTTTCACATCAGGCAGGGCGAATATGTGGCGTTCGTCGGCTCCTCCGGCAGCGGCAAATCGACGCTCTATCGCCTGCTGCTCGGCTTCGAGCGGCCGGATTCGGGGACCGTCTTTCTCGACGGGCACGATCTTTCGAGCCTCGACCCGACAACGGTCCGCCGGCGCATGGGTGTGGTGCTGCAGGAAATCGAGACCGTCGCCGGCAGCATCTACGAGAACATCGCGGGCATGTCGCAACTAAGCGCTGAGGAGGTCTGGGCGGCCGCGTGGGCCGCGGCGCTGGAGGACGACATCCGGGCGATGCCGATGGGCATGGGCACAATGCTGCCCGAAGGTGGCGTAGGGCTCTCGGCAGGGCAGCGGCAACGGCTGCTAATCGCCCGCGCGCTCGTGCGCAAGCCCAGGGTCGTGCTTTTTGACGAGGCGACGAGCGCACTGGACAACCGCACACAAGCAGTGGTCCAGGAGTCGCTCAAGAAGCTCGGCGTCACCCGTTTGGTGATCGCCCACCGGCTGAGCTCCATCCGCGGCGTCGACCGCATCTACGTGCTGGACGCCGGTCGCATCGTCGAGAGCGGCAGTTACGACGATCTCATGGAGCGTGACGGCGTGTTCGCCGCCCTGTCCCGCCGCCAGCTCGTGCAGACATGACATGGCGTATCAGCGCGCAGCGCACCCGGTGTGCTGTGCTGTCGCGCGTTCGCGGATTTCGTCGTCCTATGCAGACGCCCGGAGTCGGGGTGGTGAGCCGGGATGGATGCGCGAACGTGCGCGGTGGGGGGCGACGTCCGGGCCAAGTGCCGGATGTACGAAGGTGCCAAATCACGATGCGGACGTCTTTCGCGTTCGGTTTTCACACACCCAGCAACCGGTGTAGCGGCTCTGGCCTCAATTTTGGCTGTTGTCCGAAAGGCGAAACACCCAGATGTGAATTCTCTCCACGCGCTGCGCGAACATGCGTGCGTCCCCCTTTGGGAAACATCCGCTGTTGGTCTCTGCGATGTGAGCTGTATTCGGTGGCGGTTGGCCGGCGCCCGCAGCCGACGAGGCAGCGCGCGCCCACAAACCGCTGGCGCCATTGGCGGTTCCGAGGACCTGCAATGACCGGATACCCGAACGGGGGGGATCGCGGATCGAATCGGACGGCGCTACAGTGTAGGAACGTGCAGCGGCCTGCGCCGCCCGGCGGCGGTGCGCGCCGCCCGGCGGCGGTGCAGGTGCTCGCGCCAGCCATGTTGGCGGGGGTGTTGCACGCACTCACGACGCAGTCGGGGAGTTCCGCCCGGGCGCGGACGATCGCGACAGGAAACGGCAAGACGATGCGATGACAGGGAACAAGGACAGCGGGCAAACGGCGCAGGGAGAGGACGTGCGGCGCGCACCGGCCGAGGCTGTGGAGCCGGTTCCAGAGGAGGTTCCCTGGCTGCTACGGCACAAGGTAGGGCTGCCGGACCCCGTCGAGGGCTACGTCGAGCGCCCGGAGCTGGAGGAACGCTGCGCGCTCCTGGATCGCCGCCTGACGGTGCTGCACGCCGCGGGAGGGTTCGGCAAGACCGCCCTGCTCGCCCGGTGCTGCCGGGCGCTAAGCGAGCAGGGCATCGCGGTCGCGTGGCTTTCGCTGGACGAGGAAGACGGGCCGGGGTCGCTGGCGACTCATTTCGCGCACGCCTTCGAGGAGGCCGGGCTCGCGACCTTCGGTCCAGCCGGCGAGCGGGGCGGCGCGACGGCGGCGCCGGACCCGCAAGCGGACAGTCAGGCCGCCTATCGGATCGAGCTGTTGCTCCGTGCGATCGCGCGCCACGGCGCGCCGTGCGTGCTGGCGCTGGACGAGCTGGAGCGTCTGCGCAGCCCGGAGGCCGCCGCCGCGATCAACGTGTTGCTGGACCGCGGACCGGACAACCTCCATGTCGGTATGGCGTTCCGGGATCAGCCTGCGGGGCTGGAGATTGCCAGGTTCGCGCTCGAAGGGAGGGAGGCGACGGTGACGGCCGGCGAGCTGCGGTTCTCGGATGCGGAGATCTCGCAGTTCTTCGATGAGAGGCTGTCGCGGCGGGAGCTGGCGTCGGTGGTCGAGGATTCCGCGGGCTGGCCGCTTGCGCTTCGCATCTATCGCAACGCCCGGCGGCGCGGGGAGCTGGGCGCCGGGGGCACCGACCGCACGGTCGCGGACTGGATCGAGACGCGGCTGTGGCGCGACGTCCCGGCCGAGGACCGCGAGTTCGTGCTCGACATGGCTCTGTTCGACCCGGTCGAGCCGGGGCTCATTGACGAGGTGACCGGCGCGCGTAACTCGGAACTGCGGATCGTGTCGATGGAAGCACTCGCCGGTCTGCTGTCGACCGCGGGCGGTGGCGATTCGGCGATGCGGCTGCATCCGCTCGTCAGGGACTACTGCCGGAAGCGCCGGTTCAAGGAGGACCCGGACGGGTATCGGTCCATACATCGCGGCATCGCCCGTGCGCTCGCGCGGCGCGGTCGGGCGATTGAGGCGCTGCGCCATGCGGCCGAGGCGGGCGATACGGCGCTGCTTGGCCGGCTCGCGGAGGGCACGGGCGGGCTCAGGCTGTGGCTCGAGCAGGGCCTGGAGGCGCTTCGCGCGGTCGACGGACTGCTGACCGCCGAGGTGCTGTCGAACCACCCGCGCATGGCGCTGGTGCGTTGCGTGGCGCTCACCTCGGCGGGCGACATGGCGGGCGCGGAGCGCCTCTACGCCGCCGCCGCCGCCGAGACCGCCGGCTTCACGCGCGACCGCGAGGGCGGCGACGACGGTGCGCTCCGGATCGACCACATCTTCGTCCAGGGCCTGCTGCACATGTGCGGCTGCGCCCCGTACGGGGACGGGATCATGGCGGCGATTGCCGCCGCCGCCGCCGTGGCGGACGCGGCGGACACCGACCCGCTGCTGCGCGGCATGTTCAGCCTCGGGATGTGCATCGCCCACAACCAGCAGACGGCGTTCGACGACGCCGTCGAATGGGCGGGGCGCGCGCGGGCTGCGCTCGGGCGGGACTCGCCCTACCTCGCGCATGTCGACTTCCAGGCGGGCTCGGTGGCGATGGCGCGGGGCCGCACGGGCGAGGCGCGGGAGTGCTACGAGCGGGCGCTCAAGGTCGCCCGGGCGAGCCACCTGCGCGATGCGGGCGCGGTGATGATCGGCGAGGCGCTGGCGGCGGAGCTCGCGCTCGAATGCACGGCGGGCGCGCCGCCGCCGGGCGGGCCGCGGGTCTCGCCGCGCCTGCTCGGCGAGTGCACCGCCTGGCTCGACATCTACGCGGCGAGCATCGGGGTGGGGGCGGAGGTCGAGCTCGTGCGCGGCGGCCCGGGGGCGGCGCTCGCGCTGGTCGAGGACGCGCGCGAGTATGCGCGGCGCACCGGGCGCCCGGCGCTGGCGCGGTTTCTGGCTGCGCTGCGCGTCTGGGTGCTGCTGGCGGGCAATGAGGTCGAGGAGGCAGAGCGCGCGTGGCGCTTCGACCGGCTGCCCGAGGGGGCGGCCGAGTGCGTCGACCTTGAGACGCAGAGCTGGCGCGAGGCGGAGATGCTCGCCTGCACGCGGCTCAGGCTCCTCATCGCGCGCGATGAATTCGAGGCGGCCCGCGAGCTCGCCGCCGCGCTCGAGGCGGTCGCGGCGGAGCGCGACCTGGTGCGCCCGCGGATGCGCGGCCTCGCGCTTGCGATGGTGCTGGAGCATCGGGCCGGCGACGCCGAGCGCGCGAAGGCGCATCTCATGGACTATCTCCGGTTGTTCGCCGAGGCGGACTATGCGCGGCCGCTCGCGCGCGAGCGTGAGGTGGCCCTCGCGCTGCTCGACGATGCCGCGAACAGCCCGGGGGCTGACGCGGCGGTCCGCGCGGCCGCGGCCCAATTCCGCGAAGCCATGCGCGACGATGCGGGCGCCGGGGGCGAGCCTTCGCCCTGGCCGCTGAGCCTCGGCGAAATGGATGTGCTCGCGCTTCTGGAAGGACATACGGACAAGGAGATCGCCCGGATCCTGAAGATGAGCTACGAGGGGGTGCGGTCCCGCGTGCGCCGCATTTTCGAAAAGCTCGGCGCGCACGGGCGGCTCGATGCGGTGCGGCGCGCCCGGGCACGGGCGATCCTGCCGCAGGCCGGAGACGCACGGCAGACGGATTCGTAGTCCCCTCTCGGGGGCGACCGCTTCTAGCCGAGCAGGGCGCAGCCCTTGCGGGCGGCCTCGCCGCTCTGCAGGCCACTCTTTTCCGTAGCCCGCACTGCGGGCGATCCGGGCACGCAACCCTCCTCTTTCCGTGCCGCGGCGGGTTTGGCTTCTCCTGTTCCGTGACGGCTGCCGCGCCGGCGCAGGCAGTGGCCGCGGCGGTCCATAAAACACTGATATCAGTGTTTTATTAGTGATTTACCAACACTTCTAAATATTCATGTTCACCGTATGCAATCGCGTACAGGTCTGGCACCGTTCGCCGACAGCTGTTTTTTCACAACTCCCTGGTCGAACATGAAAGACGGTACCGGCTCTCCAGTTGCCATGCGGGCATGCACGGCGCCGCCGCGGGTGAAATGGCGCCACTTGGCGGCGGCCCTGATCGGTGTCGCGGCAACCCTGGTCCCAGGGGTCGGGGTCGCGGACGATGTCTATCTGAGGGCCGGGATCGGTTTCGACCGCCCCGCCGAGACCCGGTTCATGGACAAGGATTGTTCGAGCGATTCTCCGGCGGCGCTGTATGGCTGCGGCACGGGCGGCGACGGTGCGCCTCTGCGTTCGCTAGGCGATTTCGGGACGGTGGCCGGCGTTGAGTTCGGGGTCGGCCGTATACTCACGCGCGCCACGCGGGTCGAAGCCCTGGTCGAATACCGGCCGCGCGTTGCTTTCGATGGCCGCGCCAATTTCCTGGAGCCCGCGCGCCAGCAGTCGGTCTCGGCGAACCTCTCCTCCCTGTCGGGCATGGTGGCCGCTTACGTGGACCTGCCGGAACTGGGCGTGCCGAGGCTGGGCCGTTTCAGCCCGTTTCTCGGAGGCGGCGCCGGAGCCGTCCGGGTCGAGATTGGAGAAACCCGCATGGCGTTTCCGAAGACGACGACCATCGTTCCGGGCGCGCGTCGGGTCAACCTCGCCTGGATGCTGACGGCGGGGGTCGCGACATCTCTGGGCGACGACATGACGCTCGAACTCGCTTGGCGTTACACGGATCTCGGCCCGGTCGAGACCGGGGAAGGCAGGGGCCGGGTCGTCTGGCGGGACGGGAGCCGGGAGCCGCTGCCGCTCGATCTCGCCCCGACGCGGGCGAAGTTGAGGAGCCACGGCCTCCGCCTGTCTCTGCGCTACGGGTTCTGAGGACGGATGCGTGCCTTGAGATGACGTCTCCCGGCATGCCCGATGAATGGCCCTGTAGGTTATTCCGCGATAAGCGTTCAGTCGTCCGCGCCTGCCCCTTTTCTCCTGAGGCAGTCACGCCGCGCATCCGCGCGAGAGCGGGACCGTGGATGGGTCCAGAGGGGGGCACGTCCGAAGTCTTTATCCCCGGCCAGTGTTCCGGGGAGGTTCGCCGAGTCCATGCCCGACGAGTGGCGTTCGCGGTTCAAGGAACCGGGGTCTTCGTTTGGGTGCCTCGCGACGGGCCGCGATGTCCCGGTCGGCGTCATCCGCACCCGAACCGGCGGACGATGAAGGTTAGGGCATGAGACACGGCGCAACATCGGCAGCGGCCGCCGGCACCGGCGCGGCGGAGATCGCGACGGCGCTCTCGGAGAGCCGGCGCCTGTTCGTGGCGATCGGGGTGTTCAGCGCCTTCGTCAACGTACTGATGCTGACCGGTCCGCTGTTCATGCTCCAGGTCTATGACCGGGTGCTGACCGGGGCGCTGATGCGAGGAGCCGGCCGGGCGGGTCTTCGGGGTGGTAGTGCTGCGCTTCCGCCAGACGGCTTGTGCGCAGCGTCCGGGGACCACGTGCGGCCCGTCTCCCTGGACTGCGCCGCGCGCAGGCAATCCGGCGCCTCACGCCCGGGTGAACTTCCAGAGCACCTTGCCGACGATGTGGATGTCGGAGACGAGGGCGGTATAGGCGGGGTAGTCGGGGTTGACCGCATCGCGCGGGTGATCCGCAGCCCGGGCGGCTTCGAGACCGAGCACGATCCGGCAAGCGGCGATCTCTACCTGCGGCCCCTGGACGCGGTTCCCGGAGAAGAGGAGCCGCCGGCGCCGGCGGTGCTGTTCGTCGGCACCGAGAAGGGCTTCACCTACCGGCTGACCCTGACGCCGGCCGAGGGCGGCTCGGCGCAGGTGCTGATCCGCAACCCGGATGCGGCCGCGAAGGTCGAGGCGGCGTCGGCGAGCGATCCGCGGATCGGTGCGCTGGTGCGGCTGATCGGCGCGGTGGCGCGGCGCGAGCCGCTGCCGGGCTACGCCATCGAGGCGGGCGTTTCGCGGACCGCGGGCGGCTTCGCCGTGGTCGAGACCTGGCGGGGGCCGCGCCTCACGGCGCTCATTCTGAGCTTGCGCGCGGACGGGGCGCGGGACGCGGCGGCGGTGGCCGCGCGTCTCGGCCCCGGGATCGCGGCGGCCTGGGTATCGCCGCCGGGGCGCGATGGCGGCCGGCTCGCGGTGGCGGTGCGGGCAAGCGCGGGAGAATCCCGATGACCGCCGCCGGCATGGCCGCGCGCGACGGCGATTCGCGTCGCATCCGGCGCCGGCAGCTGGTGCTGTTCTCCGTCATCGCGGCGGCGGTGCTGGTGGTGTTCGCGTTCTGGCTCGCGGCGGGCGGCGGCAAGGCGCCGGCGCCGACCGCGCGCATCGATGCCGAGCTCGTGGGCCCCGGCACGGCCGAGGAGAGCTGGACGCGGCGCTCGGAGGCGCGGCTCGGCACCATCGAGACGCGGTTGCGCGAGATGGAGGCGGAGAACCGCCGCATGGGGCAGGAGAACGCAAGGCTCCAGGGCGAGCTCCGCGCCAACGCCGAGGACCCACCTGGGCGAGTAGCGGATCTCGTGCCCGTCGCTCGCGAGCGTCTCCCGGCTCGGATCGGCCCGCAGCGGAAGCCTCAATGCGAGGCTTCCGAAGAAGGGCTGCTTGCGCAGGAGCTCGGTCACGCAGTCGCTGGTGCGCTGCGCGGACTCGGTCTGAACGCGGGTGGCCATCACGCGGCCTCCCGCGCGGGCTCGACGGGCGTCACGAAGTAGCCCGCGAACTTCTCCATCAGGTCGTCGGCGTCGCGCTTCACCCGCGACCGGGCCACCGGGTCGAAGGTCTTCGAGGGCCTCAGCGAATCCGGCTCGACGCTCGCAATCTTGTCCTTCACCTGCTCGCAGAGGCGCGCGAGCTCGTCGTTGCCGAAAATGTTGAGGCGCGGGACGACGTCGACGAGGTCCCTGATGTTCGAAATCATCGAATCGCGGAACACGAGCGGCTTGCCGTTGTCGTCCTCCTGCAACCGCTCCGAGACCCGCTCGACCGCCTCGCCGAAGCGCCGGTAGAGATCGCCCACGGCATCGTGGAGGCGCTCCTCGATCTGGTGCTCGATGTCGCGCTTGACCCGGTCCACGTCGTCGGTCGCGAGCTTGGCCATGAACTGCTCGGCGTCCTGGACCGGGGTGATGCTGTAGCGGATCGAGAACTGTGTGCCGTGAAAGGCACCATCCTACAGCGGGTGCAAATCCCGCCCGGCAACTGTCGTTCCAGCCGGTAGCAATCGGAGCGAGTTATGGAGGTAACGACATAGCCTGAAGCACTTCGATGGAACGGGCCGCCATTGGGCGGCTCAGCGACCATGCGGGCTGCAACGTGAGTGAACGCCGAGCAGGCCTCGAAACTAGCGACGTGGGAGCCGACCCGCCCGTTCTCCGGGGAAGGCTGCCATCGGTTGGGAAGCGAACGACGCAGGCACCGACCGATCCCACCGGGGTAATGGCGGCAGCACGCATGGAAGAGGAGGATGGGAGCAACACGGGAAGCCCTGTCGGTGGTGCGCACACACCAACCGGAACCCCGCGAGGGGCAGGCTGGGCCGGCAGGGTGGCGGATGGGCTCGTACTACCGCGGAGGCCGGGTAATGCCGGCGGAGGAAAGGAGCCCTGGTTCGAGAGCGATACGGAAAGGAAGCAAGGCGTGATCACTGGCGAAAGCCTAACAGGGTCAGAAAAGGTTCGGAAACTCCAGACCGTGTTACATGCGAAAGCTAAGGAAGAACCCGACCGGCGTTTCCATGCGCTGATTGACAAGGTGTGGCGCGAGGACTTCTTGATGGAAGCCTGGAGGCGGGTCCGCCGAAACGGCGGCGCCCCCGGGGTGGACGGAGAGACCGTCGCGGACGTCGAGTCATACGGCGTGGAGCGCTGGCTTGGGGAACTGGCGCGGGATCTGAAGGGCGGGGCCTACGCACCAAAGCCGGTGCGGCAGGTTCTGATCCCGAAGAAGCAGCCCGGCAAGTTCCGGCCATTGGGCATCCCCTGCATAAGGGACCGGGTGGCGCAGACATCGGCCACGCTCGTGCTTGAGCCGATATTCGAAGCCGACCTGCAACCGGAGCAGTACGCCTACAGGCCGGAACGGAGCGCCCATGGCGCGATAAAGCGCGTCCGCCGCCTCTTGTACGGGCGGCACCACGAGGTTGTTGACTGCGACCTGTCGAACTACTTCGGCGAAATCCCGCATGTCGAACTCCTAAAGAGCGTGGCCCGCCGCGTCAGCGACGGACGTATGCTCGGGCTCATCAAGGCATGGCTGGAAATGCCGGTGGAGGAAGACGACGGCGAGGGCGGCAGACGCCGCACGAACCGGGCGCGCAGGGAACGGAAAGGGACCCCTCAGGGCTCCCCGATCTCGCCCCTGGTCAGCAACATCTACATGCGGCGCTTCATACTGGGCTGGAGGGCGCTGGGCTATGCCCGGCGCTTCCGCGCGGAGATCGTGAACTATGCCGATGACCTCTGTGTACTTGGCAAGGCCCCGGCGGCGGAAATGCTGGCGGCGGTCGAGCGGCTCATGGCGGGTCTGAAGCTCACGGTCAACACGCGGAAAACCCGATGCTTGCGGTGCCCGGAGGAGCCTTTGGAGTTTCTGGGATACCGCATCGGACACACCTACCGCCCGAACGGGAAGGGGGCCTACATCGGCACCCGGCCCAGCAAGGCGAGCGTCCAGAGCATCTGCCGCAGGATCAGCGACATGACGGTAAGGGGGTACGGTGGGCAACCATCGGAGGTGATGGTGGGGCGTCTGAACCGGACTATGACCGGGTGGGCGAACTACTTCAGCCTCGGGCAGGTCAGCCCGGCCTTCAACGCCGTTAACCGGCATGCGGTCCGGCGGCTGCGCCAGTGGCTCTGCCGAAAGCACAAGACGCGGCACGGGGCGGTCGTGCGCTACCCCGAGGAGAGGCTATACGAAGAATACGGCCTCACCCGTCTGACGCGGGACGCATTGGGCCTTCCGAGCGCGAAGGCATGATCTCGTCCGAAAGCCGGATGCGGGAAATCCGCACGTCCGGTTTGACGAGCGGGGACTGGAAACGTGGCCATGGGAGCCGGACTGAGGCCCGGAGCGAAAGCGACGGAACAGCCACCGGACCCTTAAGCTGGCGCGCCAGTCCTCGACTCTACTGTGGCGGTCGCGTATCGACAAGTAGCGGTCGAACGCCTGCAACATCGCGATCGCATGTTCCTTGGGAGAGACGGGTCGCAGCTCGCCGGTATCCGCTTCACGCGAGGCATAGAGCGTGATGTCGGCAAGCTCCCCCGCACCTGCCTCTCGAAGCAGGTTCTGTAGCAACTCGACGAGTTCACGATAGTCGGCCGTGTCCATGTGCGCTCAGGACGGCGTGAAGACTCTCGGGTTCAGGGCGCAGGCCGTGCGCACGCGGACGAGGTCCCGGCAGCGCGGCGCCACGGCGCGCGCTATAGGAGCTGCCTTCGGTCGCCGGGGGTGGCCGGGCCGGATCCACGGCATTGCCCGGAGAGGGAGGGTGCCGGCCGGGTTGCATTCACGCCCGCCGTGCATTGACCGCGTCGCGGAGCGTCTTGCCGGCCTTTAACGATGGCGTCGTGGAGGCGATGGCGATGCTCTCCTCGGTTGCGGGATAGCGTGCCTGACGCGCCGCCCGACTCCTGGTGGCGAAAAGTCCCGAAGCCCGCGATCGAGACCTTCTCGCTGCGCGTGAGGGCGTCGGCGATGGTGGCGAATACGGCGACGACGACGTCCGCGGTGGCCTTGCTGACGGAGGTCGGGTGGCGACGGCGGACGCGAGTTCGGTCTTGTTCACGGCTCATCCCCCCTGCTGTGCGATCGAATCGGCGCTGGATGCGGGTGCCGATCAGGGTGCCGTGTCGTCGGAGTCCGCGCAACGGCGGGGCATGGCACGGCGGGGCATGGCACGCTCGCCGATGCCACGCCGGAGCGCTGCACCGTGCAGAGGACCTTGGCGGTCGCTAGAGTACGCCGGTGGGTGGAACGTCGGGCAGCAACAACGGACCGGCGGGAATCGCGGTGGCGATCGAGGTGTAAGCGTTCGGGTCCCGGGGGATGAGGGATGGTTATCCGCTTGTTGGCTTGCTCACCGGAACCGATCCCACCTTGGAGGGATTCTACCGATTGAGGGTGCGTCGCCAATCTTTTCGGAGGGGGCGGAGCCAGATGTCCTTTTTGGGCTGGGCTCGTTTCGTGTGCCTGTCGTAGCGGCCCCGGCCCTGTGTGGTCCCGACGCGGTCCAGCCTGACGCGCGATAGACGGCGCCGGTGTAGCGCGGGATTTCGACGAAGGTCTCGATCAGCACGGGGGTGATGTTGTAGCGCTCGGTCCAGTCGATGGGCAGGCGGCGGCGCACGATGGCGAGGATGTGCGAGCCGAGGTTGGGGATCTCGATCCAGGGCAATATCAGGAAGCGCGGGTTGTCGACCACGAGCGGGAGGTTCTTCTCACGCTTCTCGGGCGTCCATCCGATGAAGTTGTCGCGCGGGGCGAGCTTCCAGGCGGCGGTGGAGAAGCCGAGCATGGCGACGGGCCAGCCGTTTCGGTCGTGGACGGCGTAGCGCATCTGGGCGCCGACCAGGGTCTTGTATCCGAGGTAGTGGTAGCGGGCGACGAACTCGTTCCAGAGCCTGCCCTCGCGGGTGCTGTGCACGACGGCGCGCATCTCCAGCGGGCGGACCTCGTCGAGGGTGGTCGGGGCGGGGAACAGCGGCGGCTCGGTGTCGGGTCCGAAGACGATGGGCTTCGGCCTGCCCCGTTGCCATCTGGGCGGCGGCAGCTCGATGAGGCCGTCGCGGTGCATGGCGAGCATGGTGACGCGGGCCATCATGTCCTTGAGGCCGCCGTCGGGCTTGAGCCATCCGACGCGTCGGCAGAACTCGATCGACAGGGCCCGGCGAGAGAGCGATGTGGGATACGCGATGAGCGCGCGCAGCAGCGCCATTTCCTCGGCGGTGAAGTCTCGGCCGTGGTAGCGGCACTCGACCGCGCCGGTCATCCCGACGCCGTGAGTTCGCGCCGGCGCTCCTCGCTCATCGACCACGGCAGCCAGGGCGACAGGTCGTCCGGCGGTTCGCCGCCGTTCTCCGCGCACGCGGTCAGCCATTCCTTGAGCCAGCGCCGGACATCGATGCCGTTGATCGCCAGCGTGCCGGCCACCGAGTACATCGTCGCCGTGAACCCGGCGCCTTTCTCGCTGTCGGAACCGAAGCTCAATCGTCGCCCGATGACCGCGCTGCGCAGAGCGAGCTCGCCGCGGTTGTTGTCCATGGGGACGAACGGCTTGTCGACGAAGACGCATAATCCCTCGCGGTGTTTGACGAGCGATCGTAGCGGCTTGGCCCTGCGCGCCCTGTCCGTCAGTCCGGCCAGTTCCGCTTCGGCGGCCGCGAACAGCTCCTCGACCGCCTTCTTCAGCCTGGCGTGCGCGGCGTCGAACGCCGGCGACTGTCGTTCGAGAGGGTGAGCGCGGTCGTAATGCTTCAGCCGCGCATCGTTCAGCCGGTAGAGCTCCGCGATCCGCTCGATCCATCTCTGGCACCAGCGCCTGAGCCGCATACGCCCGGCCGCGCAGTCGATGAACGAGCGCCTTTGATGCGCCCAGCACCATTGCAGGATCACCTTGCCGGCGAGCTCGCGGGCCAGTTTCTTGTAAGTCGAGAGGCGGTCGCAGACCAGGACCACGATGCCCTTTGTCGAACCGAACAGCTTCATCGCGACCTCGGCGCTGCGCGAGGGATCGATGTGGAAGTAGACCGCGTCCGGGCTCACCGAGGTCCACAGCCAGGCCCGGCTCGAGCGCCCCTTCTCGCGATACGCCTGAACGCGCCAGGATGTTTCGTCGGCATGGCGCAGCGCCGCCTCGTTCTGGTGCGCGAGGATCTCCTTGGCCAACGGCTCGAACAGCGGCACGAAGCGCTTGATGCTGTCGGCCAGGGTCCCCGGCGAGATCGCCAGCCCCATGTCGGCCAGCCAGGCCGCGACCCGATGCAGCGGCCGGTAGCAGACGAAGCGTTCGTAGAGCATGCACACCCAGACGCTGATCCCGTAGGGCGTGGTCTCGAACAGCCGCGCCACCGGCGGCGCGGTCACGTCCCGCGGCGAGGACGCGCACTCGCAACTCCGGCGCCAGCGGGACCGGACGATGGTGTTCTCGTAGGCCTCGACATCGATCTCGACGAGGGTGGTGCACCGCTCGCCGTTGGCGGCATAGGGCTTGCCGCAACGCGGACATACGCGCGCATCCTCCGGCGGGTCGCGCGGTTCCTTCTTCTGCCCGAGCCCGGGGCGCTGGGTGCGCCCGTGTCCGGCGCCGCCGCGCTGCTGGCCGCGCTTGCGCCCGGTGCCCGGCTTCTTCTGCCGCTCGCTCCTGCTGCCGTAGAGCGCCTTCGACAGGACGCTGCGGGTCGAGCGCAGCTTGTCGAGGTCGACTTCCAGCTTCTCGACCCGCGAGGCCAGCGCCGCGTTCTCGCACTTCAGATCCCGCACCTCGGCGCGCAGCCGGGCATTCTTCTCCCGCAGCGCCGCGATCAGCTCCGTGGCCCGCACGATCGCCGCCCGCATCCGGCCGTTGCGTTCGCGCAGCCACGCGATCGTGCCCTCCCGGGCCTCCACCAACCGCCTGGCCGCCGCGAGCTGCCGGTCGAACTGCTTGCGCAGCGACTCGGCGACGCGCTCGCCCTCGCGGTACACCTTCACGATCTCCGAGCGCCCTCGGTCGATGTCCTGCTTCAGCCAGTTGATCTCGTCCCGGTGGCGCGCCTCGATCCGCTCCCGGTGCTCGTGAGCCCTGTGCACTGTAACGCGAAGATCGGCCACCTCGTCGTCCAGGAACCTGTGCCTGCGCTCCAACGCCTTCGCGGCCCGCGACCCGATCTTCGGTGCGCAGGACACCGCGCCGGCGGCATCCTTCGCCTCGGCAACAGCCGCCTTGAGCTTGAACCGGCAGGTGTCGAGCTGCCTCGTCAGCGAACGCGCGCGCGAACAGGCATCCCTCTCCGACCGGCGCAACTCCTCGCGGCGCAGTTCCGCCACGTCCGCGCGGCCTCGCTCCTCCTTGACGCGCGCCTCTGCCTGCTCAAGCAAGGATTCCCAGTCGAGCGGCTCGCACGCCAGCACCACGATGGGAAGCGAACACAGGGTGTCGCCGCCCTCGGTCGTCGTCAGGTCGGTGCAGAAATCCTCGTCGAGAACCGCCATGCGCGAGACGGTAGCGCATGCGCGAAGTAGTTACCAGTCAGAAAATCCGTGGAAGCCTACGATCCCCCGGGACCCGAACGCTTACATCGAGGTTCCGGGGGTGACGGGTGCCATGCGCGCGCTTGGCAGGCCTGAAATAGGAGAAAACCCGGTTGCGAAACGATTACGAGTTGAATGAGAGCCAATCAAGCGGGTTGTGGTGACGGACAAAAAACGTTTTATAACAATGAGTTAATTTGTGCATAAGGGGAGTAAGTGATCTAGGCTGGCACAAGAGTGCCGTAGATCGTGGGTCGTGTATTTCGGCGGTCTGGGTTCGGGGCAGGCTTCGTTTCGTTGGCCGCGGCCAATCCGACCAAGCAAGCATGAACGCGATTCTGGCCGGGCCGATCTCAGCGTCAGGGGCCGATCAGGATCTCGTCGACCACAGAGATCGTGCCGTCGGGCCCGATCTCAAGCAAGAAAATCTCGCCCGAGGCAGGGATCCGGCCCGTGAGCGCCGTGATGTTCACCTGATGGGTAACCAGGACAACGGTTTCCGCGGGCGGCAGGCCGAGCAGGAATTGCCGGAGTTCGGCGGTCTGCGGGCCGGCCCGATCTGGGTTCCTGAAGAACGAGTTTAGCGCGGACAGATCCTCGACCGGACCGAGGTCGAGGAATCGGGCCGTGTCGCGGCAGCGGCACCATTGGCTGGTGAGGACCCGGTCGACGGTCACGCTGGCGGCACCGATCGCCGCCCCGATCTTTCGCGCCTGTTCCCGGCCGCGCGCGTCGAGATTGCGCTGGGTGTTGCAATTGTCGAGCTTGAACGATGCGGGATCTCCGGTCCCTGGGGCGACGGCGTGGCGCAGGATGGCGACGATGCCGGGCTCGGACAGGCGGGTAAAGCGCGCGTCCGCCGCTGTCGGCAACGGGGAGAGAAAGAAGGCCGCCACCAGGGCGGCGGCGAGAAGCAGGCGCGTCATCGGCAGCTGTGTGAGACGGAGTGGCGTACGGGGCCGGCTGGTCGAAACTAGAGCCCCGATTCGGAAGCTTCCAGTCATGTCGGGCCTGCAACGCGCCGGTTGACGATGGCCGATGCGGGTCCTAAGCCGTGCCGGGTAAATGGAAGACCGACGGAACGGGGCGGTGAGCGAGCGGATCGCGAGGCTGCGCATCGAGCTGCAGGAGCTGGAGCCGAAGATCTGGCGGCGCATCGACATACCCTTGTCGACGACGCTGGAGGCCCTGCACGAGGCGATCCAGATGACCATGGGCTGGACCTTCTCGCACCTCTGGGAATTCGACATCGAAGGCCGCTGCTACAGCGATCCATCGTTCCGGGAGTTCGATGACGAGCCGCCGATCTACAAGGCGAAGGGCCTGCGGCTGGGCGTCGTGATTTCACGCGGCGTGGAGCGGTTCGTCTATACCTACGACTACGGCGACAACTGGCGCCACGACGTGATCGTCGAGGAGGTTCGCGACGGCGACCTGGACGTGGAGTATCCAGCCTTCGTGGACGGGGCCAGGCGCTGTCCGCCGGAGGACGTCGGCGGCCCGGACGGGTTCATGGACTTCCTGGAGGCGGTCCTCGATCCGGCGCACGAGCAACATCGGGACATGGTCCGCTGGTACGGCGGGCCGTTCGACCCGATCGGCTTCGACGAAGAGCGGGCGCGTTTCTGCATGGAGAACATGGTGCGCCGGCGGCGCGGCCCGCTGGCCAGTCACAGGAGCGGATCGCGGCGTCGGAAACGATGACCGTGGCGCCTGGGTTGGCTGGCCGCATCGACGCGGCGTTTTCGGCCGTAAATCGCCAAGCGGCGCCGAGGGCACTCAGGGATCGTCAGGAGTTTGAAAAAATCTGCATTCGCTTTGATGACGGATCTTGATAAAGCCGGGTATCTGACGGAAATTAAAGTTAAATACCGTTATATTTCAACGCGATGTAGAATTTCCTCGGAAATGCGCTCTGTCAACGGCGGAGGAATAATGCTCCACCCGAGGCGGCGGGGCGGCCCGGTCGCGGCGGCGCAAAATTGCGCCACCTATGTTCCCTTGTCAATTGTAGCGAGGGGCGGGAAATGTACGGCGTGGAGTTCTATGTGGCCGTTCGGTTGGCAGTCATCGAAGAGGGGTTAAACCATCACGAGGCGGCCCGTTGATTCGCCACAATTGCGCGATCTGGAACAATGGATCAAGGTCACGCCCATCCAGACCGCACTGTTGCCCGGCAGCAACATGACGTCGAAGAAAGCTCTCAACGTCCGGAACCTGGAGGCTCTCGGGGCGGAGCGCCTCGCCGAACTGCTGATCGAGATCAGCAAGGGCAGGACCGTGGCCCGGCGGTTGCTTCGGCTTGAGCTTGCCGGCACGGAAGGCACGGCCGAGCTTGCCAGATAGGTGCGACAGCGGATGGCGACGATCAGGAGGTCGCGCGCGGTCCTCGATTCGCAGAAACGCCGGGATCTCGTGGATGAGCTCGAAATCCACCGCAGGCCTGTTGTTCGGCGTCGGTGCCTTACCCCTTCCAATTCAATGAAAACAATAAGTTGCCATGCTGATCGGCGTCCAACCTGCGCACCGAACAACACCTGAGTACTGACAGACCCGGGCGCCGATCCGGGCACCGGCCCACAAGCGTGGAAGTACACAACAGGCCCGCAGCTCCCGCGAGATCCTGGCGCGGCATGGAGAGAATGAGGCTGGGGCCTTTAGGGCGGCAGGGACGAGAGTGAGGGAACGGCTTTCGCTGCCCCGCCGGGAGGCCTCGAATGACCCACTAGAAGACGGCGGCGATCGCGGTATTCGCAGCCCTGTTTCTACCGGTTGAATGACCCGCAATAATGAGGTGAAGCGGATGGCCGGCGCGGGGGCTCGGCGGCATCACCGGAGGCGTGCTCGGATTCACGGTTGGAAGCGGCAAGCCCGGGATCGCGGCCACGGTGGCGGGGTTGTTTCCCGGCAGCGGGATCGGCGCCTCGCTCGACAAGCTGTATGCGGCCAGCACACGGCAAGCGGCGCTTGAGATCCGTCCAAGCGGGGTGCCCTCGCGCTGGCACAATCCCAATACCGACAACGCAGGGGCGATTACGTACAGATCGGCCGGCGGCATCTACTGTCGGGAATAACATTCACCATGACCGCCGGCGGGCGCACCGGGCAAGCCCACGGCAGCGCCTGCCGCCAGCCCGGCGGCTCGTGGCGGGTATCGAACCAGCACCGCGCCTGCCCATGGCGGCCTGCCCGACGCAGTAACGGCGGCGATCAATTCAACTATCCTTGCAGGGTCCAGCCGTTCCGGCCCCATCCGGTTCCGTTACGCCGGCGAGAGCCAGAGCTTGAGCCGAAGGCGGGCGAGGGCGGATGCCGAAGAGGGTGTCCCCGCCCGGTTCCGCATTCACCCAATCCCGGAGACCGACATGCACGACCCCGAACGCGATATCCGCGACATCCCGCTGTCCCAACTCGAACTCTCGCCCGGCAACGTGCGCAAGACGCCGGCCGATGCTTCGGCCTTCACCGAGCTCAAGGCCTCGATCGCTGCCCACGGGCTGCTCGAGAACCTGATTGCCCGTTCCATGGAACCTAGCACCGATTGCGTTGCGCGCTACGCGGTGATCGCCGGCGGACGGCGGCTTGCCGCGATGCAGGCGCTAGCCGCCGAAGGCGCATTGGAAGAGGACCACCCCGTGCCCTGCCGCATGATCGGCGCTATCGTGGCGGCCGAAGAAGTTTCGCTGGCCGAGAACAGTGTCCGCGCCGCCATGCACCCGGCCGATCAGGTCGAGGCGTTCCGCGGCCTGGCCGATGCCGGCAGCACGGCGGCCGCCATCGCGACCCGCTTCGGGGTCTCGGAACGCACCGTGGAGAAGCGCCTGCGGCTCGGCAACGCCGCACCGGTGCTGCTCGAAGCCTACCGCGCGGGCGAGATCGATCTGGAAACGTTGATGGCCTTCGCCGTCACCGCGGATCATGCGCGGCAGACCGCGGTCTGGGAGACGGCGAGCCAACAGGGCTACCGGCCCGGCGCTTGGCAGATCAAGCGCCTGCTGACCGAGGACCGGGTTTCGGCCACCTCCGCCATCGCGCGTTTCGTCGGCATCGAGGCTTACGAGGCGGCGGGCGGCAGGATCGATCGCGACCTGTTCGCCGAAGAGGACGAGCGGGGGATCTGGTTCGACGATCCCGACCTGTTGAACAAGCTCGCCATGGACAGCCTCCAGGTCACGGCGAGGGAACTGGAGACGCGCTGGAAATGGGCCGAGGCGCGGCTCGATGTGGACTGGAGCGCCACCGCCGCCTTCGGGCGGGTGCGTCCGCAACCGGCCGAGCCGACGGACGGGGAGAAGGCCGAGATCGAACGCTTGAGGATCCGCAACGACGAACTCGCCAGCATGGACGACGACGGCTGGACCGAAGAATTGGTCGAGGAAGCCGAGGCCAACGAAGAGCGGATCGACGAGATCGAGGCCATGATCGAGGCCCGCGCGGTCTACCGTCGCGAGGATATCGCCATCGCCGGGTGCATCGTTACCGTCGGCAACGACGGCGAACTCAAACTGATCCAGGGCCTGGTCCGGCCCGAGGACATGCCCACGCGTGAACCCGGCGAAGCGGACGCGGCCGGACAAGACGCTGTCGGTGACGAGGAGAACACCATCTCCGGTATTGATGCGCCCACATTCGTGGCGCCCCTCGCTTCGCCCGGCGACGCGGAAGCCGAGGCGCGCAAGGAAGCGGGCGTCGGCATCGGTCTCGCCGACGATCTGCGGGCCATCCGCACGGCCATCGTCAAGAGCCAGCTCGCCTGCGACTTCGAGACGGCCTTTGATCTCTTGCTGTTCCAGCTCGCCCGGAGCGTGTTCACCCCCGGCTACCATGACGACGCACTCGACATCAGGGCGGCCGAGACACCGGACCGTCCGGCCATGCGGGTCAACGACGACGCCTTCGGCACCATCAATGTTGGCGAGAAGCACCTTGAGATCGACCGTGCCGCGCAAAAGCTGGACTGGACCGGCCTGCCCGATGTGGAGGCTTTCGCTGAGCTGCGGGCGCTTCCCGAACGGGACAAAAGGGCCTTGTTCGCGTCCTGCGTCGCGCGCACGCTGAAGGGCCAACTGGCGTTCGAACCCAAGGCCCGGCCGGAGGTCGAAGCGACCGTGGCACGGCTCGACATCGACTTCGCCGCCGCTGTCCGGGGCAACCGCGATCAGGTCTGGACCGCTGATCTGCTGTGGTCGCGGCTGCGCAAGGACCGCATCCTCGCCATCGCCCGCGAAACGCTGGGCGAGACCTGGGCGCAAGCGGAGGCCAAGCAGAAGAAGGCGGAGATCGCCAAAGCGATGCAGGACGCCTTCGCCCACGGCGACGGCGTGCCCGCCGGGGTCACGGCCGAGGGCCGCGCCGCGGCCATCGCCTGGACGCCGCCCGGCTTCCGCGCCTTCGATACCGGCACCGTCGACGACAGCGCCTCGGCTGATGACGAAGGGACAACCGCCCCAGAAGCGCAACCGTCGAAGATCGATACGCCATCGGTCGATGCGCTGGAACACAGCAGCGTCGACCCATCGGCCGCGGATGGCGAAGCCCCGCAAGACGACGCTATGGAAGCCGATGCACTGCCGGGCGACGCCGCCGCACCCACTCCGGTTGAGGTACAGCAGCCCATGAACGCACGCGTTCATTCCGTCGTCGAGAGCATCGAAGCTCCCGCCGTGGCTGAATGCCGCGCCGCCGCGCTCGCCTCGGGCATGAACGCGGATGCAACGCCCCCGGTCGCGGCGTCCTCACCGGAAGCGGCCGACCCGCCCGCCGGCGACGCCGGCGCGGGTGACCATGATGTGTCCGTAGAGCGGGAACAGGTCCTGGCCCCGCCGCGTGGCAACGGCCGCGACGACAATGCGGGGTTGCTGGAGATACCGGCTTTCCTGCGCCGCGGCTGAGCCAGCGCGTTCTTCCCTCACGACAACGCCCCGCCGGCTCCATACCGGCGGGGCGTTTTTCATTCCCGCACCGACAATCAGGAGATTCCATATGTCTACCGCACGGAATGCCGTTACGGCCGAGCCCACCAATGGTTCGGCCACGATCCGCGCCCGGGTCGGCGCCAGCGCCATCGACAAGGTGACCCGGCTGTTTTCAGCCGGCCTTGCCGATATTTTCACCGAGACACTGCAAAACTCACGCCGTGGCGGGGCCAACCGCGTTGCCGCGACCATCGAGCAGGATGGCGATGGCACCCGCGTTACCCTCGCCGACGACGGCGCGGGGATCGCCGATCCCGCAATCCTGCTGACCTTCGGCGAGAGCAACTGGAAAGCCGGTATCGCCGAGGCCGAAGATCCCGCCGGGTTCGGGCTTCTCGCCCTCGCGCGCCGGGGCTGCGCCCTGCGCTGGCGCGTCCCCGGCGGGGACCCAAGCCCCGGCTACCGCCTGGTGCTGGAGCCCGCTCATTTCCTCGGCCGCGATGCGGCCCATGTCGTCCCGGACGACAGCGCCCCCTGGCCCCATGGAACCGCGGTCACCTTCGAGGCGTCCGAGGCGCCCCACGCGGTCCGCGCTTTTCTTGAGACCGCCGCGCGGCATTACCCCCTGCCGGTCACCATCGGCGGCGAGAGCGTCGAGCGCCGCTCCTTCCTCGACGGCGCGTTCCATGCCGAACCATGGAAGGGACTCGTGCTCGGCGTTTTCAAGGACAGCCATTCGGGCTACCGCGTCCCCGACGTCAACTTTCATGGCCTGACCCTGCCGGTGCGCCTGCCCCAGATCAACACGGTGGAAGGCGGCGTCTGGTCGGCACGGGCCGACATCGACTCGTGCCCCGATCTGGAGTTGGTCCTGCCGGCGAGGAAGGAAGCGGTGGAGACGCCGTTTCTGGAAGAGATGCGCGAGGCCGCGCGGCTTGCCGTCTACCGCGCCATGGCACAGGCCGATCCGGCTCCTAGGGTTGCCTGGACCGACTGGCACAAGGCGAAAGAGGCCGGGATCGAGATGCCCGAGCCGCCTGCCGAACTGCGCCCCTGGCAACCCGCCATCGCCGACACGGACTATTGGGACGAGCGGTCCGCTTTTACGGCGGTGGGTTCCGACACTCCGGTAATGCAGGCCGACCCCGAGCCGCCCGAGGCCCAGGCGCTCCATCGCGCCCTCGGCCTTACCGGACTCCAGGGCGGATCGGAATGCACGCTCAAGCTGTTCGCCCCCGAGCCGCGTTTCGACGGTTATCCCTGGTACGACGCTCTCGCGCGGGTCACCGGCATCGAGACCCTTGTTACCGTGGATGGCGCCGTCCGTTCATTGGACAGCTTCCTCGATCGGGAGGACGGCGGCGAGCCGGAACGGCCCGAGACCATCGTGATGCACCTGAACATTCTGCATCCGCCCAAATCGCCGCGCCATTGCTTCCGCAAATGCGGCACCATCGCCGTGCCCGCCGATCTCGCCTTCGCGGGCGAGGCCTGGTCATCGCTCCATGACGCGCTGCCCCTGGTGACGGCGGACAGCGATATCGCGGCCGAGGAACTCGCCCGGTTACTGAGGGCTGGGTTCTTCAGTCCGTCCGACGACGTAGAGGCAGACTCATGGGAGACGCAACTCACCCGCTTCGAAGAAGAAGCGTTGCATATGTCGCTCAAGCTCATGTGCTCGGTCGAGGAAGCCCGCCAGCGCACCATCGCCGATGCGGTATGGCGCGAAATCTTCTGGCTCATGCCTCGCGACCGCGCGGTCACCATCTTCGTGCGCGGCGGCAAGGTCAGCGTCGATATCGGACCCGTATGCACGGAAACTGCAACCGATGCCGTCACCGGGGAGGCGGCGCAATGACCCACTATACCGTCTGTTGCGGCTACGCATCCCACTACCACAACACTGTAACGGTCGAAGCCGATAGCCTCGATGAGGCGCTGGAAAAGGCCATCGAGCAATCCGGCGACGATCCCCACTGGAAGTCCGTCGACCAAGCCAGTCAAACATTCGTCGAGGCCCTGGCCGAGGGCATGGATGCCGACCCCTGGGGCGACACCGCGCTCCCCGTTCCCGACCGTTTCACTGAGAACGGCGAACCGCCCGTGGTCACGCTGACCGGCCTCCGCCCACCCGGCGGGATCGAGGTCGCGGGCGGCACCGTCCGTATTCGTTTCGTCGAACACGCCGGCACGGTCACGACGGAGGCCGCCGATCCGCCGGCCCCGACGGGCAACAAACCTCTGGTCACGATCGGACGCAGAGCCGATGGCGCTCCGGATGTGACCGTGAGCGAAGGCCGTGCACGCGTGCTCATTCTGGATCCCGGCGACACCGGACCGCCGCCGGACGGTTGATCGCCGGCGGCATTCGTCCATCGCAAACCGCCTGCCCTGCGCCACTCCGGGCCGGGGGCTGTCTTTCAGCCCGGCTAGGACGGCCTCGGTGCGGCTGCATCCCGATCATCGATATTCGAGAGGACAATTTCCATGAAACTGCTCACCGAAGCACAGCGCACGAAGCTGCTTGCAAATGGGACCCGAAGAGGCGCCGACCTCAAACCCGTGGTCAAGTGGTTCAACCCATGCGGTGCGGGCACCTGGCTGCTGTCCGAACTCGATCCCGAATACCCCGACGAATGTGGATTCGGCCTGGCTGATTTGGGCTTCGGCACACCCGAACTAGGGTCAATCGCGTTACTTGAATTGACCGAATACCGGGGACCCTTCGGGCTCGGCATAGAGCGCGATATTCACTTTACCGCCGCGTTTCCCCTATCCATTTACGCCGAAGCCGCGCGTGCCGCCGGGCATATAGTCGAATCGGGATCCGAACTCGAAGCCGCTGCCCGCATCCTCGCCGTCACGCCGGCGATGAAACTCACCGGCCATGACGGTCGCGAAGCATGATCCCGCCGCCGCGCGCGATGGCTTCGATGTTGCCGGTCGACCTGATCGTGAACGATATCCAGCACGAAACGTTTTGCCCGCGTACCCCGCGGCTTCGCACACGCGCTTCGGCGTCCCTCTTTCTTTTCCCGGCCTGTCACGAGTCTGCCGCCCGCGATCTCTCCACGCTGCGCCTGTCCCCTCCAACGCATGCCTCCACGCCCGGAAGAGCCCGAGCCCGGCGTCGGCGGAGCATAAGCGGGGCGTCCGAGGAGGCCGTCCGCGCCGCAACTCATTCACCCCACCTGCCAGCCTGGAGCATGCCATGACCGAGCCCGATACCATCTCCGCCGATTACTCGCTCCGCCCGAGCGAACTCGCCAGCACACTGGCGCTGCTGGTCGAAGCCCGACAGCCGGTGGTGGTCTGGGGAGCTCCAGGGTGCGCCAAGAGTCAGATCGCCCAACAGGTCGCGGCGGAAGCCGGCCGTGAGTATGTCGACGTCCGCGCCCTGCTGCTGGATCCGGTCGATCTGCGCGGCATCCCGTGGCGCGACGGCGCCGACCGCACGCGCTGGGCGCCGCCCGCTTTCCTGCCGCCCTCGGACGCGGACGGAAGCTGGCTGATCAACCTGGAGGAACTGCCCTCGGCCTTGCCGATGGTGCAGGCCGCCCTGTACCAGCTCGTGCTCGACCGCAAGTGCGGCGAGTACGAACTCCCCGAAGGCGCCGCGCTGATCGCCTGCGGTAACCGCGAGGGCGACCGCGGCGTCGTCCACCGCATGCCGACGCCGCTGGCCTCGCGCTTCGTCCACCTGGAGATCCGGGTCGATGCGACTGACTGGTGTTCCTGGGGCGCGGCGAATGGCATCGCGGCCGAGGTGCTTTTTTTCGTGTCGATGCGGCCCGAGCTGTTGCATGCCTTCAACCCCCAATCGACGGAGAAAGCTTTTCCATGTCCGAGGACATGGGAGATGGTCTCGAACATCGTGCACCGGCGGGGTGGCCTCGACCCGGTGGCCGAACGCGCGCTCTACCGGGGCACCGTCGGCGAGGCCGCGGCGGTCGAGTTCTCGGCCTTCTTGCAGGTCTGGCACGAACTGCCCCACCCCCGCACCGTCATCGACGATCCCGACGGCGCCGTGGTCCCCGACAACGCCAGTGCGCTGATCGCATTGTGCGGCTCGCTCTACAGGATGGCCGACGACATCAATCTCGGCGCCATCGTCGCCTACGCGACACGGCTCCGGCGCGAGGTCGGGGAGTTCCTCGTCGGCTCCTGCATCCGCCGCGAGCCCGCGCTCCAGCACACCCAGGCCTTCATCCAGTGGGCCGCCGCCAAAACCCGCTGACCCCGCATCAGGAGACCCATGCCATGAACCTCATCCATGACGCCATGCTCGTCAGCCTGCGGATCAACAGCTGGTCCGGCAGGCTCTACGACCGCCAGGCCAGCCAACAGGTCGCCATCCATCACGACGCCGACACCAATGCCGGGCGCTACAACAAACGCCTCCTGCCCAAGCAGGCCTTCGCAGCGCTGGCCGCGACCATGAGCAATGCGCGGACCAGTCACTATGCCAACACCTTGCCCTGGGACGACCAGGGCGGGCGCCTGCTCACCGTTGCCAATTACGAGCGCTACACCGCGGCGCTGGACACATTGGCCGAGCGCGTGGTGCGCGAGCGCGCCCGCTTCATCGAGGACTACGACGATTACGTCGACCAGGCCCGCCTCGACCTCGGCCGGCTGTTCCGCCTCGAGGACTATCCCGGCACGGAGGCGCTCCACGGCAAGTTCGCCATTCGCTACCGCATCGTCCCGGTCCCCGACGCGCGTCACTTCATGGCCGACCTGGCCCAGGGAGAGACCGAGCGGGTCAAGCGGGACATCGAGAGCCAGGTCCGGACCCGCCTCAACGATGCGCAGCGCGATCTCTACCGGCGCCTGGGCGAGGCGGTCAAGCGTGTCGGCGAACGCTTGCGCGAGGACGAGAACGGCAAGCCCCTGGTGTTCCGCGACAGCCTGATCGAGAACATCAGGGAGCTGGTGGACGTCGTGCCCCGGCTCAACATCTTCGCCGACGATGATCTGACCATCCTCTGCCGCGAGGTGAAGGACAAGTTCGCCAGCATCGAGCCGGACGCCCTGCGTCCGTCGGGACGCTTCGATCCCAACCTCCGCCGTCAGGTCAAGCGCGACGCCGATGCGCTCACGGCGCAATTCGCGGGTTACTTCGCACCCGCCGCCACGGACAGGCACATCCCAAACAGGGAGGCAGCCTGATGGCAGCCCATGCCCGCTCGGAATCCGCCCGCCGCGTCAGCGACTGCGTGACCGCGCTGCTGCGCGACCAGCCCTTCTTTGGCAGCCTGGCGTTAAGGCTGCCGATCCGCCCCGACGCAACCCGCGAGACCCTGGGCAGCGATGGCAAGGACATTCGCTACGCGCCCCAATGGGTAGCGGACACCGATGCCGACCGGATCAAGACCGCGCTGGCGCGCGTGGTCCTGGCCTGTGCGCTCAAGCATCACACCCGGCGGGGCGGCCGCGACCCGGAGCGCTGGCAACGGGCCTCGCAGCTGGTCACCCACGGCCTGCTGCGGGATGCGGGTTTTGTGCTGCCGCCAGAGGCCGAGGCCTGGGACGGCATCAGCGCCGAGCAGGCCTACGACCGGCTCCCGGAACCGTCCGACGATGGGGAGGACCAGAGCGACGCGTGTCCATCCGGGAACGCAGATGACAGCGGCGGCGCAGTCGGCCCCCAAGCCGGTGACGGCGGTGACGATCAGAACGCCCCGTCCGATCCAACCGATGACCGCAATCCGCAAGAGCAGGACGAACCGGGATCGGGCAGCGGCAGCGCGGGTTCGAAACCGTCCGGGCAGACGCCGGCCAGCCACGACCCTTGCGGCACCGGCGAGATCATGGACGCGGACGAGCGCCGCGACGACGGCACCGGCGAGACCCGCGAATCGCCGGTGGACACGCCCGCCGAGGAGCAGGCGTGGGACGAGGCCATGCACCAGGCCGCGAGCCTCACCCGGGCGCAAGGCAACGCGCCGGGCGCCGTCGAGGAGACCATCCGGCAAGCGCATCGCAGCATCCTCGACTGGCGGTCGCTGTTGCGCCGCTACATGACCGATGCCGCGCGCCGCGATTATTCCTGGAGCGTCCCCAACCGGCGTTTCATCGACAGCGGCCTCTATCTGCCCTCGATGCACTCGGAGGGCATCGATGCCATCGCCATCATCATCGATACCTCCGCCTCGCTGCCGGGCGAGACGCTGGCCCTGTTCTGGGCCGAGGTCCGCGAGATCGCCGCCGAACTGCAACCGGACAGCATCTTCGTCCTTCAGGTCGACGCGGTGCTGCAGGACGCGGCCGAGTATTCCGCCGGCGGCCTACCGGACAGCATCGCGATCAAGGGCCGCGGCGGGACCGATTTCCGGCCAGGCTTCGCATGGCTCCATGAGCAAGCGGTGCGTCCAGGCTGCTGCCTCTACCTCACCGATATGGAATGCGACAGCTACCCCGAAACCGAGCCCCCCTATCCCGTGGCCTGGGTCAATTGGTCTCCGGCCGGAGGGCCGAACCGCGAGCCCTGGGGCGAGCGCATCGACATCGGACCGGCATGACACCGCGGCCAGTCTAGTTGGCGCCGGCCGCCGGCCGGGCGGGATGCAGCAGGTAATCGGGTTCACAGCTCTCCAACAGGGAAGAGGTTCGATTATCCAGTAGCAATCCACTACACAGGTTCTCCGCCCTGCGGCCCTCCTGCCATTCATCCCACTCGAACACCCAAACCCTGAACCGCGAGAACTTGCGCGCCGCCTTGAGCCCGGCGGAATGAAGTTTCCGGAGAAGGGGGTCCGTGTCCACACCATCCGGCGGCCAGTCTTCGAAAGCGAGGATCAATCCCTTTGCTTTGGAACTGCCCGGGCCGAATCCGGAAGGGATTTCGTCGGCAAGAGGACCGATAGAGAAGAACACGGACAATGCAACGACGATGACGTGAGTTCGGTTCATCCAGGTTCCTGTCCGCCAACCCCGGGGCGAGCGCATCGACATCGGACCGGCCTGATACCGCGGGCCGCGCCCGCATAATCCTCCATATCCGTGCCCCCGCCCGCAAGGAGGCGGGTTGCGCCCGGGCCGGATGAACCGGGGCCGGGAGAGCGAGGACACCGGCTTCCGACACCGCCCGGCCCTTTGACGGAGCCGTAAGGCCACGGGGCTACGGCTCCGGCCCGCCCTTTCCAATTGGGAGATCATTCATGCTCGACGCCCACCCGGCGGCGAACGCGCCCGCGCGTCCGCCCGCCCTCCAGCCTCTTCACCCATCTCCCGCGATTGCCGATACCACGGGCGTCCGCTCCAAGCCGGCCGCGTTGCTGGCCGCCGCAACCGCTCTACTTCCCGAGTTGGAGGCGGGCCGCGCGCTCGATGCAAAGACCCTGCGCGAGGCCATGAGCGCGGCCTTCGGCGCCAGCGACACGCAAGGCGCCTGGGTCTGGAAGGACGCCTACGAAGCGGCCGAGGCCGCAATGGTGCTGTTCGTCCAGCGTTACGGCCGCCTCATGCGCCGCGAGGCGGGCGCCGGCCCCGGATCCGCCGCCGCCATGCTCGCCATGCTGGAGACCCTCGCGGCCCTGGAGCCGTCCCAGACAAGACGGTCGGAGGAACAGCTTGCCCTGCAACAGTTCTCCACCCCGTTGCCGCTCGCCTACACCGCGCTGCAAGCCGCTGCTATCCGCCCCGGCGACATCGTGCTGGAGCCCTCCGCCGGCACCGGCATGCTCGCCGTCATGGCCCAATGCTCGCTCGGGGAGCGCACCGATGACGCGCGATCGGGGAATCCCCTGCACCTGAACGAGATCGCCGCCGTCCGCGCCGGGTTGCTCTCAGGCCTGTTCGCGCACGCGCCGGTCACCCGTCACAACGCCGAGGCCATCGGCGACTATCTGCCCGGCCTGCATCCCACCGTCGTGTTGATGAACCCGCCGTTCTCGGCAAGCCCCGGGGTCCAGCGCAACCGTCACGACGCGGATTTGCGCCACCTCCGTTCCGCCTTCTCCATGCTCCCGGCGGGCGGGCGGCTGGTGGCGATCACGTCGGCCGGCTGCATCCCGGGCGATGCCGCCTGGAGCCGCGCCTTCGAGCGCCTCGATCCGCCGCCGCGCACCGTTTTTTCCATCGCCATCGACGGGCGCGCCTACGCACGGCGCGGCACGACCTTCGATACCCGGCTGACCGTAATCGACCGTGATCCCGCCAATGCCCAGGGCGTTCCAGTCAACGCGCGGGAATCTGTCCCCACCGCTGCCGGGTTGCTTGCAGCTGTCGCCGCCAATGTGCCGCAGCGGCAGGCGGTCGTGCCAATAGCCGCGGCCCTTGTTCCGGCCGGCGATCTGTTCGGCCATGCCGCCGCACGGCCGGCCCCGCGTAAGCGGGCAGCGGCCACCGCGCCCAACACCAGACCCGCAGATCCGCAAGTCCGCGATTGGGGGCCGGTGGCCGAACTCGACTACGAAACTTCACCCGCCAACCCTGAAGGCAAGGTAAGCGAACCGGAGGCCACCCATGCCGGCGTCTACGAGCCCTGGCGTCCCCGGACCGCGCGCATTCCGGGCGCCTGCGAACATCCGACGCCGCTGGTGCAATCCGCCGCCATGGCGGCGGTACCCCATCCCGTGCCGGCCTACCGCCCGATGCTGCCCGTGCGTATCGTGACGGACGAACTGCTGTCCGACGCGCAACTGGAAAGCGTCATCCTCGCCGGTCAGGCCCACAGCCGCCATCTATCGGCGCTCTACCGCATCGGCGAAGGCTGGGAGACCGTCGCGCGTGTTGCCGACAATGAAGATGACAACGGCGATGACGGCGATAGCGTCCCGGAGACCGCCAATACAGCAGATAACGGCGAAGCCGTAAGCGCCGGTCTTGAACTCGGCGCCGATGCCACCGGCGATGGTGAAGCGCTGTCCGCACCGGTGCGTTTCCGGCGTGGCTGGATGCTGGGAGACGGCACCGGCTGCGGCAAGGGCCGCCAGGTCGCCGCCATCATCCTCGATCACCGGCTGCGCGGCCGCCGCCGGGCGCTGTGGCTGTCCGCCTCCGACAAGTTGCTCGAGGACGCCCGCCGCGACTGGGCCGCGATCTGCGGTAGCGAGGACGACATCATCCCATTGGGAAAGTTCCGCCAGGGGGCCGATATTCCTCAAGAGGCCGGGATCCTGTTCGCCACCTATGCAACCTTGCGCTCGCCCGCCCGCCAGGGAAAGCGCTCGCGCCTCGAACAGATCGTCGGCTGGCTCGCCGATGGCATGGACGAAGACTCCCGCCATGCCTATGTCGGCGTCATCGTCTTCGATGAAGCCCACGCCATGGCCAACGCCGCCGGGTCCAAGGGGTCGCGCGGCGATACGGCCCCCTCGCAGCAGGGGCGCGCCGGATTGCGTCTGCAGAACGCCTTGCCCGATGCGCGTATACTCTATGTCTCCGCCACCGGGGCCACCACGGTGCCCGGTTTGGCCTATGCGCGGCGTCTCGGCCTGTGGGGCGGCGCGGATACGGGCGGCGAAACGCCCTTCGAGCAACGCACCGATTTCGTCACCGCCATGGAGGCCGGCGGGGTCGCGGCGATGGAGGTGGTGGCCCGCGACCTGAAGGCCCTCGGGCTCTACCAGGCCCGTGCGCTCAGCTATGACGGGGTCGAGGTCGAGCTGCTCGAACATCCCCTGACACCGGAGCAGCGGCGCATCTACGACGCCTATGCCGGCGCCTTCAAGGTGATCCACCGCAATATAGAAGACGCGCTGAAAGCCACCGGCATCATGGAAGGCGATGCCACCCTCAACAAGAACGCGAAGTCCGCCGCGCTGTCGGCTTTCGAGGGCGCGAAGCAGCGTTTCTTCGGCCACCTCCTGACCGCCATGAAATGCCCCTCGCTGATCCGGTCCGTCGAGGCCGATCTTGAGGCCGGCCATGCCTGCGTCATCCAGCTGGTCTCCACCGGCGAGGCCCTGCTGGACCGGCGCATCGCCGAGATTCCCGTCTCTGAATGGGACGACATCTCCGTCGACCTGACGCCGAGGGAGGCGTGCCTGGAGTACCTGGCCCACGCCTTCCCGGTGCAACTGCAGGAACCATTCACCGACGACGAGGGCAACCTGATGTCCCGGCCCGTCACCGACGCCGAGGGCAACCCGGTCCTGTGCCAGGAAGCGGTGGCCGCCCGCGATGCGCTGATCGAGAAGCTCGCGGCATTGCCGCCGGTGCAGGCGGCGCTCGACCAGATCCTCCACCGCTTCGGCGGCGAGGCCGTCGCCGAGGTCACCGGACGCTCCCGCCGGGTCTTGCGGATCGCCGATGGGTCCGGCGAGCGCCTGGCGCTGCGCAACCGTCCGGTTTCGGCCAACCTCGCCGAGACCGCCGCCTTCATGGCGGGCGACAAAAGCATCCTCGTCTTCTCCATGGCCGGCGGCACCGGGCGCAGCTATCACGCCGATCTCGGCTGCGGCAATACCGCGCGGCGTATCCATTACCTGCTGGAGCCGGGCTGGCGGGCCGATCAGGCGATCCAGGGGCGACCCCGGGCTGCGTTCGGAGATCGAGCAGGCGCATAACGATGCGGCTCGGTTAGCGCTGGAAGAAACGGTGCTGCGCCATTGCGGGTATACCCGCATCCGTAACCGGGACGGCGATATCGAGGTCCTGCCGGCTGACATATCTGCCGCGATGTTCCAGCATGGCACAAGCCGGGACAACGATCCGCA
Source organism: Alphaproteobacteria bacterium (assembly GCA_965219135.1). Taxonomy (GTDB): domain Bacteria; phylum Pseudomonadota; class Alphaproteobacteria; order VGEJ01; family VGEJ01; genus CAYUNL01. The sequence continues at coordinate 1,946,559 of CBDCMV010000003.1, read as the reverse complement.
GCTCCATACTCATTGTGTGATTTTCAATGCTGCCCGGACACACCGGGACGGCAAGTACCGGGCGCTACATCAACACCCGGTCTATATGTGGATGAAGGCAGCGGGAGCAGTCTACCGCAACGCAATGTCCTGGAGCCTGCAAGAGCGCCTCGGCATCCGCATGGAACAGTATGGGAAGGATGGAGAGTTCACGCGGATCGCAGGGATACCGGACGACCTGATCGGACACTGGTCGAAGCGCCGTGCGGCGATCATCGAAGCGGCCCGGGAGATGGGCTTTACGGTCGAAGGCAACGCGCCGCGTGCGGCAGCGGCGAACAAGATCACGCGGGCCGGCAAGTCGCCGGACAACGACCCGGAGATCCGCCACCGGCGCTGGTGTGGCGAGGCGGACGGCTTTATCGAACGCGAGGCGCTGATCGCCTCACTTTTGGGTAAGGCGGAAACCATTACCCCGCAACAGATCCGGTATCTGACGGCGGTTCTTGAGGACCTCCCGGACCGCCTTACGCGGGAGGAAGCGGTATTCCGCCTGCCGGACATCGTCGAGCGGGTCGGTAATGCCACCGCCGGCTTGCTGGGCCGCGACGCGGTGGCAACCAGCGTCGAGCGTGTGCTTCTGAGCCCCGAGGTGGTGCGCCTGACCCGCCCGCCGCGTTCGGCCGAAGGCCGGGCCGATATGGCGCACACGAGGCTGTATTCAACCCGTCACAACCTCCAGATGGAGATGGAAGTCAGGGATATGGCGGCAGGGATGGCGGCCGGTACGGGACATTCCCTGTCCGCCCAGGCCATCGAGGCAAAGGTGACTGGTCTCCTTGAAGCGGGCTATCCGCTGAGCGAAGAGCAGATCGCGGCGATCCGGACAGTGACGTCATCCGGCGGACGTGTGGCGATCATCGAAGGAGCGGCGGGCTCGGGCAAGACCACGACGTTGCGGCCCATCGCCGATCTCTACCGCGAACACGGACAGAGCATTATTGCCACCGCCGTGGCCTGGCGCACGGCGGTGGCGCTTGGCAACGACGTCGATGCGCGGCCGTTTTGTGTCGACAAACTGCTGCGCCTCGCCGCACGGGGTGGTATCGAGATTAGCAAGGACACCACCATTATCGTCGACGAGGCGGGAATGCTGTCGACCCGGCAAGCGCATCATATTCTGCAGCTCTCCGAGCGCCATGGAGCGAAGATCGTCTTCGCGGGCGACACCCAACAACAGCAACCCGTTGAGGCGGGACCGGGGCTCAGGTTGATCCGTGATGCCGTTGGCAGTGTCCGGGTGGACCGCATACGGCGTCAGAAGGCGGATATCGAGGATATCCTGGTCCATGTCCATGGCGAGACGCCGGAGGCAGCGCGGTTCCGTGCGGGACTGATGGGAGAACAAGAACGCACACGCATTCTTGGCGACTACGAAGCAATGGAGGATAAACCCAGGTTTACGCCGTGGCAGGTTGCCGCGTCGGAGGCGCTGCGTGATGGCGACGCGGCATCGGCCATTGCGGCCCATCATCTGCGTGGACGGTTTCATATCGGGTATGACGAAGAAAAGACGTTGAACGGTCTGGTCGATGACTGGGACCGCTACCGGCGGGCGAACCCCGGCAAATCGAGCGTGGTGCTGGCGCGCACACGGGCCGAGGTGCGGGCACTGTCCCATCTGATGCGGGAACGCCGGTTCGACGCGCTGCCGGATGGAGAACGGGCCGATGCGGACCGGGTGACGGTGATCGTAAGCAGGGGCACGGAAGACGACCGGACGGCCTCGCCGTTGGAGATCGCGCGCGGCGACAGGCTGCGCATCGGCGCCACGCACTGGGATAAGCAACTGTTCAACGGCACCGTGGTCACGGTCGACGACTTCAAGGTTGAGAGGGGTGAGACCGGTACGGAGCCGAGTGTCCTGATATCGGCGCGTACCGAGGATGGGCGGGCCGTATCGTTCCATCACGACGATATCCGCGACTGGTACGGCAATATCCGCCTCGATCACGGCTATGCGCTTACCATTACCTCGGCCCAGGGGTTGACCGTGGACCGCACGTTCCTGCTGGCCGATGCAAGGCCAGCGCGTGAAACCATCTATCCAGCGGCGACACGCCATCGCGAGGGGCTCGACATTTATGTTAACCGGGCACCCCTCGCTCTCGATATCGCCGACAGGCGGGCGGACAACGACCGGGAAGTTGCGGTGACCGACACTGAGATCCGGGCCTGGCTGGCCGAGCGCTGGTCGCGCTCGCAACCGAAGGAGGCGGCGCTCGACTATATGGCGGGTGACATATGGGAAGAGCGTCGGGAGAATGTCCGGGAGAACAGAAGCCGATCCCCTGGCGAAGGCCAGGGCGAGGTGGGTGATATCCGTGCGGCGGCAAACGACAACGCACTGGCTCGTATCGCGCGGGATGTCCGGCGCACCGCCTTCGGCTGGCGCCACGCCCAGGCGGTGGGCTCGTTCGTAGACGGCCGCAGGCAAGTTCTGGCGGCGTACGACGATCTCCGCGAACGGACCCGCATAGAAGGTGATGCCGTGGCGCTCGGCGGGCCTTTCCAGGAAACCCTCACCCGCCATGCCGTGTTGCTGAAACAGGCCGAGACCTTCCGTGCCCGGCCGGGCGATTTCGCGTCCCTGCTGGCCGAGCGCGGCGGTATCGGCCGCAAGGACCTCGATGCCTTCAAGGAACTCCATACACGGGCGCGCCGCCACCGGCGCGCGGCCACGATGCGCTACGTGCATCGGGTCAAGCAGGAGACAGCACAACAGGGGGTTGAGCCGGACATACGGCAGGGAGAAGCCGCGGCCATCGCTCCGGTCGAACGCATCCAACCAGTCGGTCCGCGCCACGACAGCGCGCAATCCCAAGTTCACCCCGCAACGCCGAACACCCCGCCCGCTGCGGCGCCTGTAAGAGACACGGAACCCGTAAAGCCGTACTGGTATGCGCCCTACATGGCATTGCGCCAGGACTGGAACGCCTTCATCGAAGGCGCCCGGCAAGCCGGTATCCTTTCATTTTACGCCAAGGGGTATGCGGACATGATCCCTCGCATCCAAGCCCTCGCAGAGAACCCGGATGTCCCGGCCGTAACACGGGCGCCCATGATGCAGGTTCTGGAAAATCACCAGCGTTATCTCTCTACGCGCAAACATATCGAGGACTACCTGGACCAGGTGGACCGGCACATAGAAGAACACGACTCCATGGAAAGCCTGGCCGAAGAGCTCGACATGAAAGTGGCCGAGATTTCGGATTATCCCGACTGGCGACGGGAGAACGACCGCCTGACGGCGGCGGGCGAGGCCATTCTCTCGGACATGGAGACCCACGGTCCCCATCTCGATCACATCCTGATCGGCGAGACACGCATGAACTGGGCGCTCTTGAACATGAGCCGCGCCATCCGCCGCGACGACGAGGCCGTCAGCGAGGAAGCCGTCGCGGCCGAAAAGCTGATTGCCCAGCCGGAGACGCCCGAGGAGCGGGAGCAGATGGCCGAACTGGAGGCTCTCAAATTCCGCCGGCTTCAGTCGGCTGTGGACGATGCACCCACACAAGAGGAACGCGAGGTGGCGCTAAAGGAATTCGACGACTATGTGGAGCGCCACTCCGATTCGCCCGGCGAAGAGGAGCACGAGGGCCGCTCAATATCCAGGAGCTGGAGCATCCGCCCGTAACCGCAGCCCGATTTGGAGTGCATTATTGCTCCGCCATTGACAGCCCGGTCAAGAAGTACCGTTTCACCAGACCTACTGCCCGCCTTCCAACACGGTAGGTCCGACTCGTAGTTCATTCGAGAACGCGTTGCCCCAACCTCCAATACCGAGCGTACGCAACCGAATCTACGGAATATCCCATGTCCAAGGGCGTCCGTCATTTCCCAACTGCACTACAAGCCTTACCTTCCCCAAATCCCTCCTCAGCAAGCTGGCACTCGCATCAGACGCCTTCTGCAAAATTCGAATCGCCCTCTTCGACCCTCTTTTTGTTAAACGCAACCTACTTCCATGAGATCTCAAAATATAGAGTTCTATCTGTTGCAGCCAGTTAAAGTCGCTCGATACCCATTCCTGCCAATTTCTAACAGACGTATGCACTGACGCGGCTAGAGCTGCGTCCACGCATACCCCTATCAGGCGCAAATTTTGCGGCAACTCCAGAACATCGCTCGCACTAGGGCTAAAGCTGCCAACATGCGCACTTCGATGTCGATTGTTGACTATCGACCGGACAACCTCCCGCACAGATGGCACTCCGAACCCCACATCCACGCTCAATGAGTGCATCGCGTTCCAACAATCTTTTACTTGAAAGACGCTAAGCAATTCCTTCAGTCCTTCATCTGACAGATTTCCGGTATAATCCCCAGCCATAAACTTCGTAAACCGAAAGTTCGGCGCCGCAATCGATACCAACTTTTCTAGCTCTTCCACGATCTCAGTTACGTAATCACCCTGCTGCCTTTTCAACAGCTTTCCATATTTCTCAATATTCGGAAGCGCGTCGAGAATAGCTCGATCTCGAAACCTTTGAGGTAGATCGTCATATTGCGCGGGCCACTGCTGCAAATCCAACAGTACTTCCTCAACCCTTTGCCTTACAAAACTCTCCAACATGATTTGTCCAGTAACTGCTGCTCCTCGGCGAAGAACTGCTGCTCCTGGATCCGACAATACTGGAGACGCTGTCCCAACATTTGGGCTCGAGACCGCGGTCGCAAGCGCAGCGATCTCTCGAATGTAGGTCGAGCGCGCGCCACTCATCGGTGCTAATCCAAATTTGCCAGACTCTCTACTACCCGACTAACTCGATAAATCATTCGAGAAGGCGTATTGGTGCCGAGCCGCACTGCCTCCTCAAACAGACGATCATCGAACAGCCGTTTGGTCTCGGCAACTACTCTCTCGGGCGCCTCACGCAATGCGAGGAACTTTCCCTCACTAATTTGATCGCAAGCGATCATTTGGGCATCATATAAGCCAGCCAACGCTTGCCGCCTCCATTGCCGACCTTCCCACCGCTGAAAAGCGTGGTCTCCCCACAGTTGCTCAACACGCGAAATGGTGGAACCAAATATGTCAACTAAGCCCTCTGCATCATCTCCACTAATCTCCGAATGCCGTAACATGAACTGATCCATGGATCGAGAAAAACTTCCAGAAAACTCTTGCCAGTTCTCGCGTAGCGTCAGAAAACGCAATACCATCTCGGCATCTTGCATTTGCTGGTAGGCTTTCGATTTTGGTCCAGTTATTTTTAGTGCTTTCTTGATAAACGCATTATCTGAAGCTTCATATATGGCATCATTTAAATGCCCGCGGAATGCAACGTTCCTAATCTCTTGATTATTTAACTGAATTCCACCACGATTTAGTCTAAGGAAAACTTCGTACTTCAATCTAGGTTCTGATTGCTTTAGTAGTGTAATGACTCGCAGAAAAGGCCGAATACGTAGAGCATTGCGGAGTTCGTCTGGCAAGTCTCGAAATCTGCACCCGTTGATTTCGGAGAACGACGATAGTCCTCGCAATTCGAAAGAGTTATTGAGGAAGTCCGATACCGCCGTAATCCTTTGTTTACCATCGATGATCGAGTATATACCGTAGTTCTCTTCGGACAAGTAAACGGGTGGCACCGGTATATTTAACAAGAATGACTCAATGAGTTCAGATTGGCGGGAGATATCCCACCGTTCTCTCCGTTGGTATTTGGGCGACAGATCAATAGTTTGATTCTCGACCATCTCTCGTAGACCTTGGAGAGAAAAATCGGACGACTGTAGGACTAGGTCGTTCTGGGATTCTTCAAATCGGCGAACGATTCTAGAGGTTTCATGAGTTACGGCCAAGTTAGCCCCCGCTTAAGGTTTCTTGCCCATTAGAGTAGATACATATGCAGATGGATTTGTCAGACTCGTACTAGTTGTCTTCTGCGGCGTACTTCGTTCGGTATCGTCAGCTGTCGTGACATGATGTGTGCTTTTTCCCTTTGACAGGCGGCGTATCGAAATTTGTCTTTCTACGTTGTCGCTCCCCTTTCATACGTCAGCCCATCCAATGGTGTTCCAACGAGGAGGCGTCCTCTTAGCGTAAGCACGCAATTTCGACATCCTGGATCTCCGCGGCAGGCTTGGTTCCGGATCATTTCGATACGCTTCCAGGACCTTCTTTCCGCGTATTCCAGTGTGTCTAGGCTCATTCCGTCAGCCGCACCCTTTGCCCCGCATTCCTTGACACTCTTCGATTCTTTGCCGTTACCCCGACCGCGACCGTAATGGCAGCGAAATCGGCCGGTTTCAAGCCGGTCGCCCCTTTTGTCGCCCAATGTCCTCACTGCCGGCCGGAAGAAGGCCCGAAGGGCACCCAGAAGTAGCACGAATTTCCTGCGTTCGGAATTCCCTGCCCCTCGATTCGTCGCCGGTCAGGCTGACGGTGAGCGCCACAAGATAGGGGAGAAGCCCGCACATGGACACGATGCGAGACAGCAGGATCGTCATCGCTTAGCTGTCCTTGCCGCCGCTGACATTGACGGGGACGAGCGCGCCGGCGCGGATCATCTCCCTGCACTCGGAGGAAACGCGACTTTCCGCGTGGTCGGCAGCCATGGATGGGATTCCCGCTTGGCGGTGCGACGGCCGCTCACCGGCCGGGCAAGACGGCGTTCATGGACGAGAATTGCGCCACCACCGTCCCGGCGGCACTCTATGGCTGACGTTGACCCCAAAATCCGGACCAGGTGGTTCTTCACCTATGCGGCCTGAGCGATGGTCATGTCCCTCCTGGCCTGTGCCGGCGTCCGGTAGCCGATGCTCGAGTGGCGCCGTCGTTGGTTATAGAAGATCTCGATGTACTCGAATAGCGCAGCCCTGGCCTCGCGCCGGGTAGAAAACCGGGTACGGTGCACGAGTTCGGTCTTGAGAGACCCAAAGAAGCTCTCCATAGGGGCGTTGTCGAGGCAATTCCCCTTGCGGCTCATGGAGGCCTTGATGCCATGGAGGCGGAGCAGTTTGCGGTAGTCACCGCAGGCATATTGCACACCGCGGTCGGAATGGTGGATCAGCCCCATGGGCAACCGGCGGCTGCGGATCGCCATCTTCAGCGCCTCCTCGCACAGGACGCTCTTCAGCCGCTCGGACATCGACCAGCCGACGATCTCCATCGTGGCCAGATCCTTGACGGCGGCGAGGTAGAGCCAGCCTTCGTCAGTTGTGATGTAGGAGATGTCAGCGAGCCAGACCGCATCGGGCGCAACGGCTTCGAAGTTGCGGTCGAGCAGATTGGGCGCGATCGCATGGGAGTGGCGGCTGTCGGTGGTGATCGGCGCCCGCCGCCTGCCTCGCGGTGGACGAATGCCGTTCTCTCGCATGAGCTTGGCGACCGTGCGCTTCGAGGTGCGAAAGCCGCGGGCTTTCAACTCGGCATGGATCCGAGGCGCGCCGTAGCACCTCTTGCTCTGCTCGAAGATCTCCCGGATCTCGGACCCGAGCCTGCCACGCCGGGCAACGCGTTCAGCTCTCTTTGGGGCCGCACGCCGCCGGGCGTGGAACCAGCTGTGAGCAACCCCCAGGACCCGGCACATGAACCGGATGGCGTGCTCTGAAGCATGGGCGGCGATGAAAGCGTGCTTCGTCTTCATGTCTTCGCCGCCCATTGAGCGAAAAAAGCCGAGGCTTTGCGTAGAACCTCAACCTCCTCCGTCAGCCGCTTGTTATCCCGGCGAAGCTGCACCAGTTCAGCGGCCTCGGCTTTCTGCGCCGCGGTCGCCGCGGCCGAACCCGCGGCCTCAAGCTCGAGCCGCCAGGTCTTCAACTGCGTTGGCGTGACGCCGAGCTCGGCAGCCACACTGCTATGCGTCGCACCCGGCTCCGACAGCCGGGCAACCGACTGTTCCTTGTATTCCGGCGAAAATCGCCGCCTCGTCTGCTTTGTCATCTCGTCCCTCCAGGTCGGTATTCAATTTACCGCCTGGTCCGGGATCCGGGAGCAACGTCAGGCTGCGGCACCGGCGGCGACGGCGCGCCCTACAGGTCGGCGGGGGAATTCGGGACGGTGCCGGCGGTCGAGTTCGGGCTGGGCTACGCGACCGGGGCGATCCGCTTCGAGGCGCTGGTCGAATACCGGCCGGACTTCGCCTTCGAAGGCCGGGCCAATTTCCTGGCGCCGGACCGGCGGCAGGACGTATCGGCCGACCTGTCGTCGGTGTCGGGAATGCTGGCCGGCTTCGTCGACCTCGCAGCGCTCGGGTTGCCGAAGCCCGGCCCGTTCGCGCCGTTCCTCGGAGCTGGTATCGGGACCGTGCATACCCGGATCGGGAAGACCACCATGAATTTCCCGGCCACGACGACGACCGTTCCGGGCGGGAGCCGGACGGGGCTGGCGTGGATGGCGACGGCCGGGGTCGCGGTGGCGTTGGACACGCACGTGACCCTCGATCTGGCCTGGCGCTACACGGACCTGAGCGAAATCCGCACGCCACGGGGTCCGGGCCGGGTGGTCTGGCGCGATGGGAGCCGGGAGCCGCTGGCGCTCGATCTGGCGCCGACGAAGGCACGGCTGAAGGGCCACGGCGTCCGGGTGTCGCTGCGCTACGCCTTCTGAGGATGGCTGGACTCAGTGACTGGGTCCGTCACATGGTTCGATAGCGCCCCGGCCCTGCCAGGCGACAAATGCGAGTGCTGTGGCCAAAGCGTCGATCGGTGCATAGATTGAACGTCAATTGGTACGGAAGTCCATTGATCCGGCGTTACTCTAAGCGATCAGGGTTGGACACCGGATAACAGCTTGTAGGGAAGAGTCTTCGATTCGAATCCCTGTTGCTCCTCAGCGCAACTGAGTCCTGTACCGTGGGGGGATGGTGAAGAAATACGAGAACCCACTAAAAGCGCTGCAAAAGGCCAGGGCCGAATCCGACGAACGCCGCAAGAAATTGCTTGAACGTCTGAAATCTCGGCAAGCAAAGCGAAAACCTGTTCTCGAGAAAAAGGCTCAGTCGCAAGATCGCTCCGACGAAAAGACGCGCGCACTCGATGTCAGCGCGGTTGTGGCCGCTGCGCGGCTTATCCACCTGATCCCGTTTGAAGCTGGTCTTGGCGAACCCGCGACGTTGAACCGCCCGACTCTCGCGCTTCTTGAGCGGTTTTTGGAAGCGCTGTCGAGCGGGGTAAGCGCCAGCGTTTTGCAATGGCCATCGGGGCCTCGCGATGTGACTCTTCTGCATCCCCTGGCAATGGTGGCGCTTCTTAACACCCCTGAGAAGCGCAAAACAGGCAACTTCGTCTGGTGCGAGCCGGCGCTCAACTGCCGCACCTTGTACTTTCCGTGGCGCGGTGGCGCATTCTACGCTGGGCAACGATACCTGCTGTGGCGCGCCGATCTTACCGACTGGAATAATTTTCATTTGACGCGCCACAGCGTGCAGCCAAGCGCGGACCCCGCCCTTGAAGACAAGCTCCATGAGACCATCGGCCATCTGAACCGACTGCGTTTCCGCGAAACGCCGATACGCCTCGATGTCTTCCGCGTGCGAACGGCGCTCCTGCTCGGCAAGGTCGGCATCAAGGTTTGCTCCGGCGTCAAGGCCGCTCTGGCTTTCAATCCATGTCTCGTATTCGTCAGGCAGAGCGAACAGAAGCGCTGGGTCGGATGTTTCGCTGGAGAGCTCCACGTAGGAAGTCGGCACGCCCTCGATAGAGCGCGGTTCGATGCGCGGCTGGCAATATCGCGGCGCCCATGTAGTGCGCACAACCATTTGGTTCGCATCCGAAGCAAGCTGCCGGACACCGCAATTGAGGCCCATTGCCGGATACTCGAGCCAGTCGCGGAAGCGATAGGACGGCTTCACGCGATCAAGACGCAGCGGCTTGTGAAGCGCACGGGGAAGCCCGACCTGGACATCGACTTGAAAGATCGCATGCTCAAATGCGGATGGATCGCGTCCTGCCGGCATGGATGAATCGTTTTGAATCGCGACGCGCAAGTTCAGGCGCGTCGCATCCGAAAAGTCCGGGTCGAGGTCAACAATAAGTTTCACGCCGCTAATGTCGGGCCGCACGTCGTTGATGACGGCCGGGCGGCGGGCCCGCAGCGCGGCAAGATAACCGTTCCAGCTAACTTCATCGGCAAAATGGCTGGGAAGGGCACGCTCGCCGGGACGATATGCGTCGCGTTGTCCCTCGTTCGTGGCAAGCCATGCGGCAAGCGCTTCGGAAAGACGCGCGCGCAGTGTGTCCGCGAAAGAGGCAATGGCATGCTCACGCGCGGCTTCGTCGCCAGCGTCGAAGCTGAAAGTGCCGAGATCAAGCCGCCAACGCCGCCATTTCTGCGGAATGGGCTGCGGGGCGGCGAACTCGTCCGCGATGCGGCCCGTTCCTTCGCGCAGCGCGCTGACGGCGCCGGCCGCGGGTGGCGGTCCCTCTTCTTCGTCTCCCGCAGTGGTGGCTTCGGGCTGCGTGGCGGCGGCACTGTCTTGTGCGTCCTCGATACCCGTTTCGATCAGCTCGCTGTGCGGTGCCTCTTCAATGTCGCCCGCGGAGAGCGGGCGCTGCGCCTGCCCGTTCGCATCCACGACGTATATGCCCAGCTCCAGGAATGCACGGTCGAACGCCTCGCACCGGATCATTGCGACGGTGGCATTGCGTTCGTTGCGCACCGTGGCGCGGCGGCGAGAGCGATCTTGGTGCTGGATGGCGGCGCGTTCGGAACTCTCGGCCGCTCTCGCGTTACCTTGCGCGGTCCTGAGCTCGTCGGCGGTGGCCGGTGTTTCGGGGGAATCGTCTGGCACTTCGGCAAGTTCATGCGCGCGTTCAGCCTGCGCAAGCGCGTTGCCGGCGCGCTCGAATTCATCCTCCTGAGGTTGGTCTTCTACAGGCGGCAACGCCGCGATGCCCTCATCGATGTATTGCCTCGCGCGTTGTTCAACAGCCTGCCGCGCCTCGCGCGAAAGCTGGATTTGCGGCATCATATCGTTGCGCGGGTCCGCGATCTCGGACCAGCTCGGCAGTTCGCGGACAAAAACCGAAAGTGCCGGCTCGATGGTGACCGTGCCTGCCGTGCCCGCGGCGACCTGAAGATCGACGCCCATCGTGGCGATATGAATGTCGCTGGTTTCATCTTCATTACCGCTTCGGTCATAGCGCGGCAGCAAGAACGCACTGACAAGGCGTGATGATGGGCGCGCGCCGTAGATGATCTCGGCATCGGAGCCTTCTCCCGTGCAGTGCTGCTCGGTAAGGCGCAAAAGCCCATCGACCATCGCTTCCTTGACTTCTGTAAAGTCAACGCCTTGTCCCGCGCGATACCGGTCCTCCACCGCTGTGAGATCTACGGCTGTGGGCTCGGGGCTCGTTTGCGGGCATTCAGTGCTGTTCTGGCTATTCATGGCGATTCCTCGATCGGGAAGACCTGGCGGCCCGTGATCTGGTCCAAATGTTCCAGCGCCTTCTTGCGAAGCGCTGTAATGCTTGTCCGGATGTCCTTGGTGTAATGGGATGTTGTCCCGTGAGGATCCACCAGCACGGAGATGAACGCCTGCGCCATTCTTTGACCAGCCCTCCGGCGGTCTATGCGCAGCTGTTGAATTCCCTCAAGCCATATTCTTTCGGCCAGTGCCTCATCAATCCCGAGAACACCTGCGAAGGCGTCGAACTCACGGCGGCTCTGGGGCGCGTGGGGGCGGCGCTGGTCAGGTGGCAGCTGCCTGTGCTCACTGACCCTTAGCCAATCTCTGACCGCCCCGTGTGAAGATGATCCGGCACCTCGACGCCGCATATCGGCAAGGATTGACCGCGCCTTAGCGTTCAGGGAGTCGCCCTTGATGCCGGGCTGTTGGGCTTCGACCATTGTGTGGTATACATCAACCCAACGCTCTGCCAGCACGCGGATGGGGAGGATTTCCCGTGCTTCGAAGATGAAGGCCGGGTCTGGGACAACGATACTCTGCGGCGGGTGTGCGTCCTTCGCAGTGGTTCGTTCGAACGGATTGACCTCAGCATCCTGATTGTACCGGACGATGGCCGAGCCGGGCCGCGCGCGCAGGCGGCGGCCCGTTGCCAGCGTGAGGATCACGGTTTCGTGCTCGCCATCTTCGCTATCATCGTCGAGTAAGTCGATGAGCGTGTTATCGGGTTCTTGTACGCTGATGGAATCAAGGTTGAGATCAATTGAAACGGCGCCGCGTGCCTCAACCTCTCTATTGGCAGCCAGCGCGACGGCTGTAAGTCGCGTGCCCAATTGTCCGTCACCGGACAAATCCGGGTGTTCCGCGAGTCGTTGGTAGTTTCTGGCGAGACTTTCGGCGAACGAACGCTCACAAACGACCGTCAACTCATCGGGAAGCCACGGCTTTGTGACGAGTGTCGCAAGCTGGTTCGCGCTCGGGGCGATTAGAACCAGGCGCTTCCAACTATTGCGGTCCCTGGCCCTTTCAAGACCAATCAGGAAACCCCCGAGTTCCTCCATCGTCGTGAAATGAATAACGCGTTTCTCGATCTTTCGCTTGAGGGCTTGCCCGACTTCGTTCTCATCGGCGAAGCGTCGCATCGCGAGGAGGCGATCTCTGTCGGTCGCAAAGGCGACTATGCTTCGGCTCGACTTCCGGACGATGGATACGACATGCTCTGCAGTCAACGATCCGACGGGCGTTTCCTGGTCTAGAACTTGAAAGGCGCGATCAACGGCTGCGCGTGCTGCCTCCAGGCGATTGCGCTCTGCTCCCCCAATCTCCGAAGCGAGCGCGTCGTCGATCGGAGCAATGAGCGTAGCGGCAGAGCGCCTTTCAAGAAACGCTTCGGCCGCAGCCTGGCCGATTTCCTCGCACAGGATATCGTAAGCAGGCGAAATGCCGCATGGCAGGCTGGCCGCCTGGCGGAGCGCCCCCATTTCGCGGCGCAGCGTGCCGGCAAGTGACGAATCGGAGCTGCCGCGCGCAGCTTCGGAGAGCGCTACAAGTGCGTCAGCGGCCGGGCCCGCGGTTGTGCTGAACTGTGTATGGGTCATCGGCGACCAGTTTGTCGCCTTCGGATCAGGTGTCAGCGCATCACTGCTTACGCGCACCTGAACATGCGAGGTTGCGTTGACTGGCTTTAACTTGGCTCGAAGAACTGCCTGGGCCCTTCGCTGGACATAGGAATCCTGAGTGACCGCGAGGAACGGCAAGCCCGGAAAGCGTTTGACCGCGTAGGTGACGAACTCCTCGACTCGGTCGCTCCAGGCGGGACCGAGCCGAGAGAGCGGCCTAGGACAGAGATCAAGAATACATATTTGCGGCGGCCGGCCACTTGCGGAGAGGGCGCGGGCACCCAGGGCCCGCCGGAAGTCGGTGTCGCTCGCTACACCGAAAAGGCCATAAGGCGCGGTTCCCGGGACCATGAGATCGGCGCGGTGGTCCGTTAGTCGGTCCAGCGCGGCGCCGAAGCGCACTCTAACAAACAATTCGCTCTGAGCACGTCCGAAGAATGGCGCGGGACTGTCGCCGCCTTCGGCAACAAAGACAGGGTACAGTTCGGAAAGCGCGGGGTGAGCAAGATGAGGTTTAGTCGTGAGTCGCGGTACATCCGCGAGGGCATCTCGCTGCTGCGGCAGGCACGCGCCGCATATGGCGAACTTCAGGCGTTGGCATCGACTTCACCGCAGCGCTCCGTCCTTTCCCGCCGCGCCGCGCCGTGGGTTGCGTGGTTGCGCACGAACGAGGCTTTCGCGGCTTATGGAGGTACACGCTTTACGAACTGGCGGCTCTTCCAGCTCGCCTTCATTCTTGCGCACATTCCGACGCTCGCTTCGCGCTTGCCCGAATATGAAGGTCAGTTCGATGCCTTCCGCGACGAGCTGTCTGCAAGCCTGCTGTATTTCCCGACGGGCGGCGGCAAGTCGGAAGCGTTCTTCGGACTTCTCATTTTCAATATGTTCTTCGACCGCCTGCGCGGCAAAGAACGCGGGATCACCGCGCTTGTCCGCTACCCCCTGCGCCTCCTCACTCTTCAGCAGGCGCGGCGTCTTACGCGCATCCTTGTTCAAGCCGAACTGGTGCGCATACAGCACAACATCCCAGGCTGGCCGTTCGAGATCGGTTTCTGGGTGGGGTCTGGCAATACGCCGAACCGCACGGCACAGGGATTTGGTGGTGTGCCGGTGGTCACCGTCGCCGCGCATCAAGACGACAGCGCGCTACTGAACCCGTCGGACGCCGCGACTGAACAGGCGAAGAAAGAGCGAAGGCGCTCGGCACGATACAAGGAAGCTCTCGAATCCTACGACAAGCTGCGGAAATGTCCCTGCTGCGGCGCGTCCACGGGGATGCGCCGGTTTCCGCTGCAGCACGGCAGAATCGGAATCGTTTGCTTTAACGACACGGATTGCGCGTGGAATGCCGCGAATCCTCCCGAGCCGCACCGTGTGCCGCTGCCGTTCATTCTCACCGACGACACCATCTATCAAAGAGCTCCGTCCGTTGTTCTCGGTACTATCGACAAGCTCGCGCTGATCGGCCAGCACGACCGGACTATCAACGCGATAGCAGGAATGTTCGGCGCAGCGCGTTACATGGACCCGCAAAGCCGCCACCTGTTCACGCCGCGCGGCTCAAGGGCGCTCGCCAAGGCCGAAGACGATGGATTGATCAGGCTCAAACCCGCCTTTGCGGGAGGCACGACGGTATTCATGGATCCGTTTCCGAGCCTCATCATCCAGGACGAAGGGCACCTTCTTGATGAAAGCCTTGGTACATTCTCCGGTCTCTTCGAAACGACGTTAGAGAGTATTCTGACGCGCCTTGGCAACGGTCTCCTGCGCGACAGCGTTGCGCGATGGCCCGCATCCGTCAGTGCGGCGGGCCAGCCCCGTCTTGCGAAGGTCATCGCGGCGACCGCAACAATTTCCGATCCCGACCGACAACTGCGCGTTCTCTATCAGCGCAATCCGCTGCGCTTCCCATACCCCGGGCCAAATCTCTATGAGTCGTTCTACGCGGCACCTCGCGAACCACTCGAGCCGGCACGCCTTGCGTACGCACAGACGCTGCCCGCCTTCCGCCGTCCTGAGATGTCCGCGCCGCGCATGCGCATCTACGTGTCGATGATGACAAACGGGCGTTCGCACACCATGACAACATCGGTCGTGGTTTCCGCCTATCAGCTTGCCTACACGCGGCTCTGGCAGCTTGTCGAAGCGGGTCGCTGCAGCGATGCAGCAGCGTGGATAATCGAGGCGTTAACGCCTGACGATACCCTCACGCCCTTGCGGGCAGACGCGCTGCGAGACTTGCTCATTCAGCCCGAGGGCGATGCGATCTTTGCAACGCTCCTCGACCTACTGCGGATTTCACTTACCTACGTCACGAACAAGAAGGGCGGCGACCAGATCATCGAAACGCTCGCCGCGCAGGTGGACCGCGATCAACGCGGCGATGCCATCACAGACCTCCCGTTTACGACAGACCTGATTTCCGGCGGCGTCACCATCACGGAGATTCAAGACATCATGGCGCGGGCTGAAGATAATGCGCCGCCCGGCACGCCGTTCCCCTCTCTCGGCACAGTGCTGCGCAACATCGTCGCCACCTCCGCAATCAGCCACGGAGTGGATGTCGACAAGTTCAACGCGATGTTCTTCGCAGGCCTCCCCGGCGACATCGCCGAATATATCCAGGCGTCCAGCCGCGTCGGCCGTACGCACGCCGGTTTCAGTATATTCGTCCCCACGCCGCACAGCCGCCGCGATCGCTACGTCGTCGAAACTCACGATCAGTTCCACCGCTTCCTTGAGCGGATGATACCGCCGCCCGCCGTGCAACGATGGGCTGACCGAGCGATCCAGCGCGTCATCCCGAGCGTGCTTCAAGCCTTTCTCTGCGGGGTTGTCGAGCAGGAGCTGTTTGCCAGCGCGACCGATGCGGACAAGCAAAACGCGCAGACGTTCACAACGGCCGCGTCGATCAGGGCATGGGCGACCCGACATCCAGGGGGCGAGACGACAGCGATTGGCGCCGTTAGGGATTTTGCCATCGACGCGATCGGAATCGATGGGCGCGGTGCCGACGCCGTAGGCGCAACCATGCACAGCGAACATTATCAGCGGCTAGTCGAAGACCGGATGCGCGAAGTCATCCAGAAGTTCACGGAACGCTCGGATGCAAGCCAGCTATCGAATTTCTGGCAGATGAATGAATCAGTCGGTTTCCGCAAGCCGATGACTTCGCTGCGCGATGTGGACGCCGGCGGTGTGATTTTGGGCGCAACGCGCGATCCCTATCGCGCACGTGGCGTCCATCTTGAAACGGTACGCCACGTGATGCGGGTAATACGCGGCCAGCGCGTGGCCGCTCGGTCGGACATGGATGCCGATCCCGCCCCGATTGACGCGGAGGACCGGTGAAATGGCCGATCAGAGCAACAACCGCAATTTTGCGGGGGGCCGCAGCCCGGCGCGTCTTTATCCACCGCGCATGACGCGCTCGCAGCCGCAACTTGCGACTTCCTATGCGCCTGGCTCGATGTTCACATGGGAAGGCGGCAAGGGTGCTTGCATGGCCGTCCCCGTCGAGGGCGCGACCCTCGACTTCAGTGCGCGACCGACGCGGCGCGCGCAAATCATCGAAAACCTCGAAGAAGCCTGCGAAAGCTGGCTTGCGCGAGGCATGACGATCAAACGTGACGCGCGTGTCTATGAGGTGCAGCTTCTCGACAACTGTTTCTACAATACGGTGCGCAAAAACGTCGAAATCGCGCTCGACAGGTTCGAGTTCATGCGGCCCGACAAAATCGGTTACCTGCCGGGGCCGCTAGTCTATCGGTGCGATTCCTGCGAGCGTGTGCGCGAGTATATTTCATCGGCGCATCAATTCGCCGAGCCCCTGCCGATCGCGTGTGCGTCGGGCGTGGGACAGGAATGCCGCTGGCGGCAGCTTGATGTCGTCTATGTCCATTGGTCCGGAGAGCTGGAGGGACTTTCGCCTTATCGCAATACGATGGGCCGGGACGGTCAGATTCGGAAAATCCCGCGCTGCCAGTGCGGCGTTTCCGATTTTCGGCTCATCAAGCGCGGCAATCAGTTCAACCTTTGGCGCTTCAAATGCACCGGGTGCCAAGCCGAACGAGAAGTCTATCAGACCGACGCTTTTTCACTGACGCTTCTCAAGCCGCGCATGGACGCGGGCGATCCGCACCAGTGGAGCGAGATCAACATGATCCCGATCTCCTACCGCGCCTCACCGGTTTTCTATGTCCAGTCGGCACGTTTCATCGTCTACGACAATGACCCGGAAGTCGTCGCGCTGATGCAGTCAACGCGCGCGAACGACCTGACCGCGAAACTTGCCAGCCTGCACGGCTACGGCGGCAGCGACCCGAGCGACGAGCGGATACGCGCGCAGCTTGAGGCGAAAGGCCGGGGCGCACTGTGGCCGCCGTATGAAGCGTTCCGCCGGCAAGAGGAGGCCGCGCGTGACGCCGGACAGGACGCAAGTGCTTTTGCCGATGCGGCACGCATGATGCGGGAGAGCTGGTACGCCTCCGGCGATCTTGTTATCGAGCCTGTCGCCACCCCCGCGCTCGAAGAACAGGTCCGAAACCGCCACCGCCTCGATTACGCGAAACGGTTCGATCCGATGCGCAGCACAGTCGAACATGACGCATTGCGGCGACGGAAAATCGAAATCGCCTCAGAGGCAAGCGATCTACGATTGCCGCATGCCGAGCTTTGCGCCGAGTTCAGTGTTCCGGAGCTCGAGAGCTCCTATAGGCAGCGCATAGCTCAGGACCTTGGGCGGGCCGGGATCCTCGATACGTATCTCGTACGTAATCTCGACATGGTGGAGTTTTCGTTCGGCTTCACGCGCGTGTCGGCAACGCCGGCCACCGTTCAGAAGAACCTGCGGATGCCCGTCAGGCTCAAGGGATTCCCGGCGCTGCAGAACAGCCGGCGTCCGATCTACGTGATCGAGCAGCAGAACGAAGCGCTCTATGTCCGGCTCGATCCTGGCGTCGTCGGCGCCTTCTTGATTGCAAACGGTGTGCTTTCCGAGCTGCCGAAGGCGCCGATGACGCTTGGCTCGCAGGTCATCGAACAATACGTGGATTTCGGACTCTTCATGCAGGGCTTCACGGCGCGGGACGAATCCTCTCGCGAGCGTGCGCGCGACGTTCCCTCTCTCGTCTATTTGCTGCTGCACACAATGGCGCACCAGATCATGCACGGGATCGCGCGTTTCTCAGGACTCGATCTTGGTTCGATGAGCGAGGCAATCTTCCCCGCCGATCTTGCCTTCCTCGTGCACCGCCGCGGCATGACGGAGGACCTCGGTAACATTTCCTCGATGTGGCGCGACCACAATAGCCCGTTCCTCGACTTTCTCGTCGCCCGCCGCGAACTGCGATGCGGTTCGGGGACGCTCTGCGATCACCGTGGCGGCGCCTGCCCTGCTTGCATCATGGTCCCCGAGACTTCTTGCATCGCGGGAAACCAGCTCCTTTCCCGGGCCGCGCTCGCAGGCGGTCGTGCGCCCCTATGGGATAGGAACACGAATCCGCTCCGCGGCTACTATCAGATCGTGCGAGACCGGCGCGCGGCACAAACCGGCGGGATCTGATGACAAGCGATGCCGATGTCGTGCGCTGCGCCTCGCCGTGGCCGGGCATAGCGGCGCTGCTTCTGGAGGGATTGGCCCAGCTGGGCGCCGGCGCATGGAACACCGAGCGCCTTTGCAGTGCGGCGGGGGCCGGCATCGCTCCCGGAGATGCGGTGCAAGTGCTATGCGGCCTTGAAATCACCGACATATGCGCGCGCAGCGATGACGGGGAAAGCTGGAGTACGGAATTAGGCCGCAACGAACTGTTGCGCCTTGCAACTCTGCTGCGCGGCGCGGAGCAATTCCGCAGACTGAGACAGGATGCGCCGCAGCTCGAACTTGTCGTGACCATGCCTATGGCGCCGAGCTATCTTGCAGTTGAGTTTCCAGAGAGGGCTGGGAGGCTGGGCGGCTATCTTCCTACCGGCGCAGCCCTGCAGCGGATCGCGCAAGCAGCACAGCAGCGCGTCGTCGCCATGACGCCGTTCATTGACAGCTTTGGCTTCGACTGGCTGCGCACGGTCTTTGAAGCCTCGCCAGCTCCGAAGAAAATTCTCATCCTCCGCGAGGCCGGGCGCTATGCCGTCGATCTGTCCGTGCATCAGGCGGAATGGCTGCGTGCGCATGCCGTTGGTGTCTGGGACTATCATCTTGGCCACCCAGCGGGCACGCGGCGGCTGCCACTTGAGACATTCCACGCGAAGATTGTCCTAGCCGACCAGGGCCTTGCCTATGTCGGCTCAGCCAATCTCCTCGGATCAGGTGATGGCACCTCGCTCGAGGCGGGAGTCCTCGTTGACGGTCAAGCCGCTCTCCAGGTCGCACGGCTTATCGACGGTGTTCTCCGCGTCGCGCGACGCCTTTGATGACTCAGCGTGCGCGAGTATGTCCCCGAGTTCGTCGAATAGTTTGCGCAGACCATGTTCAAAACGACTTGGTTTTAGTGCTTTTACTGTTGCCGGGCCTGGCAGCGCCAGTCGCTGCAAGAGTCCTGCGGAAACGCTGAAGCTTCCTGAGACTGCTGAAAACCGCTCATTCGTCGCACCCGCATTCAGCACCTTTACCAGAATTGACGGGGGAAGAGCGGGACGGCCGGCCATCGCCTCAATGACTATGACGTGGTTCTCCGCGACGAACCCGCCCGCGTATTCATCGCGGAATCGCTTCGGTACCATCGCGGCGTTCAAGCGTCGGGATTGATTTCGGTTGCTTGTACGCTGAACGATCACAGCGGGGCCGCTGGATGCATAAGCGACGCTGTCTTCATTAGGCGGACAGTACCACAGCGCGTTCCTCAGTCGCCGCGCAGCCTCAAAATCAAAGCTGCCGTCTGGCCGAATGGACGATGCCCACAGAAGGGGCATGTCACCTTTTCTTCGATTTGTATGCAGACGCTTTCGTTCGCGTGTAGGCACCACTTTGCCAACCCGGACCCGATATCCGTAGTCTGATAGTGTGAACGGCTTTGCCGCACTGTTACGCCGCGATTCGGTGCGGCCGGAGAAGACGCGGACTTCATGCGGGACAGGCAACGTCCAAGGCTCTCCCTCGCTTCTTGCCAGTCCTGATCCCCTTCGGGTGCGCATCCCGCCCCCATCAATATAGCCGAGTTCGTACGCATGAGACGTCTTAGCCGTCCCATCGTCGCTTTCTTCGCGCCGCCGCAACACTAACAAGCAGATGTCCTGAACGGCACCTAGGAACAGGTTTTCCCGCTGCTCGTGCAGATCGATTCTCTCGACAAAGGCGCGACTGAATACTTCGTGGCGAAGGCCCGCAAAGTAGGGGCCAGCGACGAAGCTGGTTGGCAGGACGAATACTAGGCCGCCGCCTGCCTTGACCCAGTTCAGTCCGCGCAGGAGAAAAAGCGAGTAAAAGTTGGTATGTCCGCCCAGGTTAGCGCGCCCGGACGCCTTGAGTATCTTGTCTTCGACCCGGTCGCGGACCTTTCCATACGGCGGATTGCCGATGACCAAGTCGAACTTGCCTTGCAGCAACACGGAGAGCGCGTCCCCCCGCTTGACGACCCCAAGCGGTCCCCTGCGCGCGAAACCATACTCCCTGAGTAGCATTTGCCTCAGAAGTGTTTGGGATAAAATTGCTAGGCCGGTATCGATTTCGATGCCCTTCAACCGCCGCAAAACGTTTCTGCAGGCTTCCTGTGCCGGGTTGCCTTCGCGGCATTTGAGATGGATCAGATTCCGGGCCATCGGCGTCAGGAATGAGCCTCCGCCGCATGCCGGATCAAGCACAGCGGGGTCCGTCACTCCGCCCACAAAACTTGAAGCAGCGTCCAGCACCGCACTTGCAAGTCCTGGTGGCGTGAAATACGCAGACAGGGCTTTGCGTTGTTCAGTTCCCATCAGGAGGGCATAAGCGCTTGAGATCGCATAATCGCGATCATCTGGTTCCGCCGCCGAGAAAACGTCACGGATCTGGTCGGGCAAACCGGCCCCGTCGATATTAGTTGCCAATGCGTTACAGAAAGCCAAGGCATCGCTGAATTCCTCAACAATTCCGGCTTTGTGCCTTCGAATGTGAGTAAAAAAACTATTCATTTCCCAAGCCCGTGCCGCAATCCTGTATCCCCCAACCATCCCGGGCACATGCACCTTGCATGTCCCCGCTTCCACTCCCATGCGCCTCTTCCGTTTCTCCGTTCCCGGCTTGCGGCTTGTTGTTTACCCGGAACCGCACGCACTTTGCCGCAGCAGCGCAATCAGGACCAATCGTCCGTCAATGGCGTCCTTCAGACTATCGGGCAAACGCTTCCGACCAGAAGACATGGCAACCCTTCACTCCTTACGTCCTTCTAAATCAACCCGTACACCGTGCGGAGAAGATCGGCTACCTCGTCTCGAGTGAAGGGAACGTTAAAAGCCCTAGGATTGAGAGTTTCATCGGCGTGGGCCAGATCGACGAAAACACGAAGGTCCCGGCGGACGGGTTCTGGGAGTGCGATCCGTGCATCCTGGGGAAGGAGCTGCGCCAGCCGGAAGACATCGTTGCGATGTTTCCTGATGTCCCTTTGGTCGACGTTCGCGCCTGCTTCAGAACGAGCGGTGAGGTCGAGTACTGCGCGGGCCTTGAACGGTATGAGTAGCGTCTCGTCGATGATCGTGACGCCGTTGACCTGCCGTTTCGCTGCCTGGAGCGCCTCGAAATAGGGATCATCCAGCAGGATTGCCGAGAGGCTGACGATGTCTTGGTCTACCGGTATCCGTGTCAGGATCGCGTCTTCGGGCAGGTCAAGGTTCCCGGGCCGTCGCGAAAAGAGCTCGATCATGAAGGGGAAGCTGCTGTCGGTCGGACGGTGAAATCGGTAGAACTCCCTTCTCCCATCGCCCCGTTCACGGGCCTGATATCCGCCTGCATCGAGGAACACCCGGAAGGCTGTCCCAAATTCGGCGTCAACTACTTCGACGCAGAGCACCATGTCGATGTCCCTGGTTGCCCTGAAATCGAGACCCGCTGCATTGAACAGCAGATCGCAAGCAGCTCCGCCGATGATGGCGTACTGACCCTCGTGGCCTGCGAAGTGTTCACGAAACCTGTCGATCCCGGTTACCACGGCATTCCGTCCAACAGTCGTTCCGCTGCCATGGAAACACGCTCATCGCGGTGATCGTGAAACTGAGCGTAGAGCGACAGCGGATCTACGGTATGCACGGTAGTCATGGCAGCAGGGTCATATGACCAAGTTTCGACGATATGGGAAGCTTGATCCCGGCCGGTTTCGACGAGCCCGCAGGTCTGGGCGACAACCTTCCAATCGCTGGTCGCGACTGCGAAAGTCTGGAGTGGTGACGGGGATAGGTCAGTCAGCTCCGCGAGCGCACTCTCGCCCGCACGCTTCAACGGCAGAGCGGCGTGAACCTCCCGGATGAACTTTTCGGTACGCACCGGGCTGCGCAATAGATCGTGGGAGGCATCAAACAGTTGCCTGCCTTCGGTCTTGAACCGGATACGCCGCTCCCTGCCGTATCTTTCGCTATGGGCAAGCCCGGCACTGACCAGATCGTCAAATGCGCGGCCGATCGACATCGCGGAGTAGTGCAATTGAGTGGCTATGTGAGAAGGGGTCGTCGCGGCTTCGTCGAGCCGCAGGAGACGATGGAACAGTACCGCTTGAGCTGCCGGCGAGAGGCCGACTGCGCGCCGCAGCTTGGGCGTGCGGAAGCGTTCCCGCAAGTCCATCGCGAGGTCAGGGATATAAAGCTGCTTGCCGGGCACAACGAACGGGACGCCGTGTCCAATGAGCCGCGAGCGATTGTGCGCGCTCAGCCACGGCGCGACGAAAACGACGATTGCGTCAACGGCAGGGCGGATCAGGGCGACATGCTTCGCGATGTCGGACGGCGTGGCGGTGTTGTCGGCCGTCGCGAGGAAGATGCATCGTCTTCCCGCTATGCGGCCTTCGTGGAGGCTGTACATCCGGGAAAGAAACGAGGGGAGGCTCGGCCCGCTTTCGAGTGCATCGACCCTTGCTGGCTCGTGAAGCGTGTCTTCGAGATAGCGCTGCAGCGCTCCGGCGACAGGCCTCGCCAACACGCCATGGTCTGTTCTTAACGTCATGATGCATGCTAACACTATCGATGTTAGTGTTCAAGGTGTCGTTACCAACATGCCAGCTCGTGCCGAAATCTCTTCCCGGGCTTTCGTGCGACGGACGTCGCCGTGAAGCCCGTCGAAGCACATTGCGTCTGTTCTAGGGTAACCGTCCGGCCTGGCTGCCGAGTGCCCCAGCCAGCCAAAGAAGCTATACTTCCCACCTGACGCTGGCCAACGCCGCCCTTCGATCATGCACCGACAGGGCAGACCACCCACCCGCCGGCTGAGGTGTGACGGCCGCTGTCACCGCGTGGTGGTCCCCACCATGAAGATTCTGCTGATAGGGAACGCACTGAGAATCATTCCAACATCCTGTCGATGTCACCGAAGATAGATGGAGAGCATACCCCAGCCCGCTGCGTTCGCTCGCAGCATCGCATCGCACCACCCCACCGTCCTTGCCCCTTGTCCCCTGGGCGCCGAGTGTCCGACTCCAGCTGCCCAGCAGGTCCCAAGCGGTCAGGAGTGGTCTAGAGATTGCGTCCGCGTGATTCCCAATAGATTCCCAGCCCTGAATTCTGCAAGCTGGTCCGAAAAGGTGAACGCCGCTAAGTTACTGAATTATCGTAACTTAGCGGCGTTCTCAGTGGTTGCGGGGGTAGGATTTGAACCTACGACCTTCAGGTTATGAGTTTCGTTACATATGGTAGACAGGGGTGCGCACACGTGCGCAGGAGCATGATAAATCGCAGTTTTGTATGGGATTTAGCGATTCTTTCTACGACAGACGTGCACAGGGATGCGCTCTGGTTTACCTGAAAGTGTTTGCCAATGGTTAGCCATGGTGATACATGCTCCCTCTCCCGTCAAGGAGCAATGCCGTGGCAAACCGCATCCCCCGTATCTCCAAGCGCTCCGTCGATGCCGTCAAGGCCGGTGGGACGGATACCGTCTATTGGGATGGAGAACTCACCGGATTCGGCCTGCGTGTTCGACGCTCGGGACGCAGGAGCTACGTCGTCCAGACCCGCATCGCCGGGAAACTGTGCTGGTTCACCATCGGCCCGCATGGTCCCCTGAACCCGGATCAGGCACGTGCCCGCGCGCTGGAGATATTGGCTTGCGCGAAGAAAGGCATCGATCCACGCGACGCAGACGCCCGACGCGAGGCCGAGCCAAGCATGGCTGATCTCGGGCGCAGGTTCCTGGAGGAATATGTCCCGGTCCATTGCAAGCCGAGCACCCGGGAAGAGTACCGCCGTTCGGTGAGGCTGTTTGTCGACCCCGTGATCGGGGAGCTGCGGGTTCCAGAGGTACAGCGCAAGGACATCGCCGCCCTGCATCACGGCCTGCGGGACAAGCCCTATCAGGCCAACCGGACGCTCGGGGTACTGTCCAAGATGTTTTCCCTCGCCGAAGTCTGGGGCTGGCGCCCCGACGGTTCCAATCCCTGCCGGCATGTCAAGCGCTACAAGGAGCACAAGCGGGAACGGTTCCTGTCGCCGGAAGAGACTGAGCGGCTGGGCCAGGTCCTGCGCGAGGCCGAGGAAGAGATGCCCTCGGCAGTAGCCGCCTTCCGCCTGCTTCTGCTGACGGGCTGCCGGATGTCGGAGATCCGGGATCTCCGCTGGGAGTACGTTAAGGACGACTGTATCGAGCTTCCCGATGCCAAGACCGGCGGACGGGTGGTGCCACTGGGTCCCGAGGCCCGCGCGGTGTTGTCATCCATTCCCCGTGACGAGGACAATCCCTGGGTCATCGCGGGCCGCCTCCCCGGCTCTCACCTCACCGATCTGCAACGCCCTTGGCGGCGCATCCGCAAGCAGGCAGACCTTGAGGGCGTGCGGATCCACGACTTGCGCCATAGCTTTGCCTCGCGCGCGCTGGCTCTCGGCGAGAGCCTGACCATGATCGGGAAACTGCTCGGGCACACCCAGGTGCAAACGACGGCGCGCTACGCGCATCTGGCGCGGGACTCGATTCAGACCGCTGCTGCGCGCATCACAGGAAGCATCGGCGAGAACCTCTTGGGTGATCACGATGTCGGTTCCCCATTCGTCGAGGATTGACGCTCCGACAAGTTGCAAAGCTCATGCGTTGCAAAGCTCATGCGTTGCAAAGCTCATGCAATGCGTGATAAATACAATCTGGTTATATTAACTGGTTGGAACATGCCATGCGCACCGTACAAGCTACCGAAGCCAAAGCACGCTTGGCGGAACTCCTTCGGATGGTCGAGCACGGAGAGACCGTGGCGATTACCCGGCATGGCGAAACGATAGCGCATGTGATTCCGGCGCACGCGGACGAGCATACCGACCACAAGCAAGTCGTGGCCCGCTTTCGCCGCCGCCGTGACGAATGGCAACCCGTCGCCATGTCTATCGACGATATTCTCCTAGCACGCCACCACGGCCATCGCCTGTGAGCCTCTTCGTCCTTGATGCATCGGTCGCCGTTGCCTGGTTGTTGGGTGAGGAGACGGCGTCGAGGGCAGATTTGGCGTTGGTGCGTCTGGAAGACGATGAAGCACTGGTTCCGAATCTATGGCATTTGGAACTGCGCAACGGCCTCCTTGTCGCGGTCCGGCGAGGCCGATTTACCGCAGACGGACCGGCGGAGCGACTGAACGCTTTATATGACCTGCCCATTCGTACCGATATGGACCCGGATATGGACATCGCATTCGCCCTGGCCGAGAAACACGGTTTGTCGTTCTACGACGCCATCTATCTGGAACTGGCGAAAAGACACGCGGCGCCGCTCGCAACGCTTGACAAGGCTCTCGCTCGGGCCGCGGCCGACGAAAGTCTGCACTTGGTCTGTGAAATCTGACCTATCGCGGCCCGGCCCCGCATCCTATATGTTTAGCGGGAAGCACGGGAGGAGTGCCAATGCCTGCCGCTGATAGAGATATCAGGTAGACACCGCGAGGGACGATGCGCAGAGCTTGCTTGATGTCCTACAGCACATAGCCACGCGCGAAGGTCATGTGCAAATCGTAAGTGTGACTTGGCAGCCGGCTCGCCCCGACAGGAACGGGCGTAACCTGATTGCTGGGTACACCATAATCTCTGAGCGGGAAGTCTAGTTTGATGCCAAAGGGACCGCAGGGGCAGAAGCGCCCCGCCGACGTGATCGGCAACGCCGTCAAGGTTATGCGCATCGCCACCGGCGAGGAACAGGAAGAGCACGAAGACGATGGCAAGGACCCCGCTGCCAAGGCGCTAGGCGCGAAGGGGGGCAGGGCCCGCGCGAAGAGGCTAACGCCCGAGCAACGGTCCGAGATCGCGCGCGGCGCGGCTCACGCACGGTGGAAAAAGGCAGACTAAGCAGCTTTATCGTCGTCTAAACCCTGCGCGATCTTCATTTCCTCTACGTCCTCTTCAAAATCAAAGACGATCTGAAGCGGGATTTCGTTCGGATGGTCGTCGTTGTAATGGTCAACCTTCATTGATAAAGCGTAGCAATCGCTAGCAATCGAGCGGCGTTCTTGCTGCACGCTCTTTTCGACATGCGAGCGAGGCGCATCATCGATATCCGCCCAGACAAAGAGTGGCAAACCGTTTTTGCCCCGATGCCTTACTGGGATATTGGCGCGATAGCGCCGCCCCTTCCTATCGATGCGTATCTCTTCGCGCAGAGCGTCCGCCAAGTCTTTGGCCAAACTCGTGTCCGGCGGGAATCCCCCTCGGGATTCAAATGTCAGATTTTATCCACTAGGCGGCACGGGTAGCTGATCGGTATCATGTAGCTTGATTTTGGCGAAAGCCAGCGAGACCGGATTGCGAACATGGATCCCCAGCAAAGCGTCGGCGCCGATCCTAGTCATAGGTCGACAGACCATGTCGGTAGACGTAGGAGTGGAGTGAAAGGGTCGCATCCGATTCGTTGTAGGTTCCAATGTCGGAGGACATCTGAAACCCATGCTTGAAATTCTGGGAATCATCTTCGGTGTCGCGATGGCAGTCATTGGCGGTATTTGGGCCGTATTCAAGGTGTTTCTTCCCAAGTTGATGGATGCTGCAATTAGCAGAATTGAACATTCGCAGAACCAAGAAATAAAGCATCTGGAATCAAGGCTAGAATTACATTCGACAGCGTTGTTCAACTCCATGAACATCGCTAGTCGTATTTAGGATACCTATAGAATTAAGGCCATTGAAGCGACAAGTATTCTTTGGAAATAGTTCTTGCGCATCAAAAATGAATTTGCGCCCCTTATCGCCATTGAGTCGATGCTAACCGAGAATGAATTTGTCTCTGCCATAAGTGGGCCAAATGAGGAGAACGAAAAGATCTCTTTCGTCCTCAAAGAATATTCTTCGTTTGAGCTCGTAACGGAAAAGATAGCAGGAAGCGATGAGAAAAAGACTGCAGGGATGGAAATTGCCTTCGGTTCTGGCACTCGAGCCAATAGATTTGATGAAACGCGTGTATTTGTGAGTGAAAGACTATCGAGGATCTTCAATTGCATGGTGAGCGTGCATGGCAGACTCGGATTCCTGATAAGTCAGGGAGTCGAATCGGGCAAAGGAAAGACTTGGAAAGGCGACCCGGTCATGGAAGAAATTGTGCTCGGCATATTTCCTCGGGAAGTTTGGGAACAAGTGGCAAAAATGAAATTTGCTGGACTTAGAGCCTTAAGGGCACCTCTAAGAATTCTCCTTTTTCGGGCGTCGTCGATTTAGAATCGGGTTGCCGATTTGTTGATAGCGGGAGGCGTGGTTGATGTGTCAGATGGGGTTTTTCGATCTTGGGAACCGGTATTCCGGTCTTGACGCCAAGAACGAGCCGCTTTTGAAGATCGACGGGGTGGTTCCGTGGGAAGACTTGCGCGCGCGTCTTGAGGCGGTGTGGCGGCGTGCGGACAAGGCGCGTAAATCGCGGGCGGGACGCAAGCCGTGGGATGCGATTGTGATGTTCAAGACGATCATTCTGTGCGCGCTCTACAATCTCTCGGATGACCAAGTTGAGCATCAGATCCGTGACCGCCTGTCGTTCATGCGATTTCTGGGGTTGGGTCTGGAGGGCCGGGTTCCCGACGCCAAGACGGTGTGGCTGTACCGCGAACAGTTAACGCAAGCTGGCGTGATCGAGGCCTTATTCGAGACGTTCGATGGCTACCTGAAGGATCAGGGCTATCTGGCGATGGGCGGCCAGATCATCGACGCCTCGATTGTGGCGGTACCCAAACAGCGCAACAGCCGCGAGGAGAACGCGCGGATAAAGGCGGGCGAGACGCCGGCAGGCTGGGAGGACAAGCCGGCAAAGCGGCGCCAAAAGGATGTCGAGGCGCGGTGGACTAAGAAGCACGGCAAGAGCCATTACGGTTACAAGAACCATGTCAACGTGGACCGTCGGCACAAGCTGGTGCGGCGCTATCATGTGAGCGACGCGGCGGAGCACGACAGCCAAGTCCTCGACGATATCCTGGATGGGGACAACACGGCTTTGGGTGTGTGGGCGGACAGCGCTTACCGCTCGGCGGAGATCGAGGCGGTGCTGAAGGAGAAGGGGTTGCGGAGCCGGATCCATCGCAAGGGCCGCCGCAACAAGCCGCTGAGCGAGCGCGAGAAGCAGGGCAACAAGACCCGTTCGTCGGTTCGGGTCCGCGTCGAGCATGTCTTCGGGGCCCAGAGCAACGACATGGGCGGGACGCTGGTGCGTAGTGTCGGGCTGGTGCGGGCGAAGGCGCGGATCGGGTTGAAGAACCTCGCCTACAACATGCGCCGCCTGGTCCAACTGGAGCGTCTCGCGGCGGCCGTGTGACGATAATCGGAGAAGGAGACCGCCTGGGGACGGTCTTGTGGCGGAAATAACTCAATTGGAGCGTGGAAGACCCCGAAAATCTCGGCTCCGGCATGGCTGGAGCTGGTGACAGCCTGGTTAAACAATATCCTCCGACAACTCACCAATTCTTAGAGGTGCCCTTAATCGGATTGTTAGAACAACAGTTTGTCCTGGAAGCGAAAAAAAGCAGGCGGGGCTTTGAAGAACTCGCAGATTCCGTTTCGGAAATTAGCCAAATCACCCACGAAGAAGAGGCGAGGGCGCGGCTGAGAAGAGACTATCTGTGCCGGTTTCATTGTTATCCTTGGTCAAGTTGACACTCGAAGTCACCTAAATTCGTGGTCTTTGTCGAATAGGATCCCTATTGGCCCCCAAAGGACTCGTCCCAGGAGGCCATTACTCCGTTCCGGCGCCATCGTGCTGAAACGCCGTGTCCCGGTGACGCCGCCAATTTAAGCTCTTTCAGTCGAGCCAGCGCCCTCTTGACGTTACGCACGCTCGCGGATTCGGGCAGATCCGCTCGAATTTCTCGAAGCGCCAGGGGATGGCCCACCTGGCTCGGTAGTTCGAAGATGGTGCGATGGTGCGATGCGCTTCGTTCAACGTCGCTACCTGGTTGCTGCGCCCGCCGAAACCAGTGATTTGCAGTCTTCCAAGGACACCGATGGGCCGGGGGTGGTGCCAGAACGCACGGTCACAGCCCATACATGTTGAGCCACTCATTGAATTGCGAGCCCAACGACCTGATTGCCTGCGCTGTCTACCCGCAAATCGAGAAAGCGACATTGCGACACCAGATATGAGATCGAGCCTCCGAGCGAGAAGGGGTAGATAATCGGGTTTGAACCGATGGCGGCTACAGGTAGGGAACGGCCCGAGTATCTCGCGCATGCCTCCGTCAGCCATGTAGCTGCGGGGGAAGCGTCTAGGTTGATCTGGCTCTTTCGGACGATGCGCTTGCCCTTGTTCACTCTCTCGATGGATCCCCAACTCGCCTGGGACTGCAGAACCATGTTTGTCATTCGGCGGATGCCCTCATGTTGATCGGCGTGGAATATTGATGGAGTGGACGCCTCCTCCCGACGGCATCGCAGTGTGCCAAGGTGGTGGCGTGACCAACCGATCGCTGATTTGAGCTTGCAGCAGGGATAGAATGCCAGGTTGCTGGCTATAGAAGGGAGAGTGGGGCGGGAGTCCCGCTTGACCACGATCCTGTGTAGGAGGATGCAAACTATGACATGGGTGTCTCTTTCGCCTCAAGGGCGCTTGGGCTCGGCGAGGGCCTGCCGATCATCGGCCGGCTCCTCGGGCACCGCCAGGTCGAAACCACCGCGCGCTACGCACATCTTGCGCGCGACTCGGTCACGAAATCCACCGACCGGATCTCCATCAGCATCGCGGTGGATGTTCTGGCCGAGTAGGCTGGGCGCGGAAATGCCCCATGCCTATTCAGCCACAGATATTCGGACATGCCCGAGAGACCCGCCAGTCGAGAGCCCCCCCGCTGCGCTTTCCCAATCATTTCACGTTGCTCCCCTGGCAGAATCCGTTCCACCGATGTAAGGAAGCGACTGCCATGTTGATCACCGACGAAAACATATCGCCCCGTTTCCTGGAACATCTTTCCTGGGCAACCGAAATCGATCTTGCCACCGCTTGGGCCACGAGCAACCAGGGCCTCCGCGCTTTGCAGCGGCAAGCGCCGCTCCCTGAAGTCCGGGCCGTCGTGGGTCTTTGGGGCAACCTGACCGATCCTTTCGCGCTGAGAATGCTGGCCAACATCGGACAGCTACGCGGCGCTGACGCAGGCCGGCGTTTTCACCCGAAAGTCTTCATATTCCGCGGCGGCGGCAGATCCGTTGCCTGGGTCGGGAGCGCGAATTTCACGTCCGGTGGTTTTGGCATGAACGAAGAGGCCGTGTTTGAAACATCCAACACTGAATCAGTACAGCATTGGTTCGATGACCTGTGGGAACACTGCGACCCGCTCGACGATGCTGCCATCGATGCCTATGCCGAGTCGAGAAAGGACAATCCCCCTCCGCCGCCGCCTCGTCCACCAAACACCCCTGACTTGACCCCCTTGCAGTTGCTCGAGGGAATCGGGAATTGGCGAAGCTATATTGCAGCTTTGGAGCAGTGCGATGGCTGGTGGAGTAATCGTCATTCATGGTCTGTATTGGGCGAACAATGCAGTTGGCGAGAGACCGTCGAGGTCTTGCACGATGTCGTCAGGCACCCGGACTGGGGTGAGCTTGATCAATATGACCGTCAACGCCTGCTCGGTCTGACCCGCAGTGAGGGCTGGGCGCTGCTCGGCCGCATGAGACAAACCGCCCTGAACACGGTATTCGGCGCCAACAGAGAAACAATTCAGAACATCGTACTGGCGGTTGTCAACGCCGACGATGTCACATTCCCACAACTCGCATTCGAATCCTATCAAGCCCTTCGGAATGTCGATGGGGTGGGGCCCGGTATTGCGACAAGACTGCTCACCCTTGCCCGACCCGACCGCTTTGTATCCTTGAACAAGGCATCGAGAGCCGGTCTCGCCGAAACCTTCGGACTTGCGCCCACCACCCTGGGCCAACCACGGAACTACGCCCGTCTTCTCAGCGCCATCTACAACCAGGCATGGTATCGGGAGGCAGCCCCGCGAAACGTACGCGAACGCGCGATCTCTCGGATCCGAGCCGCCCTTTTGGATTGCTTCGTTTACGACACACAGGCCGACCAATGACAACCATTCCCGGAGGTTGATTCAATACCCCCGGACGCGCCATGTACGACAACGACCAAATTCTGTGTAGTCAGCCACGACTTGTGCGAAGGCCGGGAGCTTCTCGATCGCGCGCCGACCGCTCGGACGCAAGTCGACCCGCCACCGACATGTTCATGCGTCATTTGCCGACTTGGGCGGTCCGATCCGGCGAGGGCCCGCCTAACCCAGCACATTTCCTCGATTCGTCGCTCCATCCACAGCAACGGACGCGGACGCCCGTCATCATGCCGAAAGCGGTCGAATTCAAACTCCCGACCACGGCTGGCATTCCATGACCTCTTCGTCGGGTTTCGATGCTTCGCCGGAGACCGACCTATCGCAGCTCCCGGACCGCCGAAATGAGCAATTCACGATCTATGCCATTCGTATGCGTCGAGGGCACTGGCCTCGCAGCGAGAGCCGGAGGCCGTGACTCCGGAGCGTCGCCCGCGTTGGGGCCAGATCGAGCAACAGCGGCTCGCGGCTCCCGTCATGCCACACAACGCCGTTATCGCCGAGGGGGCAAAGGAAGACTCAATCCGCATCGCCTCGCCAAGCGAGGCCAATTCCCGCGGCGTCAGATAGCGATCCCGCTTGATCTCCTTGTGTCTCCTTGTATTTATTGATCATGTAGCAGGGGCTGGAACGTTCCGAGCGCATCCCCCAGAGCTCAGCCGGTTGGGATCGCGTTTGTCGTACAAACAAGCGGCAAGGGTATCGGCGAATTTCAAGAGTCACTTTAACTCAGCCCAATGAATAATTGGGGTTAGAAACGTTCTATGGATCAGCTGCCGAAATATATTGTCGATGCAATCTGGAAGGGACGCGCTGTTCTGCTCGCAGGTCAGGACCTTGTGGGTGGTGAGGCACAGGAGATACTGGGCTCCGAAGGCTCAGCTTCCGGTCTGCGCGTAGCGCTCTCGCAGCCGTCCGCACCACTTCTCGAGCGTATTGCATCTCTTCGAGCATCTGCTCCTGACACCGCCCATGTGGAGGTTGCGCAAGCGCCTTGGGCATTGGTGTTTTCAAGCGCACTTGATACGCGTCTGGCGTCTGCCCTCGAGGCCACCGCCCCGGAAGCGCGGCGAGTCCGTCGGCGGTTCGTCGATGACATAGATTCCGATATCCTCTTCCGCAGTCCAACTGTCTTGGAGGTAATGCATCTATCTTTGGTATCGGATGCATCTTCACTCGACGGGGCCGTGCTAGAACCCCGGCAATGGTCACGGGCGACAAGACTGATACAGCCTCGGATTCTAGACCATGTTAAGGATGTAGTCGGTCCAGCATACATTGTCGTTGTCACTGGCATCACGGTCGCGGATGCCCTCGATCGCGATGACTTGCTCGCTGCTTTCGACGGC
Organism: Alphaproteobacteria bacterium; assembly: GCA_965219135.1. Classification (GTDB taxonomy): domain Bacteria; phylum Pseudomonadota; class Alphaproteobacteria; order VGEJ01; family VGEJ01; genus CAYUNL01. Next base: position 1,913,533 of record CBDCMV010000003.1, on the reverse strand, counting down.
CTCGACGACGCGCAGATCGTACTGTGTGACAAAAAAACGGAAGATACTGCCTGGCTACGTAACGCCCGCCCAGGCGTTCTCGTACTACAGAGTGCTCTCGCCGATTTGCTCCTGGCCGACCGCGCCTCCCCACAAGGCGCTGCCCTGCTCCATATCGCCGCCTGCGTCCGTCGGCCGGGCGGCGAAGGTCGAGGCCTCGACACCCTCATTACCGCGCCTGAGCACGATGTTGATCGCACCGGCGATGGCGTGCCCGCCGTGCAGGGCGGCGGCGCTGCCGCTCAGGATCTCGATGCGCTCCACCGCCGATATCGGCAGGGTGGACAGATCGAGGGTGGAATCGGAGATGCGGCGGCCATTGATGAGATAAGCGACCCGGCTGCCCAGGAAAAGCACCCGATTAAGGCCGAAGCTGTTGAAGCGTTGCCGGCTCACCAGCAGGTCCGAGACCGTGCGCATGCCCGACAGCGCGATATCGTCGCGGTCGATCACGGCCAGGGGGCGTACCGTGTCAACCGCCAGCTGAGGGATGTGGCTGGCCACCGATGCGTCCCCCTCGGCGGCGGCGCCCCGCGCAGGGGCCAGAAACATCACCGCAGCAATCGCCACGGCGGCGGCAATCCACAACAGTGTGGGCGTCCGGCGGCCGTAGGGCGGCACGCATGAAAACTGCGCGCATGACGATAAATTCATTTCAACGTCTCCCTGTTTTGCACAGCTTGCAGCGCTGTCGGGGTTTTTTCCAGCGCCGGGATTTCGGTGTTCCACTGGCGGCCACTGGCACCGGCACCATCGACTGATCGGGGTACGGTCGCGGCGGCGACGACGCCTGCGGCGCCGGGCCGGGCACCCTCAATGCTCTCGGCCACGGCCTCGGTCCGCGACGGCCGCAGCATGCCTGCACCGGTTTGGGAGACGTTGAAACCTACCTGAATGAGTGGCATGGGGAGGAAGAGCTTCCCCGCCTCATTGAAGAGTGCGCCCAGGCCGTATGCGGCGAGGCGTCCGGCTAAGGCATCCAGAGGATAAACGTCGAGTGTGGCCAAGGTCACAGCCACTCACGCTCGCGGAATGCCACAAGATCGACGCCGGGCGGCGCATACCAACCGCCTGCCGCGTATCGGGCGCCGAGCTGGAGTGCAACCTCCTTGTTGCCGTAAGGAATTCGCAATGGCGTGCCCGTCTGCGGACCCGTCCGGGCGTCGCCGGGTTGTGCCACCCTTTCTGCGGCGCTTGAAGATTTCCCCGTCCGCGGTGTTTTTGCTCCCGCTTTCTTCCTCTTCGCCGTGGAGGCGCGCTTACCGGCCGCTGACACCTTGCGGCCTTTTGCAGGCTTCGGTTGCCGGTTCGCATCGATCCATGCCGACATTTCAGCAGTGCAGACCTTGGCCTCGTCTGGAATAGCGACGTCCTTTTCCCGCGCGATCGCCTCGGCAAACGACACCTGCGCTGGACTCGGCGGCCTGGAGCCCGTTTCTCCCGTGGGTTTCCTATCTGCATCCTGGGCTGTTCGCTCTGGAGCATGCAAATCCAGGAACGCCCGGCAGATCGCGCCCGATTTCGTATATCCCGCCGGCGGCTTGATACCCTTGCGGCGGGCGATCGAACCGGCAAATTTCTTCATCGCCGCCGTCGGTGGCCGCTCTCCGCCGTTTTCCCCACCTGGAGATACCCCGAGTTCTACAGCCTCCCCGGCAACGGCGCCCTCCCCGAGGCTGCCGATGATGCGCCGGGCGGCATCGCACACCGCGTCGATCGCGCCCATCATCTCCTGTCTGCCGGTCACCACATCGTCGAGCAGGCATTCGAGTTCCGCCGTCACCCCTGGATCGACCAAGGCCGGATCGGCGCGTTCGAGAACCCCGAACAACGCCAGCCCGCGGTCGGTCGGTACGATGTTCTGTCCCTGGGCCGTCAGGAATCCCTGCTTCTTCAGCCCGCCGATGATTTCCGCCCGCGTTGCCGGCGTGCCGATCCCCTTGGCCTCCTTGAGACGGTCCCGCAGGGTCTCGTCCGCGACGAAGCGCCAGGCATTCTGCATCGCCTCGATCAGCGTGCCTTCCTTGTAGCGCGGCGGCGGACGGGTCTCCTTGTCCTCGATCTCCGGACCGCGCAACCGCGCAGCCTCCTTATTCCGGAAGGCCGGCAGGACCTGCGCTGCTTCGCCTTTTTCCTCGGCGGGCCGCCAATCGGGGAAGGCGTCGCGCCATCCAGCTTCAATGGGCTGACGCCCGGCGGCGCGGAACTCGAAGCCGCGAGCATCCAGCGTCACGGTCGTCTGCCGGTAGCGGTAATCGGGCATGACCGATGCGAGGTACGACCGCGCCACGGCGTCGAACAGCTTCTTCTCGTCGCCCGACAGGCGCGGCCAGATTTCGCCCAGATCGCCGATCGTGTTGACGTTGGGGATGACCGCGTGATGGCTCGCGCCCTCGAGCCCCTTGTCGTGGAAGCTGCCGTTCCGTCCCTTGCGGATCACCGGTGGCGACGGTACGGAGACGGTGCCGTAGGATCTCCCCGCTTGCAGCCCGGCGACTATCTTCGGTACGTCCCCGATCGCACTCTCCGGCAGGTATCGCACCTCGGCGCGTGGATAGGTCAGGATCTTCTTGCCCGCGCCGTCATAGAGCTCCTGCGCGACCTCCAGGGTCTTGGAGGCCGGCCAGCCGAACCGGGCACTGCAAAGCTTCTGCAGCGAAGGCAAATCGTGAAGCCTGGGCGGGCGTTGCCGCTTGTCCTCGACCCGCACGCCGAGCGGACCCTCGAAGTCCCGCGCCGCGGTTACGACCGTTTCCGCGTTCTCACGCTTGAGGATGCGGTCTTTCGGTGCGTGCCGCATCCGGAACGTGCCGCCTTCGACATGGGCCGCGGCCACGACTTCGAAGTAAGGAACCGGCACGAAGTCGCGGATTTCAAGTTCGCGCTTGCACGCGATCGCCAGGGTCGGTGTCTTGACCCGGCCCACACCGATTACACCGCGCGCGCCCCGGCCAAGCGTGACGGTCGCGGTGCGGGTCAGGGACAGGTTGTAGATCTGATCGGCCTGCCGGCGCGCCACGGCAGCGGCGTAGAGGCGGGCATGGTCGCTGTTGGGCCGGGCGCGCCCGAACGCCTCGCGGATGGTCTGCGCGTCCTGCGCGGTGAACAGCACCCGCAGAACCTCGCCACGATAGCCGCAATGCTCGAGGATCTCCTGGCCGATGAGTTGTCCCTCGCGGTCACAATCGGTGGCCAGCCAGACGCGTGTGGCGGTGCGCAACGCCGTGCCAATGGCCTTCAGCTTCGCGGCTTTGTTGCCGCCCGAGGCCGGTTTGGTGCCGTATAGCTCGTCGGGCCTCAGCAATGCCGCCGACCAGCGTTTCCAGGCCGGGTTCACGTCCTCCGGCTCGCACAGATCGAGCAAGTGACCCTCGGCCGGAAGGACGGCGCCATAGCGGGACCCGACGGCGGCGCGGACATCCTTCGCCTGGCTGGATTTCTCGGTGATGACGATCTGATCGGTCATGACAAGCCGTCCGGGAGCATTCCGTGCCGGTGAGGCTGGTCGAACATAAAGTGAACATCTGAACACGGCAAGCCGATCATCGCCGGCAATGCCGAACCGGTTCCGAAGGTTCCTCGTTCAGCCGGCATCGGCCAAGACGCCGCCGATGGCGGCAAGAAAAGGCGTCGCGAACGCCTTCAGCTTGGCCGCGCCGACGCCGTTGACCTCGGCGAATTCCTCTTCGGTGCGCGGGCGGCGGCGTGCCATGTCGATCAGCGAGCGGTCCGGAAACACGATGTAGGCCGGCACGCCGCGCTCCCTGGCGAGTTCCAGCCGCAGCGCCTTCAGCACATCCAGCAGCGCCGCCTGACTATCGTTCAGGGGATGTTCCGATACTTTCTTGCGGGTCTCGCGCGGTGCGGCGGACGGCCGTGCAACTATCGTCTCCTCGCGATAGAGGAATACACCTTCGCCCCGCAGCAGCGCGCGGCCCTTGCCGGTGATCGCAAGCCCGCCATAGCCTGCGATGTCGAGCCGCAGGAACCCGGTCGCCACCATCTGGCGGATCAGCGAGCGCCACTCGTTCTTGCCGCGTGCCGCGCCGACCCCGAAGGTCGGCAGCCGGTGATGCCCCGTTCGCGTAATCTTGTCAGTCTGCGTCCCGCACAGAATATCGATCACATGCGCCGCGCCGAACCGTTCGCCCGAGCGGTAGACCGCCGACAGAATCTTTTGCGCATCCTCGGTCCCGTCGGCACGCTCGGCCGGGTCGAGACAGGCATCGCAATTGCCGCAGGCCTCGACTTCCTCTCCGAAGTAATCGAGCAGGACCACGCGCCGGCAAGCCGGCGCCTCGCAATAGCCGAGCAAGGCGTCGAGCCGTTTGTGCTCGCGGCGCTTGCGCTCGGCGCCCGCATCCTCGTCCTCTATGAACACCCGGCGCATGCGAATGTCGGCCAGGCCATAGACCATATGGGCTTCCGCGGGTGCACCGTCGCGTCCCGCCCGGCCGATCTCCTGATAATAGGCCTCGATGCTGCCGGGCAAGTCGGTGTGGAAGACGTAACGCACATCCGCCTTGTCGATCCCCATGCCGAAGGCGATGGTGGCGACGATGACGACCCCCGGATCGGTCATGAAGATGTTCTGGTGCGCTTCCCGGTCCTCCTTCTCCATGCCCGCGTGATAGGGAAGCGCCCGCACGCCGTCCGCCGCCAACAGGGCGGCGGTTTCCTCCGTCTTCTTGCGCGACAGGCAATAGACGATGCCGCTCTCGCCTTCATGGCGTGCAATAAAGTCCCGTAACTGGCGCTTCCAGTCGCGTTTCATCTCCACCGACAGCTTGATGTTCGGGCGGTCGAAGCCGAGGACGAAGGACTCCACCGAGCCCCCGAACAACCGCTTTGCGATGTCCTCGCGGGTCACTTCATCCGCGGTCGCCGTCAGCGCGGCGATTGGAATCCCGGGGAACAGATCCCGCAATCCGCACAGGTCTTCGTATTCCGGCCGGAAGGCCGGTCCCCATTGCGAGATGCAATGCGCCTCGTCGATGGCGAACAGCTTCACCGGCAATCGTGCCAGTGAGGCCAGCATCGCCTCGGTCATCAGACGTTCGGGGGCCATGTAGAGTAGCCGCGTCTCGCCTGCCGCGGCCCGGCGCCAAGCGGCTATATTGTCGGCACGCCCATTTGCGGAATTGATGCAGTCGGCCGCGACACCGGCGAGCCTGAGCGCCGCGACCTGGTCCTGCATTAGCGCGACCAGCGGGGACACCACGACAGTGAGCCCATTCGTGATCAGAGCGGGAATCTGAAAACACAGCGACTTGCCTGATCCCGTCGGCATCACGGTGAGCACGCTGCGCCCCGACAGCAGCGCGCCGATGGCCGCTTCCTGGCCCGGGCGGAACCCGTCGAACCCGAATACATCCCTCAGCACTTGGCGTGCGGCGGCTGTCTGCTCCTCCAACGTGCGCATCAGTGCCGAAACCGGGAGATGTCAACCAGAGATCAGGCGCCCGCCGCCCTCTTCAACGCGGCGGCCGGCCGGAATTTCAGAACCTTTGAGGCCTTGATCCGGATCGCTTCGCCCGTCTGCGGATTGCGGCCCTTGCGCGCCGGACGCCTGGTGATGGTAAAGGTGCCGAAGTTGCCGATGGTGTAGCGGCCTTCCTTCTTCGACTTCTTCAGCCCAGCCTCGACCTCGCCCAAGACCAGGTCGACCGTGCGCTTGGCCTCGGCCTTGCTCATGTTGCCCTTCCTGGCGACATTCTCGATGAACGCGGCTCTGCTCATGATGTGTGGCCTCTGTTGTTCCCCGAACCGAAACGGTCTCCTAAGGCCACTACATATAGTGGCCTTTTACCCATGTGTATACTACAAGCAGCTCCAAAGGCCTTGTTTTAAAGGACTTCGTTGTGGGCAGGCGTTGAAAGCCCAATGCGGTGGCTTGAGCGTGTTGCCATTCCGCGCGTATGCAGTTGACGCCGGTCGTATGGTACACGCGGGTGCCTCGGCGATCGCATGCGCTGTTGCTCGTGAACTGTTGCATAACAGTGGTAATTGGTTGTACCGAAGCCCCGCCACGCTGCAGCCGGTGCTCGACCAGACCAAGGACGCGCTCGGCAATGTCATGGAGGGAGTCGCCGACACCAAGGCGTTGGTGGACCGCTTCGAGGCGATGCGCTGCGCAGGCGGCTCAGCCGCCTGCAGCAGCTTGCCGAGGGTTGGGGCGAGACGGTGTTCACACCGTTGGTCGGCGATCCGCTGGAAAGCCTCGCCGCGTCTGTGCCGGGGTTCTGTTGCGGCGCCACCTCCGAGCCCGCGCTCGCACCATTGACCGAGGCGCTGCGCCTGCTGCCGGCCGGTCGGCCCGCGCCCTTGTCGAATAGCGGCGCCGGGCATCTGTTCCGCTCAATCGACGGCAAGCCCCTGCCGTTCGCCTGGGAAGATGGCGAGGATTACGGCTTTGAGCTGATCTACGGCGTGCCTGGACGCGGCAAGTCGGTGTTGATGAACAGCCTCGGCCTCGCCTTTTGCCTGCAGGGCGGTCAGGCCCGGCTGCCACTTAGTGCGACCATCGATATCGGCCCATCATCGGCCGGGTTGATCTCACTGATCCGCGAGGCCCTGCCGCCGGAGCGCCGCCATGAAGCCGGCTGGTTCGCGCTGCGGATGACGGCCGAGCACGCAATCAACCCGTGCGACACCCAGCTCGGCTGCCGCGCGCCGCTACCTGCCGAGCGTGCCTTCCTGGTCAATCTGCTGGGCCTGATGATGACCCCGGCTGGCGCCGAGGGCGTCCCCGACGGCATGCGCGAGCTGATCGGCCCGGCGATCACGGCGGTCTATGCGTTGCGTTCCGACAAGATCGCCGGCGCCGAGCCGCATGCCTACACGGCGGGACGCGATGGGTTGGTCGACGCGGCTCTGGCTGCCGCCGGGATCGACCTGCCTGAGGCCCCGCTGTGGTGGGAGATCGTCGACCTGTTGTTCGAGGCGGGCGCCCATGGCGCGGCCGCGCGGGCGCAGCTCTACGCCGTGCCGGTGCTGGGCGATCTGCTGGCGGCGGTGCGCGAGCCCGCGGTGCAGGGGCTCGTCGGCGATACCGCCTACGGCGCCGGCGGCGAGACGGTGACCCAGGCCTTTATCCGCATCCTGACCGCGCTGTCGGGCGACTGGCCGATCATGTTCGCGCCCACCGCCTTCGATATCGGGCATGTGCGTATCGCCGCCATCGATCTCGCCGATGTGGCGCCGCAAGGCTCGCCCGAGGCCGGGCGCCAGACCGCTGCCTTCTACCTGCTGGCCCGCCATGCGTTGACCCGGCACTGGTGGATCGGCGAGGACTCACTCCGCGATATCCCCGAGCCCTACCGGGCCTGGCACGCGACGCGCTTGCGCGATATCCGCGAGGCGCCCAAGCGGCTCGCGTTCGATGAGTTCCATCGCACCGCCGGGGCGCCCGCGGTGCGCGCCCAGGTCGAGCGCGATGTGCGCGAGGCCCGCAAGTTACGGGTGCGTCTTTCCCTGGCCTCGCAGCGGCTTGAGGATTTCGGTGGCGCGCTGACCGAGCTTGCCAACCGTTACTGGATACTCGGCGCGGGCGGCAAGGCCCGTGAGATCGAGGCGCTGTCCGGGATATTCGCGTTGAGCGAAACCCTCCAGGACGCCATCCGTTACCGCCTGGCGGGACCCGGCAAGGACGGCGCGCCGGCGCTGCTGATCGCCGGCGATGCGCGCGGGCGCTTCGAGCAACTGGTCGTCAACACACCGGGGCCGGCGGAACTTTGGGCGCTGACCACCAGCCCCGCCGATGTGGCGCTGCGGTCCCGTCTTCAGGCGCGGCTGGCGCCGGCCAAAGCGCGGGCCGTCCTGGCCCGGGCCTTCCCCACGGGAACCGCGCGCGCCCGCATCGATGCCGAGCTTGGCCGCCTTGCGGCGGCGGGCATCCGTGCCGGCGCCACCGAGGAAGACGTGCTTGACCGCCTCGCGGAGGAGCTCGTGCCGGCAGCTGGAACCACCCAATCCGCCTTCAATCCCGCCGGTGATGATCCGGCGCGGCGGTTTCCACCGGCCGGTCCGTACCGGCCAACCAACCGAAACGGAGGAATAAACGATGTTGAACATGAACCGGGTGACGTTGTTGGGCCACGCGGGGCGCGATCCCGAGGTCCGCACGATGAAGAGCGGCGACAAGACCGCCACATTCAGTCTGGCCACCACGGATAAGTGGCGGCGCAAGGACGGCGGGACGGGTGAGGCCACCCAGTGGCACCGCATCGTTGTGTTCGGCACCGCCGTCGAGGCAGTCGAAAAGCTGGTCCGCAAGGGCGCCGCGCTTCTGATCGAAGGGCGCATCACCACGCGTGAATACCAGGACAAGAAGGGCGACAACCGCCGGGTTACGGAGATCGTCGTGGCCGGACCGCAAGGCCGCGTCAACATGCTGTCCCCGCGCCAGGACGACGGCCGCGTGGAAGACGTGGAAGATATGGGCGAGGTAGTGGGAAACGGGGATCCCGGCGGGACCACCGGCGCGCCCGTGCCAGCCGGGGAGGTCGATGGCGCGGCGCCGGACGGCCCCCCCCCGGGTCGGGGGGCAGTGATGAACGGGCGCGCGGGTCTCGCGCTCGCGGCACTGGCGCTTCTGGCGCCGGTGCTCGCCCCCGTTGCCGGAATCTCGCAGGCCCTGGCCCAGGCGCCGCCGCCTGCCGCACTTGAAGCGGGCTGCGATCCCGGGATCCGCGAGGCGCTGGCGGCGAGCGCCGCGCGGGGCGTCGAGCAGGATCTCGCCGTTATCCGCAATCCCGATCAGGGCATTCGCGATCTGGACTCGATCCTCGACTTCTCGTGCCTGGAGGACCTGTTCAACTACCGGGCCTTCAACGTGCTGTTCGATCCCGGCCGCGCGCTCGAGGAAATCCTCGGTCTCGCGCAGCGCCGGGTCTGCGAGATCGCGCGGAACACCTACCGCGACTATGTCGGACGCACGCTCGACGCCTCGGTCTATACGTCACGGCTGCCCCGGCTGCCGGGACTGCACCGCCTGCCGGGGCTCGATACCGACGCCCGGAACGGCAACATTCTGCAGGACAGCGGGGTCAACGCCGAACGCTTCCGCGGCATCCTGGGAGGCGGGCAATGAGTACCGCCGTTCGTTGCCTGACGGTCTTCCATGCCGCCGTCCTTGGCACGGCGCTGACCGCAACGTTGGCGGTTCCGCTCGCGCACGCCCATTCGCCGTGCGATCCGACCGACAACGACCGCGCCGAGGCGAGCCGCGTGCTCGCTGGTCTAACCCGAGAAATCGACGTCATGGAAGCCACGATCGTCGAGGCTCTGCGCCTGCAAACGGGCCAGCTCTCGGGTTATGCGGCGCAAAGCGCCAAGGCGGTGACCGGCGCGCTTGATGCTCAGACCAAGCTTCAGGCGCAGATTGCCCGCGAGGTCGAGGAAACCAGGGTCATGCGCGCCCGCCGGCCGACGGACAGCGGCTGCGCCGCGATCACCGGGCTCAACGGGCTTGCCGCGACACGGCAAGCGGCCGAAAGCGCCTATACGCGTGCTGCGGACGCGGAGACGGGACGTATCGCGGGCGATCGCACCGCCGTGCCCGATGCAGGCGCCGCCGCCGGCAACGCGGCCCGCTTCGAGAGCCTGACGAGTACCTATTGCAACGGCCCGCGCGCCGGGGAGGATGCCGCGCTCTGCCGGGGCGGGGATGAACTCCACGCCGCCGACCTGAATGCCGGCAATCTGTTCGACCGGCACACCTTCGCGAACGAAGCGGAACTGCGCACGGCGGTCGAGTTGTCGCGCAATCGACTGCGCGCCGGCGAACAGGCGCTTGGCAATATCAGCGACCGCCGCAAACGGGGAAGCGAACGAAAATAAGGCCACAAATGCCAGAACCGAAAAAGGGCCAAGTCTGCCACGGAAGAAGCGCTTGCTTTCCTTCGTCGGCTTTTTGGTCCTGCTCGCCGGTGCGGTATTTACCGGTTTAGGTATCGCGGGCCTGCTGGTGGCGGAACCGGCGGCGGCGCAGACCATCGACCGGGGCCTGTTCGCCGGCGCCGACAGGGCGACGCGGGAGGTGCTGGCCTTTCTCGGCGATATCGGCGCGGGGCGCAGCTCCGTGCTCGGCGACATGCTGTTCGTCTTCAACGGCGGGGTGCTGGCGCTGGCGGGGTTCCTGCTGGTCTGGCACACGGTGGCCGGCACCCTCGACACCGCCCGCGAGGGCCGCTTCGGCTTCGGCGCCTGGGAGATCGTGCGCATCGTTGCCGCCGTCGCCCTGATGGCGCCGCTGCCGGGCGGCATGAACGGCGCCCAGCACGCTGTCGTGGGCCTCGCCCATCTCGGAGGGGATTTCGCCAACGCGGTCTGGGAGCCGTTCTCGGAAGAGGCGCTCGGCGAAGGTGAGCCCATCGCGCCCCGGCCCCGTGAAACGGTCTGGCGCGCCGCCATCTCCCGAACCCTGATCCTGGAAACCTGCCGGTATGCCGCCAACGCCAGTGCCGCCCGCGCAGGCGATGCACCCTATATAGAACTCCGAGAGTCCGACGAGGCCTACAAAAGCCCTGGCACCACCCGGGTCCGGCGTATCGCGGCGAGTATCCTGCATTACGACGGCGCCGGGCGCGGCATGCCGGGCGATCTGTGCGGCGCGATCCGCTTCGCCGGGCTCGCGGCCGAAGGCGCTCGGGGCATTGCCGCCGAGGGGCACCGCAACGCGCTGGCCGGGCTGCTCCCGGAGATCCGCGCCATCGCCGCCGATCTCGCCGCCCATTACGTGACCGGCTCGCCTGTCTACGGCCGGCCCTTGCCCGATCTCGATGTGTTGCCTAAGGGCAGGGGCCTGGCCGAGCGTTATGCGGGCGTGCTGGACACGGCGCTTGCCCGCGCCGCTTCCGAGGAACGCGCGGAGCTCGCACGCGTGGTGGCCGGGGATGCCAAGGCGGCAAGCTGGATGTCGGCCGCGAGCTTTTTCAACACCATCGCCCACCGTACCGGCCTGTTCCAGGCCGCCGCCCACAATATTCCCGGCGTCAGCCTGCCGCCGCCGAGCCTCGAACGATGGGCGCCCGCCGCCGATGCCGCGGTCAAGGGTCTGACAACTGCCCTGGTCCGGTCGCGCGGCTACCAGCCCATGCTGTTCTCCGCTGCCGCCGGGGGCGCCGCCGCATTGCCCGCGCCGGGCGGTGGCGGCGGGAGCATGGCGGCGGGGGTGATGGAGTTCATCGACCTCGACAGCGTGATCGTCGCCGACAGCGGCAATCCCATTGCCGATCTCGCTTCCCTCGGCCACGGCCTGATGAACGCGGCGCTGGCCGCTACGGCCGCGCTGATGGGCGCCGCCGCTGGTTCGGGGCTGCTCGAATCCGTGCCCTTCGTCGGCAAGGGCCTCGACATGTTCGAATCCGTCTGGCAGGTCGCAGACGGCTTCGTCTCGACCGTGCTCGGCCTCCTGCTGATCGCCGGCGCCGTGCTCGCCTACCTGCTGCCGGCGCTGCCTTTCATCCGCTTCCTGTTCGCCATCCTCGGCTGGATCGTGGCCGTCGTTGTGGCGGTGCTGGCCGTCACCGTGTTCGCCGCCGCCCATGTGACGCGCGGCGACGGTAACCGGCTCGCCACACAGGCCACCCGCCTGGGCTGGCTGTTCCTGCCCGGGCTGATCCTGCGCCCGCCTCTGATGCTGTTCGGGCTGATCGCGGGCTATTTCGTGTTCCTGGCCGGGATCAGCCTGTTCAACCAGGTCTGGCTGCCGCAGATGCGCGACGCAGCCGCTTCCGGCGGCCTTGGTCCCATCGGCTTCCTCGCCATGCTCACCCTCTACGTGATGATCGCCTACGGGCTGATGAACGCCTCGTTCAAGCTCATCGACCTGCTGCCTTCGGCCGTCCTCGACTGGATCGGCGGGCGCGGCGGTGCGGGCGAGGACAGCGGCGAGCGGGTCGGCGGTGCTGCCGCCGGGGCCATCTCGCGGGTGGGCGGCTTGCGGATCGGCGCGGGGCCGCGGCGCGGCGGCGGCATTGCCGGGAGCCGGGGATGAATCATACGGAAAAACCCAGCAATACACATGGCAGGCGATGCCGGGGCGGAGGCTTCGGCGAACGCACTCCAGACCGGCCTGGAATTACGCCTGCAACCCATGAAGGAATTTGAAACCAATGCGATTCGTACCCGTTTACATCTCTGTCCTGCTGCTCGCCGGCGGTGCGGGCTGGTCAGCATTTCTGCTCAAGAACCTCCGCCGCGCCGATGTCTGCATCGCCGTACTCGGCATCGTTCTTGCTCTTGCGCTGCTGGCCTACTTTGCCACCGGCCGCAAGGAGAAGGGCGCCTGGGTCCGCTTCGGGCTGTACGGGGCCGCAATGATGATCTGCGCGGCTTCGATCTGGATGGAGATCGTCCGGCCCGTGCTCGGGGTAACTTCCTTCAGGGAATTCGCCGGATGGGTCACGCATCTTGGCGGTTATGAGCTGGCATCGGTCGCCGTGGCGCCCGTGGGTTTCGCGATTGCCTTCATGCTGTGGTTCGAAGTCCTGATCGACAGCCTCAAACATCTCTCGAGCGATAACCGGCGGCAGCGGGCCGAGTCCGACCTCTACGGCAGGTCGAAGCTGCTCGGCCGAAGGTTTCTGCGCCGTCTCGCCAAACGCCGGGGCATCCTGCTCGGCCAGTGGGGCGCGGGCCGCAACGCCAAGTTGATCGGCTGGTCCCTGGAAGGCTCCGCCATCACCGTGGCTCCGCCCCGCGCCGGCAAGGGCGCTCTCATCGCCCTTAACCTGCTGTCGCCCGATTACCGGGGGTTCCAGGGATCGACCGTCACCATAGACCCGCGCGGCGAGCTCTGGTGCATCGCTGCGCGGCGCAGGCGCGAGTTGGGCCGCCGCGCACTGTTGATCGATCCCTTCGGTGTGGTGGCCCAGCACAAGGAGCAGTTTGAGGAAGATACCCATCTGCCGAATGTCAGAAGCGCGTTTTACAACCCTCTGGACTTCATTCGCAAAGATGAAAGTGCTGCCGTGCGCGACATCAATGTCCTCTTGGATGCCCTGCTCACACCGCCGCGCCCGGGTTCGCACGAAAGCAGCCGCCATTTTTACGAATCCGCCCGCGCCATCGTCGCCGGTTACATGGCCTGGGTGTGTTTTCGCGAACCGAAGCGGAAACGCAACCTCGCTACCCTTTATCAAATGCTATCGATGCTGCCGAAGCAAAGGGAGGCCTTTGCGAAACATGTCAGGTCCAAGAAGCCCTTTGCCGGCGGGCTTACCCATATCGCGGTCCAGCGGCAGGCCCAGGTCGGCAAGGAGGAGGGCGGGAGCAACTTCACCACCATCGCCAACCAGCTCGCCTTCCTGAATTACCCTGAATTGCTCGCTCACACCCAAGAGTCCAGTTTCGACCCCCTGATCCTGTCAGGCGGCAAGACCGACCTCTTCGTGGTCGCCCCGGAGGAGACCATCGAGCACGCCAAGGGCTGGCTGCGCCTGTGGGTCGCCATCCCCAACGCCGTCGCTGGTATCAAACCGCTTGAGCGCGACCTCCTGATCGTCATCGACGAGATGCCGCGGCTCGGCTACCTCAAGCCGGTCATGGACGGCTACACCATGGCCGCCGGCAAGGGCGTCCACTTCTGGTGCTTCGCCCAGTCGATCTCGGCGCTCGATTCCACGTGGGGCAAGGAACACCGCAAGACCCTTCTGCATCTCGCCGAACTGGTCCAGATACTGGGCTTCCCGCGCACCGACGCCGAGGGCGCGGAGGAACTCTCCAAGGCCATCGGCACCGCCACCTTCGAGGCCCGGACCGAGAACCGGTCCGGCACCATCGCCGAGAACCGCATCGTTACCGCCAACACGCAATGGCAGGCCGGCGATTCCCGCGCCCTGGTGCGCGAGCGCCTGATCACCCCCGATGAACTCATGACCCTTGGGCCCGACCGCCAATACGTCATCGCCTCGCCCAAGGACATGCCGCGCGACGCGCTGCATCTCCATCACGCCCGCTACTGGCGGCGGGAGGACTCGCGCGATCTTGCCGATCCCAACCCGTTCGTCATTCGCAAGGACAGCGCCGTGGATTCCGGTGAACCGTCGGCGTGGCCACGATTCAAACTGCCGTTTGGAGGAAAAACATCATGACGGAACAACACGAGTTATTGGAAAACACCGCGAGCGGAGTGGACGAGGCGCCCGGGAAAGCCGCGCCTGCGGACCAGCCGGGGTTCGATATACCGCCAATCGAAGAGGATCGCGGCGAGCCGGACAAAACTGTCCCGGTGGAACCGAACATTGAAACGGCGCCCGAGGCCGGCGGTAGACCGGAAACCGATGCAGCCGTGGAAAATCCAACGCTCACGGATGTGTTCAGTCTGGTGCAACGCCTTTCCACGCAGAAGGCACAAGAGGTGAAGGATGACGGAGCGCGGTTGAACGCCGGTACCCGGAAACTCCTGGAGATCACGCGGAAACTGACGGCACACGCCGATGAGACCCGATCTCTGATTGACGGACTATCGGCTGCTGGTACGCGGCAACAGGAAGCCCAGGCGGTGGCGGACCGCCTTGAGGAGGCAATCGTGGACTACACGGCGGATTTACGCCGCGCGGCCGGCCATGAACGCCGCCGCTGGACGTGGCCGGGGCTCGCGCTGGCCGTGGCCGTGCCGGCCTTCTTTCTGCTCGGCGTACTGGTCGAGCAACAATTCACGATCATCCCCCTCGACGATCCGACCGGAGGGTGGCGCGGTTATATCTGGGATAACTATGGCGACCAGGTAGCCGATTGTGCCAGGCAAGCAACGAAAACGAACCGGGTGGTGAAGTGTTCGTTCGACGTTCACAGGCTTTGACTGCGAGACGCTGACGGCGCATCGAACAATGCCGCCGGGCAAGGCTGGGCCATTGCGGTAGTTTTTCAGGCGCGGTGTCGCCCTGAAGAAGTGGTATTACCCTCGCACTCGTCTCCCCGGGATGCGGCTATGTCTTGAAGAACGCGGAACTTGCCATGCCGACCAATTGTCAGGATTCTCTACCGTTGACTATATGGCATGGCCCCCTTCAGGGCGGCAAATGCCCGGTTCCGGAATTTCGGTGGCTGGCGTGATGGGGCCCGATGTGAGCCGCGGCAAGGCCCTGGCAACGGATCATGAAGCAAGGGGAAAGCCAACACCGGAGAGCCGAAGCCCAACGCCTGTGCGCCACAAGAGACGCCAAACGGTAGTGGGTCAGTTTGAAACTAGGTAGCAGACTCCCCCTTAGCAGCCCGTTGATTAAGTCGGCGCCGTCTGATTCTCTGGTTCCCTGATTTGCAGGGGGATTTGCCGATGGCGATGGGACGGCAGAAGGATGGTCAGGGGGACCTGATGGTGAGCTGGTCGGAGATGCCGCGCTCTCCGGGTCATGTGTTTTATGACCGCTTGCAGTCGGTGCTGATCGGGGGCGGCTTCGACGCCTTTGCCGAGGCGAGCTGCCGGCCTTATTACGCGGCCCGGATGGGCGCGCCCTCGGTGCCGCCCGGGCGCTATTTCCGGATGCACCTGGTGGGCTACTTCGAGGGCATCGACAGCGAGCGCGGTCTGGAGTGGCGCTGCTCGGACTCGCTTTCGCTGCGGGCGTTCCTGCGACTGGGGAGCCGTGATCGGGTACCGGACCATTCCTGGCTGTCACGGAGCCGCACGCGCCTGCCCCATGAAGTCCACGCGGCGGTCTTCGACTGGGTTCTGGTGCTGATCGCCGAGGCGGGGCTGATCAAGGGCGAGCGCATCGGCGTCGATGCCTCGACCATGGAGGCCAACGCGGCGCTACGGAACATCGTGCGGCGCGACAACGGCGAAGGCTACCGGGAGATGCTGGAGCGCCTGGCCCGGGAAAGCGGGGTCGAGACACCCACGGCCGAGGACCTGGCGCGTCTGGAGCGAAAGCGCAAGGGCAAGAAGCTTTCCAACACGGATTGGGTTTCGAAGAGCGACCCCGAGGCCAAGATCGCCAAGATAAAGGACGGCACGACGCATCTGGCCTACAAGCCCGAGCACGCGGTGGATCTGGACACCGGCGCGGTGGTGGCGGCCGAGCTGCACCCGGCCGATGAGGGCGACACCACGACGCTTTCCAAGACCCTGGCGAAGGCCGAGGCAAACCTCGAGGCGGTGGATGCGGCACCGACGTCGGAGGACCCGGCCGAATGCGTCGCCGACAAAGGTTATCACTCACGGGCGGTCTTGAGGGCTCTGAACGACAGTCCCTGGAAGACCCGGATCGCGGCGCCCAAGCAGACCGGCTTTTCGCGCTGGCACGGTGATGAGGCGGCGCGGCGCGCGGTCACCAACAACCGTGCGCGGCTCAAGTCCGGGGTCGCCCGCGAGGCCTTCAAGCTGCGCGCCGAGATCGTCGAGCGCTGCTTTGCCCACAACCTCGATCGTGGCGGCATGCGACGAACCTGGCTGCGCGGGCGAGAGAATGTGCACAAGCGATACCTGCTCCACGTCGCCGGCCACAATCTATCGTTACTGATGCGCCAGCTCATCGGCGCCGGCACCCCGCGGGAGGCCGTGGCGGGCGGATATGGCGGTATTTTCGTTCTGCTCACGCCCACCGGGGCCATGCTGGTGGCACGGGGGCTCCCGCAAAGCGGCCAGACGGCTTTCGCCGCCGCATTCCTCATCTGGGAGTGAGAGCCGGAAAAAGCCACTTAATCAACGGGCTGTTAGGCCACGTCGCTCCCTGTTGGCGCTTTCGGAATCTCAGAAGACCGTGCTCCTCCAGCCACCTAAGCGCTTGAACATCTCCGCTACTGGCGTTGCGGCAGATCTCAGGAAGGGCTCTCTGAAGGAACTCTTCCCCAGTGTCACAGCCCGTTTCCTCAAGAACGAAGGGATGAATATCGCACTTGAATTCATCGAGCAGATGCCTAGTCATCCCACCGTGCCTTCGCTGCCAAACTGGCGATCCGTGAGCGCTCACTGGAACTGAGCGCCTGGGCGCGTGCTCGGCCTCCTTTGATCCCGCCGGCGCGCTTGCCCTCGTGAACGGGCTTCATCTCGGCCTGGTCTTCGACCTGACCCGTCGCGATGTCCCCAACCAGCTTGCCGAGATGGTTGGGGTCGCGTGGCCGCTTCCGCAATGCGCTGGTCATGCTGATGACCAACCCCGATCCCAAGGTGTGCGCCATTGTCGGCGTCGGCATGATGGGCAAGACCGGGCTTGACTGCCTGGCGACGATGTACAAGTTCGACGAAATTCGCTGCACCTCGCGACGGCCGCAAACCCGCGCGGCGTTCGCACGGCATTATTCCGAGAAGCTCGCCACCAAGGTGGTGACGGTGGACACGCCCGAGCAAGCGGTGCGCGGCGCCGACATCGTGGTCGGCGGCACCACCTCGGAAGAGGTCGTCAACCGTGCCGACTGGATCAAGGAGGGGTGCTCGTTCCTGTCGCTGGCGCGCAAGGAACTCGATCCCGCCGGCTGGTCGCTGATGGACAAGGTGGTGATCGACAGCTGGGAGCTCAACATGCTGAACAAACCGTTCCGCGAGATGGTCGAGGAGGGGCGCTTCTCGCGCGAGCAGCTGCACGCCGAGATCTGGGAAGTTGTTTCGGGCGCCAAGTCAGGCCGCGAAAGGGCCGACGAACGCATCCTGATCCATACTACCGGCCTGGTATTGCAGGATGTCGCCATCGCCCACTGGATTTACCGGCGGGCCAAGGAGCGCGGCATGGGGATAACGCTGCCGCTGGCCCACCTGCACGACGCATCCGCTTGACCGAGCTCGTGCGGGTCTAACGCTGACGGCGCGGCCGCAGCAGCACGTAGAACAGTCCGGTCAGGACCGCGCTGCCGGCAAACGTCCCCGCCATTGGCCAGGCGCTGCCGTCGTGGAAGAACGAGGCAAGCTGCACCGCCGCAGCGCCGCCAGCCATCTCCAGCGCGCCGAGCACCGCAGCGGCACTGCCGCCGCCGCCCGGGGCTTCCTCCAGGGCGCGCATCGGCGCGCTGGCAAAAAACAGGCCCACCGCAAAGGTGTAGATCGAGATCGAGGCGGTGATCGGGATGGTCGATTCCCAGCCAACCGCGAGCGTTGCCGGCAACATCAGGCCGCCGACCAATATGAAGGTCACGCCGTACTGCAGCAGGCGCTCGATGCCGATGCGTCGGACATACTGGTTGGCGAACAGGCTGCCGAGGAAGAACGCGGCAACGATAATCGCTTGGAAAAAGCCGAAATGTTGGGTCGCGATTCCGAGCCGGTCGATATAGAGGAATGGGCCCTGTGTGATGAAGGTGAACAACGCGCCCATTACCGCGCCGGCCGCAAGCGCGTAGCGCATATAACCGCGGTGGGTGATGAGTTCGAGATAGTCGCCGATCAACCGCCGCGGCTTGAGCGCCTCGCGGTCGGGCGTGGTCGTTTCCGGCAGAAAGCGCCACACCAGCAGCGTGACCAGCAACGCCAGGAGAGCGATGAGGTAGAAATTGGCACGCCAGCCGATCCACACATGCACGAAACCGCCGATCACCGGACCGACCGCCGGCGCAATGGCGATCGCCATGCCGAAGATCGCCAGGATGCGAGCACCGCTCGGCCCGTCGTAGAGGTCGCGGATCACCGCCAGCGCGATCACTGCTTCGGCGCACACCAGCAGTCCTTGAAAGGTGCGGGCGACGATCAGCGCCTCGATCGACCAGGCCAGGGCGCAAGCCAGGCTGAAAAAGACCGCCGTGCCCATGCCCGCGATCATCACCGGCCGCCGGCCAAAACGTTCCGACAGCGGGCCGTGCACGAGCTGGCCGAGCGCATAACCCACCAAGTTGAATATCATGGTCTGCTGGACGGTTGCGGCGTCGGTGCCGAAGTAAGCGGGAAGATGCGGCAGGCTCGGCGTGTAGAGATCGGTCGACAGGATGCTGACGCTGCTGGCAGCGATCAGAATCGCGGGGATGATCGGCGACGGCTCGACCCTCCGAGGCGATCTAGCAGGCACGTTTGGGCCCAACAACGGTTCGGATAGAGAGACCTAACAGCCTGTTGAAGAAATAGCGGGTTTGGCCTTGAGGATGGCTTGGTCGCCGAGATGGTATGCGAACTGGATTTCGATCGACCCGTTGTCGAGCAACTCAGCCGAGCCGGAACCGTTGACGTCGTCCATTTCGTCGAACCCGGCCCAGGTGAAGAAGACCATGGAGCGGCTGTATTCGAGGTCGAGGCTGGCCTGCATGGCGCCGAAGACGATCTCGCCGTGGCCATCCGCTCGAATGGTCATCATGGCCGGCTCGACCAGATCGAGGTGGTCACGATCCCAGAGATCGGCCTCGACGATCCGCCAGCGGCCAACCACTTGGCAGTTCATTGGCGCCGTCATGGCCCGGTTTCCAGCAGCTTGGACAACCGGACCAGGTTGTAGGCCGCGGCCGCGAAGGTGAAGGCCCAATCAACCTTGGCCCGTCCCCGCAGCTTGGTCCGGCCCATCCCGGCCACCGTCTTGATCCAGCCAAAGGCCTCCTCGATGCGCTTGCGGATCCGCTGACTGACGGCGTAACCGGGATGCCGGGTCGTCCGCCCGTCGATGGCCGAACGCCGCCGGCTGGTGTTCCGGGCCACATGCGGGCGGACGTTGTGGCCCCGCAATTCTTCGACGAAGTCGGCGGCATCGTAGCCGCGATCCGCGCCCAGAGTGACTGCGCGTGGCCGGTCCGCCAGGGGCTCGATCATCTCCAGCGCCGCTAGCCGTTCGGCATGGCCGGAGACCCGGGTCAGTCTCGCATCGACGATCAGACCCGAGCGGTTCTCCATCAGGCCGTGCCCGATGTAACACAGCCGCGCCTCCATGCCCGGACCCTTGCGGTACAGCATCGCATCGGTATCGGTGGTGCTCTCATGGGTCGCATTCGAGCGCCGCTCGCCCCGGAAGTCGGAACCGGCATTGTGCCCGCCGCCGCCTGTGTCACCAGTGCCGCGCCCGGTATCATCGTCGGGCGCGCCGTCCCTCGGCTTGAAGCTCTTCATTGATGCCCAGGCGTCTACCAGCGTGCCATCAACACTGAAGTGGTCGGTTGATAGCAGCCGCTTCACGCGCGGCCGAGCCAGCACGGCGGACAGGAACTTGGCCGCGATCTCCCCCGCAAGCAGCCGGTCTCGGTTCTTCGAGAAGGTCGAGTGGTCCCACACCGCATCGTCGATGCCCAGGCCAACGAACCAACGGAACAGGAGGTCGAACTCAAGGCGCTCCATCAATTGGCGCTCCGAGCGGATCGAGTGAAACGCTTGCAACAGCATCGCCCGGAGCAGCTTCTCCGGCGCGACCGAAGGCCGACCCATTCCCGAATAGAGATCCCGGAAGTCTTCGGACAGCACCTCCAGCGCTTCGTCCGAGATCGAACGGATCGCCCGCAATGGATGATCCGGGAGAACCCGCTTCTCAAGATCCACGTAGGAGAACAACTCTCCAGACCGTCTATCCATTCCCCGCATCGCCACCTCGAGAGCAAAATTACACTCGAAAGTGAATCATGCCGTACACAGGTCCGCCACCAACTTTTTCAACAGGCTGTTAAGACATGGTAGTTCCCTCGCGGTTATCCGGCCGGCTACATTAACACCGGATAAGAGCCGTGATCAGTGGTTAGTATCGGCCATACCGCTCGCGGGCAGAACGTCTCATTCCGTGGCGACCTCGATCAGCAGCCGGCAATGGTCGCTCGACCCCCATTCGTCGACGCCGTTGAGCGCGCGAACCCTTATGCTTTCGTGGAAGCCGCGCGACGCGAATACGTAGTCGAGTTGGCGGTTGGCCTCCGCCGGAGATTGTTTCGGAGTGCGGTATGTCGGGACATTCCGCGTATCGCCGGGAACGTCCGGTTGGGGCGACGCCGCCAGCCGGCCGTTTGGCGCCTGTGGCCCGAGGAACTCCAGGCCGAGCGCTTCGAAACGGTCCCAGAGGGTGCGCTCGCGTCCGGGCCACGACAGCTTGCGGCCGGTCGCGCCATGGAACATGTTCAAGTCTCCTGCGGCGAGAATGCGGTGCCGGGACGGGTCTTCGTAATCGATGAAGGTCGACAGGTCCGAAAGGATGCGGTGCGCCGAAACGTCGGAAGCGATCCCCGGGCGTCTTCCGGTGGACGGATGAGCCCTTATCCACGCCGCATACATGGACACGGCCACGAACGCCTCCTGCGTCCGGTCGCGCGGCGCTATTCTCGCGGCAGCCATAGTTCCGATGCCGCTCGCGCCGATTTCGTGTTCCCCGAAACCACCGACACTCGGCGGAACCTGCCGGAACCACTCGACCTCGACCCGGTCTGACAACTGCACGACCAACGGCCATCGGTCGTAGAGATGCCGGTTCCAGAAGATGTCGTCCTCGTAGCGGACCAAATGCGCGAGATTGCCGGGTGGGCTTCCAGCCTCCTGCAACAGCGCGACATCCGCCTCGCCCCGGCACGCCATCTCCGCCAACTCACGCCATGGTTCGGTCCACTTGGCGATGTTCCAGCTCACGACCCTGATCATCCGGTGTCGTCCCCTTCCGATCCTCGAGTATGCACCGCGGGTGCCGCGGTTCCCTACATCCTCTAGCCGCCAAACGGATACACCTGTCTAAGAGCACGATGTTTCGGGCAGCGCCCAACCTAGCGTCGCAGCTCGCTATTTGAGCCTGTCCTGAAAGATTGAGGCAGTGGAAATTTCGATCAGCAGCAACGGACATGGGCTGCCTACCCCTCGACTGACTCGCTCCCGCAGTTTGTCCCAATGCGTCGTTGCACTACCGAACTTGTCCCTAACGAACATTCGCGACCAATCAGGCACGAAGTCCTCTCCAGAGGATTTCACCATACCTCGCCGGCGTTCGGTTGGAGCAGTCCAAATTGCCGTAGATCGTCGAAGCTGCGAACACCACGATTGACAGCGCATGTCATGACTATCTGACGGAGGCTACCCGCTCCATCCTGTGCAGTTTTCGTTTCACCGCAACGGCCACCCGGTTGGTAGCTTGGCTCAAGGTCGCGTCGTCGAGATGGACGTAGCGGTTGGTCGTGCTGGCGCGCCGGTGTCCGAGCAGGCGTCCGGCGACATGCAGGCTCTCGCCGTTCATGACCGCGTGCAAGGCGTGCGCATGGCGGAGGTCGTGAAGCCGCGCGTCCGCCACGATCCCGGCCGCATCGCGCGCCCTGAGCTAGAAACCGTAGAGAGCATGCCTGTCCAACGGTTCGTCCCCGCCCCTGCCGGGGAACACCCATTCCCCGGACGCCGGACCGGCGAGGCTTGCCAGTAGCTGTTGTTCGGCGCCCAAATTTGACCCCACTGGATCACGCCAAATCAATAAGTTAGCGTACCGATCGGCGTCCAACCTGCGCGCCGATCAACAGGCAACGTGCGGACAGCGCTCTCGACCCGAATGCCGGTCAGCTCTACGCCCCTTCACGCCTCGCGCCGTGCATTCGCGGATTAAGCAAGTCAATTATGTGTCCCGTCCAAGCGGCCTGATCGCAATCCCGTTCACGCGGCGCATCCTTCACTTCGAACGTCCCATCCCGGACTTGCCGCCCCTCATCTTCGACCGACTCAATTCTCGGCTCGTGCCTCCTTGTACGAGAACCGATCGGCCTGCCGCGTTGCCAACGTCGCGTTCGCCACCTCGAACCCATGTCGCCTCAAGAGTTCGAACTCTTCCCCGCTCAGCCGTCGCAGTGTCGTCTTGAAACGTTCCGCCCGGGCGACGTCGACCTCCTCGAGATGTTCGCCGGCGGGAGCCTTTCGGCGCACGGCGCGGTAGACCATCTCAACGGTGTTGCCAATCCTCACATAAACGCCCGCTGCCGGGGATCGCTGGAACTCGGCGATTAGCGCCCGCGCCCGCAACCCTCGCACCTGCTCCGTTGCCACGTCCACCAGACGAAGCGCCCGGCGCCATGGCATGAGCACTGGCTTGACCCTCCCAATGTCCAGGGACAGCGGCGCCGATGCGTCGCTCACCACCAGGAAGTCGAAGCCGTCACGGAATCCGCCGCCGGGTTTGAACAGTGATTCCACGCCTAAGTTGTCGTACACGCCACCGTCCCACAGCGCGTACCGTTTCGCAGGCGTCGAGCCTGCCACCAGCTGTCCTTTCTCGTAGCGGTGCCAATCGTAGTCGTCCGACCGGATCGCCAGCGGTCCGATTGCCCCCGGCACGGCGGCCGAAGCGGCGATCGCATCGGCGATTGGCGTCGCCGGCTTCAGCACGTAGTTCGTGACGTAGTCGCCCATTCGTCGCCGGCTGAACCGCCAGTTCCGGCCAGTTTCGTAACAGGTCGCATTCACCATCCAACGGGGTGTCTCAGGTGCGTCCTGCATCGTCCCGCAGATTCCCCATTGAGCTTCGAGCTGGCTCGCGAGAACGTGCGTGCGCCCGCGGGCAAGCCGCCAAGGGAGCACGACCGGCGACGGTACTGCATGTACAGGGCCAACTGCGCCGGCAAAACGGCGCCGTTGTCGGAGCCCGCATCGTGAGGCTGAAAATGCCCCTACGGAACGACGCCATAGCGGAAGCCGGTCTGCCCGGGCTCCGGTGGAGACTCGAAGCCCTCACCAAAAAAGGGGCCAGCGCCGAAGCGCCGGCCCCCGAGTTGGGAGGGAGGAACGAAGGGAAGTGGTCCCTAGAAGGGGATCGAATCGTCCGGATCCGGGGACATGGACGAGCCGTTCGCGGCCTCGGCCGTGGCGGCTGCGCCGTTGCCGTTGGCCCCGTTCGGCTTGTCGAGGAACTGGATGCGCGAGCCGGGCACGAGCAGGATCTCGGTGGAGAACCGGTCCGAGTCCTCGCCGTCCTTGCGGAAGCGCCGGGTCTGCATCTTGCCCGCGACATAGACCAGCCGGCCCTTCTTCGCGTGCTTCTCCAGCATGTCGACGAGGCCGTCCTGGAACGTCACGCAGCGGTGCCACTCGGTCTTGTCGACCCGCTCGCCGCTGCCGTTCCGGTCGATGTAGCTCTCGTCGGTCGGTGCGCCGTGGAAAGGCGCCGTCTCCTAGCGGGTGCGAATCCCGCCCGGCAACTGTCGCTCCAGCCGGTAGCAATCGGAGCGGGTGATGGAGGTAACGACATGGCCTGAAGCACTCCGATGTAACGAGGCCGCCTTGGGCGGCTCAGCGACCATGCGGGCTGCAACGCGAGTGAACGCCGAGCAGGCCCCGAAACGAGCAATGCGGAAGCCGACCCGCCCTTCTGACGGGGAAGGCTGCCAGCTGCCGGGAAGCGAGCGACGCGAGCATCGGCAGGTTCCGCCGGGGTAGTGGCGGCGGCACGCATGGAAGAGGGAGACGGTAGCAACACGGGAAGCCCTGTCGGTGGTGCGCACACACCAACCGGAACCCCGTGAGGGGCAGGCCGGGCCGGCAGGGTGGCGGATGGGCTTGTATTACCGCAGATGCCGGGTAATGCCGGCGGAGGGAAGGAGCCCTGGTTCGAGAGCAGCACGGAAAAGGGAGCAAGGCGTGATCACTGGTGAAAGCCTAACAGGGTCAGATAAAGTTCGGAAACTCCAGACCGTGTTACATGCGAAAGCTAAGGAAGAACCCGGCCTGCGTTTTCACGCGCTAATCGACAAGGTGTGGCGGGCGGACTTCTTGATGGAAGCCTGGGCACAGGTTCGCCGTAACGGCGGGTCTGCCGGGGTGGACGGAGAGACCGTCAAGAGCGTCGAGTCGTATGGCGTAGACCGCTGGCTCGGGGAATTGGCGCGGGATCTGAAGGACGGGACCTACAAACCAAAACCGGTGCGGCAGGTTTTGATCCCGAAGAAACAGCCCGGCAAGTTCCGGCCGTTGGGCATTCCCTGCATCAGGGATCGGGTGGCCCAGACGTCAGCCATGCTCGTGCTGACGCCGATCTTCGAGGCCGATCTACAGCCCAAACAGTACGCCTACAGGCCGGAGCGGAGTGCCCACGACGCGGTAAGACGCGTGCATCGCCTCCTGTATAGGGGACACAACGAAGTTGTTGATTGCGATTTGTCCAACTACTTCGGCGAAATCCCCCACGCCGAGTTAATGAAGAGCCTCGCCCGACGCATTAGCGACGGGCGGATGCTCGGACTGATCAAAGCGTGGTTGGAAATGCCCGTCGAAGAGGACGACGGCAAGGGCGGCAAACGCCGCACGAACCGGGCACGCAAGGAGCGGAAAGGGACCCCTCAGGGCTCCCCGATCTCGCCCCTGTTGAGTAACGTTTACATGCGGCGCTTCGTACTGGGCTGGAAAACGCTGGGCTATGCCCAGCACTTCTGCGCGGAGATCGTGAACTTCGCCGATGACCTCTGTGTGCTCGGCAAAGCCCCGGCAGCGGAAATGCTGACGGCGGTTGAGCGGCTCATGGGTGGTCTGAAGCTGACGGTCAACGAGCAGAAAACCCGATGCCTGCGGTGCCCAGACGAGCCAATTGAGTTTCTGGGCTACCGCATTGGGCGCAACTATCGACCCCACGGGAAGGGGGCCTATATCGGCACCCGCCCCAGTAAGGCGAGCGTCCAGAGCATATGCCGCAAGATCAGCGAGATGACGGCGCCACGGCATGGCGGGAAGTCAATGGAAACGATGGTGGAGGGCTTAAACCGCACTTTGAGCGGATGGGCAAACTACTTTAGCCTCGGCCAAGTCAGCCCGGCCTACAACGCGGTCAATCGCCACACGGGAAAGCGGCTACGCCAGTGGCACGGTCGAAAGCACAAGACGCGAGCGGGGAGATTCGTGCGATTCTCCGAGGAGAGGCTGTGCGCAGATTACAGCCTCCTGCGTCTCACGCGGCAAACCGTGGCCTTTCCGAGCGCGAAGGCATGATCTCGTCCGAAAGCCGGATGCGGGCAATCCGCACGTCCGGTTTGATGAGCGGGGGTCTGGAAACGGGATCAAGGGAGACGGACTGAGGCCCGGAGCGAAAGCGACGGAACAGCCACCGTACCCTACAGTCACCGCGCCAGCCCCCGACTCTACCGATCGAGACGTTGGCCACGCGGCCGCCGTTGGTGATGGCCTGCCCCCGATTAGTGGTCCAGCGCTTAAGTTAGAGTTTGGCGCGGGTTAAGTTGATGGGCCAACCATAGCCCATCAACAGCGTAGGTTGGCCCATCAACGTTTGGCAAGATGGTTTCTGGGGCCGGCGGTCTGTATCCGAGCGAGCTATGCGGCCGGATGGTATTGTAGTGATGCCGCCATCGTTCGATCAGCACTTTGGCCTCCTTCAGTGTAGAGAAGATCTCCGTGTTCAGGATTTCGTCCCGGAGCTTTGAGTTGAAGCTCTCGTTGTATCCGTTCTCCCAAGGTGACCCGGGCTCGATATAGAGGGTCTTGACGCCGATCCTGCCGAGCCAGTCGCGGACGGCATGAGCGGTAAACTCTGAGCCGTTGTCGGAACGGATATGATCCGGCGGGCCATGTTGGACGAAGAGCTCGGTCAGACAATGGAGGACATTGTCCGAGTTCAATCTTCGCTCGACGACAACGGCCATGCACCGCCTGGTGAACTCATCGATCACGGTGAGCATGCGGAACTTCCTCCCATCGTGTGTTCGATCCATGACGAAGTCATAGGACCAGACGTGATTGGGCCAGCACGGCCGCAGACGGATGCAGGATCCGTCGTTGAGCCACAGCCTGCCCCGTTTCGGTTGCTTCTGTGGGACCTTCAGCCCCTCCCGCCACCAGATGCGCTGGACCCGCTTGGCGTTCACGTGCCAACCTTCGGTCCTGAGCAAGGCAGTGATCCGCCGATAGCCATATCTGCCATACTGGCTGGCCAAGCGGATGATCGCGGTCGTGAGTGCCTCTTCATCATCCCGACTACGGGGTCTCTTGCGCTGGGTTGAGCGATGTTGGCCTGCAACAGCACAGGCACGTCGCTCGGAGATTCCCAGTTCGGCCTGGAGATGATCAACACACCGCCGGCGACGGGCGGGGCTTAGCAGTTTCCCTCAAGCGCCTCTTTCAAGATCAGCTTATCCAACGTCAGATCCGAGATCGCCTTCCGGAGACGGCCATTCTCCTTCTCCAGGTCCTTCAGACGCTTGGCCTGGTCAGTACGAAGGCCGCCATATTCCTTGCGCCAGCGATAGTAACTCTGCTCCGATACGCCGAGCGTGCGACAAGCTTGACCAATGGACTGGCCCTGCGCCAAGGCCACCTCGGCTTCGCGCAACATGCTGATAATCTGTTCCGGGGTGTAGCGTTTACGGCTCATTTTGTCCTCCTTTCGAGGGGGCAAAACGCGCCAAACTCTCTTAACAAATCTGGACCACTTTTAGGGGGTCACTCCAGGAACGCTCCAGCTATAATCGCGGCGCGCGGCATCGGTCATGTAGCGGCGCAATAGCGACCGCCAGTCGAGGATGCTCCGGTGCGCTTGCCGGATCGTCTCTTCGACCGCGCCCGGCGCGTTGCCTTGCGCCCGCGCGAGACTGGCGGCCTGGTGCATGGCCTCGTCCCACGCCTGCTCCTCGGCGGGCGTGTCCACCCCCGATTCGCCGGACTGTCCGGTGGCGTCGTCACGGCGCTCGTCCGCGTCCATAACCTCGCCGGTGCCGCAAGGGTCGTGGCTGGCGGGTGCCTGCCCGGACGGTTTCGAGCCCGAGCTGTTGCTGCCCGATCCCGGCTCGTCCTGCGCTTGCGGATTGCCGTCATCGGTTGGATCGGACGGGTCGCTTTGGTCTTCGTCGCCGTTACCGCATTGGGGCCCCGCAGCGCTGCCACTGTCATCCACATCGCTGGATGAAGACGTGTCGCCCGGATCCTCTGCATCGTCCGACGGTTCCGGGAGCCGGTCGTAGGCCTGCTCGGCGCTGATGCCGTCCCAGGCTTCAGCCTCTGGCGGCAGCACGAAGCCCGCGTCGCGCAGCAGGCCGTGGGTGACCAGCTGCGAGGCCCGTTGCCAGCGCTCGGGGTCGCGGCCGCCCCGCCGGGTGTGATGCTTCAACGCACAGGTCAGGACCACGCGCGCCAGCGCGGTCTTGATCCGGTCGGCGTCGGTGTCCGCCACCCATTGGGGCGCGTAACGGATGTCCTTGCCGTCGCTGGCCAGGGTCTCGCGGGTTGCGTCGTGGTCGCGCAGCAGCGCGGTCACGCAGTCGCTGACGCGCCGGGCGGATTCCGAGCGGGCATGAGCGGCCATCAGGCTGCCTCCCTGTTCTCGGCGGCGGGCGCGAAGTAGCCCGCGAATTGCGCCGTGAGCGCATCGGCGTCGCGCTTGACCTGCCGGCGGAGATTGGGATCGAAGCGTCCCGACGGGCGCAGGGCGTCCGGCTCGATGCCGGCGAACTTGTCCTTCACCTCGCGGCACAGCATGGCGAGATCGTCGTCGGCGAAGATGTTGAGCCGGGGCACCACGTCCACCAGCTCCCTGATGTTCTCGATCAGGCTGTCCCGGAACACCAGCGGTTTGCCGTTCTCGTCCTCGCGCAGGCGTTCGCCGACACGCTCGACCGCCTCGCCCAGGCGCCGGTAGAGATCGCGTTGGGCATCGTTGAGACGGGTCCAGACCTGTTGCTCGATATCCCGCCTGACGCGCTCGGTCTCGCCCTGGGCCAGGTCGGCCATGAAGTGGCGCGCGTCGGGGACCGGGACGATACGGTAGCGAATGGCGAACTTGCCCTGAAGCGCCTCTGTGCCGGGATAGTCCTCCAGGCGGAACAGCCGGCCGAGGTCGAGGCGGGCCTGGTCAACGTAATCGTCGTAGTCCTCGATGAAGCGGGCGCGCTCGCGCACCACGCGCTCGATCAATGTGTCCAGAGCGGTGGTATAGCGGTCGTAATTGGCGACGGTGAGCAGGCGTCCGCCCTGGTCGTCCCAGGGCAAGGTGTTGGCATAGTGACTGGTCCTCGCATTGCTCATGGTCGTGGCCAGCGCGGCGAAGGCCTGCTTGGGCAGGAGGCGCTTGTTGTAGCGCCCTGCATTGGTGTCGGCGTCGTTATGGACAGCGACCTGTTGGCTGGCCTGGCGGTCGTAGAGCCTGCCGGACCAGGAGTTGATCCGCAGGCTGACGAGCATGGCGTCATGGGTGAGGTTCATGGAATGGGTCTCCTGATGAGGTGTCAGCGGGTTTTGGCGGCGGCCCACTGGATGAAGGCCTGGGTGTGCTGGAGCGCGGGCTCGCGGCGAATGCAGGAGCCGACGAGGAACTCGCCGACCTCGCGCCGGAGCCTTGTGGCGTAGGTGACGATGGCGCCGAGATTGATGTCGTCGGCCATCCTGTAGAGCGAGCCGCACAGCGCGATCAGCGCACTGGCGTTGCCGGGGACCACGGCGCCCTCGGGATCGTCGATGACGGTGCGGGGATGGGGCAGTTCGTGCCAGACCTTGAGGAAGGCCGAGAACTCGACCGCCGCGGCCTCGCCGACGGTGCCCCGGAACAGCGCGCGCTCGGCGACCGGATCGAGGCCACCCCGGCGGTGCACGATGTTCGAGACCATTTCCCAGGTCCTCGGACACGGGAAGGCCTTCTCCGTCGATTGGGGGTTGAAGGCGTGCAGCAGTTCGGGGCGCATCGACACGAAAAAAAGCACCTCGGCCGCGATTCCATTCGCTGCACCCCAGGCGCACCAGTCCGCCGAATCGACCCGGATCTCAAGATGGACGAAGCGCGAAGCCAGCGGCGTCGGCATGCGGTGGACGACGCCACGATCAGCAGGATTTCGTCGGTCACTGTTTTTCCCCCTTTCGCCCCTTGAATCGAAAATTGTCCCGGACCATGTACCGCGTTGCAGAATGCCCCGAGCGAGTCTGGCACTGAACCGCGGTCGCCGCACCCCCAAGGTTCCTGCCACCGTGGCCGCGATCCCGGGCTTGCCACTTCCGACCGTGCACTCGTGCACGCCCCCGGCGGGCCAGCAAAAGCTGTTCTCTCGCGCTTGTCCCCGCCGCCCGAAAAGGGCCCAGTCTCATTCTCTCGCCGTCGCGTCAGGATCTGGCAGAGGCTGCGCGCCTGTTGGGCTATTTCCACGCTTGTGGGCCGGCCCAGGATCGACGCGGGTCTGTCGGTGCTCAGGTTTTAACCTTCGGGATGTCTTCCCAACGGGTTGTGTAGCTAGTGGATCGAATCTAACGCTTGGTGCCCACGTTTGACGGCGGCGACGATCTTGTTGGGATTGGCGGTCCAAACGAACGGTGTGGGGTCGTCGTTGGTTTCGGCGATGAAGCGGTTGATGGCGGTCTGGAGATTGACGATCGAGTGGAACACTCCTCTTTTGAGTCGGCGTTTGCTGAGCTTGGCGAAGAAGGTTTTGACGGCATTGAGCCAGGAGCAAGAGGTCGGCGTGAAGTGAAAGACGAACCGAGGGTGGCGCTCGAGCCAGGCCACGACCTTGGGATGCTTGTGAGTGCCGTAGTTATCGAGGATCACGTGGACGATCTTGCCCGCCGGCACTTCGGCCTCGATGGCGTTGAGGAAGCGGATGAACTCCTGGTGCCGATGGCGCTGCATGCAGCGCCCGATCACCTTGCCTTCCAGGACGTCGAGGGCGGCAAACAGCGTCGTCGTGCCGTTCCGTTTGTAGTCATGGGTGATCGTCCCGCAGCGTCCCTTCTTCAGCGGCCCTGGTCGTTGACGGCCACAGCCACGGTCACCGCGACCGAGACGATGCGCCCGGCCTCGCGCACCTTCACATAGGTTGCGTCGAGCCACAGATAGGGCCAGTCGCCCTCCAGCGATCGATCGAGGAAGCCGTTGACCTTATCGTCGATCTCGCCGCACAGCCTGGAGACCTGGCTCTTGGAGACGCCCGACATGCCCATGGCCTGCACCAGGTCGTCGACCGAGCGGGTCGACACGCCCTGGATGTAGGCCTCCTGGATCACCGCAGCCAGCGCCTTCTCGGCCATCCGCCCGCGGCTCCAGGAAGCCCGGGAAGTAGCTCCCCTTCCTCAGCTTCGGGATCTTCAGCTCGACCGTGCCGGCCCGCGTCTCCCAGGACCGGTCGCGGTAGCCGTTGCGGTGGGTGATACGATCCGCCGAGCGCTCGCCGTGAGCGGCGCCGGTCAGGCCCTCGACCTCCAGTGCCATCACCCGCTCGGCCGTGAAGCCGATCATCTCGCGAAGCAGATCGGCATCGGAGCTCTTCTCCAAAAGCGCGCGCAGGGTCATCATGTCCTGGGTCATCGTGGTTCTCCTTCGGGTCAGGTTGGTTTGCACTAGCCCAACCCTAAACCGGAACCGCGATGGCCTCGGCTGTGGATAGCCGGCTTGCCTACGCCAGACTCTCGGCGGTCGCTACGGCAAGCCGCCTACCCACAGCTAACAGAGGCTCCAACAACTCCTACACCACGTCCTGGGACACGACCTCAGTGCCTGTGCGGAACGGCTGGCGCTGGTCAGCCGGAGGAGCTAATTCCATCGTGGCGGAACAGTGCCGCCCGCACCGTATCCTGGAACAATTCGCGCCCAGGACTGCAAGGCTCTTGCTCCAGTCTGGCCAGCTCCTGGCGCGCCCATCCTGTAGAGCCAATGCGCTGTGCAGCTGCAAACAGGTATCCAACCCCGCATTTCCCAGGTAGCTCATCTATCTGATGCCGTTCCCGCTTGATTTTGTTATAAGAATCATAGGTTTAGGCTAGATAGAGGGTGGATCGCATGCGGAACCCAGAGGGTGAATCCCGCATTTCTCACCAGGATCTGGCGGCATTCAAATTCTCTTTTTATAATCAATGTATTAATGCTGATTCGGATGGGCTTTAATAAAACAGGGCGTTTTCAGGATGCGCTTTGCGGATTACGGCAAACGGGTAGTGTTTGCCGCCTTCGACGGCGGCGAGATCACGTCGGACGCCGGTGTCCTGTTACTGCGCGAACAGGCGCGCCGGATACGTCTGTTCGAACGCATGGCGGGCTGTTTCACCGATCACCGGGATCGAGAACGCCTAACCCATGCCCTTCCCGCCCTGTTGGCTCAACGGGTTTGCGGGATGGCGCTCGGCTATGAAGATATCATCGACCACGACACGCTCCGTTTCGACCCGGCCTTGAAATTGCTGGCCTCACCGCGAACCGGCCCGCTCAATTCGCCCTCGACAGGTATGCAAGTGAACGGGCGTCGCCTGCCATGTATTGGGAGCCCAACTCCCTGCGAACCATTCATCTGCGTATCACGAACTTTTGGCCGGATGCGGGCAATCGATGCAACCGGCACGGCGCCAACCACTGCCGCCGATTGCACCTTCGTCGCAGGGAAACCGCTCAATGATTCTCTGCAATGGTCCAGCAACTTGCTTCGCAACCGACTTCGAGTCATGTTCAAGCGGTTGGAAGGATTTGCAAAGGGAACCCCGGCGAGTGAACACTAGATTATTGGGTGCGCTGTTTGCCCTCGTGCTTCTTTCCGCGCCCGCCCTGGCAGATCCCTCCGCGCTGGGGGTGTGGGCGACGGAGGAGGAGAAGAGCCACGTCGAGATCTACACCTGCGGCGAGCAATTGTGCGGGCGGATCATTTGGCTCAACGAGCCGCTGAACGAGGCGGGCACCGAGAAGCTCGACATCAACAACGAGGACGAGAGCATGCGCGAGCGTCCGATAGTGGGGCTTGAGATATTGACCTCCTTCGTCGCGGCGGGCGAGGGCAAGTGGAAGAAGGGGCGCATCTACAACCCCGAGGACGGCGACACCTACAAGTGCAAGATGGAACTCAAGGACCCCAACACGCTGAAAGTCCGCGGCTTCGTGGGCATCTCGATCCTCGGCAAGACCCAGACCTGGACCCGGGTTCCGAGCGACGCCCAATCATGACGTCGCGCCGGCCGCCGGCCTCAATTCCGCCGCGCGCTTCATCAACCGCGAGCTGAGCTAGCTCGCCTTTAACATGCGCGTCCTGGAAGAGGCCGAGAACCCGGCCCATCCGGTCCTCGAGCGCCTCAACTTCCTGTCGATCTCGGATAAGGCATTTGCGCTGTTCTAAAGCCCAAGCGAAGGGGAGCGGCATGGCAAGCAGGCGCAAGGCCCTATGGGGGTGGATGTTTTTCGACTGGGCGAACCAGCCCTTCCACACCCTCATCCTGACTTTCACCTTCGCTCCCTATTTCGTCTCCGAGGTCGCCGCCGACCCCGCCCAGGGCCAAGCCGCGTGGGGCTACGCGATCTCCATCGGCTCGATCGTCATCGCGCTGACGGCCCCGGTGCTGGGCGCCGTGGCGGACGCGAGCGGGCCGCGCAAGCCATGGATCCTCATCTTCTCCGCCCTCTACATCATTGGAGTCGCGGGGCTCTGGGGCGCGGCGCCGGGACTGGCCGATCTCACGCCGATTCTGGCCTTCCTCGTCATCGCCCTGATCGGGGCAGAGTTCACAGGCGTCTTCACCAACTCTCTTTTGCCGGAGCTTGGAACCAGGGAAGAAATCGGCCGCATCTCAGGCTCCGGCTGGGCGATGGGATACTGGGGCGGGCTCGCGAGCCTCGTCATCGTGCTCGGCCTGATGGCACCGATGCCGGGGTCGGAAAAAACGCTTGTCGGCCTCGATCCGATCTTCGGCCTCGACCCCGCGCACGGCGAGGGCGCCCGCGCCACCGGCCCGATGTCGGCGATCTGGTACATCGTCTTCATAATCCCGTTCTTCCTCTGGACCCCGGATGCGGAACGCCAGCCGCTCGCCTCGAGCGCCGTCGCCACGGGATTGAGAGACCTGAAGAACACACTTGTCACCCTACCGTCGAAGGGCAGCTTCCTTGCCTATCTCATGTCCTCGATGTTCTACCGCGACGCGCTGAGCGGGCTCTATATCTTCGGCGGCATCTACGCCGCCGGCGTGCTGGGTTGGGAGACCTTTCAGCTTGGCGTGTTCGGGATCGTCGGTGCCCTCGCCGGCGCGGCCGGTGCCTGGCTCGGCGGACGGGTGGATGAGCGGCTGGGGCCGAAACCCGTGATCACCTTCACGATCATGGTGCTGATGATCGTCTCCGCCATCATCATTACAACCGGCCCGAACGAAGTTCTATTCATCGGCGTCGGCTCACCGGAGGCGCCCTCGAGCCTGCCGACCATTGTCTTCTATGTCTGCGGGGCCATTATCGGCGCGGCGGGCGGCTCGCTTCAGGCCGCGTCGCGAACCATGCTCACGCGGCAGGCCGACGAGGGGCGAATGACCGAGGCGTTCGGCATCTACGCGCTGGCCGGCAAGGCGACCTCTTTCCTCGCCCCGTTCCTTATCGCCTTGGCGACGGACCTCACCGGGAGCCAGCGCATCGGGGTCACGCCGGTCCTGCTTCTCTTCCTAGCCGGGCTGGTCTTGATGCTCTGGGTGCGCGCCGATGGAGAACTGTCCCCCGGCACCGCTTGACGCCCAACCGATCCGATCCCGAATATGCGCGCGCGGTCGCTCAATACGAAGATCGCGTACAGCCGTCCCGCGTGGAACTCAACCTCTGCACCCAGCGTGGTTCGAGCGTTTGTTCAAAACGCCTCGTGAGAAGTCCGGGTGAATCGGATCGGCGGCCTCTGCGGCCTTGTTTCGACCGTCGCCTGAAGCTGGAGTTCCACGGTTCACGGGTCACGTCGGACGCCGGTCTGCTCGCCTATCGGGAACTGCTGACGGAACATTTACGAAATAGGGCTTCTCCCTTTGATTCCGGTCACACAAGATGTTGATCGGCTTTCTGCGTTCCGGGCGCGATTTTCGGACTGTGTCGGGCGATGTGCGGGGACTTTCGGGCTTGGGGAAGACTTTGGGTGCTGTCAGGCAGGCTGGAAGGCTGATATTGCGGCCCCCGATTGAAGCGGATCGGGGTGCGGGCGGTGGCATCGGCCGACCGCCGTGGTCAGGCGCGTTGTTCGACGATGTCGCGGTAGCCGGCAGGTCGCAGGCGCGCGCCGATGCCGAGCAGGGTGTCGAAAGCCGTTGCAGTATGGCGGCGGCGGTTCCAGCGGAACACGAACTCGTCGAGGTAACGGCGCAGATGGGCGCGGCGCAGGCCATGGAAGGTGCCGAGCGCCCAGCGTTTCAAGTTCGAGAACACGCGATGGACCCACCTCAGCACGAGATGGGCGGGCGTTGCGCCGACGACCTTGGGCTGGTGGTCGTGGTCGGACAGGCCGGGATAGCCTCTCCAGCCATCGGTGATCACCCGCGCGCCCGGCGCCGAGGTCCCGGCGACGAAGGCATGAAGGCTGCGCGCGGAGAAATCCCTGATCGGCGCCAGCCGGATGCGGCGCGGCTCGCCCTCGGGCGACAGCGCGACCGCGCCGGCAATGCGCATCTTGCCTTGCGGGCTGCGGCCTTGCCCGCCTGTGGGCGGGTCTTCTGCGGTACGGAACGGGAGGGTGGCCTCATCGATCTCGACCAGGTCCTCGAGCAGGCTGCGATCAGGGTCAACCATGGCACGGCGCAGCTTGTGCAGCAGGAGCCAGGCACTCTTGTAGCTGCCGAGCCCGAGCTGGGCCTGGAGTTGCAGGGCGGAGATACCGTTCGAGTGGCTGGTCACGATGTGAACGGCCATCAACCAGGTCTTCAGGGGCAAGTGGCTGCGGTGCATGATCGTGCCCGCAGTCACCGAAGTCTCCTTCCTGCAGGCCGCACATTCCCAGCTCGCCCGGCGACGCTTCAGTTCCCAGCCCCTGTCATGGCCGCACGCGGGGCAGACGAAGCCGTCGGGCCAGCGCTTGGCCGCGAGATGCCGGGCGCAGGCGGCCTCATCGGGAAAGCGCGCCTCGAAGGCGGCGCGGGACATGGGGCGGTCATGTTTCCAGCGGCTGGCCATAACGGAACATTACAAGGACATCCCGCCGATGGCAATCTGGCCTGCCCCCGATTAGTGGTCCAGATATAGAGGGTCTTGACGCCGATCCTGCCGAGCCAGTCGCGGACGGCATGAGCGGTAAACTCTGAGCCGTTGTCGGAACGGATATGATCCGGCGGGCCATGTTGGACGAAGAGCTCGGTCAGACAATGGAGGACATTGTCCGAGTTCAATCTTCGCTCGACGACAACGGCCATGCACCGCCTGGTGAACTCATCGATCACGGTGAGCATGCGGAACTTCCTCCCATCGTGTGTTCGATCCATGACGAAGTCATAGGACCAGACGTGATTGGGCCAGCACGGCCGCAGACGGATGCAGGATCCGTCGTTGAGCCACAGCCTGCCCCGTTTCGGTTGCTTCTGTGGGACCTTCAGCCCCTCCCGCCACCAGATGCGCTGGACCCGCTTGGCGTTCACGTGCCAACCTTCGGTCCTGAGCAAGGCAGTGATCCGCCGATAGCCATATCTGCCATACTGGCTGGCCAAGCGGATGATCGCGGTCGTGAGTGCCTCTTCATCATCCCGACTACGGGGTCTCTTGCGCTGGGTTGAGCGATGTTGGCCTGCAACAGCACAGGCACGTCGCTCGGAGATTCCCAGTTCGGCCTGGAGATGATCAACACACCGCCGGCGACGGGCGGGGCTTAGCAGTTTCCCTCAAGCGCCTCTTTCAAGATCAGCTTATCCAACGTCAGATCCGAGATCGCCTTCCGGAGACGGCCATTCTCCTTCTCCAGGTCCTTCAGACGCTTGGCCTGGTCAGTACGAAGGCCGCCATATTCCTTGCGCCAGCGATAGTAACTCTGCTCCGATACGCCGAGCGTGCGACAAGCTTGACCAATGGACTGGCCCTGCGCCAAGGCCACCTCGGCTTCGCGCAACATGCTGATAATCTGTTCCGGGGTGTAGCGTTTACGGCTCATTTTGTCCTCCTTTCGAGGGGGCAAAACGCGCCAAACTCTCTTAACAAATCTGGACCACTTTTAGGGGGTCACTCCAGTCGGAATTGGATTATCTGTTACGTCTTTTCAAGGTCCAAACGGATCAGTTGAAGGTGCATGCGCGTCGCGTGTTGGCTCCCGTAGAGGACATGTTGAAAGCCAGCAAGAGACTATTCACGCCATCGTTCTTGGAGGCAATCCAAAGGAGCCATTCCGCTACCGCAGAACTAGGGAATATGATCGATCGTCTGCGGATCAAGGTGCCGGACGTATCTGGTACGGCCGCAGCTGCGGCAGCCTTGGATCGGATCAAGAGCTCGGACATATATCGTCCGGAGCTGCGTGTTCCAGAACTAGCTAATTTTCGTAGTCCGCTTCTTGATACTAACGAGAAGCTTTCAGATGTCGTGAACAAACTAGAGACCATGGAAGGGTTAACCCTTCAGATGGCGGAAACAGTCAAGCGGGCCCGTGATGCAGTGTCTCAGTTTATTGTCGACTTTGGCGTGGCGACGGAGCGGGCCGATCGGTCATCGCGTCGTGCGATTTGGATAGCACTCGTAGCAATCGCGGTAGCAGTACTGTCGACGATTGTGCAAATCGGCTATTCAGAACGGCGTACTCAGCTCGAACAGGCAGGCACGGTAACAGCAATCAATCAAAATTCAACTCGAATTGAAGCGAATGCAGAAGCGCAACGAGAAAGCATGGAGGGAATTCGGACGGAACTGAGCAATGGCAATAGCGCTATAAAGACAAATCTTGATCGCCTTTCAATAACCCTGCAGACGTTGACAGAAATCTTGGAGACGCAAAAGGATGCAGCGCAGTCGTCGGGCCCTGACGGAAGGCCGGTGCCCGCCGAGTGAAACGGGGCGTCGTTGGGCGTTGTCAGAGCAAACCGGCTTGAGCCACTTTGCGAGGTCCCCTAGCGTTCAGCAATGCAAAACCCCTTCTGATATTTCAACAGTTCACCCGAGATCATCTGGCTCGCTGTAATGATGTATGTTCGGTTCCCGCTGTCGCTGCGGCAGGTCGAAGACCTGCTGTCGGAGCGTGGCATCGACATCTGCCACGAGACCATACGGTACTGGTGGAACCGCTTCGGTCCGCTGTTTGCAGCCGGGATCCGCAAGCGCCGGGTTCAACGTCATTGGTATTCGAACTGGCGCTGGCACCTTGATGAGGTGTTCGTGCGGATCAACGGGAAAACCTTCTATTTGTGGCGCGCGGGACCACGGAGGTGAAGTTCCCCCATGGCCGTCACCGCGTGACCGAACGAAAACCGGTCAAGAGTATTCGTTCGGTTGTTCAGTCGGGGCTCCTTCAGAGTAGGAGCTTGGGAGGAAAAAATTGCCAAACGGTAACGCGCGCGCGGTGTTCCGCCGCGAGGATTTCGCGATGGCGGGCTGCATCGTCACCGTCGGCAATGACGGCGCGCTCCAGGTCATCGCCGGCCTGGTGAAGCCCGAGGACATGCCCAAGCCGGCGGAGTCCGGCGAGGCCGGCACCCAGGCCGGCAACGACCATGATCCGGACGCCGGGACCCACGGCATCCACACCGCCGGTCATGGCGATCGCACCGCAGCCCCGTCCGTCTCGACGCCGATGGCGCCGCCACGCGACCGCGAGGCCGAGGCGCGGAAGGAGGCGGGCGTCGGCATCGGGTTGGCCGACGACCTGCGCTCGGTCCGCACCGCGCTGGTCAAGGCGAAGCTCGCCGGCGACTTCGAGGCCGCCTTCGACCTCGCGCTGTTCCAGATGGGCCGCGCCGTGTTCACGCCGGGCTACCACGACCACCCCCTCGACATCGCGGTCAAGGCAACCCCCGACCGGCCCAACACCCGGATGAACGACGCCGATTTCGCGGACTGGTCGCCGGGCGAGGCGATGCTGGAGGACCGCTCGCACCTGTCGCTCGACTGGCTCACCATCGACGACGACGGCGAATCCTTCGCCGCCCTGCGGGAGTTGCCCGTGGCGGAGAAGGAGGCGCTGTTCGCGGCCTGCGTCGCGCGCACGGTGAAGGGGCAGCTCGCCTTCGAGCCCCAGGCGCGGCCCGAGCTCGAAGCCACGGTGGCCCGGCTCGACATCGACTTCGCGGCCCATGTCCGCCCGACCGCCGACATGCTGTGGTCCCGGATCGCCAAGGCGCGCGTTCTCGACATCGCCCGCACGGTGTTCGGCCTGAACTGGGCGTCGGCGCGGTCGAAGTACAAGAAGCCCGCGCTCGCCGAAGCGATGGAGGCCGCCTTCGCCGCCGGCGATCCGCCGGTCGGCGTGAGCGCCGCGATGCACGCCAAGGCACTGGCCTGGGTCCCGCCCGGCTTCACGGCGTTCGACACCGGCCGGAAGGTCGGCGACGACGGGGATGCCGCGACCGCCGCCGGCACCGATCCGGCCCGGTCCGCCCCGACCCCGGAACCCGCGGAACCGGCTCCCGACTCCGGGACCGATCCGGCGGAGGCGGCACCGGTCGGCAACGGCCATGCGACGGAGGCCGCTCCCGAACCGGAGCCGTCGGACGGCCCGGCGGCGAATGCCGGCAACGGCGCCGCCGACACGGTCGACCCCGGTCCGGACGCCGGTCCCGGCGATGCCGGGGAGGCCGATCCCGACCCGGCCGTCGCGGGCGGGCCGGACGGCATCGCGACGACCGGCCAGATCAACGGGCGTGACGCGCCGCCGGACCCGATGGAGATCCCCGAGTTCCTCCGCCGCGTCCAGTAGCCGGCCCCAGGTCCCACCAGAACGCCCCGCCAGCGTGCTTCCGCTGGCGGGGCGTCTCCGTTTCCGCATCCGTCATGGAGGTCCGCCCATGAACCGCACGATCCGCGCCCGCATTCACGAAACCGCCGTGAAGCGGGTCACGCGCATCTATGCCGCCACGCTTGCCGACATCTTCGCCGAAACCCTCCAGAACAGCCGCCGCGCCGGCGCCGCGCGGGTGCGCATTTCGGTTTCCGCTTCCACCGCACGGCCGGACGAGATCGCCGCCACGACGGGCGAGACGCCGCTCACCGTCACCGTTTCCGACGACGGCGCGGGGATCGCCGATCCCACCGTCCTGCTGAGCTTCGGCGAGAACGGCTGGGACGACGCCCTTGTGCGGCGCGAGGATGCCGCCGGATTCGGCTTCGCCAGCCTGGCGCGCCGAAACTGCGCCGTCTCGTCCAGGCCGCGTTCGCCGGACCGCGAGACCCCGCCGGGCTGGAAGGTGCAACTGGTGCCCGGACACTTTCTCGGTGACGCCGAGGCCGAGGTGCATGCTCACGACGAGGCGCCGTATCCCTATGGGACGGCGATTTCGTTCGAGGCCACCGAAGCCGCCGCCGCGATCCGCAACGCGGCCGAGACCGCTGCCCGCCACTACCCGCTGCCGGTCGTCTTCGAGGATTGCACCGAAGACGACACCGCCGGCCCGGAAGAGCTGCCGCGCCGCGCCTTCCTCGACGGCGCCGTTCATGCCGAGCCGTGGCGGGGACTCGTGTTCGGGGTCTTCCGCAACCGCCATGACGGTTACAGGGACCCCGACCTCAGTTTCTTCGGCCTCACCCTGACGGTCGGCCTGCCCACGGTCGAGACCGTCCACGGCGCGACCTGGACCGTCCTCGCCGACGTGGACGACTGTCCGGACCTGGAACTGGTCCTGCCGGCCCGCAAGGAGGCAGTCGAGAACGCCTTTCTCAAGGAGATGCGCGAGGCCGCCCGGCTGGCGATCTACCGCGCCATGGCGGCCGATCCCTCTCCGCGCCCCGCCTTCGAGGACTGGACGCGGGCGCGCGATGTCGGCATCGACATCGCGCCGCCGCCGGCCGTGCTGCGGCCCTGGCGGCCCTCGGTCGCCGACTGCAACGACTGGCGCGAGCCGGGCAAGCCGGCCGACGCCCTCCCTGACTCATCGACAGGCGCCCTTGTCATGGACTGCGATCCGGAGCCGCCCGGGGCCCAGGCGCTCTGGCGCGCCGCCGAACGCGCCGGCATCGCATCGCGCCTGTTCGAGGCCGAACGGAGGCTGGAGGGTTACGCCTGGTACGACGCGCTCGACCGGGTGACGGAAATAACCGTCCGGGTCGCCGCGGGGGGCGATTGGATGGCGCTGGAAGAGTATCCACTGCCCGGGATGTCGCGTTCCCCGGCAGCGCCGCTTCCGCCCCGGCCCGCCGCGATCCGCTTCAGGCTCGCCGTCCAGCCGGCGTCGGGGCCGGCGCGCACCCTCGACGTGCCGGCCGATCTGGTCTTCGCCGGAGAGGCCTGGTCCTGGATCGACGAGGCCATGCCGCTGGTCACGGAAGACAGCGCCCTCCAGCCTCACCAGCTCGCCGCGCTGCTCATGGCGGGGTTCTTCTCGCCGTCCGACGATGCAGACTCGGACAGCTGGGAGACCCAGCGCAACCGCTTCGAGGAGGAGGCGTTGCACCTTTCGACGCGGCTGCTGCTGTCCGACGACGAGGCCTGCCGGGCGTCCATCGCCGAGGCGGTGCGGCGCGAGCTGGTCTGGTTCGCGCCCCGGGACCGCACCGTCGATATCCGCATCCGCCGGCCGGACGTGACCGTGACCCTCGGCGCCGCCGCGGAGGCCGCGTCGTGAGCCGGCCCTGGACCGTGCAGGTCGGCTACAACGCGCACCATTGCAACACCGTCACGGTCGAGGCGGACACGCTCGATGACGCCCTCGAGAAGGCCATAGAGGCCGCCAACGAGGACGCCGCCGGCTGGCGCTCGACGGATCATTGTTCCGATTCCTTCGTCGATACTGTTTGCGAAGGCGCTGGCGCCGATCCATGGGGAGAAGACGCGCTTCCCGTCCCCGCACGCTTCTCCGAGCATGGCGAACCGCCGGTCGTGACCCTGGC
This sequence comes from Alphaproteobacteria bacterium, assembly GCA_965219135.1. Taxonomy (GTDB): domain Bacteria; phylum Pseudomonadota; class Alphaproteobacteria; order VGEJ01; family VGEJ01; genus CAYUNL01. Next base: position 1,872,008 of record CBDCMV010000003.1, on the reverse strand, counting down.
CGGCCCGGTCCCGCCGGGCGCCGTGCAAGTCTCCGGCGGTCGGGTAACGGTCCGCTTCGAGACGGGCGCCGGCACGATCGCGGCTGAAATGCGCGACCCGCCACATCCGCCCGCCAACAAGCCGCTGGTCACGGTGTCCGTCGGACCCGACGGCAAGCCCCGGGTCGAAGTCGAGGGCGGCAGCGCCAGGGTGCGCATCCTCGACGCCTGATCCGGCCGCCGGCCGGTCGCCGCCGCCGGTCCTTTCACACAGATGGCGCCCTCCGCTCCGCCCGGAGCAGAGGTCGGCGTGCGTCCGGACGACGCGGGGCAGGGGCGCGGGAGCGTCCCGGTTCCGCATGTCCGGCGTTCAGCAACAGGAGGTCCAGCCCATGCAGCATGCCGCAGTCCCCGATTCCCCCGCCGTCGCGGCGGCACCGCCCCCGCCCGGAGACGAGGCGCAGAAACGCGCCATCGCCGACGCCGTCTGGACCGACCTGCTCTGGCTGATGCCGACCGGCCGCACCGTCACGGTCACCGTCCGCGACGGCAGGGTCGCGGTCGAGCTCGGCCCGCCCGGCGCGGCGCCGGAGGTCCCGGCCCACTAACCCGGCCGGGTTCGGTGCCCACCGATCCCGTGTCCATTTTGCCAGCGCGCCCCGTCCCGCTCGCCGGGAGCGGGGCGCTTCCGTTCGACCCCATGGAGGACGTCGCCATGCCCGATTCCGTACCGGGTCTCGACGAGATGCCGCTTTACGACATGCCCGCGGCGCCGGCCCCGGATCGGGGTCCGGGGCAGGCTTCGATCCGGCAGGCCGCGAGCCGCCGCCGGCTCCGGACCCGCTTCCTGCGCGCCGGGCGCCAGGCCGTCGACGACCGCGAACTGCTCGAACTGCTGCTCTCCGGGCACCGGGCCGCGGACGACGCCGGGGAGCTTGCCGGGTGTCTGCTCGACAGCTTCGGCACGGCCCCGCGCGCACTCGCCGCCCGGCCGGACCGGCTGCGCAGCGTGCCCGGCCTGTCGGAAGACGCCATCGCCGCCCTCAAGGCCGCCGAGGCGCTCGGCATCCGCATGGCGCGGGCGGACGTGCCCGACACCGTGCGCCCATCCCTCGGCAGCTACGACAGGGTCATCGAGTATTGCCGCACCCTCGCCGGGCATCGCGAGGTCGAAGAATTCCGCATTCTGTATCTCAATCGGAAGAACCGGCTCATAGCCGACGAGTGCCTCCAGAAAGGCTCCGTCTGCCACACGCCGGTCTATCCCCGGGAGATCTGCATCCGCTGCCTGGAGCTTCAGGCGAGCGCTATCGTCGCTCTACATCCGCACCCCTCAGGCTGCCCGGAGGCCTCCAGGGCCGACATCGACATGACGAACCGCATCCGGGACGCGCTGAAGACGATCGACGTCACGCTGCTCGACCATGTGATCGTCACGCCGACCGGCTCCGTGAGCTTCCAGGCGCGCGGCCTGCTCTGACAGCCGGCTCGGTCGGCCGCACTTCTCCCGGCAAAAAACTCCCGGGGCGGAGCGATCGCCTCCGCCTCTTCCACCAACAGGAATCCGACCATGCCCCAACCCGGCAACGCCGCCGCATTCGATCCCGTGATTTTCGCCTATACCCGCGCCCAGGCGATCGAGGACGGCATCCTCGTCGACGTCTCCGAAACCGCGCGGGAAGCGGGATTCAAGATTCCCGTCGCGGTCACGCGCACCGTCTGGGATCGCATTATCGCCCTTCCCGAAGGCTATCGCGGCTTCCAGGACGAGCGCGGACGCCTGTGGGACGTGCTCTGGATGGCGCGCCACTACGCGCTCCGTGCCTCAAACAGCGACCGCGTGAGAATGTGCGTGCTGGTGCGCGACATCCGCAAGAACCTCCGCGACAGCAACCGGGCACCCCGCAAGCACTTCCCCATCGTGGCGATCGGCGCCGGCGACAGGGGCGAGGCCGCAATCACCATCATGTTTCCCGAGGACGACTGAGCATGCAGATCCTCAGCCCAGAGCAGAAACTCGAGATCGCCCGCCGCGTCCACGAGACCTTCGACCGCCCGAAGCGCTGGCACCAGGGAGGATGGGGCCGGGACGACGACGGCGACGTCATCGAGTTCGACGGCGGCTTCCACGTCGTCGACAACGACGAGGTCCGCCACCGTCCCGCCTTCCGCCTCGCCACGCCCGAGAGCCCCCGCTGCTTCTGCCTCGGCGCCGCCATCCGCATCCACACCGGTTCGGTGCTCTGGCGCGACCCGTCCCATATCGGGGAGGCCACCGAAACCATATGCGCCGTCTACACCGGGATCGCCGGCATCGACACCGGCGCCCGGGAACGGGACGCGGCGGAATTCGAGCCTCACCTCAACAGCCTCATCGAATGGAACGACTCCGAAGACCGTTCCTGGGAGGACATCCGCGAGCTCACCGCCGCCGTGCTGCGCCACCTCGACGCGCAGCGCTGGTGATCCCGGCTCCGTGGGCCGCGCCCCCGTGCACCGCACCGCCGGGAGTCCGGCCAGCCGGCGCCGGGCGGACCGGCGGTGCGGCGCGGGAGTTTCCGCCGCGCGCCGGAGCCCATCCCCCTCCAGCCCGGAGACCGCCATGCTCCACAGGATCACCGGCCGCGCCGTCAAGTGCGGACCCTCCGCGATTTCCGCGATCGCCGGCGTGCCCACCCACGAGGCCGCCGCCGTCATCCGCCGCCTGTTCGACCGGCCCTCGGTCAACGGCGTCTACACGGACGAGCTCGCCGCCGCGCTCGAAGAGTTCGGCTGGACGCCCGACTACGCGCTCCGCCATCCCAAGTACCACAAGCGTCGCCATGCCCGCCGCGAAGAGGTCTGGGAGCGCATCTTCGCGGACGTCCCGTTCGAGGTGCGCGCCATCACCCTCGGGACGTTCATCGACCCCGCACCTGGGGGAACGTGGGCGATTTCGGTGAGCCGTCACTTCGTGGCGTATGCGGACGGCTTCGTCGCCGATTCCGCCTGGTTCTCGCGCAAGCCCGCCCTCTGGACCCACGCCAACCCCGACCACGACCGCGTCGCCCTGCGGCGCATCCGCGAAGCCGTCCGGTTTGTGCGCATCGCCCGGCGCAATCCCCGCCCGCAGGAGTGCTGACCATGCCTCAGATCATCGAGATCACGGTCTACACGATCGACGAGCTTTCCGACGCGGCGAAGGAAGCCGCCCGCGCGTGGTATCGCGAGTCCTGCCTCGACTACGAATGGTACGACTTCGTCTACGAGGATTTCCAGACGATCTGCGGAATCCTCGGTGTGACGCTCGCCACCAGCCCCGTGCGCCTTTACGGCGGCGGAACCCGCGACAAGCCCCACTTGTACTGGACCGGATTTTGGAGCCAAGGCGACGGTGCCTCGTTCGAAGGCTCTTATGCCCACGCCAGGGGAGCGGCCAGGACGATCCGCGCCCACGCCCCGCAGGACACCGAGCTGCACCGCATCGCGGACGCCCTGCAGGCGGTTCAACGGCGGAATATCTGGCAACTCCACGGGTCCATTCGCCATCGCGGGCGCTACTACCACGAATACACGATGGCGATCGACGTCGAGCGCGACAGCCCGACCTGGCAGCCGCCGACCGACGATGCCGAGGACACCGTGACCGAGGCCATGCGCGATCTCGCGCGCTGGCTCTACCGCCAGCTCCGGCAGGAGTACGAGCACCTGACCTCGGACGAAGCGATCGACGAGACCCTCGCCGCCAATCAGTGGTCGTTTACAGCCTCGGGCGAATACTTCGTCTGACCCGCCCCGCCTGAGCCGGCCCTGAACGGCGCGGGCTCCCCGGGCGCCCACACACCTTCCTGAACGCATCCACCGGCCGCGCTCGCGCCGGGTTTCGCGGGCGCGCGTTACGCCGGCGGGAGTCCGGTCAGCCGGCCGGGGGCAGTCCGGCGGGGCGGCGCGGGAGGACTCGCGCCGTCCGCCCGCCGCCGCCCTTCCAGCACGGAGATCGCCCATGCTCGACGCCCCCCAGGCGCCGGACGCGCTCACGCGCCCGCATCTTCCCCCTTCCGCCGCCATCGACCCGCCCGCCGAACCGGACCGTCCCGTCGCGGGCGATGCCCTGTTCGCCGCGGCCCAGGCCCTGCTCCCCGTGCTGGAGGCCGGACGGCCCCTCGATGCCGCGACCCTCCGGGACGCCATGACGGAGGCCTTCGGCGCCTCGGACGCCAATGGCGGCTGGGTCTGGAAGGACGCCTACGAGGCGGCCGAAGCGGCCGTCGTGATCTTCATGCAGCGCTATGGTCGGGGCATGCGCCGGAACGCCGGCGCCGGTGGGCCGCGCCACATGCTGGCGATGCTGGACGCGGTCGCGGCGCTGGAGCCCTCGCACACAAGACGGTCGGAGGAGCAGGTCCGGCTCCAGCAGTTCTCGACGCCGCTGCCGCTCGCCTACGCCGCGCTCCAGGCCGCCGCGATCCGTCCCGGCGACGTCGTGCTGGAGCCCTCCGCCGGCACCGGGATGCTGGCGGTGATGGCACAGTGCGCGCTGGGTAATTCCGCCACCGGCAATCTCCATCTCAACGAATACGCGCCCACGCGGGCGCGGTTGCTGACGCGCCTGTTTCCCGAGGCGGTCATCACCGCGTTCAACGCCGAAACCATCGCGGACCGGCTGCACGATGTCCGGCCGACCGTGGTGCTGATGAACCCGCCGTTTTCGGCGACGCCCGGCGTGGACCGCATCACCCGCGACGCCGACCTCCGCCACGTCCGCTCGGCCGCCTCGATGCTGCCGCCCGGTGGCCGGCTGGTGACGATCACCTCCGCCCATTGCGCGCCGGGCGACGCCGTCGGCCGCCTCGATCCCCCGGCCCGCTGCGTCTTCACCATGGAGATCGACGGCCGCGCCTATGCCCGCCGGGGCACCGGCTTCGACACGCGCCTCACCGTGCTGGAGCGCGGCGCCGGGCCCGAGGTTGAACTGGACGGAACGGCACGCGCCGCGAACGCCCACGAGCTGCTCGACGCCGTGATCGCGCAGGTGCCGAAGCGGCAGCCGATTGCCCGGATGCCAGTCCCGGCCGGTTCGGCGCGCGACCTGTTCGGCAAGCCGGTCGCGCCGAAGCCGGCGAAGCGGGGGGCCAAACACGCCTCGACCCCGGAAACGCGGCAGGCCCATGAGTGGGGGCCGGTTACGGAGCTGGCCGTCGAGACCGGGCCGGTCGAACGCTCCGATACCGACGCCGACGCCGACGCCGACGCCGGCCCCTACGCGGCCTGGCGGCCGGGCGTCGTGCGGGTGACCGGCGCGGTCGAGCATCCCACCCCGCTGGTGCAGTCCGCCGCCATGGCCGCCGTGCCCCATCCCGCGCCGGCATTCCGCCCGATGCTGCCGGAACGCGTGGTGACGGACGGCCTGCTGTCCAACGCCCAGCTCGAGAGCGTCGTATTGGCAGGGGAAGCGCATTCTCGCCATCTCGCGGCGGAGTACCGCATCGGCTCCCAATGGGAGACGATCCACCGCTGCAACCAGGACCAGGACGGTGACGACGAGGAAATCGACACCTCCCTCGTCACCCAGGAAGGCGAGACCCTGTCCGAGCCGGTGCGCTTCCGGCGCGGCTGGATGCTGGGCGACGGCACCGGCTGCGGCAAGGGCCGCCAGGTCGCGGCGATCATTCTCGACAACCGCCTGCGCGGCCGGAAGCGTGCCATCTGGCTCTCGCAGTCCGACAAGCTGCTGGAGGACGCGCGCCGCGACTGGACCGCACTGGGCGGGCTGGACAGCGACGTCATCCCGCTCGGCAACTTCCGCCAGGGGATGGAGATACCCCTCGACGCGGGCATCCTGTTCGCGACCTACGCGACGCTGCGCTCGCCGTCCCGCCAGGGCCGGCCCTCGCGGCTCGAACAGATCGTGGAATGGCTCGCCGGCTCATTGGACGAGGAGGACCGCCACGCCTTCGACGGGGTCGTGGTGTTCGACGAGGCGCATGCGATGGCCAACGCCGCCGGCTCCAGGTCCGAGCGCGGAGAGACCAAGCCGTCCCAGCAGGGAAGGGCCGGGCTGCGGTTGCAGAACGCGCTGCCGGACGCCCGCATCGCCTACGTCTCGGCAACCGGCGCGACCACGGTTCCGGGATTGGCCTATGCCGGCCGGCTCGGACTGTGGGCGGCGGGCGAGACGCCGTTCGAGAAGCGCACGGACTTCATCTCCGCCATGGAGGCGGGCGGCGTCGCTGCGATGGAGGTGGTCGCCCGCGATCTGAAGGCCCTCGGCCTCTACCAGGCCCGCGCGCTCGCCTATGACGGCATCGAGGTCGACATCCTCGAACATCCTCTCACCCCCGAGCAGCGGCGCATCTACGACGCCTACGCCGGCGCCTTCAAGGTGATCCATGCCAACATCGAGGAGGCGCTGAAGGCGACCGGCATCGTCCAGGGCGAGGACACGCTCAACAGGAACGCCAAGGCCGCCGCGCTCTCCGCCTTCGAGGGCACGAAACAGAGGTTCTTCGGCCATCTGCTGACCGGCATGAAGTGCCCCTCGACGCTCCGCGCGATCGACGCCGATCTCGCCGCCGGCCGCTCGGCGGTCGTCCAGCTTGTATCCACCGGCGAGGCGCTGATGGAACGGCGAATCGCCGACGTCCCGGCCTCGGAGTGGGACGACCTCAATATCGACCTGACGCCGAGGGACGCCATCCTCTCCTACCTGATGCACGCCTTCCCGGTGCAGCTCCAGGAGCCGTTCACCGACGACGGCGGCAATCTCCTCAGCCGGCCCGCCAGGGACGCCGACGGCAACCCCGTTATATGCAAGGAGGCCGAGGACCGGCGCGACGCGCTGATCGAAAAGCTGGCGGCTCTCCCGCCGGTGCCCACGGCGCTCGACCAGATCGTGCAGCATTTTGGGCACGAGGCAGTGGCGGAGGTTACGGGACGGTCGCGGCGTGTATTGCGGATCACCGACGCGAAGGGCGAACGGCTCTCGCTGCGCAGCCGGCCGGCCTCGGCCAATCTCGCCGAGACCGCCGCGTTCATGGACGGCGAGAAGCGCATCCTCGTGTTCTCGATGGCGGGCGGGACCGGCAGGAGCTACCACGCGGATCTGTCCTGCGGGAACACCGAGCGGCGCATCCACTACCTGCTGGAGCCCGGCTGGCGCGCCGACCAGGCGATCCAGGGGCTGGGACGCACCCACCGCACGCACCAAGCGAGTGCGCCGATGTTCCGGCCGGTCACCACGGACGTGAAGGGCGAGCGGCGGTTCATCGCCACCATCGCCAGAAGGTTGGACAGCCTGGGCGCGATCACACGCGGCCAGCGCGACAGCCAGACCGCGATGGGCGGCAGCGACGCCGCGCTGTTCCGCGAGAGCGACAACCTGGAGAGCCTCTACGCCAGGGCCGCATTGCGGCAGTTCTACGGCGCGCTCTGGCGCGGCAGCATCGAGGGCTGGAATCTGGACCGCTTCGAGAAGGCCACCGGGCTCAAGCTCACCTGGGAGGGCTCGCTCAAGGAGGACCTGCCGCCCATGCCCAGGTTCCTCAACCGCCTGCTGGCGTTGCCCATCGCCGAGCAGAACCAGCTCTTCGCCGAGCTGGAGAGCCGCATCGCCGCCAACATCGAGCAGGCGATCGAGGCCGGCAGCTACGAGGTCGGCGTCGAGACCGTGACCGCCGACTCGCTCGCGATCGCCGGCCGGGAGACGCTCTACGAGCATCCCGGCACCGGAGCCGCCACCGAGCTGATCGAGATCGTCCGACGCGACAGGCTGGTGCCGCTCACGGCGGAATCGGCGCTGGAGATCGGTGAGCGGGACCCCGGCCCCCACGGCAAGCCGCGTCTCGCGGTCAACGCCCGCTCGAAGCGCGCCGCCGTCATCCTGCCGGCATCATCGCGCATGATCGACGACGGCGGGGTGCAGGAGCGGGTACGGCTCATACGGCCCGCGACCGGCGAGACGATGGCGAGGGCCGAGCTCGACGCTTCGAACTGGCGCCGCGCCGACGAAGCGCAATGGCGGCGCGTGTGGGACGCCGAGATCGCCGGGCTGCCGTCGCACCGGGAGTCGCGTTTCTGGCTTGCCACCGGCCTGCTGCTGCCGGTCTGGGACCGCCTGCCCGAGGAGAACATGCGGGTGAGGCGACTGACGTCGGACGATGGTCACAGCCTCATCGGCCGCGTGCTCGACGCCGAACAGGTGAGGGCGGTGCGCGCCGGCTTCGGCCTCGACGGCGGCCCCGCCATGACCGGCGCGGAGGCCTTCGAGGCCGTCATGGGACGCGGCAACGCGCTCTCCCTCGCCAACGGCTGGCGCCTCGCACGCCGCCGCCTGATGGGCGCCGACAGGATCGAAATCGAGGGGCCGGCGGACACCGACATGGACGCGCTGAAGCGCATGGGGTGCACCGTAGAGATCGTCTCGTTCCGCGCGCGGATATTCGCGCCCAATGCGGGAGCGCTGGAACGCATCCTCGATCGCTGGCCGCTCGCCGCCTGAGCGGCACGCATGATACGTATGGCCGGCCCGCCGCCCGCCGCTCTTTCAATCGCCGCTGCGCCGGGGGTACGTACCGCCGGCCCGCCAACCGCAAACCCCATGTCACGGACGAGGAGAGCCGCGATGACCGCGCAGACCCTGCCCGACGAACCCAATTTCTGTTTCGTGCCTGCCTACGACGTCGAGACCGACGTGCAGCAAATCCGAATCGTGATCGAGGGCCTGTCCGGACACGTCCCCACTGCGCTGATCGCGCTCGATCTGGACGATGCTCTCGTCATTTGCGACAAGCTGAATCGAAGGATCGGTTACGACCGCGAGGCGTGGACCGCCATGGCGGCCGCCTCCATGCAGGCCGAGGACGGCGACCCGGAGAGCGACGCCTGGCATTGAGGCCGCCCCCCTGCTGCGCAGCCGGCCCGGCGCCGGTATCCCGTTTGCCGGCGCGCCTTTGCCGGGCGTCGATACACCTCAGCGGTCGTCCTCTTCCTCCAGCCCCCGCTTCCGTCTCGATTCGAGGCTCTTCAGCATTACCTCGTCGAGTTCCGGCTCGTCCCACGGCCGCGCCTCTGCAACCGCCGAGCTCAATATCCCGAAGAAGTCCGGATCGCCGGCATACAGCTGGCAGGTGTACAGCCGGTTCACCACCGTGCGCATCAGGTCGCGCATCTCGTCCTGCGAGATATGCGACACCTCAGGCCAGGGGATCCGCCGCCCGTCGGCGTCGATCACCACCACGTCCGAGAAATCCCCGGTATGGCTGACCGGCGGCGTCCGGTCGTGAAAATCCTCGATGGGCGTGTTGCGGAAGCACATCACCGCCATGCCCTTCGCCGCGACCGCCGCCAGGTGCTCTTCGTATTCGCTCGCCATCCGGCTCCCTCTCCCACATTCGCGATTGCGCCCCGCGCATGCGCCGGTAACGTCTCCCGATGGCCGACTGCCCGGCTGCGCAGCCGGCCCGTCGTCCGCCGACGTCGCATCGCCGGTCCGCTGCCGGCCTTCTCCCGGCGCGGACGTTCGGCCCTGCCGCATCGGCGCAGACTGCCACGCCGCCGCGCAACCCGCCAACCGCCGGGACCGTCGCACCGGGCGCACTCCGCCGCCGGACCGGAGCCCGGTCCGGACATCGCGAAAGGCAGGGGACGGTGGCCCGGCGGGACCCAGCGATCGGCGCCCTCACCTCCCGCACACCCGGAAGCGCCCCGCCGCATCCGGCCGGCATCGGACCCATCCGCGCGAACCGGTTTCGTCCGCCAACGCCGCTGCCTGCGCCCGCCCGGACGCGGCACTCATGCGAACTGGATTCTAAGCGCCCGCGGCCGAGGAGGCGGAGAAGAGCGTGCGGGAAGTAAGGCCGCTGACCGAGAGGGAGTCGCGGCAGTCGCAACCGGGGAGGTCGGACATGACGACATTGCGATATGCGGGGATCGGGGCGCGGGCGACGCCGGCTTCCGTGTTGGCGGACATGACGGTAATGGCGGGATGGCTGGCCCGGACCGGTTGGACTCTCTCGACCGGCGGCGCGGACGGGGCCGACAGCGCGTTTGCGAACGGAGCGCCGGCCGGGCAGCGGACGATCTGGCTGCCGTGGCGGGGCTATAACGGGCATCGCGGGCCGGACTGCCGGGTGCTGTCGGCGGCGGCGATGGCGGCGTGCATGGGGATCGCGGCGCCCCTGCATCCGGCGTGGGAGCGGTGTTCGCCCGCCGTCCGGAAGCTGCATGCCAGGAACGCGGGGGTGCTCGGGTTGACGCTGGACCGGCCGGTCGATGCGGTCGTGTGCTGGTCGGCCGGGGGACGGGCTGAGGGCGGTACGGGCATGGCTATCCGTATCGCCGAGGCCCGCGGCATCCCGGTGCTGAATCTCGGGTCAATGTCGCCGCGTTCCGTCTGTGAGCGCCTGGCCGCGATCCGCCGCGCCGTCCATCCGTCGTAGAGGAAGAGTGAAGCGCCTGCCGGGCGAGTGTCCGGCAGGGCGGAGGGAGAGGGGCTCCCGCGCCGATGCCGGGCAGGGCAACGGCAAAGGAGTTTCCCCATGTTTCGTCGCGATACATCCCTCGATCATCCGACCGGCAGCGACTTGCTCGCCGAACTCGGAGTCGATCGCCGCACCGTCCGCGAAATCGCCGAGGACGAGCGCGCAATCCGCTGTCCCGAGCGCGGCGCGGTCTATCCGGAACACGGCTTCGCGTGCCTCTTCCCGGAACCGGCGTTCGGGATGGCCCTCCAGGACGCGGCGCCGGCGGAGCCCTGGGACCCGGCGGCGTCGCTCCCTCCGGCGTAATGGAGGTGGAGGAGGGCTTGAAGAGGGTGATCGGAAGGGGGTTCGGGAGAGTGACCCGGCCCCCGGACGTTCGCAACCCATCGTCATCAACTCGTCCATGAAGGAGATCGTCATGGCTTTCGGACTGAACAAGGTGCAGATCATCGGCCGCCTCGGCGCCGACGTCACCGTCAACCACCTCACCTCGGGCGGCCGCGTGGCCAACCTGAGCATTGCGACCGACGAGTCGTACATCAACCGGCAGACCGGCGAGAAGGTCGACAAGACCGAGTGGCACCGGGTCGTCACCTTCCAGGACGGGCTGATCGACATGTTCGAAAAGCACGCCACCAAGGGCCGCCTGGTCTACGTCGACGGCAAGCTCCAGACCCGGCGCTGGTCGAAGCCGGGCGAGGACGGCGACCGCTTCTCGACCGAGATCCTGCTCGTCTCGGGCGGCCGGGTGCAATTCCTCGACAAGCCGAACGGCAACGGCACCGGGATGCAGCCCGACCCGGACATGTCGGGCGACACCGCCGCCGCCCCGGCTTCGGCGCCCGCGGACCTGGACGACGAGATTCCCTTCTAAAAGGCCCTCTTCGCATCCTCCCTCCCCAACTCGGGACCGGCGCTCCGGCGTCGGTCCCTTTCTTTTTGCTGCCGATCCGGAGGCGCCCCTGCCGGCTGCGCGCCCGCGCTCCGCGCGGTCCGCTCCGCCGTCCCCGCCGGAGGGGAGGTTCGCTTGCGCTTGGGCGAAGCGCGGCAGGGACGGAGGGAGCCCGCCGCCGGCAACGGAGAACGAGATCATGCGCATCTACAACCGCGACGAGGTTTGCAGTTTCCGATTCACCCGCGCGGCCTGGGGCGCGTTCAGCAATTTCGCGCCGCTGACGGCGCCGATCGCGGCGGGTCCCTGGCAATTCCGGACCTCCGAAGCAGTCTACCAGGCGGCCAAGTTCGGCGCCGCCCCGGACGTGCAGCAGCGGATCGCCCGCGCGCCGACGGCGCGCGAAGCGGCCGCCATCGGGCGCGGCACGAGTGCGGGCCTCGACCCGGACTGGAACGCCCAGCGGGTGAACGTGATGCGCTGGGTGCTGCGCACGAAGCGCGAGGCGAACGCCGACCAGATCGACGCCGCGCTCGCCGCGACCGGCGAGCGCGCCATCGTCGAGGTCTCGACACGCGACGCCTGGTGGGGCGCGAAACCCGCCGGCGACAGCTATCGCGGCGAGAACGTGCTGGGGCGGCTCTGGATGGAGTTGCGCCAACAGCTGCGCGACGACGATCCCGCCGCGCGCGCCGCCGCCTGGACCGGCCTGATCCGCGTCGGCCGCCTTGCCGCCGGCCGCTGACCGCGCGCGCCGCCGGAGTCCGGGGAGAGCGCGGGCAGGGGCGTTCGTTACATGAGGAGAGAGAGCATGGCGCGCGACAGCATCTTCGCCCAGGGGGCGGTCATCGTCCCCGACTTCGTCACCCCGGCCGAGGAGGAGCGCCTCCTGCTGCGCATCGCATCGGCGCCCTGGATGACCGAGCTGCGCCGGCGCGTGCAGCACTACGGCTACCGCTACGACTATCGCGGCGCGAGCCGCCCGGTGCCGGCCGCGCCGTTCCCGCGCTGGGCCGAGGTCATGGCGGACCGGCTCCGGGAGCATTTCGGCGGGGCGCTGCCCGCGCAGTGCATCGTCAACGAGTACCGCCCCGGCCAGGGCATCGGCATGCACGCCGACCACCGCGACTTCGGGCCGGTCGTCGCCTCACTGTCGCTCGCCGCCGACTGGCCGATGCGGTTCCGCCCCCGCTCTGTGCGCCCCTACGCCCGCGACGGGCTGCCCGGCGACGAGGTCGCGGTGCTCCCCCGCCGCTCGGTGCTGGTTCTCGCGGGCGCCGCGCGCTCGGCGTTCATGCACGGGATCGACCGCGCCGACACCGCCGGTGAGGCCGCGACGCGCCTCTCCGCCACCTTCCGGACCCTCCCGTCCGCCGCCGCCCGCCCGTGAGCCGGGCGGAGCCGATCTTTCCTCAATCTTCCCCCGACAGGAGCTGCGCCATGATCCGCTTCACCCAGGGCGACCTCTTCGCCTCCGGCTGCGAGGCCCTCGTCAACCCCGTCAACTGCGTCGGCGTCATGGGCAAGGGCCTCGCCCTCCAGTTCCGGCATCGTTTCCCGGCCAACTACGCGGCGTACCGCGACGCCTGCGCCCGGCGCGCGGTCCGGCCCGGGCGTTGCCTCGTCTTCGACACCGGCAGCGATCCGACGCCTTTCGTCGTCAACTTCCCGACCAAGCGCCACTGGCGCGACCGCAGCCGCATCGAGGACATCGCCTGCGATCCCTTGCGGCCTCGCCGGCCTTGTCCGGCGCCTCGCGCCTCATCTCGCCGATGCCTTCGAGCGCCGCGATGCGCTCGCCGGTGGCGGCCTGGAGCTGGGCGCGGAGTTCGGCCGCATCGTCGGTCACCAGCTCGGCCCGGTCGCGCGCCCGGCTTATTTCGACGTAGAAGCTCTTCTGCGTGGTCAGATGCGGATGCCTCGCCTCCATGGCGGCGATCACGTTGTCCACCGTGCGGCCCTGGAAGGCGTGAACGGTCGAGGCCCAGGCATGGTCGAGATGGCGCAGCTGCGGGTCGCCCCCGCCCAGCTCCAGCGTCTTCCCGTCCTCCAGGCGGAACGTCACGCGCCCGTTCGCGACCTTGAGCACTTCCGCCGTGCGGCTGTTGACCAGGCCGAGGCTGGCGTCGTTGCGCGTCCAGCGAATGCGGTCGCCGGCGCGGAGTTCGATCTCCTCGGCCCGATAGACCTCGCTGCCGCCCCGGCGCCCGCCGATCTCCTCCGGCTTCCAGGCGACCCGGCCGCCCTTGCCGTCATCCAGCAGCACCGCGCGGCCCTTGTGGTCGACGCCCATGACGCGGCGCTCGTCGCCCTTCTCGACCCCGATCCGTTTGTAGGGGCGGTGGAAGGCCACCACGTCGCCCACGCCGTAGTTGCCGGCGAGCGCCTTCTCGGCGTTGGTGTAGCCCCGTGAGACCAGCCGTTCGGAGGCCTTTGCCGGCCCCTGGATACGGCCCTCGCGAGCGAGGCGCTCGCGGATATGGCCGTTGATCTGCTGCCGCAGCGCGTGGGAGGGCGCCATGACGCCAGTGTTCGCGCGCGCCTCCGCGTCGAGCCGGAGCCATCGGGCGGCGACCGCACCCGCGATATTGTCCGGCTTCACCTCTGCGACGTTGCTCCCGAGCTTCTCGAACGCGCGTCCAATGTCGCCCTTGAGGCTGGCTTCCACCGCTTCCTTCAGCGCCGGATCGCGCTGCCGCATGATCTCGTCCATCGTGGCGGTCTGCATGCCGGCGGCCTGGAGCTGGGCAAACGGCTTGCCGGCGTCCACGGCATCGAGCTGCTTCGCGTCGCCCACCAGCACCACGCGGGGAATCCGGAGCGCGTTCGCGATCCGCAAGAGATCGCGCGCCTGCACGGTGGACGCCAGCGAGCCCTCGTCGACCACCAGGATGGTCTTCGCGAAGGCGGCGCGCATCTCCCTGGCGCCCTTCCGCGTGAGCCTGCCCTCGGCCACGCCGGCATTGCGCGCGAGGAACATCTGGAGGGTTTCGGTGGGAATGCCGGCTTCCGACGCGAGGGTCCGCGCCGCCGAGGCCGAGGGCGCGAGGCCCGCCATGCGCCAGCCCCGCTTCTCCGCCAGCGTGCGCGCCCGGTTCAGCATCGTCGTCTTGCCGGTTCCGGCATAGCCCTGGACGCCCACCGTGCGGTCCTTCGCCGACAGGATCAGCTTCACCGCGTCCTTCTGGCCGGCCGTGAGAGGCCCCTTGTTGAGGTGCCCCTGGACCTGCCAGCCGCGCATCGGCGCCCGGCCGCGCGCCTGGCCGCCTCGCCACAACGCCACCGTCTCGCGCTCCTCGCCCACGGTGCGGTCGGTCGTGAGCGAGGCCTCCGCGCCCGGCAGGTCGACAGCGTGCAAGGTCCCGGCCTTCTCCAGCCCCGCGACCTCCCGTTCCACGTCCCCGATCGCGGCGGCGCCCGGCGCATGGGCGAGCGCGGCGGCGAACAGGTCGGTGCGGGAGAACACCGCCTCGCGCTCCGAGAGATGCGCCATCGCCCACGCGACCGCGCCGGCGGCGGGCGAGGGCGGCGTGGCTTCCGCCACCGGTTTGCGCTCCGGCGCGTGCATTCCGGCCCCCACTGCCGCCGTTTCCCGCGACGGCGCGGCCATGACCGCTGTGCCTGTCCGGCCGGCGTCGCCAATGTCCGGCGCCCGGGGCGCCTCCGGCTCCGGCGTCCTGCCCGCCCCGGAGGCCGGGTCGGGCGCCGTTTCGCGTTCCGCCGGGCCGGATCGTTCCACGGCCCCGGCGACCAGTGCGCCGGGATCGAGGCCGAGATCGGCCGCCTGCTTCTGCCACACGCCCCGGAGCTCGTCGCGGTCGATGTCGCGCTTCTTCGCGCGCGTCATCAGCGCCGCGCGCTCCGCGATGCGCGGATTATCGGCGGAAGCGCCGAGCCCGCGCTCTTCCATCGCCGCCTCGATCTCGGCGCGCCGGCTCGAGAACGCCTCGATCGCCGCGCGCGGCACCCCCGCGATCTCGAAGCGCCCGTCGGCATGGGTCTTCTCGATGTCGTAACCCAGCTTCCCGAGACCGGCCGCGAGTTCGTTGCGGTAGAGCATGCCGATCAGCTTCTGGCGCGCGTACAGCCCCTCGTTGGCCATCGAGCGCCACTTGCCGTCCTCCCCCTTGACCATGTTGGCGAGCACGGAATGGGTGTGGAGCTGCGGATCGAGGTTGCGCGAGGTGTCGTGACGGAACGCGGCGGCGACGATCTTCTGCCCGCCGACCCGCCCCATCCTGCCGGTCTCGGGATCCTTCATCCTGGTCTCGGCGGCGTTCTTCTCGACCCAGGCGAGCGTCGCCGCCACGGCACGGTCGTGGGCCTCCACGATGCGCCTGTCGCCGCCCACCAGTGCGGCGATGGAGACCGACTTCGGCGCCGAGAAGGTGAGGTCGCGGCCGGGACGGTGCGTGATTTCCCCGTCCTTGCCGCGCCGCCCGAGCCGCGTGTCGGAGCCGTCCGGAACGCGGCCTTCGAGCACCGCCCGGAAGGTATCGGCGTCGACCGGGCCCTTCAGCCCGAGCTCGTCGGCGCCCTTGCCGGCCCAGGCGCTGGCGTCGCGGTGCTCGGGATCGTCCTTCGCGTAATAGCCGTCGCGCTCGTAGTAGGACGCGCCCTGGGCGGCCGAGGAGAGCGCGCCGATCGACAGCATGTCAGCCCCAGTCGGAGGCGCGGCCGCCACCGGCGGAGGAGTCCGGCGGGCCTGCCGGTGCGGAACCGGCGTCCGGCGTCCCGTCCCCGCTCTCCGGCGCCTTCCCGTCCGCCGTTTCGGCCGCCGCCGCGTCCGGTTGCGGATCGCCGGCCTCGTCCGGCAGCGGCACAAGATCCAGCTCGCCCTGCCAGGCCGCGGGCCCGGGCGCCATGCCGGGCGCGCCGGGATCGTCGGCGGGGCGGGGCCCGCCGGGGTCCGGCGGCTCCGGGATCGCGATTTCGGCGGAGGCGGCCCCTGCCGCGGACGCCGCCAGGTCCGCATCGCCATGGGCCTCGGCCCCATCCTCCTTGCGCGGAACGAACCGCTCCGCCGCCTTCGTCCGGGCGACGTATTTCAGGCGGATGGAGGCGACCGGGAACGGGCCGGGGAACTTCAGATAACCCTCCAGGTTGGCGAGCCGCATGATCTCCGACGGCAGTGCCAGCGCCCTGAGCTCGCGCCGCGGCGTCAGGCTCACCCCGTCCCGGATGGTGTTGGCACCGTAGGAGAAGCCTTCGGAGACTTCCTCGATCTCGCTCCGCCCGAGGCTGTCGGCCGACCACTGCGCGGTGTCCCGGTCCGGCGCGGCCAGCACCACGCGGGTGCCGCAGAGACCGGATACGGTCTCGGCGCCGTTGCGCCCGTAGAGGTCGCGGAGCGCCGAGGCGACCTGGACGCCGAGCACGAAGCAGCCGCCGAACTGGCGCGACTCGGCGAGGCCGGGCTGGAGGCTCGGCACCTGGTGCAGGGTGGGCAGCTCGTCGAGGATGACCCAGATACGCCGGTCGTCGTCCTGGGCGAGCGTGAGCATGGCGTTGACCGCGATCTCCAGCCAGGTCGAGATCAGCCCGCGCAGGCTGGCGTGCTGGTCGCCCCTGGACGTAAGGAACAGGAACCCGTCCCGGTCCTCGTCGGATATCCATTCCCGAATCGAGAACGGCTTGCCGGTATCGGGCAGAAACTCCAGCGCGGAAAGGTTGGCGGTCAGCATGGCGCGGACCGAGAGCGCGGTCTTGGGGTTGTCGGGATCGACGATGGACTGCGCCACGGTCCCTTCCATCGCCTCGGCAAGCGCCGTCAGGTCGGTCTTCAGCAAATGGTCGACCAGGACCTTGTTGTCCTTCACGCCCTTCTGCCGGAGCACCCCGGCGCCGTTCGAGAAGAGCTGGCGCGCCGCCGTCACCCAGAACGGGTCCACCGTGTCCTTCTGCTGCGGGATCAGCGCGGCGGCCATCATGTCGAAGTCGCGCGGGTTCCTTGCCTCGAGGAAGGGCGACCAGCGCGGCGCGCGGGCATCGAGCGGGTTCATCAGCACGTCGCGGTCCTTGTCGAAGAATGACCGGGTGTAGCTCCCCATCTTGTCGTAGATCACGCAGCGTTCGCCCCTGTTGCGGATCTGCGAGACGAGATCGGAAATCAGCACCGTCTTGCCCGAGCCCGTCGTGCCCGAGACGATCGTGTGCTGGGTCTCCGTCCGGTGCGGATACGGAATGCCGGCGATCGAGTAGGGCCGGAGCCGCTTGCCGCCGGGCAGGCGCACCAGCGTGCGCAGATGGCGCGACTGCACGCGCCGGCGCAGCTCGGCGGCGGTCACCATCTCGGCGCCCCTTATGCGCTTCTGGCGCCCGAGCTGCGCGCCGCGCCACCAGAACACGATCAGGAACAGCCCGATCAGCCCGCCGCCCGCCAGCCCGCCGAGCCCGGCGCTGGCGAATATCTCGTCCCTGATCTTCTCCCGCGCCTCCAGCGCCGGGACCGAGGCGGCGACGTCGCGGATCCTGAGCACATGCCTCGTGCCGTCGGCGAACTCGACCTCCTGGCCGGAATCGGGGTCGTAGCCGAGGACCAGCTTCATCTCGGCGAGCGTCGCCATGCCGGCCGCATACCACTCCGCGCCGGTGGTGCGGTGCCACAGCGTCCAGGCCGGCACCGCCACGGTCGTGAAGGCCGCGAACAGCATGGCCGCCCGGAAGAGCTGGCCCCACATGCGGAGGCCGTGGAAGACGGTCTGGCCGCCCCTGAGCGTGCTGCCGCCGATGCCGCGCATGACGTTCTCCCTGTCTTTGCGTTCAACGCCCCGTGGAGGTGGAGGAGGGCCGGGGCCGGGCGAAGCGGAACGGGGCGGAGAGAGCCGCACGGAGGTCCATTCCCGACCGCTCGCGGCAAACACCCCGGATCGGGGTCCGGGCCAGGCCCGGGCGATTCCACTTTCCGGTTCCGCCGGTATGATCGGAGGCCATGAACATGACGAGAACATTCGACGACCCGAACCGACCGCTCGGACACCCGTCCCGGCCGTCGCCCGCCGAGCGCGCCATCGTGCTCTCTGGCTTCGCCCTCGCGGCGCTCTGCACCGCCTGGTCCATCGCCACGGGCGCCGGCATCGAGCCGGTCGCGGCGGCGTGGCTCGCCGCCGGCGCCTGGGCCGCGGTCTCCTCGCTGGCGCTCGCGCTCCGGCGGGGTCTCCGGCGCCGCGACTGGTCCGCGTTTGGCCGTCACAAGCTTCCGGAGGACACCGAGCTCATCGACTGGTCGACGAAAAGCGGCAGCTGGCTGGACATGGCCGTCGCGGAGGAGAACGAGCGGCTGATGCGCGGGGACTGAACCCGGGGTGTCCACCCCGCCGGTCACGGCGAGGAGTCTCCCCAGCCCCGCTCGTCCGCCGGCCGCCTGTTTTCTGCGCCGCCGGGCGCGGCGTCGGGCACCGCGTTCTTCGCCGTGCCGAACAGATTGCCGGCGAGCCAGTCGCCGACCACCGGCAGGTTCTCCGTCGCATGCCGCTCGAAGGGCTTGCTCCTCTCCGCCTCCACCCCGGCGCGGCCTTCCGCGGCCTCGTCCCGCGTCACCGTCTGCCGCGCCTCGCGCGCTGTCCCCATCATGATCTGCTCGGTCTTGGTCTCGACCCTCTCCTCCATCGCCCGCAGGTCCGTCTCGCCCGCACGCGGCGCACCGGCTTCGCGCGCCCGGTCTCGCACCCCTTCGGACCAGCCGCCGTATGCGGCCGCGGTCTCGCGGCCGTAGGCGCCGCGCATCTGGCCGGCCGCTCCCTCGTATTCCGCCGCACC
Organism: Alphaproteobacteria bacterium; assembly: GCA_965219135.1. GTDB lineage: Bacteria > Pseudomonadota > Alphaproteobacteria > VGEJ01 > VGEJ01 > CAYUNL01. The sequence continues at coordinate 1,852,922 of CBDCMV010000003.1, read as the reverse complement.
GCCCACCGACGCCGGATCGGGGCCCGCCGGGGCGGGGAACTTCTCGGCGATGAAGGCGGCGGCGTATTCCCGGAGCTGTTCGGAATCCTCCGCCGTCTGCGGCGAGGCGATCCGCATCGCGCCCGCGGCGCCGATGGCGCGCCCGTCCGAGCCCTCCCGCTCCGAGAGCCAGGCGAAGAAGGGCTGGCCCAGCTCGCGCTCGATCGCCTGGGCGTCGGAACGCACCTGCGCGGCCTGGTCCGACCAGCTCTCCGATTCCTGGCGCGCGAACGAGGCCCGCTCCTGGAACGTCCGCATCCGGGTGAGGTTGGCCGACAGGCTCTCGTCGAGACCCGCCATCTCGCTGTCGCCGGTCTGGGTCGAGTAGCGCCGCGAGGCTTCCGCCACCTGCGACCAGGTCCCGGTCACCCCGTGCTGGCGGTCGTACTCCTTCACCCGGTTCCAGGCGTCCTGCTCGATGGTCTGGCCGCGCCACATCACCGAGCCGTCGGCACCCACCGTGACGATGAAGTCCCAGCCGCCGCCCACCTTGGCCTGCCCGGTCAGCACCGCCGCCTGGTTCTTCGATATCCCCGCAATCTCCGACAACTTCTCGACATGGGAGTCGAGCTGCTGCGCCTGGCTGCTCTCGCTTTCCGTAATGCCGCGCGCGAACGCCTCGCCCGTACTGACGTCGTGGGAGTAGCGCTGGATCAGCCCCGTCGCATCGGTGACGGCGGCATTGCGCGCCTGGCCCGCTTCGGCCGACCAGTGCCGCGAGAGGGTCCGCGCCTCCGCCGCGCGGGTCTCATGGCTCGTCGCCAGCGACTCCGACAGGCGCACGCCGGCGGCGGGGATACGGCTGGTCGCGGCGCCGGCATCGGCCACCACCGTCCCGTCGCCGGTCACCGTCATGCCGGCCCCGGCCGGCGCGTATCCGGTATAGCGGTCGGTATCCACATGCGCCGAAGTGCGGATCTGGCGCCCCTCCAGCGTCGCGAAGCGGTGCGTGTCGTAGCCGGTATTGGCGAGCGAGAGGTTGCCCGTCGTGCCCTCGTGCGCCGCCGAGGAGGCCGCGTCCTGGCCGACCGCCAGCACCGAGGTCGCGAGCACCGTCGCCTTCGAGAGCCCGTAGGCAAGCGCCGCAGCGAGGAAGGGCACCGACATGGAGAGGTAGCCCGACATCACCGCCACGTCCGAGGCCACCGCCCGGATCCCCGCCTGCGCCACCAGCGAGATGCCGATGTCGCCGCCCGGCATGAGCGCGGTTGCCTGCATGCGCTCGGCCGCCTCGCCCATCGAGATGCGGTGCAGCACGGCGTAAAGCGGCCCCCAGGACTGGAGCCAGACCAGCCCGGTGACATAGGAGCGGAAGATCGGCAGCCCCGCCGGGGTCAGCATCAGCAGCACCGCCATCGGGAAGGCGCCGACATAGAGGCACTCGAACACGATCCGCAACAGCGGCACCCAGGTCTCGGCCTGCCTGCCGATCGCCCGGTAGGCCGAGACGGTCTGAGCTTCTGCGCGGGCTTCGGTGTAGGCGCGCAGGGCCGCCGCGTTCCCCGCTTCCGCCGCCCATTGCTCGCCAGCGTCGTGGACGGCGTTCAGCACCATCTGCTGGCGCATGATCTCGCCCGCCGAGCGCGCCGCGCCGATCAGGAAGTCGTGGGCGGCCGGCAGCGCCGCCAGCAGCTCCGCCCTGGCCAGCACCTCGGTCCTGGCGTCCGGGAATATCCGGCGCCCGAACACGGTGCCGGCACGCTGTATCTCGGCGTTCCACTGGGCGTTGAGCCGCCCCGCGCCCACCTGGCAGGTCACGATCTGCCGGTCGATCGGGGTGGCGCCCGTGCCGACCGCGGCCTGCCGCGTCGCGAACTCGAACATGCGCGCGGGCGAGGCCCCGGCCGAAGGCGAGCCCGTGGCGGTGACGAGGGACCAGATATCGGTACTCTCGCGCAAATCGTCCGCCGACATGTGCCCGAGCAAGAGCGCGTGGAACACGCACTGGCGTGTGTAGTTGCGCACGTTGCGCGCGAACACCGTGTCGGTGATCTCGAGGCGGGTCGCCTTGGCCGCGAGCCGGGCCCCGAAGATCAGCCCGTGGCGTTGGTAGGCGAGGTCGTTCGGCAGCGTGAACGCCTGCTCGGTCAGGCGGGTGAGGCCGTCGCCGACCTGGCTGGTGAGAGACGCAAAGAGCGCGAGGCCGATCGGCACGTTCGCGACCACCGCGGGCGCCAGCGTCGGGTCGAGCCGGTCGACCACCCGGACGGTGGCCTTCGGCACGATCATCGCGCCCCAGACGGTAACGAACAGCAGGATCCACTTCGCGTTGTCCTTCCACGAGCCGCCGAAGGCGGTGCGGAACAGGACCCAGGCGAGACCCGCGACGCCGGCGAGCTGGGCGAGCGTGATATAGGCGCCGCCCGAGGTGATCGCCGCGACGGCATTCAGGAGATCGACGAGGTAGGTCCCGCCGCCAAGGGTGAAGAGCTCGTACATATATAAGGTGTCACGCCATGGGTCAGCGCGACCCGGCCCCGGCGCCGCCGCGCGCGAAGGCGAGCGCGGCGCGCAGGTCGGCGCTGAGCGCCCCGGCCAGTTCGGTCTCGATCAGGCGCAGCTTCTCGACCACGGCGAGCGCGGTGTTGAGCCGCTGGAGGCCCTGGTGCCGGTGCCTTGCGAGCGCCACGCGGTTGGATCGCAACCCTCCCCGCCAGCGCTGCAACTGCTCGCCGTCGGCGATGTCGAGCGTCCCGGCGCGCTCCTCGACCGTCCGGTGGAGGTCGGTGATCCAGACCTGCATCACGTCGAGCGCCACGGCTTCCGCAAGCGCATCCATCTCCTGGTCGATGACGGCGCCCCGATAGGCGGCCGCCGCGTTGGCCACCCGATAGACCGGCAGCGTGGTGAGGTTGACCAGCCCGAGCGCGGCGGCGGGCGGGGCGGTGTCGGCGCGCACCGCATCGACCAGGTCGCGCAGCAAGCCGGCGACCCGCGCGCGGAAGCCCCGGTCAGGCGGGATCGTCACCGTCCCCAGGCTCGGATTGAGGCAGGCGGCAGGCGTGTCGCAGCGGTAGACCGGGAGCTGCCCGCCGCCCTCCATCAGCACCTCGGTCACCCGCCGGTCGAGCGCAAGCGGCTCCAGGATGCGCACGCGCGGCCCGGAAGCGTCGCTATCCGAGGTCGGCGACGTCACGATCAGCGTGCCCGTCACCGCCATCGCGAACTCGGCGAGCTGGGTGTCGCCGGCAAGGAAGGAGGACGCCCGGATCGCCTTCCAGGCATAGTTGACGTTGACCGGCACCTGGTCGGCCATCGCGCCGGACGCCGAAGCCAGCGTCGAGTTGCGCTGCCCCGCCGCCCCGCAGCCATGCTTGGCGGCGGCATAGTCCGAGAAAATGCCCTGGCCGGTGCCGATCGCGGCGCAGATCGCCGAACTTGCCCGGTCGTTCTTCGACCAGAGGGCGCCGACCAGCGCCTGGGCGGTCTCGCAGGAGTTGAGGTTCTGCGAGTTGACCCACTGCGCCAGCGCCCGGAGCTTCGCCATGGTCTCGGCGATCACCGGCGAAATGGTCTCCAGCGCCAGCTCGAAGGCGAAGCCGGCCGCGTTCTGCGCGACCGCGCGGCCGAAGGCGATGAGCTGGTCCGAATTGATGAACGAGAAGGCGCCGGCGAAGGCGTCGATGCCGCCGCAGCCCGCGCGGAACGAGGGCAGGCTCACCGTCGCGATCTGCTCCGAGCGCACCGGCGAGCGGAGATAGAGGTTGCCCAGCGTCCAGTGGCCGGAGGCCTGACCCTGGAAGGCGGTCGGCCCGGTGGTGTTGACCGCCGCGCCCTGCCAGAAGCGGTTCATCTCCGACAGCACGTCGGCCTGCGCCGGCGATGCGCTCAGGGCGACGGCGGCAGCGATGGCGGCGCCCGCCGCAACCTTTCTCACATCAATAATCATGGCCGGGCTCCAGTGCGGTGAGCGCAAAGATCCGCTCGGCCATCTCGTCCTCGGCCATCACGCCGAAGCCGACCGGCAGCACCCGCTTTTTCACCGTGTCGAACAACACCAGGGCGGGCACCGGGGCGTTGCCGAGGCCGAGCCGGGCAGCGCGCCCGTTGTCCGCGACCGCCTCTGGCCAGCCCTCCAGCGCCTCCCCGGTGAGCGAGACCGCGAGCACGTCGAGGCCGTGGCGCTTCGCGAAGGCCCGCAGCAGCGGGCCGAAGACCTTGCATCCCGCGCAGCCGGAATGGCCCAGATAGATCAGGCCGTACCGTTCGCCGAGCCTGGCCAGGGCGGCCTCGCGCGCCTGCCTTCGTCCATCGGACCAGACCTGCTTGGCGAGCGCGCCGACCGGGCGCCTGAGCGTGTAGTCCAGTTCCGGCGTCGCCCACACAGTGCGCCGGAAGGCGTCGGAGAAAGCCGCGGCTCTTTGCAGTGTTTCCTGTTGCAGCCGCAGATAGGCGGTGACGTTCTCGGTGGTCGGATTCAGGATCGCTTCCGCGCGCGCCGCCTCCAGCGCCTTGCGCATCGCCTCGATCCGTTCCGTCGCCGGTCGCCCGGCATCCCCGGGAGGCGGGGCCGGGGCGGGTTCGGCCCGTTGCGGCGCCTCGTCCTCCCGGTCGCAGTAGAAGTGCCAGCCGAGCGAGGCGCCGGAGCCTTCGTCGGCACACCAGGAGCGCCATTCCCCGCCCGCCGCGGGCGCGCCCAGGACCGACCAGACGACCGTCGCGGCAAGGGCCTGTTTCAGGGCCCGCAAGACGGCCCGCGTCATCATTGCCCCCGCCGGTAGAAGTCGCGGATGCGCGTGCGCATCGCCGTCCCGGTATCGCCCGAGTCCGGCAGCGCCACCGCGGGCTCGCGCGAGCCGTCCATCAGGTCCTGCGTGAACTCGGAAAGATCGAGGCGCTCGAAGTCGACCGACTCGACCTCTGCCACGGTCAGGCCCCGGCAGCTTCCCCAGCCGATGCCGAGCTGGCGCCGGCCCTGCTGCTGAAGGATGCGCCCGAGCTTCGAGCCGAACACGCACCAGGCGCGCGAGCGGCGGATGCAGACGCCGAAGAAGGTGCGCTTCGAGCAGTACCGCCCGAGATAGTGGGTGTTGCCGGCGTTGCGCTCCTCCGCAAGCTCGATCTCCTCGGCCGAGCAGTTGCCGAGCCCTATGAGCAGGCCGGAGTTCTTGCAGCAGTTGGCGAGCCCGAACAGCTTGATGTGGCAGGCCCGGCGCTGGCCGGTGAAGAAGCGCAGGTCGTCGCGGTCGAACTCCTCGCCGCCGAGCTCGATAGCCATGTTGAGCCGCGTTGTCGCGTTCACGAAGCCGGTATTCGACCGAGGGCTTACCGTCTCGCAGCCGGCGCCGACGCAGTACGTGACCTGCCCGCAGGACCCGCCGTCCCCGGCATCGTCGAGGTCCGCGCCGCAGTCCGTGGCGCTGCCCGAGGCGAGCCCGTCGGCGCCGTGAACGGAAGATTGCGGCGACGCCGCGATATTCTCCGAGCGCCGCACCACCGGATCGCCCGCCGGCACGCTCTCCGAGGGCCGGCTCGTCGTGCCCCGGATCACCGCACGTCCGGCCGCGCCGCCCGGATCGTCCGGATCGGCGAGCCGCGCCCGGCCCTCGTCCTGGAGGCGGCTTGCGCCGATGCTGCGTTCCGGCAGGCTCGTCCCGGCGTAACCCGGCACCTCCGCCGCGTTGGAGGAATCGCGTGCGATCGTCCGCGCCGCCGCATTGCCCGCATTGCCGATGGCGCGCGCCGCCGCCTTGGGGTCCTCCGCATGTGCCATGCCGGACACGACCCACAGCATCAGGCATACGAGGACAAACATGGCGGTCCAGGTCAGAAGCCTGAAAATGCGCGTCCCGCGGTCCAGCGCGATCTCGATGCGATCGCGGGAAAGATCGGATCCGTCCATCACGGCCGTCCCTCCTCTCTCAGGCGTTCGAGATGGCGGCGGGCGACGCCGCGGCCGACGTCCCCCTCGTCCGCAACGGCTTCCAGCGCCGCCGCCAGTCCGATGTTCCCGGTCACCAGGTCGTGGGGCGGTGCGGGATCGTCCGCGCAGCCCCGGCTCCGGCAGGGCGGCACGCCGTCCGGCACCACGGCGACGGCGGGAACGCGCACGACGCCGAACAGGCGGAACAGGCGCGGGTCGATGGCGACCCCGGCCTCCGCGCCGCCGAGACGTGCGCCGATCCGCTTCGCGGTTTCGGGCAGGCTGCCAGCGCCGACGCCGCGCAGCACCAGCGGTGCGCCGCTCCGAGCCGCGTCGCGCGCCCATTGCCGCCAGCTTGCGGCAGGCACCGACAGGCTGGTGAAGATCAGGATTTCCGCCGTGCCCCCGCGACCGGCCGCATGACCGGCAAGGCTCCCCGCATGGCGTTCGGCCGGAAGAGGCGCGGTCGACCCCGGTATCGTCTGCCGTGCGGTCTCGCCGGCGCGTTCGAGGGCGCGGTCGACGATCGACCGGGACCAAGCGCCGAGCGAGTCCCCGTCATTGCCGCCCGCCTTGCGCAGGACCTCCTCGACCAGGCGAGCAGCGTCCGCATCGGGCGTCCCGGCGCGCGGCAATTCCTCCGCGCGCGGCGTTCCAAGCCAGCCCGCGGCCAGCAGCAGGATACTCAGGAACACCGGAATGGAACCTTGCCGAAGCCGGGTTATCGGGGCATCCTTCACGGGCAAATTATCGTTGTGTTTCAACGGGTTCATAACAGGCAGCAGTTCCTTTTCCGCCACAGCAGGAACCCGAAATTCTCGCCCGCGACCGGCAGCTCGCGCAGCGTCTCCCACAGCACCGAGGAGCGCCCGGTCGGGTTGCAGCCGGTCAACGGGTCGACGGCCGGCACCGGCTGGGTCATCTGCCAGCGGTATTGCGACTTCTTCATCACCGGCATCGGATAGCGCCCGCAGAGCGCGCCGGAGCCGAAGGTGCCCCAGGCAAGCCCGGCTCGGTGCAGCCGGTAGAGCAGGCGCTGGGCCGCGAGCAGCGAGGCCTGCACCCCGCCGACATGGGCGCCGACGTTGCCGGTCAGCGGATACATCCCGCCCTGGCAGCCGGCGCACCAGAACAGCGGATCGAGCGGCAGCCCGACGGAGGATGCCGCGCAGTCGGCAGCGCAGGCGGCCTGGGCCGGCAGGTTGGCGAACAGCGCCGCCTCCGGGTTCAGCAGGAAGGTGAGCTCGTCGTCGAGCCAGGCCGGGTCGAGCTCCGAGGCCCAGGCGATGTCCAGCCCACCGCCCTCCAGGCAGCCGAGATCGAGCAGCACCCCGATCCAGGAGAGCAGCGGATACATGTAATAGTGGGCATGCCAGACCGAGCCCTTGGCGCCGTCGCCGCCTGCAGCCCCGGTGCGCCCGCGCCCGGCCGGCAGGCCCGGATCGATGGTGAGGCCGCCAAGGTTCGGGAAGCACCACGGCGCCCGCGTCGCGTCGACCAGCCTGGCCGGCTCCCAGACCCCGAGCGAGAGCCCGATGCGCGGGATCGGCGAGCCGCAGAAGCAGATCGGCGAGGACGGGTTCGGTGTGTCCAGCACGCCCGAGACGCTGCCGATGGAGATCGGCCCGATCGAGATCGGGAACAGGCACTCCCAGCAGACGTCCGAGATCGGGTTGACGAACCGCCCGGTGCAGGACTGCGCCGAGGCCGGGGCGGACCACAGGGCGGCCGCCAGGGTGAGCGCGGCCAGCGGGAGAAGGACGCGGGTCATTCTTCGGCCTCGGGCGCCTCGCCGCCGGCCTTCACGGCCGCGTCCTGCCGCCGCGCCGACAGGATATTGACCATGCCCTGCCATCCCGAGACGACGATCTCGGTGACCGTCCGCTCGTTCCCTTCCCTGTCCGTGAAACCGCGCGTCGCGATCTTGCCCTCGACCATCACCCGGTCGCCCTTGCGCAGCATCTTTTCGACCGTCGCGACCGTGGGGCCGTAGACGACGATGCGGTGCCATTCGGTCGCTTCGGCGGGGCGGCCGTCCCCGTCAGTCCATTTCTCGGTGGTCGCCAGCGTGAACGTCGCCGCCCTGCCGCCGTTGTTCAGATCGCGGAGTTCCGGATCGCGTCCGGCATGACCCACCAGCGTCGCCCGGTTCATGTTGAGCATGGCTTCACTCCTCCTGTTGGGGGCTTGTCCCGGACACTGATCCGGGATCGTCCAGGTCCTCGACCGGGATCTCGGTAATGCGCAGCCGCGGTCCCGCCTGTTCGACCAGGCTCGGCGTGAACCGGAGACCGAAGCGCGCGGCCAGACGCCCGCCCTGGTCGAAGAAGAAGGGCCGGCGGTGCCGCCGCATCAGCTCCAGCGGCCGCCCGGCGAGCAGCACGATCTTCGCGGGGCGGTCATGGGCCAGCGCCCAGGCGATTTCGGCCTCGCGCCGGCCGTCGACGAACAGCAGGTCGCGGGCGAGCGTCACGCGCTCCAGCGGGTTGACCCGCGTGCCGGCGGCGGCGATGAGCACGCCGTCGGCTGCCCGGATGTCACGCGCGACCGTGATGGCGTGGTCCCACAGCCGGCTGCGTTCCCTTGTGGCCGGCGCGATGCCCAGCGCCGGGTCCGGCTCCTCCAGCTTCCGCCGGGCATTGGCGCGGGCTTCCTCTTGCAGGCGCGCCAGCTCGCCTGAGCGCTGCATCTCCAGCAATCGCGCCTCGATCTGCGCCAGCAGGTCGGGCTCGGCGACCGGCCAGGTCGCGCCGCGCACGCCCAGGTCCTTCGCGGACACGGTGACCGGCAGGGTGGCCGCGAGCAGCAGGGCGGCGGCAAGCATCGTCGGGAATGCGCGCCTCATCGTGCCGCCTCCACGGGCGCTGGCCCGTCATGCGCATGCGGCAGGATCGTGGCGGGCGCCTTGTGCTCGCCGATATCCTCCGGCCCGACGAGCGGTCCGTTCAGGCCGAGCCACGGAATGTCCGGCATGGCGACGGCGCGGCCGAGAATGCGCGCGCGCGGCACGAGGCCGATCTCCGCGTAGCGGCTGTCGTGGGAATCCACGTGATCGGCGTGCAGGTAGAAATGCCCGGGCGGGATGACGCCCGGCGCGATCGCCGCGAGCGGGCGCCCGTCGAGCGCATGCGTCTTGGCGCGGGCAACCGGCTCGCCGTCCAGAAGGACCGTTCCGTCCGTCCCGACCGTCACCGCCATGCCCGGCACGCCGCGCACCGTCTTCAGGTAGGGAACCCGGGAGCCGACGGCCTCGGGCGGCTCGAACAGCACCCGGTCGCCGGGCTTGGGGTCCTCGCCGAAGAGCGGGAAGGCGGCATAGCCCCAGGCCCCGTCCGACCAGCTCGCATTGACATGGACGTGCGAGACCGCGGCGAGCCAGAGCGCCGCCAGCAGCACCATGACGGCAAGGCCGATCCTGCGGCGGCGCGCGGCGGCCGTCTTCAGACCGAATACCGGACGCTCCGCGCTCACCGCACCGCTCCCCGCTCCGCGAGGATCGCCGCGAGCGCCGCCTCGACCCGCACCGTCGCATCGGGCGCCCCGGCGGCCACGGCGCGGGCCGGAAGCAGCACCAGGCGATGGCGCGCAGCAACCCGGTCGAGCGCCGCTTCGAGTGCCTCGCCCCAGGCCCGCACGTCCTCCACGGTCTCGCCTTCGCTCGCGGCGCGCGTGGTGTAGGCCGCCGTAATCTCGGCAAGCCGGACGCCGGCGATGCGCGGCGGCGCCTCGACGCCATATCGCAGCGTCGCGGCCGCCACCGCCGCCGCCACCGCGCCGGAAAGCAGAACCGCCGAGACCATGACCGGCCAGCTTGACCCGTTCCGGTCCATGTCAGTCTTGTCCGGCATCCGCGGCGACCGCCTTGCGCCGTTCCTCGTCCGGCCCGGCGAGCGCCCGGAAGCGAACGAGCCACGCCTCGGCAGCCTTGTCCGGCGGGATCGAGCGGATGCGCCGCTTCAGCGGCGGGAACGCGACGCCGGCGCCAGCGGGCGCATCCTCCATGATGTCCCGGCGCTCGGCCGCGGCCGCCATCCTGGTGACGAACCGCAGCAGCTCCGCCTGTTCCTCGTCGAGCACGGCATCGAGGCCCGCCGCCTGGCGCACCGCGCTCTCGATCCCCGTGGCGAGCCGCCCGGCGCGCTCGGCGGCGCGTTGCGAGTCCGGCAGGCGCCCCCGAAGCCAGGCGGACGGCGCACTCGCGATGAGCGCGTGCAGCGCGAGCGCCCGCCGGTCCTCCTCGCCGAGCCCGTCGAGCGCCGCGATCTCCTCGCTGACGATCACCGCATGGGCCGCAACCGAGTGATACTGCCGGGTGCAGCCGCCCCGGCGGCAGGTGTTGGCCAGCACATGGGCGAGCGCCTCGAAATCGACATCCTCCGCCGTCACGGTCTCGGGGTCGTCCGGCCAGGTGAGCGGACGTTGGGCGGTTGCTTTCCGCGTCATGCGGTTTCTCCCGTTTCTGATGGTTCGGTATGTCCGGCAGCGGCGGGGGCGTCTCCCGCGAGCCGGTCGATGGCCTCGACCGTCGAGAGACCCTGCGCTTTCAGGTTCTCCACGGCAGCGAAGGCCGGGCCGCGCGACGAGAACAGCGCGACCGACCACTGATCGAGCACCAGCCTTGCCACCCGCCAGCCGTCGGGGCCATGCAGCACCAGCTCGGCATAGCGCCCGTCCGCGGTCGTCAGGCTCTTCAGAGCGCGCTCCATGCCGGGGTCGCAGTGGATGCGCTTCTCGGATTTGAGCAGTTCGACGGATTCGTCCTTCTGGGCGAGGAAGATCACCCAGTCCGAGTTCTCCCAGGCCGCGCGGGCGGCGGGGTTGGCGTAGTAGTCGTTGACGCTCTGCGTCCCCGTCACCAGCGCGCCGCGGTATTTGCGGGCACGCCGTGCGGCGCCTTCGAGGAACGCCTTCGAGTCCTCGCCGGAGAGCAGGTCCCAGGCTTCGTCGATGACGATCGCCTTCGCGCGCGTGCGGGGGCCGTGATACATGCGCTGGGTCGCGAGGAAGACCACCAGCATCAGCACCACCGCCTGGACGTCGCCCCGGCCCTTGAGCTCGGCGAGCTCGAACACGGTGAGCGCGTTCTCCAGGTCCGGCACGTTCGAGCCCGCGAACAGCCGCCCCATGGCGCCGCCCGGACACCAGGGACCGAGGGACGTCGCCATGTCGGTCGCCCGCCGGTCGGAGCGGGCTTCCAGGTTCTTCCGGACGCTGCCGAGATCGGCGTCGTTGCCGCTCTCGTCCCAGGCCGCGGCGATGGCTTCGGCGATCAGCGCCGCCTCGATATCGTCGATGGAGCCCCGACGCCGGGCCATGCGGCCGATGACGCCCGCCAGCATCGCGAAGCACTCTTCGCGGTAGTCGCCGTCATGCTCCGCCGTCCCGGCGTCGATCATGGCGAAGGGGTTGAGGCAGGCCGGGTCCTTGCCGAAGGCGATGAAGGCCCCGCCCAACGCTTCGGCGGTGTGCTGGAACGACCGCCCGTCGTCGATCACCACGGCCTCGCCGCCGGCGCCGATCAGGCCGGTCACCAGCTCCTGCATCAGCACCGACTTGCCCGAGCCCGACTTGCCGGTGACCGCGACGTTGTAGTTGCCGGCCTCGTTGGCAAACGGCGACCAGCACGCCGGCTGGCCCCGCCGACCTATGAGGAAGAGGGCGGGCGGGTTGTCCGGGTTCGCCGGCTGGCCGCGCCACTCGCCGTGCAGCGGCGCGAGGTTGACGGCGCTGGAGGTCAGCAGGGTCTTCATACGGCCCATGCGTTCGAGGTCCGCGTCGAGCCCGCCGGCGGACACCATGGGCAGGCAGGCGAGCCAGGACGGGAGCTGCATGTAGCGCTCGGCGTTCACCCGCCAGCCCTGGCCGTGATAGATGGCGCGGACCGCCTGCTCGGCCTCGTCGAGCGCATCGAGCGGCGCGTAGACCGCAACCGTGTAACAGGCGCGGACCAGCTTCTCGCCGTCCTTGATCCGCTCGGTGACCGCCTGCCAGTCGCGCGCCTTCTCGGGCAGGCCGGGGAGATACCTTGCAATGCCGGTGCCGGCCTGCTGGGTCGCGCGGGCGGATTTCAGGAACGCCCTTTCCCCCGCCGCCTCGTCTCCGGTGGTCACGGTGAGGCAGGTCAGTACCGGGCAGCCGGGCTGGAGGAAGTCGCGGTGGAAGTCGCCGATCAGCGCGTTGCCGCGCCAGCCCGGCCAGACCTCCGGAAAGGCGATGGCGCTGAGAACCCGCACGGCGATGTCCCCGGACCCGCCGGCGCGGCCGCCGTCGGGGTGGAGGAAGGTGAGGCCGGTCGGGTGGACCGTGAGCGCCCGGCCGGGCGCGATGCACTGTTCGTGGAGCGGATCGCGCGGCGCCCAGCGCCGGGCCGGCCGCTCGGCGCCGCCGTCGCGGACGCCGCCGATATCCGGCGCGATCAGCTCCGCCGCCAATGACAGCAGCGCATCCGGCTCCAGCCGGCGGGTCTGCGCCCCGGCGGACGCCAGCGTGCCCTCCAGCGCCCGGCGGAAGGCGCCGAGCGCGGTCTCCGTCGCCGGACCGGGACCGGCCGCAAGGCAGGCGGTGACCAACACCCGGTAGTCCGAGAGGGTGAAGGGCGGGCCGCCCGCATGCAGCCGCCGCCAGCCGCCGGAGGTGAGCAGATCGCGGCGCCGCGAGCCCATCCGCGCGAGCGCCCCGCCGGCGTCGCTGCGGGGCTCGGCCCAGGCGCGGGAGGCCGCGCCGAACCTCGGGCTCGCCCAGTGGATGACCTGGATCGTGCAGCGCTCGGGCGCCGCGTCGGCCAGCGTGCCGGCGAGCGCCCCAAGGGTCTCGGTGTCGATGCCGGCGAACGGCGGCAGCTCGATGACGAAGCCGGCGCTCGCGGCGTTGACGTAGGTCTCGCTCGATTCGTCGAAGGCGCGCCAGGGCAGGAGAGCATGCAGCGCCGCCGGCGCGGACGGCGGCGTCCAGGGACCCGGCGCCTCGGGACCCTCGAAGAGTTCGAGGAGGCGGCCGATCACTTCAGCCTCCAGCCGGCCGGCTCCAGCACCGCGCGGACCCAGGACGCCTCGCGATAGACCCCGTCGGCGTCGACGAAGGGCGCGATCCAGATGCGCGCCACCACCTCGTCGGTGCGGAGATCGGCGGCATGCGGATCTTCGGCGCCCGCGTGCAGTCCGCGCGCGTCCGGTTCGGTCGGGAGAGGGGCCGGTTTGGCCGGGAGGGCAGCGGCGCCCGGTTCAGCCGGAAGCGGTTCGGCCAAGAGGGAGTCGGCCGGCGAGGCCGCTGCCGGAGCGGCAGCCTTCGGCGGATTCGGGGCGAGCGGTTGCGGCGCCCGATCGGCCTTCCGCGAGTCGTCCTCCTCGACTCCGAACAGCCGCGCGAGCCAGGCGAAGGGATCGAACCCGCCGTCGCAGGCGGCATCGCAGGGCGCCTCGACCGGCACGTTCGGCTGCCTGGTGTTTTGCACCCGCCAGAGCGGCTCCGTGAGAACCGCGTTTGCGGCGGCGTCGGCATCCGGCACCGCCGGATCGGCGGCGGCGACGCTGTCGCAGGTCCCGGCGTCGGCCAGCGGGCACTGCCAGCTCTCGCCGACATGGCCCGACGAACAGCCGGCGAGCATCATGGCGGCGAGCGCGGCGGCCGGAACCGTCCGGCGCGGCGCGGGGTTCATCGCATGCATCATTGTCCTTTTCCTTTCCTGGCGGTCTGGATCGGCGCGCGGCCGTCGATGCGGGCGCCCTCGAGGAACACCAGCGTCACCTTCGTGCCGGCCTGGAGCTGGATCACCGGCTGGTACTGCTCGGCGCGGCGTATCATGTAGTCGGCGACCTTCTGGCCGGCGCTCGACGCGCCCGCGCCGAGACCCGCCCGGCCGATGTCGCCGAGCGCGGTGTTGGCGACCGCCGCGCCGCCGCCCGTCGCCACCGCCTGCGGCTGGAATGCCTGGGAGACGCCCTGGCCGACGCCGGAGACGAGACCGGCGAGGAACGCCTTCTCGACCAGCGCCCCCTCGCGGCTCACCACGGGGCCGCGCACCCCGGTCTTGCCGGAGCCCGCGACGAACCCCGCCACGTCGGTCTCGATCACCGTGCCGGGCTTCGGCCCCGCGCAGGTCATGGTGCGGAAGCGCACATAGACCTTCTCCGAGGAGAGATCGCCGTGCGCCGCGCCGGTGACGGTGCAGCCGTCGACATCCACCTGCAGGGCGGTTCCGTCCTCGGCGGCGGTCCAGGCCGGGCCGGTAATACGCATGAGCACCGGGCGGGGATCGCCCTGTGAGGAGACCCCGGCGGAGGCGTCGACCCCGGCCAGCACCACGGCCTCGGCATGGGCGCCCGCCGGCAGCCAGGACGAGACCGGCTTGGCGACCGCGTCCGCGACCAGTTCCGCCCCGTTGCGCGGGTCTGCGGCGGACGATTGCGACTCCCCCTCCAGATCGAAGGTTTCGATCATGCGCGTGCGCACCGGTGCGGCCGGCTGCTGACCGGCCCCGCCCGGCGGCGTCGCCGCCTGGCCCCGAAACCAGGGATCGCCCGCCGCCGCATTGCCCTGCGCGGCGCCCGGCACGGCCGGCTCAAGCCGCCGTTCGAGCTCGTCGATCTGCGCCTTGTGCGCGTCGATGGTCCGCAGCGCGTCGGCCGTCCGGCCCTCCAGCTTCGTGCGGAGCCCCTCGTTCTCGGTGTGCAGCCGGCGCGCCTCCTGCTCCATCCGCCGCAGCGCGTCCTCGACCTTGTTGAGCCGCGCCTCCGAGCGCCGCGTCCAGACCATTTCGGCGGCGTCCGGCGCCACGATCCCGGCGTCGATGCCGCCCTCGGGCGCATCCGTCTTGCTCCCGCCCATGCCGAGCCAGGCGGCAACCGCGACCAGCGCGACTGCCGCGATGACCGAGAACAGCAGCAGCTGGCGCCGCCGGACGGCATCGGCGTCGTTCGCGTCGCCGGCAGGGCGCCTGTCGGGGCGGGCGTTCATTGCGGACCTCCCGCGCCGGCGGCCTCGACCACCGCCACGCCGAGCCGGCCGCCCGAGGGGCCGGTAGCCGGCGGCGCCAGCCAGAGCGCGGCGACGGGACCGACGCCCGGCAGGCTCCCGATGGTCCCGGCGAGGCCCGCTGCGCCTTCTGCATCCTCCGATGCCGGACGTGCGGCCTCGAAGACGAGCGCCGCGAAGCGCGGGCCCCGCCAGGTCTCGATGAGCGTCAGTCCGGGCTGCAACGCTTCCCCGCCCGCATGGACGGCGTAGCCCGGCAGCAGATCGCGACGGGCGACGGCGCGCACCAGCCGCACCAGCGCCGCGACGTGCGGCCCACCGGCAATCGGGTCGGCGACCGCAGCGCCCGGAAGGGCGGCCGCGTTGCGGATCAGGATCTGCGCCGACGCGCGCGCCGCCGGCATGAGCGTCAGCCGGTAGGTGAAGCCCTTCTCTGTGCCGACGAACAGCGTGACGGGTTCGTGCTCCGCAGCCTCCGCCGCAACGGGCCTGAGATAGAGGTCGCCCGACGCGGCGTCGTGCTCGACCGCGAAGCCGTCCGGCGAGCGCACCACCTTCGCGATCCGGTCGCCCGCGAGCGCGATGCGGCTGACGTTGGTGGCGGAGATCTCCGCCGCGAGTTCGCCATGGTCGGCCGCATCGAGGATCTGCATCGCCAGCGCGGGCGCCGGCGCCCCGACAACGCCCATGGCCAGAATGTGCAGGGCAAGGAGCGCCGCGCGCGGGCGCGAACCGATAATCGTCATTTTCCACTCTCCATCTGTTCGAAGCGCAGCAGGCCGATCCGCCCCGCGTCGATGCGGAACACGAGCCGGTAGCGCCGGTTCTCGCGCGCCGCCTCCTCGCGCCCGATCCAGGTCACGAGCTCGCCCGCGATCTCGACCGTGAGCCGCGCCGGGTCGGCCTCGATCTCCGTGGGGTAGAAGGCGCTCGCCAGGTCGCGGCCGGCCATGCGGGCGGCCTCGGCCTCGACCCAGGCGCCGATCGCGCCCCGCGCCGAGGCATGCGAAAGCCGCGCCGCCGCGCGGCGGACATGGGCCGCGTTCTCCGGTGTCAGCGTGAGCAGCGTCACCGTGACGGTGCGCGCCATGTCCTCCAGATACCGCGCGCCCGCTCCCCGGCTGCCGACCTCCCAGGACGGCCCCGCCGTCGCCGGCACCAGCACGGTGACGGTCTCGCGCCCGGCGAAGCTCATGGTGAGCGCCAGGTTGGCCGTCATCGACAGCGCCAGAAGGAGCCCGAGCGCGACCCTGATGTCCCGCACGCGGCGCAAGGCGGTGTCCATGTCGCCGCGCCGCATCAGCCGACATACCGGCGCAGATGGCTCGGCGGCGTCGCCTTCAGACGCAGCACGAAGTCCGGCAGGAACCAGTAGAGGGCGTAGCGCGCGATGTTGGCCCCGCCGCCGCGCTTGACGCGGCGGAGAGCCAGCCAGCCGCCGACGCCGGCAATCAACCCCGGCACGAACTGGTTGGCCGCCAGGCCCAACAGGGCCGGGCCCATCAGTGCCGCCGCCTCGTCGACGGTCCAGAACAGCCAGCGCTCCGGATCGTCGAGCCGGCGCGGGATGGTGTGGCGGGCGGTGTCGTTCACGGGGGCGCCCTCAGACGATCGCCGTGCCGACCAGGCCGGTGACGATGCCGGTGCCGGCGCCGGCGGCGATGCCGACGCCGACGGCGCCCATCAGCTGCATGGCGTTGAAGCGCAGCACCGAGCCGACCAGGGCGGCGCCGACGGCGAGCGCGGCGGCGAGCTGGCCGCCGGTGCCGCCGACGATGTCCTGCACCGTGTCCAGCGGCGTGCCGAAGGTGGTGTCGGTGGTCGCCAGCGCCGCGTCCGCACCGGCCAGCAGGGCCGCGGCCGCCAGGGACGCCATGGCGAGCCCGCGCAGCATGGCTGCCGGGCGGTCCACGCATGCGGCCGGCGCTGTTCTTGCCCCGCCGCTCATGGGGTGGCTCCCGGAAGCACGGTGCCGTCGTCGACGGTCGACGCGCGCCGGCGCGTCTCCGCCCAGTCGTCCAGGTCCTCGCGCCGATAGCGCACCCGGTTGCCGAACCGGCAATACACCGGCCCCGTCCCCGTGCACCGGTAGCGGGCCAGCGTCTTCGGCGCCAGGCCGAGCAGGCGCCCCGCCTGGACCGTGTTCAGGTATTTGATCTCCTCCGTCATTCCCGTCTCCCTGGCTTCGACGGCGCCCGGACCGCTCCGGACGCATGCCCAGCCATGGAAGCGCGGAAGGCGGCCGGCGGGGATGGTCGAATTGCGATTCGCAAACGGCCACCCTTGAGAGCGCACGGGGGCGCACACGGGCGCACGGCGACGATCGGACTCGCGGGCTCCGGCCGGACGCCGTGCCCGGACAGGCCAAAAACGGCCGACTCCGCCGCCGTCACGGATCGGATTTTGGCGAAACGACCGGACCGCCGGACCGGATTCGGCGCCGGACGCGAATGACTTCCGGGAAGGGAGATGCCGGGGGCTGCCGGGCAGGCTCGCGGCCGCCAGGAGCCGGCGCCGGTCAGGTCGTGAGGGACTCCTCCGCGACCCTCATCCGGGGCCGGCGGTCGGCCTGGAGCCGGACCGGTCGTGCATTGAGCTCGGGAGAACTTTCGACGCCGCCGCCGACCGGCTCATCGCATGCGGCAGCCGTTCGGCGCGGTGGGATTCAGGAGGCGCCGATCCCGTCGACGGGACAGCCGGCCGTTATCGAGGGCCGGATAGGGCGCCGCTCTCCCGGCCTCAGGCCCCGAGCGGCGGACAATCCCGTTCCAGGAGCCCTTCGACCCTCACGGCAACCCGCTCTCCGGCCTCATGCACCGAATCCCGGGCGAGATGCGCGTAGCGCGCGGTCGTCTTCACCTCGCTGTGGCCGAGCATCCTGCCGATCATCGGCAGGCTCTCGCCGAGCGCCAGCGCCCGGGACGCGAAGGAGTGCCGGCAGTCATGCAGGCGCATGTCCTCCAGCCCGGCGCGCTCACGGATTGTCGCCCAGTGGGATTGCAGGTTCGACATGGCGTTCGCACGCCGCGCGCCCGCGATGACATGGGGGTTGCCGTCCGCCCGCGGAATCCGCCCCAACAGCTCGACGGCCGCCGGCGGCAGCTGCACCGTCCGGGGGCCCGTCTTCGTGTCCGGGAGCCGCATCTCGCCGGCCTCCAGGTCGACATGGTTCCAGTGCAGGTTAACGATCTCGCTCTTGCGGCAGCCGGTCAGAAGCAGCAGCCGGACCGCCATCGCGGCGTACATCCTGGCGCCTCCCTTCTCCTCTGCCTCGTCCAGCGCCCATCCGAGACGCTGGAACTCCTCGTCGGTCAGGAAGCGCTCGTGGCGGCGCGGCCGGTTCATCGCGATCTGGCGGCAGGGGTTGCTGCCCTCCGGGATCGTCTCCCGCTCCTCGGCGGCGCGGTAAATCCGGAACAGCACCTCGACCGCCTGGTTGGCCGCCGCCGGCGTCTCGCGCAGCGAATGATGGAACGCCGACACCGCCGCATGATCGACCGACAGCGCCGGCTTCCGCCCGAGCGCCGGCAGGATGTGGTTGTCGATCGAGCTGCGGTAGGTCTGGGCCGATCTCGGCTTCAGGCGCACCTCGACCACCTCCTTGAGATAGGTCTCCACCAGCTCGCCCACCGTCGGCCCTTTCGCCAGCGTCACCGCCTCCGGCTCCGGGACGGGCTCCTCGCCGGCCTTGATCCGGGAGATGATCTGCGCCGCCCGGCGGCGCGCCTCCTCCGGCGTGATGACCCCGACGCGCCCGACCGTCACGCGAACGGGGTGCGGGCCGCCCGCGCGTGTCTGCACCACATAGATCTTGCGTCCGCTCGCGTAGACGCGCACCCCGAACCCCTGGAGCTCGCTGTCCCAGAACACCGTGTCCGCGTCGGCCTTCAGCCGCCCGACCGTGCTGCGCGAGATCGCCGTCCGCCTGAGCTTCGCCATAGCCCGTCTCCCCGCCTTCCGTCCTACGCCGCCAGCTCGTCACCACCGGGACCGGCGGACAGGAGATCGCTGCCGATGCTGTCCCCGACCCTGGCCACCGATGCCTTCTCGCTGTCCTCCGCGAGATGCGCGTAGCGGTAGGTCGTCATCACCGTCTTGTGCCCGAGCAGCCGCGCGATGGTCGGCAGCCCTTCGCCGATCGCCAGCGCCTGCGAGGCGAAGCTGTGCCGGCAGTCGTGAAGCCGCAGGTCCTTCAGCCCCGCGCGCTCGCGCAGCCGATGCCAGTAGGAGTTGATGTCCTTGAGAGGTTCGCCGCGCCGCCCGCCCGCGATCACCCAGGGATTGCCCTCGATGCGCGGTATGCGCGCCAGCACCCGCTCCACCGGCGCCGTCAGGGGCACCCGGCGCGGGCCGGTCTTGGACTCCCGGATGCGCAGTTCGCCCGCCGCGCGGTCAATGTCGTCCCACCGCAGCCTCAGGACCTCGGTCCTGCGGCACCCGGTGAGCAGCAGCAGCCGGACCGCCGCGACCGCCGAAGCCATCAGGCCCCCTTCCGGCTCGGCCTCGGACAGTACCCGCCCGAGGCGCGCATATTCCTCTTCGGTCAGGAACCGCTCGCAGTCGCGCTCCCTGTAGCGCTTGACCGACCGGCAGGGGTTGGGCCGCGCCGGGGTCATGCCCCAGGCCACCGCCAGATTGAACATCCGCGACAACAGGCCCACGGCCTGGTTGGCCCGGTTGGGGTTGTCCCGCAGCCTGTAGTGCAGCGCCGAGGCGTGCGAGCGGTTGACCTCGGACAGCCTGAGCCCGCCCAGCTCCGGCAGGATGTGCAGATCGAGCAGGGACCGGTACTGGTCCACCGTCCCGGGCCGGCAGTTCACCTCGACATGCGCCGTCATGTAGCGCTCGGCCAGGTCCGCCACCGTCGGCTCCGGCGGCTCCGGCGGCGGCGCCGGGTCCAGACCCCGCCGGATCCGGTCGATCATCTCCGCTGCCTTGCGCCGCGCGTCCTCCGTGCTTATCTCCACATACCGGCCGATGACGCCGCGCTTGGGCAGGCCTCCCGGGATACGGGCCTGCGCGACATAGACCTTGTGCCCTGTGGAGTGCACCCGTATGCCGAACCCCAGCAGTTCGCTGTCCCAGAACACCCGGTTGCCGCGTTCCACGGTCAGGCGGTCTATGGTTCTCCTGTTCAGCTTGACGGCGCCCAAGGCTGCAATCTCCCGCTCCGGAATCCCATTGCGGGCATGATAGCAAATGTGTCTTCAATCAGCAATCGTCCGGTATGCAAGCGGCGGGTCGTTCCGCTCCCGCCAGAGCCTTCCTTGGGTGGTGCCGCGAATCGCCAGAAAGGAAAAAGCTTGTTATTGACAGTGCGTTATGGTCGCCAAGAGCACCTCAGTTCCCGCTCTGCTCCCGTCTGTCCCAATTGTTCGGAAAGGTGAGTCTAACTTTGTCCCGTTTCCGTCCGTCGTTCGCTGGCACGTCGTTTCTCCTTTGCCCATCCCATAATTATTCAACAGGCAACTCTTGGGCGCCATTCTCCTGACAAATTGCAGTCGAGTGCATCGGGTACCGTCGGGCCGCGGCCGCGGCCATCGGGTCATGACGCTTCCCGCCTACGCGTGAGCGCGCAGGCTGCATCGCGGAAGCGCTTCAGGCCCTGACACAGCGGATGGGAAGGGAGTCGAGGCCACGTAGCACGATGCTGTTGCGGAAGCGCGGGTTCTCGTCGAGCAGGCTGATTTGGGAGAAACGCTCGAGCAGCATCTCAAGGACGATGCGCCCTTCCAGGTGTGCGAGCGGAGCGCCGAGGCAGTGATGGATCCCGCGCCCGAACGACAGGTGAGAGCGGTCGCCCCGGCCGACATCGAGCCGGTCGGGGTCGTCGAACACGTCCGGGTCCCGGTTGGCCGCGCCGAGAAGGACGACGATGTTGTCGCGTCGCCGCACGGCAAAGCCGTTCACCTCGCAGTCCTCGAGCACGCGCCGGAAATCGGTCTGCACCGGCGAATCGAAGCGCAGTAGCTCGTCCACCGCCGCCGGGATCAGGCTCGGATCGTCTCTCAACCGCTGCAGCTGATCCGGATGGCGCAGCAGGGCCAGGATGCCGTTGCCGATCAGGTTGGTGGTGGTCTCGTTGCCGGCAATGAGCAGCAGGCGCAGCATGTTCAGCATCTCGCGCTCGGTCAGCCGGTCGCCTTCCTCTTCCGCCTGCGCAAGCGCGCTCACGATGTCATCCTGGGGCGCCGCCCGCCGTTCCTGGATAATCGGCCGGAAGTAGGCGTCGGGCGCCTTCGCGGCGGCATCGGAGGCCGCGCGTTCCCGGGCGTCGATCACCGGCTCCAGCGTGCGTGCGCGTCGGTCGGACCAGATCTTGAATTGCGCTCTGTCTTCCGGCGGCACGCCCAGCATCTCGGCAATCACGATCACGGGCAGCGGCTGGGCCACCGCCTGCATCAGGTCGAAGCCGGCCGGGTCGTCGATCTCGTCCAGCAGGACCCCGAGCAGATTGCGAATGTGGGGCTCGAGCGCGTTCACCGCCTTGGGCGTAAAGGCCTTGTTGACGAGCGCCCTGAGCCGCTTGTGGTCCGGCGGATCGAGAAACAGCATGGTGAACTCGTCGTCCAGCGGCAGGTTGGCGCGCTGCCGACGATTGAGCTCGCCCTTGCGGGGGTCGTTGCCGAAGTGCCGATGGTCGCGCAGGATCGCGTCGATGTCCACATGCCGGGTAAACAGCCAGGCATTCATCAACCGGCTCCGGTGCACCGGGTCCCTTTCCCGCAGGACCGCGTAGACTGGATAGGGGTCTTGGGCGGTCTGCCTCGACAGCGGGTTGTAAGCGACGCCGCTCTGCCAGCGTTCCCGCGCGAGCACCGCACCCACGACGATGGACCGTATCGCCTGCTGCATCGAGAACATCACCGCCTCCTCGCTGCCGCGCGTCTCGCGGCGCCGTCAGGCACACGAGAGAATAGCGCGACAACCAGAGCACGCGCCATCAACGCCGTCACAACCGAGAACGCTTTTCCACGGCGCCAGCCAGCGAAGCGCCGAACAAAACGTCCTGTCTGAAGAGCCGCCGTGCCACGGCGTCGGCGCATTCGCCCTCCGCCGTTGCTGCCTCGGGCACCTCTTGGGCGCGCATTCCGACGAAAGCAGCCACTGATTCCGATCCATAACGGCCACTTTCCCGGATATCTCACGAGGCCATTTTGTATCGCTGGATTTGCGATCTACTGGGCGGGTCTGAGTGGCGGTGTGTCGAGGTTGTGTTTTCTGTTGGTCCAAAGTGGGCAGGGCCGCGTAGCTGGGTTCGGAAAGGGATTGGAAGTCTCGCCTGCTGGGACGTCTTGGCCTTTTTCGGTTGTCGCAGAGGGGTTGGGACTATGGGGGCGCCAGAGCGGCGTGAGCCTTGAAGAACAGGGTATTGCCGGGACAGGCGTCGGGCAGAGAGAGCTTGATGTCATTTTCGTTCGGCGTGGTCAACGTCGTTGGCGTTGAAGTTTTCGGCGATGGTCTTTCGCATGGAGGGCCCGTCGAAGTTGATTCTGTAGGAGTTGTGGACGATACGGTCGAGGATGGCGCCGGCGTAATCGACGAACAGCTTCTCGCCGGCGACACGGGTCTGGCGCATGGTCGGGGCGAGCCGGCCGCGCCAATCCCGGTAGAGATCGCAGAACCGGCTGTAGCCGTAACCGTCGCGATGAACGGCGCGGTATTCCTCCCACAAGAGCGACAGGGTCACGCCGGGCCGCTTCAACTCCCGATGCATCAGCGGCCAGTCGGGAAGCGGCCGGCGATCGGGCGAAACCGCCAGCGGCAGCGCGAACAGCAGCCGTTCCAGCGCCTCGTCCGAAAGCCCCTCGGGCAGCAGCCAGGCCAGACCCGCGCGGCGCGCCCGGCGGAGATAATCGCCGACCGCCGCGCGGCCGATGTTCAAACCGACGGCAACCCGCCGCTTCGACAATCCGCCAGCATGCAGCCGTAGAACGTCGTATATTTTACGCATGGGCAATCTCTCCCTGGGCATCCTCGCTCCTGGAAGCCGGTCTCTCGTAGTCGGCCAGCTGCTTGCGAAGCGACGGCACCGGAGAACCGCCGCATACGCCCACGTTGGCGACGGGCACTCGTCGAGGCGGTGGAAGGGGTCGGCAAGTTCACTGCGAAGGCTATGATCGTCGGCTCCAGCGATCGTCCATCGCGCCGCCTTGACATCAACACTGACAGCCTGTTCCTCGCGAGGCCGAATGGGGAATGCGGGGGAGGCTAGGGAGGTTCTGATGCAACCGATTTCGGGGCCGCGGCCCAAGTCCTGGTTAATTGTGTTGAGCCTGATGACCGTCCCACTGTTCGCGATGGTCTGCGCTTCCGATGCGCGCGCGGACACGCCAGTAGAGGTCGAGCAGGAAGTCGCCGAGGAAGCGGAGGTCGAGGTCGGGCCATCGGCCAGTGCTACGACCACACCGCTTATCCCCCGCAAGCTCCTGTTCGGCAACCCGGACAAGATAAACGTCCAGATCAGCCCGGACGGGCGTTTCCTGAGCTACGCCGCCCCGGTGGACGGGGTGCTCAACGTCTGGGTGGGTCCGGTGGACGACCCGGCGGCGGCCCGGCCCGTCACCCGGGACACGTTCGGGGGAATCGGCAACTACTTCTGGGCCGACGCCAGCGATCACATCGGCTACCTCATGGACTGGCAAGGCGACGAGAACGCGCATCTCTATTCCGTCGAATTGGATACCGGCGCGATCTGGGACTTGACCCCAATGGTCGGCGCGCGTGCGGTCATCGTGGGGAGCAGCCCCAAGTTCCCCAACGAGCTGCTTGTGGGTCTGAACGGCCGCGACCCCCGATACAACGATATCTATCGGATCAACGTCAGAACCGGGGAAAGGCGGCTGGTGCAGGTGAACGACCAGTTCGCCGGCTTCCTCATCGATGACGATTTCAACATTCGCTTCGCCAGCCGTCCCACCAAGGACGGGGGCAGCGAACTGCTGCGCTCCACCGCTGGCGGCGGCTGGGAGTCGTTTATCAAATTCCCGCTGGAAGATATCGAGACCAGCAAGATCTTCGGGTTCGACCGGACGGGGCGGGTCCTGTATCTGGCGGACAACCGGGGGCGGGATACCTCCGCCCTTACCGCCTTCAACCTGGACACCGGGGAACAGACCGTCATCGCTGCCGACGCCAGGGCCGATGTGAACGGCGTGATGGCGCACCCTACCGAAAGGACCCTCCAGGCCGTCGACTTCATCTATGAACGCAGGGAATACCGCATTTTGGACGACTCCATCGCCCCCGACATGGAGTACTTGCGCACGGTGGCCGATGGCGACTTTCAGGTTATCAGCCGCACCCTGGACGACAGCCGCTGGATCGTGGTCTACCCGGTGGACGACGGGCCGGCGCGCTACTACAGCTATGACCGGGTCAGGAAAGAGGCGACGTTCCTGTTCACGCACGCGAAAGAGTTGGAGGGGCTACCGCTGGCCAAATTGCACTCGGTCGTTATCAAGTCGCGCGACGAGCTGGACCTGGTGGGCTACTACATGCTGCCGGTGGAGAGCGACAGGGATGGCTCGGGGCGTCCGGACCATCCCTTACCGATGGTATTGCATGTGCATGGCGGTCCCCATGAGCGGGTAGAGTGGAACTATTGTCCGTTGTGCCAACTCCTGGCCAACCGGGACTACGCCGTGTTGACCGTGAACTTCCGGGGCTCCACCGGGTTCGGCAAGGCGTTCGTCAACGCCGCCAACCTGGAGTGGGGCGGCAAGATGCACGACGACCTGATCGACGCCGTGCAGTGGGCCATCGAGCAGGGGATCGCCGACCCGCAGCGGGTGGCGATTTATGGGGCCAGCTACGGCGGCTACGCCACTCTGGTGGGCCTGTCCCTTACCCCGGCCTTCGCCTGCGGCGTGGACATCGTCGGCCCTTCGAACCTGGTTACCCTGCTCAACAGCATTCCACCGTACTGGGAGCCGGCGATCGAGCGGATGGTCCGTCAGATCGGCGACCACCGCACCGAGGCGGGCCGGGCCTTCCTGACCGAGCGTTCCCCGCTTACGCACGTCGAACGCATCAGCAAGCCCCTGCTCATCGGCCACGGCGCCCATGATCCTCGGGTCAAGCAAGCCGAGGCGGAGCAAATCGTCCGGGCCATGCTGGACAGGAACCTCCCGGTCACTGCCGTCCTCTATCCCGACGAAGGGCACGGCTTCAATCGGCCCGAAACACACTCTCCTTCCTGGCAGTAGCGGAAGCCTTCCTGGCCGAGTGTTTGGGAGGACGGCACGAACCGGTGGGGGACGACTTCGCGGGCTCGTCCATCATCGTGCCGGTCGGGGCGGAGCATATTCCAGGCCTCGTGGAAGCCCTCGAATAGCGACCGGTGGCAAGACGTGATTGGGCGAGAAACGCGGCGCTTGCCCCACGGCTTCGCAATGGAAGACGGGTCGGTCTCCCTTGCGCGGCAGCTCACGCTTGTGCCGTCCTGCCCGGTGTCATAATCTGGAGGCCAGGGCTCTCGCGTCTACGCGTGGATCGGATTGATACCGCGCTCGAATAGCAGATCTTCGACCTGTCTCACCGACAACGGGTAGCGGACATAACATCATCACCGCGAGACGGATGACCTCGGGCGAGCTGTTGAAGTAGCGGAAGGGATTTCGCATCCGACAAAACTATGGATGCCCCATCCTGCGCATCAATCCATTCTTGTCTGACACCGCCCCCATTACTTTTTCCTTGGCGAGGATTTATTCGGCCGTTGTGTCAAGGCGGAACCCGCTGATGTCTTTGCTGCTTTACTTGACTTTGGATTGCGTAGCACCTTCGGCGCCGCTGACGCCGCGCGCTTGCTAGTTACTTCTCTGTTTACTGGTCGTTTGGCCATCTTGCTTCCTCGCATTAGTTACTTCGTGGCGCCATGTCCGAATTGAAGGGGGGAGGGATCTACGAATACAATAAATGCAACGATCGCTAACAATGCTGCAAACAGGAATGCGCTAACCAATCCTCCGGCAACATTAATTCCAAACTGAGGCCAAAGCCTCCTAACTTCGCGAATCTCGCGGACAATCGCTGATTCCATTATTTCTCTACGTTCATTTCCAAGCACTTCTTCCAGCACCTGATCGACGTATTGCTGGAGCATTTTCCGCGTCACCCTTGGCGCGAGACATAACGCTTGGTGGTTGTTGTTGGTACCAATTTTTGTTTGCTTCAGTGTCTGGGAACACGCCATCCTGCTCCCTTGAATGCTTCATCCAATCCATGCGTTGCTCTTCTGCAATCGCGTAGGCAAGTAAGCTCAAAAGCCAAGAATCCTCCCCATCTTCGACGAGCTGGCGATAGAGGTGAGAAGTCCGGGCCCGAGGATGAGGGCGCCGCAGAGGATGAGAAGCGTGAAGAGCAGGATCATCGCTCAGGCCTCGCGCAGCTCGACCGGACCGCTTCTCACGCTGACGTAGAGGTGGATCGCGGTGTAGAGCCCCATCAGCAGAAAGCCGAGGAAGATCCCGAAACGGGGCACGACGAAGGGGATCTTCCAGGTCACCGTCTTCGGCCAGCCGGGGTACTCGGCCACGTCCTCGAGGACCATCTCCGCGCCCCACCAGCACATGACGACGAGCACCGCTAGCTCCAGCGCGAGTGGCAGGTTGGCGAGCAGCCACCGCGTGCGCGCGCTCGATACCATCGCCGCTATGAAATCGGCCTTGATGTGGGTGTTGTCGAAGCTGCCCTGCGCCCCGCCGATGAAGTAGAGCCAGAACGCCATCGTCAGCACCCACTCCTCGTAGGCGAAGAGGTCGGCCTCGAAGCCGTAGCGCAGGATCACGACGAAGAAGACGAGCGCCATCGCGAGGCTCGCGACCGCCAGCAGGACCTTCTGAAGCGCGAGCATGACGCGGAGCGGGGGATGAAGCCCCCGAGGGATGTCGTCGAGTGTCATCGTCCCGCTCCGCTTCGTCCCCGCCGAGGCCGGGCTCCGCCCGGCACTTGGCCCGCGCCTTCGCACTTTAAATGCGCATCCGGCTTGCCGCTGCTGCCGCCGGAGTTCCCGGCGACGCCGAGGACGTACTTCGCTCCGGCGCCGTCGAGCATGCTCGGTTCGATGCCCTTCTCGTCGGCGGTGGGCCCGCCCTCGCGGGTCGCGGGGGTCGTTCCCCTCCGACGATCAACCACGGTGGCGGCGGTCAGGGTGCGTCTACTCGGCGTCCGCGTTGAGCGCATCCAGAAGCTCCTTGCCGAACACCTCTTCCAGCTTCGGCCAGGTGGTGGCGCGCACGTGGTCCGCGATCGCGCCGCGCTCCTCGTCACTGAGCGCGATCACCGTCACGCCGGCTTCCGACAGCTTGCCCATTAACTCCTCGTCGATGGACTGCGACGTCTCGAACGACGCAAGCGCGGCCTTACCGAACGTGCTCTCGACGGCGGCCTTCTGGGCGTCGTCGAGCTTCGCCCACGACTTCTCGCTCATGTAGTAGGCGGTGTTCTCGACGAAGCTGTTGTAGGGGATGTAGTACTTGATGACGTCGCGAAACGAGGTGTAGTTCGCCTCCGGCGTGCCGCCCATGGCACCGTCGACGACCCCCTGCTGGAGCGCCGAGAACACGTCGCCCCAGTCGATGGTGGTGGTGATGAAGCCGATGTCCTGGGCGGTCTCCTGGGCGACCGTCCCGCTCCAGACGCGAATCGTCAGCCCCTTGTCCCCGACGCCCTCGCATCCTGCGGCTCCTCCGAGGTGCCGACACCGATGAAGCCCTCGCCGAAGATGCCGAGCAACCTGACGTCCTGCTTGGCGAGGAGCTCGGAATAGATGCCGTAGAAGTTCGAGCCTGGCGTGAAGATCTTCTTCATCTGGTCGTAGTTCTCGACCAGGTACGGGATCGAGTTGATCTCGAGCAACGGGTCGTTGTGGCTGTAGATGAAGGTGTGGGCGATGTCGATCGCGCCCTTGCGCACATCGCCGAACACCTGCTCGCCGGTCCCGAGCTTTCCCGACGGGAAGAGCTGCTGCACCTTGAGGCCGACGCCGGCGCTTTCGAGCTCGTCCTCGATCCGCTTGAGGATGACGGTGGCGTTGTGGTCGGCCGCATGCTGGCCGGCGATGCGAAGGCGCGTATCGGCGGAGGAGGAGGAAACGAGTACGGACAGCGCGAGCGCGGCGACACCGAGCCCGGCGAATGTCCGGCGTGACATGTCGAGTGTGGCGTGGACACCAAACAGGTGTCCACTCCCGATCGCACAACCGCACAACCTCGCCTGATTACACTAATCCGAGAAAGCGGCCCACCCCGGACAGCCCGTTGATTAAGTGGCTTTTTCCGGCTCTCACTCCCAGATGAGGAATGCGGCGGCGAAAGCCGTCTGGCCGCTTTGCGGGAGCCCCCGTGCCACCAGCATGGCCCCGGTGGGCGTGAGCAGAACGAAAATACCGCCATATCCGCTCGCCACCCGCGGGGTGCCGGCGCCGATGAGCTGGCGCATCAGTAACGATAGATTGTGGCCGGCGACGTGGAGCAGGTATCGCTTGTGCACATTCTCTCGCCCGCGCAGCCAGGTTCGTCGCATGCCGCCACGATCGAGGTTGTGGGCAAAGCAGCGCTCGACGATCTCGGCGCGTAGCTTGAAGGCCTCGCGGGCGACCCCGGACTTGAGCCGCGCACGGTTGTTGGTGACCGCGCGCCGCGCCGCCTCATCACCGTGCCAGCGCGAAAAGCCGGTCTGCTTGGGCGCCGCGATCCGGGTCTTCCAGGGACTGTCGTTCAGAGCCCTCAAGACCGCCCGTGAGTGATAACCTTTGTCGGCGACGCATTCGGCCGGGTCCTCCGACGTCGGTGCCGCATCCACCGCCTCGAGGTTTGCCTCGGCCTTCGCCAGGGTCTTGGAAAGCGTCGTGGTGTCGCCCTCATCGGCCGGGTGCAGCTCGGCCGCCACCACCGCGCCGGTGTCCAGATCCACCGCGTGCTCGGGCTTGTAGGCCAGATGCGTCGTGCCGTCCTTCATCTTGGCGATCTTGGCCTCGGGGTCGCTCTTCGAAACCCAATCCGTGTTGGAAAGCTTCTTGCCCTTGCGCTTGTGCTCCAGACGCGCCAGGTCCTCGGCCGTGGGTGTCTCGACCCCGCTTTCCCGGGCCAGGCGCTCCAGCATCTCCCGGTAGCCTTCGCCGTTGTCGCGCCGCACGATGTTCCGCAGCGCCGCGTTGGCCTCCATGGTCGAGGCATCGACGCCGATGCGCTCGCCCTTGATCAGCCCCGCCTCGGCGATCAGCACCAGAACCCAGTCGAAGACCGCCGCGTGGACTTCATGGGGCAGGCGCGTGCGGCTCCGTGACAGCCAGGAATGGTCCGGTACCCGATCACGGCTCCCCAGTCGCAGGAACGCCCGCAGCGAAAGCGAGTCCGAGCAGCGCCACTCCAGACCGCGCTCGCTGTCGATGCCCTCGAAGTAGCCCACCAGGTGCATCCGGAAATAGCGCCCGGGCGGCACCGAGGGCGCGCCCATCCGGGCCGCGTAATAAGGCCGGCAGCTCGCCTCGGCAAAGGCGTCGAAGCCGCCCTCGATCAGCACCGACTGCACGCGGTCATAAAACACATGACCCGGAGAGCGCGGCATCTCCGACCAGCTCACCATCAGGTCCCCCTGACCATCCTTCTGCCGTCCCATCGCCATCGGCAAATCCCCCTGCAATTCAGAAAACCAGAGAATCAGACGGCGCCGACTTAATCAACGGGCTGCGGAGGCTTACACCGCAACCGGGGGGAGGGGCTCCAGGGGCTCGGCAACGACCCCTCCTACCCGGCCTTCACCCCAACGCCCCCAACGCCCGTAAGGATTCGGTCGTGCCGTGGAGGCCGTGTTAACGGCGAAATGTTCCGTCAGCCCGTGATAAGCTTTCGATCCCGCAAATTCTAGCGATTGAGGGCGCGTTTCCAGTCTTTTCGCAGGGGTCGGAGCCGTGGCTAGCGGGCAAGGGCCGGGTCTCCCACATCCACCGCAAGAAGCCGCCGGGCCGGGCAATGCCCAAGGCGACCGCCCAGGCCAATGCCCGCAAGTCAGTGGTCCGTGCGCATGTGGAGCACGTCTTCGCCCAGCAGAAGAATCGCATGGGCGTGTTCATCCGTACCATCGGGCTCAAGCGGGCGGAGGCCAAGATCGGCCTCGCCAACCTGGCTTACAATTTCCAGCGTCTGATCTTCCATGAGCACAGGGCCGCCATGGCATGAGCCCGCCCGAATAGCGCCAAAACCCTCCGCCGAGAACGAAACGGCGGATGATTGCGGACGTCAACACCGCCGATCTCAGCGAAAGTCGGACAGCACACCAAAAGCTTCGTCAAATCCCCCGGTTGTTAGAGGTCTCCATCTGCTACTGACACGGATCAGAACCGAACTCGCCCTCGACTGCTGTTCGTGGTACCATTCTCGGCAATCACGAGGGGCCATATCGGAAATCCCGGTTAAGAGGCGTCGGAACGCGGACGGGACGAAGGGGAGATCGGATGCGCCTCAGTGACGAGCAAGTAAAGCGGTACTTCGACGATGGGTTCCTGATCGTCGAGGACGTGTTCACCGAGGAAGAGCTGCAGCCGGTCCTCGACGACTTCGAGGTCATGGTCGATGGATGGGCGGACAAACTCTACAAGGGCGGCAAGATCGCCGACAAGCACGAGGGCGAGGACGTTTGCACACGCCTTGCCTTGCTCGAGAAGGAATGGCCGAACGTCGCGGCGCTCATCCACTACCGCGAGGGGATGCGGCCGGCACTCTCGAAGATATGGGCTTCGGAGAAGCTCCTGGACCTGGTCCAAGAGTTCATCGGCCCTGACATCGTCGGCCATCCCTCCAGCATCATCCGCACCAAGACGCCGAACACCCCGTTGATGACCGTGCCCTGGCACCAGGACTCGGCCTATTTCATGGAGGGCGCCGAAGACGGCTTCCATCCCACCGCATGGATCCCTTTCGTCGATGCCACCGCCGAGAACGGGGCGTTACAGGTCGTGCGCGGCAGCCACAAGCTGGGGTGCCTTCTGCCGCACCACCTGGAGAACCGCGTGGGTCATCCCGACTCGTGGTACCTCTACATCAAGGACGAGGACCTGCCGGACGCCGAAATCGTGACTTGCGAGATGAGGAAGGGCTCGGTCCTCTGGCACTCGAACATGATGATCCACCGCTCGACCGAGAACTATTCCGACAAGGTGCGCTGGAGCACCGACCTCCGTTACCAGCGGCCGGGGGATCCGACGGGCTATCCTTCCGAAAGCAAGCTGCCGCCCATGCGCAAATCGGACAATCCCACCTACCGCCTCGACTGGGAGGCGTGGACGACGGGCGAACAGGACTTTCAGAAGATCAAAAAACTGCCGGAGGACGAATTCGAGTTCTCCGCGCCCGACGCGCCGTGGCTCGTGCGCTGGCAGAAGTATTGGGAGTAGGCCGCGTAAACCGGGCCGGGATTTCAGTTTTCCCCCGGTCTCGACGTCTTAGCACCGGTCGGGAGGAAGCGTGGAGAAAAGCGAAGTACTAGATCTCCGCGGGGGATGCCAGCCAGCGAAACGCCCCGAGGTTGCCCCGGTTTTCGTGTGGCCTCCGCGCCCGCTCGCCGCTCTGAAGTGGATCGTCTTCTACCCCGGATACCTGTTCCCCTGGAACGCCATCTATCTCGTGATCGCTCTCGCCGCGTGGGCTTATCTCACCCCCGAGCTCTCGCGGATGGTCGAATTCCGGATCGACTGGATCGCCGAGATCTACATCCGCAATGTCGCGATCCTGGTGCTGTGGGTGGGGGGCTGGCACCTCAGGCTCTACACTTTCAGGGGCCAAGGGTCCGAGCACAAGTTCAACCCGAAATGGCTCCACGAGAAGAGCCCGACGTTCCTGTGGGGCAATCAGCTGCGAGACAACATCTTCTGGAACATCGCCAGCGCCTGCACCGTGTGGACGGCCTACGAGGCGCTGATGATGTGGGGCTACGCCAACGGCTTCGTCCCGTACGTCGACTGGGAAACGCAGCCCGTCGCCTTCGTTCTCATGCTGCTCGCCGTCCCGTTGTGGCGGGAAGTGCACTTTTATTGGACCCACCGCCTCGTCCACTGGAAGCCGCTCTATCGGAGCGTTCACTATCTGCACCACAAGAACGTGAACGTCGGTCCGTGGTCGGGCTTGGCGATGCACCCGATAGAGCACATCATCTACTTCTCGAGCGTACTGCTCTACTGGATCGTGCCGTCGCACCCGATCCATGTGCTGTTCAACCTGCAGCACGCGGCGCTATCGCCCGTCCCGGGACACTCCGGATTCGACCAGTTCGTCCTGAGCAAGAAGGCCAAGGTTCCTACCGGCGGCTTCTTCCACTACCTTCACCACCGTTACTTCGAGTGCAACTATAGTGACACCGGTGTGCCGTTCGACCGATGGTTCGGCACCTTTCGCGACGGATCGCCGGAGGCGCACGCGAAGATGCAGGAGAAGTGGAGCACGAACCGAGCCTAGTTGGTCGGCTTGTTTTTGCGCGGGGGGCCATGGAAGAATCAAGTACTCTGCCGGAAGAGCACGATCCCGCCGAATTGGCGGGGGTGGTGCAACGGAGTGTTTTGCGGCGTCTCCTCACCAGGCCCGAGGCCGGCGCCGTAATGGCGGCGGTGGCTGTCTTCTTGTTCTTCTCGATCTTCTCCCCACACTTTTTCTCACTCCGCGTCATGCAGAACGTAATGCTGCTCTCGGCCGAGATCGGGATAGTCGCGGTCGGGGTTACCATGCTCATGGTCGCAGGCGAGTTCGACCTTTCGGTCGGCTCCGTCCTTGGATTGGGCGGCGGTCTGGTCGTCGTGTGGGCGAACGCCGGCTGGCCCGTCCCGGTTGCAATTCTCCTTGCTTTGTTGGTGGGCGCTGCGATCGGGGCCGCCAACGGCCTCTTGGTCACGCGTTTAGGGCTTCACTCGCTCATTGTTACCCTCGGCGGACTCATGTTCTACCGAGCGGTCCTTCTTACGCTCAACCAAGGCTCTCCTATACGGCTGGGCGCTGACACAAGTGGTGCCGGAGGCGTGGAAGTCGGCAGTGACCCCTACCCCCTCCTCCAAATCTTTGACTTCCGTTGGGTTATCGAGTTTTGGGAGGGCGCGGTCCTGAGGGTTCCGGCCGCATTTTTATGGTTCCTGGTCTTCATCGTTATCTTCACGATGATCCTAACCTTGACCAAGTTCGGCAACTGGATTTACGCCGCGGGCGGCGGCCGTGACGCGGCACGCGAGATGGGCGTGCCGGTGCATCGCGTTAAAATCATGGCCTTCGCCTGTGCGTCTATGTGCGCGGTGGCGTCCGGCATCGTTCAGATGTCCCGCGCCAATGAGATCGACTCCACCACAGGCACCGGGATCGAGCTCGAAGTGGTGCTTGCGGTCGTCGTAGGCGGCGCGCTCGTTACCGGTGGCCAAGGTAGCATCATCGGCTCCGCGCTCGGCGTAATGATGATCTCGATGATCAAGCAAGGTCTTGTCCTGATGGGCACGCCGGCCTACTGGTACAAGGCCGGCATAGGTGTCATATTGATCGTCGCGGCATTCATCAATTATCGTGTCCAGCAGAGTGTACAAGGATCCAAGATTTGATTGGGCACGCTTCTCAGGCCAACAGCGGGAGCTCACAAGAAGACGGTATATATGGATTACGAACGAAGCGGGCCCTGTTAGCTCGTCGAGGCGCTTGGACGGCCATTCAGAGGTGGGCGGCCCTGCGCATAACTGAGGAAGGAAAGGGAGGCCAATCATGCGTACGCTTGCCATGTCACGTATTACTCTACATGCGTTTGCTGGCCTAGCTGCCCTTATTATGGCGGGTTTTGCCGGCGCCGCCGCCGCGGACGATCACGAGCCTTCGATCGGGCAAGTGGCGGGAGAAGCAGGTTACGATGTCTGTAAATGGAGAGACAAAGAGCAGGTAGCTTACTTTGCGACGCACGCTATCGCGCACCCGTTCTGGAAAATTGTCGAAGTCGGCGCCAGGGACGGCGCGCGTGATGCTTGCTTAACATTCAAGTGGACGCAGGACGTTGACTTCTCGGTAGGGACCACGATCGAACGTATGGAGACGGCCGTTGCCGAGGATCCCGACGTGCTCATCATCACCGCTACGGATCCGGCGGCGATGGGGAGGACCGTCGAGCGCGCACGCGCCAAGGGTATCCCGATCATCGCCATCAACGTCGAAGACAGCGCGCCCGACCAAGGCGGGCTGGATTACCTGATCTACATCGGCGCTGAGGAGTACCAAATGGGGCGCGCCGCGGCGGATCAGATGATCAAAAGGGCTCCCGACACAGCCAGGCCGTTTGCAAAGCCGGTGTGCTTGCACTCCTTCCCCGGCCACGTCGGACTCGATGCCCGGTGCGCGGGTTGGAGCGACCGTTGGGCGGAAGAAGGCCTAGAGGCTGACGTTCTCGATGTTAGCGGCGGCTACTCGAACGCCGAGAGCGCAATTTCGGGCTGGTTTATCGCCAATCCTGAATCCAACGCACTGTTTGGATTCGGCGCAACCCATCAGGTAACCAACGAAATCCGGGTTCGTGATGGGCTTCTCGAGACTACGACCTTCGTGTCGTCTGAGCTGGGCCAAGGCCAGGGCCAGGCCATCAAGGACGGCCTTACGCTCGTGGCGATCGATCAGCAGCCATACCTGCAGGGCTATTTGGCCGCGGTCTTGGCGCGTGCCTACCTCGACTGGGGGTTGATGCCCGGCCTCGATATTGCGACCGGTCCCGGCGTCGTCACCCCCGAAAACGTCGATGCGGTGATGGACGGCATTAACAGGGGCAGGCGCTAGTCACCTGAATCTGAAGTTCGCTTCATTAGTTTGGCGCCATCCCATGAAAATGATGAGGAAAATTCGGTGTTTAGTGACTGGCCCGCGCTTGTTTGAAATGAATCTTACTTCGGTTTCGGGTGACTAGACCGAACGCAGGTTAGACGTTTTGCTGACGTAGTTTGACTCTGGGCGGCCGCCCGCCGGCGAATTCTCCGGTGGCGGCCGCCCATCCTTTTTTGGCACGTAGACACCATCCGCCGCAGAGACCCTGCTCGCGAGCTGGCGGCGGAGGTTGTCGGCGATCCTTCGCCCGACGAGGGCGCGAAGGCGCTACCTCGGAACCCTAAGAGGTTTCCCGCCGCGCGACTTCGGGGCAC
Source organism: Alphaproteobacteria bacterium (assembly GCA_965219135.1). Lineage (GTDB taxonomy): Bacteria > Pseudomonadota > Alphaproteobacteria > VGEJ01 > VGEJ01 > CAYUNL01. The sequence goes on along the minus strand of CBDCMV010000003.1, from coordinate 1,817,910 downwards.
GATGAACCTATCGGAGGGGAAAACCTGGAAAATCCCGAAGAAGAAGACCCTGGAGTGACCAGCGCCTAAAAGCTGAGTCTCAGATTTGACTAAGCAGAGTTTGGCGCGTTTTGCCCTCAGCCTCGCGGAGCTGGTCCACGGCAAAGAGGTATCGCCGGCGGAGATCATCGAGACGGCGCTTCTCGCCATCGACAAGCTGAACCCGCGGCTCAACGCTGTCGTCAAGGTCATGGCGGCCGAGGCCCGTGCTGAGGTCGCGGCGCTATCGCGGGGTGCTGCGTTCACCGGCGTCCCGCTCCTTCTCAAGGACTTCAAGGTTTCCTATGCGGGAGTGCCGACGAATTGTGGCAGCCGGCTGTTCCACGGCTGGACCCGTGACTATGACAGCGAGATCTTGCGGCGTTGGAAGGCCGCGGGCCTGATCGTCGTTGGCAAGACCAACACGCCGGAGTTGGCCCAAGCCGCTACCACCGAGCCGATAGCCGCGGGCCCGACCCTGAATCCGTGGAATCCGGAGCTCACCCCATGCGGCTCGAGCGGTGGCTCGGCGGCCGCCGTTGCCGCGGGCATGGTGCCGGTGGCGCATGCGAGCGACGGCGGCGGCTCGATCAGGGGACCGGCGGCGTGTTGCGGCCTCGTCGGGCTCAAACCGACACGAGGCCGGAACCCGCTGGGGCCCGAGGTTGGCGAGGTGTGGAACGGGCTCATCGTCGAGCACGTGGTCAGCCGCTCGGTCAGGGACAGTGCGGCGCTCCTCGATATGACGGCGGGTCCCGACATCGGCGACCCCTACCTCGCGCCACCGCCCGAACGCCCCTTCGCCGAGGAAATCGGCGCGAGCCCCGGGCGGCTGCGTATCGGCTTCTCCACCGGCGCGCCGCCCGGCCATCCCATGGACCCCGAATGCGTCGCCGCCATGCACGGGACGGCGAAGCTTCTCGAAGATCTCGGACACGACGTCGAGGAGGCGGCGCCAGGCCACGACACAGCGCTTCTCGGCGACATCTACATGACGGTGATCGCCGCGCATACCGCGGTCACGATCGAGGAAGGTGCGGCGTCCTTGGGGCGCACGCCTTCGGCCGACAACCTCGAGCAGGTCAACCTCACGCTCATGGAGCGCGGGCGGAAGGTGTCGGCCAGCGAATTCGTGAAGGCGGTCAACGGCATCAACGGAATCGCACGCACGTTTGCCGGCTTTTTCGAGCGCTACGACATCTGGTTAACGCCGACGATGGCGACGCTTCCGCCGCCGCTCGGTTACCTCGATGCCAACATGGCCGATACCGAGGTCTACTTTGACCGGGTCTGGACCTTCAACACCGCCGGCCCGATCTACAACGCCTCGGGCAATCCCGCCATCTCGCTGCCGCTCCACTGGTCGAGCAACGGCCTGCCGGTGGGCGTCATGCTGGGCGCGCGGTATGGGGGCGAGGCGGTGCTGTTCCGCCTCGCCGCCCAGATCGAAGAGGCCAAACCGTGGCGCGGGCGGCACCCTTCGCTGAGCGTCTGGAACCTCGACTAACCCGACGCCTCGGCACCGGGCGTCCCACGTTGGCTGAATCATGAATGTCGGACTAATCGACTAATCGGCCTGGGGAACATGGGACAGCCGATCGCCAGAGGCGGAGTTGGTCAGCCTGGTGGAAGAAGGAGTTGGTCAGCCTGGTGGAAGAACTTGACGAGACAGAGCCGAGTCTGAAGGCCGACGGCGGGCCAGGGCGATGGCGCGATGGCGGGTGGAATGCGCCCACGATCGACGACCTCAACCGGGATACGGGACGAGAATTCGACCGGGCCGGGGTCCGCGAGACCACGGATGAAGACCGGGCGAGAGTTGAGCCTCTGACGGCGGCAGGACGTCTGATGGCGCAGGACGACCGGGGGCGGCTGCTCGACCGGGGGATTCACCGCATGCTGATGATAGACGCGCGGGGTGAACCGGATCCCGGCGGGTGAGAAGGACCCGGCGGGCGGGGATCAAGACACCGAAAGCCGAAGTCGATTTGATCGGTGGCCGGCTGGCGCGACTGAGAAGGGAGTTGATGCCATGAGCGAGAGCGACTTCGAACTGGTCGAGGGCAGCGGCAATGTGTTTCGCAACCTCGGCGATCCCGACGCGGACCTGAAACAGGCCAAAGCGGTGCTTGGCGCCCGCGTCATCGCGGTTCTGGACGACCGCGGGCTATCGGTGCGGAAGGCCGGCGCGCTGACCGGCTTCGCCGCGGCGGACTTCTTGTAAGTCAATCTTTTTTTCCATTCGATTGTTTCGGGTACACGTTCGTAGTCGTCTTCCGACACGATTCCCAATTCATTTAGCTTTTTTATAGTTTCCGCAGCACCTCTCCTGGCTCCAATCTTGTACCACTTCATAACGATACTCTTGATGTAGTCGTCAAACTCTTCTGCGGATTGTGGCTCTTCCAGCCGAGACTGCAATTGCTCAATGACGGAGAGCATACGTTCTGTCGGCCGGCCTCCTTCAGGTTCGACATCGAACTCCTCTTCGAAGACGCTAATCCATTTGTTCATCGATCTGGATGCCGCTTTCTTCTCAATATCTTCTGGTCCCATTTGTTCCAACCCTTCGGTTACAATTTGACCACAGCACGTTCATTGTTCACTTACGCATATCTGCTATGCGGAAGTGGCTCGGATGGCAGAGTGAAGAGCACGTAGCTCATCTTTGGTACCGGGGCACGCCGGATACGCCGCTCGCCGATGTACGGATGTCCGCCGGGAGTCAGATCGATCCCGAGGTGGTGTATGAATTCTGCCCGCCCCGCGAAGTGCCCTGGCGTATGACGGAACTGCGGGTGAACACCTATTCACTGCTCAATGAGCCCAATCAGGACGACTATGACAAGCTGATCGCTCTCGCCTACACCTTCTGCCGGTTCGGGAAGATTCATCCCTTCCTCGATGGCAACGGTCACGTTCAACGCGCGGTTTTCACCGTCATGGCGACGGAGTTCGGCTTTCCGCTGTCGCCGCGCTTCGTCATTCATCCGCGGCCCTTCGACCGCCTGCTTGTCGTTGCCCTGGAAAACTTCGGGCGGGCGCCGGCAGACGAGGAACAGGAAGAGCTCGGCCTTGTCGCCGAATATCTCGCCTTCTTCCTCGATGGGCCGTTCAACGCCCCGCGCAAGCATGTCGGGATCGCGTCGCTCTACTCGTCGTGAAGGCGTCCGCGCGAACGCGTCGAGACCCGGGAGGCGAGGAAGAGGAATCCCGGTCAGGCACGCTGTCATTGGCAGCGCCGAAGCGCAAGAGCGCTACAGCGAAGGAGCGCGTCGTCGAATGGGTCGAGAGCAAACCGGGGCGTTCGTGGTGTCGCAGAGATGGAAGTCGGCGTCGTCGAATGGGAGATTCCATTGCGGGTGGAACACGCGTCGCAAGGCTTCGAGGATGGTCGACTTGGTTGAATCGCCGCGTCCAATGAGGCACAGGATGTTACCGTCAGGCACCGACCAGTCGAGTGCATGGATTCCTCGAAAGTTCCTCACCGCCAAGTGGCGTATTCGCATGGGGGATCACCTCGGTGTTGATGGGAGCGAAAGCTTCAAACCTATAATCGCAATGGAGACAAGGGTGTGCAGGGTCGATCAGGGTTGAAGCCCGCGGAGCGCTGCATATTCAGGGCACCTCTAAGAATTCTCCTTTTTCGGGCGTCGTCGATTTAGAATCGGGTTGCCGATTTGTTGATAGCGGGAGGCGTGGTTGATGGGTCAGATGGGGTTTTTCGATCTTGGGAACCGGTATTCCGGTCTTGACGCCAAGAACGATCCGCTTTTGAAGATCGACGGGGTGGTTCCGTGGGAAGACTTGCGCGCGCGTCTTGAGGCGGTGTGGCGGCGTGCGGACAAGGCGCGTAAATCGCGGGCGGGACGCAAGCCGTGGGATGCGATTGTGATGTTCAAGACGATCATTCTGTGCGCGCTCTACAATCTCTCGGACGACCAAGTTGAGCATCAGATCCGTGACCGCCTGTCGTTCATGCGATTTCTGGGGTTGGGTCTGGAGGGCCGGGTTCCCGACGCCAAGACGGTGTGGCTGTACCGCGAACAGTTAACGCAAGCTGGCGTGATCGAGGCCTTATTCGAGACGTTCGATGGCTACCTGAAGGATCAGGGCTATCTGGCGATGGGCGGCCAGATCATCGACGCCTCGATTGTGGCGGTACCCAAACAGCGCAACAGCCGCGAGGAGAACGCGCGGATAAAGGCGGGCGAGACGCCGGCAGGCTGGGAGGACAAGCCGGCAAAGCGGCGCCAAAAGGATGTCGAGGCGCGGTGGACTAAGAAGCACGGCAAGAGCCATTACGGTTACAAGAACCATGTCAACGTGGACCGTCGGCACAAGCTGGTGCGGCGCTATCATGTGAGCGACGCGGCGGAGCACGACAGCCAAGTCCTCGACGATATCCTGGATGGGGACAACACGGCTTTGGGTGTGTGGGCGGACAGCGCTTACCGCTCGGCGGAGATCGAGGCGGTGCTGAAGGAGAAGGGGTTGCGGAGCCGGATCCATCGCAAGGGCCGCCGCAACAAGCCGCTGAGCGAGCGCGAGAAGCAGGGCAACAAGACCCGTTCGTCGGTTCGGGTCCGCGTCGAGCATGTCTTCGGGGCCCAGAGCAACGACATGGGCGGGACGCTGGTGCGTAGTGTCGGGCTGGTGCGGGCGAAGGCGCGGATCGGGTTGAAGAACCTCGCCTACAACATGCGCCGCCTGGTCCAACTGGAGCGTCTCGCGGCGGCCGTGTGACGATACTCGGAGAAGGAGACCGCCTGGGGACGGTCTTGTGGCGGAAATAACTCAATTGGAGCGTGGAAGACCCCGAAAATCTCGGCTCCGGCATGGCTGGAGCTGGTGACAGCCTGGTTAAACAATATCCTCCGACAACTCACCAATTCTTAGAGGTGCCCTTCAGATCTTCACGCGCCGAATGGACCAGATACCTTCAATCCTGGCTTGTTGGAAGATTGTCTCGAAGCATTCGCCAGGACGCCTGGTCGCGCTGGTGAGGGTCGGCCGCGAGTGCCGCCTCCGCGGGATCGAGCTCCGCGAGGAAGGCGAATCCCGTTTGGCAAGCAGCAGTGATCTGAGCATGGTCGATCACCTGCGTTCGGCGGACCAGCTGCCGGAGATCGTCCCAATCGAATGCGGTGGCATCGTCGAATTTCGCCAGAAGGCCTTCCGGGTCGAAACCGTCGCCTGCCTGCCAGAGCTTGAGCACGACAAGCCGGCGAATGAGCGGTCGGTCCAGGGGGCGCTTGGCAAACACGCTGAGGTCGTAGACGTCTCGCGCCTTAGCCCGCTGGTAGCAGGCCCGGATTTTCTCGGCGATGATCTCGGGCAGAGCCAGGTACGTGATTTCCACCGGCTCGAATGGCAGGTGCCGGAAGTAGCTCTGCGGGAGTTGAGTGTTCCGCGACGGGGGAAGCGTAGGCACTTCCCGTCGGCTGACCTGGAGCCTGATCTCGCTTTGCCCGCCCGGATTCCAGTCGTGGGCGTAGGTCGGATTGACACCCCAAGACAAGCCGTCCTGCGTCTCGTAGTAGCTATCGCCGGGAACATTGAACTGGATGCCGTGAAACGGATGCTCGAATGCCTCCATCATGTCGAGGATCACGTCTTCGTGGTCGTGCTCTTCCACCCGCGTGAAATCCAGATCGGTCGAAATGCGTCCCCCGCTTCCGATGAACATCTTGCGAAGGCAGGTGCCGCCCTTGAAGGCGAGTTTGTCCAGAATACCGCGCTCAGCCATCAGCTGGAGCAGGTAGGTGAGCACGATCTCGTTTTCCGCGATCATGATGTCGCGCAGCCCGGACTCGGCCGAGTAGCGCTGGACTTGTGGTCGGGTCAGAATCGCTCAGCGCTCCCGGTCAACCGAACGTTGCCGCGCGATACCGGCGCTGTCGCTCAAGTCCTGGCTGGCGACGTTGGCGGTGAGCTGCCAACTGTCCTGATAGCCGATTGCGCCGGGCTTGGGGATTCTCGGGCCGAAAAACGCTTTGCCGGTTCCCTTCGCAAGGTCTTGGAGATGCGTACGTACGTCCTCGGGAATCGTGGCGCCGGCACGTTCTGCCAGCCACCCGAAACGTCGCGTGAGCGTCTTGGAGGACATCCGCTCCAGATAGCTGGCCGCCTTGTGCCAATCGATGCGGCGGCAGGCCGTCGCCAGGACGGTCGAAGCCTCTCCTTCGCCGCCGGCGAGGTCTGGACGGTCGATGCAGTCGATGACGGTCTTTTCACGGTCGGACATCATGACGGTATGGCCGAGCACGTCGATCGGGCCGAATCCGAAGAATTTTCTTGGGACTGGATTGACGATGTGGACTTCAGTGTCGAGCACGCGTCGGTGTCGTGTACGCACCGGTGTCACCAGTCGAATGACTTGGCGATGCTGTGTGGTGAAGCCGTAGTACGTTGCAGCCGTGGCATAGCCGAAGTAGTACGGTTCGGCGATCCGGCTGGCGAGCGCCAGGACGTTGCTTTCTCCAAGAGCGTCGGGTCCCATTTCGGGAGGTATGAGCAGGTAGCGGCCCCAACTAGCGCGCTCCAGCCATCCCTTCCGGCGTAGCGAACGGATCACGTGGTCGGCGGCCTGCGGGTTGACGCCGAGTAAGTCGATGATTTCCTGGCGTTCTATTTCCTTGCTGCCGTGCTCCGCCATGCTGAGGACGACGCGGCTTTCCTGGGGCGAGAGCGAGCGGGTGACGAATGCCATGGTCATCTCCAGCGTGAAACCGGAAAATTAACTGTGTTTTGACGAATAATATATCCATAGAACCTGTCGCTGTCAATCTGTTCTTGAGGGAGCATTCCGAGCAGATTACGCCGCCCTGGAAACCCTCGCGGTCGCCAAGACTCTGGCCGATGCTCAGGCGGTTCGGACCGCTGTCCGCGCCGTGTATCTCCCCTGGATCCAGGCGAGTGCGGAACATTTCCAGGAGCTTCTTGCGCAACATCCGCTGCCGGACAACCGTGCGGCACCGATTGTCGACGTGGCGGCGGGTGAATGCATTTTGTTCTCCGATGGCCTGCGGTTCGATCTCGCCCAGAAGGTCTTGGACATGCTTGAGGAACGGGGCCTCCGTATGGGCCAGCAACACCGGTGGGCCGCCCTACCCTCCGTCACGGCAACTGCCAAACCGGCGGTATCCCCCATCATTGGCAAGCTGACGGGCACGACCATGCCGGAGGACTTCTGCCCAGAAGTCGGCGCAACGGGACAACCGCTGACAACGGATCGTTTTCGGAAGCTCTTGGGGGAGGCGGGCTACATCTATTTCGGCTCGGATCGGACGGGAGCACCGGGAAACCCCGAAGCGCGCGGCTGGACCGAATTCGGTCAAATCGACGCTCGCGGTCATGACCTTCAAATCGACTTAGCGGCCCAGATCGATGACGAACTCGAACGGCTGTGCGAACGCGTCGTCGGACTCCTGGATGCAGGATGGCGGGCCGTCCGAATCGTCACCGACCATGGCTGGCTGCTGATGCCGGGAGGCCTCCCGAAGTGCGATTTGCCCGGCTATCTCGTGGCCAGTCGGTGGGCCCGATGCGCCGCGATCAAAGGGAGCTCGAAGGTCGCCGTGCCGAAGGCGGCGTGGTTCTGGAACGCTGCCGACGAGTTTGCCACTGCCCCGGGAGCTGCCTGTTTCGTCGCCGGCAATGACTACGCTCACGGGGGACTGAGCGTGCAGGAGTGCCTGATCGCTGATCTGCGCGTCACGCCATCGGAAGATAGCGCCAGGATCTCTGCACGTATCACCGACGTAAGTTGGGTAGGACAGCGTTGCCGCGTGGCAGTTGAGCCTGCCGATGCCTCCGTCAGAGTGGACCTTCGGACCAAATCGAATGCGCCCGATGCTAGCATTGCCGGCTCCGTGAAGGTTGTCGATGCTGAGGGGAGAGCAAGCCTGGTTGTGGAGAACGAAGATCTGGCCGGCACGGCTGCGGTGGTTGTTCTAATTGATAACGCGGGGCGCGTGCTCGCAAGACAGCCGACGACGGTCGGGGAAGGCGAATAATTTGATGAAGAGCTTCCGCCATGGAAATGGACGCACTCGATAAGAAAGCGGCCGCCGTCTTTGACGGCTACCTGGTTCGCAAGGATCTGGTCAGAAAGTATTCGCGCCAGTATCCCGTGCCGACCTACGTCGTTGAGTTCCTGCTGGGCCGATATTGCGCCACGGTTAATGAACAGGAGATCGCCGAAGGTATCGAGGTCGTCGAGCGGCAGCTTAAGGATCGCACCGTTCGTACCGGCGAGGAAGAGGTCTTCAAGCACCAGGCGCGTGAGCGTTTGACGAGCGATCGTAGCGGCTTGGCCCTGCGCGCCCTGTCCGTCAGTCCGGCCAGTTCCGCTTCGGCGGCCGCGAACAGCTCCTCGACCGCCTTCTTCAGCCTGGCGTGCGCGGCGTCGAACGCCGGCGACTGTCGTTCGAGAGGGTGAGCGCGGTCGTAATGCTTCAGCCGCGCATCGTTCAGCCGGTAGAGCTCCGCGATCCGCTCGATCCATCTCTGGCACCAGCGCCTGAGCCGCATACGCCCGGCCGCGCAGTCGATGAACGAGCGCCTTTGATGCGCCCAGCACCATTGCAGGATCACCTTGCCGGCGAGCTCGCGGGCCAGTTTCTTGTAAGTCGAGAGGCGGTCGCAGACCAGGACCACGATGCCCTTTGTCGAACCGAACAGCTTCATCGCGACCTCGGCGCTGCGCGAGGGATCGATGTGGAAGTAGACCGCGTCCGGGCTCACCGAGGTCCACAGCCAGGCCCGGCTCGAGCGCCCCTTCTCGCGATACGCCTGAACGCGCCAGGATGTTTCGTCGGCATGGCGCAGCGCCGCCTCGTTCTGGTGCGCGAGGATCTCCTTGGCCAACGGCTCGAACAGCGGCACGAAGCGCTTGATGCTGTCGGCCAGGGTCCCCGGCGAGATCGCCAGCCCCATGTCGGCCAGCCAGGCCGCGACCCGATGCAGCGGCCGGTAGCAGACGAAGCGTTCGTAGAGCATGCACACCCAGACGCTGATCCCGTAGGGCGTGGTCTCGAACAGCCGCGCCACCGGCGGCGCGGTCACGTCCCGCGGCGAGGACGCGCACTCGCAACTCCGGCGCCAGCGGGACCGGACGATGGTGTTCTCGTAGGCCTCGACATCGATCTCGACGAGGGTGGTGCACCGCTCGCCGTTGGCGGCATAGGGCTTGCCGCAACGCGGACATACGCGCGCATCCTCCGGCGGGTCGCGCGGTTCCTTCTTCTGCCCGAGCCCGGGGCGCTGGGTGCGCCCGTGTCCGGCGCCGCCGCGCTGCTGGCCGCGCTTGCGCCCGGTGCCCGGCTTCTTCTGCCGCTCGCTCCTGCTGCCGTAGAGCGCCTTCGACAGGACGCTGCGGGTCGAGCGCAGCTTGTCGAGGTCGACTTCCAGCTTCTCGACCCGCGAGGCCAGCGCCGCGTTCTCGCACTTCAGATCCCGCACCTCGGCGCGCAGCCGGGCATTCTTCTCCCGCAGCGCCGCGATCAGCTCCGTGGCCCGCACGATCGCCGCCCGCATCCGGCCGTTGCGTTCGCGCAGCCACGCGATCGTGCCCTCCCGGGCCTCCACCAACCGCCTGGCCGCCGCGAGCTGCCGGTCGAACTGCTTGCGCAGCGACTCGGCGACGCGCTCGCCCTCGCGGTACACCTTCACGATCTCCGAGCGCCCTCGGTCGATGTCCTGCTTCAGCCAGTTGATCTCGTCCCGGTGGCGCGCCTCGATCCGCTCCCGGTGCTCGTGAGCCCTGTGCACTGTAACGCGAAGATCGGCCACCTCGTCGTCCAGGAACCTGTGCCTGCGCTCCAACGCCTTCGCGGCCCGCGACCCGATCTTCGGTGCGCAGGACACCGCGCCGGCGGCATCCTTCGCCTCGGCAACAGCCGCCTTGAGCTTGAACCGGCAGGTGTCGAGCTGCCTCGTCAGCGAACGCGCGCGCGAACAGGCATCCCTCTCCGACCGGCGCAACTCCTCGCGGCGCAGTTCCGCCACGTCCGCGCGGCCTCGCTCCTCCTTGACGCGCGCCTCTGCCTGCTCAAGCAAGGATTCCCAGTCGAGCGGCTCGCACGCCAGCACCACGATGGGAAGCGAACACAGGGTGTCGCCGCCCTCGGTCGTCGTCAGGTCGGTGCAGAAATCCTCGTCGAGAACCGCCATGCGCGAGACGGTAGCGCATGCGCGAAGTAGTTACCAGTCAGAAAATCCGTGGAAGCCTACGATCCCCCGGGACCCGAACGCTTACGAGAATAGCGGGAGATGGCGGCGTGTGACGTGAGATGTCGCGTCACGATATAGATCGAATCCGGTAACTATATGATTACGGATCGAAATAAGAACCAACTAAGCGCAATGAAAACAGTCACTTAAAACGTTATGACGCAGATTGGTGTCTCAGGTCGTGGATGCGCACGCCTTCCAGCCCGGCATGCGCCTGGATGCGGTTCCAGTAGTAGGTGAGGTCCGACAGGTGGATGCCCAGCTTCCTGCTGCGGATGACCCAGGGATTGCCCTCGACGCGCTCGATGCCGTCGAGCACCGTCAGGGCCGGCGTCGTCAGCGGCACCATGCGCGGGCCCCGCTTGCCGTCGCGGAGCCGGAACTCGCCCGCCGTGCGGTCGACGTCCTCCCAACGGAGCGTGAGAATCTCGGACTTGCGGCAGCCGGTCAGCATCAGGAGCCGGATCGCCGCGATCGCCGACGGCCACATCCAGCCCCCGGCTTCCGCGTCCCGGAGCGCGGCGCCGACGCTCTGGTACTTGTCCTGCGTGTCAATCGGCATTCAATATTGATGGAGTGGACGCCTCCTCCCGACGGCATCGCAGTGTGCCAAGGAGGTGTCGTGTTTCGACCCCCTGAAGGAGGAGGCATCCATGGAAGAGGTTAGCATCATCGGGATTGATCTGGCGAAGCGCAGCTTTCAGCTTCACGGTGCTCGGGTGGACGGTTTGGTCGCGTTCCGCAGGAAGGTGAGCCGGGAGAGGCTGACGGACTTCCTCGCCTCGCAGCCGCGCTGCGTGGTGGCGATGGAGGCCTGTGCGAGCGCTCACCATTGGGGCCGAGAGATTATGCAGCTCGGCCACGATGTGAGGCTGGTCCCGCCGATCTACGTGAAGCCGTTCGTGAAGCGGCAGAAGAACGACGCGGCGGACGCGGAGGCGATCTGCGAGGCGGCGCAGCGCCCGACCATGCGCTTCGTGGCGGTGAAGGGGGAAGAGCAACAAGCAAGGGCAATGCTGTTCCACACGCGCGATCTTCTGGTGCGCCAGCGTACGCAGACGATCAACGCGCTACGTGGCCACCTGGCAGAGTTCGGCGTCGTTGCTCCGCAGGGTGTGGCTCATGTCGGTCGGCTGGCATCGGCACTCGAGGATCCGGGTTCGGGACTACCGGGAGCGGTCCGCGCGCTGGGTGGCGTTCTGCTCGGTCAGATCGCTGACCTCGACGCGAAGATCGACGGACTGGAGAAGGAGCTCCGCGCCTGCGCGCGTCAGGACGAGCAGGCGGCACGGCTCATGACCATCCCGGGGATCGGGCCGATTGGCGCGATGGCGCTCCAGGCCTTCGCGCCGCCGATGGAAAGCTTTCGGCGCGGCCGCGACTTCTCTGCCTGGCTGGGCCTCGTGCCGCGACAGCACACGACCGGCGGCAAGCCGAGGCTTGGCAGGATATCGAAGATGGGCCAACGCGATCTCAGGCGCCTCTTGATCATCGGCGCCATGGCTGTCGTCAGCTCGGCGGTTCGTCGCGGCGAAACGAACGACTCCTGGCTGGCCAGGATGCTGGCGCGCAAGCCGCGAATGCTTGTCGCGGTGGCGCTGGCCAACAAGATGGCGCGCATCGTCTGGGCGCTCATGACACGCAAGGAGACCTACCGAGGTTTCGCGCCGGCTGCTGCCTGACACGGCGGCAACCTCGCGGAATGACGTCGGGGGTGTGAGCAGGTCGGAGGACGGGTAAGGGCAAACGGTCAATCGAGACGGGATCGGGAAAACCAGTGGTGGGTCAAGGGGCTTTCAAGCCCGCAATATTGATCTTGGACCCGGTCTGCACATCTCCATACGGGCCTGCGGCGTCAAACCAGCCGCATCATGAGGCCGGACAGATGACCGCACCTGACCACATGCCCCGAGACGTTGAAAGAAATGCTTGCATCAACGGAGGCGTCCACAGATGACCCCCAATCGGCGTGCAAAATTGCCCCCCCTGAGTGGCACGGCGGAGGTTGTCCCGGTAGTCAATAGGGGGGACCCGCGCGGCTTCGTGTAGCGCCCCGCGTTACGCGGAGCGAAGCCGCGTGGGGGGTCCCTGAGTGGCCCACCGGGGCAACCGGGCCGCAGGGACGGCCGGCGCCAGGTCAGGAGCGGTTCTTGAAGCGCCAGCTCTCGTTGCCGGTCTCGATGATCTCGCAATGATGAGTGAGACGATCGAGAAGGGCTGTGGTCATCTTGGGGTCGCCGAAGACGGAAGGCCATTCGCCGAAGGCGAGGTTGGTGGTGATGACGATCGTGGTGCGCTCGTAGAGCCGGCTCATCAGATGGAAGAGCAGCTGCCCGCCGGCCTGAGCGAAGGGCAGGTAGCCGAGCTCGTCGAGGATGACGAAGTCGCGGCGGACGAGCTGGTCTGCGGTGCGGCCCTGGCGCCCGGCGCGGAGTTCGGCCTCGAGGTGGTTGACCAGGTCGACGACGTTGTAGCAGCGGCCTCGGGCACCCTTGCGGATGCAGGAGCGCGCGATGGCGACGGCGAGATGGGTCTTGCCGGTGCCGGTGCCGCCGACCAGCACGATGTTGCGCTTGCCTTCGAGGAAGTCGCCGCCGGCGAGCTCCTGGATCAGGGGCTCGCCGAGAACCGCGGCGAGCCGGTTTCTGGCCGTCCCGAGCCGGTTCTCTGCAAGGACGTCCACGAGGTCTTCCTGGAGTGCGTCGACCCATTGGAAGAACGCCCGGGCCCGCGCATGATTATCCTCATGCCATCGGTCGGCAAAGTTCTCAGCGGGATTGACCGGATTGCCGATGTACCACTTCCCGTCCCGCGTGCGCTGGATGAGCCCCAAGGAAGCAAGCGTCTGTTCGATCATGCGGTGCTCGACAAGCCCTGCATGTCCATGCAGCTTCGAGACGATCGCGGTCAGAGCTGCATAGACATCGGGCTCGTCCCGATACAGATGCGCCGCCAAGGTTGTGACGATCATTGAAATCGGCGCGTAATCGGCGTCCGTTCCGCCGTTGAACATCACATCCCGGTGTCGCTTCATGATCTGGATCGACCGTTGCAGTGGCGTGCGGACCAGCTGATCGGGAACGTCGTCCACCGACGCATAGATCATCGTCGCCCGTGCCCTGATCGAGCGCTTCTGCTCCGCCAGCACCCGTATGAACGCCGCCCGGTTCTTTTCGTCGAACCAATCGCCGTAACCTTTCGGGTTACTGGCTGACCAGTCGTAGAAGGTGCCCTGCCGGTTGGTGATCGCGATCGACTTGTCGAATGCGTATTGAGGATCCGGAACCGACGGAAGGACATCCAGGTGAAACCCGATGCCGTCCTGCTCGGCATACTCAAGCGTCCAGCACCGTTTCCCTTCGTCATCGAGCATCCTGCGGTACCGGTCGTGCTCGCGAAGGCGGTCGCCCACCATCCGCTTCACCGCGCGCGCATCCGTCTGATCCTTCGCGATCGGCAATTCGCACACGAGGTCTATGTCGTAGTCCGCCTCCTTGCCGCCCCGTATGGGCCGTACGACGGTCCCTAGCCGGAACGATCCCTGCGGATAGATGTCCGGCGCGTCAGCGCAACCCGGATACTCTCCGTCCTCAAGCCAGTGCCCGACCGCTTCGTACCGGTCGACCGCCTGCTGGTACTTGCTGGGTGCGATGTCGATGTCTTCGGCGACCTTCTCCAGGAAGTTCGCGTACGCGTTTTTGTCAATCGTCATGACAATCCTCATTCAAGTGGTAGACGGGCGTGAATTCCTCGACCGGACGATCGAAAAACACTGTTTCCAAGATCGGTAGCCCTTCTCGGCCTTTCGAGTGTCCGAGACCCTTGAGGTCACGGATCGTTCGGGTGTCATCCATCGGGTAGGCGTTGTAGGGAACCGCATGGTTGACCCGGTACACGGCATCCCGGTCGTGCTCGTCTCCGGTCAGCAGCTTTGCCATCCCCATCGCGCCGTGCGACTGACCGTCCATGAACAGCTTCAGGGCCTTAGCCCCGAGTGTGCCGAGGCCCGCCCATTTCGGGACCGTGTAGGTCTCCTCCAGGCACCCGAGGCTCAGTATGTGCAGGCTCTCCCGAGGCCAGCCGAGCACACCTATGGCCTCGACTACTGCGATGGCGACCGGGTTGTTCGCCCACACTCCCCCGTCGAGCAGCCCGACATCGTGCTGCGTGATGTGCTGGCGGAAATAGGTGGGCGCGGCCGCGGTCGCCAGCGCCGCGTCAACGGCAAGCGACCGGTAGTCCGTCCGGAGCCGCTGATGATGCGCCGTCTTGTAGATGTAGACGGATTGCGCAACCGGATTCCATGCGGGAACCACCAGACGGGTCCGGGCATGGCCAATCCGTCGATCACCCAAAACATCCTGAAGCGCGTCCCGCAAAGCCTCCGAGCCGTACTTGTTTCGGTAGAGCCAGCGAATCCCGCGCAGCCTCCTGCCCACGAAATTCCCGAGAGCGCTCCGGTCCTGGCCGAAGATTTCCGGCCCCTTTTCTTCGTAGAGACCCAGTATCTCCGAAGCTGGATGCCCCAGCGCCAGGGCGATGCCGATTATTCCCCCCGTGGAGGTGCCGGCAATCAGGTCGAAATACGATCCGATGGGATGGTCGAGATGCTGTTCCAGTTCCGCCAGGAAGGCTGCCGGAAACGTGCCGAGAATGCCGCCCCCGTCAATACACAGGAGGCGGCGCTTCCTTTGCCCCGGCCGTTCGTCCTCACCCACCAATGGCGCCTCCTCGTCTTTGCACCAGCCGGTTCCGCCCTAGGCCGCAGAGGCCACGGCACCGATATGCCGACACAGCATGTATTTGGGCCGGCGCTGCATATTGTCAGGTACGATTATCGATCTGTAAATGGAAGCTTTTGACATTATATGTTCGATATTGGAATATGCGCCCGATGCCGCAGCAGCGGCATTTCAAGAGGGAGGAGCAGAAACCATGAATGCGAAAGATCTGGGACGACGATTGCGCTCGGCGCGCGAGGCACGCCGCCTCAGCCAGCAAGCCGTAGCCCATGCCTTGAGCCTTCCCCGGACCGCTGTCACGCAACTCGAGGCCGGCAGCCGATCGGTATCGACCCTGGAACTGACCCGACTCTCCGAACTCTACCTGCACCCTGTCGCCGACCTCCTGCATGAGGGGCCCAGGGACGAGGACAGGGATGTCCTCGTCGCCCTGCACCGCGTCGCCCCAGGCCTGGAGGAGGATCCGGTCACGCGCGAGCAGGTCGCCCGGTGCGTGCACCTTTGCCGGGAAGGCGTTTCCCTCGAACGTCTGTTGGACGCGGAACCCCGGTCTGGCCCGCCCAGCTACGAGATGCGGCTTCCCCGCTCACCCGGAGAGGCCGTGGCCCAAGGAGAAGAGGCGGCCGAACAGGAGCGCCGCAGACTCGGAATCGCCGACGGGCCTATCGCCGACGTTTCCGAGCTCATTGCTTCCCAAGGGGTCTGGGCATCCGGCGTCACGCTTCCCGACGGCATGTCAGGCCTCTTCCTGCGCCACCCCAGCATCGGGCTGGCAATTCTCGTGAATTCCTCACACGCGAAGGGACGGAAGCGCTTTTCCTACGCGCACGAATACGCGCACGCCCTCCTGGATCGCAACGGCAAGATCACCATCTCCAGCACCGACAACTCGTCCGAAATGGTCGAAAAGCGCGCGAACGCGTTCGCCGCCGCCTTTCTCATGCCGAGAGGTGGAATCCGTGCTTCCCTGCGGAACCTCGACAAAGGGCTGCCGAGCCGCCAGGACCACGCCATCTTCGATGCGGCCAGCGGAGGCCATATCGAAGCGGCACAGCGCACGCCAGCCCGCTCGCAGCGCATCACCTACAAGGACAACGCCATGCTTGCCCACCACTTCGGTGTGAGCTACCAGGCGGCCGTCTACCGACTGAAGAGCCTTCGGTACATTTCCGCGAGCGAGTCTGGCGAACTCCTCGACCAGGAGCACTTCGGCCGCAAGTACCTCAAGGCGCTCAACATGTTCGGCGATGTCGGCAAGCGGGAAAACAAACGGTACTCGGATCGGGAACTCCGTAACGAAATCGCGCATCTCGCCATCGAGGCTTACCGCCGCGAGGAAATTTCCCGTGGCCGGGTACTGGAGTTGAGCAAGACCCTCCGGATTGCCGGCGACACGCTGCTCAACCTAGCCGAAGCGACTCGCGGCGAATGACACAGGTCGTGGGAGAACACCAGCCGGCGATCATCGTCACCGATGCGTCCGTTCTCATCAATTTTCTGCGCATCGACCGGACCGACCTGCTCGCCGGCCACTCCCACGCTTTCCTTGCCACCGACCATGTCGCCGCGGAAATCACGGATCGCTATCCCGATCAGCAACAACGCTTCGCCGCCGCTCTTGCAGCCGGCGCCATCTCGGAAACCCGCGTCACCACGCCGGAGGAGATACGACTCTTTGGATCCATGTTCGCCGCCGGGCGCCTTGGCGCTGGCGAATGCTCCGCCATCGCCCTCGCCGTCCACCGCCGCTACATCCTCGCTATAGACGACCGCCTTGCCACCACACATGCCCGCCGTGCCGACGCAACCCTTCTCATCCTCGCGACACAAGACCTGGTCGTCTCGATGATTCGCCAAAGCCTGCTCGACATCGCCCAAGCCGACCGCATCAAGCAGGAATGGGCAACACGTCACCGATTTCGGCTCAAACTGGCCAGCTTCAGAGACTTGGTGGAGTAACTCTCAATGCCGACAGTCCTCCAAGCGCAGACCTTGATCGGGGTTCCTTCCTCCGGCCGTCGGCAAGATAAGCGTCCGGCCGGCGTCACGACGCACACCTACGTTCGAAATTGGCCGTTTGCTAACTGTAGTTTCAGCAACGAAAAAAATCGCTCCGTGTGATGCCACAACCCGGTCTCAACGAACTCGTCTTCAAGCAGTGCGCCTTGTGTGCCAGCGCCTCCGAATTGCAGGCGAGCCACATAATTCCCGGATTTGTTTTCAATTGGCTGCGAGATACTTCCGCAACCGGTCATTTCCGTTCTTCCCAAATTCCCGATCTTCGTGTCCAGGACGGTCTAAAGCCTCGCATGCTATGCAAGAATTGCGAACAACTGTTCTCCACTTGGGAAAAGGCCTTTGCCGAGAAGTGTTTCGTTCCTCTCAACAGCGGCAACGCTCGCGATGTCCGCTATGGGCCCTGGATGCTGAAGTTCGCGACCTCCGTTTCATGGAGGGTGTTGCGTCTGTTCGCCGCCAACGATGGCCTTGCCGGGTTCCCCGAACACATCATGACCGAGGTCGACGATACCCTTCGAGAATGGTCCCTATTTCTTCTTGGAGACAGGCCCCATCCCGGGCATCACGAGCAGCACATGTTCGTGGCCGACATAGTCGAGCACGCGTCGGTTGCCAATGCACCCCCCAATATCAGTCGTTATCTGGCTCGCGCAATCGATCCGTATGTAGCTCACACTCAAGACTCGGCAATAACCTATGCAAAGATGGGGAGATTCGTCCTGTTCGGTTTTATAGCGTTCAAACATCCGCGTCGTTGGAACGGGACCAAGTTGCACGTTCGGCACGGGCTATTCGGTCAACGTGACATTGAGCTGCCGTCGGACATTGGTGATTTCATCTTTGGCCGCGCTCGACTGGCGGCAGAAAAATACTCGCAGATTTCAGAACAACAACTTGCAAAAATCTGGAAGTCCTATGAGCGGGACCCTGATCGTGCGGCTCAGAGCGAATCTCTCCGCGCCATGCATCACGATGTATCGATGTTCGGTAGGAGCGCCTTCGACGCCACGCAGCCAAACACACGTGAGCCCGCTAACAAGAGTAAGACATAGACGGATCGCGGCTAATCAGCGCTGCCCCGCTGCGTGAACTCCGGTAGGAAACAGAAACACGAAAACCTGACCCAAACGTTTGCGTTCCCTGGCTCCGTGCGTGTTGTGGAAGAGCGAACACGCAGTCGCCGCGCTGTCCGGCCCGGTCTACCCTCTCATGCAGAAATCCCTTGACCGTTCGGTATCCAATTCTTTCTCGTCGTCGACTCGAACAACCTGTTCCTTTGAAAGCCATGCCCTCGCATTTGTCGTTTTGGTTTGGCCGCAGCACCGACGCCCCGTCTACCGAGTGGCAAAATCGAACATGCGCGCGGGCGAGACCCCAGCGGACAGCGTGCCCGTCGCCGTGACAAGGGACCAGATGTCGGTCGACTCCCTCAGATCGTCGGCCGAGATGTGTCCGAGCAGCAGGGCGTTGAACACGCACTGCCTGCCAAGGGTGCGCACATTGCGCGCAAACACCCCGTCGGTGATTTCGAGGCGGGTCCTCGCGGCGACGAGCCCGGCCACCTCGATCAGCCCGTGGCAGCGGCAGGCGAGGTCGTTCGGCAGCCTGAGGGCCTTTTGCGTGGCTGCCGTTGAAACTGCTAGACCGGCTGCCCGGCGCGCCCCTCAAGACCCTGCCGCTGATCCTCGCGCCCGAAGCGTCCGGCAAGGCCCTGCTCGACAGCATCGAGGAACGGCGCTGGTTCCCTTCGACACGGTTAGGCGGCGTACCAGTTCGACGAAACGCGGGCCCGTCGAGAGGGGATTGCGCCGCCATCTCAAGGCCAACCCGCGCTTCGAGGGCCGCATCGTCAGCGCCATGGGCATGCGCGCCGAGCAAAGCCGAGCCTGCGCCCAAAAAATCCCCCAGGCGGCTGAACGATCGCAACTCCCGCGCGAGCCGCGCCTGGCTCGACTGGCTACCGATCTTCGACCTCTCGGAATGCCAGGTCTTCGGCGTCACCCGGGAAGCGGGCCTAGCAGCCTGTTGAAGAAATAGCGGGTTTGGCCTTGAGGATGGCTTCGTCGCCGAGATGGTATGCGAACTGGATTTCGATCGACCCGTTGTCGAGCAACTCAGCCGAGCCGGAACCGTTGACGTCGTCCATTTCGTCGAACCCGGCCCAGGTGAAGAAGACCATGGAGCGGCTGTATTCGAGGTCGAGGCTGGCCTGCATGGCGCCGAAGGCGATCTCGCCGTAGCCATCCGCTTGAATGGTCATCATGGCCGGCTCGACCAGATCGAGGTGGTCACGATCCCAGAGATCGGCCTCGACGATCCGCCAGCGGCCAACTAGCTGGCAGTTCATTGGCGCCGTCATGGCCCGGTTTCCAGCAGCTTGGGCAACCGGACCAGGTTGTAGGCCGCGGCCGCGAAGGTGAAGGCCCAATCAACCTTGGCCCGTCCCCGCAGCTCGGTCCGGCCCATCCCGGCCACCGTCTTGATCCAGCCAAAGGCCTCCTCGATGCGCTTGCGGATCCGCTGACTGACGGCGTAACCGGGATGCCGGATCGTCCGCCCGTCGATGGCCGAACGCCGCCGGCTGGTGTTCCGGGCCACATGCGGGCGGACGTTGTGGCCCCGCAATTCCTCGACGAAGTCGGCGGCATCGTAGCCGCGGTCCGCGCCCAGAGTGACTGCGCGTGGCCGGTCCGCCAGGGGCTCGATCATCTCCAGCGCCTGCTCTCGCCCGGCCCGCTCGCGGCCGAACGCGGTTCCGGCGGGCGCTGGGCCTACCGCCTCGCCGACATCCCGGACGCGAACCGATTGATCCGCGCGCCCGCGATGGACACCCGGTTCCGGCGCATCTGCGCGGTGTTCGCCGGCGGGCGTTGCCTGATCGCGCGCGGCTACGAGGCCGACGCCCGGTTGCGCTCGGCCCTGCTGGCGCTGCGCCAGAGCGGCACCATCCCGGCGGCGGTGGCCGAAGAAACCGCGACCCTCGAAGAGATCGCCGCCGTCTGGCGGGCGGCAGGCGCCGCATCGTCGCCGGCGGCGGGCGAAGCGGCGGCGAGGCGGATCAAGCGCCTGTTCGAGGACGCCGCCGCGGCGCGGGCGAGCGACGTGGTGTTCGAGACCGGCGGCGGCGCCTGTCATGTCTTCGCCATCGTCAACGACCGCAAGCTGCCCTTGGCCCAACCGCTGACGGCCGAGGAAGGCCGCGAGGCCGCCGGTTTCCTGTTCCATTGCAAGGACGAGGGCTCGTCGCAGACCAGCTACCGGCGGGGCTCCTTCCAGGGCTTCTCGATCCGCGCCGGCGGGCAGGTGCCGCTGCCGGCGGGCGTCTCGGCGCTGCGCTGCCAGCGCGGCCCCCACGAGCCCGACGGCGATCACCTCTTCGCCCGCATGTTCTATTCCGACCGGCTCGACGCGGGCATGACCCTGGAGCGGCTGGGTTTCTCGGCAACCGAAGCCGCGCTGTTCGCCGGCATCCGCATGGCGCCCCATGGCGGCGTCTTCATCGGCGGCACCGCGGGCGACGGCAAGTCGACCACCTTGGCCGCCAATCTCGCCCTGCAGATGGCCGAGTTCGGCGGCCAGCTCAATCTGGTGACCATCGAGGACCCGGTCGAATACCGCATTCCGGGCGCGGTGCAGATCGCCGTGCCCACCTCGGGCCTGGGGGACGAGCGGGCCGGCCACTTCAAGGAAGCCCTGATGCATTTCTGCCGGGTCCACCCGGCCAGCGGCATGGTCTCAGAGACCCGCGACGCCGATGCGGCCCGCCAAGTCATGCAGTTCATCGATACCGGCCATCAGGTGTGGACCACGATCCACGTCCATTCGGCCAACGCCATCCTGTTCCGGCTGATTGACATGGGCGTCGGCGTGGCCGAGGCGACCAAGCCCGGCAATGTCGCGCTGCTGATGAAGCAGACCCTGCTGCCGCTGCTGTGCCCGGACTGCGCGCTCGAGCGGCACGCCGAGGGACGCGTTGCCCCGGAAAATCTGGCTGCACGCCTGCGCGGCAACGGGGCGGTGCGCTACCGCAACCCCAAGGGCTGTCCCCGGTGCCGCCGCGAGGACGGCGGCGCGGTCGCGGCCCGGGCCTGGAACGGCTATCTCGAACAGACGGCGATCGCCGAGACCATCCGTCCCGACGCCGGTTATCTCGCCTTCGTCCGCGACCGCGACCCGCTGGGCGCCTGGGCCTACTGGCGCCAGGAGATGGGCGGCGCGGCGATCGGCGGCAAGATCTGGAAACTGGTGGCCGGGGGCGCGGTCGATCCGTTCGACGCTCTTCTCAAGGGCGCCGGCACCGAGCATGAGGCGGCGGCGAGCCTCACCGTGGTCGCGGAGGCGGTCCGATGATGGGGCCGTCCCGCATCGGCGTGTTCTGGAGGCGGGCATTTGCCGCGCTGGTGCTCGGGCGCAAGACGCGGGTGGATTGCTTCCGCACCGTCGCCGACCTGCTGGAATCGGGCTTCGAGCTCGAACGCGCGCTCGACGTCACGGTGCGGGCGCAGCGCGGCCAGGGTCCGTCCTTTCGCGCCTGCCTGCTGGAAGGCTGGCGCCGCGCGCTGATCGAGAACCGTTTTGCCGAGGCGATGGCCGCCTCCGCGCCGCCGGCCGAGGCGATGATCTTCCAGGCCTACGGGCGTATCGAGGCTGCCGTCCTGTTCGCCGCCGCGGCACGGGTCGCGGATTTGCGCGACCGGCAGATCTCGGCGGTCCGCAAGGCGCTCGCCATGCCGCTGACGCTGGCCGGCGGGCTCGCCGTCATGCTGTGGGCGGCGGGGGGATATTTCGTGCCGGTGCTGGAAAGCGTCGTGCCGCCCGAACGCTGGGGGCCGGCCGCCGGCCTGTTCCGCGCCGCCTCGGCCTGGCTCCATGCCGAACCGCTGACATTCTGTGCCATCTGCGCAACCGTCGTGGCCGCAACAGGCGCGGCGATGGTCCATTGGACCGGTCCCGGCCGGACCGCGCTCGACCGCATCGCACCCTTCTCGCTCTATCGCACGATCACCGGCTCGGCCTTTCTGTTCGTGGCGCTCGAGTTCCTCGCCGCCGGTCTCGATCTCAACGACCGCGCCTTCGAGGATCTGAGACGCCATGCCTCGCCCTATGCGCGCCATCGCATCGGCGCGATCCAGCGCGGCATGGCACGGGGCGTCGGTTTGGGCCGCGCCATGGCGCTGGCCGGGCACGGGTTTCCCGATCCGGCGCTGGTTCCCGTCGCCGCCGCGCTCGATGGCGCGCCCGGCTGGGAAGACAAGCTCGCCCGCTTCGTCGAGCGCTGGGTGGGCCGCTCCGAGGACCTGCTCAAGTCCCGCGCGGCGGCGCTGAACGGCGCCCTCCTGATCGTCGTGACGCTAGCGATGGCGGCCGGCATCGACGCGATGTTCTCGGTGCTGCAACAGGCCGGACGGTCATGAGCGATGGCCAGGGGCAAACGAACCAGGGCGGGAAAGCATGGCGCTCTCCGCGTGCATCACGGGCCTGACGAATCGGGCGGCTACGAGGACGGCCATGGCAACAGCCATCGGAACGGCAAGTGGATGAAAGAGACAGCAATGAAAGGAAGAGAGATGGCGGCACAGATGAAAACGGGAATGGCGGGCGTGGCGGCCGCCGTCAAACGCTACCGGGCACGCCGCTTTCGGCGCGGCTTCAGCCTGTTCGGGGTTCTGCTCGGGCTCGGCCTGGCGGCGGTCGTCATCGTCGGCGCCGTCGGCACCTACAACGCCGCCCGCGAGGCGGCCAACCGGTCCGAGACCCTGGTGCTGCTGAACCGGATCCGGGCCAATATCGAGGCCGCCTTCGCCGGTGCGCCGAGTTACGGGAACAACGCCGATCTGGTTGCCGCGCTCGATCGCCGGGGCGGCATTCCCGATAGCGCCCGCACGATCGGGGCCGGCAACAAGGCCGAGATCCGCCATCCCTTCGGCGGGCTGGTGACCGTTACCGGCGGGCCGGGCGGCATTACCAACCGCTTCCGCATCCAGTTCGCCGATGTCGACAACGAGATCTGCGCGGCGCTGGGAGATGCCTATGCCGGGCGCAGCCGGGCGCGGGCCGGGGTGATCTCGATCACGATCAACGGCGCCGCTCTCACCTCGCCCGTCACGGCGGCCCAGATCACCGCCGCCTGCGACGACGGCGACGGCGCCAACGATATCGGGTTCATCTTCGGATGACGCGGGTGCGCAAACATACATGCGGCGCGGGCGCGCTGCTTGGCGTGCTGCTGCTGGCGGCATTCGCGGGAACAGCGCTGATGCTGCATTACGAGGCGCGCGGACTGGCCCGCGGCGAGGCGCTCGACCGCGCCGCCGGACGCGTATTCGCGGCCTGGTTCCGGGCCGCCCACCGGGCAAGCCAGGAGCAGGCGGCGGCTTTCGAAACAACCCTCGCGGGCGGGCACACTATTGTCCTGACGCCGACGCGGCTGCGCGCGCTCGGCACGGCGCCGCCGGGACTGCCCGATGCGCCCGGACGGAACGCCACGTTCGCGTTCGGCGTCATCGCCGACGGCACGACGCGCGGCGTTCCCATGGCGTTTGGCGTCCTCGAACCGGCCCCGGATGGCGGTGCCGCGCACGGGGTGGCGATTCGCGAGGGTGCGCTTGCCGCCGGCCTCGGCGGCCTGGAATCAGTTGGCAGTGGCGCTCTGATGGCGCCGCATCTTCCGACGATCGAGGCGGCGCTCGGCCGCTCGCTCGGGCGGGACGCATTCTATTTAACCGCCGATCACGGCCTTCGGTATCTGGAGCAGGCGCTCTACCGCCGCGCACAGCCCGGCCGGGCCTATTTGAACCGGCTGGAAACCGGCCTCGACATGAGTTCCGCCGACCCGGCCAATCCTGCGGGCCGGAATATCGTCGCGGCCGGCGCGGTGACGGCGGGTGCCGCCGGCCTAAGCGGCGCTGTCGAAATCGGCGGCAATGCCGTGGTGGATGATGCCGTCACGGCCGGGCGGCTCGCCACGGCGGACCTCTCCGCGCGGGAGCTCGGCGGCGCGGCCCTGACCGTCTCGGCCGATCTGATTGTCGGCCATGCCGTGACAGGCGTGGTTTCTGCCGGCTCCGTGAAAGCCGCCGGGAGGCTCGACGCGGGAGGTTTGAGCACGGCGGGCACACTGAGTGCGCGGACGCTCTCCGCCGCCACGGCGGTGGCGGTCGCCGGTGAGGCGGCGGTCACGGGGACGTTCGATGGCGAGGAAACGCGTGTGAGCGGTGCTCTCCAGGCGGGTGGTATCGCCGCCCGGGCCGCGCACGGTCCCCAAGCCCGCATCGACGGCCTGATGACTGTCGGTAGTTGCGGCGGATGTTGATGTTGATGCAGATGCCGGGACAACGGCGAACCGTGTTCTGCCGCGGGTTGAGCCTGTTCGGCGCGCTTCTCGCGCTGGCGCTGCTGGGCATGATCGTCCTTGCCGCCTCCACCTTCTTCGAGACCCTGGCGGCTGAAAACCGTGCCCGCATCGCCGTGCAGCAATTGACCGTGCTGGCCGATGCAAGTGCAAGCCATGTGCATGGCCGGTTTCCGGAACTGCTCGCAGCCGCACGGGGCGGGCCGGTGGAGATCACCCTCTCGCAGCTCAAGGGCGCCGGATCGCTGCCGGCGGATTTTTCAGCGGTGGACGCGCCCTGGCTGCCGAACGCATGCGGCTTCTGCCCGGCCTCGCCAACCCGGCCGCCGGAGCCAACTGACCGCCATGGGCGCGCTCCGCTTCCTGTTTGCCCCGGAGTTGACCCGCTCCCTCACGGACGCGGCGCGGTCTTCGGCCGAGCTGGTCCGGAGGGTGCGGCCGTTTCGGCCCCCGGCGCCGGCCAATGCTCCACCGAACGTGATCCCCGGGACAAGGAAAGAGAACAGGCAGCGGTTGACGAAGAAGCGCGCCCTTTCCTGTATCGGCCTTCTGGTGCTGCTCGCCGGCGCGGTATTTATCGGCCTGGGTATTGCGGGGCTGCTGTCCGAACCGGCGGTGGCGCAGACCATCGACCGGGGCCTGTTTGCCGACGCCGACCGGGCGACGCGGGACGTGCTGGCCAGCAACTTGCCGTCATGGCTTCGCCCGGGGCCGCCGCTGGCGGGGTCGTTCTTGGTCCGGAAAGGCAGGGAGGTTTCGTCGATCTCGACCAGCCCCGACAACGGATTGCGGTCTGGATCGACCATCGCCCGGCGCAGTTTGGCGGCCAGCATCCAGGCCGTGCGATAGGACCCGAGAGCGAGCTGCTTCTGCAGCTGAAGGGCGGAGATGCCGTTCGAATGGGTCGCCATCAGATAGGCCGCCCAGAACCAGACCGTCAGATCGAGCTTGCTGCCGTGGAGGATCGTCCCCGCGGTCACCGAGGTCTGGCGATGGCAGCTGGTGCATTCGAAGGTGTGCGCCTTGGCTCGAAGCGCCCAGCCATGATCGTGTCCGCAACCCGGGCATTGGAAGCCCTCGGGCCAGCGCATCGAGAATAGCCAGGCGGCACAAGCAGCCTCGTCGGGAAACATTCGTTGGAAGCTGATAAGGCTCTTGGGAAAGCGCTCCATGGGGCGTGCTCCTGTCAAGGACAAAACAAGAACATCCTGCTCCGTCAACCCTTCCAACGCAACATCTGGGGTGACCGGATCGTCATGCATAAGCGGTTTCAATTATAAGGCTTCTCCCTTTGCTTCCGGTCACACCAGATGTTGATCGGCCTTCTACGTTCCAGGCACGGTTCTTGGACCGTGCCTGGCGATGTGCGGGAGCTTTTGGCCTTGGGGAAGTAGGTTTCGAGTGCTGTCAGGCAGGCTGGAGGGCCGGTATTCGGCCCCGATTGAGGCGGATCGGAGGGCGGGCGGTGGCTGGCGCCCGGCCTGCCGGGATCAGCCGCGTTGTCCGACGATGTCGCGGTAGTCGGCGGGTCGGAGGCGCGTGCCGATGCCGAGCAGGGTGTCGAAGGCCGTTGCGGTGTGGCGGCGGCGGTTCCAGCGGAACACGAACTCGTCGAGATAGCGGCGCAGATGGGCGCGGCGCAGGCCATGGAAGGTTCCGAGCGCCCAGCGCTTCAGGTTCGAGAACACACGATGGATCCAGATCAGCACGAGATGGGCGGGCGTTGCACCGACGACCTTGGGCTGGTGGTCGTGGTCGGGCAGGCCAGGATAACCGCTCCAGCCATCGGTGATTACCCGCGCGCCCGGCGCCGAGGTCCCGGCAACGAAGGCATGAAGGCTGCGCGCGGAGAAATCCCCGATCGGCGCCAGCCGGATGCGACGTGGCTCGCCCTCGGGCGATAGCTCGACCGCGCCAGCAATGCGCATCTTGCCTTGCCGGCTGCGACCTTGCCCGCCTGTGGTCGGGTCTTTTACGGTGCGGAACGGTAGGGTGGCCTCATCGATCTCGACCAGGTCCTCAAGCAGGCTGCGATCCGGATCAACCATGGCACGGCGCAGCTTGTGCAGCAGGAGCCAGGCACTCTTGTAACTGCCGAGCCCGAGCTGGGCCTGGAGTTGCAGGGCGGAGATACCGTTCGAGTGGCTGGTCACGATGTGAACGGCCATGAACCAGGTCTTCAGGGGCAAGTGGCTGCGGTGCATGATCGTGCCCGCGGTCACCGAAGTCTCCTTCCCGCAGGCCGCACATTCCCAGCTCGCCCGGCGACGCTTCAGTTCCCAGCCCCTGTCATGGCCGCAGGCGGGGCAGACGAAGCCGTCGGGCCAGCGCTTGGCTGCAAGATGCCGGGCGCGGGAGGCTTCATCGGGAAAGCGCGCCTCGAAGGCGGCGCGGGACATCGGGCGGTCGTATTTCCAGCGGCTGGGCATGACAGAACATTAAGCGAACATTCCGCCGATGGCAACCGCAAACCCAACATGTCGTCAAACCGGGTTCAGAGGGATAAGCCTTTCAATTATTTATAACAGTTTGTTATTACGCATACTTTTTATACAAAACTAGGATCATAAATTTTGTCGATCATATTGTTGGTTCTTCTTTCGCAGTTGCGGCGTCCATCCGATGAAGTTGTCGCGTAGGGCCAGCTTTCACGCAACGGTGCTGGAGCCGAGCATGGCGAGCGGCTAGCCGACGCTGTCATGGACGGCGTGCATATCTGGCCGCCGACCAGGGTCTTGTAGCCGAGATGGTGGTATCGGACGATGAACTCGTTCCAGCGCGTGACCTCGCGGGTGCCGCGGACGACGGGCCGCAGGTCGTTGGGTGCACCTCGTCGGGGGATGTCGGCGCCAGTATCGACGGCGGTTTGGTATCCGGGCCCGAAGACGAATCGGCCTGGGCCGGCTCTGCCGCCACTTGGCAGACTATTGCGTCGCCGTTGACATTATATTGGAAAAGCATTCTTTGGCAGCCGGATAACTGTTCACGGTTTGATCTTTACTACCTCTACGATCAGTAATCTTTTTGTACTGGCATAGAATCACCGATTTGAGATTGTATATACAGGCAGTAGCTGGAGCCTAAGAGCGCTCCGCAAAGCAGCTCTGCTGCATCATGCTTGGTAATCTCAATTTCCTGGGCTCTGCCATGCGCCACGCTGTTTCTTAATTTCCTTAGCCTGTTTAATGTTCCCCTGACTTGCTCCGGCATTGGTTGGAGTTCCAAGAGTGTGGCAAATATGGGCAGCAAAACATTAACCTGATACGAGTACGACGCCGCGTTCGATAGAAACTCGTCGACTCGCTCCCTCGGAAGCGTTTTCGTCATAACTTCAGACAATACGCTACGCGTCAGTGTTTCCACGAATACGTTTGCCGGAATAACTATTCGGACGTAGCGCTTCTGTGCGAATGCGTCTATGGTTTCAATCAAACTTTGCCAGGGAGCAAAATTGATCGCTTCTGGTACCCATGTCACGGCAATGTTTATTTTAGCTTTCCCATTAGATCCCTCAACAGCCGGACGCCCAAACAGAGTCACTTGTTTAGGGTGCTCACCGCGCATTGGCTCATTTCCATGCACCTCGAGTGGAAAAACTCCGTTCTCTGGCGTATAGTTTATACAAACGATGTGGCTTTTCTCGGGAACACCCGCCTCGATGAAGTTAACTTCCCTTGTTTGATTTGCAGTCAACTCTATCGAAATCAATGTTATTTTTGGGGACTTACATCGCTAGGTTGACTTTGGATCATCCTTGATCCGAGGACTCGGCCCCATCTTTCGGCCTTGGGAATTGCGGTCATCTTTTTCCGGCTCGCTGTCCTCGGCCTCGATCCTGGGCCGGTGATGCACAAGCGCCCTTACCAGATCCTCGGGCCTAACGCCCGCGCATGGCGGATATCTCATACGCATTCTCCAGGCTAAGAGAAAACAACATACCACACTTGCGGCCAAGCGCTGCACTTGGGTAGACTGATCCCCGCAAACTGACATGGGACTCGGCCTCTTGAGCCGGGTCGCCCGCTGAATAGAACAGCCTTATCCGCGGTCGGGGTAGCTCCCTGGCCAGGGCGAATAGGCGGGGATCGCATGAATTCTCATGTTGGTTTGCAACGGCCCGGCGCCAGAGCTGCGGGCCGATCCTGAGTTGTTAGTTGTGTGGCCCTGAGTTGGCCGGAACCGGGTTGCAGCCCGATCCCGGCCTGGCAAGGGGTCCGGTGTCACCTTAAGGGGAGCGCACCGAACCAGCAGAGCCGCGCGGAAACTAGCCGTTTCCCGCACCCTGTCAAGTGCGCTCTCCCGCCAAACGGGAGGGATGCGGCATGGGTATCTTCAAGAGCATCGAGAAGTCCAAATTCATCAAACACACCAAGCCTGCGGATGCTGATCCCGAGCTGGATGCAGCCATTGCCGCCTTCGTCGAAGCCGATAAGCGAGCGAGGCGAAGGGAGGCCCGGAAGGCGGAGCGCCATGCGGGGCGGAGCCGCCTAAAAGCCCACATCAGGAACTCGTGGGAGGAGCTAATCTTCGACACGAAGATTGGAGCCGTCCTCGCCGGCGCGACGCTCTTTGTGATTCTGCTTCTATCGCTCACCGCGCACACGAAACCTCTTGATCAAGAGTGCATTTCCTACGGGGATGCCAAGGCGATCTACGATGAGAAAATGGAGGCCCTGGAGCCGAGTGATGCATTCGGGACAATATCGGAAAATCTGTTCGGGCCATCGAAAGAGGTCGAGGATGCGCGCGACAAGGCCGATATGTTTCTCTATCTGGCTTACAAGCAGGCCTATCGAGGTCCTCAT
This sequence comes from Alphaproteobacteria bacterium, assembly GCA_965219135.1. GTDB lineage: Bacteria > Pseudomonadota > Alphaproteobacteria > VGEJ01 > VGEJ01 > CAYUNL01. Next base: position 1,788,739 of record CBDCMV010000003.1, on the reverse strand, counting down.
GGCACGGAAGAGCATTACACAGCAATGCTCATCGCCGAGGATGTTGCGAGATGCAAGATAGACAGCATCGTGTCTGATCTAGAGTGGATGGATGGCATAGAGTTAGGTTCCGATATTGAAGACGAGGAAAGCCTGTTCGAGATTCTTGAGCCTCTTGGACTGATTGCCGATGAATAGGGGAGAGGGATTTATGATTGCCCGCGTCGCGATAATAATCGCGCTTCTGCTATCGTCGGCGCCAGGGGGCGCGGCGACCGAGTTCAAGTGTGGCGACGACTACATCACTTTTGAGACTAGAGGCAAGACAGAGAGCGGACCCGCCCGCATGATCACGGTCCAGAAGCAAATGATCTTGATTGTTATGGCGGGGGAGACGCAGGCCGGTGGGGCTGTGATGATTGGCCGAGACGGAGTTCCTAACCCGGGCCTAAACCACATAACCCAAGACACTTACCGCCATTTCATGAGGTGCCTGGATTGACTTGAAATGAGCCCCGCCCGCTGGAACGGGCGGGGCCTAACCCACGAGAAGGAGGCTTCGTCATGGGTGATGAAAAACTCGAGAAAGTAGAACCCCCTGTTACTCCGCGTACTGCCGAAGAAAAGGAAAATCTTCAAATACTCCAGTTGGGGGCACAACTCGCCACAAACCGCCAGGACATTGCTCTCCATATCGAGTGTCGCAAAAGGAATTTTCAAGACGACACTGACACGGTACTAAGGTCCTTTTCCCTTTCTCCGCAGGCGGCGACGTATCTGTCTCGCCGACTACAGGAGGCTGTTGAGCAGTATCTTCACGCCCCGCGCGGTGATACGGGCGAGACGGGAAATGATGATCGGGGTTGTCCATAAGAGAACCTATCGGCTAAAGTCATTCCATCTAGCCGATGGGTCCTTTGCTGTTCGGTCCCGCGCTGCCTGGAAGCTGAGCGGGGCTCTAGCGGGGTGGCCCTAGTCGGCCACCAAGTCCCGGTACATTAGCCGCTTTCCGACCATCTGCGCCACAATGTCTTGCATTTGCCTGATCGTATCGGCATCTCGGGCGTTGTGCTTGCCGGAAAACTGTCGGACATAGCGGTTCAGGTGCTTCTCGCTGATCTTGTGGTAGACGCCCTTGTGGGCGCGCTTGAGCGTGGCCCAGAAGGACTCGATCCCGTTGGTGTGGGCCATCCCGGAAACGTACTCGCCAACGCTGTGCCGGACGCTCTCGTGGTCGAAGGGCATTCCCTTGTAGGCTTTGGCATCGTCGGTATAGACGGTCGCGCCTGCGGCGGCGGTTTCGGCTACAAATTTCTGTAGCGTCTTGGCGTCGGTGCCCTCGACAACCTCGGCCCGCACTTCGTTAGTTGCTCGGTCCTTGGCGCCGGCGATCACGGCTTTGCCGACACCGCCGCGACCCAAGCGCTGCTTCTTGTGGGAATGCTTGTTGGCCTCGCGGCCGCCGAAGAAGGTCTCATCGATTTCAATGGGCCCGGCGAACGGCTCGGCAGCGGCTCCGCTCATTGCGAACGCCTCGCGCAAGCGATGCAGCATGAACCACGCGGTTCGCTGGGTAACATGGATGTCGCGGTGTAGCTTCATGCTGGATACGCCCTTGAGGCTGGTGGTTTCCAGGTAGATCGCGAACACCCACTTGCGGAGCGCGACCTTCGAAGCCTCCAGCGCTGTTCCAGTCTTGACTGAGAAGTAAGAACGGCAATCAGTGCACCGATAGGGCGATTTGGCGTGGCTTGCCTCATGCGTTTTAACGCTCCCGCAGCGTGGGCAGTAGCGTCCTTCCGGCCAGACACGGGATTCGAACCATTCCCGCGCCGAGGCTTCGTCGGGGAACATATCGCTCAGCTCTATGATGCTGATGCCTTCGCGGTGCGATCTTCCAGGCGCCGGTTGTGTCATCTAGTCTCTCCCCCTCTCAAAGAGATGGGGATGATTTTCGGTTTGTCAACCTAACGATGTAAGTCCCTATTTTTGCGCCTAAGAAGGAATAGGCCTGTCCTCCAAGTAACGGAAATTCGAACTCCAATACATGCATGACTGAGCTCCAGAAGTCGACCTTTGTGCCGCAGTGTCCACATTCGAGCTTGCCGCCCTCATTGAAATATCTGAAAACGAATTCAGCGGGATGTGGAAGGTCATTTTTGCAACTCGTGCATTTAGTTAAACCTGGAAGTGCCGCGGAGACCTGTTGCCGAAAGTTCATCGCCCTGCTTTCAAATGGATACCAAACGAGAGAGATCGAATGACCTGCTCCCATTGAGTGGACCGGTTCGAATGTTACTTCATTTACGGTTGCTGCACCAAGCTGAGTGACGGGCGCAGCGTGGCGGCTAAGTCACCAGTAGGCAGGGTGAAAAGGGGCGCCCGGATTTCAATCGGACCCGGTCTTGAAGACCCCAGGCAGGAGGTCGTCGAGGAAGTCGGTAGGATGACGCGCCGCGATGGCCTCAAGGGTCTTGGCTTCGGCTTTGCCTATAATAGATCCCTTCGAGTAAAGCAAAGGCCCCGCGCGATGGAAAGAATTTATGAACACAGGAGGTTGTTTTGCCGATCGGCGTGCAACCAGCGCGCCGAACAACACCGGCTGATTCAGGGATTGACCTCAACAGCCGAGGGGTAACCTGAATATTTATACGGAATTGCCTAGTTTAAGGTCGTCACAAAAGTTTCAAGGCTGCGAATGCCACGATCAAGCAGAAGCCAAGCCCGGCCCAAATCCGGTCGATAAGAGGCGCATTTCCCCAGAATGCGAACACGACGGGGCTGATCAACAAGGCGAGGCCGAAGATCGCATACGCAGCTAAGCCGGGGACGATGAAAACGTAGAAGAACAGGTCAAGCGCGGCACCCGCCCAACTCGGCAACTCTATCATGGATTTGATGTGTAGAGACCACGCCCAACACGGTGAACTGCGCCACGGTGATTAAGCCTCGCCATCGCCGAGCGGATCCAATGATGGTAGTTGGGCTGACCGCGCCATTCCTCCCTGTGGTGAGGAGTGACCAAGGGGTGCTGCTCCATTGCTCGATAGATTTCCTGTAGCGAGATCGCGCCGTTTTTTGCCCGGACGATCCGCAATACCGTCTCTTCCCAAGTCTCAGACATCGAACCCATAGGGCATCAATCCATCGATATCCGGCCAGGGGAGCCTGCCGTCCGCGATCTTCAGAAACCGTTCGCCGATCGCCCGTTCGGCCCGGTACAGGCCGCCAAGGAATATACAGGGCGTTCCGGCGACCGTGTCCGCAACGACCGTTCCCTCGGCCAGTTCGAAGTCTAGCGCGGTTTGAACCAACTCATTCGGGACTTCCAGCAATTCGACGGCGAGCGGCGCAAGCTCTTCGGCGGGAAGGCCGCAATGGCCGTCGTCCATCGCCTCGGTCAGCGCATGGGAAATCCCCACGCGCACCCGGATCATTGCTGTTTTCTCGATGCCGAGTTTCTTGGCGATCGCGTCGGCGGTCTTGAACCCGACGCCGCGAATGTCGCGGGCAAGGCGGTACGGGTTCTCGGTCATGACCTGAACGGCATCCACGCCGTAGGTCTTGTAGATCCGCACCGCCCGCGCCGTGCCGACGCCATGGCTGTGCAGAAACACCATGATCTCACGTATGACTTTCTGCTCGGCCCAGGCGTCGGTGATGCGTTTGGCGCGAACCCGGCCGATGCCGGTTACCTCGCGCAGCCGTTCCGGCTCCGCCTCGATGATGTCGAACACCTTCTCACCGAACGCCCTGACCATCTTCCCGGCATAGACCGGCCCGATGCCGCGGATCATGCCGGAGCCGAGGTATTTCTCGATGCCCTCGATCGACGATGGCTCCGAGGTGCGCATGAAGCGCGCCTTGAACTGCTGACCATGGGTGCGGTCGTTGATCCATTCCCCCGATGCGGTTATCCACTCCCCGGCCGAGACCATGGCGGCGTGGCCGACGACCGTCACGAGATCGCGATGGCCGCGTGCCTTTGTTCTCAGAACGCAAAACCCGTTATCGGCATTGTGGAACGTCACTCGCTCGACGAGGCCGGCCAGAACCTCCCGGTTCGGCACTTCCGGTTGCCGCACAGCCGTCCCGCTCACGATGTGCCGAGCGTATTGGCGGTCAACAACTCCTTGATCAGATCGAATTGCCGCGTCCGCTCCAAGGCCGCCGCCGGGTTTTCGAAGGGTGCCTCGTCGTCTTCCATGGCGGCCAGGTCGTTTTCGTGGCGCTCACGCTCTATGCGCGCAAGGTGCGCCTCTAGCTCATACGCCGTAAACATCTGCCTCACCCGCGAAACGAACTGGGGTAGTTCGCGGGCGAATTCGGGATGTTGGGCGGCGGCCTCGGCGAAGTTTAGCAGCTTCTCGGCGACCGCATAGTCAAAGGCCGCCTTGAGACCGAACCGAAGCTTGATGGTCTCGGCGGCTTCGCACTGTTCCACCCAGATCTGGTGCCAATTTCCGTTCGTCATCCGAGGCCCCCGCATTCGTTTACATTTCTTGCCGCACCTCTCCGGAAGGGCTCACAATTCCGATGCCGCCATCATGAGTCCCGACGGCACTTCCCTTAGCCCTTGACCCGCCTTTCAGGCATTCTATCGCCAGTCAGTCTTACGCAGGTTCGTCGTACTTGCTGGTGCGCACCCGGTCATGCCGCCGACGGCTCGGACATAGCTGTCGTCCCCTCTTGGCTAGGCGGCTCCAACTCAATTTCAGAAGACGGGGCCGGCGTTTCTTTCGGCTTCTCATTTTTGTATGCGATGAAGCCCGACGCGCCTTTGCCCTTGGCGCGGCGTAATGTGTACCCATGATTGCCGAGATTGAACTTCGGGTCATTCTCAAAGCCTGCAAGAACCTCGGCGATCTTCACCGCCACGGGATCAGGGTTGCCTTTTGCTTGTGAGGCCGCCTCGCGCTCCAGCCACTTTGCGAAAACCTCTTCGGCGAGCTCGTCACCGACAGATTTGCGAAGCGCGTTCAATTTTCTCACCAAACCTTTGGTGAGCCCGGTTTCATCGATAGCCATTTCCTATACCTCTCGTTTCCAGACGCCCGCGGCACCATATATTGCCGCAAACGCCTACCCACTCATCCATCGCTCGCCATTCGGGTTTTTGCGCAGCTACACAGCACAATAAAGCGGCCAGGATGGCCAACGGATCATCCATCGCTCGCCATTCGGGTTTTTGCGCAGCTACACAGCACAATAAAGCGGCCAGGATGGCCAACGGATCATCGTCCCGAAGAACACCCGCGCCCGCCGCATGACCGGCGTGAATTGCATGCGCGCAACATCGCGACACACTCATAGTCGTTCCATGCCTGACCGTTAGCTCTTCCCGTAGCTAAATCCTTTGAAATATACCCTTTTGAGCCATTCCTAGTATACATATGGCCTAAGCCCTACTATATGCAGTGTCTTTACAAGGACCGTTTCGGTTCGGAGAACGAAAAGGAGCTCCACGTCATGAGCAGAGCCGCATTCATCGAGAATGTCGCAAAGAAGGGCAACATCAGCAAGGCCGAGTCCAAACGCGTGGTCGACTTGGTGTTGGGCGAGATCGAGGCTGGGTTGAAGAAGTCGAAGAAGGAAGGCCGCTACACCATCGGCAACTTCGGCACCTTCACCAACACCAAGCGCCCGGCGCGCAAAGGCCGCAATCCGCAGACGGGCGAGGCGATTCGGATCAAAGCCTCCAAGGCTCTGAAGTTTCGGCCGTCTGCCGCGCTGAAGAGGGCCGCAGGCGCCTGATCCCAGCCGACATCTCCGAAGATTTGGGCTAAACCCGGCTCTTCGCTGCGGCAGGTTCTCGTTTCAGGGGCCTCACCCCGCACCGTCTGGGCGACCGTTGCAATACGCCTGAATAATTCCACCTGGGCGGTTACGAATGTTTTTCCATTCATAGTCTGCCGGGATTGCCAGCGCCAGACGTGCCGGGATAACCGAACGGCTCTCGCAACCCGGATGGCAGCAAATTCGCACGCCCGCCATTCCCGCAGGTCCCGTCAGTTCGAACCGCAGCAGCGCACGTACGTGCGGCCCGAACCGCACGGGCACTGAGTGTGGCGATCCGCCTTACGGCCGGGAAACGGTATAACGTTCGACCCAAAGCCCCCTTCGCCACCGGTCCCCGCGCTGTTCCCGGACTGCCGCGATGCCGGCCCGACATACAGGGTTTGAACGAAGCCCGGGATCAAATCCAGGGCGATACTGTCCATTTCCTTGATGGCATCTTCCGCCAGATCCGACTGGCCTTGGCCGATATCGTACAATGCAAGGATCATGTTGACCGACGCCGCGGCTTCAGTCTCACCGCTGTCGACAACCCGTTCCCATGCGTCGGGGCGCAGCCGCATCGCGCGCTCGAAGCCGCTGATCCAGGGCTCCCACAACGGCTCGTCGCTGTCATCGTCGACCTCGTAGAGCGGCACGTACTGCTCCGAGTCGCAAAACAAACTTTCGGATATCCGATTGTAATGGTTCGCGACGATCCGCGAGGCCACCTCCGCCTTCCACAGGCCCCCGAAGGGGGCAGCGCCTTCGTCGCCCCATACCGGAGGCAGCCATTCAAACAGCGGGATCGTCTCGGGACAGACGATAAGCGCGGCGACATATCCTTCCAATTCCCCAGGCGTCATCGCACCGTGTTCCGCCTGAAGGCTCTTCAGGAGAGCCAGAAGCTCTTCGATTTGTTCGTACGAATGGCTCATGCCGCAAAGGTTTAGTCCCACCTCGTCCGTTGCGTCAACGGCGGCACAATGTACCATTCCGGAACCGGGATAAAGTGAACCGGACCCACATATTCGGCCACGGCCTCGACAACAAGCGCTATCTCATAGAGCGGTCCCAGTCGCTCGCAACCGGCAACATCCGGCTCTGCCGCGACAACAGGCAGTCGAAGAAGGGCTGGCGCAAGGAGCCCCGCAAGGTCATGTCCCTGCGCGCCGCCCAGCGGATGCGGCCCAAGCGGAACGGGGTTATCTTCTGCGCCTGCGTCGCCCCCGGCTCCGACAGCCGGGCAACCCTCCGTTCCATGTATTCCGGCGAAAATCGCCGCCTCGTCTGCTTTGTCATCTCGTCCCTCCAGGTCGGCACTCAATTTACCGCCTGGTCCGGAATCCGGGAGCAACGTCACTTTCTGCCGGTGCGTAAATGAGGATAAATTACCACAAAGGATACAGGCGCAAAGTGATCTGACATTCTCTGGTTCTTCGGTGACTTGGATCCAGGCATCGCAACAAGCCCGTACCAGCACACCCGCCAGTCAAGGCGCACATCCTTTCCAATACGCGAAACCCAGACAACCGCCTGTCACACTGGCGGTTCTCCGGCGGCCCCCCGGTGTATGCCGCGCGCCGCGAAGAGTCCGAGCTTGGCCGGGAGGCGGACGGCGGATGGACACTCGAGAGAGCGCGCCCCGCCGTTCGCAACCACGGACCCATGGGAGACGGCACAAATGCAGATGGCCACAATGCTTCGCCGCAGCACGCGCACTTTCCTCACACACTTATTCGGCCCGGGCCTCGATGACGACCGCTACGTGATTGAGCGGTTCCAGTCGAAGGCCGACGGCGAGATCCTCCCCCGGCACGGCAAAGGGGCCTCGAAGAAGGGCCGGGGCAAGGCTTCCCGCGAGATCGTCTCTCTGAGCACCGTCCAACGGATGAGGCCCGAGCGCGACGAGATCATCATCTGCACGGGCCTCAACTACTCCAACCTCGGCGTTCAATATTGGGGTGATCGAGCGGTGGGCCTGTTCGTAAACGCCAAATATCGCTGATCTGTGGTCGCCGGGGACGTCCGGCAGGGCTTCGCCGGCCGGACGTCCTTCGAGGACTACAACCGCGGAAGGAAGGAACATGCCATACCAAGATCCCAAAAAAGAACGTACATGCGGGCGGCGGCGTTATGAACGCATTACCGCCGAGCGGATCGCCCGCGGCATGTGTCCGAGGTGTGGGAAGGCGAAGCCCGCGCCCGATCGCACTTTGTGCCGGCACTGCGGCGAAAAGCGTCGCAAGGCCGAGCGCGCAAGATGCGCCAGGGCCAAGGCGGCCGGCATTCTTTACGGCGGCAGAGACCCGGAACGGTGCCGCGCGTTTGCGCGCGACAGGAGCAGGCGGCGCGATCGGGCACGGCGGGACGCTCGCACGTGCACGCGCTGCGGCGCACATCCACCCGTTGAAGGGGGCACGGTGTGCGAACCGTGCCACGTGGCACGGCGTGACAGGGAGCGGGAACAATATGCCGCGCGGCGAATCGCCGGCTTGTGCGGCCGGTGCGGCACGCCCGCGCCCAGCGATACAGCGTATTGCGACCGGTGCGCCGGGAGCGCGGCCAAACGCTCAAGAAAAAAGGCGAAGAATACAAGAAGCCGCCAGCGCTACGTCCAGCGGCGAGTACGAAGGCTTTGTATAGATTGTGCCGCACCGTCCCAGGGCGCGTCCCGGTGTCCCCCGTGCGCCCGCCGGTCCTGGGCACGTTCGGGCGAGCATCGCGGTCTGCCGGTTCTGCCACCTCGAGTTACGGTCATCGAGATCGCCTCGGGGGTCAATCATGGGACATGGGACCGGTGGGAAGATGTAGTGGTCTGCCTGGCCTTCGCCAAGCTTTCCCGGGACCAGGTGGAGCTGATCCCGGATATGTAGAGCACAGCCCGGTATCCGGCGCGGGCGTCCGAAAGCTCGTTGCCGCGCGCTACGCGCGCTTCCGGGAATTTGCGCCTTTGCGCCTTGCGCGGCTCACCGGCACGAACCGTCCAAACCGCCATATTGGGGAAATGCGTCGCGACGTTTCGGGTGCTTCCCGACGCCTCCCTATATGTGTGCCCGCCAACTAGGACCCGGCATGATCCTCCCCGCCTCGCGGCGCGGCACATAGAGAGGCAAAGGACAGCTCAGCCGGGGTGATTCTGGAGATGTACGGAGGGCGTCATTTCCCCCGGCGTCGCCGCCAACCTGCTTTGCCCCCATGGAGGCCCACATGCTCGATACGCTCACAGCCCCATGCGACGAAAACTATCTCAACACCGGCGCGGGATGCCGGCCGGATCCCGGCGGGTTCCTGCCGGAAGCGCGGACCGGCACACGCGAGGCCGCCGGCCACATGAAGGATCTGGCGGAACGTTTCGCCGAGCTGCGGAACGCGATCATGCGCCTGCCCGGCAACCCGTCCTGCGACGACCGCGCCGGGCTCCGCCACCGGCTTCTCCATCTGGAACACACCTTGATGAGCGCGCGGGGCAGCCTCGACGACGCCGTCATCGCCATCATGGACGCCAACGACGCGGTCATTTGACAACCCGCGCGGCGCTTGCCGCGCACAATCGTGCCAACGGTTGCCATCGAGCGATGCCACCGGACTCTCCGGCCTGCCTCGACCAACGTGCAAGAGAGTTTGAGGAAGGCAAAGAGAAGGGCGACGCGCCCAAGACGAAGAGAGAGTTTCCTCCGGGCTGCGTCTCACCCCTACCAAGCGGAGATGCAAAATGTTCGATCACATTCATAGCTCAACCGACTCCAACGACACCCTTTTCAATCCCGGCAGCACAGGCGATTCCGATCCCGGCTTCACCGCACCGCTTCCCGAGGCCGGCGCGCTGCTGGCCGCGGTCGGAATGCCGGGCCGCGCGATCCGCGAAGTTCTCGGCTCCCGAAACTACACCGGGGCGGACGGCTGAATAGAGGAAGAGGGGGGCTTAGAGAAGTGTGAAGGGGGAAGGGTCGAGAGAGGCCTGACCCCGTTCGCTAACCCGATGTCATAACCCGGATCATAGGAGATTGATCATGTTCGGACTGAATAACGCCCAGTTGATCGGACGCCTCGGCGCCGACGCCACCATCAGCCATCTCACCAACGGCGGCCGTGTGGCCAACATCTCGATCGCGACCGACGAAAGCTTCCTCGACAAAAATTCGGGGGACAAGGTGGACCGCACCGAGTGGCACCGCATCGTCACCTTCCAGGACGGCCTGGTGGAGATGATGGAGAAGCACGCGAAGAAGGGCCGTCTGGTCTACGTCTCGGGCAAGCTGCAGACCCGCAAGTGGCGCAAGGACGGCGAGGACAGCGACCGGTTCTCGACCGAGATCCTTCTGGTTCCCGGCGGCCGGGTCCAGTTCCTCGACGTGCGACATGAAGCTGCGTGAGTGATTGTTTTGCTTGAGGTCTTACAACCTCATGACAGAACCCGCCGTTCCTTCGGCGGTAGCCTAGGGGTGCGGGCATTGCTGGCAACGGCGATGTTCGAAGCCATCCCGACAATGTACCCCGATCCCGCAAGGGTGAAGCAGACCCCGCGAGGGCAAGCGAAGCTGCGAGCATCACGCAGCAGGGGGCTAGGCTCCGGAAGCATGGTGAACGTAAGTGAACCGATGATAAACCTCGTAAATTGTAACATGCCAAAGATGCTGACAGGCATGAACCAAAAGGTACGTGGGGGCGGTCTCTGGACGGGTCGAGTACCAGAGCAAGGACAACAGCCCCCACCGGGGGATAGTCGGCACCTAACCTTCCAACTGTCACTCATGCGGAACATGGTAAGCCCGTATTCTCGCCCATCAGGGCAAAGCGAACCGCAAGGAACGCCGATGGGAATGCGGGTATGGGATGCCGGAAAAAGCGAATGCCGTGCTGTAATCGTGCGGATAGGGGTTGAGGAAATATCCGACATCATCCCGCCCGAAAGGGAGCAGACTTCCGGTTGGTTTCTCCTCGCAAGAGAGTTTGCAGAACCATCGCAAAGGAGGACAGGCAAATGACAGTCATGAGCATGACTGGTGCGGCCTCCGGCGGCGAGATCGACTGGCACAGCATCGACTGGGCGCAGGCGCATCGCACCGTTCGAAGGCTGCAAAGGCGTATTGCGAAGGCGACCAGGGAAGGACGCTGGGGCAAGGTGAAAGCCTTGCAGTGGCTTCTGACCCACTCGCTGCACGGCAAGATGCTCGCCGTAAAGCGGGTCACTGAGAACCAAGGCAAGCGTACCCCCGGAGTGGACGGAGAAACGTGGTCCACGCCGGGATCGAAAGCCAAAGCTGTTATGTCGCTCAGGAGGCGCGGATATCAACCGAGCCCTCTGAGACGGGTGTACATTCCAAAAAAGAACGGCAAGAAGCGCCCGCTAGGCATCCCGACCATGCAGGATCGCGCCATGCAGGCTCTACACCTGCTGGCCCTGCTCCCGGTCGCGGAAACCCAAGCGGACCCGAACTCCTACGGCTTTCGGCCGAAACGAGCGAGCCGTGATGCAATCGGACAGTGCTTCAAAGTACTGGTCAATCGCACCAACAGGGCTCAATGGGTTCTTGACGCTGACATTGCCGCCTGTTTCGACAACATCAGCCACGACTGGCTTCTCGCCAACATCCCCATGCACAAGGCGGTTCTCCAGAAGTGGTTGAAATCCGGCTTCGTCTGGAAAAACCAGATGTTCCCAACGGAGGCGGGCACTCCGCAAGGCGGAATCATCTTGCCGACGCTGGCGAACATGACTTTGGACGGTCTGGAGCCGACGCTGCTACGGCATTTCGGGATCAGACGTCCGCAGAAGAAACGCAACGAACATAAAAAGTCAATCTGGTTCGGTAGGCCGACGATTTTGTTTTGACCGGCGCAACGCAAGAAACGCTGGGAGAGGCACGATCGGTCATCGAGGACTTTCTACGGGAACGGGGCCTTGCCCTGTCACCCGAAAAGACCAAGGTGGCGCACGTTGATACGGGCTTCGACTTTCTCGGCTGGAACGCTCGAAAATACGATGGGGTTCTTATCATCAAACCATCGAAGAAGAACGTCCATGCGTTCCTACGCAAAGTCCGGGAGATCATCAAGAAGTCCCCCACGGCGAAGCAGGAAAACTTGATAGCTACGCTCAACCCCATCATCAGGGGCTGGGCCAACTATCACCAGAACCAGGTGGCCAAAGACACCTTCCACAAGGTGGACCACCTTATCTGGGAGCAGCTTTGGAAATGGGCGTGTCGGAGACACCGGAACAAGTCCCGGAAATGGGTAAAACGACGCTATTTTATCCGTGAAGGGTCTCGGGACTGGATCTTCAGCACGTCAGTCAAAAAAAAGAGGGCAAGGCGAAGAGGATTTACCTGACCTACGCCAGCAATACCCCGATCCGGCGTCACCGCAAAATCCGCAGTGTCGCCAACCCGTTTGATCCCGCCTGGGACGAGTACTTCGAGGAAAGGCTCGGCTGGATCATTGAACGGGACCTCAGGGGTAAGAGGCAACTGCTTCAGCTCTGGCAACAGCAGGCCGGGCAGTGTCCGCAATGCCGAGAGCCCATCAGCAAGGAGAGTGGATGGCACGTCCATCGCATCCTGCCGAGGGCTCAAGGCGGAACGGACCAGTCCTCCAACCTGATGCTCCTTCATCCCAACTGCCAAAGGCAGGTTCTTAGCCGCGGTTACAGTGATGGTTCACCGGCTCCCGTCAAAGGGGGCTTTGTAGAGACTTGAGCCGTATGCGGGGAAACCCGCACGTACGGTTCTTAGGGGGGAATGGCGCAGTGATGCGCTGTTCCTACCCGACAAGCCAAACGGTAACGGCGCGCCGGCGATGAACGGCGATACCGTGCCTTCCGCCGAAACCGCCGCGACGGTGGATGACAACGAGATCCCCTTCTAAGAGGGTTTCCTCCCCCCCGCACACCCTAGGGCCGGTTCCCGCCAAGTTGGCGTGGGACCGGCCATTTTTTATGTAGTCCTCTTCGAATCCAGGAAAAAGCTCCATTGCGAGAGCGCTGGACAAACCCTCCTCTGTACCGCTTTGCGGAACGCGGCATTTCCTCAATCGTGATCGCTCCAGCCCGCTCTGAATCTAATGACAACCTTAATGCCATCGGTGCCGGCACCCTCGCGGCTCGAATCGTGCCCTTTATTGCAAGCACCCGGCCCGCGGCAACAGTGGAAGAGAGGCGTGGAAGTGGGAGAATAATCACCCCGTCATGATGCCTCATTGTGTCACACGGTCTCACTGTGCCAACCCCTGCGGGGTCCTTCACTCCGCTCACGCTCCGTTACGGCGATAGCGCGTAATGCCACGCCGCTGCGCGGCTAGCGCCGGTGGAATACGCGACCGTGGCTCGCTCGCTCCGCTCCCTGCGCCCGCACCACTCGCGCATCCCCCCGGCGCAGGCATTCCGGCCATCGTGGCTCCGCTGCGAGCGCGTGAAACAAAGAGTCATCACGACGGGGCAGCACGCCTCGGAGGATAGCAACATTGCAGTGGAGAGAATCATGCAGAATCTCATCAGCACCGAAACGTCATCGCAGACCGCAATGGCTTGCGAACAGGCCGCCCTGTTCGGCGCGACACCTGGTCCCGACGAGTTCGACAATCGCGAGATCTGGAACGAGGACGAGGCGCTTGCCGGGATCGAGGAAGCCATCCACATCCTGGCCGGCGCCGTCGCACCGGACGGCACCCAGCTCGCCGACGAACGAGAGAGCCTGCTCTGGGGCTTCGTCAATGCACTGCACGCCCAGGTCCAGCGCCTCGACCGCGGCATCGATAAGATCGCGCCCGAGATGAAAGACCTCCAGCGCGAACAGGACGGCTCCGAGATCAAGTCTTGCGAACTCGAACGCCTGACCAATAGGGTCCGGAACCTCGGCGACCGGCGCGACGCCTTCGAGACCATGCGCGACCTCGCCGCCGAGGGATACCGCGCCGAGACCGGCGACACCTGGCGTCCGCGCAACGGATCGCACAGCAGCCAGACCGGTAAACTCACCTCGGCCGCCATCGACGCCCGCGACTACCTGTGCGCCCGCAAGGACCGCGAGATTTCCGCGCATATGCCCGAGGGCACCCTGGTCGCCTTCACCGGCGGCAAGGACTTCGACAACGTCACCGCCATCTGGCGCTCGCTGGACAGCATCAAGATCAAGTACGAGGATATGGTCCTGCTGCACGGCGGCGGACCTGGAGCGGAGAAGATCGCGGCAAGTTGGGCCGAGAAGAACGGCGTTCACCAGGTCGTATGCAAACCGAATTGGGATCGAGACGGCAAGGCCGCGACCTCTGCATCATTAGATGCTTTGATCTCGGTAAATGTAATGAACTTTGCCATGATTTGCAAAGAACGCATGGCCGTATGGTTAACCTCCTGTTAAATAGAGGAATTTCAAAGGCTGGAATCATGAGGGCAGCAACAGTCATATTCCGGCTGTACTCCGGGCAGGTTGTATCCCTACCCGGCAACGTCGTTACCGAGCTCGTGTCATGGTAGCCACTCTGGCCCAAGCGGCATCGGCGGCGTATTACCTGGAAAGCCAGCGCTCCTTCCGTCATCCCAACGAATACTACACGGCGGGAGAAGAGCCGGACGGTGTCTGGTTCAATCCGAAGGGCCTGTTCGGACTCGCGGACGGCGGCAAGGTCGACAGCAGTGACTTCCACCGGCTGTACAACGGCTTCGCACCGAACACCGGAGGCAAGCTGACCCAAAACGCCGGTAGCGAACGGCGGTCAGCAGGTCTCGACCTGACCTTTAGCGCCGATAAGAGCGTCTCGGCCCTGTGGGCAGTCGCCGACCCCGGGCTGCGTTCGGAGATCGAGCAGGCGCATAACGATGCAGCCCGGGTAGCACTGGAAGAGACGGTGCTGCGCCATTGCGCCTATACCCGCATTCGTAACCGGGACGGCGGGATCGAGGTGCTGCCGGCCGATATCTCGGCGGCGATGTTCCAGCATGGCACCAGCCGGGACAACGACCCCCAGCTTCACACCCACTGCGTGATCTTCAATGCCGCCCGGACACACCGGGACGGCAAATACCGGGCGTTGCATCAACACCCGATTTACACCTGGATGAAGGCGGCGGGAGCGGTCTACCGCAATACACTCGCCTGGAGCCTGCAAGAAGGTCTCGGCATCCGCATGGAACAGTACGGCAAGGACGGAGAGTTCACGCGTATCGCAGGCATGCCCGAAGACCTGATAGGACACTGGTCGAAGCGCCGTGCGGCAATTATCAAAGCGGCCCGGGAGATGGGCTTTACGGTCGAGGGCAACGCGCCGCGGGCAGCGGCGGCGAACAAGATCACGCGGGCCGGCAAGTCGCCCGACAATGACCCGGAGATCCGGCACGCGCGCTGGCGCTCCGAGGCGGCGGGATATGTCGAACGCGAGGCGCTGATCGCTTCGCTATTGGGCAAGTCGGAAGAGAATACCCAAGAGCAGATCCGGGCGCTGACGGCGGTGTTGGAAGACCTGCCGTACCGCCTTACGCGCGAGGAAGCGGTATTCCGTTTGCCCGACATCGTCGAGCGGGTTGGCAACGCCACCGCCGGGTTGTTGAACCGCGATGCGGTAGCAACAAGCATCGAACGTGTGCTTCTAAGCCCCGAGGTCGTGCGCCTGACCCGCCCGCCGCGTTCGGCCGAGGGCCGGGCCGATATGGCGCACACCAGGCTCTATTCGACCCGTCACAACCTGCAGATGGAGCAGGAAGTCAGGGATATGGCAGAAGGCATGGCCGCCGGTACGGGTCATTCCCTGTCCGCCCAGGCCATCGAGGCAAAGGTGGCGGGGCTGCTGAAGGCGGGTTATCCGCTGAGCGAGGAACAGATAATAGCGATCCGGGAAGTGACGTCATCTGGGGGCCGGGTCGCCATCATCGAGGGAGCGGCGGGCTCGGGCAAGACGACGACGTTGCGGCCTATCGCCGATCTCTACCGCGAACACGGACAGAACATTATCGCCACCGCCGTGGCCTGGCGCACGGCGGTGGCGCTTGGCAACGATGTCGATGCGCGGCCGTTCTGCGTCGATAAACTACTGCGCCTTGCTGCACGGGGCGGGATCGATATCGATGGAAACACCACCATTATCGTCGACGAAGCAGGGATGTTGTCGACCCGTCAGGCGCATCACATTCTCAAGCTCTCCGAACGCCACGGAGCGAAGATCGTCTTCGCGGGCGACACACAGCAGCAACAACCGGTGGAAGCGGGACCGGGGTTGAGGTTGATCCGAGACGCCGTTGGCAGCGTGCGGGTGGACCGCATACGGCGCCAGAAGGCGGACCTTGAGGATATCCTGGTTCATGTCCATGGGGAGACGCTGGAAGCAGCGCGGTTCCGCTCGGGACTGATGGGAGAGCAGGAGCGCACCCGCATACTCTCGGATTACGAGGCGATAGGGGCGAAATCCCAGTTCACGCCGTGGCAGGTTGCTGCGTCTGAGGCGCTGCGCGATGGCGACGCGGCATCGGCCATAGCGGCTCACCACGCAAGGGGCCGGTTCCATATCGGGTACGACGAAGAAAAGACGCTGAGCGGCCTGGTCGATGACTGGGACCGCTACCAGCGGGCGAACCCCGGCAAGTCCACCGTGGTGCTGGCGCGCACGCGGGCCGAGGTGCGGGCGCTGTCTCATCTGATGCGGGAACGCCGTTTCGCCGCGCTGACGGATGGAGAGCGGGCCGATACGGACCGGGTGACGGTGATTGTCAGCAGAGGCACGGAAGACGAGCGAACAACCTCTCCATTGGAGATTGCACGCGGCGACCGGCTGCGCATCGGCGCCACCCACTGGGAGAAGCAGCTGTTCAACGGCACCGTGGTCATAGTCGAGGACTTCAAGGTTGAAAGAGGACAGGCCGGTACGGACACGAGTGTCCTGATATCGGCACGCACCGAAGATGGGCATGCCATCTCGTTCCGCCACGATGAGATCCGCGACTGGTACGGCAATATCCGTCTCGATCACGGCTATGCGCTCACCATCACCTCGGCCCAGGGACTGACCGTAGACCGATCCTTTCTGCTGGCCGATGCGAGGCCCGCGCGCGAGACGATCTATCCTGCCGCGACGCGCCATCGCGAAGGACTCGACATCTATGTCAACCGGGCGCCGCTCGCTCTCGATATCGCCGACAGGCGAGCGGACAACGACCGGGAAATGGCGGTTACGGAAACCGAGATCCGGGCGTATCTGGCCGAACGCTGGTCACGCTCGCAGCCCAAGGAGGCAGCGCTCGACTACATGGCCGATGGCGTATGGGAAAACCGGCAGGAGAATGGCCGGAAGGATAGAAGTCGGTCCAACTACGAAACCAAGAGCGACGCGGATGATATCCGTGCGGCGGCGAACGACAACGCGCTGGCTCGCATCGCACGGGATGTCCGCCGCGCCGCTTTCGGCTGGCGCCACGCCCAGGCGGTCTCCACCTTCGCCGCGGGCCACACGCAAGTTCTGGCGGCATACGACGATCTGCGCGAGCGCACCCGCATTGAAGGCGATACCGTGGCGCTCGGCAGGGCTTACCAAGAGACGCTCACCCGTCACTCGGCACTGCTGAAACAGGCCGCGGCCTTCCGCGCCCGGCCGGACGACTTCGCCTCCCTGCTGGCAGAACGCGGCGGCATCGGGCGCAAGGACCTCGACGCCTTTGAAGAACTCCTTGCCCGCGCACGCCGCCACCGGCGCGCGGCCACGATGCGCTACGTGCATCGGATCAAGCGGGAGGCCGAACAACAGGGAATCGAGCCCGGGAGGTTCCAGGGAGTGCTGCCGCTTGAGGGTGGAGCCATTGAAGCGGCCGAACGCGCCGAAACGGAGGAGCGGAATACGGTTGCGGCGCCAACCGGGGTTCATGCCGACGTGGCGGTGCCCGTGAGGAACGTGGAACCCGCGAAGCCGTACTGGTATGCGCCCTACATGGCATTGCGCCAGGACTGGAACGCCTTCATCGAAGGCGCCCGGCAAGCCGGTATCATGACGTTCTATGCCAAGGGGTATGCGGACATGATCCCGCGCATCCGGGCGCTGGCGGAAAATCCGGATGTCCCGGCCGTAACACGGGCGCCCATGATGCAGGTTCTGGAGAATCACCAGCGTTATCTCTCGACGCGCAAGCATATCGAGGACTACCTGGACCAGGTGGACCGGCACATAGAAGAACACGACTCCATGGAAAGCCTGGCCGAAGAGCTCGACATGAAAGTGGCCGAGATTTCGGATTATCCCGACTGGCGACGGGAGAACGACCGCCTGACGGCGGCGGGCGAGGCCATTCTCTCGGACATGGAGACCCACGGTCCCCATCTCGATCACATCCTGATCGGCGAGACACGCATGAACTGGGCGCTCTTGAACATGAGCCGCGCCATCCGCCGGGACGACGAGGCCGTCAGCGAGGAAGCCATCGCGGCTGAAGAGCTGCTTGCCCAGCCGGAAACACCCGAGGAGCGGGAGCAGATGGCCGAACTGGAGGCTCTCAAATTCCGCCGGCTTCAGTCGGCTGTGGACGATGCAGCCACACAGGAGGAGCGCGAGGCGGCGCTAAAGGAGTTCGACGACTATGTGGAGCGCCACTCCGATTCGCCCAGCGAAGACGAGCACGAGGGCCGCTCAATATCCAGGAGCTGGAGCATCCGCCTGTAACCGCAACCCGTTTGGCCACATCCGCGCCCTTTCCCGTGACCTCTTGGCATGGATGCCGCCTTTCACCAAACAGGGCGTGCTGAACCCATGGCCTCGGCTTCCAGTTGCACCCGGTGCTCGATGTCTTTCAGCGCGTTGAGTGTTATGCGGCGTAACAGGGGCAAAAGTCCGGGCGACTTTGCATTTTAGGGATTCACAAGGCTTCCGAATTCTGATTCGATCCGGGCATGGCCGGATGTTTACCAGATATTGAGGCTCTGGCGCCGGATGACCTCAAGGGGTTGGTGTTACAGCTGCTTGAGGATGTTGTCGCGCTGAAGGCCGAGAACGCCGCGTTACGCGAAGAGATTGCGCGGCTGAAAGGGCTCAAGGGGCCGCCGAAGCTCAAACCGAGCGGCATGGAGAAGGCCACCGAGCCGGCGCGAGCGGAACGCAAGGTGGGCCGCCGGGGTGGCAAGATCGACCGGCTTGTGATCGACGAGGAGCGGGTGCTTAAGGCGGCCGTTCCCCCCGGCTCGCGGTTCAAGGGATACGAGACCTACGTGGTCCAGGAGCTGATCCTGCGTCCTCACGTGATCCGCTACCGCCGTGAACGCTGGATCACCCCTGATGGTCGGACGGTGGTGGCGGCTCTGCCCGCGGGGACGGTCGGCCACTTCGGCCCCGAGCTCAGGCGCTTCGTGCTCGCTCAGTATCACCCGGGCCAAGTGACGGTACCGCGGATCGTCGCGCATTTGCGCGACCTCGGGATGGCGATCTCCAAGCGCCAAGTCGTGCGTCGCCGCTCGACCGGGTCTCCGGGGAAGACCGGGTGCTGAGGCTGAGCGGCGCCGAGCTGCGGCGAGCTGATACAGGGCGGCCTGCACCATCGGCACCGCCGACGGCAGCTCTTCCAGGTTGACGAGGCAGCGGCCGGGATCGTCGGAAGGAGGCAGAAAGGCCGGCGGCGCCCAGCGGGTGCGGCCGTCCGCGTCGCGCCACGGGATGCCGCGGAGGTCGACGGGGTCGAGCACGGTCCCGAAGGCTTCCTCGCGGTCGATGATGTTGGCGCGCAGCGTCGCGTCCTCCACCAGCGCCCGGCGGACGAGACCGATCTCCTCGTCGTCGAAGTAGCGACGCTTGATGAGGTAGCCGTCCACCCAGAAGCGCGCTTTGTCCTCGGCGCTGAGGTGGGCGTACTGCATGCCCGAATGTAACGCGTTTGCCTCTGGCTCTGTCAAACCGGGGATCGCGGCCCCGCGGTCGGGCCGGGGTCGCCCGGCGAGGCCACAGTCCCGTTCTGCGGTCATCGCGTCATCTCGCGCCCTTAGCGGACATTGACGCGACGAGGTGGCCGCGCCGGCGTCCTCTACATCGGACTGCCCGGCGGTCAGAGCGCCTATGCGCTGCCGCGACCGGGATGGCACTGGTGTCCATGTCGCTCGGGATGACCCGCAGCGGACGTTGTGGGTGATGTGCACGATGGGGACGAAGCCCGGCCAGAGGGCTGCTGGTCGGAGGGGTTCTCGGTCAGCCCGTCCTCGATGTTCTGCATTACACGCGCGTTCACGTCGAGGTCGCCGTTGGGGAATCCCGTCCAGACCGGCCTCTCTGTGGCCTGGGCAACCGCCCTGGTTCCCGCTGCTGGCGATGACGGCGGTTTCGGGGTGCGCCACGAGGTGCTGAAGACGTCGGGCGAGAAACGGGCCTGGACGGGGATTGCGCGCGGCATCCCCCGGACGTGCGGTCGGCGCTGACCGTGCTGCCTCTGACGCAAGGTCCGCTTTTGGCTACTGGCGGACATCCAGTGTGAGCGCGCCTAACGTCCGCTAATGCCGCATTTCGGACGCCTTCAGGTCGTCATCGGAACCGCTCGGCGCTGCATCGTCCACGGAATCGCTCATCGCCCTACCTCAAGGCCGTAGAAGCGAGCCGCGGTACCGCCGAGCACCGCGTCACGGGTGGGCTCATCGTGCGTGGCGAGCGCACGCTGGGTCGCGTCCCACCACGCGGCGTAGCCGCCGCCCAGCGTCACCGGCGGCCAATCGCTGCCCCACATCAGGCGATCGGGCCCAAAGCACGCGAACAGGTGCTCGATGTAGGGCTCGAGCGTGTCCGAGGTCCAGCCCGGCGCGGCCAAGGTAATCAGACCGGAAAGCTTGCAAAAGGCGCCGGTCCCGGCGGCGATCGCGGCAATGTCGGCCGCCCAGTCCTCGAAGGCACCATCGCGAATCCGCGGTTTTGCGCCGTGAGCGACGACGACGGCGAGATCGGGATGGCGCCCCAAAAGCGTCAACAGGTTCTTCAGATGCCGGGGATAGACATGCGCATCGAAGGGCAACCCGTGTTCCACGAGCGCTCGGAGGGCCGGCGTCAGTTCCTCTTGCAGCATCCAATCGTCGTCGGGGATATCCTGATTCATCCGGCGGATGCCGCGAAGCTTGGGCCGCGCCGCCAGCTCGGCGATGGCCCGCGGAGCCCCGCGCGCCTCCATGTCGACCCAGCCGACGACGCCGGCCACCCTGTCGGTGGCTGACGCGATGTCGAGAATGAAGTCGGTCTCGGCCGCGGTGTTCGCCACCTGCACCAGAACGGTGTGGTGGATGCCGGCCGCATCAAGATGGGGCCTGAGGTCCTCAGGCATGAAGTCGCGCAACAGCGGCTCGGGCTCCGCGCTCATCCAGTGATAATCGCCGCGCGCCAGGCGCCAAAAATGCTGGTGGCTGTCGATTCTGCGGGTGCCGCTCACGTGCCCTCGTCGCGCGTCAGTGACACACGCACCGGAGAGGTCGGCCAACGGGCAAGGCACAGTAGGTCAGCCAGTGACAATCTCGTCGTGGTTCTCAACACGGGTGACTGGCCTCTTTTCGCGTCACCAGGCCGAAGTGCCATTGTGCGGAACCGCGAACCGTATTGGAAGGGCCCGTCCGTCCGCCGCTTCCAGCTCAAGCACCGGACCGATCGGACCGGGCGGGTCACCCCCTTGGCGGATTCAGTTTTTCGGACCGGGACCCCTTCGATTCCCCCCTCCGCTGGTCCGTGAGCGCTGGCCGCACCTGATCCCATCGCCCCTACGACCGGTCTACCTTCGAGCGGCATCGTCTGCTTTGCCCCGCTTTTGACCCTTAGCCGACCTTGACGCGACGAGGGCCAACTTCATGGGCTAAGCTAATCGGGCTTCATGTCGGGGATGACCGTGAGGCCTCGGGCATCGAGGATTGGCGGTGCCACGTGCGCAACGAGATTTTCGCGGCGCGCGATGCGCGTATCATCAAGATCCTCGGCGTCGACTACTCCTTCCTCGCAGATATGGACCATCTTCCCCCTGCCGCCTTCCCCTGTCGCCTTGCCATTGACACCGCCGTGGGTTCCGGATTAGCAAGGGCGGCACCCGTGTCGGGAGTTGAGATGAGCGCCGAAATCGAGTCGCTCGACCACATCTTCAAGAGCTTCAAGGTCCGGTGGTACCGCTGCCCGGTCGCGCGGTCCTCGCTTCATGACCTGATGCGGGCGAGCGACGTTCAGGGCTGGATGCAGGCGCTCGGCCACCTCGCCCTCGTCGGGTGCACAGGGGCGCTGACCTACTATTTCTTCGACCGCGAAATATGGATCGGATTCGCGCTCGCGCTGTTTGCGCACGGCACGTTCGCCTCGTTCCTAGTCGCCGCCAACCACGAACTCGGCCACGGCACTGTATTCAGGACCAAGTGGCTGAACGCCCTATTCCTGCGCATCTACAGCGTACTCGCGTGGCACAACTTTCACGAGTACGCAAGGAGCCACACCTTCCATCACATCTATACCCTGCATCGCCGCGCCGATCGCGAGGTCGCGCTGCCGCTTTATCCTTCACTGGCACCGCTGTATCTATTGCAGCTGTTCACCCTCAACGTGTTCGGTGGTCTCGAATCGCGGGGCCTTCTCCGCATGATCGGGGGCACGTTCAAGACGGCCTTCGGCTCCTACTCCGTCTTCAATAGCCCGGGCTGGCTCGAGGCCCTCTATGCGGACAAACCCGAGGCGAGAAAGAAGGCCGTCAATTGGGCGCGGATCGTCGTCCTCTTTCATCTCGGCCTCGCCGCCGTGTCGTTCGCGCTCGGGCTCTGGATCATACCGGTCTTGGTGAGCTTGGCGCCGGCCATCGCGAACTGGCACCGCTACTTCGTCGGCGTGCCGATGCACTGTGGACTGCAAGACGATTCGCCCGACTTCAGGCGCTGTGTACGAACGATCACGCTCGATCCGCTCTCTGAGTTCCTCTACTGGCGCATGAACTGGCACCTCGAGCACCACATGTTCGCCAGCGTCCCCTGCTACAACCTGAAGAAGCTGCACAAGGCGGTTGCCCACGACATGCCCGAGCCGCGGACGCTCGTGGGTGCCTGGCGCGAGATGCGCCAAACCTGGCGCAGGCAGCAGGAAGACCCAAGCTACCAGTTCGACACCCCGCTGCCACCGTCCCTGGATCGCAGTCCGGCGCCACAGGAGCCCGAAGCCGCCTCGATAGGAGACTTGGAGCCAGGAGACTTGGCTCGTGGGCCAATCGGCGTGAGCAATCTGGAAGTGGCGAAAGACGAGGACGACTGTGGAGATCGAGTTCCTTGACTGGGGCAGACGTCGCGGAGCAGTATGATTAGGAGCAGTATGATTAACAGCCAACAACGGTGGGAGGACAGTATGAAGACCATAGGAAAAGTACTCGTCGCGACGGCGAGCTTGGCTCTGGTCGCGGCCGCCCAGTTCGCTCAGGCGCAAGTTAAAGACCCCAACGAGACGCTCAATGTCACGTTCATCATGAACTGCTGCGAGGGCAACCCTTTCTGGGAGCCGCTGCTCCTTGGCGCGCGGGAGGCGGCCAAGCTGCACAACGTCGATGTCGACTTCCAGAACGCCGACAACGATATCGAGCGCCTCAGCGACCTTGTCGAGACTGCGACCGCCAACAAGGTGGACGGGATTGTGGTGACGGTTCCGGTCGAGGATGCGTTGAACGAGGTGATCCAGAATGCGCGCGATGCCGGCATCTCGGTCATGACTGCGAATCAAGATCCGGGGGGAACGGCGCGCATCGCTTACGTTGGGTCGGATCTTTTCGGCAGCGCTTACGCCGTGACCAAACGTATGATCGAAAAGGGCGGAATCAAGGCTGGCGATCACTGCGTGATTCCGGCGCACGATCCAGCATTGGCGCATATCACCGCGCGGATCCAAGGGGTGCTGGCGGCGCTGGGCGAAGTCGGTGCCACCGGCGAGACGATCCACACGGGTTTGGTCATCGATGAGACGATCAGCACAATCGCCGAGTACCTCGTGGGGCACCCCGACACCGACTGCGTCGCCAGCACCGGGACCCAGGGCACGGTCCCCGCGGCCCTGGAGGAGGCTGGCATGGAGGGGCTTCCCAACAGCGAAATCGATGTGAACCCGCGCGCGCTGGCCAACCTCAAGGAAGGCAAGACGATCGCCGTCGCCGATCAGCAGCCCTTCTGGCAGGGCTTCATGCCGATCGTCTATATCGCCTACAACGTCCGCTACGGACTGATCCCGGGCGATATGGACACCAGCGGCGGCATGGTCGAACAGCACAACGCCGTTTACGCCGAAACCTACACCGGCACGTATCGGTAGCGACGGTTTCGATTCACTGCTGCGGGCGGCCGGTTGCGGCGCCTTTATTCAACCGGACCGCTCGCAGCAGGGCCGGCGGCCGCCGTCCCAAGAGAGGAAGCGGCGAGCCGGGGAAGGCTTGACCGTGGGCACTCATGACGGGTATGCCCTATGGGGCCGCCGTCGGGAACAGCCGCCGGGTTTGGCACGGACGAGATCGAGGCGCAGGTCGAGAACACGTGATTCCCCTGCGCGTGGCCCGCAAGGATCGTGACCACCGTCGATACCGCCAGCCGAGATTCGCGTGAAGAGTGGCAGCCCGACGAGTTGCCCCACGCGGTGCCGGTTTGGGCGTGGCCGCCACGACCGCTGAAGGCGCTGAAGTGGTTCTTCACCTACCCCGGTTTCCTGTTCCCCTGGAACGCGTTCTTCTTCCTGATCGCGCTCGGCACGTGGGCCTATTTAACGCCCGAGCTCTCGCGGATGGTCGAGTTCCGTATCGACTGGATCGCCGAGATCTACTTCCGCAATCTCGTGCTCCTCGTCGTGTGGACCGGGGGATTGCACGTCTGGCTCTACACCTTCAGAGCCCAGGGAAGCGAGTACAAGTTCAACCCGAAGTGGCTCAACGACGAGAAGAGCCCCGTGTTCACCTGGGGCAGCCAGCTCCGCGACAACGCCTTTTGGAGCATCGCCAGCGGTTGCACCGTGTGGACGGCCTACGAGGTCGTTCTCATGTGGGGCTACGCCAACGGGTTCATCGCTTGGGTCGACTGGAAGACCGAGCCGGTCACCTTCGCGATCATGGTGCTTCTTATCCCGTTTTGGCGGGATCTCCACTTCTATCTGATTCATCGCGCCATCCACTGGAAGCCCCTCTACCGGACCGTCCACTACCTGCACCACAAGAACGTCAACCCGGGGCCGTGGTCGGGCATATCGATGCACCCGGTGGAGCACTTCATTTACTTCTCGGTCGCCTTGCTCTTTTGGATCGTCCCCTCGCACCCATTGATGGTGATCTTCGTTCTACAGCACGCGGTGCTCGTCGCCAACATGGGGCACTCCGGATTCGAGGAATACGTCGTAAGGGGCAAAGCCAAGCTCCCGACGGGCCAGTTCAACCACTACCAGCACCACCGCTACTTCGAGTGCAACTACGGGAGCCAATTGGTGCCGCTCGACACGTGGTTTGGCTCCTTCCACGACGGTTCCCCGGAAGCGCATGCGCGCATGGTGGAGAAGTGGAGCAAGAAACGAGATCCGCACATCGTGGGCCATTGAGGGTTAGCTTCCAACGCCCGTCACATATTTGCTGATTGGCGCGTCCACTTACGGCTATTGTGGACATGAGAGCACAGCTGCATCCCCTGGGAACCGCCTAACGGTGAGCTGGTCATGACTTCGCTGACCCATTGGGAGCGCCTGCTTAACGCGCTGAACCACGAGGAGACCGACCGCGTCCGGATCGATTTCGGCGGCACAAACTTCACCACGATCACGCTGCCCGCGTACGAGCATCTCAAGCAGTTCCTCGGGCTCGAGCACGAAACCAAGGTGTTGCGTGTCAGCAGCATGCTGGCGGCCCCGGATCGATCGGTGCTCGAGCGCTTCGACGTCGACACCGTCGCGCCGCAGATTCGTCCTGTCGAAGCTAGGGACGTGGCGCAATGACGGCCGTCGAAGCAGCGGCAGCGGCGCGACGCAGGTCGGAAACCCGGTGGGACCGTTTCCGGCGCTATTCGGCCACCAACATTATCATCGTCTACACCGTCCTGCTGCTCGCCTGCATCATCGCCGATCTCTCGCAGACGGAGGCGTTTCCGTTTCTCAGCGAGCTCAATCTCTCGGTCCTCTTGCAGAAGATTCCCCGGCTGATGATCCTGGCGATCGGGGTTGGGCTCTTGATGATCAGCGGCGAGTTCGATCTCTCCGTCGGCGGCCTCTTCGTTCTCGCCGCCTTCGTGATGGGCGGTCTTGTCCACGACCACGCTTGGCCGGTGCCGGCGGCCTTCTTCGCCGCGCTCGGGACCGGGCTCCTGGTCGGCACGGTCAACGGCCTGATCACCACCAAGTTGCGCATCCCTTCGTTCATCACGACGCTCGGCATGATGTTCGTGATGCGCGGCATCGTCCGCTGGATCGCGGGCTCGGGCAGCGCGAGCTCGGTCAACCAGCAGTCGCTCCATCCCGGCGAATTGTTCGAAGGAATCCTGACGGGCCAACTCATCGGCCCGATTCACGCCCAGCTTCTGTGGGTGACCGGCCTTGCCATCGGCGCTTACTTTCTGTTGAACCGCCACCGCTTTGGCAACCAGCTCTTGGCCGTCGGCGGCGACCGGGGGGCGGCGATCTCGGTCGGCATCGACGCCGACCGGGTCAAGCGCATCGCCTTCATGATCTGCTCGACCATGGCGGCGCTGGCTGGCATCGTCAGCGCCACCCGCATGAACGCCGTCATGCCGACCCAGTTCCTGGTCGGCTTCGAGCTCCGCGCCATCGCCGCCTGCGCGGTCGGCGGCCTGTTCTTGTTCGGCGGCCGCGGAACGATTCTCGGCATCGTCCTCGGCGCCGCCTTGCTCGCCACGATCGAGGACATCCTGGCGCTGATGCGCGCACCCGGTGAGTACTTCAAAGCCTTCATCGGCATCGCGCTCATCGTCGCAGTGGCCCTCAATACGTTCGTCGCAAGGCGGGTTACCAAATAGCGCGCCCCGAGATACAGGGAACGGATTCAACAATGACTGCATGGGGAACCGACACGGTCGTCGCCGACCGCTATGAGGGCGCCACCCTGTGGCAGCGCCTGCGGTACTACCCCGCGGGCAACGTGGTCATCGTGTTCGTCGCCTTCGCGATTGCCGCCACCGTGGTCGGCGAGATCTTTCCCGATGACTTCCGGTTCACCTCCGAGGCCAACTTCCGCATCCTTTTGCGTGCGATCCCCACCTTCGGGATATTGGCGCTCGGAATGGGAATCCTGATGATCGCCGGCGAGTTCGACCTCTCGGTGGGAGCGCTCTTCACCTTTGCGCCCTACATGATGGTGCTCCCCTGGACTAACGGCGTGCCCGAGGCCATCGCGGTTCTGTGCGCGCTGGCGACCGCCGTCGTGGTCGGCCTCGGCAATGGCTTCATCACGCTCACTTTGAAAATTCCCTCGTTCATCGCTACGCTTGGGACGCTGTTCATCATACGTTCGGGATCGCGCGTGATCACCGGCATGCGGCCGTTGAACTTCCACGCCGACGAGACCTTCTTCACCATCTTGACCTACAAAATATTCGGCGTCATTCCAGCCCAATTTGTGTGGTTCCTCGTCTTCGCGGTGATCGCCTACTTCATTCTCAACCGCCACCGCGTGGGCAATCGGTTCTTCGCCGTCGGCGGCAACGCCGAGGCCGCCCGGTCGGTGGGCATCAACGTCTATTGGACCAAGATGACCGCCTTCGTCATATGCTCGCTGTTCGCGACGGTCGCCGGCATTATGAGCGTCGCCCGCCAGAAGGCGGTCACCGTCGAGCCTCAGCTCTTCCTCGAGCTCAAGATCGTCGCGATCTGCGTCGTCGGCGGGGTTTCGTTGTTCGGCGGTCGCGGCGCCATCCTCGGCATCGTGCTCGGCGCCTGCATCCTTGAAATGGTCAAGGACGTATTGATCCTCGGCCAAGCGCCCGGCTTTTACCTCGACATGTTCATCGGCATCGTCATCGTGGTCGCCGTGATCTTCAACACCTGGGCCCGGAAACAGTACTGACAGTCGCGGCGCGGCCGTCCCTCTGTTGGCGAATGTCAGAGTTGCGCGGCTACCGAGGAGGCCAATGCGAAGCGGAGGTGGCGGCTACGGAGGAGCGAAAGCATGACTTGGTCGCACAGAGATCGAGTGTTGGCGGCGCTGAATCACGAGGAGACGGACCGCGTCCCCATCGATTTCGGCGGCACGAATTTCACCACGATCACACTGCCCGCCTATGAGCATCTCAAGCAGTTCCTCGAGCTCGAGCACGAAACCAAGGTATCGCGTATCAGCAGCTGCTGGCGGCCCCGGATCGATCGGTGCTCGAGCGGTTCGACGTCGACACCCGCTCCATCGGTTTCGGACCGCCACAGATAAGGATCAACGACGACCTCTACGGCGACGAATGGGGCGTGAGGTGGGGCCGAGATCCCGGTCACACCCACTTCATGCCGGTCGACGGACCGTTCTACGATAAGGCGACGACGCTTGCCGACGTCGAGAACTTGACCTGGCCCGACGTCGACGACCCGGCCTACTACACCGACCTCGAAGCCCGGGCCAAGGCGCTCCGGCGCGCCACCGACTGCGCCATCTGCCTGCAGTTAGGCGCTGGGCCGGTGCACATGGGCCAGTGGCAGCGTGGCTTCTCGCAGTGGCTCAAGGACCTTTACCGAAACCGCGAACTGGCCGAGCGGATGGCCGACATCTACGCCGACCTGTGGATCAAGACCGCCGGGCACGCTCTCGGTGCCGTCGGTAACGACATCGACGTCGTTGCGCTGGGCGACGATTTATCCTCGCAGGCGGGACCCATCTTCAGCCCCGAGATCTACCGCGAAGTGATCAAGCCACGCCATGCGCGAATGTTTGCCGCGGTCAAGGCGAATACGGACGCGAAGGTCCTCTACCACAGCTGCGGCGCCATCTACGATTACATCGAGGACCTCATCGAGATCGGCGTCGACGCCATCAATCCGGTCCAGGTGAACGCCGCGGGCATGGATCCGGCTCGGCTCATGGCGACCTTTGGCGACCGCCTGGCCTTCTGGGGCGGCGTCGACACCCAGCGAGTCCTCCCCTACGGGACGGTGGAAGAGGTTCGCGCCGAGACCCGCCGCATGATCGACATCTTTGGTAGGGGCGGGGGGTACGTGCTGAACAGCGTGCACGACATCCAGCCCGAGGTGCCGCCCGCCAACGTCGCCGCCATGTTCGAAACCGCCCGGGCCCATCCCATGGGGGCGGCGTAACGCGTGGGACCCAACCACTCGAGCCCCGTCTACCACGCGACAGTCGTGCCCGCGATCTCTTCCAGGAACTTGACGATCGACTGGTTGTCCTCGTCGGGATAGCGCGCGATGCCTGCCTGGAACAGCTCGAACGCGGCCGCGGTACCGAACATCGCGGCGCCGTGCTCACGGGCCAGCGACATGGTGATGCCGAGGTCCTTGTACATGGTGGCGATCTGGGCGCCGGTGTCTTTGAACTTGCGGTCCATGACCAGCGGCGCATACACCTCGAACAGGGCGCTGGCGACGGCGCTGGCGCGCACCACATCAAAGAGCGTCTTGCCCTTGACGCCGGCCTTGGCCGAGAGCACCAGTGCCTCGAATATCCCGGCGTAGGCGGCGCCGGCGATTCCCTGTAGCGCGGCCTTCACCGTCTGGCCCATGCCGATCTCTTCGCCGACGTGGAAGATGTTCTTGCCGACTACCTCGAAGAGGTCGCGGTAGGCCTCCAGCACCTCCTTCTTCGCCGCCACCATCATGGTCAGTGCGCCAGACTCGGCGCCCGCTCGCCCTCCGGTCACAGGGGAGTCGATCAACGCCACCTCGGCCGCGGCCGCCGCCGCTTCGATGGCGCGGACTTCCGAGGGCTTGACCGTGGCCGAGACGATGATCGCGCTACCGGGCTTCAAGCTGGCCAGAAGTCCGTCCTCGGCCGTCACAACGTCGTGGAGCTGCTGGCCCGTCATCACCATGACGAAGATCGCATCGGCCGCCTCGCTCACGGCGCGGCAACTCGCCGCGCCCTTGCCACCGGCCTTGGCCAGCTTAGCCACGCGCTCCGCCCGCAAGTCGTAGCCGGTGACCTCGAATCCGGCCGCGACGAGATTATTCGCCATCCCCAGGCCCATCTCGCCGAGGCCCACGAAACCGACCTTCTTCATTCCGCGCCTCCCCTGGCTGCTGCCGCGCTTACATCGTCCGCCAATCGCCCGCCTGCTCGAAGGCAAGGGCGGCGCGGTAGACGGTGCCTTCGTCGAAGTGCTTGCCGATCAGCATCATGCCGATCGGCAGCCCCTCGACCATCCCGCACGGCACATTCATCGCCGGATGGTAGGTGACGTTGAACGGGGCGGTGTTGATCGACAGGCTGTGGGAGGCGTGCAGGTACTCCCCGCGGCTAGCCTCCGGGCCGGGCATGGGCATCGCCTTGACCGGCGCCGTCGGCATCAGCAAGAGATCGTGCTCGGCCAGCGCCGCGTCATAGGCGGCGGTGAGCCGGCGCGAGAGGTTGATCGCCTTGCCGTAGTGGCGGGTGCCATAGGTGTCGCGAATGTAGGTGCCCAACAGAAAGCAGGCCTTGACCGAATCGGGAAACTCGTCCGCCCGGCCGCGCCAGCGGCGATGTGCCTCGGTCAGGCTGGTGACGTAGAGGTCGTTGCGGCCGATGCCGAAGCCGTCAGTCCACAGCGTCGTCTCGGTCACACCCTGGAAAGTAATGGGCATCCAGATCAGCTCGCCCTCGAGGTGCATGGGGATCGAGATCTCGGCCACCTCGGCCCCCAGGGTGGCAAGGCGTTCCACCGCCGCCCGCACCTTGGCCTCGACCTCGGCCTCGGCGCCCGGGTGGCCGAAGCCCTCCTTCACCACCCCGATCTTCATGCCGGCGACGCCACCCTCCATGAGCGTCGTGTAGGGACGCGATTCGGCGCCGCATTGGCGCGGATCGTACTCATCGGGGCCGGCCAATACTTCCAAGAGAAGCGCGTTGTCAGCCACCGTCGCGGTCATCGGACCAATGTGATCGATGGTGGCCTCGACCGGCATGATTCCGGTGTAGGGCACCAGGCCATAGGTCGGCTTGAGCCCGTAGACGCCGCAGAACGTGGCGGGGATGCGGATCGAGCCACCCTGGTCGCCGCCGAGCGCCATGTCGACCTCGCCCGCGGCGACCAGGGCGGCGCTGCCCGAGGACGAGCCGCCGCACGAGTAGCCGCGCCGGTGCGGGTTGTGCACCGGTCCGGCGGCGTTGGTGTGGCTGCCCCCGGAAAGGCACAGGCACTCGGCGTGCGCCTTGCCCGCGATCTCGCCGCCGGCATC
This sequence comes from Alphaproteobacteria bacterium, assembly GCA_965219135.1. Lineage (GTDB taxonomy): Bacteria > Pseudomonadota > Alphaproteobacteria > VGEJ01 > VGEJ01 > CAYUNL01. The sequence continues at coordinate 1,757,701 of CBDCMV010000003.1, read as the reverse complement.
CAGCATACGGGTGACGATCGTCGCGTCGATCTCGGGCACGTAGCCTTCCAGGGTCGAGGCCCCGACCATCATCGGCACCCCGGCGAGCATGATGGTGTCCTTCAGCGCGATCCGCTTACCCTTGAGCTTCCCTTCCGGTGCGCCGGTGATCGCGGTCTTGACGTACCAGGCGTTGTGCGGATTCTCGTCCGCCTCGGGCCGGTATCCGGGCTGGCGCGGATAGCGCACCGCGGGCAGCTCGTCCGCCATCGCTTCGATCCGGTTGTAATAGTCGATGTTGGGCGTCATCAGCTCGATGAACGACGCGAGATCGGCCTCGCCGAGCGAGAACCCGATTCGCTCGGCCACCTCGCGCAGCTCCGCGGGGCTCGGCACCCGTACCTCCATCTCCGCCTCCTTTTCAGCCGTTGACCGCGACCGGTGCTCCGGTGCGAGCCGACGCGATCCCCGCCTTTGGCCAGCTTCATCGCGCTAACGCCGTCACCAGGGCCCAGGGACGGGCTCCAAGTCAGCGCGAGAACTCTGCCGCTTGAGCCATAGCAGGCCCCGGCCCATTCAGCAGACTAGCCGATCGTGTACATCGCCTACAAACGTACGTTACGGACTGATTCCGGGGCGCCGGCCTGGTCGACGGGAACAACGCCATCTAGGCCGAAACCTTCGCCCGAACGCATCGGCAACGACAGTTTCCTTCTGTCCTAACGTCCGCTTGTGGCTGAGGCTGTTGAAAAACCCGCTGCGAGGATCGGCGTGGCGTGATTCGTTGGCCCCGGCGGTGCCCGATCACTCGACGTTCTCGGTCAACCGGCACGGGCGGTTCCGCGAGAGCGATATTCTTCGCCAGGTGTTCGAGAGCGTGGTTGGCCGGTGCATGGAAGCGGGGCTGGTCAAGGGCGAGGGCTTTGCCGTCGATGCCAGCGTGATCGAGGCGGATGCCAGTCGGTTCAAACGGGTCGAAGGTGCCGAGATCAACGGGTCGGACGAGGAGCGGGTACGCCGGCCGATCCGGGAGTATCTGGCGGCCCTCGATAGTGAGGATGGGCCGACCAATCCCGAGCGCGCGCCAAAGGCGCTATCGCCGACCGATCCTTGCGCGGCGTGGACGACGCGCGGGCGCCACAAGGTGATGTTCGGTTACAGCCTCAACTATCTCATCGACATGGACAACGCCGTCATCGTCGACGTCGAGGCGACGCCGACCCGCATCTCCAAGGAGGTGGATGCCACCGAAACGATGATCGAGCGCACACAGAACCGCTTCGCCCTCAAACCGAAACATATTGCCGCCGATGTCGCCTACGGCACGGGCGAGATGCTGGGCGGGCTGGTCGATCGGGAGATCGAACCGCACATCCCGGTTTGGGACAAGGGCAAGCGGGACGACGGCACCTTCTCTCGCGAGGACTTCGTCTTCGATGTCGAGCGCGATGTCTACTCCTGCCCGGGCGGTAAAACACTGCACACCACCGGACGGGTGTTCGACGGCAACACGCTGTATTACCGGGCCAGCAGACACGATTGCGAACCGTGCCCGTCGAAAGCCCGTTGCTGTCCCAAATCACCGGAACGTCGGGTCCCGCGCGACGTCAACCAAGCAGCGCGCGACCATGCGCGAGCCCTGATGGATGGGGTAGATCGGGCGGGGGCCGCGCCTGTGCAAGCGGCGCTCTCCCGTCTCGGCCGCGCCATCGGCTATCTCGTCGGCGGGCGGGACTACCACGATCGGATGCGGACCGCGACCTTCGCGCGGGAGGTCCTGGAGCGCTCGCAGGTACTGAAGCGGGACTGGAACCGCCAGGTGGAGCGCGCCGTGGAGGAGGGCGTTCATGTCATCTACACGGACGGATACGACCGTCTGCACAAGGAGCTCGACAGCGTCTCCAAAAATATGCTCCTGGATCGCGGCGTCAAATCGGAGATAAGCACGGTGCTCGCTGAGCTCGGCAAGGTAGTGTCAAACCGCAACTACTTCGACAGTTGCCGCGAACACATGGCGGGCCAGATGGAACGCCGCGAGACGCTGGAGGCCAAGGCGGCCGAGCGGGGCGTGGCGGTTCCCGACCTTGGACGCTACGACACATGGCGGGACGTGACCGACTTTGCGGTGGGCCGCTACGAGGAACTCATGGACGACCCGGGCAATTACGCCATCCACCTCGATCATATCGCGCTCCGGGAAGAGAGCCTCGGGTCGGCGCTCGCGCGGGTGCGCGAAGTGCTTGAAGACGACGACCGGCACCTCGCGGCAACCCTGGCAGGGCAACGCGAGGGCGAGACCCTCCGGATGCGCGAGGAGCGCGTCGCCCGTCTGCTCGACGATCCGGAGAAGCTCCGGGAGTTGCGGCAACAGCGCGCCGAGCGCAAGGCCGAAAAGCAGCAGAGCAAGGGCCGGCATTGGAGCATGCGAATCTAGTCCGGCCTGGCCGCCACCGAGATCGCGATAGCCGCCGTTCCTCGGACGAAAGGAATCCCCGACACGACAAGACCAAAGTGCGTCGGGTTGTCTAATTCCGGCTTTCCGGTCAACTCTTCCGGATCTGTTGTCTCCGCCGGGAACACGGTTGTCTGCAGAGTTTTCGCCGGCGAGCCGAGCGGCCAGCCGACGCCGCCATTCACCCACGAGCGCGAGCGCTTGGCGAAATTCTCCGACGCGGGCGCCAGGACAGGAGGACGTTCCCGATGGTCCGCAAGTTTTATAAGTTCCGTGCTGTGGCGGCCCTTGGGCCGGCCATCGCGGTGATGATGGCCTTGCCGGCGGCACCTGCGGCAGAGATGCCGCGCCCGATCGCGGTGATCGACCGGACGGATATCGAGATGTCGGGCTTGACGAATGTCGGGGAGCTGCTGCTGAGCCGGTCGATCTACAACGATTTCGGCCTGCATCGGCCGTTCGTCCTCGGAACCGGCCGCGCCGCGGTCCTCATCAACGGGTGCCGCGTATCGGACTCGACCTTCGATCCCGACACCCTCCCGGTCTCGGCCGTCGAGAGCGTCGAGATCCTGGACGAGGGCGCCATACATGCCTTCCATGATTTTCAGGATGCGGAAATCATGAAGCTGGCGAAAGAGTTCCTCCGGGAAAACGGCATCGTCCCGGACTGGAAATCGATCGCCTTAAAACAGGACACCCTCGCGGCGCATGTCCTCGGCCACGGATGGAGAGCGGGCAATGGCCGGAGAATGCGAGAGCGCGATTGCCGAAAACGGATGGCTGTGTCCATACGCAGATTCCCACGTGATCGCGCCGCTACGGCCGTTACAGTGCCTCCATTCGGCCCGCGCCGGCAACAAAGTCAGGCGTGCTCTTGAGTGCGCCGGAGTTGGATTCGAAGTGTTCGCCAATCATTGGCAGCTCATGCCCGGCTCAAGTGCGCGGGGAGCCCGGGATTGGCGGAGATCGAGAGAAGCGGAACGTCGAGGCCTTCGACGGCTGCGTGAACCGGGAGACCGGGACATCCGCTAATCCCTACCGTTCAAATCTCCTACGAAATGTTGAAGAGACCCATGAGCGGGTTCCCGGTTCCGGATCTGCGTGGAACCGCTACCCGGTCTCGAACGGATCGCGCGTCCGCAGTTCCGGAAACAACGAGAAGTCGCGGTCCCGGGTAAGCAGCACCTCGACGCCGTGAACGACGCAGAGCGCCGCGATGCGGGCATCGTGAACGACCCCGCCGACGACGTGGGGGCGGCTTACGAACCTTTGCAGATTATCCGTGAAGTCATCGGTCTCGCCGATCATTTGGTTCGACGGCGACGCGGCCCAGGCCTGGAACTGGCGCCATGCATGCTCCGGTGCCGTCGCTTCGTCCTTCCAGATGCGGCGGTTCGTCACCACGCTCAGGAACTCGTAGCAGCAGGGCCAGGGAATCGCCCAGGCCCGGTCTCCCTGGGCAAGTCCGGTCATGATCGCATGCGCCGCGTCGCCCAGGCGCGCTTCCCGGCGATGCGCGTAGACGAGCAGGTTGGTATCGACGGCGATCACCGGGTTCCGGGATCGCCGTAGATCAACTCGCGCAACTCGGGCCAGGAATACCGTTCCAGCGGATCGGCCGCGCCCGGCTCGCCCACCCTCAGATCGGAAAGCTTGTATCGCCGGCGCGGGGTCGAGGGCAAGAGCACGCGGCGCAGCCCGTCCTCGACCACGGCGCGCAACGGGCGTCCCGTCTCCCTGGCATGGCGCTTGGCTCGCGCCAGCAGTTCGTCATGGATGTCGAGAGTCGTCTTCACGGCCCCATACTACCCATATTGTCAGGTACGGGGAAGCAATTTATCGGGTCCGCCTTGACGACATGCGACCTTCCGCAGCAGCCCGTTCCGCGTTCGGCAAAGAGCACTCACGCGGCATCCTGCTTGGATTCTCCCATCAGGAAATCCGCGCCGATGCTGTCAGCGATCTTGGAAGCGGAGCCCTTGACGGAATCGCGCGCCAGATGCGCGTAGCGCGCGGTTGTCTGGACCTGCGTATGTCCGAGCTTAGCAGCCCGTTGATAAAGGCGATGGCTCGGGGGTGATGGCGATGATGGCCGTGGCGATCGGATGGCCGCTGGGGCGCCCCGCTTATGCTCCGCCGACGCCGGGCTCGGGCTCTCCCGGGCGTGGAGGCGTGCGTTGGAGAGGATGGGAGCGGCGTGGAAAGATCTCGTGCGGCAGACTCGTGACAGGCCGGGAAACGAAAGAAGGACGCCGAAGCGCGTGTGCGAAGCCGCGGGGTACGCGGGCAGGGCGTTTCGTGCTGGATGCCGTTCACGATCGGGTCAACCGGTAACATCGAAGCCATCGAGCGCGGCGGCGGGATCATGCTTCGCGACCGTCGTGGCCGGCGAGAATGCGTGCAGCGGCTTCGAGTTCGGGTCCGGATTCGACGATATGCCCGGCGGCGCGCACGGCTTCGGCGTAAATTGACAAGGAATAATTGGCGTTAAAGTGAATATCGCGCTCTATGCCGAGCCCGAAGGATCCCCGGTATTCGGACGCCAAGAACGATCCGCTTTTGAAGATCGACGGGGTGGTTCCGTGGGAAGACTTGCGCGCGCGTCTTGAGGCGGTGTGGCGGTGTGCGGACAAGGCGCGTAAATCGCGGGCGGGACGCAAGCCGTGGGATGCGATTGTGATGTTCAAGACGATCATTCTGTGCGCGCTCTACAATCTCTCGGACGACCAAGTTGAGCATCAGATCCGTGACCGCCTGTCGTTCATGCGATTTCTGGGGTTGGGTCTGGAGGGCCGGGTTCCCGACGCCAAGACGGTGTGGCTGTACCGCGAACAGTTAACGCAAGCTGGCGTGATCGAGGCCTTATTCGAGACGTTCGATGGCTACCTGAAGGATCAGGGCTATCTGGCGATGGGCGGCCAGATCATCGACGCCTCGATTGTGGCGGTACCCAAACAGCGCAACAGCCGCGAGGAGAACGCGCGGATAAAGGCGGGCGAGACGCCGGCAGGCTGGGAGGACAAGCCGGCAAAGCGGCGCCAAAAGGATGTCGAGGCGCGGTGGACTAAGAAGCACGGCAAGAGCCATTACGGTTACAAGAACCATGTCAACGTGGACCGTCGGCACAAGCTGGTGCGGCGCTATCATGTGAGCGACGCGGCGGAGCACGACAGCCAAGTCCTCGACGATATCCTGGATGGGGACAACACGGCTTTGGGTGTGTGGGCGGACAGCGCTTACCGCTCGGCGGAGATCGAGGCGGTGCTGAAGGAGAAGGGGTTGCGGAGCCGGATCCATCGCAAGGGCCGCCGCAACAAGCCGCTGAGCGAGCGCGAGAAGCAGGGCAACAAGACCCGTTCGTCGGTTCGGGTCCGCGTCGAGCATGTCTTCGGGGCCCAGAGCAACGACATGGGCGGGACGCTGGTGCGTAGTGTCGGGCTGGTGCGGGCGAAGGCGCGGATCGGGTTGAAGAACCTCGCCTACAACATGCGCCGCCTGGTCCAACTGGAGCGTCTCGCGGCGGCCGTGTGACGATAATCGGAGAAGGAGACCGCCTGGGGACGGTCTTGTGGCGGAAATAACTCAATTGGAGCGTGGAAGACCCCGAAAATCTCGGCTCCGGCATGGCTGGAGCTGGTGACAGCCTGGTTAAACAATATCCTCCGACAACTCACCAATTCTTAGAGGTGCCCCTTAGTCTATCTGGAACGGCAAGACGTACTCTTCCCAATACTCGACGGCCAACTCCTGGGCGCGCTCGGACGTACTGGCCTCTTCTTCCTTGCGCGACTACCATGGAACCGGCAGCGCTGCACACCGGCGGCGCGCCGAAGGCAAGGTGCTCATCCATGGCCGAGCGAGTCGGAGCTACGGAGCAGAGAACGCGGGCCGCGACGGACATCGCGCCCGAGAGCCACTTCGGCTAGAGGTGAGCTGCCACTCGTGCGCGAACGCGTCGCGATCATCGGCACCGGAATCGTAGGCCGGGCCTGGGCTATCAGCTTTGCCCGCGGCGGTTGCGAGACCCGCCTTTATGATGCCGAGCCCCAGGCGGTAGCCGAAGCGCTCGGCGCGATCGATCAAAACTTGGTCGACCTGGAGCGGCTTGATCTCCTCGACAGCGGAACGGCGGACGAAGTCCGGTCACGCATCACAGGAACGGCCGAGCAAGGCGAGGCTCTGGACGGCGCGAGGCACGTTCAGGAATGCGTCCCCGAAACCGTCGCCGCCAAAACCGAGGTATTCGCTCGGCTCGACGCGGAAGCGAACGCCGAGGCGGTGCTGGCGAGTTCCTCCACTGGGATCCGGCCTTCGGCCTTCACCGAAGACCTCAAGGGTCGCAGCCGCTGCTTGGTTGCCCACCCGATCAACCCACCGTATTTAGTTCCGGCGGTCGAACTCGTGCCCGCGCCTTGGACCGACGCAGTAGCGATGCAGCGGACGCGTGCACTCATGGAACGCATCGGCCAAGCGCCGATCTCGATGGCGCGCGAGATCGATGGGTTCATTATGAACCGCCTGCAGGGTGCGCTGTTGCAGGAGGCATTTTGGCTGGTCGAAAACGGGTACGCGAGCGTCGAGGACGTGGACCGCGGGCTGGCCAAAGGTATCGGGCTCAGGTGGTCGTTCATCGGGCCCTTCGAGACCATAGATCTCAACGCGCCCGGCGGTGTTCGGGACTACGTCGAGCGATACGGTCCCATGTATTTGGGGCTCGCGCAGGGGCGCGGTGAGCCAGCGCCGTGGGCGGGCCCTGTTTTGGACGCGGTCGAGACGCAGCTCCGAGCGGCGCTTCCCCTCGATAGAATCGCGGATTGCCAAGCGTGGCGCGACCGCCGGCTGATGGCGCTTGCCGCCCACAAGCGGGAGGTCGCCGCCGAGGAGGATTAGTCGGCTCCCTCAGGACGTAACAAAACCCGCCGCCTGCTTCTTACGTACGTCGGGATTGGCGGCGCTAGACACGCCATGGACCCTGAATGAGCGACGACGCTACAGCGAGGAGTTGCCCGCTCATGAGTTGGTCGGCCTCGCCTGAAGTGAGCGCCTATCGCCCGTGGGCTGCGACCTCGCGCACCGCCGCCTCGATCTTCTTGGGGCTCGGGATGTAGGCGTCCTCGAGCTTGGGGGCGAAGGGCACCGGTGTGTGCGGTGGCGTTACCATCCGGATCGGCGCCTTCAGCGCCGTGAAAGCCTCCTGGCTTACGAGCGCCGAGATGTCGGTCGCCATGTTGCACCGCGGGTAGGCCTCGTCGACAATCACCAGGCGGCCGGTTTCCTCGACCGATTCGACGATCGTGTCGGTATCCAGGGGCGATGTGGTGCGCGGGTCAACCACCGTGCACTCGATCCCGTCCTTGGCCAACCGGTCGGCCACCTTGTTGGCCATACCCACCATCCGGCCGATGGCGACGATGGTGATGTCATCGCCCTCGCGGGTGAGGTTGGCTTCGCCGAACGGGATGGTGTAGGGCTCGTCCGGCACTTCCTCCTCGTCATCGTACATGGCCTTGTGCTCGAAAAAGATGATCGGGTCGTCGTCGCGGATGGACTGGGTGAGCAGGCCCTTGGCCTCGTACGGCGAGGACGGAATGGCGACTTTGAGCCCGGGAATATGAGTGAAGATCGGATAAAGGCTCTGGCTGTGCTGGCTGGCACCGCGAAATCCGGCGCCGTAGGTGGTGCGGATTACGAGCGGGGTTACCGCCTTGCCGCCGAACATGTAGCGGAACTTGGCCGCCTGATTGAAGATCTGATCGAAGCACACGCCAAAGAAATCGACGAACATGAGCTCGGCCACCGGCCGCAAGCCGGTCGCCGCGGCGCCCGCCGCGGCGCCGATGAATGCGCTCTCGGTGATCGGGGTATCGAGCACGCGGGCGTGACCGAATTCGCCCAACAGGCTCTTGGTGACACCCAACGGTCCGCCCCACGCGTCGTCATGGCCGGTGCCGGCGCCGCCGCAAATGTCCTCGCCCATCACGACCACCCTCGGGTCGCGCCGCATCTCGTCGAACAAGGCCTCGCTTAGCGCCTGCCGGTACGACTTCTTGGCCATTGGATCTCCTTAGTACGAGACGTAGACGTCGGAAAGCAGGGCTTCCTCGGGTGGCTCGGGGGCCTCGCTGGCCTCGGCAACCGAGTCCTCAATCAGCTCGCCGACCTCGCTATCGATGGCGTCCAGCGCCGCGTCATCAAGCAGTCCGGCCTCGGTGACGCGAGCGCGAAACAGGGTCAGGGGATCGTGATCGCGGCGTAACCGGTCGACCTCGCCGTCGGCACGATAGGTCTGTGGGTCGCCCTCGTAGTGACCGTAGAAGCGATTGACCTTGCAGTGGATGAAGCTTGGCCCCTCACCCGCGCGTGCCCGTTCGACCGCCTCGCGCGCAACATCGTGGACCGCGAAGAAATCGGTGCCGTCGACATCGCAGGCGGGTAGGCCGTAACCCTCCGCGCGCTTGACGAGATCGCCTCCCACTGCCCACGAACTGGCCATGGCCTCTCCATAGCCGTTGTCCTCGATGACGAATATAGCCGGCAGCTTCCACACCGATGCAAGATTCAGAGATTCGGCGGTCGTGCCTTGATTCGATCCGCCATCGCCGACGAAGGCGACCGCCACGCCTCCAGTGCCAAGCGTTTTGGCCGTCAGAGCGGCGCCGCAGATGAGAGGTGGCCCACCGCCCACGATGCCGTTGGCGCCCATCATGCCGCGGTCGAGGTCGGCGATGTGCATCGAGCCGCCCTTGCCCTTGCAGATGCCCTCGGCGCTGCCGTAGAGCTCGCGCATCATGCCCTTGACGTCGCAGCCCTTGGCGATCGAGTGCCCGTGCCCGCGATGGGTGCTGGCGATGGCGTCCTTGTCGTCGAGGTGCATGCACATGCCGACCGCCGAGGCCTCTTCACCGGCATAGAGATGTATGAAACCGGGTAGGTTGCCGGCTTCGAACTCAACGCGCACGCGCTCTTCGAAGTCGCGGATGGTGCGCATGGTCGTATACGCGCGGATGAGTTCGTCGCGGCTGAGCTGCACGCCAGTCCCCCCTATGTTTGGCTGCCTATTTGCTCGCCACGATAGCTGCGGTCATATACGCATGCAAGGCTGTCGGTTCCCGCCCGCGCCGACGTTGCCAGCGGCGCCTGTGGGGCTAGCGGCTGTCTCGCGCAGCGGTGTTCTGTCGTTCTTGCTTCGCCGGATCGGTGAATGCCACACTGCGTGCCGGTCCGTGTTCGGCCCCTGATCAAGGGATATATCCATGAGCCAAACCTTTTACGTCGATCTCATGATCGATCCGTCCCACCGCGAGGCCTTCGACGCCCTTTTGCACGATCACGCCGTGGGAACGCTGGCCGAAGAGGAAGGTTGTCTTCTAATCGACTTCTTTGTCGATCCGCGCGATCCAAATCATTATGCCGTATTCGAGGTCTACGCCGATCAGGCGGCAGTCGATGCTCACGTCTCTTCGGCTCGCTTCCGCCGCTTCGACAGCGCCAACCAGCCGATGATCACCAACAAGCGAGTCCATCTCGTTGGCGAAGAGATCGACGTCAGCGAGCTCGTCAAATAGGAGGTGGTAGTGTCCTCAACAGTCTCGATGCAAGGGACCACCCGAAGTCGAGCCGCACCTGAGGCTTTCCACCGCTCCCGCTAACCAGCACCGCTCGTCGCTCGATCTCGCTTGCCGTCTTTCCTCGGGGCTAGCGCTGGGCACGAGGCTCGATCGCTGTCACAGCGTGGCCGATGTCCGGCAGTGAGGCGCCGCTCTTCCGACTACCCATCACCCCTAGCGAGGGCAACGGCCTGCGGTCCGTTTCTCGTCTCATGGCGGACAAGCTCACGACAGTCCCCAAGGATCGGCTTGGCGCCGCGTTGGCTTGGCCCTAGCCGCCGGCGATGGGCGGCAGGATGAACACCTCGGCTTCCGGGGGGATCGGCTGGAACCAGGTGTCGCGGAGAGTGTGGCGCAACGTCGATCGCACGTGGGGCACAAGAACCAGGAGTGTCGGCCGCTGAGGTGCTGATCAGTGTAGGAGTGCCGACCCAACTCTAAGATGAGCATCCGTTCAATCAGCTTAGATCAGTCACCACCGTGCATTGTATAGAGCCGTCGCCTGCGGGTCTTCGATAACGCCGAGATCGCCGCCATCTCGTCATCGTCGAGCGAGAAGCCGAAGACATCGAGGTTAGACCGGATATGGTCGGGGTTTGCGCTCCTCGGGATGGTCGCGATCCCGTCCTGCTGGATATCCCAGCGGAGGACGACCTGCGCCGGCGCGCGGCCCTTGCGTTTGGCGACCTCGCAGATCACCGGATCGTCGAGGACGACCCGAAGGCCGAGCGGCGCGTAGGCGGTGAAGATCATGCCTGCCTCGCGGCAGGCGGCGATGAGCTCGTCCTGGTTGAGATAAGGGTGGTATTCGCATTGATTGGTGACGAGTGGCTCGCTGGTCGTCGCCCAGGCCTCGGCCAACAACCTTGTCGTGAAATTGGAAACGCCGATGTGGCGGGTCCAGCCATTGCGCTTGACCGCGTTCAGCGTTGCGATCTGCTCGGCGACGCCGAGGGTCTTGTCAGGAGCGTGAATGAGGACGAGGTCGACTTGGTCGACGCCGAGCAGCTTGAGGCTGCGCTCCACCGATGACTTGAACGATGCATCGTCGAGATCAGGCGGGGCGCATTTTGTGGTGATGAACACCTCGTCGCGGGCGATGCCGGCCGCGCGGATGCCCTCACCCACCCGGTCTTCGTTGCCATAGAGGGCCGCCGTGTCGATATGGCGGTAGCCGGTCGCGATGGCCTCGGCGACGCAGCGGACGCACTCTTCGCCGCGGAGCTCCCAGGTCCCCAGGCCGACGACGGGGATGCCGGCGCCGTGCGCCGAGGCAATCTTCATTCGGAGCGTCCTCTATCCCGCCTCGGTGTTCCGACCGATGTCTTCATGTGGTTCTTGGGGCCCAAAGATAAACAGAATCGCTCGCGGCGTGCACCGCTTGCGCAGGGCGTATCCCTTTGACATTCGGCAAGGGCGAACTCAGCATCTGGAAACTGAAGCCGATCCGGCCTAGGTCGAACACCAAAAGCGTCCGCTTCGGGTCAGGAACGGACTCTCCAGCAACCGCGTCCAAAGGTCCGGTATTAGCCCAACACCGGACCTTAGCGACCCATCGACAACGACACGTTGGCACATTGCGGCCCCGAGGTGGCGCCAGCAAATGCCGGCGGACAGGGCGGGGATTCGAAAAGGGGTCCCGTCCCGAAACACTGATCGCGAACCCCCACCGTGCCGCCCAAGCGCCGAGGTATACCCGGTCGATTCAGATTATCTACTGAGAGCCCCACATTCAGAGACGCTTACGCACGGGCGCGTGCGCGCAGTAAGGGGTTAGATAGCAATGACTGTTAGACGCAGACGCGGTGGACCAGTCACCCCCAAGTCTGAACGCCCTAGGTGCGGCGCCAAGACCCGTGCCGGTGGTTGCTGCAAGGCGCCAGCCGTCAGGAACCGCCGCGAGGACGTGCCGCGTAACGGACGGTGTCGATTGCATGGAGGGCTCTCCACCGGACCACGAACTGAGGGGGGGTTGAAGCGAACGTTGGAGGCGATGCGAGTGGGCCGGGAGCGGTGGTTGAGCGACATATGCAGGGCGTCTTCCTCAAAGCGGGTGAGTTGTGTCTCCCAGGAGTCCGCATCCGCGTCGTCGCTGGGACTGAAGTATGCGGCGCGCAACAATCGGGCGAGTTCCTCGGGCGCGATATCGCTGTCCGCCGTTATCAGGGGCAGCGCGTCATGGACCGATGACCAGGCATCGCCCGCGAAGGCGAGATCGGCGGGGACGGCGATGGTGTCGTATTTACGGAAGCAATGGCGCGGGGACTTGGGCGGATGCAGAACATTCAGGTGCATCACGATGGTCTCGGGCCGTTCCGGCTCGCTGCCGTTCTCCCGGTTGGTGAAGTAATCCAGCGGACGGACGGCGTCATCCACGGTGACGAGGGTTTCGATGCCGGTGACGCGCGCGAGCGCGTCGTACCAGCGATAACCCTCGAAACGCGGCTCGGGGGCTAACAGCCGGAGCGTGCATTCCGATCCGTCCTTGAGCCCGGCAGGGCCGAGGGCGCGATGAAGCGCCTGGGCCTCGGGCGGCTCGGGGTCGGCCTGCATCACCAGCGCGCCGGAACCCACCGCCGTAAAGGCGGACCGCTCGTCCCAATAGTCCGTGTCGGCGATGGCGGGCCGCCAGGGGCGCAGATCGGCGGGCGGCTCGGGCATCTCGATCCCCGCCTCTTTCGCCTTGTGCCAGTCGGTCCAGGCAACGCGCGGAGCCGGATCGGCCTGCGCCATGGCGCGGTAGACGGCAAGCCGCGCGGCTTCGCGCATCTCTTCCAGGAACGGTGTTTCCACCGCTTCCTTTCTCGCGGGCAGGACCAGCTCCAGATCGGGGCAGGAGTCGATGTCGGCCCGTGCCGACCAGGCACCGCCTTCCACGGCGTCGATCTGGGGCAGGCGCACCGGCAGGGTCAGGCCATGGAAGTTGACGTCGGGGACGCGGTAGCCCGCATGCCTGTCCTTGAAGACCCCGAACACGAGGCCCTTCCATGGTTCCACATGGAGCGCGCCATCGAGGAAGGCGCGGCGCTCGACAACCTCGCCGTCGATGGTGACCGGCAGGGGATAATGCCGCGCGGCGGTCTCAAGGATAGCGCGGACCGCGTGGGGCGCCTCGGACGCCTCGAAGGTGACCGCGGTTCCATGGGACCAGGGGGCGCTGTCGTCCGGGACGACATGCGCCGCATCGCGGCCGAGGAAGTGAGCGGGCTCCAGCACCAGGCGATAGCCGGGGCTTGGGTCCCCGCCGGGGACGCGCCAGCGCAGCGTGCAGCCCCGGCGCGAGAGAGCGAGAAGCCCGAACCCGGCGGGGTCCTCCGCCTCGGCGATGCCGGGCTTCCAGTTGCTCTCGCCGAAGGTCAGCAGGACGGAGGTATCGGGGATCCTCAAGCGTTCGATCTCGGCCTTCTCCCCGTCCGTCGGCTCGGCCGGTTGCGGACGCACCCGCCCGAAGCTCGCAGTGGCGCTCCAGTCCATGTCGAGCCGCGCCTCGGCCCATTTCCAGCGCGTCTCCAGTTCCCTCGCCGCGACCTGGAGGCTGTCCATGGCGAGCTTGTTCAAGAGATCGGGATCGTCGAACCAGATCCCCCGCTCGTCCTCCTCGGCGAACAGGTCGCGGTCGATCTTGCCGCCCGCCGCCTCGTAAGCCTCGATGCCGACGAAACGCGCGATTGCGGAGGTGGCCGAAACCCGGTCCTCGGTCAGCAGGCGCTTGATCTGCCAGGCGCCGGGCCGGTAGCCTTGCTGGCTCACCGTCCCCCAGACCGCGTTCTGGCGCGCATGATCCGTGGTGACGGCGAACGCCATCAACGTTTCCAGATCGATCTCGCCCGCGCGGTAGGCCTCAAGCAGCACTGGTGCGGCGTTGCCGAGCCGCAGCCGCTTCTCCACGGTGCGCTCCGAGACCCCGAAGCGTGCCGCGATGGCGGTTGCCGTGCTGCCCGCATCGGCAAGGCGACGGAACGCCTCGACCTGATCGGCCGGGTGCATGGCGGCGCGGACAGTGTTCTCGGCCAGCGAAACTTCTTCGGCCGCCACGATACCGCCGATCATGCGGCAGGGCACGGGGTGGTCCTCGTCCAGCGCGCCCTCGGCGGCCAGCGCCTGCATCGCGGCAAGCCGCCGACCGCCGGCGATCACCGCGTAGCGCGCGTCGCCATCCGGGCCGGGTCCCATGGAACGGGTAATCAGGTTCTCGAGCAGCCCGTGGGCGGCGATCGAGGCCTTGAGCTCGGTGAAGGCTGAAGCATCGGCCGGCGTCTTGCGCACATTGTCCGGTGAGAGTTCGAGTTGGGACAGCGGGATGTCGCGGATTTCGCGTTCGGGGTCGTGCATTTCGGTCTCCGGGATTGCGTGAATGCGGAACCGGGCGGGAACACCCTCTTCGGCATCCGCCCTCGCCCGCCTTCGGCTCAAGCTCTCGCTCTTGGTGACGTATTGGAACCGGATGGGCCGGGGCCGTTGGTCCGTGCAAGGACAGTGGAATCGATCACAGGCGTTATGGCTTCGAACAGGTCGCTCCCGGTGGGCGCGGGGCCGGTTCGCCACCCGACAGTCACGTCATATTGGATTCTCGACAGTAGACGCCGTAGGCCGATCTGTAGGTGCGGGTTTGCGTGATCGCCCTTGCATTGTCGGTTTCAGGATTGCGCCAGTGCGAGGGCCCGCCGCTCGTACGGGTCTCCAGTGTTGCCTGCTGTGTGTGAGCCGTGACAGCCGGTCGAGAGCGCCGCCGAGAAAAGCGCCGCCGACAAAAGCCCCGCCATGGTCCCCACTACCGTGGCAGCGTTCCAGAGCTTGCCGCTTGCGGCCGTGGATCCGAGCAGGCCCCCAGCGACGCCTCAAGACGCGCGCGCAAGTCTTCCCACGGAACCACCCCGTCGATCTTCAAAAGCGGCTCGTTCTTGGCGTCAAGACCGGAATACCGGTTCCCAAGATCGAAAAACCCCATCTGACACATCAACCACGCCTCCCGCTATCAACAAATCGGCAACCCGATTCTAAATCGACGACGCCCGAAAAAGGAGAATTCTTAGAGGTGCCCTGTAGGACTCTGACGTTGACCCCAAAATCCGGACCAGGTGGTTCTTCACCTATGCGGCCTGAGCGATGGTCATGTCCCTCCTGGCCTGTGCCGGCGTCCGGTAGCCGATGCTCGAGTGGCGCCGTCGTTGGTTATAGAAGATCTCGATGTACTCGAATAGCGCAGCCCTGGCCTCGCGCCGGGTAGAAAACCGGGTACGGTGCACGAGTTCGGTCTTGAGAGACCCAAAGAAGCTCTCCATAGGGGCGTTGTCGAGGCAATTCCCCTTGCGGCTCATGGAGGCCTTGATGCCATGGAGGCGGAGCAGTTTGCGGTAGTCACCGCAGGCATATTGCACACCGCGGTCGGAATGGTGGATCAGCCCCATGGGCAACCGGCGGCTGCGGATCGCCATCTTCAGCGCCTCCTCGCACAGGACGCTCTTCAGCCGCTCGGACATCGACCAGCCGACGATCTCCATCGTGGCCAGATCCTTGACGGCGGCGAGGTAGAGCCAGCCTTCGTCAGTTGTGATGTAGGAGATGTCAGCGAGCCAGACCGCATCGGGCGCAACGGCTTCGAAGTTGCGGTCGAGCAGATTGGGCGCGATCGCATGGGAGTGGCGGCTGTCGGTGGTGATCGGCGCCCGCCGCCTGCCTCGCGGTGGACGAATGCCGTTCTCTCGCATGAGCTTGGCGACCGTGCGCTTCGAGGTGCGAAAGCCGCGGGCTTTCAACTCGGCATGGATCCGAGGCGCGCCGTAGCACCTCTTGCTCTGCTCGAAGATCTCCCGGATCTCGGACCCGAGCCTGCCACGCCGGGCAACGCGTTCAGCTCTCTTTGGGGCCGCACGCCGCCGGGCGTGGAACCAGCTGTGAGCAACCCCCAGGACCCGGCACATGAACCGGATGGCGTGCTCTGAAGCATGGGCGGCGATGAAAGCGTGCTTCGTCTTCATGTCTTCGCCGCCCATTGAGCGAAAAAAGCCGAGGCTTTGCGTAGAACCTCAACCTCCTCCGTCAGCCGCTTGTTATCCCGGCGAAGCTGCACCAGTTCAGCGGCCTCGGCTTTCTGCGCCGCGGTCGCCGCGGCCGAACCCGCGGCCTCAAGCTCGAGCCGCCAGGTCTTCAACTGCGTTGGCGTGACGCCGAGCTCGGCAGCCACACTGCTATGCGTCGCACCCGGCTCCGACAGCCGGGCAACCGACTGTTCCTTGTATTCCGGCGAAAATCGCCGCCTCGTCTGCTTTGTCATCTCGTCCCTCCAGGTCGGTATTCAATTTACCGCCTGGTCCGGGATCCGGGAGCAACGTCACTCTGCGCCGTTGTGCGGGCCGAAATAGAGCGCTGAGCCCATGATCACTACCCTCAACAGCCTCTTGGGCATAGCAGCACGAGGTCTACAGGCGGTTGCCATTCCCCTCTTGGCTCCTTGAAAAGCGCGAAGGGAACTGACCGGCCCCCACTGACTGGTCCATTTCTAATGTTAGTGCATTGAGATTTCTCCGCTAAGCTGGCCGTACGGCGGAGCGGAGCGCAGCTGGGTGGCCAGCTTGGCATGATGGCCGTCTCCGAGGCCGGTGGGCGGTAACCCAGTGGTATTGCTCATTTCTTCGCTCTATCTGCAAAAACCGAGGCATTCCGGAGCAACCCTTCCCCGGTCCTGGTTACGGCCTGCCCCAATTCTCTACCCTCTCTGCCTTCAAATTAACCTTGGGTTTCAGTTCACGAACCGCTCACCCCTGAACATTCTTCTTGCTCGCCCCTCGTCATCACTCGGAGCATTTTGAGCTCTTCCGCGAACGATCCACCCGGATTTTCTCCGGCCAATTTCTCCGCCAAAGCCAATCCTTCTCTTCGATCTAGCGACTTCGGCACAATCGACAATGCGTAATTCCGCACCATAGGCTCGTTGTGCATTAGCAGTGGCCTTAAAAAACCCAAATCAACCGATACATCATGTTCAGCCAATTCTTCGATCGCCTCGCATATACGCGTCGAAGATATCGAATGTTTGCTTCCTGCAGAAATCTAGGAAACGACGAAATAGCAAACTCGCTAGTCGTTTGTACTATTATCTTGTCTTGACTGATACATTCATAGATTCTACTTTCGAGCTCCACTCCTATAATGTAGGTCGGTATACGTCTTCTACATTGTTCGAAAATATCCAAAATGTCGGGATCTCTTAAGGAAGTTCCGACAAACAATGCGAGTTCCACACTCCGCGCCGCGTTTCTGAAGTCCGCAGCGATGTGCAGACGGTTCAGGATCTTCGCGCCGCCCTGCGAACTGATCTGGAGCACATCCTGCAGCTGCTGATACCGGTGGTCGGCTACTATGGCGGCCCGGAGCTTTCGCGTCAGATTTTGAGTGACGTTGATCGCGCCGGCAACAGATTCGACGCACGCAAGTGGCTGGAGTTGCATCTGGCCGATGAGGTGACGTTGACCCCAAAATCCGGACCAGGTGGTTCTTCACCTATGCGGCCTGAGCGATGGTCATGTCCCTCCTGGCCTGTGCCGGCGTCCGGTAGCCGATGCTCGAGTGGCGCCGTCGTTGGTTATAGAAGATCTCGATGTACTCGAATAGCGCAGCCCTGGCCTCGCGCCGGGTAGAAAACCGGGTACGGTGCACGAGTTCGGTCTTGAGAGACCCAAAGAAGCTCTCCATAGGGGCGTTGTCGAGGCAATTCCCCTTGCGGCTCATGGAGGCCTTGATGCCATGGAGGCGGAGCAGTTTGCGGTAGTCACCGCAGGCATATTGCACACCGCGGTCGGAATGGTGGATCAGCCCCATGGGCAACCGGCGGCTGCGGATCGCCATCTTCAGCGCCTCCTCGCACAGGACGCTCTTCAGCCGCTCGGACATCGACCAGCCGACGATCTCCATCGTGGCCAGATCCTTGACGGCGGCGAGGTAGAGCCAGCCTTCGTCAGTTGTGATGTAGGAGATGTCAGCGAGCCAGACCGCATCGGGCGCAACGGCTTCGAAGTTGCGGTCGAGCAGATTGGGCGCGATCGCATGGGAGTGGCGGCTGTCGGTGGTGATCGGCGCCCGCCGCCTGCCTCGCGGTGGACGAATGCCGTTCTCTCGCATGAGCTTGGCGACCGTGCGCTTCGAGGTGCGAAAGCCGCGGGCTTTCAACTCGGCATGGATCCGAGGCGCGCCGTAGCACCTCTTGCTCTGCTCGAAGATCTCCCGGATCTCGGACCCGAGCCTGCCACGCCGGGCAACGCGTTCAGCTCTCTTTGGGGCCGCACGCCGCCGGGCGTGGAACCAGCTGTGAGCAACCCCCAGGACCCGGCACATGAACCGGATGGCGTGCTCTGAAGCATGGGCGGCGATGAAAGCGTGCTTCGTCTTCATGTCTTCGCCGCCCATTGAGCGAAAAAAGCCGAGGCTTTGCGTAGAACCTCAACCTCCTCCGTCAGCCGCTTGTTATCCCGGCGAAGCTGCACCAGTTCAGCGGCCTCGGCTTTCTGCGCCGCGGTCGCCGCGGCCGAACCCGCGGCCTCAAGCTCGAGCCGCCAGGTCTTCAACTGCGTTGGCGTGACGCCGAGCTCGGCAGCCACACTGCTATGCGTCGCACCCGGCTCCGACAGCCGGGCAACCACTGTTCCTTGTATTCCGGCGAAAATCGCCGCCTCGTCTGCTTTGTCATCTCGTCCCTCCAGGTCGGTATTCAATTTACCGCCTGGTCCGGGATCCGGGAGCAACGTCAGAGGAATACTCGCCGGATGAGCTGATCGAAGCCTGCGAGCAGACGGCAAACCGAACTGAGCTGCGCAGTCAGCTGGAATTGGACTATACGAGATTCAACCGCGTCCTGTTGGACCTGGGCGAAGCGCCATTGTCCAACGAAGCGGAGCTTCGGCAACTGTACGATGCTTATCTTGGGCGGATGCGGCCGGCGATCATCGACCGGCTAAGACGCCACCACGCTGCCGACTTCCGCGCCGGCCACGATCTGGCAGCCTGCGTAGAGCGAAAGAGCCTGGCATTCCTTGAGTTCGATGCAGACTGGATTTCGACCCGGGAGCAGGCCACATGTCTTCGGCCTTTTGACGGATACGCTGGGCGAAGACGTTGCGGTCGAGTTGGTACCGTTCAGGCGTGCGGTGGATACGAACCGCAAAGCTGTCCGTGAGTTTGCGCTGGTGGCCATGCCGGTTGTCGGCGTGTGGTGCCAGCGAAACGATGTAGCGTTGCCGGAGCCGTGGCAGCAGGGTGAGGCACAGGCTGTCGTCCGGTATCTGGAGAACAGCGGGCTTCTCGATTTCGAGCTGATTGGCTCTGCGGACATCCCCGCACTTTGACGTTGACCCCAAAATCCGGACCAGGTGGTTCTTCACCTATGCGGCCTGAGCGATGGTCATGTCCCTCCTGGCCTGTGCCGGCGTCCGGTAGCCGATGCTCGAGTGGCGCCGTCGTTGGTTATAGAAGATCTCGATGTACTCGAATAGCGCAGCCCTGGCCTCGCGCCGGGTAGAAAACCGGGTACGGTGCACGAGTTCGGTCTTGAGAGACCCAAAGAAGCTCTCCATAGGGGCGTTGTCGAGGCAATTCCCCTTGCGGCTCATGGAGGCCTTGATGCCATGGAGGCGGAGCAGTTTGCGGTAGTCACCGCAGGCATATTGCACACCGCGGTCGGAATGGTGGATCAGCCCCATGGGCAACCGGCGGCTGCGGATCGCCATCTTCAGCGCCTCCTCGCACAGGACGCTCTTCAGCCGCTCGGACATCGACCAGCCGACGATCTCCATCGTGGCCAGATCCTTGACGGCGGCGAGGTAGAGCCAGCCTTCGTCAGTTGTGATGTAGGAGATGTCAGCGAGCCAGACCGCATCGGGCGCAACGGCTTCGAAGTTGCGGTCGAGCAGATTGGGCGCGATCGCA
Organism: Alphaproteobacteria bacterium; assembly: GCA_965219135.1. Taxonomy (GTDB): domain Bacteria; phylum Pseudomonadota; class Alphaproteobacteria; order VGEJ01; family VGEJ01; genus CAYUNL01. The sequence continues at coordinate 1,737,745 of CBDCMV010000003.1, read as the reverse complement.
TGGGAGTGGCGGCTGTCGGTGGTGATCGGCGCCCGCCGCCTGCCTCGCGGTGGACGAATGCCGTTCTCTCGCATGAGCTTGGCGACCGTGCGCTTCGAGGTGCGAAAGCCGCGGGCTTTCAACTCGGCATGGATCCGAGGCGCGCCGTAGCACCTCTTGCTCTGCTCGAAGATCTCCCGGATCTCGGACCCGAGCCTGCCACGCCGGGCAACGCGTTCAGCTCTCTTTGGGGCCGCACGCCGCCGGGCGTGGAACCAGCTGTGAGCAACCCCCAGGACCCGGCACATGAACCGGATGGCGTGCTCTGAAGCATGGGCGGCGATGAAAGCGTGCTTCGTCTTCATGTCTTCGCCGCCCATTGAGCGAAAAAAGCCGAGGCTTTGCGTAGAACCTCAACCTCCTCCGTCAGCCGCTTGTTATCCCGGCGAAGCTGCACCAGTTCAGCGGCCTCGGCTTTCTGCGCCGCGGTCGCCGCGGCCGAACCCGCGGCCTCAAGCTCGAGCCGCCAGGTCTTCAACTGCGTTGGCGTGACGCCGAGCTCGGCAGCCACACTGCTATGCGTCGCACCCGGCTCCGACAGCCGGGCAACCGACTGTTCCTTGTATTCCGGCGAAAATCGCCGCCTCGTCTGCTTTGTCATCTCGTCCCTCCAGGTCGGTATTCAATTTACCGCCTGGTCCGGGATCCGGGAGCAACGTCACTTTGCCATCGCGCCGCCTGCTGGCCGGATGGCATGCCTGAGACCCTGGACGGTGAGGCACTCGGGCTCAGCAGGGACGACGTTGAGGCCGAAGAGAAGCGTCGCGAGCGTGAGCGCCAACAACGGGAGATCGGGCGGCGCAGCATTATGTTCGCGGGAACCTCGCTCGACACCGGCGATCCGAAGTTTGCCGAAAACCTCCAGGAATTGGCCGCCAACTTTATGGCGAACGACGAGACCTGGTTCGAGCGAAGCCGGCAGCGGACCCGCCTCGTGGAGTTCGAGAACCCGGACCAGCCGAGCGGCGGCGCAGGCGGTGGGGGAACAGGTGGCGGGACGCGCAGGCGCGAACGGCAGCTGACGGATTCGCAACGGCAGGCGATGGGCCTGGCCGGCGAGTGGATTGCCTATCAGTTCCTGCGCCGCCGCCACAGTGAATATGTCGATGAGAGTTGCTGGGTCTCGGAGAACCGGGCGTACTTCTTCGGTGGCGATGAAGGCAACGATTCGGCGGGATACGATTTTCGGGTGACGACGCCCCAAGCAGAATGGCTCTACGAGGTCAAATCGTCCCTGGAGGACAGCGGGGGGTTTGAACTCACCGCCAACGAATTGCGTGTGGCCGGCGGCGCGTCGAAGGATGGTCGTCGGCAGTACCGCATCCTTTACGTCCCTTATGTTTTTTCACCGGACCGCTGGTGTGTACTGGAGTTACCGAACCCCATGGGCGAGACAACGCGCAACCGGTTTACAACAATCGGACGGGGCTCTGTTCGGTTGAGGTTCGAGCGTCGATAAGGTCCCATTTTGATCTTCGCACCTGCTGCGTTGTCTGCCCTCTCGGATCGCGGCTTGAATGGCTCCTTCGGTGTTGTTCGGCGCGGAGTTTGGACGCCGATCGGCGTGGTAAGGTGTTGATTCGCAGCGATTCAGGGGGGTCAAACGACGCCGCCGAACAACAATTGAGTTTAAGTCTCACCGGTGTGGCGTCGAGTGTCGGTACGAGCGGTTCCGTTGCGGCGGCGGCCCCGTGCTTGCGATCGCGACCCACAGTCATTTCGATCATATCGGTTCGCATCACGAGTTCGGTGAGCGGGCGGTGCATCCGAGTGAGGCGCGGTATCTGGCGGAACCCGACCGCGAAGCGGTGCTGATCTAGCCTTATGCCACGACCGGGATATTCAGCGCGCTGTCGCCGGACGGGTTCGACCGGCAGGCGCGCCATCTCCGCGTCACCGTGCTGTCGTTCCTGTCCATTAAAAGCCAGGTGACGGCCGAAAGCGCGACCTGCCTCGACCGTAAGCTCGTGGCCCGTGAGCGGACCAGATTGCGGCGAGCGTTTCGGCAAGGCCGCGGCGGCTGCGCTCCGCCGGCGCCGAAACCACCTGATCGGGCCGGCCTTGCCGAGCGCGACGGCGGCGAGCGCATCGAAGGGGTCTACCGGCGCCCGGTCCGGCATACGAGCGGCAAGGTCGCCGTCATCGCGAGAAGGGCCGCGAGTTCACCCTCGTTCCCTGGAAACCGGTGCTCGAACGCCGGCTCGGGCAGAGCATCGCCGGCCGGATGCGGGCCGCGTCGGTATCGCTCGGCCTGGCGCCGAAGCGGGGGATCGGGATCGGTTGGCGAGCGCGGAAGCCCGTTGTGGATGGCGATATTATCCGATATTATCGTATATATTAGCATCTCGATGCGGAGGCGGATATGGCATTGGTCAAGAAGAGCATTACCGTGACCGACCGGCAGGAACGATGGATCAGGGCGCAGATAGAGAGCGGCGAGTACGGCAACGACAGCGAATATGTCCGAGACCTGATTCGCCGCGACCAGGAACAGAACGCGCAGTTCCGCGCCTTGAAGGAGGCGATCCAGGACGGTTTGGAGAGCGTCGTCAGCGACAAGACCGTAAAGGAGGTTTGGGCCGAGGCCGAGCAGCGTTACCGCGCGCCGCGTGACTGACTATCGCCTCACGTCGCGGGCCGAGACCGACCTCGCCGGGATCGCCGACTACACTATCGAGACTTTCGGCATCGAACAGGCACGGCGCTATCGGGACGATCTCGAAGCATGCTTTCGCAAGCTCGCCGAGAACCCGCGTTTGGGCCGAAGCGCCGAAACCCTCGCACCGGGTCTCCGGCGCTTCGAGCACCGCGAGCATGCCGTGTTCTATGCCAAGGACAAAGGCGGTGTTCGAATTGTTCGTATCCTGCACGCGAGAATGGATGCACCGCGTCACCTGTGAACGCAGAAGTCCAAGGTAAATGCACGAGCGGTTGACGATCGTTGCTCCATCGATCCCCGCGGTTGTTCCGTTGATGACCGCGATTGTCGTGTGGCAGTTGAACGAATGCAGCAAGCTAAAATGGGAGCATCGCCACCTCAAGGTAAAGATGCAAAGCGCACGTGACCTCCGCTGTACCGCTGTACTTCCCTGCGGTTCCGGCCCGAGCTACGCTACTCCGGATTCTGGACGGACGGCCTGTCCATCCCAACCATGTACGACCTGCGGTGCCGTTCATGCGAAAGAAACCGCCCCGGCGCGCCTCCCTCGACGAAGTGAAGATCACCCGCGACAGCCCGTTGATTAAGTCGGCGCCGTCCACGTCGCCGGCCACAATCTATTCGTTACTGATGCGCCAGCTCATCGGCGCCGGCACCCCGCGGGAGACCGTGGTTTTCGTTCTGCTCACGCCCACCGGGGCCATGCTGGTGGCACGGGGGGTCTCGCAAAGCGGCCAGACGGCTTTCGCCGCCGCATTCCTCATCTGGGAGTGAGAGCCGGAAAAAGCCACTTAATCAACGGGCTGCTGAGGTAGCGGTTTCCAAGACCTGTCTGGTGCGCTTCGACAACAACCAGTAACAGCGTCGCGGCACGCGCGGTGGGGCGGCCGGTGGACGTGCGGGCCTATGCCGATCGGATCGCCATCCGCCAGGACGGCGAGATCGTCGCCGAGCATCCCCGCAGCTTCGGGCGCGGCCAGATCGCCTACGATCCGTGGCACTACGTGCCGACTGACCCACTACCAGCGGTTTCGGTTTCTTGACAAGCGTTCAGACGCCGGGCACTCTCGCGCAAAATTGAAATAACACGCGCCGCATTCCATATGTCAGCTCACGTCTAGTGGGCGACGAACTGACGGAGGAAGATCATGAGTTCATTACGTCGAATTACGGTCGCCGTAGCCGCCGGGCTGCTGGCGCTGGCACTAGCTCAGCCCAGCATGGCCCGGATGGACAATGACGAGGTCGACATCACGTACGTCCTATACACCAAGGTGGGGAACGTCTTCTGGGAACCCGCGATCAGGGGTGCCAATGAAGCGGCCGAGCTCTTGGGAGTCAACATCGACATCCAGTACGGCGATCAAGATCCGATAAAGCAGAACAATATCATCGAGACCGCCATCGCCAACAAGGTCGACGGTATCGCCATCGCCATCTATACCCCCGATGCGTTTACGGAAAACGTCGCCAAGGCCCGCGCCGCGGGGATGGGGGTCGTGGTATTCAACATCGATGACCCGGGCGGGACCGCCGCCACCGAGTCGATGGGCTTCATCGGCCAGGACTTCCCGGCATCGGGTTATGCGATCGCAAAGTTGCTCGTGGAACGCTGGGGCATCAAGGCCGGCGATCACGTCGCCGCCCCGGTCGAGCTGCCCGACCTCACTTACGCGGTCAAGCGCTATGAGGGCGTAAAGCGGGCCATCGATGAAGTGGGGGCGACCTCTGAAATGTTCGGGACCGGCGTGGTGATGGAAGAGGCGCGGACATCGATCGCCCAGTACCTGGTTGGCCATCCCGAGACCGACGCAGTGATCTCAATGGGCGGCACGCCAACCGCCCAGGCGCCGGCGGCCATCGAAGAGGCTGGCATGGAAATTCCCAACGGTGGATTCGACATCAACGAGATCGTCATGCGCAACATCATGGCCGGGAAGACCGAGGCGACGATCGATCAGCAGCCCTATTATCAGGGTTTCCTGCCGATCCTGTTCCTGGCGAACTTCAAGCGCTATGGGCTCCATCCCGCCGACTTCAACACCGGTCTGGCGGTCGTCGATGGGTCCAACGCCGAGTTCGTCTCGGAGCTGGCAGGAACCTATCGTTAGCAAGTAGTCGACGTATGGGCGATTTGTGACCCGATCACCGGTCACATCGGCGCAGTGATGGCGCGCCCGCCCGCCCGGCGGTCGCGCCATTCACTTTGTGCGCTTCGCCGTTCCGCGAAGGCGAGCGGGGCATGACGGCGCTCGACTCCGAACCCGCCGTCGCGCCCGAAGCAAGACACCGAGGCCATGCAGACGCCTGGCAGAGGCTCAAACGCCATCCGGCCGGTCCGATCCTCGTCATCTATCTCGTCACGCTCGCGCTATGCGCGATTTTCGGGCTTATCTACCCTGATACGTTCGCCTTTCTCAGCAAAGAGAACGTCATCGTCATGTTCAAGGCGATCCCCTTGCTTGGGATCATGTCGCTCGGCGTGGGCGTCTTGATGATCTCGGGCGAGTTCGACCTCTCGGTAGGGGCGGTTTACACGTTCGGACCGATGATGATGGCGATCGCGTTTCTCGACGGAACGGGTTGGCCGTTGGGGTTGGCGATGCTTTTGGCGGTCGTGGCGGCCGCCGGGGTGGCCTTGATCAATGCTTTCGTCACGCTACGGTTTGAAATCCCCTCGTTCATCACCACCCTCGGGATGTTGCTGGTGTTACGCGGAGGCATACGGTGGGTTTCAGACCTCCAGCCCCAGTCCTTCTACCCCGGAGATATCACCGAGAATCTTCTGACCGGCTCGATAAGCGGTGTTCTGTCAGCCCAGATTTTGTGGTTGATCGGCTTCGCGGTGGCTGCCTATGTCCTGCTCAACCGCCACCGCGTTGGTAACCAAATGTTCGCGGTCGGCGGCAACAAGGAGGCTGCGATCTCGGTCGGGATCGATGTCACTCGGGTCAAGCTCATCGCGTTCGTGATTTGCGCGGTCGCGGCCGCGGTCTCGGGCATCTTCACCGCCATACGCGTGAACTCGGTATCGCCGGTACAAGGCTTCACGCTCGAGCTTCAAGCCATCGCCGTCTGCGTGGTCGGCGGACTGTTTCTGTTCGGCGGGCGTGGATCGATCCTGGGGATCGTGCTGGGCGCGGCCTTCATCTACACGATCCAGGATATCCTGCTCCTCATCCGTGCGCCCGGCTATTATTTCGAGGTATTCGTGGGCACGATCGTCATCGTCGCCGTGGCATTGAACACCTGGCTGGCGCGGCGCGGATGACGGCGCTCGGACCCGACATTCAGGCCGCAGCAGCCACAAGGGCGCGTGAGCTGACCGCTTGGGAGCAGCTGCGGCGCCACCCGGCGGGCAACATCACCATCGTTTTCGGCATCGGGCTCATCGCGTGTGTCGTCGTCGGGCTTATCATCCCCGAGGAATTCCGCTTCGTCAGCCGCCCCAACATCGTGATTCTGCTGAAGGGGATCCCGCTTTTGGGTTTCATTTCGCTGGGCGTCGGCATCCTTATGATCTCGGGCGAGTTCGACCTTTCGGTCGGGGCCACGTTTCAGCTCACGTCGTTCATGATGGTCCAAGCTTTCAAGGACGGATGGCCGCTCGGCCTGGCCGTCCTGCTGGCGCTCGTGACAGGGCTCGCCGTCGGCCTCGTGAACGGGGCCGTCACCACGCGGCTCCGAATACCGTCCTTTATCACCACCCTCGGGACGTTTTTCATCGTGCGCGGGGTGCTTCTCTTCGCTTCGCAGGCCCGCCCCATCAATTTCTTTCCCAGCGATTTCGTTCAAGATTTCCTGACCGGAAGTATCGGGATCATGCAGGCACAATTCGTGTGGTTCCTCGTCTTCGCGGTGCTCGTCTACCTGCTCGTCCATACCCACCGGCTCGGCAATCATTTCTTCGCCGTTGGGGGCAACCGGGACGCCGCGATCGCGGTCGGTATCAACGTTGACCGCGTCAAGATTATTGCGTTCATCCTGTGCTCGCTCGGCGCGACGGTGGCAGGCATCATTAGTGCCACCCGCGTAAACGGGGTAACGCCCGAGGCCTCGACCAACATCGAACTTCAGGCCATTGCCGTGTGCGTCGTCGGCGGCCTGTTCCTTACCGGCGGGCGCGGGGCGGTGCTCGGCATCATCATGGGCGCATTCCTGGTCAACATCGTAAAAGACGTGCTGTTCTTGGTGCGTGCGCCAGGGCTCTATCTGGACATGTTTTTCGGCGCGGTGATCATGGTCGCCGTCATCCTCAATTCCCTGGTCGCAAAGCGGTAGCGCGAGCACGCGACGCGACTTGGCCTCAGCTGCGGAGACAAGCATTGCGGGTCAACGCATTGACCGCTATGAACAAGCTCGGGCGGCACTCGGGCGGTCCGATCCTTCTGATTCATCTCGTCACGACGGTCGGCTGCGTCGTTGCCGCGCTGCTGTTTCCCGACGACTTTCGATTCTTGAGCGAGGAGAACCTAACGGTCGTGCTGCGGGCGATTCCGCTCCTCGGGATCATCGCTCTCGGCGTCGGACTGTTGATGATTTCGGGCGAGTTCGACCTTTCGGTCGGAGCGACCTACATCTTCGGGCCGCTGCTGATGGCGATGGCCTATTCAGATGGCGCGGGGTGGCCGTTTTGGCTGGCCGTGATCGTGGCGCTGCTAAGCGCCGTCGTCGTGGGCCTCCTCAACGGCTTCGTAACCATCAGGTTCGGGATTCCCTCGTTCATTACGACGCTCGGAACGATGTTCATTCTGCGTGGCGTCATCCGCCTCCTGTCGGCCGGCCAGCCTCATTCGTTCTACGCCGGGGAGACAGTCGAGGCCCTTATGACCGGCTCCGTCGGCGGCCTCGAGGCCCAGTTCCTCTGGCTCATCGGCTTCGCCGTGGCCGCGGCACTTCTGTTGAACCGGCACCGGTTCGGCAATCAGATATTCGCGACGGGGGGAAATCGCCAAGCCGCGATCGAGGTGGGCATCAACGTCAATCGGGTCAAGCTCCATGCCTTCGTCCTTTGCGCCGTGATGGCGACGGTTTCGGGGATATTCTCAACGGTGCGCTTAAACTCGGTGACGCCGTTGCGCGGTTTCAGCCTCGAATTGCAGGCGATTACGGTCTGCGTTGTGGGCGGGATATTCCTGTTTGGCGGCCGCGGCTCGATTCTCGGCATCGTCGTTGGCGCGGCCTTTGTCTACACGGTCTTGGACGTGTTGTTGCTTTTACGCGCTCCGGGCAACTATTTCGAGGTCTTCATCGGGGCGATCGCGATCATCGCGGTAGCGCTGAACACGCGGATCACCGAACGTCGCTAGACCCGCCCGCCGTTTGTCGCGGTTCGCGGCGGCCGATATGATTGGCGGTAGAGTCGGGGGCTGGCGCGGTGACTGTAGGGTACGGTGGCTGTTCCGTTGCTTTCGCTCCGGGCCTCAGTCCGTCTCCCTTGGTCCCGTTTCCAGACCCCCGCTCATCAAACCGGACGTGCGGATTTCCCGCATCCGGCTTTCGGACGAGATCATGCCTTCGCGCTCGGAAAGGCCACAGTTTGCCGCGTGAGACGCAGGAGGCTGTAATCTGCGCACAGCCTCTTTTCGGAGTATCGCACGAATCTCCCCGCCCGTGTCTTGTGCTTTCGACCGAGCCACTGGCGTAGCCGCTTTCCCGTGTGGCGGTTGACCGCGTTGTAGGCCGGGCTGACTTGGCCGAGGCTGAAGTAGTTTGCCCACCCGCTCATGGTGCGGTTCAGGCCTTCCACCATTTCCTCCATCGACTTCCAGCCGTGCTGCATCCTGCGCCAGTCCCCGAGCCAGCGGTCTACGCCGTACGACTCGACGTTCTTGAAGGTCTCTCCGTCCACCCCGGCAGAGCCGCCGTTGCGGCGAACCTGCTGCCAGGCTTCCATCAGAAAGTCCTCCCGCCACACCTTGTCGATTAGCGCGTGAAAACGCCGGTCGGGTTCTTCCTTAGCTTTCGCATGTAACACGGTTTGGAGTCGCTGAACTTTCTCTGATCCTGTTAGGTTCTTACCAGTGATCACGCCCTTCGTCCTTTCCGCGTTCCTCTCGAACCAGGGCTCCTTCCCTCCGCCGGCATTACCCGGCTTCTGCGGTAGTACGAGCCCATCCGCCACCCTGCCGGCCCGGCCTGCCCCTCACGGGGTTCCGGTTGGTGTGTGCGCACCACCGGCAGGGCTTCCCGTGTTGCTACCGTCTCCCTCTTCCATGCGTGCCGCCGCCACTACCCCGGCGGAACCTGCCGATGCTCGCGTCGCTCGCTTCCCGGCAGGTGGCAGCCTTCCCCGTCAGAAGGGCGGGTCGGCTTCCGCATTGCTCGTTTCGGGGCCTGCTCAGCGTTCACTCGCGTTGCAGCCCGCATGGTCGCTGAGCCGCCCGAGGCGGCCTCGTTACATCGGAGTGCTTCAGGCCATGTCGTTACCTCCATCACCCGCTCCGATTGCTACCGGCTGGAGCGACAGTTGCCGGGCGGGATTCGCACCCGCTAGTGGATCGAATCTAACGCTTGGTGCCCACGTTTGACGGCGGCGACGATCTTGTTGGGATTGGCGGTCCAAACGAACGGTGTGGGGTCGTCGTTGGTTTCGGCGATGAAGCGGTTGATGGCGGTCTGGAGATTGACGATCGAGTGGAACACTCCTCTTTTGAGTCGGCGTTTGCTGAGCTTGGCGAAGAAGGTTTTGACGGCATTGAGCCAGGAGCAAGAGGTCGGCGTGAAGTGAAAGACGAACCGAGGGTGGCGCTCGAGCCAGGCCACGACCTTGGGATGCTTGTGAGTGCCGTAGTTATCGAGGATCACGTGGACGATCTTGCCCGCCGGCACTTCGGCCTCGATGGCGTTGAGGAAGCGGATGAACTCCTGGTGCCGATGGCGCTGCATGCAGCGCCCGATCACCTTGCCTTCCAGGACGTCGAGGGCGGCAAACAGCGTCGTCGTGCCGTTCCGTTTGTAGTCATGGGTGATCGTCCCGCAGCGTCCCTTCTTCAGCGGCAGCCCCGGCTGGGTGCGGTCGAGGGCCTGGATCTGGCTCTTTTCGTCCACCGACAGCACGACGGCATGGGCGGGCGGATCGACGTACGCGGCCAAGATCGCAATACGTTGGATGGCGACGCCGTGAATTCGTCAGACAGCGCAGAGGTCAAACGCGGGCTAATGTTTGAGAGAACCCTTACCTATTGGTTTGGGGACCTTTACTTGCTTGGTGAGGTAAAGCAGATCCTCAACGCATTCAACAACTTTTCCGATCTACATACAGACGGAGATAAAGCGCTCCAGCGCGCAAAGAGAAAACAGCTCTGGAGGAAGTTTGCGTCGCCGCGTACAGGTTTCAAGGTGACGTCGAAATCCGGATAAACGAGATGCTGACCGATGGTGAGGCTGTTGGAAACAAAAAATCGCGGACCATCTCCGCTCTCTTGATGATCCGTTCTACAAACCATCTCATGAACGAGTCGTACCGACAGGGCGCAATCGTCTCCATCGCTATTGACAGGTTTTGGGTGCAAACTGAACGCCTCGTTGGCGTGAAACTTTAGAATATCTGGTGTCTCAAAAAGCTGACGAGACGGCACCACCGCAGCGTTCAGCGCGTCTATCCTCATACCGCCCGCGTCGTTTAGAGAGTTCTCGAAACGTGGACTAATGAAACGAAAGCTCGCCGTGCTCCTCGGCGTCTTATTGGCGGCAAACAAAATACAAAACGGCGCGGAAATTTGCGGCCACACCTTGGTTTCACTCAAGTCTGCTCCATTGATAATTGATGTGACGTCGAGCGCCTCAAAAAGTGCCTGACGAGCCGTGGGCATTCCGTCGCCTTGCTGAAACAGTAGGCGGCCGTGCAGTGCGAACGCTATCTGCCCGTTCGGCTTAGCCCACTCCATTGCGCGCCATACAAATGGCAAGTCTAGTCCTTCATTCGGTAAGGGCGGCAACGCGATCGAGATCTTCCGAACAGATGCGATGCGAGCCACCCGTTTGCGAACAAGATTCCAATCTGGCAGCTGAGTCCCACTTGACCAAGGCGGGTTTCCTATAACAAGATCGTACTGACCCTCGTGTTCGCCTCCGACGAGGGGCCCCAAGCTACCAAGCGCAGAACCTTCTACTTCGTTGTCTGTATTGACTCTGTGAAGCACCTTCCCGCGCAACTCCTTGAACCTTAACTTGTCCACAGGTCTAGGATTTGGGTCCAACTCAATCGATACCAAATACAGACCAAGCGCCGCAAATCGAAGCGCTGATTCGTTCGTGTCAAATCCAACGATTTGCTTATAGAGGATCGATCTAAGGACGGATGTGTCGGGCCGTTTTCCCTCCGCACGCCAACGCTCCGCGATCAGTTCGCGAAATACCGTCAGCAAGAAAATCCCTCCACCCGCCGCTGGATCTAAGATCTTTGCATTCTTGCCCACTCTCTGCCGATGTAGAGCGCGAAATGACGCTCGAACCATGAGATCCGCGATTGGTCGAGGAGTAAAGTATCCGCCTTCGCGCTTTTGCTTTTGAGGAGCGTGCTTCCTCAAGTAGAGCTCATACGCCTGACTTAACACTCCTACTGGAATATGTGCGAAGTCAAGATGGTCCCACTTCTGCTCCCAGCCTAGAAACAGCTGGCTGTCAGGCGCCCGCCGCAATATATCCCCTAACGCGGTATAAGCGTCATCAGACAATCTATGAAAAATATCCTCGGCGATCGGGAGCGGGTCTCCATTGAGGGCACCTCTAAGAATTGGTGAGTTGTCGGAGGATATTGTTTAACCAGGCTGTCACCAGCTCCAGCCATGCCGGAGCCGAGATTTTCGGGGTCTTCCACGCTCCAATTGAGTTATTTCCGCCACAAGACCGTCCCCAGGCGGTCTCCTTCTCCGAGTATCGTCACACGGCCGCCGCGAGACGCTCCAGTTGGACCAGGCGGCGCATGTTGTAGGCGAGGTTCTTCAACCCGATCCGCGCCTTCGCCCGCACCAGCCCGACACTACGCACCAGCGTCCCGCCCATGTCGTTGCTCTGGGCCCCGAAGACATGCTCGACGCGGACCCGAACCGACGAACGGGTCTTGTTGCCCTGCTTCTCGCGCTCGCTCAGCGGCTTGTTGCGGCGGCCCTTGCGATGGATCCGGCTCCGCAACCCCTTCTCCTTCAGCACCGCCTCGATCTCCGCCGAGCGGTAAGCGCTGTCCGCCCACACACCCAAAGCCGTGTTGTCCCCATCCAGGATATCGTCGAGGACTTGGCTGTCGTGCTCCGCCGCGTCGCTCACATGATAGCGCCGCACCAGCTTGTGCCGACGGTCCACGTTGACATGGTTCTTGTAACCGTAATGGCTCTTGCCGTGCTTCTTAGTCCACCGCGCCTCGACATCCTTTTGGCGCCGCTTTGCCGGCTTGTCCTCCCAGCCTGCCGGCGTCTCGCCCGCCTTTATCCGCGCGTTCTCCTCGCGGCTGTTGCGCTGTTTGGGTACCGCCACAATCGAGGCGTCGATGATCTGGCCGCCCATCGCCAGATAGCCCTGATCCTTCAGGTAGCCATCGAACGTCTCGAATAAGGCCTCGATCACGCCAGCTTGCGTTAACTGTTCGCGGTACAGCCACACCGTCTTGGCGTCGGGAACCCGGCCCTCCAGACCCAACCCCAGAAATCGCATGAACGACAGGCGGTCACGGATCTGATGCTCAACTTGGTCATCCGAGAGATTGTAGAGCGCGCACAGAATGATCGTCTTGAACATCACAATCGCATCCCACGGCTTGCGTCCCGCCCGCGATTTACGCGCCTTGTCCGCACGCCGCCACACCGCCTCAAGACGCGCGCGCAAGTCTTCCCACGGAACCACCCCGTCGATCTTCAAAAGCGGCTCGTTCTTGGCGTCAAGACCGGAATACCGGTTCCCAAGATCGAAAAACCCCATCTGACCCATCAACCACGCCTCCCGCTATCAACAAATCGGCAACCCGATTCTAAATCGACGACGCCCGAAAAAGGAGAATTCTTAGAGGTGCCCTGGATTCATTTGTGGATCCCGATAAGACTGTATGAAGCTTCCAGGGCCGCAAGTCGAGAAGGATTAAAGGTCATGAAAAGCAGGATGGTGCCGGGGCTGATAGCCGCCGTTGCCGCCATGGCGTTTATTGCCGAAGGCCGCGCGGAGACACCATCGACCCCGAAACCGGACAGAGGCGCGATCGAGAAAATCGTCAGAGACTATCTGGTCGAGCATCCCGAAATCATCGAAGAGGCTTTGAAGGCACTCCGTGCCAAACGGGAGATCGAGCAGCGGCAGAGCGACCGGGACGCGGTCGCGGCGAATGGCGATGCGTTGCGGGCCCACCCGATGACCCCTCCATCGTCCCGTCGTACCGTAGCCCGTCCGCCGTATAGACTCTGCCCGCCAAGGCGCGACGCCGAGTCGCCACCAGCAAAGGCCGCGTAACAATGCCGCTTGATCCTCAGGTCGCCGACCTCATTATGCCGGCCAAAGTCTCCACCCAAAGTGCGGCGGTTCTGAAGCAGTTGCCGCAGAAAACTGCCATTCTGCGCGGCTTCGCTGCGTTGAGTCCCTATCGCCATTGATCCCTCCTCGTAAGTGTATAAGCTTCAACGAGTGCACGAACTTGCTTGCAGGAAGGACCCGCATCCGGGGACGCAATCCGCCGTTGGCCTGCCACATTGACGGTGCCGCATGGGCGTGCGGGCGTCGCAGGCTACGAGAACCATCCGGTCCACGCGAAGCGGTCTGCCGATTGAGGAAGGGCCAACGCAGGAACGGCAGAGAAGGGACCAAAAATGTATCGTTTGTGGATCGTCGCAGGCGTGGTCTTGTTCGCCTTGATCTGGAACTTCTTCATTAAGGGGATCATTGTGCTTGTACTCGTCCTTGTAATTGGCGGTGCCATCTGGGCGTGGTGGGAGTTCCGTAAGCTCAGAAAGGCGATGCGAAAAACACCGGAACGGTGAGCCGGATCGCGGGCACGGTTCAAGCGCAGCTTGGAGAGGCATACGAAATTTGGAGCGTTTAAAATTGACAAGGCAGAGGAGCCAACTCGGCAATAGGCCACATCGTGCCCCTGAATTTTGAGAACGGGAGATTCAGGTCGCTTCGCAGTGAGACCGCATCCGGCCCGAGCCACTTCGTCAAATGGTATACCTCGCACGCCGACGAGTGGCTGAGTGAACGTCTTGCACAGTGGGCCTCCTCCCGCACTGGCGTCGAACCTCGCGGCCTAAAGATTCGAGGATCTCGGCCTCCGTTGGGGTCCTATGGAATGTTCCGCACGCTCGACTTCCACTGGGCGACAATCCTACTGCCGCCGCCACACGAACGTGCGAATCTGCGCGAGCCCCGATGAGGCTGCCGGCGGTAACATCCCGGCGAATGCTGCTTGGCTAAGCTAACTCAGCCGGTAGTAGCGGATCGGCCCTTTCCGGGAGTCAGCCTTTTCTCGGTTTGCGTGGTTTTCTTCACTTCCGTCGCGGCGAGAGGGCGGCGCACTGACGCCGGCGGAATCCCAGCCCTTAATGCGGTCATGACTCCAACCGCTTCCAAGTAGTTATCTACGATGTGCAGCTTCTCAGGCGCCCAGGGGAGCACAGTCAAATCATTCCGCATAACGTTTTTGTTCTCGCGGACGGCAATCACCGGTATTCCTTGTTCAAGTGCCGCCAGGGTGGGCAAGCCGACGCATCCATCTGGGATCACCAGACACGAGATATCAGCTGCCGTCAGCACACCGTGGTGATTCATGGTGTCCTGATCTGCAATGATCCTTGGGCTGCGCCGTAGTCCCTTCAGGATGCATTGAAAGAAAGTCAGCGAAACGGCTTCCGCGGCCATCCGAGGTTCCACGATGCCTGGGTCCATGTTCGCAATATCGCGAGACTCGAACATAGGAGAGTGGGCGGACGGGACGTTGTACAAGCTTGAAACCGCGTGGGTGAGCATGGCCTCCACGCCTCCCCAAGGGTTGATCATGTCGCCGTGGCTTTCGAAGTAGTCCGCGTGAAACTCTGGCGGCACGTCAATCACGGATGAGATCGCCACGGCATCGAAATTTCCCTCATGCTCATCGAGGACCGCGCAAAGCCTGTCCAATCCCTCAATCTCGCCTGCTGCCCTTCCGGACGATGTGTAACTCGACTTCATCTGAAGCGGCGGATCGAGTTGCACGACCGATGGGCATTGCAAGCCATAGGATGCCCGAGCGGCGCTCACCGCGTTGATCGCCGCGTTGACAAAAAGCTCGTCCCGGTGCGCATCGATGATGACAACAACCCGATTCGCCCGAACCGGCCGTAGTCCCACGGTTCCCATCAGCAGGCGACAGATGACACTGCCCTCAACGTACAAGGCGTTCTCAGGGATTTCGTTGATATCTGAGGCATTCACCACGTTTGGATGGGTTACGAGAATGTCGCAGGTCTCAGATAGCAGTTTGGCGGCCGGCGCTGCGTCACCTGCGTGCCCGCCGATGTGGGCACCGATCCCCGTAGGGACCAGAAAGACAGCGTTGAAGTTGGCGGTGTTCTCAATCTTTCGAGGCACAAACCTGAAGATTGCGTCGGGCCGATCGGATGACGACGGATCCAAGCCCTTCAGGATACCACTTTCGCAATGGTAACGCTCGGCGCCTGACCGCGTGATCGCGAACCGCACGGGAATGGCAGCGTCGGTAAATCGAAACCTCAGTGCACTCGAGAAGTGATCGAGAAGGTCCCTGTGGCCCGGTGCCGCGGCGACTTCTAACTCTTTTTCGAATATCAGCATTGTCGTCTCCAACCCTTCGTTGTCGTCACGAGCGCCTGATGAAGGTGCGCTCACAGGAATCTGCCTCAAACCATTTCGCGGTGACCTCTGCTGGCAAGTCCGGCTCGAACTCTTGGCACGAAAAGATGTTCACGTACACCGCTCTCAGCTCGTCCAGCGTATGGACAACGATTGTGCTGGTCAGGATAAAGCATACGGCAGAGGTGCCCTTTGTGAGCGGCGAAGTCTGTCGCTCCTCCTTCGGGAGTCCCAGATCGTCCCAATAGTGAACCTCACATTTTTCCATGTCGATCAAGTCACACAGCCGGCTGAAGTATCTGTCCAAGCAGCCGCGAGTGAAAGTACACGGATTACAACCATGAAGGTCTAGAATCAGCTCCCACCCATAGACCACCTTTTCCGGAGCCTGAATCATCTGCTCGATAGTTTCCGTCTTATCCTTCATGTCCGACTGTCTCCAAGAGAGATTGGCAGCCAGGCCCGCTTCCAGGGTCTTTTGGTCGATCACGAAGGCCGGCGTTTCGATGGGCGTCGTCAAAGTCGCTCCCTCAATCTAGTATCAGGTGTGGAACGAAACGGGCATCCGGGGCCGTCACCCGGTTTCGGTCCTCGCGAATGCACAACCCCGCCGAACCGCCGGCCACCATCCAACAGCCGACCAAAGGGTAAGTGCCGTCGAATTCCGGCAGCGGGTGAAACGCCTGGACGATGTAACCCTCGTCACCATAAGGGCCGCCACGGCGAAACGCTACGTCGTCGCCATGGATCTCGACGTTCCAACCCTGGCGCGAAAGCAACGGCTTACGGACAAAATATGGCGAAAGGTCCGCCGCCCGCGGGTCGCCCTCGAAATAGGATGGCAGCAGGCTCGGGTGGCCCTCGAACATTTCCCACAAGAGAGGGAGCAAGCCCTTGTTGGCGAGGACCGCTTTCCACGGCGGCTCGAGGAAATGAACCCCGCTCGTCGGCAGGTATTGCCCGAAATCCTCGCCCATAATCCATTCCCAGGGATAAAGCTTGAACATTGTGGAAATGACTTCGTCTTCAAGGTCGGTGAAGCGCCCCTGCAAGTCGATTCCGATGTCCTTCATGGCGATGAAGCGCGTCTCGAGACCCGCATCCCGGGCGCATTCCTCGAGGTAGTCGACGGTCCCCTTGTCGTCCTCGATTTCTTCGATGCAGGCGAAATGAAGAAGTCCCTCGACGCCGAGATCGGCAAACTCGTCGAGAAGGTCTTCGTAGAGTTCGTTGAACTGATCGGACTCCTTGGGGATGAGGCCCAAAGCCGCCGCCTGCTCCAGCCACAGCCACTGGAATTCCGAGGATTCGTATAGCGTAGTCGGCGTATCCGCATTGTATTCGAGCAGCTTGGCGTCGCCAGCGCCGTCGTAAGAAAAGTCCATGCGCCCGTAAAGGTCCCTCTCCCGGCTTCGCCAGCTTTCGGCGACATAGTCCCAATAGGCGTCCGGAATGCGAAGGTGGCGAAAGACCGTGTCGTCGACCGCGGCTCGGTCCAACAGCTCGTGGCACATGCCCTCCACATCGTTGGCACAGCGTTCGATGTCGTCTTCGATCTGGCTCAGGGTGAAGCGGTAATACACGCTTTCGTCCCAATAGCGCACGCCGCCCGCTTCGTCGAGTTCAAACCCGTGGTCGACCGCCGTCCGATCTAGGTCCGGGCGCGCGGCAACAGGAATGCGCTGCATGCGGAGTGAGCGCGGACGGCCAGGTGCAACGCGGCCGGATCACGTGCCGCGTCGCGCCCTCAGCCGCGCCAACACGTCGCCGCCCTTCGCGCCGCCATCGGCGATCCCCGCGGCTTTGAGCTTGTCATCGAGACTGACCTCTTCGGTCGAACGGGCGAGTTCGTTGGCGGCTTCGAACTTCGCAGCGCGTTCCGCCTGTTTCGTTTTCAGCCGGGCCAAACTGTCGACGGCGTTGCGCATGCTCGAATCGGCGCCGGAGTGCCGTGCAGCGACCGCGGACTGCGCGCGCTGGACCATTTCCGTCGCCTTGACCGTGTCGACCTGTTGCTTGAGCCGTTTCAGGTTGCCCTCGGTTTGGACGACGGCGCGGCGAAGTTGCGCCTCGCTGTCGGCGAAGGATTTGGCGACGCCTTCTTCGCCGGCGAGTTCGGCTTCCAGCCCGGCGATCTTGTCTGCAATTTCCGTCGCCAGGGTTTCGTCGCGCTTGTCAAGCGCCTGCATGGCGTAATCTTCATATTCCTTGATCGAGGCCTTTAGGGATGCGACCTTTTTGTCGGCGAGCTTGCGCTTAGCGATGATGCCGATCAGAGCCCCCTTCGAGCCGATGAGTTCATTGTCGGCGTCGCGGATTTCCTGGTCGAGGATGCGCAGCGCTTCCCTATCGACGATCGCTTCGCCGGCCTCGTTGACGCCGCCGCGGACGGCCGTCGCGACTTTCGCCCAAATATTCAAATGTCTTACTCCTTCGTTAGATTCGTTGCGCGGCGCGGCGCAATCGTTCAAGCGACCTTCTTCAGGTCCGTTTGGTAGGCCTCGGCGACCTGCATTGCGTTATCGGCCAGTGTTTCGATTTCGAAAATGACCGACTCCAATATCGAACCCGCGCTGAGCGCGCCGAACAGTTCGTAGTAATCCTTTCCGCCGGGTCCCGTGCGAATGCCGAAGGTCGACAACGCCAAGAGCTTGTGGCTCTTCAGGATCATGGCGTTGAATTCTGCGGGGTCCGCCACGTCAGCCGCGGGCCAAAGCAGGGTATCAACCAGGATCTGGCCGCCGCTGACGCTCATGAGGAGGGGCAGATCGCCGAACTCCGTCATGGTGATGAGAATCCCCGGATCGGCACCGTCCACAAGTTCGACGACAAGATCGCCGGAAGACGCGGGCTCCGATTGAGCCAACGCCGCACATAGGGTCTCTGTAGTCCAATTTTCTTGGCTCATGGTTCTCTCCCTAACGGTTTTTGGAACGAAGGGAATAACGCCCTCCCTGAGCGCCGCCTGACAGTCATTGAGGACCTTGACGAATTCGGGCGGAATCCAAATCTCGCGCTTGACGAAGCCCCGCTCGCGCAAGCGCGCGCGGTAGCGGGACTGATAGAAGGACGACTTTTTCGATGCCACCACGCCAACCAATATCTTTACATGTAACATATTACATGTAAAATGGGAAGCAAGTGTTTTTTGGCAGGAACGGAACCGCCGGAATCGTGCATCGACTGGGCTTATGGCCAGATGCCGCCGCGTGTCGGCAGCGATAGGCGAGCCGTTTGAGTCAGCTGACTTGAATGCACATCATACTGTCAAGAGTCGCGAAACGCATCTACGCCAGGATCACCAGGCTGAGTTGGGGTGCGATATTCGCCCTCGCGGCCTGCCATTTTGCCATATCTTGGGGCGTGATCGCCCTTACAGGCGGCGAGGAAATAGCCGAGGGCGGCATATTTTGGTACTTTTACGTCTCCAGCGCCACCACCGTGGGTTATGGCGACTACTCGCCGGCGACTTGGGCCGGACGACTGGTCACCGTCTTGTGGGTAATGCCCGGTGGCATCGCGCTGTTTACGATGATCATCGCCAAGGCGGTGCAACAGGTATCCGACCGATGGAGGAAAAGCGTGCGCGGACAATCGAATTACGAGAATCTGTCGGATCACATCGTCATTCTCGGCTGGCATGGCTTCCGGACCCAGCGGATGGTCGATCAACTCCGCGGCGATATTGGCGAAAAGGACCGGGAAATCGTCTTGTGCACGACCCAGGACATCGAGAACCCGATGCCCGAACAGGTGCGCTTCGTCCGCGGCGCCGAGCTCAACACGCCGGACGTGCTGACCCGCGCCGGGGTTGCCACGGCTTGGTACATTATCGCTCTCGGCCATGACGACAGCGAGACCCTCGCCGCCACTTTGGGGGCCGCTGCAGTTAACCCCGACGCCCATGTCGTCGCCTATTTCGACCACGAGAGTTTTGCCGACCTCCTCAAGGCCCATTGTCCGCACGCCGAATGCAACGTCTCTCTGTCCATCGAGCTCATGGTGCGCTCGGCCCAGGATCCCGGTTCGAGCCGAGTGCAGCGCCAGTTGCTGTCGACCCTGGAAGGGCCGACCCAATTTAGCCTCAAGGTGCCGAAGGACGCCGGCGCGGTGAGTTACGGGGCCCTGTTCGCGACCTTGAAGGAAAAACACGACGCGACCTTGATTGGCGTCGCCGAAAGCGCCTTGGGCGACGACCTCACCCTAAACGCGCCGTTGGGTCACCGGGTCGATCCCGGAACGATTGCCTATTTCCTGGCGGCGCGGCGGATCGAGCCAGGCGAGATCGATTGGCCGGCGCTAAAGGCAGGTTAGGCCGTGCCTCGCACCGACAACACGACGTCAAAGCCAGGATGGTCGACATGATCGGCGTCAGTATGAAATCACTCTTCAGGAGCGGTGTGCGCGACATCAAGCACAAATTTTCCAGACGCGGCGAGGACGATGAATTGCCGACGCCGTTGAGCTTGCGCATCGGCGCCGCGGTTGATATCGACACCTTGCCGTTGCGCATGCACGCCGATGACCTGCATGTTGAGTTGCCGGAGGAAACGATCTTGATCGTCGCGCAGGGATTCGTCGATCTCGGCGACGACGCGTATGTGCACCGCTATTACGGCGAGGACGACACGATGATCCAGGTCGTCACGGTCAACGGCGTCGAGGACCAGCATGTCAAAGAAATCACCCTGTATGTGCCGCATGAAAGTATCTATCCGGGTAGCGAGGCCGAATGGGCGCAATGGACCGCGAGGGGCGGCAAAATTGGCGCGCCCAACTACCGGTTCGACGACGGCACGGAGTATGAACGTATTTGGTTCGACACGACGCCGGGCCACGCCGATCCGGTGGTGTTTGCCGAGGAAGTTTACAAAGATGCTCTAACCGAGGAGGCGGACGACATCATCCAGCAGGTCATGCTGTTCGGCCGCAACCTGGAAGAGGGAAAAAAGAACGAGTACCTCTTGATCACGGTCGAGGCCTACGAAGGGGAAAAGACAGTGGAACTCATGGTCGGCGTGGACCTCGATCTCCCCACAGTGAAAGTCATTTGACGGGAAGATGGGAACCTGCGGCCGAACGAAGGTCCCCAAGACACGCCCGACCGCCCGAAAAGGAGTTTTGAATGGCTGAGGAACTCAACAGATTTTTGACGGATTTGCCGGAATTCTTGGCGTTCTTCGTCGTCTCCATCTTGCTGATGGCCGTATTCGTCGCAGTCTATACCAGTATCACCCGGCACAGCGAGATCAAGCTGATCAAGGAGAACTCGGTTGCCGCTGCGGCCGCCTTTTCGGGCAGCGTGTTCGGTTTCGCCCTGCCGCTGGCGAGCGCCATGATCAGTTCACGCACGATCTTTGAAATGATCATCTGGGGCGTGGTCGCGCTGATCGTGCAGATCGCCGTATATCTCCTCGTGCGGCTGCCGATGCCACGGGTATCAGAGCGCATCGAGAACAACGAGATCGCCGCCGGCATCTGGCTCGGCGCCTCGTCGCTCGCGGCCGGCATTCTCAACGCCGCCAGCATGACCCCGTGAAAAGGCGATTAAGAGGTGCGCTGACCAGGCATTTTCGGCTAACCTACTGGGTGCGGGGCGAGGGTTGTCGAGCGCCGGCGGGCTGGGGAGTTCTCACGGGTGACCTTTCAGAAAGTGGGGATGTGGGTTGGTGCTGGCCTTGTCGTGGTCGTGCTGTTCTTTGTGTTCCGGCCCGAAAAGAAAGAAGAAGTCCTCACTTACGAATCGGCAGAGGCGTGCATCGCCGCCGCGGTCCAGGACGAATCGACATGCCGCGCCGAATTCGACAAGGCCAAGGCGTTGCACGAAGAGGTCGCCCCGCGTTATCAGACATCCTCAACGTGCTACGACGAGTTCGGCCACGACCGGTGTTATCAACAGCAAACCTCCACCGGTTCGTTCTGGTTTCCGTTCATGGTCGGCTATATGCTGGCGCCGCGCGGCTTGGCGGGCGTTTATTCGCAACCGCTCTACCGCCCCAGCAGAGATCCTAACCAGTTCTACACCAGCGGTGGCGCCGGCGTTGGCACCGTATCCCGCGACGGCCGCGCGCAAGTCGCCAAGTCTCAGGTCGGCCAGCCCCCCGCGCGCACCCGCACGGTCGCGCGGGGCGGTTTCGGCGCCCGGGCGAAGAGTGCAGGAGGCTAGCTTGGCTAATGGCGAATCCACCGCGTTTGTCCTTAAGGGCGATTCGTCTTCCTCCCTCTGCTGCACCAGCAGGCGCAAGGGAATGAGCCGCGAGTGGACTTGTAGGCACCTAATGGGTGACTGGGGATGACCCTCGGCTTGTTGTACGCTGTCTCTCCGTCAGGGTAAGGCGTAGAAGATGGTTCCTGTCACAAGTGTTCGGCCCGGATCACGGCAAGGCGATGTGCCGGGGCGAACGCGACTTAGTCGTCGTCGAGAGCGTGCGGCGGTCCAGATTGCTTGGGCATCGTGTACATCGTTCTTGTTGCGGCGCACGAAGGGCGCACTGTCTTCGCCGGCAACAGCCGGACCTCGTGGCCCGCCATCCTGGTCATCGACTCTCTTTCTGATTTCATCGGTTCTCACCTCTACCGCCCTACAGTAATTCCTCGGGGTATCGGTGTCTCACTGACGTTGGCAGAGAGGGCGGGAGCTGCAGGCACTCGGGCACAAAGTGCGGCTGATCCCGCCTCAATACGTACGTCCCTTCGTCAAGACGAACAAGAACGACGCAACGGATGCGGAAGCGATCTGCGAGGCGGCTACGCGTCCGACGATGCGCTTTGCACCGGCGAAAAGCGCCGAGCAGCAATCGGTTCTGATGCTGCACCGGGCCCGTGAGTTGCTGATCCGTCAACGCACCATGGTGATCAATGCGCTGCGCGCACTGTGCGGAGCTCGGACTGATCGTCGCTCAAGGGGCGTCGAGGGTGGAGGAACTGGTTGCCATCATCGAAGATCCGGGTGATGAGCGACTGCCCCCTCTGGCGCGCGAGGCGCTCGGCTCCCTGGTTGAGCAGCTCTGTTCTGCTCAGGCCCGGATCAAGCAGCTGGAGGCGACACTTATGGCATGGCACCGATCCAACCAGGCGAGCCGCCGTCTGGCGACGATCCCCGGCGTCGGTGTCATCACCGCGACGGCGCTGGTCGCGACGATCGGCGATGGCGCGCAGTTCCGCTCAAGCGGCGCCAAAAGGATGTCGAGGCGCGGTGGACTAAGAAGCACGGCAAGAGCCATTACGGTTACAAGAACCATGTCAACGTGGACCGTCGGCACAAGCTGGTGCGGCGCTATCATGTGAGCGACGCGGCGGAGCACGACAGCCAAGTCCTCGACGATATCCTGGATGGGGACAACACGGCTTTGGGTGTGTGGGCGGACAGCGCTTACCGCTCGGCGGAGATCGAGGCGGTGCTGAAGGAGAAGGGGTTGCGGAGCCGGATCCATCGCAAGGGCCGCCGCAACAAGCCGCTGAGCGAGCGCGAGAAGCAGGGCAACAAGACCCGTTCGTCGGTTCGGGTCCGCGTCGAGCATGTCTTCGGGGCCCAGAGCAACGACATGGGCGGGACGCTGGTGCGTAGTGTCGGGCTGGTGCGGGCGAAGGCGCGGATCGGGTTGAAGAACCTCGCCTACAACATGCGCCGCCTGGTCCAACTGGAGCGTCTCGCGGCGGCCGTGTGACGATACTCGGAGAAGGAGACCGCCTGGGGACGGTCTTGTGGCGGAAATAACTCAATTGGAGCGTGGAAGACCCCGAAAATCTCGGCTCCGGCATGGCTGGAGCTGGTGACAGCCTGGTTAAACAATATCCTCCGACAACTCACCAATTCTTAGAGGTGCCCTTATTTATGGCCCGCCGGGGCAGTTTGCCGAAGAGGCCTGGACCGCGCCGAAGTCACCGGCATCGTTGGCGCGCTGCCACAGGACAGGGGAGCCATCGGGTGCGCAACGGGACTCGATACCGAGGAACCGGTATCGATCACCGTCGATCCATGTGAAGCCTTCGCTCGAACACCCGGAGGTGGCCAGCGCGCCGGTCACGATGATTGCGACGACGGTCGTCTTCATCCAAGTCACTGCTAATTGCCCCATGATTGTTGCCCCACTGATGTGCCGTTCTTGATCGCTGTTTCTGTGCACAGCGTTGTCACCACACCATAACAGGCTTGTTTCCGTTTGAGAACTGTTCCCCGTCAGCGCTTATGGGACAAATTGAGGTAATTGGATAACGGAGGAGCCGCTTATGCACTTAGTTCCGGCGACACAAGGTTGGCCTGCCCCCGATTAGTGGTCCAGCGCTTAAGTTAGAGTTTGGCGCGGGTTAAGTTGATGGGCCAACCATAGCCCATCAACAGCGTAGGTTGGCCCATCAACGTTTGGCAAGATGGTTTCTGGGGCCGGCGGTCTGTATCCGAGCGAGCTATGCGGCCGGATGGTATTGTAGTGATGCCGCCATCGTTCGATCAGCACTTTGGCCTCCTTCAGTGTAGAGAAGATCTCCGTGTTCAGGATTTCGTCCCGGAGCTTTGAGTTGAAGCTCTCGTTGTATCCGTTCTCCCAAGGTGACCCGGGCTCGATATAGAGGGTCTTGACGCCGATCCTGCCGAGCCAGTCGCGGACGGCATGAGCGGTAAACTCTGAGCCGTTGTCGGAACGGATATGATCCGGCGGGCCATGTTGGACGAAGAGCTCGGTCAGACAATGGAGGACATTGTCCGAGTTCAATCTTCGCTCGACGACAACGGCCATGCACCGCCTGGTGAACTCATCGATCACGGTGAGCATGCGGAACTTCCTCCCATCGTGTGTTCGATCCATGACGAAGTCATAGGACCAGACGTGATTGGGCCAGCACGGCCGCAGACGGATGCAGGATCCGTCGTTGAGCCACAGCCTGCCCCGTTTCGGTTGCTTCTGTGGGACCTTCAGCCCCTCCCGCCACCAGATGCGCTGGACCCGCTTGGCGTTCACGTGCCAACCTTCGGTCCTGAGCAAGGCAGTGATCCGCCGATAGCCATATCTGCCATACTGGCTGGCCAAGCGGATGATCGCGGTCGTGAGTGCCTCTTCATCATCCCGACTACGGGGTCTCTTGCGCTGGGTTGAGCGATGTTGGCCTGCAACAGCACAGGCACGTCGCTCGGAGATTCCCAGTTCGGCCTGGAGATGATCAACACACCGCCGGCGACGGGCGGGGCTTAGCAGTTTCCCTCAAGCGCCTCTTTCAAGATCAGCTTATCCAACGTCAGATCCGAGATCGCCTTCCGGAGACGGCCATTCTCCTTCTCCAGGTCCTTCAGACGCTTGGCCTGGTCAGTACGAAGGCCGCCATATTCCTTGCGCCAGCGATAGTAACTCTGCTCCGATACGCCGAGCGTGCGACAAGCTTGACCAATGGACTGGCCCTGCGCCAAGGCCACCTCGGCTTCGCGCAACATGCTGATAATCTGTTCCGGGGTGTAGCGTTTACGGCTCATTTTGTCCTCCTTTCGAGGGGGCAAAACGCGCCAAACTCTCTTAACAAATCTGGACCACTTTTAGGGGGTCACTCCAAGCCAGAGCCTCCGTTAAGAAACAGGCCCAGATGTCCCAAATGTTTTGATGACGGACAGTCCGGCATGACCGTCCTCGATGACGTCAAGCCCGGCGCCATGATCCGGGGCGTAGTTCCGGGACATTCGGTCCGGATCGTTTCGGTCGACTGGATCGGCAACCAGGCAATCAACCTGGTCTATCGCGAGCCGGACGGTGGGGTTTCTGAAACCACGCTCTACCGCGACGACGAGAATCGGCCGGGCATCGAGGCGCGCGGCCGGAGCTGGTCGTTCGACGGCGACGGCAACCTGTTGCGTCTGGTCACGGAAGCGAACCGGATCGCGCTCGCGCATTATTTCGATCCCTACCTCGCCATTCACACCAGCCTGGTCGATCCATTGCCGCACCAGATCTCCGCCGTCTATGGCGAGATGCTGGCTCGTCAGCCGCTGCGCTTCCTGCTGGCCGACGATCCGGGGGCGGGCAAGACGATCATGGCCGGGCTGCTGATCAAGGAGCTGCGTGCACGGGGGGACCTGGAGCGCTGCCTGGTCGTCGCTCCGGGAAGCCTCGTCGAGCAATGGCAGGACGAGCTTGGCGAGAAATTCGGTCTGGAGTTCGACATCCTGACCCGCGACATGATCGAACCTCGCGCTCGGGCAATCCCTTCGACGACAGCGACCGGCTGATCGCCCGGCTCGACATGCTTGCCCGCAATGAGGATCTCCAGGAAAAGCTTGCCCAATCCACGGAGTGGGACCTGATCGTCTGCGACGAGGCCCATCGCATGTCGGCCAGCTATTTCGGGGGCGAGGTCAAATACACGAAGCGCTGCTGACGAAGGAAGAGTTGCTTCGCTTCGATGCGCGGCGTAACCGGAGCGACAACGGCGGAAACCGTCGAACAGCTTGGCCTTGAGGTCGATACGCGCTCAAGGCTCTTGAGGAACAAGCGTTTGGTGTGCTGCGTTCGGGCCGGGATGCGAAGTGGGCACAGTTGGATCGGATCCTCGACGACCCGCTGATTTACGACCTGCCCTGGAACCCCAACAAGATCGAGCAGCGCTTCGGACGCATTCACCGTATCGGTCAGACCGAGGTCTGCCACCTGTGGAATCTGGTCGCCGCCGATACCCGCGAGGGCGAGGTTTACGCGCGGCTCCTGGAGAAGCTGGAGGCCGCGCGTGAAGCGCTCGGCGGGCGCGTCTACGATGTGCTCGGCGAGCTGTTCGAGGGAACGGCGCTGAAGGACCTCCTGTTCGAGGCCATCCAATACGGCGAGCGGGAAGAGGTCAAGGCGAGGCTGTTCCAGCAAGTCGATGGAGCAATCGACCAGGAACATCTCTTGGAGCTTCTCCGGCGCCGCGCGCTGACAAACGACACCATGCCCGAGGCCCGGGTCGAGGAACTTCGCCTCGAAATGGAACGCGCTGAGGCGCAACGGCTCCAGCCCTGCCATGTGCAGAGCTTCTTTGTCGAAGCCTTCAAGCATCTCGGCGGTCGGTTGAAGCGCCGCGAAGACGGCCGCTGGGAGATCACCCACGTCCCCGCAGCTCTTCGCGAACGTGACCGCCAGATCGGCGTCGGCGCGGCAATCCAGAGAAAGTACGAGCGCATCTGCTTCGAGAAAAACCGGATCAGCCAACAGCCCATCGCCGCCTTCATCTACCCCGGACATCCGCTCCTGGAAGCGGTTATCAGCGTCGTGCGGGAGAAGTACGGCTATCTGATGAAACAGGGAGCGGTTTTCGTCGATGACACCGACATGTGTGAAGTGCTGTCAGCGGTCGTCCTGCTGGAGCACGATGTCCGAGACGGGAGGCCGCTCGCCACGGGAAAGCCGCATATCGTTTCCGAGAAGCTCCAGTTCGCCGCGATCGGCCCGGACGGCAACGCGGTCGATTCTGGGACCGCGCCGCATCTCAACTTGCGCCCGGCGAGGCCGGAAGAGATCGCCCTCGTCGAGGACTGTCTTAACGAGACATGGCTGAACAACGATCTCGAGTGGACGGCTGCGGAGTTCGCGACGGTCGACCTGGCGCGGGCGCATGTCGCGGAGGTAAAGGCACGCCGTTTGCCGGAGATCGAGAAGGTCGAGCATGAAGTCGATGCGCGTCTCAAGAAGGAAATCAACTATTGGGACGCCCGCGCCTTCGAGTTGAAGGAACAGCAGCGTGCCGGCAAGAAAACCCGGCTGAACTGGGAGAACGCCGAGCGCCGGGCGACGGATTTGGCCGAGCGCCGCAAACGGCGCATGGCAGTGCTCGAGCAGGAGAAGTTCATCTCTTCCCTGCCGCCCCGTGTGCGCGGTGGCATGATCGTCATCCCCCGCGGCCTGCTGGACGCGCGGGCGGGCGCACGGGATGGCGCGTCACCGACGGGCTTCGCGGAAAATCCGGCCGCGCGGCGAGAGATCGAGCTTGCCGCCATGGAGGCCGTGATGGCGGCCGAGCGCGAACTCGGAAACAGACCGGAGGACGTGTCGGCCCGGAAGATCGGTTACGACATTGCTTCGTATGATCCCGATACTCGGGGTCATCGTTTTATCGAAGTCAAGGGACGCGTGGACGGTGCGGACACCGTGATGATCACCCGCCAGGAAATCATCACGTCGTTGCACGAGCCAGAGAAATTCATTCTCGTCGTCGTCGAGGTGAGTGGCGGACTCGCCGGCGGGCCACGCTATCTCAGGGGTGCGCTCGACGAGCGCGAACCGGCGTTCGACCAGACCGCCATCCAGTTCAACCTGAAGCGCCTGCTGGAACGTGCAGGGGTGCCCGGATGACGGATTACTTCTCCAATCGCCAGATTGGCTCTAATCCGAGGATCGAGGAGAAAATCGACCAGGTCGCATGGGACGGAATCTTGTCGCTGATCCAAATCAAGATTGATGACGGATCCTTGGCCTACGGCTTCCCCTCACACTGCCACGACGGAAATGCGATCGACGGAACAAACGGGAGCGCTTTTTCGGCTCGCGTTCGTGCGGAGATTCACGACCTTGCCGGGAAGGACCCCTATTCGTGGGAGCCCCCGCCGGATTCCTTACCATCCACCTTGGCGATATTGGATTTCATCGAGTTCATCGCGCGCAATATCGGTGAACCGACCCAAGTCGGTTGGCACGACTACTTCAGTCACCAGCATCTGAAACTAAATAGGGAAGCGGGGCTGAAGAAATTCGTCGAAGACATCAATCGCATCTTCTCCCGAAATGGTCTTGCGTATGAACTGGGCGAGAGTGGTGCCATCGAGAGAACGGTGCCGGCACCCATGGCCGAGCTGGTGAGACGAGCGGGTTTCCACACGGGCGACGACGCTCTCGATGGTCTTCTCGATACCGCTATCGACCGGTTCCTGTCTCCGAAGCCGGAGGCACGACAGGATGCCATGGAGAAGCTCTGGGATGCCTTCGAGCGTCTCAAGACCATCGAAGGGGGCAAAGACAAGAAAGCGCGCGCCGCCGCGCTGATCGATCGTGCGATCTCCGACGATGCCCCTGGTTTCCGATCGGTCGTCGAGACCGAATTCAAGGCGATGACCAAGGTCGGCAACGAACTCCGCATCAGGCATTCGGAGGTCGGCCATGAGCCGGTGGGAGAAACAGGAGAGAAGGACTACCTGTTCATGCGGCTTTATTCCCTGAAAGGCTTATCCCTCTGAACCCGGTTTGACGACATGTTGGGTTTGCGGTTGCCATCGGCGGAATGTTCGCTTAATGTTCTGTCATGCCAGCCGCTGGAAATACGACCGCCCGATGTCCCGCGCCGCCTTCGAGGCGCGCTTTCCCGATGAAGCCTCCTGCGCCCGGCATCTTGCAGCCAAGCGCTGGCCCGACAGCTTCGTCTGCCCCGCCTGCGGCCATGACAGGGGCTGGGAACTGAAGCGTCGCCGGGCGAGCTGGGAATGTGCGGCCTGCGGGAAGGAGACTTCGGTGACCGCGGGCACGATCATGCACCGCAGCCACTTGCCCCTGAAGACCTGGTTCATGGCCGTTCACATCGTGACCAGCCACTCGAACGGTATCTCCGCCCTGCAACTCCAGGCCCAGCTCGGGCTCGGCAGTTACAAGAGTGCCTGGCTCCTGCTGCACAAGCTGCGCCGTGCCATGGTTGATCCGGATCGCAGCCTGCTTGAGGACCTGGTCGAGATCGATGAGGCCACCCTACCGTTCCGCACCGTAAAAGACCCGACCACAGGCGGGCAAGGTCGCAGCCGGCAAGGCAAGATGCGCATTGCTGGCGCGGTCGAGCTATCGCCCGAGGGCGAGCCACGTCGCATCCGGCTGGCGCCGATCGGGGATTTCTCCGCGCGCAGCCTTCATGCCTTCGTTGCCGGGACCTCGGCGCCGGGCGCGCGGGTAATCACCGATGGCTGGAGCGGTTATCCTGGCCTGCCCGACCACGACCACCAGCCCAAGGTCGTCGGTGCAACGCCCGCCCATCTCGTGCTGATCTGGATCCATCGTGTGTTCTCGAACCTGAAGCGCTGGGCGCTCGGAACCTTCCATGGCCTGCGCCGCGCCCATCTGCGCCGCTATCTCGACGAGTTCGTGTTCCGCTGGAACCGCCGCCGCCACACCGCAACGGCCTTCGACACCCTGCTCGGCATCGGCACGCGCCTCCGACCCGCCGACTACCGCGACATCGTCGGACAACGCGGCTGATCCCGGCAGGCCGGGCGCCAGCCACCGCCCGCCCTCCGATCCGCCTCAATCGGGGCCGAATACCGGCCCTCCAGCCTGCCTGACAGCACTCGAAACCTACTTCCCCAAGGCCAAAAGCTCCCGCACATCGCCAGGCACGGTCCAAGAACCGTGCCTGGAACGTAGAAGGCCGATCAACATCTGGTGTGACCGGAAGCAAAGGGAGAAGCCTTTTCCCTGATTTGGTTGATGTTGAAAAGGACGTTACGGCTGTCGGAGGTCCAGAGGGGAGATGACAACCGAGAGAAAGAAGCGCCGTTCTGACCGGCCGATGGCGATGGTCCGCAAGAAAGAAAAACCCGCATGACCCAAACCGGCAACAGAAAACTCATCGAGATCGCTATTCCGCTGGAGGCGATCAACGCCGCTTCGGCGCGGGAAAAATCCATCCGTCATGGGCATCCCTCCACGCTGCATCTGTGGTGGGCGCGGCGGCCGCTGGCGGCGTGCCGGGCGGTGCTGTTCGCGCAGCTTGTCGACGATCCCTCCAGCCACCCCGACGAGTTCCCGACCGCGGAGGCCGTGGATGAAGAGCGCATAAGGCTCTTCAAGATCATCGAGGACCTGGTGGTTTGGGAGAACTCAACCAACTCGGAGGTGCTGGATTGCGCCCGCGCGGAGATCCGCAAGAGCTGCGGCAATACATTACCGCCGATTTACGATCCGTTCTCGGGCGGGGGCTCGATCCCGCTGGAAGCGCAGCGTCTGGGCTTGCCCGCCTACGGCAGTGATCTGAATCCCGTCGCGGTGATGATCTGCAAGGCGATGATCGAGATTCCGCCGAAGTTCAAGGACCGGGAGCCGGTGCATCAGGGTACCAGGGACCGGAACCACTACCGCAATGCCGAAGGCCTTGCCGAGGATGTGAAATATTACGGCGAATGGATGCGCGAATGGGCGTTCGAACGCATCGGCCATCTATACCCGCAAGTGGACCTGCCGAAGGAAAATGGCGGCGGCAAGGCAACTGTGATCGCCTGGATATGGTCACGCACAGTACCCAGCCCGGACCCGGCATTCGGGAATGTGCAGGTGCCCATCGCGTCGAGTTTCCTGCTGAGTTCCAAGGCAGGCAAGGAAGCATGGATCGAGCCCATCGTGGACAAAGCCGCGAAGACGATCTCTTATCGCATCCGCAAGGGTGGCACGAAAGAGGAGATAGCGGCGGCCAAGGTGGGAACGAAGGCCGGGCGGGGTGCGAATTTCCGGTGCCTGTTGTCCGATACAGCGATCACGCCGGCCTATGTGAAGGCCAGTGGCAGGGGTGGCAATATGGGGCAAACCCTGATCGCCATCGTCGCCGAAGGAAAGCGGGGACGTATTTATGTCGAGCCGACGGGCGATCATGCGCAGATCGCACTTTCAGCAACGCCCGCATGGAAGCCGGAAACACTCCAACCGGATAACCCGCGCTGGTTCTCGCCGCCCGACTACGGCATGACCACCTTCGGCGACCTGTTCACCGACCGCCAGCTCGTGGCGCTGAACACGTTCAGCGACCTGATGCACGAGGCGCGGGCCGAGATTGAGGGCGATGCGCTGGCCGCGGGCCTTTCCGGCGACCCAACCCCGCTGCGCGACGGTGGTACTGGCGCCAAAGCCTATGCCGAGGCGGTGAGCGTGTATTTGGCGTTTGCTATTGATCGCGTAGCAATGTCAGGAAACAGCCTTGTTCGCTGGAACCCAGTCGGCGAGAAAGCGCAACATATTTTTGGGCGCCAAGCAATTCCGATGCTGTGGGATTACGCAGAAACGAATCCCCTTGGAAATGCAACTGGAGCCTGAGCGCGGCGAAGGCGGCGACGCGGATATCCTCTACGGGGGTGACGAAAACGACACCCTCGATGGCGGCGGCGGCGCGGACAGGCTCTACGGCGGCGCCGACAACGACACGCTCGACGGCGGCAAGGGTAACGACACGCTGCGCGGTGGTGACGGCGCAGACACGCTGACCGGAAACGATGGTGTCGACTTCCTGTACGGCATGGCCGGCGATGACATCATCGATGGCGGCGATGGCACCGATCTTCTGGTAGGTGGCGACGGGAATGACACGCTCACCGGCGGCAAGGGCGGGGACATGCTTTTCGGCTACGACGGCAACGACACCCTGGTCGGTGGCGAAGGCCGCGACGCGCTCGACGGTGGCATCGGGGACGATACCCTCAGCGGCGGCGAAGGTGTTGACACCCTCTACGGCGGCGCCGGGAACGACACGATAACCGGTGGCGCCGATAGGGACACGCTTTCTGGCGCGTCCGGCGATGACGTACTCCGGGGCGGCGAGGGTGACGACACGCTTCGCGGCGGCGCCGACGACGATACGATGTTCGGCGACAAGGGCGATGATGTGCTCTATGGAGATTCCGGCGACGACGCGATCGTCGGCGGATCGGGCGACGATATCCTCTCAGGCGGCGTTGGCGCGGATACGTTGACCGGCGGCGCGGGCAAGGACCAGTTCGAGTACAACAGTCTCACGGAGGGTGGCGATTTCATTACCGATTTCGATAGCGGTAAGGACAGCTTCGTCTTTGACGCTGACGAGTTCGCCGGCGCCTTCGACGACGATGGCAACGTCGTGTTCGCCGAGTTCGACGAGGCCGCGGCGCCGCAGGAGACTTCGTTCGTTTACGATGCCGGTGGCGACGGCGAGCCGGGGAGGCTGCTCTACTACGACTCCGAGGCCTCCGATCCAGGCTACACCGCGATCGCCGAAGTCAGCGGAGATGGGGTCTCCGCCGCCGACATCACGAGCGCCGCGGGCTGAAACCCGTGGGCGCCGATGATGGTGCCCACAGCTAGGATTGAACTAGCGACCTCTCCCTTACCAAGGGAGTGCTCTACCACTGAGCTATGTGGGCGATGGGCCGAGGACGGCGCAGATTACAACGGTTTTCATGCGAGGCGCCACCGCCGCGGCCGGCCACACGGCGCCTGCCGGCGCGTATCTTTGATTTGGATCAGTTCACTGCCTATTCGCAGGCGCGCCCGTTGACGCGGCCCCGCAGCGTGCCCTACCACTGTGCATCATGGAGCGGCGCCGGTACACGCAACCCGTGAAACCGGGGCCGGCGACAAGCAAGTGAGTCGGTAGGAACGGTGCCGTGAAGCGGGCGCACACCGGACGCGACAAGCCACGCGCCAAGCGCGAGCGCGACGAGCGCAGCGCGGCGGCGCTGCGAGAGAACCTTCGCAAACGAAGGCTCCAGGCGCGAGCCCGACCCGACGGCGAGACCACGCCGAAAGACGACAGGCCGGGTCGCTAGGCCTGCGCCGGCTGCGCTTGAGCCCGCGTCGGCCATCGAGTACAACGGCCGCGCCGGCGTCGTGTCCGGCGGCGCAACAATCTGGGAACGATTCCGCGGTGAGGCCGCAGCCATCTTGCGAAACGTCGTCGGCGTCCGCCCTTCCGCCAGGCCGCCGCACGGCGAGGACCGTCGGCGCGTAGACCGTGGAACGCATACGCATTCGCGGCGGCATCCCGCTCGAGGGTACGGTACGGATCGGCGGCGCCAAGAACGCCGCGCTTCCGTTGATGGCGGCCAGCCTTCTGAGCGCCGCGACCCTGAGGCTTTCCAACCTACCGCACCTAGTGGATATCTCGACGCTCGCCCGGTTGCTCGCGCGCCTCGGGGTGGAAATTCGTTTGGACGGCGTCGACGCCGCCGAGGGTCACGCCGGGCGGGTCCTGGAGCTTTGCGCGGGGCGCATTGTCGACACCGAGGCCCCATACGACTTGGTTCGCAAGATGCGGGCCTCGATCCTCGTCCTCGGCCCCCTCGTGGCGCGTGCCGGCGCGGCCACGGTGTCGCTGCCCGGCGGCTGCGCCATCGGCACCCGTCCTGTCGACCTCCATCTCATGGGGCTCGAAGCGCTGGGCGCAGAGATCGAGCTCCGCGACGGCTACGTCCGCGCGCGCGCGCCGCATGGTCTCAGGGGCGCCGAGGTCACGTTCCCGCGTATATCGGTGGGGGCAAGCGAGAACGTTCTCATGGCCGCCTGCCTGGCCGCTGGGGAATCGGTACTGCGCAACGTCGCCCGCGAGCCCGAGTTAGGCGATCTTGCCCGCTGCCTGGTGGCGATGGGCGCGAGGATCGAGGGCATCGGCACGAGCTGTTTGCGAATCGGCGGCGTGCCCGAGCTCGGTGGCGCGAACTATGCGATCGTCCCCGACCGCGTCGAGACCGGCACGTACGCCGCGGCCGCCGCGATTACCGGCGGCGAGATCGACATCGTGGGCAGCCGGCTGGACCACATCGAGGCAGTGGCCGATGCGCTTGGCGCGGCGGGCGTCGCGATCACCGAGAACGGCGCGGGAATTCACGTGGCGCGGGCCGCTAATGCGGTGAACGCGGTCGACGTGACGACGGCCCCCTACCCCGGATTTCCCACCGACATGCAAGCCCAGCTGATGGCCCTGCTGGCGACCGCGAACGGGACTTCGACCGTTACCGAGGCGGTGTTCGAGAACCGATTCATGCACGTGCCGGAACTCGGGCGAATGGGCGCAGAAATCGCGTTGCAGGGTCCTTCCGCCGTGGTTCGCGGCGTGCCCCGCCTCAAAGGCGCGGAGGTCATGGCGACCGACCTTCGCGCCTCGGTCTCGCTGGTCTTGGCCGGCCTGGCGGCAAAGGGAGAGACCACCGTCAACCGCGTCTACCACCTTGACCGCGGCTACGAGCACTTGGTCGAGAAGCTCGCCGCGTGTGGCGCGGCGATTGAACGCGTGGCGACGTAAGACCGGCGTCCATGGACGGCAACGACAAGCAAGGCCTGCGGCTCACGGCGCTAGACGCCGAGGACCTGGCGGTGGTGGCCTCGGTTCTGCAGGACTCGGTCACCCGGCTCGGCGAAATGACCTATTCCGCGCGCGCCCGCCGTTTTGCCGCGGTGGTCAACCGATTTCGTTGGGAGCGCGAGCCCAATGGCGCCGCCGACCAGAGGTCGGTTGCCGAAACGGGCCACCAGCGGGTGCGCGCGGGCCTTCACTTCGACGGCGTGCTGTCGGCTCGGCTTTCCGGGCTGGATCCGTCCAACCCTGACCAGATCCTCGAGCTCTTGACCATCGCGTGCGAACCGCGCGACGGCGGCGCCGCGACCATTACGCTAGTGTTCGCGGGCGCCGGCTTGGTGCGGCTGGAGGCCGAGTGCATCGATTGCCGGCTGAGCGACATCAGCACGCCTTGGCCGACGCCGCGGCTGCCGAGCCACGACGAACTCGGCGATGCCTGAGCGCGCCCCGGCCATTGGGAGCAGCACCACGACCCGGCTGGACAACCACGATCCGGGGTTCGAGGCGGCCTTCGAGGCGCTGATCTCGGGCCGGCGCGCGGCGGCGACCCCGGTGACGGCCGAGGTGGCGGCGGTGGTGGCCGACGTTCGCGCGCGCGGCGACGCGGCCATCGCGGAGTATGCCGCCACGTTCGACGGCCGCCCGCCTGGCGGTGAGGGGTTCCGTATCGCCGGCGCCGCGATCGAGCGTGCGGCAAGCAAGGCGCCCGAGCCCGCCCTTGCCGCCCTCGAACTGGCCGCCGCGCGGATCGAGAGCTTCCACCGCCGCCAGCTGCCCGAGGACGTGGGTTTCACCGACGACGCGGGAATCGAACTGGGCTGGCGCTGGACCGCGCTCGAGGCCGTCGGCGTCTACGTGCCGGGCGGCACCGCGGCGTACCCGAGTTCGGTCCTGATGGCGGCGCTGCCCGCACGAGTCGCCGGCGTAGAGCGGATCGCCATGACGACGCCCATGGCGGATGGCGAGCCCCATCCGCTGGTCGCCGCCGCGGCCATGCGGTGCGGCGTCGACGAGGTCTACGCCCTCGGTGGCGCCCACGCCATCGCCGCGCTCGCTTACGGCAGCGCGAGCCTCCCGGCGGTCGACAAGATCGTCGGCCCCGGTAACGTCTACGTCGCCGAAGCCAAGCGCCAAGTCTTCGGCGACGTCGGGATCGATGCCGTAGCCGGGCCCTCGGAGGTGGTGATCGTCGCCGATGCCGCCAACGAGCCGGCGTGGATCGCGGCCGATCTTTTAGCTCAGGCCGAGCACGACGCCCGGGCGCAGGCCATCGCCATTACCGATGACCGCGGTTTCGCCACCCGCCTGGAGAAGGCGGTCACCGGCCAACTCGACGCGCTGCCGCGGGCGGAAATCGCGCGCGCGAGTTGGCGGCAAAACGGGGCGGTGATCGTGGTCGGATCGCTCGACCAGGCGCCGGCACTCGTCGACCGCATCGCGCCCGAGCACCTCGAGCTGGCGGTCGCCGAGCCACGCGCTCTTGCGGCGGCGGTCGGCAATGCCGGCGCGATTTTCTTAGGGCGCCACGCGCCCGAGGCGCTTGGCGATTACGTGGCCGGCCCGAGTCACGTCCTGCCAACGGCGGGCGCCGCGCGATTCGCCTCGGGTTTGTCGGTGTTCGACTTTCTCAAACGGACGACGCTGATCGGGTGCGAGGCCGCCGGATTGGCGGAGATCGGTCCGGCGGCGGTCGCGCTTGCCGAGGCCGAAGGGCTGGACGGACACGCGCACTCGGTGCGCGTCCGTTTCGGCTCGAGCGGCGGGGGCTGAGGGGCGGGGCAACGGCTGCCGCCTTGCCCGCCTTGATTTTGGCGGCACGGTCGCGCATGTTGCGGCACGCCAACCGGCAAAAGGAGCGCGAGTGGCCAAGGAAGAACTGCTGGAGTTTCCTGGCGTCGTCAAGGAGTTGCTACCCAACGCGATGTTCCGTGTCGTCTTGGACAACGACCACGAGGTGCTGGCCCATACCGCGGGGCGAATGCGCAAGCACCGCATTCGCGTGTTGACCGGCGACCGGGTGCTGGTCGAGATGACGCCGTACGATTTGAGCAAGGGCCGGATCACCTTCCGTTTCAAGTAGGGGGTTGGGGTAGACGTGGCTGCGCGCCGGCGGCTGGTGCTGGCCTCGGCCTCGCCGCGCCGGCTTGAGCTGTTGCGCCAGGCGGGCATCGAACCCGACCTCGTCGCCTCCGCCGACATCGACGAGACGCCGCGCGCCGGCGAGCTGGCGATCGCGACCGCCCGACGCCTGGCCCATGCCAAGTCGGCGGCGGTGGCACGAGCGCACCCGGACGCCTTCGTGCTGGGCGCCGACACGGTGGTCGCGCGCGGACGCCGCCAACTGCCGAAGGCCGAGGATGAAGCGGCCGCGCGCGCTTGCCTCGAGTTGCTGTCGGGGCGACGCCACCGCGTGCACACCAGCATCGCGGTGCACGCGCCCGATACGGTAAGCCGCAGCCGGGTGACCAGCACGACGGTGGCGTTCAAGCGCCTGAGCAAGGGCGAGCTGCAGGGCTATCTGCGGAGCGGCGAGTGGCGCGGCAAGGCCGGCGGCTACGCCGTTCAAGGGCGCGCGGCGGCGCTGATTAGGAGCATCAGCGGTTCGTATACCAACGTGGTCGGACTGCCGCTGTTGGAAACGGTGGCGTTGTTGTCCGGGCTTGGTTATCGGACGGGAGAGGGTCGATGAGGCTCACGCCCAGCCCATCCGCCGTGGCCGGCACGGCTGGCGCGCGAACGCGCCGGAGCGACGGGGCAGGAATTGGGATTACGCACGACGCGGTAGGGGCTTGCCAGGCCGCGCCTCGGCTGGACAGGTCGCGCCAATTTCCCTATAACCCCGGCGCCTCGGAATGGCCCGAAGGCGTCGCCGTCGTGTGGGCCCAGGTAGCTCAGTTGGTAGAGCACCGGACTGAAAATCCGGGTGTCGGTGGTTCAACTCCGCCCCTGGGCACCACGCTTTCTTCCAATGAAATCAATAAAAGGCTTCTCCCTTTGCTTCCGGTCACACCAGATGTTGATCGGCCTTCTACGTTCCAGGCACGGTTCTTGGACCGTGCCTGGCGATGTGCGGGAGCTTTTGGCCTTGGGGAAGTAGGTTTCGAGTGCTGTCAGGCAGGCTGGAGGGCCGGTATTCGGCCCCGATTGAGGCGGATCGGAGGGCGGGCGGTGGCTGGCGCCCGGCCTGCCGGGATCAGCCGCGTTGTCCGACGATGTCGCGGTAGTCGGCGGGTCGGAGGCGCGTGCCGATGCCGAGCAGGGTGTCGAAGGCCGTTGCGGTGTGGCGGCGGCGGTTCCAGCGGAACACGAACTCGTCGAGATAGCGGCGCAGATGGGCGCGGCGCAGGCCATGGAAGGTTCCGAGCGCCCAGCGCTTCAGGTTCGAGAACACACGATGGATCCAGATCAGCACGAGATGGGCGGGCGTTGCACCGACGACCTTGGGCTGGTGGTCGTGGTCGGGCAGGCCAGGATAACCGCTCCAGCCATCGGTGATTACCCGCGCGCCCGGCGCCGAGGTCCCGGCAACGAAGGCATGAAGGCTGCGCGCGGAGAAATCCCCGATCGGCGCCAGCCGGATGCGACGTGGCTCGCCCTCGGGCGATAGCTCGACCGCGCCAGCAATGCGCATCTTGCCTTGCCGGCTGCGACCTTGCCCGCCTGTGGTCGGGTCTTTTACGGTGCGGAACGGTAGGGTGGCCTCATCGATCTCGACCAGGTCCTCAAGCAGGCTGCGATCCGGATCAACCATGGCACGGCGCAGCTTGTGCAGCAGGAGCCAGGCACTCTTGTAACTGCCGAGCCCGAGCTGGGCCTGGAGTTGCAGGGCGGAGATACCGTTCGAGTGGCTGGTCACGATGTGAACGGCCATGAACCAGGTCTTCAGGGGCAAGTGGCTGCGGTGCATGATCGTGCCCGCGGTCACCGAAGTCTCCTTCCCGCAGGCCGCACATTCCCAGCTCGCCCGGCGACGCTTCAGTTCCCAGCCCCTGTCATGGCCGCAGGCGGGGCAGACGAAGCCGTCGGGCCAGCGCTTGGCTGCAAGATGCCGGGCGCGGGAGGCTTCATCGGGAAAGCGCGCCTCGAAGGCGGCGCGGGACATCGGGCGATCGTATTTCCAGCGGCTGGGCATGACAGAACATTAAGCGAACATTCCGCCGATGGCAACCGCAAACCCAACATGTCGTCAAACCGGGTTCAGAGGGATAAGCCTTTCAAACGATTGCGGGTGTTCGAATACAGTCGCTATTCTCGACGGCTGGCGAGAATGTGTAATTCCTGTGTAGCCGTGCCAGCGCTTTTGTTCTCGGCCAGTTCTGGAATCGCGGTTCCTATCGCGTTGATCGCACGGTCGATGTGCTGCCCGTGGACGTGGGTGTATCGCAGCACCATGGCTCGTGTCTTGTGGCCGCTGATCTTCTGGATTGTAGGAAGATCGACGCCAGCCTGAACCAACCGGGCAAAGGCCGTATGGCGCATGACGTGTGGCGTCACCACGTCGGGATCGAGCCCAGCGACAATGGCCGCGCGACGAAATGGCTTGCCCATGCGATACGATGGCCGGTGAGACTTGCATTGGGCCGTGGCGAAAGAAATATCCAGTCATCTTTATCGTCTCGCATTTCTCGTTCGCGTCTCAGGATGGCGACCAATTCATGGGTCAGCGGTTGTCCCCGCTGCCCAGCTTTGCAAGGGCCATGAAGAGGCGGTTGCGTTGCCTGCGGCCCCGCTGCGACGCGGGCCGCCACCATCGTGTTCATGCGGCGTACAGCGGCGACGCATTAGTAACCACATCGATTTGGGAAGCGGCCTCCGCGTCGCGTTCAACCGCCACAACAATAAGCCGAACTCCCACTTGCCCAACGCCAGGGCCTCTTAGGCAAAGGGAATCGCCTGCCGGTATTGGTGCGCTTCGCTCAACTCGCTAACCCGTTTGGTCGCCTCCAAGAGTAAAGAGGGATAACATGGGACACGGCGATGCGGCGCCTGGCCGCGCCGTCGATCACAACGTGATCGGTGCTATCATCGGCGGCGCGAGCGATGCGTGCGCGTGAGGTGTGGTCCCGGCGGCCGCGGCCTCAACGGGCGAAGCCTCCGATTTGAGTCATGCACCGCGGGTTGAAGGCGGCCAAGCCCTCACGCACCTCGTCGCTGGCCGCGCCGTAGAGCACCACCCGATCAACCTCGATCGTACTGAGAAGGCGCTCGGACCGTCACCCGAGTAGTTGGCATAGTGGAGGTGCTTTTCGGTGGTCTCGATGCCGTCATCTGAATCGATAAGCAGGTTGCCGGCTATGGTCCCCCGCCCTCCGGGGCGTGCGTCGACGAAAACCGAGCGTACCAGGGATGAGCCCGCCCAGCGATGACCTAGACGGCGAGGTTGCCGCCGTAACCTACGACCACGACGATGACTCGGTTGTCGTCATCATCGGCTCCGGCGCCGGCGGCGGCACCCTTGCCAACGAGCTCTGCCAGAAGGGAATCGATGTTGTCGTTTTGGAAGCCGAACCGCGCATCGAGATGGAGAGCTTCGTCAATGACGAATACACGATGGCCGAACGGCTGATCTGGCCCGACAAACGGGTTGCCACCGGCAACGGCCGTCGGTGCGCGCCTATCCCGACGCCCCGACATGGCTGTGCAAGGCGGTCGGCGGTTCCACCGTCCATTGGACCGGCACCTGCCCGCGCTTCAAGGCGACAGAGTTCCAAGCGCGCACCACCTATGGCGAGATTCCGGGCGCCACGCTGATGGACTGGCCGATTACCCTCGAGGATATGGTGCCGTACTACGAACGGGCCGAGAGCGAGTTGGGGGTCACACCGGCACCCACGGCATCCCCTATTTTCGGGCAGCAACAACTTCAAGGTGATGGCCCACGGTGCCCGCCGGCTGGGATACCAGCACGTCTCCACCGGCCACTATGCGATCAACCCAGTTCCGCGCGACGGACGCAATGCCTGCGATCAAATCGGGTTTTGCGTTCAGGGCTGCCGCTCCGGCGCCAAATGGTCGACGCTCTATACTGAGTTTCCGCGGGCCGAGGCCACGGGACGCTACGAGGTGCGGGCCAACGCGATGGCACTGGAGATTCACCATGATGCCGCGGGCAAGGTCAGCGGCGTGCTCTACGCCGATGCCGCGGCCAACCTGAAACAGGCGACCGCGATTTACGACGCGGCCGGCGCGCAGACCATCACCGAATGGGAGGCCTATCCGACCGGACACAACCTCGGCACCTGCCGCATGAGCGCGGATCCCGATCATGGGGTGGTGAACGCGTTCGGCCAGAGCCACCACGTCGCCAACCTGTTCGTGTCCGACGGCAGCCAGTTCACCACCAGCGCCGCCGCCAACCCGACCCTAACGATCATTGCCCCGACAATCCGCCAGGCCGAGTTCACGAAGCGATGCGCGGTGCCGACCTCTAGGGGTTGGGGGCTCGCCATGCAGACCGACTCGGTGTAGATAGGCGCGTGAAGAAGAGTGGCCGATGTCCACGATTAGCCTGAACAACCTGACCAAGCGCTTCGGCGTTCCAATCGCCGTCAACGCCCTCGATCTCGCGGTCGCCGACCGCATCTGCATCATGGAAAAAGGCCGGGTCGCACAGATCGGCACGCCCGACGAGATCTACAACCGGCCGCAAAGCCGCTACGTCGCCGAGTTCGTCGGCGCGCCGACGATCAATTTGATCGAGGGCCGCTTCGCCGGTGGGCACTTCGAGGCCCCCGAACCGTCCCTGCGCATCGCCGTCGCCGAGGACGCCGACCAGCCCGATTGCGACGCCATGATCGGCATCCGGCCCGAGGACATCCGGCTCGACGATCACGCCGGCGAGGACGTGATCGCGGCCAAGATCTACCAGATCGAACCCCTGGGCGCGTTCACGATCGTCAACGTCATGGTCGGCGAGCGCCTGATCCGGGCGCAGGTTCCCGGGCAGCCCGAGCTCCGGCTTGGCGAGCCGGTGTCGATCGCTTTCGATCTGCGGCACAGTCACTTCTTCGAGGGCGACAGCGGGCACCGCTTCGCTACCGGCGTCCGCACCAACGGCGGCTGATCGCGCGCGACCCAAGCGGCGACCGCAAGCGCCAAACGCGGCCGCGCGGCGCGCCGATCCAACCCCGCAGGACCTCATGCAACGCAGTGAAGCCCGCATTCTAACCAGCCACGTCGGCAGTCTGCCGCGCCCCGCCGACCTGGTTGAAATTCTGGCGGCGCGCGACCGCGGCGATCCTTACGACGCCGCCGCCCTGGCCGACCGCGTGGCATCGGCGACCGGGGAAATCGTCGCCAAGCAGGTGGCCTCCGGCGTCGACGTCGTCAACGATGGCGAGATGGGAAAGTTCGTCTACGCCACCTACGTCAAGGAGCGGCTCCAGGGATTCAAGGGCGAGAAGGACCGCCCGGTGCCCAAGGACCTTCAGGACTTCCCCAACTACGCTAAACGCCTGGGCTGGCCTTCGATAACCCGCCCCGTGTGCTCCAGTCCACTTGAGCCACTCGACCGGTCGGCGGTCGATACCGATGTCACCAATCTCGCGACGGCGACCGAGGGTGCGGGCGCCGTCGATACCTTCATGTCGGCGGCCTCGCCAGGCGTGATCTCGGCGTTCCTGAAAAACGACTACTACCCCAGCCACGAGGCCTACCTGATGGCGCTCGCCGACATCATGAAGGACGAATACGACGCCATCCATCGTGCCGGGTTCGTGCTGCAGCTCGATTGCCCCGATCTCGCGATGTCGCGGCACATCCACTTCAGCAACGTGGACCACGCGACCTACGCCAAGATGCAGGCCCTCCAGATTCAGGCGCTCAACCACGCCACGCGCGACATCCCGCCCGAGGCCATGCGCTTGCACTTGTGCTGGGGCAACTACGAGGGCCCCCACCACCACGACGTGCCGCTCCGCGACATCATCGAGACGGTGCTGACCGCGCGCCCGGCCGGCCTCTCCTTCGAGGCCGCGAACCCGCGCCACGCCCACGAATACAGAGCGTTCGAGGAGGTCACCGTGCCCGAGACCAAGGTGCTGCTGCCGGGCGTGCTCGACACCACCTCGAACTACATCGAGCACCCCGAGCTGATCGCCGACCGGATTTGCCGCTTCGCCGAAATCGTCGGACGCGAGCGGGTGATCGCCAGTACCGATTGCGGGTTCTCGACCATCGCCGGCGCGCCGTTGGTCGATCCCGAGATCGTGTGGGCCAAGTTCGCTGCCATGGCCGAAGGGGCGGCGCTCGCCAGCGGACGGCTGTGGTAGCGCCGCGACCGGAGGCGTGATGAAGCTCAGCAGCGACCGGATTCTCACCACCCACGTGGGTAGCCTGCCGCGGCCCGACGAGCTTCTCGAGCTCACCTTGGTCAAGGACCGTCAACAGGACTATGACGCCGTGGAACTGGAGACCCGGCTGCGGAGCGCGGTCGCCAAGATCGTGGATCAGCAGGTGGGTGCCGGCGTCGATGTCGTCAACGACGGCGAAATGAGCAAGATCAACTACGCCACCTACGTCAAGGAGCGCGTGAGCGGGTTCGAGGGCGAGAGCGAAGCGCGCGTCTATGGCTCCGACCTCGCCGCCTTTCCCGCGTATCTCGACCGCCTGTTCGCCTCGGGCGGCATTGGCATCATGACCCGGCCGGTGTGCACCGCGCCGATCAGCTAC
This sequence comes from Alphaproteobacteria bacterium, assembly GCA_965219135.1. Lineage (GTDB taxonomy): Bacteria > Pseudomonadota > Alphaproteobacteria > VGEJ01 > VGEJ01 > CAYUNL01. The sequence goes on along the minus strand of CBDCMV010000003.1, from coordinate 1,694,571 downwards.
CGCGGCGAGGCCGCGGTGGCTGAAGACGTCGCCAACCTCTGGGACGCGGTCAACGGCCGCGAGGTCGCCGATTGCTTCCTCAACGCGGCCTCGCCCGGCGTCGCCGCGCTCTTTCTCGGCGACGATCACTATGGCAGCCACGAGGACTACGTCTGGGCTCTCGCCGAAGCGATGAAAACCGAGTACGACGCCATCGTCGGCGCGGGAATCGTCTTGCAACTGGACGCCCCGGATCTTGCCATGGGCCGCCACATTCAGTTCGGCGACCACGATCTCGCCACCTTTCGCAAGGCCGCCGAGATCAACGTCGAGGCGCTCAATCACGCGACTCGCGACTGCCCGGCGGAGTCCATGCGCCTGCATCTGTGCTGGGGCAACTACGACGGGCCACATCATCACGACGTGCCGCTTGCCGAAGTGATTGACTTGGTGTTCAAGGCGCGGCCCCAGGCGGTGCTGTTCGAGGGCGCCAATCCGCGCCACGAGCACGAGTGGAAGGTGTGGCGCGAGGCCTCCATCCCCGACGACAAGGTGCTGATCCCCGGAGTCCTCAACTCGACGAGCAACTACATCGAACACCCCGAGCTCGTGGCCGACCGTATTTGCCGCTATGCCGACATCGTCGGACGCGAGCGGGTGATCGCGGGAACCGACTGCGGCATGTCGACCTCGGCCGGCTTCCCCAAGGTTGACCCCGACATCGGCTGGGCCAAATACGGCGCCATGACCGAGGGCGCCCGCCTCGCCAGCGCGCGCCTGTGGCGCTAGCGGATCGGACGTGCGCCCGCGGCACCCGAGCTAAAGCTCACCCGCCGCCATCAGTTCCGCGATTCGGTCGGCCTGGCGGATGGCCAGCGTCACTATCGTGAGCGTCGGCCCGGCCGAGGCGGCCGAGGCGAACTGGCTGCCGTCCGAGATAAACAGGTTGGCGACGTAGTGGCATTGCCCCCAGCCATTGACGACCCCCTCGCGCGGATTGGCGCTCATGCGGCAGGTGCCAAGATTGTGGGTGACCGGCAGGTTTGGCGCCTCGAAGGCGCGCTTGGCCCCGATCGCGGCGTAAAGCTCGCCCGCCCGGCGATAGGCATAATTCCTCATCGCTACGTCGTTTGCGTGGTCATCGAGGTGCAGGCAGGGGATCAGCAGCCCGTAACCGTCCTTCTCGGTAGCGTGCAACGTGACGCGGTTGGACTCCATGGCCATGTCCTCGCCCTGGACCAGTAACCCGGCGATACGGTCGTAGGCCTCGATCCAGCCGGTCAACTCGCGGGCCCATCCCGTCGGCCTCAGGCCGCCGGGGAATAGGGGCAAACCGAGAGCGACCAAACCGATATAGAAGCCACCGCCGAAGCCGCGCGGGGATCGTGCCGCGACTCGTCGCGAATGAGCCCGGCCCGCGGATTGCCGCGATGCATGTTCACCGGGCGCTCGAACTCCCCATAGACGTAGCCGAACACATGACGCATGAAGTTCTTGCCCACCATGCCCGACGCGTTCGCGAGGCCATCGGGGGACGCGCTCGATTCCGAGTTCAAGCGCAAGCGGGACGTCTCGACGCCATTTGCGGCGACGCACAGGAGACGTGCCATTTGCCTGTGGTGAGCGCCCTCGCGGTCGGCGTAGACGACGCCCGAAACTCGGCCCCGTCATCGGTGAGAATCTGCAGCGCCATGCACTCTGGTCTGACCTCGCAGTGTCCCGTGGCCTCGGCCCTGGGAACTTCGGTGACGGCGGTCGACCACTTGGCCCCCGACTTGCACCCTTGCAAGCAAAAGCCGATTTGATCGCAGGCGTTGCGCCCGTCGTGCGGCACCGAGTTGATGGCGTGATTGCCAGTGTCGATCGAGGTGTAGCCGATGCGCCGGGCCCCGGCGGCAGGACCTTGTAGTTGTTGCTCGGGGGATGCGTGGGGATGCTATTGGTGCCCGAGACCCCCATCTTGTCCTCGGCTTTTTCGTAATACGGCGCCAAATCATCCAATCCGATCGGCCAGTCGGCGAGGTTGGCGCCGGCCACCTCGCCATGGACGCTGCGGGTCTTGAACTCGAAGTCGTGCATGCGAATGCACAGCGCGGTCCAATGCAGCGTCGAGCCGCCCACGGCCTTGCATACCCATGTCGGCGCCTCGGCGAAATCCACGGCGATGTCGGCGGTGCCGGTGCAGGTCCGCCTGTCGGGCCAGCTCAGCATCTCGGCCATCACGTGTGGATCGTTCTCGAAGTCGGCGGCATCGATTCGGGGGCCAGCCTCAAGCAGCACGACGTCGATGCCTTTTTGGCACAGCTCGTTGGCGAGCGTTCCGCCGCCCGCGCCCGAGCCGATGACGACGACCACCGAGTCATCGTCGTTGTCGTAGGTGACCGCCGCCACCTCGTCGTCGAAGTAATCGGTCGTGGCCCGACCCTAGCATCGGAGCGCCGCCGGGACCTGTCGATAACAAACTGAGTTGACCGCTTTATGTACCATATGAATTGACCGCTTCTGTTGTGGTGGTTTGGCTCGGTCGCGTCGAAGCGGGTCACGCGGCCTGGAGCCTGTCGTCGTCGATGGTTTCGCCGTCGGCGCGGTAGCGCGCCAGACACCTGGGTCCGTGGAAGACGGCCAGGTGGCCGTCGGGATATTCGTGCACCCGGACCTGCGCCTTGACGTAGTGGTGGCGGTGGCGATCGGCCGGGATCTGCAGCGTGCGGTTCTTGTAGCGCACGGTGTTGTCGCCCGCGACGACGCGGTCCTCCTGGGCGCAGAGGATGTCCTCGAGCGTGCCGGCAAAAGCCACGAAGGCCGAGCCGGTGTCCGCGGCCGGGCGGGCGAAGCGGGCGTTGTGCGCCGGCCAGAAGAGCTCCTCGAGAAAGCGATTGGCCTCGGCCATGGTGGCGATCCCGGCGAGGCGCAGCTCCTGGGGCAGGCGCTTCTGCAAGGTCCCGAACATGCGCTCCGAGCGGCCCCGGGCCTGCGGCGAATAGGCCGCGATCAACTCGATGCCGAGCTGCGCCAAGGCCCGGCCGACCTGGGTCGGGTTGTCCTTGTCCACACCGCCGCCTGCCTCGGGCGTGTGCCAGTAGTGCGAGGCCCGATCGGCGTAGAGCGAGCAGAACAGCCCGTTTTCGGCGATCACCTCGCCGAGCCCGCGGAACGTGCTCATCGTGCCCTCCTCGGCAACGAAGAAGCCCGAATAGACCTCCGATGTCGCATCGTCCATGGTCACGATCAGATCCCACCACTGGCCCGCAACCCACTCGTGGCTCGAGCCGTCCTGGTGCAGCATCATCCCTACCACCGGTCGGCGCGGCCGCTTCCGGCGGTGCGCCCCGCGCCTGGGCGCCGGCTTGATCTTGCCGTGCGCCTGCAAGCTCAGGCGAAGCCAGTTGTAGCTCAGCCCGAAGCCATGCTCGCAGACCAGCTTCTCGTGGAAGTGCTTGGCCGTGAAGTCCGGGTAGCGCGTCTCGAACAGCTCCAGCACCCGCATCACCTCGTCCACCGGCGCGCAGCGCGCCGAAACCCGCCCAAGGCGCCGGTCGTACAAACCCTCGGCACCCTCGGCCTCATAGCGCTCCCGCCAGCGCCAGAACGTCCGCTCCGACATGCCCAGGATCTCCGAGGCCTCGGCCTGGCTCAAATCACCCCGATAACAACGTCCGTAGACATCCTCGAACTTCATCAAATCTCAGTCCCTGCAACTGCTCCGTCCGGCGCATCCGATTCCTCCAGATTTGGAGGAAATCTAAAACCGGACAGATCATCTGTTACATAGACCGGTCATATGTGTGTTAGCGACAGGAGCGCCGCCGGGACCTCGCGCGGCGGGCCGCCCTATGGTATTGTTACGTCAATCGAAATGCCTTGGAGGCGAGGATGGTTCAGACACTCTTCATGAATTGCCGGGTTTACGACGGCTCGGCCAAGCGCACGGTTGCCGGCGAGGTCCTGGTGCAGGGCAACCGGATCAAGAAGGTGGGCAACGGCCGGAGCGGCAAGATCAAGGCGCCGGGCGCCAAGGTGATCGATTGCGCCGGCGCGACGATCATGCCGGGCCTTACCGACGGCCACACCCACCTCGGCCTGATGCAGGCGCCGAGCCTCACCCATCCCGGCGACACGCCGGTCGAGGAGCAAATCCTCGGCGCCATGCACGATGCCAAGCTGGTGCTCGACTACGGCTACACCAGCTGCTACTCGGGCTTCTCGTGCAAGCCGCGCAACGACGTCGTGATCCGGAACGAGATCAATTCGGGCCGCATCCCGGGGCCGCGGTTCAGCGCCGCCACCCCGATCATGCACGTGACCGGCGATTTTTCCGACGCGCGGCGCATGCACCTCCATCGCGAGTCCGTGTGCATCTTCGTCGACGGGCCGATCGAGATGCGCCGCGCCTGCCGCGAGATGATCCGCGAGGGCGTCGATCACATCAAGCTGACGATTTCGGGTGACGAGTTCTCGGGGGTCGCCCGGGCCGAGATGGTGACCACATTCGAAGACGAGGTGCGCGAGGCCTGTCACGTCGCCCACAGCCGGGGCAAGGAGGTGGTGGCCCATGCCCGCGCCGCCGAGGCCATCAAGCTCGGCCTCAAGCATGGCGTCCGGGTCTTCTATCACTGCGACTTCGCCGACACCGAAGCGCTGGACATGATGGAGGCGAAGAAGGACGAGATCTTCGTCGTCCCGGCGCCGGCCAGCACCTTCCTGACGGCGACCGAGGCCGAGGAGTATGGCTTTACCCAGGACGTGCTGGAGGCCATGCACTTTCCGCGTAAGATCGAGATCAGCTGCAAAACCCACAACGAGATCCATCGCCGCGGCATCAAGGTGCTGCCGGGCGGTGATTGGGGCTTCGCGTGGACGCCGCTGGGCCAGAACTCGCGGGATTATGAGCTGTTCCGCGACTACTACGGCATCCCGGTGGTCGATTCGCTGCGCGCCGGGACCATGTATGGCGGCCAGCTGATGGGCATGGGCGATGAGCTGGGGCGGATCAAGGCCGGCTACCTTGCCGACATGCTGATGATCGACGGCGATCCGCTCAAGGACATCTCGGTGCTTCAGGACATCGACAAGATTCTGATGGTGATGAAGAACGGCGAGATGCACCGCGCCCCGGACACGCGCAAGCTCGCCCAGCGCCAGCGCACACCCGCCGCCGCCGAGTGAGGGGAGCGGGCGCAAGGATGACCGGCATGCTAATCGCCGACGTTTCGATCTTCGACGGCTCCGGAAAGAAGCCGTCCCGTGGCGAGGTGCTGGTCGAGGGCGGGCGTCGGTGCCGTGTGGGTTGAAGGCGAATCCGTAGTCGCCGCCAGACGATCCGCGGATCGTCGATTCAGAATACGTCGCAGCCGGGGCCGACCGCGCCGCTTGGCGTGGCGCCAACGACGCTAAGGATTCTGCTCGGCCCGTCGGGCGCGGATCGCCTCCGCGCGGGCCTCCATTTCCGACGCTTCGCCATCGCGTCCCAGCGTCCGCAACAACGTGGCGTAGTTTTCTAGACCCTCGGCCATACTTGGATGGTCCGGTCCCAGGGCCTCCTCCCAGATTTCCAAAGCCCGCTGATAGAGCGGCTCCGCCTCGTCATACTTACCCTGAGCGGCATAGAGCAGCGCCAGGTTGTTGAGGCTTGTCGCCACCTCGGGGTGCTCCGGCCCGAGCGCCGTTTCCCAGATCGCCAGCGCCCGGCGATAAAACGGCTCGGCCTCGGCATACCGGCCCTGGGCGCGGTAAGTCACCGCCAGGTTGTTGAGGGTGTGGGCGACGTTCGGGTGCTCCGGGCCGAGCGGATTCTCCGCGATCGCGAGCGCCCGCCGATAAAGCGGCTCGGCCTCGGCGTAGCGGGCCTGGGTCTGGTAGAGAAGCGCCAGGTTGCTGAGGCTAAGGGCGACGTTGGGGTGTTCTGGTCCCAGCACTTTTCCGAGATCGCGAGCGAGCGCTGATAGAGCGGCTCGGCCTCGGCGTAGCGACCCTGGGTCTGGTACAAAAGTCCCAGGTTATTGAGGCTTGAGGCGACATGCGGGTGCTCCGGCCCGAGCGCACCCTCCCAGATCGCGAGCGCCCGCTGATAGAGCGGCTCGGCCTCAGCGAAACGGCCCTGTTTTTACGGTAGAGCACCGCCAGATTATTGAGAGTTCGGGCGACGTCGGGGTGCGGGCGCCCGAATGCCGATTCCTGGATGGCCAGCGCTCGCCGATATAACGGGTCAGCTTGGGCGTACCGGCCCTGCGCGCTGTGAAGTGCTGCCAGGTTGTTGAGGAAGGTGGCGGTGTACGGGTGGTCGCCACCAAACTCCCGCTCGCCAAGCGTGAGCGCTTCTTCGGCGAACCTCGCCAACGCCGGCGCGGCGGCCGTGGCCTTCGACATTGTCTTCGCCGAACCCGACCGCACCTCGCCGGCGCGGGTGGTGCCGAACTGGCCGTCGACGCCGGAGACCGAAGCACTGATGCGGAACCTCGATGCGCTGCCCGACCACGACGCGGTCCTGGCCGACATCATGGGCAAGGTCGCAGCCGGCAAGGCAAGATGCGCATTGCTGGCGCGGTCGAGCTATCGCCCGAGGGCGAGCCACGTCGCATCCGGCTGGCGCCGATCGGGGATTTCTCCGCGCGCAGCCTTCATGCCTTCGTTGCCGGGACCTCGGCGCCGGGCGCGCGGGTAATCACCGATGGCTGGAGCGGTTATCCTGGCCTGCCCGACCACGACCACCAGCCCAAGGTCGTCGGTGCAACGCCCGCCCATCTCGTGCTGATCTGGATCCATCGTGTGTTCTCGAACCTGAAGCGCTGGGCGCTCGGAACCTTCCATGGCCTGCGCCGCGCCCATCTGCGCCGCTATCTCGACGAGTTCGTGTTCCGCTGGAACCGCCGCCGCCACACCGCAACGGCCTTCGACACCCTGCTCGGCATCGGCACGCGCCTCCGACCCGCCGACTACCGCGACATCGTCGGACAACGCGGCTGATCCCGGCAGGCCGGGCGCCAGCCACCGCCCGCCCTCCGATCCGCCTCAATCGGGGCCGAATACCGGCCCTCCAGCCTGCCTGACAGCACTCGAAACCTACTTCCCCAAGGCCAAAAGCTCCCGCACATCGCCAGGCACGGTCCAAGAACCGTGCCTGGAACGTAGAAGGCCGATCAACATCTGGTGTGACCGGAAGCAAAGGGAGAAGCCTTCTGCCGATTTACCGCGGCGCGGTGGTGGCCCTGCCCGAATTGGAAGCCGCGGCCAGCGGCAACGGCAGCTTCAGCATCGAAGCCGAAGCCGATTCCGTCATCCGTCGTGTGCCGCTCCTGTTTCGCTACGGCGATGTGCTCTACCCCTCGTTGTCCGCCGAACTGCTTCGCGTGGTGCAGGGGGCGCAGACGTTGATCGTCAAATCTTCGGGCGGCAGCGGCGAGGAAGCCTTCGGCGCGCACACCGGGATCAACCACGTCAAGATTGGGCGCATCGTCGTGCCCACCGACGCCAACGGGCGCATGTGGATCCACTTCACCGAGGACGTGCCCGAGCGCCGCATTCCGGTGTGGGAGCTGTTTTCCGCGGACTTCGACCCCGCCCGCATCGCCGGCAACATCATCTTCATCGGTACCAGCGCGGCGGGACTTAAGGATCTGCGCGCAACCCCGCTCAACCCGGTGATGGCGGGGGTCGAAGTGCATGTCCAGGCGCTCGAGCAGATGCTTACGGGCTATTTCCTCGAGCGGCCCGACTGGGCCGACGGGGCCGAGATCGTCTACCTGATTCTTCTCGGGGTGACACTGATTTTTCTGCTGCCGCGGCTTGGGGCGCTGTGGTGCGCGGTGCTGGGGGTGGCCGGCATCGGGGCGGCGATCGCCGCCTCGTGGTTTGCCTTCACCGAGCTCCGCTGGTTGTTGGACCCGGTGTTCCCCTCGCTGGTGGTGCTGTTGGTCTATCTCGCGGGTTCGCTCATCAACTACCTGCGCTCGGAGATTGAGCGCAATCAGGTACGTGGCGCCTTCAGCCGATACATGTTGCCGGCGCTGGTCGAGGAGCTTGCGCGCAACCCCGACAAACTGGTGCTCGGCGGCGAGATGAAGGATATGACACTTCTCTTCGCCGACATCCGCGGGTTCACTGCGATCTCGGAGCTGTTCAAGGGCGATCCCCAGGGACTGACGCGCTTGATCAACCGCTTCCTCACGCCCATGACCGACATGATCCTCGAGCGCAGCGGCACCATCGACAAGTACATGGGCGATTGCATCATGGCGTTCTGGAATGCGCCTTGGACGATGACGAGCACGGCCGCCACGCGTGCGATTCGGCACTCGCCATGTTCGGCGAGCTGACTACCCTCAATGCCACCATCGAGAGCGAGCGCGAGGCGGCGGGCGAGCTTTTTCGGCCGATCATAATCGGCATCGGGCTCAACCCCGGCGAGTGCTGCGTCGGCAACATGGGCTCGGAACAGCGTTTCGATTACTCGGTGCTGGGCGACACCGTGAACCTCGCCGCGCGCCTCGAAGGGCAGTCGAAGACCTACGGCGTCGGCATCGTCATCGGCGAGGCGACGCGCGACGAGGCCCCCGAATACGCCTACCCCGAACTCGACCTGATCAAGGTCAAGGGCAAGGACGAGGCGGTGCGCATCTTCTCGCTTTTGGGCGACGCGACGGTCCGCGAGAGCGCAGATTTCACCGCGCTCGCCGAGCGCCACGAAGGGATGCTGGCAGCTTATCGTGGGCAGGAATGGGCGCGGGCGCACCAATTGCTTGCCGAGTGCCGGGCGCTCGATGGCACCCTGGAGACGCTCTACGACCTGTACTCCGAACGGCTCGACGCGTTCGCGGCCCAACCACCCGGCGCCGATTGGGACGGGGTGTTCGTCGCGACCACCAAGTAACGTGGTTCACAACGCCGTCATCGCCGCCGGGCCAAAGTGGCGCGCACGCCCGAAAAGTGTATAGTTCGAGAGAAATCCGAGGATCGAGAATCACACGAGCTAGGGAGGAAACCATGCTACGCAAAGGAAAGGACAAGGTGCATCCGTACGTACCGGAAATCGCCGAGAAGCTGCGCAAGGGCGAGGTCGGCCGGCGCGAGTTTCTGACCACGGTGACCCGGCTGGGCGTCTCGGCCGCGGCGGCGTACGCCATGCTCGGCGGCATCACCGGCGAGCGCCTCACCCGACGCGCGCAGGCGGCGACGCCGAAGATGGGCGGCAACCTGCGGGTGTCGATGAACGTGATGGAGAGCTCGGACCCGGCGATCTACGACTGGTCGGAGAAGGGCAACCTCGCGCGGCACATGACCGAGCCGCTCTCGCGCATCGGCCAGGACGGCGTCGCCAGGCCGTATCTGGCGGAGAGCTGGGAGGCCTCGGACGACCTCAAGACCTGGACCTTCCGCCTGCGTAAGGGCGTGAAGTGGTCGAACGGGGACGACTTCGGCGCCGACGACGTGATCGCCACTTTCGAGCGCTGGCTCGACCCGGCCACCGGCTCGTCGAACCAGGGCCGCTTCGCCTCGATGACCACCAAAGTGGAGACCGGCGAGACCGACGAAAGCGGCAACAAGGTCATGTCGACGGTGGCGGCGGAAGGCGTGTTCGAGAAGATCGACGCGCATACCGTAATGTTCCACCTCAAGACGCCGGACCTCGCCCTGCCGGAAAGCCTGGCCGATTACCCCGCGCTTATCACCCACCGTGGCCATGCCCAGATGGGTGCGGATCTGACCAAGAACCGGATCGGCACCGGGCCGTTTACGCTCAAGGATTTTGCGGTCGGCGAGAAGGCGGTATTGGTGCGCCGTGACGAGCCCTATTGGGGCGGCGACGTCTACCTCGATCAGATCACCTACATCGATCACGGCAACGATCCGGCGGCGGCGATCGCGGCACTCGCCTCGGACCAGGTCGACGCCTGGATGCGGCCGAGCGTCGAGCAGCTCGGCACCATTCGCGCGTTGCCCGACATCGATCTCTATGAGGTGGTGACGGCGCAGACCGGCGTCGCGCGCATGCGCGTGACCGAGCCGCCGTTCGACAACAAGACGCTGCGCCAGGCGATTCAGGCGACCATCGACGCGAACCGGGTTCTCGAGGTCGCTTACCAGGGCTTGGGTGCGGCGGCCGAGGACCATCACGTGTCGCCGATTCACCCCGAGTACGCACAACTGCCGGCGCAGAAGCAGGACTACGACTTGGCGAAGAAGCTACTGGCCGACGCCGGCTATGCAGACGGCATCGACATCACCATCGACTGCGTCGCCGCGCCGACATGGGAGCAAAACACCTGCAAGGTGATCTCGGAGATGATGAAGCCGGCAGGTATCAACCTCGCCATCAACATCATGCCGGGCGGCACCTACTGGGACCGCTGGATGTCGACGCCGTTCGGGTTCACCTCGTGGACCCACCGGGCGCTTGGCGTCCAGGTACTCAATCTGGCGTACCGCACCGGCTCGGTGTGGAACGAAACCGCTTACACCAATCCCGAGTACGACAAGCTCCTGGATACCGCCGGCACCAAGCTCGACCCCGACGAGCGGCGCAAGGACATGGCCAAGCTCGAGACGATCATGCAAGAGGATTCGATCATCTCGCAGGATTACTGGCGCTCGGTCTTTACCTCGGCGCACAAGCGGGTCCAGGGCATCTACGCCCAGGTCGCGCTCGAGCACCACTACAACCAGGTGTGGCTCGACACGTAAGACGGGCGGAAACGGCGGGGTGGCGGGTCCCACCCCGCCGCCGCTGAGCCTGACGTTGGGGGGAGCGGAGCCGGGCCGATGATCGTCGTCATCGCCAGGCAGCTTGCGCGCATGATTGCGATCATGATCGCGGTGTCGCTGACGCTATTCGTGTTGCTCGAGTTCGACAAGGAAGGCGTCGCCACCAAGGTCCTGGGGCCCTACTCAAGCGAAGAGCAACGAACCCTGTGGCTTGACACCAACGGCTACAACGAGCCGCTGTACCTGCGCTACGGGGCCTGGCTCGGCAACTTCTTTACCGGCGATTTCGGTGAATCGATCCGCTACAAGGGACCGGTCGCCGATGTGCTGTGGTCGCGGCTCGGCCAGACCGGCATCCTCGCGCTAGCGGCGTTCGCCGTGATCATCCCGCTTTCGCTGGTGCTGGGGGTGCTTGCCGGCATGCGCGAGGGATCGGTGCTCGACCGCAGCATATCGATCACGGCGATCATCACCACCTCGGTGCCCGAGTTCGCCTCGGCGGTGTTCATCTCGGCGATCTTCGTGTTTTGGCTCGGCATCTTGCCCGGTACGAGCGGCATGGCCGATGGGTTCTCGTTTCCTCAGTTGATCATGCCTGCCTTGGTGCTGGTGCTCTACGACTTTGGCTACGTGACGCGGATGACGCGGGCCTCGATGGTCGAAGTCATGACCACCGCCTACATTCGCACCGCCCGTCTGAAGGGCCTGCTCAACCACCGCGTGATCCTGCGGCATGCGCTGAGGAACGCACTGATCGCGCCGTTCACGGTGATCATGCTGCAGTTCAACTGGCTCCTGTCGGGCGTGATCGTGGTCGAGTTCTTCTTTGCCTACAAAGGCTTCGGCGCGCTGCTGCTTGAGGCCGCGCTCAACCAGGACATCTTCCTGCTGGAGGCGTGCGCCATGGTGGCGGTGTTCGTGGCCGTGGCGACGAAAGTGATCGGCGACATCGGCTACATCTACCTCAACCCGCGCATCCGGTTCTCCTGAGATGGCCAGCGCCAGCGAAACGACACGGCCAGCGCGCAGCTTCGGCGCCGCCCTGATGCGCGCCGTCCGCTCGTTCGGGCTGTTGCGCGAGAGCTGGCTCGGCATGATCGGCGTCGGCATCGTCGTGTTCTGGGTGGTGATCGCGCTCTTGGCGCCGTTGCTGGCCCCATTTCCCCCCAACGCGACCCTGCAGCCCTTCGCAATGCCCGGCGCTGTCTACGCCGAGGGCGGCACCTTTTGGCTCGGCGCCGACCACATCGGTCGCGACATCCTCTCGCGCATCATCTGGGGCTCGCGGGCGGTGTTGATCTTCGCCCCGCTGGCAACCCTGTGCGCCTACATCGTCGGCATTCTCATGGGCCTAGCCGCGGGTTACCTGTCGAGCACCGCCGACGACATCTTGTCGGCGATCTCGGACTACATCCTGTCGTTTCCGGTGCTGGTGCTCTACATCCTGGTGATCATCACGATCGGCGCCTCCGGGCTCAACATCATCATCGCCGTCACCTTCGCCTCGGCGCCGGGAATCATGCGCATCGTGCGCGGTCTGGTACTCGACCTTCGCAACCGCGACTACGTGGCGGCAGCCCAGGTGCGCGGCGAGACTGCTTGGCACATCATGCTGATCGAAATCCTGCCCAACGCGCGCGGCCCCCTGATCGTCGATGCCTGCCTGCGGCTCGGTTACGTGACCATTACCATTGGCGTGCTGGGCTTCCTCGGCCTCGGTCTACCGCCACCCGATCCCGACTGGGGCGGGATGATCAACGAGGCGCGGGCCATCGCACTCGCCTTCCCGCACATGACGATATTCCCGTGCATCGCGCTTTCCTCGCTGGTTCTGGGCTTCAATCTGGTGGCCGACGGCCTGCGTGAGATATCGCTGAGGGACTAGGCGAGACGATGGCCGCCCCGCTTCTCGAAATCGAAGACCTGCGCCTTTCCTATTTCACGCGCGCCGGCGAGATCCCGGCGGTCATGGATTTCTCGCTATCCCTTGACGAGGGCGAGAGCGTCGGCCTGGTGGGAGAATCGGGGTGCGGTAAATCGACGGTGGCCCTCGGCATCATGCGCTACATGGGCCACAACGGCGGCATCGTCGGCGGCGCGATCAAGTTCAAAGGCCGCGACATGAGCACCCTTAGCGACGACGAATTGCGCCGCGTCCGCGGCGCCGAGATCGCGATGGTCTATCAGGAACCGATGGCGGCGCTGAACCCGAGCATGACCATTGCCAAACAATTGACCGAGGTCTTGGAAGTCCACGAGGGATTGGGCGAGGCCGAGGCGGGAAAGCGCGCGCTTCAAGTCCTCGGGGATGTACGCCTACCCGACGCTGAGCGCATCATGGCGGCGTATCCTCATCAGCTGTCGGGCGGCCAGCAGCAGCGCGTGGTCATCGCGATGGCGCTGATGAGCAACCCCTCGCTCTTGCTGTTGGACGAGCCGACGACCGCACTCGACGTCACCGTCGAGGCCGGCATCGTCGGCCTCATTCGCGACCTCAGCAAGAAGTACGGCACCGCGCTTTTGTACATTTCGCACAACCTCGGTCTCATCGCCGAGGTTTGCGACCGCGTCTGCGTCATGTATTCGGGTGAGGTGGTCGAAGAGGGCACCGTCGACGAGCTGTTCACCGGGCCGCGCCACCCCTACACGCACGGGCTGTTCGATTGCATACCGCTACCCACGGCCGACAAGAACGCGAGGCCGCTAATTCCGATTCGCGGCCAACTGCCGCTACCACATGAACGCCCGCAAGGCTGCAACTTCGGCCCTCGGTGCGATCATTTCGCCGCCGGGCAGTGCGACGCCAACGACGTGCCGATGGATGGCGATGGGCACCGCGTTCGCTGCCTACGCTGGAACAACATCCGTTGGGGCGAGCGGCCCGCCGAGGCCGTGGCGCAAGCGCCGACCGTGTCGGGCGAGACGGTGCTCGACGTGGACGCTATGCAGAAATACTACCCGGTGAGAGCGCGGACCGCGCCTGTCGAGACCCCGGCCCTCGCTCGATTCGGCGCGTTCGGCTCTGCCGGGTTTCTGATGGAGCGAGCCGAGGCGGTAGTGCTATCGATCTTCAATGCTGCCACACGCGGCAAGCTGCGCTACGTGAAGGCCAACGAGGCGCTCTCGTTTGACGCCAAACGGGCCGAGACGGTGGCCATCGTCGGCGAATCGGGGTGCGGCAAATCGACTTTCGCCAAGGTTTTGATGGGACTGGAAGCGGCGACCGACGGGGCGGTCCGGTTTGCCGGCGAGGACATCGGCAAGGTGCCGGTGCGCGAACGCACGGCGGGACAGATCGGCGCCATGCAGATGGTCTTTCAGAACCCCAACGAGACGCTGAACCCAAGCCACAGCGTCGGCTCACAAATCGGCCGCGTGGTCAGGAAATTCGGCGTTGCGCACGATGCGGGTGCCGTCCGCCGCGAGGTCGAGCGGCTTCTGGACATCGTCAAGCTGCCGCGGGATTTCGCCGTGCGCCGCCCGCGCCAGCTTTCGGGTGGCCAGAAGCAGCGGGTGGGGATCGCCCGCGCCTTCGCCGGCCGCCCCTCGATGGTGATCGCCGACGAGCCGGTCTCGGCGCTCGATGTCTCGGTCCAGGCGGCGGTGACCGAGCTATTGATGGATATCCAGCGCGAGCACGGCACGACGCTATTGTTCATCAGCCACGACTTGAGCGTGGTCCGCTACCTCGCCGACCGCATTGTGGTGATGTATCTGGGCCAGATCATGGAGCGCGGCAAGACCGAGGAGGTCTTCGCGCCGCCCTATCACCCCTATACCGAAGCGCTCCTGTCGGCGGTGCCGATCGCCGATCCCACCGTCAAGAAGCGCCAGATCGTTCTCGAGGGCACGCTGCCAAGCGCCATGGATCCGCCCACCGGCTGTCCCTTCCACACCCGGTGTCCGCGCAAGGTGGGTGCGGTCTGCGAAACCGAACCGCCGCCGCTGCGCGAGGCCGTCGACGGCCACGTCATCGCCTGCCACATCGCGCTCGATGAACTGTGCGCCGTCGAGCCGGTGATCGAGGCCAAGGGTTGAAGCGAGCCACATTGGGCGCAGGGCGAAGTCCCTTGCCACGGCCGCAGAGATCAGCCCACCGCGCGACGTCTCCGCCACGACTTCGGCCTGCGGCTCGGCGAGTGCGACAGTGAGTGCCGTGTGCCCAAGGCGGCGGCGGTGCTAATGGGCGCCGGAGTATCGCCGGCGATGGCGCGGGCAAAGCTGTCCGGGCTGGAGCTCGTGACTGTGACGTTCGACGAGGAGGACGCGCTGCTGGCCGCCGGGTTGCGGAGGTTGACGAGTGCGGCGGGGCTGTCGCTCGGCGACCGCGCGTGCCTCGCGGTGGCGCAACGCCGTAAACTGGCGGCGCCCACGCCCGATGGCGCTTGGGCGGAGCTCGACATCGGGATCGAGGTGCGGCTCATCCGATGCGCGGTCCAAATGGCCGTTGACAACGCGCGGCGGCGGTCTTAGTGGTGGGAACCCCTCGTGCCCAGGTGGCGGAATTGGTAGACGCGCTAGCTTCAGGTGCTAGTGACCGTAAGGTCGTGGAAGTTCGAGTCTTCTCCTGGGCACCATTTGCGCCGTCGCCGCGGCCTGGGGCCTGCTGACGGTGGCCGCCGAGCTTCACAGGGGCGATCTTTGCGCCGGTCTCGGCTTCGGCGACACCGTCGCCATCGACACCGAGACCATGGGGCTGGATCCGCACCGCGACAGACTGTGCCTGGTGCAGCTTGCCGACGCCCAGGGGACCTGCCACATCGTCCAGTTCGCGAACGGCGATGACTATTCGGCGCCGAACCTCAAGGCCCTCCTCACCGACACCGGGGTGACCAAACTCTTTCATTTCGCGCGCTTCGATCTCGCGGCGCTCCGCCGCTACCTTGGCATCGAGTGCACCCCGGTTTACTGCACCAAGGTCGCCTCCCGACTTGCCCGCACCTTTACCGACCGCCACGGCCTCAAGGATCTGTGCCGAGACCTGCTGGGGGTCGAGCTCAACAAGCAGCTGCAGTCTTCGGACTGGGGCGCCGAGGCGCTGAGCGAAGCGCAGCTCGACTACGCCGCCCAGGACGTGGCCCACCTCCACCGCCTGCGGGCCCATCTCGATGGCATGCTCGAACGCGAAGGCCGCGCCGCCCTGGCCGCCGAGTGCTTTCGCTTCCTGCCGAGCCGCGCCGCGCTTGACCTAGCGGGCTGGGCCGAATGCGACATCTTCGCCCATTGATCGACGGTGGCGCGTGAGCCAGGTGAACCCACGCCGTTCCGACGCCTCAGACGCCGACGTCGCCGCCGCGCGCCGCGTGCTGGAAACCGAGATCGCCGGCTTGAATGCGCTGGCGGGCGCGCTCGACACCGACTTTGCCGCCGCACTCGACGTGCTGGGCGGGATCGAGGGCAGAGTCATCGTCAGCGGCATGGGCAAGTCAGGCCACATCGCCCGCAAGATCGCCGCCACCATGGCCTCGACCGGCACCCCCGCCACTTACGTCCACCCCGGCGAGGCCAGTCACGGCGACCTAGGTATGCTCGACCGCGCGCGTGATGCGGTCTTGGTCCTGTCAAACTCGGGCGAGACCCAGGAGCTTGGTGACGTCGTCGCCTACTGCCGGCGCTTCAAGATCCCCTTGATCGCCATCGTCGGGAGGGCCGACAGCACGCTCGCCGAGCAGGCCGACGTTGCGCTGGTGATCCCGCCGAGCCCCGAGGCCTGCTCGATCGGGCTCGCCCCCACGACCTCGACCACGGTAATGCTGGCGCTCGGCGATTGTCTTGCGGTCGCCCTCCTGGAGCGCAGGGGGTTCTCGGCCGACGACTTCCACGACCTGCACCCCGGCGGCAAGCTCGGATCATCGCTGACCAAGGTTAGCGACATCATGCACACCGGCGACGCCCTGCCGCTGGTGAGCGCCGAAACGGCCATGGGCGAGACGCTTTTTGTGATGACCAAAAAAGGCTTCGGCTGCGTCGGGGTGGTTTCGCAAGAGGGTCGACTCTCGGGGATCATCACCGACGGCGACCTACGCCGCCACCTCGACGGGCTGATGGCGCGAGCCGCGGGCGAGGTCATGACCGCGGCGCCCAAGTCCATCCGCCCGGGGGCGTTGGGCGCCGAGGCGCTGGGCGTGATGAACGCGAGCGCGATCACCAACCTGTTCGTGGTCGAGGACGGGCGGCCGGTCGGCATCGTCCACATCCACGACTGTCTGCGGGCGGGTTTGGCGTGAGTGGGGCGAACGCTCGGCCGGCCGAGAGAACGCGGAAGCGTTTCTTCTCGGGCCGCGGCCGCCGCGCCATCGCCGGCACAGGCGCTCGCTACAGCCGCTTTGTCGGGCTGATGAAGTTCCTTCTCCCGGTGGCCGCGGCCGCGCTCGTGGTGCTGGTGCTGACTTGGCCCGAAACCGAAGACCGCGACGCCGGCTTTCGCATCGGTTACTCGGTCGGCGGCCTTGGCGAGGCCGAGGGGCCGGGGATGGTCAACGCCCGCTACGTCGGGACCGACTCGAACAACCGCCCCTTTGTGGTCACCGCCGCTTCGGCGACCGCCGAGGCGGGCAATCCGGACCGCATCACCTTGGTGGCGCTGCAAGCCGACATGACGCTGCAGGACCAGCGGTGGGTGACGGTCATCGCCGAGACCGGCATCTACGACCGGGTCGCGCAGACTCTGCGGCTGGGCGAAGCGGTGAGCCTTTATTCGGACGACGGCTTCGAGCTCCACGCCGGCTCGGCGCTGGTTGATCTCGAGGCGGGCTCGGCGACCAGCGATGAGCCGGTTCAAGCACAGGGACCGCTGGGGGTTTTGAACGCGGATAGCTTCCGCATCGCCGCCGCCGGACGGCGCCTGCATTTCGTCGGTGCGGTGAGGGCCGTCATCGATCCCGGTGGTCGTTGATGCGGGCGGCGATCCTCGTCGTCGTGTCCGCCGCCCTTGGGCTGGCTAGCGTGGCCGAGGCGCTGGCGCAGGAGTCCGATCTGCTTAAACACGATACCGCGCAGCCGATCGAGATCACCGCCGATGCCCTAGAAGTCCAGCAAGACGAAGGCGTCGCCGTCTTTACCGGCGCGGTGAACGCGATCCAGGGAGACCTGGTACTACGCGCCGATATCTTACGCGTCCATTATGGCCCGGGCGGCGAGTCCAACGGCGGCTTCCCCGGGGCCATCTCGCGGATCGACGCCCAGGGCAGCGTATTCTTCTCGACGCCCTCGGAAACCGCCGAGGGCGACACCGGCGTCTACGATGTCGGTGGGGGCACGATCACGTTGGTTGGCGGCGTGATCCTCACCAGGGGCAAGAACGTCTTGAGCGGCAGCCGCCTGGAATTGAGCCTTGCAACCGGCCGCAGCAGGCTGTACAGCGATGGTGTGGACGGCGAGGGTCGTGTACGCGGTTTGTTCGTCCCCGAGGACACCGCCCCGTGACCGGCCGGCGTCGAGGGTCCCTTGGGCCGCGCGGCGAAAGAAGCTAAACGAAATCTTAATGTCTGAAAGCCTTAACTCCAGTGCGCAAAACGCGGGTCCGCACGACGACGCCGGCCCGCGCTTGGTGGCCAGTAACCGGGGCCTCGCGGCGCGTGTGATCGGCAAGCGGTTCAAGAAGCGACCGGTCCTGCGCGGTGTCAGTTTGGGGGTCCAGCGGGGCGAAATTGTAGGGCTCTTGGGGCCGAATGGAGCGGGCAAGACGACGTGTTTTTACATTATCACGGGGCTCATGTCGGCGGATCACGGGACCATCACGATGGATGGCCACGATATCACCGATCTGCCGATGTACCGGCGGGCGCGCCTGGGCATCGGCTACCTGCCGCAGGAAGCCTCGATCTTCCGCAGCCTGACGGTCGAGAACAACATCCGCGCGGTGCTCGAAGTGTTGGAGCCGGTGCGCGACACGCGCGAATCGATCGTCGAGGATCTGTTAGCCGAGTTCTCGCTCTCACACCTTCGCCGCACGCCGGCGCTGGCGCTATCGGGCGGCGAGCGGCGCCGCGTGGAAATCGCCCGAGCGTTGGCGACGAGGCCAAGTTTCATGTTGCTGGACGAGCCGCTGGCCGGGATCGACCCGATCGCGGTCGGCGACATCCGGGAGTTGGTTCTACACCTGAAAGACCGAGGAATCGGCGTGCTGATCACCGACCACAATGTGCGCGAGACGCTGGAAATAGTCGATCGCGCCTACATCCTTCACGATGGCAGCATGCTGATGGAGGGGGCACCATCCGAGATCGTCAGCCACGAAGACGTGCGCCGCGTCTACCTCGGAGATCGGTTCAGCCTGTAGGTTGACGCCCATGGCGCTGGCGCAAAGACAGGAACTCCGGCAAAGCCAGTCGCTGGTCATGACGCCGCAGCTGCAGCAGGCGATCAAGCTGCTGCAGCTCGCCAACCTCGAGTTGGTGGAGTATGTCGAGGAACAAGTAGAGATCAATCCGCTGCTCGAGATCACCGAGGGACCGCGCGATGGCGGTGACGCGGATGAGGAGCCCCCCGAGCCGGTCAAGGCCGAAGCGACCGAGACGCCGCTCGACATCGATTACGACGAGATTTACGCCGACGAGGGCAAGTCCGATTACGTCGCCGACCCGCGCGCGGCGTTTTCGGGAAGCCCGTCCGGGGGCGGTGCCGGCGGATTCGATCGCGGTGCGCGGGGCGTCGAGCAAACGCTTTCGCGCCATCAGACATTGCGCGAGCATCTGTCGGCCCAACTGGGGCTGGACGTGGTCGATCCGGTGGATCGCCTGATCGGCATCCATCTCATCGATACCGTCGACGATGCCGGATACCTTACCGGCGACCTTGAAACCATCGCCGCGACGGTGGGCTGCGAGGTGACCCGGGTGGAGGCGACGTTGCTCGTGCTTCAGGCGCTCGACCCGCCCGGCGTGCTGGCCCGCAACCTGTCCGAGTGCCTCGCCAATCAGCTGCGCGAACGTAATCGACTGGATCCCGCGATCCAGGCATTGCTCGACAATCTCGAGCTGGTCGCCGAGGGCGACCTCGAACGCCTAGGCGAGATCTGCGGCGTCGAGGTGGACGAGATCGCGGATATGGTGCGCGAGATTCGTCGGCTGAATCCGAAGCCCGGCCTGGCCTTCGACAACGAGGTCATCCAGGAAGTGATCCCCGACGTCTTTGTTCGGCGTCGCAGCGATGGCGGCTGGAGCGTCGATCTCAACACCGACGCGCTGCCCAAGGTGCTGGTCGACATGGCCTATCACACGGACATCTCGGGCCGCGCCAAATCGCGCGAGGACAAGACCTACATCACCGAGCAGCTGCACGCCGCGAACTGGCTCGTCAAATCGCTCGATCAGCGGGCCAGGACGATCCTGCGCGTGGCCACAGAACTGGTGCGCCAGCAGGAGGGGTTCTTGGTGCACGGCGTCGAACACCTCAAGCCGCTGAACTTGCGCGACATCGCCGCCGCGATCGACATGCACGAGAGCACCGTCAGCCGCGTAACCGCAAACAAGTTCATCGCCACCCAGCGCGGCATTTACCCCATGAAGTACTTTTTCAACGCAGCCATATCTTCGACCGGCGGCGGCCAGGCGCACGCCGCCGAGGCGGTTCGTCACCGCATTCGCCAGTTGGTGGAGGCCGAGACCCCGGATCTAGTGCTCTCGGACGACAACATCGTACAGGCCCTGTGCGGCGCCGACATCGACATCGCGCGCCGCACCGTGGCCAAGTACCGCGACGCCATGCGCATCCCCTCATCGGTGGAGCGACGCCGGCGATTGCGCGCGGAGGCCAAGAACGGCGCCCGACTGATCGGCGCGGGGTCCCAAGGAAACGGGAAACTAAGGATCGGCTGCTAGGGGCGGCGTCTATCGCCGGAGGGCCGAGGACGGCTTGACAATTCGTGGAGCAGGGTCACATTTGCTGGCAATCGTCGTGCCGGCACGAGCAAAGCGGTATCGGTCAGGACTAGCGTCCCCCGCGGCGCTTATGCGCCTCGCTCGATCGCCGATTCGCCTAAAGTTAATTCATCAGCAGGGTCGAGATGGACATCGCTGATCTCCTGACGCCCGAGGGGGTGATCCCAAGCCTCGAGGCGACGAGCAAGAAGCACGCGCTTCAGGATCTGGCGACGCGAGCGGCTGAGGTGTGCGAGATCGACGAACGCCGCGTCTTCGACGTGCTTTTGGGACGCGAACGCCTCGGATCCACCGGCATCGGCACCGGCGTGGCGATCCCGCACGGCAAGCTTGCCGAGCTTGGCCACTTGTTTGCGCTGTTCGCCCGGCTGAAGCCGCCGGTCGATTTCGACGCCACCGACGGCGTGCCGGTGGACCTTGTATTCTTGCTGCTGGCGCCCGAGTCGGCCGGCGCCGACCATCTTAAGGCGCTGGCAAAGGTTTCACGCCATCTCCGCGACGGCGCGGTGTGCACGCGTCTGCGCGGCGCGGCCGACGGCGATTCAATTTACGCGGTTCTGGCCGAGGGCGCCGCGCCCCACGCCGCTTAGCCGGCTACCGAGCGCTCGACGGCGCGAAGCCGCACGCCCAGGCTCAGCGTCCGCGCGCCGGCGAAAATCAACATCGACAGCCACAGCCCGTGGTTGCCCCACAGCGGCACCAGGACCGCGGTGGCCGCGACAAACACGACCAGCGAGACGATCATGGCGTTGCGCATGTCGGGACCGCTCGTCGCCCCGATGAAGATGCCGTCGAGCTGAAACGCCCACACCGCGACCACGGGGTAGGCAACCGCCCAAATCAGGTAATCGCCGGCCAACGCTCGCACCTCCGGCAGACCGGTTAGGACGGCGACGATCACGATCCCCAGCACCGCGTAGGCGACCACCACCAGCCCGGCGATCAGCGCCGCCCATATCGTGGTGACGCGAACCGCGGCGCGGAAGGCTTTGCGGTCGCGGGCGCCGACGGCGCCGCCGACCAGCGCTTCGGCGGCGTGAGCGAAACCGTCGAGCCCATAGGCCATGATCGAGAGGAAGTTCATTAGGACCGCGTTGGCGGCCAGCACCGCATCGCCCATGCGCGCGCCAAGGGCGGTGAAGTAGGCGAAGCCAACCAACAGACAAATGGTACGGATGAAGATGTCTCGATTGACCGCTAGCGTGCGCTTGAGGCGGCTGCGGTCGAGGATGCGGGCGCGTACGAAGCGGCCGCCAAGCGGAACCAGCATGCGCCGCAGCATCCAGGCCCCCAAAACGATCGCGCTGTACTCCGAGATCGCGGTTGCCGCCGCCACCCCCTCGACGCCCCACCCGAGGTCGAGGACGAACCACAGGTCCAAGACAATATTGAGGGCGTTCATGAAGACCTGAAGGCCGAGCGCGGCGCGCATCCGCTGCATCCCCATGAACCAGCCGAGCAGGGCGTAGTTGGCGAGCGCCGCCGGCGCCCCCCAGATGCGGATCGCAAAATAGCTTTGGGCCAGCGTCTCGACCTCGGCGCTTGCCTCAAACAGCTGGAAGGCGATCCACGCCAGCGGCCATTGCAACGCCAGGATGCCGGCCGACAGAACCAGCGCGATCAACATGGCGCGGGCGAGTGAGGCGCGCACCTCGTCAACATCGCCCGCGCCCAGCGCTTGCGCGGTGAGCCCGGTCGTGCCCATGCGTAGAAAGCCGAAGCCCCAATAGACGAACGTGAACACCACCGCACCGACGGCAACGGCGCCAAGGTAATAGGCCTCGGGCAGATGCCCGACTACCGCGGTGTCGACCGCCCCCAACAACGGTACCGAGATATTGGCCAGGATCATGGGCGCGGCCAGCCGCCACACGCGGCCGTGCCACTGGCCCTCGACGGGTAGCGTCGGGGTGGCGGGTGAGGCCCCAGTGACCGCCGTTTCGGCGCCCAGTTCAGTGGTATCCTTCATGGCGCGGCGAGGGTACCCCGCCGCTTGCGGCGATTACCAGACGCTGCCGGCGGGAGCGGCGTTAGCGGGCGTGGGCGAGGCGAACGGCCTCGCCGAGATCGCCGAGGAGACGGGTCCAACGGTCCTCGCCGAGACCGCGCGCCATGCGCCGCTGGGCGTCGAGCCACAAGGGCATCGCCGTGGCCAGGCGCCGCCGCCCCTTCGGCGTCAGGCCGACGGGACGCTCGCGGCGATCGGCACCGTCGACGATCCGCAGAAGACTGGCGGCGATGAGCGGCTTGAGGTTGCGCGTCAGCGTGGTGCGGTCGGTGACCAGCGCTTCGCCCAACGCCGTCATGCCGATCGGGCCTTTGTTCTCGACCGCGCCCAAGAGCGAGAACTGGGTCGCCCGCAGTCCGCAGGGCCTGAGCGCGTCGTCGTAGGCCTGGGTGACCGCCCGCGCCGCTTTGCGCAGGCCGAAGCAAGTGCAGTTTGTCGGGAGATCGCTGTCCATCGTAGATTGCATATACACCTAATCGGATGGGAGTCAAGCCCTTGAAAATCAAAGATTCGGGCTCGCCCGGACTAGAACCGGGTTCTCGCGTCGGCGTCGTCGGGATGCCGGCCCGCCTCGCCCTCGCTCCGGACATGGGGAAACGTCAGGTTCTCGATCCCCTTGTAGGCGTAGGGATCGGCGCCGCAGACCATGATGATATCGCGGTTGTCGTCCGAGGGGGCGAGGCGCCCGTCCCAGTCCCACACCAACGGAGATTCGGCGCTCATGTAGTGGTAAACCAGCGCGCGGCGGAGCCTCGAGCGGCTGAGGTTCGGGAGCGAGCCGTGCAAGATGTAGCCGTGGAAGAAGATGGCTCCACCGGCTTCGATCTCTAACGGAACCGCATCGGACTCGGCGAAGGGAAAGTCGTACGCCGCCCATCCTTCGTCGAAGCGTGAATCCTCGTGCGGCCGCCGCGGCCAGATGATGCCCGTGCGGTGCGAGCCGGGAAACACGTGAAGACAGCCGGCCTCGATCGTCGCATTGTCGAGGGCGATCCACGCCGCCACCAACGAGCGGTCGCGGGTCCAGATGTAGGCCTCGTCCTGATGCCAGGCCTGACCCGGCTTGCCCGGCGGTTTCATGAACAGAGTCGACTGCATGGATTTGACGTTGGGGCCGATGATCTCTCGGAGCACCGAGATCAGTCCGGGGTGGCAGAGCACATCGCGCACCGGCCTGGAGAGCTTGTGCGGGAACTGCATGCAGAGATAGCGGCGCGCGACCGCCTCGTCGCTGTCCTCGGCGGAAGCCGCGGTGAGCCCACGAGCCTCGCCCCGTTCGCCGCGGAAGATCCTCAGCGCTTCGTCTCGTAGGGACTCGACCTCGGCGCGGCTGAGGACGCCGGGCACGACCGCGTAACCATCCCGCTCGAACGCCTCGGCGAGGTTCGTCTTCGCTGCCAAGCTGGCCACCGCCCTGACTGCTGCCTTACCCGTCGATCCGTGCGCCGGAACGCACGCGAAGCCTACCGGATGGAGATACGCGCTCCAAGCGTTTCTAGGTGGGAGGCGGTGGGCCAGCCGTCGCTCGCGCTCAGGTGCGGCGACCCGCGTTCATCACGGCGAGGCCGGCCATCATCAAGGCGAGCGCGGCCCACAGCCACGAACTGAGGGTCTCGCCGAAGATTAGCATGGCCAGCACCACGCCCGCGACAGGCCCGATGTAGTTCACGGTCGAGAAGAACACCGGTCCGGCAAGCCGCACGATCTCGAAGAAGAGCGTGAACAGGATCGCGAACAGCGCACCCAACCCGATCACCGCCCAAGCCCCGGTATCGAGGCCCGAATCGAAGAACCACCAGCTCCCCTCGACCGCCATCGCCGGCACCAGGACCGCCGCCGCCGCGAGCGACATCGCCGCGGCCATCGACAGTGAGGCGGTGTGAGGTGGGCGGGTGCGCGCGGCCGCGACGTTGGCGATCGCGAAGCTCATGGGCGCGAGCATCGCGAACAATACCCAGCCCGCCATCGCCGGGTCGGGCAGGCTCGCCTCGGGCACCACAATCACGAGGACTCCCGCGAAACCAAGCGTGATGCCCGCGACCTTGCGCCAGCGCAACCGGTCCATCGCCAGTACGAGCGCGAAGGCGTAGGTGAGCATCGGTGTCAGCGACAGTTCCAGGCTGACGACCGAGGCCGGTACTTTGGCGGCGACGAATGCGAACAGGCTCATGGGCAGCGCTACCGCGGCCGAGCCGGTGATCAGGTAGGCGCGAAGGTGGGCGCGGCTCAGGGGCAGCGGCGTTCGGGTCGCGGCGCCGAGGACCAGCAGGATCAGCCCGCCGAACAACGAGGCCCAGAAGATATAGGGGATGAAGGGGACTCCGCCCTCGGCGGCGAGGCGGTTGAGCGAGAGGATGAACCCGGAGCCGATGCCGTTTACGGCCAGCATGACGAACGGCCAGGCGAGGGACGCCGCGTTGGCGAGACGGTGCGCGCGTGGCGGAGAGCCCGAAGCGTTCATGAGAAGGGTTGGGGTGGTACCAAAGACGACCATTGTAGCGCCCGCATCGAAACGCGCACCATCGGCCCGCGGTATTCGCGACCGGCGCGGTTTCTCGGGGGCACGCTCGCCGTGCTACCCTGCACCCGAGACCGCCCTGGCTTGTCGGGACCACAAGAAGGGGAGAGCATGAGCGACGAAGTCGTCTGCGCGCGAGGCGCACGCGCTCCTCCGCGAATGTCCGGTGTGGTGTCCGCGCGAGAAAGCGGTGTACTGGCTCGACATCTGGTCGTCGGTGCTGCACCGCTTCGATCCCGAGACCGGCGAGGACCGAATCTTTCCGCCGCCCGATGCGCTGGTGAAATGGGACCAACCGGTCGGCTCGTTCGCGCTTCGCGAGCGCGGCGGTTTCGTGATGGCACGGCGCGACGGCTTCGCCTTCTTCGATCCCGAGGTCGGCTTCGGCAGGGTGGCTGAGCCGGGCGCCATCCGCGTCATCAACGAGGTGGAGCGCGACCTTCCGGAAAACCGCTTCAACGACGGCAAGTGCGACCGGCGGGGTCGGTTCTGGGCTGGTTCCTACAACCTCGGCAATCGTCCCCTGGGCAGCCTCTATCGTCTCGATGACGATCTCTCCGTGCACCGCATGGATACCGGCATCACGGTCGCCAACGGCCTTGGCTGGAACCTCGACGACAAGCGGATGTACTACGCCGATACCGTGACCGCGCGCATCGACGTCTACGACTACGACATCGCGACCGGCGCGATCGCCGATCGTCGGGTCTTCGTCGACCTGCCCAAGGAGGTCGGCGTTGCCGATGGATTGACCGTAGACGCCGAGGGCTTTGTTTGGTGCACACTACCCGGCGCCGGCGGCCGTATCGGGCGCTACGACCCCGATGGCCGCGTCGAAAGGATGATCGAGCTTCCGATTCCCGGACCGACGAGCTGCATCTTCGGGGGTGAGGACCTCGAGGTCCTCTACATCACCTCACAGCGCTATTTGCTGACGCCCCAGGAACTAGCCGAATCGCCCCATTCGGGCGACGTCCTGGCGCTCGAGCCCGGGGTGAAGGGGCTGCCCGAGCCGCGGTTCGCAGGTTGAATTCGGCGTAGCGAATCGCTTCATGACGATCCTGGGTTACGGCGACCAGATCAGCGTCGCGCCGTCGCAGACGATCAACTTCATGGTCAGTTGCGAGGGGCCGAATTCGTATCGGGCCGACGTAGTCCGCATTATCTGCGGCGACGAGAATCCGGAAGGACCGGGATACAAGGAAAAGCTGATCAAGACCGCGGTGAGCGGCCGCTACAAGGGGCGCAAGCAGGCGGTCAACGCCGGCTCGTATGCTGTGGTGCCGGCCGGACCACAATTCGAGCGCCTGTCGAGCTTCACGGTTCAGGCGATGATCTGGCCGACGACGCCGCAAAAGGGCGAGCAGGTGGTGATCGGGAATTGGCGGGCGCGCGGCGAGTCGGGCTTCGAGCTGATCGTTGATGCGAAGGGCGCCGTGGCGCTGAAGCTCGGCTCGGGGTCGGGCAGGAGCGAAATCCACAGCGCGGGCAAACCGCTGGTCGAGCGCGAGTGGTATTTCGTCGGCGCGAGCTACGACGCGAAATCTCGGCGCATCGCTGTCTATCAGGAGCCCCTGAGGCGGTATGCGACGCTGAACGATTCGGTGCGCGCCACGGCGACCTCGAAGCTGCGCGCCGCAAAACTTGGCCACGGCCCGCTGGTCATGGCGGCCCGCATACAAAGGACGGTCAAGGGCAGGGCGCGTACGGCGGCACACTTCAACGGCAAGCTGGATGCCCCGCGACTCAGCGACCGCGTGCTGACCCGGGCCGAGATGGGGGATGTCGCGCAAGGCCCGACGCTGTCCCATCTGCGGACCGCGCTGGTCGGTGCGTGGGATTTCTCACGCGACATCCCGCGCCAGCGCATTACGGATGTTTCGGGCAACGGCCTTCACGGCGAGACCGTGAACCTGCCGGCACGGGCGATGACGGGCCACAACTGGTCGGGACGGGAGATGAGTTGGCGGGCGGCACCCGAGGAGTACGGCGCGATCCATTTCCACGACGACGATCTCTACGACTGTGGCTGGGAATCGGATTTCGGCCTGACGATACCGGCGGGGATGAAAAGCGGCTCCTACGCCGTCCGGCTGCGCGCCGGCGGTGGGGAGGACTACATCCCCTTTTTCGTTCGTCCGGCGCTGGGCAAGCCCACCGCCAAGATCGCCTACCTGGCCCCGACCGCGACCTACTCGGCGTACGCCAACATGCAGCCGGCGCCCTATGCGACTACCTCGGAGCTCTTGGCCGATCGGTTACTGGTCCTGCAGCCGTGGGACCAGCTGTTGGACGCCCGTCCCGAACTCGGCGCCTCGATGTACGACGCCCATTCCGATGGCAGCGGCGTCTGCCACTCTTCTCGGCTTCGCCCCGTCGTCAATATGCGCCCGAAAACGATGTTCGGCATGGTTCCCGGCCCCTCATCGCTTTCCTGGTACAACGCGGATACCCACTTAACCGACTGGCTCGAGGCCGAGGGCTTCGATTTTGACGTCATCACCGATGAAGACCTTGACCGCGACGGCCTGGCTCTGCTCCAGCCGTACCGGGTGGTGCTGACCGGCACCCACCCGGAATACACCTCGACCGCCATGTGGGACGCGCTCAAGGCCTATACCGAGCAAGGCGGGCGGCTCATGTACATGGGTGGCAACGGCTTCTACTGGCGCGTGGCCTTCAGCGAGGAGACGCCGGGCGCCATGGAGGTGCGGCGGGGCGAGGGCGGCGTGCGCACCTGGGAGGCCGAGCCGGGCGAATACCACCACGCCTTCGATGGCGAATACGGCGGATTGTGGCGCAACCAAAACCGGGCGCCGCAGCGGCTTGCCGGCGCCGGTTTCATTGCGCTCGGCCTCGATGGGTGCGGCTACTTCCGTCGCACGCCCGAGAGCGGAGATCCGCGGATCGCCTTCGCGTTCGCGGGAATCGGCGCCGATGAGGTGATCGGGGATTTCGGCTTCATCGGCGGCGGCGCGGCGGGGTTCGAGCTCGACATCGCGGACCGTTCGTTGGGCACGCCGCCGCATGCGCTGGTGGTGGCGCGATCCGAGGGCCACAGCGATTGCTACCTTCTGGCGACCGAAGAGCACACCCACATGCCCAACATCACGGGCACCATGAACCCGGATGTCCGCGGCGAACTGGTCTTCTTCGAGACCCCGAACGGCGGGGCGGTGTTCTCGTTCAGCTCAATCGTGTGGTGCGCAAGCCTTGCCTATAACGGTTGCGACAACAACGTCTCGTGCCTGACCGCGAACGTGCTCAAACGCTTCGCTAGCGACAAGCCGATTGGCGCAGGCTGAAGCGCCCTTAAACGGCCAGCGTGCGGCCGGTGTGTTGCTTCCAGCGCAGGCGGAAGACGGCGCGCTCGGCATCTTCGAGCGAGGTGAAGACTTGGTCGCCGAGCAACTTGACCGGCTTGCCGCGGACGCCGCTAACCTGCGCCAGCGTCCATTCCCGGTATGGCTTGGTGCACACCAGCACGTGCTTGCCTTCGACGGGCCCGCCGCGGAACACCATCAGCACCCGTTGCAGCTCGGGGCTGTGCGGACCGAGCGGGTCCTGCATGAACTCCTCGGCGAGGTGCCTTTTGCGGTAATCGACGGTGTACATGCATCGCCCCAATTGCGGCGCGGCGACCGACGATAGCCGAACGCCATGGGCCGGTCCACCGCAGGCGCGACCCAAAGGGGACATCGCGCATGAGGGTTCTTGCGTGGCGCGGTCCGTGCGAGCACAGTGCGTCCGACGAAGGGCGCATGCAGAAACTGATGTCTGAAGCCGCTGCCGGGGCTCGAGATTCACGGGGAGAGTGGCAACCTGCGGTGCGCCCGGTGCCGGCGCCGCTTTGGGAGTGGCCGCCGCGCTCGCTCAAAGTGCTGAAGTGGCTGTTGGGCTATCCCGGCTATCTATGGCCGTGGAACGCGATCTTCTGTCTGCTGGCGGTCGTCACGTGGTTCACCACGCAGCCCGAGCTTTCGCGGATGGCTGAGTTCCGCCCCGACTGGATCGCCCAGATCTACTTCCGCAATCTCGCGCTCTTGGTGCTGTTTGCCGGAGGGTGGCATCTAAGACTGTACACGTTCAGAGGCCAGGGTGCGAGGTACAAGTTCAGTCCGAAATGGCTCGGCGAAAGGAACCCGACGTTCCTGTGGGGCGATCAGCTGCGCGACAACGTCTTTTGGAGCGTCGCCGGTGGGTGCACCGTTTGGACGGCCTACGAAGTGCCGATGATGTGGGCTTACGCCAACCGAATGATCCCGTACGTGGACTGGGAAACACAGCCCGTCTATTTCGCCCTCTTACTATGCGCGCTGGCGCTGTGGCAGGAGATGCACTTCTACTTCACGCATCGCCTCCTCCACTGGCGGCCGCTCTACCGGAGCGCGCACTACGTTCACCATAAGAACGTGAACGTTGGCCCGTGGTCCGGCCTGTCGCTGCACCCGATAGAGCATGTCATCTATTTCTCGGGCGTGCTGATCTTCTTATTCGTGCCTTCACACCCGATCCACACGCTGTTCACTCTGCTATTCGCGGCGCTCCTGCCGGGCCCCGTGCACGCCGGCTTCGACCAGCTCGTCGTGAAGGGGAGGCTCACGCTGCCGAGTGATTTCTTCCAAAGGCTTCTCCCTTTGCTTCCGGTCACACCAGATGTTGATCGGCCTTCTACGTTCCAGGCACGGTTCTTGGACCGTGCCTGGCGATGTGCGGGAGCTTTTGGCCTTGGGGAAGTAGGTTTCGAGTGCTGTCAGGCAGGCTGGAGGGCCGGTATTCGGCCCCGATTGAGGCGGATCGGAGGGCGGGCGGTGGCTGGCGCCCGGCCTGCCGGGATCAGCCGCGTTGTCCGACGATGTCGCGGTAGTCGGCGGGTCGGAGGCGCGTGCCGATGCCGAGCAGGGTGTCGAAGGCCGTTGCGGTGTGGCGGCGGCGGTTCCAGCGGAACACGAACTCGTCGAGATAGCGGCGCAGATGGGCGCGGCGCAGGCCATGGAAGGTTCCGAGCGCCCAGCGCTTCAGGTTCGAGAACACACGATGGATCCAGATCAGCACGAGATGGGCGGGCGTTGCACCGACGACCTTGGGCTGGTGGTCGTGGTCGGGCAGGCCAGGATAACCGCTCCAGCCATCGGTGATTACCCGCGCGCCCGGCGCCGAGGTCCCGGCAACGAAGGCATGGAGGCTGCGCGCGGAGAAATCCCCGATCGGCGCCAGCCGGATGCGACGTGGCTCGCCCTCGGGCGATAGCTCGACCGCGCCAGCAATGCGCATCTTGCCTTGCCGGCTGCGACCTTGCCCGCCTGTGGTCGGGTCTTTTACGGTGCGGAACGGTAGGGTGGCCTCATCGATCTCGACCAGGTCCTCAAGCAGGCTGCGATCCGGATCAACCATGGCACGGCGCAGCTTGTGCAGCAGGAGCCAGGCACTCTTGTAACTGCCGAGCCCGAGCTGGGCCTGGAGTTGCAGGGCGGAGATACCGTTCGAGTGGCTGGTCACGATGTGAACGGCCATGAACCAGGTCTTCAGGGGCAAGTGGCTGCGGTGCATGATCGTGCCCGCGGTCACCGAAGTCTCCTTCCCGCAGGCCGCACATTCCCAGCTCGCCCGGCGACGCTTCAGTTCCCAGCCCCTGTCATGGCCGCAGGCGGGGCAGACGAAGCCGTCGGGCCAGCGCTTGGCTGCAAGATGCCGGGCGCAGGAGGCTTCATCGGGAAAGCGCGCCTCGAAGGCGGCGCGGGACATCGGGCGGTCGTATTTCCAGCGGCTGGCATGACAGAACATTAAGCGAACATTCCGCCGATGGCAACCGCAAACCCAACATGTCGTCAAACCGGGTTCAGAGGGATAAGCCTTTTCTTCCATTACCTTCATCACCGCTATTTCGAGTGCAACTATGGGGGCGACCTCATTCCGTTCGACCACTGGTTCGGCACCGACCACGACGGCTCGGCGGAAGCGCACGCGCGCATGCAGGAGCGCTGGGGCGACAAGGGGGCCCAGACTGCGGCGGAGAGAGGCGGTAGCTGAGCTGAAGAGGCGACCGACCCGCACCGCGGGGTACGCTGGCGATTCGCTCGATCGACAATGGATTGATAATGGGTGGCGTCAAGGCCGAGTTCTTCCGCATGGCACTCGGCGCGCCGATCGTGTTCGCGGTGCTCCTGAACACCTCCCTCTCTCGCTTGTTCGTACAGATGAGGACCTGAACACGAGCGGACCGAGCGCATGGTGTAGAGTCGGCGCGGCATGGCGAAACTGACCCTGACGGCCGCGGACCGGGCGCTCGCGTTTGAGTATCGCGATCAGCCGACGGCGGCGCACGGGCCGAGGCTGCAGCGCATCCTCAACGTCTTCCGCGGCGGGCCGCTTTCCGGCAAGTACGTGCTGTTCGCCACCAAGCCCCATCGCGAGTGGCTGTTGGCGCGGCTCACCGGCGAGCGAGCGGCGCCGATCGAGGTCTTCGAGGGCTGCCGGTTCGCCAGCCTGGCCGAGGCCGAGTGGGAGGTCTTCAAGCTGCGCTGGGCGGTGCATGGCGGCCCCGCGCTCGACGGCGAGTCCGTGGTGGAGCCGGGCGCGGCGAGCCTGGCGCCGGTCACGCCGAGAATCACCGCCTACGCCAATGCGTTGAGCGTGCGGCCCGGCGAGACGCTGCGCTTCCTTGTCAACGACGAGACCGGGGCAGGGTACGCAGCCGAGATCGTGCGGCTGATCTGCGGCGATCTCAACCCTGAGGGGCCCGGCTTCAAGGAAGAGGCGGTCGAGACGGCGATCTCGGGCCGCTACCAAGGCCGGGCGCAGTCGATCCAGGGCGGCAGCTGCGTGGTGGTGGACGATACGCCGGCGCTTCAAGGCCTGTCGAGTGTCAGCCTCTCGGCGCTGGTGTGGCCGACGCTCCCTGGCGCGGGGACGCAGACGCTGCTCGCCAAGTTCGCCGCGCACCAATCACGTGGTTTCGCGCTGATCCTCGACGAGACCGGTGCGGCGGCGCTGCGAATCGGTGACGGGTCCTCGGTGGCGACGGTCTCGACCGAGGTGCCGCTGAAGCCGCGCGAATGGGCGTGGGTGGGCGCGAGCTTCGACGGTGAAAGCGGCCGCGGCACGGTTTTTCAGGAAGACCTGCGCCGCTATCCCGTCGGCGCCAGCGACGGCGCGGCCGAGCGCGAGCTGGGCGTGCGCCTCGGAGAGACCCGGGCCCCACTAACCATCGCCGCGCACGTGGCCGGAGAGGGGGCGGAGACGGCGGGGCACTACGACGGCAAGATCGAGGCACCCCGGCTGGCCGGGGCGGCACTGGGCGCGGATGCGCTGAAGGGGCTGCAGAGCGAGCCGCTCGCCGAGGGGCGGCTGATCGCGGCGTGGGATTTCAGCCGCGAGATTCCGACCACTCGGATCTTCGATACCGGACCGAACGCGCTACACGGGCGCACCCTGAACCTACCGGCGCGGGCGATGAAGGGATCGAACTGGTCGGCGGCAGAACTCAGTTGGCGGCACGCCCCGCACGAATACGGGGCCATTCATTTTCACCGTGATGACGTTTATGACGCCGGCTGGGACGAGGACTTTGAGTTCAAAGTCCCGACGGTGCGAAGCGGGCTGTACGCCGCCAAGCTCACCGGCGACAAGACCGAAGAGTACGTCCCCTTCTACGTCCGCCCACCACGGGGAAAGCCCTGCGCGAAGGTGCTTTTCCTGGCGCCCACCGCGAGCTACATGGCGTACGGCAACTATCTGCTGGCGCTGCACGACGTCGGCTGCGAGCAAGGCAACGCACGGCTACTGACGTTCGAGCCTCACGACGCCTATCTCGCGGCGCACCCCGAGTATGGGCGCTCGCTCTATGACCTGCACGCCGACGGCAGCGGGTTCACCCACTTCTCGCGCTTGCAACCGAACTTGACGATGCGGCCCAAGTTCATGCGATGGGACGGCGGCGGCGGCTCGGCGCTCAGGCAGTTCAACGCCGACACCCACCTGATCGACTGGCTTGAGGCGAAGGGGCACGCCTATGACGTCGCCACCGACGAGGACCTACACGCCGAAGGCTTGGCGTGCCTCGAGCCCTACGCGTGCGTGATCACCGGCTCGCACCCCGAGTATTACACCACGCACATGTGGGAATCGATGCGGGCCTACACCGAGGCCGGCGGGCGGCTGATGTATATGGGCGGCAACGGCTTTTTCTGGCACATCGCCCACCACGACACGTTGCCCGGCGTGATCGAGGTGCGTAAATCCGGCGTCAGTCGCAACTGGGAGAACGAGCCTGGCGAGCGCCACCTTGCATTCTCCGGCGAGCTCTCCGGCGGCTTGCGCACCGGCGGGCGGCCGCCTCAGGGGCTCTTAGGCGTGGGAATGGAGGCAATCGGCTTCGATCACGGCGCGCCGTACGTGCGTGGGCCCGACAGCTTCGATCCGCGGGCGGCGTTTATCTTCGAGGGCATAGCCGCCGACGAGCGCATCGGCGACTTCGGCCTGATGACCGGTGGCGCCGCTGGCATCGAGATCGACCGCACCGATCCGGCGCTCGGCACCCCGCCCCACGCGCTGGTGCTGGCTTCCTCGGCGGGACAGCACTCCGATATGTTCCGTGCCGTGATCGAAGATCTGATGGGCAACGATGAGGCGAGCTCGGGCACCCTGTGCGAAACCGTGCGCGCCGACATGGTGTTTTTCGAGACCGCCGCCGGCGGGGGTGTGTTCTCCACCGGCTCGATCGCCTGGTGCGGCGCGCTCTCGCACCGGGGCTATGACAACAACATCTCGCGCATCACCGACAACGTTCTGCGCCGCTTTGCCGCCGACACCCCGCTGGTTTGATGGCCGGTCTGCCGCGCTAGCCGAGCCCGGCCTTGGCGAGGCCGCGCAGGAGGTGGCGGTGGTCGGTCGGGCGGCGGTAGACTACCACGCGTTCGAGCCAGGTAGGGGAGAAGGCGCGGTTGATGCGGCGGCAGGCGGCGAGTTCGGCACGCCCTTCGGCGGCGCGGCCGAGGTGGCCGTAGGTGGCGGCCAGGAACAGGCGACCCGGCAGGTAGTTCGGATTGCCGGTGACTCCCTTCCTCAGGTGACGCGCGGCGGCGGCGTAACGGCGGGCGCCAAACTGGGCGTGGCCGAGGAAGAAGTCGAACAAGAAGGGGGGATCGGGATCGAGGCGTATGGCCTTGCGCACGTGGCGGGCCGCGGCCTCGGGCTCGCCGTACCAAGCGCGGACGAAGCCGAGGACGGCGTGGTTCTCGGCCGCCTCGGGGGCCATGGCGACCCCGGTCTCGACCGCGGCCAGCGCGCGCTCGTAGCGCCCCCGCCAGGTCTCGACCAATGCAACCGTGAGCAGCGCCTGGGGCGCCACTGCCGGATCGAGGGCGATGGCCCTGTTCGCGGTGTGAAGCGCGGGTAGTGGTACAGTTTCAGACTCACCAGTTTTGGCCAACCGGCGAACCATGGCATACTCTCACCATGACAGGAAACCGCCTCAAGCGCCCACGCGATCCCGTCGAGCTTGGCAAGCTGATCGGCGATATTCTAACAGGCCAGGTCGAAGATCACGCGCCGACACCACCAATAGACCACAACAAGAACAAATCAGCGGTTGAGTTGGGCCGTAAGGGTGGCTTAAAGGGCGGTCCGGCACGTGCGAAGTCACTGACACCCAGACAGCGCCAGGCCATCGCCAAGAAGGCGGCGACGGCTCGGTGGGAGAAATCGTAAAAAGTTTACGTCTAGGCTGTACATCTACGGACGTTCTGACGTAGAGTTGGGGCACCCCCGGAAAAGAGGTGTGCCGTGACCAGCTTTGTTGAAGCACTGAAGGCCGAAATCGAACATCTTGAGCGACAGCTCGAAGAGAGCCCCACATATATTAGGCTCCGAGAGCTTCGCCGCATTTCGGCGATGTACACCGACAGCAGTGTCACGTCGCCGCAACCGCCGCCTGCTCAATCTCACGCCCGCCCATTCCAGTCTGGCATCTCTGCAGAGATTCTTCGTGTCGCCAAAGACGTATTGACGGGACGGGCCGAACCGACCTCTACGAAAAGCCTCATGGAGACGTTGGCTGAGCGCGGTGTTCGGGTTGGCGGCACGGTGCCACAGAACAACGTCAGTTCAATGTTGTCGAAATCGGCTGACTTCGTTTCCCATGGCCGGTCTGGATGGACTCTATCGGTCCCGGATCGCCATGACACAGAAAAGGCTGGTGACGGTGCTGCGTCTACGAATCCGTCACCAGCCATAGTCGAGCACCGGACTGATCATCCGGCGGAACCCCGTGCGCAAGGCCGTGAAGCCGTGCCGGGCGGTGGAACATGAGGAGGTAACCCCCGCATGTAAGCCTTTGACCGCTGGGCGGGCTGATCACTCCAAACCCAGCGGTCAAAGCATTTTCCCTCAAGTTCTCCAAACCTGCAAGTTCTGTTACTTTATGCTTGACCGTTCAGGCATGATGGTGCATTATCGTGCCTATGAACAAGCTCCCTCACGAGAAACGCTCCCAAGCCCTCCAGATGATGGCGGAAGGTATCTCGCTCCGGGCGATGACGCGGCTAACCGGCATAAGCCGAACCACGCTGATTAAGCTCTTGGAGGATGCCGGACAGGCGTTCTCCGAGTATCAAGACCGCATTCTTGTGAGCCTACCTTGCAAGCGCATCCAGGTCGATGAAGCATGGGCCTTTTGCTATGCAAAGCAAAAGAACGTCCAGGCCGCGAAGGCAGCCCCCGAAGGTGCCGGAGATATTTGGACGTGGGTGGGCCTTGATGCCGACACGAAGCTTGTTGCTTCTTGGTATGTCGGCGGGCGCGATAGCGAAGCGGCAGCGACGTTCATAGATGATCTCGCGCCACGCCTAGCTTCCCGCGTTCAACTCACCAGCGACGGGCACAAGGCATATCTGGAAGCGGTCGAGGGCGCATTCGGCGATGACGTGGATTATGCCCAGTTGGTGAAGCTCTACGGCTCGGAAGGCGGCGTATCGTCAGACAAGCGGTACAGCCCCGCAGAATGCACGGGCATTCGCAAGCGCAACGTTGAGGGCAAGCCTGACCCCGCCCATGTATCGACTAGCTATGTGGAGCGCAGCAACCTTTCGATGCGCATGGGCAATCGCCGCATGACGCGCCTCACGAATGCGTTCTCGAAGAAGGCAGAAAACCATGCGCACATGATGGCGATCTACTTCATGCACTACAATTTCGTTCGTATCCACCAAACTTTGCGAGTCACGCCAGCGATGGCAGCCGGGGTCACTCCCAAGCTTTGGGAAATGTCCGATCTCGTGAAGGTGCTAGAGGATTGGGAGGCGTCACAGGCCGCATCGTGACCAAACTGTACCACTACCGAAGCGCGCGGTCGAGCGATTGCGCATCCGAGGTCGTCCAACCCTGGCCGCGGCGCTGGTAATAGGCGCGCGCGAGATCGGAATAGGCGAGCGCGTAGCCGGGATCGCTGGCGATCGCCTTCTCGAAATAGGCGCGGGCCTGGCGGTTGGCGGCGTTGGTGTTGCGGAGCCGCCACTCGAGGCCCTTGACCAGGTAGGTGTGTGCCTTCCGCCTGTTGGATCGCACCCGCGCCATGGCTTGCTCTTCCCGCAGGACTAGGCGGCGGTGGCCGCAATCTCGTCTACGCGGACCCAGCGGCGTTCGGCGGCGGACCTCTCGACCGCGTCGACGATCCGGGCGATGTGGGTGCCGAATCGGAAATCGGGCGTGGCCGGCGCCCCGGCGGCCACCGCCTCGATGAAGGCGCGGACCTCGATCAGCTTGGCATCGTTGATCGCCAATCCCAACCCGGGGATCGGATGGAAATGGGCGTAGGCGGGCTGTCCAGCGTTCACCGGAACGGTCTTGTAGCCGCGCTCAGCGACGGGATCGGTGTGGCGGTAGAGTTGCAGCTCGTTCGAGCGCTCCATCGTGAACCACAGCGCCCCCTGCGTGCCCTGAATCTCGAAGGTCAGCCCCTGTTTTCGTCCGGTGCCCAAGCGCGAGGTGCCGATCGCACCCATGGCGCCGTTTTCGAACCGAGCCAGCACGTGGGTCAGGTCATCGTTCTCGACCCGGCGCATCGGCCCGCCCTGGGCGGCACGGGCGGTGTGCCCGGTGCCGCTGGCGGCGAGCGGGCGCTCTTCGATCAGGGTCGCCATCGCCGCGCACACCTCGGCGATGTCGCCGACCAGAAACTTGGCGATGCTGAAGACGTGCGAGGCCATGTCGCCGAGCACGCCGCTGCCCGCGAGCGCGCGGTCGTGGCGCCAGCTGAAGGGCACCGCGGAGTCGGTCATGACGTCCTGGTCGAAGCTGCCGCGGAATAACATGAGCTCGCCCAGCTCACCGCCGCGCGCCAGTGCGCCCGCGTGCCCCACCGCCGGAAGCTTGAGGTAGTTGAAGCCCACCAGCGTGGTCAGCCCGGACGCCTCGGCCGCGGCGGACATCGCCGACGCCTCGGCCCCGTTCATCGCCAACGGCTTTTCGCAGTAGATCGGCTTGCCCGCCGCTGCAGCAGCGATCGCGATCTCGGCGTGGACGTCGTTGGTTGCGGTGATGTCGACGGCGTCGACGGCCGGGTCGTCGACCAGCTCGCGCCAATCGGCGGTCCAGCGGCGAAAGCCCATGCTCGCAGCAGCGGCCTCGGCACGCCCGCGGTCGATATCGGCCACCATCTCGAGGACCGGCACCGCGGGTGCCTCGCCGAAGACGAGCGGCACGTTCTTGTAGGCGGCGGCGTGGGCGCGGCCGATCATCCCGGCGCCGATGAGCCCAATACGAATCTCCTTCAACGGATCCCCTCGCTGGTGGCGACGCGCTTTCACCGCTGCCGTTTTGCCGTTAATAGTGGCGCCTCGGAGGAGGAGTCAATGACGGCAACCGAGGAACGCTCGGACGGCGCGCTGGCCGCGGTCACTTACGATCACGACGATTCATCGGTGCTCGTCATCATCGGCTCGGGCGCCGGCGGGGGGACGCTCGCCGACGAACTCACGGGCCGCGGGATCGACGTCGTGATCCTCGAGGCGGGCCGACGGTTCGAGCCCAACGAGATCGAGAACGATGAAGTCGCGATGGATGCCAAACTCAGCTGGAGCGACCCGCGGGTGTGCACCGGCTCCTCGATCATCGCCCGCACCTTCCCGGATAGTCCGACCTCGATGTGCAAGGCGGTCGGGGGCTCGACGCTTCATTGGGGCGCGATGTGTCCGCGGTTGTTGGAGCACGAGTTCAAGACCGCGACGATCTATGGCGCGATCCCCGGGGCCGAGATCGCCGACTGGCCGTTCGGGCTCGCCGATCTCGAGCCCTACTACGACCAGGCCGAGGACAAGATGGGGATAACCGGGACGCACGGCATTCCGAGGCATCCGCCAACCAACAACTTTAAGGCCATGGCCGCCGCCGCCCGGCGCATCGGGTACACCGATGTGCGCATGAACAACCACGCGATCAACTCACAGCCGCGCGACGGCCGCAACGCGTGCGACCAGATCGGCTTTTGCATGCATGGTTGCGTCTCGGGCGCGAAGTGGTCGACGGCGAACAGCGAGCTGCCGCAGGCGGAAGCGAGCGGCCGCTGCGAGCTGCGCGCCGAGAGTATGGCGCTGCGGATCGAGCACGGTGCGGACGGCCGGGTGCGTGGCGTGCTGTACGTGGACAGAGACGGCCGCGAGCACGTGCAAGCCGCGCGCGCGGTGTGTGTGGCCGGCAATTCGATCGAGACGGTGCGGCTGTTGCTGAACTCGGAGTCGAGCGCCTTTCCCCAGGGCCTGGCGAACGGTTCGGGCCTGGTGGGCAAGTACTACATGAGACACAGTTCGGGAAACCTGTTTGGCGAGTTCGATCGGCCGGTGAACATGCACCGCGGTGTCCAGGTCGCCGGCCTGGTCCGCGACGAGGCGAGGTACGACCCCAGCCGCGGTTTCGTCGGAGGCTTCTACATCGTCTCGACCGCATGCGGGCTCCCCGGCTACGCGGCGAGCCTGAATCCGGGGAAGTGGGGGTGTGCCCACACAAGCTGGCTCGAGGCCTACGACCATGTCGTCTTCATGGGCGTGCTGGGCGAAGACCTGGCGATGGCCACCAACCGCGTGAGCTTGCACGGCTCCGAAAAGGACCGTTACGGATTGCCTATCCCGTGCCTTCACATCGACGATCATCCCAACGAGACCCCGATGCAGAACTACGGCTATAAGAAGATGGACGAGATGTGCATGGCGCTCGGCGCACGGCGCACGATCGAGGCCCAGGCCGAGCCCGCCTATCACCACCTCGGCGTGTGCCGGATGAGCGAGAACTCGGGCGCGGGCGTTGTCGATCAGTGGGGCCGGGCGCACGAGGTGCCCAACCTGTTCGTGTCGGACGGCAGCGTATTCCCCTCCTCGGGCGCGGCCAATCCGACCCTGACCGTGGTCGCGCTGGCCATCCGTCAGGCCGAGCGCATCGCAACCATGATGAGCGCGGGCGAGCTGTAGGGCGGGCCGCTCAGGACGCCCAGGGGTCGACCACGACAACGCCGGTCGCGTCGAAATCCTTGGTGTTTCGCGTGGCGACGCGGGCCGCGTGCAAATGCGCGATGGCCGCGATCATGAGGTCAGCGTTGTGGATGGCGAGACCGGCACGCTCGCGCTGGGCCGCGATCTCGCCATACGCGCGGGCGGCGGCATCGTCGTAAGCGAGCACCGAAAGCCCGGTCCCCGGCTCGACGACTGCCACGAAGCGCTCGCGTAGGTCATCCCGGCGACGGCCCGCGGGCAACCGTTCGAGGCCGAACAGAATCTCGCCAACCGTGATCGCGGTGATGGCGAGTGGCTCGTCTCCGGGATCTTCGAGCCAGCGGATGACGGCGGGGGCCGGCTCGGGGCGCATGAACTCCGAGAGCACGTTGGTATCGATTAGGTACATCATCGTTTGAGGTGGCTTCTGCCTCGATTCACCTGTCGACGCATGCCTCTCCTACAGTGCGCTGATGTACTATAACTGTCTGTATTGACGGAACTATTCCTCGTCTCTACACTGTGCATCACCTTGCCAACCCAGCGATGAGGCCGTCACGTCTACGTTCCCTGTTGCCCGCACCGCACTACCTCGTTGCTTACGGCGCGTTCAGCGGGAATCGGGGACCGGGACCGCCTCCGAGGACCACCGCACCATGGCGGAGCGCCAGTACCGCACCCTCACCAAGCGTACCGTGGACCGCCTCTCGGTCAACGGCAAGGACGCCATCTTCTGGGATCGCGACCTTCCCGGCTTCGGCGTCCGCGTCTACCCGTCGGGCAAGAAGGTCTTCGTCGTCCAGACCCGCGCCTTCGGCCGCTCGAAGCGCGTCAGCCTCGGCCAGCATGGCGACCCCAACTTCTCCGTCGACCACGCCCGAAAGAAAGCCACCGACATCATCGCACGCATCAAGACCGGACAGCCGCCCGTTCCGCCCGAGCCCGCGCCCGACCCGACCGTCGCCGACCTCGCCGAGCGCTACCAGCGCGAGTATGTCGCGATGCACTGCAAGCCCCTGACCATTTCCCATTACCGGCTGATGCTTCGCAAGCATATCGTGCCGACCCTCGGCGAGCGCTTCGTCGCCGACATCGAATACAAGGACATCCTCGCCTTTCACAACAGCCTGCACCACATGCCGACCGTCGCCAACCGGGCGGCCGACATCCTGGTCAAGATGTTCAACCTCGCCGACGCATGGGGCTGGCGTCCCTCCGGAACCAACCCGTGCCGGGGCGTGCCCCGTTTCAGGGTCGAGAAGCACGAGCGGTTCCTTACCCGCGAGGAGCTCTACCGGCTCGGCGAGGCGCTGAGGGCCGCGCCCGCCGAGCGTCTCGCCTCGATCCATTCGGCGGCGGCCATTCGCCTCCTCGTGCTCACCGGATGCCGCCGCAACGAAATCCTCGGGCTTCGCTGGGACGACCTGAACTTCGACACCGGCGAGATGCGCCTCCCCGACACGAAGACCGGCACGCGGATGGTGCCGCTGACCCCCCCGGCGGCGAGGGTCCTGAACGGCCTCTCCCGCACGCCCGGCAATCCGTGGGTGTTCCCGGGCAGGAAGAAGGGCACCCGCCTGGTCAACCTCAACGACTCCTGGGACCGGGTCCGCAGGCGCGCCGGGCTCGACGACGTCCGCCTGCATGACCTGAGACACACGTTCGCCTCCCGCGCCCTCGCGCTCGGCGAGGGACTGCCGATGATTGGAGACCTGCTCGGTCACCGCATGGTGACCACGACCGCACGGTATGACGTTGCTCCCGGATCCCGGACCAGGCGGTAAATTGAATACCGACCTGGAGGGACGAGATGACAAAGCAGACGAGGCGGCGATTTTCGCCGGAATACAAGGAACAGTCGGTTGCCCGGCTGTCGGAGCCGGGTGCGACGCATAGCAGTGTGGCTGCCGAGCTCGGCGTCACGCCAACGCAGTTGAAGACCTGGCGGCTCGAGCTTGAGGCCGCGGGTTCGGCCGCGGCGACCGCGGCGCAGAAAGCCGAGGCCGCTGAACTGGTGCAGCTTCGCCGGGATAACAAGCGGCTGACGGAGGAGGTTGAGGTTCTACGCAAAGCCTCGGCTTTTTTCGCTCAATGGGCGGCGAAGACATGAAGACGAAGCACGCTTTCATCGCCGCCCATGCTTCAGAGCACGCCATCCGGTTCATGTGCCGGGTCCTGGGGGTTGCTCACAGCTGGTTCCACGCCCGGCGGCGTGCGGCCCCAAAGAGAGCTGAACGCGTTGCCCGGCGTGGCAGGCTCGGGTCCGAGATCCGGGAGATCTTCGAGCAGAGCAAGAGGTGCTACGGCGCGCCTCGGATCCATGCCGAGTTGAAAGCCCGCGGCTTTCGCACCTCGAAGCGCACGGTCGCCAAGCTCATGCGAGAGAACGGCATTCGTCCACCGCGAGGCAGGCGGCGGGCGCCGATCACCACCGACAGCCGCCACTCCCATGCGATCGCGCCCAATCTGCTCGACCGCAACTTCGAAGCCGTTGCGCCCGATGCGGTCTGGCTCGCTGACATCTCCTACATCACAACTGACGAAGGCTGGCTCTACCTCGCCGCCGTCAAGGATCTGGCCACGATGGAGATCGTCGGCTGGTCGATGTCCGAGCGGCTGAAGAGCGTCCTGTGCGAGGAGGCGCTGAAGATGGCGATCCGCAGCCGCCGGTTGCCCATGGGGCTGATCCACCATTCCGACCGCGGTGTGCAATATGCCTGCGGTGACTACCGCAAACTGCTCCGCCTCCATGGCATCAAGGCCTCCATGAGCCGCAAGGGGAATTGCCTCGACAACGCCCCTATGGAGAGCTTCTTTGGGTCTCTCAAGACCGAACTCGTGCACCGTACCCGGTTTTCTACCCGGCGCGAGGCCAGGGCTGCGCTATTCGAGTACATCGAGATCTTCTATAACCAACGACGGCGCCACTCGAGCATCGGCTACCGGACGCCGGCACAGGCCAGGAGGGACATGACCATCGCTCAGGCCGCATAGGTGAAGAACCACCTGGTCCGGATTTTGGGGTCAACGTCAGTACGCGCATCTCGCACGCGACTCGGTGCGCGAAGCGACGGCCAAGATCGGCGACGACCTCGGGGCCAGGCTCGCGCCTCCCGACGTCCGGTAGCGCGCTCACGTCAACGGAACTTCTCACAGGAACCCGCCATGCGAAGCCCGAACAAGCTCACCCTTTCCAGGCGCGCGGTCGACGCCCTTCCGGTCGCCGAGCGCGAAACCGTCTTCTGGGACCGCGACCTGTCCGGCTTCGGGGTGCGCGTCCATCCGACGGGCTCGAAGGTCTACATGGTGCACACCCGCGCCGGCGGGAAATCCCGGCGCGTCACCATCGGCCGCCATGGGGTGTGGACGCCCGAGCGTGCACGACGCGAGGCGGGAAGACTGATTGCCAGCCTCAAGGCGGGCGAGACGCCGCGCCGCCCGGGCGCGGATTCGCCGTCGGCCACCGGGCCGACGATCGCCGAGGTCGCCGAGCGGTACATGACCGAGCACGTGGCCGTGCGCTGCAAGCCGACGACCCAGCGGGGATGCCGCCATATCCTGGACAAGTTCCTGCTGCCACGCTTCGGGGGGCTGCGCCTGAGCGAGGTCACGCCCGACCACGTTGCGGCGCTGCACTACCGGCTGCACGACAAGCCGACCATGGCGAACCAGGTGGTCTCGCTGCTCTCCCGGCTCTTCTACACGGCCGGGAAATCGGGCGAGGCTCCGGCCGGGGGGAATCCCTGCCGGTTCATCGAGAAATATCCGACGCGCAGCCGCGAGCGCTTTCTGTCGGAGCAGGAGTTCGACCGCCTGGGCCGAGTACTCGCCGAGCTCGAAACCGGAGGCACGATCTCGACAAGCGCGGCGGCGGCGCTGCGCCTCCTGATGCTGACCGGCTGCCGGCGCAACGAAGTCGTGACACTGAGATGGGAACACGTCGACCTCGAACACGATGAGTTGCGCCTGCGCGACGCGAAAACCGGTGCGCGGGCGGTGCCGCTGTCACCGGCGGCGATACAGGTCCTCACCGCGTTGCCACGCCGGCCCGACAACCCCTGGGTGTTTCCCGGTCGTGTGCGCGGCACCCGCTTGCGCACTCTGAACGCGTCGTGGATGGTCGTTCGCAAGGAGGCCGGGCTCGAAGACGTCCGCTTGCATGACTTGCGACACAGCTTCGCCTCGCGAGCTCTCGCTCTCGGGGAGAGCCTGCCGATGATCGGGAAGCTCCTCGGTCACAGTCAGGTCCAGACGACCGCGCGCTACGCCCACCTCGCGCGGAACTCGGTAAAGGTCGCTGCCGCGACAATTGCCGACAGCCTCGAGACCGACATGGACACACCGCCGCACGTTTCAGCCGCCCCGTGATCTACGCCACAGTTGTGCTATGTTACCTGAAGCATTGGCTGCGTAACATTCTTTAACAATTTGTAATATCTGTCTTTTTCATATACGTCGTCTGCAGCTTGATTCCGCTAATTTTGTTTCCGTGCACAAGCGGTCATCGGATTGGATTCAATCGAGGGGGTGCCATGTCCACCCCCAGCTATCATTTTCGGGCCTAATGGCCGAATCCGTGTTTCCGTTCGGTCACCAGGTGATGGCCCTTGGCCGTACTGGCGCGGCCGAAAGGAGCTGGTCAACGCCCGGAGTGCGCAAAGATCCGTAATCTGGGCGCACCGAACGCAGCGGCGGGATGGTCCGTTCCACGGACTGATGGAACGCTTACATTCTTGGGCTGGACGGCGGTAGCCGTTCGGCGGCCGGAGGAGGGGGCGGAAGGCAACATTGGTCGGATAAGGATAGACGTCGAACCCCCGCGGCGTCGGCGACGCCATCGCCCGGCGATCAATCGGTTACGGTTCCGGTTACCGTTCGCTTGTTGGATGGCACTACGATCTGAGCCAGCGACGGTCTTGCGTCCCACTCGGTCCTCGCCCCCTGTTCCGGATTGTGGTCCTTCGCTGGCGAGAGTCTTAGCGCTGTGGTCTATCCACGGTGTGCATTGCGAGGCCCGGCTCTCCATCGCGGCCGATATTCCCGGTGCACACAACTTCTCCCGAGGGCGCCTGCGTCAATGCCGCCCGCACTGTCGGGCCCGGTACGCACGGTGCTCCACGCGCTGTCGTCGTCACTGCGGTAGCGGACTGTCGTTACCTTCACGCATTGCGCAACGAACCGCGCGCGGCTATCGGTGCGGCCATGCGATCATCGTCGCGCTGTAACGGTCAACAGTCGTTCGACTCGGGCCGCCTCAGCCGAGCTTGCACGTCGCACGAGGCCACTGCATGGTGAACGGAACAAGATGGGAACGGGGAGTCATGC
Source organism: Alphaproteobacteria bacterium (assembly GCA_965219135.1). Lineage (GTDB taxonomy): Bacteria > Pseudomonadota > Alphaproteobacteria > VGEJ01 > VGEJ01 > CAYUNL01. The sequence goes on along the minus strand of CBDCMV010000003.1, from coordinate 1,649,685 downwards.
CTCAATGAGCGATGCCGCGTCATCCGAACGCTCGACCTGTCGGCGCTGCCGGTCCGGGTCCTCGTCGTTGCGGTCGGTGCGATGACGCCGGGCGAATTCATCGCCAAGTGGCGGGCATCGGAGTTGAAGGAACGCTCGGCGTCGCAGGAGCACTTCATCGACCTGTGCCGTCTGCTCCACGAGCCGACGCCTGCGGAGGTCGACCCGGCAGGCGAGTGGTACTGCTTCGAGCGCGGCGCTCGGAAGGACAGCGGTGGCGACGGCTGGGCCGACGTGTGGAAGCGCGGCTGCTTCGCCTGGGAGTACAAGGGCCGCCGCGCCGACCTCGATGCGGCGTTCAACCAGTTGCGCCAGTACGCGCTCGCGCTGGAGAACCCGCCGCTGCTGATTGTCTCGGACATGGCGCGGTTCCGTATCCGCACCAACTGGACCAACAGCGTGAGCACGACGCACGAGTTCACTCTCGACGATCTCGCGGATGGCGCGACCCGCGACAAGCTCAAGTGGGCGATGTCGGAGCCGGAGCGGCTGCGGCCCGGCGAGACGCGGCAGGCGGTGACGGAACGCGCGGCGGCGACCTTCGCGGAGCTTGCGCAAGGCTTGCGCGATCGAGACGACGATCCACAGACGGTGGCGCAATTCGTAAACCGCCTCGTGTTCTGCATGTTCGCCGAGGACGTTGGACTGCTGCCCGGCAACATGTTCACCCGGATGCTGGAACAGGCGCGCAGACGGCCAGGCGAGTTCGCTGAGCTTGCCCGCGACCTGTTCGGGGCAATGTCTGTCGGAGGCCGCGTCGGATTCGAGTCCGTGGCCTGGTTCAACGGCGGATTGTTCGACGACGACACCGCGTTGCCGCTCGACCGGAAGGGGATTGAGACAGCGCTCAGGGCGGCGGCGCTCGACTGGTCGGAAATCGACCCGTCGATCCTCGGCACGCTGTTCGAGCGTGGCCTCGACCCGGGCAAGCGCTCGCAGCTCGGCGCGCACTACACCGACCGCGACAAGATCATGCGGATCGTCGAGCCGGTGATCGTCCAACCGCTGCTCGCGGAATGGGAGACGGCGAAGACCGGGATCGCGGCCATGGTCGAGCGCGCGGACGCGGCGGGCTTGCCTGCGGCTCAGACACGGTTGCGCCGGCGGGCCGACCAGGCGCTGCGCACCTTCCTGGAACGGCTGCGGTCGTTCACCGTGCTCGATCCCGCCTGCGGCTCGGGGAACTTTCTGTATCTTGCGCTGCACGCACTGAAGGACATCGAGCACCGGGTACAGCTTGAAGGGGAGACGCTTGGTCTTGCGCGCGGGTTTCCAGCGGTCGGTCCGGCGAACGTGAAGGGCATCGAGATCAACGCCTATGCTGCCGAGCTTGCGCGCGTGTCGGTGTGGATCGGCGAAATCCAGTGGATGCGGCGCAACGGATTCAGCAACTCGACGAACCCGATTCTCGATCCGCTCGATACCATTGAATGCCGCGACGCGATCCTTTCGCCCGACGGTGGCGCGCCCGACTGGCCGGAAGTCGATGCCGTGATCGGCAACCCGCCATTCCTCGGCGGCAAGCTGCTGATCGGCGGGCTGGGCGAGGATTACGTCTCGCGGATGTTCGGAGCGTGGAAGGGTCGCGTGCCTCGCGAGGCCGATCTCGTCTGCTACTGGTTCGTGAAGGCGGGCGAGCAAGTCGCATCGGGCAAGGCGACGCGCATTGGTCTTGTCGCTACCAACTCGATACGCGGGGGCGCAAACCGCCGGGCCCTGCAGGCCGCGACCGACGGACGCCCGATCTTCGATGCGTGGTCGGATGAGCCATGGGTGATCGATGGCGCGGCGGTGCGGGTCTCTCTAGTCTGCTTCTCCGGCGCAGGTGACGCGTTCAGGCCGGAGACGCGCATGGATTGACGTTGACCCCAAAATCCGGACCAGGTGGTTCTTCACCTATGCGGCCTGAGCGATGGTCATGTCCCTCCTGGCCTGTGCCGGCGTCCGGTAGCCGATGCTCGAGTGGCGCCGTCGTTGGTTATAGAAGATCTCGATGTACTCGAATAGCGCAGCCCTGGCCTCGCGCCGGGTAGAAAACCGGGTACGGTGCACGAGTTCGGTCTTGAGAGACCCAAAGAAGCTCTCCATAGGGGCGTTGTCGAGGCAATTCCCCTTGCGGCTCATGGAGGCCTTGATGCCATGGAGGCGGAGCAGTTTGCGGTAGTCACCGCAGGCATATTGCACACCGCGGTCGGAATGGTGGATCAGCCCCATGGGCAACCGGCGGCTGCGGATCGCCATCTTCAGCGCCTCCTCGCACAGGACGCTCTTCAGCCGCTCGGACATCGACCAGCCGACGATCTCCATCGTGGCCAGATCCTTGACGGCGGCGAGGTAGAGCCAGCCTTCGTCAGTTGTGATGTAGGAGATGTCAGCGAGCCAGACCGCATCGGGCGCAACGGCTTCGAAGTTGCGGTCGAGCAGATTGGGCGCGATCGCATGGGAGTGGCGGCTGTCGGTGGTGATCGGCGCCCGCCGCCTGCCTCGCGGTGGACGAATGCCGTTCTCTCGCATGAGCTTGGCGACCGTGCGCTTCGAGGTGCGAAAGCCGCGGGCTTTCAACTCGGCATGGATCCGAGGCGCGCCGTAGCACCTCTTGCTCTGCTCGAAGATCTCCCGGATCTCGGACCCGAGCCTGCCACGCCGGGCAACGCGTTCAGCTCTCTTTGGGGCCGCACGCCGCCGGGCGTGGAACCAGCTGTGAGCAACCCCCAGGACCCGGCACATGAACCGGATGGCGTGCTCTGAAGCATGGGCGGCGATGAAAGCGTGCTTCGTCTTCATGTCTTCGCCGCCCATTGAGCGAAAAAAGCCGAGGCTTTGCGTAGAACCTCAACCTCCTCCGTCAGCCGCTTGTTATCCCGGCGAAGCTGCACCAGTTCAGCGGCCTCGGCTTTCTGCGCCGCGGTCGCCGCGGCCGAACCCGCGGCCTCAAGCTCGAGCCGCCAGGTCTTCAACTGCGTTGGCGTGACGCCGAGCTCGGCAGCCACACTGCTATGCGTCGCACCCGGCTCCGACAGCCGGGTGCCGGCCTACCGCTGCGACACCGGCGATGCCTGCCTCAACCCGACGCTCGGGCGTGTCGCCGTGCCCGCCGACCGCGGCTTCCGGGGCCGGGTGGCGGCGCTGCTGCGCCGCCTCGCAGAAGCGGTGCGCAGCGACACCGCGCCGCCGGCCGACGCGCTGGGGCTGGTGAACCTCACCACGCTGCCGGTCTACCGGGTCCACGTCGATATTTCGTGTTCGATCCGGCGGCCGGGCCACGCGACGGCATCGGCATGTCGAAGCAAGGGAACGGGATCGGGAGGTTCCTGGCGGAGGCGGAGAAGGTCATGGCCGCGGCCGACCGGTCGGGGATCGCCGCACTGGAGACGGGATTCGGCGCCATCGCTGCCCGGCAGGCGAGGCGTCTGTCGCGCGCCCGGGTGGCGGCGGAGGACCGGATCGGCAGCGGGTTCATCCCGGCGGCCGCCGGGGGGCTCGGGAGGCAAGGTGTCGGGGCGGCCGCCTGCGGGTGTTTCGGGGAGGCGTTTGCCGAGCCCGGGCTGCGGCTGCGCAGCGGGGTCCGGGGCGCAGGGCTGCCCGGCCGGCTGCTGCCGCTCCCGGCGCTCGCGTTCGGGCGGCGGGGCGGGCGGACGGGCCCGGTGCTGTGCCGCCCGGCGGGGAGCCTGGCGCCGGCGCGCGTCCTGCGCGCCCCGTTCCGGGAGACCGCAAACCGGGCGCACGGCCGCTCCCGGCGCCGGCGGGGACGGTCGCGCGTCGGGTCCGTCCCGCCCCTGCATGCGGGCGAGCTGCGCGGCGGCGCTGCGCCCTGCCAGCAGCCGCTCGCCGTAGCGGTGCACCATGTCGGGGCTCTTCCAGCGCCCGGCCTGCTGGATCGCCGGCAGCCCGATGCCGTACGCGACCATGTCCTGCGCCGCGCCCACGCGGGGGCTGTGCCCGGAGAGGCGGTCGGCCAGGCCGGCCTCGATCCCGGCCCGCCTTGCCATCGCCTTGTAGATGCGCGGGATCTGGCTCGGGTCGAGCGCCTCGCCCAGCCGCCCGCGGCAGAGCGAACGGAACAGCCGCCCGTCGGCAACGCCGCTCAGCTCCAGCCACTCGGCCACCAGCGCCATGGTGTCGGGCGCGACGTAGAGCACGGCGCCCTCGCCCTCGGCGTCGGTCTTGGAGTTGCGCACCAGCACGGTGGCCGCGCCGGTCGTCCTGTCGACCGCGAGGTCGCGCACCCTGAGCGCGACGAGCTCCGAGCGGCGCAGCATGGTGTCGTAGGCGAGGGCCAGGAGTGCGCGGTTGCGGGTGTCGATCGGGCGGTCCCCGGCCGCCTCGACCAGTCTTTGCCGGAGCGGCCAGGTGAGGGCGGGCGCCTGCGCCTGGCGGCGTCCCCTGTCGCGGTGCATGCGCTTCAGCGCGAGCGTGACGGCCGGGCTCCGCTGCGCCTCCGGGCTGCCGGTCGCGCGGTGCGCCATCGCGATGCTCGCGACGTAGCGGCGGACCGTGGCCGGCGCGCGCGTCGCCGCCATGGCGTCCACGAAGGCGGCGACGGTGTCGGGCGTGGCCGGCAGCGCCTCCCGCCCCTCTTCGGCGCACCATGCGGTGTAGATGCGGAGATCGGCCTTCAGCGCACGCTTGGTGTTGGCGCTGAACGCGCCTTCCATCGCCTGCGCAAGGGCATCCGGCATTCCCTCGGCCGCGGCGCCGCGGTCCTCGCCGGCGGCCTCGGGCGGCGGCGCCCGGCGCCCGGGCGGCATCGGCGGGCTGCCGGAGCGGCGGTCATGGGAAAGGACGGCGCGCGGGGACTGCCGCGGGCGCCGGGCGTTGGCGGGCTGTACCCCCGGGGCTGCTGTCCATGGCAAGCGAAGACCGAACATTCCAGGCAATCCAGAACCCTGCGCTGCGGAGCTGCGGGACGGGGACCGCCGCCGTGTCCGGCGGAACCCGGTCCCCGCAGACGCGTCCCCGGGAACCGTTCCCCGGGACACGCGGAGGATGCTGGCGGGGAAGGGCCGCCCTTGCCCCATACTTTAGGATGGGTTTTGCAAAAAAATTTCCGGCGGGCTCATGCGCACGCCGGCGCCGGCGCCGGACGCGCCGCCCCGGACCGCCTCAGCCCCGCGCGCCGGGAATGTCGGCCAGCGACGCGACCAGCCGGGCAAGCTCGATCCGGCGGGAGACGCCGAGCGCGGCATAGATGTGCTGGATATGCCACTTGACGGTGTTCCGGCTCCGGCCCGACTGCGCCGCGATCTCGTCGACGGTCCTGCCCTCGGCCAGCGCGACCGCAACACGGCTCTCCGCCGGGGTCAGGCCGAGCGCCTTGGCCACCCGCTCCGGGTCGAAGCCCGCGCGGTCCGCCGGATCGACCGCCAGCACGAGCGCGCCGACGCGGCCCCGGCCGTATTCGATCCCCGCGTCGCGCACGGGGCTGACATGCAGCACCAGCCGCGACAGGGCCTCCGGGCGGCCGAGCGGCATCGAGCCGCCCTCGCCGGGTCCGCCGGTGAGCGGCAGGGCCCGCGCGATCAGCCCCTGGAGCGCCGCATCCTCTCCGGGCAGCGCGGCGCGCAGGCGGCCGCCCTCGTCCCGGAGCCCGTCGCCCCGGCGCAGCAGCGCCAGGGCGCGGTCGTTGACGGCGGCAAGCCGGCCGCGGCGGTCGAGCTGGATGACGCCGGCGCGGACATTGTCGAGCAGCTCGACCAGCGACGCGCCGAGCGCCCCGGTCTTGAGCAGCGCGTGCCGGACCGCCACGAACTGGCGCAGATGGGGCAGCAGCCGCCGGATCGTCCCGACCCGCTCCGAGGTCCAGCCGTCGCGGTCGACGGGGTCGCCGATCGACCACACGATGCGCGAAGCGTCGGGTCCGTCGAGGCGCACGAGGAGGCCGTCCTGGCCGCGCACGCGCGGCAACAGCTCGTTGTAGACCATCGAAGTCTTGCGTTCCGCCTCGGTCGATAGCGCAGGGACATGCGTGAGCTGGCCGTCGGGCAGGCTCCTGATGCGCGGAAGCCGCTCGTCGATCGGGTAGTAGGCCCCGTAATACGCGCGTTCCAGCTCCCGGCAGCGCTCGCCGCGAGAGCAGATGGAAGAGGCGTTCGCGGCCGGCACCCCGCCGGTCGGCATCGGCGCCACGGCGCACGCCGCCGCGCTCGCCTGGACCATGCCCGGGTTCGCCGCGTTCGATACGGGCGGCGCGGACAACGACGCGGCTGCGGAAGCGGCACCCGCCGAGAAGCTCGCGGACGCCCCGGACGCATCCGGGGATGCCACGGCCGGGCCCGCCGACAAGCCGCACGACACGCCGGTGGCCGAGAGCATCGAGACGCCGGCCCCCGGAACAGGTCCGGAGCAGGACGCCGCCGCGCTCCCGGACGCGACCTCGGACGGGACCGGCGAAGCCGCGCCGGCTGCTGAACCCGGGAGTGGCGAGACCGCCGAAGGTCCCGCCAAGGGCAACGGCCGTGACGTGTCCACCGGCGCGGAGGGCGAGGCCGGCCCGGAGACGGTGACCGGAGGCGGGGGCGGCGAGGACAGTCCCGCCGACCCCTCGGACCGATGCGGCCGAGGGGCAGCATGGCGACCTGCTCGACCTCATCCGCTACCGCACCGGCGCGCCGACGCTTCGCGCGGCGCTCGACGAGGCCCGCGCCTTCCTCGCCCTGCCGGCTGCGCCGGCCGCGGGCGAGAGCACCGGCTACGACGCGACCGAGGCGGCGCGCCGCCTGTGGCGGCGTTGCCGCGCCGTCGACGGCACCCACGCGGAGCGCTACCTCAGCGCCCGGGGTCTCGCGCGCTGCCGCTTCGCGGCGCTGCGCTTTCACCCCGAGCTTCGCTACCGCGAAGGCTCGTCCGTGCGCCGCCTGCCGGCGCTGGTCGCCGCCGTGACCGGCGACGACGGCGCCGTGCTCGGCGTGCAGCGTACCTGGCTCGAACCTCCGCAGCCGCGCACCGACCGGGCGGATGCGGCGTGTGAGCTCGCCCGCGGTGGCGAGCTCGGCGCCCCTGAGACGCCTGGCGCGGTTGAGCTGGTGTCCGCGGTACCAGAACAGCGCCAGGAAGAGCGCGATGACCACGACCGACGCCTTGGCGCCGAGAATGGCGCTGGCGAACACCTCCCCGCGCAGGCGCTTGCGGATGGCGAGCGCCTCGGGCGAGGCGGCGATCTCGGTGACGGCGAGCACGCGGGTACGCCCGTCGCGCATGCGCACCTCCTGCATCGCGGTCTCGCGGTAGCCGAAGGCGACCTTGGCCTCGGCCACGGTGACGATGCCGGCGGCGTACCAGTCGTAGCCGCTCGTGTGGTGCCAGATGTGCCAGCCGGGGACGGCGACCACGGCGGCGGCGGCGACGAAGATGCCGGCGCGCAGGAGCTGGCCCCACATGCGCAGGCCGTGGAAGACGGTCTGGCCGCCGCGCAGCGTGCTCGAGCCGACGGTCCTCATGGCCGGGGCCTTCGGGCGGGAGACAGGGCGGACACCGGCGCCGCGGCTTCAGATCGCCACACCGCCGCCCGTCCCGTCGGCCGCCGTCTCGGGTTCCGCCGCCTTCGGCTTCGGGGACAGGACGTTGACCATGCCCTCACGCCCGGCGACGACGATTTCGGTGACCTGCCGCGCCTTGCCCTTGGCGTCGGTGTAGTCGCGCACGGCGATGCGGCCCTCGACGAGGACGGCGGCGCCCTTGCGCACCAGCCGCTCGACCGGCTCGACCGCGCCGCCGAAGACGACGATGCGGTGCCACTCGGTGGCCTCGGCCGGCTGGCCGTCGCGCCCGGTCCAGCGCCTGGTGGTGGCGAGGCTGAACGCGGCGGTGCGCCCGCCCTCGGGCAGGGTGCGGAGCTCGGGGTCGCGCCCGGCATGGCCGAGCAGCGTCACGCGGTTGATATGCAGCATGTCGGGGTCCTCCTGTGTTGAGGGTGATTCCTGTTCCGGCGCCGGCGTGCCGGGCGCCGCGAAGAGGCGGAGCGGAGCGGGGCGTCGGGCGGATGGGACGGTGCCGGAGACGGAGCCCCGGACCCGGCAATCGGTGCAACCGCCGCTACGATGGAGGGCATGGCCATGACCGGAACATTCACGGACTCCTCCGGCGCCCCGGCGCCGGCCGGCCCGCGCCGGACCACCTGGCGGGAGCGCGCTTTCGTGCTCGGCGGGCTCGGCCTCGCGGCCCTCTACACCGCCGCGTCGCTTGTCCTCGACGCCGGCGCCGACGCCATCGGGCCGCTCTGGATGGCGGCCATCGCCTGGACCGTCGTCGCCGCGATCGCCCACGTGCTGTGGCTCGGCCTTGCCCATGGCGACTGGTCCGCCTTCCATGCCTACGAGCCTTCGGAGGACGACGGGGATCTGGACGAGTGGTCGTCGGGTACCGGCCGCTACTCCTACCTCGGCGACATGGAGGACCGGCTGCACGACGACGACCATCTGCGCTGACACCGTCACGCCGGGCGCACTCACGGCGACTGGTCCCGCCAGTCGGGATCGGGCCGCACGTATTGGTCCTCCCCGGCCGGTTCGTCCGCCCCGTCGGGTGCGGCGTTCTTCGCGGTGCCGAACAGCTTGCCGGCGAGCCATTCGCCGACGAAGGGCAGGTTCTCGGTGGCGTGGTGCTCGAAGGGCTTTTCCGTCTCGACCGCGACCCCGGCCCGGCCCTTGCGGGCATCGTCACGGGTCATGTCGGCCCGCACCTCGCGCCCGGCCTCCTTCACCGTCATGTCGGCCTTCGTCTCCGCGCGCGCTCCGAGCGCCCCGGCCTCGACCTCGCCCGGTATGGGGGCGTCGGCGACATAGGCCCGGTCGCGCACCCCTTCCGCCCAGCCGCCATACGCCGCCGCCGTCTCCCGGGCGTAGGAATCGCTCAGCGTGTCGCGCGCCGCGCCGTATTCCCTTTCCCCTCCGACGGTCGCGGGGTCCGGCCCGGCCGGGCGCGGGAACCGCTCGGCGACGAAGGCCGCGGCGTGCTCGCGCAGCGTCTCGGCCTCCTCCGGGGTCTGGGGCGTGGCGATGCGGATGGCGGCGTCGGCGCCGATCGGGCGCCCGTCGGCGCCCTCGCGCTCCGACAGCCAGACGAAGAAGGGCTGGCCGAGCTCGCGGTCGATCGCCTGCGCTTCCGATCTCACCTGCGCGGACTGCTCGGACCAGCTCTCCGATTCCTGGCGGGCGAGCGAGGCGCGCTCCTCGAAACGCTGCATGCGCGTCAGGTTCGCCGAGAGGCTCTCGTCGAGGCTCGCCGCCTCGCTCTCTCCGGTGGCGGTGGAATAGCGCCGCGACGCCTCCGAGACCCGCGCGACCATTGGTCGAGCACCTGGTGCTGCTCGGCATAGTCCTGTAACCGGTCCCACGACTCCTTCTCGATGGTCTGGCCGCGCCACGATGCCGAGCCGTCGGCGCCGATCTTGATGATCTTCGAGAAACCGCCGCCCACCTTGGCCTCGCCCACGAGAATCGCCGCTTGCTGCTTGGTGATCCCGGCGGTCTCGGACAGCTTCTCGTAATGCGATTCCAGCGCCTGGACCTGGGCGCTCTCGCTCTCGGTCACCCCCCTGGCGAAGGCCTCGCCGGTGCTGACATCGTGGGAGTAGCGCTGAGCAAGAGCGGTGGCGTCGGTGACGGCGGCGTTGCGCGCCATCCCGGCTTCGGCCGACCAGTGCCGGGACAGGGTCCGCGCTTCCCCCGCGCGGGTCTCGTGGGAGGTTGCCAGCGACTCCGACAGCCGCACCCCGGCGGCCGGGATGCGGCTGGTCGCAGCCCCGGCATCGGCGATGACGGTGCCGTCGCCGGCGACGGTAAACCCCGCGCCGCCGGGGGCGTAGCCGGTATAGCGGTCGGCATCGACGTGCATCGAGGTGCGGATCTGGCGGCCCTCCAGCGTCGCGTAGCGGTGGGTGTCGGCGCTGGTGTTGGCGAGCGAGATGTTTCCGGTGGTGCTCTCGTGCGCCGCCGAAGAGGCCGCGTCCTGGCCCACGGCCAGCACCGAGGTCGCGAGCACTGTGGCTTTCGACAATCCATAGGCGAGCGCGGCGGCGAGGAAGGGCACCGACATCGAGAGGTAGCCCGACATCACCGCGACGTCGGAGGCGACGGCGCGGATGCCGGCCTGGGCGATGAGCGAGATGCCGATATCGCCGCCGGGCATCGACGCCGTGGCGGCCATGCGCTCGGCGGCCTCGCCCATCGAGATGCGGTGCAGCACCGCATAGAGCGGCCCCCAGGACTGGATCCAGATGAGCCCGGTCACGTAGGACCGGAATATCGCCGTGCCCGCCGGGGTGAGCATCAGCAGCACCGCGACCGGGAAGGCGCCGATATAGAGGCATTCGAAGACGATCTTCAGCAGCGGCACCCAGGTCTCGGCCTGCCTGCCGATGGCCCGGTAGGCGGAGACGGTCTGGGCTTCGGCCCTCGCCTCGGTATAGGCGCGAAGCGCGGCCGCGTTGCCGGCCTCGGCCGCCCACTGCTCGCCGGCGTCGTGGACGGCATTGAGCACCATCTGCTGGCGCATGATCTCGCCGGCCGCGCGCGAGGCGCCGATGAGGAAGTCGTGGGCGGCCGGCAGCGCCGCCATTAGCTCGGCGCGCGCCAGCGCGTCGGTGGCGGCGCCGGGGAAGAGGCGCCTGCCGAATATCGTTCCGGCCCGCGCGATCTCGGCGTTCCACTGCGCGCCGAGGCGCGCCGCGCCGGCCTGGCAGGTGACGATCTCGCGCTCCAGCGTGGTGGCCCCGGTGCCGGACAGGGCGCCCCTTGTCGCGAACTCGAACATGCGCGCGGGCGAGGCGCCGGCGGAAGGGCTGCCCGTCGCGGTGACCAGCGCCCAGACGTCGGTCGCTTCGCGCAGATCGTCCGCGGTGATGTGTCCGAGCAGCAGGGCGTGGAAAACGCATTGCCGGGCGAAGCCGCGAAGGTTGCGCGCGAACACCGCGTCGGTCACTTCGAGCCGGGTCGTCGCCGCGGCGAGCCGCGCCCCGAATATGAGGCCGTGACGCTGGTAGGCGAGGTCGTCGGGGAGCGTGAACGCCTGCTCGGTGAGCCGGGTCAGCCCGTCGCCGATCTGCGAGGTGAGCGAGGCGAAGAGCGCGAGCCCGATGGGAACGTTGGCCACCACGGCGGGCGCCAGCGCCGGGTCGAGCCGGTCCACCACCCGCACCGTCGCCTTGGGCACGATCAGCGCGCCCCAGACGGTGACGAAGAGCAGGATCCACTTGGCGTTGTCCTTCCACGAGCCGCCGAAGGCGGTGCGGAACAGGACCCAGCCGAGGCCTGCGACACCGGCGAGCTGGGCCAGCGTCACATAGGCGTCGCCGCCGGTGATCGCGGCGACCGCGTTCAGGAGGTCGACCAGGTAGGTCCCGCCGCCGAGGGTGAAGAGCTCGTACATCGCGCCGCGCCGCTCCCGGTCCTACCGCGACCCGGCCGCCGCGCCGCCGCGCGAGAAGGCGAGCGCGGCGCGGAGATCGGCCGAGAGCGCGCCGGCGAGCTCGGTCTCGATCAGGCGAAGCTTCTCGATAACGCTGAGCGCGGTGTTGAAGCGCGCGAGCCCCTCGTGGCGGTGGCGGGCGAGCGCGATGCGATTGTTGCGCAGCCCCTCGCGCCACTTGTCGAGCTGCTCGCCGTCGGCGATGTCGAGCGTCCCGGCGCGCTCCTCGACGCTGCGGTGCAGGTCCGAGATCCAGACCTGGAGCACGTCGAGCGCGACGGCCTCGGCGAGCGCGTCGATCTCCTGGTCGATGACCGCGCCGCGATAGGCGGCGGCCGCGTTGATGAGGCGGCCGCCATGATCCGGCCAGGGCTCCGGGTCGGCTCGCCGACCGGCATGCGCAGGCCGGACCGGAAGGGAGAGCGCGGCATGTCCGCCCGCGGGTCCTGCCAGCCCGGCAGCGACCGGTCCGCCGCCAGGCCCAGGCATGGACCGCCCGGACGGCCTCCGGGTCCCTCGCATTGCCGCTCGCCACGACCGGTTTTCCCGGAACCCTCCCGCCGGGGCGTCAGCCGGACACCGGCCCCGCCCCAACCATGCGACCGGCGTATGCCGGCACTGCGCTCCGCCGCCGCTGGACGGGCGCCGAGCTCATTGCCTCGGGGACCGCGCGGCGTCAGCGATGCTGGAAGATTTCGTCCAGGCTCCCGACGAGGACCCAGCGGCGGCGCCCGCCTGCGCCCCGGCGCATCGCGCCCTTGAGCCCGTTCAGCGTCGGGTCGAAGGCGCCGCCGTCGGCCACCCTGACCTGCCGCGTCGCGCGGCCCCGCCGCACCTTCAGCACGAGCGCCCCGTCGAGCAGCCGCAGACCCGAGTACCTCGCACCGGCCTCCAGCACCAGACGGGTCCACGGATACGGCCCCGGCGCCGCCACCCGCGCCTCGACCGTCGTCACGTCGGTCTGGAAGAGCTCGGCCCACTGCGGTTGGCGCGGGTTCTCCCAGGCCAGAAGGTTCCACCGCGCCGCCTCCAGATCCGCTTCGGTCTGCCGGCGAAAGACAAACGGCGGCGGCTCGCGCACCGTCGGCCCGGCGCTCGCCCGCCAGTCGGCGACATAGTCCGGGTTCTCTCTCAGCCGTTTCCAGGCCCGCCGCGGATCGCGATCCTCCGGTCCCGTCGTCATCCTCTACCCCGCAATCCGCAGCCCGCGCCGCCACCGCGAATACCTTACGACACTCGACAGGACCGCGAACTTCGCCGAACATCGCCGTTCGAACGCACCCCGGAGGCAAATCGTGAACCGCGCGGAGCCCTGTGCGCGCATCGCTGCTCGCTCGTCCTTGTCCGGGGCCGATGCCGCCGCCGCGGTCGAGGGCGTCGTCCCGGCCACCGCCAGCCCACCCGAAAGGGCCGGGGCAGTCAACATCGCGGGATGGGGGAGCTTCGCCGACCGCCACCGCGCGGCGCGCCGGGGCGGAAACCCGCGCACCCGGGAAGCAGCCTCCATCCCTGTCCGTGCCGTGGTGGCGTTCGCGGCCGGCAGGGCCGTCGCGACGGGCTCGACGATCGGCATGGCGCGCCCCGCGGCCCGGCGGCTCCCGCACGGCCGCCGCGGCCGGTCCCGCGATCGCCGCCCGCCTGCGATTGCCGCGCCGCGGGCGCTGGCGCCGGTGCCGGTGCCGGTGCCGGTTGAGTCTCGATTGCTATCGCGATGTTCGGCTTTCGCGACGTTTGTGGCAGGGAGGAATTGGGGGGAAACCTTGCAATTCGCCACAGGTGCGAATGCCTGCGCAGACCGGCCGCCGACATCGCATCCCTCGCGCGCGGGTATCCTTATACGGCGAGCCGCAGGATTGCTCCGGCGACTGCGCTGCGTGCCGCCGCGCTCCACTCGAAGCGGAAACGCTACCTCGCCGCTTGCGGCACTGGAAACTTCCTGGACCACCGCCTCGCGCAACCCGTAAGCTGAAAGCAATGACACACTCAAGTAGCTGGTGGATGGGTGGGAGCCTGACTGCCCGACTTTCCGAGTACCAGTCACCGCGAGTAGGTCAGGGCCGAACGGGCAGTTTCAACCACATTCAACTGACAGGAGCATCCGATGACTAAGGAACAACTTAACCTATCTGAACTTGGCATTGCAGAGCCTGAGAAGTACTCGGTCGGAAGTGACGCAATCGCCAGCGAGAAGGAACCAGCGGATCTTTCCATTAAAGGAGATGATAACTATCTGATTCTCGTCTCGAACCTAAGTGATGTGGTTCTCAAGTACGGTGCAATAAATTTCGACCAAAATGCAGGATCAGGGCAATTCTTTCCAATTCCTGCAACAGGAAAAAACTGCTGGTCAACGTGTGAGGACTGCTTCAATAATCAACAATACGAACCCGTACTGAACGTTTCCTGCAAGGACAATGCGTTTAAACTGACGTTAATCTCGGAACCTGACGAAGATGGGAATGCCGTTGGGGCAACTTGGGATATTGCGCCTACCTGCGATGTTGCAGGAGGCGTTATATGCTTCGGTACGTGAGGAGCCGAGGTGGGGCCGAACCTGGAGACCAGTCCGGCGATCCACCCGAGCCGCGTGTTCAAGGATCTGGTGCGCCGACACCCAGACCTCGATCCCGGCGTCCGGCGTACGCTGGAGCGGCGGATCCGCACCTGTGCGCTGCCAACGGTCTCGAGCGGGAGGTGAACTTCCGCCAGAAGCACGAGCCCGGCCAGCGCGGCCTGTCGGAGCTCACCCACATGGGCTCTCTCGGCGTGACCTTTGCCGCACGGACGCTCGATCATATGCTCTACCACTTCCGCCTGGCATGGTCGGGATTCGTGCATGCCCGAATAGTACTCGGCGGCGAGAGCTTCGCGACGCTCGCCAAAACGTGTCAGCGAAAGCGGCAACGCCTGGAATCCGAACATTTTGTTGGTCGGCGACGTGAACGCGCCCAGCATGGAATGGGACGAGTCGACCGTCAAAGCGCTATAGATCGTCGGTTGGATATCCGTCGACTACCTGTCCGATCGAACCGAAGCTGTCGAGGCCCGCCGCATTTGCGGCACCACCTCTCGGATCACCGCCCGTTGTGGATGGAGTTGCGCACCGACGGGCAATAGGCGCTGCTCAATCACACGTCGCGCGCAGCCCGGTTCACTGGCGGGCGGGACGGCAAGCGGTGTCCGCGCCTGCTTCCGCGCTCACGCCGCGCCGAGCCTGTCCGCCTCCGCGGTCGTCGTCGCCCGGCGCCCCGCCGCCCACAGGTCCAGATCCGATCTGCGATAGCGCACCCGGTTTCCGAAGCGGTGGAAGGCAGGTCCATCGCCACTCACCCGGTAGCCATCCAGCGTGCGGGGCGACAAGTCGAGATAGGCCGCCGCGCGTCGCGTGTTCAGGAAACCGCCTTCGTCGTCGCCCATGCTGCTTTCCCCTTCCGCAATCAGTACGCCCCCCTCGCGCGATTGGCCGCGCGATCACCAGGGCACACTCCGGCGCATTCGGCACGTCACGATCCCGCGTACGAAATCCGCCTCCCAACTTGACGGTAGAGGCCGCTCGCGGCTTCGGCAAAGGGATCGGTTAGGGAGGTTCCAGCAATCGCGGCGCATCCGTCCCACAACAAGCGATGGCGCGCGATCGCAAGGCCAACGCCCGTCAAGCCGTATCGAGATTGACTCGTGTCCCCAGCCTGTCGAAGCACCGATGGGGCGAGCCGAGCGCCTGCCGTGCCATGCCCATTGCCACTGTCACGGCGACCGCCCAGTCCGCGCCCCGATACCGGACGCTCCCGATCGAATTTGCAGCCGCAGGATGGAAAATTTTGCGACCCGCGCGTCCACCGAGAAAACACGCATGCGCGCGCACCGCAGCGGGCGGTTTCGGATCCCAACCGCCCCCGGAATGCTTACGGCATGGGGAAAGGCTCTACAGGGATAGCAATTAAACTATTGATAAAGCAACGATTGTAGTTCTGTTGGAGACTTCAAGCAATTTTCGTATCGATGACGATCACTTGGAGAGATCCGGGGGCGGACGATCGCGGGTCCTTGGGGGGAGCTCCAAGTCGACCCCGTGGCCTGGACCAAACTGCCGGTCCATGATGCGCAGCAGCTCTGGCCCGGTGAGGCCCGTGACGGCGCGCCTCAAGATCACGCGCGCCTCCTCCTGCATCGAACGGCCATTCTGTGCCGCGCGGATTCGCAGCTGTCGCTTCACCTGCTCGGGCAGGTCTCGGATCATGAGCGTGGCCACGGTCCCCTCCCTCCCGGTGATTAATATTGTATGCAAATACTGCAGTGCAGTCAATCGAGGTGTGCGCCCAGGAGGACCGCGTCGTCGCGGGCGACAACACCGTGCGCTACAAGAACCGCACGCTGCAGATCCCGGCCGATCGCCACCGCCACCACTACGTCAAGGCGCAGGTCCGGGTGCACGAATATCCCGACGGCCACCTGGCCGTCTTCCACGGACCCAGGTGTCTGGCGCGCTACCGCGCCGACGGCGAAACCATCGACGACGACAGGCTCCAGGCCGCGTGACCCGCTTCGACGCGACCGAGCCAAACCACCACAACAGAAGCGGTCAATTCATATGGTACATAAAGCGGTCAACTCAGTTTGTTATCGACATCGAGGTGGGGCACACCATCGAGGTGGGGTACACCAGCGGCCCGGCGGAAGGACCGATGCCGCGGCCAGCCGGGCGCATGGTTAGCGCCTTCATTCACCGGCACGGCGCCGGAGGCTTGTCCCACTTGGCCGAAAACCAGCCTGGGCTCGATCGCGCGCTTGGTTTGGACGCCGCTAAAGCCGTAGTCTCTCGTTGCCGCCGCCGGAGGGAAGCCTGCGCTCAAAGATGCTTGTGCAGCACGAACGCGACAATGAGCGGCGGCAGGGTTTGCACGGCGCCGTGGGCTGGGCGCTCGGCGTCCCCGCCGCCTTGCGTGCGGCGCTTGGTGGGCTCGCCGCTCTCGTCGTGCTCGGATTGTTGTCGCCCGAGACTGCGCACGCCCAGGAGCCGCTCGCGGGCAATCCGTTGATCGAGATCGCCGGTGGGCCGTTCGTCTTCGGCTCCGACGCCGGCGAAGAAAACGAGGCGCCCGCAGCGGTGGTCGACCTCGCCCCGTTTCGCATCAACAAGTACGAGATCACAAATCGCCTGTACGCGGCGTTTGTCGAGGCGACGGGGCACCGCCCGGCCTTCTACCACAACCATCCCCTGTTCGGCCGGCCCGACCATCCGGCGGTCGGACTCTCGTGGGACGATGGCAATGACTTCTGCCGCCACTACGGCCTCAAGCTTCCCACCGAGCAGCAGTGGGAGCGGGCGGCGCGCGGCGCCGAGGGCCGCGTCTATCCGTGGGGAGACGAGCCCGCCGGCAGCACGCGGGCGAACCGGGGGGCGACGGAGTGCTGCGACCCCGACGCACGCGACGGCCATGCCGCCAGCGCGCCGGTGGGGAGCTACGCGCGCGGCCAGACGCCCGAAGGGGTCATGGACATGGCCGGCAACGTCTGGGAGCTGGTCGACGGCTGGTACGGCCCGCACGACACCGATCCGGCAGTCCGCGCGCGCGAGTTTCGCGTGCTCCGCGGGGGCGCGTACAACTCGCACGACTGGAAGTTGCGGACGACGTATCGCCTGGCCTACGACGGTGATTTTCGGTTCTCGGCGAGCGGCGGATTCCGCTGTGTCGACGACGCCGAATCGCGATCTGCCGATACCCCCGAGCGCGTCGAGGCGGCCGCCACCGTCGGTCCGAGGGCTGGTCCGGGCCATCAGTTGAGCGTACTCGCGCACGATCTGGCGCAGCCCTCGGGCGCGGCGCGCGACGGCGATTCGCTGATCCTGACCGATCTTGCGAGCGGCGAGGTGGTTCGACGCGGGGCCGGCGGGGTCACGAGTGTCATCCACCCAGGGCTTCCCACCGGGCTCGATATCATCGGCGAGCCGACCGGTCCCTATAAGGTCCAGGTCCGCGAGGGCCGAATCTTCATCGCCCAGGGCTGGCAGGACGTCGATCGCGACGAGGGGCCGCTCGATCACGCGCTCTTGGAGATCGAGCCTGGCGCCGCGCCGCGCGTCATATCCACCGACTTCTGGAATCCCTTCGACTTCGAGTGGGGCGGCGACGCCTGGTACGTCGCCGACGGCGCACGTAACACGGTGGTACGCGTGACGCCGGATGGAAGCCTCAGCACCCTCCATACCTTCGCCAAGCTCGAGCCGACGGCGGCCGCCGAGGAGCGACTTTCCCCCACCGAGTTCGAGGAATTGCAGTCCTACGAGGTCGACGCTGTGCCGACCGGGGTCGCGGTACGCGACGGGCGGGTCTTCGTCGCTTTGTTCGGGGGCTTCCCGTTCGTCGCCGGCGCCGGCGCCGTCCACTCGGTGGCCGCGGATGCCGGGGGCGCCGACGCCAGGGTCGAGATAATAGACCTCAACGCGCCCACCGACATCGCGTTCGACCAGCGCGGCCGATTGCTGGTGGTTGAGATGGGCTTGTTCGACATGGAGGGAGGATTCCGGCCCGGGACCGGGCGTCTGGTGCGCATCGATCTGGGGTCGGAGGCGCGTACCCTACTGCTCGATGGCCTCACCCGCCCCGTCACCGTGGTCCCGATGGGCGATGGCGCGGCGCTAGTGGTTCAACTGAACGGCGAGATACTCACACTTACGCCCACGCCCTAATCGGTGCATGTGGCGTGCGCTACCGCAATTAGCTCAAAGGCCACCTTACAATCGGGGTGTCGCTAACACACGATATGACCGGTCTATGTAACAGATGATCTGTCCGGTTTTAGATTTCCTCCAAATCTGGAGGAATCGGATGCGCCGGACGGAGCAGTTGCAGGGACTGAGATTGATGAAGTTCGAGGATGTCTACGGACGTTGTTATCGGGGTGATTTGAGCCAGGCCGAGGCCTCGGAGATCCTGGGCATGTCGGAGCGGACGTTCTGGCGCTGGCGGGAGCGCTATGAGGCCGAGGGTGCCGAGGGTTTGTACGACCGGCGCCTTGGGCGGGTCTCGGCGCGCTGCGCGCCGGTGGACGAGGTGATGCGGGTGCTGGAGCTGTTCGAGACGCGCTACCCGGACTTCACGGCCAAGCACTTCCACGAGAAGCTGGTCTGCGAGCATGGCTTCGGGCTGAGCTACAACTGGCTTCGCCTGAGCTTGCAGGCGCACGGCAAGATCAAGCCGGCGCCCAGGCGCGGGGCGCACCGCCGGAAGCGGCCGCGCCGACCGGTGGTAGGGATGATGCTGCACCAGGACGGCTCGAGCCACGAGTGGGTTGCGGGCCAGTGGTGGGATCTGATCGTGACCATGGACGATGCGACATCGGAGGTCTATTCGGGCTTCTTCGTTGCCGAGGAGGGCACGATGAGCACGTTCCGCGGGCTCGGCGAGGTGATCGCCGAAAACGGGCTGTTCTGCTCGCTCTACGCCGATCGGGCCTCGCACTACTGGCACACGCCCGAGGCAGGCGGCGGTGTGGACAAGGACAACCCGACCCAGGTCGGCCGGGCCTTGGCGCAGCTCGGCATCGAGTTGATCGCGGCCTATTCGCCGCAGGCCCGGGGCCGCTCGGAGCGCATGTTCGGGACCTTGCAGAAGCGCCTGCCCCAGGAGCTGCGCCTCGCCGGGATCGCCACCATGGCCGAGGCCAATCGCTTTCTCGAGGAGCTCTTCTGGCCGGCGCACAACGCCCGCTTCGCCCGCCCGGCCGCGGACACCGGCTCGGCCTTCGTGGCTTTTGCCGGCACGCTCGAGGACATCCTCTGCGCCCAGGAGGACCGCGTCGTCGCGGGCGACAACACCGTGCGCTACAAGAACCGCACGCTGCAGATCCCGGCCGATCGCCACCGCCACCACTACGTCAAGGCGCAGGTCCGGGTGCACGAATATCCCGACGGCCACCTGGCCGTCTTCCACGGACCCAGGTGTCTGGCGCGCTACCGCGCCGACGGCGAAACCATCGACGACGACAGGCTCCAGGCCGCGTGACCCGCTTCGACGCGACCGAGCCAAACCACCACAACAGAAGCGGTCAATTCATATGGTACATAAGGCTTCTCCCTTTGCTTCCGGTCACACCAGATGTTGATCGGCCTTCTACGTTCCAGGCACGGTTCTTGGACCGTGCCTGGCGATGTGCGGGAGCTTTTGGCCTTGGGGGAAGTAGGTTTCGAGTGCTGTCAGGCAGGCTGGAGGGCCGGTATTCGGCCCCGATTGAGGCGGATCGGAGGGCGGGCGGTGGCTGGCGCCCGGCCTGCCGGGATCAGCCGCGTTGTCCGACGATGTCGCGGTAGTCGGCGGGTCGGAGGCGCGTGCCGATGCCGAGCAGGGTGTCGAAGGCCGTTGCGGTGTGGCGGCGGCGGTTCCAGCGGAACACGAACTCGTCGAGATAGCGGCGCAGATGGGCGCGGCGCAGGCCATGGAAGGTTCCGAGCGCCCAGCGCTTCAGGTTCGAGAACACACGATGGATCCAGATCAGCACGAGATGGGCGGGCGTTGCACCGACGACCTTGGGCTGGTGGTCGTGGTCGGGCAGGCCAGGATAACCGCTCCAGCCATCGGTGATTACCCGCGCGCCCGGCGCCGAGGTCCCGGCAACGAAGGCATGAAGGCTGCGCGCGGAGAAATCCCCGATCGGCGCCAGCCGGATGCGACGTGGCTCGCCCTCGGGCGATAGCTCGACCGCGCCAGCAATGCGCATCTTGCCTTGCCGGCTGCGACCTTGCCCGCCTGTGGTCGGGTCTTTTACGGTGCGGAACGGTAGGGTGGCCTCATCGATCTCGACCAGGTCCTCAAGCAGGCTGCGATCCGGATCAACCATGGCACGGCGCAGCTTGTGCAGCAGGAGCCAGGCACTCTTGTAACTGCCGAGCCCGAGCTGGGCCTGGAGTTGCAGGGCGGAGATACCGTTCGAGTGGCTGGTCACGATGTGAACGGCCATGAACCAGGTCTTCAGGGGCAAGTGGCTGCGGTGCATGATCGTGCCCGCGGTCACCGAAGTCTCCTTCCCGCAGGCCGCACATTCCCAGCTCGCCCGGCGACGCTTCAGTTCCCAGCCCCTGTCATGGCCGCAGGCGGGGCAGACGAAGCCGTCGGGCCAGCGCTTGGCTGCAAGATGCCGGGCGCAGGAGGCTTCATCGGGAAAGCGCGCCTCGAAGGCGGCGCGGGACATCGGGCGGTCGTATTTCCAGCGGCTGGCATGACAGAACATTAAGCGAACATTCCGCCGATGGCAACCGCAAACCCAACATGTCGTCAAACCGGGTTCAGAGGGATAAGCCTTTGGTACATAAAGCGGTCAACTCAGTTTGTTATCGACACCACCTTACAATCGGGGTGGACATTATTGATTTGATTACCTATATTGACTAGGAGAGGTAGACCATGGCGATCAATTTCGCACTCACGCCGCCGCTCCCGGTGGCCTCAATCGTAGGTCCGATGGGGGCGCCATTGCCGATCCGACGGGTCGCGCTCGAGAGTTCGGAGCGTCCGGTCACCGAAACCGACGAATCCGAGCTCAGGAGCGGCGAGGAGTTGGAGAGCGTCTCGGAGAAACCTACGCCCACCCCGACCCCGCCTTCCTCCGGCGAGGACGAGGACGAGTTGGACGCGGTGGGCGGCTTGGACCTGGGCTCGCGGCTCGACATCAGCATTTAGGCGATCGCGACGCGGGACGGCGGCGCCGGGGGGCGCCTTATTTGTGTGCGCGGCGCCCGCCGTGGACGCCGCATTCGCGCTGTGTCACAGTCTCGTTCATGTCGGACCCACCCCGCGGCCCCGTCACCACGCGTATCCCGCCCGGTGACACGCGCCCGCGGCATGTCTGCGATAGCTGTGGCTTCATCCACTACATCAACCCGCGGATGGTGGTGGGGGCGCTGTGTCTGTGGGACGACAAGATCCTATTGTGCCGGCGGGCGATCGAGCCGCGGTCGGGGCTGTGGACGCTGCCGGCGGGCTATCTGGAGCTGCACGAGACCGCCGAAGAGGCGGCCCGGCGCGAGACCCACGAAGAGGCCCGCGCCAAGATAGAAATCGACGCTTTGCTCGCGATTTACGCGCTGCGACACATCAGCCAGGTGCAGCTCATCTATCTTGCGAGCCTGTTGAGTGCGAGCGTCGCGCCGGGACCGGAGAGCGCCGAGGTAGGGCTGTTTCGATGGGAGGACCTGCCGCGAGAGGAAATCGCCTTCCCAAGCGTCCACTGGGCGCTCGACCGCTACGCCGAGGTGCGCGGCCATCCGACCTTTCAACCCGCAACGAACCCCGTCGGCGAATCCGGTGAGATGGGCGCGAGTCCCGCGTGAAGGGCTAGGCTTCGGCTTCGGCCTCGGCGGGCGCATAGCGCGAGAACAGCCGGACCTGAGCCAGGAAGAAGACCATGGTCAGCGGTATGAAGCCGAACACCTTGAAGCTGACCCAAGTATCGGTGGAAACGCTGCGCCACACGATCTCGTTGAGGATGGCGAGGAACACGAAGAAGACCGCGACCCGGAGGCTGAGCTTGTGCCAACCCTCGTCGGTGAGCTTGACGCTGAGCCCGAGTACCGGCTTGAGAAGGGCGCGCTTGAACACCAGTCCGCCGCCAAGGACAACGGCAAAGAGTGCGTAAATGATGGTCGGCTTGAGCTTGATGAAGGTCTCGTCCTGAAGGTAGAGCGTGAGTCCGCCGAAGACCATGACCACGAAAAAGGTGACCAGCGGCATCATTGGGATGCGGCGCTCCAGCAACCACGACGCGGCAAGCGAGATCACCACGGCCACCATGAACGCCCCGGTGGCGACAAAGATATCGGCGCGCGCGTTGGTGATGAAGAAAACCACCAACGGCCCAGCCTCGATGACAAAGCGAATCAGCCCTCGCATGCTCAAAACATAGTGATTCGCACGCGGCTTTGAAAGAAGCCGACCGCTCAAGGGCCAGGCGCGGTGGCGAGCAGGGTTTCGAGGTAGGCCTGCGCCTGAGCGTAGATTCCAGGGCGTTGGGACTCGCGAGGGCCGGCGACGTTGAGGACGCGTACGGCGTGTTGGCGCAACCATGCGGCGGTGGCGGCGGGCGGCGCCGGGCTTGCGCCGAACGTGACGAGGCGACAGGGCCGGCCCATGGTCTGGGCGAAATCGATGGTGGCGCGGGTGCCGCCCGCGGCGGGGCCACGCACCATCACCAGCGTCGCATCCGAGTCTCGGACATTCCACTCGGTGCGCTCGATCGCCCGGTCGCTGGGGGTATCGATCAAGGGATAGCGCGCCGCGATCGGCCCGTCCTCGGCGAGTCTTCCCTTCGGGCACCAGCCACCGCACGGAATGCCCAGCGACAGCGCGGTGTCCAGCGCCGCGCGGTCAACCCCGGTCTGGCCACCGCTCACGAGTTTGTCGATGGGCGGCCGCCGTGCCCGCCGCCGCAAAGGAGCGGCACCCACCGGCTGCACCCGCGGCACCTCGCCGACCGCCATCGCGTCCCCCGGCTTGTCGGGTCCACAGCGGGGAGACGATACTGGCGGCGATGACAAAAGACGAGGCCATCCGCGTCGCCGACGTCAAATGATCGTTCTGTTCAGCGACTTCGGCCCTTCGGGACCCTATGTGGGCCAGGTCAAGGCGGTGCTGGCGCGGGCGGCGCCGGAGGTACCGGTGGTCGACCTGTTCGCCGACGCGCCGGCCCACGATGTCGAGGCTGCGGCGTATCTGCTGGCGGCCTACGCGCCGTCGTTTGACGAGGGCGATGTGTTTGTGTGCGTCGTCGATCCGGGCGTCGGCACCGATTCGCGTGAGCCCGCCGTGGTGCGCGCCGATGGCCGCTTCTTCGTCGGCCCCGACAACGGGCTCTTCAACGTCGTTGGCCTGCGCGCGCGGGCTCTCGCGCGGTGGGAGATCGCGTGGCGGCCGGCGCGCCTGTCGCCGAGCTTCCACGGCCGCGACCTGTTCGCGCCGGTGGCGGCGCGTCTTGCGCGTGGGCATATGGTGCCGGGCGTGAGGGTCGAGGCGGCCACGCGCATCCGGCCCGGGTGGCCCGAGGATCTGGCACGCATCGTCTACATCGACCGCTTTGGCAACGCGGTAGCCGGGCTGCGCGCCGAGACGCTGGAGCCAGGCGCCGCGATCGAAGTGGGCGGGCAGGCGCTTTCGTTTGCGCGCACTTTCGGCGCGGCGGCCGAGGGCGCGGCGTTTTGGTACGAGAACGCCAACGGATTGGTCGAGATCGCGGTCGATCGGGGCCGCGCCGCCGATGTCCTTGGCCTCGGCCTCGGCGATCCGGTGACCGTGCGGGTCGGGTAAGGCGGATCCGGCTCAGAGCCGGCGGCGGCGGGCGTGGACGGTCTCGACCGGCACCATCGCCCGCAACCGCTCGGCCATGCGGTCGGCGGCTTGGACGCTCAGCGCGTCGGTCTCCACGTCGATACGGAATGAGCCGTGCGGTTGACCCACCGTGCGGCCGTGGACCCGTCGCGGCACGACGTTGCGCAGCGCGAACATCTCCAGGACGCGCGGCAGGATCTGTGGGTCGGCCGCCGCGCGAACGGTAAAGACGACGGTGTGATTGCGATCAGGTGGTGACATGGCAACTGAACTCCTCGATTGCGCTAGCGATCCGGGCGGATACGTCCCGATCCTCGGCAAGGACCGGGCACGTAATTCGCCCGCTAAGTCGCGTGCGCGATGAGGAGCGCGTTGCCATGGCGCGGGACGCTAGTGGATCGAATCTAACGCTTGGTGCCCACGTTTGACGGCGGCGACGATCTTGTTGGGATTGGCGGTCCAAACGAACGGTGTGGGGTCGTCGTTGGTTTCGGCGATGAAGCGGTTGATGGCGGTCTGGAGATTGACGATCGAGTGGAACACTCCTCTTTTGAGTCGGCGTTTGCTGAGCTTGGCGAAGAAGGTTTTGACGGCATTGAGCCAGGAGCAAGAGGTCGGCGTGAAGTGAAAGACGAACCGAGGGTGGCGCTCGAGCCAGGCCACGACCTTGGGATGCTTGTGAGTGCCGTAGTTATCGAGGATCACGTGGACGATCTTGCCCGCCGGCACTTCGGCCTCGATGGCGTTGAGGAAGCGGATGAACTCCTGGTGCCGATGGCGCTGCATGCAGCGCCCGATCACCTTGCCTTCCAGGACGTCGAGGGCGGCAAACAGCGTCGTCGTGCCGTTCCGTTTGTAGTCATGGGTGATCGTCCCGCAGCGTCCCTTCTTCAGCGGCAGCCCCGGCTGGGTGCGGTCGAGGGCCTGGATCTGGCTCTTTTCGTCCACCGACAGCACGACGGCATGGGCGGGCGGATCGACGTAGAGACCGACGATATCGCGCAGCTTAGTGACGAACTCGGGGTCGGTGGAGAGCTTGAAGTGGCGTACCCGGTGCGGACGGAGCTTGTGAGCCTGCCAAACCCGCTGCACCGAGCTGATGCTGATCCCGACCACCTTGGCCATCGCCGCCGCCGTCCAGTGCGTCGTCTCTCCGGGCGGTTCGGTGGAGGTCAACTCAACCACCCGCTTGACAATGGCACCAGGCAGCGGCGGGATGCGCGAGGGTCGGGTCTTGTCGCGCAAAAGTCCACCCACGCCTTCGTGCATGAACCGCTCCTGCCAGCGCCAGACGCAGGGCTTGCTCTTGCCCGTCCGCCGCATGATCTCAGCGGTGCCAAGACCATCGCCGGTCAGCACGATGATCCGAGCCCGCCAGACGTGCTTCTGCGGGCTGCTCCGGTCCGCAACAACCGCCTCAAGACGAGTACGCGCGGCAAAACTAACGTTCACATGGATACCGTTTCGCATTCCAAGAGACTCGCACATCGTGCAAGCCATGGGAATCTTTTGTTAGAGTTGATCCACTAGCGCCCGTCGTCCGCAGCGTCAAGGCGCGTCGCGGCGCACTCCGGTTCCCACCATGGGGCGCGCCGGGCGCGCGAGAATGCCGAGCGCGGCGGCGGCGGCCAGCGTGGCGGCGGCCATGACCCACGCCATCGGGATCTGGGTACCGTCCCGGACCGCGCTCATCAAGACCATCCCCAGCGCCGCCAAGCCAAATTGCGCGAGCCCGAAAAGCGCCGAGGCTGCGCCGGCGATCTTCGGATGCGCGCTCATGGCCCCGGCCATTCCGTAAGGCATGACGATGCCAATACCGGCGGCGACCACCATCATCGGCCCGAGAATGGCGGCGATGCTAAAGATTCCCGACGACGCGAGCGCCGCCATCGACAGTCCGCCCACGGCCATGATGGCGCTGCCCACGCGCACCGCGGGAACGATGGTGATGCGCCCGGCGAAGTGACCCGACATCAGCGATGTGGCGGCGAAGGCCCCAACCCCGGCAAGCGTGTACCAGCCGTAAGCGCGCTCAGAGACGCCCAGCATGTCGATGAAGACGAAGGGCGATTCGGAGATGTAGACGAACAAAGCCATGAACGCGAGCGAGAGATTGAGGGTATAGGCGAGGAAAGTGGGCGAGCGCACGAGCGTGCGGTAGCTTGCCGCCATTCCCCAGAGCCAGGGGCCGCCTTGGGGATCGGGCTCGTGGGTCTCGCCTAGGAGCGTGCGCTGCAGAAAGGTCCGCGCGGCAAAGTTGATAGCGGACGGGTTGTGGGTGGATTTGCGCAGGGGGAAGTATGATCCGATACGCCAGTTGCGTATGGGAACTCCAGATGCCGACCACGTTTCGTGCCTACCAGCCGGACCAACCCTTGCTTTTGCCGCTGGACTTGCAGGAGTGGGTTCCCCCAGGGCACCTGGCTCATCACGTCAGCGATGTGGTCGATGCACTGGACTTGACGGCGTTCTATACGCCCAACGAGGGGGACGGTCGACGCAACGCCCCCTACGAGCCGTCGATGATGGTCAAGGTGCTGATCTATGCCTACGCGACGGGCACATTCTCCTCGCGCGCGGTGGCGAGGAAGCTGGAGGAGGATGTAGCGTTTCGGATGCTCGCGGCGGGCAACTTCCCGCAACATCGCACGGTATGTGAGTTCCGACGCCGACATCTGGCGGAGTTCAGCGAGCTGTTTGTAGGGGTGGTGCAGGTGGCGCGCGAGATGGGACTGGCGCGGTTCGGCAAGCTCTCGGTCGACGGGACGAAGGTGCGAGCGAACGCGAGCAAGCGCAAGGCGATGAGCTATGAGCGGATGGGCAAAGAGGCGGCTCGCTTGCAGGCGGAGATCGAGGCGCTGCTGACGAAGGCGGGGATGGTGGACGCCGAAGAAGACGAGCGTTGGGGCGAGGATTTCCGGGGCGACGAGTTGCCCGAGGAGTTGCAACGCAGGGAGAAGCGCCTGGCGGCGATCCAGGCAGCCAAAGCGCGTTTGGAGGCGGCGCAACGCGGGCGCGACGATGAGCGCGGGCGCGAGCCTGGGCAGGACCGCAATCCCCGGGGCGGGCGGCCCTACAAGCGGGCCTACGGCGAGCCCGAGCCGAAGGCGCAGAGCAATTTCACCGATCCCGAGAGCCAGATCATGAAGACCAGCAGCGAGGGATTCCAGCAGTGCTACAACGCGCAGATGGCGGTCGATGGGGAGCACCAGATCATCGTCGCGACTCAGGTGGGGCCACAGGCCAGCGACCAGGGTCAGCTGGTGGGGATGCTCGACGAGATCAACGAGACGTTTGGGGTCGAGCCTGCGGTGGTACTGGCCGATGCGGGCTACTGCAACGAGCCGGATCTGTTGGAGCTGGAAGATCGCGGCATCGACGCGCACGTAGCGCTGGGGCGTGAAGGCAAGTCCCAGGTGGCGGTCGACCCGGCCCGGCTCCCTGCCACGCACCGCATGGGTGAGAAACTGGCGAGCCCCGCGGGCAAAGCCCGGTACGCGCAACGCAAGTGGCTCTCGGAGGCGCCGAACGGGTGGATCAAGGAGGTGCTCGGATTCCGACGATTCAGCCTGCGAGGCTTGGCGAAGGTGCGCGGCGAGTGGGACCTCGTGTGCTTGGCGTTGAACATCAAGCGGATGGGGACGGTGGCCACGTGCTGAGGCAGGTGCTGGCCTGCCAACGCACTTGCTCCGGGGCGCGCAGTGCCCATCGACCGCGTATGAAACGCGAATCTCTTCCGTTCCGGCCTTCCGGTCCGGGCTTTCCATCCCAGAGTCGGGCGGGCCAGATGTCCACACTCGGGCCAAAATCCAACCTCTCCGGCGGCCGCGCGCCAATCGCCCAACATCAAAACTTCTACGGCGCACGCTCCTAGCTTGCGCCACATGAGGACGCCGATAACGGCGCCGAAAAGAGCGACGAACACGAAGTTCGCGCGCCACCCGAACCAGCCGTGCAGGTGCGCCCCCAGAACCGGCGCGAAGGCCGGCGAGACCGCGAGCACGAAGCCGACGTAGCCGAGGACCTTTGCCGCCTTTTCGCCGTCGTAGAGATCGCGCACCACCGCACGTCCGACGACCGGGCCGGTGCACGCGCCCATCGCCTGGAACAGGCGCGCCACGATGAGTTCGTCGATCGAACCGGCGAGCGCGCACGCCGCGCTCGCCGCGACGTAAAGCACTAGCCCCGCAAACAGCACCGGGCGCCGCCCGTAGTGGTCCGAGAGGGGACCGTACACCAATTGGGCGGCCGCGAAACCCAGCAGATAGGCGGTGAGCGTGAGTTGCATGGTCGCGCCGTCGGTAGCCAGCGCAACCGTCATCGCCGGCATCGAGGGCAGGTAGATCGACGTCGCGACCTGCCCGATCGCGATCAGCGCGGAGACGAGCGCGATGACGAGGCCGGGCCGAGCGTGCATGTCGAAAAAGGCGTTGCGCCGCCACGGTTGAGTGCGGCCAGGGAGCGCCCTTATACGGCCTGATCGCGGCCGGCGCCAGGGTACCTCGAGCACTCGCTATGCCACGCCCGCCCGGCGCGATATGCTGTCGGCGAAACCAACGCCATGTCCGTTCTTTTGGTGCTGATCATCATTGCGCTGGCCGCGACCCTCGCGGTCCTTGGCCTGGGCGTGGTTTCGATGCTGCGCGGCGGCGAGTTCAACCGTCGCTATGGCAACGCATTGATGCGCGCACGAATCATCACCCAGGGCGTCACCATCCTGTTGGTGGTTCTCTTCTTCGTCATCGAGAGGCTCTAGTGCCGTGGTCAAGCTGACCAAGATCTACACCCGCGGCGGCGACAAGGGTCAGACATCGCTCGGTGATGGCAAGCGCCGAGCGAAGCAGGATCTACGTGTTGCTGCCTATGGCACGGTCGATGAGGCGAACGCCGCGGTCGGGCTGGCGCGGCTCACGAGCCGTGGCGAGACCGACGCCATGCTCGGGCGCATCCAGGATGATCTCTTCGACCTCGGTGCCGACCTCTGCGTGCCGGGCGGGGAGAACGGCAAAGACGATGACAAGCTGCGCATCGTCCAGGCACAGATCGACCGCTTGGAGCGGGAGATCGACGCCATGAATGCGAACCTCGATCCGCTCGAATCCTTCATTTTACCGGGAGGCGCGCCGGCGGCCGTGCACCTCCACCTCGCACGCACCATCGTCCGTCGGGCCGAACGGCTGATCGTCGAGCTCGGCGAACGCGAAGCGCTGAACCCACTGGCGCTGGCTTTCACCAACCGCCTCTCGGACCATCTCTTCGTGCTCGGCCGGGCGATCAACCAAGAGACCGGCGCCGGCGACAGGCTCTGGCGCCCCGGCGCCAACCGCTAGGGGTTGGATCGCGCGCGGCGCGAGCCCACGTCAAGCGATGGCTGCGACCAGCCCGTCCTGAACCGCGCCACGATCGGCGCGCGATATTCGGCCGATGCGCGGGGTTACCAGGGTACGTTCGATGGTGAAGAGTTTGAGCCGAACGACTGAAGCGGCTTTGAGTCCGGCGGCGGCGAGATCGGTGATCGTTGTGTCACTCGGCCACGGCCCGCGCGCCGCGGTGGTAATCATCGCGAGAACGACTTGACCGTGCGAGCGATTGAAACCCCGGTGCGAAACCACTAACGCCGGGCGGCGCTTGGCGCCGGCCCGGTCGGAAAAGGGGAACGGGACAACGACCACGTCGAACCGCTCAAAGGTCACTATAGGCGGCCTCGTCCTCCGGTGTGAGCCATTCGTCCAACGTCGTTTCGAGCGACTGCAAGTAGAAGGCCGACGGATTGTCATGACGAAGTTGGAAACGACCGAAACCGAGTATCGCAACGGATTAATTGGCGGTTACGAGCGGGGACATGAAGGCGGTCATCACCGGCGGCGCAGGGTTCCTGGGGCGGCGCTTGGCCGCGACGCTACTCGCGGGGGCGACAGCGGATGAGATCGTACTGTTCGACCAGGTGGCGGTCGCCGAGCCCGATCCGCGGGCCCCCGCGGTTGTTGGCGATGTCACCGACGCGACCGCGCTTGGCCGGGTCATCGACGATGACACGGGCAGCGTATTTCATCTGGCGGCGATGGTGAGCGGCGGCGCCGAGGCCGATTTCGACGGCGGCATGCGCGCCAACCTCGACGGCACCCGCGCCGTGTTGGAAGCGTGCCGGGCGCTGCGCGACCCGCCGAGGGTGGTCTTCGCCAGCTCCATCGCCGCCTATGGCGGGGCGCTGCCGGCAACGGTGACCGACGAGACGCCGCTGACGCCGCAGACCTCGTACGGTGTCGCCAAGGCGATTGGCGAGCTCTTGATCAACGACTACAGCGCAAAGGCTTCATCGACGGCCGATCGCTGCGGCTGCCGGCGATCGTGGTCCGCCCGGGACGAGCCAACACCGCCGCCTCGTCGTGGTGTAGCGGGATCGTCCGCGAGCCGCTGTCGGGTGTCGACATGGCGTGTCCGGTGACTCCGGCGACGCGTTTCGTCGCCATGTCGCCGAGCCGGTCATGGACGCCTTCGTGCGGGTGCACGATACACCGGCGGAAGCCTTCGGTGATCACCGCTCGGCGTTGCTGCCCGGCCTCAGCGTCAGCGCGGCCGAGTTGGCCGAGGCAGTCCCTCGCCACGCCGGGAGCCGCCCAACCGGCGCCATCGAGTGGCGGCCAGTCCCGCTGATCCAAGGAATCATGGACAGTTGGCCACGGGCGCTACGCGCGGACCGCGCCACTCGGCTTGGGATCGAGGCCAGCCGCAGCGTCGACGAGATCGTCGAGTCCTTCGTTGAGGACGACCTCGAGGCGCAGATCGAACTTGCGACCTCGGCCTAGATGTCGCGGGCGCTGGCGAGGGCGGCGCCTGTCTTGTGTAGGGTGGCGTGGCGGCGGGCCAGCGCATCAATGTCGTTCGCATAGCCGCCGCCGATGACCGCGGCGACCGGTACGCCGGCGCCGAGACAGGTCTCGAGCACCATCCTCTCGCGCGCCCGAAGGCCGGTGTCGGTGAGGTCGAGGCGGCCGATCGAATCATCGCGATGGGGATCGACCCCCGCGTTGTAGAAGACGATGTCCGGCTCGAGCTCTGGTAAGAGGGCGGCGAGCTCGACCTCGAGCGCGGCCAGGTATTCGGTATCGCCGACGCCGGGCGGTAGGGCTACGTCGCGGTCGCTTGTTCGCTTGCGCGCCGGGTAGTTCGCCGCGCAGTGCATCGAGAAGGTGAACGCGAGCCCGTCGCTGGCGAAGATCTCCGCGGTGCCGTCACCCTGGTGGACGTCGAGGTCGATGACGAGCGCGCGAGCGATGGCGCCCTCCGCCGCCAACACCCGGATCGCCACCGCCACGTCGTTGAACACGCAGAACCCGGCGCCATGATCGGAATGCGCGTGATGGCTGCCGCCGGCGGTGTTGCACGCGAGCCCGCGGGCGAGCGCCAGGCGCGCGGTCTCTACGGTGCCGCCCACGGCGGCGCGGGCGCGGGCGATGATGGCGGCGGTCACCGGCAAGCCGATGCGGCGCACCGCCGCACGATCGAGCGATTGCTCGAAGACCGCGCCGACGTAATAGGGCGCATGGGCGAGCTCGATCCACTCGCGCGGCGCCGGTTCGGGCTCGACGACCTGTGGGGTGCTGATGATGTTATCGTCGATCAGGATGTTGAACAGGCGAGCGAATTTCGCCATCGGGAAGCGATGACCCCGGGGCAGGCGCGCGCGGTAGGCCGGATGGTGAACGACCGCCAGGCTCATGGTGATTCCTTGGGCGATTGCTTGCGCGATCGCTTGGGCGATGGCTTGCCGGTGAGGGCGCCGCCGTCTATCGTCGGCTTATGAAAAGGTTGATCGTCGGCATCACCGGCGCCTCGGGCGTCGCCTACGGTGTACGCCTGCTCGAGGCACTTCGCCCCACCGACGTGGAAAGCCACCTGGTGATGTCGAAGCCGGCCGAGGTGACGCTCGCGCACGAGACCGACCGCAAGGTTGCCGACGTGCGCGGCCTGGCCGACGCGGTCTACGCCAACGGTGACGTGGGCGCGGCCATCGCCAGCGGATCGTTCAAGACGATGGGAATGATCGTCGCCCCGTGCTCGATCAAGACCCTGTCGGAAATCGCCAGCGGCGCCACCGACAACCTGGTGAGCCGCGCCGCCGACGTGGTGCTGAAGGAACGTCGCCGGCTGGTGTTGATGGTCCGGGAAACCCCACTCCACGCGGGTCACCTGCGCGCTATGCTGACCGTCTCGGAGCTGGGCGCCATCATCGCCCCGCCGATGCCGGCGTTCTACGCCGCGCCGGCGTCGGTTGCGGACATCGTCGATCACACGGTGGGACGCGCGCTCGATCTTTTCGACATCGAAAGCGACCTGGTTCGCCGTTGGCGCGAGCCGGCAGCGTCCGAGTCGCCGCCGCAGCGGGCGGCGCGCCGCAACCGCTAGGGCCTCAGACACCGAGCCATACCCGCTTGATCCCGCCCGCGCCGTCGAGCGCGCCGGGATCGCCGCGCCAGCGGATCCGGCCTTTGCCGAGGACGGCGAGCGAATCGGCGAGCCGGGAGGCGAAGGCGAGATTTTGTTCGACCAGCAGGACACTGGCGCCGCCTGCTGTGAGACTTGCGACGATGTCGGCGAGTTGATCGGTGACCGCCGGGGCGAGGCCCTGGGTCGGCTCGTCGAGCAGCACACAGCGCGGGTTCATCATCATTGCACGGGCCAGGGCGAGCATCTGCTGCTCGCCGCCCGAAAGCGTGCCGGCACCGGCGCGGCGGCGCGCCGCGAGCGCGGGGAAGCCGGCGAAGACGGAGTCGAGCTCGCGGACGCCGCTGCCGTTGCGCCGCGCCGCAAGCATCAGATTCTCGACCACGGTCAAGGACGAGAAGACCGCGCGGTCCTCGGGGACATAGGCGATGCCCTTACGGGCAATGGCATGCGGCGGAAGTCCAGCGAGGTTCTCGCCGGCGAATACGACCCGCCCGGCGGAGGGTGGCGCGAGACCCATGACCGACTTGAGCAGGGTCGATTTGCCGGCGCCGTTGCGGCCGACGAGACCGACCACGGCGCCGTTCGGCACCTCGAGCGAGATGTCTTGCAAGACGCGGCTTGCGCCGTAGTGCGCGTCGAGGTTGTCGAGGCGCAGTTCGTTCACTGGCCTACACCGCCGAGATAACTCTGGCGCACGGCCTCGGAGGCGCGGACCTCGCGCGGCGTCCCCTCCGCGAGCACGGCGCCGCGATCGAGCACCGTCACACGTTCCGCAAGGCCGAGCGCAACGTCCATATCGTGCTCGATGAAGACGACCGCTAGCACCGGCGGCAGCGCGCGCAGGAGCGCCACCATGGCCGCGGTCTCGGCCGGGCTCATCCCGGCGGTGGGTTCGTCCAGCAGCAGCACCTTGGGTTCGAGCGCGAGCGCAAGCGCGACCTCGAGCTGGCGCTGGGCGCCGTGGGCGAGGTCGCGGGCGCGGACGTTGAACTCGGCGGCGAGGCCGACGCGCTCGGCCAAGCTCTCGGCGTCGCGGCGCACGGCGGTGAACGCGCGAAGGCGTCTCCAGAAGACGCCCGTGAGCCGGCGACGGAGGGCGCTGGCGAGGCCCAGGTTCTCGGCCACACTTAGTTCTCGGAAAAGGCTGTTGCGCTGGAAGCTGCGCGCCAGGCCCGCACGGGCGCGGGCGTTGGGCGGGGCGTGGGTCACGTCTACGCCGTCGAGGCGGATGGTGCCGCGATCGGCGCGGCCCTCGCCGCTCAATAGATCGAAGAGCGTGGTCTTGCCGGCCCCGTTCGGCCCGATCACGGCGTGGCGGGCGCCAGCCGCGATACGCAGACTGACGCCGGCGACGGCGCGGACCGAGCCGAACGATTTTTCGAGCGCTGTCGCCTCAAGCATCGCGGCGTTCGAGGTTGCCGGGCACGGGCGAGGAGCCGCCGAGCCGCCGCCAGAGCGCCGCCGTGGCGCCCTGGATACCGCCCCTGGCGAAGGTAACGACGGCGATGAAGAAGATCCCCATGCCCAAGAGCCAGAATTCGGTGAGCGAGGAAAGGGTGTCGCGCAAGAGAACGATCACGGCGGCGCCGGCGGCGGCGCCGACGATGCTGCCCATGCCACCGACGATGACCATGATCAGCGCCTCGCCGGAGACGGTCCAGTACATCAACTCGGGCGAGACGAAGCCCGATTGCTGGGCCAGCAACGAGCCGGCGAGCCCGGCGCCGGCGGCGGCGGCCGCGTAGGCGGCCAGCTTGTGGCCGCGCACCGAACAGCCGAGCGCCGCCATGCGCCGCTCGTTCTGGCGGATCGCACCCAGCGCGTGGCCGAAGGGCGAACGCACGATCAACGCGAACCCGGCGTATGCGGCGACCGCCAGCACCAGGGCATAGGCCGAAAACGCCGCGGGCGCGGCCATGTCGAGGCCGAGGCCTCCGAGGTCCGGGCGCGGCGTCCCGCCCAGGCCGTCGTCGCCGCCGAGCGCGCGGTTGCGGAAGAAGTAGGCGTGCGCCATTTGGCCGATGGCCAGCGTCAGCATCATGAAGGAGATGCCGCCGAGGCGGACGACGAAGACGCCGACGATCAGCGCCACCGCGCCGGCCGCCGCCATCGCGACCGCCATCGCCGGCAACACCGGCCAGCCCAGGAACACCGTCAGCACCGCAGTGGTGTACGCGCCGATGCCGAGATAGGCGGCGTGGCCGAGGCTGACCATGCCGGTGACTCCGACCAGAAGATCGAGGCTCATGGCGAAGATGGCCAGCGCCGCGATCTCGGCCACCAGCTCGTGACCGAAGGGTCCGGCCACCGACCACGCCGCCAGCGCGCAGATGGCCAGCGCCAAGGCCAGGAAGCGCCCGATCCGAGGATCGGCGGTCATGGCGTCTGGCGCACCGGGAACAGGCCTTGGGGGCGGGCCACCAGCACCGCCGCCATCAGCGCGTACATCGAGACGCTGGCGAAGGCCGGCAGGTAGACCTGGCCCAGAGTTTCGGCGAGGCCGATCAGGAGCGAGCCGACGAAAGCGCCCTTGAGACTGCCGGCGCCGCCCACGACGACGACCACCAGCGCCAGCACCAGCACCGGCATGTCCATCCCTGGATAAACCGCAAGCACCGGCGCGGCGATGACGCCGGCGAGCCCGGCGAGCGCGCAGCCGATACAGAAGACGGCGAAGAAGACGCAGTCGACGTCGATGCCCAGGCACTCCACCATGGTGCGGTTGTCGACACCGGCGCGGACGATGGCGCCAAGGCGGGTGCGATCGATCAGCGCGTAGAGGCCGAGCGCCACCGCCGCGCCCAGCCCGATCACGAACAACCGGTACGCGGGGTAGGTCTCGCCGGCGACAGAGACGCTGCCGGCAAAGGCGGCGGGTTTGGCGAGGCCGAGGCCGAACTTGCCCCATACCAGGCCGACCGCGTCGAAGCCGACGAAGATGAGGCCCAGGGTGGCGAGCACCTGGATCATGTGATCGGCGCGCGAAAGATGGCGCAACAGACCCGCGTAGACCGCGGCGCCGATGGCCGCTACGGCGAGGGGCGCGAGCACCAGCGCCAGCCAGAACGAGCCGGTGAGGCCGGCAAAGGTGACGCCGAGGTAGGCACCCAGCATGTACAGCGTGCCGTGTGCGAGGTTGACGAAGTTCATCAGCCCCAGCACCAACGAGAGCCCGGCCGACAAGAGGAACAACAGCATCGCGAGCTGGAGCCCGTTGAGGAGCTGGAGGAGAAGGAAACCAGGCTCGAGCAGCATTGGCGTAATCGGAGGAAGACGCGGCGAAGGCGGAGGATAGGGGGAAAAAGGGTCGCACTCAATCGGAGAGAAATGGGATGGAGCCACAAAGTTCTACCTTTGTTCTTGACAACCGTTCGTCGATATATCATGCGATACCCCATACATCCGCCAGGGAGAGCACGATGATTATTCCACCGGGAATCCTGACCCTCGAGAAAGTGTACGACCTCGCCGACGATGCTCGCTACCTAGGAGCGTGCGCCGTAGAAGTTTTGATGTTGGGCGATTGGCGCGCGGCCGCCGGAGAGGTTGGATTTTGGCCCGAGTGTGGACATCTGGCCCGCCCGACTCTGGGATGGAAAGCCCGGACCGGAAGGCCGGAACGGAAGAGATTCGCGTTTCATACGCGGTCGATGGGCACTGCGCGCCCCGGAGCAAGTGCGTTGGCAGGCCAGCACCTGCCTCAGCACGTGGCCACCGTCCCCATCCGCTTGATGTTCAACGCCAAGCACACGAGGTCCCACTCGCCGCGCACCTTCGCCAAGCCTCGCAGGCTGAATCGTCGGAATCCGAGCACCTCCTTGATCCACCCGTTCGGCGCCTCCGAGAGCCACTTGCGTTGCGCGTACCGGGCTTTGCCCGCGGGGCTCGCCAGTTTCTCACCCATGCGGTGCGTGGCAGGGAGCCGGGCCGGGTCGACCGCCACCTGGGACTTGCCTTCACGCCCCAGCGCTACGTGCGCGTCGATGCCGCGATCTTCCAGCTCCAACAGATCCGGCTCGTTGCAGTAGCCCGCATCGGCCAGTACCACCGCAGGCTCGACCCCAAACGTCTCGTTGATCTCGTCGAGCATCCCCACCAGCTGACCCTGGTCGCTGGCCTGTGGCCCCACCTGAGTCGCGACGATGATCTGGTGCTCCCCATCGACCGCCATCTGCGCGTTGTAGCACTGCTGGAATCCCTCGCTGCTGGTCTTCATGATCTGGCTCTCGGGATCGGTGAAATTGCTCTGCGCCTTCGGCTCGGGCTCGCCGTAGGCCCGCTTGTAGGGCCGCCCGCCCCGGGGATTGCGGTCCTGCCCAGGCTCGCGCCCGCGCTCATCGTCGCGCCCGCGTTGCGCCGCCTCCAAACGCGCTTTGGCTGCCTGGATCGCCGCCAGGCGCTTCTCCCTGCGTTGCAACTCCTCGGGCAACTCGTCGCCCCGGAAATCCTCGCCCCAACGCTCGTCTTCTTCGGCGTCCACCATCCCCGCCTTCGTCAGCAGCGCCTCGATCTCCGCCTGCAAGCGAGCCGCCTCTTTGCCCATCCGCTCATAGCTCATCGCCTTGCGCTTGCTCGCGTTCGCTCGCACCTTCGTCCCGTCGACCGAGAGCTTGCCGAACCGCGCCAGTCCCATCTCGCGCGCCACCTGCACCACCCCCACAAACAGCTCGCTGAACTCCGCCAGATGTCGGCGTCGGAACTCACATACCGTGCGATGTTGCGGGAAGTTGCCCGCCGCGAGCATCCGAAACGCTACATCCTCCTCCAGCTTCCTCGCCACCGCGCGCGAGGAGAATGTGCCCGTCACGTAGGCATAGATCAGCACCTTGACCATCATCGACGGCTCGTAGGGGGCGTTGCGTCGACCGTCCCCCTCGTTGGGCGCATAGAACGCCGTCAAGTCCAGTGCATCGACCACATCGCTGACGTGATGAGCCAGGTGCCCTGGGGGAACCCACTCCTGCAAGTCCAGCGGCAAAAGCAAGGGTTGGTCCGGCTGGTAGGCACGAAACGTGGTCGGCATCTGGAGTTCCCATACGCAACTGGCGTATCGGATCATACTTCCCCCTGCGCAAATCCACCCACAACCCGTCCGCTATCAACTTTGCCGCGCGGACCTTTCTGCAGCGCACGCTCCTAGACACCAATCACGCCGAGCGCGACCCCTACGCCGCGCTGGTCGACCGCCTGTTCGAGGGCCACCTCGCGCCGGAGGAATGGCCCGAGCCCGGAGCCCTACACCCTGGGGCGGGCGGTTGCGCCGGCCGGCTCGGTGGGCGCGGGCGGCGAGAACCGCCCTGAGGACGTGGCCGAGGTGACGGCGGGCCTACGCTCGGTCAACGGACTTGGCCTGGGCGGCTGGCTGCGGCCGAGCGGCGTGCCGACGCCGGAGTTCTTCGCGGGCATCCTCGCCCTTCAGCGCGCCCAAGGCCTCGAGCCCGATGGCGTGATGCAGCCGGACGGCCCGACGCTCAGGGCGCTGAACCAGCAATTCGAGCAGCCCGCGAACACCGAAGCCGGTGCGCTCAACCCGGCGGCGTACGGCCACGCCGGGCCGGGGCGACCGATCACCGCCGGCGGCCTGGCCGAGGAGCAGGGCGCCGGCGAATCAACGCCGCAGGCAAACGATCCCTTTGCGGAGGGCGGCGGGCGCTACGCTCAAGCGATCGTGGACAACGTAGACCGGCTCCTGGCGCCGGAGCCGCCCGAGATCCCCGCCGGCACTCTCGATGACTTCGAGGCCCAGACGTTCGCCGGGCTAGATCCTCACTCTATGCTGACGAAGCTGGGCTACCGCCCCAACGGGCAAGCTGTCTTCGGCCCGATGGGCGTTCCGGGCGAGATATTTCGCGAGCACTATGTTCGCGAGGCGGGCGAATTCGACGCTTTCGACTATAGGGGACAGGAGATCGACGGAGTCTTGGGGGATCAAGTTCAGTATCACGCCACTGGGCGGAGATCGCGGGGGTGTCGGGATTCATGGGCGGCGAGATGGACGTCTGAGCGATCCGGAGACCGGATACACCAATGTCCTCTCGGAATACGCCGGCTTCCGCTGGACCGGGGAGGCCTACGAGTACCTCGGCGACAACGAGGTCGTTGAGGTGACCGCCCGAGTGCCGCCGAAACTGGGCGCGGCCGGTGGCTGTGTCGAGCCGCGAGAGGAGAGGTTCAAGTACCTCATCGAGTACGTGGACACGGGACGGCACCTGTGCCTGATGTACGACCCGAACGTGCGGCCGAGGATCGAGGCCTTGCTGGGACCCGAGTTTCTACACTTGCGCAAGAACCTCGAGCGCCACCCCGGTATTGGTTTCTACGAGGGCAATGTGTTCGTTGAAGGCGAGCGCCGGGAGACACTTAGGGAGTGGGACGAAGCCGCAATGCTGACGGTGCACATCCACACCGGCAAGGTTTGGGTCGGCATTCTCTCGGAAGGAACGCGCACGATCTTCGCTCGCGACAAGGAGTGGTTCCATCTGCCGACGCTGCTGCGGGCCTGGGCGCGGGGTGACATCGATCCATTCGATATCGACCAGCCGCCTGACATCATCTGGACCGGCCGGTCTCCGCAAGAATAGGAGCGAGCTGCCGACCCCGGAGTTTAACGCGGGGGTCCTCGGGTTTCAGCGCGCCCAAGGCCTCAAGCCCGACGGGCTGACGCAGCCGGACGGCCCGACGCTCAGGGCGCTCAACCAGCAATTCCAGCAGCCCGCGAACACCGAAGCCGGCGCGCTCAACCCGGCGGCGTACGGCCACGCCGGGCCTGGGCGACCGATCACCGCCGGCGGCCTGGCCGAGGAGCAGGGCGCCGATTCGACGCCGGTGCGCGACCTCTTTCCGGATAGCGTCCGCCGCTACCCCCAGCCGATCGTGGACGGAGATCGCCCTCAGGGACATCGGCCTCATGGATGAGTACAACAACTGGACAGGGCAGTGGGAAATCACGGAGACGCGTCAGTTCCTCGATCGTCGCGACGTACAGCAGCTGGCCATGACCAAATACATGGCCAACATGGAACGCTACCGTGCCGCTCGCATCCTGGGC
Source organism: Alphaproteobacteria bacterium (assembly GCA_965219135.1). Lineage (GTDB taxonomy): Bacteria > Pseudomonadota > Alphaproteobacteria > VGEJ01 > VGEJ01 > CAYUNL01. Next base: position 1,610,433 of record CBDCMV010000003.1, on the reverse strand, counting down.
GCCTCCCCTCGCCGCAGATCAGATCGTGATGCGGCGGGACAACTTTGGTGCCGATCTTGCCTTCATCGACGGTTTTCTCAAACGCAGCTGGCCCTACGAGTACAGACCCCGGGGAACCCCTGGGCGATTACCCTGAACTCACTCTCGATCGGGCCGTCCGATCACCGCTGGCGGCCTCGCTGAGGAGCGAGGCGCCAAAGTTCTACGGCGTAGCGCTCAGGCGAGCACGCGGTCGGCGGGGAAGCGGATCCTGACGGTGGTGCCGACGTTGGGCTCGCTGGAGAAGACGATGGTGCCGCCGTGCAGCGCCACTAGCGACTTCACCAGCGGAATGCCGATGCCGGTGCCCCTTGCGCGCAGCGTCGCGACGTCGCCGCCGTTCAGCGCGTCAGCCGCCGGCGCCTCGCGCCGCGCCATGCCGATGCCCGTGTCGCTGACCGTGATCGCGAAGCCATCGGCGGCGGCGGCGGCGATCGTGATGCGGCCGCCCTGGGCGGTGAACTTGATCGCGTTGGCGACGAGGTTGATGAGGATTCGGCGGAGCTTGCGCGGATCGGCCCGCAAGCGCGGGAGATGGTCCGGCAAGTCGGCCGCGAGCACGATGCTGGCGCCCTCGGCGCTTTGGCGCAACATGCTGATGGCGGCAGCGGCGGGCTCGGCGAAATCCACGGCCTCGTCGTATAATTCGAGCTTGCCGGCACCGGCCTTGGAAAGATCCACGATGTCGTCAATCAGCTGCAGTAGATGGCTCGCGCCGGTTTGCAGATTGGCGGCGGTGGCGCGGTATTTCTCGCCGAGGGGGCCATAGAGCTCTTGCCTGAGGATGTCGGCGAAGCCGACGATGGCATTGAGCGGGGTCCGCACCTCGTGGTTCATGTTGGCCGCGAACGCTTCCATCCAATGATTGACGATCTCGTCCGCGCCGCCATCGTCCGCTCCGGTTCCATTGCAAGGGACGGCGGTGCACAACACGTGCCCCGGGCCCATCGCGACCAAGATCGAGGAGTCCAGAGAGACTTGCCAGCGGGTGGTCGCGGCCGCCGGGTCCTCGAGCGTCACGATGTTGGATCCATTGGTTACGCTGGCCAGCCCATCCTCGATGGAACGGCGCATGCGCTTGAAGGGCGGAGTCTCCCACAGAAAGCGACCACGCAACGCCGATGCCGGCGCCGCCATAGCCGTCTCGCACGCACTGTTACAGGCGGCGATGCGTCCATCCGCGTCGAGAACCAGGACCAGCATGGCGCAACCCTAAATCGCGGGCAAACGATACTTCGAACGCTTTCTTATGGCCGCGACCAACAAGAAAGTATGAATGGGCCCCAACATAGTACTCGAAGCGCGCATATTACAATCCATAGTTGTAAGAGGCTGTACCACTCACTCCCATTCTATGGTGCCAGGCGGTTTCGAAGTCACGTCGTAGACCACGCGATTGATGCCCCGTACCTCGTTGATGATGCGGGTCGCGACGCGGCCGAGAAACTCTGGGGCGAAGGCGTAAACGTCGGCGGTCATGCCGTCGAGCGAGGTCACCGCCCGCAGCGCGCACACGTCCTCGTAGGAGCGCGCATCGCCCATCACCCCCACCGATCTTGCCCCCACCAAGACCGCGAGTGCTTGCCAGATCGAATCGTAAAGGCCGGCGGCGCGGATCTCTTCGATGAAGATGGCATCGGCGCGACGCAGCATCGCCACCTTTTCGGCGGTGACCGGGCCGAGGATGCGCACCGCCAGTCCGGGCCCCGGGAAGGGGTGGCGCCCAACGATATCGTGCGGCAGCCCTAGCTCGCGCCCGAGCGCGCGCACCTCGTCCTTGAACAGCGCACGCAGGGGCTCGACCAGCGACAAGTTCATCCGCTCGGGCAACCCGCCGACGTTGTGATGGGATTTGATCGTGGCGCTGGGTCCACCGGTCGCCGAAACCGATTCGATGACGTCGGGATAGAGCGTGCCCTGGGCGAGAAAATCGGCGCCGCCGAGCTTGCCGGCTTCCTCTTCGAAGACGTCGATGAAAGTGGCGCCGATGATCTTGCGCTTGGCTTCGGGATCGGCGATCCCGCGAAGTCGTTCGAGGAACAGCGAGCGCGCGTCACGGTGCACCAGCGCCATGTTATATCGCTCGCGGAAGGTGGCGATCACTTGCTCAGCCTCGCCGGCGCGCAACAGGCCGGTGTCGACGAAAACGCAGGTCAGTCGATCGCTGACCGCTTGGTGCAAGAGCGCCGCGACCACGGCGGAATCGACGCCGCCGGAGAGTCCGCAGATCACCTTGCCATCGCCGATCTTGGCGCGCGCCTCGGCGATTGCGGTCTTGCGAAAGGCGGCCATCGTCCATCCGCCGGCACAGCCGGCGATGCGGTGGGTGAAATTCCGCAGGAGCGCCGCGCCTTGGGGCGTGTGCACGACTTCGGGGTGGAACTGGACCCCGTACAGGCCGCGTCCCTGGTCAGCGATGGCCGCAAAGGGGGCGCCGTCGGACACCGCGACCGCCTCGAAGCCCTCGGGGATCGCGACCACGCGGTCGCCATGGCTCATCCACACTTCGGCGTGCTCGCCCGCCGGCCAGAGATCCTCGAAGAGCGCGCACGAGCCAACCACGGCCAACGTCGCGCGGCCAAACTCGCGGCGCTCGTCGGCCTCGACGCGACCGCCTAACTGGGCGCACATCGCCTGCTGCCCATAACAGATGCCCAGCACCGGGGCGCCGAGCTCGAAAATCCGGGGGTCGGCGAGCGGGCCGGCCTCGCCGATCACCGAGGCCGGCCCGCCCGACAGGATGAACGCCGCCGGCGGGGCGCCGTCGATCGCCGGCCCTACCTTGTCGAAGGGTACGATCTCACAGTAGACGCCGCTTTCGCGGACGCGGCGCGCGATAAGTTGGGTGAACTGCGAACCGAAATCGACGATCAGTACCCGTTCGGACATGGACGCGACGCTAGCGCCGCGGGGCCGGAGGTGTCCAGCCCCGCGCCGGTGGAACCCGCGGCTTGTTAGGAGGCGAGATTCTTCTTGTAGCGTTTGATGGCCCGCTTGAGCTCACGGTAGGCGTCACAACCGAACGTGCAGATCTCGTCGAGCGCCTCGAGGTGCATCTCCGCGCTTTCGAGGTCGCCGAGCTGCAGATATGCCTCGCCGATGTACTCATGCGCGTTCTTGTGCTTGGGATCGATTTCGAGCGCGGTGGTATAGTGGACGATCGCGGTGTCCAGATCGCCCAGCTTGCGATAGCTGAAGCCCAGGAGATTCTGCGCGTCCGCATCCGTGGGCGTCCGTTTCACGACCTTGGTCAAAAGATCGACGGCGCCACCAAAGTCCTCGTCTTGGACCGCCGTCTGCGCCGCGGTGTAGTCTGGATCGACCGTCGCGGCGGTGTCGTCGGAGCTGCTGCTGCCCATGGCGTGCGCTGCGCCGGCGGAGATCGCCACGCCGAGGAATGCCGTCGCCAACAGCCTCGGAAACGCCAGTCTCGTCGTCATCGTCGGACCCCTATGTAGAATCCTTCCAGGTTGCGAGCACAAGAATAGCGGATTACGCGTCTCCGATTCCATACCCTTCCGTACACGGTCCGTTGATTCACTCCGGTTGCCGGTAGTTGGGCGTTTCGCGTGTGATACCGACGTCATGGACGTGGCTCTCGCGAAGTCCGGCACCCGAGACCTTGCGAAACGCGCAGTTCGCTTGCAGCGCCGCGATGGTCGAGCTCCCGGTATAGCCCATGGCCGCGCGCAAACCGCCGACCAGCTGGTGGAGCACGCCGGCAACCGGGCCGCGGAAGGGCACCCTGCCCTCAACACCCTCGGGAACGAGGTTGAGTGTGTCCTCGATGTCCTTCTGGAAATAGCGGTCGGCGGACCCCCGCGCCATCGCCCCTACCGAGCCCATGCCACGATAGGATTTATAGGCGCGGCCCTGGTAGAAGAATACTTCGCCCGGGGCCTCGGCGGTGCCCGCGAGAAGCGAGCCGATCATGGCCCCAGCGGCGCCCGCGGCGATGGCCTTGGCGAGGTCGCCGGAGTATTTGATCCCACCATCGGCGATAACCGGGGCGCCACGCTCGAGGCACACCTTCGACACCTCCACCAGTGCCGAGAACTGAGGCACGCCGACCCCCGCGACCATGCGGGTGGTGCAGATCGAACCCGGCCCAATCCCGACCTTCACCGCGTCGGCGCCGGCGTCGATCAACGCCCTCGCCCCATCGCCGGTAACGACGTTCCCGGCGACGATCTGGGCACGATTGCTTTTTTTACGAATGGCCGCGACCGCGTCGATTACCCGGCGCGAGTGGCCGTGCGCGGTATCGACCACGATGAGGTCGACCTCGGCGTCCAACAGAGCTTCGGCCCGCGCCATCCCGTCGTCGCCGACGGTGGTTGCAGCGGCGACGCGCAGGCGGCCCTGGGCGTCCTTGCCGGCGTTGGGGTGGAGCTGGGCCTTCTCAATGTCCTTAACGGTGATCAGCCCGACGCAACGATGACTGCCATCGACCACCAGCAACTTCTCGATCCGGTGTTGGTGCAGCAGACGCTTGGCTTCGTCGGTGTCGGCGCCGTCGGTGACGGTGACCAAACCCTCGCTCGTCATCAGCTCGGAGACCGGTTGTGTGGGCTCGGTGGCGAAGCGAACGTCACGGTTGGTGAGAATTCCGACGAGCGTGCGGTCGGCGACCTCGACAACGGGAATGCCCGATATCTTGTGAGTCTCCATCAAGGCCAGGGCGTCCGCGAGGGTTTTGTCGGGCGCGATGGTCACCGGGTTGACCACCATCCCGGATTCGAACTTCTTGACCTTACGGATCTCGTCGGCCTGGGCCTCGACCCCAAGGTTGCGGTGGACGACGCCGATGCCGCCGGCCTGAGCCATCGCGATGGCGAGGGCGCTTTCGGTTACGGTGTCCATTGCCGCCGACATCAGCGGGATGCCGAGCTCGATGGCGCTGGTGATGTGGGTGGAGGTATCGACCTCGGAGGGCACCACGGAAGAGGCCGCCGGCACGATCGACACGTCGTCGAACGTGAGTGCCTCGCGAATCTCCATGGAGCCTCGTCTCGAACGAACCGGCCCGCACTATCGCACGGTTGATTCCCGATTGGTAGGGCGATCTAGCCCGCCGCGACCGGCGAACGCGCCCCTCAACCGGCGCGCCGAAATCCCATGGCGACGAGATAGGTTTCGGCGGACTCGGGCCGGCTGGCGGGCGGTTTGGCGTGCCGCACCGTGGCGAAACACGGTCGCAATGCCGCCAAGAGATCGGGCTCGGCGCCCCCTTGCAGGACCTTGGTGACCAGGACGCCACCGGGCCGCAGGACCTCCACGGCGAGCGCGAATGCCACCTCGCACAACATGACGGTGCGCAAGTGATCGGTTGCGGCGTGGCCGGTCGCCGCGGCCGCCATGTCGCTGAGTACGGCATCGGCCGGCCCCTGCAAGGCCGCCCGTACCGCCGCGACCGCTTCCGCCGACATGGCGTCGAGCTGGACCAGGTGGACCCGCGCGAGCGGGGCCATCTCGACCTGGTCGAGCGCCACGACCACGCCGCCACCGGGACGTCCGGCGCGCACCCGCCGCGCGGCCACCTGGCTCCACCCCCCTGGCGCCGCACCGAGATCCGCGATGCGCCGACCCGGGCGCAAGAAGCGGAAGCGGTCGTCCAGCCCGATCAGCTTGTAAGCGGCGCGCGAACGATAGCCGGCGCGCTTGGCGGCGGCCACGTACGGGTCCTTGGCCTGGCGCGCAAGCCAGCGCGCCGAGGACGCCTTTCGGCGAACCTTTGGTTTGCCGCCGGGTCGCGAGGCGACCCGGCGAGAACGCCGCGCCATGCCGAGATTCAGGCGGAAACCGCGCAGTCGGCATCCTGGTCGGCGGCGCGCATCATCGACAACAGCATTCCCTCGCGAAGACCGCGGCCGGCGACGCGAAGGCGTGCCGCCGGGCAAACGAGCACGATCCCCTGCAACACGGCGCAGCCGGCAATGACGAGATCGGCGCGCCCGCGACGAATGCAGGGATGTTCGAGGCGCGTACGATAATCCATGGCGAGAAGGCGGGCGGTGACGTCGGCGACGTCTTCGCGGGTTAGCCACACCCCGTCGAGGCGAGCGCGGTCATACTTCGGAAGCTCCAGCTGGACCGCGGCCAGGGTCGCGACGGTACTTGAGGTTCCAAGGAGATGGGTGTCGTCCGCGTGTGCCGCCATGCCGTGACGATCGCCAAAGGGGCGCACAGCGACCTCGACGTGGGCGACCATCTCGCCATAGACCTCGGCCGCTACCGCCTTGCCGCCGAAACGCTCGGCCAAGGTGACCACCCCGAAGGGCAGCGACGTCAAGCCGGCGACGCGGGGCTGCTCGCCGTCGTCCAGGGCGAGCCAAATGAGTTCGGTCGATCCCCCGCCAATGTCGAACAGCAGCGCGTGGCGATGGCGGTAGTCGAGAAGCGGCGCGCACCCTGCGAGCGTGAGGCGCGCCTCCTCGGCGGGCGAGATGATTTCGAGGTCGAGCGTGGTCGCCCCGCGTACGTTGTCGAGGAATGCCTGGCAGTTGGCGGCCCGACGGCACGCCGCAGTGGCCACGCTTCGCGCCCGTGATACGCGTCCTCGGTTCATCTTCGCGCGGCACACGCGGAGCGCCTTGATCGCGCGCCCCATTGCCGCGTCCGAGAGCGCCCCGTTCGCGGCCAGGCCCTCGCCCAGCCGGACGATGCGCGAGAAGGAATCGACGACGCGATAGCCCTCGCCCGCGGGCCGCGCTACCAGCAGGCGGCAGTTGTTGGTGCCGAGATCGATGGCTGCGTACGTGTGGGCCCATCGCCCCGGTGATCCGGCGCGCGGTGTACGGTCCTCTTGCTCTGGGACCCCGACCTCCACGACGCCCCCCCCCCACCGTTCGCACTCACCTAGCGCTTCTGCAGTTTAGCAGCTTCGCCGACGCGGGCGAAGCGCGCCGGCATCGTTGCACGGGCTGATACGGGCGACTAGACTCCGTAGGCGCAGAGGGATGGGGGATAGTTTAGCGGTAGAACATCGGACTCTGACTCCGAGAGCCCAGGTTCGAATCCTGGTCCCCCAGCCACACCACGGAGATCGTGAAGCGCCGCTTTGGCGCCACCGGAAACGGAGATGTAGAGCGATGGAATGGCAGACTGATACCCGGGGTGGTGCGCTCGTGGTCGCGCCGAGCGGCGCGATCGATCACACCTCGGCGGATCTGTTTCAGGAGAAACTTATGCCAGTGGTGCAGGACGCTGCCGATGCCGGGAATGGTCTGGTCATCGACCTGGCGGGCGTCGACTATTATGTCAAGCGTCGGGCTCCGCGTCTTGATGCGTGTCTCCAATGCGGCGCGTGGTACTTCGGTGAAGATCGCCATAGCGGGCCTAAACGACACCATGCGCGAGATCTTCGAAATCAGCCGATTCGACAAACTGTTTCCGGTTCACGACACCTGTCGATGCGGTGCTGGCCGACTAGAGGATACCCCCATGCTCGCAAGGTTTTGGGGAACCCGAGGCTCCCTGCCGACGGCGATCAGAGCCGATGCGGTTCGCGGCAAAGTCATATCGGCCTTGATGGCTGCGGACGGCCGCCGCTTCGAGGACGCAGAGCGCGCCGCGGAGTTCGTTGACTCCGAGCTCCCCTTCTCGATCAGAGGGACATACGGCGGTGCGACCTCATGCGTTGAGATCGAGGGCGGAGACGGTGAGTTCTTGGTTTGCGACCTGGGTTCAGGATTGCGGGAGTTCAGCCTGAACGCGGCCCAACGCACGGCCAACGGACACAAGAAGCTCTACAACCTCTTTTTGTCTCACTTCCACTGGGATCACATCATGGGATTTCCGTTCTTCATTCCCGCGTTCGATCCTGAGGTGACCATCCGGTTTTTTGGCGGGCACGAGGAAATAGAGCACGCCCTACTACGGCGACAGCAGGAGAAAATATCGTTTCCCGTACCCATGGAATGGGCTCAACGCGACCATGGAGTTCAAAACTCTGACGTCGGGGGAGACTCTCGAGGTGGCTGGCTTTGACGTCGGCATTATCAAACAAAATCAAAGGCTTATCCCTCTGAACCCGGTTTGACGACATGTTGGGTTTGCGGTTGCCATCGGCGGAATGTTCGCTTAATGTTCTGTCATGCCCAGCCGCAGAGGGTGGCATTGGCTGGGCGATGATCTTGCAATGGTGCCGAATCGACTCCTACGCCTGGGAGAACGGTGAGAAGAGTTATGCCCGATTTTGGGTGACGGCGTGATCAGGCGGCGGCGCGAGTTTTGGTTTCGTCGATCTGCATACCGTCTTTGAATCTCACACCTTCGATGACCTTGGGCAACTGATTGTTTCCCATGAGCCGCCGCCAGGTCTTGCTGGCGGTGGTGATCAGCTTGAAGACCATGGCCAGAGTTGTCCCGTGAGACAAGCAGCCCTTGGTGCGCACGGTGCGGTGGCGGACGGTAGCGAAGACGCTTTCGATTGGATTGGTCGTCCTGATATGCCGCCAGTGCTCGGCCGGGAAGTCGTAGAAGGCCAGCAAGGCGTCACGGTCCTTTGTCAAGCAGGCGACGGCTTGGAGGTATTTGGCGTCGTACTTGGCGGCGAAAGTATTCATTGCCCTCTCGGCCTCGGCGCGGCCATCCGCCATCCAGATATCATGCAGGGCAGCTTTGGCGGCGGTTTGTCGCGACTTCGGCAGCTTGTTCAAGACATTGGCTGTCTTGTGGACCCAGCAGCGCTGGCGGCGGGTGTCGGGAAAGATCTCCTCCAGCGCCTTCCAGAAGCCCAGAGCGCCATCGCCGATGGCGAGCTCGGGACCGATCGTGAGCCCGCGCCCGCGCAGGCATGCCAGCAACTCACGCCAGCTCTGGGCGCTCTCGCGCACCCCCGCCTGGAAGCCCACGAGTCCCTTGCGTCCCTCCGGCGTGGCGCCGATGAGGACCAGAATGCATTGCTTCTCGTCCTCCAGCCGACCCTGGAGATAGATGCCATCGGCCCACATGTAGACGTAGCGTCGGGCCGACAGGTCGCGCCGGCGCCAGCGCTCGACGTGAAACGGATGCGCTCTCCTCCGACGCTGCCACGGTCCCGGACCTTCGCGCGCCGCACAGACACAGGACCAATGCCAGTCAGGATCGCCCGTTCCGGCCCGTGGCCATGACGCACCAGGCGCCGGCGGCCGTCTTCGGTCTTCAGATGTTCATGCGCCGCCAGCACGGCGGCAACCTCCGCTTCAATGGCCTGTGCCAGGAGCTCGCGAGCTCCGGCGCGGAGTACTTCGGTCAGCGGATCGGCCGTCACCCCTGGATGGTGCAGCGCGACAACACTATCTTCCGTCATGGCGTATCACTCCTTGCTTGGAGACCGGGAGGCTTCGTCACCCCCCACGATACGCCACCTCCTTCTATCAGCCCGTCACCCACTCTCGGCCATAGCTCCGGTGAGAACCGCCTGATGCTGCTCATGCCGATCCATTAGCCAGAGCCCCGCGAACCGCTCTCGGCTCGGTTCGCATGTGATCCTTGCGGGTGCCGTCGCCCGTGTGAGAATCCGCTTTTCTCTACGATCCTTTCCCGCAATACTCCCCTCTGATCGGCAGAAAACTACGGGTTTCTGAGGATTTCGCGCCACAACTGACGGACTCTGACTCCGAGAGCCCAGGTTCGAATCCTGGTCCCCCAGCCAGCCCGTTTCGCCACTGCTCTCGTCTCTTGAGCCGGTGGACAAGGCTGGGCGCATCACGCGGATCGTGTCCGAGCCCGGTGTCGGCGGCGCGGTGACGAACGATTGGATCGCGCTGCATGGAAGATTTTGACTTTGCGGTGATCGGCGCCGGCATCGCAGGCGCTTCGATCGCCTATGAGCTTGCGCCGAAGGGCCGGGTGATCCTCCTGGAGCGCGAAGAAACACCGGGCTATCACTCGACCGGCCGGTCGGCCGCCTTCCATACCGAGGCGTACGGCAACGCCACGATCCGCCTTCTGACGGTCTTGAGCCGCCCCTTCTTCGAGGCGCCACCACCAGGTTTCGCCGATCACGCGCTCATGCGACCCAGCGGGTCTTTGTTCATCGCTCGCGAGGATCAGCAAGACACCCTACTGCGCACGCTCTCCGAGGTGTGCGCCGTCAGCGACGGCGGCGGCCGGCATATCCGCAAAGGCGCTGTCGCCGACGCGCTTCCGCTGAGGGCTTGCTGCACCCGGTCGCGATGTTGCGCGCGGAACGCCTTGGACTCCGTTTCGCTCATCGGTAGATTCACGCGGCGGCGACGTGGGGCGGGGGTAGTGAGATGGAACTTGGAGTGATCGGGCTGGGGCGCATGGGCGCGGCCATCGTGCGGCGCTTGATGCGCGATGGGCACACTTGTGTCGTCTGGAATCGTGACCGCGAAAAAGTACGCGGTCTGGAGAAAGAGGGCGCGCGCGCTGCCGCCACGCCGACCGACCTGGTGGCCAAGCTCGCCACCCCGCGCACGGTTTGGATCATGGTGCCGGCGGCCACGGTCGATGCGTTCGTCGACGAACTCGCCGAGGCGATGCACGAGGGCGACATCATCATCGACGGCGGTAACTCGCACTACCACGACGATGTCCGCCGCGCCGCTGCGCTCGCTGCTCGGGGCATCAGTTATGTCGATGTCGGTACCAGCGGTGGCGTCCATGGGCTGGAACGGGGGTTCTGCCAGATGATCGGCGGCGAGAAGGCCGCCGTGCGCCACCTCGATCCCGTCTTCCGCTCGTTGGCCCCGGCGATCGAGGCGGCGACGCGCACACCCGGTCGCGAGAGCCGCGGCAGTACCGCCGAGCTCGGGTATCTCCACTGCGGGCCGCCCGGGGCCGGCCACTTCGTCAAGATGGTGCACAACGGCATCGAGTACGGCTTGATGGCCGCCTACGCCGAAGGCCTGACCGTGCTTCACCACGCCAACGTCGGGACGGCGGCATCCCAGGCCGGGAGCGCCGAGACCACGCCGCTACGCCATCCCGAGCACTACTGCTACGATCTGAACCTGGCCGATATCGCCGAGGTGTGGCGGCGCGGCAGCGTCGTCTCGTCGTGGCTCCTCGACCTGACGGCGGGGGCGCTCTTGGCCGACCCCGAGCTTTCAGCGTTTTCGGACAGCGTATCGGACTCGGGCGAGGGTCGATGGACGATCCAGGCGGCGATCGACGAGGCGGTACCGGCGCCCGTGCTCACCGCAGCGCTCTATTCGCGGTTTGCCTCGCGGGGGGAGGCCGATTACGCGAACCGGCTCTTGTCGGCCATGCGCTTTGCCTTCGGCGGACATCTCGAGGAAGGTGGCCGCAAGGCGTGAACGTCCAGGTGTTTCCCGACGCTCAGGCCCTCGCCACCGCGGCCGCGCGCTTCGTCGCCGCCGCGGCCCGGCGCGAAGTCGCCGCGCGGGGGCGGTTCTCGATCGCGGTGAGCGGCGGGCGCACCCCAGGGGGCATGCTGCGCGATCTGGTGCGCCAAGACATCCCGTGGGAGCGCATTGAGATTGTGCAGGTCGATGAGCGCGTCGCGCCAGCCGGCGATCCCGAGCGCAACATCAATGGGCTGCGCGAGAGCCTTGCGGGGGCTGCGCACGAGCGCATCCACCCCATGCCCGTCGAGGAGCGCAATCTGGAGGATGCGGCGGCGCGCTACGGCGAGACGCTGCAGCGGCTTGCGGGCCGGTCGCCGGTGCTCGACCTCGTCCATCTCGGGCTCGGCACCGACGGTCATACCGCCTCGCTGGTGCCCGGCGATCCGGTGCTCGAGGTCAACGACATGGAGGTCGCCGTCACGCGCCCCTACCGGGGAAGGCGCCGCATGACCCTGACCTATCCTGTATTGAACCGGGCTCGAGAAGTCCTATGGCTCGTCGCTGGCGCCGACAAGGCCGAAATGCTGGCCCGTCTGCAATCGGGCGACACGACAATTCCGGCGGGCCGAGTGCGGGCCGACAATGCGGTCGTGCTCGCTGACCGCGCCGCGGTTTCGGGACGTTGCTGAGCCTCGGCTACAAGGCCTCGGCCGAGCAATTCGGGCCGCGCGAGCTGTTGGAGTTCGCGGTCACCGCCGAGGAAGTTGGGTTCGATTCGGTGCTCGTGAGCGATCATTTCCAGCCATGGCGACACCAGGGAGGCCACGCTCCCTACTCCTTCGCCTTGTTGGGGGCGCTTGGCGTGCGGACCTCGCGGGCGATCCTCGGCACCAGCGTCGTCACGCCGACGTTTCGCTATCACCCATCCATCGTGGCCCAGGCGATGGCGACGCTGGGGGCGCTCTGTCCGGGACGCGTCCTGCTGGGGGTCGGGACCGGCGAGTCGGTGAACGAGATTCCGGCGACCGGGATCGAGTGGCCGGGCTTCAAAGTGCGGTTCGACCGCCTGGTCGAGTCGATCGATCTGATCAAGCGCCTCTGGACCGAGGAACGGGTGAGTTTCGACGGCGCGTTTTATCGGACCGAGAACGCCACCATCTACGATCGTCCCGCCGAGCCTGTGCCCATCTATGTTGCGGCCTCGGGTCCGACCGCGGCCCGGCTCGCGGGACGCGTGGGCGATGGCTTCATCTGCACAAGCGGCAAAGCGCCACAGCTCTATACCGAGACGCTGATCCCCAATCTCGAGTCCGGGCTGCGCGAGTCCGACCGCGCGCCAGATAGCATCGAGCGGATGATCGAGATGAAGGTCTCTTTCGACGCCGATGGCGCGCGCGCGCGCGAAGACACCCGCCACTGGGCGGCGCTGGCCCTCTCACCCAAGGAGAAGACCGGCGTCAAAGACCCCGCCGAGATGGAGAAACTGGCGGCGGCGCTGCCGATCGAGCGCGCGGCCAGCCGTTGGATCGTCTCCACCGATGCCGACGAGCACGTCGAGAAGATTGCGCCGTACGTCGAGCTGGGTTTCACCCATCTGGTCTTCCACGCGCCCGGCCCCGATCAGGAGCGGTTCCTCCGCGCCTATGCCGCGCACGTCCTGCCCAGGCTGCGCCGCCGCTTCGGTTAGTGCTATAAGGCGGTGCCATGCAGATCGGGGCCATATTCCCACAGACCGAGATCGGCAACGACCCCGCCGCCATCCGCGATTATGCCCAGGCGGCGGAGGAGCTGGGCTACGACCACATCATGGCCTTCGACCACGTCTTGGGGGCCAATGAGGCCAGCCACACCCTGACCGGGCCCTACCGCCATACCCACGCATTCCACGAAATCCTGGTGCTCTTCGGGTATTTGGCGGGGGTGACGGAGCGCATCGGCTTCGTGACCGGGGTGGTGATTCTTCCGCAGCGGCAGACCGCGCTGGTGGCGAAGCAAGCCGCCGCGCTCGACGTCTTGAGCGGTGGCCGGCTGCGCTTCGGCATTGGCATCGGCTGGAACCAGGTCGAGTACGAGGCATTGGGCGAGAGCTTCGGCAACCGTGGCCGCCGCTCGGAGGAGCAGATCGAGGTGTTGCGGGCGCTGTGGACCCAGGAACTGGTGACCTACCGGGGCGACTGGCACACGGTCACCGACGCTGGCCTCAACCCGCTGCCGGTACAGCGGCCGATTCCGATCTGGATCGGCGGCTACGCCGCGCCCGTGCTGCGACGCATCGGACGCCTGAGCGACGGCTGGGTATTCTCGCCCGGCGATATCTCCGACGGGATGCTCGAGACCATCCACGCCCACGCCCGCGACGCCGGACGGAACCCCGCCGATATCGGCCTCGATGTGATGGTCGGGCTCTCGGATGGGGGGCCCGAGCGCTGCGCTGACACGGTGGCGCGGTGGAAGGAGAAGGGGGCAACCCACGCCTCGCTCAACACCATGGAGGCTGGGCTCGCCTCGCCCGACGCCCACATTGACGCTATCCGGCGCCTCAAGGACGCCGTGGGCGAGTCCGGATGAAGTACGGCTTCGCCATTCCCAACGGCGGTCCTATGACCAGGGACGGCGGCATCGCCGCGCTCGCGGCCAAGGGCGAGGAACTGGGGTTCGATCTGGTGTATGCCGTCGATCACGTCGTGATGCCCAAGACCATCAAATCGTATTACCCGCGCAGCCGCGAGTTCGGGATGGGGACGGGGGGGCGCGGCGACGGCGGCGGGCCTGGCGAGTGCCTCGAGATGTTCGGCATGCTCGGCTACCTGGCGGCGTGCACCACGCGGCTGCGGCTGTTGTCCTCGGTCATGATCGTGCCCTATCGGCCGGCGGTACTGACAGCGAAGATGCTGGCCACGATCGATGTGCTGTGCGGCGGCCGCCTGACCGTCGGCTGCGGCGTTGGCTGGATGCGCGAGGAGTTCGAGGCGCTTGGGACGGTACCCTACGAGGCGCGCGGCAAGGCGACGGACGAGTTCATCGCCGCGTTCAAGGAGCTGTGGACCAGCGAGGCGCCGAGTTTCGAGGGCGACCACGTCCGTTTCTCCAATGTCGCCTTCGAACCCAAGCCGGTGCAAAAGCCGCATCCGCCAATCTGGATCGGCGGCGAGAGCGGGCTGGCCATGCGGCGGGCGGTGAAAGCGGACGGCTGGTACCCGACCTGCGACAACCCGAAGTTCATGACCCACACCGTGCCACTCTATGCCGCCGCCGTGGAGAAGGTGCGGGGCTTTGCGCGAGATGCCGGTCGCGATCCCGAGGCGCTGGACCAGGCCTTTCTCTCCGAGCTCTATGACGAGAACGAGGCGCAGACCGTGGAAGACGGGACGCGTCTTGCCTACACCGGCAGCGCACGGGAGATCGCCGACGACATCATGAAATACCGCGATGCCGGAATGACCCACCTGGTCATCGACTTCCTTGCCCCAACCCTGGAGCGCTCGTTCGCGCGGATGGAATTCTTCGCCGGCCAGGTGATGCCCCTGGTCGACGACTGATCGGCGCCGCAGGCTATCCGGCCATGAAATACGGCTTCGCCATACCCAATGGCGGTCCGATGGCGAACGGCGCGGGTATTGCCGCGCTTGCCGCGACGGGCGAGGCGCTAGGCTTTGATCTGGCCTACGCGGTGGACCACATCGCGATGCCCAAGGTCATGGATCTCTCGCACTACCCCTATTCGCGAGAATTCGTCATGGCCACCGGCCGCGGACGGGCCGACGCCGGAGCCGCAGGCGAGTGCCTCGAGCTGGTTGGCACACTGGCCTACCTGGCCGCTGCCACCTCCCGCCTGCGCTTGCTGTCCTCGATCATGGTGCTGCCCTACCGGCCGCCGGTGTTGGTCGCCAAGCAGCTTGCGACCATCGACGTTCTTTCCTCGGGTCGCCTGACGGTCGGGTGCGGCGTCGGCTGGATCGAGGAAGAATTCGAGATTCTTGCGGCGCCGCCGTACAAAGCGCGCGGTAAGGTGGGGAACGAGTACATCGCCGCCTTCAAGGAGTTGTGGACCAGCGAGACCCCGACCTTCGCCGGCGACCACGTTAATTTCTCCGACATCGCGTTCGAGCCCAAGCCCGTACAGAAGCCGCATCCGCCGATTTGGGTCGGCGGCGAGAGTGTGCCGGCGATGCGTCGCGCGGCGCGGCTGGGAAATGGCTGGTACCCCGTCGCCGACAACCCGAGGAACCCGAGGAACACCGCGCCGCGCTACGCCGAGGGCGTCGGCATCGTGCGCGGTTTCGCGGCGGACGCGGACCGCGATCCCGACGAGATCGAGTTCGGTCTTGTTTGTGAGCTTTACGACGAAAGCCAGGCCAAGACCTGGGAGGACGGCGCGCGCATACCGTTCACCGGCACCGCTCGGCAGATCGCCGACGACGTGATGGGCTATCGTGACGCCGGGCTGGGAACCCTGGTCATCGATTTTCTCGCCCTCAATCTTGAGAGCACGTTTGCGCGAATGGAGTTCTTCGCCGGCGAGGTGATGCCGCTGGTCGACGCCTGATCGGGTCGCATGGCGTCCCGCCGAAGGAAGCCGAACGCCGCGCAACGCGCGTTCCTGGACGCGCAACGTGTCGGGCACCTAGCGACGGCCGATGGCGAGGGTGCGCCGCACGTGGTGCCGGTGTGTTTCGCAGTCTCCGGCGCGAACGCCTACGTCACCGTCGACGACAAGCCCAAACGCGCGGGCCGCACCCCGCTCAAGCGACTGCGCAATATCGCCGAGAACCCGCGCGTCGCGCTGGTCGCGGACCACTACGACGATCGCGACTGGTCGCGATTGGGCTGGGTGCTCCTGCGCGGGCGGGCCGAGATCGTCCGCGGCGGTCCCGAGCACGCTCGCGCGCAGCGCCTTTTGCGCGGGCGATACGTGCAGATGCGGGCGATGGCGCTGGAAGCGCATCCCGTTATCGCCATCCGCATCGAACGGATCGCGAGTTGGGGAACCCTGGAGGCCGCCTAGGTTTGGCTGCCGCCGAACCGCGTCGTCTCGAGCTCGTGGCCCTGCCGGGCATGCCGCTGGTGCGGCCCGGCGATGACCTGGCCGATCTGATTCTCGATGCGCTGGCCGGTGCGGGTCGGACGCTGGAAAACGGCGACGTCGTGGTGCTCGCGCAAAAGGTCGTTTCCAAGGCCGAGGGCCGCACCGCCGATCTCACCCAGGTCACGCCAACACCGCGCGCGCGGCGCTTGGCGGTGCGCTGCAACAAGGACGCCCGGCTGGTCGAACTCATTCTCGGCGAATCGACCGATGTCCTGCGCCACCGGCCGGGCGTGTTGATCGTGGTTCACCGCAGTGGCGTGGTCCTCGCCAATGCCGGGATCGATGCCTCGAATGTCGGCGGCGATGCGGACGGTGAGCAGGTACTGCTGCTGCCGGCGGATGCCGACGCGACCTGCCGCCACCTGCGCCACGCCCTTCACGCGCGCACCGGCGCCGCGGTCGCGATCATCGTCAACGACAGCCTGGGTAGGGCGTGGCGCAATGGCACCGTCGGGGTCGCCCTCGGCGTGTCCGGCCTTGCCCCCCTGGTCGAACTCCACGGTCGCCGCGATCTTTTCGGCCGGCCGCTGAACGTCGCCGAGGCGGTCGCCGACGAGCTCGCCGCGGCCGCCTCGCTGGTGCAGGGGCAGGCTGATGAGGGCACGCCGGTGGTATTGGTTCGCGGCTTCGATAACGCAGGCGGTGACGTCGGTGCCGAGGCCCTGATCCGCGCAGCCGACGAAGACCTTTTCCGTTGAGCGAGAGCATCGCACTTTCCGGCGGCGTCGGCGGCGCCAAGCTGGTCCTCGGCCTGACGCATGAGATGGACCCCTCGCAGCTGATGGTCGTCGCCAACACCGCCGATGACTTCGTGCATCTCGGGCTTCACGTTTCGCCCGACCTCGACACGCTGATCTATACCCTCGCGGACCTAGCCAATCCGGCGACCGGTTGGGGACGCCGCGACGAGACCTGGAACTTCATGACCGCGCTCGCCGGGCTAGGCGGCGAGATCTGGTTTCGCCTCGGCGATGCCGACTTGGCGACCCACGTCGAGCGGACGCGGCGCCTGCGATGCGGCGAAACGCTGAGCGCGATCACGGCCGAGTTCTGTGCCCGGCATGGGATCGCAGCGCGAATCGTGCCGATGAGCGACGATCCGGTGCGCACCATCGTCGATTCCGACGCCGGGCCGCTGGCCTTTCAGCACTATTTCGTGCGCGAACGGTGTCGGCCTCGCGTCACCGGCCTTCGCTTCGAAGGCGCCGAGCATGCGGCCGCCAATCCGATCTTGCTTGGCGCGCTGGCCGAGGCGGGACTGCGCGCGGTAATCGTGTGCCCATCCAACCCGCTGATCAGCATCGATCCGATCCTCGCCGTGCCCGGGGTGCGCGCGGCGCTCCGCGCTTGTCCCGCGCCGGTCGTGGCGGTCTCACCCATCGTCGGCGGGCGCTCAATCAAGGGCCCGACCGCGAAGATGATGGCCGAGCTCGGAATGGCGGTGACGGCCGTCGCCGTCGCCGGCCACTACGCCGGACTACTCGATGGCTATGTCCTCGACCGCGCGGACGCCGCCGCAGCAGATGAGGTGCGCGCGCTCGGCCTGGAAGTGCTGGTCACCGAGACCGTGATGACGAGCTTGGGCGAGCGCCGCGCACTGGCCCGCCGCGTGTTAGACTTCGCCGGCCGGTGCGGCAAAGCCCGCGAACCGGCGGGGCGGAGAGATGCGCAATGATGTGGGCGATCTTGCCGGTCAAGGGACTTGAGGGAGCGAAACAGCGGCTTGGCGCGGTGTTGACCAGACGCCAGCGCCGCGACCTCGCCCGGGCCATGGTCGAAGACGTTCTGGAGGCGCTTGCGGCGGTGAAGACGCTCGCCGGAATCGCCGTTGTCTCGCGTGATCCCGCCGTCGCCACGTTGGCGGAACGTTACGGCGCTCGCGTGGTCCTTGAACCCAAGAGCCGCGGTCAGACCGCCGCGGTGACGGCGGCGGCAAATCTTCTGACATCGGAAGGCGCGGTCGGCGCCCTTGCGGTGCCGGGCGATGTTCCGCTGATTGATAGCGCCGAGATCGAAGGAGTACTCGCGGCCCACACCGGGGCACCCTTCACAACCCCTTCGATGACCATCGTCCCGGCCCGCGATTCGCTCGGCACCAACGGCATCGCCTGTTCGCCGCCCAATGGGATCGCATTCCAGTTCGGCGCGGACAGCTTCCGCCGCCACCTCGAGGCTGCCCGTGCTCGGGCCGTTCCCACGGCGACGCTGCGTTTGCCCGGCTTTGGGCTCGACATCGATACCCCGGCCGATCTCGCTGCCCTTTGCGATCGTCATGGCAGCGCCCGCGCCCAGGTCTACCTGAAGGCGAGCGGAATCGCCGCGCGGCTGCGGAATGGCGCCGGCCGGAGCGTGGGACGGTCGGGCGGGTGAGCGCCCGCACGATCGCCGAGCGCGCACTGGCAGGGGAACGTCCGGACGCCGCCGCCGCCATTGCGCTTACCGAGGCGGGCGTTGCGGCGCTGATGCCGGCGGCCGCGGCGCTCCGCGATCGTGGACACGGCACCGTGGTGTCGTACTCGCGTAAGGTCTTCATCCCGCTGACCCAGCTGTGCCGCGACGTCTGCCACTATTGCACGTTCGCACGGCCGCCCAGGCGTGGCGTGCGCGCCTACATGTCGCTGGACGAAGTCGTCGCGGTGGCCAAGGCAGGGGAGGCGGCGGGCTGCAAGGAGGCGCTGTTCACGCTGGGCGACAAGCCCGAGCTCCGCTACGCGGCGGCCAGGCGCGAGCTTGCGGCGCTCGGGCACCGCAGCACGCTCTCGTACCTGCGGGAAGCGGCCGAGGTCGTACTGGGCGAGACGACGCTTTTACCGCACCTCAATCCCGGCGTCTTGACGGCGGAGGACTTGGCGGCGCTGCGGCGAGTCTCGGTCTCCCAAGGGCTGATGCTGGAGAGCGCCGCGTCGCGGCTTTGCGAAAAGGGCGGCCCCCACCATGGCTCGCCCGACAAGCGCCCCGCGGCTCGCATCGAAACCATACGCTTGGCGGGCACTCTCGGCATCCCGTTCACCTCGGGCATCCTCATCGGCATCGGCGAGACCCGGCACGAGCGTATCGATTCGCTGTTGGCGCTCCGCGATCTGAACGACCGTTATGGCCACCTCCAGGAAATTATCATTCAGAACTTCCGCGCCAAGCCCGATACCCGGATGGCCGACGCGCCCGAACCCGGGTTGGAGGAACTGCAGTGGACGGTGGCGGTCGCGCGCATTGTGTTCGGGCCGCACATGAACATTCAGGCGCCGCCCAACTTGAGCCCGACCGGACTTGGGCGGCTGGTCGCAGCGGGGATCAACGACTTGGGCGGCATCTCGCCGGTGACCCAAGACTACGTGAACCCCGAGGCGCCGTGGCCTCAGCTCGCGGCGCTGGCGCGTGAAACCTCGCGGGCCGGCAAGACCCTGACCGAACGGCTCGCCATCTACCCGGCGCACGCGAGCGAGACAGGGCGATGGGTGGACGCCGCGCTGCAGTCGCGGGTGCTCGACGCCACCGATTCGCAGGGCTTCGCGCGGGTCGAGCACTGGGCCGCGGGTTCGACCCGGCCGCCGCCCAAGAAGAGCGCTGCGGCGGCCGGGCGTGTGCCCCGCGAATTGCGGCATGTCCTAGATCGCGCCGAGGCCGGAGAGACCTTGGGTGAGACCGAGATCGTTCGACTTTTCGACGCCCGCGGCCGCGAGTTCGAGGCGGTTTGCGCCGCCGCCGACAAGCTCCGCCGATCAGTAAGCGGCGGCTCGGTCAGTTACGTCGTCAACCGCAACATCAACTACACCAACGTCTGCTATTTTCGCTGCCAGTTCTGCGCCTTTTCCAAAGGCAAACTCAGCGAGGACTTGCGCGGCCGGCCCTACAACGTGACCGTGGACGAAATCGCACGCCGCGCCCGCGAGGCGTGGTCGCGCGGCGCCATCGAGGTCTGCATGCAGGGCGGCATCCATCCCGACTACACCGGACAGACCTATCTCGACATCTGCCAGGCCGTGAAATCGGCGGTCCCCGAGGTCCATGTCCACGCCTTCTCGCCGCTTGAGGTCTGGCAGGGCGCCCACACGTTGGGGATCGCCGTGCCCGAGTTTCTTGGCCGATTGCGCGACGCCGGCCTCGGAACCTTGCCCGGAACCGCGGCCGAAATTCTCGACGACGAGGTGCGCGCCATCATCTGCCCTGACAAGGTCACCACCGCGCAGTGGCTCGAGGTGATGGAGGCGGCACACGACATTGGCTTCCAGACCACGGCGACGATCATGTTCGGTCACGTCGAGGCGCCCCGGCACTGGGCGCGTCACCTCTTGCGCGTCCGCGGCCTTCAGGCCCGCTCCGGCGGCTTCACCGAGTTCGTGCCGCTTCCCTTCGTGCATATGGAAGCGCCGCTCTACCTCAGGGGCCGTGCGCGGCGGGGACC
This sequence comes from Alphaproteobacteria bacterium, assembly GCA_965219135.1. Taxonomy (GTDB): domain Bacteria; phylum Pseudomonadota; class Alphaproteobacteria; order VGEJ01; family VGEJ01; genus CAYUNL01. Next base: position 1,589,648 of record CBDCMV010000003.1, on the reverse strand, counting down.
GACGTTTCGCGAAAGCGTCCTGATGCACGCCGTCGCGCGTCTCGTGCTTCACCCGCACATCACCAACATCCAGACATCATGGGTCAAGATGGGGCCAGAGGGCGCCGTGGCGTGCCTCGGCGCCGGCGCCAACGACCTCGGCGGCACACTGATGAACGAGTCCATTACCCGCTCGGCGGGCGCCGCCCACGGGCAAGAGATGCCACCCGTACGCATGGAGGCGCTGATCCGCGGCGCGGACCGGGTGCCGGTCCAGCGCACCACAACGTACGGCCGCGCCGCCGAGGGCCGGGTCCGGGCATCGTTCGACCCGCCGCCGCTGGCGCCGGTCGTCAACCCGCCGGCGCGCAGCTACGAGCGCCGGTCACGCGAGTCTAGGTCCACAATGGCGGGAGAAGTTTCGGAAGTCGCGGTCGCGCGTGATGAGCGCCACGTCGTGATCGAGACACGATTGGCTGATGAGCGCGTCGGCCAGAGGCGCCCGTAGACCGCGGGCGAGAATCCGGCGTCAGGCGCCGCCATCCGGCGTCTCCACGATCAGGTCGAGGCGCACCTTGCCGCGAAATCGACGCAGCTCGTTGGCGGCGGCGGACGAAGCATGCAGATCGAGGCCGCGGCGGACGGTCTCCGGTACGCCTTGGCCGGTCGCGAGCTGCGCGCGGCGCAGCGAATCGACGGGCATACGTGCCGTGATCTTCTGCGTTTTGGTCATTGCCGTATGATATGACCGAGTGTCAACACTGTCGCGAGCGGCCAATGGGTCAAACGCGAAACGGCGGCCAGATCCTGATCGATGCGCTCCTTGCGCAGGGCACCGATCATGTTTTTTGCGTGCCTGGCGAGAGTTTTCTCGCCGCGCTGGATGCGCTTCACGACCACGACGCGATCCGCACCGTCGTGTGCCGACACGAGGGTGCTGCGGCGATGATGGCCGATGCCTACGGAAAGCTGACCCATCGGCCCGGCGTGTGTTTCGTCACGCGCGGCCCCGGCGCGACCAACGCCGCATCGGGTGTCCACATCGCGGCGCAGGATTCGACCCCATTGGTGTTGTTCGTCGGTCAGGTCGCCCGCGGCGCGGCGGGGCGCGAAGCCTTCCAGGAGATCGATTACCGGTCGATGTACGGCGGGATCGCCAAGCGGGTCGAGCAAATCGAAGACCCGGCGCGGATCCCCGAGATCGTGAGCCGGGCCTTCCACACCGCGGTCAACGGCCGGGCCGGGCCGGTGGTGATCGCGCTGCCCGAGGATATGCTTGCCGAGACCGCCGTGGCCGTTGACGTCGAGGGTTTCCGCATCGCCGAGGCGGCGCCCGCGCCGGACGCCATGCGGCGCCTGGAGACCATGCTTCGCGATTCCGTGCGGCCGCTGATGATCGTCGGCGGGCGCGGTTGGACGGGTTCCTCGCGAGACGCCATGCAGGCGTTCGCCGCCGCCTGGGACTTGAGGGTCGCGGCCGCGTTCCGCTATCAGGACCGCTTTGACAACGACCTTGACCATTATGTCGGCGAGCTCGGCCTGGGCGTGAACCCCAGGCTGCGGGCGGCGGTCGAGGAATCGGACCTGTTGATCGTGCTGGGCGCGCGTCTGGGTGAGCTCACCACCGGAAGCTATACGCTGGTCGACATCCCCCGGCCCCGCCAGCGATTCGTTCACATCACGCCCGGCGCCGAGGAGCTGGGCAGCGTCTACTACGCCGACCTCGCCATCAACGCCGGGCCGAACCGGTTCGCCGAGGCGCTCGCCGACCTCGGCGCGCCACCGCGCGATCCGGCGTGGGCGCGGCTGCGGCGCCAGGCGCGCGAGGATTATCTGGGATGGATCGAACCCACGCCGGTGCCGGGCGCGGTCAATCTGGGCGAGATCGTCGCCTCATTGCGCGAGGTGTTGCCGGCGCAGGCGATCGTCAGCAACGGCGCCGGCAATTACACCGCTTGGATCCATCGCTTTCACCGCTATCGCGAACTCGGCGGGCAGCTTGCGCCCACGGCAGGCTCGATGGGGTACGGGCTGCCGGCCGCGGTCGCGGCCAAGCTGGTGCAGCCGGAGCGCCCCGCGGTGGCTTTCGCCGGCGATGGCTGCTTTCTAATGACCGCGCAAGAGCTCGCGACCGCGGTGCGTCACGACCTCGCGCTGGTGGTGGTGGTGGTCAATAACGGCATGCTCGGCACCATCCGCATGCACCAAGAGCTTCGCTATCCCGGTCGGGTGATCGGCACCGACCTCACGAATCCCGATTTCTGCGCTTTGGCGCGGGCCTTCGGCGCGCACGCCGAGAAGGTCGAGCGCACCGAAGCATTCGCGCCGGCACTCGGCCGCTCGCTCGAGGCCGGCGGACCCGCGCTGATCGAACTGGTGGTCGACGCCGAGGCGATCTCCTCGACCCGGACGCTCAGTGAAATCCAGGCCCAGGCGCGCCGTGACTGAGACCAACGTTATTGGGCGGCGGCCTCGGGCAGCGGGCGGCGGGCATAATGGTCGACGTCGCGGCGCTGACGCCACAGCGTCGGGAAAATCTCGCGGTAGGCGGCCCACACACTCGGATAGGGCGGCGGCATCTGGTCCTTTAGCCGCTCGTGAATCTTGTGGAGCGCGAAGAACGGCACCATCGGGTACATGTGGTGCTCGAGGTGGTACTGCATGTTGACGTAAAGGAACGCGAACACCGGGTTGGGGTAGATCGTTCGCGAGTTGAGGCGATGGTCCCACACGTCCTGCGCCAGCCCCGGGTGCTGGGTCGTCGCCAGCATCGCGTGCAGCCAACCGCCGTAGAGGCGGGGCAGTCCGAAGTAGAGCAGCGGGAGCCAGCTTTCGAGTGCAATCGCCAGCGCCACGACCCCGAGGTAGATGGCAAGATAGGCCCGCGACCAGGCGATCATCCGCGGGTGCTGGCTCTCGGGGACGTAGGCGTTCGCGGCCTCGCTAATGAAGCCGAGCGCATGCAGCACGATGAGTCGAAAGTTGAAAGTGAAGCTGCGCAGCCACAGTAAGTCGACCAGCACGGTCCAAATGCGGGCTGGTCTGGGCACCTGAATCTCGGGGTCGATCCCGGGCATGTTGGTGTGAGTGTGATGGCGGGCGTGGCTCCAGCGCTTCACCGTCGGCTCGTAGAAGGTCATCAGCGTCGCGAGGATGTGGAAGCCCTCGTTGAGCCAGCGGCTCTTGAACGCGGTGCCGTGGGCGCATTCGTGCCAGCGGGCGTCGGACGAAGCGAAGATCGTCCCGTAGACGAAGAAGGCGGGGATCGCCCACAGTGTGCCCCACGTCAGCCACGCCACGTAGCCGCTGGCGGCCAGAAGCACGAGCCAGGCGCCGAAATGTAGAAGGCCCGGCCCGTCGCTGCGGCGGGTGAGCGCCTTGAGCTCCTTACGTGGGATCGAACACGAGAACCAGGTCCCCTCGACCGTGCCCTCCATGGCCTCGCCGTGGCAGGCGGTGAAACCCTCCTTGTTGCCCGAGGGTGTGTCCCGACGCTGCTGTGCTCCGACTTCCGCCATCAGGCGCGCGCCCGATTCCGCTGCCAATTCTTCTGCATTTTCCGGTGCGCTTCGGGCGATCCGTCGTGAAAAGTGCCGAACCACTTGTCGAACGGGACCAAAGGCACACCGTAGTTGCATTCGAAATAGCGGTGGTGGAGGTAGTGGTAGTAGTCGCCCGTCGCAAGCTTGGCCTTGCCCCCAAGGACCAGGTTCTCGAAGCCGGTGTGGCCGATGGCCGGTGACAGCGCCCCGTGCAAGAGCGTAAACACCGCCATTAGCGGGTGCGAGGGGAAGAGCCAGAAAATCAGCGCCGCCGACAGGTAGAGGACGTGCTCGCCCGGGTGCATCGCGAGCCCCGTCCACGGGCCAATGTTTACGTTCTTGTGGTGGAGGTAGTGGACGTTCCGATAGAGCGGCCGCCAGTGGAGGAAGCGGTGCACCAGGTAGCCGTGGATCTCCCGCCAGACCGGGATCGCCAGGAAGATGAGCGCGAGAGCCACCGGGTCGGTTCGCCAGTCTAAGAGGGCGATGTAGCCGTTGGCGTAGCCCCACAGCATGAAGACCTCGTACGCGGTCCAAACGGTGACGCCGCTCACGACGGTCCAGAAGATGTTGTCCCACACCTGGTTGCCCCAAAGGAAGGTGGGGTTCCCCTTGGCCAGCCAATCGGCGTTGTACTTGTACCGGGTCCCCTGGCCCTTGAACGCGAGCAGGCGGAGGTGCCAGCCGCCGGTGAACAGCACCATCAGCCCGAGGTTGCGCGCATAGACCTCGGCGATCCAGTCAATGCTGAAGGCGGCGGCGCGGGAGAGCTCAGGCGTGAGGTAGGTCCATACCCCGAGCGCCATCACGAAGAACAGCGCGTTCCAGGGCAAGAGATAGCCAGGGTTGGAGACCAGCCAGAGCAGCGTCGCCAAGGGGCGCGGCGGCCACGCCCACAACGGAGCGACGACGGGTAGCTCAGGCGGCTGCCAGGTTTCGCGTAGCGACCGGCCCTCGGTTACGGTCTCCGGAGTGAGCATGGCTCAGGTGGCGGGCACCGTCTCCTCGCGCGCCGGATACTCGGGCAGCTCCGTCTCAGGTCCCTTTAGCCCGTAATCCCTGAAATCGGCCATGAGACTCGCGATCACTCGTTCGCCGCGGTGCGCTCGGCCACCATTTCGGTTCGGTTCTTGCCCCAACGCGCCAACATCCGCGCGTGGGCTTCCGGCGTACCGTTGTGAAGGGTGCCGAACCACTTGTCGAAGGGCACCATCTGGCTGCCGTAGTTGCACTCGAAGTAGCGGTGGTGCTGGTAGTGGATGAACTGGCCGGTGGGCAGCTTGAGCTTGCCCACGATGTAGTTCTCGAACCCGGAATGCCCGGTGTTGGCGATGATCACCGCGTGCATGAGAATGAAGGTCGCCATGATCGGGTGCGAGGGGATGACCCAGAGGATCAACACCACCGAGAAGTAGATGACGTGCTCGACCGGGTGCATCGAGATGCCCGACCAGGGCCCGGGGTTGACGTTCTTGTGGTGCAGGTAGTGGACGGTGCGGTAGAGCGGCTTCCAATGGATGGCGCGGTGGATCAGATAGAAGTGGAAGTCGCGCCAAAACGGGATCAGCACCATCACGACCACGAAGTAGACCGCCTCGGTGCGCCAATCGGCGATGGTGGTCATACCATTGGCGTAGCCCCACATCATGAGGCACTCGTAGGCAGTCCAGATGGTGCAGCCGCTGGCGACGCTCCAAAAGACGTTGTCCCGGAGCTGGGTGCCCCAGGTGAACGTGGATCGCTCGTTGTGGAGCCATTTGGGGTGGAACTTGTAGGCATCGCCCTGGCCGCGGATGCGGTAGCACCAGAGGTGCAGGGCGCCCGTCCAGATCACCAAAAGCGCGAGATTGCGGATGTAGATCTCGGCGATCCAGTCGATGCGGAAGGTGACCATCCGCGAGAGCTCGGGCGTGAGCCAGGCCCAGAACACTAGCGTCAAGCCGACGATGACGGCGTTCCAGGGCAAGATGAAGCCGGGGTAGGAAACGATCCACTTCAAGAGCTTGAGCGGCTGGGGCGGCCACGCCCACACCACCACGGCATCGGGCATCTCGTCGGGCTGCCACTCCCCGCGGTTGTTACGCGTGCCTGCCATCTCGGACATGGCTACTCTTTCCCCGGCGAAACCTGCACCGGCTGGAGTATGCCGCAACGTGGCGCGTCGGCACAAGCGGGCGCTTGACTGTGGGGGGGGGTACAGCTAAGAATTCAGCGTAACAACAGACTATTGGGAGGACATCATGAAGACCGTACGAAACGTTCTTACCGCCCTGGCGGCGGGCTTGGCTCTGATCCTGGCCATCCAGTCGGCTCAGGCCCAAATCAAGGACCCCGATGAAACGCTGAAGGTCACGTTTATCCTTCTCTGCTGCGAGGGCAACGTCTTCTGGGAGCCGTTGCTCCATGGCGCGCGCGAGGCGGCCGAGAAACACAACATCGATCTCGACTTCCAGAACGCCGACTTCGACCCCGAGCGCAACGAGAACCTCGTACTGACCGCGATCGCCAACAAGGTGGACGGCATCGTGGTGATGGATTCGGTCGAGGGCGCGTTGGTCGACGCGATCCAGCAGGCGCGAGACGCCGGCATCTCGGTCATGATTTCGAACACCGATACGGGGGGATCGGCGCGAGTTGCCTACGTCGGGCCCGATGCGTTCCAGCAGGGGTACAACCTCGCCAGGCTTCTGATCGACAAGCACGGTCTCGGCCAAGGGGATCATGGCTTGATCCCGGTGTGTTGTCCGGATCAGTCGCATATCGACTTGCGCATGCGCGGGGTAGCGAAGGCGTTTGAAGAAGCCGGCCTCACCTTCGATACGCTGACCACGGGTCTGGTCATCGATGAGACGCAGAGCATCCTGGCCGAGTACCTCGTGGCGAACCCCGAAACCGCCGTCATTGCCAGCACCGGGACCCAGGGGACGGTCGCCCAGGCCATAGAGGAGGCGGGTCTGGAGGGGATTCCCAACGGCGACATCGACGTGAACCCGCGCGTGATGCAGAACATCAAGGACGGGCTGACCGAGGCCACCTCCGACCAGCAGCCCTTCTGGCAGGGCTTCCTGACGGTCGTGTACATCGCCTACAACGTCCGCTACGGACTGATTCCGGGCGACATGGACACCAGCGCCGGCCTGGTCGACCAGAGCAACGCCGTATTCGCCGACACGTACGCCGGAACGTATCGGTAGACGACAGCTTCGATTTGTTGTTGCGTGCGGCCGGTGGCGTAGCCCCCTATCAGCCCGTTGATTAAGTCGGCGCCGTCTGATTCTCTGGTTTTCTGAATTGCAGGGGGATTTGCCGATGGCGATGGGACGGCAGAAGGATGGTCAGGGGGACCTGATGGTGAGCTGGTCGGAGATGCCGCGCTCTCCGGGTCATGTGTTTTATGACCGCTTGCAGTCGGTGCTGATCGAGGGTGGCTTCGACGAGCTGCCAGCCTTATTACGCGGCCCGGATGGGCGCGCCCTCGGTGCCGCCCGGGCGCTATTTCCGGATGCACCTGGTGGGCTACTTCGAGGGCATCGACAGCGAGCGCGGTCTGGAGTGGCGCTGCTCGGACTCGCTTTCGCTGCGGGCGTTCCTGCGACTGGGGAGCCGTGATCGGGTACCGGACCATTCCTGGCTGTCACGGAGCCGCACGCGCCTGCCCCATGAAGTCCACGCGGCGGTCTTCGACTGGGTTCTGGTGCTGATCGCCGAGGCGGGGCTGATCAAGGGCGAGCGCATCGGCGTCGATGCCTCGACCATGGAGGCCAACGCGGCGCTGCGGAACATCGTGCGGCGCGACAACGGCGAAGGCTACCGGGAGATGCTGGAGCGCCTGGCCCGGGAAAGCGGGGTCGAGACACCCACGGCCGAGGACCTGGCGCGTCTGGAGCACAAGCGCAAGGGCAAGAAGCTTTCCAACACGGATTGGGTTTCGAAGAGCGACCCCGAGGCCAAGATCGCCAAGATAAAGGACGGCACGACGCATCTGGCCTACAAGCCCGAGCACGCGGTGGATCTGGACACCGGCGCGGTGGTGGCGGCCGAGCTGCACCCGGCCGATGAGGGCGACACCACGACGCTTTCCAAGACCCTGGCGAAGGCCGAGGCAAACCTCGAGGCGGTGGATGCGGCACCGACGTCGGAGGACCCGGCCGAATGCGTCGCCGACAAAGGTTATCACTCACGGGCGGTCTTGAGGGCTCTGAACGACAGTCCCTGGAAGACCCGGATCGCGGCGCCCAAGCAGACCGGCTTTTCGCGCTGGCACGGTGATGAGGCGGCGCGGCGCGCGGTCACCAACAACCGTGCGCGGCTCAAGTCCGGGGTCGCCCGCGAGACCTTCAAGCTGCGCGCCGAGATCGTCGAGCGCTGCTTTGCCCACAACCTCGATCGTGGCGGCATGCGACGAACCTGGCTGCGCGGGCGAGAGAATGTGCACAAGCGATACCTGCTCCACGTCGCCGGCCACAATCTATCGTTACTGATGCGCCAGCTCATCGGCGCCGGCACCCCGCGGGTGGCCGTGGCGGGCGGATATGGCGGTATTTTCGTTCTGCTCACGCCCACCGGGGCCATGCTGGTGGCACGGGGGGTCTCGCAAAGCGGCCAGACGGCTTTCGCCGCCGCATTCCTCATCTGGGAGTGAGAGCCGGAAAAAGCCACTTAATCAACGGGCTGCTAAGGGGTTCCCCCGCCGGCTGAACGCGTGACTTCGCCCGTGGGGGACGGCGTCACGTGGGCGCGCCAGACCTCGGGGCAGCCCCTCGGATCAGGTCCGAGGGGCTGCGCGAGGCAACGAGCTACAATGCCGGCGAGCCGACCGCCGTCAGATCTGGAGTCCCAGCTCCTTCGACCGGGCGACCTCGGTCTCCGTGCGCCACCTGAAGAGTTCCAGGTTCTCCTTCGTCACGACGGCCGTGCCGGTATTCATGATCGGCGGCAGGTTGCCACGCTCGAGCCGCGCCCAGCCGACGGCGCCGGGCAGATAGCCCTGGTTGTAGAGCTCCTGCTCGACGGCGAAGTCGATGTACCCCTTCTCGATGCCCTCGATGATGTCGGGCCCGGTGTCCGGGCCGGCCACGGGAATCTCGCCCGGTTCCACCCCGGCCTGCTCGAGCATGCGGAACGCGGCGATCATGCTCGTGTAGCCGCTGACCGTGAAGGCCGCCAAGTCGTCCCCCAGCCCCCGCATTTTCGTCGCGTAGAGCGGGACCGACTGGGCCATGTCGTGCCCCTGATCGGCGAACTCCTCCACCTCGAAGCTCGTGCCTTCCCTCTCGTTGAACTCCTTGGCGGCGTCGGCGATTCCGTCTCTGCGGGCCACGAGTACGGCGTGGCCCGGCTCGGTGTTGCCAAAAACCAACACGCCTCCAGTCCGGCCCTTCTCGATCAGGGTCGGGATCAGCTTGCGTCCGATGATCAGCCCCTGCGCGTGGCCCCCCGCGCCGATGAAGCCCCAGTTGACGTGGCGCGCCGAGATCTCGTCGATGTGTGAGTTGTTGATGAGAACCAGGATGCCGGCCTCTTCCGCCTCGACGTAAATGTCTTCCATGGCGAAGTCGATAACGGTGCCGACCAGCACGTCTGGCTTCGCCTGGATGCCGAGCTTGACACGGTTGACGTTGTCCTCGACGGTCCACGACCCCCCTGGAACCCCGATCTTCTGGTACTCCCAGCCCGACTGCTCGCCGAAATCGGTGAAACCGACGTCGAGCGGCCGGTTCCACTCGGCCTGGCTGTGGGTGACCCAGATGATCTTGCGTTTCGGACCGAGGCCGACCTCGGCCATCGCGGCTTGCGTGAAGAGCGGCAGCGAAGCGCCGCCGAGCGCCGCGGCGCTCCCGGCGATCATGCCGGTCTTCATGATGTCGCGTCGGCTCACGCCGGCTGGCGAGGCCCCTTCGACACTCTTGGTCTCTTGGTCAATGTCCTTCATTTCACCCTCCCATGGTGCCGGGTCGTCCCGGCGGTTCAAGTATCGCACAAACAAAGTTCGCGGGTCACGAGGATCGCACCTCTGCGGCATTTTCCGCGTCCTCGGCGGCCGAGGCGAAGGCCGCCAGGGCGGCCTTTTCGCCGGTGCGGCGCATGACCGCGTCGAGGGTACCTGCGCCGATGACGATGGCGCCGGTGGCCAAGAGGCCGGCGGCCGGCGGCAAGCCGATGAGCACGAGCCCGTTTGTGACCATGGCCAGGATCACGGTGCCGACCAGGGTGCCGTAGATCGAGCCCTCGCCGCCGGTGAGCGAGGTGCCGCCGATCAAGACGGCGCCGATCACCTGCAACTCGAAGGCAAGACCCGTCGTCGGCGTGACGGTGTTCAGCCATGCGGCCTGCAAGACGGCGATCAGCCCGCAGGAGAATCCGACGAGGACGAACGTCGCGAGCTTGATCCGTTTGGTCGGGATGCCGCTTTCCTGGGCCGCCAGCTCGCTCCCGCCGGTGGCGAAGATCCAATAGCCGAATTTGGTGTAGCGCAGCACGACGAAGCCGATGACCAAGACAGCGACGAACCACACCGCCTGAGCGGGGATGCCAATCAACGTTCCACCGCCGAGCGGGAAGAGGCTGGATTCATAGCCGCGCGCAAACGAGATGGGAAAGCTCCCCGATACGTAGTGCGCGATGCCGCGCAGTAAGCTGAGCATACCCAGCGTCACCACGAAGGCGCGAACCCCCACGTAGACGGTGATTACTCCGTTGATCAGGCCAACCACCACGCCGTAGAGAAGCGTGAGGCCCGCCGCCGCCCACGGGTCGAGTCCACCGCTGACGATGAGCCACCCCATCAAGATGGTTCCCATGCCGTACGCGGATCCGACCGAGAGATCGAGCTCGCCGGCGATCAGGAGATAGGTCCACATCACGGCGACGATGCCGACGAAGGCCCAGGAGCGGATGATGTCGAGAATGTTGCCAAGGGTCATGAATGCGTCGTGACTGGCCGAGAAGAAGAAGAAGAGGATGATCGCCACCAGCGTCATGGCCGCCTGGCGCGTAAGGAAGATGCCCTGGAGTCTTTCGATGCGCCGCACCGAGGCCATCTCGGCCGCCGAGCGCGCGCCAGCGGCCGCCGCGTCCGCTTCCGCCGAAGGGTTGGCCGCCATCGCTAGACCGCTCCCGAAGTGAGAAGACTGACGACGTCCTGCTTGTTGGTCTCGGCCTTGACGAGGTCGGCGATCTTAACGCCATGCCTCAGGACCACGATCCTGTCGGAGAGGTCGAACACTGTCTCCAGGTTGTGGCTGATCAGCAGGATTGCGTGTTGTTCCTCGCGCATTGTCTTGATCAGCTCCATCACGCGTGCGGACTCGCGCACGCCGAGCGCAGCCGTCGGTTCGTCGAGAAGGGTGATGATGCCTCCCTGAATCCACGCCCGCGCCACGGCGACGGCCTGGCGCTGCCCGCCCGAGAGCGAGCCGACCGTGGTGCGAACGTCGGGCAGTCCCACCCGCAAGGCCTCGATCGCTTCACGCGCCTCGCGCACCATGCGGGGGCGATCGACTAAGAACACATAGCGCATCGGCTCCTGGCCCAGGAACATGTTGTTGGCCACGTCGCGCTGGTTGACGAGCGCGAGGTCCTGGAAGACCGTCGAGATGCCGAGTTGCAGCGCGTGATTGGGCGAGTCGATATCGACCCGCCGATCTTGGACGAATATCTCGCCTTCATCGGGCGGATGCACGCCGCACAAGATCTTGACCAGGGTCGACTTGCCGGCGCCGTTGTCGCCGACGAGGGCGACGATCTCGCCGCGGCTAAGCGACGCGTCGACGCCGCGCAACGCGGTTACGCCGCCAAATCGCTTTACGATCCCTCGCGCCTCGAGTACCGGGCTGTTGTCGGCCACCGTTTCCCCCCTCGTTCTCTCCAGATCATAGTCGAGACGAGGAGGGCTGGCCACCACTGGACGCATCCACGCCTATGGAATCTATCCGCAGGGTAGTCCGATGTAGAGGACCCCGTCCTCGACCTTGACCGGGTGGGTGCGGAGGTCGGTGACCACGGGGGCGCCCTTGGCCTTGCCGGAGGGGATGTGGAAGCGACCCTGGTGCATCGGACACTCGATAATCTCGTCCATCACGAAGCCATCGGCGAGGTGGGTGTCCTCGTGGGTGCAGTGGCCGTCGGAGGCGTAGTAGCCGGTCGCGGTGCGGTAGACCGCGTAAGTGCCGCCGTCCACGTCGAAGCGCATGACATCCTCTTCCTCGATGTCCTCGGCGGGGCCGACCCGGTGCCACTGGATCTCGTCGCTCATCGTGTTCCCTCGTGTTGTCGGGCGGCTCAGCCGGCGCCCAAAGCCTCTTTGTGGCCGGCGAGCGCGGCCGTAGTGCCTTCGGTCAGGAGCTCCAAGGCATCGACCGTCACCACCATGTTGACGCCCTTCGCCACCCACTTGCGTTGGTCGTCGAGGGGCATGCCGGTGCCCATGCACACCGGAATCCCGCGCGCCTTCGCCGCCGCGGCGATGCGCTCGATCGCACCCTGGACCGTGGGATGCTTGGTCTGGCCCAACTTTCCGGCCGAGCCCGACATGTCGAAGGGCCCGATGGCCAGCGCGTCGAGGCCGGGGACGGCGAGGATGCTCTCTATCTCGTCGGCGGCATCGACATGTTCGAGCTGGGTCACGGTGATCAGCGAGTCGTTGGCATCGCGCGCGTACTCGTCCATCTCACGGTAGTAGCGCGAGGCGCGCCACGGACCGAAGCCGCGAACGCCGTCAGGCGGGTATTTGCAGGCGGCGATGGCCTCGGCCACCTGTTTGGTATTCTTGATCCAGGGCACCAGAATGCCCTCGGTGCCGGCGTCGAGCGCGTGCTTGATCATCACCTTGTCGTTCCACGGCACCCGAACGATGGGCACCGTCGGCTCGCCGTTGAAGGCGGCGAGCGTCATCGCCAGCGATTCCTGGTGATAGGCGCCGTGCTCGGTGTCGATGACGACGAAATCGAACCCGGTCTGGGCCATGATCTCGGCCACCGCAAAGTGCGAGATTTCCATCCAGGCGCCGAACGTCAGCTCGCCGGCGCGGAATTTGTCTTTGAGCTTACGGGTCCGCTCGAACATGGGGAACGTCGATTGTTGTGGGGCCGCAGAACCCGAGGTATACCCCAACGCCCGCCCTACCGGTAGACACATGAATCCAGCCGCGCCACGCCCGAAATAAGTCCCCGGAATCGTGTCACGTTATATTGAAACGAAATATATCGGTCCAATATATATTCCGGGGCATCGAACCGATGTCTCAGTGGGTTGCGTGTCGGCGCGAGGGGGACCACTTCTACGACGCGAGTTTCGGTTCCATCTATCCCGCGCTAACCCGGTTGACCGACGAGCGATTGGTTTCGTGTACCCCCGAGCTGCGGGCGGGACGACCCGGAAAGAAGGTCTATCGCATTACGCCGGCCGGCCGCTTGGCCTTTGCCAACGAGCTTTTGGGCGAGCCGGCGCCCGACCGGGTGCGCTCGGAGTTCCTGGTCATCATGACGTTCTCCGAGCTGCTGCCGCCGCATGCGCTCGACCAACTGTTCGATGCACGCCTTGCCGGCTACCGCGAGCGTATCGCGGCGCTGGAATCGTGTGATCTAGAAGCATCCACCGAGGGTGCCGCTTTCGTCCACGGATTCGGGCTCGCGATCTACCGCGCCGCGGCCGAGTTCATCGAAAACAATCGTCATCGCGTGGTCGCCGAGCAGTTCGTGGCCGAGCGCAAGGCGCTCGCCAGCGGCGGATCCGCGGCAGCGGAGGCGAGGCCATGAAGCGGAGTATCTGGGCGGCCTTGATCCTGGCCCTCGGGGTCGTCGCGTGGGTCGCCTCGGGAGAGCTCCAGAACGGCGACGCCGATGCCGGGAACGAGGTCGCTGTGCCGTCCGAAGCCGTCGTGACGGAGGCCCTGAGCGCGGCGGCGCTGCCGCGCGTGCGCGTCCGGTCCCTTACCGCCGAGCGCTACGACCGCGAACTCATCGTCCGCGGTCGCACCGATGCCGTGCGCTGGGTCGAGGTGAAGGTCGAAATCGACGGCCGTATCAGCGAACTCCTGGTCGAGAAAGGCGCTCGGGTGCGCGCCGGAGATGTGCTGGCGCGGCTCGACATGGAAGATCGGGCGGCGCGGATGGCCGAGGCGCAGGCGCGGGTGGAGCAGCGCCAGCTTGAATACGAAGCCGTGCGCGCGCTCAGCGAGAAGGGCGACCGCGCCCGAACCAAATTCGCCGAGGCCACGGCCCTCATGGAGGCGGCGCTGGCCGGTGTGGCGCGAATGGAGCAGGAAATCGACGACACCGAGGTCCGCGCGCCCTTCGCCGGAATCGTCGAGTATCGCCACGTCGATATCGGCGACTGGGTCAAACAGGGCGAGCGGGTGGCGACGGTGGTTGACCAGGACCCGTATCTCGTCATCGGCTACGTTTCGGAGCAGGATATCGGCAAGCTCCGGCTCAACAACCGCGGCCGCGCCGAGCTGATTACCGGTGAGACGCTGACCGGTAGTATTCGCTATCTCGCCTCGATGGCCGAACCAGAGACGCGGACCTTCCGCATCGAGCTCGAAGTTCCCAACCCCAACGAGACCCTGCGCGACGGCGTCACCGCTGAAATACGCCTCGGGGTCGAAACCGTCGCCGCGTACTTCGTGTCCCCCGCGGTGCTAACGCTCGACGACGATGGGGTGGTCGGGGTTCGCCTGGTCGACGAAGCGGACCGCGTGGTGTTTCATCGCGCCGAGATCGTCGGCGACGCCGAGGGCGGGGTGTGGCTTTCGAGCCTGCCCGATACCATCCGCCTGATCACCGTCGGCCAAGAATTCGTTCGCGAGGGGGATGTGGTCGAGGTCTCCGCCGAGGGGGACGCGCCAGACGCATGAACGCGATCATTGATGCCGCGATCGGGCATGGGCGCACCGTCCTTACGGCGCTCGCGTTGATCCTGATCGCCGGAACCGTCGCTTACCTCGACATCCCCAAAGAATCCGACCCCGATATCGACATCCCCATCATCTACGTCTCGATGTCGCATGAGGGCATCTCGCCCGAAGACGCCGAGCGGCTCTTGGTTAGGCCCATGGAGCTGAAGCTGCGGACCGTCGAAGGCGTCAAAGAGATGCGCTCCACCGCTTCCAGCGGTTTCGCCTCGGTACTGCTGGAGTTCGAGGCCGGCTTCGACGCCGATTCGGTGCTTCAGGATGTCCGCGAACAGGTCGACATCGCGAAAAAAGAGCTGCCCGAGGATACCGACGACCCGGTGGTCAACGAGGTCAACGTTGGCCTGTTCCCGGTGGTCGTCGTCACGCTGTCGGGGGCGGTGCCCGAGCGCACGCTTCTGACGCTCGCCCGTGACCTTCAGGACAAGCTCGAGGGACTGAGCGGCGTCCTGGCGGCCGACATCGCCGGCGAGCGCGAAGAGGTGCTGGAGGTCCTGGTCGATAACGCTCGCCTCGAAGGCTATGAGATCTCTCAGCAGGACCTGATCAATGCGGTCACCCTTTAACAACCGGGTGGTTGCCGCGGGCAACATCGACACTGGAGTGGGGCGCTTCTCGGTCAAGGTGCCGGGTCTGTTCAAAACCGCGCAGGACGTGCTGGAGCTTCCGATCAAGGTGAGCGGGGACGGCGTGGTGACGCTCGCCGATGTGACCGAGGTACGGCGCACGTTCCGCGACGCCGTGAGCTATGCGCGGCTCGGCGGCGAGCGTGCGGTGGCGCTGGAGATACGCAAACGGCTCGGCGAAAACGTCATCGACACGATCGAGGAGGTGCGCCGGACGGTGGCGGCCGAGCAACGTTTTTGGCCCAGCGGCGTCGAAGTCACCTTCAGCCAGGACGAATCCGAATTCGTCCGCAAGATTCTCAACGACCTCCAGAATAACGTCATCGCCGCCATCGTTCTGGTCATGATCGTGGTCGTCGCCGCGCTCGGCATACGCACCGCTGGGTTGGTGGGGCTCGCGATTCCGGGCTCGTTCCTGATCGGGATTCTGTATCTCCACGTATTCGGTTTCACGATGAATATCGTGGTGCTGTTCAGCCTCATCCTGGCGGTGGGTATGCTGGTGGACGGCGCCATCGTCGTCACCGAATACGCCGACCGCAAGATGGCCGAGGGCTTGATCCGTCGCCGCGCGTACGGCGACGCGGCGAAGCGCATGGCATGGCCGATCACCGCCTCGACCGCAACGACGCTGGCGGCGTTCATGCCGCTGTTGTTCTGGCCCGGCGTGGTGGGCGAGTTCATGGTGTTTTTGCCGGTGACGCTGATTACGGTGCTGAGCGGCTCGCTGTTGATGGCGCTCATCTTCGTGCCGACGCTGGGCTCGATCGTCGGCAAGAGCGGGACTAGGGACGCCAAGGCGCTCGCCTCGCTTGCCGCCATGGAGGCGGGCGACCTGGACCAAATTCGGGGCCTCACGGGCGCCTACGTACGGCTGATGAAGGTCCTTATCCGCCACCCGGTCAAGGTGGTCGTCGTCGCGGTCGCGGCGTTGGTCGGCGTCCAGTACTACGCGGCGACCAACGGCAACGGCGTCGAGTTCTTCCCCGACGTCGAACCCGACAACGCCATCGTCCTGGTCCATGCGCGCGGCAATCTCTCGACCGACGAGAAGGACGCGCTGGTGCGCGAGGTCGAGGCCCGCATTCTCGACCTGCAAGACTTCAACGCGATCTACGCCCGCTCGGGCGCCGCCGCGTCGGGACAACAACAGTCAGAAGACGTGATCGGCACCATCTCGCTGGAGTTCAAGGACTGGCAGGCGCGGCGACCGGCCGCGGTGGTGCTCGACGACATCCGCGAACGTACCCGCGACATTGCCGGCATCAAGGTCGAGGTGCGCGAACCCGAAGCTGGGCCCCCGACCGGCAAGCCGGTCCAGCTTCAGCTTACCTCACGCGACCACGCGGTCTTGGAATCCGAGGTTGAGCGCATTCGCGCGTACCTCGAAACCGTGGATGGCCTAATCGACGTCGAGGACAGCCGACCCATACCGGGCATTGAATGGCAGCTCGAAGTCGATCGCGCTCAGGCCGGGCGGTTTGGCGCCGACATCGTCGGAATCGGCAATATCGTTCAACTCGTCACCAAGGGGATCAAGGTCGGCGAGTATCGACCCGACGACGCCGAGGAAGAGATCGACATCCTGGTCCGCTTCCCGCTCGATGAGGGCGGGCTCGATCAACTCGACCGCTTGCGCGTGCAGACCGGCGACGGGCTGGTCCCGATCTCGAACTTCGTGAGCCGCACGCCCAAGCCAAAAGTCGGCACCATCCAGCGCACGGACGGCCAGCGCCAGCTGACCGTTCAGGCGAACGTCGTCGAGGGCATGCTACCCGACACCAAGGTCCAAGAGATCGTGGCATGGTTTCAAGAAACCGGCGTCGATCCCCGCGTGTCGATCGAGTTCAAGGGCGAGGACGAGGAGCAAAAGAAGGCGCAGGAATTCCGCTCTTCATCATGGGGATCATCCTCATCACCCAGTTCAACAGCTTCTTCCACGCCTTCTTGATCTTGAGCGCGGTCATCCTTTCGACGATCGGCGTCATGATCGGGCTGATCGTCACCGGCCAGCCCTTCGGCATCGTCATGACGGGGGTTGGCATCATTACGCTCGCCGGGATCGTGGTGAACAACAACATCGTCCTGATCGACACCTACGCACGGCTGTGCAAGACCGGCATGGATCCGTTCGAGGCGGCGCTGCGCACCGGCGCCCAACGTCTGCGTCCGGTGTTGCTGACCGCGGTGACCACCGTGTTCGGGCTGCTGCCCATGGTGCTCGAGGCCAACATCGATTTCATCGCCCGCGAGGTCGCGGTGGGCGCACCGTCCGGCCAATGGTGGGTGCAACTTTCCACCGCCGTCGTGTTTGGCTTGAGCTTCGCCACGGTCCTGACGCTGGTGGTGGTGCCAAGCCTCCTCGCGCTCGGCGCCCGCGTCGGGGCCGGCCGCGAGCGCCGCCGCGCCGACCGGCTCGAGTCCGCCCCGGCGCCGGGCGAATAGCCGGGCTCAGCCCAGCGCTTCGACCGCAATCGAATCGCCGTCGGCGACCACGGCCAGCGCCGTCACGTCTTCGACGGCGCGGCCCCAGATGTTGGTGGGCGCGGCGAGGCGAATCTCATCGCCGCGCGAGATCGGCGTGGGGCCGAAGCCGATAGCGATCGAGGAGCCCTCGACCCAGAACGCCAACTCGCCAGGTTCAACCACGTCCTTGGCGTCGGGCTCACGCTGCAGTTCGACCGGTGCCGAGAAGTAGACCTCCTCGCCCCACGTCTGTGCCGACGACGAGAACGGCAGGCTGGCCCAAATCGCGTCGCCGGTGGCGGTATCGAAGACCTCGGCGGTCAGCACCACCGTCCCGATCGTCATCTTGAGTTGGCGCATGGCGTCTATGGTTCCCGGCAACCTCTAATGCCGAAGCTCTTGAACAACTTCTCGATCGTTGCCGCGGGCAAGCCGGCCCGGCCGTCTTGACAGAATACTCCGGTGATCAGCCGATTGGACTCACGCAATGGTTGTCTTCTCCCCTCCATTGGTTCTCCATGCGTTGAGCGCCTCCGCCCGGTCCAGGTCATCCGGCGATTCGCCGGCGACCGACTCGACCTCGGGTGCCCGGACCATCGCCCGTAGCACGCGCCAGCTATGGGCGCGGAAGAGCCACCAGCCGAGCCGCGTGAGTGCCATGCCAAGCCGGCTGCGCGGCCTGACGCCGGCGGCCTTGAGGCTCATGGCGATGCCCCTACGTACGTGCTCGCGCTTGTAGTGGCGCAGCGAGCGGGCGGTGCATGCTACCGAGTGCCGACGCCGTCGGTAGGGGCCGGGTTCGCCGTTGCCGCAAAAGTAGGCGTAGGCGATCTCGTCGTCGGAGGACTCGGCAAGCCGGCCGAGCGCGGTCGTCAGCCCCTGCCACAAGCTCGGTCGCTCGACCGCGCGATAGCGCTTGAGGTTGCGGTAGAAAAGGCTGTAGTGGCGATACTCGTCGCCGGCGATTCGATGACAGATGTGTTTGAGCAGCGGTTCTTCGGTGGCGTCGCGGACGGCAGAATAGAACGAGCTGGTGCCGACCTCGACGATGCAGCGGGCGATCAGCTCCCGCGCGCGCGATCCGCGTACCGACTCGCTGGCTTTGAGCGGAAGGACGTGACCGGCTTTGAAGCGCGCGAACCGATCCTCGAAATCGAAATCGGGATCGGCGATCTCGACCCAGCGGCGGAGCGCCCGGCCGTGCTGGACCTCTTCCGCGCCCCAGGCCCGGGCCTCGGCCTGGAATTCGGGATCGTCGTGAAACACCGAGCAAAGATACGTGACGTAGTCGTCGCTGTGGTGCTCGACGAGGCACGCCGCACGAACCGTCTTGAGAATCTCGGGGTCAACTTTCGTGGGCTCGAAACGCTCCCACGGAATATCGTCAAGCAACCAACGCGTGCCCATTCCTCGCCGCGCCACGAGCGGGCGCCCCCACCCTGCCTGGGGTAACGAATCTATCCCAACACTCGTCCCTAGCCAACCCCCGGGGCGCTCAAGCGTCCGCCACGGCAGTGAAGGCGGTCCGGTCCATGCCCGCCGAAACCCCCGACTCGATGAGATTCTCCCAGGTCGTGTCGTCGAGGGGAATCCCGTCTTTTTCGCGGATGGCCCGCGATTTGCGCTCGGGCTCGCCCGGAACCAGGATCGCATCCAGGCCGGGCTGGGGCGGCGACTGCTTGATGTAGGCGATGAAGCGGTCGAGCTCGGCCGCGAAGGGGATGTCGGCGCCGAAGCCCTGGGGATCGAGGATCACCGAGAGCATGTTGTTCTTGATCTTTTCCTGGGTCGCGGTGGCGGGGTCGCTGGCGCCGCCGCCGGTGAGAGCGCCGGAGAGGATCTCGCAGACCAGCGCCAGCCCCGAACCCTTATGCTCGCCGACCGGCAGCATCGCCCCCTTGCGATCGGGGAAGATCATGCCGGGATCGGTGCTCGGCTTGCCCTCAGCGTCCATCAAGCGCCCCTCGGGGAGCTTCAGGCCCTTGTTGTGGGCGACCTTGACCTTGCCGCCGGCGACCACGCTGGTGGCCATGTCGAGGACGATCGGTGGACCGCCGTCGGTGGCCGGAAAGGTGACGCAGATCGGGTCGGTCGACAGCCGCGCGTCGGTGCCGCCGAAGGGCGCCACCAGCGGATAATGGCAGACCGCGGTGACCCAGTGGATCGACACCAATCCGGCCTCGGCGCAGAGCTCGCCCCAGGCGCCGATCCGGCCCAGGTGGTGGGTGTTGCGCAGGCCGAGGATCGCGGCGCCCTGCTCGCGCGCCTTGGCAATCCCCATCTCCATCGCCTCGCGGCCGATACTCTGGCCGTAGCCCATGTTGCCGTCGAGCAACAAGTAGACGCCGTTGTCGGTCATCACGCTGACGCTCGCGCCCGGCGCGAGGCGCCCGTCCAACGCTTGCTCGACATACTGCGGCACTAAGATCACGCCGTGGCTGTCGTGGCCCATGAGGTTGGCGGTGACCAGATTCTCGGCGATCGCGCGTGCCTCCGCCCCCTCGGAGCCGGCGGCCAGGAACACGCTCTGGGTCAGGGCGGTCAGATCGTCACTGGAAATCAGCATGGTACGCCGTCGCGCGCTACCGCACGCGGTCGAACCGAGAAGCGGAGCGTTAGTTGTGGATGATCAGTTCGGAGAGTTCTTCCATGCTGGTTTCGTCCTTCACCACATTCTTGATCACCCGCCCGTGCGCCATGACCACGAAGCGATTGCAGACGTTGTAGGCCTGGAAGATATTGTGGGTAACGAAGACACAGCTCACGCCCGAGGTAGCAAGCTCGGTCATGTAGGAAAGCACCTTTTCGGTCTCGCGAACCGAAAGCGCGCTCGTCGGCTCGTCGAGAAGCAGCATTTCGTGCTTGAAGTGAACCGCGCGGGCGATCGCAACCGCCTGCTGCTGGCCCCCGGAGAGTTCCTCGACCATCAGGTCGGGCGAGGTAATGCCCGCGATCCGGACGTACTGCTCCAAGACATCCATCGCCGTTCGCCGCATGTCGCGCATGCGCAGGAAGCCAAGGCTGCTGACCAGCTCGCGTCCCGCGAAGATGTTGCGCATGATCGACATCGAGCCCACTAGCGCGATGTCCTGGTAAATCGTCTCGACCCCGACACTCTCGGAATCGCGCCGTGAATGGATGGTGACGGGCTGCCCGTCGCGAAAGAACGAGCCCTGATCGGGAATCACGACCCCGGACATGATTTTGATCAGCGTCGACTTGCCGGCGCCGTTGTCGCCCAACAGCCCGACGACTTCGTGCTGCTGGATGTCGAAGTCGACGTCGATCAGCGCCTGGACGTGGCCGTACGCCTTGGAAACCCCCTTGGTCTCCAGCAGCGGCGTCTTAACGTTTGAGATCGCCCCCGGCGCAGCCTCCGCCGTCTCGGTGGTACCCGTGGTCTCCGCCATTCCCGCCTCCTCGTTATGGTGGCGCCATTATGACGGCGGCGCGTGACACTGCCAAGTGCAAACCCGCCGAACGATCGCTATCGCTTTGCCACCGCGGTGTTGAGGATGACCGCGACAACGATCACGGCGCCGAAGAACATGTCCATATAGAAGGCCGGCGCGCGGGCCAAGAAAAGGACGTCGCGCACCACGGCAATCATGCAGGCGCCGAAAAGGATTCCGATCACGTTGCCGCGGCCGCCGGTCAGGAACAGCCCGCCGACCACGCAGACTGCGATCGCTTGTAGCTCGAGGCCGGCCAGCACCTGCTGCGTCACCGCCTGGACGTCGGTCGTGTCGATGATGCCCGCGATCGTGGCCCCGAACGCGGACAACATGAACGCGGTGATCTTGACGCGGTCGACGTTGATGCCGACCGCGACGGCCGCCTCGCGGTTGCCGCCGACGGCGAAGAATTGGTTACCCAGACGGTGGCGGTGCATAAGAAGATACGCGAGCACGGCGAAGAGCAAGAGCCACAGGAACTGGGCCCGAAAGATGCCGAGCTTTCCCGTGAACATGTCCTGAAAGAGCTGGCCCGGGAAGAAATTGATGGGGCGGGCCTCTGACACGAAAAGCAGAACGCCCCGAATGACGAACATGGTGCCGAGAGTTGTTATGAACGATGGGATCTTCAATTGCGTCGTGATCAGCCCGTTCACCAGGCCGATGATCAGCCCGACGACGATCGCCAAAACAACAGCCAGCGCCAGCGGCCAGCCGCTCGTGTACTGCTGCACCATCAGAAACGACGTGAGCTGAAAGGTGGAAGCGACCGAAATGTCGAACTCGCCGGCGATCATCAGGATGCCCACTCCCAGAGCCAAGAATCCCAACAACGGGATCGACTTGAGGAGCACGATGATGTTGGGTCGGATCAAGAATCGGAAATCGTCGGGATAGATGAGGGAGACGACCGAGCAGAGGACCAGACCGGTGAACAAGACGATGGCGATGTTTCCAGCGGGATGGCGGCGCAGCCGCTCCCAAGCGCCCGCCTCGCGCGCGGCGGCGACGGCCGCGTCGGGTGACAGCGACGTCATGGCCCTAGCCCCGCCGCGCCACCCACGCGTTCATCGCCACCGCGGTGATGACGATGACGCCAACGAACGCCTGGAAGTAAAAGCCGGGCGCGCGAATCAAAAGCAGAATGTCGTTGACCAGGTAGATGAAAGCGGCGCCGACGACGATGCCCAGTATCGATCCGCGGCCGCCGAATAGAAACAGCCCGCCCACGACGCATACGGCGATCGCCTGCAGCTCGAGGTTACGGCCCTGGGTCAAGGAGACCGCGTTTGTCCGCGTGGCGCTGAAGAGGCCCGCCACTACGGCCAGCACCGAGCACAAGACAAAGGCGATGAGCTTCACTCGATTGACGTTGATGCCGACCGAGATCGCAGCCGCCTTGTTGCCTCCGACGGTATAAATGTGGTTGCCGAAGCGGTGGTGATTGAGGAGGAGATGGGCTGCGACCGCGAAGCCGATGAGCCATAGGAACTGGGCCTGAATCCAGCCGATCTCGCCGGTCAGAACCCTCTCCATCACATTGCCCGGGTTGAAGACCTCGGAGGCGTGGCCGGACACGAAACGGGTGATGCCGCGTAGGAAGAGCAGCATGCCGAGCGTCGCGATAAACGAAGGAATCCCGAACCTCAGGGTGACCATCCCGTTGACCAAGCCGACCACCAGCGCAATGCCGAGCGCTAACGCGACGGCGAGCGCGATCGGCCAGCCGTCGGAGAAGGCGAGGGCTGTCGCCATCGGCGCAAGCGTGTAGACCGACCCCACCGACAGGTCGAACTCGCCGGAAATCATCAAGAGGCCCACGCCCAGTCCGAGCACCCCCAAAAGAGGGATAGCACGAAGGTTGACGACGACGTTTTCCTTGCTGAGAAACGCGAAGTCGTCAGGGTAGGCCAGCCCGAAAACGACACATGTGAGGAGCGCCACCGCGTAGAGGCCGGCGACGGGTCCGGTCGGGTGGCGTGCGAGCTTTTCCCAAGCGGTCCGCTCGCGCCGCTGCCCGGTGGCCGCGGTCACGGCGGTCTCAGAATCCAATGCGCTCATTGCAGGATTTCTCGACTGCGAGCGAGGCGAAGACTGTGGCGCGACCACCTACCAGATGGCCGCGCCACGGCCGAGGTTATCGAGCTGCGGCCGACCTAGCGATAGGTCCCCGCAAGCTTCTGGACGAAGGCACCGTTGTCCGCATCGACGACCGCCAGACCGGTGTTGAAGTTGGCCGGCGTAAGCCCATAGCGCTTGAAGTTGGTGAGGAACAGGACCGGCAGGAACCCCTGGTAATAGGGCTGCTGATCGATCACCGCCGTCGTCTTGCCGGACATGATGTTGTTCATGATCGGCTCGTTGATGTCGAAGCCGCCGTTCGGCAGGCCCTCCCTGCCGGCCTCTTCCGCCGCCTGCGGCGCTACCGCCGCGGGCGTACCGCCCAAGCTGATAATGGCATCGGTCTCGGGATGGCCGATGAGATACTCGGCGATCGCCGTCCGGGCCGGCCCCAACGGTACGCCGGTGCCGAACATTTCGGACGTCACGCCGACCTCATCCAGCGCCCTCTGCACCCCATCGTGACGCGCAAAGGCATAGCTCCAGTCCGGGATCTCCACCGGCGCCGCGACATGATCGCCCGCCTTCAGTCCCCAACGCTCCACCAGGATCTTGGCGATCTTATAGCCCGATTCCTGAAAGTCCTGCCCGACATACGACAGGGTCTCGGTCTTCGCCGCATTCGCCGGGTCGTCGTTGAACAGGACGACCCCAAAGCCCTCGGCGCGGGCCTTGGCGATGATTTCGATGAACGCGTTATCCACCGAGACCAAGAAGGCGAGGCCGTCGACCTTGTTGGCCATCGCGGTCTCGATGATGTTGAGCTGCTTCACGACATCGCCCTCGGAGTACTGGACGTCGACGTTGACGCCCAACATTTCGGCCGCTTCCCTCACGCCAGTTAGCGCGGGCTCCCAGAAGATGTTCCCGGGCGAATCGTAAATGATGTACGTGATGTCGACTTCGTCGTTGTCCATCCGGGCCATGCTTGGCTGTGCAAGCACCAATGCCAGCAACCCTGCCCAGGCCGCAAGTAACGCGCTGCGCAAGAATTTCATGACGTTCCTCCCTGGAGAATGGCAGCGTGGTCAAAGCCGGCGCCACCTCGTCGAAGAGTGCGCCGCGCCCGAACGGTTGTCAAGAATTGGGATGGCGGTTCAGCGCGTCACTGTCACCGCGCCCCGCGTCGCCAGCGACTCATCGGCGGCGGCGGCCAGGACGAGCGCCCGATATCCGTCGTCGAAGGTGACCGAGGGTTCGCGCCCGGCTTCGACGCTGTCGATGAAGTCGTCGATCTCGCGGGCGTAGCTCTCGGCGTAGCGCTCGGCAAAGAAGGGCAGAAGCGGATCGCGCACGGTGGTTGCCGCGGCGCCGTAGCGCTCCATGGCGGTCGGCCGCAGGTTGTCCGAGCGCACCATGCCCCCGCTGCCGAAGACCTCGACCCGCTGGTCATAGCCGTAGACCGCGCGAAACGAGTTGTCGAGGTGGCAGAGCGCCCCGGATTCGGCCTGAATCATCGCCATCGCGGTATCGACGTGGCCGAGCCGGCCGATCTCGGCATCCACCAGAGCGCTTCCCATCGCACTCACCCGCACCGGCTCCTCGCCGAGTATGAAGCGGGCCATGTCGAAATCGTGCACCATCATGTCGCGAAAAAGGCCCCCTGCGGTCTTGACGTACTCGATCGGCGGCGGCTCGGGATCGCGGCTGGTGACGATCACCATCTCGACCTGTCCCACCTCGCCGCTCCGCACCGCGTCGTAGACCGCGCGGTGACTGGGGTCGAAGCGGCGGTTGAAGCCGATCTGGATCGGCACGTCCAGCCCGGCGATCTCCTCGCGGCATCGCACCACCCGGTCGAGGTCGAGATCGATCGGCTTTTCGCAGAAAACGGCCTTGCCGGCCTTGGCACAGGCGGTCAGCAGATCGACGTGGGTCGCCGTCGAGGAACAAATGACCACGGCGTCCACGGCGGGATCGGACAGCACCATGTCTGCGTCCGATGCCGGCGCCACGCCGTGTTTCTCGGCCAAACCGCGCGCCGCCTCGGCGACGACGTCGCAGATGGTGACCAAGTTCACGCGCGGGTTGGCGGCTAGGTTTGCGGAGTGAATGTGGCCGGCCAGCCCGGCGCCGAAAAGCGCGAATCCCAGCATGTGTCAGAGGCGCTGGCGGCGCAGCCCCAGCATCGGGGCCGCGCCGCCAGCTGTACGAAACATTGCGAAACTGTCGCGATCATCGTGCCGTGCCGCCCGCACCCGGTCAAGCCGTGGTGTCATCCACCCCGGGACGAGGCTATGATCGCGGTGTATCGCTCGATGGAGGGACCGATGCAGTTCCAGTACGCCGCGGACGAGTGGTACGTGTGCGATATCGACCGTAAGGTGCTCAAAGCGCTCTCGCGACGGAGCGACGTGAAGGGCCTCGTCTACCTAGGAACTTACGTGCTGGCCGTGGTCGGGAGCGGCGCGCTCGCCACCTTGACGTGGGCCACGTTCTGGGCGGTCCCGGCGTTCTTGCTATACGCGGCGATCTTCATGTTCGCCGATTTCATTCAGCACGAATGCATCCACGGCACGCCCTTCCGTAGCCGCTGGCTGAACGAGACCGTCTACTGGATCACCTGCTTCACCTCGGTGCGTGAGCCGGTCTTCAACCGGTGGTCGCACGCGATTCACCACACCAACACCAAGTTCGTCGGGACCGATCCGGAGATCCAGGTACCGCGGCCCACGAATCTGCCGCGGCTCGCCGGTGAGTTCGTGAGCCTGTGGCACATCGGTGTCCACCTACGGGCGATCGTGAAGGCCGCCTTCGGCTCCATGTCCAAGGAGGCCAAGCAACTGGTGCCGGAGAACGAATTCCCGGCGGTGGTCCGCAACACGCGCTGGTACCTCGCCGGTTATGTCGCGGTGATCGCCGGGGCGATCGCCGCCGAGAGCTGGCTGCCAATCATGGTTCTCTTCTTCCCCCGTATGTTCGGCGCCTGGGTCGTTATGACCTATGCGATTACCGAACACTCTGCTCTGGCCGACAACGTGCGAGACCACCGCCTCAACACCCGCACCGTCCTGATGAACCCGATCCTGACGTTCCTCGCGTGGAACGCCAATTATCACGTCGAGCACCACATCTTCCCGATGGTGCCGTTTCACGCCCTGCCCAAGCTTTCCACGGTCTTGGCCGATCAGCTCCCGGCTCCGCGCCGGGGCCTGTGGAGGGCCTGGAAGGAGATGCTGCCGGTCTTCTTGCGGCAACGGAACGACCCCGCCTTCGTGTTCGAGCCGCGTTTGCCGCAATCCGGCGCCGCCTAGGTCGAGGCTGCCTTCATGAGCGTGCGCTCGGGCGGGCGCCGGCTGCGTCTTGGCATGGTCGGGGGCGGCGCCACCAGCACCATCGGCGAAACCCATCGCATTGCGGCGCGCTTTCACGACCGCTACGCGCTCGTGGCTGGCGCGCTTGACGCCGAGCCCATAGCCGGCCGCACATTCGCACGCGGCCTGGGGATCGCTGAGGATCGCATCTACGACGACTTCGCGTCGATGGCCGCGGCCGAGGCCGAGCGTGATGACGGCATTGAGGTCGTCAGCATTCTCACCCCCAACAACACCCACCACCGCATCTGCCGCGCCTTCATCGACCGCGGGATCCACGTCATCTGCGAAAAGCCGCTCTGCACGTCCCTCGACGACGCGCTCGATCTGGTCGGTGCGGTACGCGAGACGGGTATCGTGTTCGGGCTCACCCATCCCTACCCGGGTTTTCCGATGGTGCGCCGCGCCCGCGACATCGTGGCGGCGGGTGAGCTCGGCAAGATCTGGCTGGTGCAGGCCGAGTTCACGCCCGGCTGGATGTCGCGCCCGGTCGAGCGCGAGGGCGATGCGGCGGCGGAATGGCGCACCGATCCCGAAATCATGGGGCCGTCGCTGGTGATGGCCGACAACGGCAGCCACGCCCACAACCTGGCCCGCTTCGTCACCGGGCTCGAGGTCAGCGAGGTCGCCGCCGAGCTCACCACGTTCGTCCCCGGCCGCCGGCTCGAGGACAACGCGATGGCGCTCCTGCGTTTTGACAACGGTGCCCGGGGCATGCTGTGGGCCTCGACGGTGACCACCGGGATCGTCGACGGCCTGCAGCTGCGCATCCATGGCGAGAAGGCGGGCCTGTGGTGGCGGTTGGCGACCTCCGACCAACTCACGATCTATCCCGACGGCGCGCCCGCCCGCACCCTCGACCGCGAGGACACCGGGCTCACCGCCGCCGGTTTCGTCGAGGGCTTCGCCAACGTCTACGCGGGCGTCGCCGATGACATCCATGCCCGGGCCGGCGCCCAGCCCCCGCCGCCCCGCGCCTACGCCGGGGTCGAGGACGGCGCGATCGGCGTCAGATTCATCCTGGCGGCGATCGAGTCGAACGCCCGCGGCGGCGCCTGGGTCGATGCGTCGCTCGCTGGGTAGGCGGTCGTCGGCCAAAGCGGCGGCTGGCGCCCCGCAGGGGCGAAAACAGAATCACCGAGTGTTCCCCACGTCCAACCCAAGGAGGTAGCCATGATGTGGAACCGTACCCGTAGGACCGTTGCCGATATGCGCGAGCTCAAGAGCAAGCGCCAGATGATCTCTATGCTCTACGTCGAAACCCTCGACGAGGCGCGGGCGGCGAGCGCCGCCGGCATCGACATGGTCTCGGTCGCCGAGCACTTATGGACACCCGAGATGCGCGAGGCGGCGGGCGACTGCTTCGTCCAGGTCGGGATCTACTACGGCGTGCGCTGCACCTTCGAGGACAACCTCAGGGCGGCGCACGAGGCGATGCGGACCAGCGCCGACTGCGTCTATTGCGCGGCGGGCACCGAGATCATCCGAGGGCTCGCCGACGAGGGCATCCCGGTGATAAGCCACGTCGGGCTGGTTCCGTGGACATGCACGTGGACGGGCGGGTTCAAGGCGGTCGGGAAAACCGCCAACAGCGCCAGGAAGGTCTACGACCACGTTAAGGAGTTGGAGGAGGCGGGGGCGTTCGGGGCCGAGCTCGAGGTGGTGCCCGATCGCGTGGCCGCCGAAATCTCCAAGCGCACCACGATGCTGATGGTCTCGATGGGCTCGGGTCCCGGCGGTGACGCGCAGTACCTCTTTTCCGAGGACGTGCTCGGCTATACCCGCGAGTACCAGCCGCGCCACGCCAAGGTCTATCGCGATTTCCGCGCCGAGTACGAGCGGTTGCAGAACGAGCGGGTGGCGGCGTTCAAGGAATATGCCGCCGACGTGAGCTCGGGCGCCTACCCGGCGCCGGAGAACATCGTGCCGATCGGCGACGACGAATTCGAAAAGTTTCTCGCCGATCTGCCCTCGTAGTCAGCCCGCTTGCTTGTGTCCTGGCCGCGAGCGAATCGGGCGCCGCCGGCAGGGCCTCGACCGCCGCCCGCTAGACCACTGGCGTGGCGGCCTGATCAAGCGCCGCCAGGAGCTTGGTCGCCTTCGCGCGCTTGCGCGGGTCGGGGTTCTGTTGGACGACGCGCAGCAGGATCAGACGCGCCGATTCGTCGCCGCGCGCCGTCATCTCGAAGGCGATCTCGTTGCGCCGGTCGTAATAGCGCGAATCCCACGGCACCGTGCGGGGTGCCTGCGCCTTCCAATAGTACTTGAGGCGGTCCGACTCCCAGCCGCCGTAGATCTCCTCCCAGCTCAGCATGTCGCCATACAGCCCGTTGATTAAGTTGGCGCCGTCTGATTCTCTGGTTTTCTGAATTGCAGGGGGATTTGCCGATGGCGATGGGACGGCAGAAGGATGGTCAGGGGGACCTGATGGTGAGCTGGTCGGAGATGCCGCGCTCTCCGGGTCATGTGTTTTATGACCGCGTGCAGTCGGTGCTGATCGAGGGCGGCTTCGACGCCTTTGCCGAGGCGAGCTGCCGGCCTTATTACGCGGCCCGGATGGGCGCGCCCTCGGTGCCGCCCGGGCGCTATTTCCGGATGCACCTGGTGGGCTACTTCGAGGGCATCGACAGCGAGCGCGGTCTGGAGTGGCGCTGCTCGGACTCGCTTTCGCTGCGGGCGTTCCTGCGACTGGGGAGCCGTGATCGGGTACCGGACCATTCCTGGCTGTCACGGAGCCGCACGCGCCTGCCCCATGAAGTCCACGCGGCGGTCTTCGACTGGGTTCTGGTGCTGATCGCCGAGGCGGGGCTGATCAAGGGCGAGCGCATCGGCGTCGATGCCTCGACCATGGAGGCCAACGCGGCGCTGCGGAACATCGTGCGGCGCGACAACGGCGAAGGCTACCGGGAGATGCTGGAGCGCCTGGCCCGGGAAAGCGGGGTCGAGACACCCACGGCCGAGGACCTGGCGCGTCTGGAGCACAAGCGCAAGGGCAAGAAGCTTTCCAACACGGATTGGGTTTCGAAGAGCGACCCCGAGGCCAAGATCGCCAAGATGAAGGACGGCACGACGCATCTGGCCTACAAGCCCGAGCACGCGGTGGATCTGGACACCGGCGCGGTGGTGGCGGCCGAGCTGCACCCGGCCGATGAGGGCGACACCACGACGCTTTCCAAGACCCTGGCGAAGGCCGAGGCAAACCTCGAGGCGGTGGATGCGGCACCGACGTCGGAGGACCCGGCCGAATGCGTCGCCGACAAAGGTTATCACTCACGGGCGGTCTTGAGGGCTCTGAACGACAGTCCCTGGAAGACCCGGATCGCGGCGCCCAAGCAGACCGGCTTTTCGCGCTGGCACGGTGATGAGGCGGCGCGGCGCGCGGTCACCAACAACCGTGCGCGGCTCAAGTCCGGGGTCGCCCGCGAGGCCTTCAAGCTGCGCGCCGAGATCGTCGAGCGCTGCTTTGCCCACAACCTCGATCGTGGCGGCATGCGACGAACCTGGCTGCGCGGGCGAGAGAATGTGCACAAGCGATACCTGCTCCACGTCGCCGGCCACAATCTATCGTTACTGATGCGCCAGCTCATCGGCGCCGGCACCCCGCGGGTGGCCGTGGCGGGCGGATATGGCGGTATTTTCGTTCTGCTCACGCCCACCGGGGCCATGCTGGTGGCACGGGGGGTCCCGCAAAGCGGCCAGACGGCTTTCGCCGCCGCATTCCTCATCTGGGAGTGAGAGCCGGAAAAAGCCACTTAATCAACGGGCTGCATAGGGCCGAAGGTGCTTCTCGAGGGTCGGCGCACCGGCCCGCTGATAGCGGGCGTCGATCGACTGGCGCAGGGTTGCCGAACGGTTGGGGAGCGCCTTGTGCACCGCCAGCGAATGAAAGATCACCACGTCGCCGGCCGTGAGGTCGCCCGCCGCCCAGCGGCCGACCAGCGGGTCCAGGACCCGCATCCCCCCCGAGTCCGTGGCGATACCGAACTCGCGCACGCCGTCGCGATGCGAGCCGACGGCGACCGACAGCCCGCCACTCTCCATCGCGCACGCACCGAGCGGCATCCACGCCGTAAAGCACTCGGTGGTGCCCTGAACATGGGGGTAGTCCTGGTGCGCGACGGTGGTGTTGTCGAAGTCGCCCGAACGCGGGAATACGTTGCGGGCGATGATCACGGGGTGGACCAGCACCGGGCCGCCCAGCATACGCTCGAACAAGCCGAGGAAGGCCGGGTGGTGAGGCAGCGCATGCAGCGCTTCGAGCGGCGACCGACAGCCCGCCACTCTCCATCGCGCACGCACCGAGCGGCATCCACGCCGTAAAGCACTCGGTGGTGCCCTGAACATGGGGGTAGTCCTGGTGCGCGACGGTGGTGTTGTCGAAGTCGCCCGAACGCGGGAATACGTTGCGGGCGATGATCACGGGGTGGACCAGCACCGGGCCGCCCAGCATACGCTCGAACAAGCCGAGGAAGGCCGGGTGGTGAGGCAGCGCATGCAGCGCTTCGAGCGCGTACTGCCGGCGCAATACCTCCAAATGCTCGGGCTCGGGGTCGCTGCACGCCGCCGAGGGCTCGGCGATGGCCTCATCGGTCGGCCGGCCGCGGCGCAGCCAACCCGCTTGGGCGGCGATGGCCAGGAACTGGCAACGTAGTTCGATGACCGGTTGGGCCGGAACGAGTCCCTTGATGAACAGATAGCCGTCGCGCTTGATCCGGCGGCCGAGCGCCGCGCCATCCGTCGCGATGCTCGAGGACTCGAGGTAATCTCGAAAGTTCTCGCCCACTCGATCAGATCGAGAAGCGGCGGCCGGTACCGACGCGACCGTGCCCTGCGACCCAGGTGTTCAAGACCACCGCGCCGACGATGACGGCGCCGACGAACGCCTCAAGGTAGAAGCTGGGGGCGCCGGTGAGCAGCAGAATATCCTCGACCAAGTAGATGAACATGGCGCCCAGGACGACACCGATGACCGAACCGCGGCCGCCGGTCAGGAACAGGCCGCCGATGACGCAGGCGGCGATGGCGTTGAGCTCCAAACCCTCGTTGGAATAGAAGGGTGAGATGCTTTTCGCCCGCGTCGTCGAGATGATGCCGGCGACCGAGGCGCCCAACGAGGCAAGCAGGAAGGCGATCATCTTCACCCGGTTGACGTTGATCCCCACCGCGGTTGCGGCCTCGCGGTCGCCGCCGACGGCGAAGAAATGATTGCCTAGCCGGTGATGGTGCACGACGAGATAGACCAGCGCGGCGAAGCCCAGGTACCACAGGAATTGGACCTGCAGCACCCCCCACAGGATCTTGCCGGTGAGCACGTCGCGAAAGGAATCGGGCGGGAAGAAGCGTTGGAAAAGGCCGTACGAGACGAAACGATTGACCCCGCCGATGGCCAGCAGCATGCCGAGCGTCGTGACGAACGAGGGGATTCCGAACCGGGTGGTGATGAATCCGTTGAGGAATCCCACGAACAAGCCGGCGCAGATCCCCAAGAGAACCGCCAGTTCCAGCGGCCACTCGGCGTTGTAGGCGATCGCCGCGCTGAGCGGCGCGAGCACGCTGACCACGCCCACCGAGAGGTCGAATTCGCCGGCGATCATAAGCATGCCGACACCCAGTGCGGTGATGCCCAAGAAGGGGAGCGCGGCCAAGCTGATCTTGAGGTTGGGGATGGAGAGGAAGCGGAAATCGTCGGGGAACAGCGCCGAGACGACGATGCAGGTCACAAGGACTGTGGTGAACAGTACGGCGATGCTGCCCGCGGGATGGCGCCTGACGCGATCGATGGCGCCCTCGACGCCCGGCCGGCCCGGATCGAGCCGGGCGTTGGGGGCGCCCCCTGGTGCATCCACGCCGGCGCCCGCCATCGCGGTCACAGACTCCGCCGCGCGACCCAGGTGTTCAAGACCACGGCGCCTACGATCACCGCGCCGACGAACGCCTCGAGGTAGAAGCTGGGTGCCCCGGTCAAGAGAAGGATGTCCTCGACCAGATAGAGCAAGATCGCGCCGAGGAAAATGCCAAGAACCGAGCCGCGGCCGCCGGTCAGAAACAGGCCGCCGATCACACAAGCGGCGATGGTGTCGAGTTCGAGCCCCATCGAACTCTGAAACGGCGATATCGCGCTCACCCGCGTGGTCGAGATGATGGCGGCGATGGACGCGCCCACCGGCGCCGCGATGAAGGCGACCAGCTTGACCCGGTCGGCGTCTATGCCGATCGAAATCGCCGCCAGCTTGTTGCCGCCGACGGCGAAGAAATGATTGCCGAGCCTGTGGCGGTGCACGATCAGGTAGGCGGCGATGGTGAAACCGATGAACCACAGGATCTGCATCGGTACCTTCTGAGCGCCGACCTCGATGGAGCCGGCGAGGGCATGCCGAATACGCTCGTCGGGGTAGAACTTCTGGAAGATGCCCCCGGTGACCACCCGATTCGCCCCCCGCAAGACCAGCATCATGCCGAGGGTGGTGATGAACGAGGGGATGCCGAAACGGGTCGTGATCAACCCGTTCACCAGGCCAATCGCGGCGGCGACCGCAATGGCGACGAGCATTGCTAGAATCACATGGACGCCGGCGTTGTAGGCCATTGCCATGAGGACGGCGGCCAGCGTCGAGGACGAGCCGATCGAGAGGTCGAACTCGCCGGCGATCATCAGCATGCCGACGCCGAGCGCCGAGATCCCGATGAAGGGAATGGCGCTTAGCATGATGTTGCTGTTGGCCCGGGTAAGGAATCGGAAATCGTCGGGAACGATGAGGCCTACGATCACGCAGGTCAGCAGCATCGCTCCCAACAAAGCCGAAATGCTGCCCGCCGGCTGGCGCCGGACGAACCGCACCGTGGCCGCGATGCCGTCGAGCGCGCCCGCCGGGGCGACGGCGTCGAGCGCCGTCATCGCTGGAGGCTTCCGGTAGCGCGCACCGGCCTAGCCCGGCCGCGCGAACCGCGTGTTCAGGATCACCGCGACGACGATGATCACGCCCACGATCACGTCCAGGTAAAAGCCCGGCGCCCGGCTCAGGAACAAGATGTCCTCGACCAGGTAGATCAGGGCCGCCCCGAGGAAGATCCCGAGGATCGATCCCCGACCGCCAAACAGGAAGACCCCGCCGATCACGCACGCGGCGATGGCCCTAAGCTCGAACGGTTGGCCAAGTACCGTGACGCTGTTCACCCGCGTCGTCGAGATAATGCCGGCGATGGCCGCCAACATCGAGGCCATGACGAAGGCGATGATCTTGATCCGGTCGACCTCGATGCCAACCGCCCTTGCGGCTTCGCGGTTACCGCCGGCGGCGTAGAAATGGTTGCCCAACCGGTGTCGGTGGAGCAAGAAGTAGGCGGCGATGGCGAAGGCGACGAGCCACAGAAATTGGACCTGCACGATCCCAAAATCGCCGGCAAGAATCGACGTGAATGGCTCGCCGGGGTTGAACGACATCGACGAATCGCCGCCCGACGCGAAAAGCGTAATCCCGCGAAGAACCAGCATCATGCCCAGCGTCGCGATAAACGAAGGTATTCGGAGCTTGGTGGTGACCAGCCCGTTGACGAGCCCGGTCACCAGCGCGATCGCCAGGGCGGCCAATACCGCCCAGCCGATCGGCCAGCCATCGGAGAAGGCGAGCGCCATAACGAACGAACTCAACAGGAACAGGCTGCCGACCGAAAGGTCGAACTCGCCCGAGACCATCAGCATGCCGACCCCGAGCGCCATGATCCCCAGCAGCGGCACCGAGCGCAGGACCGTGGAGATATTGCCGGGGTCGAGGAACCTGAACTTGTCGGGAAGGATCAGGCCGGCCAGGATGCAGCCCAGCAGTACCAGCGTAAAGACGATGACGATGCCGCCGTTGGTCCGCGTTGCGCGAGCCAGAAAACCGCGCTCGCGGCGGGCTGCCTCGGTTCCGGCGGCGACGGCGTCAAAGCTGCTCTGCGATGTCACGACCGAACTCGGGCGCGGCGTCTACAAGAAAAATGGCGCGGCCGCCAACGGGTCGGCCGCGCCATCGTGCTCAGATGCGCTGGACGCTGCCAACGCGATCGTTGTCTACCGGTATTTCCCGACGAGCGCCTTGACCTGATCGGCGTTACCCGCGTCGATCACGCCGGTTAAAATCATGTCCGCCGGTGTCAACCCATAGAGCTTTTGCAGCGCCAGCTGGGTGACCGTGTAGTAACCCTGCGAGTAGGGCATTTGGTCGATGGTCGCCAACGAACGGCCGCTTAGGATGTTGTCGAGAATCTGCGGCTGAACGTCGAAGCCGCCGGTGGGGATATCCATCCCCGCCTGCTCGACCGCGTCGGGCGCCGCCGCTGTCGGCGCGCCGCCGCCGCCGATGACGGCGTCGGTGTCCGGATGACCAATGAGATACTGCGAAATCTTGGTCAAGCTCTCTTCGATCATTTCGCCGGTGCCGAGGACCTCGGAGCTCACTCCGGCCTCGTCGAGCGCCCGGCTGACCCCGGCGTAGCGTTGCTGGGCGTAGTTCAGTCCGGGAAGCTCAACCCCGAAG
Source organism: Alphaproteobacteria bacterium (assembly GCA_965219135.1). GTDB lineage: Bacteria > Pseudomonadota > Alphaproteobacteria > VGEJ01 > VGEJ01 > CAYUNL01. Next base: position 1,554,717 of record CBDCMV010000003.1, on the reverse strand, counting down.
AGGACGTGATCGCCCGCCTTGAGGCCGTACTCCATCACCATCATGGTGCCGATCTTGTAGCCATGATCCGCCAAACGGCCGCCGACGTAGGCCTGGTAGCCGGCCTTGGCCGCGCCCGCTGGATCCTCGGTATTGATGGCGACGACGCCGATTCCCTTGGCGCGCGCCTTCTTGATGTTGTCGTCGAAGGCGCCTTCGGCACCGATGAGAATGCCGATGCCATCGACGCTGTTGGTGATCGCGGTTTCGAGGATGGTGTTGTTCTTGGCCGGATCGGCATCACCGAACTGGATGTCGAGGTTGACGTCGTACAGTCCTGCGGCGTCCCGCGCGCCCTGCATCAAGGGCTCCCAGAACAAGCCACCGGCGCCGAAGAACAGGATAAGCGTAATGTCGACCTCATCGTTATCGAGCGCGGCCGAACTCGGCTGCGCCGACAGGGCGACGATCAACCCCGCGGCAAGCGCGGCGAGCAAATTCCGTACACGTGTCATTGCCTAACCTCCCTATCTGTTCCTACGTAACAGAGCCTAGCATATCGGCGCTCCGGTAAACCAGCGCCTTCGGATCAGCGTGCCGACACCCCAGCCAGCCGCGTCAGTTCGTTTGCCAGCTCGCTCTCCATGTCGCGGCCATACTCGTCGCGACCGAGGGTATAACGATCCCCGCTTAGGTAAGGTGCGCCCTCGGACCCGGCCTCGACGACCAGGAGAAATCCCTGGGCCGAGGGGTCGGTCATGCCCCACAGCTCGGGGTTCTGATAATCGCCGTTGAGGAAATGGTAGGCCAGCGCGATGCGCGGCCCGGCGCTTGGGTTCGGTCCGGTGCGGTGCGGGGTGCCGAGACAGAAGAAGAGCGCACCACCGGCCTCAAGCTCGATCGCCACCGCGCGTTCCTCGGGCGGATAACAGCGCGATTGATCGGCCCGCTCAACATCGTCGCTGTGATCGAGCACGGATTCGAAAGCCTGCGGGACGACGTGAATGGTGCCGTTGGCGCGGGTCGCATCGGTCAGCGGGATCCACATTGCGGTCCCCCGGCGGACATCGCGGATGCGCCAATAGTGGTTGTCTTGATGCCAGTTCGTGCCCAGGCCGACGTGCGCCGGCGCGACGATGATCTGGTCTTCGTGTTTGTACGCCGGATCGCCGACCAGCTGTGAGGCGGCCGCGCGCACCTTGCGGTGAAAGGGCAGGGCGCGAAAGAACGGGTGGTGATAGCCCAGCGGGCAGTCCACTGCGCGCCGCCGCCCCCGGTGCCGACGTCGACCAGCTTGCCCGCGGCCTGCAGCTCCTCGAGGGCGGTGCGCATCGCGTCCACTTCATAGCGCGCGAAAAAGCCGTGAACGACCGCGTACCCCTCGGTGTGGAAGTCCTCGACCGCGCGATCGAAAAGCGCGGCTCCCTGGCTCACGCCGCAAACTCGCGCAACAGCGTGCCCGGCAAGTTCTCGGACTCGATGATCCCGTCCCCATCGACGATGCGCTGGCCGTTGACCCACACGCCGTGGACGCCGATCCCGTCCGTGGTAATGCGCGCCGCCCCGGCCGGCAGATCGTGGACCACGCGCTTGGGCCCGCGGGCAACGGTATCGGGATCGAACAGGAAGAGGTCGGCGTGCTTGCCGGCGGCGATTTCGCCCCGCCCCTGGATGCCGTAAATGCCGGCCGGAACCGAGGTCACCTTGCGGATCGCCTCTTCGACCGTGAAAGCGCCCCGCTCGCGCACCCAATGGCCCAGCATGTGCAGCCCGAACCCGGCGTCGCAAAGCATCTCAAGGTGGGCCCCGCTATCGGCCAGCGATGGGTGCCCGGCCGGATCCACGAGCAGGCGCTCGACCGCATCGTCCTCGTAATTGAGCATCTCGGCGCAGAATCGGGTGGCGAATTCCTCGGCCACGCCGAAATCGAGGAACCAGTCCAGCGGATCGGCGCCTTCGGCGGCGGCGAGCTCGGCGACGTTGCGGCCTTCGAGGTGCTGGTTCTCGGGTTTTGCCGCCTCGACGATCTCCAACCGGTCCCACTGCTCGGTGAACAGCATGGCCCCACCCGGTGTCACCAGCTCCTCGCGCACCGCCTGGCGGAAGCCGGGATCGCAATAAAGCCCGGCCAGCGCGCGAGGGTCCTGATAGACCGCGAACGCGGGTTGCCACGCCTTCAGTCCCTCGAACGGATAGGGCGAGGTCAGGTTGAAGATCATCGTGATCGGGTTGCACGCGACCTGGGCGTAGACCGGAAGGCCGCGCGCCTGGGCCGCGTTCACCGCCGCCAGCTCTTCGAAACAGACCTCGGGCGTGGCCGGATTGTGGACGAACCCCGTCAGCAACGTGGGCCGCCCCGTTTCCGCCGCTAGCGATTCGGCGAAGGCGACGTCCTTGACCCCCTGCGAGGCAATGAAGATGCCCTTGCCGGCCTCGCCCAGCGTCGCCGCCAGCGCCCGATGCTCGCGCTCGTCCGCGAGCCGCGACGGCATCGGGACGCCGCCGGCGCCGTTGTGCCCTTCGAACATCGAGGTCGAAAGCCCGATCGCCCCGGCGTCCAGGGCGCCGCGCAGGACCGCCTTCATCTCGGCGATCTCGTCGTCGCTAGCCGCCCGCTTGGTCGCGTCCTCGCGCATCACCCACGTGCGAAGCGCCGAGTGGCCGCAATAGCCCGCGACGTTGAGAACGCTTCCCCCGCGCTCGAGCAGGTCGAAATACTCATCGAAGGTCTCGAAGTCCCAGCGCGTGCCGGCCCGCAGTGAATCGAGCGGCATCGCCTCGACGTTCTCCAGGTGGCGCATCGTGAGATCGCGATCTTCGGGGTGACACGGTGCAATGGTGAAGCCGCAATTGCCGATGATCACGGTGCTCACGCCCAGCAAGGGCGAGGGAATGGCGTAGGGGTCCCAGGTCAGCTGGGCGTCGTAGTGGGTGTGCGCATCGATGATGCCCGGGGCCAGCGATAGACCCTCGGCATCGACCACGTTCCCGCCGGGGCCGACGTCGTTGCCGACGGCGGCGATCTTACCGCCGCTGACGGCGACCGTGCCCTCGATCGGCGGCGCGCCCGTGCCATCGTAGACGCGCGCGTTCTCGATGACCAGATCGTGCATACGCGAAAGACCGAACTACGAGGCGAACACGTCGAGCTGCTCGTTCCAGGTCACCCGTTCGCCGCCCTGGACCCCGTTCTTCTCGTCGAGGAGGTCGAGGCAGCGCGCGGCCTCCTGGCGCCGAGCCGCGCTCCCGTCTTGCTGCAGGATGCGAAGAAGCACGATGCGCGCCTCCTCGTCGCCTTCTTCGGCCATGGCGAAGGCGAGTTCGGCGCGTTTGTCATAGTATTGCCAGTCCCAAGGGACGGTCTTCACGTCGAGCTTCTTCCAGTAGTACTGCAGCTCCTTGGACTTCCACCCGGCGTAGACCTCCTCCCAGGTGCAGATCCCGGTGTAGGTGCCAAGGTTCTTCTTGAGCGTGGGCTCGCTCAGGCGCTGATAGCGGACGTCGATCGATTGGCGCAGCCGGTCGCTAAGGTTGGGGAGCGCGCGATGCACGACCAGGCTGTGGAAGATCATGACGTCGCCGATCTCATAATCGCTCACCACCCACTGGCCGACCAGCGGGTCGGTGACCTGAATGCCGCCGCCGTCCGCGGCGACGCGAAACTCGCGCACGCCGTCACGGTGCGAGCCGGCGGCGATCGCCAGACCGCCCATCTCGGTCGGACAGTCGCCCAGCGGCACCCACAGCGTGAAGCACTCGGCCGTGCCTTGGACGTGGGGGAAATCCTGGTGCGGCCCGGTGGTGTTTTCGAAGGCGTACTGCTTGGGAAAGATCACCCGGATCAGGGATTCGGGGTGCTTGAGCACCGGCTCGCCGAACATGCGTTCGAACACGCCCATGACCTCGGGGCGGTGGAACAGGCCGTGATAGTCCTCGAGAACGTATTGGCGCTTCAGCACCTCAAGGCAGCGCGGATCGGGATCGGTACACGCTGCCTCGGGCCTGACGATCGCGTCATCGATGGCGGTGCCGGGCTTGAGCCAGCCGGCCTCGGCGACGATCTCCATGAACTGGTGCTTGAGATCGGCGATCAGGTCGCGGGAAAGCAGGCCCTTGATGAATAGGTAGCCGTCGCGCTGCATACGCTGGTCGAGCGCGGCGCCGTCCATGGCGATATCGGAAGAATCGACGAAGGGTTTCATGATCGCCCCTCCTCTCGATCCCATCTTAGCGCAGCCCGGTCGCCCATTCCACCAAACTCAGGCGAGGCGAATGCCTCCCTTGGTCCGCCGGTGTCAGCTGTAGTTCACCTTTACCAGGCCGCCGCCGTCGAGAGAGGACTGGACCGCCTCGAGTACCGAGATCGAGTCGACGGCATCGTCGAGCGTCGATAGCGGGGTGGCGCCCTTGGCGATGCATTGGTTGACGAAGTACTCGAGCTCGTAGAGGAAGCTGTCGGCGTAGGGCGCGATGCCGAAGCTCGGGTTCTCGTGCTCGAAATGGCTCTCGTTCCACGAAAAGCTGAAGCCGCCCTTGGTGCCGAGAATCTTGTAGAGCACGGTCCAGGGATCGCTGGTCGGATCGTTGGCCGCCACCCCGCCCCACAGGTTGGCGATGGCGCCCGAGGGGAACTCGCACACGATCGCGGTCTGATCGGCGACGTTGATGGTCTCGAAGTGGATATTCGAGGCCACCGCCGTCACCCGCGAAGGTCGGCCCAGGAAACGGATCGCCGAGTAGACGTGGTGGATGCAGAGCTCGGGCACCACCGGCCCGTAGGCGCGTCCCCAGTCCTCGCCGACCTGGATGTTGAACATCATCCACAGGCCCGAAACCTTGCCGTAGTCGCCCGCATCCAGGTGCTGCTTGGCGCGCCTGAGCGCCGGCGCATAGATGTAGTTGTGGGCCGGCATACAGACCCGCCCAGCCTTGTCGGCGGCGGCTTTGAGCGCGCGAACCTCAGCGATGGTGGGCGCGACCGGCTTTTCGAGCAGGACGTGCTTGCCGGCCTCGAGGCATTCGATACTCGGCCCGACGTGGTTCTCCTTCGTTGTCGTCACCGCCACCGCATCGACCTCGCCGTCGGCCACCAGCGCGGCCAGATTCTCGTAGACCTTGCCGCCGTGGCGCTCGGCGAACGCCCGCGATTTCTCAATCGTCCGGTTGAAGCCGCCGATGTAGCGCGCCTCGGGCAATTCCGCGAGCGCCTTGGCGTAAAGGTTGGCGACATCGCCGGTGCCGACCAGCGCGATGCCGGTTGGGTGATCGCTCATCTCGTCCTCCCGCTCCCGTTTTGACAATCGGGTTCCGGGTGACAAGAATGCCGTATCCGACGGGAGGTGTCGATGCGACTCAGCGACGAGCAGTTGGCGCAATACTTTGGCGACGGATTCCTCATCGTCGAGGACGCATAGCGTCGCTGAGCCGGCTTTATGCGACTGCTCAGCCCTGAAGCCCTCGCGTGTCGGTAGGATTCTGCATCATCGGGGCCGGGCGCATCGGTCCGATCCACGCCCGCCACATCGCGGCGAGCGACAAAGCGACCCTTCGCGCCATCGTTGATATCGATGCCGAGGCCGCGGGCCGATTGGCAAGCGAGTACGGTGCGAAGGCCTTCGACGATCTCGCCGCGGCCTTCGCGGACCCCCACGTCGATGCCGTGATCGTGTGCTCTTCATCGGGCACCCATGCCGAGTTCACCTCCCGTGCGGTGCGTGCCGGCAAGGCGGTGTTCTGTGAAAAACCTTTCGACCTCGACCTCGGGCGCGCCCGCGCGTGTCTGAGCGAGGTCGCCGACGCCAAGGCGCCGGTGTTCATGGCTTTCAACCGACGCTTCGACCCCAGTCACCGCAGCGTGTACGACGCCATCGTCCGGGGCGAGATCGGGACCGTCGAGATCGTCTCGATCGTGAGCCGCGATCCCTATCCGCCGCCGGTCGAATACCTCCAGAGATCGCCCAAGGCATTGTTCCGCGAGACCACGGTGCACGATCTCGATCTCGCGCGCTGGTTGCTGGGTGAAGAGCCGGTGGCCCTCAGCGCGATGGCGAGCTGCCTCATCGAACCCGCCTTCCGCGCCCTCGACGAGGTCGACACCGCGCTCGTCACGATGCGCACTGCCAGCGGCAAGCTCTGCCACATCGACAACTCTTGGCGCGCCGCCTATGGCTACGATCAGCGGGTCGAGGTCTTTGGCTCCAAGGGCATGGCGCGCTCGGGCAACCCGCGCCGCACCTCGATCGAGCGTTTCGCCGAGGCGGGAACCGCGACCGATCCGGTCCATGACTTCTTCATGGACCGGTATACCGATTCCTACGTCGCCGAGCTCGACCACTTCATCGAGGTGGTCTCGGGGCGGGCCGAACCCGCGATCACCGCGCACGACGGCGTCGCCGCACTCGCCCTGGCCGAGGCGGCGATCGAATCGGCGCGCACCGGCCAGACCGTGACGGTCCCGGCGATTCCCGCATGAATGCCGAAACCTCCTTCGACGACGAACTCGCGGCGGTGACCTTCGACCATGGCGACGATTCGGTGGTTGTCATCGTCGGCTCGGGCGCCGGCGGCGGGACGTTGGCGAACGAGCTCACTCAGCGCGGCGTCAACGTCGTGGTGCTCGAGGCCGGGCCGCGTTTCACCGCCGATGATTTCGAAAACGATGAATACGCCATGACGGCCAAGCTCGGCTGGCACGACAAGCGCGTCTTCGAGGGCACCACCGAGGCGGTAGTGGGCTGGCCCAACGAGCCCGCCTCGATGTGCAAAGGGGTCGGCGGGACGACCCTGCACTGGGCCGCGATGTGCCCGCGTTTCCTCGACTTCGAGCTACGCACGCGCACCGCCTATGGGCCGATCGCCGGCGCCGATATCATCGATTGGCCGCTGACGCCCGAAGAACTCGCTCCGTACTACGACCGGGCCGAGGACAAGATGGGGGTCTCGGGGACCCATGACCTGCCGCGTCACCGCGGCAACAACAACTACCGGGTCATTGCTGCCGGCGCCCGCCGGCTCGGCTATACCCAGGTCGATGCCAGCAACATGGCGATCAACGTGGTGCCCCGCGATGGCCGCAACGCGTGCGACCAAATCGGCTTTTGCATGCAGGGCTGCACCTCGGGCGCCAAGTGGTCGACGTTCAACGTCGAGATTCCGAAGGCCGAGGCCAGCGGGCGCTGCGAGGTCCGCCCCGGGTGCATGGCGCTCAAGATCGAACACGATGAGTCGGGCCGGATCAGCGGCGTCCTCTACGCCGATTCGGGCGGCGGGCAGTACCTGCAAAAGGCGCGCGCCGTGTGCGTGGCGGGCAATGCGATCGAGACGCCGCGGCTTCTGTTGAACTCCGCGACCCCGACATTCCCCCACGGTTTGGCGAACGCCGAGGGCGCGGTCGGGCGCTATTACATGCGCCACGCCGCAGGATATGTGTATGCCGAGTTCGAGCGCCCGGTGCGCATGTACCGCGGCATCCAGTGCGGTGGCGTCATCCGCGACGATTGCCGCGACGACCCCTCGCGCGGTTTCGTCGGCGGCATCTACTATTTTTTGAACGGCACACACTTGCCCTACTGCGCGGCGGACCTCAACCCCCACGGCTGGGGCCGCGCGCTGGCCGAGTGGATCGAGGCCTACGAGCGTATTGCCGCGGTGTGCGTGTACGGCGAGGACCTGGCGGTCCCGACCAACCGCGTCACCGTGCACAAGACCGAGACCGACCGTTTCGGGCTACCGATCCCGGTGGTCCACGTCGACGATCATCCCAACGAGCTTGCGATGCGCAACTACGGGCAAAAAACGGCGGCTGCGTTTTACGAGGCCGCCGGCGCACGCCGCACCCATGAAGCCTTTCAGATGCCCGCCGCGCACAACATGGGCACCTGCCGCATGAGCGAGGACCCGCGCCAGGGCGTGGTCGACAAGTGGGGGCGCTGCCACCAGGTGCCGAATCTCTTCATCTCCGACGGTAGCCAGTTTTCCTCCTCTGCCGCCGCCAACCCGACGCTCACCATCGTCGCCTTGGCGATCCGCCAGGCCGAGTTCATCGCGGAGCAAATGCGCAGCGGCGAAATCTAGAGCGGCGGGCGGCTCGCGCTTACGCGGGGAGCCGCTGGGCGGCCGCGAGCAACTCCTCGTCGCCAGGGTGCCGGCCGTACTCGGTCGGGTCGTTCGGCGCCTCCACAAAGAGCCACCGCACGATGCCGGCGCGGTCGATGAGAAAGTAGCTGACTAGCGGCGAAATATCGTCGGGCGGGCCCTTCTCGTCGGTCGGCACAGCCTCGAATCCGTCGCTCTGATCCATGGCCGCGCCGACTTCGAGCAGGGGGCGGGGTTCGGGCAACTCGCCCGTGGGATTGATCCTAATCTTCGCGAGATCCTCGGGATTCAAGCAGAGCGGCCAGTTGGTAGGCCGATCGGGCGTGACGCGGAGCAGCGGAACCCCATAGTCACGGTGGATGCCGAGTTCGGGATCGCACGCCAGCGACAATCCCGAGGGTCGGTATTTCGAGTACAGCCGCGCCTGTTTCAGTGGCGTCGTCGTCACCGCTAGAAAGTCGACCCCGACGGTCGCCAGGCTGTCGGCGGTGCCCTTCTCCTTGGCGATCAATCGCCGGCAGAAGGGGCAACTAAAGCTGCGCACGAGCGTAAGGAGAAACGGGGTGGTGCCGCTGTACGCCCCCAGCGTCGCACTGAGCTCGCCGTCCACCATCGGCAGGCAGAAATCAGGTGCCGCCTGGCCGGGTTTGACGATCTGGTCCGAATACACGGTGCTCATTGCACGGGCGGCGGATGGCGTCGCGTCCAAACGACGGGAGTCTGCCCCATCGTGCGAACCCTAGCAACCGCCGTGCAGCGCAAGCTCACGCGGGCTTGACAGCCGCGCCCAGGTGGGAAACTCTCGCGCCGCCTTGGCCGGGAACAGCCGGCGAACGGTGATTCAAAATGGCGACCGATACGGCGATTCGGCTGGCGCTGCCCAAGGGCCGCATGCAGGACGGCGTCTTCGCCCTCTTGGCGGAGGCGGGTATCGACGTCCAGCGGGGAGGCCGCGACTATCGGCCGAGCCTCGCGCTTCCCGGCTTCGATGCCAAACTCCTGAAGCCCCAGAATGTCGTCGAGATGCTGCACGTAGGTTCGCGCGATCTTGGCTTCGCCGGGGCCGACTGGGTGGCCGAGCTCGATGCCGAGCTGGTCGAGGTCCTCGACACCGGCCTCGATCCCGTTCGCGTGGTGGCCGCCGCCGCGCGAAGCGTACTGGTCGATGGCGAGTTGCCGGCGGGCCCGCTTGTGGTGGCCTCGGAATACGAACGGCTGGCCCTCGCCTGGATTGCCGAGAAGGCGCTCGAGGCGACCTTCGTCCGCTCCTACGGCGCGACCGAGGCGTTTCCACCCGAGGACGCCGATTGCATCGTCGATAACACCGCCACCGGGGCGACCCTTGAAGAGAACGGCCTGGTCACCGTTGACCAGCTGATGACCTCCTCGACCCGTCTCTACGTCAACCCACGGGTGATGGACGACAGCACCAAGCGCGCCGAGCTGGACCGCTTCGTGCTGTTGTTGGAATCGGTCCTGGCGGCGCGCAAACGGGTGATGGTCGAGGTCAACGTCACGGCGGCGAACCTGGAAGCCGTGATCGACGCGTTGCCCTGCATGCGCGAGCCCACCATCGCACCGCTCCACGGCGATACCGGATTCGCGGTCAAGGCCGCGGTGCCGCGCGAATCGCTGCCCCGCGTGATCCCTGAAGTCAAAGCGCGCGGCGGTACCGACGTCGTGGTCTCCGCGCTCGCCCAGATCGTGCCCTGACATGAGTGCGCGTGAGGCCGAACTCACCCGCCGCACCAGCGAGACCGAGATCGAGGTCTCGCTGATCCTCGACGGCGCGGGTCACGGCGAGGTCGAGACCGGTCTTCCCTTCCTCGACCACATGATGGTGACGCTCGCCCGGCATGCTCGTTTCGACCTGAAGCTCAAATGCCGCGGCGATCTCGAGGTGGACGATCACCACACCTCCGAAGACTGTGCGCTGGCGATCGGCGCGGCGGTGGACCAAGCGCTCGGCGAGCGACGCGGTATCGCCCGTTTCGGGCACGCCTATGCGCCCCTCGACGAGGCGCTGGCGCGGGCCACCATCGATTTTTCGGGACGCGCCTACTCGGTGATCTACCTCGGCCTGTCGCGCGAGAATCTGGGCGGCTGGGCGGCCGAGAACATCGGCCACTTCTTTAGATCCTTTGCCACCGCGGCGCGCGCGACGCTGCACGTCGAACTGCTGCGCGGCGCCAACGACCACCACCGGACCGAGGCGGCGTTCAAGTCGCTGGCCTTGGCGGTGCGCCAAGGGGTGGCGCGTGACGGCGGAGCCGAGGTGCCCTCGACCAAGGGGACCTTGTGAGCGATCTCGTGCTGGTGGTCCCCACCGGGACCGCTAACCTGGCCTCGATCATGAGCGGGCTGGAGCGCGCCGGGGCTGCGCCGCGGCTCATGGTGCGCGCCAGGGAGGTCGGTCGCGCGGCGCGTGTCGTGCTCCCCGGCGTCGGCGCCTTTGGCGCGGCGATGCGGCGGCTGCACGAAGACGGCGTCGCCAAGATCCTGGCCGACCGCGTCCGCGCCGGAAAACCGACGCTCGCCGTGTGCGTTGGTCTTCAGCTGCTGTGCGAATCGAGCGAGGAGAGTCCCGGGGTTGCCGGTCTCGGCGTGTTGCCCGCGCGAATCACCCGTTTTTCCGATGGCGTGCGCGTGCCCCAGCTCGGCTGGAACCGGATCGAGCCGGTCAGCCGCTGCCGCATGCTCGCCGCCGGCCACGCCTACTTCGCCAATTCCTACCGGCTCACCGACGTGCCGTCCGGTTGGCGCGCCGCTTACGCGGATCACGGGGGCCGCTTCGTGGCTGGGCTCGAGCGCGGCCCCGTGCTTGCCTGCCAGTTTCATCCCGAACTCTCCGGTGCGCTGGGCGCCACGCTTATCGAGCGCTGGCTGAAATCCGCTCGCACCGCCGGGGCGGCGTGATGCTGGCGGCGCGGGTGATCCCTTGCCTGGACGTGCGCGACGGCCGCGTGGTCAAGGGGGTGCGATTCTCCAATCTTCGCGATTCGGGAACCCCGGCGCTACTCGCCGCGGCGTACCAGGAGCAGGGGGCGGACGAGATCGTCGTCCTCGACGTCACAGCGACGCCCGAAGGTCGGCGCACCCGTCACGACACCGTAAACGCGGTGCGCGCGGCGCTCTCGATCCCGCTCACCGTCGGCGGCGGCGTCGGGGACGCCGAAGACGCCGGCGCGCTGCTCGAGGCCGGGGCCGACAAGGTTGCCGTCAACACCGCGGCGGTGCGTGATCCCGGCGTGCTAGACGCGATGGCGAGCCGCTACGGCAGCCAATGCACGATTCTTTCAATCGACGCCGCCCGTGCCGAGCGTGGCTGGGACGTCGTCGTCCGCTCGGGAACCGAGTGTACCGGACGCGACCCGGTGACCTGGGCGCGCGAGGCGGTGTCGCGCGGCGCCGGCGAAATCCTGCTGACGAGCTGGGACCGCGACGGGACCAAGGCCGGCTACGACCTCGAACTCGTGAGCGCGATCGCGGGCGCCGTTGGGGTGCCGGTCATCGCCTCGGGCGGGGCCGCGACCGCCGAGCACCTGTTGCAGGCGCTGCGCGCCGGGGCCGACGCCGTGCTGGCGGCGTCTATCTTCCACCAGGCCGAGGTGACGGTCGCCGAGATAAAGCGTTATCTCGGCGATGCCGGCGTCGAGGTACGGCCGTGATCGTTCCTTCCATCGACCTCATGGAGGGTCAGGCCGTGCAACTCGTGGGCGGCCGCGAAAAGGCCCTCGACGCCGGGGATCCACGTCCCATCGCCGAGCGCTTCGCGCTCGCCGGCGAGATCGCCGTGGTCGACCTCGATGCGGCAATCGGTCAAGGTTCCAACACCGGGCTCGTACGCGAGCTGCTAAGGCTCGCGCCCTGCCGTTTCGGGGGTGGGGTTCGCGACTACCGGACCGCGGCCAACTGGTTCGACGCCGGCGCAGTCAAGCTTGTCATCGGTACCGCCGCCGAGCCCGAGCTGCTGCGTCGGCTGCCCTCCGAGCGGGTGGTGGTGGCGCTCGACGTCAACGAGGGCGAAGTCATGGTAGAGGGCTGGCGCAGGCCCACCGGCCGCGGCGTCGCCGAGCGGATGAAAGAGCTTGCGGGTCTTGCCGGCGGCTTTCTCGTCACCTTCGTCGAGCGCGAGGGGCGCATGGCGGGTATCGATTTCGAGGACGTGCGCGAGCTAGTCGCGGCGGCGGGCGAGGCGCGGCTCACCGTGGCCGGAGGCGTAACGAGCGCCGAGGACATCGCCGAGCTCGACCGGCTGGGCGTCGAGGCCCAGGTCGGCATGGCGCTCTATACCGATCGCCTTGGCTTGGCCGAGGCGATCGCCGCGCCGCTCACTTCCGACCGCGGCGACGGGTTGTGGCCGACGGTGGTGGTCGACGAGCGCGGGGTAGCGCTGGGACTCGCGTTCTCGGACCTGGAAAGCCTGCGCGAGTCGGTGTCGACGCGCCGCGGCGTCTATCACTCGCGCAGCCGCGGGTTGTGGACAAAGGGCGAGACCTCGGGCGCCACCCAAGACCTGCTGGCGGTCTCCCTTGATTGCGACCGCGATGCGCTGCGCTTCACGTTGCGCCAGCATGGCACCGGATTCTGCCATCTCGGCACGCGCACGTGCTGGGGCGCCGAGCGCGGCCTGGATGACCTTGGCCGCCGCCTTGCCGGCCGCCGAGCGGAGTCCCCCGCGGGTTCATACACCCAGCGGCTCTTGGGCGACGCCACGCTTTTGCGCGCCAAGCTGGTCGAAGAGGCAGCCGAGCTGGCCGACGCCCAAGGATCCGGCCGGGTGGCCGAGGAAGCCGCTGATTTGCTCTACTTCGCCCTGGTGGCGCTGGTTCGCGCGGGCGTGCGCCTCGACGAGGTTGAGCGCGTGCTCGACCGCCGCGCCCTGCGCATCAGCCGCTCCGGAGGGGAGGCGAAGAGGCCGCCGGCGTAACGACCGAAAGCGATTGACGCGGCCAGGTTCGTCCCCACATTCAAGGGGCGGCCGCCCATCCGGGAGCGATTCGTGACCTCAGAGGGCTTTCAGCGCAAGCTCACCACCATCTTGAGCGCCGACGTCCAGGACTATAGCCGTCTGATGGGCGCCGATGAGGTCGGGACGCTGCGTCGGCTCAATCAGTCTCGCGGAATCATCGACCGTGCCGTCGCCCAGCACCGGGGCCGCATCGTTGGCGCTGCGGGCGACAGCGTCCTGGGCGAGTTCGATAGCCCGGTGGAAGCGGTCCAGTGCGCCGCCGAGATGCAGCACGAGGTCGCGGCGCTCAACGCCGATCTTCCCGACGATCGCAAGATGCACTGGCGGGTCGGCATCAATCTCGGCGACGTGATGATCGACGGCGAAAACATCTTCGGCGACGGCGTCAACGTCGCGGCGCGGCTCCAGGCGCTGGCCGAGGCGGGCGGTATCTGCATCTCGGGGACCGCCTACGATCTGGTGGAGGCCAGGCTCCCCTACAGCTACGTCTCGCTGGGCGAGCAGCAGGTCAAGAACATCGTCAAACCGGTGCGCGTCTACCGCATGCGGGCGGGAACCGAGGCGGTCACGGCGCCGCAACCGATGCCGACAGAATCGCCGCGCCGCCCGCGGCCTCGCTGGTATCGCCCTGGGCGCGCGATCGCCGTGCTCGCAGTCATCGCGTTGGTTACCGCGATTCCTACAGGTCCGCCGGCGGCGATGGATCCCGACATGACGCCGGCGGTTGCGGTTTTGCCGTTTCGCGCCATCGGCGACGAGGCGGCCCAGGCCGAATTCGGCGAGGGCTTGACCGAGGACCTGATCGTCGCGCTGTCCGCGCAAACCAGCTTGCGCGTGGTGCTATCGGATGAACCGGGAACCCCGCAGGAGGTCGGCGCCCGGTTGCACGTCGCATACGTTTTGGACGGTCGCGTCCGACGCGCAGGCGACACGTTGCGCATTACCGCCCAGCTCTCCGAGACCTCGTCGGGCTACACAGCCTGTGGGGCGGCCGCTACGACCGCATGCCGGCCGACATTCTGGTCGTGCAGGAAGAGGTCGCGAGCAAGATCGTCGCCACGCTCGCCGAAAAACTGACCGAGGCGGAGGACGAGCGAATGGGCGAAGGTGCGGCGTCCGCCGGCCAGAGTTATCTCATGATCGGCATCGCCCACCTCGGGCGCTTCGCCGAGGACGCCGTCATGTATCCCCGACAACTTCTGCGAAGCCTCAGCGGCTCCGTAAATGAGCAAGGCTCCGAAGTCGTAGACCGAAGCAGCCAGGCGCGCGCCGCGCCCGATCGTTCGGGCGGCCCCGCGTGAACCTGTCTATGACCGATTGGACGGTTGGATGAGCATGAAATCTGCAGGAATACTTGAATACTCGCCGCCTTTGCGGTCGTCGCAATGGCGGCCACCGGCGCCGTCGCACAAGAGTCGGACGAGGACGAGGTCACGCGCACCGGGACGATCGCCGAGGACTTGTTCCTTTATGGCAATTCGATCGACGTGCGCGCCGAGGTTGGCGGAGAGGTCATCCTCATTGGCGGCGAGGTGAATCTCCGTGCCGCGGTCGACGACGATGTCGTCGTCATCGGCGGCGAGATCTCGGTTGGCGAGACCGTCACCGGCGACGTGCTCGCCACCGGCGGTGAAGTGGTTACCGAAGGCACCGTCGGCGGCGGCGTCACCGCCATGGGCGGCGAGGTTACCCTCGACGCCGCGATCGCAGGTGACGCCCTCGTCGCGGGCGGCGAGATCATCGCCGATGGCACGATCGCGGGGAAGCTTCGCATGATGGGCGGGGATGTCCTCAGCCGGGCCGAGGTGGCGGATAATCTCCTCGCCGCAGGCGGCAACGTCACTTTGCACGAACTGGCGACGGTTGGCGGCAACGCCCGCCTTGCCGGCGGTACCATCGTGGTCGACGGCACTGTCGACCGCGATCTCGAGGCGTGGGGGCGCAACATCGAGATTGCCGGCGACATAGCCGGCGACGTTACGCTACGCGGCGTCGACATCGCGATCGGACCCTCGGCCCGCATCGGCGGCGATCTGACCTATCGTAGCGCCAAAGAGGCCGACATCCACCCCGACGCCCAGATCATCGGCGACGTCACGTTCATCTACTCCGAAGCCCCCGAGCGCATGACCGGCGGGGCGATGCTGGCCTTCGGCGTCTCGTGGCTGGTCGTCATCGCCAGCCTGATACTGCTCGGTACCGTGCTGGTCCTGCTGTTTCCCCAGCTCGCCGTCACCACCGCGCGCACCATCGGCGGCGTACCGTGGAAGTCGCTCGGTCTCGGTTTTGCGATTGGCGTCGGTGGTCCGATCGCCATGGTGATCCTTGCCCTCACGGTCGTGGGTGCTTCTCTATCCGTGGTTGGGGGGGCCGTGTTCTTCGCGCTGCCCGCGTGCGGCTACTTTGTTATCGGCGATCGCCCTGGGGCGCTTTGGCGCTCGCCTGTTCCATCGCAGCGGCGATGACACGACGTGGGGAAGGATCGCCGTGCTGGCCGCGGGGATCGTGGTGCTAGGCTTGGCCGCGCTGGTGCCGGTGTTGGGAGTCCTGACGACCCTCGCCGCCTTCGCGTTCGGTGTCGGCTCCCTGGCGATCGTGTTCTATCGCGCGCGCACCGTCGCCGTGCCGGCATAGATGCGGTCGAGGAACTTGAGCGCTACGCGTATCGAGCCGTGCTCGTAGGTATCGTTGTGCCCGGCGCCGGGTAGGAACACCGCCTCCTTGGGCTCCGAGGCCGCAGCCAACAGGCGCCGGCCTAGCTCGACCGGTACCACGCGGTCGCGCTCACCGTGAACGATCAACAGGGGTGCGCTGATCGTCGCGATCCGGGCCAATGAATCGAAACGATCGCGGATCAAGCGCCGTACCGGCAGGAACGGGTAGGCGCGTTGGCCGACATCGGCGGCCGAAGTGAACGGCGCCTCGAGAATGACCGCGCCTACCGACTGTTCGCTTGCCACATTCACCGCAACCCCGCTGCCGAGCGATTCGCCGAACGCGACAATCGCCTCGGCCGATACACCCTGGCCGGCAAGGAACGCCAACGCGGCACGGCCGTCGGAGAAGAAACCTGCTTCGCTGGGGACGCCGGGATTGCCGCCATAGCCGCGGTAGCCGACCAGCAATACGCCAAGGCCGGAGTCCAGTATCGGTCGTACCTTGTAGGCCCGGCCGGCGATGTTGCCGGCGGTTCCGTGGAAAAAGACGACGGTCGGCGCGCCAGCTTCGCGCGCCGTGCCATACCACGATATGAGCGCCAAGCCATCGTCGGTGTGTAGCGTCACCGCCGCCATCTCGGGCACGCCCGCCGCCGCCGGCGAAGGCATCTCGGCGGCCGGGAAGTACATGAGCGCTGCAGCGCGTAGCACCCGCCCAGCAAGAGCGCGTAACCGACGATCGCCGCGCCGATAGTCTTTGCCGCCCACTCCACGTTCGCATGATAGGGCCGGCGGAAACCCATGACACGCACGAACGGCTCCGCTATGAAAGGCTCGGGTGCGCTAACGGGAGGAAACGACAATGAGAATCGGACTGGTTTCGGAGAGCCTGCATCAAATAAGCTTCGATGATCTCTTGCCCTTGGTTGCCGAGATCGGAGTCCAAACTTTGGAGATCGGCACCGGCGCCTGGGGTGGCGGCGCTCACATGGACCTCGACGCGATGCTGGAGAGCGAATCGGGCCGGAAGGAGTACCTTGCCAAGGTGAAGGACCACGGCCTCGAGATCAGTGCGCTCAACTGCAATGGGAATCCGCTGGCGCCCGGCGAGCAAGGCAAGGCCCACGACACGATTCTGCGCAAGACCCTGGAACTCGCCGGTAAAATGGGTATTGGCCGGGTGATCACCATGTCCGGCTGCCCGGGCGGGGCGCCCGGCGATAGCGTGCCCAACTGGATCACCTCGACCTTTGTGCCGGAGTTGGCAAAGGCGCTGGCGTGGCAGTGGGACGAGGTGGCGATTCCCTATTGGAAGGAAATCGCGGCCGTCGCCAAGAACGCCGGCGTCCGCGAGGTTGGCCTCGAAAACCACGCCTACGCCGTGGTTTACAACGCCGAGACGATGCTGCGCCTGCGCGAGGCCGCGGGCGATGTCATCGGCGCCAACTTCGATCCCAGCCACTTCGTGTGGATGGGGGGCGATCCGTTAGCGGCGATCCGCAAGCTCAATGGCGCCATATTCAACGTGCACGCCAAGGACACGCGCATCGATCCCCTCAACGCGGGCCCCAACACGACGATCGAGACCAAGGCCCCCGACCGCTTCGCCGAGCGTTCGTGGAACTACGTCACCCTCGGCCACGGCCACGACGAAGCGTGGTGGCAGAGCTTCATGGTCGAGCTGCGCGTCGCCGGCTACGACGACGTGCTGTCGATCGAGCATGAGGACTTCGTTACGGACCCGATCGAGGGTGTGGCGAAGACCGTGGATCTCCTGAAACGCGTGGCGCTACACAAGCCGGCGAGCTTCGCGCTATGGGCCTAGGTCTCTTCCCACCGCACCATGAAGTCGCCCTCGATGGAGTAGTCGAAGGGATCGGACGGATTGTGGGTGACGTAGCCGTCCTCGCCTTTTTGCGAGCCGCCGCGCCAGGCGCTCCAATCGAATCGGTATAAGGGATCGTCCTCCTTGCGGAGGGGCACGAGACCGTCGGTCCTATCGCCCTCCGCGAACCCGACGTGATCGTCGGGCCGCTGATAACACAGATCGACACTCCAGCGCACCTTGTCGGTGGTGTTTTCGAGCGATCGGTGCGGCAAGCGGCGTGAAGAACAGCGCCCCGCCCATCCGCACCTCGCACGTGACGATCTCACCTTCGGGGAGATCGGCCTCGTCGATGTAGAGGTACCACGACTTCGCGTGGCCGACGCGGCGCTGCTGGTGGTGGGGGAAGACCTTTTGCGCGCGGTGTCCGCCGCCGATCAGCTGCAGACAGCCGTTGGCTTCGGTGGCGTCGATGAAGGGTAGCCACATGGTCGGTCGGAGCGTGCGATCGGACGCGGCGATCAGCGTGGCCGCGTCCTGGTGCCAGGGCGCGACCATCATCGGCGTATTCGGGGTTTTGGTACGGATGCAGCTCACTGGGTGGCCGCTTATGTCGGGCCCGATGAACTGCTCAACGATGTCGAGAACCGCGTCCGCCGCCCACAGTTCCGCCACACGCGGACGAATCTGTTCCCTGTTGTGGATCAGAGGCGCGGTTCCGGGCCACTCCCTCTCGAGCGAGGCGACGCGCGTATAGAAGTCCTCGCCCTCGTGCTTGTTCTTTGTCTTGCCGGCGCGAAACAGCTTCTCGGCGTATTCATCGACGATCTCGGCGATCTCGTCCATCGCCGGCTGTACAGCCCGTTGATTAAGTGGCTTTTTCCGGCTCTCACTCCCAGATGAGGAATGCGGCGGCGAAAGCCGTCTGGCCGCTTTGCGGGAGCCCCCGTGCCACCAGCATGGCCCCGGTGGGCGTGAGCAGCACGAAAATACCGCCATATCCGCCCGCCACGGCCTCCCGCGGGGTGCCGGCGCCGATGAGCTGGCGCATCAGTAACGATAGATTGTGGCCGGCGACGTGGAGCAGGTATCGCTTGTGCACATTCTCTCGCCCGCGCAGCCAGGTTCGTCGCATGCCGCCACGATCGAGGTTGTGGGCAAAGCAGCGCTCGACGATCTCGGCGCGCAGCTTGAAGGCCTCGCGGGCGACCCCGGACTTGAGCCGCGCACGGTTGTTGGTGACCGCGCGCCGCGCCGCCTCATCACCGTGCCAGCGCGAAAAGCCGGTCTGCTTGGGCGCCGCGATCCGGGTCTTCCAGGGACTGTCGTTCAGAGCCCTCAAGACCGCCCGTGAGTGATAACCTTTGTCGGCGACGCATTCGGCCGGGTCCTCCGACGTCGGTGCCGCATCCACCGCCTCGAGGTTTGCCTCGGCCTTCGCCAGGGTCTTGGAAAGCGTCGTGGTGTCGCCCTCATCGGCCGGGTGCAGCTCGGCCGCCACCACCGCGCCGGTGTCCAGATCCACCGCGTGCTCGGGCTTGTAGGCCAGATGCGTCGTGCCGTCCTTCATCTTGGCGATCTTGGCCTCGGGGTCGCTCTTCGAAACCCAATCCGTGTTGGAAAGCTTCTTGCCCTTGCGCTTGTGCTCCAGACGCGCCAGGTCCTCGGCCGTGGGTGTCTCGACCCCGCTTTCCCGGGCCAGGCGCTCCAGCATCTCCCGGTAGCCTTCGCCGTTGTCGCGCCGCACGATGTTCCGCAGCGCCGCGTTGGCCTCCATGGTCGAGGCATCGACGCCGATGCGCTCGCCCTTGATCAGCCCCGCCTCGGCGATCAGCACCAGAACCCAGTCGAAGACCGCCGCGTGGACTTCATGGGGCAGGCGCGTGCGGCTCCGTGACAGCCAGGAATGGTCCGGTACCCGATCACGGCTCCCCAGTCGCAGGAACGCCCGCAGCGAAAGCGAGTCCGAGCAGCGCCACTCCAGACCGCGCTCGCTGTCGATGCCCTCGAAGTAGCCCACCAGGTGCATCCGGAAATAGCGCCCGGGCGGCACCGAGGGCGCGCCCATCCGGGCCGCGTAATAAGGCCGGCAGCTCGCCTCGGCAAAGGCGTCGAAGCCACCCTCGATCAGCACCGACTGCACGCGGTCATAAAACACATGACCCGGAGAGCGCGGCATCTCCGACCAGCTCACCATCAGGTCCCCCTGACCATCCTTCTGCCGTCCCATCGCCATCGGCAAATCCCCCTGCAATTCAGAAAACCAGAGAATCAGACGGCGCCGACTTAATCAACGGGCTGTGTAGCTCCTCGCGCGCGAAAAGACCCTCGACGATTACGAAACCGTCGTCGAAGAATTGTTGAACTTGTGCATCGCCGAGTTTCATCGGAAGTCCGCCCGCAACATTGAACCCAGCGACCCGCGGCGTCAATCGCGCCACTTTGGGCCTTTCAATCCAGGTGCAGGGTCCCGCCGGGAAGGAATGCACCGAAGGCGAAGGCGAAGCTGAGGTCGAAGACGACGTCGGTGGGCCCGTCCTCGCCCTGGCGCTGGACGATGACGTTGCCAATGTCGCGGCCCTTGGCGATGGTGCGGGTGTCGTACATCGAATTCTGTCCGGGCTGCCACGAGATCACGAACCCATCGGTCTCGATGGTTTGGCGCTCGCGCACCAGATCCAGCGGCCACGCCTCGTCACCAACGATGACCACGCGATCGAAGGGTTCGATGCCGTCGGGCAAGGGGTAGGGAAAGGAGATTCGCGGTCCACCACGGTGGAATCCGGCGTAGGGGGTTTGCCCATACGACCGGATACCGGGGTCGTTGGGGACCAACAGCTTGCCTTCGGGCGCGCGGGCGCGGAACCGGTCCAGCGATTCGACGCGTGAGGGCAGCGGCTCGAGACGAACCCCCGTCAAATCGCCGACGATCGGCTCACCAAGGAACTGCTGCCAGAAGCTCTCGGTTTGATGGTCGTACATCACCATGTCGTAGTGACGGATGCGGCCGGTGTTGCCGAAGTCGAACATGCGGCCGTCTTTGCGGCGGTCGAAGACGACGCCCGAGGCGCACAGCGGGCAGAAGCTGACCAATACGGGCACGCCGCCGACGGTGTCGTTCACGATTTCATGCCACAGCAGCATGTTGAGCGGGTAGGCGCGGGCGTCGCCGTTGATGATGATGCTCAAGACCGGCTAGTCGGGGCCGATCTCGGCCTCCGCCGCGGAAACGAACACCGGATTATCGATCGGCGGAATGGTGTCGCGCCGCGGCCCGTCGGTAATGATCTCGTCGAGGTCGATCGAGTTGTTGTCGAAGTCGGTGGTCGGGAACTCGTGCACCCATTCCGAGGGCCCGCCCGCGAGGGCCGGCGCCGCCATGGCGACCCTCGCGTCGCGCATCCGAACAGTCTCTCGCCTCGCCGGCGGGCAAACAAGTCGTGTCCGGTAACGAATCGGTGAGCCTAGTCGAGCGCCTGGTAGTGGCGGGCGTCGCGGTCGGCCACCAGCTCCATCAGTGCATCGAAGGAGTCCCCGAGGGAATCGACGTATCGGGTGTGCGCTTCCACCGACTCCCATTCCTCCATGACGACAACCGCGTCACGATCGGGCTCGCCGACCAAAAGCTGCAATCCCAACAACCCCTCGGCGCCTCGCGTGGCCTCGAGCATGCCCCTGTTCAACATGTCACAAATCGCACCGCCCTTACCCGGATGCGCGTTCAAGCGGACGATGGCCATTACGGACATTCTATTCTCCTGGATTGAAATGACGGGCTCACCTTGTGCCCGCCGCCGGTCGCCCCGTCAATCCCCTCGCCCGCGGCCAGCGTGTATCATTCGCCGATGCGGTTCGCGGCCGATACCGGGGGAACTTTTACCGATCTCGTGGTCGAGGATGATGCGCGCCGCCTTCATATGTACAAGGCGCCGACGACGCCCGAGGATGCGGTTCGCGGGGTGCTCGACACCCTGGCGATCGCAGCGACGGACCTGAGCTTGGAGGTCGCGACGCTCCTCGCCCGGTGCGACCTCTTCATTTACGCCACCACGCTTGCCACCAACGCTATTCTTACCGGCCGTGCGGCGCGCACCGCTTTTGTCACGACCGGCGGCCACCGCGACATTCTGCTCTATCGCGAGGCCGGGCGCTTCGGCCTCCCAACCTTTGACTGGTCGGTGCCCTATCCCGAGCCGATTGTTCCGCGGGCGCTGACGTTCGAGGTCGCCGAGCGAATCGGGGCTGCGGGCGAGGTGGTGGTGCCCCTCGATGAGGACGCGGCGGCAAAGACCGTCGAGGCCATCGCCGATGCCTGCGTCGAGGCGGTCGGCGTGTGCCTGTTGTGGTCGATCGCCAATCCGGCGCACGAGCGCCGGGTGGGCGAGTTGTTGCGCGCCCGACTGCCCGGACTTGCGGTCACGCTGTCTCACGTCCTCAATCCGTCGCTCCGGGAGTATCGGCGTGCCTCCTCGGCCTGCATCGATGCCTCGCTCAAACCGCTGATGGGCGCACATGTCGACGACCTCGCCGGCCGCCTTGGCGAAGCCGGTTTCGCCGGCCGCCTGGTGGTCACCAACTCCCAAGGCGGTGTGATGGACGCGGCCGACGCCGCTCGGGCGCCCATCCACTGCATCAAGTCCGGACCGGCGATGGCGCCGGTCGCCGGTCGTTTCTTCGCCGGTGCCGAAGGCGGCGCCGACACCGCGATCATCGCCGACGCGGGCGGCACCAGCTTCGACGTCAGCTTGGTACGCCGCGGCCGCATCCCATGGACGCGCGAGACCTGGATCGGCCCGCGCCGCGAGGGCCGCATCACCGGCTTCCCGTCGGTCGACGCGCGCTCGGTCGGCGCCGGCGGCGGCTCGATCGCCTGGGTCGACGAGGGCGGCCTCTTACACGTCGGGCCCGACAGCGCCGGAGCGTCGCCCGGTCCGGCCTGCTACGCCCGCGGCGGCGACCGGCCCACGGTCACCGACGCGGCACTCGTGCTTGGCTACATCGATCCCGGCCGCTTCTTCGGCGGTCGCATGGGCTTGGACCTCGCCGCCGCCCAGGCCGCGCTTGGCGCCGAGGTCGCGGCGCCGCTCGGCCTCGACGCCACTGCTGCCGCTGCCGCGGTCTTGGCGCTCGTCACCGAGGCCATGGTCGGGGCCATTGAAGACGTGACCATAAACCAGGGCATCGACCCGCGCAGCGCCGTCCTCGTTGCCGGCGGCGGCGCTTCGGGCTTCAACGCGGTGGCGATGGCGCGGCGGCTCGGCTGCCCGCGGGTGATGGTCCCCACGATCGCGCCGGCGCTCAGCGCCGCCGGCGCACTCTATTCGGACATGAGCGCGGAGTATTCGGCGCTCCACGCCACCGCCGCCAGCCGCTTCGACACGGAAGGTGTCAATCGCGTGCTGGCCGGCCTCGAGCGCGAGTGCCGCGCCTTCGTCGACGGACCCGGACAGGGGAGCGCGGAGGCCGTGCTCGAGTACGCGGTCGAGGCGCGCTACGTCCACCAGGTGTGGGAAATCGAGGTTCCGCTCCGCGCCCCGCGCCTGGCCGGTGCCGACGACCTTGCGGAGCTGGTGGAGGATTTCCACGCCGCGCACCGCGAGATCTTCGCGATCGACGATCCCGGCTCCGACATCGAGATGATCGCCTGGCGGGCGCGCGTGCGCTGCCCGCTGGGCACGCCTGCGGTGGACGGCGCACCCGTCGCGCTCGGCCCGCCGGAGATGGACCACCGGACGGTGCGCTTCGCCGGGGGCGGCACGGTCGAGGCCCGGATCCTGAGCTTCGAGGCGCTTGGGGTTGACGATGCGATCGCCGGGCCGGCGATCGTCGAATCGCCGCTCACCACCGTGGTCATCGATCCCGGCGCCATCGTTCGGCGCGGCAAGACCGGCGGCCTCGTCATCACGCCCTGAGTGCAGGAAGGACACCGTCATGGAGCAAGCGAAACCGCCGAGCATCGACGCGACGCAGCTCGCGGTACTGACCAAACGCATCGAAGGCATCGCCAACAAGATGGAGAACACGCTCCTACGCACCGCGCGATCCGGGATTATCAACAACGGCGCCGACTTCTCGTGCGCCATTCTGACCGCCGACTCGCGGCTGGTGAATCCCGGCAGCGCCATCCCCATCCACGTCATGTCGGGGCCCGACATGATGGCGCAGTCGATGGTCGACCTTCATCCCGACCTCCACCGCGGCGACGCCTACCTGCACAACTCGCCCTATCATGGCTGTTCGCATGCCGCCGACCAATCGGTGCTGGTGCCGGTGATCGACGAAACCGGGATCCACCGATTCACCGTCCTGGCCAAGGCGCACCAGGCCGATATCGGCAACTCGCTCCCGACCACCTACATGAGCACGGCGGCCGACGTCTTCCACGAGGGCGCGTTGATCTTCCCCGCGGTCAAGGTCCAGTCCGACTACCGCGACAATCCCGACCTGATCCGCATGTGCATGATGCGCATCCGTGTGCCCGAGCAATGGCACGGTGACTATCTGGCGGCGCTGGGGGCGGCGCGTATCGGCGAGCGCGAGCTCCTGGCGTTGGCTGACGAGGTCGGCTGGCCGACGCTGGAGGCTTATGTCGAGCGTTGGTTCGACTACAGCGAAGCGCGCATGGCCGCCGCGCTCGCGCGGCTGCCGAGTGGCCGCATGAGCGCGCGCAGCGTCCACGACCCGTTTCCCGGGACCCCGCCCGAAGGCATCCCGATCGAGGCCACCGTGACCGTGGACGCCGAGGCTGGGCGCATCGAGGTCGATCTTCGCGACAACCCCGATTGCCTGCCCTGCGGACTCAACCTCAGCGAGGCGTGCGCACGCACCGCCGCCATGATCGGCGTCTTCGACAGCATCGCGACGGAGGTGCCACCAAACGCCGGCAGCTTCCGTAGGATCAGTGTGCTCCTGCGGGAGGGGTGCGTCGCCGGCATCCCGATCCATCCGACCAGCTGCTCCCTGGCGACGACAAACGTCGCCGATCGCGTCACCAATGCCATTCACCGGGCCGTCGCCGAGCAAGCCGAGGGCTTTGGCATGGCCGAGGGCGGGGCCGTCGCCACGGCCTCGAACGCGGTGATCTCAGGACGCGATCCGCGCGCCGGCGACGCGACGTTCGTCAATCACCTCGTCCTTGCCGACACCTGTGGCCAGGCCTCGCCGAGCGAGGACGGTTGGCTGGTCATGGGTAGCGCGGGCGGGGCCGGCCAAGGCTTCTGCGACTCGATCGAGGTCGACGAGAGCCTCTATCCGATCCGCATCGCGGTCCGCGGACTGGTCGCGGACTCCGAGGGCGCAGGGCGCTTTCGTGGCGCGCCGTCCTCGATCGTCGAGTACGGACCGGCCGACTGCACCCTCACGGTCATGATCGGCTCCGACGGCGAACTCAACCCCCCGCTCGGCGCCCGAGGCGGGCATACCGGCGCCGCCTCGCGGCACACCACCCGCGATGCAGAGGGTGCCCTGACCGAGCGGGCGCGCTGCGGCGAAATCGTACTGAAGCCCGGCGAAACCGTCATTGGCATTTCCTGCGCCGGCGGCGGCTACGGCCCGCCGATCGAGCGCGATCCGGCGCGGGTCAAGCACGATGTCGACGAGGGCTATGTCACCCGCGCCCGAGCTGAGGCGGTCTACGGGGTCGTCCTCGACCCTACGGGCGCGGTCGATTCCCGTGCGACGACGGCGCTGCGGGCGAAACGCGCGGGTGAGGACGGCGGAGGGGATTAGTTGGGCGTCGGCGGCCGGTGGACGTGGTCCTTGTGTCGGTCTTCGACGTCGGAGAGCGTGACCTCGGCCGCAGTCTCCGTCCGCGCCGAGTCGGCGACAACGCAGCCTGCCAACAGCGCCGCGCCGAGTATCGCAAGAGCATGATCTCTAGTGGATCGAATCTAACGCTTGGTGCCCACGTTTGACGGCGGCGACGATCTTGTTGGGATTGGCGGTCCAAACGAACGGTGTGGGGTCGTCGTTGGTTTCGGCGATGAAGCGGTTGATGGCGGTCTGGAGATTGACGATCGAGTGGAACACTCCTCTTTTGAGTCGGCGTTTGCTGAGCTTGGCGAAGAAGGTTTTGACGGCATTGAGCCAGGAGCAAGAGGTCGGCGTGAAGTGAAAGACGAACCGAGGGTGGCGCTCGAGCCAGGCCACGACCTTGGGATGCTTGTGAGTGCCGTAGTTATCGAGGATCACGTGGACGATCTTGCCCGCCGGCACTTCGGCCTCGATGGCGTTGAGGAAGCGGATGAACTCCTGGTGCCGATGGCGCTGCATGCAGCGCCCGATCACCTTGCCTTCCAGGACGTCGAGGGCGGCAAACAGCGTCGTCGTGCCGTTCCGTTTGTAGTCATGGGTGATCGTCCCGCAGCGTCCCTTCTTCAGCGGCAGCCCCGGCTGGGTGCGGTCGAGGGCCTGGATCTGGCTCTTTTCGTCCACCGACAGCACGACGGCATGGGCGGGCGGATCGACGTAGAGACCGACGATATCGCGCAGCTTAGTGACGAACTCGGGGTCGGTGGAGAGCTTGAAGTGGCGTACCCGGTGCGGACGGAGCTTGTGAGCCTGCCAAACCCGCTGCACCGAGCTGATGCTGATCCCGACCACCTTGGCCATCGCCGCCGCCGTCCAGTGCGTCGTCTCTCCGGGCGGTTCGGTGGAGGTCAACTCGACCACCCGCTTGACAATGGCACCAGGCAGCGGCGGGATGCGCGAGGGTCGGGTCTTGTCGCGCAAAAGTCCACCCACGCCTTCGTGCATGAACCGCTCCTGCCAGCGCCAGACGCAGGGCTTGCTCTTGCCCGTCCGCCGCATGATCTCAGCGGTGCCAAGACCATCGCCGGTCAGCACGATGATCCGAGCCCGCCAGACGTGCTTCTGCGGGCTGCTCCGGTCCGCAACAACCGCCTCAAGACGAGTACGCTCGGCAAAACTAACGTTCACATGGATACCGTTTCGCATTCCAAGAGACTCGCACATCGTGCAAGCCATGGGAATCTTTTGTTAGAGTTGATCCACTAGCGGTCTTCATCGCGCTCGGATTGATCGGCGTCCGCGGATGGCCGAGGTTCGAGATCGCCCTTCTTGCCGCATGCCGACACCGCCCCGGCCAGTGCCACGATGCACAGCGCCGCCGCCACTTTCCGCAGGCGCGAGGGGCGCGGCGGTCGATCGGTCATGCCGGCTCCCTCGCAAGGCATCGCTTGCGCGCCTCGGCGACGGCGGCGCGAACGCGCTCGGGTGCGGTACCGCCGAAGCTGGCCCGGCTCGCCACCGATTCTGCGACCCCCAGCACCGAGAAGACATCGGCGGTGATGCCCGGCTCCACCGTCTGCAGTTCGGCGAGCGAGAGCGCATCGAGGGCGCAGCCCTTGGCCTCGGCCAAGGCGACGATCCGGCCGGTCGCCCGGTGCGCGGCGCGGAACGGCATGTCGAGCACCCGTACCAGCCAATCGGCGAGATCGGTGGCGGTGGCATGCCCGGTGGCCGCGGCGCGACCCATCGCCTCGGGGTCGAGCCGCATGCTGGCGACCATGCCGCTCATCGCGAGAAGGCACAGGCCCAGCGTGTCGGCGGCGTCGAACACCGGCTCCTTGTCCTCCTGGGTGTCCTTGGCGTAGGCGAGCGGCAGCCCCTTCATCACCGTCAGGAGCGCGGTGAGCGCACCGTAGACGCGCCCGGTTTTTGCCCGCACCAGCTCGGCCGCATCGGGGTTGCGCTTTTGCGGCAGCATCGACGAGCCGGTGGTGAAGGTCTCGTCCAGGGTCACGAAGCCGAAGGGCTGGCTCGACCACAGCACGATCTCCTCGCCGAGCCGCGACAGGTGCATCGCGCAGATCGCGGCGAAAGCGAGAAATTCGAGCGCGAAATCGCGATCGGACACCGCGTCGAGGGAATTGCGTGCGGGTGCATCGAAGCCGAGTGCGGCGGCGGTGTGCTCGCGGTCGATGGGAAACGAGGTCCCCGCCATCGCCCCCGCGCCCAATGGGCAAGCGGCGTTCAGCCGGGCGCGGCAATCGCGCGCGCGTCCGCGGTCGCGTTCGAGCATTTCGACATAGGCGAGCAGGTGATGGCCGAAGCTCACGGGCTGTGCCACCTGAAGATGCGTGAAGCCGGGCGCGATCGTCGCCGCGTGCGCCTCGGCTTGGTCGATCAGCGCGATTTGCAGACTGGCGAGCCTCGCGTCCGTGGTGTCGATCGCATCGCGCACCCACAGGCGAAAGTCGGTGGCCACCTGGTCGTTGCGCGAGCGCGCGGTATGCAAGCGCCCGGCGTCGTCGCCCACCAGCTCGAAGAGACGCGCTTCGACGTTCATATGGATGTCTTCGAGCGCTGCGTCGAAGGCGAACCGGCCCTCGGCGATCTCCGCTTCGATCGCATCAAGTCCCTTCAAGATCGCGTGACCGGCCTTGGCGGTGACGATCCCGCGCTCGATCAGCATGCTACAGTGCGCTCGTGAGCCCGCGATGTCGTGCGCGTAGAGGCGCTTGTCGACATCGATCGAGGCGTTGATCTCGGCCATGACGCCGGCGCTTGGGTTCTCGGCCGCGCCGCTTCCCGAAGCGGCGACGGCTGGCTTCTTGCTCATTCCTATGCGCTGCCCGACGCCGGGAAACGAGGGGAACCGATGAAACCGATCATCACCGCGTGTGCGGGAGTGCTTGGCATCGCCGCCGTCCTTGCTCTCCATCTCGCTCCGGCGAATGCCGAGGGGATCGCGCCCGAGCTCCTGACTGGGTGGATGCAGAACTTTACCCTCTCGGACCCGGCTCGGCCAGCGCCCGAGATCGTTCTGGTGGACGCTGACGGAGGCGAGCACGGCGTCGAAGACTTCCAGGGCCGAGTCATGGTGCTCAACTTCTTCGCCACGTGGTGCGCGCCCTGCCGGCGCGAAATGCCCTCCCTCGATCGACTGGCGGCGCGGCTGGGCAGCGATGAATTCGCCGTCGTCGGCGTCTCCCAGGACCGCAAGGGCGCCGAGGTCTACCAGCCTTTCCTCGACGAGCTCGCGGTCACCCACTTCGAGACCTTCGCCGATCCCAAACTCCGCACCTCGCGCGCGCTACGCGTGCTCGGCTTGCCGGCGACCATCGTCCTCGACCGCCAAGGCCACGAGGTCGGCCGCATGGTCGGTCCCGCCGAATGGGACTCCGATGAGGCGGTCGCGCTCCTCCGCCACCTGATCGAGAACACCCGCGACGTCAAATCCGAGGGCGCCACCTAGCGCGGTCGTGGGCAGCGCGATGCGGCGCAGCGCAACTCACGCTGCGGCGGCGCTCGCGAGCGTAGGCTTGCTCGCCGCGATCGCGCTCGGGTCGGCGGGCCGCGCGGCCGAGGTCGCACCCGAATTACTGACCGGCGCGTGCTCGGCAAACGGCTCGAACTTCGCGTGCGGGACGCGGCCTAACGCGACGGCCGCGGCGTCTCGCCCGAGTAGTAGTAGAAGCCGCGGCCGGACTTGCGGCCAAGCCAGCCGGCCTCCACGTACTTGACCAGCAGCGGGCACGGCCGGTACTTCGAATCGGCGAAGCCCTCGTGCATGACCCGCAGGATCGCGAGACAGGTGTCGAGGCCGACGAAGTCGGCAAGCTCCAGAGGTCCCATCGGGTGCCGAAGCCCCAGGCGCACCGCGGCGTCGACGTCTTCGACCGAGCCCACCCCCTCGTAGAGCGCGTAGATCGCCTCGTTGATCATCGGCGCCAGGATCCGATTGACGAGGAAGGCCGGAAAATCCTCGGCCAACACCACCGTCTTGCCGAGGTCGAGCGCGAGCACCCGCACCATCTCGAACGTCGCCGTATCGGTGGCCATGCCGCGGATCAGCTCGACCAGCTCCATCACCGGCACCGGGTTCATGAAATGCATGCCCATGAAGCGCTCGGGCCGGTCGGTGGCGGCGGCAAGTCGGGTGATCGAGATCGACGAGGTGTTGGTCGCGATCATCGCTTCGGGCGCCAGTGCCGGGCAGAGTGCGGCAAATATCTCGTGTTTGACGGCCTCGTCTTCGCTCGCCGCCTCGATGACCAGGTCACAGCCGGTCAGGTCCGCAAGCGACGAGACAGATGCGATGTTCGCGAGCGCCTGGGCTTTGTCCGAATCGCTGAGATCGCCGCGCTCGACCTGGCGGCCGAGCCGGGCGGCGATCGCCGTGCGCGCGGCATCGAGCTGGGCCGGCGCGATGTCGTATAGGGCGACCGCGTAGCCGGCAGACGCGCAGATCTGGACGATACCGCTTCCCATTTGCCCGGCGCCGATGACGCCAATTTTGGTGATGCCCGGCGTCGCCATTCAGCTCGCCGCCCCCGCGTTCAGGACTTCGCAAGCTCCCGTTCGAACTCGGGCAGGAGCTCGAACAGATCGCCGACCATGCCGTAATCGGCGATCTGGAAGATCGGCGCGTCTTCGTCCTTGTTGATGGCGACGATGACCTTTGAATCCTTCATGCCAGCGAGGTGCTGGATGGCGCCCGAGATGCCGATCGCGATGTAGAGATCGGGTGCGACCACCTTGCCAGTCTGGCCGACCTGGAAATCGTTGCCGACGTAGCCGGCGTCGACCGCAGCGCGGCTCGCCCCGATCGCCGCCCCAAGCTTGTCGGCAAGCGATTCCAAGAGCTTGAAATTCTCGCTGCTACCCATGCCCCGGCCGCCCGAGATCACGATTCGCGCCGAGGTCAGATCGGGCCGTTCGGAACGACTCACTTCCTGACCGAGGAAACGGGCGAGCTCAGGGTCTGCCGCCGCCGACACCATCTCGACGGGGGCGCTGCCTCCGTCCGCCTTCGCCGCGTCGAAAAGCGTCGTGCGCACCGTGATCACTTTGATCGGGTCGCTCGATTTCACCGTCGCCATGGCGTTGCCGGCGTAGATCGGGCGTACGAACGTGTCGGCCGAGACGACGGCCGCGATATCCGAGATCTGGGCCACGTCCAAAAGCGCAGCAAGCCGCGGCATGACGTTCTTGGCCGTGGTCGAGGTCGTTGCCACCACGGCGGTGGTATCGGGTCGGCCGGCGACGATTTCGGCCAGGAGTGCCGCGGTCGGCTCGGCAAGTTGGTGCTCGTACGCGGCGTCGTCGCACAGCAGCACGCCCTCGATCCCCTCGATGCCCGCCGCCGCCTCGGCGACCGCCGCGCAGCCGCTGCCCGCCACTACGACCCACACCGCACTGTCGACCGCGCGCGCGGCGCTCAGCGCGTTCAGCGTCGCCGGCAGAAGCGCCGCGTTGTCATGGTCGGCGAACACCAGCGCGGTCAAGACAGCACCCCGGCTTCGTCGCGCAGCTTGGCCACGAGCTCGGCCGCGCTCGCCACCTTGATCCCGGCCTGGCGCTTGGGCGGCTCCTCGATGCGTAACGTTTCCAGGCGTGGCGCCGGGTCGATGCCCAACACGTCGGGCTCCAACGTGTCGATCGGTTTCTTCTTCGCCTTCATGATGTTGGGCAGCGAGGTATAGCGCGGCTCGTTCAAACGCAGGTCGGTGGTGACAATCGCGGGCAGGCTCAGCGACAACGATTCGAGCCCGCTGTCGACTTCGCGCGTAACCTCGGCGCGTCCCTCGACGATGGCGAGTTTGGAGACGAAGGTGCCCTGAGCCCAGCCCAAGAGCCCGGCCATCATCTGACCGGTCGCCGCGTCGTCGTCGTCGATCGCCTGTTTGCCCATGATGATCAAACCGGGCGCCTCGCGCTCGGCCACCGCCACCAGAAGCTTGGCCGCAGCAAGCGGTTGCAATTCGGCCTCGGTCTTCACCAGCACCGAACGGTCCGCGCCCATCGCCATCGCCGCGCGCAAGGTTTCCTGGCACGCCTCGGTCCCGACCGACACCGCGATGACCTCGCTCGCCGTGTCCGCCTCGCGCAGGCGCAGCGCTTCCTCCACCGCGATTTCGTCGAACGGGTTCATCGACATCTTGACGTTGGCGAGGTCTACGCCGGTCCCGTCCTGAAGGACACGGATCTTGACGTTGGCGTCGACCACCCGCTTGACGGGAACCATTACTTTCATCGGCAGCTGAGCCTTTGCAGGAGATCGCCGGCGCGCGCCATTCATAGGTCGCCCCGCCCCGGAGTGTCAACGAAGCCCCTAGATGTCGATCTCCTCGACGCTTCCCGCGTGTTCCTGGATGAAGGCGAGGCGGAGCTCGGGCTTGCGGCCCATCAGGCGTTCGACGGCGTCGGCGGTCCGCTTCTCCTCGCCCTCGGGCACCACCACGCGCAGCAGGGTGCGGTTGGCCGGGCTCATCGTCGTCTCCTTGAGCTGGGCCGCGGGCATTTCGCCCAGACCCTTGAAGCGGCTCACCTCGACCGCGCCCTTGCCTTCGAACGCGGTCGCCAACAACTCCTCGCGGTGGGCATCGTCGCGGGCGTAGTGGGTCTCGCCGCCACGGCTCAGGCGGTAAAGCGGCGGCGACGCGAGGTAGAGGTGGCCATCGGCGATCAAGCCCGGCATCTCGCGGTGGAAGAACGTCATGAGGAGGGTCGCAATGTGGGCGCCGTCGACATCGGCGTCGGTCATCAGGATGACCTTGTCGTAGCGCAACTTCGCAGCATCGTAGCGCGCGCTGGTGCCGCAGCCGAGTGCCTGGATCAGGTCGGAAAGCTCGCGGTTGGTGTGCAGCTTGCCGGTGGCGGCGCTGACGACGTTGAGGATCTTGCCGCGCAGGGGCAGGATCGCCTGGCTCGCGCGATCGCGCGCCTGCTTGGCCGAGCCGCCCGCCGAATCGCCTTCGACGATGAAGATCTCGGTGCCCTCGGGTCCGAGACGGGTGCAATCGGCTAGCTTGCCGGGCAGGCGCAGCTTGCGGGTCGCCTGAGCCTTGGCGGCGTCCTTCTCCTGGCGCCGTCGCAGGCGCTCGCCGGCGCGATCCATCACCGCTTCCAGCAGCGCGTTGGCCGCCTCAGGCGCGCCCGAAAGCCAGTGGTCGAAACGGTCGCGCACCGCGGCCTCGACCAACCGCACGGCCTCGGGATTGCCGAGCCGTTCCTTAGTCTGGCCATGAAACTGTGGCTCGGCGAGGAAAATCGACAGGATACCCGTGGCGCCGCCCAGCACGTCTTCCGCGGTGATCTGCGCGGCGCGGCGGTTGCCCACCAGCTCGCCATAGGCCTTGAGCGATTTCGTCACCGCGCCGCGGAACCCGGTCTCGTGGGTTCCGCCCTCGGGCGTGGGTACCATGTTGCAATAGGACGCGAGCGATGGCTCAGCCTCCACGGTCCACGCCATGGCCCATTCGACGCGGCCGGAATCGCCGCTGAGCGAGGCCTTTCCGATGAAGGGGTGGGGCGTGATCGTGGGCGAATCCCCAAGCTCCGCCGCCACGTATTCCTCGAGCCCGCCGGGGAATTTCAGCACCGCCGTGGCCGGCGTCGAATCGCCTGGGCCGAGGCAATCGGGATCGCAGCGCCAGCGAATCTCGATCCCGCCGAACAGATACGCTTTCGAGACCGCCATCGCATAGAGTCGGGCCGGGCGCAACCGCGCGTCCTCGCCGAACACTTCGGGATCGGGGTGGAAGGTCACCGCGGTGCCGCGCGCCCGTGCCGCCGCCTTGGCTTTCAGTTTGCCCGTGGGCTGGCCGCGGCGATAGCCCTGCGTGTAGAGCTTGCCCTCACGCCCGACCGAGATTTCGAGGCGGTCCGACAGCGCGTTCACTACCGACAGCCCGACGCCGTGCAGACCGCCGGCCATGCGATAGGCGCGGCCGCCGAACTTGCCGCCCGCGTGCAGTGTGGTCATCACCACCTCGAGCGCCGAGCGGTGCTTGAACTTGGGATGCGGATCGACGGGGATGCCGCGGCCGTTGTCGCGAACCGTCAGTGCGCCGTCGGCCTCGAGCGCCATCTCGATCCGGCTTGCCGCGCCCGCGGCCACCTCGTCCATGGCGTTGTCCACCACCTCGGCAGCCAGATGATGGAGACCCTTCTCGCCGGTGCCGCCGATGAACATCGCGGGGCGGCGGCGCACCGGCTCAAGGCCTTCGAGCACCTCGATGTCGGCCGCGGAGTAGCCTTTCGCGCGCCGGCCCGGGCCGGGCTGGGCGAACAGATCGTCGGTCTTGTGGGCGGTCATATGAGAAGATAAGGTATAGCGCGATCGCCCAGTCCACAAGATGTTGCGGAGCCGACAAGATGTCCGAGGACGCCCACCGGCCCGAGCCCGCGATCCGCACGGTGCCGATGCCGGCCGATTCGAACGCGGCGGGCGACATCTTCGGCGGCTGGATTCTGTCACAAATGGATATTGCCGGCGCCGTCGCTGCGGTCGAGCGCGCCAAGGGCCGCGTCGCCACGATCGCTATCGAGGCGATGAAGTTCCACCGCCCGGTCTTCGTCGGCGACCTCGTCTCGTGCTACGCCAGGGTTGCGCGCGTTGGCCGCACCTCGATCACGGTTCAGATCGAAACCGTGGTCCGTCGCGCGCGGCACGAGGACGTGCTGACCGTGACCGACGGAACGTTCACGTACGTCGCGCTGGACGAGAACGGTGCGCCGCGGGCGGTGGCCGAAGCCTAAGCCCCCCGCCGTGCGCCGCCGCTAGATATCGTAGTAGAGCGTGAACTCGTAGGGGTGCGGCCGCAGCCGGATCGGGTCGATCTCGTTGGTGCGCTTGTAGCTAAGCCACGTGTCGATGACGTCGGGGGTGAACACGTCGCCCTTCAGTAAAAAGGCCGAGTCGGCCTCGAGCGCATCCAACGATTCGGTGAGCGAGCCGGGCGTCGAACGCACCGCCGCGGCCTCTTCTGGCGGTAGGTCGTAAAGGTTCTTGTCGATCGGGTCGCCAGGGTCGATCCGGTTTTCGATCCCGTCCAGGCCGGCCATCAGTAGCGCGGCGAAGGTGAGATAGCCGTTGCACGACGGATCGGGCGGGCGGAACTCGACCCGCTTGGCCGCCGGCGCCGGCGAATACATCGGGATCCGGCAGCAGGCCGAGCGGTTGCGCTGCGAGTAGACGAGGTTGATGGGCGCCTCGAAGCCGGGCACTAGCCGGTGATAGGAATTCACCGTGGGTGCCGCGAAGGCGAGCACCGCCGGGGCATGTTTCAGCAGGCCGCCGATGTAATGGCGGCCGAGCTCGCTCATGCCCGCGTAATGCGATTCGGAATGAAATAGGTTGGTTTTGCCCTTCCACAGACTCTGGTGAATGTGCATCCCCGAGCCGTTGTCCTCGAACAGCGGCTTGGGCATGAAGGTCGCGGTCATGCCGTGACTACGGGCGGTGTTCTTGACGATGTACTTGTACATCATCAGCTTGTCGCCCATCCGCGTCAGGCTGTCGAAGCGCATGTCGATCTCGCCCTGGCCGCCGGTGGCGACCTCGTGGTGATGGGCCTCGACACGAATCCCCGCCTCGATCATCGTCACCACCGCCTCCGAGCGCAGGTCCTGCAACGCATCGGTCGGCGGCACCGGGAAATAACCCTCCTTGGGGCGCGGCTTGTGACCGAGATTGGGCTCCTCCTCGGCGCCAGTGTTCCAATGGCCTTCCTCAGAATCGAGGAAGTAATAGCCATAGTTGGTGCCCTGGCCGTAGCGCACGTCGTTGAAGACGAAGAATTCGGCTTCGGGCCCGATGTAGGCGGTGCCCCCGACGCCGGTGCCCTGGAGGTAGGTTTCGGCCTTCTGCGCGATGTGGCGCGCATCACGGGTGTAGGGCTCGCCGGTGATGGGATCGCGAATGTTGCAGATCAGCACCAGCGTCGGCAGCGCCGTGAAGGGGTCGAGGAAGGCGGTCGAAGGGTCCGGCACCACCAGCATGTCGCTTTCCTGGATCTCCTGGAACCCGCGGATCGAGGACCCGTCGAAGCCAATGCCCTCCTCGAAGCTCGCATCGGAGATCTCTTCGGCGGGGACCGAGAAATGCTGCCACACGCCCGGGAGGTCGGTGAAACGCACGTCGACCATCTGGACGTTGTGGTCCTTGACGGCGCGCAGCACGTCAGCGGCGGTGGTGCAGGCAAGTGGCATAGCTCGCTCCCTGGTTGGTGCGCCGGCGTTCAGACGGCTTCGCCGCCGCGCTCGCCGGTTCGAATGCGGATCGCCTCCTCTACGGAGGTAATGAATATCTTACCATCGCCAATGCGACCCGTGCGCGCGGCCTCGACGATCGCCTCCACGGCCCGCTCGACCAGCGAGTCCTCGAGCACGATCTCGATCTTGACCTTGGGCAGGAAATCAACGACGTACTCGGCACCGCGATAGAGCTCGGTGTGCCCCTTTTGGCGGCCAAAGCCCTTGGCTTCGGTCACGGTCAGGCCCTGGAGCCCGATCTCGTGAAGCGCGTCCTTGACCTCGTCGAGCTTGAACGGCTTGATGATGGCTTCGATCTTCTTCATGTTTCGCGGCTCCCGCGATGCCGGCGTGGACCGAGCCCCTCGTCACATCAACGCATCACATCAACGCATCGCACCGCTGTCAACGCAATGCGCGTGCCAGGCCCAGCGGCCACCAAATCGCTTGTTTCCCGACGATTTTTCGGGACCGACGTCCGGCGACAGTGCCCAAATATTGGGCGCTTGATCACTCCCTGCTCGACCGCCGGACGGCTACCCCAAATGCGCCCGTACCCTCCCGACCGCCTCGTGGATGTGATCGGCGGAATCGGCATAAGAAAAGCGTAGGTAACCCTCGCCGCCGCCGCCGAAGTTGGGCCCGGCGACAGTCGCCACCCCGGCCTCTTCCAGCAATACCGTCTGCAGCTCGCCGGCGCTGCGCCCCAGGTCCGCGACGTTGGGAAAAGCGTAGAACGCGCCAAGCGGGGTCGTGCAGCGCATTCCCGGGACCGCGTTGAGCTCGTCCACGATCACCCGACGTCGCTCGTCGAAGGCGGCGACCATGTCGGCGACGCTGTCTTGCGGCCCGGTCAGCGCTTCGATGGCCGCGTACTGGGTCGGCGCGTTGACGCAACTGTGATCGTTGATTGCAAGTCGAAGCGCGGCGTCGTAAAGCTTCGGCGGCCAAACGCCGTAGCCAATGCGCCAGCCGGTCATGGCGTAGGTCTTGGACCAACCGTCCAGCAGGATCAGTCGATCGCGGATCGATTCGTACTCCAACAGGCTGACGTGACGTTGTCCCTCGTAGATCAGTCGGCTGTAGATCTCGTCGCTGAGGATGGCGACGTGGGGGTGATCCTCGAGCCCGGCGACGAAGCGGTCGAACTCGGCGCGGGGTACCACGCCGCCGGTCGGATTGGCCGGGCTGTTGACGATGATCAGGCGGGTCGCCGGTGTGATCTGGCCCAGCACTTCCTCGGCCGAGAACGAGAAGCCCCTGTCCTCGTAGAGCCGCATCGGCACCGCTTTGGCGCCCGAGAAGCGGATCACCGCCTCATAGACGGGAAATCCGGGGTCGGGAAACATGATCTCGGCGCGCGGTTCGCCGAGCATCAGGATGGCGAAGAACATCGTCACCTTGCCCCCGGGAACCACCAACACACGGTCAGGATCCACGGCTACGCCGCGGTGCTCGAGGATGTCGGCGGCCACCGCCTCGCGCAGCGGCTGGATGCCGTTGGCCGGGGTGTAGCCGTGATGGCCGTCCCGCAGCGCCTTGACCGCGGCTTCGACGATGTTGTCGGCGGTCGGGAAGTCGGGTTGACCGATGCCGAGATTGATGATGTCGCGGCCCTGGGCCACCAACTCGGCGGCGCGCGCCAAGACTATGAACGCGCCCTCGGGCTTCAGCTCATCCATCCGTTGGACGGTCTGCATGGGGCGGCGGTATAGCACCGATGACGGCGCGAGCGCTATCGGCAACGGAAATGTGAACGCCTGTTCGCCGTTGGGCTCGGCGCCTATGCTGTCCGGGATGAAGGAAACCAACGCCGTCTTTGCGGGGCTCGGCACGACGGTCTTCGAGGTCTTCTCGAAGCTCGCCGCCGAGCACGAATCGATCAACCTCGGCCAGGGTTTCCCCGACGGCAACGGGCCGGCTGATGTGCGCGCGGTCGCCGCCCAGGCGCTGGAGGACCGTGCCAATCAGTACCCGCCGATGATGGGCGTGCCCGAGCTGCGCCAGGCGGTGGCGCGGCATGATGGCCGATTCTACGGCCTTGAGGTCGATTGGGAACGCGAAGTCATGGTGACGTCGGGGGCGACCGAAGCCTTGGCGGCGAGCCTGCTGGCGCTTCTCGAGCCGGGCGACGAGGTGGTGCTGTTCGAGCCGCTCTACGATTCCTACGTGCCCATGGTGCGGCGCGGCGGTGCGGAGCCCCGGCTCGTTCGCCTCGAGCCCCCCGATTGGCGCATCTCACCTGAGGCCCTGGACGCGGCCTTCTCGGCGCGAACCAAGCTGGTAGTGCTGAACACGCCGATGAACCCGGCGGGCAAGGTGTTCACGGCACAAGAGCTGGCGCTGGTCGCCGAGGCGGTGCGGCGGAGCGACGCGTACGCGGTCTGCGACGAGGTCTACGAGCATATCGTCTTCGACGGCCGGCGACACGTCCCGCTCGCCAGCCTCCCCGGTATGGCCGAACGATGCGTGCGAATCGGCTCGGCGGGCAAGACGTTCTCGCTCACCGGCTGGAAAGTGGGTTACCTGCGTGCGACCCCCGATCTGTTGGCCGCGATAGCCAAGGCGCACCAATTCATCACCTTCACCACACCGCCCAACTTGCAGCGCGCCGTGGCCTTTGGGTTGGACAAGGAAGATTCGTATTTCACCGGGCTCGGCCATGAGATGGAGGCGAAGCGCGACCGCCTGACCAAGGGTCTTGCCTCCGCCGGCTTTGCGGTCGCCGACTGCGCCGGCACCTACTTCCTGAACGCTGATTTCCGGCCGCTGGGATTCGGCGCGGACGACGAGGCCTTTTGCGCCCATATCACCGCCGAAGCCAAAGTCACCGCGCTGCCGACCAGCGCCTTTTATCGCGGCGGTGACGTCCGCCACCTCGCGCGCTTTTGTTTTTGCAAGGAGGACGCGGTTCTCGACGAAGCGGTCGTTCGCCTCGCCCGCCACTTCGCTTAGCCCGGTGCCGCGCCCAAACCGGCCCGGTGAGCCAGGCTGAGCACCGACGCCAAGAATCGGATGCTGAACGAGTATCTGGCGCTCGATCCCGGCCACCGCGCGTTCGTCTGACCGTGTGCGCCCCGGCCCCGCCTTGACGCGCCGCGCCGCTTGCCCGTAAACAGGACGCCCCACGGCGGGTGTAGCTCAGGGGTAGAGCGCCAGATTGTGGATCTGGAGGTCACGGGTTCGAGACCCGTCACTCGCCCCAATCTTTTCAAGGGGTTAGCAGAGGACGCTCCGCAGGCGGTGGGGCGTGGGTACCACATGGGTACCACGCGAGCGCGTTTCGGGGGTGATCGGGGCAAATGAGAACGACGAAAGCCACGCGCGAGCAGTTTGTGTTCCTTAGACTTGGCGCGTGTCTCCGGCGTGGAGCCGTAGTTGCGATCGGCCCGGGTCCGCGTGCGGCGAATCGGCCTCGGTGAAGTCACGCCGAGGCTTGTAGCAGAAGGTCAGCAAGGCTGACAAACCGCTGGGCTCCGGGCCAGCACGATCCAGATGACCAGCACGGCTCCCGCGACGCTAGCGGTTTCAACGCCCCGTGTTGCGTCCGTGCAACATCCTACCTCGGAGGATCGCCGGCGCCGTTAGTTCGGCGGTCCACCCGCCTCAGTCCGCTTCAACTCCTCTACTGCGGCCTTGATCCGTAGCCACACTTCGCGCCCGTCCATGTCGCCAACCGGGCGAGTCGTCTTAGGTCGGGCGCGGGATGTCGATCAGCAAACTAGTGGATCAACTCTAACAAAAGATTCCCATGGCTTGCACGATGTGCGAGTCTCTTGGAATGCGAAACGGTATCCATGTGAACGTTAGTTTCGCCGCGCGTACTCGTCTTGAGGCGGTTGTTGCGGACCGGAGCAGCCCGCAGAAGCACGTCTGGCGGGCTCGGATCATCGTGCTGACCGGCGATGGTCTTGGCACCGCTGAGATCATGCGGCGGACGGGCAAGAGCAAGCCCTGCGTCTGGCGCTGGCAGGAGCGGTTCATGCACGAAGGCGTGGGTGGACTTTTGCGCGACAAGACCCGACCCTCGCGCATCCCGCCGCTGCCTGGTGCCATTGTCAAGCGGGTGGTCGAGTTGACCTCCACCGAACCGCCCGGAGAGACGACGCACTGGACGGCGGCAGCATCAGCTCG
Source organism: Alphaproteobacteria bacterium (assembly GCA_965219135.1). Lineage (GTDB taxonomy): Bacteria > Pseudomonadota > Alphaproteobacteria > VGEJ01 > VGEJ01 > CAYUNL01. The sequence continues at coordinate 1,515,056 of CBDCMV010000003.1, read as the reverse complement.
GTGCAGCGGGTTTGGCAGGCTCACAAGCTCCGTCCGCACCGGGTACGCCACTTCAAGCTCTCCACCGACCCCGAGTTCGTCACTAAGCTGCGCGATATCGTCGGTCTCTACGTCGATCCGCCCGCCCATGCCGTCGTGCTGTCGGTGGACGAAAAGAGCCAGATCCAGGCCCTCGACCGCACCCAGCCGGGGCTGCCGCTGAAGAAGGGACGCTGCGGGACGATCACCCATGACTACAAACGGAACGGCACGACGACGCTGTTTGCCGCCCTCGACGTCCTGGAAGGCAAGGTGATCGGGCGCTGCATGCAGCGCCATCGGCACCAGGAGTTCATCCGCTTCCTCAACGCCATCGAGGCCGAAGTGCCGGCGGGCAAGATCGTCCACGTGATCCTCGATAACTACGGCACTCACAAGCATCCCAAGGTCGTGGCCTGGCTCGAACAGCATGGCATCACCGGCCTCGAACTCGGGATGCCAGAGAAAGTCGCCATGCTGCTTTGGCACGATCGATTCGTCGATTTCGGTGGTTGTGTGATTGGTCCGGGGGCACTCGGTCCGCGGCAACGCCACGTCGACGCGCTGGGCGATAACCTCGAGCCGAGGGGCAGTGACGCCGCAACGGTTGAGCGGTATCCAGCAGGTGACCATCGGCGCGGGCACCGGCACAGCCACTACGTCCTGGTGGAATGGCGAGATCGGCAGGGTATCGGTGCGCCAGTGCCGGCGGATGTAGCTGTATTGCATGAACGCAGAGACGCGGTCGGCTTGGAAATAGGCGTACAGGGTATCGGCGAGCGGTGGCACGATGGTGCGGTCGAGGGCGTTCAACAGCGACCGCGATCCGAAATCGGCGACGGTGGCGAAATAGATATTCCCAAACTGCGCGTGGAGGAGTCTTTCCTGAGTTCGGGATCCGTTGGCGAGCCACTTCATGTAACCGTCGATGTCTCGGATCATCGGCGGCAGGCGATGCGGCGGCACGACGCTCCGGACCAGTGCCGCACCGTGGTCGTAGATAGCCGAAGAGCTTCTCGACAGCATGGGGCGCATGTTCGGCGAGCGTCGCGGCGGCTTGGGTATCTCGGTCTCGGTGGTCGGCACGCTGATGGCCGCCTCGACCGGCATCGTCGGTGCCACCGTCGTCACCATGGGCGTCCTGGCGCTGCCGACGATGCTGCGCCGGGGTTATGATCCGTCACTCGCCTGCGGTTCGATCTGCGCCGCCGGGACCCTGGGTCAGATCATCCCACCCTCGATCGTTCTGGTATTGCTCGGCGACGTGATCTCCTCCGCCTACCAGCAATCCCAGCTCGAGCAGGGCTTGTTCTCGCCCGAGGCCATTTCCGTCGGCGACCTGTTCGCCGGCGCACTCTTGCCGGGCTTGGCGCTGGTCGGCATGTACATCGTCTATCAGATCGTCGTCGCGTGGCTTCGCTGCGACGTTGTTGGCGAGGCCGGCGCCGCAGTTGGCACCGAATGCGGCCGGCGGCGCATCGAAGGCACGTTGGGCACGACAAGCTCGCTCGGGCGCGAGCCCCATCATCGTCCGGCCACCTTGGTCGAAAGTCATGGTGGCGACCACCGGTTTTCCCGTCGCCGCCGCGACGGCGACGGCGATCGCCAGCTCCGCCTCGTCGTACATGGTCTCCACCCACAGCACATCGACGCCGCCGGCGACCAGACCGCGGGCCTGTTCGGCGAACGCGCGCTCGGCCTCCTCCTCGGTCAGCGGGCCCGGAGGCGCAAACAGCTCGCCGGTCGGACCCATCGAGCCCGCCACCGCCATGAGGCGGGGGGCTCCCTCCACGGCCTCGCGGGCCACCTGCGCGGCGGCGACGTTGAGCTCGAAAGCGCGGTCCTCGGCGTTCGAGCGCCGCAGCCGCACCGAATCGGCGCCGAAACTGTTGGTGAGCAAGATGCGCGCACCGGCGGCGATGAACTCGCGATGCACGTCGAGCACACGATCGGGGTGTTCGAGATTCCAGAACTCGGGCGGGTCGCCAGATTCAAGGCCGCGGGCCATCAAGCTGGTGCCCATGGCGCCATCGCCGATCACGAACGGGCTCTCGCCCAGCAGCCGGAAAAACGCATCGCTCACGGGTTCACCTTCGACCCTGGCCGCGGCCACTGTCAAAGACCCTCGTTCCGCGGCTCAGGGCACGAGAGCCGGGCCCGCCCACGGCGGCGTGGGCGAGGTACGCCCGATCAAAAGATCGAGGAAGGAACGTACCTTGGCCGAAAGGTGACGGTGGCTGGGATAAACGGCGGCAATCGGATAGGGCTCGGGCAGCCATTCGCTCAGCACCCCGCGCAGTGCGCCGCGCTCGAGTTCCGTGGCGCACAGGAACGCCGGCAGGTAGGCGATCCCGCGGCCGGCCCGCGCGGCGTCGCGCCCCATGATCAGGCTGTTGACCGTCAACCGACCCCTTATCGGAACACTCGGCGGGCCGCGCGGGGCGGCGAACGGCCACCGGGTGCGCGCCGTATTGCCGACGACGATGCATTCGTGATCGCCAAGCGCCTCGGGCGTCGATGGCGACCCGCGCGCGTCAAGGTAGGCTGGGCTTGCGCAATAGATCATCTGCGCGGCGCCCAGGCCGCGCACAGTGAGCGTGGAATCCTCGAGCGGCCCGATGCGGATGGCGAGATCGAAGCCTTCCTCGATCAGGTCCACCAGACGCTCGGCCAGCATCAGGTCGACGTCGACGTCGGGATAGCGCGCCAGATAATCCGACACCACGGGGCTCAGAAACGCGTCGCCGAAGAGATAGGGCGCCGTTACCCGCAGCGTGCCGTAGGGCACCAGGCGCAAATCCGCGGCCACGTGGTCTGCCTCCTCGGCCTCGGTGACAATGCGTGCGCAGCGCTGGTGATAGGCGGCGCCAATGTCAGTGAGTCCGACGTGGCGTGTGGTGCGGTGCAAGAGCCGGGCGCCCAAGCGGCGCTCCAGTCGCGCGATTTGGGCGCTTACCGACGATTTCGACACTCCGAGGGCGCGGGCGGCGGCGGTGAAGCTTCCGGCGCGCACGACACTCTCGAATACCGCCATTTCGTTGAGGTTGACCATGATTGTTCAGGCAAAAGAACAGTATATCCTAGCACAACGATATTGTCTCCCGTAGCACGCCAATTGTACTGTCTCATGAGCCTCGCGCAGGAGGATCGCCATGGCTATCGACGTCACCGCCGAAACCAACATCGCGCGACCGCGCGCCGAGGTCGCTGCCTTTGCCATGAACGTCGAGAACGATCCGATCTGGATCAGCGGCGTCATCGAAGCCAAGACCCTGACCGAGCCACCGCTGGCTACCGGCTCCCAGGTCAGCCGGGTGGCGACGTTCCTGGGTCGGCGCATCGAGTATGTCAACGAGGTCGTCGATTACGACCCGCAGTCGGGCATGGTCATGCGCTCGATCAAGGGTCCGTTCCCGATAAAGCTCACCTACGCGTTCGACGATGCGCCAGGGGGAACCCTGGCGCGCATCCGCGTGGAGGGCGAGGCGAGCGGCTTCTTCAAACTCGCCGCGCCGGTACTATCCCGGGCGGTCCTGCGCTCGATCACCAACGATCTTGCAATGTTGCGGGACCTTCTCGAATCGCGGGAGAAGGTCGAGGCCGGTCGAAGGTTGCGCCTTCGACGTTGGCGGCCGTGAAGTCTGCGGTCGTCAAATCGCAGCCGCCAAGATCGGCATCGCGGAGGTCGGAGGCGGCGAGGTGGCGCCGAGGATGCGGGCGCCGGCAAGCGAGGCGCTCCTGAGACGGGCGCCGTCGAGTTTGGTGTGTTCGAGGTTGCTGGCCCATTGCTGCGCGTGGGGGCCGCGTATGTCGACCGCGCCCAGGCGCGCACCCTCGAGATTGGCGCCACTCAAAATCGTTCGCTCGAGCGTGGCGCCGCGCAAATCTCCGTCGCGAAGGTCGGCCCCGCGGGCGTCGGTGAGCGAGAGGTCGGCCATTGCCAGCTCCGCCCCGACCACCGAAGCGCGGGCGACGCAACAATCGAGCTTCGCCGCCGCCAAGTTGGCGCCGCGCAAGTCCTGACCACGGAGATCGAAGCCGCTCAGCACCGCCTGCACGCCATCACCGCCGGAGGTTTCGACCCAAATCTTGTGGTTCGCGATCAACTCTTGAAGTGTCGAGCCGAGCGCCTCGAGGCTCGTGGCCGTGATCGCGCTTCGCAACGACGCCGCCGTCGCCTCGTCGAGGTCGAGTGCGGCGCCCCGCAGATCGGCTCCGTTGACGGTGGCGCCGCGCCAGATCGCGCCGGTGGCCAAGGCTCACGAAAGCGGCCAGCTGCTCCTTGCCATCATCAACGATATCCTTGACCTCTCCCGCATCGAAGCCGGCGCGTTCGAGCTGCGCCCGCGACGCGTGAATATCGACGAGATGTTGCATGCGATGGTGCGCATCGTGGGGCCGCGCGCCGAGAAACGATCGATCAAGATCTCGGTCGACATCGCCGGGGATCAGCCCCGTCTGTCACTCGATGAGCGAGCGATCAAGCAAATGCTGCTCAATCTCCTGTCCAACGCCGTCAAGTTCAACCACGACGGGGGCAAGGTGTCGGTCCGCGCCGGCCGGAACGGCTCGTCCGAATATGTCATTAGCATCGCCGATACCGGTATCGGGATGGATGCGGAGGACTTGGGCAATGTCCTGCGCCCGTTCGTCCAGCTCAACGCCGCCGCCAACAAGCAGTACCCGGGAACCGGACTGGGGCTGCCGATCGTCAAGTCGCTGGTCGAGCTGCACGGCGGCAGCCTTTGCCTGGAGAGCGCGCGCGATGCGGGGACCACGGCTAGCATCCATCTTCCGGCGACGCGGGTTCTCGATTCCGAGGCGCTCGGACCGGCACTGGCGCTTTAGCAGCGTGTAGTCCCGTCAACTGCGGTCCGGGTTGCCGCGGGCGGTCCCCGCCACCGCGGCGCTGGCGGTACGAGGAACCTGCACCCAGGGCTCAGTCGAACACGATCTTGGGGAAATAGAACGAGATCACCCAGTTGGGGACGTCGACGATCTCGCTCACCCGCAGGTCGGCGCAGGCGCTGCACAGCATGTAGGCATCGGCGGCCGACAAGCCATGGAGCACGCCCAAAAGCTCGATCATGTCGCTGACCGCGGCGCGCGCCCCTTCCATCAGGTCGGGCCCGATGCCGGTGGTGACGTGGTAGCCCCTGGCGTCGAAGTGGCGGCTGACGGGCCCCGGCGTCTCGAAGCGCGGGAAACGAATACCGGCATCCTTGACCAGCTCGAAACCGAGCGTCACCGCCATCGGGCTCTCGATCGCGGTGCCGCAGACCTCGCCGTCGCCTTGGGCCGCGTGGGTGTCGCCCAGTGAAAAGAGCGCTCCGGCCACCTCGACCGGCAGCGTAAGGACCGTGCCCTCGGCCACATCGCGCACGTCCATGTTCCCGCCGACGCGCCGCGGCGGGACGATGCTGTGGGTGCCGGGTTCCGCCGGGGCAAGCCCGATGGTGCCGCAGAACGGCTTGAGCGGTACCCGCCCGCCGGCCGAGAACGCCGCCGGTGCCAGGCTCGCCGGGTTGTAGGACCACAAGCTCAGCGCGGGATCGGGGAACTGGTCCGCCAACAGGCCGAAGCCCGGAATCAGCGCCGTCCAGCCCCAGCCCGACGGTGCGAATTCGTGGAGCGTTACCTCAAGCGCGTCGCCGGGCTCGGCGCCCTCGACGTAGACCGGTCCGGTGACCGGATTGACCTTGGCGAAATCGAGCGCGGCGACGTCGGCAACCGTGGATTCGGGGCTGATCTGCGCGCCCGAGGAATCGACGGTCTCGAAACTCACCGTCTCGCCCGACGCGATTCGAAGCGCCGGCGGGTTGGAGTTGTCCCAGCCGAAATGATGGTGGCGACTGTGCAGCGTATACCCCGGACCCGGCGCCATGCATCATTCTAGCGCTCGGCCCGGGGCCGGCAAAGTCAAGACGACCTAGGAGCGTGCGCTGCAGAAAGGTCCGCGCGGCAAAGTTGATAGCGGACGGGTTGTGGGTGGATTTGCGCAGGGGGAAGTATGATCCGATACGCCAGTTGCGTATGGGAACTCCAGATGCCGACCACGTTTCGTGCCTACCAGCCGGACCAACCCTTGCTTTTGCCGCTGGACTTGCAGGAGTGGGTTCCCCCAGGGCACCTGGCTCATCACGTCAGCGATGTGGTCGATGCACTGGACTTGACGGCGTTCTATGCGCCCAACGAGGGGGACGGTCGACGCAACGCCCCCTACGAGCCGTCGATGATGGTCAAGGTGCTGATCTATGCCTACGCGACGGGCACATTCTCCTCGCGCGCGGTGGCGAGGAAGCTGGAGGAGGAAGTAGCGTTTCGGATGCTCGCGGCGGGCAACTTCCCGCAACATCGCACGGTATGTGAGTTCCGACGCCGACATCTGGCGGAGTTCAGCGAGCTGTTTGTGGGGGTGGTGCAGGTGGCGCGCGAGATGGGACTGGCGCGGTTCGGCAAGCTCTCGGTCGACGGGACGAAGGTGCGAGCGAACGCGAGCAAGCGCAAGGCGATGAGCTATGAGCGGATGGGCAAAGAGGCGGCTCGCTTGCAGGCGGAGATCGAGGCGCTGCTGACGAAGGCGGGGATGGTGGACGCCGAAGAAGACGAGCGTTGGGGCGAGGATTTCCGGGGCGACGAGTTGCCCGAGGAGTTGCAACGCAGGGAGAAGCGCCTGGCGGCGATCCAGGCAGCCAAAGCGCGTTTGGAGGCGGCGCAACGCGGGCGCGACGATGAGCGCGGGCGCGAGCCTGGGCAGGACCGCAATCCCCGGGGCGGGCGGCCCTACAAGCGGGCCTACGGCGAGCCCGAGCCGAAGGCGCAGAGCAATTTCACCGATCCCGAGAGCCAGATCATGAAGACCAGCAGCGAGGGATTCCAGCAGTGCTCCAACGCGCAGATGGCGGTCGATGGGGAGCACCAGATCATCGTCGCGACTCAGGTGGGGCCACAGGCCAGCGACCAGGGTCAGCTGGTGGGGATGCTCGACGAGATCAACGAGACGTTTGGGGTCGAGCCTGCGGTGGTACTGGCCGATGCGGGCTACTGCAACGAGCCGGATCTGTTGGAGCTGGAAGATCGCGGCATCGACGCGCACGTAGCGCTGGGGCGTGAAGGCAAGTCCCAGGTGGCGGTCGACCCGGCCCGGCTCCCTGCCACGCACCGCATGGGTGAGAAACTGGCGAGCCCCGCGGGCAAAGCCCGGTACGCGCAACGCAAGTGGCTCTCGGAGGCGCCGAACGGGTGGATCAAGGAGGTGCTCGGATTCCGACGATTCAGCCTGCGAGGCTTGGCGAAGGTGCGCGGCGAGTGGGACCTCGTGTGCTTGGCGTTGAACATCAAGCGGATGGGGACGGTGGCCACGTGCTGAGGCAGGTGCTGGCCTGCCAACGCACTTGCTCCGGGGCGCGCAGTGCCCATCGACCGCGTATGAAACGCGAATCTCTTCCGTTCCGGCCTTCCGGTCCGGGCTTTCCATCCCAGAGTCGGGCGGGCCAGATGTCCACACTCGGGCCAAAATCCAACCTCTCCGGCGGCCGCGCGCCAATCGCCCAACATCAAAACTTCTACGGCGCACGCTCCTAGTACGAGACATAGACGTCGGTGAGCAGCGATTCCGCGGCTGGCGGGGGCGCCCCTTCGGCCGCCATCACCGCCTCGTCGATCAGCGTGGCGACCTCGGAATCGACGGTCGCCAATGCCGTGGCGTCCAGCAATCCGGCCTCGGTCACGCGGGTCTGGAAGACGGTAAGGGGATCGCGCTCGCGCCGCAGTCGCTCGATCTCTCCGGAGCCGCGATAGAGCTGTGCCTCGCCTTCGTAGTGCGCGTAGAAACGACTGAGCTCGCAGTGGATCAGGGTGGGACCCCCGGTGGCGCGCGCCCGCGCCACCGCTTCCCCGGCCGCTTCGTGCACGGCGAAAAGATCGACGCCGTCGACTTGCACGGCGCGGACCCCGAACCCCTCGGCGCGCTTGACCACGCTGCCGCCGCCGGTCGCCCAGCTGCTCGCCATGGCCTCGCCGTAACCATTGTCCTCGATGACGAAGACGATCGGCAACGCCCACACGGTCGCCAGATTCAGCGATTCGGCGGTTGTCCCCTGGTTGATGCCGCCGTCGCCGATGAAGGCCACCGCGACGCCGCCGGTTTTCTTGGTCTTGGCGGTCAGCGCGGCGCCGCACGCGAGCGGCGCGCCCGCGCCGATGATGCCGTTGGCACCCAGCATGCCGCGGTCGAGGTCCGCGATGTGCATGGAGCCCCCCTTGCCGTTGCAGATCCCGCCCTCGCGACCATAGATCTCGCACATCATCGCCTTGACGTCGCAGCCCTTGGCGATCGAGTGACCGTGCCCGCGGTGCGTGCTGGCGATCATGTCGACCGTATCGAGGTGCATACACACGCCGACGGCCGAGGCCTCCTCGCCGGCGTAGAGGTGTACCGATCCCTTGATCTCGCCCCGCGGCGCTTCGCGGTGGATCCGCTCCTCGAACTCGCGGATGGTCCGCATACCTCGGTAGGCTCGGGTGAGCTCGTCGCGACTGAGTTGCATGCTCACCTCATCGTGTGATGCGCCAGCGGCTATGACTGCTACCATAGTGGCCAGCGGACCAGACACAAGCAGGGACCCATTCGGCGTGAGAATCCGAGCGGGAATAGTGGTGGCCACGGCCCTGGCGGGCCTGGCTTGGTTTGTGACGCCGGCGCACGCGCTCCTCTACGACAAGTGCGAGGCGGCGGTCGCCGAGCGCATCTCCGAACTCGGAATCTCCCCCGACGACGTCGCCGGCGTGCGCACGTTCCCTGTGATCGCCGCCAGCCGCACGGGGCCATTGCGCGCGGGGTGAAGGCCTGGGTAAGCCTGAACTCGTGCGAAGGCTCGGTGGTCATGGTGACGACCAAGTCCTGCCGTGTGAAACGGACCTACACCCGCGGCGCGTGCACGGTCCCCGGCCTGAAGGGCGACTAGGAGCGTGCGCTGCAGAAAGGTCCGCGCGGCAAAGTTGATAGCGGACGGGTTGTGGGTGGATTTGCGCAGGGGGAAGTATGATCCGATACGCCAGTTGCGTATGGGAACTCCAGATGCCGACCACGTTTCGTGCCTACCAGCCGGACCAACCCTTGCTTTTGCCGCTGGACTTGCAGGAGTGGGTTCCCCCAGGGCACCTGGCTCATCACGTCAGCGATGTGGTCGATGCACTGGACTTGACGGCGTTCTATGCGCCCAACGAGGGGGACGGTCGACGCAACGCCCCCTACGAGCCGTCGATGATGGTCAAGGTGCTGATCTATGCCTACGCGACGGGCACATTCTCCTCGCGCGCGGTGGCGAGGAAGCTGGAGGAGGAAGTAGCGTTTCGGATGCTCGCGGCGGGCAACTTCCCGCAACATCGCACGGTATGTGAGTTCCGCCGCCGACATCTGGCGGAGTTCAGCGAGCTGTTTGTGGGGGTGGTGCAGGTGGCGCGCGAGATGGGACTGGCGCGGTTCGGCAAGCTCTCGGTCGACGGGACGAAGGTGCGAGCGAACGCGAGCAAGCGCAAGGCGATGAGCTATGAGCGGATGGGCAAAGAGGCGGCTCGCTTGCAGGCGGAGATCGAGGCGCTGCTGACGAAGGCGGGGATGGTGGACGCCGAAGAAGACGAGCGTTGGGGCGAGGATTTCCGGGGCGACGAGTTGCCCGAGGAGTTGCAACGCAGGGAGAAGCGCCTGGCGGCGATCCAGGCAGCCAAAGCGCGTTTGGAGGCGGCGCAACGCGGGCGCGACGATGAGCGCGGGCGCGAGCCTGGGCAGGACCGCAATCCCCGGGGCGGGCGGCCCTACAAGCGGGCCTACGGCGAGCCCGAGCCGAAGGCGCAGAGCAATTTCACCGATCCCGAGAGCCAGATCATGAAGACCAGCAGCGAGGGATTCCAGCAGTGCTCCAACGCGCAGATGGCGGTCGATGGGGAGCACCAGATCATCGTCGCGACTCAGGTGGGGCCACAGGCCAGCGACCAGGGTCAGCTGGTGGGGATGCTCGACGAGATCAACGAGACGTTTGGGGTCGAGCCTGCGGTGGTACTGGCCGATGCGGGCTACTGCAACGAGCCGGATCTGTTGGAGCTGGAAGATCGCGGCATCGACGCGCACGTAGCGCTGGGGCGTGAAGGCAAGTCCCAGGTGGCGGTCGACCCGGCCCGGCTCCCTGCCACGCACCGCATGGGTGAGAAACTGGCGAGCCCCGCGGGCAAAGCCCGGTACGCGCAACGCAAGTGGCTCTCGGAGGCGCCGAACGGGTGGATCAAGGAGGTGCTCGGATTCCGACGATTCAGCCTGCGAGGCTTGGCGAAGGTGCGCGGCGAGTGGGACCTCGTGTGCTTGGCGTTGAACATCAAGCGGATGGGGACGGTGGCCACGTGCTGAGGCAGGTGCTGGCCTGCCAACGCACTTGCTCCGGGGCGCGCAGTGCCCATCGACCGCGTATGAAACGCGAATCTCTTCCGTTCCGGCCTTCCGGTCCGGGCTTTCCATCCCAGAGTCGGGCGGGCCAGATGTCCACACTCGGGCCAAAATCCAACCTCTCCGGCGGCCGCGCGCCAATCGCCCAACATCAAAACTTCTACGGCGCACGCTCCTAGCCCACGACTTCAGCGGGCCGGCGTAGCCGCCATAGCGCAAGGGCACCCACCGCGCCAAGGATGATGACGCCGCCGACGAGAGTCGCCGCCACGGGGACCTCGCCGACGATCAGCCAACCCCAGATCGGACTGATGATGAACTCCGTCAGCGACAGAATGGCGAGCTCGGCGGCCCGCACGTAGCGCGCACCCACGGTGTAGAGCAGCATGCCGATGCCGACCTGACCGAAGCCCATGAGCGAACTGAAGAAGAGGTCGTGGGTCGAGATGTCAAAGAGGCCCGGGCCGGCGGCGACGGCGCCCGAGAAGATCGCCGCGACGACGCCGGCCACGCACACCGTCGGGATCATGTCGAACCGCCGGCCGGCGCGGACGGCGACGTAGAAAAAGGCGCCGCTCAAGGCGGCCGCCAGTCCCATGATGTTGCCGAAAGCGCGGCCGCCGGCGATGCCTCCCTGGACCATGACGGCGACACCGAGCGTCGCGAACCCGATCGCCACCCAGCTTGCCGGCCGCACGCGCTCGCCGAGCGCCACCCACGCGGCAATGGCGGTCAGGAAGGGCACGATGGACAACAGGAACATGGTGTTGGCGATGGTGGTGTTGGAGATCGAAAGGATGTAGCAGACGTTGCCGAGGCCGAGCGCGATCCCGCCGATGAGGCCGGCCTTACCGGCGTTGCGAAACGCCGTCACCAGCCTGCCGCGATGGATCACCGCCAGCACGGTCAGCACCATGATCGCCTGCGCCACCCCGCGAAAGAACGCGATCTGCCAATCCGAGGCCTCTTCGATCTGGCGTATGATGGGCCCGCCGGAGCTAAGCACCAGCGCGCCCATCAGCACCAAAACGACGCCGCGCGCGAACAGTGGGTCTCGGTCGGGCGGGACAACGGTCATGGATTTCAAGGGGTCAGGGACGCGGGAGCGCCCTTATAGCGCAACTCGGCGCCGATGCAGCATCCATTGTCGGGTCGAGCCTTCGCCTCGGGACTGCTAGGATCGCGCGATCTGTCGCCCCAGCGGTCGCTAAGCCATGCCCAGTCAGGAGACCTACCCTCGAGACATGGTCGGCTACGGCGCCAACCCGGTCGATCCCATGTGGCCGGGCGGCGCGCGCCTCGCCCTGCAAATCGCGCTCAACTACGAGGCCGGCGGCGAGCTTAATGTCCTCCACGGCGATGCAACCTCGGAGACGCTGCTGACCGATTTCGGCTTGGCGCCGGTGCGCGGCGGACGCAGCGTCCTTGCCGAGACGTCCTTTGAATACGGCAGCCGGCGCGGCGTATGGCGGCTTCTTCGGCTCTTCGCCGAGCGCGACCTGCGGGTCAGCGTCTTTGCCGTGGTCATGGGCCTGATGCGCAATCCCGAGGCCGCCGCGGCCATGGTCGAGGCCGGGCACGAGATCGTCAGCCACGGGTGGCGCTGGATCGACTACCAGGACGTACCCCTCGAGGTCGAGCGCGAGCACGTCCGGCGCGCCGTCGAGGGCATCACCGAGATCGCTGGCGCGCGGCCGGTGGGTTGGGTGACCGGTCGGCCAGGACCGAACACGCGGCGGTTAGTGGTCGAGGAGGGCGGCTTCCTCTATGACCGCGACGCGCTCAACGACGAGCTGCCGTATTGGGTCGAGGTCGGGGGCAAGCCCCACCTCATCGTGCCGTATTCGTTCGAGACCAACGACAACCGCTGGGACGCCAACGCCGGCTTCAGTACCTCCGAGGACTTCTTCGTGTACATGAAGGACGCCTTCGACGTGCTCTATGCCGAGGGCGCGGACGAGCCGAAGATGCTCTCGCTCGGTCTCCACGACCGGTTGATCAGCCGGCCGGGCCGCTCGGCGGGCCTTGCGCGATTTCTCGACTACGTCTTGGGGCACGACAAGGTGTGGGTATGCACCGGCGCCGACATCGCCCGCCACTGGATCGCCCACCACCCCTACCGCCCCAACGCCTGAGCGGCTATGGAGAGCGCTCGGTCGCGCCCGGGGGGAAGGTGAGGGGGCACAGCTCGGTGGCTGCCAGCGCGATCGCAAACTCGTACCCTTTCAGATCGAAGCGGTACACTCGATTGAACCCCGAGACGGAGGAATCGATGAGGATGGCGGTGCCCACCACCGACCATTCGGGCGGCGGTCCGTACAAGTCCTCAAAAGGGTCGCTACAGCCGGCGGCTGCCACCACGACGGCGGCGCCCAGGAGACCCGTTAGCGGGCGGACTAGAAACCCTCGCGCCATACGGCCGCCGCGTGACGCGTCCGGTCAGGCCCGGGTTCGCTTGGGCGGGGTGGCCGAGACCCCTTCCAACCCGCCCGACACCCGTAGAACCTCGCCGGTAATCCAACCTGATTGCGGGCTGCACAGAAAGGCCACGGCACCGGCGATGTCCTCGGGCTCGCCCCACCGGCCGAGCGGGATCGCCGCGCGAACGCGCTCGATCATCTCGTCCTCGCCGATGCCCAGGCTCTTGCGGCGCTGGTCCATGACGCGCCGGTTGAACTCGGTGTAGACCGGGCCAGGGCAGACCGCGTTGACCCGCACCCCATAGGCGGCAAGCTCCAGTGCCAGCGTCCGGGTCAGGCTGATAACGCCGGCCTTGGCCACGTTGTAGGCGGCGGCGAGTGCGGCTGGGTTTTGGCCGTTGATCGAGGATACGTTGACGATCGCCCCCGCTTCGCGCCGCTCCATGATCCGCGCCGCGGCGCGGCAGCAATAGAATGCTCCGGTCAGCGTCGCGTCCATCACGCGCTGCCACTCCGTGTCTGGCAATTCCGAGATCGGGGCCAAGCGCTGGCCGGCGCCGGCGTTGTTGACAAGGATGTCCACGCGGTCGAGCCCGCCGAAAAAGGAGTCGACGGCCGCGCTGTCGGTAACGTCGAGAGATGCGGCGCGCGCCTGCAGGCCCTCGGCGCGCAGCCGCTCGCACTCGGTCTCCGCCTTTTCCAGCTGCACGTCGGCGGCGACCACGCTGGCGCCCCGGCGGCCAAGCTCTCGGGCGATGCCGAGGCCCAGGCCCTGCGCCGCGCCCGTCACCACCGCGATCGCGCCCGCGAGGTCACCACCGCCGCTTTCACTCATCGCGGCACTCCTTTGCGGGCGAAGAGTGACATTCCGATCGAGAGCCTATTTCCATCGACGGTGATCCAGGGTGTCGCCAAGTCGTGGCGGACCAATGCGATTGCGGGTGCGGCTGAGCATCAGCGTGATGGACCAAGCGCGTTACCCTGATGGCGGCTGAGGATGGGTTAGGGACACAGTGCGGCCACGATTGGACACCCGGGGCGCGAACGTCAAGAATGTATTCGCGATCGAAGGCCCTATGGTAGCGGATACCGGCGATGACTTGCCAATCGAGGACCTCCGCCGCAGAATGGAGGGCGCGATGGGTCTCAGCCACGAGCAGGTCGGGCAATACTTCGACGAGGGGTTCCTCGTCGTCGTGGACGTGTTCGCCCGCGAGGAGCTTCAGCCGGCCCTCGACGATTTCGAGAGAATCGTCGACGAGGCGGCCGAGCGGCTCTATGAGGCGGGCGAGATCGAGGACAAACACGCCGGCGAGGGCGTCTACACTCGGCTGATCTCGCTGGAGAACGAGTGCCGCGGTGGGGCGCCACTGCTGGGGCAGCGCGAATCGCCGCGAGCGGCGCTCGCCAAGCTTTGGGCCTCGGACAAGCTCCTCGACATGGTCGAGCAGTTCATCGGTCCCGACATCTCGGGCCATCCCGTCTGCGTCCTTCGCGCCAAGACGCCCGATGCCGCGCTGGTGTCCGTGGACTGGCACCAGGACTCGGCATACGCCGTCGAAGAGGCGGCACAAACGCTGCAGCCAACCGCTTGGATCCCCTTCCTCGACGCGACGGTCGAGAACGGGACCCTCGAGGTCATTCGCGGCAGTCACAAGCCGCGCCGGATATTTCCCCACGATCTCGGGGCGCACGTCGGCCACTCTGAATCGTCATACCTTTACATCAAGGAGGAGAACCTGCCCCCCGGCGACGTCGTCGCCTGCGAGGCGAAGATGGGCTCGGTGGTGTGGCACTCGAACGTACTGGTCCACCGCTCGACGGAGAACCGCTCCGATAAGGTGCGTTGGAGCTGCGACATCCGCTATCAGCGGCCCGGCGAGACCAGCGGCTATCCCGAAGACGCTGCGCTGGGCAAGGCCTCTTTGCTGGTACCGATGCGCAAGTCGGGCGATCCCGAGTACCGCCCGTCCGCCGCCCAAGCACCCCTTTTCGCGATCTCCTCGGCGGCGGACTCGGTTTCCCGAAGATCGAGATTGGCACGGTCGAAAGCGATGAAGTAGACCCGCGAAAGCCCCGGTGGCCGCGAATTTTTTCGTTGACACCTTGGCGAGCGCGGCGCTCGATGCCGCCTTCGCGTGACCGATTGGCGTCGTTCGTGGGAGGCGCAATGCCATGACCAGTTCGGAGCCGAGGGTCGGCGCCGAGGGCCGGTATCGGGTGGGGGTCGATGTCGGCGGCACCTTCACCGACATCGTGCTAGTCGAGGAAGCGAGCGGCGAGATCCTGACCGCCAAGGTCGCGACTGTCCCCAAGGACCCCTCGCAAGGGTGCATCAACGGCATCGACAAGGCGCTGAAGCGCTATCGCCTGGACCCGGGTCAGCTGTCCTTCATCGTCCATGGCACCACGATCGCCACTAATACGATCATCGAGGGCAAAGGGGCCAAGGCCGGGTTGATCACCTCCGAGGGGTTCCGCGACGTCCTCGAGATCGCCTATCAGACTCGGCCACAGCTCTATGACCTGTTCTTCGAGCGGCCCAAGCCGCTGATCCCGCGATACCTCTGCATCGGCGTGCCCGAGCGCATCGGGCCCGGCGGTGAAGTGCGGATGCCCTTGGACGAGGACGCGGTGCGCGAGGCGGCCCGCTACTTGCTGCGTGAGAACGTCGAGGCGATCGCGGTTGCCTTCCTGCACTCCTACGGCTTTCCCGACCACGAGCGCCGGGCCGGCGAGGTGCTGGCCGAGGAATGCGGCGATCTGCCGATCGTTCTTTCCTCGGAGGTCAGCCGCGAGTACCGCGAGTACCCACGCACCTCGACGACCGTGGTCAACACCGTGTTGCTGCCCAAGGTCGCACCCTATGTCGCCCGCCTGGAAGACCGGCTGCGCGAGCGCGGCATCAAACCGAACCTCCACATGATGACGTCCGCCGGCGGCATCATGGCCTCGGCCACGTCCAAGCGCCAACCCGTCCATCTCGTCGAGTCGGGTCCGGCCGCGGGGGTGATCGGCGCGGCCTTCATCGCCGGGCTCTCGGGCCGCGGCAATCTCCTGTCGCTCGACATCGGGGGTACCACCGCCAAGGCCGCTCTGGTTAACCAAGGCCAGCCACTGATCGCCGAGCAGTTCGAGGTCGGATCGTCGGCGATCGCCAGCCTCACCGCGGCGAGGGGGCAGGGCTACCCGGTCCTGACGCCGGTATTGAGCCTTGTCGAGATCGGCGCCGGCGGCGGCAGCATCGCGCATGTCGATCCCGGCGGCGCGCTGACGGTTGGGCCGCAGAGCGCCGGAGCCGATCCCGGCCCCGCCTGCTATGCCCAGGGCGGCGAGGACCCGACCCTAACCGACGCCAACGTCGTCCTGGGCCGCATCAACCCGGACTTCTTTCTCGGCGGCGAGGCCGCCCTCGACGTGACGCTGGCCGAGAAGGCAATCGCGGACAAGGTGGCCAAGCCCGCGGGCCTCGATCTCGTGGCGGCGGCGCGCGCGATCATCGACATCGCCAACGCCAAGATGACCAGCGCCCTTTACTTCATCTCGGTCGAGCAGGGAATCGACCCCCGCGACTACGTGCTCGTGCCCTCGGGCGGGGCCGGCCCGATGCACGCCGCCGCGATCGCCGAGGCGCTCGGCGTCGGGACCGTGCTCGTGCCGCCGACGCCCGGTGTCAACTCGGCGGTGGGGCTTCTCGCCAGTGATCTCAAGCACGAAGTCGTCCGCACCTACATGCGGGAAGCGGATTCCGCCGACCCGGCCGCATTGCGCGGCGTCTTCGCCGAGCTCGAAGAGGGCGTTCGCGCCCTGCTCGACGAAGAGGTCGTGGCCGGCCAAGACATCGCGATCACGCGCGAGATCGACATGTGCTATGTCGGCCAGTCCTTCCGCCTGATCGTACCCGTTCCCGAGACCATCGGCGACGATATCTCGCGCCTGGTATCAGAGGATTTTCATGACCGCCACGCGACGGCGTACGGCTTCGCAAGTCCCGGCGACCCGACGATGCTGATGAACCTGCGCTTGATCGGAACCGGACGGGTCGAGCGGCCGGCGGCGCGCCGATTGGAACGCGGCGCGGATGCGCCCGCGGTCAAGGGCCGCCGCCGCGTCTACTTCTCCGAGCCGGCCGAGGCGATCGAGGTCGACATCTACGACCGCGAATGGCTGGGGGCGGGCGCCAGAGTGGTCGGCCCAACCATCATCGAGCAGATGGATACGACGATCGTGATACCGCCCGCGGCCCGCGTCGACGTCGAGGACCAGGGCAACCTCGTCATCTCAATCGCCGGTGACGGCCGACCGTGACGCGTTTCATCGTTCGCCGCCTGTGGTCGGTCATCCCGATATTCTTCGGGATTTCGGTGGTCGGCTTTCTCCTGATGAAAATGATCCCGGGAGATCCGACCTTCTATCTCCTCGGGCCGTGGGCGGGCCAAGAGGCTCGGGACGCGCTGTTGGTAAAGCTGGGCTGGGACCAGCCGCTGCCGGTCCAGTACTACAAGTGGCTCATCAACTTTCTCCAGGGCGATTTCGGAAAATCGGTCACTTACGACGCCCCGGTCTCGATCATCCTGGCCGAGCGCATCGTCAACAGCGGGATTCTCGCCGGGATTAGCTTCGTGCTTGCTTCGATCCTCGGTTTCGGCGGAGGGATCATCGCGGCGATCAAACAGTACTCGCTGATCGACCGTATCATCACGGGCGTCGCCATCGCGCTGGCGAGCGCCCCGGTCTATTGGCTGGGCCTGTTGCTGGTCTTCTTCTTCGGCTTGCTGCTCGGCGTCCTACCCGTGTCCGGCATGCACAGCCTCGATCAGGACGGACAGCTGCTCGATTTGCTCTTACACGCCGTGTTGCCGGCCTTCACCACGGCGCTCATCCCCATGGCCGTTATTCTCAGGTTCACCAGATCGGCGATGTCCGATGCGCTGAGCCAGGCGTACGTCCAGGCCGCCCGGGCCAGGGGGCTGACCGAGAGATCGGTCGTCCTTAGGCACGCAACCAGAAATATTCTGGGCCCCATCGTCAATATCACCGGACTGCAGCTGGGCTTCATTTTCGGTGCCGCGCTGTTCAGCGAGGTCATATTCGCCTGGCCCGGGATTGGCCTTCTCATGTTCGACGCCATCGGAACGCGAGACGTCTCGGTCATCCAGGCGGTCGTGATATTCACCGGCGCATTGTTCGTAGCGCTCAACCTCTTTGCCGACATCACGCAGGCGCTGATCGACCCGCGGACCGCGGACCGATAGGGAGCGACGTACCCTGGCGGCGAGCCCTGACAGCCCAGGCGATCGGCCTTTCGGCGCACCCGCCGGGGCGTTTCCCGCACCCGCTAAATACCGCTCGCAGTTCGCCCTCGGCCTACGAACGCTCATTCGGGATCGGCTCGCATTGGCCGGGATGCTTGTCATCGTCTTCGTTGTCGCCGTCTCGGCCGCGGCGCCACTCATCAGCCCCTATGATCCCGCGGTGGCCGATGCGGAAGCCGGGCGGCTGGCGCCGATCGGAACGCCCGGCCACGTTCTCGGAACCGATGGCGGTGGACGGGACATCCTGAGCCGACTCATTTGGGGAGGGCGGGTCTCGATCTCGATCGCGGTGCTCCCCGTGTTCGTATCCGCGCTGGGCGGGCTCGTGCTCGGTTTGGCCGCGGGCATGTCGGGCAAGTGGCTGAGCGGGGTGATCATGAGGACGATGGACGTTCTTTTTGCTTTTCCCGCCGTCCTCCTCGCGCTTGCCGTCGCGACGGTGTTGGGCCCGGGGATGATGAACGTGATGATGGCGATCGGGATCGTATCGATCCCCTACATGGCGCGCGTGGTCTACGTCGAGACGTTATGGGTACGCGCGAGCGATTATGTCGAGGCGGCTAGGGTCTGCGGCACGCCGATGTCTCGGTTGCTGGTACGTGAAATCGTTCCCAACGTAATCCCATCCCTGATCGTGTACGCGACGATCGGCATCGGGGGCACGATCGTGCTCGCCGCCGGGTTGAGTTTTCTCGGCGTCGGGGTCCAACCACCGACACCCGACTGGGGCATCATGACCGCCGACGGCCGCATCGTGCTGCGAAACCTGCCGCATGTGGCGACGGTTCCCGGCGTGATGGTGCTGATCGTGGCGCTTGCGTTCAACGTCGCCGGGGACGGGATTCGAGACGCCATGGACCCTCGCCGGCGAAGCGGCCACAAGTAGGCGTGCCGCGGGCAGATGGTTGCGGGGAAAACTTCAGCGTTGCTCAAGGTGGTGGACCTGACCACGCACTTTCACGTGCCCGATGGAATCGTGCGCGCGGCCGAAGGCGTCGATTTGGAGGTGGGGAGCGGCGAGGTCGTAGCGGTGGTCGGCGAGTCGGGTTCCGGCAAGAGCGTAACGGCGCTCTCGGCCATGCGGCTGATCGCCCAGCCGCCGGGCAAGATCGTCCGCGGAAAAGTGCTCTTTCACGGCGAGGATCTGCTCGCCAAGACACCGGCCGAGATGCAGGCGATCCGGGGCCGACGCGTGTCCATGATCTTTCAGAACCCGTACGAGGCGCTCAACCCGCTGATCAGCATCGGCGACCAATTGCGCGAGACCTTGAACCGCCATCGTGACGTACCGCGACGCCAGGCAAAGGCCTTGATCGAAGATAGCTTGGCCCGTCTCGGTATCACCGAGCCTGGCCGCGTCCTCGATAGCAGACCCTACCAGGCGAGCGGCGGCATGAACCAACGGGTGATGCTGGCGCTGGCGCTGCTCGGTGAACCCGAACTCTTGATCGCCGATGAGCCCACGACCATGCTCGATGCGATGACCCAAATGGACATATTCCAGCTCATGCTGAAGATTCAGCGCGAGACAAACATGTCCATCTGGCTGATCACGCACGATTTCGGTGTCGTCGCTTTGATGGCGGACCGGGTCGTCGTCATGTACGCCGGCACGCCAGTCGAGTTGGCCGACCGAAAGACAATCCTCCAAGACCCCAAACACCCCTACACTTCGGGGCTCATCGGTTCCGTCCCAGCGATGGGAACCAAGACCAGGCGTCTATCGCAGATTCCCGGCGAGCCCCCTGATCTCAGAGCGCTACCGCAGGGCTGCAGCTTCGCGCCAAGGTGCCCAAGGGTGATGGATGTTTGTCGGGCCGAGGCCCCGCCAACCGTCCGACTAGCCGACGACACCGCCGTGAAGTGCTGGCTGTACGCGGATGGGGCCGGTGGCGGATGACCGACCCGGGCCCGCTCATCGAAGTCCGAGATCTGATCAAGGACTTTCAGGGGGAAAAGGGCGGGACGGTCGCCGCGGTCAAGGGCGTCTCCTTCGACATCAGGCGCGGTGAGACGTTTGCCCTCGCCGGTGAATCCGGAGGTGGGAAGACGACCGTGGGCCGGATGATTCTCGGCTTGATCGCGCCAACCTCGGGTCAGGTGAGTTTTGACGGTCAGATCATTGCGGGACTGGCGCCCCGTGCGATTCGGCCGCTACGGCGGCGCATGCAAATGGTGTTTCAAAACCCGCTGGGTGCCCTCAACCCGAGGAAAACGGTCGGCGCCAGCCTCGAGCTGCCGCTCATCAACTTCGCGATGGGCTCGGCCGCCGCCCGCCGCGAGCGTATTGCCGAGCTGCTCGACCTCGTCGGGCTCGAGGCCAAGCATGCGGAACGCTACCCCCACGAGTTCAGCGGCGGCCAAGCCCAGCGCATTGGCATCGCCCGCGCCCTGGCGCTCGAGCCCGACTTCGTATTCCTCGACGAGCCGGTCTCGGCGCTCGATGTGTCGATTCAGGCGCAGATCCTCAACCTCTTGAAGGACCTCCAGGAACGGCTCGGCCTCACCTATCTGTTTGTCGCCCACAACCTCAACGTGGTGCAGTTCATGGGCGACCGATCCGCCATCATGCGGGCCGGCGAGATCGTCGAGATGGGACCCACCGAGGAGCTGTTTCGATCGCCGAGGGAGGCCTACACGCGGAAACTGCTGTCCGCGGTCCTCCAGCTCGAGCAGCCATAAGAAGAAGGGGATGCGCCGAGGCGCATCCCCTTCTCGCGGAACAAGAGCTCCGCGATTACTCGTCGATCCACACGATTCGATAGTCCACCGTCCAGTCCGCTGGACGAACGAAGCCCTTGACGTTCGCGGCCAGCGCCACGGGGAACTGATCGTTCACGATCGGCGCATGATGGGCCTGATCCATCTCACGCTTCACCGCCTGCAGAATGAGCGAGTCACGCTCCTCCTTGTCGGTGGCGCGATTCGCCCGATCCAGCAAATCGCCAAACTCGGGGTCGACGAGGTGCCCCGAGTTCAGCACGCCGTCGGGGTGGGCCAGCTGCCAAACCCAATAGTCCTCGTTCGAACCGGTGGAGATCTGGTTCATGCCGATCTCAGGCGTCATGCCGCCGTACCACCGCCCAACGTAGGTCAGCCACTCGTAGGTCTGCAGCTTCATGTCGATACCGACCTTGGCCAGGTCGCGCTGGATCCACTCGGCGATCTGGACCGGCATGATCTGTCCCGAACCCTCGGTCGAGGTCTCGAAAATGGTGTTGAACCCGTCCGGGTAGCCGGCCTCGGCGAGCAAGGCCTTGGCCTTTTCTGGGTCGTAGTTGTATCCCGCCCAATCCGGCGGCGGGGTGAAGGTCGGCGAGGTCCGCGCGCAAAAGCAGATCGCCGGCAATGACGAGCCCTGCAAGAGCGTCTCGGCCATGCCTTCCCGATCGATGGCGAGGTTCACCGCGCGCCGCACCCGGACGTCGCTAAACGGCGGCTCGGAGTGGTTGAAGTTGACGAACCACGAGTGCGGCGTCGGTCCCTTGGCGATCGTATATCCCGCCGCCTCGAGCGGCTTGATTTGGTCTGGAGGCACGACCGCGATCTGGCCGACCTCGCCCCCCAACAGCGCGTTGACCCGCGTCGATGCCTCGGGCATCTCGCGGAAAATCAGGCGATCGAGCAAGGGATACTGGTCGTCCCAGTAGTCGGGATTCCGCTCCAGCACGACCCGCTGCCCTCTAACCCTCTCGACGAAACGGAAGGCGCCGGTCCCGGTGGGGTGGTTCTTGATCTCTTCGTTGCCGTGTTTCTTGAATGCCTCCGGGCTCCCCATCCAGTTCATCCCAAGACCGATGGTGGTCGCGAGCTTTTCGATGAAGAACGCGAAGGGCTGAAACATGGTCAGCCGAATCGTGTGCGAATCGAGGACCTCGATCGATTCCAAGCTGTTCCAAGTGTCCCCGCCCTGGGTCGAACCCTGGGTGAAGAACTCGAATTCGGCGTCCCACATCCGCCGGATATTGAACTCCACGGCCGCAGCATCGAAATTCGTGCCGTCGTGGAACTTCACGCCCTCGCGCAGGCTGATGGTGTAGACCAGTGCATCGGGCGTGACCTCGTACCCGGTCGCTAGCCTCGGCAGGATGGGCGGCGGCGAGCCGTCGTTCGGTATCGTGTGGTCGCGGCTGAACAGCCGCTCGAAGATCTGGTCGTTTACCCTGTGCGTATTCCCCGAATTCGAGGTATGCGGGTCGAGAAACCCGATCGCAGCTTCCAAGCCGACGACCAAGGTGCCGCCGCGTTTGGCGTCCGCGGCCTCACCCGCCGATGCCGCCACCATCAGCGCAGCCGCGGTGGGCAGCGCTACCAGCCATTTCTTGAACATGATTTCTTTCCTCCCCTATCGAAACCAGAACGGTGATTAGTGACTCACTCTCCTGGAGTGTCAAGGAGTCTGAACGTCTCCGAGGGGGTGCAACCGATTCGTTCCGCCGCCATCGGATTGTCGTATATGCTTTGCCGCCCAAGGCAAGACGCTTGCCCGCCTTGGCTGGCATCGGAGGCCGCGATGGGGAACGCGAGTGTTTCGGGGCAGGCGCAGACGGTCCTCGGGTCCGTGGCGCCCGAAGAGCTCGGCATCACCATGATGCACGAGCATCTGATCGTCGATCTGCGTGGGTTCTATCATGAGCCGGAGGACCCACAGGGGCGCACCAATGCCCACGCCCCGGTAGACCTCGACACCCTTTCGTGGGTGTTCATGAACTGGAGCGGGAGCCTCGACAACCTCGTGCTCTCGGATCAGGGCCTCGCCGCCGACGAGGCCGGCATCTTCAAGACGGCAGGAGGCGGGACGCTGGTCGACGTGACGAGCTTAGGTCTTGGCCGCGAACCCCTGGCGCTGCGGAGCATCGCCGAGAAGACCGGCCTGCACATCGTGATGGGAAGCAGCTACTACCTTGTCGATTTTCACCCGCCGGATATGGACGAGAAGAGCGAGGACGACATCTGCGCCGAAATCGTCCGCGACATCACCGAGGGGGTCGACGACACCGGGGTGCGGGCCGGGATCATTGGTGAGGTGGGATGCACGTGGCCCCTCGATCCCAACGAGACGAAGGTGCTGCGCGCGAGCGCCCGCGCCCAGAGGGAGACGGGTGCGCCGCTCTCCATCCACACCGGGCGCCACGTGGACTCCTCGTTCGAGATCCTGGACGTCCTCGATGAGGCCGGCGCCGACATCGAGCGCGTGATCATGGGGCACATGGAGCGCACCCGTCTCGACGGCGAGGGCCTCCTTCGCCTCTTGCGGTCGGGATGTTACGTCGAGTTCGACTGGTTCGGCGAGGTGAGGCCCACCTATCCGCATGGAATCATCGAGGTTCCCAGCGACGGCGAGCGCATCAAGACCATCGCCTTTCTCATCGCCGAGGGCTTCGGCAAGAAGGTCGTGGTCTCGCAAGACATCTGTTTCAAAGCGCGGCTCGCTTCCTATGGCGGCCCGGGATACGGCCACATCGCCAAGTACGTTCAGACGTGGATGCGTGAGCTGGGGATCAAGACGGAAGAGATCGACGATCTACTGGTCGGGAATCCGCGGCGGATCCTGGCGTTCGCGTAAGCGCCGGAAACGGATCGCACAGACCCCGGTTGACGAGGACCGATATGCAGCACGACGACGGTGCCAGCGGAGATCAGGGGAAGCTGGCGCTCGACCCGGTTACCTTCGAGGTCATCCGCAATGCCTTGGTGAACGCGACCGAGGAGATGGCGATCACGGTTCGCCGCGCCGCGTATTCGACGAACATCAAGACGCGGGCGGACTTCTCGTGCGCGTTCTTCGACAACAAGCTGCGCTCGGTTGCCCAATCGTTCGCGCAGCCGGCCCACTTGGTTTCGATGTACACGATCGTGCCGCTGACGGTTCGCGAGGTCGGGGTCGAAGAGATGAGGGCGGGCGACAGCTATCTTGTGAACGATCCCCATCGGGGCTCCAGCCATCTCAACGACATCGCCGTCATCTCACCGGTGGACGTCGATGGTCAGCGGGTGGGCTACGTCGCGAACATGGCGCATCACGTCGATGTCGGTGGCTCGGCCCCCGCGAGTCTCGGGGTCAGCCGTGAGCTCATGCAGGAGGGAATCATCCTTCCGCCGACCCGCGTGGCGAGGGACGGCAAGCTCGATCCCAACGTCCTCAACATGATCCTCGCCAACATCCGAAGCCCACGGGAGACGGGCGGAGACCTGCGCGCCCAGATGTCGGCCAATGTCGTCGGCGCGCGACGCGTGACCGCACTGGTGAATCAGCATTCGCGCGCGACCCTCGAGACGTTCTATGACGAGCTCATCGCCTATACCGATCGCTGGACCGACCGCGAGATCCGCAAGCTTCCTGAGGGCGTCTACGAGGCGGACGGCTACCGCGACAACGACGGCACCACCGACGAGCCGGTCTACGTGAAGGCCAAGGTGACGATCGCCGATGGCCACATGCGGCTCGACGTTAGCGGCTCGGCCGAGCAGCGCCGGGCGCCGCTGAACTGTACGCGATCCATGGCGTTGTCGACGGCGGCCTTCGCGACGCGCTGCCTGGTCGACGATCGGATTCCCGTCAACGACGGGTTCTTGGACCACGTCCACGTGGACGGCCCGGACGGGCTCATTTGTACCGCCATGCCTCCGGCCGGGGTGGTCGGCGGCTGGGAGCTGGGTATCCTCCTCACCGATCTCATTTTCAAGGCGCTGCACGTGCCGCTGCCCAAGCGGATTCCGGCGGCGACCAAGGGCCTCATCGTGAATCTCGGTTTTGGCGGCCACCACCCCCGGCGCAACGAGTACTACGTCTATATGGAGACGATCGCAGGCGGTTATGGCGCCCGCCCCAGCAAGGACGGTCAAGACGCCTCGCAAACCCACATCCAGAACACCGAGAACGCGCCGATCGAGGAAGTGGAGCTCAACTATCCGATCATGATCTCCCGCTACGAGCTGATCCAAGACAGTTGCGGCGCGGGACGCTTTCGTGGCGGCACCGGCGTGCGGCGCGACTTTAGCTTCCCGTACGCCGAGGCCACCTGCACCGTCCTCTCCGATGGCACCAAGTTCCCGCCGTGGGGGCTGGACGGCGGGCGCGAGGGTCAGCCGGCGCGTTTCATCTTCGATCCCGACGGCGAGAACCGGGCCTTGCCGTCGAAACATACGTTTGACATGCCGAAGGGCGGCACGCTTCGGGTCGAAACACCGGGCGGCGGCGGATTCGGTGATCCAACGACGCGAGACCGCGACGCCATCGCGCGCGACATCCGCGATGGCAAGGTCACCGAGTCGTGGGCGAGGAGCTGCGCCGAGCGCGAGGGGTGAGTGATGGAGCGGGACCGCCCGAGCGTTGGCGATGGAGGTTGATCTCGACGCCATTGCCCACAACCTCTCGGTGGTTCGCGAACGTGCCGCCCGCGGAAGGACGCTGATCGCCGTTCTCAAGGCCGGAGCCTATGGTCACGGGGCGGTCGAGGTCGCGCGCACGGTGAGCGCCGGTGGGGCCGACCTGTTGGCCACCGGTTCCTATAACGAGGCAACCGCCATACGAGCGGCCGGGGTCGGGTCCCCGATCGTCATTTTCGGGGCCAGCTTGCCCGAGGCCGCCGTCGAGGCGGCGCGCGCGGGCTTCCTCCCGAGCGTCGACAGCGCCGAGGCCGTGACCGCACTCGCCCAGGCCGCGGGCGCCGAGACCCCGATCGTGATCAAAGTCGACGGCGGATTCGGTCGCCTTGGCGTTCCCTTCGGGCAATCCCGCGATTTCGTTTCGTGGGCGGCCTCGCAGCCGCATATCAAGGTGCGGGGCATCCACACCCACCCCACGTTCGCCGACGCCGACGGGCGGGCGTGGGCCAGTGCCCGCGTCCGCGAGTTCGAGGACCTGATCGACGCGCTGGCGGCCGATGGGATCGAGGTGCCGCTGACCCAGGCGATCACCAGTCCCGGCGTGGTCAGCGGCTTAGGCGATCGATTGACGGCGATCGCCGTCGGTCACTTGCTCTTTGGCCTGTCCCCTGTCGCCGGCGATCTCATGGCGGCGTTCGACGGGTTCGGATTACACCCGGCGCTCCACGCGATCCGAACCCAGCTGGTCCACGTCGGTCCACGCCCCGACGGCGACAAGGCCGCGTCATACCTGCACGATGGCGTGGAAACGACCGGCGTCATGCCGCTCGGTCTGTGGCTCGGCTATCGCGCGCCCGCCCAAGGCCGGGCGGCCGTCGTCCTGGTCCGCGGACGACGGGTGCCGGTCCTGCGGTTTTGCCTCGACAACTCCGTGCTCGACTTGTCCGGGGTCGCGGACGCCGCCGTGGGCGACGAGGTCATCGTTTTAGGGACGCAAGGCGAGGAGCGAATCACGCTGGAGGAGGTCGCGGCGTGGCAGGGCGTCTCCCCGCTGGTCGTGGTGAGCGGGCTCGGGGCGCGTCTCCCCCATCACTACGTCCACCTCGGTTCTTGAGGCTCCGGGGTCAGCCCGCGGCCTCCCGCTCGATCGTTGCCGCGGCGCGGAACAGGGTGCGCTCGTCGAATCGCCGCCCGATCAACTGCACGCCGATGGGGAGGTTGTTCGCGCCGGTTCCGCAGGGCAGCGAAAGCGAGGGATGGCCGGTCAGGTTGGTCGGGCAGGTGTTCCGGTTGTTGTCGAAGGCGCCGCGACCCTCCCACGATCCGGGCTTGAGCGCTTTGGTCAGTTTGACCGCTTTCATCGGGGTGGTCGGCGTGACGAGGATGTCGAACCCATCGAGTGTGTGGTCCAGATCCTCGGTCATCGCGTTCCTGAGGTTCTGCGCCTTGGAGTAGTACACGCTGCAGTACTCCCGTCGCAGGTACTTGCTGGTGATCATCTGCACCTTAAGGAGCGGCGGGAATCCGTCGCTTCCGGCGCGGCGCGCCTTGCCGAACGCCTCCTGCCAGCCGGGGTCGCACGAGCCGCCCCGCCAGTAGCCCTCCAAGTCCGACTCGACCATGGCGCCGTGCGAGTGGCTCAGCAGCCCCAAGAGCACCGACCCACAGTCCTTCCACCAGGGAACCGACGTCTCCGTCGCCGTGGCCCCCGCGGATTCGAGACCGCGAACCGCCGCCGACACCGCGTCGTTGACGTCCGCCTCGGCATCGGGCCAATCCATCGCTTCCCGAATGACCCCGACGCGCAGTCCGGCGATCGAATCGCTCAAATCCTTGCTGTACTCGTCGGTGGGAACCGCGCCACGGACCCATTGCGGGTCATGGGCATCGTGACCGGCGATCGCCTCGAGGGCCAAGGCGACGTCCTCGACCGAGGCCGCCATGGGGCAAACGAAATCGATGGTGTGGTCGAGGTAGGTGATGCCGAAGCTCGGCACCAGACCGTGGGTGGCTTTCATACAAACGACGCCGCACCACGCGGCCGGGATGCGGGCACTACCGCCTTCATCGACGCCCAGCGCGATATCGACCAGACCGGCCGCCACCGCCGCTCCCGAACCACCCGAGGAGCCACCGGTCGAGTAATCGGGATTGCGGGGGTTGCGCGGCGCGCCGAAGTCGCTGGTCTCGCTGGTGCCGCCCATGGAGAAGTTGTCCATGTTGAGCTTGCCGACGATGGTGGCGCCGGCGTCCAGGAGTCGCTCGGCGACGGTTGCATCGATCGATGGCACGTACTCATGTAGGAGCCGCGAGGCGTTGGTCATCGGGATTCCCGCGAGCCTGATGTTGTCCTTGAGGCCGACCGTCTTTCCGGCGAGCTTGCCGGTGGGGGCGCCTTCGACGCGGCATCGGCGGATGAACGCGTTGAAGGGGTCTTCCTCGGCGGTGGGTCTACGGCCCTTGTCGCGATTTCCGTACCTGACCGCGATTTCAGGAATGCTCAGGTCGTCGAGGCGCTCGATCTGGCTGAGTATCGAATCGAGCAACATACCAATGTCGGCCGTCTCTTCCTCGTTGAGCCGCATATACTCTTCGGCCGCCAAGGAGCGGATCTCGTCGGGCCTCGGCCTGCGGATATGTCCGGCCAATCTGAGTCGCGTCACGAGTGTCCTCCGTTGCGGAATACCGGCAAGCGCAGCGCGATCACGCGCGCGTTCCGGCTATGGCACACAGGCTAAGACGGGGGTGGCAGGGGTCGTGAGGCACGCCAATCGACCGCCATTCTAGCACGGTGCCCGCGGCGCACCGGAGCTTTCAGCGCAGGCAGCGACAACACGCTGTACGACATGATCTGGTCGTCGAGGTCGGCCCCTTGAGTCTTGGCATACGCCGCATCGTCCGCGTGAATGGCCGATCGCGCGACCGTTCTGGCACGCACCTGATTGGCGGTGCGCGAGTGATTTCGGTTGGGCACTCTTTCCTGCTAGGGCGGCGCCGGCTGGCCTCCAAGGCCCAAAGTTTGAGGAATTGTTAACCTTCGCCGCCTAACCTCGGTCGCTATCGCTTTGGGTTTCGTTCGCTGGGACACGCGAAGTGGGTGAGCTTACGGAGAGCAGCCGGGGAACCGGCGTGCGGAGCGCCGAGCTCGAGCGGCTGCGACTCGCACTGTCGGCCTCGGGCGACGCCGTCTACGACTGGGACATGGTCGACGACAAGATCGTCTGGTCGGACGGCGCCACCGCGTTGTTCGGATTGCCCGACATCGCCGGGATCGCGGATCCGAGCGGTTTCGAACGCCATATCGGCGTCGCCGATTTGCCGGCGCGCGCCCGCGCGCTGTTCGGTCACGTCGGCGGCAACGGCACCTACGATTGCGCGTATCGTTTGCGCCGCGGCGATGGGACCCACACCTGGGTCCAGGACCGCGGCATCGTCGTTGCCTCGCGCGACGGGCGGGCAGTCCGCATGGTCGGTAGCCTGCGCCAGATCCCGGGGCCGACGGCCGGCACCTCGGGGGCGCCCGACACCGCCCCTTTCGACGCGCTGAGCGGCCATCTCAACCGGGTCCGGCTGCGCGCCGCACTCGACCAGGCGCTCGCCGTCAATGCGCGTTTTGCTACGCCCTGCGTCTGCTTGAGCGTCGGCATCGATGGCCATGACGACATCATCGAGCGCCATGGCCGCGAGGTCGCCGACGAGATGATCGTCGGCCTTGGCCGGATACTTGATGGTTGCGTGCGCGGATGCGACGCGATTGGCCGCAGCGGCGACGACCGCTACGGTCTTGTGCTCGGTGGATGCGCCGAAGCGATGATGGCGGCCGCCGCGGCAAAGGTCCTCGATGCCGTGGATCAAACCACCGTCGAGACCGCCGTCGGCCCCCTGCGCCTCGCGGTATCGGTGGGCGGCGTCGGCATCCCCAGCGTGGCTTGCACCGGCCACGAGGCGCTGGCTCGATCGGAAGAGGCGCTAGCGGGGCCCCGACGGGCGGACGGCGGCCGCTTTGTTGCGTGCCGACTCTCGCGGGCCCAGCGCCGGGTGCGACGGGCCGATGAGCGGGTCGCCGACCGCGTCCTCGCGGCCCTCCGAGAGCGCCGCCTAAGACTCGCTTTCCAGCCGATCGTCGAGCCCGAAACCGGCGAGACGATGCTTCACGAGTGTCTGTTGCGCATGGTCGACGACCGCGGCCGGGTCATCGACGCGGCGTCTTCATGCCCGCCGTCGAGCGCTTGGGCCTGACCTCGAAGATTGATCGCCGAGCGCTGGAACTCGTGGTCGCCGCGCTCAGGGAGGAGCCGGGCATCCGCCTTGCCCTCAATATTTCGGGCCTTACCGTGGGCGACGCCGCCTGGCGCCGCGCCTTCATCGCGCTCCTGCGGAGCAATCGTGAGGTCGCCGCCCGGCTTACCATCGAGATCACCGAGACCGCGATGCTCGGTGACATTGCCGATTCGATAGGCTTCGTCGCGGGCCTTCGCGGGCTCGGGTGTCAGGTCGCCCTCGATGACTTTGGCGCCGGGCACACTTCGTTGGCCCACCTCGAGGCCCTGCCCGTCGACGTCGTCAAGATCGACGGCTCGCTCGTCCGCCCCCTCAGGGCGAACCCAGGCAACCATGATTTCGTCCGCACCGTGATGGACCTGACCTCGAGTTTCGGTCTGATCACGATCGCCGAGGGCATCGAGACCGCCGAGGATGCCGCGACGCTCCGGAGCCATGGGGTCGATTACCTCCAAGGGCACTACTTGGGCCGTCCCACGACCGAACGCCCGCACCGCCGCGCCGAGCCCGATTAGGCCTCAACCCCGCGACCGTCTTCGCGCGTGCTAGAATAGGCGGGCGATGCGACAGGACGTGGTCGATCTACGCGATTTCTACGCCACCCGCCTTGGGCAGGTGGCGCGACGCATGATCCGGCGTCGGGTCCGGGCACTGTGGTCCGACACCGCGGGCATGCGATTCCTCGGCATCGGCTACGTCACCCCCTATCTCCGCCCCTTCCGCGATGGCGCCGAGCAGGTGGCGGCGGTCATGCCGGCAAGCCAGGGCGTCCTGCATTGGCCGGCGGCAGGACCCGGTTTGGTGGCCCTCGCCGACGAAGAGGAGCTGCCCTTCGAGGATGCGACCTTCGATCGCATCATCTTGGTGCACGCGCTCGAGACCAGCGAGCAAGTGCGCGGTCTGTTGCGCGAGGCCTGGCGTGTGATGGCCGCGAACGGGCGATTGCTGGCGGTGGTCCCCAACCGCCGCGGTATTTGGGCGCGCCTCGAGCGCACGCCGTTCGGCCACGGTCACCCCTATTCGCCGCCCCAGCTCAACCGGTTGCTGCGCGGCTGCATGTTCACGCCGATGCAGTCCAAGGCCGCCCTCTACATACCGCCGAGCCGACGCCGTGCGCTGTTGAGCGCGGCTCCGGCGGTCGAGAACCTCGGCGGTCGATGGCTGCCGGCGCTCGCCGGCGTGCTGGTGGTCGAGGCCGGCAAGCAGATCTATGGCGTCAGCGCCAAGCCCGCGCGACGCCGTCGCCCGATCCTCGTCCCGCTGCCCACCGGCACCGCCGCGGGCCACGCTCGCGAGGCGCCACCGCACGGCTGATCGCCCCGCGGGTCGCTCGCCGGATTATCGTTTTCGAAGTAGGAAGACTCCCTGCGCGCCAAATGCGTTGGCCAGCAGTCCCAGTGCGGTAAGCGCGCCGGCTTTGCCCTCGCCGTCGATCGAGAGACGCCGCTCGATAGCGATTCCCTCGTCTCGGCACAGCTTGCCAAAGTCCCTGATGGTGCAGGGGTGGATGATCGGGGTCTCGTACCAGGGCGCGGCCACGGTTGGCATGCGCCCCCGTATCAAAAGCGCCAGGCGCACCCGCCAGTGGCCGAAGTTGGGGAACGATACGATGGCGTGACGGCCGATGCGAACAAGCTCGCCCAGGACTTGCCGTGGGTTGCGTACGGCCTGCAGCGTTTGGCTCAGAATGACGTAATCGAAAGCTTGGCTCGGATAATCGCCAAGATCGGTGTCGGCGTCCCCCTGGACCACCGAAAGACCCTGGCCGACGCAGGCTCGAACGCCGGCTTGGCTGATCTCCAGGCCGCGCGCATCCACGTTCTTGTCGTCGGCAAGGTGGCGCAACAGCGCGCCGTCGCCGCAGCCGACGTCGAGAACGCGCGATCCCGGTCTGATCAAGTCGGCGATCCGTTGAAGATCGACGCGGATGTCGCGGCGGCGATCTTCCTCGGCGCGGTCGATCACCTCGTGACGAGGCCGCGGTGGGCGGCGGCGCCGTTAAGAAACCCGACCAGCGCGGCGTGAAAATCCGGCTCGTCCAGAAGGAAGGAATCGTGACCCTTGTCGGTCTCGATCTCGACGAAACTGACGTTGGCCGCGACCGCGGTAAGCGCGTGAACGATCTCTTGGTTGCCCGGCGTCGGAAAAAGCCAATCGCTGGTGAACGAGATCACGCAGAACTTGGTCGAGGATCCGGCGAACGCGGCCGAAAGCTCGCCGCCGTTTGACTTCGCAAGGTCGAAATAGTCCATCGCCCGCGTAATGTAGAGGTACGAATTGGCGTCGAAGCGGTCGACGAAGGAATGTCCCTGGTGGCGCAGGTAGCTCTCGATCTGGAAGTCGGCGTCGAAGCCGTAGGTAATGGTCAGCCGGTCCTGCAGGTTGCGCCCGAACTTGCGGCTCAAGCCGGATTCGGACAGGTAGGTGATGTGCGCCATCATCCGCGCCACCGCCAGCCCGTGGCGGGGAAGGGTGCCGCGGTCGAGGTACTGGCCCTCGTGCCATTCGCGATCGGCCATGATCGCCTGGCGGCCGACCTCGTGGAAGGCGATGTTCTGTGCGGAATGCCTGGCGGCGCAAGCAATCGGCACGGCGGCAAAGACACGCTCGGGATAGCTCGCCGCCCATTCGACGACCTGCATCCCCCCCATGGAGCCGCCAATCACGCAGAATACCTGCTCGATGCCCAGGTGGTCCAACAGCATCGCCTGGGCGCGGACCATGTCGGCGATGGTGACGACGGGGAAGTTGGTGGCATAGACCTCCCCCGTCTTGGGGTCGATCTGGTTAGGTCCCGCAGTCCCCATGCACCCGCCGAGGACGTTGGCGCAGATCACGTGGTAGCGTTCGGTGTCGAGCGGCTTGCCCGGGCCGACCATGTTGTCCCACCAGCCCTGTCCCTCGGTCACCGGATGCGGTCCGGCGACGTGCTGGTCGCCCGACAGCGCGTGGCACACCAACACGACGTTGGAGCGCTCGGCGTTAATCGCACCGTAGGTCTGGAAGGCAACATTGAAGGGGCCGAGCTCGACCCCGCAGTCAAGCCGAAGGGGCGTATCGCGCCCGAGCTCGACGACCTTCCCATAGCGCCTCAGCGTTTGGATGTCGGTAATGGATTCCAGTAGTTCGGTCATCGCTACGCTCTGGGTGCCGCCTCGCGGCAATTCGTGCATACCTCACGACAAGACCCTCAATTGTCAACGTTTTCTTTGATTTTTTGCCAAACCGGGGCTACCAATGGTTTTCGATTTTTCTCGACCCCACTGGCTCCGATGACGGCCGATGCCCAGAGTCTCGACGGCTTGCGCGTCGAGATCGACGAGATCGACGACGCGATTCACGAGCGCCTCATTCGCCGCGCCGAGATCGTCGTACGCCTGAAGGCCCTCAAGCCCAGTCACGGTGCGCCGGGCGCGATGCGCCCCGCCCGCGAGGCGGAAATTCTCGCCCACCGTCTCGAGCGCCATCGCGGGGCGCTGCCTCACGCCGCGATCGTCGGCGTTTGGCGCGAAATCATGGCCGCGTCGCTTGCCCTCCAGGGATCGTTCTCGATCGCCGTTTGCGCCTCACGCGGGGCGCTCGGCTACTGGGATTTGGCCCGCGTACATTTCGGCTCGGCGGCGCCAATGCGCCTCTACCGCTCCGCCGCCGCCGCGCTCGGCGCCGTGGAAAGAGACCGAAGCATCTTCGCGGTCCTGCCGATGCCGACCGCGGGGGAGGCGGACCCGTGGTGGCCCTACTTAGCCGAACGCGGAGGGGAGGGGCCGTGGGTGGTTGCCCGGTTGCCCCTGTTCGAGCCGGCCGAAGCGGCGAGCGCGCCGGCCCTTCTCGTTGCTCACGCCGGGCCCGCCGGCCGGGAGAGCGCTCTCCGCCTGGTGGCCCTGTCAACGCAAGGGCGCGAGGTGCCGGGTGTGGCCATCGGGCGATGCTTGGGCACCGTCGCGCGATCTTCGGGGCACCTGCACCTGATGGAGGTTTCTGAAAGCCCCGCGCGGCTTGGCGATGGTGAGGCGGTGGTGATCGGCAGTTACACGAAACCGATCCGGCCCTCCGGTCCGTAGGAGCATCGGTGATGATCGCGATCGAGCCCCGGCCTGGGGTGTTGGACATCGAACCGTACGTTGGCGGCGAATCGACCATCCCCGGCGCCACGCGTATCATCAAGCTGGCCTCGAACGAATCCGCGCTTGGGCCCTCGCCGGCGGCGATCGCCGCCTATTCCGGACTCAGCGGGGCGCTCGAACATTACCCGGACGGCCCCTCGACCGCGCTCCGCGCCGGGCTTGCGGCGGCCCACGGCGTCGATCCCGATTGCATCGTCTGCGGCGCCGGGTCGGACGAGCTGCTTGCGCTCTTGGCCCGCGCCTACGCCGGGCCCGGCGACGAGGTGCTCTACAGCCAACACGGCTTCCTCGTCTACCGTCTGGCGGCGCTTGGGGTCGGCGCGAAGCCGGTGGCGGCGCCTGAAACGTCCCTGACGGCGGACGTCGACGCGCTCTTGGCGCACGCCGGGGCGAGCACGCGTATCGTCTACCTCGCCAATCCCAATAACCCGACCGGAACCTACCTTTCGGCGGCCGAGCTCGCGCGCCTGCGTGCGGGCCTGCCCGAGCACACGATCTTGGTGATCGACTCGGCGTACGCCGAGTACGTCGGCGCGGACGACTACGGCGCCGGTATCGACCTGGTGGAGGCGCACGATAACGTCGTGACCACGCGGACGTTCTCAAAAATTTACGGCCTCGCCGCGTTGCGCCTGGGCTGGGCCTACTGCCCGCCGGCGATCGCCGATGTCCTCAATCGCATCAGGTCGCCCTTCAACGTCACTGCACCGGCCCAGGTGGCGGGCCTGGCGGCGGTTTCCGACACCGCGCATCTGGCCGCGGCCCGCGCCCATAACGACCGCTGGATACCGTGGCTTGGCGAGCGGTTGCGGGCGCTCGGCATCGAGGTGGTGCCCAGCGTCGCCAATTTCATCCTCGCGCGCATTCAAAACGACAAAGGCGGCGCGCCCGCCGCCGATCACCACCTTCGCGCCGACGGCATTATCGTCCGGCGCATGGAAGTATACGGATTGCCTGAGTATCTCCGAATTACAGTCGGCCCGCAGGCGGCATGCGGCGCCGTAGTCGAATCGCTTGCCCGGTTCATGGAGTAGGAATGGCGGCCCAGACCCTTTTCGAACGCGTCTCACTGATCGGCCTTGGCCACATCGGATCCTCGCTCGCTCGCGCGCTCCGCGATTACCACATCTGCGAGCACGTGGCGGGCTGCGCGCGCACCGCGAAAACCCGCGATCGGGCGGTCGAGTTGGCGATCGTCGACAGCGTCTTCGACGATGCCGACGCGTGCGCCGACGGGGCCGATCTGATCGTCCTGTGCACGCCGGTCGGCACCTATGCCGAGATCGGCGCGGCGATCGCGCCGGTGCTTAAACCGGACGCCATCGTGAGCGACGTGGGCTCGGTCAAGCACGCGGTGATCGCCGCGCTAACGCCGGTCATGCCAGACGGGGTCCATCTGGTCCCCGCCCATCCGGTGGCCGGGACCGAGCACTCGGGGCCGGATTCCGGTTTCGCCGAATTGTTCGAGGGGCACTGGTGCATCCTAACGCCGCCGCCGGGCGCCGATTCGGGCGCGGTCGAGCAGGTCGCCGAGCTATGGCGGCGCGCCGGCATGAGGATCGATATCATGGACCCCCGCCACCACGACCTGGTATTGGCGATTACCTCGCACCTGCCGCACCTCATCGCCTACAACATCGTCGCCACCGCCCAGGACCTCGAAGACGTGACCGAATCCGAGGTCCTCAAGTACGCTGCCGGCGGCTTTCGCGACTTCACCCGCATCGCCGCTTCGGATCCGGTGATGTGGCGCGATGTCTTTCTCAACAATCGCGAGGCGGTGCTCGAGATGCTCGGCCGTTTCAACGAGGACCTCTCGGCGCTGCAGCGGGCCATCCGCTGGGGTGAGAGCGAGACCCTCGAGGCGTTGTTCCGGCGCACCCGCGACATCCGCCGCGGCGTCATCGACGCCGGGCAGGCCTGAGGATTACGAACCGGGTCCGGTCAACGGTCCGACGCGCGCTACCGCCACCGGGCCGACGAAGATTCGGCCGTCCTGCGCGGTGATCGGCACGTTCACACGATCGCCCGTCGATGAGGTGATGCGGGCGAAGAGATTGAACGCAACGCGCAGCGCCGCCGCCTCCGCCGCGCCGATGCTGCCCGCGGCGAGGAGGCTCTCCACCGCCTCGTCGACACCGGCAATGGACGCTGACAGCGCGCCGATCGGGCGGAGCTCGGAATCCAGGGCGAGGGTGCCGTCGGCGCTCAGGTCGAGCGGTCCCCACCGTATGACCAAGCTGCGGAGCTCGACCGTTCCGCCGTCGTCGCGCCACGCCGCCATGGCGGCCTCCAGCGGCTGTTGGGGGAACGTGCCAACAATCGTTATGTCCGCTCGGACTCGCTCGATGGTCTTGCCCAGCGGGCCCTGTGGGGCGACCGGTAGGGCGGCATTTTCGATGATCAGGGCAATGTCGGTGGCGCGCGCGCCGGCGCCCCCGTGGCGGTAATCGGTACCCTCGATCCGCAAACGACCGATGCGCAGCGGTTCGGTCCACTTGTCCTCGCGCATATCGAGCGCGGCGATTTTGGCGTCGACGTGCTTCAATCGGCCTCGTGTCCCCAACGAGACCGCGGTCAGGGCGCTCGCCGCGTCGAGTTCGTAGCGGCGTTGCCCGGGTTCGCCCACGCTAATTTCTTGGCGACCCTCGATGCGCAGTCTGAACCGGCTTAGGTCCCAGGGCCGGAGCGAGGCGGTGATGCCCTGGCCGCGCCAGTGCCACGCCTGCGCACCGACGCCCCGCCCGATGGCCGGCGCCGCGAGGCTGGCGCGCAGCGACAACGGAAACCCGCCGAAGTCGGGCTCGGCGTGGGACACCGCGTAGCCCGCGGCACGCCAGTTCTGGGCCCACCGCGCGATGCCCTCTTTCGCCTCGCCGGCAAGCACGAACCAATAGGCGGTGTAGCCGACGAGCGCCACGGCCAAGATGGCGGCGGCGCTGATGAGGACGCGGTTGCGACGGTGGAACACAGGTGCGGTGGCGCCGGTGGGGCGGAACCGTTATAGACGGCTGGCCCCGACGCTGCCAGTAGCGTGTCGCGACGCCCGATGCCGGTGCTCAATCCCGAAGTCGATCTATGGGTTTTCGCCTATGGATCACTCATGTGGAACCCCGGATTCGAGTTCGCCGAATCCGCGCCGGCGACGCTTTACGGCTATCACCGGGCGTTGTGCATCTATTCGCGCATCTACCGCGGGACGGCCGAACGGCCGGGCCTGGTGCTCGGCCTGGACCGCGGCGGCGCGTGCCGTGGCCTCGCCTACCGCGTGCCCGCGGCGTCGGCGGCGGCGGTATTCGACTACCTCGAGCGGCGCGAGCGGAGCCGCGGCGAGTATGTGCCGCGGCACTGCCCCGTCCGCCTGAAGGACCGGCGGGTTTCGGCGCTCTGCTACATCGCCAACCGCGACCACTACGACTACACCCGCGCCCTGGGCCTCGCCGAGATGGCGCCGCTCATCCGCCATGGTACCGGCCGCTCGGGCCGCAACGTCGATTACCTGGTCAATACGCTGGCCCACCTCGAAGCCCTAGGCGTCCGCGACTCGCGCCTCGCCAAGCTCCTGGCGATGGTGCGGGACTAGCTACACTTCGAGTAGCCGCACGAGGTGCAGGTGTCGCAGTTCTCGATGCGCAGCAAGCCGGGCTGGCCGCAGCGCGGGCAGCTGTGCAGGCGGCCCGCGGTGGCGCCCTCGTCCATGCCCGAGGCGAGCCGCAGTCGGTCGGCCTTGTCCTCGGGGTTCTCGGGATCGGCGATGAAGCCGATGCGGATCAGATGCTCCTCGATGACCTCGCCGATGGCGGCCAGGATCGAGGGCACGTAGCGGCCCCCCACCCACGCGCCGCCGCGCGGATCGAACACCGCCTTGAGCTCGTCGACCACGAACGAGACGTCGCCGCCACG
Source organism: Alphaproteobacteria bacterium (assembly GCA_965219135.1). Taxonomy (GTDB): domain Bacteria; phylum Pseudomonadota; class Alphaproteobacteria; order VGEJ01; family VGEJ01; genus CAYUNL01. The sequence continues at coordinate 1,477,228 of CBDCMV010000003.1, read as the reverse complement.
CCGGAACACGGCGCTCAACATGCGGGTGAGCGCGACCGTCCAGGCGTAGTGCTCCATGTTCTTCGAGTTGATGAACACCTCGAAGGGGCGGCGCCGCCCGTCCTTGATGATGTCGTTGATGGTGATGTACATGGCGTGGTCGGATTCCGGCCAGCGCACCTTGTAGGTCGAGCCGGGCAGCACCTCGGGCCGGTCCAGCGGCTGCGTCATATAGACCACGCCGCCGGCCTCGAAAACATCGTCCGGCCGCGCCGGCCCGGGGGTGTCGAGCGGTAGCTCGGCCTGGTGCTGTCGCCCGCCGCGCCCGCCCTTGGCCTCGAGGACGGCGCCGGTGACTGAGTTGGGCCGGTAGGTGGTGATCCCCTTCAGTCCGGCCTCATACGCCGCTCGGTAGATGTCCTTGAAGTCCTCGAAGGCGATGTCCTCGGGGCAGTTCACGGTCTTCGAGACGGCGCTGTCGACGTGGGTCTGGACCGCCGCCTGCATGCGCACGTGATCGGCCGGCGCCAGTGTTTGGGCGTCGACGAAGGCATCGGTCAGGGCCGCGTCCTCGCCCTTGATTTGGCGATAGAGGCGATAGGCGTAATCGCCCACCTCCTCCTCGCGGCGCGAGCCGTCGGGCATCAACACGCTGCGCCGGTAGGTGAAGCCGAACACCGGCTCCAGCCCCGAGGAGACGTTGTCGGCGAAGATCGAGATCGTACCCGTGGGCGCGACCGAGGTGACGAGCCCGTTGCGCATGCCGTTGCGAGCGATGGCCTCGCGGACGTCGGTGTCAAGCCCGGCCACCGTCTCGCCCGCCAGATAGGGCTCGCGCTCGTAGAGCGGGAACGCGCCCTTCTCCTTCGCCAGCTCCGCCGAGGCGAGATAGGCCGACCGCTGGACCGCCTTCATCCAGGTTCCGGCGGCCGTCGCGCCGGCGTCCGAATCATAACGCAGTCCGCACATGATCAGCGCGTCGGCAAGCCCGGTGATTCCAAGCCCGATGCGCCGCTTGGCCCGCGCCTCCGCCGCTTGCTGGGGCAGCGGAAACTCCGAGATGTCGATGGCGTTGTCGAGCATCCGCACGGCCACCGGCACCAGGCCTTCGAGCGCCTCGGTATCAAGCGCGGCATCGTCCGCGAACGGCCGTACCACCAGCCGCGCGAGGTTGACCGAGCCCAGCAGACACGCCCCATAGGGGGGCAGTGGCTGTTCGCCGCAAGGATTGGTGGCGGCGATGGTTTCGACGTAGCGGAGGTTGTTGAGCCGGTTGATGCGGTCGATGAAGATGACGCCCGGCTCGGCGTAGGCGTGGGTCGCCCGCATTATCGATTCCCACAGGCCCCGGGCGCGCACCACCTCGTAGCAGACCCCGCCGAAGGTAAGCTCCCACGGCGCATCGTCCTTGACTGCGGCCATGAACGCGTCGCTCGCCAGGACCGAGAGGTTGAACATGCGCAACCGCCCGGGGTCGGCCTTGGCGGCGATGAAGGCTTCGATATCGGGGTGATCGCAGCGCAGGGTTGCCATCATCGCGCCGCGGCGGTGACCCGCGCTCATGATGGTGCGGCACATCGCGTCCCATACGTCCATGAAGCTCAATGGCCCCGAGGCGTCGGCGCCGACCCCTTTGACCGGCGCTCCCTTGGGGCGAAGGGTCGAAAAGTCGTAACCGATGCCGCCCCCCTGCTGCATCGTCAACGCCGCTTCCTTGAGGTGTTCGAAGATGCCGGTCATGGCGTCGGGGATCGCGCCCATGACGAAGCAATTGAACAGCGTCACCCGGCGTCCGGCGCCGGCGCCGGCGACGATGCGCCCGCCCGGCAGGAAGCGAAAATCGGCCATCGCCTCGGCGAAGCGGGGTTCCCAAAGCGCCGGTTCGGCCTCGGCGCCAGCGAGCGCTTTCGCCACCCGCGCCCAGGTGTCCTCGACCGATCCGTCAATAGGGATGCCATCGGCCGCCTTGAGCCGATACTTCATGTCCCAGATCTGCTGCGAAATCGGTGCGATCGTAGGCATTCGCGGAGTTTACCCTTTGTTCGCTTCAGCGATCAACCGGCTGGACTCCGCACCGATGGCCGCCTCGAGCCGGGCAATGAACGCCCGCCGTTCGAGTCCCGGCTCGATCGCGGGCAAGAACTCCATGACGATCGTGCCCGGCCGCTTGATGAATCCCCGCCGCGCCCAGAAGAGTCCCGAATTGACCGCCGCCGGCACGACGGGCACGCCTAGCGCCGCGTAGAGTGCGGCGATTCCAGGGTGAAGCGGTGCGCTCGATCCGGGCGCGGTGCGGGTTCCCTCGGGGAACATCACCACCGGGCGTCCTTGCGCGGCGGTGGCGCGCGCATCGCGCACCATTCCCTTGAGCGCCCCGGCGCCGCCGCCGCGATCGACGGCGATCATGCCGGCGCTACGAAGCTCCCAACCGAACCCGGGAATGGCGTAAAGCTCACGCTTGACCACGATCGCCGGCTCGCGGAGAACGACGTTGACGATCAGCGTTTCCCAGGCGGATTGATGCTTCGAGGCGATGATGCACGCGCCTTCGGGCACCCGACCGCGGCCGCGAATCTCGACCTTCTGGCCCACGAGCCGGCGCATCAGGCCGAGAATCCCGTGCACCCAAAAGCGCACCATGGCGGCCATGACGCGGCGCGGCAGGCCGAGTGCGGGCAGCGCGGCAATCACCATCAGCAACGTCCAGCCAAAGAACGCGACGTTGAAGGCAAGCGAACGCAGCACCAACATGGGACCCTCAGACGGCCGTGCGCACCAAGCTGACCAAATACTTCGTGTACTCTGTCGCGATCAGGCTGGCGGTGCCCGGCCACGCCCACCACGAATCGAGTCGCACGCGCTCGGGAAAGACCGGATTAGGGATCAAGACAATGTCCGGCATGGCGTGGCCCAGCTCGACCAGGCTGCGCGGCATGTGGTACGCGGCGGTGATGACGCGCAGGCTCGCGTGGCCCTCGACGGCCGCCCACGCTGCAGTTTCCCGGGCATTGCCGGTGGTGTCCATGGCCTCGTATCCGAGCACCACGCAGCACTCGAACAACTCGGGCGCGCGGCGCGATGCCGCTTGGATATCGTCCTCGCTCACGCCCCGGGAAACGCCGGACACGAATATCTTGCGTGCCTTGCCCGCCGCTACCAGATCGAGCGCCGTTTCAAGCCGTCCGGGTCCGCCGGTGAAGACGACGATCCCGTCGGCCAGGGTGTCGCTATCCTGAACCGCGCGCGGCAGCGTTTCGGCAAACCAAACCAAGCCGCCGAGCCACGTCGCCGCCACCACCGCCACCGCGCCGGTCATGAGGACGATCGCAACCCGCGGCCGGTCGCGTCGGCGGAACAGCGGGCGACGGTTCACCGCGCCACCAGCAGCCTGTCGACGGCCTCGGCCAAGTCGTCGAACACCGCGACCGGCGACAACGCCGCAGGGATGCCGGCGGCCTGAACCGCGGCGCCGTTGCCGGTGCGCACCAAGACGCGCTTGCAGCCGGCGGCAAGGGCGGCCTCTAGGTCGCGCATGCTGTCGCCGATCATCGGCGTCGCGGCGGCCTCGACGCCGAAGCGGCGGATGGCCTCGTTTAGCATGCCGGGCGCCGGCTTGCGCCGCGGGCTAGGGGCCCACGGCGGATCAGGACACGCGAGGACCGCATCGATGCGCCCGCCCGCCCGCGCGACTTCGGCGCGAAGCCGCTCATGGATGCGATCGAGCATGGCCGCGACGATGAGGCCACGACCGACCGCGGACTGGTTCGTGACGACGGCGATTCGATGTCCCGCAGCGCACAGACGCGCGACGGCATCGGCGGCGCCCTCGATCATCACCAACTGGTCTGGATTGGTGACGAAACCGGGGCACTCCTCGTTCAGCACGCCGTCACGGTCGAGCAGGACGAGCATGGCTATGCCAGTCGGGCCAGGGCGCGCATCACCGTGATCCGCGCGGTCAACGTAGCAATCACCGCGGCTGCCAGCGGGAGCGCCGCCAGCCCCGCCCAGCCGACCCACGGGAACACGAGGCGAGGCAGCAGCGGGGGCGCACCTTCACCGGCAAGCGCCGCACCGCCCACCAGCGTCGCCGCGGCGACCACGAGCCCGATGAGGCCGCCGCGAAAGCCGAGCGCCAGGGCATGGCGCTGAAATTGGCGCGCAATGTAGGAATCACAGGCGCCGACGATGTGCATGATCTCGATAATGTCTTGATGCACCGCGAGCCCGGCGCGGGTGGTGAAAACGACGACGGCGACCGCAGCCAGGCCGATCACGGCGACGATGCCCAGCGCCACCGCCTGAACCGCGCGGCCGAGCCGCACCAGACCCGACACCCAGACGTGGTGGTCGTCGAGCCGCGCTCCCGGCACCGCGTCCTCGATGCGTGCGGTGAGCGCGGCGACGTCGGGCTGCGCGCCGGCACGCAGGGTCACGTCGATCAGTCGCGGTAGCGGCAGGTCGAGCGAGACGTTGCCGGTCCCAAGCCACGGCTCCAGAAGCGCCACGATATCGGACTCGGGCAGTGCCACAGCGGCTTCGACACCTTCGGTCGACAGCAAGATGTCGAGCGCGGTATCGATCGCGGCATCGGTTTCCGCCCGTTTGCCGGCCGTGATCTGAACGGTTAGCGCGCTGCGAAGGCTTTCGCTCCAGCGCGCGGTCGCCGCCTCCAAAACGACGGCACCACTAAGCGCAAGGGCCGCCAAGAACACCATCAACGCGATGATCGCGGGGAGGAACCGCCCCGCGGCATCGCCGTCGAAAGGAAGGTCCGAGCGGACGCGGAACATGTCAGCCTGCGGTCGCGGGCGCCGATTCCATGTGCAGCTCGCCTTCCTCGAGCCGCAGAACCGGCCGGCCGAACCGCTCGATCATGCCTTCGTCATGGGTGGCGATGACCACCGTGGTGCCGATCTTGTTGAGCTCCAGGAACAGGCGGCCGAGTCGCTCGCCCTGCTCGGCGTCGACGTTGCCGGTCGGTTCGTCGGCGAGCAAAAGGCTTGGACGACTAATCACCGCGCGGGCGATGGCCACCCGCTGTTTCTCGCCGTCGGACAAGGTCGCCGGGCGCGAATCGATGTTCTCGCCAAGGCCAACCCAGTCCAAGAGCTCGGCTACATGATCGCGGATGCGTTCGCGCGAGGCGCCTGCGATGCGCAGCGGCAGCGCCACGTTGTCCAGCGCCGACAAGTGATTTAGCAAACGGAACTCCTGGAAGATCACGCCGATCCGTCGCCTCATGTTCGGCAACTCGCCCCGCGGCACGGTCGCGATATCGCGGTCGAAGATCTCGACGATTCCACGCGAGGGTCGGTGCGCGAGATACATCAGTTTGAGGAGCGAGGTCTTGCCCGCGCCAGAGGGGCCGGCGAGGAAGTGGAACGCGCCGGGCTCCAGGTCGAAGGTGATGTCGTGCAACACTTCCGGCCCGGCGCCGTAGCGCATGCCGACGTTCCGGAACCGTACCACCACGCGCTGCGCTCTCCTCACGCTGCCCGCGCGGAGAATCGCACGGGGCCAGGGCGCAGTCCAGGGACCAGACCTCGGCCGTGCGGCTTCGATCGGCGGGTGGGCGGGCGCCACAATCGCCACCGGCCGCTGCGGACGTCGCGGATGGCCCGAATCTTGCGCCGCTTCCGGCAAATGCCTATAACCGGATCGGCGCGGAGGCCGGTCGGCACCGATGATAATTACCTGCCCGAACTGCGAAACTCAATTCAACGTTGACGCGGCTGCATTCGTTCCCAACGGCAGGACCGTCCGCTGCGCCAAGTGTTCCCACAAGTGGACGCAACGGCCGCCGGAAGACGCGGAGCCGCCCGACGAAGCCGAGGACGCGCCCGCACCAGCGCCGACCAGAGCGCGGCCCGATCCCGACGACGAACCGGTCGGTGACGACGACCTTGAGGACGACCTCGACGACGAGGACATTCCCGAGATCGTCGAGCGGCCGGTGGTGCCTGATGCCGCGCCGGCCCGACGGCGCGGTCGAGCCGCCGCAATTGCTGGCTGGGCGGCGCTCGTTCTGGTCATCGTCGCCGTTCTCGGCGGCGCCTTTTTCGCCCGCGTCGAGATCGTCGCGTTGTGGTCTCCGGCGGCACAGCTTTACGCATTGATCGGCTTTCCCGTCCCTAGCCCGTACGATGGCCTTGAGATCGGTGTGCCGGCGCTCACGCAAACGCGCGAGGGCGAATCGACCGTGCTCGTGGTGTCCGGCGAGATCGCCAACACCTCCGAAGCGACGCGCGAGGTCCCGCGGCTGCGTGTCGCCCTTCTCAACGTCCGCGGCGACGAAATCACCAACTGGAGCTTCACGGCGACCGCAACGGCCCTCGCGCCCGGCGATGCCACCGGCTTTACGACGAGCTACCGCGACCCGCCGCAGAACGCGCGCCGCGTGGAAGTCACCTTCGCCGCGCCCGATTGAATGGACCTAGGCGCGAACTGCGGCGATGGCCAGAATTCTGATCGCCGAGGATGAGCCCGATCTCGCGCAGTTCGTTCAGCGCGCGATGGAAGGGGAGGGACACCAAGTCACGACGGTGGGCGACGGCGCCGCGGCGAGCCACGCGCTGGCCAGCCGCTCCTACGATCTCCTGGTCGCCGACATCGTCATGCCGGTCGTGGATGGCATCGCGCTCGCGCTCAAGGCGTCCGAGGTGTTTCCCGCACTCCGCATCATCATCATGTCCGGTTACCAGGCGGAACGCGATCGTGCCCACAACCTTGGCGCACTGATCCATGGGATTCTCGCCAAGCCGCTTACCTTCGAGGAACTGCGCGCGGCGGTCGACGCCGCGCTCGCGGGTGTTCCCGCACCCGGCGACGGGTCCCGCTAGAAGCGGCGGAGTAGGCGGTTGATGTAGTCGCGCTCGGGTTGACTGCGCTCGCGCTCGCCGGCGCGTCGATAGAGTTCTTCGATGATGGCCCGTGCCCGCTGCAGGTCGCCCTTCTCGGGGATCGCGACGTCGCCGTCGGCGCCGTCGCCATCCTCGTCGCGGCTTGCGCGGCCAAAGGGATCGGCAAATTCGCGCAACCACTCCAGTTGCCCCGAGAGCGACCGCGACCCGACCTCCTCGAGCAGCTCGGCAATGACCGCGCCCGAGCCCGCACGCAAGCCTTCCAGCGCCTCGCCCTCGGGACCTACCGCCTGGCCTGGCTGCCCGCGGCCAAGAGCGTCGCGGGCGGCGCGCATGGCGAGCTCGGCGTCGCCCAGCGCATCCGGGATCGAACGTCCCATGCCGCCCAGCTGGGCCATCACGTCGCCGAGCGCGCGGCGAAGCGCCTCCTGCTCTGCCGCCATCGCCTGGGCGTCGGCGCCGGGTTCGCCGCCCTGGGCGGATCGGAAGGTGCGATCCAGCAAGTCGCGTTGCCCGCGCATGACCTCGGCCAGCGCGTCAAGCGCCCCTTCGAGTTCAGCGCTGTCCTCGCCGAGCGCGAAGCGGGGGCCGCCCGGCCGCAGATTCTCCAGGAGTTCTTGCAATTGCGACAGAAGCTCAGCGGCGCGTTCGCGTGCGCCGCCCTGGCCCAGCTCACGGATTCGGTCCAACACCGAGCGCAGCTCATCCGCGGTCATCGTCATCGCGTCGGGGTCAAGCGCTTGGGGCGGGACGCCTTCTTGGGCGAGCGCTTGGGCCCTCTCGGCCAGCGCCTGCAGAAAACGGTCGAGCGCGGCCTGCAACGAATTGACCAGCGCATCGATCTCGGCATCGTCGGCACCGCGGTCGAGGGCTTCGCGAAGCGCCGCTTGCGCCCGACGCAGCTCGGCCTCGGCCGTGGTTACGCCGCCGTCTTCGGCCCGGAGCGCGGTTTGCCATAACAAGTGGACGACCGAGCCGATGGCCGCCGTTGTGCGGTCGTAACGAAGCCGCTTTGCGGCGGACTGCAGACCCATAAAGACGACAATATCGTCGTCGAATTCGGGCCCCAGCCGCGACAGGAGCGCGAGGGCGTCCGCCACCGTTTCTCGGGCATCGGGGTCCTCGACCAGGGTGCGCCGCTGCTCGACGATCGCCTGGGCCACTGGATTGTGGAAGACGCGTTGGGGCAGAACGATCTCGCGCGGCTCGCTCTGACCTTCCTGGCCGAGATCGTCGGTCGCCGCCAGCACGATCGTGACCGGGAGCCCCGCCCACGGATGCGGAGTCAAGTCGTAGTACGCGGTTTCGGCCGCCGCCTCCGGCCGCGCGCCTCCGAGCGGTAGCGGGAGTTCCACCGTCTCGTCCGACCCGGCCCGCTCGATCACGATTCTTGCGGTTTGCAGGCCATAGTCATCGCGCGCCTCGAAACTCACTTTGAACGCGGCGCGCACCGTCTGCGACGGTTCCTCGGCAAAGCCGATCTCCGGAGCCATGTCGGGCACCATCTCGAGCGTCCACGCCCCCAGTGGCTCGCCCCCCTGCAAGATTTGCAGGTGGCCGCCGTTGGTGACGACGTGGCTCATATGATGATCGCGCGGAGACGAGGATTGGAAGGGGCTCTCCTCGGCGTTGAGGCGGAGCAACGGGACGCCGGAACCTCCGTGCACCTGGGCCACGATCTCGCTCGATTGCGGGACGCCGACCAGGGTGGAAGCGGTGTCGAGGGTGAGTGGCGGAAGGCCGGTGTAGGCGGGCGGCGCGATCCACGCCTCCAGCACCCCGGGCGGCGCGCCCAAGGTCGAGAAATCGGGCGCGAACGCCCGCGCCATCCGCTCCGGGCCCTCGCCGCCCGCGCCTACCAGCCCGACCACCAGCACCAGCCCCAGCGTCGCGCGCAGGCCGCGGGGGTCGCGGCGGCCAAGTCCCGCGCGCGGCCAGCCGGTATGGATTTCGCGCGCGGCGCGGGCCATGCGTTCGCGATGCAGCGCCCAGAGCGCGGTGGTGGCGGCATCCGAGCCGTCGCCGGCTATCCGGTCGGCGAGAGTCTCGAGCGGGCGGTGCGCCAGGCCGTTCTTGATCTCGGTACGACGCCGGACCTCGCGGCGCCGCGGCCACGCCATTGCGCCGAGCGCGCGGGTGAGCGCCAGTACCAACGTGGCGGCGACCACCAGCAGCAGCGCCAAATGCAGCCACGCCGGCGCTAGCCGCCAGATATCGAACACAGAGACGACGAGAAAGATGCCAAGCGTCGCGGTGGCGGGCCACAGCGCGGGCCAGGCGCGTTCCCACCACAGCGCCAGCGACGCCAGCCGCATCCTGGGCCTCACGCCGCCCCCTTCGCGTGCGGCTCTGGCTCCAGCCATTCCGGGATGGTCTCCGCGGCCAGCATCGCCGCGATACTTTGCCGGGGGCGCACGACGGCGTATCGGTCGCCCTTCACCAGCACCTCGGCCGGCAGCGGCCGGGCATTGTAGTTCGAGGCCATTACCGCACCATAGGCCCCAGCCGTTAACAGGGCCAGCAAATCGCCGGCCTCGACCGGCGGGATCGACCGATTGCGGGCGAAAAAATCACCCGTCTCGCACACCGGGCCAACGATATCGGCCGGCTTCCGGGCCGCCCCCTCGGCCGGCTCGGAGACGGGCACAATTTCGTGATAGGCCTCGTACAATGTCGGTCGGATGAAATCGTTCATTGCCGCGTCGACGATGGCGATCGCGCGCGCCCCCGCCTCTTTGATCGCGTTGATTCGGGTGAGAAGGATTCCGGCGTTGCCGAGCAAGAGACGTCCGGGTTCGAGTATGGTCTCGCACCCAAGGTGCGCGGTGGCTTGTTCGACCACCGCGGCATAGGCTTCCGGCAAGGGCGGCGCGTCGTCGGTCTCGCCGTGGCGATAGGGGATGCCGAGGCCGCCGCCGAGGTCGATACGTTCGATGCTGTGACCGTCGTCGCGCAGGGCGGCGCAGGCCTCGGCGACGAATTTGAAGGCGGCCTCGAAGGGGGCCAATTCGGTCAGCTGCGAGCCGATGTGGATGGCGACGCCGCAGGGTCGAAGTCCGCTGAGATTCGACGCAAGCCGATAGGCCTCGCGCGCCTCGGGCCAGGCGATACCGAACTTGTCAGCGGCCCGCCCGGTGGCGATCTTGTCGTGGGTGCCGGCATCGACGTCGGGGTTGATGCGAATGGCCACCGGCGCGGTTAGGTTGCGCGCGCGCGCGAGTTCATCAATACGAGCCAGTTCGGCGACCGATTCGACGTTGAATTGGAGAATGCCCGCGTCCAGACCCGCGCCAATTTCCTCGACCGTCTTACCGACGCCGGAGAACACGATCTTTGCGGCCGGCACCCCGGCGGCGAGCGCGCGCGCCAGTTCACCGCCCGAGACCACGTCGGCGCCGGCGCCCAGCGCGGCGAGCGTGCGGATCACGGCGAGATTGCCGTTGGCCTTGACCGCGAAGCACACGAGCGGCGGAGGCCCGGCGAATGCACCGGTGAACACCCGGTAATGGCGCTCGATCGTCGCCGTCGAGTAGACGTAGCAGGGCGTGCCCACCTCCGCCGCGATGCGCGGCAGTGGGACCGCCTCGGCGCATAGGACGCCGCGATGGTACTCGAAATGATTCATGGCCCAGTAACCGATCTCCGTCGATCCTAGCGGCAGACCGGTTCGTTGGGAAAGACCACTACGAGAACCGCTTGTGGCCAAGTTTGCGCGGGACGGCGACGCGAATGGTAAAGTGCGGTGCGATCGCAGAGGGGGTCCGCGAAAATGTTGCTGCGGCCATGGGGGATGGTGGCGGCAGCAAGGGGCGGTCGGGGATGGCGCGCGCACGCGAGATTTCTTATGAGGTCGAGGTCCAGAGCGAAGGACGCTGGACCATCGAATCCGTGCACGGCCACAAGAACGCCGCGCTCGCTGCCGCCCAGGCGTTGGTCGGCGCCAACCGCTACGAGGCGGTGCGAGTTCTCGAAGGCCGCCGGCAGGAGCGAGAAGACCATCTTCGAGCAGGAGTGTAAGGGCCGGGCCGAACCAACCTTCAGTATATCTCCGGTCGAAGAGTCGCCTTGGTGCGGCTAGGCCGACGACCTCTACCGTTTCGAATCGCGCAGGACGGCAGGCCGGCTCTTTCGCCGCTATCTCGACCACAAGTTCCTGACCGCATTCGAAATCCTCCATGGCAGTGGCATCTACGCGAGCTCGGTCGCCTCGAGGACCTGGTCAACCAGGCGATCCACCGCATCGCCGCCATCCAGGCGCGCGCTCACAAAACGCGCCCGATGGACCGCGTCGACGCACTCTACAAAGCGCTTGAGCGCGTAAGGGCGAAGGCCAAGAGTGCGGCAGACCCCGAGCCTTACGTCACATTGCTCCAAAGTGGCGGCCTGGGTGCCGCCCGCCGCGCCATCCGTACCAAAGCCGAGGCCAAGGATCGCGGCTACCTCCTGGCGCGCTCGCTCGCGGCCTATCTCGGTGGCGCGGCGGCGTGGGAGACCAAGATCGGCCTGTTGATCGAGCTGCTCGAACGCGATTCGAGTGAGACGGCGGTCAAGCGCCTGGACGAACTGTTCGCAGAGGTTCTCGATGGCAGCCAGGCGGTGAAGGAGGTTTTTGGCGCCCGCTCCGACCTTGCTGACGCCCTACGGTCCGCCGCCGAGCTGAGCGCGGGCCGCATGCGATTCGCGACGAAAAGGATGGAGAACACGTGCGCGAGCAAGCTCAACGCGGTGATGGCGGCGCACGACCTGCCGCTCACCCGCCAGGTCCTCGTCGAACGCGTCGCCCAGGGTATCCGAGGCATTCAGCCGCTGACCCGCGCGGGTGAGGACGCCGATCGCACCGCCTTGATCGGGCTCATCGAGGCGGTCACCGCGCCCGGCGGGTTCTTGGGCGGCCAGTCGATGAGCGAGGCTGTGGTTCGTCGTGTCCGCGTGGTCATGGGCGATGAGGGTCGCGACCTCGGCGCCGAGGACGGTATTGACGCGGTGCTCTCGTATCTGCCGAGCCGGGCGGCTAAGCTCGGCTTCCTTCTCGATCTCTCGAGCACTGAGTTCGGGGTCAAGTACCAAGGCGCGGTTATGAAGGCGCTGTACTCCACCGTCAAGGTGCTCAAATCGGTGACCGGTCTGGTGCTGGCCCAAAGCGGAAAGGATGCGCTGATAACGGCGGTGACCGACCTCAACGAACGGATCGGCACCGGTTTGTTGCCGGCCGAGGTGGGCGAGCTGATCGCCAAGCGGCTCGCGCGGCTGGCCGCGGCGGACGATGCCGAAGCGCCGTCGCCGCAACTACCCGCCCCGGCGCGTGAAACCGCGCCGCCACCGGCGCAGGCCGACCTCTCGCGCAAGGAGTTCGCAGTCGGCGAGTACGTCTTCCGCCAGGGCGATCCCGGGGACGAGGCCTACCTGATCGCGGCAGGGCGCATCGAGATCGTCGTGGAATCGAACGACCGCGATATCGTGATTGCCACGGTCGAACGCGGCGACATCATCGGCGAGATGGCGCTCATTGACGAAGAACCGCGCATGGCCTCGGCGCGGGTTGTCGAGGATGCGACGCTGACCGCCATCCCCCAGGAATCCTTCCGCGCCCGCCTTGACCGCATTGCCGAGGTCGACCGAATGATTCCGCGTCTCTTGGAGCGCTACGTCGAACGCCTCCGCGCCCAGGTCCACCACGGGTGAAGGAGTCGGGCCGTCGCTCACCACATTCTTACCGGCGAATCCTCGACACCGTGCAGGAGGTCCAGCGATACTCCCTGTATGGACGCCCGACGACGTATTGGGTTGGCGGCGCTTGCCGTCCTTGGGCTCGGCGCCGCGATCGCGGCGAGCCCGGCACACGCCGAAGCGCCCGGCGAGACCTTCCGGGACTGCGACCACTGCCCCGAGATGGTGGTGATCCCGCCGGGCGAGTTCGTCATGGGCTCGCCCGAAGGCGAGGCGGGTCGGTACGACAACGAAGGCCCGCAGCACACCGTGCGGATCGCACGCGCCTTCGCGCTGGGCCGGCTCGAAGTGACGATCGAGCAGTGGGGCGCTTGCGTCGCCGAGCGCGGCTGCACCGAGCGCGGCGGGATCGACGGCGAAGCGGTCGTGGCCGGGTCGCCGGCGATCGAAGTCAGTTGGCTGGAGGCCAAGGAATATGTCGGTTGGCTTGCGCGCAAGACCGAAAAGCCCTATCGGCTGGCCAGCGAATCCGAGTGGGAGTACGTGGCGCGGGCGGGGACCACGGCGGCCCGATTCTGGGGCGAGGCCGCCGATGCCGGATGCCAGTTCGCGAACGCGCATGACCAGACCAGCCGCGAAGTGAACCTTCAATTCGTGTGGACGCCCCACGGCTGCGACGACGGGTTCGGGGGTCCCGCGCCCGCGGGCTCGTTCGCGGCGAACGATTTTGGCGCCCACGATATGCTGGGGAACGTGTCGGAGTGGGTCGAGGACTGTTGGAACGACACCTATGCCGGTGCACCGCCCGACGGCGTGGCGTGGATGAGCGGCAATTGTAAATCGCGCATCCTTCGCGGCGGATCGTGGCGCAACGCGCCAAGGGTCGTTCGGGCGGCGTTTCGCATCCGGAGCGGGATCGGCTATCACGGCGGCGACATCGGTCTTCGGGTCGCCTTGACACTCGAGCCCTAGTGGATCGAATCTAACGCTTGGTGCCCACGTTTGACGGCGGCGACGATCTTGTTGGGATTGGCGGTCCAAACGAACGGTGTGGGGTCGTCGTTGGTTTCGGCGATGAAGCGGTTGATGGCGGTCTGGAGATTGACGATCGAGTGGAACACTCCTCTTTTGAGTCGGCGTTTGCTGAGCTTGGCGAAGAAGGTTTTGACGGCATTGAGCCAGGAGCAAGAGGTCGGCGTGAAGTGAAAGACGAACCGAGGGTGGCGCTCGAGCCAGGCCACGACCTTGGGATGCTTGTGAGTGCCGTAGTTATCGAGGATCACGTGGACGATCTTGCCCGCCGGCACTTCGGCCTCGATGGCGTTGAGGAAGCGGATGAACTCCTGGTGCCGATGGCGCTGCATGCAGCGCCCGATCACCTTGCCTTCCAGGACGTCGAGGGCGGCAAACAGCGTCGTCGTGCCGTTCCGTTTGTAGTCATGGGTGATCGTCCCGCAGCGTCCCTTCTTCAGCGGCAGCCCCGGCTGGGTGCGGTCGAGGGCCTGGATCTGGCTCTTTTCGTCCACCGACAGCACGACGGCATGGGCGGGCGGATCGACGTAGAGACCGACGATATCGCGCAGCTTAGTGACGAACTCGGGGTCGGTGGAGAGCTTGAAGTGGCGTACCCGGTGCGGACGGAGCTTGTGAGCCTGCCAAACCCGCTGCACCGAGCTGATGCTGATCCCGACCACCTTGGCCATCGCCGCCGCCGTCCAGTGCGTCGTCTCTCCGGGCGGTTCGGTGGAGGTCAACTCAACCACCCGCTTGACAATGGCACCAGGCAGCGGCGGGATGCGCGAGGGTCGGGTCTTGTCGCGCAAAAGTCCACCCACGCCTTCGTGCATGAACCGCTCCTGCCAGCGCCAGACGCAGGGCTTGCTCTTGCCCGTCCGCCGCATGATCTCAGCGGTGCCAAGACCATCGCCGGTCAGCACGATGATCCGAGCCCGCCAGACGTGCTTCTGCGGGCTGCTCCGGTCCGCAACAACCGCCTCAAGACGAGTACGCGCGGCGAAACTAACGTTCACATGGATACCGTTTCGCATTCCAAGAGACTCGCACATCGTGCAAGCCATGGGAATCTTTTGTTAGAGTTGATCCACTAGGCCGTCTTCCGGTCAGCCCGCGGCGAGGGCCTCTAACGCCTGGGAGGCCGCGATGCTCCCCGCCTCGCGGTAAGCGGCCCGGTTGGCTTCGATTTCGTCCAGCGGATAGCGGTAGTTGGCCAGCATGCCGGCGGCGGCGGCGATGTCGTAGGGGGCGGTGTTGGCGAGCCAGTTCAGCCGCTCGAGGCGGGCGCCGTTGCCGATATGAAAGTGCGCGGTCGGGTCCGCCGCCAGGCGCACCCTCGACCCGCGGTCCGCGCGCTTGGCGTGCAATAGATAGCGCGCACAGTTGCGCATTAAGGGGGCGCGCAGCGCTGTCGTAATCTCCTCGTGCCGGTGCCAGTTCGCCCGTCCGAGTAGCGCGCCCAGTGCCGCCGGCCCGTCGTCGGTGCCGGACAGCGTTGCCAACGCCTGCGCCTCGGGCCCGCTCAGCAGCTCGGCATCGCCCTCGGCGACGCGCGAATCGAGCCACGCCCGGAAGCCGGGAATTCGCGATAGTGAGGCGAAGGTCCGCAGGCCCGGTAGCTCGCGCCCCAGCGCATCGACCGTTGCGACAACCAACGGGCCGCGAAAGTCGAGACCGGCGAGGCCCGGCTGGGTTGGGGACATCGAATAGAAGATCGCGGTATCGGCGGCATCGGCGTCGAGGGTCGGCGCCGCCGTGTCGAGCAGCGTCTCGATACTGTCGGCGAGCCCGCGCACCAGCGCCACCTCGATGAAAATCAGGGGCTCCTCCGCCATGTCGGGGTGGAAGAAGGCGAAACATCGGCGGTCGGGGTCGAGACGGTTGCGCAGGTCCTCGCGCGAGGGGATCGGGTGGACCTCCTCGTGCGCGACCAGCATCTCCAAAAGTGCCGCGTCGTCGGGATCGATACGCCGCAGAGCCAAAGATCCTGGATCGAACCACGGCTTCAACACCTCCAACAAATCGCGGTCGAGCGCAGCCAGCGCGGCATCGCGCTCTCCACCTCGCAGGAGGTCGGCGCGCATATCGGTGACGAGGCGGATGCCATTCGCAGCCAGGGCGAGGCGCTTCAGCGATTGCGCTCGGGGCCCCGGTGCCGCGCCGGACGCCGCTGCCAGCACGCGCAGGAAATGCCCGCGTCCCGTCACATCGAGGTCACGATAGGCGCGGCTAATCTCGCCCGCGCGCCCGGTGGCGTCCTCGCCCTCAAGGCACCCATCGATGAGCTTACGCATGTCCGCGGCTCCTGAATCAGGCATGCCGCCGCTCGCGATCATATGCCTCCATTGAGGGCGTGAAGCGCGCGGAGGACGGGTGGCAGCGCGTCGCTCAGGTCCTCGGCGATCAGGCCCGGGCCGAGGACTTGCGCGGCCTCGCCGTGCAGCCACGCGGCGGCGCAGCCTGCCTCGAATGCCGCCATGCCCTGCGCCATGAGGCCGAGGGCGATTCCGGCCAGCACGTCGCCGGCGCCGGCGGTGGCGAGCTCGGGCGGTGCATTGGTGTTGATGACGGCGCGGCCATCGGGCGACGCGATGACCGTGTCCGGACCCTTGAGCAAGACGCACGCACCACTGCCTTCGGCCGCCTGGCGTGCGCGCGCGACTCTGCCCGAATCGGCGGCGTTGGTGTCGCCGAACAGGCGCGCGAACTCACCCTCGTGCGGGGTCAACAGGCACCCCGCGCCGTCTCCGATCGCGCGGAGCAGCGCTTGCGGTTGGCCGGCGAAGCTGGTGAGCGCGTCGGCGTCGAGCACGCACGTCTTGCCCGCCTGCAACGCCGCCAGCACATTGCGCCGTGTCGCCTCGCCGACCCCGTTGCCGGGCCCCAACAGCACCGCATTCTTGCGCCGGTCCTCCAATAGCGCTCGGAACCCCTCGTCGCCATCGAAGCTGCGCGTCATCACGGTGGTGAGCTGTGCCGCATTGATGGCGAGCGCATCCGGCGGGCAAGCCACCGTGACCAGGCCGGCGCCGGCCCGCAATGCGGCGCGCGCCGCGAGCCTTGCCGCCCCGGTGGTCTCCGCCCCGCCGCTTACCGCCACCGCGTGACCGCGGTCGTACTTGTGATCTTGGGCCTTGGGCCAGGGATATAGGTCGGCCCACAGCGCCGGGTCGCTGGCCCAAAGCATAGGCGCGATCTCTTCCAGCACGGTCTCGGGTATGCCGATGTCGACGACTACGGTCTCACCGCACAACTCCCGTCCGGGATAGAGCCAGTGACCCGGCTTGGCGCGGAAGAAGGTCACCGTCAGCGCTGCCGCTACCGCGGCGCCCCACACCCGGCCCGAATCGCCGTGCACCCCGCTCGGCACGTCGATGGCCACCGTTGGCGCGGCGTGGGCGTTGGCGCCATCGACCAGCGCGCGCGCCTCCCCGGCAAGCTCGCGCGCAAGTCCGGCGCCGAACAATGCATCGACGATCAGCCCGCGGCCATCCAGGGCGGCAGGCGAGAGCGGCGCGATCACCCCGGTCCATCGCTCGGCCATGGTTGCCGCGTCGCTCTTGAGGGCTGCAATCTCTCCCATCAGCGCGACGGTCGCTGCCCATCCGGCCTCGGCGAGATGGCGCGCGACGACAAAGCCATCGCCGCCATTGTTGCCGGGGCCGCACAGGACCACCACCGGTGTCGGCGCGAAGCGGGTGCGGATCTCGCGCGCCACGCCGGCGCCGGCGGCCTCCATGAGGCGGACGCCGGGGGTGCCCCCGGCGATTGCCGCCGCATCGGCCGCGGCCATGTCGGCGACACTCAGCAGCGCGTGCGAGGATCGGGCGTCGGCCATCTCGATCCGGGTCAAAGGTCGGGGTGGCGCTCGGTGGTCGGGTGCGCGGCCTCGTACGCCCGGCCGGCGCGCAGAACCAGCGCGTCGGCATACTTCGCGCCGACGATCTGCAGCCCGACCGGCAGGCCCGCCGCGGTGAAGCCGCAGGGCACGCTCAGCGCCGGCTGCTGGGTGAGGTTGCAGGGGTAGGTGAACGGGGTCCAGGGCAGCCATTCGGGCCCCTCGTAACCCGGTGGCGCGATCCTGCCGGTGTCGAACGCCGGCACCGCCAGGGAGGGCGTGATCAACAGATCCCAGTCCTGGTGGAAGCGGTTCATGTGCAACCCCAAGGCGGCGCGCGCGTTGACCGCCGCGACGTAGTCGAGTGTGCTCGTGCCTTCGCCGGTCTCGGCTTGGGCCAAAAGGTCGGGCTCGATCAAGGCCCGCTGTTCCGCGGTCATGGTGGAGAGCGCGTTGGCGCAACCGACCGCCCAGTGCATCTCGAACACCGGGGTCGGATCGTCGAAGCCTGGGTCCACCGCCTCGACCGATGCGCCGAGTTCGGCGAAGGCGTACGCCGCGGCCTCCACTAGCGTGGCCACCTCGGGATCGACCTTGGCGAAGCCCAACGCAGGGCTGAAGGCGATGCGCAACCCGGCGACGCCGCCCTCCAGCGCGGCCGCATAGTCGGTATCGTCGTCGGGGAGTGCGAACCAATCGCGCGCGTCGGCCCGTGCGATCGCACTCAGCAGCATCGCGGCGTCGGTAACCGTACGCGCCATCGGGCCGACGTGCGACAACGTCGAGAACGGGCTCGGCGGATAGACCGGCACTCGCCCAAAGGTCGGCTTGAAGCCGACCAGCCCAGTGAACCCCGCGGGGATGCGAATCGATCCGCCGCCGTCGCTCCCTAAGGCCAGCGGCCCCATCCCGGCGCTAAGCGCCGCGGCGGCGCCACCGCTCGAACCGCCGGGCGTTTTTTCAAGGTTCCATGGGTTGCGCGTAACGCCGAAGCGCGCGCTTTCGGTCACCCCTTTCCAGCCGAACTCCGGCATCGTCGTTTTGCCGAGCAGGACCGCGCCCGATTCGCGGAGGCGCGCCACCGCCGGCGCATCCTCGTCCCACGGCTGGTCGGGATCGGTCGAGCGCGAGCCCTTGGGGCTGGGCCACCCCTTGCTCAAGATGTGGTCCTTTACCGAGACCGGGACGCCGTCGATCGGCCCCGCGGGTGCGCCGGCACGCCACCGCGCCTCGGCCTCGCGCGCCGATTGGAGCGCACCGTCGGCGTCAACGAGATAAAACGCGTTCAGGGTGCCGTTGTGGGCGTCGATTCGGCCGAGCGCGGCCTCGGTCGCCTCGACAGGCGAAATCCGTCCCGCGCGGTAGCCGGCGGAAAGCTCGCTCGCCGTGACGTAGGCAAGATCGTCGTTGGCCACGCGGTGTCCTCCTGTAGTGCCCTCATTGTTGCCGGCGACGGGGCGGTGCGCAATGGGCGGGGCGGGTTGCGCATGCATACGCGCCTGGGTTATTTCAACGCCCGAGGAGGGAGCTCGATGAGATGGCCGGCCGTCGTCCACCTGGTGCTCGCCGCGGCGTTGCTTTCGGCGTGCGCGGAGCTATTGCCGGCGCTGCCGGAGTTTCGCGAGGACTATATGGGCAAGTCGTTGTTCGAGCCCGAGTGGGAGCCCCAGGTCGAGCACGACGAGCGCGGCGAACTGGTGTTCGACTAGAAGCGCCTCTCCAGTGAACGAGTACGATCTTAAGGACCGCACCGCCGCGGTGACCGGCGCCGCGCGGGGCATCGGCCGCGCCATCGCCGAGCGTTTGTTGGCGTCGGGTGCAAACGTCATGTTGTGGGACGTCGACGGGGCGGCGCTTGAAGACACGCTCGCCGCGCTCGACGTTGGCCGCCGGGCGGACAGCGCGACGGTCGACGTAACCGAGCCGGACGCGGTCGAGGCAGCGGGCGCCAGCACGATGGAACGATTCGGTGGCCTCGACATCCTGGTCAACAACGCCGGCATCTCCGGCCCGACGGTGAAGACCTGGGAATACTCCCTCGAAGACTGGAACCGCGTGGTCGGCATCGACCTCACCGGCACTTTCATCTGCTGCAAGGCGGTGGTGCCGGGAATGATGGAGCGGGGCTATGGGCGCATCGTCAATATCGCCTCGATCGCGGGCAAGGAAGGAAACCCCAACGCGCCGGCGTACAGCGCGGCGAAGGCCGGTGTCATTGGCTTCACAAAATCGCTGGCCAAGGAGGTGGTTGACAACGGTGTGCTGGTCAACTGCGTGACCCCGGCCGCGATCCGCACCGACATCTTCGATCAGATCAGTGAGGAACACATCCAATACATGCTGTCCAAGATCCCGATGGGGCGGCTTGGCAAGACCGCCGAGGCGGCCCACCTGGTCGCCTGGCTGTGCTCGGAAGATTGCTCGTTCTCGACCGGCGCCGTGTTTGACCTCTCCGGGGGCCGCGCGACGTACTAGCGGCGGCTCAGGTTGCGGCGCCGACCGCCACCACGATGTCGAAGTTCGCGCGTTTCGCACCCGGCTCGATCTCATCGCCGGGTTCAAACACGACCATCAGGCTCTCCCGCGCCGCGCCTTTGGGGATTCTGCGCAAGACGAAATCGTCTGGGTTGAGCGGGTGCCCGGCGATGTACATCTGGGTCGTGAAGGTCTTCAACCCTGGTCCCGACACCGCGAAGTGGATATGCGGCGTGCGCCGAGGATAGGGAACCGGCTCGATGGTGTGGAACCGGTATGCGCCGCCGGCGTCGGTCACGGTCCGGCCGTAGCCCTGGAAATTCGCGTCCATCCGGGCGCGGCCTGAATCGCGCGGGTGGTGGTAAACGCCGCGCGCATCGCACTGCCATATCTCGACCATCATGCCGTCGAGCGGCGCGCCTGAGGGATCGAGCACGCGCCCCATGACGTGGCTCACCGCGCCCGCCGCCGTGCCATCGCGATCGGCCACGGTGACGAGGTCGTTGTCGGAATCGAGCGGCAGCTCTACCGGGTTCTGAAGTTTTCGGTGGCCGTCGCTAAACTTCGCGCCCAGTACTTGCGCGCCGCCTTCGATGTCTTCCTGGGCGAGGCCGAACCCGATCCACGGGGGGTGGCACAACTCCGTGAAAAGCGTGAGATGTTCGAGGAAGGGCTGAGCACTTTCGACGCCCTGCGCCGCGCCATCGAGCGGGGCTACGTCAACGTGACCGACGGCAGCGCGAAGAGAGGGAAAGCCCGATCCGCCTGACCGCGCCGCGCCAACGACGATGGCTCGATGCGCGGCGCCAAGCCAATCTTGGCCACGCCGCCTTGACGTTGCCGCCTGCGCCCTAGTCCTGGTCTTCCTCGGCTGGCCGGGTGCGACACTTGCGCTCGAGGCGGCCCTTGTCGGGACGCCTCCAGCCGTGGCGCGAGGTTTCCTCGTCGATGCGGACAACGCGGTCCTCGCCCTGACGGCCGAGGGGCGCAGCCTCATAGTCGAGATCGTGGACGGCGAGATCGCCGCGACCGCCGAGTTGCGCCTCGGTCCCGAGCACGTGTTCGAGGACCGCCGTGCCCGCATTGTCGACACCGACGGCGATGGCGCCGACGAGATCTTGGTGGTGCGGAGCGACTTGGCGCGCGGCGCGGCGCTCGCGCTTTACGAAGCGTCCGGCGGAACCATACAGTTGCGCGCGGTGTCGCGGCCGATAGGTCGCCCGCACCGTTGGTTGAACCCGGTCGGCGTCGCCGACTTCAACGGCGACGGGCGCCGCGAGATCGCGGCCGTCCTAACCCCGCATCTCGCGGGGCGGCTGACCCTATACCGTCAGGACGGCGCCGTTCTTATCCCGCTGCTCGCGGGCGACGGCTACTCCAATCACGTGATCGGCAGCCGCGAACTGGGGATGGCGGCGGTGGCGGACGTCGACGGCCACGGTGCGGCCGAGGCGATCGTGCCGGCGCGCGGGTATCGCGAAGTCGTGGTCGTCAGCTTTGCCGACGGTCGGCTGGACGAACTCGGCCGGGTGCGGCACGACGCGCGGGTGGTCACGAATCTTGTCGTCGGCTTGGTCTCCGGCGTGCGCGGGGCGGTCTACGGGCTCTCCGACGGCACCGTCGCCGTGGTGACGCTCCCGCTGCGTGATTAGCCCTGCGGCGCTATTCGAGGACCAGCAGTACTTCGCCGTATTCGACCGGAGCGCCGTTGGCGATAAGGATCTGAGAGACCGTCCCATCGCGTGGCGCGGGGATCGGGTTCATCGTCTTCATCGCCTCGACAATGAACAGCGTCTGGCCCTGGCTCACGGTGGCCCCGGCGGTCACGAACGGTGGCGCGCCCGGCTCGGGGGAGAGGTAGACCGTCCCGACCATCGGCGAGATCACGGCCCCGGGGTGCGCCGACTCGGCCGCCGAGGCGGGCGTCGTGCTCTCGCCGCCGGCCGCCTCCTCGGCCGTTGGCGGATGGTTTGTCGGTGCCGCCGGCGAGGCGGGCGCATTGCGCGCAACGCGTACGCGACGGCCGTTCTCTTCGACCTCGATCTCGCTCAGGCCTGTTTCCTCCAAGAGCACCGTGAGCTCGCGAATGAGCGCCTTGTCCACGGTCAGCTTGGCCACTACGCGGGCCCGGTCAATCGGTTCATCGCCTCGAGCGCCATGGTGTACCCGGCTCCGCCAAAGCCGCAGATGATTCCGTTGGCGGCTTCGCTGACATAGGAATGTTGGCGATAGGGCTCGCGGCTGAAGATGTTGGAAAGGTGGACCTCGATTACCGGGACGTCGCACGCGCGCAGTGCGTCCAAAATGGCGATCGAGGTGTGGCTGTAAGCGCCCGCGTTCACGATGATGCCGCCGGCGCTGCCGCGGGCGGACTGGATCCAGCTCACCAGCTCGCCCTCGCTGTTAGACTGCCGCATATCGACGGTGAGCGACAGTTCACCGGCGCGCGCCTCGACCGCAGCGCGAATGTCGTCGAGCCCCTCCTCGCCGTAGACCTCCGTCTCTCGGGTACCCACGAGGTTCAGGTTGGGGCCGTTCAGGATGAGGATGGTCGCGGTCATGGGCGGGAGACCAAAATCGTCGCGCGCCACAGGGTTAACACACGCGGCCATCGCTCGCACGCCCAAAAACACTGCGCCCTGGGCCGGCGCGGTTTCACGCGATCTTAACCGATCGCGTTTATCGAGTGCACCAAGCGGGCGGACGGACTCGAGCGGGGCCGCGGGGCTGGAATGACGACGCACTTCGATGTGCCGCAGGCGATGGAGCGGCGATTGGTCGTCCGGCTCCTGCACCACTGGCGGGAGCTGGCCGGTGCCGGCCGCGATTATCCGGTGCGTGGCGATCTCGATCCGCGGCTCATCGATGATGCTTGGCCCTCGTGCTTCGTGCTCGATCTCTCCGCGGACCGAGACGATCCGGCAGTCGAATATGTCGGCGAAACGCTGGGGGCGTTGTCTGGGATACCCGAGGCGGGGACGCCAGCCTCGGCCATCGCACCACGATCGCTCCTTGCCCGCGCCGCCGCGCGGGCCGGCACCGTGGCGTCCGTCAAGGTGCCGGTCGTTTTCGGCGGTTCATTCCAAAACGGCAGCGACGAATCGCTCCTGTACCGAGGCATCCTTGCGCCGTTGGGGACCGAACCGAATGGCGTGACGCATCTTCTGGGTGCCGCTAGTGGATCAACTCTAACAAAAGATTCCTATGGCTTGCACGATGTGCGAGTCTCTTGGAATGCGAAACGGTATCCATGTGAACGTTAGTTTTGCCGAGCGTACTCGTCTTGAGGCGGTTGTTGCGGACCGGAGCAGCCCGCAGAAGCACGTCTGGCGGGCTCGGATCATCGTGCTGACCGGCGATGGTCTTGGCACCGCTGAGATCATGCGGCGGACGGGCAAGAGCAAGCCCTGCGTCTGGCGCTGGCAGGAGCGGTTCATGCACGAAGGCGTGGGTGGACTTTTGCGCGACAAGACCCGACCCTCGCGCATCCCGCCGCTGCCTGGTGCCATTGTCAAGCGGGTGGTCGAGTTGACCTCCACCGAACCGCCCGGAGAGACGACGCACTGGACGGCGGCGGCGATGGCCAAGGTGGTCGGGATCAGCATCAGCTCGGTGCAGCGGGTTTGGCAGGCTCACAAGCTCCGTCCGCACCGGGTACGCCACTTCAAGCTCTCCACCGACCCCGAGTTCGTCACTAAGCTGCGCGATATCGTCGGTCTCTACGTCGATCCGCCCGCCCATGCCGTCGTGCTGTCGGTGGACGAAAAGAGCCAGATCCAGGCCCTCGACCGCACCCAGCCGGGGCTGCCGCTGAAGAAGGGACGCTGCGGGACGATCACCCATGACTACAAACGGAACGGCACGACGACGCTGTTTGCCGCCCTCGACGTCCTGGAAGGCAAGGTGATCGGGCGCTGCATGCAGCGCCATCGGCACCAGGAGTTCATCCGCTTCCTCAACGCCATCGAGGCCGAAGTGCCGGCGGGCAAGATCGTCCACGTGATCCTCGATAACTACGGCACTCACAAGCATCCCAAGGTCGTGGCCTGGCTCGAGCGCCACCCTCGGTTCGTCTTTCACTTCACGCCGACCTCTTGCTCCTGGCTCAATGCCGTCAAAACCTTCTTCGCCAAGCTCAGCAAACGCCGACTCAAAAGAGGAGTGTTCCACTCGATCGTCAATCTCCAGACCGCCATCAACCGCTTCATCGCCGAAACCAACGACGACCCCACACCGTTCGTTTGGACCGCCAATCCCAACAAGATCGTCGCCGCCGTCAAACGTGGGCACCAAGCGTTAGATTCGATCCACTAGCGCCCGGGTCGGGCCACTCGGTTGATGGGCGGCGGGGCAGCGCTATGACGGCGCACTCGACCCTGGCGGGCGCGAGCGAGAGCGAGCCCACCTCGGGTCTCGCGTACGCCATCTATGGCGAGCGCCAAGGACGATGGCGTCTTGACTCACTGTTCGACGATCGCGATCTCGCCATGTTCGAATCGCAGCAGCTTGCGGGGCGCGATCACTACAACGCCGTCAAGCTGGTGGCCCGCGAAAAGGAGTCCGAGCTCAATCTCGTCCCCACGACCATCTTCCAAAGCGGCGGTCCGGCGGCGGCCGAGATCAAGCCGTTATTGCCGACCCGCGCCGTTCCCCACCGCAGCGGCCGCGCCAAGGTCCTCGCCCTTGGCGGCCTGGCCCTCGCGGCCGCGGCGCTCGCTCTGATCCTCGGCTCCGCCGCCTGATACCTGCGGCCGGACGTCAGGTTCGGCCGGTCATCGGTTGAAAGCGGCACCCGCTTTGACCATACTTGACCGTGGCCGACAGCGGGCGCAGAGAGATGAGCTTGATCAACGTCACGGTGAACGGAGAAACGCGTCAAATTTCGGAGGCGTTGACCGTTGCCGGATTGCTCGAGGCATTGAACCTCGACGCCCGCAAGGTGGCACTCGAACGCAACCTCGAAATCGTGCCCCGCTCGCGCTACGGCGAGACCGGGCTGGACGAGGGCGATAGCGTCGAGATCGTGCACTTCATCGGGGGCGGTGCCGAAGCGGCGGCGCCGCTGGCGGGCGCCCCAGCGCCCGACGATGCCCTGGTGGTCGCCGGCCGCCGTTTTGTCTCGCGGCTTATCGTCGGTACCGGCAAATACAAGGACTTCGAGGAAACGCGCTTGGCAATCGAGGCCTCCGGCGCCGAGATCGTCACCGTCGCCGTGCGCCGGGTCAATGTCTCCGATCCCTCGCAGCCGATGCTGGTCGACTTCGTCGATCCCAAGACCTACACCTACCTTCCCAACACCGCCGGCTGCTACACAGCTGATGAGGCGGTGCGCACCCTCAGGCTGGCGCGAGAGGCCGGTGGGTGGGATCTCGTGAAGCTTGAGGTCTTGGGGGATCAAAAGACGCTCTACCCCGACATGACCGAGACCCTGGCGGCGGCCGCGGCCCTGGTTGCCGAGGACTTCGAGGTCATGGTTTATTGCAGCGACGATCCGATCCTCGCCAAGCGGCTGGAGGATATCGGCTGCTGCGCCATCATGCCGCTTGCCGCCCCGATCGGCTCGGGCCTAGGCATCCAGAATTCGGTGAATATCCGGCTGATCGTCGAGCAAAGCGGGGTGCCGGTGATCGTGGACGCCGGCGTCGGCACGGCCTCGGACGCGACCGTCGCCATGGAGCTTGGCTGTGACGGCGTTCTCATGAACACCGCCATCGCCGAGGCCAAGGAGCCGGCGCTGATGGCGATGGCCATGCGCCACGCGGTCGCCGCCGGGCGCATTGCTTACCTGGCAGGCAGGATGCCCAAGAAGCGCTACGCCGACCCGTCCTCGCCGCTCTCGGGCCTGATCTAGTCGGCGTTTTTCGCGGCCCAGCGCGTGCCTCGCCCCGCCATCCCGCTTGCGATCTGGATCCTCGTCACGGCCGCGGGCGCGGCCGCGCAGGACGCGACGGATGCGGTCGAGCCGCCACCGGACGGCGCCGCCTTGACCAGCCGGGCCGCGGCGCTGGCCGACGAATTGGAGGCCCGTGCCGGCGCGGCGGAGGCGCGTGCCGGCGACGTTGCGCGCCTTGCCGAAATGGTCGAGCAGATGATGGCGATTCTCGGCGATTCGCGCTCTACCAGCTCGGCGCGGCAACAGATCATCGCCGACCTTTCGGCTGAGCTCGCCACGGCACGCGCCGAGCGCGAAGGCGCCGAGAACAATCTTTCATCGACCCAGGCAGAGCGCGACGAGCTGGCCCGGGCGCTGGCGTCCGCTCAGTCGGCCGAGGTCCAGCTGAAGCAACAAGAGGCGACATTACGCGTCGCCCTCGACGAGCTCGAATCGAAAGAAGCGCGGATCGCCGAGTTGGCGGCATCGCTCGACGCCGAGAGGGTGGCGCGGGACGAGTTGGCGGCCTTGACGGAGGAGCTCGATGGGCTGCGGCTGCATGCCGCGGAGCTGGCGAGCGCGCTCCAAGCCACACGCGCTGAGGTCGCCGAAAAGACCGCCACGATCGGCGAACTCGAGCGCGCCCTGTCGAGCACCCTCGCGCGCAAGGTCGCCGAGCTCGAGCGCTACCGCTCGGAGTTCTTCGGCAAGCTGCGTAAAATCATCGGCGACCGCCGCGACGTGCGGGTGGTAGGGGACCGCTTCGTGTTTCAGTCCGAAGTGCTGTTCGATTCCGGCTCGGCCGAACTCGGCACCGAGGGTCGCGAGCAGATGGCCAAGCTGGCGGTAACCCTGCTCGAGGTCGCGGCCACGATTCCTGACGACGTCGCTTGGGTGTTACGGATCGACGGGCACACCGACCGCCGTCCGATCACCACCGAGTCTTTCCCTTCGAACTGGGAGCTCTCCAGCGATCGCGCGATCTCGGTGGTTCGGTTTCTCACCGAGCAAGGGGTCGCGCCAGATCGATTGGTCGCCGCGGGATTCGCCGAGTACCAGCCGTTGGACACGCGCGACGACGAAATCGCCTATCGCCGAAACCGTCGCATTGAAATCAAGTTGACCCAGCGCTAGGCGCTGGCATCCGCCGGCGGCAAGCGCAGTGACAACGTTTCTGCACGCCGCTGCAGAATCGTCAACGCGTGATCGAGCCGCGTCGTCTCCTCCTCGGGAAGCGCGGCGAGAAGGGCCGACTCGTAGGCCCGCACGGCTGGGATCAGACGACGATAGACGGCGTGGCCCGCGGCGCTGAGCGATAGCACCGAGCGCCGCCGATCCACGACGTCGGCACGCCGCACGATCCTTCCCGACCGGTCGAGACGACCGATCGCGCGGCTGATCGTTACCTTGTCCATCGTCGTTCGGCGGCATACTTCGCGCGCCGAGATGTTGGATTGCCTGCCGAGGACGGCCATCACCCGCCACTCCGCGACGGTCATGGCGAATCGCGCCGCGTAATGCGTGGCGAGCGCCCGGCTCAGGGTGTTGGTAAGGAGTGACAGGCGATAAGGCAGGAAGTCCTCGATCACGAGCACGTCGTCGTGGCGCGCGCCGCCGCTTTTGGGGCGCATTCTCTCGTCGGTTTCGCCTCGCCGCGGCATTTTTTGCTGGCAATAGTTGCAACTGAAACTAAATACTGGCACAGGAAGCTTGCGTCAACCCGCCGGCAGGGAGAGGATTCGCCCAATGTCCGAGCATAGCGACAACCCGATGGGGACCGACGGGTTCGAGTTCGTCGAGTACACGGCCCCCGATCCTGGCGCGCTTGGCGCACTGTTCGAGAAGTTGGGCGTTTCGGCGGTTGCGGGGCATCGCTCCAAGCGGGTCACGCTCTATCGCCAGGGCGACGTTAACTTCATCGTCAACGCCGAGCCCGAAAGCTTCGCCCAGGCCTTCGCCCGGGTCCACGGCCCGAGCATCTGCGCGATCGGATTTCGCGTACGCGACGCCGGGGCCGCCCACGCGCGCGCCCTGGAACTCGGTGCCCAGACCCACTCCGGACCGGTCGGACCCATGGAGCTCAACATTCCCGCGATCAAGGGAATCGGCGGAAGCGTGATTTATCTGGTGGACCGCTACGGCGATCAGAGCATCTACGATGTTGACTTTGTCCCCCTCGATGGCGCCGACCAAACGCCTGAGGGCGTTGGGCTGACGGTGGTCGATCACCTGACCCACAACGTTCACCGCGGCCGCATGGACGAATGGGCGCAGTTCTACGAGCGGCTGTTCAACTTCCGAGAGATTCGTTTCTTCGATATCGCCGGCCGCCATACCGGTCTCAAGAGCCGTGCCATGAGCAGCCCATGCGGCAAAATTCGCATTCCCATCAACGAATCGACCGACGAGCGTTCGCAAATCGAAGAGTACCTGCACGCCTATCGCGGCGAGGGCATCCAACACATCGTGCTTGCTGCCAATGACATTTACGCCGGGGTTGCCGCCCTCACCGAACGGGGAATCGCTTTCATGGATGTTCCCGACACCTACTATGCAGCGCTCGATGAGCGCGTGGCCGGCCACGGCGAGGACCTGGAGGCGCTGCGCGGCGGCCGCATCTTGGTCGACGGCGCGCCCGAGGCCGGCCAGGTGCTACTGCATCAGATCTTCACCGACACCGTGATCGGCCCGATCTTCTTCGAGCTCATACAGCGCAAGGGTAACGAAGGCTTCGGCGAAGGCAACTTCCAGGCCCTGTTCGAGGCCATCGAGCGCGACCAGATCGCCCGAGGTGTCTTGCGCGAGGATTGAGGGCGTACTACGAATGCACGAATGAGGCGCTGGATTTCCTTTCCTCGCTCCGAGGGCATCGCCTCGCGTCAGGCCCACGCCGACATTCCACCTGGCACCTACGAGCGTGAGATCGGCCGCGAGGGTTTCGCCGGCCCCGCCACCCACATTTATCATTCGCATCCCCCAACCGATTGGGTCGACTGGGAAGGACCGCTGCGTCCTCGTGCCTTCGACCTTGCGCAGCTGGAAGCAGAATCGGAATCACCGTGGGGCGCGACCGTGGTGCTTGAGAATCCCCACGTTTGTTTCCGCCTTTGGCGTGTCGCTTCCTCGATGGATCACCTCGTGCGCAACGGCGATGGTGACGATTTTCTGGTGATCCACGATGGCGAAGGCGACTTCTTCTGCGACTTCGGACACCTCGCCTTTCGCGACGGGGATTTCATCGTGTTGCCCCGCGGAATCAACTGGCGCATCGAAACCGCCTCGCCGGCAACGCTTTTGCTTATCGAAGCGACCAACGATTCCTACCGCCTTCCCGATCGCGGGCTGGTCGGTGCACACGCGATCTTCGATCCCGCGGTTCTCGACACGCCGAAACTGGACAGCGCCTTTTACAATCAGCAAAGCGAGGACGAGGAGTGGCGGGTGGTGATCAAACGGCGCGGGGCGCTCTCGAGCGCGACCTACCCGTTCAATCCCTTGGACGCCGTCGGCTGGAAGGGCAGCGCGTTGCCGGTACGGCTCAACTGGCGTGAGATTCGCCCGCTGATGAGCCACCGCTATCATCTGCCGCCCAGTGCCCATACCACATTTGTTGCCGAGCGCTTCATGATCTCGACCTTCGTTCCGCGCCCGATCGAGAGCGACCCCGGCGCGCTGAAAGTGCCGTTCTTCCACTCCAACGACGATTACGACGAGGTCATCTTCTACCATCGCGGCGCTTTCTTCAGCCGCGACAACATCAGCCCCGGCATGCTCACCCTGCACCCCGCCGGTGCAACGCATGGGCCCCACCCCAAGGCATTTGCCGAAGGCGCGAAGGCCGGCCGCGCCGAGACCGACGAGGTCGCCGTCATGATCGATGCCCGCGACGCGCTCGATGTCACCGAGGCGGCGAGCGGTGTCGAGTGGGCGGATTATGTCGATTCGTGGCGAGCGAGGAAGCCGGGCCGCACCAAGAAGAAGCCGGGCCGCACCAAGAGACCGGGCTGCGGGAAGAAGCCGGCCAAGAAACGGAGAAGCTCGGCTCGCTCCGGGCCGGCGGTCGGGACGGCCGACTGATCGTCGTCTCCACCGAACTCGAACGCGCCGTCACCGTTGCCGACATTGCGCCGACGCTGCAGGCCGCGCTGGACGACTGGTCGCGCACCGCACCGCAACTCGTGCGGCGCGCCGAGCAGTTGAACGCGGGACGATGCGCGGATTCCTTCGCGTTGAATCCGGCTGCCCTCGCCGCCCCGCTGCCTCGCGCCTACCAGTGGGTCGATGGCAGCGCATACCTCAACCACGTCGAGCTCGTCCGCAAGGCGCGCGGCGCCGAGATGCCGCCGGAGCTGTGGACCGATCCGCTGATGTACCAGGGCGGGTCCGACGGGATGCTGGGACCGTGCCAGGACATCGCCGTCGCCACCGAGGACTGGGGGATCGACTTCGAGGCCGAGGTCGCGGTCGTGACCGACGACGTGGCGATGGGGGTGGGCGCCGAGACTGCCACCGCGCACGTTGCCTTGGTGATGCTGGTCAATGACGTGAGCCTTCGCAATCTGGTCGCGGCCGAGCTCGCCAAGGGGTTCGGCTTCCTTCATGCCAAACCCGCCTCGGCGTTCTCGCCGGTCGCGGTGACCCCGGACGAGCTGGGGGAGGCCTGGAATGGCCGCACGGTCAATCTGCCGCTCCTCAGTGCTCTCAACGGGACCCCGTTTGGGCGGCCCGACGCGGGCGCCGATATGACCTTCGACTTCCCGACCTTGATTGAACACGCGGCCAAGACGCGGGCGCTCGGCGCCGGCACGATTGTCGGCTCGGGCACGGTCTCCAACCGCGACCGCACCGTCGGAGCCTCGTGCCTCGCCGAGCGGCGAATGATCGAAACCCTCGAGGCGGGCGCGCCCAAGACCCCGTTCTTGCGCTTCGGCGACCGCATACGCATCGAGATGCTGGCGGCCGGCGGCGGCTCGATCTTCGGCGCCATCGAGCAGCGCGTCGTGCCCTGGAAGCCAGTGTGAAGCTCTACGGCTACTTCCGCGCTCCTCGGCCAGCTACCGGGTGCGCATCACGCTCAACCTGAAGGGGCTCGACTACAAGGCCGTTCCCGTGCACCTCCGGCGCGGCGAGCAGCACGCGCCCGCGTACCGACGCCTCAACCCCCAGTCTCGCGTGCCAGCGCTCATCGACGGCGGCCAGGTCTTGACGCAGTCATTGGCGATCGTCGAATACCTTGACGAGACGACGCCGGAGCCGCCGCTGCTGCCGCCGGACCCCGCTGGCCGCGCCCGCGTCCGCGCGCTGGCGCAGATCATCGGCAGCGACATTCAACCCTTGCAGAACCTGATGGTGCTCAACCACCTCCGCGGCGAGTTGGGCCACGACCAGGACGATGTGTTGCGCTGGTGCCGCCACTGGATCGAACGCGGGCTCGGCTATTTCGAGGCGGCGATCGCCGATCACCCGATGACCGAAGCCTATTGCCATGGCGCGCGCCCGGGGCTCGCCGAGGTCACCTTGGTCCCCCAGGTCTACAGCGCCCGCCGCTTCGAGTGCGATCTCTCGTCCTGCCCGACGGTGGTGCGCATCGACGCCGCGTGCAAGGAACTCCCCGCCTTTCAAGCTGCCGCCCCGGAAAACCAGCCCGACGCGGAATGAGGCGACGCCTACGAAGTGGAGAGCACCGACTATCGTCGAGGATGAAAGGAATGACCCGTGTTGCACACCCGGGCCGCCTTCTTGCGGCGGGAGCCTCGCGTCTGAGCGAGCTATGAGCCGGCGCGGATCTCGGCGATGAGGGCGCGGAAGGAATCGATGTCCAGCGCGCCGGGAACCACGACGTCGCCGACGATGAAGGTGGGCGTTCCGTTGACACCTAGCGCCCCAGCGAGCGCATAGTTCCGTTCGATCACGGCGGCGATCTCGGCCGTGTCCATGGCCGCGCCGAGGCGCTCGGGATCGAGACCGACCTCGGCCGCGATCTGCAGGACCGCGTCCTTGTCGAGGACGCCGCGCGCGCCCATCAGCGCGCTATGGAAGGCGAAGTATTTCTCGGGGTCCTGCTGTTGGACGCCGATCGCGGCGCGGCTCGCGACCAGGGAATCGGGGCCCAGCACCGGGAATTCCTTGAACACGATTCGGACGTTGGCGTCCTCGTCCAGGATTGTCCGCACCGCCTCCAACGAGCGCCGGCAGTAGGGACAGCGGTAGTCGAAGAATTCGACGATGGTGACGTCGCCACGAGGATTGCCGGCGACATGCGAGCTGGCATCGCCATAGAGCGCCTCGCGGTGCTCGACGATGGCGGCCCGCCGATCCGCGTCCTGCTGCGCGCGCTCGCGTTCCTCGAGGCGGCGTACCGCCCGCAAGATGACCTCGGGGTTGTCGAGGATGTAGTCCTCGATCACCTGCTCGATCGCATCGACCTCGGCGGCCGTGAGCGGCTCCTGGGCGTGCACGGGCGCCGCCAAGGCCGCGATCGCAAGCGCCACCGCCGCGAGGCGCAATACTCCCTCCCCCAAGTTGGCCATACCCCCACATCCATCATCAATAATCAGCGGGCCATACGGCGGCGACCCCCCGCACGGGAGCAAATCGCAAAAAGTTGAATGCGCCAACGATGTATCAGGGCCGACGGGCGTGGTTCAGTCCACCTCGGTGGCGCTCAGGATGTCTCGGGCCTTGAGCCAGCCCGGCGAGCCCGCGGCGAGGCGGCTTTGGGCGCGCTCGGCTTGCCGGCGGGCCTCGTCATTTCGCCCGCGTAGCAAGTATTCCTCGGCGCTCGCCAGCGCCGACATGCCGAGATCGCCGGCACGCCCGTAAACGATGGCAAGCTGGTGCCAGACGCCGGGGTGGCGGCTCTCGTCGCGCACCGCCACCTCGAGGTGGCGGATCGCTTCGGCGTGCAGCGCGGGGTCGTCGGCGGCGATCTGGACGCGCGCCAGAGCGAGGCGCAGCAGGCCCGATTCCGGCTTCAGCGCCACCGCCCGCTCGTACGGCGCAAGCGCCGCCGCGCCGCGCCCGTTCTCGAACAGCATCTGCCCCTTCAATTCGTAGAAGTAGGGGTTGTCCGGGTGCGCCGCCAAGAGCCCGTTGATTTCCGCGAGCGCGGTGGCCAGCTGGGGAATGCGGTAGTGCGCGATGGCCCGCGCGTAGCGTCCCTCGACGCTTTGGTCCCGCTGCGGATAGGCCTTCAGCGCCCGCCCGGGGGAGCGCAGGAATCCGACCAACTTCGCCTTCATGCGGCGGTGCGCCGCCAAGGACTCGGGCGAGTCCTCACGCGCCGAGTGGGGCGAACCCGCGATGTGGTTGCGCACGGTGCGCAGGCGTTCGCGGGTGAGCGGGTGCGAGCGTACGTAGGGGTCCTGGGATTCTTGCAACAGCGCCTCCTGATCGCCCAGGATGTCGAGGAAGGCCAGCAATCCGGCGGCGGACTGGCCGGTCGCGTCGAGTAGGTGGAGGGCGGCCTGGTCGGCCGAGGACTCTTGGGTGCGGCTATACTGCAGCAGCGAGGCCTGGGTCAGCTGGTCGCCGCCCAGAATGATTGCCCCGGCCACGTCGCCGAGCCCACTGGCCGCCGCCGCGACGCCCAGTACTGCGGCCAGGATCGACTGGGTCGTGGCGGTGCGCAGGGCATCGTGGGTGCGCGCGAGGTGCCCTCCCGTGATATGCCCGACCTCGTGGGCGAGCACGCCGATTATTTGGCCCGGGCTCTCGCTCGCGAGCAAAAGGCCGGTGAACACGAAGATCTTCTGCCCGCCGGCGACGAAGGCGTTGAGCTGGCGGGAGGCGACGATGTGGATCTCAACGAACTCGGCGCTGAGATCTGCTGCGCTGAACAGTGGTGCCGCATAGCCGCGAATGGTATCTTCGATTTCGGCGTCGCGGATGATCGACAACTGCTGTGCCGCCGCCGCATTGGTGAGGGCGGCCGAGCCAAGCATTAACGCCAGCAGCACGGCGCCTGGGCAGAGTATATGGTTGCGGAGAGCCACGCCTGTTCGAATCCCCATCCAACGTAGGTCTCGGGTGTCAGCGCGTCAACGGGTAGGCCGCGTCGCATTGGGGGCACTGCTGTGCGCGCTCGTCGGCATCGCCGGATGCGGGCGTTCGACACCACCCGTCGGAGAACCGGGGACGATTACCGGGTTCATCGGCGGCGCCGCCGCGGACGCCCCGCGAGCCGCGATCGTCGCCCGCGATGTCCTGTCCGGGGGTGGAACGGCGGTCGACGCGGCGGTCGCGGCTTACTTCACGATGTCCGTCAGCTATCCGGTTGCCGCTGGTCTGGGTGGGGGTGGGGTGTGCGTGATCTACGACGCGCCCAGCCAGACCGCCGACAGCGTCGAGTTTCTTCCCCGCGCACCGGCCGCGGGCGGCCCGGTGGCGGTGCCCGGAGCGGTGCGGGGAATCGCCGCGCTGCACGCCCGCTACGGGCGCCTCGATTGGGAGTTCCTGCTCGGCCCCGCCGAGCGTTTCGCGCGCGGGGGCCATTCGGTCTCGCGCGCGCTGAGCCGGGCGCTGGCGGGATCCGCCTCGCTGGTATTGGCAAATCGCGAGCTGAGCGCCATCTTCGGCCGCGACGACGGCGTGGTCGAAGAGGGCCAGATGTTGGTCCAGATTGAGCTCGCCGCCATCATCCGTCAGATCAAGCTTCGCGGGTCGGGAAGCCTTTACTTGGGTCAGACCGCCGGCCTTCTGATCGAAGGCATTGAGGCCGCCGGGGGGCGGGTAACGGCGGAGGACCTTCGCACCTACCAGCCGGTGTGGCGCGAGGTCAAGGCGGTGCGCTTCGGCGTGTTCGATGTCCATACCGTGGCGGCGCCGCCGGTCGGGGGCGTCCTCACCGGGCAGATGTGGGCGATGCTTGCCGACGCCGGCCGCTATCTCGACACCGGTGCCGATGAGCGCCCCCACCTGCTGGCTGAGGTATCGGCGCGGGCGTTCGCCGACCGCGCGACCGAGCCGGCGGCGAACAAACTATCGGCGTTTCGCGCCCTCTCGCTGGTTTCGAGCTACCGGCCCGAGGTTCATACCGTGCTCAAGGTGGACGACCCGGTGGCGTGGGGCACTCATCCCAACGGCGCCGCCGACCACACCACGAGCCTAGTCGTCGCCGATCGCGGCGGATCCGTGGTGGCCTGCGGTTTTACGATGAACGGGCCCTTCGGCAAGGGCGGTATCGCACCGATCACGGGGATCGCCTTGGCCCCGGCAGGCGGTGTGGATTCCTCCGCCTATCTCGGCCCGATGTTGGTTGGAGATCGCGAGATCGGCGGAATCGTTTATGCCGCGGCCGCTTCCGGCGGGGCCGCGGCGCCCGCGGCAATGATGCGGACCGCGCTTGCCGCCTTGTTCGATCGGGCGCCGCTCGATCAGGCGATCGCCGCCCCGCGCGTGTTTCACCCCGGGATCCCTGACCAGCTGTACTACGAGCCCACGCTCGGCCGAGCCGCGCTGGCCGCGCTGTGGGAGCGCGGCCACGTGTATCGGCCGGTGTCCGAATTGGGCCGGGTCAACGCCATGCGTTGCCTGGACGGCATCGTCCGCGGATCCGATTCTTGTGCCTTCGAGGCCGATCCGCGCGGCTTTGGCCTCGCGCTTGGCGGCGACTCCTAAGGGGCGAAGCGATGAAGGTATCGCACCGCGGCGCCGTAGCGCCGTTTCACGCCATGGAAGTCCTCAAGGCCGCCGAAGTCGCGGGCAAGGCGGTGGTCCACATGGAGGTTGGCGAGCCGACAAGCGGCGCGCCGGCGGCGGTTCGCGAAGCGGTGCGGGCGGCGGTTTCAGACGTCCACCTCGGCTACACTGAGGCGCTCGGGCTTCCTGCGCTACGCGCGCGTATCGCGCGCCATTACGGCGAACGCTACGGCCTGGAGGTGCCGAGCGCGCGAATAGCGGTAACCACCGGTTCCTCGGGGGCCTTCCTTTTAGCCTTTCTCAGCGCCTTTGATCCGGGGGACCGGGTGGCCCTGGCGACGCCGTCCTATCCTGCCTATCGCAACATTCTCACCGCCCTCGGCCTTGAGCCGGTCCTGTTGCCGGCGGGTCCGCAGACCCGGTTTCAGCCCTCGCCGGCGCTCGTCGATGCGGCGGGGCAGATCGCCGGACTTCTCGTCTAGCGGACGCCGGCTTCGGTGACACCGCTCCCGCGGATGGCGCCTTCTATATCTTTGCCGACGTCAGCGGGCTATGCACCGACAGCGCCGAGTTCTGCGGCCTTAACGCATGCTGGACGAGATTGGCGTGGCGGCGACGCCGGGAATCGATTTCGACGTTGAGCGCGGCCATCGCTACGTTCGACTCTGTTTTGCCGGGACGGAGAACGACGTCGACGAGGCCGCCCGGCGCCTGGACGCCTGGTTGGGCTAGGGAACCCCTCGCCGGCGGTCAGCCCTGGCCGGTCGCGCGCCGCCACCACCCGCGGCGCCGCGGTTCCGTCGAAGACGGCGCGGCGTCGGCCGCGATCTGAGGCCGGTGGGTATCCTCCCCAGGCATCGCCGCATCGTGGTCGGATGCGGCTTCGGGCACGATCGCCGGCGGCGGCACCGGTTCGGGCGCCTCGATGCGCGCCTCGCCCTCGTCGGCCAACGGCGCTGGGGGTTCGGGGTCAGCCGCCACCTTCGCCGTCGCCTCATCCGCGGCATTTGCTTCCGCAGCCTCCTTCGTCGCGGCGCTCGCCCGGCCGGCGCCCCTGGGCCGCCGCGTCCGTTTCCGCCGCGGTTTGCGTTCAGCCGCCTGTTTCGCGGGCGCAGGGTCCGCCGGCGCACCTTCGTCGGCCTGCGCCCGAGCGTCACTGTTGCCCGCCTCCGCGGCGACCTCGACCGAGGTGCCATCGCCCTCCCGGACGCCGCGTGTGCGCCGGCGCCCGCCCCGTCGGCCACGCCGCCGCCGTTTCTTCTGCGCCTGGGTTGCCTCGGACTCCTCCTCCTCGTCGCGCTCAGCCTCGGCCGCGTCGTCTGCCTCGCCCTCGGAGGTGACGAGCGATTCGGGCTCACCGCTGGGGGCTGGCTGAGCAGATCGGAAGGCACCACGCTCCAGCCGGTATTCCGGCGCGACCAGGGTGTCGTCCGGGGCCATCACGATTTTGACGTTGTGACGCGACTCGAGCGAGCCGAGCGTCACCCGCTTCTCGTTGAGGAGATAGATCGCGAGCCGAGCCGCGAGGTGGACCACGACCTCGTGGTCCGGGTTGCGGGAGGCTTCTTCCTCGAGGGCGCGCAGTATCTGCAGCGCCGCCGATTCGGTCGAGCGGACGACCCCGGTGCCGGTGCAATTTGGGCAGGTCGTTGTACTCGCCTCTAGGACACTGGTGCGCAGCCGCTGGCGCGACATTTCCATCAGGCCGAAGGCGCTGATCCGTCCGACCTGAATGCGGGCGCGGTCGCTCTTGAGGGAATCCTTGAAGCGGCGTTCGACGGCGCGGATGTTGCGCGCATGGCTCATGTCGATGAAATCGATCACGATGAGCCCGGCAAGGTCCCGAATCCGTAGTTGGCGGGCCACTTCCTCGGCCGCTTCCAGATTGGTCTTGAGCGCGGTTTCTTCGATGTTGCGCTCTTTGGTGGCGCGTCCTGAGTTGACGTCGATGGCGACCAGCGCCTCGGTGGTGTTGATGACGATGTAGCCACCGGACTTGAGTTGGATGGTGATGTCGTGAATGGAGTCGAGCTCGCGCTCGACCTGGAAGTGCCGGAACAACGGGACGGCGTCCTCGTAGGGCTGCACCCGCTTCGCGTGGCTCGGCATTAGCGCGCGCATGAAGCCTTTCGCGGTCCGGTAGCCGTCCGCGCCCTCCACCAGAATCTCGCTCACGTCCTTGGCGTGAAGATCGCGAATCGAGCGTTTGATGAGGTTTGCTTCCTCGTGGATCAACGACGGTGCGGTCGAACTCAAGGTTCGGGTGCGGATGGTGTCCCACAGGCGCACCAGATACTCATAATCGCGCCGTATCTCCGCCTTGTTGCGTTCCATGCCGGCGGTGCGGACGATAAGGCCCATACCGTCGGGAATTTTTAGGCTGCTCATTATCGCCTTCAGACGGCTGCGGTCGGTCGTGTCGACAATCTTTCGGCTTATGCCGCCGCCTTGGGGGGTATTGGGCATCAGCACGCAATAGCGACCGGCCAGGGACAGGTAGGTCGTCAGCGCCGCACCCTTGTTGCCGCGCTCTTCCTTGACCGCCTGTACAAGGAGGATCTGGCGCCGCTTGATGACTTCCTGAATTTTGTAGGGTCGACTTCGTTTGTTTTTGCGCGCGCGCGCAACCTCGTCGACATCGTCGTCGCCGCCCACTGATTCGACGTCTGCGAGCGCCGGCGCCTCCTCGGCGTCGCTACTGGTGCGGAAATCCTCCTCCCCGTCTTCGCCGCTGCTTTCGGGCGCGTCGGACTCGCCGGATTCAGCGTCCTCGTTGGTTGCCGCGTCGGCGGTCTCGGTCTGGACGTCGCCATCCAAATCTTCTTGGGCCGATTGCTCGGCCTCGCGCTCCAGCAGCGCCCGCCGATCCTCGATCGGTATCTGGTAATAGTCGGGATGAATCTCGTTGAAGGGCAGAAATCCGTGCCGGTTTCCACCGTAGTCGACAAAGGCCGACTGCAACGAGGGTTCGACCCGAGTCACTTTCGCTAGGTAAACGTTGCCCCTGAGGGGTCTTCTTGCAGCCGATTCGAAGTCGAACTCCTCGAGCCGGCTGCCTCGAACGACGGCCACCCTTGTTTCCTCGGGGTGGGCCGCGTCAATAAGCATGCGCGCAGCCATGGGAAGCGCTCCGGGACGGGCGCGACCGCCCTGCGAACGGAGGGCGGTGGCCCGTCGTTTTTTGCGAAGCCGGCGGCGCCTTGGGTCGGATACGACCACCCAAGTGGCGGATGGTCCGACCGCGGCCTGCCGTAGTCCCGGCGTTCGGGACCGGCTTCGGATTCCACATTCACCTCGCGCCGGTCGGAGCATGCGGCGCATCACTCGGCGCGCCAGCCCACGATCCGTCCGGCGACCACCGAACCCCTGGCCGGACGCCGTTCGCTTGGGCGGCGCTCTCGTCGGGGCCGGGCGGCTGAGGCAGTTCGCAACTGGATCATAAGTCACCGCATGCGCCCGCGACAATACGTTTTACTCGCGAACCGCGAACTGCGGTCGCTCCGGGGGCCGCCGTGGATATTGTGTCTCGCAGATTCTCGTTATATGTAGTGGCGGCCCGCGGAGGCACTACTAGATGTATCCTATGAGGAGCTCTTTGCGCTGGGGCATTCTGGTTTGTTGCGTCCTCGTGTTCGCGGTAACGCAAGCGTGGGCGGGGGCGGTGGTGACGGCCGTTCGCACCGGCGAACACGCGTCGATGACGCGATTCGTCTTGGAGCTCAGCGAGGCCGTCGAATTCGAGGTCTTCACTCTCGAAAAGCCGTACCGCGTCGTGATCGACTTCCCCGATGTCACGTGGCGCATTTTCGCCGGCGATGTGGTCGAGACCGGTGGCCTGATCGAGAGCTTCCGTTTCGGTAGTTTTCGCGCCGGTGTCGAACGCCTAGTGCTCGACGTCTCCGGACCCGTGGAGGTCAGGAACGCGTTCATCCTGGCGCCGCAAGGTCAAATCCCCTTTCGCT
This sequence comes from Alphaproteobacteria bacterium, assembly GCA_965219135.1. Lineage (GTDB taxonomy): Bacteria > Pseudomonadota > Alphaproteobacteria > VGEJ01 > VGEJ01 > CAYUNL01. The sequence continues at coordinate 1,437,919 of CBDCMV010000003.1, read as the reverse complement.
TCGTCCTCGACGTAGCCGGTATCGCGGCCGAGGCGTTCGAGCCCTCGCCGCCGCGCGTGCGCCCCGACACGGTTCACGAATCGCGGACGAGCCCGGGAAGCAAGCGTGTCATCGTGCTCGATCCCGGGCACGGCGGGGTCGATCCCGGCACCATCGGGGTTAACGGGATCCAAGAGAAAGACGTGACACTGGCGCTTGCGCGCGAGCTCAAGGATCGGCTCGATGCCACTGACCAATACCTCGTCCTCATGACTCGCGATCGCGACGTTTTCGTCAAACTTCGCGACCGCGTATCGAAGGCGCGCCAGGCGGGGGCGGAGTTGTTCGTCTCGCTGCACGCCGACGCGATAAGGAATCGACGGCACCGGGGCGCCTCGGTCTATACGCTTTCGGCGGACGCTTCCGATGGCGAGGCGGCGGCGTTGGCCGAGAAAGAGAACCGCGCCGACATCATCGCCGGCCTCGACCTATCGGGGCAGGACGACGTGGTGTCACAGATTCTGATCGACCTCACCCAGGGCGAGACTATGAACCTCTCGGTCCGGTTCGCCAACCTGCTGATCCCCGAGATCGCAAAAAGCGCGACGGTGCTAAGAAACTCGCGGCGTCAGGCGGGGTTCGCCGTGCTCAAGGCGCCCGACGTACCCTCGGTTCTGGTCGAACTCGGCTACCTGTCCAACCCCGAGGACGAGGGCCTTCTCTCTTCACGCGCGGGTCGCGCGCTGTTGGTCGATTCATTGGTGCGCGGGATCCGCCGCTTCTTCGACGACTAGGCGGGCAAAAACGCCACATCTCGGCCACATTTGGCGAATATACTAGGATCTTTGCGCCTCGATCGCCGCGAGCCACCGATTGGCCATGCGCACGCTCAACGTGCTGGGAGTCCTGTTCGCAATCGTTTTGGTGCTGGCGCTCGCCGGCGCCGGCGGCGGAATCTTCATCTTCTCGCACTATGGCCGTGACCTCCCGCAGTACGATCAGCTCAAAGACTACGAACCGCCGACGGTAACCCGGGTTCACGCCGGCGACGGCAGGCTACTGGCGGAGTACGCGCGGCAAAAACGCGTCTTCGTCCCCGTCGAGGCCATGCCCAAGCGCCTGATCAACGCCTTCCTCGCGGCCGAAGACAAGAACTTCTACAGCCACTTCGGGGTCGACCCGATGGGCATCCTGCGCGCCGGAGTCACCAACCTCAGGCGGCTGGGGGACGCAGAGCGAAGGCCGGTTGGCGGCTCGACCATTACCCAGCAGGTGGCGAAGAACTTCCTTTTGTCGAACGAGGTCTCCATCGAGCGCAAGATCAAAGAGGCGATCCTGGCGATCCGCATCGAACGGGCGCTCGATGACAAGGACCGCATTCTCGAGCTCTACTTGAACGAAATCTACCTCGGCTACGGCTCTTATGGCGTGGCCGCCGCGGCGCTCAATTACTTCAATGCCTCGCTTGACGAGCTCGACCTGGCCGAGATCGCATACCTCGCGGCGCTGCCCAAGGCGCCCAGCAACTACGACCCGGTGCACAACGCGGGCGCGGCGACGGTCCGGCGCGACTGGGTGATCGCGCGGATGCTGGAGGAGGGATACGTGACGGCCGAGGAGGCGGCGGCCGCCGAGGCCCAGCCGCTCGAGGTGCGGCCGCGCGGCGAAGCCGATTTCGTGTACGCCCCGCACTTCGCCGAAGAGGTGCGGCGCGAGCTCTCGCTACGTTACGGCGAGAAGGCGCTCTACGAGGGTGGCCTGTCGGTTCGCGCCACTATGGACCCGCGCCTGCAAGCCGTTGCCGAACGGGCATTGCGCGATGGCCTGATCGCGTACGACCGGCGGCACGGCTGGCGTGGACCGATCGCCCGCATTGACCTTGGCGTCGACTGGCCACGGCGGCTGGCCGAGGTCGATCCGCCACCCGCACTTGGCGATTGGCGCCTCGCGGTGGTGCTCGGCATCTCGGACCGCGCGGTCGAGGTGGGACTGGATGACGGCGCCCGCGGCTTCGTGCCTTTCGACGAGATGGTTTGGGCGCGCCCGTGGCTCGAGGGCCAATCGCTCGGTCCCGAGGTGACCCATCCGCGACAGGTCGTCGCCCGCGGCGACGTCGTTGCCGTCGAGGCCTTGGCCGACACCCCCGTCGGAACCTACGGTCTGCGCCAGATACCCGAGATCAACGGCGCCGTCGTTGCGCTCGATCCCCATACCGGTCGGGTGCTTGCGCTGGCGGGCGGCTACCGATTCGAGGCGAGCGAGTTCAACCGCGCCACGCAAGCGCTGCGCCAGCCGGGCTCGTCGTTCAAACCGTTCGTCTACGCGGCGGCGCTTCAGGAGGGATTCACGCCGTCCAGCCTCATCCTCGATGCTCCCTTTGTCATCGATCAAGGACCCGGGCTCGGTAAGTGGAAGCCCGCCAACTACACGCGCAAATTCTACGGCCCTTCGACGCTCAGGCTGGGGATCGAGAAATCGCGCAATCTGATGACCGTCCGCCTCGCCCAGTACATCGGAATCGAAAGGGTGATCGATTCGGCGCTCCGGTTCGGGGTCGTGGATTCGATGCCCCCGACCCTGTCCATGGCGCTCGGCGCGGGCGAAACCACCCTGATGCGCTTGACCGCCGGTTACGCCATGTTCGTCAACGGCGGTAAGCGCATCACCCCGACCTTGATCGACCGCATTCAAGACCGCCGGGGACGCACCGTGTTGCGACACGACGACCGTGCCTGCCAGGGCTGCGTCTCGACCGCGTGGCGGGGGCAGGCACCGCCTGCGCTTCCCGATTCGCGCGCCGTCGTGGTCGATCCCACGACGGCATACCAGGTGGTCTCGCTCCTGGAAGGCGTCGTCCGGCGAGGCACCGGTCGCCGCGTGGCCGCGCTCGGGATCCCGCTCGCCGGCAAGACCGGCACCACGAACGAGAGCAAGGACACCTGGTTTGTCGGTTTCTCCCCCGATCTCGCGGTGGGCGTCTACGTCGGATTCGACGAGCCGATTAGCCTCGGCAGGGGCGAGACCGGATCGAGCGTGGCGGCGCCGATATTCAAAGACATAATGGCCTCGGCGCTCGGCGACGAACCCGCGATACCGTTCCGCATCCCAAGCGGCGTGCGCCTGGTGCGGGTGGCCGCGGCGACTGGCCTTCCGGCGCAGCCGGGCGACGAGGACGTCATCTTCGAGGCCTTCCGCCCGGGCACCGAACCCGGCGCCGATCGCCCGGTGCTCGACGGCTCCGAATTCGCGACCGGGGTGACTCCACGCGAGGCCACGAGCGGGCTATATTAGGCGCGCCGCACCCACCGGAGGCACGCGCGTGCGCACCGAGACCGCTGCGCTTCACGACGAGATCGAGCAGGGCCTCAAGCGCCTCAGGGGGCGTCTTTGACTGGGACAACGCCCTAGCGCGTCTTGCGGAGCTCGATTCGCGGGCCGAGGACCCGACCTTGTGGGACGATCCGCAGGCGGCCCAGTCGGTAATGCGCGAGCGCACGCGACTGGCCGAAGCGATCGAGGGTTGCCGCGCGGTCGACGGTGAGTTTCGCGAGACCGTCGAGTTGATTGCGCTCGGCGAGGCCGAGGGCGATGCGGCGATCGCGGCCGAGGCCGAGGCCGCTCTCGCCGAACTTCGTGACCGACTGGCGTCCCAGGAGCTCGAGAGCCTGCTCTCGGGAGAGGCGGACGGCAACGACGCCTATCTCGAGGTGCATGCCGGAGCGGGTGGAACCGAGAGCCAGGACTGGGCCGAGATGCTACTGCGCATGTACACGCGCTGGGCCGAAAAGCACGGCCATAAGGTGGAGTGGGTCGCCGAGAGTGCGGGCGAGGAGGCAGGCATCAAGTCCGCCACCGTCGTCGTCAAAGGTGGCAACGCCTATGGCTGGCTCAAGACCGAAAGCGGGGTGCATCGGCTGGTTCGCATCTCGCCCTTCGATTCGAACGCGCGCCGCCATACCAGTTTCGCCAGTGTCGGCGCCTACCCGGTGATCGATGAGACCATCAATGTCGAGATCGCCGAGAAGGACATGCGCATCGACACCTATCGCGCTTCCGGCGCCGGCGGCCAGCACGTGAACCGGACCGACAGCGCGGTACGCATCACGCATCTGCCAAGCGGCATCGTCGTGCAGTGCCAAAGCGATCGCTCGCAGCACCGCAATCGTGCCGCGGCGATGGCAATGCTGCGCGCCAGGCTCTACGAGGCCGAGTTACAAAATCGTGAGGCCGAGCGGCGGGCGCTCCACGATCAGAAGTCCGACATCGGGTGGGGCCACCAGATTCGGTCTTACGTGCTTCACCCTTACCAGCTGGTCAAAGACTTGCGTACCGGCGTGGAAACCGGCAACACGGCGGCAATCCTCGATGGCAACCTCGACGCCTTCATGGCCGCCGCGCTGGCCGCCCGCGTCGCGCCCGGCGTGGCCCGGTAGCGGGCGCCGCTCAGTCGGCGGTGGCGTCCCTGGCTGGGGCGGTGAGGCCCCGTTCCTCCTCCGACTCGTCGCGGACGAGGTTGATCTTCGGCTCGCCGGCCCGTTTCTCCAGCCGTTTCAGTTGCCCTTCGACGTAGGCGCCTGACTCGATGGACAGCGATTCGTGAAGGATATCGCCGATCACCTTCGCCGTTTTCGTTAGCTGTACGCGGCGCGCCCGAATGCGGCCCTCGGTGTTACCCCGGATCACCACGTCGTCGGCTACGATCTCACCGTTCACCCGCGCGCGCTCACCAATTACCAGCGCGCGGCCGGTCACGTCCCCCTCGATGGTGCCGTCGACCTGGACTTCTCCCTCGGTCTTGAGGTTGCCGACCACGTTGAGATTGTTGCTGATGATCGACGGCGCCGATCGGTTAGCTGCCTCGGCGGCGCCCTTCTTGCGCTCAGTCTTTGAAAACATGTTTTCCCGCTTTCAAAAAGTTCTCCACGTCCAAGGGCGTACCGTCCAAGACTATCTCGTAGTGTACGTGGCTGCCAGTACTCCGGCCGGTACTCCCCATGAGGCCGATTTCATCACGAAACGCTACCGTGTCGCCGGTCTGGACCCGCGATTTTTGTAAATGTCCATAACGCGTCTTTAGGCCAAGGCCGTGATCGATCTCGATCATCAGTCCGTAGGGGCCGTTGCGCCCGGCGAACGTGACCGTTCCTGCGGCGGTGCTGAGCACCGGGGTACGGAAAGCGCTGGAAAAATCAGTGCCGTAGTGCATTGCCCAGCGCTTGGTGATGGGGTCCTTTCGTTTGCCGAATCCCGACGAGATGTAATAGCTGTCGGTGGGGGCGGTCAGCGGCACACGCCGCAACACGTCCTTGAGATCTTCCCAGCGACCGAGGTTGCGTTCGAGCCGCGCTACCGAGGCCTCGAAACCGCGCCGGAACTCCAGCACCTCGCTTGGGGGCCGCGCGTCGAATCCGAAAAGCGGCCCCCCCATTCCGACCCGGGCGGCTTGGGATTTCTCGACCAGCTGCGCAACGTCGAGGCCGGTGAGCTCGAGAGTGGTCTCGAGCGTCGCGATGTTGGACGTCGCGCGCTCGAAGATGCTGGCCAGCAGCTCGGCCTGTGAATCCCTGAGCTCGGCTAGGCGCGCGCCCAGCGCGTCGGAGCGCGCCTCGACGCGTTCGCGCGCTTCGAGCGCCCGGTTGCGCTCGTCGGTGGTCGCGCTCAGGCTGGCTTGCGCAAAGGCCAGCGATGTAGCGGCGCTGGCGGTCGCGGTCGCCGCCGACCGAAGGTCGCTTTCCAGGCGGCCGAGCTGGCGGGCGAGGGTAGCGCCTTCCTCGCGTGCCAAATCGCGCTCCCCAAGCGCCGCGTCACGCTCGCTGAGTACCTGGCCAAGGCCCTGCTCGAGCGCGTCTCTTTGTGCAACCGCTTCGACAAGTTGTCGGTGCTTGACCTCGATCTCCCGCGTCTTGGCCACGAACTCTTGGCGCATCGCGTCAAGGTCGTCGGCCATAACCGCGTACTGCGTTTGCAGCTCGGCAATCTCCGCGTCACGGCTGGCGATCACATGACGTTCGATGAAGAGGCCGACTGAGGCCACCGTCACCCACCCGAGCCCGGCAAACAGTACGACCGTCAGCGCCGCCTGCGTGCGCGCCGACAGCGACACGTAGCTGACCCTGCCGCGCGAGCGGAAGATCAATTCGCGCTCTGGGTAAAAGCGGTGAAACCGCTCCCGCCAGCTCGTCCCGTCGTCCCCGGCCATTAATCGCGTTTCCTTGCCGCGTTCGGCTGGTGGAATAACGGTTTGGCCGCCGATTTGCAACCGCTCCAGCGTGAATCAGCGTCCCTCACGCGGCCGCACTTCCAATCGTCGCCGCGAAGTGGCGTCGCACTTGCTTGTGCGCGCGCTCGAGGTCACGCCGGAGGCTGTCGAAGTCCTTGGCCCCGGCGCTCGCCGCGAGCAGCCGCCGCAGGCCCTCGGGCGCGGCGCCCGCATCGAAGTCTCCGGTCACGCATAGCCGCAGAACGGCCTGTACGCCGTGCATTAGAGCGGCGCCGTCGCACATCTCCTCGGCCGCGGATTGGGAGAGGACGCCGGCGTCAGCCATCCGGCGAAATGCCGTCTCGGCCTGCGGGGTGAGAATGTCGGGGTGCGCCGCGGCGAATCGCAGCGTAAGGGTCTGGCGCACGAACTCGATGTCGATGAGCCCGCCGCGGACGTGCTTGACGTTCCACGGATCGTCGGTGCGGTGCTCGGCCGCGATGCGGTCGCGCATTTCGGCGACCTCGCGCGTAAGTTCTGCGTCGTCGCGCGGCGTCGTCAACACAGCGCGCCGCACCGTTTCGATCTTGGCGGCGAGGGCGGTCGGTCCGGCGACGACCCGGGCTCGGCAAAGCGCCATGTGCTCCCAGGTCCACGCCGAGTCGTGCTCGTAGGTCGCGAACGCCTCGATCGGCGATGCTACCGGACCGGCGTTTCCCGCCGGGCGCAGGCGCAGGTCGACCTCATAGAACCGCCCTTCGGCGGTCGCGGCGCCAAGCGCATTGATGTGGCGCTGGCTGAGGCGGGCGAAGTACTGCGAGGTGGCGAGCGGGCGATCGGACACCGAGGCCGCAGCGTCGGCCGGGTTGTCGTAGACCAACACCAGGTCGAGATCCGAGGCCTCGGTCGGGGTAGCCCATGAAGCGCGCGATCCCCAAGAAGTCGTGAGTGTCCTGTGGCAGGGTGTGGGTGCGCGCGTCGTCGATCATCTGCAGCCGATGCTCGACGCGGCGCAGAAATCGGTACGCAGCGCGAAGTTCTTCGGCGGTCGAGACCGAAATGCGCCCCGCCTCTGCCAGCGCGGTCAAGGCCTCGCCGGTTGCCGGCTGCCTTAATGCGGGCTCGCGGCCACCGGCGATAAGCTGTTGGGTTTGCACGAAGAACTCGATCTCACGAATGCCGCCACGACCGAGTTTGAGGTCGTGGCCGGCCACGGCGACCCGCCCGTGCCCGTGGTGCGCAGCAATCTGGCGTTTGATCGAATGAATGTCGTCGATGGCCTCATAATCGAGGTGCCGGCGCCAGACGAATGGAGCAATCCGCCCGAGGAACGCCTCGCCCGCTGCGAGGTCGCCGGCCACCGGTCGCGCCTTGATAAGGGCGGCGCGCTCCCAGTTCTGCCCCACGGTCTCGTAATAGCCCTCGGCCGCCGCCGTCGACAATGCCGGCGGCGTCGCACCCGCGTCGGGCCTGAGCCTTAGATCGCAGCGAAAGACGTACCCCTCCGGCGTCCGCTCCTGGAGTACACGAACGAGGTCGCGGGTAAGCTTCGCGAAGAAGTCTTGCTGGGTTGCCGGGCCCGCATACGCCGAGTTCTCGGGCTCGTAGAGCACGATGAGGTCGATATCGCTCGAATAGTTGAGCTCGCGGGCGCCAAGTTTGCCCATCCCCAGCACGAACAGGCCGCTTGCGGTTGCCGGATCACCCTCATCGGTTCGCAACACGCCTTCCTCGGCCGCGGCGCGCAGAACGTGAACGAGCGCCCGCTGAAGTGCAGCATCGGCGAAGTTGCTGAGGCCACCGATGATCTTGTCGAGCGCCCAAAGTCCAGCGATGTCGGAGACCCCAACCGCCAGCGCCACCCTTCGGCGTGCGATGCGCATTGCGTCCATCAGCTGATCGGTGGTGCCGGTGTATTCGCCTGCAAGCTCGTTGAGAACACCGGCGAGCGCGCGATCGCACGAGGTTGAGAGCAACGCTGCGGCGAATGGGACGTCGCGCAGCAGGCATTGGCCCAAGAAAGGGCTGTTGCCGAACAACGCCACGGCGAGCGCCCGCGCCGCTGGATCGGCGAGCATGCGCTTGACGAAGTCCTGGAGCGCCGGGTCGTTCCCATGCTCGGCGACGCGCGACAGGCGCTCGAGACCCCGCTCGGCGGCATCCGGATCGTGGGCCGCCGGTGGCGGACTGGCGCCTTTGAGGAGGGGAAACTGCGACATTCCTTCGCGCCGTAGTTTGGGGCACACTGGGAGAACGTAGTGCCTCGGTCAAGCCTGACGCGCCAGTTCGACCCCGATGCCGTCCACTGTACGCCTGCTGCTGCGATTCTTCGCCGCCCTGATCGCCGGGTTGTCGATACTCCTTGCGGCGGCGGCGTTGCGCCTATCGTACGGCCCGGTCTCGGTCGAATTCCTCACACCATACTTGCGGGATGCGCTCAGCGAGACCACGGAGGCGTTCACCGTCGAGTTCGACGCACCGACCCTCGACTGGCCGGCGTGGAATCGAGCTTTCGAGATTCACGCGCGAAGCGTCCGCGTGCTCACCCCAGCGGGCGAGGCACTCGCCCGCGTGCCCGAGATCTCGATCGGTCTGAGCGGGCGTGCGCTTCTGCGCGGTCTGGTCGCGCCGACACGGTTCGATGTGATCGGCGCCGATTTGCGCCTGACCGTGGATTCCGAGGGCCGCTTCGATTGGGGGGCCTCGTCGGGCGAGGTGCTTCTCGGTCCGCTGGCCGAGGAGCTTCTCAAGCCACCGCGCCCGGACCTCGTCACCGGTTACCTTACCCGGATCAGCGTGCTCCAAGCCGTCGTAACCATCGACGACCAGCGACGCGGAACCACGTGGCGCGCGCCGAACGCCGAGGTCATCCTAGATCGCGATGCAGCCGGCCTTCGCGGTAGCGTTGCGGCCGACGTCGCGCTCGCCGAGTCGATCGCACGCGTGAGTGCCGATGCGGTCTACGACGCCGCGGCCGACCTTGCCCGGGTGCGGGTTCGATACAGCGATCTCGATCCCACGCTGCTGGCCGAGCACGGCGCCGCGTTCGAGCCGCTTCGTGCGGTGAACATCGTGCTCGAGGGTTCTGCGGAATTCGAAATCGAAGGCAGCGGGTTGACCTCCGAGATCGCTTTCGAGGTCGACGGCCGTCAAGGATCCCTGGATCTCCACCAGTTCTTTGAAGACAGCCTCGAAGTGGAATCGCTCGCCGCGCGCGGCCGGCTCGAGGCCGATCTTGGCTCGACCAATCTCGATGAGATCGTCATCCGCGCCCGCGGCGCCGTCGCACGCCTAAAGGCGACTGTCGCGAACGCACCACAAGGCCCCGCGATCGTGGCGGCCGGCACCCTCGAGGGCGTGGCCGTCGCCGATGTCCCCCTCTACTGGCCGATAAGGCTTAATCCGTTTGGCCGGCAGTGGTTCGCGGACAACATCCTCGGCGGCACCATCACCAGCGGCAATTTCAAGTTCAAGGTGCCGGCCGAGGTCTTTGCCGGTGGCCCAATTCCCGACGACATCGTCGATGCCCGCTTCGCGTTCGAAGACGCGCGGGCACAATACTGGGCCACGTTTCCACTAGTCACCGATGGCTCGGGCAGCGGTCACATCACCGGTTCGTTCCTTGAACTGCGCTCCGAATCGGCGCGCAACGCAGACATCGCCCTGAGCGAGGGTGTGATACGCCTCGAGGGGCTGAACAAGAAGGAGCGCGCGGCCAATATCGGCGTGGTTGGCACCGGGCCACTCGCCGCGTTCCTACAACTCCTCGATAATGAGCCGCTGCGTGTCGCATCGCGGATCGGAGTCGGCGAGGGACCCATCACCGGCCTGGTGGCGGCACGCGCGAGGTTCCGGTTTCCGGTCAGGCGTGGGCTGACGCCTAACGACGTAAGCTATGCGGCCGCCGCCAACGTGCGCAGCGCCGCGATCCCCGGCATGGCCCAAGGCTATGACGTCGACGAGGGCGATCTTTTCGTGCGCGTCGATGGGGCCGGTGTTGGCGCCAATGGGACGGTTCGCATCAACGGCGTTCCCGCCGAGGTCGATTGGCGTCAGGACTTCACCGTCGGCGGCTCCGCCGGTGGCCGTTACGTGCTCAAGGCGACCCTGACCGACGCCGGACGCCTCGCACTTGATCTGCCGTCGGGTTCGGCGCTGAACGGGCCGGTCGCGGCGACGATGGAGTTCACCGCCAAGGCCGGCCGCATTTCCGAGGCTCAGGTCTGGCTCGGTCTACGTGATGCGGGGCTGGCGGTTCCGGCCCTGGGCTGGTCCAAGCCCAGGGGGATCGAGGGTTCGGCGCGCTTCGTCGCCCGGGTCGCCGAGGACGGATCTACCGAGATCGACGATTTTGAAATGGTCGCCGGAGGCCTTGCGGTCGCCGGGCGTGTCGGCTTAGGGCCCGGAGGCGCCTTCCTTCGTGCCGATTTCGACCGCCTAACCTACGGTCTCAACGACATGTCGCTTTCACTCCGGCCGTTGCAGGGTGGCGGCTACATCGCCGCGGTCGACGGCGCGAGCTTCGACCTTCGGCCGTTCACCGAAGATCTAGCGGACTTCTTGCGCCAATCGACTACCGTGCCGCTACGCCTCAACGCTCGGCTGACGCGGCTCATCGTAGACGACGCGATCCAGCTCTCGAACGTTGACGTCCGCGCCGAGCGCGGCCGCACGCTTTGGGAATCGGCGCGCATCGAGGGTCGGTTCGTCGATGGCGAAGGGCTCTTGCTCGAGCTCAGCCGCGGGGAACGGCGCCGACGGCTTAGGGTGGCCAGCGCCGACGCCGGCGCGTTCGCGCGCACGCTCGGCTATTTCGACAATGCGGTCGGAGGCGCCTTGGAGCTGTCGGCGGAGATTCACGACGACCTGCCGGGCAGTCCGATTCGTGGCGTCGTGCGCATCGATGACTTCCACGTCGTGCGCGCGCCGGCGTTGGCCCGGATACTGACCGTCGCCTCGTTGACCGGCATCACCGACATCCTGCGGGGCGAGGGGATCGCGTTCGTTCGCTTCGAGGCCCCCTTCGAGCTCGCCGACGGCGCGTTCACACTCCGGGAGGCACGTGCCGTCGGGCCGTCATTGGGCTTCACCATCAACGGTCCGATCGATCGCGGTCGAGGCACGGTCGATCTGCGCGGAACCTTGGTGCCCGCGTACACGATCAACTCGGTGCTCGGCAACATCCCGATCCTGGGGCGGTTGCTGACTGGTGGCGAGGGCGAGGGGATATTCGCGCTCACCTATCGGGTCAGCGGGCCGACCGATTCGCCGACCGTCTCGGTCAATCCTCTTGCCGCGCTAGCGCCCGGATTCCTGCGCGGCTTCATCCAAGCGCTCGAGGGCGACGAGCCGCCCATCCCGGCCGGCGGCGAAGACACGATGGGCCGCTTCGCGACCCCGCGCTCCAGCGGATCCGAGGCCGAGCCCGATGCTCCGTAGGCATGACCGGGCGATGCCTGAAATCCGGCGGGGTGAGGGCTCGTTAGACTGGGCGCACCAGGGCGTGGCGCTTTTTTCCGGCGGACAGCTTGATCGTCCCCTCGGCGCTTACGTCGGCCAGCGAAGCCGGCTGTAGCTCGCTCTCCACCACGCGGTCGTTGACCCGGCCGCCGCCGCCCTTGATCAGGCGGCGCGCTTCGGCGCCGGAGGCAGCGAGCCCGGTGCGGCGCAGAAGCTCGAACACCGCAATGCCGTCGGCGAGCTCGGTGCGCGGCACCTCGACGGTGGGCAACTCCTCGCCCGTCGACGCTTCTTCGAACGTGCGGCGGGCGGTCTCCGCGGCGGCCGTGGCGGCGTCCGTGCCATGGCACAGCCGCGTCGCCTCGTCAGCAAGCACTTTCTTGGCCGCGTTGATCTCCTCGCCCTCAAGCGATTCGAGCCGCGCGATCTCATCCAGCGGCAGATCGGTGAACAAGTGCAGGAAACGGCCGACATCGTCATCGGCGGTATTGCGCCAGTATTGCCAATACTCATAGGGCGCCAGACCATCGGCATCGAGCCATACCGCGCCTTCGGCGGTCTTGCCCATCTTGGCGCCCGAGGCGGTGGTGAGCAGCGGCGTCGTCACGCCGTACAGCGCGCGGCTGTCGACGCGGCGGGCAAGTTCGATGCCGCTCGTGATGTTACCCCACTGGTCCGAGCCGCCCATCTGCAATACACAGCCGTGGCGTCGCGCAAGCTCGAGAAAATCGTAAGCCTGCAGCACCATGTAGTTGAATTCGAGGAAACTCAGCGGCTGCTCGCGGTCGAGGCGGGCGCGCACGCTCTCCATCGAGAGCATGCGGTTGACCGAGAAGTGACGGCCGAAATCGCATAGGAACGGGATGTAGGCCAATTCGTCCAGCCATTCCCGGTTGTCCACCATCATCGCGTCGGTTTCACCGCCGCCGAACTCGAGGTAGCGGCTGAAGACGCGCTCGATGCTCGCTTTGTTGCGCGCGATGTCGCTCTCGCTCATCATTCGGCGGCTTTCGTCGCGTCCCGAGGGATCACCGACCTTGGTCGTGCCGCCGCCCATCAGCACGATGGGCTTGTGGCCGGTTCGTTGCAGGACGCGCAACGTCATGATCGGCAGCAGGCTGCCGACGTGGAGGCTTGGCGCGGTGCAGTCGAAACCGATGTACGCAACGATCGCCCCGGCGCCGGCCAGCGCATCAAGCGCGTCGATATCGGTGCATTGGTGCAGATACCCGCGCTCGGCGAGCGTTTGCAGGAACGCGGAACGGGGCTTGGTCATGAGGGTGGGCGGTCTCGTAGCACAATCGTCGGGCGCCTACAACGCGCGCCCGGCCGCGCGCGCCGCCTAGAGCCGGGGGAACCGACGGTGGATCTCTGTGCGCTCGGCATGATGAGCGGCACCTCGCTTGACGGTATCGACGCGGCGATCATTCGCACCGACGGCCACCACGTGACCGGGTTCGGACCGTGGCGAAGTTCGCCCTACACCGCGGCTCTTCGCGCCGCCCTTGGTGAATGCCTCGGTAATTGCGAGGGTCTTGAGGGGGTGGCCCGCGACCTCACTAAAGCCCACGCGATATGTGTTGATGGATTGCTTAAAGTTGAGGGGATAAGTCGCTCAGATATAGACGTTATTGGTTTCCACGGCCAGACCATCTTGCATCGGCCGGCGGAAGGACTGACGGTACAGATCGGCGACGGCGCCGCACTTGCGTCGCGCACCGGCATCGACGTGGTGAGCGATTTCCGAAGCGCCGACGTTGCCGCGGGCGGGCAGGGGGCACCGCTCGCGCCGCTCTATCACGCGGCGCGTGCCGCCGATCTGCCACGGCCGCTGGCGGTGCTCAACATCGGCGGAATCGCGAACGTCACTTACCTCGGCGTGGATGCCCCACCATCGGCGTTCGATACCGGACCCGGCAACTGCCTCCTCGACGACTGGGCCGCGGCTCGCCTCGGCGAGGCGATGGATCGCGACGGCGCGTTGGCGCGCGCTGGGTCGGTCGCGCCAAGCGTACTGGCGGCGCTGATGGAGCATCCGTACTTCGACGCCGCGCCGCCAAAATCCCTCGACCGCGGCGATTTCTCCGTTGCCGCCCTCGGCGGGCTCACGGCCGCGGACGGGGCGGCGACCCTTGCCACCTTCACCGCCTGCGCGGTCGCCCGAGGCGCCGCGACGTTTCCGGCACCACCCGCTCGCTGGCTCGTCGGCGGCGGCGGGCGCCGCAACCCGGCTCTTATGGCGGCCCTTGTCGAGGCGCTTAAGGCACCGGTCGAGCCGGTCGACGCCGTGGGCTGGCGCGGCGATGCCCTCGAGGCCGAGGCGTTCGGGTTCCTCGCCGTGCGCGCGCTTCTCGGCTTGCCCTTGAGCGTGCCCTCAACGACCGGGGTCACCCAACCGACAACGGGGGGCGTGGTGCACCGGGCCGGAAGGCGCGGCGAACCTTAGCCGGGGACCGAGTGGGCCTTAAGGTGGGCCTCGACAACCTCCGCCAAGGTGTCGAGTTTGTCACGGAAAAAGTGGTCCGCACCCTCGATGCAGGTGTACTCGATCCCAATCCCGCGCTGCGCCTCCAGGCGTGCGGCCAGTTTGTCCACGTCCTCTTTAGGCACGTGCTCGTCATCGAATCCGTGGGCGATGAGTCCCGACGATGGGCACGGCGCAAGGAACGTGAAGTCGTAGTGGTTCGCCGGGGGCGCGATTGAAATGAAGCCGTGGATTTCGGGCCGGCGCATGAGCAGCTGCATGGAAATCCATGCGCCGAAGGAAAAGCCCGCCACCCAGCAGTCGGCGGCGTTGGGGTAGTGGCTTTGCATCCAGTCGAGCGCCGACGCCGCGTCGGACAGCTCGCCCTGGCCGTTGTCATACACCCCCTGGCTGCGGCCGACGCCGCGGTAGTTGAAGCGCAGCACCGAAAACCCCAGCCGCGCGAAGCAGTGGAACAGGGTGTAGACCACCTTGTGGTTCATGTTCCCGCCATGCTGAGGGTGGGGGTGAAGGACCAGCGCAATCGCCGAGGTCGCAGACTTTCCCTTGCGGAATCGCCCCTCGAGGCGGCCGTCAGGGCCGCTAAACGTTACTTCTGGCATCCGGCGCTGGCCCCGCATTTCGCAGCGGCGAGTCGAAGTAGGACCAAATCAGTACTTGATCGAACAGTGGGGAAATCCTATATCGGCTGTGGGCGGCGGCTGAACGGAGTGCGGGCGGCCGCGACTATACAACGAAGTCGTGCTAATAATCTCAGCCATGTTCGAACGCATAGCCAAAGACATCGACGCGGTCGTCGAACGTGACCCCGCGGTCCGTTCGCGGCTTGAGGTTGTCTTGCTCTATCCCGGCTTCCATGCGCGCCTATTCCACCGCGCCGCGAACGCGGCGTGGCGCCAGCGATGGTTCCTGCTCGGAAAGTTCCTCTCGCAGTTCGGCCGCTGGGTGACCGGTATCGAGATTCATCCGGCCGCCGTGATTGGTGGCGGGTTCTTCATCGACCACGGGATGGGCGTGGTGATCGGCGAAACATCGGTGATCGGTGAGGGCGTGACGCTTTACCACGATGTGACGCTGGGCGGGATCTCACCGGCGGTGGATTCCCACTCGCAGGTCAACGAAAAGCGGCATCCGACGCTGGAGGATGATGTGATCGTCGGCTCCGGCGCACAGATCCTGGGCCCGATCACGATCGGCGAGGGTGCCCGGGTGGGCGCGAACTCGGTGGTCTTGAAGGACGTGGCGCGCGGGGCCACGGTCGTGGGTATCCCGGCCAAGCCGGTGCGGCCCGGCACGCGGCCGAAAAAGGCGTTCGATGCGTATGGGGTGACCGCGGTCGAGATGCCCGATCCGGTCGCCCGGGCGCTCGAGGGCCTTCTCGACAACGTGCAAACCCTCTCGGCGCGTCTGACCGAACTCGAAAACGAGCGCGATTCACGCGCCGACGCGTTGGCCCGGCCGTGGCCGGGGGGACACGAAGGGGCCAACGACAAGGTCCCGCCCAAACGGGACCCCGATTCCGGCGGCTGAGCCGCGGCGAGATCGGCGTGGACGAAGCGCCCGTCTACCTGGACTACAACGCGACTGCTCCTATACGGCCGAGTGCGGCGGTCGCGGTCGCGGACGCGCTTGGCTTGGGCGGAAATCCCTCGTCGGTGCACGGTCCGGGCCGCCGCGCCCGCGCCGTCGTCGAGGATGCGCGCGCCGCCGTCGCCGCAATGGTCGGGACGCCGGCGGATGCGGTGGTATTCACCTCGGGCGGCACCGAGGCCAACAACCTCGCGATCCTGGGCGGCGTTGAGGGGGGAGAAAAGCGGCGCCTGGTGATCTCGGCGATCGAGCACGATTCCGTGCGCGCGGCCGCCCGGGCCGCCGACGCGCAAGTGACGACCGTGGCGGTTGACGGCGCGGGCGTGGTCTCGCTGGCAGCGCTTGAGCGCGCGCTTTCAACCGACTCTCAGTCGGCGCTCGTTTCGGTGATGCTCGTCAACAACGAGACCGGGGTGGTGCAGCCGGTCGCCGAAGTGGCGGCACTCGGCCATCGGCACGGGGCGCTCGTACACTGCGACGCCTCCCAGGCCGCCGGCAAGATCGCCATCGAAATGGCGGCCTTGCGCTGCGATTTGATGAGCTTGTCGGCGCACAAGCTGGGGGGTCCCCCGGGGGTCGGCGCGTTGGTGGTCGCCCCGGAGATCGAAATCACGGTGTGCGCGCACGGCGGTGGCCAAGAACGCGGCCGCCGCGCCGGGACCGAGAACCTCGGCGGGATCGCAGGATTCGGTGCGGTCGCCAAATTGGCCGCGGGGGATGTCGCAGCCGCGCCGGGCCGCGCCGCGCTCCGCGACGGCTTGGAACGCCGGATCGCCGACATTGCGGGCGACGATGCCGCGTGTTACGGCGCCCGTGCGGCTCGGGTCGCCAATACCAGCCTTGTCGGCATGGCGGGGGTTGGCGCCGAGACCCAGGTGATCGCCTTCGACCTCGCCGGCATCGCCGTCAGCGCCGGCGCCGCATGCACCTCGGGCAAGGTGACCCGTTCCCACGTGCTCGATGCGATGGGTGTGCCGGCCGAACGCGCCCGATGCGCCATACGCGTGAGCCTCGGATGGGGCACCACCGCCCCCGATATCGACCGCTTCGTCGCCGCGTGGGCCGAACTCTACCAGCGCAGCCGCGACGCTTCCCGGGCGGCGTAGTCGAATGCCGAAGATGACGTTCATCAACCGCGACGGATCGCGCACCACCGTCGATGCGCCGCTCGGCAAGTCGATCATGGAGATTGCGCACCTCCACGACATCGACATCGAGGGGGCCTGCGAGGGTTCGCTCGCGTGCTCGACCTGTCACGTCATTTTCGCGGCCAAGGACTTTCAGGCGCTGGAGCCGGCCTCGGAGGACGAGGAGGATATGCTCGACCTCGCCTACGGACTAACGCCGACCTCGCGGCTGGGCTGCCAGATCATCATGACCGAGCGGCTCGACGGGGTCGTCGTCTCGTTGCCGGACGAAACCCACAACTTCCTCCTCGATTAATCGCCTTAGGGCGTTTCGAAGGCGCCGATATAGCTGGTGTGGCTGACCACGCCGTGCTCGGGCGTCCACAGGTGAAGCTGACACGCCGGCGGTTCCATGGCCGCGCGGATCGTGGCCCCCGGTGCTAACGCCAGCGCCAGCTGATGCCCGGTTGCCGGTGCGGTGGAGGCCAGGGTCCCACACCATCGTGCCTGGATCGGGCGGTGCAGGTGACCGCAGACGATGCGCTCGATTTCGGGGTGCCGAGCCACCGTCTCGCCGAACCGATCGGCGCCGCCGAGCCCGGCGACGCCGGGGCCGTCGGCCCAGGGAACGCCAGTAAGGAACGGCGGGTGATGCATGAAGACGAACGTCGGACGAGGCGGCGCCGCGGTCAGGCGCGCATCGATCCAGGCCAGCCTGGCCGCGCAGAGCGCCCCGCCGATTTCGCCGGGCACTACCGTGTCGAGCGCCATCAGGCGGAGCGGATAATCCTCGACGACGTAATGCAGGAACTCACCGTCTCGCGGCAGGTAGGCGTGATCAGAGAACACGGCGCGCAAGTTGGCGCGGTCGTCATGGTTGCCCGGAATTAGATAGACCGGCATGGCCAGCGACTCGAGGATCGCCCGCAACCGCTCGTACTCTTCCACACTTCCCTCGTGCACCAGATCGCCGGTCGCCACCACCGCATCAGGACGCGTCGCCAGCCCGTTGAGATGTGCGACTGCCGCATCGAGGTGTTCGGCGGTGCGGTAGCGGCGGTCAACTTCCGCGCCCGGCATGGCGACGTGAAAATCGGTGATCTGACCGACGATCATCTACGTCCCGCCGCAGCGCCGTGGTCTCGCCGTCTAGGAAAACGCCTTGAAGGCGATGATGGTGAAGGTGTCAGTAATCCCGGGCAGGGTCTGGATGGATTCGGTGACGAAGTGGCCGATGTCGGTGTCGTCCGAAAGGAAACACTTCATCATCAGGTCGTACTGGCCGGATACGGAGTGGACTTCCGAGATTTGCTCGACTCCCTGGATAGCGGCGTCCGCCACCTCGTAGGCTTGGCCCAGCGCGCACTTCGCCATGACGAAGATCGTTTGCACGTTACTCGCCCTTGTCGCGGCCACCAGGAACCGGGCGGGTTAGAAACGCCGGAACCGGACTGTCACCGCCCCACGCGCCCGGGGATTCTTTGGCCTCGGCGTCCTTGCGTTTCGCCGTCTTGTTGTCGCTTCGCGCCCGCTTGCCGGCGGCCGGGCGCGGCTTGTCGCTTTTGGCGCGCGTCTTGGCCTTGCGCGGGCCGCTTCGCTTCGGCGCCGCGGCGCGGCGCGAGCCACCGCGGCGGCGCCCCTTGGGCTCATCGAGCGCGGCGGCGCCGATGTCGCCGAGCGCGATCTCGGGAATCTCGTTGCCGATCAGCTTGGCGATCGCCGCGAGATAGGGCCCGTCGGGCGGGGCCGCCAGGGTAAACGCGCTCCCGCGGCGCCCGGCCCGCGCCGTCCGTCCGATGCGATGGACGTAGTCTTCGGCGTGCGTCGGGACATCGAAATTGATGACGCACGGCAGCACGGCGATGTCGAGCCCGCGCGCCGCCACGTCGCTCGCGACCAGGATGCCGATCTCGCCCTTCTTGAAGCGCCGCAGCGTTTCGGTCCGTACCGGCTGGTCCATATCACCATGCAGCGCGCCGACGTCGAAGCCGTGGCGGCCCAGCGTCTGCCGCACCGCGTCGACATCGCGCTTGCGGTTACAGAAGATGAGCGCGTTCTTGACGTCGCGTTCGCGCAGGAGCGCCACCAGCGCGCGCGCTTTTTCCCGCTCCGGCACGACGATCAGGGCCTGGTCCACCGAATCGACGGGCGAGGCCGGCGGCGCGACGCTGATCTCTTTGGGATCGTTGAGGAACGAATCGGCGAGCGCGCGCACCTCCGGGAACAGGGTGGCCGAGAACAAAAGCGTCTGCCGAGCCGGCGGCAACAGCTTGACGATGCGCTCGACATCGGGAATGAAGCCCATGTCGAGCATACGGTCGGCCTCGTCGATCACCAGGATCTCTACGGCGCTCATCACTAGCTTGCCGCGCTCGAAGTGGTCCAACAGACGGCCCGGCGTGGCGATCAGCACATCGACGCCGCGGTCGATCTTTTGGTTCTGATCCGCGAACGAGACGCCGCCGACGATCAGCGCCATCGAGAGCTTCTGATACTTGCCGTAGATGGCGAAGTTGTCCGCAACCTGGGCCGCGAGTTCGCGGGTCGGCTCGAGGATGAGCGTGCGCGGCATGCGGGCGCGGACCCGTCCGTGGGCCAGGATGTCAATCATGGGCAGGGTGAACGAGGCGGTCTTGCCGGTTCCCGTCTGGGCGCACCCCAGGACGTCGCGCCCCTGGAGGACGTGCGGGATCGCCTTGGTTTGAATCGGTGTTGGCTCGGTGTAGCCGGCCTCGGCCACCGCCCGCGTCACTTCGGGGCTCAAGCCGAGGCCGGCAAAGCCGGTATGTGGCTGATTCACGTGCTGTCTGACCTGACTAATGTTCGACCGGCCGCGCGTCGGCCCTATGGACAATCCTGCAATACGCACCTTTGGAACGAGACCCGGTCGGCGGCCGGATTGCGCAGCAGATTAACCAGCACCTGGCGCATCAGGTCCTGGAAGGCGGGATCCTCGGGGCCCGCTGCCGCGGGGCCGACGGCGTGGGCTTGGGCCAGGAGCCGTTGGCCGCTGCAGAACGCGGCCTGTACTTGGGTTTCCGACCCCGAGGACGCGACCGGGACGCGGTCGATCTCGGTGCACATGAAGGCAGCGCCCGGCGGGCGATCGGGATTGAACACGAAGGCCAGCCGCTGCGAGGGGCGCGTGTCTTCGCTCCGTTGGGTGGTAATTCGCGCCCGAGGATAAAGATTGGGCAGACGCAGCGTGCTCGCGATCGCCTCCTCGTAGCCAGCGGTCTGCGAATCGAAGACATTGCCTCGAATCTCGGCAAACACCTCGCCGCTGGCCGCGGCGTACTGAACATGGCCCATGCTGAATCCCGATGTCTGTGTGACGTTCGTCACAGTGACCGTGCTGTAGCTTGCGCACGCCCCAACCGCCAACGCCAAGCCTAGCGCCGCGTACGATGCGGCCTTCATCGCACCCCTTTTCGTGTTCACTAACGTCAGATGGGACTTGAGCGGCGTTCTCACAATAGCCCACACCGACGCATGAGGCTAGTTGACGATGCGGTGCGGCAATCCTCAAGCGCTGCGCCGCGGAAGGAAACCTGACCGCCGACCGGATTGCGCAGCAGATTCAACATGACTTGCCGCATCAGGTTTTTAAAGGCGGGATCCTCGGGGCCGGTGCCCGCCGGTCCGACGGCGTGGGCCTCGGCGAGCCGTCGCGAGCCGCTGCAGAACGCCGCTTGCACGTGCGTTTCCGCGCCCGACGGGGCAAGCGGAATGCGATCGATCCCGTCGCACATGAGCGCCGCGCCGGGCGTGCGGTTGGGGTTGAATACGAAGGCCAAGCGTTGCGTCACCCGCGCGTCCCCGGAGGGTCGGGTGGTGATCCGCGCCCGGGGATAGGAAGCCGGCAGGCGCAGCGTGCTCGCGATCGCTTCCTCGTAGTCGTCGCTTTGTGAGTCGAAGGCGTTGCCCCGGATCTCCACGAACACCTCGCCGAGCGCCGCGGCGTACTGGACGTGGCCCATGCTGAAGCCCGAGATTTGCGTGACGTTCGTGACTACGACGAAGCCCGTGTTCGCACATGCCCCGAGCGCCAGGACAAAGCCCATGGCCGCGCACGAGGCGGCAGTACGACGACCTCTCTTCGCGTTCACTCACATTAGGTGGCGCCTGGGCCGCGATCGCGCAATGGCCCTCACGGGGGCGTGAGGTTAGAAGACGCTGCCCTCGCGTGCAGGAAAGCTGTACGCGAACACGCGGCCGGTGACGCGGGCCAAAAGCTCGCGAAGCCCCGGATCGTCGACACCGCGCACGGCGGGCCCGACACCAAAGGCCGCGCTAAGCGACTCGTTCGCTTGGCAAAAGACGCCCAGCACGGCGGTTTCTCCCGCGGTTGCCGCGATCGGAACCGTGCCCGGGTCTGCGCACGCGGTGCTGCCACTGGCAAGGCGCTGCGCCGGATCGAAGACAATCACGTAATAAAGACCCGCTGGCTCACCCAGCAGCGGGGTGAAATGCGCCGCGTTCGCCCACGACGGAAGCCGCAGCAAATCGGCGATCGCCGCGTCGGTGGCCTCCTTTGTTGGTGGCATTCGCAAATCTGACATTCGTGGCAATCCAAAACTGAACAGTTTTGGCTTGTCGATTCCGGCGTTCCCGTCCCGCTCTGTGGGCTTTTCCAACAGAGCTGGATGCGGGGCGCGGATGCACGGATGGGAGACCAGGATGTTGCTCAAGCACTATCTCGACCAGGGCGTCTCGAAGGCGGAGCTGGCGAGTCGCTTCGGGGTGAGTCGCACGACGATCCACCATTGGGTGAAGTCGGGCCAACTGGAGCGGGATCTGCTCGCCGGTCCGAGGGGGTATTCGCCGCGCCCTCCGGTGGCTCACAAACTGGATCCCTACAAGGCGATCATCGACGCGCGCCTCGAGGAGTTTCCGAAGCTGTCGGCGAAGCGGCTGTTCGACGAGGTCCGCGCCGCGGGCTATCCGGGCTGCTACGAGAGCGTGCGGAACTACGTGCGGGTTGCCCGGCCGTGCGAGCCGGTCGAGCCGGTGGTCCGGTTCGAGACGCCGGCGGGCCGGCAGGGCCAGGTGGACTTCGGCACGTTCACGCTTCCCTGGGGCCGGCGCCATGCGCTGGTGGTCGTGCTCGGCTACTCCCGGCTGCTTTGGCTGCGCTTCTTCCCGCGTCAGACGATGCCGATCCTGATGGAAGGGCTGGAGAGCGCCTTCGAGACGTTCGGCGGAGTTCCCGACGAGCTGCTGTTCGACCAGATGCGCGCCGTCGTGCTGTCCGATGACCGCGCCGCCGGCGGCGGCCTGGTGCTCAACACGGAGTTCCTGCGCTTTGCCGCGCACTGGGGGTTCCTTCCCCGCTCCTGCCGTCCCTACCGGGCCCGGACCAAGGGTAAGGTCGAACGCCCGATCCGCTACATCCGCGAGAGCTTCTTCTACGGGCGGGAGTTCGCGAACGACAACGATCTCAACGAGCAGGCCGCGCGCTGGCTGGAGGGCACGGCCAACGTTCGCCGGCACGCCACGATCGGAGAGCCCCCTGTCGAGCGCTTCGAGCGTGACGAGCGGGCGGTGCTTCTCCCCCTGGCCAACTGCCCCTACCGGCGCCTCGGCATCCGCCAGGCCCCGGAGCCAGCGCCGCGGCGCCTTGCGGCAACCGTGGAGGTCGAGCGGCGACCGCTCAAGGTCTATGCGGAGGCGCTGCAATGAAGGCCCCGGCGCCGACACGGCGCGACCGGCTGCGGGCGATGCTGGCAGACCTGAAGATGCCCGGCGCGCTGGAGGCCGTGGACGGCATCCTCTCGGAGGCCGACGGCGGCACGATCTCGGCGGCCGAGGCCATCGAGCAGCTCCTGAACGCCCAGATCGTGCTGCGCAACAACCGCCGACTCCAGACCGCGATGCGCTCGTCGCGGCTGCCCGCGGTCAAGACGCTGGAGCAGTTCGACTTCGCCTTCCAGCCCAGCATCAAGCGCGAGCAGATCGAGAGCCTGCACGAGCTCGGCTTCCTCGATCGACGCGAGAACGTGATCCTGCTCGGCCCACCCGGCGTGGGCAAGACTCACCTGGCCATAAGCCTGGCCATCGCTGCGGCGCAGTCCGGACGCCGCGTCTATTACGGCACGCTCGCGGGGCTGATCGAGTCCCTCGCCGAGGCCAAGGCCGCCGGCAACCTGTCGCGCAGGCTGCGCGTGCTCACCCATCCCGCGCTCCTGGTGGTCGACGAGATCGGCTACCTCCCGGTCAACCAGGACGGCGCCGTGCTCTTCTTCCAGCTCATCAACGCCCGGCACGAGAAGGCGTCGACGGTTCTGACGTCGAACAAGGGCTTCGAGGACTGGGGCGGCGTGCTCGGCGACGAAGTGATGGCGGCCGCTCTCATCGACCGTCTGGTCCACCATTGCCATATCGTCAACATCCGCGGGAACAGTTACAGGATGCGCGATCATCAGAACCTGCTGCAGGCCGGCTCGGATCGGCGCCGCAAGAGGGCCGCGTAGTGGTCGCCGGCCAAAACGGCAACCGTGCCGCCCGCCCGCTGTGGATAACTGGCTTGTCGCCGCCAGACTCGTCGGCGGTCGCGTCGCCAAGCCAGTTACCCACAGCTCCACCGAGCCCAACACCCGCTTGGGGGTACGCCCCCACGCCCAAAGTGTTCAATTTTCGATTGCCAGAAATGTCCAGTTTTCGTTTGCCATCGACATCCTTGGCCAATCCCGTCGGATTGCCGCGCACGACCACTGGGAAGAGTCCGTCGCGCGCCGCGTATTGCACCAGGTGGGGCGCATAGAAAACGCTTCGGTGCTCGCTGATCGCACCGGCCGCACAGCCGCCGAGTAGCAACGCGAGGCCCGCGGTGCACCAGCCTTGAAGTCGTCGCATGGAAGGGAATTCCCCAGCCCGTCCTAGTCTACAAGTCTGGCACGGTTTGCCGGCCGCGTCGAATGCTTGCAACTTCGATTGCAAAATGCTATCGCTGACGCTTGGAGGGGTCGGAAGACTCCGGGAGAATCCTGTGGCGCAGATGACGATTCGAAACATTGACGATGCTGCGTACGCGCGCCTAAAGGCAAGGGCGAAAGTCAACGGCCGCTCGCTCGAGGGCGAGGTTCGGTATGTACTGGAGCGGGCGGCACGCGGCGAACGGTCAGCGCTCGCGCGCCGGGCTGCGGCAGTGCGGTGGCGGCTCAAGGGCCGGTATAGCGGCGACGCCACGGCCGACATTCGTGCCGAGCGGGATCGATGATTCTGATCGTGGATGCAAGCATCGCGGTCATGTGGTTCGTTCCTGAACCGGGCTCTGAAGCGGCAGCGGCGCTACTCGATTCGACCGCCGAGCTGGTCGCCCCGGACTACCTGCGAATCGAAGTTACGAGCGCGCTTCTAAGGGCGGAGCGGCGCGGCGCCATTGACGGCGAGGACACGGACGAGGCGCTGGCGGTGCTGTCCGAGGGCGCAGTGCGGACTCTGCCCGCCACCCCGCGATGCGCGCCAGCCCTGGACATCGCGCGCGAGCACGGCGGCTCGCTCTACGACTCGCTCTACCTCGCGCTCGCGCTCGAGTTGGAGGCTCCCATAGTTACCGACGACCTTCGCATGGCCGAGGTCGCGCGCTCGGCTGGGATCGCGGTCACCACCCTCGGCGACGCGCCGCTGGCGGGCTGAGCGCTGCTCAGCCGAGCTTGGTCTTGCCGTCGATGAGATCGGGTTCTCCGCAGCGAGCCAGAATCGCGGCGCGCGCCGCGTCGCGCAAGCGTACCGCAGCCGAGAAATCCTCGCCCTCCGGCGCGATCGCCGGGCCGATCTCGATGGTGATAGCGGCGCGGCGGGGAAACCATTGACCGCCGCGTAGCGCCGAGCGCGTTCCCCGCATCGTCACCGTGACTACCGGTAAGCCGGCCTGGGCCGCGGTCGAGAAGGCGCCAAGCCGAAAGGCGAGCAACCCGGGCATGCGCGTGAACGTGCCCTCGGGAAAGAACAACAGCCGCTCCTCGGTGCGCGCCGCGGCAACCATCGCCTCTGCGTCCTCGACCCCTCCGTCGGGCCGGAAGCGCTCGACGAATACGGCACCCAGCCGGCGCAGGAACGTCCCCGCCAGAACGTTGTCCGCCAGCTCCTTCTTGGCCACGAACGTGAGTGGGTTTCGCAACACCGCGGCTAGGGCCATGCCATCGAGGTAGCTCGAATGGTTGGCCACCAGTATGGCACGGCCGCGCGGCATGCCGAGGCCCACGCGTTCGATGCGAACACCGGTCGAACCGAGCATGAGACGCGCGCCATAGTGCATCGCCGCCCAGCGCCAGCGCCGCCGCGGCAGCGCCACCAC
Organism: Alphaproteobacteria bacterium; assembly: GCA_965219135.1. Taxonomy (GTDB): domain Bacteria; phylum Pseudomonadota; class Alphaproteobacteria; order VGEJ01; family VGEJ01; genus CAYUNL01. The sequence goes on along the minus strand of CBDCMV010000003.1, from coordinate 1,412,780 downwards.
CAGCGTGCACACCAGCGGCGTCAGCGCGGCGACGACGGTCCACCAATACGCGGCGTAGGCGACCGCCACGAATGCTCGCCACAAGCGGCGCGTCCGGAGTCGCGCGGCGCTGAGCGCCAGGCGCGCGATCTGGATCCAGGCGGCATGCGGCGGCCCGCTGACGGCGTCGGCGGTATACATTTCCGCCGCCGCGGCGCGGCGTATCTTACCGCTTGAGGTCTTGGGCACCGTCCGCGGCGGGGCGAGCACGACCTCGTCCGGCGCGGTGTCGACAATCTCGGCGACCGCCTCGTCGATCAGGGCGCGGATGCGCTCGCGGCCCGGACCGCTTGTCTCGCGCGTCTCGGCAAGGACGATCAGCCGCTCGGTGCCGCTTGCCGCATCGCCGTGCCCGAACGCGGCGACGCATCCCTTGCGGACGCCCGCCATGGCGCCGACGACGGCCTCGATCTCGTGCGGGTAAATGTTCCGCCCGGCGCGGATGATGATGTCCTTGGTACGGCCGGTGATGAAGATGTCGCCCCCCGCGACGTACGCGAGGTCACCCGATTCGAGCCACGCGCCGTCGAACAGCGCCGCGGTTTTCGCCTCGTTGCGAAAATAGCCGGCGGTGGACGAAGGGCCGCGAAACTGCAATCGACCCTCTCGACGCTCGCCCAGCTCGCGCCCCGTCGCATCGACAATGCGAATCTCGTGGCCCGGCAGCGGCCGGCCACAGGCAAGAAACTCGATGGCCGGGGTGTCGGGCTGCGATGCCGGCGCCGCTTCGCCACGGGCGCTCAGCGCCCGGCGGTCGATGCAGTCGACCACAGGTTCGCGGCCGGGCGGCGGAAAGGCCAGGCCGACCGAACACTCCGCCAGGCCGTAAACCGGCGCCATCGCCTCGGGACGAAAGCCGTGTGCGGCGAACCGGTCGGTGAAGCGCCGCACGGTGTCGGGGCTGACCGCCTCGGCCCCGTTCGCCACCATACGAAGCGAACTGAGATCGAGGCCCTTGGCAGCGTCCTCGTCGATGCTGCGCAAACACAGTTCGAAGGCGAAGTTGGGTGCGCCGGACAGTGTGGCGCGGTGGTGGTGGATGGCCCACAGCCAGCGCTCGGGGCGCACCAGAAAGGCAAGCGGGGACATCACCACTACGGGGACCGCGAGGCATAGACTGCCGAGCCAGGCGCCGATCAGCCCCATGTCGTGATAAAGCGGCAGCCAGCTGACGAAGATGTCGGTCGATTGGACCTCCATGGCCTCGCCCATGGCCTTGATGTTGGCCAGTAGGTTGGCGTGGCTGAGGACCACGCCATTGGGATCGCCCGTGCTGCCCGACGTGAATTGCATGAGCGCCATCGCCGCCGGCCCGACGGCGGCGGGAAGCGTCTCGTCCGCCGCGATCGACAGGCGCTCCACCGTTTCCATGCCGCGCAGCGGCACCACCTGGGCGGTGAGGAATGCCATCAGGAGGCGGGCCTGGGGCGGGGCGATCAGGATGACCGCCTGGGCGTTGTCCAGGATCGCGGCCTGTCGACGCAAGTGCTCTTCGATATGCGAGCGGCGCGCCGGGGGATAGATCGGCACCGGCACACCACCGGCGTAGAGGATACCGAAGAAAGCCTCGAAGAACTCGCGCCCCGTCGGCAGCATGATCGCCGCGCGCTCGCCGGGCGCGAGCCCCCACCGGCGCAGGCCGCGGGCGACCGCGCGGGCCGAATCGGCCAGCGCCTGGTACGTAATGACCTGCTCGCCACCGGTTCCCTCGCCCAAAAGCATATGGGTTCGGGTGGGATGAACCTCACAATGCCAATCCAGCGCCCCGGTCAGCGTCTCGGCCTCGAGCCGCGGCGCCGCTCCGGGCGGGAGGTCCAGAGACGGCCGGCTCGTCACCCCATGGCGCACCCCGCCCTCGGCGCCTGCGACCGCGGCCACCAAGTGGCGCGGGGTCTCGGCGTCGGCCAGAAGCTCATCGGGCAGGTCCACCGCGAAGCGGCGCTCGATGCGAAGAAGGAGTTCGGCCCTGGCCAGGCTGTCGAACCCGATGTCGGTGTGCAAGTTCGAACCGGTCGTGATGCGCAGCGTTTGCACGCGCTGTGGGCGCAACTCGGCGGCCAGCTCGCGCACGAGTCGAAGGACCTCGCCCTCGATCTCCTCGGCGGCCATCGTGTCTTGGGCGGCCGGCTCGGTCATCTCTCGCCAATACTGCTCCCCGACTTGACGCCCTGGCAACCGCGACGTGCGCACGGTTGACGATCTCGTGGATGCCGCATATGAACGCGGGTCGCGCTCGACCGGGGCACCGACCTGGGCGAGCCGACCGAGGTACGCATTCACCCTGGATATCCGGTCGAGGAGGCCGCCATGGTCGCGAAGACGTTTGACGTGAGGGACAAGACACTCGCCGATGCCGGGCGGCACCGCATCGAATGGGCGTACGCCGAGATGCCGGTGCTACGAATTCTGGGCGAGCGCTACGCCAAAGAGAGGCCGTTAGACGGGGTCCACGTCGGCGCCTGCCTGCATGTCACGACCGAGACCGCGAACTTGATGCGGGTGTTGGCCCAAGCCGGGGCCGAGGTCGCCCTGTGCGCCAGCAATCCGCTATCGACCCAGGACGACACCGCTGCGGCGCTCGCGGTCCACTACGACATTCCCACCTTCGCCCATCACGGCGATTCGAACGAAAATTATTATCGCCGCATCAAGGCGGTGCTGGACGCCAGCCCACAGATTACGCTCGACGATGGGGCCGACGTGGTGAGTGAGATTCACAAGAACCGGCGCGACCTCATCGCCGACATCATGGGCGGGACCGAAGAGACTACAACCGGCGTCATCCGATTGCGCGCGATGGCTCAAGACAAGGTTCTGGAATACCCCATCGTCGCGGTCAACGACGCCGACACCAAGCATCTGTTCGACAACCGCTACGGGACCGGGCAAAGCACCATCGACGGGCTCTTGCGGGCCACCAACTTCCTGATCGCCGGGCGCGTCTTTACCGTCGCGGGTTACGGCTGGTGCGGGCGCGGCATCGCCATGCGGGCGCGTGGATTGGGCGCCAGCGTCATCGTCACCGAGGTCGATCCGCTACGCGCGCTCGAGGCGGTGATGGACGGCTTCCGGGTACTGCCGATGATCGAGGCAGCGCCGCAATCGGACTTCATCGTTTCGGCGACCGGCGACAAGGGGGTCATCGATACCCAGCACTTCGCGGTCATGAAGGACGGCTGCGTGATCTCGAACGCCGGCCACTTCGACGTCGAGATCAACGTCGCTGCTTTGCGCGAGACCGCCGCCAAGCGTAGCGCGCCGCGTGATTCGGTCGAGGACTTCGAGCTTGCCGATGGGCGGCGCATCCGGCTGCTGGCCGAGGGCCGGCTGGTCAATCTGGCCGCCGCCGAGGGTCATCCCGCGGCGGTCATGGACTTGAGTTTCGCGAACCAGGTAATGTCGTGTGTCTATGTACGCGAGAACGCGGGCAAGCTCGCCAACGACGTGCACCCGGTGCCCCGCGAGATCGACCACGAGATCGCCCGCCTCAAGCTCGAGGCGATGGGCGTCGCGATCGACACCCTGACCGATGAGCAATCGGCCTATCTGTCGTCGTGGCAGGAGGGGACCTAGGCGACCGGAGCCGGTTTGCGGCCATGAGGCCAGGTTTGGCCCCTCAGATGGCGACCGCGTGCTCGTCGCAACGGTCCGCCAACTCCGACGCTCCTTGATTCACGCCGGCTCGCCGGCTCGCTGACGGGCCGCCCGCATCACCAACAGTTCACGGCCTGGGCAACGAGGTAGTCACGCCGACTCTGATGCTTGACATATGCATATATCCGAATATGCTAATTCCCTTCTATGGATGCGGTGCTCAATGGGTTGCGTGCGGCGGCCGAGCCAACCCGGCTCAGGCTCTTGGCGCTGTGCGCCGAGGCCGAACTGGCGGTCACCGAACTGACCCAGGCCGTCGGCCAAAGCCAGCCGCGGGTCTCGCGCCATCTCAAGGTATTGTCCGAAGCCGGGTTGGTGGAACGCAACCGCGAGGGCTCGTGGGTGTTCTATCGGACGGCTGAGAACGGCGCCCAGGGGCGGCTCGCGCGCGATATCCTCGCGCACGTGCCCGCGCACGACGAGGCGCTGGCCCGCGATCTCGAACGGCTGGCCTCGGTCAAGGAGGCGCGCGCCGCGGCAACGGCCGAGTACTTCCGCGTCAACGCGCGACGCTGGGACGAGATACGCGCGCTTTACGTGCCGGAGTCCGAAGTCGAGGCGGCGCTTCTCGAGCTGTTCGGACGGCGCCCGATCGGTGATCTCCTCGACGTCGGCACCGGTACCGGCCGACTGCTCGAGATCTTCGCGCCACGGATCAAACGCGGCCTCGGCGTCGACCTCAGCCGCGAAATGCTGGCGGCCGCGCAGGCGCGGCTGGAGGCGGGCGGCCAAACCAACTGTCGGGTCCGGCGCGGCGACATGTACGACCTGCCGCTCGCGGCGGCGACGATGGACGCGGTAGTCGTCCACCAGGTGCTCCACTTCGCCGACCGCCCGGCGCGCACCATCGCCGAAGCGGCGCGCGTGCTGCGCCCCCGGGGGCGCATCGTGGTCGTCGATTTCGCACCCCATGGCCTTGAGTTCCTGCGCACCGAGCACGCGCATCGCCGGCTCGGGTTCAGTGACGCCGAGGTGTCGCGATGGTATCGCGACGCCGGGCTGACCGCCGGCTCGCCGCGCCGTCTCGAGGGCGATTCCCTGTGCCTCACGCTGTGGCCGGCACGCAAGCCCGCGATTCGCCGCGGCAAGGGGGGGGCGCCGTGAAGGAGACCACCCGGCTTGCCCCAGCGCCCGCAGCGCCGGGCGTCAGGCCGCGGGTGTCGTTCGAGTTCTTTCCGCCGAAGACGCCCGAGATGGCGGATGCGCTGTGGCACGCGGTCGAGCGGCTGGCACCGCTCGGCCCGCGATTCATGTCCGTGACCTACGGCGCCGGCGGTTCGACGCGCGAGCGCACCCACGCGATCGTCCGGCGGATCCGCAACGAGACCGAGGTCGAGCCCGCCGCGCATCTCACGTGCGTCGGCGCAAGCCGCGCCGAGATCGACGCCGTTAGCGAGGCGTATTGGCAGTCAGGCGTCCGCCACGTCGTGGCATTGCGCGGCGACCCACCCGCCGGCGCGGATGGCTATGTGGCGCATCCCGAGGGCTATTCCCACACCGTCGATCTTGTGGCCGGATTGCGGCGCATCGCCGATTTTGAGGTCAGCGTCGCCTGCTATCCCGAGACCCATCCCGATGCGCCCTCGGCGGCCTTCGACCTCGACAACCTCAAGTGCAAACTCGACGCCGGCGCGACCCGCGCCATTACCCAGTTTTTCTTCGAGCCCGACGTGTACCTGCGTTTCGTCGAACGCGTCCGGGCGGCCGCAATCTCCGCCCCCATCGTGCCGGGAATCCTGCCGGTGACCAACTTCAAGCAGCTGATGCGGTTCAGCGCCATGTGTGGGGCCAGCGTTCCCGCGCGCCTGACCGATCTTTTCGCGGGACTCGACGATGACCCCGAGACCCGGAAGTTGGTGGCCGCGAGCGTTGCTGTCGATCAGGTCCGGGCGCTTGAAGAAGCAGGTGTCGAAGACTTCCATTTCTATACCCTTAACCGGGCCGAACTTACCTTCGCCATCTGCCACGTTCTGGGCGTACGACCGGCCTGCGGTGGACCCGAGCCAACGCAGGCGCCGTCGCGGGCGAACCCGTCCGTGACCCTACCGCTGGAGGAGTCGTAATGACCTTAGCAACCAACCTTGGTTTTCCGCGCATCGGCGCGCGGCGCGAGGTCAAGCGGGGCCTCGAGGCGTACTGGCGCGGCGAAATCGACGAGCCCGCCCTGCTCGAAATCGCCAGGACGCTTCGCGCCGAGCATTGGCTATTGCAGCGCGATGCCGGACTCGACCACGTCCCGTCGAACGATTTCTCGCTCTACGATCACGTGCTCGACATCGCCGCCATGATGGGCGCCGTGCCCGAGCGCTACGGCTGGCAAGGCGGCAGCGTCGATCTCACGACCTACTTCGCGATGGCGCGGGGTGCGCAGTCGACCACGCTGGATGCGCCAGCGATGGAGATGACCAAGTGGTTCGACACCAACTACCACTATCTGGTGCCGGAGTTCTCGCCCGGGCAGCGGTTTGCCCTTGCGTCCACCCAGCCGATCGACGCCTACACCGAAGCCGCCGCGCTCGGCGTGCACACGCGGCCGGTGCTCCTGGGTCCGGTTTCCTTCCTGCTCCTAGGTAAGGCGCGCGCCGGTGCGCTGGCGCCGCTCGAGCTTCTGCCCGACCTGGCTCCGGTCTACCAAGAGGTGTTGCGCCGTCTCGACGCCGCGGGCGCGGACTGGGTGCAGATCGATGAACCCTGCCTGGCGCTCGACCTCGATGCGCCCACGCGGACCGCCTATGCCGATACGTACGCCTCTCTTGCCCAGGCGGCTCCCGGGCTCAGCCTCCTGCTCGCGACCTATTTCGAAGGCTTGGACGACAACCTGCAAACCGCGATGGCGCTGCCCGTTGCCGCCGTCCATCTCGACCTGGTGCGCGCGCCCCGCCAACTCGACGCCGCACTCGAGTTGGCCGGTGACAAGCTCCTGTCGCTCGGCGTTGTCGACGGTCGCAACGTTTGGCGCACCGACCTTGGCGCCGCGCTCGCAATGCTCGAGACCGCGGCTGGCAGCATCGGCGCCGAGCGCATCATGGTGGCGCCCTCGTGCTCGATGCTGCACGCGCCGATCGACCTCGCCCTCGAGACCACGTTTGATGACGAACTTAAGTCCTGGCTCGCCTTCGCCAAACAAAAGCTGGGCGAGATCGCGACCCTCGCCAGGGCGCTCGGTGCCGGGCGCGAGGCGATCGCCGATGAACTCATCGCTAGCGACACTGCGGCCGCATCGCGCGGCGCCAGCACCCGCATTCACGACCCCGCCGTCGCCCAGCGTCTGACCTCGGCCACCGCCGACCTGGAACGCGGCGGCACCACCCGTGAGGAACGCCTGGCACAGCAGGCGGCGGCACTGGCGCTGCCGGCGTTCCCCACCACGACCATCGGATCGTTTCCCCAGACCACCGAGGTCCGCACGGCGCGGCTCGCGTTTCGTCGTGGCGAGCGCGATGCGGAGAGCTACGAGACCTACGTGCGCAACGAGATCAAAAAGGCGGTGCAGTGGCAGGAGAAAATCGGTCTCGACGTGTTGGTCCACGGCGAGTTCGAACGCAACGACATGGTCCAGTACTTCGCCGAGCTTCTGCAGGGCTACGCGGTCATGCAGAACGGCTGGGTGCAGAGCTACGGCTCGCGCTGCGTCAAGCCGCCGATCATATACGGCGACGTCGCGCGACCCCAGGCGATGACGGTGAAGTGGTCGGTCTACGCGCAATCACTCACCGAAAAGCTCGTCAAGGGCATGCTCACGGGGCCGGTCACGATGATGCAGTGGTCGTACGTGCGCGACGATCAGCCGCGCGAGACCACCTGTCGGCAGATCGCCCTCGCGCTCCGCGATGAGGCCGCGGATCTCGAAGCCGCCGGCATCCGCATCGTGCAGATTGACGAGCCCGCCCTGCGCGAGGGGCTACCGCTCCGGCAAGCCGAGCACCGGAGCTACCTCGACTGGGCGGTCGCTTGTTTCCGCCTCGCCTCGAGCGGCGTCGCCGACGAGACCCAGCTCCACACCCATATGTGTTACTCCGAGTTCAACGAGATCATCGCCGAAATAGGCGCCATGGACGCCGATGTCATCTCGATCGAGACCTCGCGCTCGCAGATGGAGCTCCTCGATGCCTTTGGCGCCGGACGGTGGTCGGGCGAGGTCGGCCCGGGGGTCTACGACATCCACGCGCCGCGCGTGCCGAGCGTTGCCGAAATGGAGACGCTCCTCCGCAAGGCCGCCGAGAAACTGAGCCCGGGGCAGATTTGGGTGAACCCCGACTGCGGCCTGAAGACCCGCGGCTGGGAAGAGGTACGGCCCGCACTTGTCAATATGGTCGCGGCGGCAAGACGCGTGCGCGCCGACCTCGGCGGCTAGGATACGGCGGTTGACGGTAAAGACCGCCGGCGCGCGGCTGTGTAATCCGGAGACGGCAGCAGGGTTGCGCAAGTCGCCGTATTGCTGTATGGGCTCGCTCGGGAATGGGCGTCTAGTCGTGCCCAGTTACTTATAGGAGGTGTGTAATGCCAACGATAATCGACACGGTGAAGCGAGCCCTCGGTGGGCTGACGGAGATCGGCCTTCTCTTGGTCGGTGTCGGAGTCGTACTTCAGATTTTGTTTGGCGCGGGACAAAGTGCGTTCTTCCCTCAGGTCATCCAGAATCTCGTCGGCGTCATCGAGATCGTTGGTGAGAACGGCCTGTTCGGCCTGATCGCGCTGGCGATTATCATTTGGATTTTCTACAAGCGGGCCCTGTAGCAGCCTGCACCACCTCGGAGGAACCTAGGCACCACCGCGCCTGGCGCGGGCGAGTGTGAGCGGTGGGCGAGACGACGGGCGCCCACCGCTTCACTGCCGGAATACCTGATCATTGTGCCGATGGACTTCATCCGGCACCTGACCTAGAAGCTTCCCGACACGATTCGGGGAGTGTCGGTTGGAAAACCGTGAAGCGGGACGCCAGCGCAGGCTGGCGGCGATCCTGAGTGCGGACGTGGCCGGCTACAGCCGGTTGATGGGGGCGGACGAGGACGGGACGCTGTCAACCCTGGCCAGCTATCGCGGTTCCATGGACCAAAGCATCGCCACACACGGTGGTCGGGTCGTCGGCAAAGCCGGCGATAGTGTGTTGGCGGAGTTTCCAAGCGCCGTCGCGGCGGTACGCTGCGCGATCGAGATTCAGGAGGAACTCAACACCCTCAACGCCGAGCTTCCCGCCGAGCGGCGCATGGATTTTCGCATCGGCATCAACATGGGCGACGTCATCGTCGATGGCGACAACATCTTCGGTGATGGCGTGAACGTCGCCGCGCGGCTCGAAAAAATGGCCGAGCCCGGCGGTCTGAACATTTCCGCCGCGGTCTTCGAACAGGTGCGGGACCGCATCCCGCACGATTTTCAGGACCTTGGCGAGCAAAGCGTCAAGAACATCACCCGGCCGGTTCGGGTCTACCGGGTCCCGCTTCTCGAAACCCAAGAGGCCGTGCCGCCGCCGGTCAAGCCCAGCGAGCATCCGGAAGTTCCCGACAAGCCCTCGGTTGCCGTCCTCCCCTTCGACAACATGAGCGCCGATCCCGAACAGGAGTACTTTTCCGACGGCATCACCGAGGACATCATCACCACGATCTCGAAGATTTCGGGGCTCTTCGTGATCGCGCGCAACTCGGTCTTCACGTACAAAGGCAAGCCGGTGAAGGTCCAGGACGTGGGCCGCGACCTTGGCGTCCGCTATGTGCTCGAGGGAAGCGTACGCAAGGTCGGCGACCGGGTACGCGTCACCGCCCAGCTCGTCGAGACCGCAACCGGACACCATCTCTGGGCGGAACGCTACGACCGCAAGATCGAAGACATTTTCGCGGTCCATGACGAACTCAGCCAAGAGATCGCCGCGGCGCTGGAGGTTACGCTAACAGACGACGAACGCTCGCTCCTCGCCCGCCAGGGCACCGAGAACATGGACGCCTACGACTGCCTATTGCGGGCGAAGGATCTGTGGATGTGTTTCACCCGAGAGTCCAACGCCGAGGCGCGGGCGCTCTACGAAAAAGCGATAGCGCTTGACCCGAAATACGCCGAGGCCCACGCGGAACTGGCCCGGGTACGCATCCAAGCCAGGAACCACGGTTGGAGCGATTCGCTCGATCAATCCCTAGCCGAGTCACTGGCATATGCCGAGAAAGCGGTGGCGCTCGATGACTCGTTGCCCGAAGCCCACGTCAACCTCGGCTTCATCTGCATGTGGAGTAAGGACCACGCGCGCGCCGTCGCCGAGGTCGAAAAGGGACTTGCGCTCGATCCCAACCACGCCGACGGGCACATGTACCACGCCGTCATGCTGAGCTTCATGGGACAGCCGGCCGCTAGCGTGCGCTGGGTAGCCAAGGCCAATCGGCTGAACCCGGCGGCGCCGTTTTGGTACCTGTGGGCGTTGGGGACCGCGTGCTTTTCGATGGAGCGATATGCCGAGGCCGTCGGCGCCTTCAAGAAGGCCGTCGGCCACAACCCTCATTTCATATTCGCCCGGCTCGGTCTCGCCGCCAGCTATGGCCGGCTCGGCAAGATGGATGAGGCGCAAGCCGCCTTCAACCAGTGTCTGTCGATCTTTCCCGACCTGACCGTTGGTTTGATTCGCGATGTCGTCCCCTACGACGAGGCTGCCGTGCTCGACCGTTTTGTCGAGGGCCTGGGCAAGGCCGGCCTTCCCGACCGGGTCGCGGCGGCGGCCAGCGCCTAAGCCGGTTTCATCGATCGTTCGGCGCGGATGCGAGCGCCTTGGGCAAACGCGCCAGGTAAACGTTGACTTCACGGTCGCCGCTCGGCGCGTGGGCGACCACATAGCTGGCTTGGTGGGGTTCGAAATAGATGGTCGGTCGGTCCGCCATCGGCTGATTCGACGCGATCCGTGTCCAGAGTTCCTCGCCGAGGATGTTCTGCGCGTAATTGACGCCGTACTTGTCAAGGAAGCGCTGGGTATCGAATCCGGCCTCGGCGATTCGGCCGCTTGATTCGGCGCGAAAGACGGGATCGGGGCAGAGGTCGGGAAGCTTGGCGACCGACTCGGTCCTGCGATTCTTGTAACGGGCCGCCACCGCGGAGTAGGTGCCGACGAAAACCGGAAACGCATAGGCGAGGAACACCGAGAATAAGGTGAGCCAGGGCCTGATCTCGTACTCGATAACGAAGTCCGTGATCGGATCGAAGCTTCATGACCCAGACGTCGCGCGGCGTCACCTCTCGTGGCGGGGCGATCTCCACCCTGGAGATCTCGGGCATGTCGGCGTCCCGGGATTCTTTGCACAGGCGATTCGCCTTGACTCACAATGTGACGGCTTGAAAGAAGACCTCGCGCGGCTGAGCGTTGCGGATGTTGATCTCCGCCCGCGAATCGCGAGGCTTGTCGAGCGCTTCGCGAATCCGCTCCAGCTCCCCGCGTACGACCATCGTGCTCTGGTAGACATCGGGCGGTTCGATCTCTGCCGCCAAGCCGTCATCGACGAACAGCGATCCAAGCAGGGCCCAGACGAGAAGCCCGCGGATGGTCAGGTCACGGACGCCAGCCGGTGCCATCGCGATACCTCACGACGAAACGTGTCACCAAGCGCAGATTGCTTCACGAGCGCCGCGCTGTCCAGCCACGGCGGCGCATCCGTGGCCGCCGCGGCTAGCGGGGCAGGGGAGGGACCGAAAGGTGCTTGGGAGCGTTTCCCTGGGCCCAGTTCTCCCACATCATCTCGTAGCCGATTTCGAGATGACGGGCCAGCCGTTCGGTGTCGAACAGCGGCACGCTGAGGCGGGTGTCGTCAAGGTTGCGGCGAAGCGCGCGGGTGCGCTCGGGATCGTTAGCCAGCTCGAAGGCAAGCTTCTCGTAGGCATCGAGCGAGTCGGTGATGAGCTCGGACATCCCCGCGGCGCTGAGCAGCGTCGCCCCATTGCGGCTCGCGGGGGTGTCGCCGGCGATGGTCACGACCGGAAGTCCCGCCCATAGCGCGTCCGAGGTCGTGACCCCGCCGCCATGATAAAGGTTGTCGAGGCAGAGGTCCGCAAGCCGCTGACGCGCCAGGTGCTGATCGTGGGGCAGGTGCTTTGGTAGACCAGGCGATCCGCACTGACCCCCCGCGTCTCGGCCTCCTGGCGCAGGTTCTTCTTGGTTGCCTGGGTGCATTCGATGAGCCACAGCACGCTTCCCGGGACACCTTGCGCAGGAGCCGCATCCAGGTCGAGAACATATGAGGCTGCATCTTGTACTGGCCGTTGAAATTCGCGAAGACGAAGCCGTCCTCGGGAAGCCCGGCGTCGGCCCGCGACACCGGCTCGTCCGAGATCGGCGAACGCGTCGTGGCCACGAATGAATCGGGAAGGTAAAGGAGCTTCTCGGTACAGTGCGGCTCGAACTCGGGCGGCATGAATTGGCGGTCCGAGATCAGGTAGTCGATGTAGTCGGCGCCGATGGTGGTCGAAAAACCGAGCCAATGCGCCTGCACCGGCGCCGGCCGCAAGGTAAATATGGCGAGCCGGTTGCCGCGCGTATGCCCTGCGAGGTCGACAAGGATGTCGATGCCGTCGCCGTATATGCGCTGCGCCAAATCGTTGTGCGGCATCTGGGCGGCGTCGACGAAGTGTTCGAAGTCGTCGGGGAAGAGCGGCGCGATCTTGTCGTCGTGGCCGATGAGGTTCGCGATCGAGTAGCCGTAGGTGTCGAAGCGATCGCGGTCATGCGCTTGGAGCACGCCGCGAAAGGCGACGCCCACGCTGTGAAATCGAAAATCGGGCGAGACGTACCCCACCTTGAGTTTCTCGCCGCGCGAGGGCTTATGCACGAAACGAAGCGATTTCCGAATGTCCGAAATCTTTGCGGCCGCTTTGGCCGAGACGTGCCGCGCCACCTTGTGGCGGAGCTCCATCGAGGCCGGCATGCCCTGTATTCCGAACGGCGAGACCGAGATGTGGCTGCCCTTGCCGACCTCGCTCTCGACGTTTTCGATGACCTTGGCGGTCACCGCCTCGAGGTTGCTCCAAGCGCATGTCTGCATCAGCGAGTGCGCGAGGTAGGGATAGATGTCCTGATTGTCGGGGCGCACCATCAGGGCTTGGTTGAAGATGACGATCGATTCGTCGTAGCGGGCGATGCTCTGGAGCAAGCTGCCGAGGTTGAAGTAGACCTCGCTCCGCTCGGGGGCGTGGACCAAGACCTCGCGGTAGTATTGGATCGCTTCGGGCACACGACCTAAGCCCTGCATCGAAATGGCCAGGTTGTTCAGCGCCTCGGAGAAACGGGGCTGCAACTCCACCGCCTTCCTGAACGATACGACGGCCTCTTCGTGGCGGTTCTGCTCCTGCAGCACGATGCCAATGCCGTTGTACGCGCCGGACAGGCCGGGCTCGATCCGCAGCGCCTCCTCAAACCACTTCCGCGCCTTGGTAAGCTCGCCCATCTGGGTTCGTTGTGATAGACGCCATCGGCGCGCCATTTGGTGGTTAGCGTGGGCGTGCAGTAGATAATTTGCCCCCCGTCGTGGGCGACCATCGTGACCGGATTTAGCCCCTCGTATTCCTCGAGGGTCATGCCCAGGCCGCTGACCTCTGGGAGGCCGTTCATCGCAGTCGGGCGAGCCAGATTCGCGTGGTGTAGGGGACAACGATCTCGGAGCGGCCCGTGGCCGTGAGCATCGCTTTGATTTCGTCGACGATTTCGCCGAAGTGGCTGCCCGCTTGGCGCTGCAGCGTCGCGTGCGATCGCCATGCCTCGACGCAATCGGGGATCGACTGGCTGTGGCGTACCGGCGCCTCAAGGCGCGTCGCGTCCTCGAACAGCCCGCTGGCGGCGATGACCACGGTCTGGTCCTCACGCCGCGAGCCGTAGTCGTAGTCGGGCAGGCGCGCGCGGATTATCGTCTCGATCGCCGACTGGATGGGATCATCGAGGTCACGATGGTTCCACATGCAGGCGAACCAGCCGCGTGGCTTGAGAATGCGCGCCGTTTCCGCAAGGGCGCGGCCGCGGTCGGTGACATTGAAAGAGGAGCCAAAGGTGACGAGGTCGTATGTACGATCGGGTTGCCCAGTGTCCTCGCCGGCGCCCTCGCGCCAACGCACCTCCGGCCAGCCCTCGGTGCGCGCCCGGCCGCGCCCGCGCATCGCTTGATTGGGCTCGACCGCCACGACAGACAGGCCGCGGTCGACAAGCTTGACCGTAAGATGGCCGACCCCGGCGCCGACATCGCAGGCCGTAGCGCCGGCCCCCACGCCGGCAGTGGCCAGCATGCGGTCGATCGCGCGCTCGGCATAGTCGGGTCGTTTGCCATAGGCCGCGGCAAGATCGCTGTAATCCCACTCGAGGGCCGCCGTCATCGTCTGTCCCATTGCTCGATTCGCTCCATTGCATCGTTGACGATTGCGTCGATCCCGGCTACCAACATTGTCGATCACCGCGTCCGCGCCGAAGGGCTCATCGACGCCGATGTCGACCCCGCTGACGTTCGCCACCTCACCGGCAAGCGCCCGGCTATAAAGGCCCTTTTGATCGCGTGCGATCAGCACGTCCATGGGCACCTGTAGGTAGATCTCGAAATAGCGCGTCAGGTGAGCGCGATTCTAAGCGTGGCACTCGCGGAACATCGAGATCGTGGCGCAGATCACGTCGATGCCTTGGGATGCAAGCGGCCGGCACAACCGACCGTTGCGCCAGCCCGATTCGATCCGCTCGTCACGGGAAAAACCGAGGTCGGGCGCAATCGCATGGCGCAACGCATCGCCGTCCAAAAGCACTGCCGGCTCGCCCTGCGCCCGCATGCGTTCGTAGAGACCGCGTCCCACCGCTGACTTTCCGGCGCCGGCCAGCCCGGTCACCCAGAACACCCGGCCTTCCGCCGGTGCTGCCAGCGCAAAGGGCGCGGGCGCATCGGCGTTGGCCGCTATCATCGTGGCGGTAACGGGCATACTGCCGCCACAGTGGCGGCCTATAGTAAAGGAATGATGAACGCGGGCGCCGCCCAACGCCGCCCGGGGCGCCTCAGCAGGCCTCTTAGTTCTCCTCCTTCACCAGGTCGTCGAGCCGTGCCCGCAGCTTCACCGCTTTGTAGTCGGGAATCTCGAATACCCAGCCCTTCACGCGCTCGGCGACTTCTTTGGCAACATCGGCGGGAGACGGCGGCGGGGAGGCTTCGGCTTCCTCCGCTTCGGTGTCCGGACTTTCGGCGGGCGGCGCCGCCGCGTCGGCATCGTATTCAACCGTGAAACGGCCCCAGAATCTGCCCTCTTGCTCCACTACTTCAGCGTTCACGATCATGCCGTCGAAGCTTGTATAGGTGGCACGGTGGGGATCCTCGGGGAACTCGATCTCGCCCTCGGGTCTGACGTCCTGCATCTCCAGGAAGGCGAGGCCCGTGGCCAGGAAATTGACCTCCGACTGGTCGAGTGAAATTCCCTCCGCCGGGCTCTCGACCGTGAAATCGGGGATGGTGCGTTCCGCCTTACCCACGTGAAGCTCCTCGCCGCCGGGCTGACGCATTACCATCGCGCGGACGTCGCCCATCGGGATGGAAATGATTTCCTGCTCGAGCCAGCGCATCGGCTCGGTGGCGATACGCACCACGCCCTCGGCCAGCCAGGCTTGCTCCTCGTCGGGCTTGCGTACGTAGGTGCCGTCGCGACGGAAGCCGAACAGGTTGTTCTTGCGCTTGCCGACGATCGTTCGGGCGAGGGTCTCGCCGGCCGCGTCCTTGAGGGTGACCAGACTCGATTCCGCGCCCTCGGCGGTGATGTCCTCGACCTCCAATCTTGGATAGCGG
The DNA here is from genome assembly GCA_965219135.1 of Alphaproteobacteria bacterium. Taxonomy (GTDB): domain Bacteria; phylum Pseudomonadota; class Alphaproteobacteria; order VGEJ01; family VGEJ01; genus CAYUNL01. The sequence continues at coordinate 1,397,322 of CBDCMV010000003.1, read as the reverse complement.
TCGGCCCGCTTGGTCTTGGCCTCGAACAGGCGCAGGTCGGCAAGCCCCAGCACCAGCGCGCGGACGTTCTCCAGCGGGACTGGATAGTCGTGCTTCGCGCCCATCGCCCAATCCCCGCTGTCGGTGCGCCGCATCGTAAAAACGCCCGCACTGTGCTCGACCGTGATCGAGGTCACCGCCTCGACGCTTTCGCCCAGGTCCGGGAACAAAAACGCGCCGTCGTGCGCGATGACGGTGGGCGCCGGCCGCGTCGCGAGAGCCATGCCGGCGGCGACGACAGCGAGTGCCGTGACCGCGGCCAGGCCAAAGAATGCGTACGCCCTCACCGGTTCCTCCTTCGTGCCGCGCCGCGCGAGCGGCTCATGCCACGTGCGGCGCCATGCGGCGCCTGGTGCGCGCCCGCCGCGCCAGCGCCAAGGCCAGCGCGATCAGGCAAATCAAAAGCGGAATGGCGCCGATGTTAATGACCTTGAGCCAGGCGTCGAGGCTGTCGATATCGCTCCTCAGCGCATGCTGGACCTCGCGCAGTTGGCTGCGGATCGAAACGCTCTCGGCGCGGAACTCTTCGACGATTTCGACCTGCTCGTCGGAGAGGATGATCTCGCCGCCGGCCTCGTCGAACTGCAGGTTGCGAATCTTGTTCTCGGTCTCACCGAGCTTCTGCGTGAGCTCCTGCTCCTTGGCTCGGTATCGATGCTCGGCCGCGCGTGCGATCTCGTCGACGGTATCGAAGGGTCGCGCCGACAGACCGCGGCCGCGTAGGCCGATCAGCGCCGTGGAGCCGGACAGGTTGTCGAGCGCGTTGAGCACGAAGGCGGCATTGCTGGCAAAGGGAATGACCACGGGTTGGCCGAACATGCTGTCAACGCGTGCCCAGTTGTGGTCGGCCAACAGGTCAGTATCGGCGACGACGACGACCGTGATCGGCCCGTCGGAGCGTGCAAGATGCTCGACGGCGGGCGCCTCGTCCGCGGCGTCGCCCTCGGCTGGCGGGGTCTCGGCGGCAGGGGCTCCGTCGGGAAACGCACTGTCCACTTCCCCGACAACGCGGGCCGCCAATGTAAACGCCTCGCCCCCGGGCTCGAATTCGCTCAGCAGCAGCGTCGGGTCGGGGAGAAAACGTACCTTGTCGGTCTCGAGCGCCATCGACTCGGTACTCGATGCGATCAGCGGGGCGAGCGCCACCGAGGCCCCTTCTTTGGTCCGCAGGATGCCCGCGGTGGCCAGGTTCAGTTGCGCGATCTCGCTCAAAATGACCTCGTCGCCGGTGAAGTTGGCGGCGCGCAGCGCTAGCCACGGAAGGTACTCGGTGACCACATTGCGCCCCTGAACCCGTGCGTTGACCCGCTGCGCCGCTAGGCGGTCGCCGACAAGTTTGCCTGGCACCATCTCGATGCCCCAGGACTCGAACAATCGTTCCAGTCCGTGCTCGGTCGGCGGCGGCGCGCCGCGCTGTTGGTAGGCCTGGGCCGCTTCGCCGAAGGGATCGACGAAGGCCAGCAGCTTTCCGCCGCCGAGCACGAATTGGTCGATCGCGTAGAGCGCGGTCTCGCTAAGCGCGCCGGGCTGGACCACCATCAGCGCGTCGAGATCCTCGTCGATTTCCGTGAAGTTGCCACCAAGAGTGCGGATGTCGAACATGGCCCGCATCTGTTCATGGATGATCCAGGGGGCGTTGCGTCGTGTCGCATCGGCGGAGATCGGCAGCGAACTGATCACGCCGATGATCGCCTTCTCGGGATTCGCGAGGTCGTGGATCAGCCGCGTGAGGTCGTATTCGAGGAAGCGGTCGCGGCGCGGCGAGAACATCGTAATGACCTCGGTGTCGTCGGTGCTGTTGGTGCCGGCGAGGCCGAAATAGGCGAGGTCGCCGCTCGAGGTCACCGGGATGCCCTGGAGCCCGAAGGCGAGCGCGCGATCTTCCTCGATCGAGAAGGGTTCGGGATGAAAGATCTCGAGGTGGATTTTCCCGTCGGCCAGGCTGGCGTAATGCTCCAGGAGCTCGCGAACGCGGCCGGCGTAATTTGCCAGACCCGGCGCCCGCTCCGCCAAAACCTCGGAGAGAAACAGGCGAATCACGATCGACTCGTCGGTCGAAGCCAGCACCGCGCGGGTGCCGTCGGCGACGCTGTAAAGCCCGTCCTCGGTCAGGTCCAGGCGCGCCGCCGTGAACGTGACGTTCGAGAAGATATTCACGGCGACGAACAGCACGACCGCCATCGCCAGCGCCCCGCCGATCAAGCGGCGGCGGTCCATCGTGCGCCCCGAGCTCATCGCCGCTGACCCCTCACGCCGCCTTGCGCAGCTCGACGACGGCGACGTTCACGAACAGCGCCGCCGCAATGATCGACACGAAGAAGATCAGGTCGCGGACATCAATGACCCCCTGCGCAATCGCGTTGAAGTGGGTAAGGAAGCTGAACGAGGCGATGACGTCGACCACGAAATCCGGCGCCCAGCCCAGGAACGCGCCTAGGACCAAGCTCAGGCCGCTGGTCAGGAAAAGGAACGAAACCGCCGCCCCCAGGATGAAGGCGATGACCTGGTTCTTGGTCAGCGCCGAGATACACGAGGTCACCGCCAGAAACCCGCCCGCCATCAACCAGCTGCCGACGTAGCCGCCGATGATGATGCCGTTGTCGGGATCGCCCAGATAGTTGACGGTGATCCACACCGGGAAGGTGAGCGCGAGCGCGATGCCGGTGAAGAACCAGGCCGCCAGGAACTTTCCGGCCACCGTCTGGACCGTCGAAACGGGCAGCGTCAGCAACAACTCAATCGTGCCGGTCTTTCGCTCTTCGGCCCACAGTCGCATGCCGATGGCGGGAATCAAGAACAAGTAGAGCCAGGGGTGGAAGCGGAAAAACGGCTGGAGGTCGGCTTGGCCGCGGGAAAAGAACTGGCCCAGGTAGAACGTCGTCGCGCCGGTGAGCGCCAGAAAAATGACGATGAACACGTACGCGAGTGGGGTCGAGAAGTACGCTCCCAACTCCCGCTTGATGACGGTCCCGACGCCACCCATCCTCACGACTCCGCCGTAATCTCGCGGAAGACGTCGTCCAGGCGACCGCGCTCGACGACCAACTCCGAGACCGCCAATTCGCTGGCGGCGATGACGCCGCGCACTTCGTCGATCAAGAGCCGCCCGTCCTCCGGGATAACCAGCAGTCGGGCGCTGCCGTTCGCCTGGTCCGACATTTCGACGCGGGCCACCCCGATCACCGCGCTCAGTTCCGCGCTCAGCGCGGGCGCCTCGCCCTTGCTTACCCGCAGCGCAACGGCGTTGTGGCGGGCCGAGCGCGCCATCAGGTCCTGCGGCGTGGCATCGGCGAGGATGCGGCCGCGGGCAATGATCACCGCGCGGGCGCATACGGCCTCGACCTCTTCCAGGATATGGGTCGAGATGATAATCGCCTTCTCGCCCGCCATACCGCGTAACAGTGAGCGGACCTCGTGTTTTTGGTTGGGGTCCAATCCATCCGTGGGCTCGTCGAGGATCAGGACCTCGGGGTCGTGGACAATCGCCTGGGCCAGCCCGACACGGCGCTTGAAGCCCTTGGACAGGATGTCGATGCGCTGGTCCAGGACCTCCTCGATCTCGATTTTTTCCACCGCCTCGTCGATACGCGCGCGTTTCGCGGCGCCGCCTATGCCCCGCATCTTGGCAAAGAATCCCAGGAGCTGGCGCGGCGTCATATCGGCATAGAGCGGTGCGCCCTCGGGCAGGTAGCCGATCCGGCGCTTGGCCTCGATCGGTTCCGCCGCGACGTCGAAGCCGCAGACCACGGCCCGACCCGCCGAGGGCGGCAGGAACCCGGTGATCATCCGCATGGTCGTCGATTTGCCGGCGCCGTTGGGGCCGAGGAAGCCCAGCACCTCGCCCTTCGCGACCGAGAAGGTGACCCGGTCAACCACAGTATGGGGACCGAACCGCTTGGTCAGGCCATCGACTTCGATCATCGCGCTGCTACGCTCGTTGTTTCCACGGCATTTTCTTGTGCGGGCATCCTTCGATGTTCTTGTGCGGACATCCTTCGATGTCAAGACCCGAACGGACAAAAACTCTTGAGCGGCCTATGCGATATCGCGTCCACCCGGGAGTTGTTAGATTGGCGGCATGCTCTCAAGGCCCGGCGCGAAGTGTCGATCTCGGACGCCGCCGACCAGGTTCGCGCGCTGGGTGTGAAAGAAGGCGCGGTCGTCTTGGCGCACACCTCGTTTCGCGCGGTGCGGCCCGTGGAAGGCGGACCGGCCGGCCTGGTCGAAGCGCTCAGCCGTGCCATCGGGTCGCAGGGTACACTGGTGATGCCGTCGTGGACCGGTGACGACGACCGGCCCTTCGACCCGACCGCGACCCCTGCAGACCCTGATCTTGGCATCGTCGCTGGCACGTTCTGGACATTGCCTTCCGTGCAACGAAGCGCTCACCCCTTGGCCTTCGCGGCGAGAGGACCCCAAGCCGCACAGATTCTCGCCGATCCGATGGCGCTGCCGCCGCACCAATACGCCAGCGCGGTGGGAAGAGTGCTGGATCATGACGGGCGCATCCTATTGCTCGGCGTGAACCACGACGCGAATACGACGCTGCATCTCGCCGAACTCATGGCCGGCGTTCCGTATGGCGTCCCCAAGCATGTTACGACGCTTCAAGACGGCGAACCCATCCGGCTCGACTACCTCGAAAACGAACACTGCGCGCAGCGCTTCAAGTTGGCCGACGATTGGATGAAGCGCGCCAGCCTTCAAGCGGAAGGCCTGGTCGGGCACGCGCCTTCCAGATTGATGCGATCCCGAGATCTCATCGACACGGCGCTCTCGCGCCTCAAGGGCGATCCCTTGGTGTTCCTTCACCCCCAAGGTTCGGACTGCGAGCCGTGTGCGCGCGCATGGCGCAGTGTCTCGCGTCAGAATGTCTGAAGCTTCGTGCGCACCGCCTGGCGACGCATTAGTTTGCTCTGCGCGGCGGGCGGGAAATCGGTCAACAGCATCACGTTGTTGTCGATCAGGACGTTGATCAGTCCTCGAGGATTCGCAAAAGGTCCGAATCGCTGGTGGCAAGGTAGGTTCGCATCGCGTCCTCGGTAGACCCCTCGGTGACGAAACCCAGAAGCTCGGGATCTTCCGGTGCGATGACCTCGGTGGCGCCTTCATGGGCCACCGCATAGACGGCGACGATATTTCCCGTCGCATCCCGCTCGACATACCGCATGGCCGCTTCCTATCGATTTCCGCTGCGCGCCGCGCATGGAAGCTATCACCAGCGGGGGAGGCAGGTCGAATGGTCACGCGCCGCCCTGTGAGTGCGCGGGGTGGTGCCATCGGCGCCCGTCAAGCCTCGCCCGCGAAGCCGCCCGCGTAATGATCGAGCGCGACGGACTTCACCAGCGCGTAGACCTCTTTCCCCGGCTCGAGCCCGAGTTCGTCCACCGAGCGGCGGGTCACGCGCGCCCACAGCCGCGAGCCCACGTCCACCAGCACATCGGTTTGCGAGGCCATCGCCGGACGTAGCTCGGTCACGGTCCCGCGAAGGACATTGAGCGTGCTGATATCGGCCGGACGGTGCAGCGCCAGGATGACGTCACGCGCCCGCAGCCGCACCCGAAGGCTGGCGCCGACCGGCAGGTCAATGCGCGACACGGTCAGCGAACCGCCGTCGATCTCAAGACGCGTAAGCGCGTGGCCCGCGTCGTGGTCGGCCACCGTCGCGCGCATCACGGCGCCGGCGTCAAAGGCGCCGATGACGGCGCTTAGATCGAGGCGCGTCATGACCTCCTCGATCGCGCCCGCCGCTTCCACCCGGCCGCCGTCCATCAGCACCACCGTATCGGCAAGGCGGATAATCTCGTCGATATTGTGGGTCACATAGACGATGGGCACCGCCAGGCGATCGCGCAGATTCTCGACGAATGGCATGATTTCGGCGCGGCGTCGGGCGTCCAGGCTGGCCAGCGGTTCGTCCATCAGCAACAGGCTTGGACGAGCCAACAGAGCGCGACCGATGGCCACACGCTGCTTTTCGCCGCCCGATAGTCGCGCGGTGCGGCGCGCCAACAGCCCGCCCAGGTCCAACAGCGCGACGACCGCATCGAAGTCTATCCGCGGTCCCGCCCCGCGCGCGCGCCTTGCGCCGAAGGTTAGGTTGCCGCGTACACTCATGTGCGGGAACAGCCGGTCCTCTTGGAACACGTAACCAAGCCTCCGTCTTTCCGGGGCAAAGTCGATCCCCCGGTCGCGGTCGAAAAGCACCCGGTCGTCGACCGCGATGCGGCCCTCGTCGGGTCGCTCGAGTCCGGCCAACATGTTGACGACCGTCGTCTTGCCGGCACCGGAGCGGCCGAATAGCGCCGTGATCCCCCCGGCGGCCGTGAACCGGACATCGAGGTCAAGCGCCGAAAGCCGGCGCCGGACATCCACCTCGATCATCGCTCGCTGCCGATCCGACGGGCGACGCGACGTGCGAGAAACTCCGAGGCGATCACGGCCAAGAGCGCCAGCACAATGGAGATCGTCAGCAGCCTGGCCGCGGCGGCCTCGCCGCCGGGCGCCTGGGTGAGGGTGTAAAGGGCGAGCGGCAGCGTCCGGGTCTCGCCCACGATATTCGACACGAAGGTGATGGTGGCGCCGAACTCGCCTATCGAGCGAGCGAACGCCAGCACCACCCCCGTCAGGATGCCTGGCGCGATCAGCGGCAAGGTGACGGTGACGAAGACGTCGACGGGCGAGGCGCCGAGGGTACGGGCAGCGGTTTCCAGTCGTCGGTCCAGACCCTCGAACGACAGGCGAATGGCCCGCACCATCAGCGGAAACGCCATCACCGCCGAGGCGATGACGGCGCCCTGCCAGGTGAAGATGACGGTGATCCCGAAGGTATCGTAAAGCCATCCGCCGACCGGGCCGCGACGGCCCAAAAGCACCAGTAACAGGTAGCCGACCGCCACCGGGGGCACCACCAGCGGGACGTGAACGAGGGCATCGAGCAATGACTTTCCCGGGAACCGGCGGCGTGCCAGCAGCCACGCGATGAAGATGCCGCCCGGCAGACTCACGAGCACGCTCCAGAATCCCACCCGAAGCGAGAGCGTCAGTGCCTCGACTTCGAGGTCGGTGAGCGCGAACATGGCGCGCCCCTACCCCTTGACGATAAATCCGTGACGGCGGAACGCGGCCCCTGCCTCGGGCGATCCCAGAAACTCGAGGAACACCGCCGCGGCCGAGCCCGCGCGCGGCCCGACGCCGGCCACCGGATAGACGATCGCGCGGTGGCTCGTCGACGGAAATCGGTCGATCAAAAGCACGCGATTGGCGGTCTGTGCATCGCTCGCATACACGATGCCCGCCGCGGCCTCGCCGCGGCTCACCAGCGCCAGCGCCGCGCGTACATCGGCCGCCGCCGCCACCCGCGCCGCCACGGCATCCCACACGCCAAGATGCGAGAGCGCGTCGCGGCCGTAGATGCCGGCCGGGACGTGATCGGGATCGCCCATCGCCAAACGGCCGGCGCCGAGCGCCTCGGCGAGGCGGAAACCGGGAGCGATCGTCAGCCGCAAGGGCGAGTCGCGCGGCGCCACCAGCACCAGCGTATTGCCCAAGAGATCGCGACGGCTTGCCGGGTCGATCAGCCCGCGCTCGGCCAGGTAGTCCATCAAACCTTCGTTCGCGGACAGGAAGACGTCGGCCGGCGCCCCAAGCTCTATCTGCCGCGCGAGCGCCGCCGAGGAGGCATAGGAGATGCGGGCACGGCCGTGCCCGCTGGCGGTGAACAGGGTGGCGATCTCGTCCATCGCGCCAGCGGTGCTCGCTGCCGCGAGCACCACCAGCTCCCGGTCGCCTTCGGCGCTCACCGCGCTCACCCACAGCGACGCGGCAAGCGCCAGTGCCCACACCCGGCGCGTCATCCCGCAGAATTCAAGCGCGCGAACCCGGCCTCCAGGTCCGCGATCAGGTCGTCGGGATCCTCGAGGCCGGCGTGGATACGAAGGCACGGCCCCGGTGCCGACCACGTCGTCGCGCTTCGGTTTTTGGCCGGATCGGTGGGGACGATCAGACTTTCGTAGCCGCCCCACGAAAAGCCCATGCCGAACAGTTCGAGACCGTCGAGCATGGCCGCCACCGCAGGCTCGGTGGTCGACTGCAGCACGACGCCGAACAGCCCCGAAGCGCCAGTGAAATCGCGCTGCCAGAGCACGTGTCCGGGATCCTCGGGAAGCGCCGGGTACATCACCCGCGCGACTTCCGTCCGCGCCGCGACCCAGCGGGCGAGGTGGAGCGCCGTCTCCTGATGGCGGGCGAGTCGCACCGACAGGGTACGCATGCCGCGCTGAGCCAGGTAGCAATCATCGGGTGCCGCGTGCAGGCCGAGGTCGCCCGCGGTCCGCTTGAGCGCCGGCCAAGCCGACGCGGTCGCGGTGGCGGTGCCGAGCATGGCGTCGGCGTGTCCGACGATGTACTTGGTCGCCGCCTGAACGGACACATCGACACCGTGTTCGAAGGGCTTGAAATAAAGTGGTGACGCCCAGGTGTTGTCCATGACCACCGTCGCGCCCTCTGCGTGCGCCGCGGCGGCAATGGCTGGCACGTCCTGCACCTCGAAGGTTAGCGAGCCCGGCGATTCGACGAACACCACCTTTGTGTTCGGCGTGATCATCGTGGCGATCGCGTCGCCCAGCAGCGGATCGTAGTAGACCGTCTCGATGCCCATGCGGCTGAGCACGCGGTCGCAGAAACGCCGCGTCGGCCCGTAGACGGAATCGACCATCAGCAAGCGATCGCCTGCGCCGAGGAAAGCGAGCAGGGCGCTCGATACCGCCGCCAGGCCGGAGGGGAAACACTGGCAGGCGTGTCCGCCCTCGAGCGCCGTCACCGCGTCCTCGAGCGCGAACGTCGTGGGCGTGCCGTTCCGCCCATAGGTGACGCGCCGCGCCTCGCTCGGGCGCTCGCCCGCCTTCAAGGCGGCGACACTCGGGTAGAGCACCGTGGAGACGTGGTAGACCGGCGGGTTGACGGCGCCGTGGTGGTCCTCGGGGTGGCGCCCGGCGGTGACGACCGTGGTGTCAGGTTTCCTGATCTTGGGTTTCATCGTCGTGGCCCGAGCGCTCGCCTCGCGGGGCCGGGGCCCCGCTTCATGTCCCCGCGGGACTGGTGCAGCGCATACTGTCATTCCGTGTCTCGCCGCGCCAGTCGCCGGGCCGCGTGGCTTGTCGCTAACACACGATATGACCGGTCTATGGGCACCTCTAAGAATTGGTGAGTTGTCGGAGGATATTGTTTAACCAGGCTGTCACCAGCTCCAGCCATGCCGGAGCCGAGATTTTCGGGGTCTTCCACGCTCCAATTGAGTTATTTCCGCCACAAGACCGTCCCCAGGCGGTCTCCTTCTCCGAGTATCGTCACACGGCCGCCGCGAGACGCTCCAGTTGGACCAGGCGGCGCATGTTGTAGGCGAGGTTCTTCAACCCGATCCGCGCCTTCGCCCGCACCAGCCCGACACTACGCACCAGCGTCCCGCCCATGTCGTTGCTCTGGGCCCCGAAGACATGCTCGACGCGGACCCGAACCGACGAACGGGTCTTGTTGCCCTGCTTCTCGCGCTCGCTCAGCGGCTTGTTGCGGCGGCCCTTGCGATGGATCCGGCTCCGCAACCCCTTCTCCTTCAGCACCGCCTCGATCTCCGCCGAGCGGTAAGCGCTGTCCGCCCACACACCCAAAGCCGTGTTGTCCCCATCCAGGATATCGTCGAGGACTTGGCTGTCGTGCTCCGCCGCGTCGCTCACATGATAGCGCCGCACCAGCTTGTGCCGACGGTCCACGTTGACATGGTTCTTGTAACCGTAATGGCTCTTGCCGTGCTTCTTAGTCCACCGCGCCTCGACATCCTTTTGGCGCCGCTTTGCCGGCTTGTCCTCCCAGCCTGCCGGCGTCTCGCCCGCCTTTATCCGCGCGTTCTCCTCGCGGCTGTTGCGCTGTTTGGGTACCGCCACAATCGAGGCGTCGATGATCTGGCCGCCCATCGCCAGATAGCCCTGATCCTTCAGGTAGCCATCGAACGTCTCGAATAAGGCCTCGATCACGCCAGCTTGCGTTAACTGTTCGCGGTACAGCCACACCGTCTTGGCGTCGGGAACCCGGCCCTCCAGACCCAACCCCAGAAATCGCATGAACGACAGGCGGTCACGGATCTGATGCTCAACTTGGTCATCCGAGAGATTGTAGAGCGCGCACAGAATGATCGTCTTGAACATCACAATCGCATCCCACGGCTTGCGTCCCGCCCGCGATTTACGCGCCTTGTCCGCACGCCGCCACACCGCCTCAAGACGCGCGCGCAAGTCTTCCCACGGAACCACCCCGTCGATCTTCAAAAGCGGCTCGTTCTTGGCGTCAAGACCGGAATACCGGTTCCCAAGATCGAAAAACCCCATCTGACCCATCAACCACGCCTCCCGCTATCAACAAATCGGCAACCCGATTCTAAATCGACGACGCCCGAAAAAGGAGAATTCTTAGAGGTGCCCATATGGTACATAAAGCGGTCAACTCAGTTTGAGCGATACCGGTGAGAGCCTGGGTCTGCCCAACGACTGGGCCTTCAATATCGTCAAGCACGTGGGCAACTACGCCGAAAGCTATGACCGCAACGTCGGCCCCGACACTTCCGTGGGCCTCAGCCGCGGCGTCAACGCGCTGTGGAAGGACGGCGGTATTCAGTACCCGATGCCGGTGCGCTAGGCGTCAGGGCGGCGTGTTCGGCTCCGGCCGGACCCGCTGGCCGCGCCGGGCGGGGTTCTGATGGCGGTCGACGCCGAGGCGGGCAAGCCGCCGCCCTCTAGCCCCGCCATCTGGAACGATCCCCGCTATCGGGCGCTGATCGTCCAGGCGGTGGTGCTGGGCGGTGTGGTGCTGATCGGCGTCTATCTCGTCAACAACACGCTCGCCAACATGCAGGCCCGGGGCATCGCCTCGGGCTTCGGCTTTCTCGACCGTACCGCCGGCTTCTCAATCGGCATGCAGCTGATCGAGTACGAGGAGGCCAACACCTACGGCCGCGCCTTCGTGGTCGGACTTCTCAACACCCTGCTGGTCTCGGCCATCGGTATCGTGCTGGCCACCGTGATCGGCTTTGTCGTCGGCGTCGCCCGGCTCTCGTCCAACTGGCTCGTGGCCCAGCTCGCCGCGGCCTACATCGAGGTGCTGCGCAACATCCCGCTCTTGCTCCAGCTCTTCTTCTGGTATTTCGCGGTGCTGCGCAATCTGCCCGCGCCCAAAGAGAGCGTCGAGATCCTGGGCGCGGCATTTCTCAACAAGCGCGGCCTGTTCATGCCCAGTCCGATCCTCGAGCCCGGCTTCGGCGGGGTCGGCGTCGCCATCGGCGTGGCGTTCGCGAGCGTGATCGCGGTGGCGCTGTGGGCGCGGCGGCGCCGGGAGAGGACGGGCCAGCCGTTCCCCACGGTCTGGGTCTCGATCGCGATCCTGCTCGTGCTGCCGCTCGTGGTTTCCGCGGCGGCCGGCTTCCCGCTTTCCTTCGAGGTCCCGGCGCTCCAGGGCTTCAACTTCCGCGGCGGCACCACCTTGATCCCCGAGCTTGTCGCGCTCACCCTGGCGCTCTCGATCTACACCGCCGCCTTCATCGCCGAGGTCGTCCGCGCCGGCATTCTTTCGGTCAGCCACGGCCAGACCGAAGCGGCGTACGCACTGGGCCTGCGGCGCGGGCCGACGTTGCGCTTGGTGGTCATCCCCCAGGCGCTCCGCGTGATCATCTCGCCGCTCACCAATCAGTACCTCAACCTGACCAAGAACTCCTCGCTCGCCGCCGCCATCGCCTATCCCGACCTGGTGTTGGTCTTCGCCGGGACCGCGCTGATGCAGACCGGCCAGGCGGTCGAGATCATCGCCATCACCATGGCCGTCTATCTGACCATCAGCCTGAGCATCGCCGGGGCGATGAACCTCTACAACCAGCGCATGGCGCTGGTTGAGCGCTGAGCCGCATGAGCACGACGCCCGAGAGCTTCGAGCCCGGCCGTCATCCCGACCTGCCGCCGCCGACGATCGAGGTCGGCGTCATCGGCTGGCTCCGCCACAACCTGTTCTCGAGTCCGTTGAATGCCCTCCTCACGGTGCTCGCGCTCGGACTCCTCTACCTCCTGGTGCCGCCGCTCGTCCAATGGGCGCTGATCGACGCCGACTGGTCGGGCGAGACCCGCGAGGCGTGCGCCGGCGTCGGCGCGTGCTGGGTGTTCATCAAGGTGTGGTTCTGGAACCTGATCTTCGGGCTCTACACCCCCGACGAGCGCTGGCGGGTGGCGCTCGCCTTCGCCATCCTCATCGCCGCCGCGATCCCGCTCTTCATCCCCGGCTTCAAGCACAAGGCGTGGCTTGGCGCCTTCTTGCTGGTCGGCTTTCCGGTGATCGCCTACTTCCTGTTCGTCGGCGATGTGCTCGGTATGCCGTTGGTCGAGACCACGCTGTGGGGCGGGCTGTTCCTGACGCTGGTGATCGCCGGCGTCGGCATCGTTCTATCGCTCCCGCTTGGCGTCGCCTTGGCGTTGGGGCGGCGTTCCGACATGCCGATCGTGCGCGCGCTCTCGATCGCCTTCATCGAGCTGTGGCGCGGGGTGCCGCTGATCACCGTGCTGTTCATGGCCTCGGTGATGTTTCCGCTCTTCCTGCCTGAGGGCGTGAACTTCGACAAGCTGTTGCGCGCGCTGATCGCCGTGGCACTGTTCTCGGCGGCCTACATGGCCGAGGTCGTGCGCAGCGGCCTCCAGGCGATCCCCCGCGGCCAGTACGAGGCGGCCCAGGCGGTCGGCCTGGGCTACTGGCGGATGATGACCTTCGTGATATTGCCCCAAGCGCTCAAGCACGTGATCCCGGGCATCGTGAATTCCTTCATCGCGCTCTTCAAGGACACCACGTTGGTCCTGATTATTGGCCTCTTCGATTTCCTCGGCATGCTCCAGACGGTGCGCTCGAACCCCGACTGGATCGGCTTCGCGCCCGAGGCCTACGTCTTCGCCGCCTTCGTCTTCTGGATGTTCTGCTTTTTCATGTCCCGCTACTCTCAGCACCTCGAGCGCAAGCTCGAAACCGGCCACGAGCGCAAGATCTGATGCCCACCGACATCCCGCCGCCCCCCGATGTCGGCGCCGACCGCGCCATGATCCGCATGGAGGCGGTGCACAAGTGGTACGGCGAGTTCCACGCGTTGAAGAACATCGACCTCGGGGTGGACCGGGGCGAGCGCATCGTCATCTGCGGCCCCTCGGGCTCGGGCAAATCGACCCTGATCCGCTGCCTCAACCGCTTGGAGGAGCACCAGCAGGGCCGCATCGTCATCGATGGCATCGAGCTCACGTCCGACCTCAAGAACGTCGACGCGGTACGCCGCGAGATCGGCATGGTGTTCCAGCACTTCAACCTCTTTCCGCACCTGACGGCCTTGGAGAACCTGACCCTGGCCCCGATCTGGGTGCGCAAGATGCCCCGCGCCGAGGCCGACGAACTGGGTATGCGCCTCCTCGAGCGCGTGCGCATCCCCGAGCAGGCCGATAAATACCCCGGCCAGCTCTCGGGCGGTCAGCAGCAGCGCGTCGCGATCGCGCGCTCGCTGTGCATGAACCCCAAGATCATGCTCTTCGACGAGCCCACCTCCGCCTTGGACCCCGAGATGATCAAAGAGGTCCTCGACGTCATGATCAACCTCGCCGAAGAGGGCATGACCATGATCTGCGTCACGCACGAGATGGGCTTCGCCAAGACCGTCGCCAACCGCATGATCTTCATGGACACCGGCGAAATCATCGAAGCCGCCGAGCCCGAGGTCTTCTTCACGGCGCCGAAAAGCGACCGGACGCAGCTGTTCCTGAGCCAGATCCTGGAGCATTGAGTTGCCGAGAATGGAAGACGGTCTGATCGACTTCGTCACGCTGGGGTCCAACGACGGAAGGCGGCATGGCGCGTTGTGCGGCGGTTGAAGCGAGAGACGAACTCGTCGAGATAGCTTTGCAGGTATTTGGGCCGCAGGCCGTGGTAGACGCCGCGCGCCCACCCCTTGAGGTTGGAGAACACCTGGTGGATCCAGGGGAGCACCACATGGGCGGCCATGGCGCCGACGACGTGGGGTTGGTGTCCGGCGACCGGGACGCGGGCATAGCCGGCCCAGCCATCGGTCTTGGCGGTGCCGTCGGCGGCCATGTCACGGCCGATGAAGCGGTTGAGCTCGCCGGCGCCGTAGGATGCGATCCGGGCCAGGCGCAAGCGGCCGGGGGTGTTGCCGTCGCCGATCTCGACCGCGCCGACGACGAGCAGCTTGCCGTCGTGGCTGCGGCCGGGTCCGCCGGCCGGGGGATCGTCCCTGGTCCGGAACGGCAGCGAGGTCTCGTCGATCTCAACCAAGCCCGACAAGGGGTTGCGGTCGGGATCGACCATGGCCCGGCGGAGCTTGGCGGCCAGCAACCAGGCGCTGCGATAGGAGCCGATGCCGAGCTGCTTCTGGAGTTGCAGGGCGGAGATGCCGTTGGAGTGTGTCGCCATCAGGTAGGCGGCCCAGACCCAGACGGTGAGCGCCAGCTTGCTGCCATGCATGATGGTCCCCGCCGTTACCGAGGTCTGGCGATGGCAGCGCACGCATTCGAAGGTGTGAGCTTTGCCGCGGAGTGTCCAGCCACGACCATGGCCGCAGCCGGGGCATGTGAAACCCCGTGGCCATCGCACCGACGCCAGCCAGGCGGCGCAGGCCTCATCATCGGGGAACATGCGCTGGAAGGCGATCAGGCCATCGGGGAAGCGTTCCATGGGGCGGCTCGGGCGCGTTGTAGTCGACGACGAGATGCTGGCGAAAGATTGACAGGTTATCCGCCGTCGCTATGGGTCCTATGTTCAGAAATGAGTCCACGGCCTGATATCGTATGTCATTCGCGATCAATAGCTTTGCGGCAATGGAGGCGTTTCCGGAGATAGCCCTACTTCGGCAAGCGAGCCCGGGCTCTCAAGGAGACCAAAATACAGGGCACCTCTAAGAATTCTCCTTTTTCGGGCGTCGTCGATTTAGAATCGGGTTGCCGATTTGTTGATAGCGGGAGGCGTGGTTGATGGGTCAGATGGGGTTTTTCGATCTTGGGAACCGGTATTCCGGTCTTGACGCCAAGAACGATCCGCTTTTGAAGATCGACGGGGTGGTTCCGTGGGAAGACTTGCGCGCGCGTCTTGAGGCGGTGTGGCGGCGTGCGGACAAGGCGCGTAAATCGCGGGCGGGACGCAAGCCGTGGGATGCGATTGTGATGTTCAAGACGATCATTCTGTGCGCGCTCTACAATCTCTCGGACGACCAAGTTGAGCATCAGATCCGTGACCGCCTGTCGTTCATGCGATTTCTGGGGTTGGGTCTGGAGGGCCGGGTTCCCGACGCCAAGACGGTGTGGCTGTACCGCGAACAGTTAACGCAAGCTGGCGTGATCGAGGCCTTATTCGAGACGTTCGATGGCTACCTGAAGGATCAGGGCTATCTGGCGATGGGCGGCCAGATCATCGACGCCTCGATTGTGGCGGCACCCAAACAGCGCAACAGCCGCGAGGAGAACGCGCGGATAAAGGCGGGCGAGACGCCGGCAGGCTGGGAGGACAAGCCGGCAAAGCGGCGCCAAAAGGATGTCGAGGCGCGGTGGACTAAGAAGCACGGCAAGAGCCATTACGGTTACAAGAACCATGTCAACGTGGACCGTCGGCACAAGCTGGTGCGGCGCTATCATGTGAGCGACGCGGCGGAGCACGACAGCCAAGTCCTCGACGATATCCTGGATGGGGACAACACGGCTTTGGGTGTGTGGGCGGACAGCGCTTACCGCTCGGCGGAGATCGAGGCGGTGCTGAAGGAGAAGGGGTTGCGGAGCCGGATCCATCGCAAGGGCCGCCGCAACAAGCCGCTGAGCGAGCGCGAGAAGCAGGGCAACAAGACCCGTTCGTCGGTTCGGGTCCGCGTCGAGCATGTCTTCGGGGCCCAGAGCAACGACATGGGCGGGACGCTGGTGCGTAGTGTCGGGCTGGTGCGGGCGAAGGCGCGGATCGGGTTGAAGAACCTCGCCTACAACATGCGCCGCCTGGTCCAACTGGAGCGTCTCGCGGCGGCCGTGTGACGATACTCGGAGAAGGAGACCGCCTGGGGACGGTCTTGTGGCGGAAATAACTCAATTGGAGCGTGGAAGACCCCGAAAATCTCGGCTCCGGCATGGCTGGAGCTGGTGACAGCCTGGTTAAACAATATCCTCCGACAACTCACCAATTCTTAGAGGTGCCCTACAATCTGTTATTTCGGCGAGCCGTTCCTCGAAGTCAGCGATGTTCAAGAACTGAGGATCGCCATGTTCCAGCAGGTCTGACGAAGCGGTTTCCGCGAGCACGAACCTGTAGCCGGGCATCTCGGCGATCGCATACTTGAGGAAATTGGCACGGACCGTTTCAGGTGGCTCGTCTACCTTGCCACCGCAAACAAAGATTAGATGGCGATCTGGTTTCGCGAGGACCTTATCGTCCAGAAAAAGGTGACCCACCCGATCAATTATCGCGCCCATAGCGGGATGCGACAACGGGTGGGTCACCTGGCCTCTTACCCTAGAGCGGCGCGCGAGCGTAGCGAGCGCGCCCTGCATGTCACGCGATTTGCTCCGGCCTGGCTATGCACCCGGCACAGGATGAGCGCCGCAGGCGCTATCCAACTAAGAGACGGACTCCTTGCACACAGGCCAGCGAGAGAGTCAACACTAGCTACAAGGCGAGGGGGTCAGGTCTTGCACTGCCACACCGCCTTTTTGACGTCCCGATTTCCTTGTAGCGGCGATCGGGCGATCACGCGGCGTGTGGCTCGACCTCCTTCTCGATGCGTCGGCGTGAGGTTTCCTTCGCCACCTCCAGGTCATAGTGCGACTGCAGGTTAGCCCAGACCTCGGGCGTCGTGCCGAAGTAGCGGGCGAGCCGGAGCGCGGTGTCGGCGGTGATCGCCCGGCGGCCGCGGACGATGTCGTTGACCCGCGAGCGGGGCACCTTGATTGCGTTGGCGAGCGCGTAGACGCTGAGGCCCATCGGCTCGAGAAAATCGTGGCGCAGGATGGCGCTGCGGGATGGGTCGGCGGAATGCGCTTGCCCGTCTTCACGTCCTTGGGGTCAACCTCTCCCGCGCCCAGCTCCTCGCGCCCGATGGTCATGTCTTCATCCTCTAGCCTAGCCGGCTCGGAACAGTCTCGGATCGTACGCGAATGGCTCCTTGCCGGCGATGTCGATTCCGGTGGCGTCGGCGTGGCGGTGGTTGACGACGACGTTGCGGTCGTCGGCCTCGGCAACCGGCACGACCACCGAGGGCACGCGCAGGAGACACGACGAGCGGCGGTCGAGCCAGTCATCGCCGATGGCTCGGCTCGCGCCTTCGTCCAGGCGCCAGCCGGCGGGCAGGTCCTCGATTCGCACGTCCTCGATCGCAACTTCGTCCGCGACCTCATACCGCACGAGCACTGTGTCGTCCGGTGCCAAGCTCATGTCTCCGATGTGGACGAGCTTCTCCAACAGGCACAGCGCTGGGCCCGTCCCGCAGTAGGTCACCGGGCGGCCGCGCGAGTTCCAGCGGCCGTCGTGGGCGAGCCCGTAGCCGCCGTCGAGCCGGGCCGCGTGCTCGGCGCCCGCGAGGCGCCAAAGCCGCATCAGGCGGCCGCGCCCCAGGCGATCCTGGCCAGGAGGTTCTCGACGATGCGCGCCCCGGCGGTGGTGCGCACAAGCTCGATCGGCCGCCGGCCGTCGAGCGAGGCGAGGCCCTTATGCAGCCAGCGGGCCGCTTTGTCGTCATTGGCGAAGGTCTTCTCGGCAAGCGCGATGACCCGCGCGAGCTTGGCGGCGCGGTCCGATTCCTCGACGCTCAGGCGCTCGCCCTTCGCCTTGCGGTGCGAGAGCGTCCGCGGCTTGATGATCAGCTCCGCGACCACTGTGTCTGAGACGCCGCCTTTCTTGAGGGCCGCGATGACCGTTACCCCAAAGCCGCGCTCGATCGCCGCCGCCATATCGGCGTCCGATTCGATATCGCGACCGGTCGCCCGGCGTCCCCCAAGCTTGTCCGCCGTTGCCGTCGCCAGGCTGAATTCCGCTGACACGCTCATCGCTCATTGCTTTGGAGCATATGCCAGTAATGTAACGGCATATTGCAAAACATCAAGTCGCGCCGCCCGGCGCTTCCGATCGGTGGAGCTGCGAATAGCGCTCGTCTCAGCTCCGCAGGCGGCGGTCGAACAGCGCGAACATACGCTCCCAGTGCCGTTCCGCAGCCGCCTTGCGATAAACGGCGCGTTCGGGAAACGCGAACCCGTGCTCGGTATCGGGATAGATCTCGACGCGGTGGGCGACACCCGCCTCGCGCAGCAGCGCGGGCAGCGTGTCGACTGTCGATTGCGGTACGTGGGGATCCTCCGCGGCGAAGGCCAGGTAAAGCTCACCGGCCACGCGCCCGAGTGTCAGATGGGGCGAATCGTCGGCCTCGGTGATGATGCCGACCCCGTAGTACGAGGCGATCGCCGCGAAGTCGTGCGCGTAGGCGGCCGCGACCGAGATCACGAACTGTCCGCTCATGCAATAGCCGACACACCCCACGGGCCCCTCGGCCGCCGCTTCCGCCCCGCGCACGAACGCCAACAGCGGCTCGGTATCGGCGACGATGCGGGCGTTGGTCAGGGTGTTCATCACGGCCATCATCTTCGCGGCCTCGCCCTCGTCGCTGCGCATGCGGTTGTGGTCGAAGCCATAGGCGCCCTCGCGGCCGGTCCGGTAATAGAGGTTGGGCAGCAGCACGTGATAGCCGACGGTGCCGATGCGCCGCGCCATGTCGCGCAGCTCCTCGCGGATGGCGGGCGCGTCCATGTAGAAGATCACGGTGGGAAACGGGCCGCCCTCGTCGGGATGGCAGACGAAAGTGTCCATCGCCCCATCGGCGGTCGCGATCTCGGTCTCGAACTCGTGCATGGCGTCCTTCCTTTTGGTTGCCCCAGGGAAGCACCCTTGCGGCGCGCCGACAACCCGGCCCTTACCCTGGAGCAGGTTTCGAGGTGGCTGCCGCCTCCCGCGCCCGCCGGCTCAGCGCCTTTCGCGGCGCGTGATGTAGACGCCGGCCGCGCCGACGATGGCGGCGCCGATCCAGACCGCCGCATCGAGTGAGTCCCGCCACACTATCCAGCCCCAGACCGAGCCCCAGACCAGCGCGGAATAGTAGAACGGAGCGACCACCGCGGCTGGCGCATTTCGGTAGGCGACGATCAACAGGTAGGCGGCTCCCCCACCGCCGATGCCGACCAACGCAAACAGACCGAGGTCGCCGCTCGGCGGCGCCTGCCAGGCGAGACCCGCGAACGGCAGGCTGGCAAGGGCGATGAACACCGTGGTGTGGGTCAGCAGGGCGACGCTGGTTTCGCTTCGCGCCAAGCCCCGGGTGAGCAGCATGGCGAGCGCGAAGATAAACGCCGATGCCAGGACCAAAAGCGCTTCCGGGCGGAAGGCCTCGGTGCCGGGCCGCATCATGATGAGCGCGCCCACGAACCCGACGATGACGGCGGCCCAGCGCCGCACGCCGACGGCCTCGCCCAAGAGCGGACCCGAAAGCGCGGTGATGAACAGGGGCGCGGTGAAACTGATGGCAACCACCTCGGCGAGCGGCAGGCTGCGCAGGGCCGTGAGAAACAGCGTCGTAGTCCCAAATATCAGGGCGCCGCGAAGCGCGTGTGCGAACGGGCGCCGCGTCTTCAGCGCCGCCAGGCCGCCGCCGTGCCAGACCAGCACCGCGATCGGAATCAGCGCGAAGAGATGGCGGAGGAAGACGATCTGGACCGGCTCATAGGTCTGGCCGAGCCACTTGGCGGCGGCATCGACGATCGAGAAAACGAAGACCGCCGCCACGCAGCTGCCGATGCCGAGCCCGATTCGATCCGCGGACCCCGGCGCCGCCGTCACCGCGATCTTGGTGTCACTCGCCATTACCCCCTCGCCGTCCGCGAGCCCGATGCCGTCTCTCGCGTACGCCGGGCGATTGTTATTTCGCGGCGGGTAATGTAGGCGCCGGCCGCGGCGACGATGGCGGCGCCGATCCACACCGTGGGCTCGGGTGCCTCGCGGGGTGAAGAACAAAAGCGCGGTGACAAACAGTAGGATGCTGCGAAGCGCGTGCGCGAACGGGCGCCGCGTCCTGAGCGAAGAAAGGCCGCCATTCCGCCACACCAGCACCGCGACCGGAATCATCCCGAAGAGATACTGGAAGAAGACGATCTGGACCGGCGCATAGGTCTGGCCGAGCCACTTGGCGGTGGCGTCGACGATCGAGAACACGAAGACCGCCGCCACGCAGGTCCCGATCCCCACCCCGATTCGATCGCCGGCAACGGGCCCCGATGCGGGTGCCGCCGTCATCAGGACGGCCTGCGGCGAAGCGGGGTCGGTCATGGTCGTTCTTCCCACCCACGTCCTCTCGCGCCGCCGTCTGCGCGAAGGTGCGGGGCCAAGGCCAAGTTCGTCGAGACTGCCGGGACGCTACCGGACCGGCACGTCACTCCCCGGTAGCATCCCCATCATGATGGGGATCGCGGGCTCTTGTCGAGCATCGGTGTAGTGCGCGCAAATGCCGCGGGAGATTGGCACCGAAGGCGTTTTCGCCAGGGTACCGTGGGGCGGGCAAGCACGGGCACGGTGTCTCCCCGCGCCGACTCCCGGGCGCGACCCGAGATTGTGCGCATCAGGCGGGCCGATTAATTGGCGGGCGGCGTGGGGTCGGGGTCGGGGTCGGCGAGCGTGTTCTCGCGGTCATAGACGACGAAGCCCATACGCTGATAGAGGCCCAGCGCACGGGGGTGGTCGAGGGTGTTGGTATGTACCCACAGCCGTGCCGGCGTGTACTCCCAGGCGCGGCGCACGGTCCAGTTGAGGAAGTAGGCGCCCAAGCCCTGGCCGATGAATTCGGGCGCCAGGCTGAAGTAGGCGAGCTCGATGTCGGGCGCTTGGCGGCGGTCGAGTTCGGCATAGCCGGCCGGCACGCCGGCGAGGTGCAATACGTATACCTCGACCACTGGGTCCTCGATGATCGCGCGCAGGTCGGCATCGCCCAGGCGCTTGCGCAGGGTCCAGCGCCAGTCACGGCCAACGGCGTCGTAGAGATAGCGGTAGAAGCTGACGCTCGGCGGCTCGGCCCGCATCAAAGCAAGCCGCTTGCCGAGCGGCGGCTGGAGCGGCGGCAATTCGGGGCGGGCGCGCATTTCGAGGTAGGTGACGACGCACTCGATGCCCTCGTGCGCCATGTCGGTGCCATCGCCCACGTCGAGATTCCTAGGCCGCGGCCACCACCGCCCGCACCGCCGATCAGGTTTCGACCGGGGTGTCGGTGCGGCCACCCCACTCGGCCCAGCTACCGTCGTAAAGCGCGACAGCGTCGTGGCCCAGAAGGTGGAGCGCGAAGGCGAGCGCCGCCGCGGTGACGCCCGAGCCGCAGGTGGTGACCACCGGGGCGCCCAGGTCGACGCCCGCCGCTTCGAAGGCGGCGCGCAGCCGATCCCCGGGCAACACCGTGCTGTCGGCCGGGTCCAGTATCGCAGGGTAGGGGAAGTTGCGGCTACCGGGGATGTGTCCGCCGCGCAGCCCCGCCCGCGGCTCGGGCTCGAGGCCGGCGAAGCGGGCCGGCCCGCGGGCGTCGATCACCTGCTCGGCGCTGCTTTCGAGGTTGGCTCGCATCGCGCCAAGATCACGGACCCGCGCGCCCTCGAGGGTGGCGGCGAAGCGCCGGGGCTGGATTGAACGCACCGCGGTCTCGACCGCGCGACCCTCGGTCCGCCATTTGGGGAAGCCGCCGTCGAGGACGGCGACGTGTGCGTGTCCGAAGACGCGGAACATCCACCACACCCGCGCCGCGCTCATCAGCCCGGCGCCGTCGTAGACGATGACCCGGTCGCCGTCGCCGATCCCGAGCCCGCCGACCGTGGCGGCGAAGTCATCGGCGCTCGGCAGCATGTGCGGCAGCGGGCTGGCCTGATCGGCAACGCGGTCGATGTCGAAAAACTGCGCGCCGGGAATGTGGCCGGCGGCAAACTCCGCCGCCGCATCGCGCCCCTCGCT
This sequence comes from Alphaproteobacteria bacterium, assembly GCA_965219135.1. Lineage (GTDB taxonomy): Bacteria > Pseudomonadota > Alphaproteobacteria > VGEJ01 > VGEJ01 > CAYUNL01. The sequence continues at coordinate 1,375,209 of CBDCMV010000003.1, read as the reverse complement.
CGGCAAGTACCACGAGGCGTCGAGCACGCGAACGCCGGGCTCCTCGAGGCGCGCCTCGAGCCAGGCCTCGTCCACCAGCGAATCGATCCGATCCATTCTACGCGGTCCGCGGAGATCGCCGAACGACTCGTCGCGCCCCGCCGATCCCAACGTTCAGCATTAAGATCATCCCCTAAGCGATTGATAAATTGAGATCAACTAGCGCCAGGAAAACACGACGATTGTGGCGTCCCTTCTTCTGCGTCTTGGTCACGGCGACGGCGCCGATCTCGGCGGTCGAGGCGACGTGGGTGCCGCCGCACGGCTGCAGGTCGAGCGCCTCGATCTTCACCAGCCGGACCCGCCCGAGCCCGGTCGGCGGCTTGACCGCCATGGTCTTGACCAGCTCGGGTTTCGCCGCGAGCTCTTCGTCGGTGATCCACTCGGTTCCCACCGCGTGCGCCTTCTCATCAGGGCGTTGAGCTTGGCCGCGATCTCGTCCTTGTCGAGGATCGCCTCGGGGATGTCGAAGTCTAGCCGACCGGTGCCGTCCCCGACTTGGCCCCCGGTCACCGGATAGGGCAGCACCGCCGAGAGGAGGTGCATGCACGTGTGCATGCGCATGAGCCGGTGGCGGCGCGGCCAGTCGATGACCGCGACCACCGCCTCGCCGACCTCGGGCAGACGCGCGCCCTCGGCGGGGACGTGGACGACGTGGTCGGCGCCGTGATCCTTGAGGGTATCGACGATCGGAACGTGGTCGCCCGATTCCGGGACCTCGCCCCAGCCTGGCACGCGGATACGACCCTGATCGCCGGGCTGGCCGCCCCCGGTGGGATAGAACACGGTGCGGTCGAGCTCGATGCCGCGCTCCGCCACGGCGACGACCGTGGCCTCGCAACTCTTGGCGTAGGGGGTTTCCTGAAACAAGAGCTCGGTGGTCATCGTCTTCTCCCTCGATCGGCTCGCTCGGCGCCGCGGTGGCTATTCGGCCAGCCAGCGGGGTGCGGGGAGCCCCTTCTCGCGCAGAAACGCGGGATTGAAGAGCTTGCTTTGATAGCGCGTGCCGTAATCGGCCAAGACGGTGACGATGGTGTGACCGGGCCCCATCTCTTGGGCAAGCCGCACCGCGCCAGCGACGTTGATGCCGCTCGAGCCGCCAAGGCAAAGACCCTCGTGCTCGAGGAGGTCGAAGATATAGGGCAGCGCTTCGGCGTCGGGAATTTGGAAGGCCGTGTCGATGGGGGCGTCCACGAGGTTCTCGGTAACCCGGCCCTGGCCGATGCCCTCGGTGATCGAATCGCCCTCGGCTTTGAGCTCGCCGTGGGCGTAGTAGTGGTAGAGCGCGGCGCCCATGGGATCGGCGATGCCGGTGACGACGCCGGGTTTGCGCTCCTTGAGCGCCATGCCGACGCCGGCGACGGTGCCGCCGGTGCCGACCGAGCAGATGAAGCCATCGACCGCGCCGTCGGTCTGGTCCCAGATCTCCGGACCGGTGGTCTCGAGGTGGGCCCGGCGGTTGGCGACGTTGTCGAACTGGTTGGCCCAGACCGCGCCGTTGGGCTCGGTTGCATTCATCTGCTCGGCAAGCCGGCCCGAAAGCTTGACGTAATTGTCGGGGTCCTTGTAGGGCACCGCCGGGACGGGGCGAAGCTCGGCGCCACAAAGGCGCAGCATGTCCATTTTTTCGCGGCTCTGGGTCTCGGGAATGACGATCACGGTGCGGTAGCCGAGTGCGTTACCGATCAGGGCCAGCCCGATGCCGGTGTTGCCGGCGGTCCCCTCGACGACGGTGCCCCCGGGACGAAGCGAGCCCTGCGCCTCGGCGTCGCGGATGATGTAAAGCGCGGCGCGGTCCTTTACCGATTCGCCGGGATTGAGAAACTCGGCCTTGCCGAGTATCTCGCAGCCGGTCTCCTCGGAGACCCGATTGAGCCGGATCAAAGGCGTCCCGCCGATGCTCTCGCAAATCCCGTCACGAACGTCCATGACCAAGCGCTGCCCCTCCCCGGCGGAACCCTAACCGCACCGGCGGCGTCGCTCAAGCGCCGCGGCGAAGGCCCAAACACGAGGGCCTCGGAACCGTTAAGGCGACGGTGAAATCGCCGGCGCCCTTGAGGGATGATAGGTGAGAGGTTACAATTCACGATGATCCGAAGCTTTGACCACAAGGGTCTCCGGCTTCTTTTCGAGCGAGGCGACAGGAGCCGCGTGCAGCCCGGCAAGATCGAACGAATCCTCGCTCGTCTGGACGAGGCGTCCAAGGCCGGCGACATGGATTTGTCTGGGTTCCGCGGCTCCACCCGCTCAAAGGGGATCTGGCGGGTCTCTGGTCGGTCACGGTGTCGGGTAACTGGCGGGTAGTATTCCGGTTCGACGACGGCCATGCCGAGAATGTGGACCTCGTGGACTATCACTAGGAGGAACGAACGATGGCGATGAAAAACCCACCGCATCCGGGCCTATCGGTCCGGCACGACTGCTTGGCGCCCTTGGGACTGAACGTGACCGAGGCGGCGAAGCGGCTTGGCATCAGCCGCAAACAGCTTTCCGATATCGTCAATTACCACGCGGGCATTTCGCCCGAGATGGCGATCCGGCTCGACAAGGCCTTCGGCGGGGGCGCGGAACCCTGGGTGCGCCTCCAGGCGGCCTACGACCTGGCCCAAGCCATGAAGCGTGCAGACAGAATCAAAGTCGCCCGACTTACGCCGGCGGCGTGACCGAGATTCGGGGATCGGAGATCAGGGAGGGAGGAGCGCGGCGAGGTCCTCGACGAACTCGCCGGGGTTGAGGAACTCGGCCTTGCCGCAAATCTCGCAGCCGGTCTCCTCGGAAACCCGATTGAGCCGGATCAAAGGCGTCCCGCCGATGCTCTCGCAAATCCCGTCACGAACGTCCATGGGCGCCTTATCCCCCATACTGGGGAGAAGGTAGCCGCAGGTGCCGCGGCGCTCAAGGGATGAGAAGTCAGAAGTCGGTGACTATGACAGAGAGCGGCAAGGGGCGAGGCACCGCCATCGGCAAAACGCCCGCGCGTCGTGGCCGCACGGCCCGAGGGGCCCGGTCCAAAAGTGGTCCCCGCGCGGGAATTCCGCGGAATGGGTGTCGATAACAAACTGAGTTGACCGCTTTATGTACCATATGAATTGACCGCTTCTGTTGTGGTGGTTTGGCTCGGTCGCGTCGAAGCGGGTCACGCGGCCTGGAGCCTGTCGTCGTCGATGGTTTCGCCGTCGGCGCGGTAGCGCGCCAGACACCTGGGTCCGTGGAAGACGGCCAGGTGGCCGTCGGGATATTCGTGCACCCGGACCTGCGCCTTGACGTAGTGGTGGCGGTGGCGATCGGCCGGGATCTGCAGCGTGCGGTTCTTGTAGCGCACGGTGTTGTCGCCCGCGACGACGCGGTCCTCCTGGGCGCAGAGGATGTCCTCGAGCGTGCCGGCAAAAGCCACGAAGGCCGAGCCGGTGTCCGCGGCCGGGCGGGCGAAGCGGGCGTTGTGCGCCGGCCAGAAGAGCTCCTCGAGAAAGCGATTGGCCTCGGCCATGGTGGCGATCCCGGCGAGGCGCAGCTCCTGGGGCAGGCGCTTCTGCAAGGTCCCGAACATGCGCTCCGAGCGGCCCCGGGCCTGCGGCGAATAGGCCGCGATCAACTCGATGCCGAGCTGCGCCAAGGCCCGGCCGACCTGGGTCGGGTTGTCCTTGTCCACACCGCCGCCTGCCTCGGGCGTGTGCCAGTAGTGCGAGGCCCGATCGGCGTAGAGCGAGCAGAACAGCCCGTTTTCGGCGATCACCTCGCCGAGCCCGCGGAACGTGCTCATCGTGCCCTCCTCGGCAACGAAGAAGCCCGAATAGACCTCCGATGTCGCATCGTCCATGGTCACGATCAGATCCCACCACTGGCCCGCAACCCACTCGTGGCTCGAGCCGTCCTGGTGCAGCATCATCCCTACCACCGGTCGGCGCGGCCGCTTCCGGCGGTGCGCCCCGCGCCTGGGCGCCGGCTTGATCTTGCCGTGCGCCTGCAAGCTCAGGCGAAGCCAGTTGTAGCTCAGCCCGAAGCCATGCGCAGACCAGCTTCTCGTGGAAGTGCTTGGCCGTGAAGTCCGGGTAGCGCGTCTCGAACAGCTCCAGCACCCGCATCACCTCGTCCACCGGCGCGCAGCGCGCCGAGACCCGCCCAAGGCGCCGGTCGTACAAACCCTCGGCACCCTCGGCCTCATAGCGCTCCCGCCAGCGCCAGAACGTCCGCTCCGACATGCCCAGGATCTCCGAGGCCTCGGCCTGGCTCAAATCACCCCGATAACAACGTCCGTAGACATCCTCGAACTTCATCAAATCTCAGTCCCTGCAACTGCTCCGTCCGGCGCATCCGATTCCTCCAGATTTGGAGGAAATCTAAAACCGGACAGATCATCTGTTACATAGACCGGTCATATCGTGTGTTAGCGACAGAATTCCGCGGAATGGGTTGACTTTCGGGCTTTGACGGGCCATGTGGGGGGTGGAACTTCTCGCGATCGCGCGATTCGCCACCGAGTTTTGGGCGTTATTGTCGCGGGATTTTCTTATCCCAAACCCGTTTGTTCCAAGTGCGCGTGGATCAAGAACGCGGCCCAGGCCGGACGCGCGCGGATGCGCGTGCCGGGGCGCCGCCATAAGGAATTATTGCATAGTGACAGTTTCAACTTTCGCCGAACTCGGGCTTACCGAGCGGCTTTTGCGCGCGCTTGAAGACGCGCGTTACACCCAACCCACCCCCATTCAACAACACGCTATTCCGCATTTGCTCGACAGCCTCGACCTTCTGGGCATCGCCCAGACCGGCACCGGCAAGACGGCGGCCTTCGCGCTGCCGCTGCTGCAGAACCTCGACGAGGACGGGCTCGCGCCGCGGCCGCGCTCGGCCCGGGCGCTGATCCTGGCGCCGACGCGCGAGCTGGCGCTGCAGATTTCCGACAGCATCAAGACCTATGGACGGCACTTCTCGATACACCAAGCCGTCGTCATGGGCGGGGTCGCCCAGCGCGGCCAAGTCGAGGCACTCCGCCGTGGCGTTGATATTCTGGTCGCGACGCCTGGCCGGCTTCTCGATCTCGTGAAACAGCGCCTCGCCGATTTGAGCCGGTGCGAATATCTGATCATCGACGAGGCCGACCGAATGTTCGATATGGGCTTCATCAAAGACGTGCGCAAAATCGTGGCGATGCTGCCCGACGAGCGCCAGACGCTGCTGTTTTCGGCGACCATGCCGGCCGAGGTCGCGAAGCTCGCGGCCGAGGTGCTGTTCGAGCCCGAGCGGGTCGAGATCGCGGCCAAGACCGTCGCCGTGGAGGGTGTCGAGCAGCGCGTCCATCACCTTCCCCGCGCCGCCAAGCGCGCGTTGTTGAGCCAACTCCTCGGTGCGCCGGACATGGCGAAGGTGCTGGTCTTCACCCGCACCAAGCGCGGCGCCGATGCTGTTGTCAAACGGCTCGCCCGGGACGGGGTCAGTGCCCAGGCGCTGCACGGCAACAAATCGCAGAACGCCCGGCAGCGCGCGCTTGAGAACTTTCGCCACGGACGGGCGCGGGTGCTGGTCGCCACCGATATCGCCTCGCGGGGGCTCGACGTTGATGACGTCACCCACGTCATCAATTACGAGCTGCCGAACGAGCCCGAATGCTATGTTCACCGGATCGGCCGCACCGCGCGCGCCGGCGCCGCAGGCGTCGCGATCTCGTTCTGCGATGCCGGCGAACGCGAACAGTTGCGCTCGATCGAGCGGTTGATCAAAAGCTCGCTCCGCGTCGTCGGCGATGCGCCGGCCGCACCTCCCGTGGCCATATCGGCCAAGGTTCACAAGGGCGGCGCGGGCCGGCCCGCGGCCGCGGTCAAGCGGCGCCGGCGGTCGCGGCGCTTCGGTCGGCGCGCGGCCTAGAGCCATGAGGCGCGAGGAAATGTATGATCACAGGGATGAACTCAACCAGCGTCACGGCACAAGCGCCAAGTAGCTGGGGCGGCGAACCAGGGAGGCCAACGATGGCACGCAAGCCCAACTATAGATTCGAACGCTCCCAGCGCGAGAGAACCAAGGCCACGAAAAAGGCCGAGCGCCTCCAGGCGAAGGCCGACAAGGTGGCGGCCCGAAGGGCAGCATCCGAGGCCGAGAACCAACAGGCGGCGGAAGGAGCCGCGAACCCTGACGCGGCGGAGGGCACCGATTCGGGCGATGATCCGGGCGCTACAGGCCCGGGCGCCTGAACCGAGGCGCGGGTTTCGTCGTCGGGCTAGTGGGCCGCCGGCGCGGCCGCGGCCGCGACCTCGACACGGGTGTCGTTGAAACAGGCGCCGCCCAGGTCGGCCTTGGTCGCCGGGGCCAGCGCGCTCACCGTCTGGCCGTTGCCGGTGGTGTACAGCCACGCGCCCTTGTCGGTGTAGACGCACCCCGGCCGCACCGCTTCGGTCATCTCCAGCGGTAGCCGCACCTCGCCGCGCTCGTTCCACACCCGCACCCACTGACCCGCCCGCAGACCGCGCGCCCGCGCATCGTCGGAATGCATCTCGAGGGGCGGCGTCGCCGCGCTGGGGGTGAGGCCGCCGAAGGTCGAGGTAATGCGCCTGTCGGAAGCCGGCGTGATCAGGCTCAGGGGAAAGCCCGAGCGAAGCGGGCGGAAGGATGCCACCGGCTCGCCGTGGCGCTCGGCCAGGACCGGAGAAACGAGCTCGACCTTGCCCGAGGGGGTGGCCGGCATGACATTGTCGAACAGGACCGCCTCGGCGCCATCGAACTCCATCGGCAAAGCGGTGCCGGGCGCGAGCGCGCGCGGGCGGGTGCCCTTCATTCGCGAATCCTCGGCGTCGAAGGCCTCATCCATCAACTCGAGGTCCGAGGCCTTGAACGCCGGCCCGTCGAAGCCGAAGCGCGCCGCCAGGCGCCGGAAGATCTCGGTGTTAGGGAACGCCTCGCCGATTCGCGGGATCACCGCCTCGGCCCGCTGCAGGTAGTGATGCCCATAGGAGGCAAAGATGTCGTCGTGCTCGAAGTGGGTACAGGCCGGCAGCACCACGTCGCAGTAGGCCATCGAATCGGTCATCGCCACGTCACAGCCGACGATGAACACCTCCTCGCGCATCAGGGCGCGGCGCATGCGGTTTTGCTCGGGGTGCACGAGGACCGGGTTATGGTTGTAAATGAACAGACCACGTAGCGGTGGGTCGATATCGTCCTCGGTCAGGTGGCGGCCGATATCCAGTATGTCGAGGGTGCGCGTGCCCTCGGGCGCAAGCTCGGGGCGGGTGAGCCGCGCCGGTGTCTTGGGGAAGGCGTGGCCCGCGCCCATCACCAGCCCGCCGCCGGGTACCCCGAATTTTCCGGCCAACGCGGGCAGCGCAAAGATCGCACGGATGCCGCTGCCGCCGTTGCGGTTACGCTCCAGCCCGTTCCCGATGACGATCGCCGCCGGCGCCGATTCACGGTAGGCGCTGGCGAAGGACCGGATCGCCTCGACCGGAACCCCGCACACCTCCGCCGCCTTTTCCGCCGGGTAGGCCCGCGCTTTGGCCATGAAGGAATCGAACCCGTGGACGTGGTTCGCGATGAAGTCGCGTGCGAGGCCGCCTTCGCGCTCGATCTCGCAGGCGAGTGCGAAGGCCAGCACCACATCGGTGCCGGGGCGCGGCGCGAGGTGGAGGTCGGCCTGTTCGGCAAGTTTGATGCGCTTGGGGTCGATCACCACCACGCGTGCGCCGCCCGTCCGCTTCGCCCGGTTGATCAGCGGCATGAGGTGGAGGTTGGTGACCGTCACGTTGTTGCCCCACACGACGATCAGTTTAGAACGCTCGATTTGCTGAGGCGGCAGCCCCGGCACCGCGCCGAACGTGCCGAGCCATGCGTCGGCGCGGATGCCGCCGCAGAGCGAGACGCGATGAAGCTTCGAGGCGCCGAGCCGATGGAAGAAGCGTTGGTCCATCGAGCCGGCCGCCAGCATGCCGTGGGGCCCGGCGTAGTTGAGCGGAACGATAGCCTCGGCCCCAAACTCGGAAACAATCCTCGTGTAGTTGGCGTGCACGGCATCGAGCGCCGCCTCCCACGAGACGCGCTCGAACCGTCCCTCGCCGCGGTCGCCGGTGCGGCGCAGCGGATGGCGCAGCCGATTATCGCCGTGCACGAAGTCGGCGTAGCCGTGGGTGACCTTGTTGCACAGCACGCCTTCGGTGAGCGGGTTGGCCGACGTGCCGCGCACCTTGACCACACGCCCGTCCTCGACGGTCACGGCGAGCGAGCAGGTGTCAGGGCAGTCGAGCGGGCAGACGCTGGGCGCAACGGTCATGGCGGTGCCATCATAGCGGGTAATCGTGGGCCGGGCAGTGGCGCGCCTTCGATCCAGTCATCGGCTTGCGGGCGAAGCGGTCCTTATTTTGCGCGCCGGCGGCACTGGTAGGGCGAGTTCCATGCGCGTGCCTCGGCCGACCTGGCTGACGACGTTGACGTATCCATTCGACTGCTTGGCGAATCCGTAGACCGCGCTGAGGCCGAGTCCGGTGCCTTGCCCCACTTCTTTGGTGGTGAAGAAAGGCTCGAAAACGCGCGGCAACAACTCCGCTCCGATTCCGCACCCGGTATCGCTTACGGAGAGCACCGGGTAACGCCCGGGGCTGACCGTTTCATCAGGGCCATACTTCAGCGTCGTCGCATCGGCCTCGGCGATACGCACGCTCGCGGCCTCGATCGTCAGTTGACCGCCCTTCGGCATGGCGTCACGCGCGTTCAGGGCAAGATTGACGAGGGCGGCTTGAAGAAGACCGGGATCGGCCTCCAGACGCCAAAGCCTTGGCGGCAAGACGACCCGAATTTCGATCTTATCGCCCAAAGGACCTCGCAACATCTCCGTCATCTCGGCGATCAATTTCCGGACGTCGATCCGTTGTGCGCGAAGCGGTTGCTTGCGGACGAACGCCAGCAGGCTTTTGGTAATGCCCGCGCCGCGCCAGCCGGCGCCGATGGTGGCCTCCACCAGCGGCGCGATTTCGCTGTCGCGTCCAACGTGGCGACGCAGGGTCTGCAGATTGGTCATCATGGCGCTCAGCAGATTGTTGAACTCGTGCGCGACCCCGCTGGTCAGCTGGCCCACCGCATCCATTCGTTGCGAAGCCGCCAAACGCTCCTCCAGCTCCTTGCGCTCCGAAATATCGATGACACTTCCGCGAACCACCGTGCGGCCTCCCAGAAACAAGCGCACCAACCTGACTTCGCAGGGTATTTCAGCGCCGTCGGAGTTGCGGAACACCCATTCGAAGGGTGGCACCTCGCCGCCCTCGGCGGCCAATCCGTCGAGCCTTAGGGCAAGCTCTTTCGAAGGCTCGCCGTTGGGTTGTCGAGCGGGACTGAGATCCTCCGGCGCAACCTCGAGAAGCGCTTCCTTGGTCATCCGGAACAGGCGCTCGGCGTTGGTGTTCGCCTCGACAAACTTACGAGTCTGCAAATCCAGGAGCACGACGGCCTCGGGCGCGTATTCGACTACCGTCCGGAAGCGTTCCTCGCTCTGGCGCAGCGCCTGCTCGGTCTGCTTGCGCTCGGTTATGTCCTGAGTGACGCCGATCAAACCAATGAAGCGGCCGTCGATATCCCGGCAAGGCCCTTTGGTGGTCTGTAAAATGCGCTCATCGCCGTCGCGTAGATAGGCATCCTCCGAGGTTCGAGCTCTCCGGTTCTCGCAATCTCTGCGTCCTGGGTTTGGACCGAGCGAGCGAGATCGGCAGGCAGGATCTCGGCGTCGCGCTTCCCGATAATGTCCTCGCGGTTCATTCCAAGCATCTGGGCGCCGACCTGGTTCATCATCAGGTAGCGCCCCTCCGGGTCTTTGACGAAAATGCCGTCGGTCGCGCCCTCGGTCATCGAACGGAGCAATCGCCTGGTTCGCTCCTCCTCTTGCTCGAGTCGTTTGCGCATCGTGATGTCGCGTATCACGATCTGAACCGCCGGTTCTCCTGCCCAGACGCTTGGCGCCGCCTTCACCTCGGCATCGAACTCGGAGCCGTCGGCACGGACATGCCTGCGCTCGGCCAAAGGGAGCGCTTCGCCGGAGAGGATTCGATCGCACCATCGTTGGGCCTCGTCGAGAGACGCCGGATCGACGAAATCGGTCCATGTTCTTGCCACGGGATCGCGGCCCAGCAGCCGAACGGCGTTCTCGTTCGCAAAGACGACCGTGCCGCCCGATTGCACGAGGATCGCGTCTGGAGACATTTCGATAAGGGTGCGGAATCGCGCTTCGCTTTCGCGGAGCGCCTGCTCGGCGCGCAGGTGCTCGGTTACGTCGAGGTCCACGCCAACGACGCCACTGACCTCGCCCTCGGCGTCCCGCAAGGGTTGGTAGTGCGAGGTGAAAACCGCGTCGTTCAGCTCGAACACGTCGGTGAACGCTTCGCCGCTGAACGCGCGCGGCACGTTGCGTTCATCCTGCGGAAAGTCTCGATACAGATCGAAGACGGATCGGCCAACGAGTTCACCCGGCTTGAACCCAAGGCGTTCGAGGGCCTTGCCCTCGGACAACGTGATGATGCCCTCGCGATCCGCTGACCACATCGCAATCGGCGCGTTACTTACGACGGCCCCTAAGCGCGCCTCCGTTTCGCGCAGCGTTGCTTCCGCCCGTTTGAGCTCGGTGACATCGACCACAACCGACAGGAAGCCCTGGGCCCTTCCCGTCCCATCCCGCTCGGCGATCGCGGAGACAAAGACATCCATGCGTTCGCCATTCTTCTTGACCAGTTGTTGCGGGAGGTTCCGGGTCGAACCGGTGCGCGCAAGGCTCGGTAAGAATTCAGTCAGCGACGCTTGACGCGATTCCGCGGTCGCGAAATCGAGGACGTGGCGTCCGATCACCTCGCCTCGTCCGTAGCCCGTCATCGCAAGCCAATCGTTGCTGACCCTCACGATATGCCAGTCGAGGTCGAAGGACAGCAGCATCGCCGGGATGCGGTCGTACAGATTTCGGGTTCCGGCCTCGCCCTCTAGCAGGGCCTTCTTGGGAGTCCGCCGTGTCGATGAACCCGACATCTCTCACGTGCTCCTTGCCGCTCGATGATCCGCCGTTCTGCGCTAATACGGTTGCGGGCTCCACGCCTCGCGCAAGCGGCGGCGATTCAGGGCGAGCCATTGGAGGGCAATGATGGCATGGCTCGAGACGATGTCCCCGTCGCGTAGCGCGTCGCGAGCCGAAGGGTAGGGGAGGACGCGGACCTGGATGTCCTCGCCTTCGCCCGGGTGGCCGTGAATGCCGCCGGCGTCCCTGGCGTCGACGCGGGCGCAGAAGAGCGTGAGGTATTCGGACGAGCTGCCTGGGCTGGGGTAGTAGCTGGCGATGGGCTCGAGATCGGCCAGCGCGATGCCCGCCTTTTCGCAAGCCTCACGGCGGGCGACCGCCTGGGGGGCTTCACCCTTTTCCATGAAGCCGGCCACGATCTCCAGCAGCCAAGGTTCGCCGCCGTGGCCCAAGGGGCCGGCGCGGAGTTGCTCGATCATGACCACGGAATCGCGCTCGGGGTCGTAGGGCAAGACCGCGACGGTCGGGGGGTGCATGAATACTTCGCGCGTCATCTCTTCGCCCCACCCGCCGGCGAAGAGACGGTGTCGCAAGCGGAATCGATCGACGCCAAAGAAGCCGCGAAACGGGCTGTCGCGGCCAACGATGTTGAGGTCGCGCGCGCGGCTTAGGGTGGCGAGGGCGCTCAATGGTCCGCGATCTTGGCTACGTAGCGGCCGTCCTCAAGTGTGCCAAAGAATTGGCCGAGCGCGGGATGGCGGATGGGCTCGCCGCAATCGTCGCGCTCGAGATTGCGCTCGGCGACGTAGGTCGAATGGAGCGAGGCATCCGGCAGCACGTGATACCACGGCCGGTCCTTGGGCGGACGCGAGCGAGCGACCGTCTCATACCACTCGTCGGTACCCTGAAAGCTGGGATCGACGTCGAAGATCACGCCGCGGTAATCGAAGCGGCGGTGGTGCACGAGCTGGCCGACCGAGAACTTGGCGTGGGTTTCGTCCATGGCGCGCCCCGCTGTTTTCAAGCTCCGATGGTAGCACGGATCGCGGTCATGCATTTTGACGGGTAGTGGGGGCGGCAGTAGAGTCGCGCCTGCGAGAAGACTGGGGAGGCCGGCATGAGACGAGTGGGGGGAGCACCGCCGCGAGCGGCGATCGCGGTCGCCGCGCTGGCGTTGTCGCTGGCGTTCGCCGTCGCACCCGCGCCGGGTGGCGATTGGGGCGCCGGTACCGCTTATGCCCAGGAGGCGACCGCGCGGGGCAAGTTCCGCATGGGCCTTCAGTTCTACAACCGCGGCCTCCACGCCGCGGCGGTCAAGATGCTGCGCGAGGGTCTGGAACTCGACTCGGAAAACCCCGAGGCGCACTTCCTTCTGGCCGAGGCCCTGCGCAGCCTCGGCGAGTACGCCGAGGCGGTCGCCCACTATCGCCGCTCGGTCGAGCTCGACCCCGATGGCGCCAAGGCCGAAGAATCACGCCTTATCATGGAGGGCGTGCTCGACGAGCGGGCCGCGATCGCCGCGGCGCGGCAGAAGAATGAGGAGCGCATGCGCGACCAGGCGCGCGAGGTCATGCTCGAGGTCGAGGCAAAGATCGGCGCCCTGCGCGTTCGACTCGACGACCTGGCCGGGCGTTTGGACCGTCTGGTCGCGACGCTGGATTTGCGGCTCGGCAATATCGAGCGCGAGCTCGGTATCGCACCCGAATAGCGGCGCGCGGCACACCGCCGCAGCTCAGTCGAGGTCGGGGGCTCCGTAGCTCGGCGGATCGCGCAGTATCACCTTTTGCAGAAGTTCGACTGACTTGCGGACGCCTTCGATGCGGTTGATTAGGTGATCCTCGTGCTCAATCGACAGAACATCGTCGTAGCCGGCGGCGCGCAGGAGGAAGGCGAATTCGCGCCACCACGCCTCGCCGTGCCCGTATCCCAAGGTAACGTAGTTCCAGGAGCGCTCGGAGACCCGTTCGTCCGCCTTGACGTCGATCAGCGTATTGGGGTCGGCGTTCGCCCGATCGATACGGCTATCCTTGGCGTGGACGTGATAGATGGCACCAGCGAGGCGAGGGATCGCGGTCAGCGGCTCGCCGCCCATCGCCATCATGTGGCTGGGATCCATGTTGGCGCCGATCGCCTCGCCCACCGCCTCGCGCAGCCTGAGCACGGACTCGGTGTTGTAGACCAGCGTGTTCAGAAGGATCTCGAAGGCGATCTTGCGGATACCCAGGTTGTCGGCGAAAGCGACGATGTCGCGCCAGTAGGGGATCGCCACCTCGTTCCACTGATAGTCGAGGATCTTGGGACCCTCTGGCGGCCACGTGTGGGTGATCCAGTTGGGCGTTGAATCGCCGGGCGCCGTCGGCAGGCCCGAGGTCGCGACGACGCGATCGAGGCCCAGCAAGCTGGCGAGCTGGAAGGTCTTGCGCACCACGGCGTCGTGACGCTGGCCGGGCTCGCCCGGCGCCAATGGGTTGCCGTGGCGCGCAGTCGAGCGCGCGATCTTGATATCGAGGCCGTGATCGGCGATCTTGGCAAGGAATTCGCGGCGCGCCGGCGCGCTCTCGATCAGGCGGTCCAGTTCGATGAAGGGTGCGGCGAACCAGTTGCCGGTACCGAACTCGACTGATTCGATGCCCATCTCCGCGCACGCGGCGAGGACCGCGTCAAAGGACATGTCGCCAAGGCTCTCGGTCATCAAGCCGATTCTCATGGCGCGACCCGCAGGTTCAATCCCGACGCCAACATTTATCACGAACGTACGCCGAGGTGTATTATCGCGGCGTCGGAACCGGGAGCAAATAATGGACGTTTACGCAACCTACCCGAGCCTAGCCGGCAAGTCGGTGTTCGTGAGCGGTGGTTCCTCGGGCATCGGCGCCGACATCGTGCGCCAGTTCGCCGCCCAGGGCGCCCGCGTGGGGTTCGTCGGGCGCAACGAAGTGGCGGCTCGCAAGGTCACCGAGGCGTGCGCCGAAGAGGGTGGCGGCGAGGCGCGCTTCATCGCGTGCGACGTGCGCGATGTGGACGCGCTCAAGACCGCGATCGAGGAAACTGCGAGCGCGTTCGGGCCGATCACGGGGCTGGTCAACAACGCCGCCAGCGACGACCGCCACCGCAGCCAAGAGGTGAGTCCGGCTTATTGGGATGAGCGCATGGCCGTGAACCTGCGCCACCAGTTCTTCGCCATCCAGGCGGTGAGCCCAGCCATGAAGGCGGCCGGGGGCGGTGCCATCGTCAACCTTGGCTCGATCGGCTGGATGATCAAGGACCCGATCTTCCCCGCCTACGCCGCCGCCAAGTCGGCGATCGAGGGTCTGACCCGGGTCATGGCGCGCGAGCTCGGGCCCGACAACATTCGTGTCAACAGTGTAGTGCCGGGCTGGATCATGACCGAACGACAGCTGGAACTATGGTCGACGCCCGAGGCCCAGGAATCCAACCTCGAGCAGCAGTGCCTGAAACGGAAGCTCTACCCGCCGGACATTTCGCGTATGGTATTATTCCTGGCTTCCGATGATTCGAGCGGGTGCACGAGCCACAGCTATTTTGTCGACGCCGGCCGCTCGGGACTGTGACGGGACATGCGTAGAGACGGGGCGATGGACTTTCAGTACGCCGAGAACGATTGGTACCGCTGCGCCATCGACCGCAAGACGGTGAAGGCGCTGTCGCGACGTAGCAATGGGCCGGGACTGGTGTATTTCGGGTCGTACCTGGCGTTGGTGGCCGGGACCGGTGCGCTTGCCGCCTGGTCGTGGGGAACGTGGTGGGCGGTTCCCGCGTTCTTTGTCTTCGGCACGCTATACGGGTTCTGCGAGGTGCCGGCGCACGAGTGCGCGCACGGGACGCCGTTCCGCAGCCGCTGGCTCAACGAAGCGGTGTTCTGGATCGCCGGCTTCATGTCGTACCGCGAGCCGATATACAGCCGCTCGATGCACGCGCCGCATCATACGCACACGCTGATCACCGGGCGCGATCCTGAGATCGACCTGCCGCGGCCGGCCAACCTGTTGAAGCTCGCGGCTGATTTTGTCCGGCTCCCCTTCGCCCGCGAGTTCTTGGCCTCAATCGTGCTGCACAGTCTTGGCATCATCACCAAGGGCGCGCGCGAGTTCGTGCCCCAAGCCGAACATGCGCGCATGATCTGGAACTCTCGGGTGCTGTTGGCGGCCTACGGGGCGGTGTTTGCCTGGGCGATCGCGTCGTGGAGCTGGTTGCCGCTGATGCTGTTGTTCTTCCCGCGCATGTACGGCGCCTGGCTGCACGAGCTGTTGGCCAAGGCCCAGGACGGCGGCCTGGCGATGGACGTCCGGGACCATCGCCGAAACAGCCGCACGGTCGTCATGAATCCCGTGCTGCGGTTCCTATACTGGAACATGAACTACCACATCGAGCACCACCTCTTTCCCACCGTACCGTTTCACGCGCTGCCGCGCGCGCACGACGCGGTAGCCGCGGAGATGCCACCCACGGTACGCGGCGTGTGGGGCGCGTGGCGCGAGATGGCACCGGTGTTCTTACGCCAACAGCGCGAACCCGACTATCACATCGAGCAGCGGCTGCCCGAACCCGCAGCGCCCTAGGCGGCGCGGTGACACCCGGCGCCGTCTCGGGGCCGGTTAGAAGGCGGTGACCACGCGGCCGGTTTGTCCGTCGCGGTCGGCGAAGAAGTAAAGCGACATTCCGTCCTCGGTCAGCGTCCGGTGATAGGTTTGCACCGCATAGCTGCCGCCACCAAGGATGGTCAGGATGGAGACCGTCAACGTGCTCTCCTTGATCGAGGCCCAGGCGAGCTGGTCTCCGCCCTGCTCGTCCGCCGACGTGTTGACGAATATGCCGGCGCGAGCGCTCGGCAAGAAGTCGAGGCGCGATCTCGACATCCATGTCGCGATTGTCAAATCCGAAGTCGCCGACAATGGGATTCTGGGAAATACCGCTGCCGGCGTAGCGCCCGTAGAACGCCTCGGGGGATTTGTCTTCGGCCCACGAGGGGCTCGCGAGCGACTTCCGGCATCGCGAACAGAATCAGACTTCCGGCAAGAATGATCAGCCTTGTACGCTTTGCATGCGACCTCCCAATGGTTTCCGTTACCGAGCCTCATCATGATGGCCAACGCCTAGCTTCAAGTGAATCGTCGGCGGCGTCCAGTCGCGGATACGCCACCCGTTGTTCGTGGATTGCCGGCCGCCTAGCAACGCAGGGTGCAATTTCTGCTCTAGG
Source organism: Alphaproteobacteria bacterium (assembly GCA_965219135.1). Lineage (GTDB taxonomy): Bacteria > Pseudomonadota > Alphaproteobacteria > VGEJ01 > VGEJ01 > CAYUNL01. The sequence continues at coordinate 1,358,986 of CBDCMV010000003.1, read as the reverse complement.
CGTCGACCGCGACCCCCTCGCGGCGGGCCTCGGCGATCGCTGATCTTGTCGTAGAGGTTGGCCCAAGCCTCGATCCAGCGGCGCTGCTATGTCTCGGGGTTCGACCGGCCAGCGGCTGCGAGACTGGACTAGACGTCGGCGGCGATGGGCTGGTCGAAGGAACCGTAGCCGTGGCGGCCCTTGCGCCACTTTTCCTGCATCTTGGCGTGCATTTCCGGCGATCCGTCGTGGAAGGTGCCAAGCCAGCGGTCCAATGGGGCAGCGGGGCCACCGTAGTTGCACTCGAAGTAACGGTGGTGCAGGTAGTGGAAGAAGCCACCCGCGGGCAGCGTCGCCTTTCCCTTGACCACGAACTTCTCGAAGCCGGCGTGGCCGATGGCGGGGGCGAAAGCGGTGTGCTGCAACGTGAAGATCACGTGGAGCGGGTGCGAGGGCACGAGCCAATACAAGACGACGACGCTGAAATAAAGGACGTGCTCGACGGGGTGCATCGCCATCCCCGACCACGGACCAATGTTGACGTTCTTGTGGTGGAGGTAGTGGATGGTGCGGTAGAGCGGCCGCCAGTGAATCAGGCGGTGGACGATGTAGAAGTGAACTTCGCGCCAGAACGGGATGGTGAGCATCAGCAGGGTGAAATACACCGGCTCAGTCCGCCAGTCGACGAAGGGGATGACGCCGTTGGCGTAGGCCCACATCGAAACCGCCTCATAGGCGGTCCACACCATGCAGGCGCTGGTCAGGGTCCAAAACACGTTGTCGCGCAGCTGCGAGCCCCACAGGAAGGTCGGGTCCTTCTCGCCGGGCCACTTGGGGTTGAACTTGTAGACGCTTTCCTGGCCCCGCGTGCCATAGAGGCGGAGGTGCCAGCCGCCGACCCACACCACCAAGAAGGCGAGGTTTCGGAAGTACATCTCGGCGATCCAGTCGAGACGGAACTCTGCAGTTCGCGAAAGCTCCGGCGTCAGGTAAGCCCAGGTGGCGATGGCGATCAGCATGTAGACCGCGTTCCAGGGGAACAGAAACCCGGGGTAAGAGACGATCCACTTCAGCGTCGCGACCGGGCGCGGCGGCCACGCCCAGAGCGGGACGGTGCCGGTGCATTCCTCCGGCCTCCAATGGCCACGGGCCTCCCTTATGCCACCGACCAGCTCTGACATCGGCCCCCCACGATCCGAGTGCGACGCTACCCGAAGTATTCTCCCTCGACGCCGAGCCGTCAAAGCCTATTCGGCGAGCGGGTCAGTAGCGTTTTTGGGCCCAGGTGTTGAAGATCACGGCAACGACGATGACCATACCGATGAATACTTCGAGATAATAACCCGGCGCATGGCCGAGGATCAGCACGTCCTTGACCATTTCCAGGATGATGGCGCCCAGCACAATTCCGAGCACCGCGCCACGGCCGCCGAACAGCGAGACCCCGCCGACGACGCAGACCGCGACGATTTTGAGCTCGAGGTAAAGTTGAGGCTCGACGGTCACCGACTTTTGCCGGGCGACGCTTAGGATCCCGGCGACCGTTGCGTACAGCGAGCATATGACGAAGGCGGTCATCTTAGTCCAGTAGACGTTGATGCCCACCGACCGGGCGGCCTCGGCGTTGCCCCCGACGGCGAAGAAGCGGTTGCCCATGCGGTGGCGGTTGAGAATGAAGTAGGCGACCACCGCGAAGGCGAGGAACCACAGGAACTGGGCCGGAACGACGCCGAATATCTTGTGCGTCAAGATTGTGAAGAAGGTTTCGTCGGCGCGGAACATCAAAGGCCGCATTTCGGTGATCACACGCGATCCCGAACGGATGATAAACAGGGTACCGAGCGTGGTGATGAACGAAGGTATGTTGAATTTCAAGGTAATGAACCCGTTGAAGAGGCCGACCAAGACGGCGGTCCCGAGCGCGCCGAAGATGGCAATGGCTTCGGGCACGCCGTGTGTCCAGGGGAGCACCATCATGTAGGGCCCGAAGGTGAAAAGCGCCCCCACCGAAAGGTCGAATTCGCCGGCGATCATCAGTATGCCCATGCCAAGCGCCAGAATCCCGAACGTCGGAATGGCCCGCAAGAGAATGCGGAAATTGGCCTCGGACGTGAACCGGAAGTCGTCGGGATAGATCAGGCCAACGATGCTGGCGGCAAGAAAGAAAACGACGAAAACGATCAGCACGTTGCCCCCGGGGTAGTAGCGCAGCCGCTGCCACAAACTGGCTCCGGCGTAACGTGTCCCGGCCTTGACCATATCGGCCCCGAACGCGGTCATCGCGCCACCCCTTTGTCAAACATCGCGGTGTTCCCGGCCTATTTCGCGACCCGCTTGCCGACAAACGAATTGAAGACGACGGCGAGGATGAGCACGATGCCGATGAATGCCTTGAAGTATTCACCGGGGGCGCGCATGAGTGCCAGAACGTCCTCGATCGTGGCGAGCATGGCGGCGCCGAGGACGATGCCAAGAATCGTTCCGCGGCCGCCGAACAAGAATAATCCGCCCACGACACAAGCGGCGATGGCACGAAGCTCAAAGGCAACCAGATATTGGGTCGGAATGACCGCGTTGATGCGGGTAGAACTTACGATTCCCGCCAACGCCGCCATGGTCGAGCAGATCATGAAGGCGATGAGCTTTACCCTATCAGCATTGATGCCGACCGCGATCGCCGCATCCCTATTGCCGCCAACGGCGAAAACCTGGTTGCCGAAACGATGGCGGTTAAGTAAGTAATAGGCGCCAATGCTAAGAATAATAACCCAAATAAGCTGAGCATGGACTGGACCTATTATCTGTCCAGTAAGAATTTCTTCGAATAAATCTCCAGGGTACACTGACTGTTGATTGATCGAGCTTCTGCTGCCTGACCCCGCGATCCAGCGGACAAGGCCGCGCGTCATGAACATCATGCCAAGGGTTGCAACGAACGAGGGAATGTGGAAACGGTTGGTGATCAGACCATTTACGGTGCCAACCAAACAACCAGTTCCTAACGTGGCAAAGAACGCCGCCGGCACTGGCCACCCGTGGTCGTGAATAAGGCTACCAAACACGAAGCCCGCAAGTACGAAAACGCCACCGACAGAGAGGTCGAACTCGCCGGCGATCATCAATATCCCGACGCCGAGCGCCAGGATCATAAGGCGCGGGATCTGTTGCAGGAGAACCGAAAGGTTGGCCTCGCTAAGGAACGGAAACTTATCCGTTTGCGCGGCATCGGCGATGATGCAAGCAACCAGCAACGCGGTATAAATGATGATGATGTTGGCCGCCGTATAGCGGCGGAACCGGTCCACCAGGGTATCGGGCCCACGCCGCCCGGCCGCTGCCGCTTCTATTGCTGTCATTGCGCGACGTCCCCGGCTTCAGACATGTCAGCGATGTGTTCGGCCTTGACCGAACACACCACTCACACGATGCACGTTACCGAGATACTAAAGCGTCCGAAACCTAGCGGTACGTCCCCGCGTTGTCCGATGCGGTTTTCGCGTTCGACATATCGACGAGCGCCTTGCCGGTGTCGGACTCGACCGGCGCCAGACCATAGCGGATGTTGTAGGCGATGTACATGACCGGCAGGAAACCTTGCCAGAACGGCTGCTGATCCATCGTCCCCGTCGTCAGACCGGCGTTGATGTTGTCCATTATCCGCGGGTTGACGTCGAAGCCGCCGTTGGGAAGCCCTTCCATGCCAGCCTCTTCCGCGGCTTGCGGAGAAACAGACGTGGGCACATTACCGGCGCCAACGACGCAGTCCGTATCCGGATTGGCCAACAGATACTCCGCGATAATGTTCTGGTTCTCGTCCACAACACCACCGGTTCCAATCATCTCGGACGCTACGTTGCCTGTCTCGAGGCCGGACTTGATGCCAGCGTACCGACCCTGGGCATATACCAGGTCCGGAAACTCAGCGGCGACGACACAGAAATCACCTTCGCCAAGACCGTGCTCATCGACCATCCTCTTGCCGATGAGAAAGCCCGACTGGATAAAGTCCTGTCCGACGTACGCCTGGCGTGCGGTCCCGCCGGGTCCGTCGCCGTCGGGATCGTCGATGTTGGACACGATCACCGCGATACCGAGGTCACGCGCCTTTTGGATGGAGTCGGTCATGGCGTCCTCGACCGAAACCATGGGGACGATACCGTCGACGCCGTTGGCGATCGCGGTCTCGATGAGGTTCTTATTCCGCTCCGGGTCATTGTCGGCGTTCTGGATGTCGACGTTGATGTTGAACAGCGCGGCAGCCTCGTTGACGCCATGGATCATGGGCTCCCAGAACACGTTACCGAGACAGCAGTGGATGATGAAAGTGACGTCGAGCGTCTCTTCATCGGACGGCGCCGCCTGCGACTGCGTTGCAAACATCATCAACGCTCCGCCGAGAATTGCGGCAATTAAACTCTTGGAAAGTCTCATTAACTTGCCTCCCTGTCCGCGTCGTCCACTCGTTGTGGGCGGCGCAATCATACTCAACGGTCAAGGATTGTCACCCCCAATTCGGCGCGCTTCAGTCGAGGCTCGGAACCGTCGGAAAAATAGTGTATGAAGCGCGCAGGGCAGCCTCAATCATAACGGGAGGAACGGGCACGATGCGGTACGAGGCGCCGGAAACGGTCGAAGCGGCGGTGGCGCTATTGGCCGAGGCCAAAGGCGATGCCAGGGTGTTGGCGGGCGGGACCGACCTTTTGGTCCAGTTGCGCTCGGGCCTCGTTGAACCCGAGCTTTTGGTCGACGCGAAACGGATTCCCGAGCTCAAGAGTGTGGTTGCAGAGAATGGCGAATTTCGCGTTGGCGCCGCGGTCTCGGGGGCCGAGCTAGGCGAGCACGACGAGATCCGACAGGCTTGGCCTGGCATCGTCGAGGCGGTCGAGTTGATCGGCTCGACTCAAATCCAGGGCCGCGCGAGCATGGGCGGCAACCTGTGCAACGCCTCGCCGGCCGCCGACTGCGTGCCGGCCCTGTTCGTTGCCAGCGCGCGCGCCGCAATCGCTGGACCCAAGGGCAGCCGCGAGGTTGCGGTCGAGGAGATCGCGACCGGCCCCGGTACCAACTCGTTGAAGAAGGGCGAGTTCGTGGTTTCGATCGTGATACCGAAGCCACCGCCGCGTTCGGGTGACGCGTACCTAAGGTTCATTCCCCGGACCGAGATGGACATTGCCGTGGTCGGAGCGGGCGTCTGCCTCTCGCTCGACGAGGGCGGCACCTGTAACGCCGCGAGGGTCGCGCTGGCCGCGGTCGCCGAGGTGCCGCTGCTGGTTGCCGAGGCGGCCGACGCGCTGATCGGCACCACAGTGGACGAAGCGGCGCTGGAGAATCTGGCCGCGGCCGCCAGCGCGGCGTGCCGGCCGATCGACGACAAGCGCGGCACCAAGCGGTTTCGAATCCAAGTAGCCGGGGTCCTGGCACGCCGCGCCGCGGCGATCGCACTAGACCGAGCGAGGAAAAGCTGATGTCCAGGATCCATGTCACCACCACCGTCAACGGCGACGCCGTCGAGTTCCTGTGCGAGACCGAGCAGACGCTGCTCGACGTGCTGCGCGACGAGCTCCAACTGACCGGCAGCAAGGAGGGTTGCGGTACCGGCGACTGCGGCGCGTGCAGCGTCATGGTCGACGGCCGGCTCGTATGCTCGTGCCTGGCGCTCGGGGCCGAGGTCGAGGGCCGTTCGATCGAGACCATCGAGGGCATGGCCGAGGGCGACAAGCTGCATCCGCTGCAGGAGAAATTCCTGGATCACGCGGCGCTCCAGTGCGGCATCTGTACGCCGGGGTTCCTGGTTGCCGCCAAGGCGCTGCTGGACCAGAACCTCGACCCCAGCGAGAGCGAGGTGCGCTACTGGCTTGCCGGCAACCTGTGCCGCTGTACCGGCTATGACAAGATCATCCGGGCCGTCCTGGATACCGCCGCCGAGATGAGAGGGACCTGACGATGTCGACCGCGGAGAAGATTGACGACCCCGCGCCGGAGAGGCAGCTAAAATGGGTCGGCACCCGCCCGCGCCGGCCCGACGGCGTCGACAAAGTCACCGGGCGCGCCCACTACGGGGCCGATCACCATCTGCCCGCCATGTTGATCGGGCGAATGCTGCGAAGCGCCCACCCGCACGCCCGCATCAAGTCAATCGATACCTCGAAGGCCGAGGCGCTGGATGGCGTCAAGGCGGTGGTAACGCGGGAGGACTTTGGTGAGATGCCTGCGGAGCCGATCGCCGCGGGCGAGATGATGATCAACTACCACAACCTCGTGCGCAACGTCATGGCGCGCGAGAAGGCGCTCTATGACGGACATGCCGTCGCCGCGGTAGCGGCGACCAGCGCCACGATCGCGCGCAAGGCGCTCTCGTTGATCGCCGTGGACTACGAACCGCTGCCCCACGTGATCGACGTTGACGCGGCGATGGCGCCGGGGGCGCCGATCTTGCACGAGAGTTTGTTCACGCAGGGCGTTGAGCCCAAAGCCGAGACACCCTCGAATGTTTCCAAACGCATCGAGGTCGCCACCGGTGACACCGACGCCGGCTTCGCCGAGGCCGACGTCGTGGTCGAACGCGCGTTCAAGACCAAGCCGGTACATCAAGGCTATATCGAACCCCACGCCTGCGTCGCCAGCTTCTCGGAGGATGGGTTGGCCGAGCTCTGGTGCACGACCCAGGGACAACATGTGACGCGATCCTATTGCGCCACGCTTCTCGGGATGGAGGTGTCCAAGCTTCGCGTTACCCCGTCGGAAATCGGCGGCGGTTTCGGCGGCAAGACGGTGGTCTTTATCGAGCCCGTCGCCATGCTGCTCTCGCGCAAATCGGGCCGTCCGGTGAAGATCGTGATGACGCGCGAGGAGGTCTTCCGGGCCAGCGGCCCGACGTCGAGCGCCGACATCTGGGTAAAGGTGGGCGCGACCAAGGACGGGCAGATCACCGCCGGCGAGGCGGTGCTCAAGTTCGACGCCGGCGCCTTTCCCGAGGCTTCGCCAGTGGAGCCCGGCGCCAACTGTGCGTTCGCCCCCTATGACATCGCGAACGTCAAGGTCGTAGGCTACGACGTTGTAATGAATCGGCCCCAGGTCGCGGCCTATCGCGCGCCCGGCGCGCCGATCTCGGAGTATGCGGTCGAAAGCGCGATCGATGAGCTGGCGAAGAGGCTTGACATCGACCCGATCGAGTTGCGGCTCAAGAACTCGGCCAAGGAAGGGACCCGCGCCGCCTACGGGCCCCGGTTCGGGCAGATCGGCTTCGTGGACACGCTGCAGGCCGCCAAGGCGCATCCCCATTATTCGGCGCCGCTGGGGGCCAATCAGGGCCGCGGGGTGGCCTCGGGCTTTTGGTTCAACATCGGTGGCGGCGAGACCTGCGCCTCACTCAACGTCAACTCCGACGGGACGCTGACCCTCATACTGGGAACGCCCGACATCGGCGGCAGCCGCGCCTCGGTGACGATGATGGCGGCCGAGGAGCTGGGCATCGAGCCCGACCGGATCCGACCGATCATTGCCGACACCAGCGCGCTCGGCTTCACCTTCTTGACCGGCGGCAGCCGGGTCACTTTCGCCAGCGGCATGGCCGCGGTCGAGGCGGCGCGCGCCGCGATCGGGGTGCTGCGCGAGCGGGCCGCCAAGATCTGGTGTATCGAGGTCGACGCGGTAGTCTGGGAGGATGGCTGCGCCAAACCCGCCGGCGCCAACGCGGGCGAGTTCGAGCCGCTGACCCTCGCCGACATCGCAAAAGTTGCGGGCAAGACCGGCGGCGCGATCTCGGGGCATGCCGAGATCGATGCCCAGGGCGCCGGCCCAAGCCTCGGGGTTCATCTGGTCGACGTCGAGGTCGATCCCGAGACCGGCGCCGTCAAGGTGGTCCGCTACACCGTGGTTCAGGACGCCGGCCGGGCGATTCATCCGAGCTACGTCGAAGGTCAGTTCCAGGGCGGCGCGGTGCAGTGCATCGGCTGGGCGCTCAACGAGGAATACATCTACGGCGCCGACGGACGGCTCGAGAATCCGGGCTTCCTGGACTACCGAATTCCGGTTGCCTCGGACCTGCCGATGATCGACACGGTCATCGTCGAGGTCCCGAATCCCAAGCACCCCTATGGGGTGCGCGGCGTCGGCGAGACGCCGATCGTGCCGGGCCTGGCGGCGATCGCCAATGCGGTGGAGGACGCGACCGGGGTCCGCTACGTCGAGCTACCGATGTCGCCGCCGAAGGTGCTCAAGGGGATCGAGGACGCGGCCAACGGCGGCGGCTGAGGCGGCGCGTCGGACCAGGAGCATGGCTGCCGTCGGAGACGAACAGGTTGGCGATGTCGTGGCGGGATGGTGATGGTTTCCAGGAAGGCGCTGAAATCGGCGCGAAGGCGCGACATCGGGACGTATTCCGCTTGCGCGCAGCATGCAGGTCGCCGTGAGCCCCGCCGCGCGGACGAGTTACCCATGAGAAAGTGGTTCGGCGACTCCGTGGGGCCGGCCACCGTCGCGCTCTAGGGCAGCCCGCGAGGCCGCGGCGCTAGCGCGGCGACGTAGGGGGGCAGGGTGAACGCGGCGCGGTGGACCTCGGGGGTGTAGTAGCGGGTCTCGATCGCGGCTTCGGCGAGGCGGTCGGCAAGCGCCGCCGCCAGGACACGGGTGAGCGCGGGATTGTCGCTGGCCCAGCCGAAGGTCATCGGGCCGCCGATGTAGGTGGGCACGGTGGCGAGGTAGCAGGTGACCGCCGAAAAATGGCGGCCCAGCCCGGCGAGGGTGTCGCGTAGGACCGGACCTTGGACGAACGGCACGCCGGCTTGGGTCACCACGATTCCGCCAGGCGCCAGACAACGTTTGCAGGCGGCATAAAAGGCCGGGCTGAACAGTGCCACGCCGGGCCCCACGGGATCGGTGGAATCGACAATGATGACGTCGAAGCACTCAGCCGATTCGCTCACGAATCCGGCGCCGTCGCCGACCGTCAGCGAGAGACGCGGGTCGTCGAAGGCGTTGCCGGAGATCGAGGGCAGGTGTTCTCGGCACGCCTCGATGACCTCGGCGTCGAGTTCGACCAGCCTGACCTGCTCGACGTCGCGGTGCTTCAGGACCTCTTCGATGGCGCCGCCGTCGCCGCCGCCGATCACCAGCACCTGCCGCGCCGCACCATGGGCCAGCAGCGGCACATGCACGATCATCTCGTGATAGACGAACTCGTCACGCTCGGTGGTCTGCACGATATCGTCGAGCATGAGGGTGCGGCCCAACAACTTGGTCTCGAAGATGGTCAGACGCTGGTGGCCGGTGTCGCGCTCGCAGAGCACGGTATCGGCGCGCAGGCGAAGGGCGAAACCGTCGTGGAGGCGCTCTTCGAGCCAGCGGGTCATACGCCGTCGCCGCGCAGGTGCTCGTGGACGCGCGTCTCGGCCGGGGCGAACGCGGACTTGAGCACGGCGAGCGCCCGGCGCGGCTCGGCGGTTCCGCACATGAATAGATCGGAGGCGGCGTAGCCGCGCTCGGGCCAGGTGTGGATGGTGATGTGCGATTCGGCGAGCACCGCGACCCCCGAGACGCCGCTGCGGTCGGTGAAGCGGTGGACGTGGAGGTGGAGCAGTTCGGCATTGGCGGCGGCGACGCATCGGCGCAGCGTCGCCTCGACGAACGCCACGTCATCAAGGCGGCTCGCGCCGATGAGATCGACGATCAGATGGGTGCCGGCGTGGCCGAGCCGAGCCTCCGCGCCCGACCTGTCGCGCGTTTCGGACATTGCCGCTTAATAGCCGAAAGCCGCCACCCCGGTCCAGGAGCCCGCGCCTGGCCAGCCGAGGGCGAAGGCGGCGAGAAGCATGATCGCGGTCTCGACAAGCTCACTTCCTGCGCCGAGGAGATCCCCGGTCACGCCGCCGACGCGGCGCCTACACCATAGCCCAAAGAGGACGCCGATCAGCCACCCGATCGCCAGCGCCACGATGCCGGCCGCGCCCGAGACGACGGCGACCAAAGCCAGCGCCGAAACGCCGCAGACCACGAGGTGCCGGGGGTGGGCGCTTCGCACCATCGTGGCCGCGGTGCCTCCTTCCTTTCGCGCGTAAGGCAAGCGGACGGCGAGATCGACCATCACCGTCCGTGAGGCCGCAGCCGCGGTCACCACCCACAGGCCGCCGACCGGGCCAAGCCGCGTGAGCGCGACCCACTTGCACAGCACGATCGCTACCACCGCGATCACGCCGAAGGCGCCGGTGCGGGGGTCTTTCATGATCTCGAGCCGGCGCTCGGCGCTCGCGCCGCCCAGCGCGTCCGCCCAATCGGCGAGCCCGTCGAGATGCAGAGCGCCGGTCAGCACGATTCCGCCGACCACCACCGCGAGGGCGGCGACCTCGGGCCAGCCGCCGATCGTGGGCGAGCCCGCCAGCGCGAAAACGCCGTAAAGGACGCCGCCGAGCGCGCCGCCGACGACGGCGAACCAGGGGAGGGCGGCCGAAATCGGTTCCACCGCGCGGCCCGGGATGGGAACGACGGACAGGGTGCGCATGGCGGCGACCAATCCGCCTAGCACGCCGCTCACCGCGCCCCGCCGCTCACGCCCGCCGAATCGAAGGTGGCCATATCATTGTAGAGCTTGACCGCGGCCTCGATCAGCGACATCGCGAGCGCCACTCCCGTGCCTTCGCCGAGGCGCATGTTGAGATCCAGGATCGGCGTCGCGCCAAAGCGCTCGAAGAAACGCCGATGCCCGGCTTCGGCCGAACAATGGCTGAAATAGAGGTATTCCTTTACGGCCGGGCACAGCCGGCAGGCGGCGAGCGCGCCGGCCGAGGCGATGAAGCCATCGACCACCGCGGGAACCCGGTGCGCGGCGGCGCCGAGGAACAGGCCCGCGATGCCGGCGATCTCGAAACCGCCGAGCGCCGCGAGGGCGTTGAGCGGGCCGTTGAGACGGTCGCGGTTGACGGCCAGAGCCTGCTCGACGATGGCGGTCTTCCGGGCGAGCGTCGCCTCGTCAATTCCAGTGCCATGGCCCGTAACATCGATGGCGGGGGCCGGCAACAGGGCGGCGAGTAGCGCCGAGGCCGAGGTGGTATTGGCAATTCCCATGTCGCCGCCGCCAATCAAGGTGATTCCAGCGGCCGCGGCGGGTGCGGCGAGCCCGATGCCGGTCTCGACGGCGCGGATCGCCTCGCCGACCTCCATCGCCGGACCCTTGGCGATGTTCCCGGTGCCCGGCCTGATCTTGGCGCGGTGCAGCCCGGCAGCACCCTCGAGCGGGTCGTCGACCCCGATATCGATCACGCTTAACTCGGCGCCGACGTGCGCGGCGAGCACGTTCACCGCGGCGCCGCCTGCCAGCATGTTGCGGACCATCTGCGGCGTGACCGCCTGGGGATATGCCGATACGCCTTCGGCGGCAACGCCGTGATCTCCGGCGAAGGTGAATATCTTCTTCCCTCCGAGCACAGGTTCGAGGGTGCCGGTGATCAGGCAATAACGCGTCGCCAGTTCCTCGAGCGCGCCGAGGCTCCCCGGGGGTTTGGTCAGACTGTCGAGCCGGTCGCGCACGCCTCGCTCGAGCGTGGCGTCGAGCGGAACGATGGCGTCAATCGCCGTTTCGAGCGTACCGATCTTGCGGTTCCCCCTTAAAACGGTCATCGGCACCCCAGCCACCATCAGCTCGACCCGGTCGGCGAGTCGCGCGACGGTTTGGTTGAGTCCGCCGGCAAGGTCACGGAAACGACGGCTGAGTGGGGTGTCGGGGACGATTCCCATTCCGACCTCGTTGCTGACGATGATGAGGTCGCACCGCGGGTTTTCGAGCTGGTCAACGAACGCGTCGATTTCACGATACCCACGATCGTTTCGCGCGCTTCGGTGCATCAGATTGCCGAGCCAGATGGTGAGGCAGTCCACGATCGCCACCTCGACACTCGCAGAGAGCGAAAGGACGGCGCCGGCGAGGTCGATGGGCGCCTCGACGGTAAGGAAGGAATCGCGCCGCTCGGCGCGGTGCCTCGCGATGCGCTCGCGCATTTCCGCGTCCACGGGCTCGGCGGTGGCGAGAAAGGCCTTGTGTGCGCAAGGCTGGGCTAGGTGGAGCGCGCGTCGGCTCTTGCCGCTTCGCGCGCCGCCGGTGACAAGGATCAGATTGTGACGTGTCATCCGCATCCTCGGGGGCGGCGCGTCAACAACCGAGCGCCGCGGAACCCACGATCAGGGCCGTCAATGAAGCGGCCGAGCCCTTGCGAGTCAATATCGACCTGCGACCCGCGATGGCCCGCCCGCGGTCGTTGACTTGATCACCGCCGAGACCCGTAAACTCTCACGCCTCGCGCCCTCCGTCGCGCCACCGGCCGCCCACGTACTGAGGGCGACGGCGACCACGATCACCAGGCCGAGAATTAGCGCCGGGTGACCAGTTCGCGGCCAACCTCGGCGAGGAATCGAATGCCGAGGAGCTGACAGTCGCGGGTGATCTCGTCGCGGAAGATCGAGAGCACCTTGGCGACGCCGGCCTCGCCCCCGGCGGTGACGCCGTAAATATAGGGGCGGCCGATGGTGACCGCTTTGGCACCCAGTGCGAGGGCTTTGAGCACATGGGTGCCGCGGCGGACGCCGCCATCCAACAGGACCTCGATGTCATCGCCGAGCGCCTCGGCAATGGCCGGCAAGGCCTCGATAGCGGCCGGCACCGCCTCCATCTGGCGGCCGCCGTGGTTAGAGACGATCACCGCGGTGGCGCCGATTTCGGCGGCCGCGCGCGCGTCGGCGACGGTCATGATGCCCTTGATGGCGAACGGCCCGTTCCAGTGGCGCACCAGCTCGGCGGCATCGGCCCAGGTGACCGACGGAGCCAAAAACCGGCCGAGCACTTGCCGGGCCGCCTTCTCGACGGTGAGGGCGCCGAGCAACGGGCCGGGGAGGTCGGGCGCGCGCTCGACGAAGTTGCCGGGCACGGCGCCGCGGCGACGCGCGTTGTTCACCAACCACCGCGGATGGAACAACAGGCTTAGCGAGCTGCGAAGGCTCAATCGCCCGCCGCCAGCGATCCCGGTGCGGACGTCGCGCTCGCGATTGCCGTGGACAGGCCCGTCCACGGTCAGGCACAGCGCGTCGAAACCAGCAGCGCGGGCCCGGTCGATCATCTCGCGGCCCAATCCAGGGTCGTTGAAGGCGTAAAACTGAAACATCTTCGGCCCAGCGGTGGCCGCGCCAACCTCCTCGATGCTTAGGGTGCTGTTGGCCGAGAGTCCGTAGTATGTTCCCGCCTCGGCGGCGGCGCGCGCGACGGCAATTTCGGCGCCGGGGTGAAAGGTTCCGGTTGCGCCGGTCGGCGAGATGATGACGGGCGTCGATAGCTCCTTGCCCAGGACGGGGGTCGAGAGATCGATTTCGGTGACGTCGACCAGGGTGCTCGGATTGAGCGCGAGGTCGTCGAACGCCTCGGTATTGCGGCGCAGGGTGACCTCGTCCTCGACGCCGCCCTCGAGGAACTCGCGCACCGGCAGCGGCAGGCGCGGCAGTGCCAGCCGCCCACGTTGTGACAACGATCGAGCCTCGTACCCATACAGAGCCTCGGGGGAGACGGCGAGCGAAGCTGCCACAGTCGTGGGCGCTTGCCAACCGGCGCCGCCGGTACGAGGGGGGCGTAACGAAGCCTTTGACTCAGCCCGCGCGATCGGCCACAAGGTGCGCGGCCCGGCGCCCGCCGGGCCTTAATCTTCGCGGGGGAGATCTGCGCGCGCCATGAAGTCGGTTGTTCTCTTCGCGGCGCTCGTGCTGATCTTCGGCAGCGGCCCTTACACCATCTCCGTACAGTTGGGCCCGGTGGCGCCGGAGCTGCTGGTCGCCTACCGCTTCGGTGCTGCCGGGATTCTCTTGATGGCGTTGGCGCTCGTGCTCGGACGATCGCTCCGGTTCGGGGTCCGGGCCCACCTGTTCCTGGCGCTCCAGGGACTGCTGATGTTTTCGGTCATCGACCTCCTGCTCTACTTCGCGGTGCCGCGGATTCCGGGTGGTCTTATTCAGCTCATGATGTCGATGATGATCGTCACCAACGTCATCTTCGCGGCCGTCTTCCTGGGTCTTCCGGTCAGGCCCCGGGTGCTCGTAGGGGGACTGATGGGGATCGCCGGGATCGCCATGGTGTCTTGGCCCGAGTTGCGCGCCCTCGAGCTGGCGGGCGCCGGCCTCTCCGGGCTCGCCGCCGCGTACCTCGGGTTGCTGGCTGCCTCGCTCGGCATCACCACGACGGCGCGCAACCAGTGGGCCGGCCTGCCGGTTCTCGAGACCACCGGAATCGCCATGGTGTATGGCGCTGCGTGCTCCTTCATCGTCGCCGCCGCGTTCGGCCGACCCTTGGCCTGGGACTGGTCGCCGGCTTTCCTTGGCGGATTCGCCTGGATCACGATCGTGATGTCGGCGGCGGGAATGGTCATGTTTTTCCACCTCGTTGGTCGCCTCGGGCCCGACCGCGCGGCCTACGTTATTCTGTTGACGCCGATCACGGCGCTGGCCATCTCGACCGCCCAAGGGGACTTCGTTTGGACTGCGCTATCGTTGGTCGGCGTGGCCACGGTCCTGGTCGGCAACATCGTCGTTCTGACGAAGCTGGAGCGTCGGCCGATCGCGGAAGTCGGCGGTGGATAGGCTTGCCTTGGCGAGATGATCGAAAGCGGCGCTAGAATGGGCCGGCATGAATCTGCACGAGATGTTGGAGGCGCGCGCCAAGGCGGGGAATCCGATTCGCGTCGGACTGATCGGAGCCGGCAAGTTCGGATCCATGTTCCTGTCCCAGGCCCGGCTCACGCCGGGCCTTCACGTCGTGGGCATCGCCGATCTCGAAGTCGCCCAGGCGCGGTCCGCAGCGTTGGGCGCGTCGTGGCCAAAAAGCCAGATCGCCGCCACCAGCCTTGACGTCGCTCTCCGCTCGGGCGGCACGGCCCTGACCGAGGATGCCGCGTTGCTGATCGAGTTCGGCGGGCTCGATGTCGTGGTCGAGGCGACGGGCGACCCCAGGGCGGGAATACGCCACTGCCTGAGGGCGATCGCGAACGGCAAGCACATTGTCATGGTGACGGTCGAGGCCGATGTCGTCGCCGGACCGCTATTGGCGCGCCGCGCCGAGGCGGCGGGCGTGGTCTACAGCTTGGCCTGGGGCGACCAGCCGGCGCTGGTCTGCGAGCACGTCGATTGGGCGCGCGCGTGCGGTTTCAAGGTCGTGTGCGCTGGCAAGGGCACCCGTTACCACCCGAGTTATCACGGCTCGAATCCCGACACCGTATGGGACATCCTAGAGCACTACCTGAACATCGAAGATCGCGACAGCATCAACCCGAAGATGTTCAATTCCTTCGTCGACGGTTCCAAATCCGCGATCGAGATGTCGGCCGTGTGCAACGCGACCGGCCTCACGCCGCAGCCTCACGGACTTGGCTTTCCGCCGGCCTCGTGCTTCGAGCTTGCCGAGGTGTGCAAGCCCGCGACATCAGGCGGGACGCTCGCCCACGTCGGCACCACCGAGGTCGTCTCTTCGGTCAACCGGGACCACAGCGAGGTCGAGCACCATCTCGCCCTCGGCACCTTCGTCGTCGTCGAAACCGACTCCGATTATGCGCGCCGCTGCTTCCGCGAGTACGCCATGCTGCCCGATCGCTCCGGCAACTACGCCGCCCTATACCGCCCGATTCACATGATCGGCCTGGAACTCGGGATCTCGGTGGCCTCGGTGGCGTGCCGGGGCGAGCCCACGGGCCGGCCCCGCAGCTGGCAAGCCGACGTCGTCGCCACCGCCAAGCGCCCGCTGAGGAAGGGCGAGGTCCTGGACGGTGAAGGCGGATTCATGGTCTGGGGCAAACAGATGCCGGCCCCGTGCTCGGCGGAAATCGGCGGGTTGCCCCTCGGTCTCGCCAGTGCGGTCACGCTCACGCGAGACATCGCCGAGGGCACGCAGCTCACCACTTCCGATGTCGCCCTCGACCACAGTGATGCGGCGGTGGCGCTCCGCCGCGAAATGCAGGCGGCGTTCGGGCCGAGGGTTAGCGGACAGGGGAAGAACGGGCAGAATTGCCTCCGCCTGTGAGTTTCCTGGTGTTCGCCGGTAGCGTCGGGCAGGACCGTCAGGCTATGGCGCAACCTACGACGGCATCGAACCACGCGTCGTGGACGATACCGGGTCGCAATCGCTTGAGCGCGTGTCGCTTGAACCGCGGCTTGAGGGTCGCGCAAGGGGTCGCGTCGTACTACGGCCAATCCCCGTCCGGGAACGTGAGCCTCCCGGCTCCTTCGTACTGGGCCACTTCCATGAGTGTCAGGACAAACATGGGACCGCCCTCGAGCGAGAATTCGAACCGCTCGGTCGTGGTCTCCTTCATCGTGTAGTCGCCGGCCTGCGCCGACTTGGTCTGGGTGCCGTCTTGATAAGACACCGACCCACTGACCCTTGCGCGCCACGTCGTTGCCATCACGCTACCTCCCGTCAGCCGTCCCGCGATCCTACGCCCCCTTCTCGCGCCGTGCGACACCTGGCTCTCCTAGTCACCCGAAACTGAAGTTAGTAGCATAATATACTAACCATCGGAGTTGGATTTTGGAGGTCTTTCCGATGGCCCGTAGCATTGGCCGGCCGATGGCGGTCCTGCTTCTGAGCGATGAAGAACGGTCGTATCTTGAGCGTCAGGTTCGACGCCGCCGGGTCGCGCGCTCGATCTCCGATCGCTGCCGCATGATCCTGGGCTGTGCACACGGCCTGACGAACAAGGCGGTGGCAGCCGAACTCGGCGTGCACGAGCACACGGTCGGCAAGTGGCGCCGCCGCTTCCTGAAGGAGCGCATCGAGGGGCTGTCGGATGAGCCTCGGCCGGGACGGCCGCGGACGCTCACGGACGAACAGGTGGCCGAGGTCATCGAGCGGACGCTGGAGACGACGCCGGCCGACGCGACCCACTGGTCGATCCGCTCGATGGCCCGGGAGAGCGGACTGTCGCACACGACGATCCGGCGGATATGGGCGGCCTTCAGCGTGCAGCCGCACCGCTCGGAGACCTTCAAGCTGTCGGGCGATCCGCTGTTCGTGGACAAGGTCCGCGACATCATAGGCCTCTATCTCTCGCCGCCGGACCGCGCGCTGGTGCTCTGTGTCGACGAAAAGAGCCAGATCCAGGCGCTGGACCGCAGCCAGCCGGTCCTGCCGATGCTGCCGGGCATGCCTGAGCGGTGCACACACGACTACAAGCGTCACGGCACCACCTCGCTGTTCGCAGCCCTCGATGTCGCCACGGGCCGCGTCATCGGCAAGTGCTACAGACGCCACCGGGCCAGGGAGTTCCTCGACTTCCTGAAGGAGATCGACCGGTGCGTCCCCGAGGGGCTGGACGTCCACATCGTCATGGACAACTACGCCACCCACAAGACCGCGGCGGTCAAGGCTTGGCTGGCGCGGCGAGCGCACTGGCACATCCATTTCACGCCGACCTCCGCTTCCTGGATCAATCAGGTCGAACGCTGGTTCGCCGAACTGACGCGCAAGCAGTTGCAGCGCGCTCCCAGCGCGGCAAGACGGCGCACGACTTGGGGATTGGCGGTGGTTTCGTCCCAGCTCGCATTGGCGAAGATCGGGGCCGCGTTCTGATGGCAACTCGTGCACAGCGCGCGCCGGGCATAGCGCACGCGGGGCTCACGGCGTGGGCCGTAGTCACGCACGACCTGAAACTCGAACCGATTCGCCACCTCGTTGTAACTGATGATCTCGACGACCCGCGCCCGGGGCTGGTAGCCCAGAAACAGGCGATCCTTGAGCCGGATGCCGAGCGGCCCCGTACCCGAATCCGGTTCGCCGGTCACCGCCACCACGATTCTCGGTGATTCGAAATAGTCCGGAGCGGCGGCCTCGCGCTGCAGGGATCGCCCCAGGGGGATAAGCGTGGTGGCGAGCGGTGACTGCGACATGACGTCCCCTCCCGCCGCGTGCTCGAGTATTTGCAGCAATCGCGGAAAGGGAAACGGCACCTCGTGGATCACACCAGCCGGACTGACGCGGCTGAAGACAGCATCGAACGCGGATCCACCCATTGGCGGAAGATCCGGGCCGGGCGCGCTCGGGTCCACCGCCCAGGTTTCCACCTCCGAATCCGGTGGTATCGTGTTGGCAACATCCTCGCCATCCGAGGGCCCGGGCGGAAGTCGACGATTAAGAAACGCCGCCACGTCCTCGATGGCCCGCACGTGGGCGAGCCGGTCATAACGCCTGCGCGCCGTCCCTTTAGCGCCGGACGCGGCGCCCTCGGCAAGCTCGGCTTGCGGGTCGTCGAATCCCGGCAGCGTTCCCTCGTAGACCCGCACTTCCAACGCTGGCGTGTCTGCGAGCGCATCGCACCGACTCATCTGCCCGGCACCATCCGACTCGGACCGTAACACCAGCATTGGATGCGAGGACAACCCGCGGGCGCTACAGCTCGAGGGTGTCACGGCCACGGCGGCTTTGAACACCTCACGGCGTGGTCCGACGGCCTCGGCGTTGCCGATCAAGGCGCCAACCGGGGCGTCGCCCCAGCCCATCACCGCCATTCGTCTGGAGTCGACCTCTGGACGCGCCGAGAGATAGCGCGCGGCCCCCAGCGCGTGCAGCACGCGCAACCGCAGCAGGTCGGCCCGCGCGGCACGCTCGTGGATCCCGCAGGTCCGATCGCGGTCGTGCATGAAGTAGTCGTCCACGACCAGGGCCACATAGCTGCGATCAGATAGCGCCCGTGCCCAGGTTTGGTGGTAGGGCTTGCGACCCGCGCACGAGGGCAGCATCACCACCGCCGGCCGGCGGCGGCCGGCCCCGACCGGAACGCTCAAATAGCCGCGCACGGCGGAAGCTCCGGACCCGGAGGCGCGCTCGCCACTCTCGACGAGGGTCTGGTCGGGTGCGGCTGGAAAGGTTACCCACTGCGCGGCGACGGGGCTGGTAAGCCCGGCAACGAAACCGACCCCGAGGAGGAAGACGGCGAGTGCGCGATGGGTGTGCATCGACGCCATTTGAGCCCTGCCAACAAGCCGATCTTACCGCCTACCGCGTAAAGAAAGCTCCAGTTTCTCCTCCTTCCCATGGTTCAACGCTGTCATCGGGGTCTGAAAGACCATGGTGATCTTTCGGCCCCGAAATCTCCTTGAGCTCTTCGATCAATACGGCGAGCGGTTTGCGCTCGTTCGTACCGGTTGAATCAGGCCGTCGAATGGGCTACCCGTCGCGCGTACTAGAGATGGTGATGTACGAAAACCCCACCCTCGCCGTTGTCGGCGCCGGTGCCATGGGTAGCTTGTTCGGCGGTTTGCTCGCCGAGGGCGGGCTCGACGTGACCCTGGTCGACGTGTGGCAGGAGCATGTCGACAACATCAACCGCGACGGCTTGAAGATCGTAGGTTATGGCGGCGATCGCTTTGTCCCGGTCAAGGCGACGACGCAGCCTCAGGCCCTGGCGCCGGTTGACAGCGTGTTCGTGCAGTGCAAGGCAGGCCACACCAGGGATGCCATCGCGGGTGCCGCCAATCTCATCGGCGACCGCACGGCCGTCATTTCGTTCCAGAACGGTCTGGACAATGAGGAAGTCCTGGCCGAGCTGATCGGCGAGGAGAAAGTGCTCGGCGGGCTGACCGCGCAAGGGGCCAGCATCGACGGGCCGGGTATCGTGCGAAATTACGCCGACCTTCCCTCACACATCGGCGAAATGCGGGGCGGCTTGAGCGACCGTGTCACCGTCCTTTCACGTGCATTCACCAAGCGCGGCCTGCAGACGGAGCCGAGCCCCCAAATTCGACTCGATATTTGGAAGAAGTTGATGGCGAACGTCGGTTTGGATCCCACATCCGGGATCACGAACTTGCCGATCGGCCGGGTTATGGCGGTACCCGCAATGCGCGAGACGATTTTCGCCGCCATCGACGAAGCTGCGGCGGTGGGCCGGAAAGTTGGTATCGGCATTGATATCAATGAGGCCCGCGAAGTCCTCTTGCAAATCACCGGAAAGGGCGGCACGGGTGAGAACAAGTCGTCGCTCTGCAATGATCTTCTGAGTTGTCGTCCGACCGAGGTCGACTTCATCAACGGTGCGATCGTCCGGCTGGGGGCTGAGCATGGCGTGTCGACCCCGGTCAACAACACATTGATCGCCGCGGTGAAGGCGCTGGAAAGCCACTATCTGGCCTGATGCCGCGAACGCAATCGTTTTGCCGGAGGGCGCGGCGAATACCCCCTCGGACCGGCGAGCAGATCCCGCTCCAGTTGGCCCGACTTCACCCAATGGTGGATCGTCGTGCGACTCACCCCGAAGCGACTCGCCAGCTCCGCCTTCGAGACGCCCTGGTCGAGATAGTGCTTGAGCAACATCCTGGTCTCCCATCCGTGCATCCGCGCCCCGCATCCAGCTCTGTTGGAAAAGCCCACAGAGCGGGACGGGAACGCCGGAATCGACAAGCTAAAACTGTTCAGTTTTGGATTGCCACGAATGTCAGATTTACGAATGCCACCAACACCAGGGGACGATGGGCCTTCAAAAACTTCCCAGCGACAAGAACGAAAGGCGTGCTTCGGAGCGGCGGGGCTCACCGCGTTAGCAACCGGACGCCAGAATCAACCACATCGAAAGTCCTGCTCAGCCGTCGCATATCTACGGAGGTAAGACACGTTGTGCGCGGAAGGAAAAAGCCCCGACCGAGGCCGGGGCCAAGTGAGCCCGAATAGTGGAGCCGATCCACGCCCAACTCGCCGTGTCGGGCGATCCGTGGCAAGATCAGCCCATGATGTTGTGGCGCCGCCTGCTTTTTAGCGCCGCCGTTCGCGCGGCCAGCGATCCGCGGCTCCAGGCCAAGGCGCGAGACGTGTTCGACAAAGAAGTGCGCCCCCGCGCCGAGGATGCGTGGCGCCGCGCCGAGCCGCATCTGGATGCCGCTCGATCCGACGTGCTTGACGCGGCGAAAGCGGCCGATCCGCGCCGCGACCCAGGGCGTTTCGCCGGCGAAGTGATAAAGCGCTGGCGACGACGCTAGGGGGATCGAAGGCGCGCCCAGCGAAAGCGACGCCTGATCGCAGCCCAGGCGTTCCCGGCTAGGACGCCAAGGTGATGCGCCGGCTCAGCCGCGCACCGGGGCGTTGGACCCGCAACCCATCATGTAGCGCAGGCGCGGCGAGAACAGTGGAGCCGTCTCCGCCGTCAGCGGGGAGCGCATGTCAACGACCGGCTTCACCCACGACCGGCCGTACTGGCAAATGACGCCCGGACGTGCCGAACCGCTGGCGTTGGGCCCATGTCGATGCCACGACTGCGACAGCCAGACCGCGACGGAGCCGGCCGCGCCGGTCAGCGCAACCTCGTCTTCCCGGCGCGACCGGTCCGGCTTGCGGCGAGAGCGATGCGTGCCGGGCACCACACGGCTGGCGCCATTCTCGTTCGTGAAGTCCGTCAGCATCCAAACGACTTGGATACTTAGCGTCATGTCGGGCAGCGGCTCGACCATGTACGTGATCGGCGAATCGACGTGCAGGCCACCCCCATCCGTATCGGGCCCGACGTTTGAGGCGCTGACGTCGAGCAAGATGCAGTCGCGGCCCAACAGCGCCGACATCAGCGCGAGCATTGCCGGGTGCTCGACCAGCACCGCGAACTCCGGCAGCTTGTTGATCAGGTTGAAGACGCGCTGCGAGCGGTCGTCGTCGTAGAGCGACGGGAAGTGACGAAAGGGCACCTCTAAGAATTCTCCTTTTTCGGGCGTCGTCGATTTAGAATCGGGTTGCCGATTTGTTGATAGCGGGAGGCGTGGTTGATGTGTCAGATGGGGTTTTTCGATCTTGGGAACCGGTATTCCGGTCTTGACGCCAAGAACGATCCGCTTTTGAAGATCGACGGGGTGGTTCCGTGGGAAGACTTGCGCGCGCGTCTTGAGGCGGTGTGGCGGCGTGCGGACAAGGCGCGTAAATCGCGGGCGGGACGCAAGCCGTGGGATGCGATTGTGATGTTCAAGACGATCATTCTGTGCGCGCTCTACAATCTCTCGGACGACCAAGTTGAGCATCAGATCCGTGACCGCCTGTCGTTCATGCGATTTCTGGGGTTGGGTCTGGAGGGCCGGGTTCCCGACGCCAAGACGGTGTGGCTGTACCGCGAACAGTTAACGCAAGCTGGCGTGATCGAGGCCTTATTCGAGACGTTCGATGGCTACCTGAAGGATCAGGGCTATCTGGCGATGGGCGGCCAGATCATCGACGCCTCGATTGTGGCGGTACCCAAACAGCGCAACAGCCGCGAGGAGAACGCGCGGATAAAGGCGGGCGAGACGCCGGCAGGCTGGGAGGACAAGCCGGCAAAGCGGCGCCAAAAGGATGTCGAGGCGCGGTGGACTAAGAAGCACGGCAAGAGCCATTACGGTTACAAGAACCATGTCAACGTGGACCGTCGGCACAAGCTGGTGCGGCGCTATCATGTGAGCGACGCGGCGGAGCACGACAGCCAAGTCCTCGACGATATCCTGGATGGGGACAACACGGCTTTGGGTGTGTGGGCGGACAGCGCTTACCGCTCGGCGGAGATCGAGGCGGTGCTGAAGGAGAAGGGGTTGCGGAGCCGGATCCATCGCAAGGGCCGCCGCAACAAGCCGCTGAGCGAGCGCGAGAAGCAGGGCAACAAGACCCGTTCGTCGGTTCGGGTCCGCGTCGAGCATGTCTTCGGGGCCCAGAGCAACGACATGGGCGGGACGCTGGTGCGTAGTGTCGGGCTGGTGCGGGCGAAGGCGCGGATCGGGTTGAAGAACCTCGCCTACAACATGCGCCGCCTGGTCCAACTGGAGCGTCTCGCGGCGGCCGTGTGACGATACTCGGAGAAGGAGACCGCCTGGGGACGGTCTTGTGGCGGAAATAACTCAATTGGAGCGTGGAAGACCCCGAAAATCTCGGCTCCGGCATGGCTGGAGCTGGTGACAGCCTGGTTAAACAATATCCTCCGACAACTCACCAATTCTTAGAGGTGCCCTTCTACAGGTGGTACGATCGCTACCGGGCCTTCGGCGAAGCCGGCCTTGAAGACCGTACCAGTGGTCCCGGCCGGATCTGGAACCGCATCCCCGACGATGTCCGCCGCCGGATCGTCGACCTGGCCCTCGATGAGCCGGAGTTGTCGCCGCGGGAACTGGCGGTGACGTTTACCGATACCAAGGGCTACTTCGTCTCGGAAGCGTCCGTCTACCGCCTGCTCAAGGCCCACGACCTGATCACCAGCCCGGCCTTCGTCGTCATCAAGGCAGCCGATGAGTTCCGCGACAAGACCGCAGCCCCGAACCAACTGTGGCAGACCGACTTCACCTACCTCAAGGTCATCGGCTGGGGCTGGTTCTATCTGTCAACGATCCTCGACGACTTCTCGCGCTACATCATTGCCTGGAAGCTGTGCACCACCATGCGGGCTGAAGATGTCACCGACACGCGCAAGCTGGCCCTCGAAGCGTCAGGTTGCAGCAGCGCGGAGGTCGTTCACAAACCCCGGCTCCTCAGCGACAACGGCTCGTCCTACATCGCCGGCGATCTTGCAGCCTGGCTTGAGGATCAGGGTATGGATCACGTCCGCGGCGCACCGAACCATCCCCAAACCCAAGGCAAGATCGAGCGTTGGCATCAGACCCTGAAGAACCGTGTCCTGCTGGAGAACTACTATCTGCCGGGCGATCTCAAGGCCAGCGTCGGCACCTTCGTCGAGCACTACAACCACCGCCGCTACCACGAAAGCCTCGCCAACCTCACCCCCGCCGACGTCTACTTCGGCCGGGACCACGCCATCATCGAGAGAAGAAGAAAGATCAAAAACCTGACCATCAAAAAACGCCGCTTGGCCCATCACAACCAAGCAGCTTAACATCAACCAGGATGAGCCAGAGCCTCCGTTAGAAACAGGCCCAGATGTCCCAAATGTTTTGATGACGGACACCCCGGGGCGGGCGGCCCTACAAGCGGGCCTACGGCGAGCCCGAGCCGAAGGCGCAGAGCAATTTCACCGATCCCGAGAGCCAGATCATGAAGACCAGCAGCGAGGGATTCCAGCAGTGCTCCAACGCGCAGATGGCGGTCGATGGGGAGCACCAGATCATCGTCGCGACTCAGGTGGGGCCACAGGCCAGCGACCAGGGTCAGCTGGTGGGGATGCTCGACGAGATCAACGAGACGTTTGGGGTCGAGCCTGCGGTGGTACTGGCCGATGCGGGCTACTGCAACGAGCCGGATCTGTTGGAGCTGGAAGATCGCGGCATCGACGCGCACGTAGCGCTGGGGCGTGAAGGCAAGTCCCAGGTGGCGGTCGACCCGGCCCGGCTCCCTGCCACGCACCGCATGGGTGAGAAACTGGCGAGCCCCGCGGGCAAAGCCCGGTACGCGCAACGCAAGTGGCTCTCGGAGGCGCCGAACGGGTGGATCAAGGAGGTGCTCGGATTCCGACGATTCAGCCTGCGAGGCTTGGCGAAGGTGCGCGGCGAGTGGGACCTCGTGTGCTTGGCGTTGAACATCAAGCGGATGGGGACGGTGGCCACGTGCTGAGGCAGGTGCTGGCCTGCCAACGCACTTGCTCCGGGGCGCGCAGTGCCCATCGACCGCGTATGAAACGCGAATCTCTTCCGTTCCGGCCTTCCGGTCCGGGCTTTCCATCCCAGAGTCGGGCGGGCCAGATGTCCACACTCGGGCCAAAATCCAACCTCTCCGGCGGCCGCGCGCCAATCGCCCAACATCAAAACTTCTACGGCGCACGCTCCTAGGCGCGCAAATATCGGTCGATGGCGAGCGCGGCGACCTTGCCGTCCTCCACTGCCTGGACCGTCAAATCCTCGCCAGCGACACAGTCGCCGCCGGCAAAGACGCCGGCGAGCGAGGTGGCGCCCTCTCCATCCACCTTAATGCGACCCTCGGCGATGTCCAGTGCTTCGCCTTCCGTCGAAACCGGATCGGAGACGAAAACCTGTCCGATCGCTGTGAAGACCATGTCGGCGGGCAGGGTGAACCTTTCGCCGCTCCCCTCGAGCGCGCCGCCGTCCGACCGTCGGGTGTATTCGAACTCTACGGCGGCGATGCGGCCATTCTCGCCGATCAGACGCTTGGGCTGCGCCCAATGCTTGAACCTGACCCCATTGGTCTGCGCGAATTCCTGTTCGTGGCCAGTCGCGCTCATGGCTGAGGGTCCGCGCCGGTAGACGATGGTCACATCATCGGCGCCCAGCCGCCGTGTCTGCGCGGCGATGTCGATCGCGGTATTACCGCCGCCAATGATGAGGATGCGTCGTCCCACGGGGATCGACCCTAGGTCATTCGTCTGGCGCAATTCGGCGATGAAATCGACCGCCGATCGCACACCCTCGAGGTCGGCCCCCTCGACCCCAAGCGCGCGCACTCCGGCCAGGCCGACTCCGATGAAGACGGCATCGAACTCACGCCGCAGCGCGCCGAGCGTGACGTCACGTCCGAGGACCTCGCCATAGCGGACGTCGATGCCTCCGACACCAAGGATGAATTGCACCTCTTTTTGCGCAAAATCGTTCGGCACCTTGTAGGCTGCGATACCGTACTCGTTGAGCCCGCCGGGTTTCGGTCGGGCCTCGAAAACGGTTACGGCATGGCCGAGGCGCGCCAGCCGATGCGCAACCGTCAGGCCCGCAGGGGCGGCGCCAACGACTGCTACGCGCTTGCAGGTATCCTCGCCGCGGGCGAACGGCTGCTCGCCAGTGGCCAAGAACGAATCGGTCGCGTAACGCTGCAGGAGACCGATGCGCACAGGTTTGTCCTCTTGCGCCGTGCGAACACATGCCTCTTCGCACAGAACCTCTGTCGGACACACACGAGCGCAGGCGCCGCCGAAGATGTTGGGTTCCAGAATGTCGAGCGCCGAGCCCCGCAGATTGCCGGTGGATATCTTGCCGATGAAGCTCGGAATGTCGATTCCGGTGGGGCAGGCCTCGATACAAGGCGAGTCGAAACAGAAATAGCAACGCGCAGCGTCGACCAACGCCCGCGCGTGGTCGAGCGGCGGTTTTGATTCATCGAACGCCGCATCGTACTCGGCCACGCTCCGCCGTCGCTGCGCAACATCGGGGCCATCCGCCATATCCGAGTCACCCTACCCGCCGGTAGCCGTCGTGGTTCGCGGCTCTACATGTAGGTTTCCCGGTACCAATCGTTGACCTCGTCCCCGGTCGTCAACCAAATGTCATCGTGCTTCGCGATGTGCTCGAAGGCGCGCTTCAAGTGCTTAGCCTTGTTGGGCTGACCGACAAAGAAGGTGTGTAGGCAGATCGGCATGATGCGGGCGTTGGTGGCGCCTTCCTCATAGAGGACGTCGAACTGATCGACGATCATGTCGCCGAAGTCGGCTGAGCTCATGCCGACGTTCATGAATATCGGAATGTCGTTCAGTTCCACCGTGTAGGGCACGGAAATCAGGTTGCCGCTTTTGGTGTTGAACTTGAACGGATGATCGTCGGCGGTGTAGTCGCACAGGTATTCGACGCCGAACTCCTCGAGCACGTTCGGTGTATTGTCGGTGTGGGTGAGGAACGGGCTCAGCCAGCCTTTGGTCTTGCGGCCCAGGGCCTTCTCCATCGCCCCGACGACCGAACTGACAATCTCGCGTTCCTTCTCCAAGTCGATGTTGCTGAGAAAGTTGGCCGGCGCATTGTTGATGCCGTGCCCGATCCACGCCCAGTTCCGTTTCTCACCCTCCTCGATTATGCGTGGGTACTCGCGGATGATCTCGGCATTGAGGCACACCGTGCCGCGCATGCCGAGCGGATCCATGATGTCCATCATCCGCCACAGGCCAACGCGGTTGCCGTAGTCGCGCCACCCGTAGTTCAGGGGATCAGGCGTGAACTGTGCCGTGCCGGGAATCAGTGCGGTCCCCGGGATGTTGGCCGGAAAATGCTCGATGTTGATGTACGGTACGACCGCGACACGCGCCCCGTTCGGCAGCTTGAATGGATCCCTATCGATGATCGGCACGTAGTCGTAGTGGCGTGACTGCGTGAGTTGGGTCATGGCGTGATTACTCCCTGTCGCGGTTCTTAAGCCGTCAGGCAAGTCCGTTCAGGTATGCGATGGTTTCCGCCTTGGTTACGACGTCACCGTACTTGGCGTTGATATCGAACAAATTGGCCTCGTGCGGGCCGTCATGCCGATCGCCGACGCACTCCCGCACGACGACGGTGCGGAAGCCATGCTGGACCGTGTCCACGGCGGTCGCACGAATGCATCCCGAGGTCGTGCAGCCGGCGATGATGAGCGTGTCGATGCCGGCGGCGGCAAGGGTGCCCACGAGCGAGGTGCCGAAGAAGGCGCTGGCATACTGTTTGGTGACGATGATCTCGCCCTCGTTTGGGCGCACCTCCGGGCAGAACTCGGCGTTCGGGTTGCCCTCGACGAGGCATTTCAAGACCGGGGCTTTCTTGATCCATGCGCCGCCGTCCCTGAAATGGGGCGGCGTATAGCGCACCTGCGTGTGGATGACGGGAATCCCTTTCGCGCGCGCAACCGCTAAGAGCTCCGGTGTCTCCTTGACCGCCTCGACGACGCCCGGCGCAAACAGCGGCGAGCCTTCGGTGGTATATCCCTGCAGGAAATCGATGACGATGAGAGCCGGCTTCTCACCGAAGCCGATACGGGAATCCCAGACGCCTTCATAGCTGGACTCGGCAGTTTGAGACATTTGTCACCCCTATCTGGGTCGCCCCTCTGTAGCTAGTCGGCGGCGAGCGAGCGCATTTCTGCGCGCCGGCGCTCGGTCGCCGCAAGGTCGATGTTCATGGTCTCGTCGATCACCACGCCGTACGCCTGGTACGCGTGCTCGCGGGTGCAGAAGTCGTCGAGCACGTCGTCGAGAACCTGCTGCGCCTCGCGCTCGGTCGGATCGCCATAGCCGCCGCCACAGGGCGTGTATATGGCAATCGAATCGCCGGTCTCGAGCTTCAGGCCCGAGAACTTGGCGGGCATGCTTTCGACCGCGCCGGGATTGGCGGCGTTGTATTTGTCGACTTTGCCGCTGGCTCCGGGCAATCCGCCCTGGAAGCCCCAGGGAACGTCCTCGTGCATGTCCGCCTCATGGGTGATGTAGCCGGTATCGAGGAAGCGCTGCGTCTTGACGATCCCGAACCCACCGCGATGGCGACCGGCGCCCGGCATGACGTCGTCGCGGAGCTCGTAGCGGTCGCAGATCAAGGGCAGGTGCGTGCCAAGGTCCTCGATCGGGTTGTTGCGCGTGTTACGCATCAACTCATCGACCGAGTCGGGCCCGTCGGATTCGGGCCGCCCCCCATAGGCCGCCTCGTTGACCTCCAAGAAAACCCAGTAAGCGCCAGTGGGGCGAACTCCGGAGTAGGCGACGAAGGACAGCGTCGCGGCGGAGCCCGCGGTGACCTTGTCGGGAATCACCGGCGCCAGGGCCTTGACGATGCAGTCCACCAGCCTTTGGATCTGGGCGAAGCGGGCCTCGGCGGCGGCCGGATACTCGGGGTTGAAGATGGTGCCCTTGGGCGCGGTCACCGTGATCGGCCGGAACGAGCCTTCGTTCTGAGGGATGTACTCGGGGTTGGTGTAAGTATCGAGGAGCATGGCGCGGAAGGCGAAATAGCATGCGACCTTGGTCGAGCCTTCGAAGGGCACGTTGAAGGCGGTCTCCACTTGGGGCGAGGAGCCGGTGAGGTCGACCTCGGCCGAATCTCCCTTGATGCGCACGGTCACCTTGACGGGCAGGGTCTTGCCTCGGTTGCGGCCATCGTCGTCGAGGAATCCCTCGGCGGTGTACTCGCCGTCCGGAATCTCCGCGATCCGCGCCCGGAGCATCTTTTCCGAATAGTCCATCAACTGCTGTGTCGCCTGGAGGACCATGTCGGCGCCGTAGCTTTCCAAGAGCGCCTTGAAGCGGCGCACCCCGAGCTCGACCGCCGCGATCTGCGCCCCGAGGTCGCCCATGACCTGATCGGGGGCGCGGGTATTGGTCTCGATGAACTGCCATAGCCCGGCGTTCAGCTCTCCCGCCTCGTAGAGCTTGAGGCCCTTGAACAGCATGCCCTCGGAGAACACGTCGGGCACGTCCATGATCAGCCCCGGCGTCGCCGCCCCGATGTCCACGTGATGGGCGTTGGTCGCTGAAAAACCGACCACCTTGCCGTCGTGGAAAACCGGTGCGGCGATGCAGATGTCGGGCGAATGCGAGGCGCCGAAATAGGGATGGTTGTGGATAACGATGTCACCGTCTTTCCATTCCCCGCCCTGCAGCGACTGGTCGATCCCTCTGAGGTACCCGGGGATCGAGCCGATGTGCATGGGCGTCGAGTCGGACTCGCAAAGCGTGTTGCACTGAGCGTCGAAAAGGCCAGCGCCAAGGTCCTCGGATTCGCGGATGATCGAGGAATACGACATGCGATACAGCACGTGGCCCATCTCGCGGGCGATGGTGTCGAGCGCGCCGCCGATGACCTGAAGTGTGATCGGGTCGATCTCGTTCTTCGGCATGGCTCAATCCTCGCCCTTGACGTGGAGGTTCCCGTACTCGGAGACGATAGCTTCGTAGCCTGGCGGGATCAACGTAGTGGAATCATGCTGAACGACTATGGCCGGCCCGTCGATCACTTGGCCCGCGCTGAGCTTGGTCCGATCGTATCGCGGCGTCTCGACGGTTGCGCCGCCGTCGAACGTGGTCGGCCGCGCATAGAGCCGCGCCGCGGCGGGATTGCGGCCGGTGCCCGTTTTCAAAGGCGACCAGGCGACGGGATCGGTCTTGGCGGTCCCAATGACCCGGAGCGTGATCGTCTCGACCGGGGTATCCTCGAATGCGTGGCCGTAGTCCAGCGTGTGCTGGTGGTGGAAGTTGTCGATCACGACGTGGCAGTTCTCCACACTCAGCGGCGCCTCGGGCATTAGCGCTCTCAGCTCGAAGCCTTGGCCCTGATAGCGGCACTCCGCGATCCGCGCGAAGGCTTGGCGCTCGAGCGGCACGCCGTCGGCGGTAAGCGCGGCAGCTGCCTCCGCCATCAACTCCTCGAGCCGAGCGTTCAGCGAATCCAGCCCTGCTTGATCGACCGTGGTGAGCACCACGAGGACCGAGCGGGTGTACTCGTACTGCACATCGGTCGCCAAGAGGCCGATGGCGGCGTTGATTCCGGGCGCCGGGGGCACGATCACCTCCTTGGCGGCCACGTCGCTCGCGAGTGCAACGGCGTGCAGGGGCCCGGCGCCGCCGAAGGCCGCCAGCGCGTAATCGCGCGGATCGACCCCCTTGGCCACCGAATTGGCGCGGATAGCGAGCGCCATGTTGGAATTGACCACCCGCAGGACGCCGAGCGCGGCGTCGGTTAGCGAAAGGTCTAGCTTGGTGCACAAGTGATCTTGAATCGCGCGCCGCGATAGATCGGGATCGATCTTGATGCCGCCGCCAAGAAACTGGTCGGGATCGAGGCGGCCAAGGATGACTTGGGCGTCGGTCACCGTCGGCTCGGACCCGCCCTTGGCATAGCACGCGGGGCCGGGCTCGGCGCCCGCCGAGCGCGGGCCGACGCGGAAGGCGCCGCCCGAATCGACGTAGGCGATCGAGCCGCCGCCGGCGCCGATGGTGGAGACGTCGATCATCGGCACCAATACCGGATAGCCGCCGACCTGAGTGTCGCGCGGGTTCATGATCCGCACGTTACCGTCGGGAATCACACTGATGTCGGCCGACGTCCCGCCGATGTCGACGGTGATCAGGTTCTTGGCGCCCGAGAGCGTGCCCGCCCATCGCCCGCCGATGACGCCGCCTGCAGGCCCCGAGAGCAGGATCGTCACCGAGCGCTCGCAGCCCTGCTCGAGCGTGGTAATGCCGCCGTTCGACTGCATGAGTCGGATCGGCGCCGTCACCCCGCGCTCGCGCAGGCTTGATTCAAGGTTCCTAAGATAGCGCGCGGTGCGCGGCCCGATGAAGGCGTTCATCGCCGCGGTCGAGAACCGTTCGTACTCGCGGATCACATCCACGACCTCGGAGGAGCAGCTGACGTAGGTATCGGGCATCACCTCGGCGACGATCTCTTTGGCCCGCTTCTCGTGGGCTGCATTGAGGAAGGAGAAGATGAAGCACACGATCACCGCATCGACCTCACGCGTCTTCAGAAGCTCGGCCGCCGTGCGCACTTCGTCCTCGTCGAGCGGCACCTCGATGCGCCCATCGGGTGGCAGTACACGCTCGGTCACCGGAATGCGATTGCGCCGCTTTACCAGGGGTTTGGATTGCCACGGCATGTCGAACTGCATCGAGAAGTTGTGCGGTCGCTTGTGGCGTGCCATGTGGATGATGTCGCGAAAGCCGCGGGTGGTCAGCATGCCGACCTCGGCGCCGTCGTACTCGATGACGCTGTTGGTGGCGACAGTCGTACCGTGAACGATGAGATCGAGATCGGTAGGCCGCGCGCCGGCCATCTCGCAAATCTCAGTGAGACCCCGGATTACGCCCAGCGACTGGTCCTCGGGCGTCGACGGCACCTTGTGCACGAAAACGCGGTCCGCCTCGCCGGTCTCGAGAATCAGATCGGTGAACGTGCCGCCGACATCGACCCCTATCCTGGCCACGTGCAATGCCTTCCCGCTGCAGCGCACAGTGCGGGAGCATACACGGTTTGGGCGTCAGCCGATATTGCGGGCGGCGAAGACCTCGATGCCGTCGAGGTAGCCCAGCACCTTGTCGAGGGGCTCGACGTCGCCGAACTTGGCGTCGATGTCGAACAGGTTCCATTCCACCGCGCCGGCGATCCGGTCGCCGACGCATTCGCGCACGATGATTGGGCGGAAGCCCTCGGCGAGCGCGTCGTGCGCGGTGCCGCGCACGCACGCCGAGGCGGTGACCCCGGTCACGATCAACGTATCGACGCCGGCGCCGCTCAACAGGCCGGTTAGATGGGTGCCGTGAAAGGCGCTCGCGTTCTTCTTGACGATCACGTGCTCGCCGGGCTCGGGGGCGATGCGCGAATCGATCTCGACCGCGTCTGAGCCGATGCTCAGGACCTCGACCGGGATCTTGTGGTGCCACAGCCCCATGTCGGTCGTCACCCCTTCGGTAACGGCATAGGCCGTTGTGGTGTAGACGATGGGGATGCGCTTGTCGCGCGCCGCGGCGAGCAGGCGCCGGACGCCGGGGATGATCACCTCCATGCCCTCGCAGGTGAAGGGATTGCCGGGCCGCGTCCAGGCGTTGGCGAGGTCGATGTTCACCAGTGCCGGCCGGGCACCGGCGCCGATGCGGCGCGTGAACCCGCGGCCCCGGTAAAGCTCGGAATCCGCCGAGAAGACCCGATCGAGGGCCTCGTTAATGTCATCGCTCATGGGTTTCCGCCTTTTCTCGTCGGTCAGGGAATCAGCACCAGTTTGCCGAACACCTCTCGGCTTGCCATCAGCGCCGCCGCCCGGGCCGCCTCGGCGAGCGTGAAACGGGCGTGGATCACCGGCTTTAGCCGGCCCGCGGCGACCAGGTCGAGGACGCGCGCCACCTCGATCTTCGAGGCGTAGTGGCTGCCATGCACCGAGATGTGCTTGCGGAATAGCTTGACAACGTCGAGCTCCACCCGTTCGCCGGCGTGCGCGCCACAGGTGATCAGCCGCCCGTTTACCGATAGCGCCTCGATGCTGTGGGTCAGCACCGCGCCGCCGACCGATTCGATCACCAGATCGGGCCCTTTGCCGCCGGTCAGGCGGAGGGCCTCATCGCGCAAGTTCTGGGTGGTGTAATCGATGAGGTGATCGGCGCCCAGCGCGCGCGCCTTTTCGAGCTTTTCCCGCGAGCCCGCCGAGGCGATCACAGTGGCGCCGTGCAGCCGGGCCACCTGAACGGCGGCGGAGCCGACACCCGAGCCGGCGGCGTTGACGAGCACGTCCTCGCCGGCCCGCGCGCGGCCGAGCGTCACCGCCATGTGCCACGCCGTGCTAATGCACAGGAGCGTCGCCGCGGCGTCCTCATAGGACAGCGCTTCGGGCAACGCGATGAGGTTCGCGGCGTCGCTGAGCGCGTACTCGGCGTAGCTGCCCCAGGTGGTGACGCCAATGCGCTCGCCCTCGAGGCAGATTCCGTCGAGCCCATTCAGGCACATGCGGCATGCCCCGCAGCTCTGGAAGAAGTTGATCGCCACGCGGTCGCCCATCTTGACGCCCGAGGCGCCCTCGCCGAGCGCCGCGACCTCGCCCACGCCTTCGATGCCCGGCACGTGCGGGAGGCGGTGCGCGACGCCCGAGATGCCCTCGCGGATGTCTTGGTCGAAGTGGTTGACGCCGGCCGCGCGCACGCGGACCAGTGCCTGGTCGCGACCCGGCGTCGGGGTCTCCACCGCCTCGTAGCGCAGCCGGTCGATGCCCCCGTGCTTGCGAATCACGACCGCCTTCATGGCCGGTTCTGCCTAGGCGCGCATCAACAGTTCGCCGAGGTCGGCGATGGGTGCGTCGGTGTCGAGCGCCATCACCGCGTCCCGCACCGCGTCGATGCGCCCGGCGTCGAGCGCAAGGGCCGCGTTGCCACGGAACTTGGCGAGTACCTCGGCGGCCGACAGCGGGCGCTCGTGGGCGCCTCGGTTCACCGCCTCGCGATGGCGCAGGGTTCGCCCATCGTGGGTCACGACGATCACCTCGCCCGAGTAGAAACTTGGATAGGCGGAATCGGGATCGATCGCGTAGCCGATCCTCTGGCAAAGCGCCAGGATGTCGGGATCGTCGCGGCAGTCATCGGCGATCTCGGCAAGCGTGAACCGTCCCCCTCACCAGAGTGGCGGCAATGATGTAGGGGACGCTGAACTGGGCCTCGTAGGCGTTGGCCGGGCGGCGCTTGTCGGCCAAGGGCTCGCACACCACCGCCACCTGACCCTCGGCGATCAGCGCCGTGGCGCGCGCCACCTCGTCGTGCCGTAGCCCGTGCGCGTCCTTTAGCGCCAGCGTCGCGTCGGCGAAGGCGTGGTTGAAGTGGCAAGCCGGGTACGGCTTGAGCGCGACGCGCAACATCTCCCAGTCGTTGCCGAGGCCGGCGGTGCATGCCTCGAAGTCGACCTCCGCGTCGCGGCCAAGATGCAAGTTGTAAAGGCCGTAACGGCCCTCGTATGCCGCACGAGGTCCGATGAAGCCGCCCGCGGCCAGCGCGGCGGCGGTCACCCCGCAGACCGCGGCCCAGCCGGGGTGCAACCGCTTGGTCCACGCTCCCTCGGCCAGGAACTCGAAGCTGCCGCCCGCCATCGAGAGGACGATGCCCTGGGCATGGACCAGTTGGCCCGGATCGAGGCCCATGAGGTGGCCGGCGGCGAGCGCGCATCCGAAGGCGCCGATCACCCCGGTAGGATGGACGCCGGCGTCGTGGAAGGCGCCGGCCGCCGCCATGCCGAGCCGCGCATCCGCCTCGATCGCGATTAGATAGGCGGCCAGTGCCTCGCGCCCGCCAAGATCGCGTTGCGCGGCCAGGGCGAGCACCATCGGCAGCGCGCTGACCGTCGGGTGGACGACGCTTGCCGTGTGGGTGTCATCGAAGTCGAGGCCGTGGATCAGGGTGCCGTTCATCAAGACCGCGTCGCGCAGGGGAAGGCGCGCGGTCATGCCGATGACGGGAAACTCGCCCGCACCGCCGAGCGCGCTCACGCCGGCGAGGGTGGGTTCGGCGAATGGGTAGGTGCTGGCCGCGAGACCGACGCCCAGGGCGTCGAGGATATGCAGCCTGGCGCGTTCGATCACGGGCGCCGGCACTTGGTCGATATTCAGCCTCGCGGCGAACTCGGCCAGGGTCTGTGAGATGGTGCGGTCCTTGCCGCTCTCGGGCAAGGCGTCCATTGGCCTGGCGACGCTCATGGCTCGGCCTCTCTCAGCGCCGGCCGGCCGCCCTACTCGGCGGCGGCTTTGCCTTCTTTCTCGGTGGTGCCAAAGGGCGCGAACATGCCGGTGAAGGCCTTGTGCTCGGGGAAGCGATAGGTCTTGCGCTTCGAGGTGGTCTTGCCGAGCTCGACCACCGCCTCGGCCAATTTGACCGCGCACACGACGCCGTCGAGCACCGGGATGCCGAGTTCGTCCTCTAGCGCCTGGGCGAACTCGGCGAAGCCGGCGCAGCCGAGGAGAATCGCCTCCGCCTCGTCCTCCTCCATCGCAGTTCGCGCCTCGGCGCGGAGCGTCTCCAAGGCCCGCAGCGGGTCCTTTTCGATGTCCAGGACATAAAGCGGCGTGGTTCGCACCTTGACCACCTTGTGTTGGAAGCCGTAGCCCACGACCATCTCTTCCAGCATGGTCTGGATGCGCGGGATCACAGTGACGATGGAGAACCGCGCCGCCAGGATCGAGGCGGTGTAGAGCGAGGCCTCGGCGATACCGACCACCGGCCGGTCGGTCACCTCGCGGGCCGCATGGAGTCCGGGATCGCCGTAGCAGGCGATGATGTAGGCGTCGCAGGCTTGCGCATCGCCCTTGCGTACCTCGTCGATCACGCCGGGCGCGCACAGGAACTCATCGTAATAGGATTCGATCGAGGCCGGCCCGAACTCG
The DNA here is from genome assembly GCA_965219135.1 of Alphaproteobacteria bacterium. Taxonomy (GTDB): domain Bacteria; phylum Pseudomonadota; class Alphaproteobacteria; order VGEJ01; family VGEJ01; genus CAYUNL01. Next base: position 1,323,534 of record CBDCMV010000003.1, on the reverse strand, counting down.
GGACTGACGGCGACGATCTCGGTGCCGGCGCGGGCCACGGAGCGGCCCGCGGCGCCGATCGATTCGGTCATCTCGACCGAAGTGTTGGGGTTGATGATCTTGATCTTCATGACGCGCTCCTTTGCCGGCGGGCCGCGAGGGTTGCAGCCTCGTCGAGCTCCAGCGTATCTGTGATGACGACGCCGTAGTCGGCACGTGCTGCCTCGATCCCGAAGTAGCCATCGCGCACGTCGTCCAGGACAAGTCGCGGTTCCCGTTCCAGGGGATCGCCGTAGCCACCGGCGCAGGGGCCGATCATGATCACCCGGTCGCCCGCCTTGGCTGCCATGTTGGGGAGCTTCGAGGGGAGATCGACGCTCTCGCCCCCTTGGCGCTTGACGATGAGCCCCGCGACCTTGCCCGGCTCCCCGCCGGCGAAGCCCCACGGCGCGTACTTATGGCCCTCGCCCTCGACTGAAATGCCGCCGTCTCGCAAATGCTCTACCTCGCGGATCGAGCCAATGCCGCCGCGCCACTGGCCCGCGGGGGTTGCGTCCTCGCGCAGCTCATAGCGGTGGACGCGTAACGGAAGATGGGATTCGACGTCCTCGATCGGGTTGTTGCGGGTGTTGGCGAACAAGGTATCGACGGCGTCCATGCCGTCCTTGCCAAAGCGACCGCCGTAGCAGCCTTCGTGAATCTCCATGTGGACCCAGTGAGTTTCACCGTCCAGGCCGCTGAACGAGACGACGTGCAGGTTGCCGACGCCTGCACTCACGCGCTTGGGAATGGCTTGCGCCAGTGCTTTCATGATCGTGTCGGCGGCCTGGTTGCCGGTGCAGAAGCGGGCGATCGTGGGCGCCGGGAAGATGGGGTTCACCAGCGTGCCCTTGGGCGCGGAGATCTTGATCGGGCGGGTGAGTCCCGTGTTCTGCGGGATGTGCCCGTGGATCGCCGAGTCCAGCAGGATCGAGCGCAGCGTCAGCCACACCGAGCAATCGGTCGTTCCCTCGAGCGGCATGTTGATGGGACGGTCGGGAACTTGCGGCGCGGTGCCCGTGAAATCGACCGTGATTTCATCTCCCGCGACGGTGGCGGTGACCACGATGGCCAGGTCGCCGCGCGCCGGATCGTCGGTATCGAGGAAGCCGTCGATGTGGGTCTCGGCATGGTAGACCCCGTCGGGCAGCGCCTCGATCGCCTCGCGCATCAAATGCTCGGACGCATCCATCATGGCATCGCTCGCCGCCTCGATGGTATCGAGCCCATGGTGCTCGATCAGGCGCACGAAGCGCTCGGCGCCGATGCGCGAGGCGGCGATCTGCGCCTCCATGTCGCCGACCACAAGGTCGGAGGCGCGGATGTTGTCGCGCAGCATCTCCCACAGCGCGGTGTTCTTGACGCCTTGGTCGTAGACTTTCAGCGCCTTGAACTGCAGCCCCTCGGCGTAGGCATCCATCGCGTCGACGATGCCGCAGCTCCCCGGACTCAGCGCCCCGATGTCGAGGTGGTGCGCGGTCGTCACCGAGAAGCCGACTAGCGTGCCCTCGTAGAAGACGGGCACGCAGAAGGCCACGTCCGGACCGTGCGAGGCGCCGTGGTAGGCCGAGTTGTGGATGATGACATCGCCGGGGTTGAAGTCATGTCCACGGTCCGCGAACAGGCGGCGGATGCCACGAATGTAGCCCGGGATCGGGCCCGACTGGAGCGGCGTGCTCTGCGGTGTCTCGGCAAGCTGGCGGTCTTGGGCGTCGATGAGGGCGGCGCCGAAGTCCTCGGATTCGCGGATGATCGAGGAATAGGACATCCGCATCAGCTTGTGGCCCATCTCAACCGCAATGCTCTCGAGCCCGCCCTGAATGACGCTGGCGGTCACGTGATCGATCCGCGCCCGGTTCGCACGCCGCTCCGTCTCGGCGATTTCGGTCATGGTTAGCTCTCCCGTCGCAGGCTGATGTTGCCGTTCTCGGCCAATGTCGCGTGCCAATCGGGCGGCACCAGCGTGGTCGCATCGCCCTGCAAGACGACCGCGGGCCCCGCGAAGGGCAAACCGGCGGGCAGGGCATCACGCGCATAGTAGCGGGTGTCGATGCGCTCGAGGTGGCCGTCGATGCGGAATGCGCAAGCCCCGGTGCGCACGTGCGCCGCCTCCAATGTGCCTCCGCGGACATCGGCAGTGCGGGCGATCTTGGGCATCTCGCCCGCGCCGGTGAGCCGGATGTTGACAATCTCGATGGGGCTGTCGGCGAAGAAGTGGCCGTACTCCGCTTCGTGCTGGCGGTGAAATGCCGCCCACACGGCCCCAAGCGCCGCGTCATCGACGGAACCGTCGGGGAAGGCTACACGCAGCTCGTAGCCCTGCCCGACGTAGCGAAGATCGCCGGCGCGCGTAAGCTTGACCTTGGAGCGGCCGACGCCATCGGCCGTGTACTGGGTCCAAAGCGTGGCCTCGAGCTCTCTGAAGTCGGCGTCGAGCTTGGCGGTATCCACCGTTCCCTTGACCTGGAACTCGGTCTTGAGCACGTCGTACTTGAGATCGGTGGTTAGAAGCCCGGCCGCCGAGGTGATGCCTGGATGCGGCGGCACAATGACTTCGGGAATCTCGAGCATGGCCGCGACCTCAGCTCCGTGCAGGGGCCCGGCGCCGCCGAAGGCGACCAGCGAGAAGGTCCGCGGATCGAGCCCCTTTTGCACCGTGCGGGCGCGGATCGCATTGGCCATGTTGGCGTTGAGGATGGTCACGACGCCTTCGGCCGCCGCCGCCGCGTCGAGGCCGAGCCTGGTGGCGAGCGCATCGATCACGTTCGCCGCGGCGCCCTCGTCAAGCGCCATTTCGCCGCCCAGGAAGTTGTCCTTGTCGAGGCGCCCAAGGAGCAGGTTGGCGTCGGTGACCGTTGGGTCTACACCACCGTGGCCGTACGCCGCGGGGCCCGGCTGTGAGCCTGCGCTTGCCGGGCCGACGCGAAAATTTCCTGCGGAATCGACGTCGGCGATCGAGCCGCCGCCGGCGCCGATGGTATCGATGTCGATCATCGGCACGAGGATGGGATAACCGGCAATCGAGGTATCGCGCGCGGTGGCCTCGGCGTAGCGGCCGTCGATCACGATGCCGATGTCCGCGGAGGTACCACCGACGTCGAAGGTGATGACGCGGCCCTGCCCTGACGCCTGCGCCGCCCAAGCGCCGCCCATGACGCCCGCCGCCGGTCCAGACAGGAGCGTGAGCACGGGACGTTCGCCGACCATAGCCGCGGTCGCGACGCCGCCGTTGGAGCCCATGATGTGCAAATCGGAACTGAGCCCGGACTCGCTTAGGACGCGAGCGAAGCCCTGGACGTAGGCGCGGACCTTGGGGCCGACGAAGGCATTCATCGCCGCCGTGGTGAAGCGTTCGAACTCGCGGAACTGGGGCGCGACGGCGGCAGAGGTGGTGACGAACGCGCCGGGAAGCTCCTCATCGACGATCTCTTTGGCGCGCTGCTCGTGCTGCGGGTCGATGTAGGAAAAGAGGAAGCACACGGCGACAGCCTCGACGCCCTCGTCTTTCAGCGCTCGCGCCGCACGGCGCACGCCCTCTTCATCCAAGGGCTCCAAGATCTCGCCCTTGGGCGGCGCGAGACGCCCACGAACAACCTTGCGGTGCCGGCGCTGCACCAGCGGTCGGTCCTGCCACGGGATGTCCTGCATGATCGAGTAGTTCTGCGGGCGTTGGTGGCGACCGATGTGCAGGATGTCGCGGTAACCCTCGTTGGTGATCATGCCCGTCCTAGCGCCGTCGTGCTGGAGGATGGCGTTCGTGGCGATCGTAGTGCCGTGAAAGACATGATCAATGCCTTCGGTGGCGATCTTGTGGCGTGCGCACAGCTCAGCAATGCCGCGGATGGCGGCAAGCGAGGGGTCCTCGGACGAAGTCGGCACCTTGTGGATGTGCACGCGCTCGCGTTCGGTGTCCGCAAACACGATGTCGGTAAAGGTGCCGCCTACGTCCACGCCTATGAGCTGCATGTCTACCTGAGCCGGTCGAGGGCAACCGTCGGGCGCGGTCTCACACGTTCGAAGTTTAGGATTGGCGCGTGAACCCGGTCAACGGTTGACGGCCGGTCGCTTTCGCCCAAGGATGGCGCGATCGGAAGCGGCAGGGGACTTCGAGGCGAACATGGAGATCACCGCCGAACCGCTCGAGGCATTGGCGTTCGCGCCCTTCGGCCAGGTCCTCGAGGCCCGAGGCGGGCAGCTGCGCCAAGACCGTGCGGCGACCGTGTTCAATGGGCGCGAGCTTGCCCAGCCAAACCTCGCGGTCCTTTGTCCAAAGCCCGGCGCACTGCCGCTTTCCGTGAGCAAGCTCGAACGTCACCCGCTGTCGTCTCAGAGCTTCATTCCACTGCAGGTGTCGCGCTATCTGATCGCGGTCTGTCCGCAGAGGCCCGACGGCATCCCCGACATCGAAACTCTGAGGGCGTTCGTCGCCCACGAGGGACAGGGCATCAACTACAATTCGGGCGTGTGGCATCACCCGCTCACGGTGCTCGACTCGTCAGCCACCTTGGCGATGCTCTTCTGGCAGGACGGCAGCGCGACCGACACCGAATGGGCGGACGTCGAGACGGACGTCGTCATTGTCCCGCCTTGATCGACCTTTGATCGTCGCACGGCGGTGGCTGCGCCGGCGGCTGGTCGGGGTCCTCGCGCTCGCTGGTCTTGCGGGACTCGCGACCGCGGGCGAAGCGATACCGGGCGAGGCGGTCGAGCTCGAGCTCGTCATCGCCGTTGATGCCTCGGGCAGTGTCGACAACGGCGAGTTCGCACTTCAGGTGCAGGGGCTGGCCAACGCTTTCCGCGATCCCAAGGTTGTCGCCGCGATCGAGGGTCAAGGCGCTGCGGGCATTGCAGTTGCCGTCTTGCAGTGGTCGAGTCCGGGCAACCAGATCGTCGCGGTGGACTGGACCGCCGTCGCCGACGCGGCCTCGGCTTCGGACCTCGCCGAGCGGATCGAATCCGCGGGACGGCTCCTCTATGGCGAGACGGCAATCGCACACGCGCTGCGCTTCGCGAGCGGCTTGTTCGCACACGGCGATTTCGAGGGGCGGCGAAAGGTCATCGACCTCTCGGGCGATGGGCCCAACAACTTTGGCGGCGTGCCCAGGCAGGTCCGTGACCTTGCCGTCGCCGCCGGAGTGACGATCAACGGTCTGGCGATCCTCAACGAATACGCGGAACTCGACCGTTATTACGAAGACGAGGTGATCGGCGGGCCGGGCGCCTTCGTCATGACCGCAGTCGATTACCAGGACTTCGCAAACGCCATTCGCAACAAGCTTTTGCGCGAGATCGCCGGCCCGCCGATCGCCTCGGCCCGGTGCGCCCGCGAACGCCGCATCGCCGTCATGGACGCACGCCCCGCGCGGTGCGAAAATCCGAGCGGCTAGCCGGCCGACGGAGAAGGCAATGGAAAGCTGGGCCAACCGCAAGACGCTGATCTTGAGCCGCACCGACATGATGGGGCTCCTGAGCCCCGCCGAGTACGTAGCCGGCGTCGAGCAGGCCTACCGCATGCACGGCGAGCGCCGCTTCTACATGGAGCCCAAGGGCCACATCGTCCTGGACAAATACCCCGGCGAGTGGGAGGCGATGCCCTCCTACATCGAGGAGCCCGAGGCCGCGGCCTGCAAGTGGGTCTCGATCCGCGAGCAAAATCGCGAGAAGTTCGGCCTGCCGACGGTGTTCTCAATTCTCATATACACCCACCCAGAGACCGGGTTCCCGCTCGCCATCTGCGATGGCAGCTACCATACCGTCATGCGCACCGGCGCCGCCGGTGCGGTCTCGGCCAAGTGGCTGGCGCGCCCCGATTCCAAGTGCCTCGCCATTGTCGGCGCCGGCCACATGGCCGAAGGGACCCTCGCCACCTGCAACGAGATCTTCGACTGGGAGGAGGTGCGCGTGTGGAGCCGCTCGCGGGCGACGCTCGATGGCTTCATCGAGGCGCAGGCGCCTAAGTACCCGGGCCTCGCGATCCGCCCCGTGCCAGATCTAGAGGAGGCGGTCACCGGGGCCGACGTGGTGGTGACGGTGACGCCCGCGCGCGGTCCGATCGTACGCGACGCGTGGATCGCCCCGGGCACCCATATCGCCGCGGTCGGCGCGGACAAGGACGGCGATCAGGAGCTCGAATCCGCGATTCTCGGCCGCGCCCGCATCTTCGTCGATGACATCCGTCAGTGCCGCACCGACGGTGAGATCAACGTTCCGCTCAACCAGGGCCTTCTCAAGGAAGACGACATCGCCGGCGAGATCGGCGAGGTGGTGGCCGGCAAGAAGCCGGGCCGCACCTCGGAAACCGACGTCACGGTGTTCGATTCGACCGGCATCGCGCTCCAGGACTCGGCGATCGTGCCGCTGGAATACGAGCGCGCCGTCGCCGCCGGCGTCGGCGTCGAGAAGAAGATGATCTCCACGTAGCGCAGGCTGTCACGCTCGATCGCCGAAAGGAGGCGCACATGGCGACGGTGAAAGCGGGGCTGATTCAGATGTCGCTCAAGGGCGAGACGAGTGAGAGCCCCGACGCCATCCGCGAGAAGATGATCGAGGCCCACGTCCCGCTCATCGAGCAAGCCGGCGGCGAGGGCGTCGAGGTGCTGTGCTTCCAGGAGATCTTCACCCAGCCCTATTTCTGCCCCAGCCAGGACGTCAAGTGGTACGCCTCGGTCGAAAAGGTCCCCGACGGCCCGACGGTGCAACTGATGCAGGAGTTCGCCAAGAAGCACGCCATGGTCATCGTCGCGCCGCTCTACGAGGAGGACATGACCGGGGTCTATTACAACACCGCCGCGGTCATCGACGCCGACGGGACCTACCTCGGCAAGTACCGCAAGACCCACATCCCGCAAATCGCCGGCTTCTACGAGAAGTTCTTCTTCAAGCCCGGAAACGGCGGCTGGCCGGTGTTCGACACCGCCTACTGCAAGCTCGGCGTTTACACCTGTTACGACCGCCACTTTCCTGAGGGCTGGCGGGCGCTGGCGCTCAACGGCGCTGAGTACATTGTCAACCCCTCGGCCGTGGCCGGACTGAGCCAATACCTGTGGGAGCTCGAGCAGCCGGCCGCCGCGGTCGCCAACGGCGTCTTCATCGGCGCCATCAATCGGGTCGGCGAAGAGGCGCCGTGGAACATCGGTACCTTCTACGGCTCTTCCTACGTGGTCGATCCCCGCGGCAAGATCATCGCCCAGGCGAGTGAAGACCGGGACGCGCTGGTCACCGCCGACATGGACCTCGATCAAGTGCGCGAGGTCCGCAACCTGTGGCAGTTCTACCGCGACCGCCGCCCCGAGACCTACGGCGACCTCACCGACCTCGGCAGATAGCAGATCAGTCCGGCCGGTTGGCGAGGTCCACCAGGACCTCGGCCAGGACCCGGGCGCCCGCGGCGAGGTCGCCTGCTTCCGCCGATTCCTCCTCGGAGTGGCTGATGCCGCCCGCGCACGGGACGAAGATCATGCCGGCCGGGCAGATCTCGGCCAGGAACTTGGCGTCGTGGGTGGCGCCCGAGACGATGTCCATGTGCGCGAGGCCCAGCGACTTGGCGGCGGCGCGCACCGTATCGACGATGTGCGGATCGAAGGTGGTGGGCCTCGAATGGATGGTCTCGGTGACGGCGACCGTGCAGGCGCCGGCGTGGCGTTCGCAGACCTCGCGCACGGAATCGCCGAGCCGGGTAAGCACCGGGTCCTCGGGGTGGCGGAAGTCGATCGTGAAGAAGACGCGGTTGGGCACGGTGTTGGGCGAATTGGGCGAGGTCTCGAAGCGGCCGACGGTGAAGCGCACGGTGTCGGTGGGATCGCGCATCAGCTCTTCGAGCGCGGCGATCATGGCGACAGCGGCCGAGAGCGCGTCGCGTCGCGTCTTCAGTGGCGCGGTGCCGGCGTGCGCGGTCTGGCCCGTGACCTCGACGGCGAACCAGCGCAGACCCTGGATGCCGCCGACGATGCCGATCGTGCGGTTCTCGGCCTCCAATATCGGGCCCTGCTCGATGTGCGCCTCGACGTAGGCGAAAACGGAAAAGCCGAGCGCGCGCTGGCCGGCCTCGGGCGTCGCCGCCAGCGCTTCGGCGAGCGCCGCTCGCACCGAGGTTCCGCCGTTGTCGCGGACGTCGAGCATCGCCTCGAGGTCGAGCGCGCCGGCGAAGACCCCCGAGCCCATCGTCGCCGGCTGAAACCGCGAGCCCTCTTCGTTGGTCCACGCGGCGATATCGACGGGGCGCCGGGTCTCGATACCCGAATCGCTCATTGCTTCCAGCACCTCGAAGCCCGCCAATACCCCATAGACGCCGTCGAAGTTGCCGCCGGTGGGCTGGCTGTCAAGGTGCGAGCCGGTGACAACCGGTGCAAGCTCGGCCTCGCGCCCGGGGCGCCGCACGAACAGGTTGCCGATGCCGTCGACCTCGACGGTGAAGCCGCGCTCCCTGGCCCAGCCGCCGAGCAAGGCCCGCGCCTCGGCCTCGGCTCGACTCAGCGCTTGGCGATCGACGCCACCGCGGCCGGTGGCGCCGATCTTCGCCATCGCCATGTGCCGCCGCCACAGGCGCTCGCCGTCGATGGTCGCGGCGAGCGCACCCTCGCCGCTCATGGTTTCAGCGGAGAGCGCGGCCGGCATCGCCGCGGCGGATGAACTGGCCAGCGCCCTCGCGCCCCAGCCATTCGGCGCCATCAACGATGAGCTCGCCGCGCGAAAACACCTTCTTCACCCGACCGGTGATCGAGCGGCCCTCGAACAGCGAATAATCGATGCGGCTGTGGTGTTCGGCGGCGGTGATCGTCCAGGTCTCGTCGGCATCGAACAGGACGATGTCGGCGTCCGACCCCACAGCGATGGTGCCTTTCCGCGGAAACAGCCCGAACAGCTTGGCCGGCGCGGTCGAGGTCAGCTGGACGAAGCGGTTGAGCGACATGCGGCCCTGGCCGACGCCGCCGTCGAAGACGATCGGCAGGCGGGTCTCCAGACCCGGTGCACCGTTGGGGATCTTGGAGAAATCGTTGAGGCCCTGGGCTTTGGAGAACTTCATGCCGAACGCCTGTTCGCTGAAGCAGAACGGGCAGTGGTCGGTCGAGATGACCTGCAAGTCGTCGGTGGCCAAGCCGCGCCACAGCTCCGCGCGGTGGGGCTCGTCGCGCAACGGCGGAGTCATGACGTACTTGGCCGCCTCGAACTCGGGCCGGTCGTACTCCTCGGGTGTCAGGAACAGGTAGTGCGGGCAAGTCTCGGCGTAAACCGGGATGGCGCGGTCGCGCGCCTCGGTCACCGCACTTAGCGATTCAGCCGCCGACAGGTGGACGATGTAGACCGGCGTCTCGGCCAGCTCGGCCAGCCGGATCGCGCGGTGCGTGGCCTCGCCCTCGAGGATCGGCGGGCGCGTCAGCATGTGCCACTTCGGCGCCGTATGACCTTGCGCCACCGCCTCCTCGACCAGGACCTGAATCACCGCCCCGTTCTCGGCGTGCATGCAGATCATGCCGCCCTCGGCGGCGGCGAGCCGCATGGCCCGGAAAATTTGCCCGTCGTCGACCATCAGCACCCCGGGATAGGCCATGAACAGCTTGAAGGTGGTAACGCCCTCGTCGGTAATCAGTGTTCTCATGTCGGCGAGCGTCTGATCGTTCATTTCTGTGACGATCATGTGGGCCGAGACATCGACGCAGGAGATGGCGGCGCGACCGTGCCAGTCCTCAAGCGCCGCGATGACGCTTTGGCCGTGCTCCTGGGCCGCGAAATCCACGAGCGTGGTGGTGCCGCCGAAAGCCGCCGCCATAGTGCCGGTGCCGAATGTATCCACGGTCTTGGCGACCCCGAACTCCCAGTCGAGATGGGTGTGTACATCGACGCCGCCGGGAAAGACCAAGAGACCCGAGGCATCGTGCGCCTCGACGTCACCGCCGACCTCGATCTCGCGGCCAATGGTATGCACGCGGCCGTTTTGGATCAGTATGTCGGCGCTGTAGTCGTCGGAAGCGGTGATGATCCGGCCGTTTCTGATCACCGTCGTGGGCATTCCGTCCTCCCGCTCGTGCGCTGTCGCCGCTGCACCTTTGGCGATGCTACGGGCCAAAAAAAGCCGGTGTCAATGCCGCCGCTGTCGTCACCATCACGAGAAGGGGCTTTCTCGCCGATTCGCGCGGCGCTATCCTTCTCACCCAAAGCTGATTGCCTTGACAAGGGAGGCACAGGACCATGGCGAAAGAGATATTCTGCGCGTTCGGCGTCGATGTCGACGCCGTCGCTGGGCAGCTGGGCTCCTATGGCGGCGAAGATTCGCCGTGCGATATCTCGCGTGGCATGTTCTCGGGCGAGGTCGGCTCGCCTCGGCTCTTGGAGCTGTTCGCGCGCTGGGGCATCAAGACGACGTGGTTCATCCCCGGCCACTCGATCGAGACCTTCCCCGAGCAAATGAAACAGGTCGCCGACGCCGGCCACGAGATCGGCATGCACGGCTATTCGCACGAGAACCCGATCGACATGACGCCGGAGCAGGAAGAGGCGGTGATGGACAAGTGCATCGCGCTCATCGCCGAGCTGTGGGGTCGGAGCCCCGTCGGCTTCGTTGCGCCGTGGTGGGAGCTCAGCCCGGCAAGCAACGCGTTCCTGCTCAAGAAGGGCTTCAAGTACGACCACAGCCTGATGAGCCACGACTTCCAGCCCTTCTACGTGCGCGTCGGCGACAGTTGGACCAAGATCGACTTCTCCAAGGAGGCGCACGAGTGGATGAAACCCCTGGTGCGTGGCGAGGAGACCGACCTGATCGACATCCCTGCCAACTGGTACACCGACGACCTGCCGCCGATGATGTTCATCAAGTCGGCGCCCAACTCCCACGGTTTCGTCAACCCCCGCGACATCGAGGAGCTGTGGCGCGACCAGTTCGACTGGGTCTACCGCGAGTACGACTACGCGGCGTTCACCTTCACCATCCACCCCGACGTCTCGGGCCGCCCGCAGTGTTTGATGATGCTGGAGCGGCTCTACGCCTACATCTCGCGCCACCCCGGGGTACGTTTCGCCACGTTCGAGGAGATTGCCGACGACTTCGCGCGGAGAAGCCCGCGCAAGAAGTGAGGCACCAGCCCATGTGCGGTCTGTGCGGGATTCTTTCCACGAGCCCGCATTTCCTGGAGGGCGGCACCGACTTGGCGCAAAGCGACGCCGCCTCCTCGGGTCGCGAGCGCCGGCTGGAGCGCGCCGCCCGGGTGCGGCTCATCAACCGCGTGCTCGCCCCTTACGGATGCGCGATCCGCGACTGGACCGGGGCCAAGTACGTGGTGCGGAGCTCTAGCGGCAAGACCGCACTCGTCGATAACCTGCCGCAGGTGTGGCAGGCGCTCGACAAGATCGCCGCGCGGCCGGTCGATCCGTTGGACCCGGCGCTCATCGCCGATCTGCAAATTACGCCGCCCGCGAGAAGCGGCTAGCACAGCATGGCCGCCTACGCCGACCTACTGCCGGTTTTCGTCCTCACCGGCGCGCTCGGCAGCGGCAAGACGACGCTGTTGAACCGCATGCTGCGCGACCCCAGGCTCGCCGACGCCGCGGTCCTGATCAACGAGTTCGGCGAGATCGGACTGGATCACTATCTCGTGGAGCGGATCGACGAGAACACGGTGGTCCTCGACAGCGGCTGCATCTGCTGCACCATCCGCGACGACCTCAAGGCCTCGATCCTGGCGCTCAACGGCCGCCGCGCGCGGGGCGAGGTCCCTCGCTTCGAGCGCATGATGATCGAGACGACAGGGCTCGCGGACCCCGCGCCGATCCTCTTTACGCTCCTCTCGGAACCCGCGCTTCGCCACCACTACCGGCTCGCCACCGTCATCACCACCGTCGATGCGGTGAACGCTTCCGAGCAGCTGGATCGTCAAGAAGAGGCGGTGAAGCAGGCGGCGATGGCCGACCGCATCGTCTTGACAAAGACCGACCTGGCAGCGCAACGGGGCCTCGCCCGGCTGCGCGCCCGGCTCGCCCGGCTCAACCCGACCGCGGCGCTAATGACGGCGCATTTCGGCGACACCGACGTCGAGGCGCTGCTGAATGCGGATATCTACGATCCCGAGATCAAGGGCGCCGAGGTCCAAGGCTGGCTCGCCGCCGAGGCGACGGCCGAGGGCGGCCACGCGCACGCCGTCGAGGTGAGCCGCCACGGCGCCGATATCCACGCCTTCTGCCTGACCTTCGAGACACCGCTCGACTGGACGGCGTTCGGTATCTGGCTGACGATGCTGGTCCACAACCACGGCGCGGACGTGCTGCGCGTGAAGGGCGTGCTCAACGTCGCCGGCGTCGATCAACCGGTGGCGATCAACGCCGTGCAGCACATCGTACACCCGCCGCTGCACCTTGGCGGTTGGCCCGACGAGGACCGCCGTTCGCGCATCGTCCACCGGTGGCGATCAACGCCGTGCAGCACATCGTACACCCGCCGCTGCACCTTGGCGGTTGGCCCGACGAGTTCATCGTCCGCGGGCTTTCGCGCGCCCGCATCGAGGACTCGCTTTCGGCCTTCAACCGGCTGGCCGCCTGAACGCGGCTAGGACCGCGGTGGCGCCGCGCGGGCCTCGACGACTTGGCTGTAGAGGGTGTCGGCACCGGCGTCTCCGCCCTTGAGCAGGTGCACGTGCTCGGGCGCCCAGCGCGCGATCACCGCGTCGCCGGCGCCCACCGGGTCCTCGAAGAAACGGCGGTCGGCGACATTGGCGACGAACTCGTCGGGCGTCGCGCCATCGATCGTCACCTTGACCCAGGTGCCCTGGTACTCGATCGCGCGCACCGAGCCACGCACGCTGTTGGTCTCGAGATCGGCGCCCGCGACCGGCTTCGAGAGATCGATGTGATCGCGGCGCACCGAGAAGAACACGGTCTCGCCCTCCGCGGCTGGCGCCGCCTCGACCGGGAACGCGAAGCGCTCGCCGCGGTCCCCTTTGAGCGTTGCCACGCCGTTCGACACTTCCGCGAGCGTGCCCGACAGGACGTTCTGGCCACCCATGAAGCGCGCGACGTAGGCCGAACGCGGCAAGCCGTAAATATCGCGCGAGCTCGCCGCCTGCTCGATTTGGCCCTGGTCCATGACGACCAGGAGGTCAGCGACCGCGATCGCCTCGAGTTGGGTGTGGGTGACGTGGATGAAGGTGATGCCAAGGTCGCGTTGCATCTGCCGTAGCTCGCCGCGCATTTGCAGGCGCAGGAACTCGTCGAGCGCCGACAGGGGCTCGTCCAACAAGAGGACCCGAGGGTTGGTGATGAGCGCGCGGGCGAGTGCGATGCGCTGCTGCTGGCCGCCGGAAAGCTGCGCCGGCACGCGGTCGGCAAAGGCCTCCATCCGGACCTTGTCCAACGTCTCGCGGGCCTTGGCGTGGCGTTCGGCCTTGGGCACCCTGCGCATCTTCAGGTTGAAGGCGACGTTGTTGAGGCAGGTAAGATGCGGGAACAGCGCGTAGTTCTGGAACATCATCGCAGTGCCGCGGCGTACCGGCGGCAGGCCGATGACGGATTGGCCGCCGATCCGGACATCGCCCTCGGTCGGCGTCTCGTGACCGGCGATCATGCGCAGGATCGTCGTCTTGCCGCAGCCCGAGGGACCCAGCAAGCAACAGTACGTACCATGCGGGACAGAGAGCGCGATGCGGTCCACCGCCAGCGTCTCACCGAAGCGCTTGGTGAGGTCGATGAGTTCTATGTCGCCCGGCTCCGCCATGATCGGATGCGAACCTCCGCTAGCGTGCTCCGCCGATCGCTCCGCGGCGGCGGCGCTGGATGATCGCGATCGAGCCCAGGGCGATGGCAATCGCGGTAAACGAGACAGCGGTCGTGACCGTGCCCAAGGCATAGAGCGCCGGCGAGGTGACGTTCGTCGTCATGCCCCAGACCTCGATCGGCAGGGTGTTGTAGGGACCGACAGTGAGCCAGCTGCGGGGAAACTCGTCGTAGGAGAGCGTGAAGCCGAACAGCGCCACCGCGATGAGTCCCACCAGCACGATCGGCAGCACAACGTTGCGCAAGGTCTGCAGCGGCGTCGCGCCGAGGTCGCGCGCCGCCTCCTCGTAGAAGCGGCTGAAGCGGCTGAACACCGCGAACATGATCAAGAGGCCGAAAGGCAGCGTCCACGTGAGTTGCGCGCCGAGGGCCGAGGAGTACCATCGGGGCGGGATACCGGCGAACTGAAACCCAAGCCCGATGCCGATGCTGAGGATCAGTCCCGGCACGATGAGGCTGGCGACGGTCATGTAGAAGATGGGCGCGGCGCCCACAAAACGGCGCCGGAAGCCGAGACCGGCGAGCACCGAGAACACCACCGTGACGCTCAGCACGATGAAGGCGAGTGGGAACGAGCGCCCGAACGAGCCCCAGACATCACCGGTACGCGCTTGGCCGAACAGCGCGGCGAACCAGTGGAATGAGGGATCGCGGATCGGAAACACCAGGCCGCCGGTCGGACCCTGGAAGGACAGCACGTAGATTGTCAGCATCGGTCCGTAGAGGAACAGCACGAACAGCGCGAAGAACGCGGCCAGCGCGTAGAAGGTCCAGGAGCGTTTTGCGAACCGATTGGGCATCGTCACCCCGCTACGCCGCCAGTTCCTTGCGCACATCGACGATGCGCAGGATCGCGACCACCATCAGGACGACGATGACCAGAAGCAGCACCGCACTCGCGGCCGCCGGGGGATAGAACAGCAAACGAACGTCCTCGAACATCGCCGAAACCACGGATGCGGTGCGGCCACCGCTCATCACCTTGATGACGAAGAAGTCGCCCATCACCAGCGCGATGACGAAGATCGATCCGAGCGCGATTCCCGTCCGCGACAGGGGTATGACGACGTTCCACATCACTCCCCAGCGGCTCGCACCGCCATCCACTGCGGCCTCGAGCAGCGAGCGGTCGATGCGCGCCATCGAATTGAAGATGGGCACGATCATGAACAGCGTGAACAGGTTGACGTAGGCGACGACGACGGCAAAATCCGAGAACAGCAGCCAGTCGACGGGCTCGCTGGTGATGCCGATCCCGATCAGCGCCTGATTGAACACACCTTGCTTGCCCAAGAGGGGGATCCACGAGATCATGCGGATGACGTTCGAGGTCCAGAACGGTACCGTACACAACAGGAACAATCCCACCGCAACGATCAGCGAGCGTACGTGAAAGACTAGGAAATAGGCGATCGTGAAGCCGATTAGAAGTGTCACCGCCCAGACGATGGCGGCGAATTTGATCGTCGTTAGATAGAGATCGAGCGTCAGTCGGCGCGTGAACAGCTCGACGTAGTTATCGAGCGTGAAGGCCGGGATCACGCGGCCGATGGAGTCGAACTCGAAGAAACTGACCGCCACCACCATGCCCAGCGGGACCGCGAAGAACACGAGCAGCACCAACGTGAACGGCGCCACCTGCAGATAGGGAGTGGTCCGTTGCGTGCGCTTCATGGGTACCGACGAAATAGGGAAACGGGCGGGAGGCGAACCCCCCGCCCGTCAAAAAGGACCGACTTCAGGCGGTCTTGAACTCGTTCCACCTGCGGTTCATGTAGACGCTCTCGTCCATGAACGTGTTCCACACGCCGACGTTGGCGAACCGCTCTTCGAATGAGCCGCCGTCTCGGACGTGGCCCTGCTTCTCCATGGGATCGCCGTAGGGGTTGGTGATCGCCTCGGTCGCCGCCTTTCCGCCGTACCAGTAGTCCCACTCGTTCTGGGTCAGGAAGTCCTTGGCGGTGTCTTTCACGGCGAGGTAGTAACCTTGCTTGGCTATGAAGCCGCCCATCCAGCCCGAGTAGTACCAGTTAAGGTATTCGTACGCCGCGTCGAGCTTCAGCCCGGTAAGGTTTCGGTTCAGGCTCAAACCGTTGCCCCATCCGCGATAGCCCTCTTTTAGCGGCACGTAGAAGCAGGGGATGCCCTGCGAGCGCACCGCCGTGACCGCCGGCGACCACATCGACTGGATCACGACCTCACCGGCCGCCATCAGGTTCACCGACTGATCGAAGGTGCCCCAGAGCGCCCGCCAGTGCCCGTCCCGCTTGAGATCGATCAAGGTGTCGATGGTGACGTCGATCTCCTTCTTCGTCATGTTCCCCGCGTCGGCGTAGGTGATGATGCCGGCGGCTTGGGTGGCCATAGCGGCGTCCATGATGCCGATCGAGGGAATGTCTTGGATCGCAGCCTTGCCCGAGAACTCTGAGTTGAAGAGCTCGGCAAAGCTTTCGATCGGCCGGTTGATCAGGTCGGGGCGGATGCCCAGCGTATCGGCGTTGAACACGCCCGGCGTCATCGTCGCCCACTCGGTGGGACCGTCGTGGAACTCGGTCGCCTCCTTGCTCGGCTGATACATCACTTCGAAGGGCGAGATGCCCACCCGGGAAACCTGTTTGCCGTTGAAGGTGCCCTCGGTGTAGATGCTGGTCATCTTGTCCCAGTTCTTGATGCGCTTGATATCGATGCCCTGCATGACGCCGCGCGGGACCGCGAAGCGCCGTTGCCAGACCTCGAAATCGGCGACGTCGAGCGAATCGGGCTGAGTGGCGATCTTGTTGAGGAATCCCTCGTGGTCGGTGACCGCCATCTCGACCGTGAGCCCAAGGTCCTCGCTCGCCTGACGGGCGATGTCGATGATGGTCGAATACGACATCCCGGCATGGGTGAGCGTGATGTCCTTGATGTCCTGGGCCCAGATCGTCGGGAAGCCGCTCAGGAGCCCCGAGCCGGCGGCTACACCGGCCGTGGCCGCGGCTCCCTTGAGCACTTTGCGGCGCGTAACCTTTGCGTTCGTCATCTTTCGCGTCTTGCCTGCCATCACTCCCTCCCTTCGAGAGTCTTCCGTGGTCGCGTGGCACGTGGACCAACCGGTCCGCCGAGCACGCATCGTCATTTGTTTCAAAAAGCAGCGCCCGAGGTGGACACCACTCCCGAACGAACGAAGTGTTTCCGTCGGTGCCGTACTTGTCAAGCTCACCGGCACCCACACGAGCCCACAGACCGCCCTCGGTGCCTCGAAGCGACCCGATGCGCTACCAAACCGGACAACTTCACGATTCGATGATACGGCGAGTCATCGGGCCGTCGCCGTGGCACCCCAGGCCGCGCCGTCCCGTGCGGCGAAGGCCTCGGCCTGCGCAACGATGCGCTCGGCGTGCGCGGCGACGGGGGTATCCACGAAGGTGCCGTCGACAACGACTGCCGCCGAGCCCTCAGCCTCGGCGGCGGCGAACGCCTCGATGACGCGCCGGGCGAAGGCGACTTCTTGCGCGGTCGGCGCGAATACGCGGTTGGCGATGGGCACTTGGATAGGGTGGATACAGATCTTCCCCTGATAGCCAAGTTCGCGGGCCGCGGTGCAGTCGGCCTCTAACGCCTCGAGGTCGTGCACGGCGAGCGTCGGTCCGTCCACAGGCCGGGGCAGGCCTGCGCCGCGGGCGCAGATCACGAGGCGGCCGCGCGCATGCGCGAGCGCCGCGCCACCCCTTGCGCCAGTCAAGTCCGGGAGTTCGAGGTCGCGCGCAAGATCGACGCCGCCGAACGCGATCGCGGCGATGCGAGGCGAGGCGGCCGTCGTGCGGTCGACCTCGATCACGCCGCGAGCGGTTTCGATCAGGGGGACGACGGCGATCCCGCCTTCGGTCAGTCCCCGGCGCCGCTCCGCCGCCGCGATCAATGCATCGAGCGCAACCACGTCGTCGGCGCCTGCCTTGGGCAGCACCAGCGCATCGAGATCCTCTGCGACCGCGGCGTCGACATCCTCGGCGATCATCCCGCTCGCCACCGCGTTGACGCGCACGCACGTGAGGGGGCCGCTGAGATCGGCCAGCGCGTAGCGCACGGCGGCGCGCGCGGCGTCCTTCGCGGACGCGGGCACGGCGTCTTCGAGGTCGATGACGACGCCGTCGGCCCCGGAATCGCGGAGCTTGCCAAGCTTGCGCGGTTCGTTCCCCGGCGCGAACAACAGCGAGCGCAGCGCCAGGTGGCGGCTTGCCGGATCGCCTGGTTGCCGTGAAGTCACGACTCACTCAAGCCGCGAACTCACGGCGCAGCGACTTGGTGTGGGCGCCAAGTGCGGGTACCGGACCCGGATTCGCTTGCTGGCCTTCGCGGCGAACCGGTGGCGGTGCGAGCTCGGCGGGGCCGCTCGAGGTTTCGACGGTGATGCGCCGGAGGGCGGGGTGCCGCGTGAGTTCGGCGAGCGAATTCAGGCGTCCAAAGGCGATGCCGGCGGCCCGCAGCCGTCCTGCCAGCGCGCCCACGTCCAAACCGGCGAACGCCTCGTTGACGAGGGCGTCGAGGCGGGGCCGGTTGGCGACGCGCGCCGGGTTGTCGCATAGCTCGGGATCATCGGTGAGCTCGGGTCGCTCCAGAATCTCGGTACAGAAACGGCGCCATTCGCGCTCGTTCTGAATGGCGATCACAATCGTCCCGCCGTCCCCCGCGGAATAGGCGCCGTAGGGCGCGACCGAGGGGTGGTTGAGTCCCACCCGAGGCGGCGGCGCCCCGCCGTAGGTCTGGTGCAGCAGCGGCACGTTCATCCAATCGGCCATGGCATCGAAGAGCGAAACGCCGATCTCGGTGCCGGCGCCCGTGCGGGCCCGCGCGAACAGGGCCTCGACGATGGCGGCGTAGGCGTTGAGCCCGGCGGCGATGTCGCACACCGATACGCCGACGCGTCCCGGCGCTTCCGCCGAGCCGGTAACCGTGGCAAGCCCGGATTCGCATTGCAGCAGAAAATCATAGGCCTTCATGTCGGCATAGGGCCCCTCGCTCCCGTAGCCCGATATCTCGCAGGTGATGAGCCGCGGGTCCGCCTTGCGCAGGGCCCGGACGCCGAAGCCCGCGCGCGCCGCGGCCCCTGGCGCGAGGTTCTGGATGAATACATCGGCGCGGCCGATGATGCGGTGCAAGAGCGCGGCGTCGGCGGGATTCTTGATGTCGGCGACGATCGATTCCTTGCCCCGGTTGAGCCACACGAAGTAGGCGCTCTCGCCGTGCACGACGCGGTCGTAGCCGCGGGCGAAGTCGCCCTCGGCGCGCTCGACTTTGATCACCCGCGCACCGGAATCGGCGAGCCTGCAACTGCACAGCGGCGCCGCCACCGCCTGCTCCAGCGAGACCACGAGAACGCCGTCGAGCGCGCCCGGCACCGCCTGCCTGCCTTCAGTACGACCGCGGCAAGCCGAGGACGTGCTCCGCGAGGTAGCTGAGGATCATGTTGGTGGAGACCGGCGCGATCTGGTAGAGCCGGGCTTCGCGGAATTTGCGCTCGACGTCGTAGTCCTCGGCGAAGGCGAAGCCGCCGTGAGTCTGCATGCACGCCTCGGCGGCCTGCCACGCGGCGTCGGCGGCGAGGAGCTTGGCGGCGTTGGCCTCGGCCCCGCAGGGCATGCCGGCGTCGAACAGCGCCGCCGCCTTGCGCGTCATCAATGCCGCCGCCTCGACCGCGGCGTAGGCGCGGGCGATCGGGAACTGAATCCCCTGATTGGCGCCGATCGGCCGCCCGAACACCACCCGCTCGCCGGCATAAGCGCGCGCTTTGTCGACGAACCAGCGGCCATCGCCGATGGCTTCGGCGGCGATCAGCGTGCGCTCCGCGTTCATGCCGTCCAGGATGTAACGGAATCCCAAGCCCTCCTCGCCGATGCGGCAGTCCTCGGGCACCTCGACCTCGTCGAAAAAGACCTCTGTGGTGGCGTGGTTGATCATGGTGCGAATGGGCCGCACCGTCAGACCCTTGCCAACAGCGTCGCGCATGTCGACGACGAAGACCGACAAGCCGTGAGTACGCTTATCGCCTGCGCCACGTGCGCTCGTGCGTGCCAAGAGCAGCATGAGGTCTGAGTGCTCAGCGCGCGAGGTCCATACCTTCTGGCCGCTGATGATGTAGCGGTCGCCCTCGCGCCGCGCCGTGGTCCTAAGGCTCAGCGTGTCGGTACCGCTCTCGGGCTCGGTGACGCCGAAGGCCTGTAGACGCAGCTCGCCCCGCGCGATAGCGGGAAGCCAACGCTCCTTCTGAGCAGCGCTGCCGTGCCGGAGGACGGTCCCCATGGTATACATCTGGGCGTGGCACGCGGCGGCGTCGCATCCGGCGTTATGAATTACCTCGAGGATGGCGGCGGCGGCGGCGATGCCGAGCCCCGAGCCGCCATACTCGCGCGGGATGAGGGCGGCCAGATAGCCGGCCTCCGTGAGCGCGTGCACGAATTCCTCGGGATAGGCGCGCTCGCGGTCTTTCTCGCGCCAATAGGCGCCGGGGAACCGCGCGCACAGCGAACGCACCGGGTCGCGCAACTCCTCGAAGTCGTCGCCGAGATCGATGACCGGTCCGCTGCCTTCGGCGGGCCGCGTGCGGGCGGTTTCGGAAGTCGCGCTCATGGGTGGCGTCCTGGCACCGGATATACCACGCCAGCGGCAACCCCGTCTCAGGCGGCCTCGGCCTCGGCCTCCATCGCCAGCGCGCCCGCGCCGTTTGCCGCCCACAACGACGCGCCGCCGGTCTCCGACTTGCCGCACACCGTGAACGGTCCGGTGTCGAACAACGGCCACAGCGCGCGAAAGGTGAAGCGGCCGAGGCGGGCATTGGGGTGGTGGCGGCGCCACAGGTCCATCAGCAGGCTTGCGGTCAACGGTCCATGCACCACCAGGGCTGGGTAGCCCTCGCGCTCGGTGCAATAGCCGCGGTCGTAGTGGATGCGGTGGCCGTTGAAGGTGAGCGCGGAGTAACGGAACAGCATCACCGGGTCGGGATGGACGGTGCGCGCCCAATCGGCGTCCGTGGGTGCCGGTCGCGGAACCGGCTGGGGTGCGTTCGGCCTGGGCGCCTGGCGAAAGATCAGGTCCTGTTCCTCCTCGATGGCGATGCCTCCCTCGCCGAAAACGGTGTGGCGCACGACGACAATCACAAGATCGCCGCTGCGGCCCGGTTTGGACGTGACTTCGGTGACCTCTGAGACGCGGCGGACCGACTCGCCGACAACCAAAGGCTTTTCGAAGGTGAGCCTGCCGCCGGCGGCCATGCGTCTCGGCAACGGCACGGGCGGCAGGAAGCCGCCGCGCCGCGGGTGGCCGTCATCCCCAAGCTCGGCCTGCGGGGCGACGTCGTGAAAGAACAGCCAGTGCCATCCGGCCGGCAAAGGATCGCCCGGCCGCGGCGCCGGATCGGCGCGGTCGAGCGTCGCCGACATCTCGACAAGCGGCGCCGAGGTAATTACGTCGGCGGCCTCGCGGGAGCGGCCGATCCACTCGCGCAGGGCCTCGATGCCCTCACCCATACGAACCTCGGCCTATGCGTTCTCTCACTGCCGGTCGCGGGCGAGCGCCGCTACCGATTCTGCTCGACGCGCTTGGCCCGGATCGCATCGGCGCGCGCTTCCATTTTCGTCGCCTCCGAATCGCGCCCCAATTCACGGAGCAGGGCAGCGTAGCTCTCGAGGCTCGCGGCCACGGCGGGATGCTCGAGCCCCAGCGCCTTCTCCCGGATCGCGAGGGCCCTTGCGTATATGGGTTCGGCCTCGGCAAAGCGGCCGAGGACGCGGTAGCGGCCGCCGAGCTCGTCGAGGAGGACGGCCATCGTCGGATGGTCGCGCCCGAGCTCTTCCTCACCCAGCCGGAGCGTCTCCTTTGCGTAGGCAAGCGCCTGCCGGTAGTGGAGCTGGACGTAGTATTCGACCAACCGCTGGGAAGCCTCGCCGGACCCTTGAGGCTCGCTGGCGACGGGCCAGGGCGCCAGACACACCAAGCCCGCGAGCAAACATGTCACTGTGGCCTTCACTATGGTCGGTCCGTTTGTGTTGCGGAAACTACGCCTCCCGTTCTGAGGCTAAGCGCACGGCAATGGCGAGAGCGCTGTATCTTATCTTGCTAGCCGCTCAACGGTCGAGAATGGCGAAGGCAGAGGCCGCCGCTCGTTCTTTTATGGCTCTTGGTGGGCATAGCGGGAAGGCCGCGACGCTCGAACCAAGAATAGCCGCCACAGCCCGCCCCCAGAGGCGTCGTGCCGGAAGCGAGCCTCACCACCGGCAATGTCCGGAATGGGTCAAACGGACGTACGCCGTGCCTAGCCTGCGCTTCAGCTGTTACCGCATAACCGGACATCGATAACCGGGGTTCTAAGCGACCCTGGTAGACATCCCAGCGCGTCGATCCAAACGATGGGCACGTCCGTCGACGCGACCCAACTTGATCCAGGAAGCATTCAGGGCACCTCTAAGAATTCTCCTTTTTCGGGCGTCGTCGATTTAGAATCGGGTTGCCGATTTGTTGATAGCGGGAGGCGTGGTTGATGGGTCAGATGGGGTTTTTCGATCTTGGGAACCGGTATTCCGGTCTTGACGCCAAGAACGAGCCGCTTTTGAAGATCGACGGGGTGGTTCCGTGGGAAGACTTGCGCGCGCGTCTTGAGGCGGTGTGGCGGCGTGCGGACAAGGCGCGTAAATCGCGGGCGGGACGCAAGCCGTGGGATGCGATTGTGATGTTCAAGACGATCATTCTGTGCGCGCTCTACAATCTCTCGGACGACCAAGTTGAGCATCAGATCCGTGACCGCCTGTCGTTCATGCGATTTCTGGGGTTGGGTCTGGAGGGCCGGGTTCCCGACGCCAAGACGGTGTGGCTGTACCGCGAACAGTTAACGCAAGCTGGCGTGATCGAGGCCTTATTCGAGACGTTCGATGGCTACCTGAAGGATCAGGGCTATCTGGCGATGGGCGGCCAGATCATCGACGCCTCGATTGTGGCGGCACCCAAACAGCGCAACAGCCGCGAGGAGAACGCGCGGATAAAGGCGGGCGAGACGCCGGCAGGCTGGGAGGACAAGCCGGCAAAGCGGCGCCAAAAGGATGTCGAGGCGCGGTGGACTAAGAAGCACGGCAAGAGCCATTACGGTTACAAGAACCATGTCAACGTGGACCGTCGGCACAAGCTGGTGCGGCGCTATCATGTGAGCGACGCGGCGGAGCACGACAGCCAAGTCCTCGACGATATCCTGGATGGGGACAACACGGCTTTGGGTGTGTGGGCGGACAGCGCTTACCGCTCGGCGGAGATCGAGGCGGTGCTGAAGGAGAAGGGGTTGCGGAGCCGGATCCATCGCAAGGGCCGCCGCAACAAGCCGCTGAGCGAGCGCGAGAAGCAGGGCAACAAGACCCGTTCGTCGGTTCGGGTCCGCGTCGAGCATGTCTTCGGGGCCCAGAGCAACGACATGGGCGGGACGCTGGTGCGTAGTGTCGGGCTGGTGCGGGCGAAGGCGCGGATCGGGTTGAAGAACCTCGCCTACAACATGCGCCGCCTGGTCCAACTGGAGCGTCTCGCGGCGGCCGTGTGACGATACTCGGAGAAGGAGACCGCCTGGGGACGGTCTTGTGGCGGAAATAACTCAATTGGAGCGTGGAAGACCCCGAAAATCTCGGCTCCGGCATGGCTGGAGCTGGTGACAGCCTGGTTAAACAATATCCTCCGACAACTCACCAATTCTTAGAGGTGCCCTTCAGATTGGGGCCGGCGGTCGTCTCCCGCCCGAGGGCATATTTGCGACGGTGCTATACATTCGAGCCGGGCCAGCGTGCTCCGAGCCAACAGCCAAGACCCAAGCAAGGTAGGACGAGCAATGAGAATCGATAGTGTGGACTTCTTCTATCTTGCAATGCCGACGGTCACCACAGCGGTCGACGGCAGCCAAGACGCGTTGATCGTCCGCATATGCGCTGGAGGGCACGTGGGCTGGGGTGAATGCGAGGCAGCCCCGCTGCCCTCGATCGCGGCCTTCGTCTGCCCCCTGTCGCACGGCGCCTGCCAGCCCGTTTCGGCCTCGGTACTGGGTGAGGTGCTGAGCGGGCCCGAGGACGTCAAGCGCATTGCCGCCGACATCGCACGCAACAGTATGGACCTGCTGCAAGCGGCCCACACCTGGTCGGGCATTGAAATGGCGATGTGGGATCTGCTGGGCCGCGCCCGTGGTGTTCCGGCGTGGACGCTGCTCGGCTACGAGGTGGCCTACCCCAAGATCCCCTATCAGCCCGTTGATTAAGTCGGCGCCGTCTGATTCTCTGGTTGCCTGATTTGCAGGGGGATTTGCCGATGGCGATGGGACGGCAGAAGGATGGTCAGGGGGACCTGATGGTGAGCTGGTCGGAGATGCCGCGCTCTCCGGGTCATGTGTTTTATGCAGGCCAAGGCCGAGACTGGGAGGACCAGGGATGCGTGAGGCGACGACGCGCAAGGTCGCGGACCGCAATGCGCGCCTCCGCTGCGCGATCTATTCGCGCAAGTCTTCAGAAGAGGGTCTCGAACAGGACTTCAACTCGCTCGACGCCCAGCGCGAGGCGGGCGAGGCGTTCATCCGCAGTCAGAAACATGAGGGTTGGCTGTGTCTGCCGGAGATGTACGACGATGGCGGCATCACTGGCGCGACCATGGAACGGCTGGCCTTGAAGAGGTTGCTTGCCGACATCGAGGCGGGGCAAATCGACGCGGTCGTCGTCTACAAGGTGGATCGGCTGACGCGCTCGCTCAGCGACTTCGCCAAGATCGTCGAGGTGTTCGACCGGCGAAGCGTCTCCTTCGTCTCCGTGACTCAGCAGTTCAACACCGCCACCTCGATGGGCCGGCTCACCCTCAACATGCTGCTCTCCTTCGCCCAATTCGAGCGCGAGATCACCGGCGAGCGCATTCGGGACAAGATCGCGGCCTCCAAGAAGAACGGTATGTGGACGGGTGGCCTGCCGCCACTCGGATACGACGTCAAGGACCGGAAGCTCGTGGTCAACTTGCGAGAGGCCGAAACCGTCCGCCACATCTATGGGCGTTGTGCCGCGCTTGGTTCCGTCCTCGCCCTCGCGAACGAGCTCGACCGCAGCGGCGTCGTGAGCAAGCTGCGTATCGACCGATACGGCCGCAAGACCGGCGCCAAGCCCTTGGCCCGCGGTGCGCTATTACCTGATGCTGCAGAACCGCATCTACCGGGGCGAGATCGTCCACAAGGATAAGAGCTATCCTGGCGAGCACGAGGCGATTGTCGACGCAGCGCTTTGGGAGGGGGTCGGGCGGAAGCTCTCGGAGAACCGCGTTGATCGTGTGACAGGCGCCAGGGCGTCCGAGCCAAGCCTTCTTGCGGGCCTGATCTACGACGATGCCGGTGAGCGGATGACGCCGAGCCACGCCAACAAGAAACGCATGAGGTACCGATATTACGTCTCCCAAGGGATCGTCATGGGAAGACGGCGCAATGCACCGCGCGGCCACCGGGTGCCTGCGGGCGACTTCGAGCAGCTCGTTGAAGACCGGCTGCGGCAGTTCCTGAGGAGCGATGCGGCGGTGTTCGGCGCGATCGAGGGCCTAATCACAGATGTGAACGAATGCGCGGATCTCGTCACCCGCGCGGCCGACCTTGAAGCACGGTGGTCCGACCTCGCACCCGCGGAGAAGCGAGGCATCCTCCTAACCTTCGTCGATCGGATCGACCTCATGCGCGAGACGGTGGAGATCCGAGTCTTGCCCCAGCGCCTACCCTCGATCCTTCGCGGCGAGAACGATCCGCGAGAACAGGAGCGATCGCAAAAAGACGGTGATGAGCCCACCGTTGGCATGACCGTTCTGGCACGGCTCAAGCGCACCGGCATGGAGACCAGGCTGCTGATCGACGGCGCTGACGCGCGGCGCGAGCCCGACCACAGCCTGCGTAGGCTGCTCGCGCAGGCCCACCAGTACAATGCGATGACGATGCGAAATGGTGGGAAAACCATGGAAGCGCTCGCTGCGGAGGTGGGCGTCGGCGGCTCCTATTTCAGTCGGATCCTGCGACTGAGTTTCCTTGCGCCGGACCTGGTCAAGGCCGTCCTTCACGACCGTCACCCGGTCGAGCTGAGCGCGAAGCGGCTCGCGAACGAAATCCGCCTTCCCATCGCTTGGGACGAGCAACGGGCGCTGCTCGGCATCGGTTGAGCGCGGATTCGACGCCGGGCGGCGCGTTCTGAGCGCGATGCGAGCCGCCATACCGGCCGCCGAGTTCAACTCGTCACCCGTCTTGTCGTACCACCGAAAGCGCCGTAAGAGACTTTCGCGACCTGAGCCGCAGGTTCGCCGTACCCGAACCGTCTCACGTAGCCACGGCGAAGCCAATCCAGGCCGTAACCGACCGAAATGAAAAGACAATTCGCCCCCGTTAGAGGACGAAAAGTAACTCCATATCAATAGCTTAGGGAGTGGCGGAGGGAGAGGGATTCGAACCCTCGATACGGCTTGTCACCGTATAACGGTTTAGCAAACCGCCGCCTTCGACCACTCGGCCATCCCTCCGTTCGCTACCTCTTAGCGGAAGCGATTTCGCGCTGTCAACGCCGCCGCCGGCGGTCAATCGGCGGGAATCGGCGAGCGCTGGGGCGTGAAGGCAAGTCCCAGGTGGCGGTCGACCCGGCCCGGCTCCCTGCCACGCACCGCATGGGTGAGAAACTGGCGAGCCCCGCGGGCAAAGCCCGGTACGCGCAACGCAAGTGGCTCTCGGAGGCGCCGAACGGGTGGATCAAGGAGGTGCTCGGATTCCGACGATTCAGCCTGCGAGGCTTGGCGAAGGTGCGCGGCGAGTGGGACCTCGTGTGCTTGGCGTTGAACATCAAGCGGATGGGGACGGTGGCCACGTGCTGAGGCAGGTGCTGGCCTGCCAACGCACTTGCTCCGGGGCGCGCAGTGCCCATCGACCGCGTATGAAACGCGAATCTCTTCCGTTCCGGCCTTCCGGTCCGGGCTTTCCATCCCAGAGTCGGGCGGGCCAGATGTCCACACTCGGGCCAAAATCCAACCTCTCCGGCGGCCGCGCGCCAATCGCCCAACATCAAAACTTCTACGGCGCACGCTCCTAGGCAATCCCGTAGCGTCACTCGTCGCGTATGGGATGCTGGGGGACAACGCCATTGTGGGGCCGCTTGACCGGCCTCGGGTCTGGTCTATCATCGCGCTCCCGCGCGCCCCTGTGGCGGAATTGGTAGACGCGACAGACTCAAAATCTGTTGTCCTTCGGGACGTGCCTGTTCGAGTCAGGCCAGGGGCACCAATCTTTTTGCCGGCCGGTGGCGATGCCGCGGCAGCACCGTTCAACGACGGTAGCACATCAGTTTCCTGTCGGCGGGTCACGTGAGGCGTGATGATAGGGATGATCAGCAGGGTGGTAGTATTCGGATCGTCGGGCCGAAATCGCGCGCTTAGAGGGTGCCTAGTGCCGCGTCAGAGCGCCCCACAGCGCGGCTCGGGGCTCCAGCGTTTTGGGGTTCAAACCAATTCTGAGCGCGCTCTGCGGCCCCGAAAAAACATGCTTGGACCAGCCACGGCGCCCAATGGCTTCACCATCGAGGATCTGCTCCCCGTTAGGCTGACACCCACGCTTGGCCGTAACCAGGGGCGCCTGCCAAGAAGACAATGGGAAAAGGAAACCAGAGAAGCGGTTCACGAATTCGTTTCCTCCGGAACGATCGGCACCCTCAAATTTCCCGGAGGGTCGCTGCGACAAGGTGCGTCCAGAAAGCCCTGGACAATTATGGTTGGCGGCGACGCGCTCGCAGAGCACGATTCGGCCGTCAAAGCGATGATGGCGCGTCCCTTGAACGACAAGACGAAAGACCCGCCGAGATGGAACCGTAGCTTCGCGCAGCGCTGATTGCTGCTCTTGAACGGCTACCCCCTTGTGGAGTGACCCCCTAAAAGTGGTCCAGATTTGTTAAGAGAGTTTGGCGCGTTTTGCCCCCTCGAAAGGAGGACAAAATGAGCCGTAAACGCTACACCCCGGAACAGATTATCAGCATGTTGCGCGAAGCCGAGGTGGCCTTGGCGCAGGGCCAGTCCATTGGTCAAGCTTGTCGCACGCTCGGCGTATCGGAGCAGAGTTACTATCGCTGGCGCAAGGAATATGGCGGCCTTCGTACTGACCAGGCCAAGCGTCTGAAGGACCTGGAGAAGGAGAATGGCCGTCTCCGGAAGGCGATCTCGGATCTGACGTTGGATAAGCTGATCTTGAAAGAGGCGCTTGAGGGAAACTGCTAAGCCCCGCCCGTCGCCGGCGGTGTGTTGATCATCTCCAGGCCGAACTGGGAATCTCCGAGCGACGTGCCTGTGCTGTTGCAGGCCAACATCGCTCAACCCAGCGCAAGAGACCCCGTAGTCGGGATGATGAAGAGGCACTCACGACCGCGATCATCCGCTTGGCCAGCCAGTATGGCAGATATGGCTATCGGCGGATCACTGCCTTGCTCAGGACCGAAGGTTGGCACGTGAACGCCAAGCGGGTCCAGCGCATCTGGTGGCGGGAGGGGCTGAAGGTCCCACAGAAGCAACCGAAACGGGGCAGGCTGTGGCTCAACGACGGATCCTGCATCCGTCTGCGGCCGTGCTGGCCCAATCACGTCTGGTCCTATGACTTCGTCATGGATCGAACACACGATGGGAGGAAGTTCCGCATGCTCACCGTGATCGATGAGTTCACCAGGCGGTGCATGGCCGTTGTCGTCGAGCGAAGATTGAACTCGGACAATGTCCTCCATTGTCTGACCGAGCTCTTCGTCCAACATGGCCCGCCGGATCATATCCGTTCCGACAACGGCTCAGAGTTTACCGCTCATGCCGTCCGCGACTGGCTCGGCAGGATCGGCGTCAAGACCCTCTATATCGAGCCCGGGTCACCTTGGGAGAACGGATACAACGAGAGCTTCAACTCAAAGCTCCGGGACGAAATCCTGAACACGGAGATCTTCTCTACACTGAAGGAGGCCAAAGTGCTGATCGAACGATGGCGGCATCACTACAATACCATCCGGCCGCATAGCTCGCTCGGATACAGACCGCCGGCCCCAGAAACCATCTTGCCAAACGTTGATGGGCCAACCTACGCTGTTGATGGGCTATGGTTGGCCCATCAACTTAACCCGCGCCAAACTCTAACTTAAGCGCTGGACCACTAATCGGGGGCAGGCCATCCGCGAGACCCCCGGGTTGGCCGGGTTCGATGGTGTCTTCTAGAGTGGATATCCCGATAGAGCGAAACAACCAGTACCCAGTGCCAAGGTTTGTCCCTGTCGGCCCACTTCATGGGACTCAAACCTTCTGCCTTTGTGACGGTATGCTAACGGTTACCAACCAGTTCGCGCTTTCACCGCGACTGGCGCGTCACCTTCCGACACGCGATCAGCGCCGCCGGGCTAGACGGCGACGCTTCCGACCGATGCTCGATTGTGCTACCGTCTTGGGCAGAGGAATAATCTGGTAAATCCCAGCCAATAGCGACGCGGTAATCTTTTCTGTACGGTAGAGGAAAGTCTATGGAGTACTTGCGACTTACGTCCGAGGACGCGGAGCTCTTCCGGAGGGACGGGTTTTTCTTCAAACGCGGCTTCTTCGACGGCGAGGAGATCTCCCTCATGCGCCGGGCGCTGGAGGAAGACGCCACGCTGGCTGAGAACATCCTCAGCGTTCCCGACGAGGAATGGGGCGCCACCGACGAGATCGTGTGGAACCAGCCGGGCGATGACCTCTTCGGCGCGATCTCGCGGTGCGCGCGAGTGGTCGAGGGGATGGAGCTGTTGTTCGGCGACGCGGTCTACCACTACCACGCGAAGTTCATCCTGAAGCCGCCGCGCCGGGCGGCGGCTTTCGCTGGCATCAGGACTTCGGTTATTGGTATGAGAACGGAATCCTGTTTCCGGACATGGCCTGAGTCATCATCGCCATTGACCCCATGCGGCGGGACAACGGGTGTCTTCAGTTCCTGAGGGGCTCGCACCGCCTGGGCCGCGTGACGCACATCCCGGTCCGCGGCCACTTGTGCGCCGATCCGGAGCGGGTCGAGGAGGCGAAGAAGGTGCTGGAGGTGGTGTACGTAGAGATGGACCCGGGCGACGTCATGTTCCAGCACTGCAACACCCTGCACGGCCCGGATCCGAACCGCTCCACCAAGCCGCGGACGACGCTCATCTGCTGCTACAACATGGAGCGCAACAAACCCTTCCGCGCCCACCATCACAGCAGCTACATGCCGATCAACAAGCTGCCCGATTCAGCGGTCAAGGAGCGTGGACACGTTCTCAAAGGCGCCGAGCGCGATTACATGGTCCCCGAGACCGTGAAGACGCACGAGGTGGTGAAGAAGGCCGAGTCCGAAGCCACTTTCTGAAGATGCCTCCGCAGGTCTAGCCCACGCGGACGGGGCACACGTTCACGACAAAATCAACTGCAGGGTTGCTTCAGCGAAAGGGCAGTTTTCCCCAGGGTGGCTCATAGTGGCTCTACCGAACCGATCAAAGTCCGCGCATGTTGAACCAGTCTACGCCCTCGCGCGTAATTCCTGTGGAGCGATGGGCCCAAG
The DNA here is from genome assembly GCA_965219135.1 of Alphaproteobacteria bacterium. Lineage (GTDB taxonomy): Bacteria > Pseudomonadota > Alphaproteobacteria > VGEJ01 > VGEJ01 > CAYUNL01. The sequence continues at coordinate 1,293,194 of CBDCMV010000003.1, read as the reverse complement.
GGGCCGTCGCAGCAGCGAGACGCGCAAGCGCCGGCAAGAAGAAAGGGAAGCCGGTGCGATAGCGATCCGGGCCGGCCCGGCCGTTGGGCGGCCGGGCCGGCGGGTGATTAGCGCTTCAGCCGGACCAGCTCGTCGAGCATGTCCTCGGTGGTGGTAATGATCTTGCCGGCGGCGCTGAAGGCGCGCTGGGTTACGATCATGTCGGTGAACTCCTCGGCCAGATCGACCGAGGATGCCTCGAGCGAGGAAGGCGCGACCTTGCCGGCGCCGCTCTCCCCCGCAAGCTGCAGAGTGAAGTTGCCCGAGGCGTTGCTTGCCAAGAACGCCGTTCCGTTCTTCTGCACCAGCCCGTTGGGGTTGGGGAAGCTGGCGATCGGCAGCTTGAAGATGTCTTGCTGCAAGCCGTTGGAGAAGTTCGCGGTCACCACGCCGAGGTCGTTGACGGTGACGTTGTTGAGCTTGCCGAACAGCGCCCCGTCGACGTCGGTCCCCGCCAGCTCGGACGCGCCGGCGAACTGAGTGAGGCCATCGGTCTTGGCCGTCGTGCCGATGCCGATGGTAATGGTTTGCGGCGAGGTGATGCCGAGCCCGGTGGTGCCGCCAAAAGGAATGCTGACGTTGGTGAGGCTGACCGTGGTCGTGGCGAGGTCGATCGAGCCGTCGGCGTTGAACTTGGTCAGGCCGGTCGAGATCTGGCCGTTGACCAGCGGCGCCGTGTTGGTGATGTCGGTCGAGGGCTCGACGAATAACTCGGTATTCCATTGGTTGACGGCGGCGGCGTCCTTGAGGAAGGCGAAGGTCAGGGTGCGCGAGCCGCCCTGGGAATCGAAGATCTGGACCGAGCGCTTGAAGTCGGGCGTGACGTTGCCCGAGGCCATGTTGGTGGCGGCCACCGTCGGGTCGTAGGTCGCCTCCTGCGCCGATATGGCTTGGGTTGATTGCAGGTTGGCCTTGATGTTGACGGTCGTGGTCTTTTGCGCCGTGCCGTTGAAATCGGTCACGTTCACCGTCTTGGTCGACAACAAGTTGGTGTGGTCGGAGGTGATCGTGCCCTTGGCCGGGTCGGTGACCTCGTAGCCGCGGAGGAAGAAGCCGCCGGCATTCTTCAGATCGCCGTTCTTGTCGGGGGTGAAGGATCCCGCGCGGGTGAACACGAACTGACCGGCGGTGGCGGTCGGGGCGCTGATATCCGAAACCACGAAGAAACCGTCGCCATTGATCGCGAGATCGGTCGGCGAGGCCGAGACTTGCAAGAGCCCCTGGCTGTCGACCAGCTGGCGCACCGTCGGCTGGACGCCGCCGGGCGCGACGAATTCGCGTTGCGCGAGCCGGTGACTAACGAGGAGAACTCGCTGGCGGTGCGTTTGAATGCCGTGGTGTTCACGTTGGTGATGTTGTTGGCGATGATGCCCATGGCTTGGCTCTGCGCCGCCAAACCGCTTACCCCCGAAAACAAGGCGCCAAACAAGCTCATGTCGGTTGCTCCCTCTGTGGTGCCGACGTCGAACCGGATCGCTCGCGAATTGCTCGGCGATGATTTCGCAATCGCCGGGCCAATCCGCGGGCGCGGCCCGAGACGCTTGAAACCGTTACACAATACGGCCGCAGCGAATCACCGGGGGATGGCGTCAAGGCGGTTACTACCTGGGCAACTATTTCATCTAGTACGATAAGTTCTTGCCTTATTACTTTTAATTACTCGTTGACACTCGTTGTGATTTCATTAATTAATAATCAGTGAAATATTATGAAGTATATATTAAGCGTGAGGCCGGCCGCGGCGCGAAATGCGGGCGGCGCGTCGCCACCCGCATTGTCGTATTCTCCGGCCCGGGCGAGAAGAAGGGCGCAGGCCGGAAGGAAGGGGCGGATGCTTAGCATGGAGGGCTTCCCGTGGATCGATGTGATCGGTTACGTCGGCGGCGTCGTTACGAGTTGTGGGGGATGCACCGCAAGACGATGATCTCGCTGCGTGTCGCGGTCATCGGCGGCAACATCGGTTTCCTGGCCTTCGGCCTTTTGGCGGGAAGCTACCCGACGCTGGTCCTGCACGCGCTGTTGGTGCCGCTTAACAGCTTGCGCCTGGTGCAGATGATGCGATTGATCCGCGACATAAAGGACGCGGCGCCGGGCAGCGAATCGCTGGCGCCGCTTTATGCGTATATGGACCGGGCGAGCGTCAAGGCGGGGAGTGTCCTGTTCCGCAAGGGCGAGGCGCCGGAAGACATGATCGTAATCCGCAGCGGCACGATCGTGCTCGAGGAGATCGAGACCCGGGTCGGCGCCGGAGAGGTCTTGGGCGAGGTCGGCGTCTTCACGCCCGAGAACCGGCGCACTTGCACCGCGGTTTGTGAGACCGACTGCGAGCTCTTGAAGCTACCCAACGACGTGATGATCCAGCTCTACCTTCAGAACCCGCGCTTCGGCCTCTATCTCATGCGGGTGATCGTCCGCCGCCTGTTGGAGAATTGGCGCGACGCGGACTCGCGGGCGCGGGCCATGCTGACATGAACCACGCCACCGCACAGACTTCGGCCCGCCCTTGACGGGCGGCGCGCCGAAGGCCGATCTTGCGGGTGGCGAAGTCGAAGGGGAGGCGGACCGTGGCGCTGGGGGAACACAAGATCGAGTATGAGGTGCTCGAGGGCTGGGAGCAGCTGCCCGAGGGCTGGTCGTTCGTCGAGGTCGCCGGCGTCGCCGTCGATTCGCGCGATTTGGTGTACGTCTTTTGCCGCGGCGAGCACCCGATCATCGTGTTCGACAAGGATGGCAAGTTTGTGAACGCCTGGGGCGAGGGGATTTTTTCGAGCGCCCATGGCATCTTCATTGACCGTGACGACAACGTCTATTGCGCCGACAACTTCGATCACACGGTGCGTAAATTCTCCACCGCGGGCGAGCTGCTGATGACCCTGGGTGAGCCCGACGGTCCCGCCGACACCGGGTTCAAGATCGGCGAATCGCCGGTGCAGCACGCTGGTGGCCCGTTCAACATGGTGACCAACATCGCGGTGGGGCCGGACGGCGATTTGTTCGTCTCGGACGGCTACGGAAACGCGCGGGTGCACCGCTTTACCCCGGGCGGGGAGCTGGTCGCCTCATGGGGCACGCCGGGCGCCGGTCGCGGCGAGTTCAACCTGCCGCACGGCATCGCGGTGGATCGCGCCGGCAAAGTCTATGTCGCCGACCGCGAGAACTCGCGGATCCAGATCTTCGATGGCGAGGGCGGATTCCTTGACGTGTGGGACTGGGTGGGGCGGCCCGACGACCTGTTCTTCGACGAACAGGAGAACCTTTTCATCGCCGAGCTCGGGTGGACGGTCCCGCCGGGCGAGACGCCGCACTTTCAGCTAATGCAGCATCCGCCGATGGGACATTCGCCGATCGCGCGGGTGACGATTTGCGATCCCGACGGCGAGATCCACACGCGAATCGGCGACGAGGAATCGCTGCTGCCGGGCAACTTCATCGTCCCGCACGGAATCTGGGCGGATTCGCGCGGCGACTTCTACGTCGGTGAGGTCATCAAAGCCTCGGGCGCGATCGATCACTTCGCGCCGCTTACCTGCCACGCCTTCCAAAAGTTCGTGCGCGCCGGCTAGCCGCGCCGCTTGCGCTTATCGGATGACCCCGCAGTAGGCGCGCCGGCCGGCCTTGTCGCGGTCATCGGCGTAGCGGTCGGGTCCGCCATGGATGATTAGCGCGCGACCGGTGATCGCGGCCACGTCGAGGCGCGGCGCGACGACCGGCATCGTCGCCGAGCCGTCCGCCTCGGCGACGAGGTTCGGAAGGTCGCCACGGTGGCCATCGCCGTAGGGTCCGCCATGGCGGCCTGCCCCCTGGGGATCGTAGTGGCCGCCGGCGGCGCCGCCCGCGACCGTCTTGCCATCCTTCTCGGACACGCCACACGCCGGGTTCTGATGGATGTGGGTGCCGTGGAGTCCGGGTGACAGGCCGCTGAGTTCGGGCTCGATCGAGAGTCCGTGCGGGCCATCGGCAAACGCACCTGGCCAGTGACCGTGCCGATACCCTCTTCGCTCACCATGTGGATGGGAACGGTAATTTCCGCGGCGATCGCCGAGGAACTGATGAGGGCTGCCGCCGCGGCGCCCAGCAATCGTGTTTTCATGGTCCGATTCCGCCCTTTCATCGCGCTGCTGTTCTGCATGATATCGTGGCAGTGCAGGCAAGGGGAGGGCGCGCGGCATGTATCGCGAGAAGTATGATTTGAGCGGGCGGGTGGCGGTGGTCACCGGCGGCGCGGGCGGCATCGGGCTGGAGTGCGGGCTCGCGCTTGGGGAGTGCGGCGCCGCGGTGGTGGTGGCCGACGTCCAAGACGAAGCGGGGAGGAAGGCCGAGCAGCGCTTGCGCGAGGCCGGTCACACGGCCGAATACGCGAGGCTCGACGTCACCGACAGCGCCGCCGTCGAGACTTGCGTGCGCGCGCTTGCTGAGCGCCACGACCGCGTCGACGTGCTGATCAACTGCGCCGGCATCGGCGCCAACACCACCGCCACCGACATCACCGACGATGAATGGCGTCGGATCATCGACGTCAACCTCAACGGCCTGTTCTGGTGCAGCCGCGCGTTCGGCGCGCTTATGCTTGAGCAAGGCGGCGGCGCCATCGTCAATATCGGCTCGTTCGCCGGGCTGATCGCCAACCGGCCGCAGAGCCATGCGCACTACAGCGCCTCGAAGGCCGGCGTGCACATGGTAACCCGGTCGCTGGCCGCGGAGTGGGCGCCCAAGGGCGTGCGCGTCAACGCGGTGGCGCCGGGATTCATTGACACCCCGATGTCGCACCGCAGCATGGTCAACCCCGAGTGGACCGCCAGCTGGCTGCAGGCGGTCCCCATGGGCCGGCTGGGTAGGCCCGACGAGATCGCCTCGGCCGTCCTGTTCCTCGCCTCCGACGCCTCAAGCCTGATGACCGGTGCCGTCCTAGTCGCCGACGGCGGCTACACCGTGTGGTGAGCCGCGGTGCCCTAGTCGGTGGAGGACGCGAGCACGCTCATCCTCGTCACCGTGACCCCGTTCTCGCTGCGGGCTCCGGTGCCATCGGCGAAGGACTTGAACAGCGGCAATTTCTGTAGCCTTCCTATCGCTTCGCCGTCGGCACCCCAAAATGACGTGGCGCAGCGACAGGCCGTCCTCGGCCTTCAACACGGTATAGCTCACGTTCGGATCGCCCAGGGCGCGAATCGCGCCCACCCACTCTTGAACCGCCGCTTCTTGCTCGCCGATCTTGTCCGACTGGACCTTGTATTCGACGAGTGTCACAGCACCTTCACGCATGTCTTCCCTCCCGCGTGTATCCTTCGCTCGGACCAGCATCCGAGTTTCTGGCCCTGGAGTCGAGCGGCCCGATGGATCGCGCCGTCGCGGCTCGCGTGGTGGCACCGGGCGGCGGTGTTTGGTAGGCTCCAGGGGCGCGGGCGCGGGAGCACGTTACCAGGGGGGTATTGAGGTGGCACAAGTCAGCAAGACGCCGCTGCTCGATAAAGTGACTTCGCCGGCCGACATCCGCGGGCTCAAGAAGAAGGATCTGCGCCGCTTGGCCGACGAGCTCCGCGGCGAGATGATCGATGTCGTCTCGAACACCGGCGGCCATCTCGGCGCCGGGCTCGGGGTGATCGAACTGACGGTAGCGGTGCACGCGATTTTCGACACCCCGCGCGACAAGGTGCTCTGGGATGTCGGCCACCAGGCGTATCCGCACAAGATTCTGACCGGGCGGCGCGACCGCATGGGCACGCTGCGCCAGGGTGGCGGATTGTCGGGCTTCACCAGCCGCAAAGAGAGCGAGTACGACCCCTTCGGGGCCGCGCACAGCTCGACCTCGATCTCGGCGGCGCTCGGCTATGCCGTGGCGCGGGATCTTTCGGGCGGCGACCACAATGTGATCGCCGTGATCGGCGACGGCGCCATGTCGGCGGGAATGGCCTATGAGGCGATGAACAACGCCGGCGCCATGAAAAGCCGCCTCATCGTCATCCTCAACGATAACGACATGTCGATCGCGCCCGCCGTGGGCGCCATGAGCGCCTATCTCTCGCGGCTGATCTCGGCCAAGCCCTACCGCGAGATGCGCCACCTCGCCAAACTGATGGCCGACAAGTTCCCGCGACAGCTTCGCGACGCCGCCCGGCGGGCCGAGAAGTACACTCGCGGCATGCTGACCGGAGGGACGCTGTTCGAGGAACTCGGATTTTATTACGTGGGCCCGATCGACGGGCACAATCTCGACCACCTGCTGCCGGTGCTGAAGAACGTCCGCGAGGCCGACCACGCGGGCCCGATCCTGGTCCACGCCGTGACCCAGAAGGGCAAGGGCTATGCCCCCGCAGAGGCCGCGGCCGACAAGTATCACGGCGTGAGTAAATTCACCGTTCTAACCGGCGAGCAAGCCAAGCCGACGCCCAAGGCGCCGAGCTATACGAGCGTCTATGCACAAGCGCTGATCGCCGAGGCCGAGCGCGACGAGAAGATCATCGCCGTGACCGCGGCCATGCCCTCGGGCACCGGCCTTGACAAGTTCGCCAAGCGGTTTCCCGAGCGCTGCTTCGACGTCGGCATCGCCGAGCAGCACGGGGTCACCTTCTGTGCCGGGCTGGCCTGCGCCGGGTTCAAGCCTTTCGCCACCATCTACTCGACGTTCCTGCAGCGCGCCTACGATCAGATCGTGCACGACGTCGCGATCCAAGGTCTGCCCGTGCGCTTCGCCATCGATCGCGCCGGCATGGTCGGCGCCGACGGCGTCACGCACCAGGGCGCCTACGACGTGAGCTACCTCGGCTGCCTGCCGGGCTTCGTTCTTATGGCGGCGGCCGACGAAGCCGAGCTGGTGCACATGGTCGCAACGGCGGCGGCCATCGACGACCGGCCCTCGGCGCTGCGCTATCCGCGCGGGGAATCGACCGGGATCGGACTGCCCGAAGATGGGGTCGCACTCGAGATCGGCCACGGACGGGTGCTGCGCGAGGGCACCAATGTCGCGCTCCTTTCCTACGGCACCCGGCTTGGCGCCGCGATGACGGCGGCCGACGAGCTGGCCGCCCGCGGACTGGCGACGACCGTCGCCGACGCCCGCTTCGCCAAGCCGCTGGACGAGGACCTGGTACGGCGGCTGGCAGGGGAGCACGAGGTCCTGATCACGCTCGAAGAGGCGGCGCTGGGCGGATTCGCGACCCACGTAATGCAGTTCCTTTCCCGCGGCGGGCTGCTGGACGCGGGCCTCAGGCTGCGACCCCTGTGCCTGCCCGATCGCTTTATCGATCACGATAAGCCCGACAAGCAGGTGGAGCAGGCGGGCCTCGATTCCCGCAGTATCGTCGCCGCCGCGCTCGACGCGCTGGGCAAAGCCGAAAGCGAAGCCGCACGCGCCTGAGGCAATCGCCGAGGCGGCCCACGGGCGGGTCGACGCCGGAACGAAAGAGAACCATGGCAGTCCTGGTGACCGGCGGCACCGGGTTCGTGGGATCGGCGGTGGTTCGGCGGCTTCTGGCGGCCGGTGAGACGGTACGTGTCCTGGTTCGGGCAGCGAGCGACTTGCGCAACCTTGAGGGACTGGACGTCGAGCTAACGCGCGGCGATCTGGGTGAGTCTGACACGTTGGCGTCCGCGGCGGCGGGGTGCGCGGCGCTGTTTCACGTGGCCGCCGATTATCGCTACTGGGTGCCGCGCCCGCGCGAGGTGTACGCGACCAACGTCGCCGGCACGCGGGCGCTGATGCGCGCCGCGCTCGAGGCGGGCGTGGCGCGCGTGGTGTACACCTCCAGCACCGCGGCGCTTGGTTTTGCGCCGGCCCACGGCGCGGCGGACGAGGACACGCCGGTGGTGCTCGACGACATGATCGGTCACTACAAACGCTCGAAGTTCCAGGCCGAGGCGGAAGTGCGGCGCATGGTGCGGGAGGAGGGCTTGCCCGCGGTTATCGTCAACCCATCGACACCGCTGGGTCCGCGAGACATCAAACCAACGCCGACGGGGCGCATCATCGTCGAATGCGCGAGCGGGCGCATGCCCGCCTACGTTGAGACTGGGCTGAACGTGGTCCACGTCGATGACGTGGCCGAAGGCCATCTCCTGGGTTACCGGCGCGGCCGCGTGGGCGAACGCTATGTGCTGGGCGGCGAGGACATGACGTTGCGCCAGATTCTCGGCAGCGTGGCGGCGGCGGCGGGGCGCGCGCCGCCGCGCGTCCGCTTGCCGCACGGCGCGGTCCTGCCGCTTGCCCACCTGAGCGAGGCATGGGCGCGCGTTTCGGGACGGGAGCCGTTCGCGACGGTCGACGGCGTGCGGCTCGCCCGCAAGCGCATGTACTTCTCTTCAGCCAAGGCGCGTGGCGAACTCGGCTACGCCGCCCGCCCCGCCGCCGAAGCGCTGCGTGATGCCGTCGCTTGGTTCGCGGCCCATGGCTATCTCGAATAGGGCGATGCGGTTTGGCGTGGCGCCCGGCGGGTGCTAGGGTCGGGGGCTGGCAGCTGGGGAAACGCCGTGGTGTCGGCCGAGGTGGAAGGGAAGCCAGGTTGAGGATTCTGCTGGCGAACCCGCGTGGGTTCTGCGCCGGGGTCGAGCGCGCCATCGAGATCGTCGAGCGCGCGTTGGATCGCTTCGGCGCGCCCATCTACGTGCGCCACGAGATCGTCCACAACAAGCGGGTCGTGGATTCCCTGCGGGCCAAGGGCGCGCGCTTCGTCGAGGACATCGATGAGGTGCCGGCCGGTGCGGTGACCATTTTCAGCGCCCATGGGGTGGCCGAGGCCGTCGAGCGCCGCGCCGCAGACCGCGAGCTCAACGTGATCGATGCCACCTGCCCGCTGGTGGCCAAGGTCCACAAAGAAGGCCAGCGCTACGCGGCCAGGGGGTTCGAGGTCGTGCTGATCGGCCACCATGACCACCCCGAAGTCGCCGGGACCATGGGCCGGGTGCGGGCCGAGTGCATCTGGTGACCTGCGTCGAGGACGTGGCGGCGCTGGAACCGGCCGATCACGCCAAGCTCGCTTACGTGACTCAGACGACGCTTAGCGTCGACGACACGCGCGATATCATTGCCGCGCTGCGCGAACGATTTCCCGCGATCGTCGGTCCCGACATGCGCGATATCTGTTACGCGACGCAGAACCGGCAAACCGCGGTGCGGGTGCTGGCCGATGCGGCCGATGTGGTGCTGGTCGTGGGCGCGAGCAACAGCTCGAACTCCAACCGCCTACGCGAGATCGCCGAGGCCGAAGGCGTGCCCGCCTATATGATCGAGGATGCGGCCGCGCTCGATCCGAGCTGGCTTACCGGCGCCGAGGCCGTGGGGATCACCGCCGGCGCCTCGACCCCGGAGGAGCTGGTAGACGAACTGGTCGCGCGACTGGCGGGTCTTCGTAAGATAGACGTCGAGCGGTTGTCCGGGGTTGAGGAAAACGTGCGCTTCCGGTTGCCCCCCGAGCTGGTCGCCGACCCATCGCCGCCGCATTCGGCGTCCGGTTGAGGGCGTTCGATGGCAGTCCCCATCCGGCAGCAACTTCGCATCGGCGCCTACATACTCAAGCAGCGCCTGGCGCGCCGCGAGCGCTATCCGTTGGTACTGATGCTGGAGCCGCTGTTTCGCTGCAATCTGGCGTGCGCGGGCTGCGGCAAGATCGACTATCCCGACGCGATCCTGGACCGCCGACTCACGGTCGACGAGTGTGTGGCCGCGGCCGAGGAGTGCGGCGCCCCGGTGGTCTCGATCCCCGGCGGCGAGCCGCTGTTGCACAAGGAGATCGGCGACATCGTGGCGGCGCTGGCCGAACGCAAGCGCTTCGTCTACCTGTGCACGAACGCGCTTCTGCTCGGGAAGAAGCTCGACCTATTCCGGCCAAGCCCCTACCTCACCTTTACCGTGCACCTTGACGGCCTCGAGGACGAGCACGACGCCTCGGTCTGCCAGGAGGGGGTGTTCGCGCGTGCGGTCGCCGCGGTCGGCGCGGCACGGCGTGCCGGATTCCGGGTCAACGTGAACTGCACCCTGTTCGACGGGGTCGCACCGGAGCGCGTGGCCGCCTTCTTCGACTTCGTGGCCACCGACCTCGACGTCGAGGGCGTCACCATCTCGCCCGGCTACGCCTATGAGCGCGCCCCCGATCAGGAGCACTTCTTGACGCGGCGCAGGTCCAAAGAGCTCTTTCGCGAGATCTTCGCCCGCGGCAAGGGACGCGGGTGGCGTTTCACGCAGTCCTCGCTCTTCCTCGATTTTCTGGCCGGCAACCAGACCTATCGCTGCACGCCGTGGGGGAACCCGACGCGCAACGTGTTCGGCTGGCAGCGCCCGTGCTATCTGCTGAACGAAGGCTATGCCACCTCGTTCCGCGCGCTGATGGAAGAGACCGAGTGGCAGGACTACGGCACCGGAAATTACGAGAAGTGCGCCGACTGCATGGTCCACTGCGGCTACGAACCGACAGCGGTCGCCGACACGGTGGCCCACCCCCTACGCGCGCTGAAGACGGCGATCGCAGGGGTGCGGACCAGCGGGCCAATGGCCCCCGAGATCCCGCTCGACGGCCAGCGCCGGGCGGTGTACGTATTCGACGGCTTGGTCCGCGACGTGGTCGGCGGACTAAGCGACGACCCAAAGCGCCGCACCCAAGCCGGCGACGCGGCGTAGGCCAGCGAAACCCGCGGTCGCGTCGCGCGCGATGCGGACCAGCTCCGGCAATTGCCAAGGCGCCAGGGCAATGCTCGTTGCAACGCCCAGGGCGGCGATACGACCATCGTCGCGGACGATGGATCCGGACCAATCGGGGAGCGACCGCTCGACCGGGTCGGCGATGACGCGTACGGCCAAGTGGGGCAGGCCGGCGCTAGCCGCCGCGCGAGCCGCTGGCCCAGATTCCATATCACCGGCGGGCGCGCCCGATCGTGTGCCTAGCGCGCGCTTCTCGGCAGGCGAGACGAGTGCGCGATCGGTGGCGGCTATTCCGCCACGGGCGATCGCGATGCCGGCAGCGGTTGCAGCCGCGCATAGCGTCTCGGCCCAGCCGGGATGGGTCGCCAAGGCGTGGCCGTCGGCAAGGATGACATGATCGGCGCAGAGGACGTCACCGGGGCGCAGGGCGGGGTCGAGGCCAGCGGCGAGGCCGAAGCTCAACAATGCCTGAGCGCCTGCGGCGATGAGCGCCGCCGCCTCGCGCTCGGCGCGCGCTGTGTTGGCCCCGGTGCAGCCGATCCTATGCACCCTGCCCGACGCCGCCCGCTCGATGATCCGGCGCTCGAGCGCGAGACCGGTAAGGACGCCGAGGCGTCTCAAATCCCGCGGCGGACGCGGGGGTCGTTGCCGCGGGTAAGGTCGCGGTATCGCGCCAGCGCCCACAGCGGGAAGTAGGCGGCGTAGCCGTGGTACTTGAGGTAGAAGACGCGCGGGAAGCCGACCCCGGTCCAGTGCTCCTCGCGCCAGCGCGCGCCGTCGCGCGGCGCATCGAGCAGATGGGTGACGCCGCGCCCCACCGCCTCGCTTCGCACCTCGCCTGCCGCCATCAGGCCGAGGAGCGCCCAGGCGGTCTGAGACGGCGTGCTCGGGTGCGCCTGGGAACGGCCTTCGGGCCAGTAGCTCGCGCAACCCTCGCCCCATCCACCGTCCTCACCCTGGCGATCCGTCAGCCAAGCCACGGCGCGGCGAATTCCCGGTCGCGTCGGGTCTTCGCCGATCGCGTTGAGCGCGCACAAGGCTGACCATGTGCCGTAGATGTAGTTCACCCCCCATCGGCCGTACCACGAGCCGTCGGGATCTTGCGCGCGCTTGAGGAAGTCGACGGCGGAGCGGACGGCGGGATGCTCGCGGCCGTGCCCGAGCTGCGCCAACATGCCGAGGCAGCGCGCGCTCACGTCGGCGGTCGGGGGATCGAGAAGGGCGCCGTGATCGGCGAAGGGGATACTGTTGAGGTGATAATGGGTGTTGTCGGCGTCAAAGGAGCCCCAGCCGCCGCCCTCGCTTTGCATGCCCAAGACCCAGCGCACCGCGTGCCGCAACGGCTCGCGATGGCGCTCGCGATCGGCGCGGTGCAGCGCCATGGCGACCACCGCGGTGTCGTCGACGTCGGGATAAAAGTCGTTGCGGTATTGAAACGCCCATCCGCCAGGCGTGAGCCCGGGGCGGCGGTGCGACCAGTCGCCCCTGGGCTCGATCGCTTCGCGCGCGGCCAGCCATTCGCATCCCGCGGCGATCGGCGTGCCGGCGCCACCGGCTTCAAGAAGCGCATGCACCGCCAAAGCGGTGTCCCAGACCGGAGAGACGCAGGGCTGGCAGTAGGTGGCGCCGTCGCGCTCCACCGTGAGCCGCTTCAAGGCGCGCTTCGCCGCGGCGAGCCGGGGATCGTCAGCCGGGGTACCGAGGGCGTCGAGCGCCATGACGCTATTGGCGATGGCGGGGAAGATGCCGCCCAATCCATCCTCGCCGTTGAGGCGCGGCGCCATGAAGGCGAGCGCGTTCTCGATGGCGCGCCGCCTTCCGGCGCGCGGTACCAGGCGTTCGGCCGTGCGGACCAAGCGGTCGAGCCCGAGGAACAGCTCTCCCAGGACGCCGCCGGTGGGATTGACGTTGTAGGCACGCTCGTTCGCGGGTGGCACGGTGAAGAGCTCGCCGATGCCGACGGCGCGCGGATTGCGGGCGCGCGGCTTGATCGCCATCAGGACGAGCAGGGGCGCGATCACCGTGGCGCGACCAGTAGGAGATCTTCGAGATGTGAAATGGAAACCACGGGGCAGCACCATGATCTCGACCGGCATCGCGGGTACCGCACGCCACGGCACCTGTCCGAATAGGGCCAGCGTTACGCGGGTGAAGACATTCGCGCGCGCCGCGCCGCCGCGGGCGAGGACAAGGGCGCGAGCGCGGCGCATGTGCGGCGCCTCGGTGTCGTCACCGACCAGTTTCAGTGCGTAGTAGGCCTTGACCGTGGCCGACAGGTCGGCCACACCGTCCGCGAACAGCGGCCACCCGCCCTCCTCACTCTGGACGGCGCGCAGATAGGCCGCGATGCGCTGCTCCTCCGCGACATCGATCTCGTCGAGGAAATGTTGCAACAGGATGTACTCGGCCGAGATCGTGGCGTCGGCCTCGAGCTCGAACAGCCAGCGACCGTCGCCGCGCTGCCGCGCGGTCAACGCGGCGCCGGCGTCGGCGATCACGGTATCGAGGTCTTGGCCGCGATGAAGACCGGTCGCGCCGCGTGCTGGCGCTTTGCTGTCCTCACCGGTTCGGACTTTCGCCGCCCTGCCTCCCATGGCGGCATAATGCCGCGCTCGTCCAATGGGTCAAGAGCGAACGGACCGTAGAGAAGCGATCTCTATCGCCGGGGCCGGGGCGTCGTCGAGCGAGCTGCGCAGTGCCGGAACAATGCGTACGGCCGGAAAGCGTATGGTCGCGGTGGTCCCCTACCCCGATCTCGCTTTGGAGTTCGAGTGTACCGCCATGTGCCTGGGTGAACGCTAGCGCGAGCGGCAAACCGAGGCCGGTGCCTTCGTAGCGCCGGTTCAGGTCACTATCGACCTGCCCGAATCGGGTCAGCGCTTTGGGCACGTCCTCGGGCGCGATGCCGATGCCGGTGTCGACGATCTGGAGAACCAACGCGCTATCAGGGTCGCACTAAGCGCGGATCGTGATCGCGCCTCCGGCCTCGGTGAATTTGATCGCGTTGGACAGGAGGTTAACGAGGATCTGCTTGAGTTTGCGTTCGTCGCCGCGGAGTGCTGGCAGGTCGTCGGGGATTTCGATCGCGAGATTTAGCTCGCGCTCGTCGACGCGCTGTCCGACCAGCGTCAGCGTGGCGCGAACAAGATCGGGAACGTTCAGATTCTCTTCGCGCAGGTCGTCCGCACCGACCTCGATCTTGGACAGGTCGAGGATACCGTTGATGACCGCCAGGAGGTGTTGACCCGAGGCATTGATATCGTGGGCGTAGTCGCGATACTTCGCGGTCCCGATCGGCCCGAACGTCTCGCGTTCGATGATCTCGGAGAACCCGATGACCGCGTTCAAGGGGGTGCGCAGCTCGTGGCTCATGGCCGCGAGAAACTCCGACTTGGCGTGATTGGCGGCCTCGGCCTCGTCGCGCGCGAGGCGCAGCTTGCTTTCGTTCAAGCGCAGCTGCGCTGTCCGTTCCTCGACCCGCTGCTCCAGGCGCTCTCGCGCCTCGCGGAGCGCGGTCTCGTTGGCCCGAAGCTCGCCGTACTGCTTCTTCATGATTCGGTCGGCACGCCGCACGATCAGGAACCACACGGCGTAGAGCAACCCGAATGAGACCAGGAGTCCGGCAATGAACTCGACGGTTCTGTCGTCGATACGCTCGACCAGCGGCGTTATGTCGGCGTAGAGCTCGAATACTCCTTCGATCCGGTCGTCGCCGGAGCGGATCGGGATATAGGTTTCCACGAGATCGCGGTCCTCGACGATGCCGGAGAAGGCGCTGAAGGTATCGCGAAACGAGATTTTGCTGGCTGGCACGCCCTCGCCGGCGGCCCTGAGGAATCCTGCGTTGCCACTTTTGTCATCGCCGATCTGGGCGGCCTCGGAGGAATAGACGGTAAGGCCGCCGAGGTCGTAGATCTTGACCTTCAGGACAGGAGTGCCCGCGGTCAGGGCGCGCACCGCGTCATCGATCTCGCTAGTCTGCGGATGGGCCCGCAATCCGTTCGCGTCGGCAATCGTGGTCACGTGCTGGGAGAATCGAGACCAGATCGTATTCGCGAAGGTTCGCGCGAGGCCTACGTTTTGTGCGTCGGTGGTGGCGATCAGCTGGCCAATCGCGAATTCTCGATAGGTAGCTCCGAGTGCGATCGCCACGATCACGGTTATCGCCGCGCCGGTCAGCGAAAAGTAGCGGAAGAGATTGAACATACGATAGGAATTCCTGGGGGCAGACGCCGCGGCGGGTGGCCATTATGCGCAACATAGTTACGGAATCCCAAATTGGTACGCTGCCGCCGAACTCGCCGCGCGACGGCCCGAGCGGATCGCGCTTTCGATGGTGGCGGGAAGGCCGGTGTCGGTCCAATCACCGGCGAGCCATAGATTCTCCCACGCAGTCTTTGAGGGTGGACGTCGCGCGATCTCGACCGGGGTCTGGGCGAAGGTGGCGCGGCGTTCGTTAATGACACGGGTGGCTGGCCTCGGGGCGCCCGCGAGGCCGAGGGCGCGGGAGGCGTCGGCCCACAACCGATCGGCGATCTCGTCGTTGGGCTGTTCGGTCAGCGCGTCGGCGGCGCTGACCGTGACGCTGGCCACCTCACCGCGAAGAAACAACCACTGCGCGGTACCGCCGATCAGCCCGATGAAGGGCGCCTCGGCGAAGGGCTCGGGCGCGGGCGTGACCAGAAAATGGGCGTTGACGATGGCCCGGCTCTCGTGGGGCACCCGGAGATCGGGTATCAGGTCTGCCGCCGCTGCGGGGGGGATCGCCAACACCACGGTGTCGCCGGCGGCGAGCTCGATCCGTTCGGCCGAGAATTCGAGGGCGTTGGCGCGGCCGCCGCCAAGGGCGAGACCGTGCACACGGTGTCCGAACCGAACCCTCGCGCCCGCCGTGGCGAGCCGCGCGAGCGCGGGGTCGATGAAACTTGCCGATAGCCCCTCGCGCGCGATCAAGGGCCGGCACGCCCGAGCGCCGCGTCCGAAGGTGCCTACCAGCACCGACCACAAGAGCGTGGCCGAGCCTTCGGTCGGCGCGCAGTTGAGGACCGCTACCGCGAGCGGCTCGATGAAGCGGGAAAAGAGTGGGTTGCGATGATCGAGCCGGTCCAACACGGTGTCATCGCCGCGCGCGAGGGCGAGCCGCAGTGGCGACAGGTAATGCCCCAGCCGCGTCGCCGGGACCCGGCGCGAAGGCGCGAGGACCCACCACGGCAGCGGGCCACGATTCGGGCGCACCCACCAGCGATCGCCGCTCGCGAGGTCGATGAACGGGAACACGGCGCGCTCGGGTCCGACCACCGTGTCGGTGGCGCCAATCTCGTCGAGGTAGCCGAGCGTCGCGTGATTGGCGCTGAGGACGAGGTGGTTACCGTTGTCGATGACTCGATCGAGCGCCGCGTCGTGGTAAGAGCGGCAGCGGCCGCCCGCCTGGGCCGCCGCTTCGTGGACGGTGACGCGCCGGCCCTCGCGGCAAAGCTGCAACGCACACGCGAGCCCGGCGAGCCCGGCGCCGACGACGTGAACCTGAGCCATATCACCCGGCGAGCCCGAGGCGTAGGGCGATCCACAGCTTGGTGGCGGACGGCACCCGGACCGCACGGTCCGGCTGGTGCCAGCCGCGCGCCTCGAGTAGGCCGAGTAGGCGCTCGTACACCTCCATCATCACGACGCTGGGTCGCAGCCGGCGCTGGTCGCAGCGCGATAGCAGGCGTCGCGTCTCGTCAAAGCCGGCGCCAGCATCGGCGGCGAGCGCGGTGCACACCGCTGGCAAGCCGGGATGAGCGAGCGCCAGCGCCGGGTCGCGAGTGTCGATCCCGTGCTCCTCCAATAGCTCGCGCGGCAAGTATAGGCGGCCGAGCGCCGCATCTTCGGTCAGGTCGCGGAGGATGTTGGTGAGCTGCAGCGCCCGGCCAAGGACCATGGCAAGCGAGTGCGCTTCGGGTTCGTCGGCGCCGAAGACACGGATAGACAGAAGTCCTACGGCGCCGGCCACCCGACGGCAGTAGGTATCGAGCTCGGCCATGGCCGGTGCCCGCATGGTGTCGGCCACGTCCATCTCCATGCCATCGATGATGGCCAGGAACTCCGCCCGGGGCAATCCAAACGCCGCCACCGCGGGCGCCAGCGCGCGGGCGACCGGCCGAGACGGCCTGCCCGCGTATAGCGCCTCGATCTCGGCCCGCCATTCGCCGAGCGCACGCATGCGCGATTCGGCTTCGCCGGGTCCGTCGGCGATATCGTCGACCTCGCGACAGAAGGCATAGATCGCGTACATCGTCTCGCGGCGTCGGCGCGGCAGGATGCGCATGCCCCACAGAAACGAGCTGCCCGACCGCGTCACGATCTGGCGTACCCGCGCCGTCGCCGCAGCATCGATCGCTAGTGACGCGGGCGCCGTGTCGGTCACGTTTTGGAATCGCCGACCGTGAGTGGTGGGCGCCCCGCGCGGCGTCGATCCAATGCGCGGCGGAACGCCGCATGGCCCGCGCCAAGGGTGGCTTGAAAAACGAGTGCGGGGCGGGAAAGGACGACCCGCTCGGCCACCGGATCGCGGCGGTGGAGTTCGGCGACCAAGCGATGGGCGAGGCGCAGAATGGCGGCCGATTCCATCGCTAGCCGGGTGCTGAGCAGACCGCCGGGCAGCGGTTCGGCGTCGGTGAGAAGGCCGGCGACGCCGTCGAGACAGCGGTCGAGAACCGTTCGGACCGCCGGTCCCGCCCGCGGGCTATCCAGGGCCGCGACGGTGGCCCCCTCGGCCGCGAGCCAATCGAGCGGCAAATAAACCCGGTCGAGGGCGTGGTAGTCGCGCTTGGCGTCCTGGACGTGGTTGATGACTTGCAGCGCGCTGCAAAGCGCGTCCGAGGCGGCGTAGGAGCGCTGCTGCTCGCCGTGGAGGTCGAGAAGGAACCGCCCGACCGGATTCGCCGAGCGCTCGCAATACGCCATCAGTTCGTCCCAGTCGTCGTAGCGGTGCTTGGTCGCGTCTTGCTTGAATGCGGCCAGAAGGTTGATCGGGTGGCGGGCCGCGACACCGGTGGCCTCGAGGTTCCGCCGCAGGCGGTGCGCCTTCTCGATCCCCGGGTCGTCGGTCTCGCCACACAGCGCGGCTTCGAATCGCTCAAGGCGCGCGATCTTGTCGTCGGGCGCTAGGGTGGGATCGTCGGCGATGTCGTCGGCGGCGCGGGCGAAAGCGTAGAACGCGGCGACGTGGGGGCGCAACCGGGCGGCGATGAGCCGCGAGCCGACGGGGAAATTCTCATCCTTCGCGCCCTTGCCCGAGGGCGTCTCGATAGTCATCGCATCGCCCCTCCGCGCGCAAGTCTACCGCTCCAGCCGTGAACTCTCCAAGCCGGCGCTATCGAATCGATGCCGGATCGGTATTTCCATCGACCGCGTCGCCTCGCCAATTGGGGGCTAACGGTGGCCGGACAACAGCATGCCCACTCTCACCTCCATCGCCTCATACTCGTATATCGCGGCCCGAGACACGCCCGCTGGGCGAGCGCCTGCGGTCGAGGCGCCCAATCCGGTAGGGAGGAGCGAGGCCGCCCCCTCTTCGACCCCACGCGGGGTGGGCGGTCGCTGTTGAGCACGGGTTCGCTCGCCGCCCTTGTCGCCGTGCAGAGCGTGGAGACGCTCGAGAACCGACAGATCGCCTTGAGCGCTGCCGCGCTCGCGTACGCGACCGCCCTTAGCTCGGGGACGACGCTAGGAAGCGTGGGCCTCTTTGGCCTCTCGGCATAGGCCGGGCATTGCGAAACCCGTCGGCGCGCACGGCGCGGTCAGAGTCAACGTCTTGACATGATAGACTCCGCCGCGCCGGCGGGTTGCACTGACCGGGCGGAGGGCGCGGATGGCGGATGCGGACGGCAAGTTCGCCGGCAAGATTTACGTCGTGACCGGCGGCACCCAAGGGATCGGCCGGGCGGTGGCGATGGCGCTTGCCGAGGCCGGCGCGCGCGGCATTGTGTTTTGCGGACGCAGCCGCGAGAACGGCGCCGCGGTGGAGGCGGCGCTCCGGGACGCCGGCGCCGAGGCGCACTATGTCTATGCCGATCTCGCGGTGCCCGAGGATTGCCGCGGCGTCACCGCCGCGTGCGATGCGCGCTTCGGTCGGCTGGACGGACTGGTCAATGTCGCCGGCGACAATCAGGCTGGCGGCATCGACGACGCCACGCTCGAGTTGTGGGACAACATGTTCGCGGTCAATGTCCGCGCCCCGTTCATCCTGATGCAGGACGGTATCGCGCTGATGCGGCGCGAGGGCATCCGGGGCTCGATCGTGAACATCATCTCGATGGTCAGCCACGGCGGCAACCGTGTGTTCGGCATCTATAGTGTGACCAAGGGCGCGCTCGCGACGCTGACCAAGAACGTCGCCCAGGCCGTGCGGGGGGAACGGATTCGGGTGAACGGGCTGAACCCGGGCTGGGCCGACACCCCGGGGGAGCACGCCGCCCAGATCGCGGTCGGGCAGCCCGAGGACTGGCTTCAAAAGGCCGAGGCGGCGCAGCCCTTCGGCCAGCTGATCAAGCCCGACGAGGTCGCGCGCATGTGTGTCTTTCTCTTGAGCCCCGACTCCGGCATCATGACCGGCTCACTGATCGACTACGATCAGAATATCATCGGCGCTTATGACGACGATTGGTGAGGAAGGACGATGGCGGGCGAGATTCGCGAGATCACCGAGGCGGAAACCAAAAACTTCGACGAGGCGTTCCTCGGCGATATCGAGGCCGACGAATCCTTCGACCTTCCCAAGACGGCGGCCGAGGGGGAGGGCCAGTGCGGGCGTGGCCTGTCGTTCGTTTACTGCGAGGGCCGTTGGCGTAAGCTGGTGAACGACCGCGGCCACCATTACTTCGCCCACTACGGCAACGGCAAGTTCTTCCGGACTGGCTCGAAACTCTACGTCGCCAGCACCTGAGGCTCGGCGAGCCGGGCGACTTCGTCGGCGAGCGCGGCTTCCATGTCGCAGCCGTATTCCCGCTCGCCCGCGGTGTAAGGAGCGCCGGAGACGTAGGGGCCGCCTTCCTCTCCGGGGCGCGAGTACGAGGGATAGCCGAGCGTCGGGTGAGGCCGCCCGCTCGCGAGCTCGGGGCTTACCCAAGAATCGTTGAGGAAATGGAAGATGCAGGCCGCCCGTTCGCCATCGGTGGTATTGGGGCCGGTCGCATGCAGCGTGCCCGAACTGAAGAAAAGAACGCCGCCGGCCGCGAGCTCGGCGGTGAGCGCGCCGTCCTCGGGCGGGTAGCAGCGCCGGTCGTGGTCGGATTCGGGGTCGCGCGTGTGCGGGGCTAATGCCTCGTAGGAGCGCGGGATGATTCGAATCGCGCCGTTGTCGGCAGTGGCATCGGTGATCGCGACCCACATCGCCGTTCCCTGAAGCGGATCGCGAATCTCGAAGTAAAAGTTGTCCTGATGCCAGTTGGTGGGCGAGCCGATGCGCGCCGGCTTAACGAAGAAGGCGTCCTGGAACTTGTAGATCGGCTCGGTGAGGAGCTGCGAGAGGACCGCCCGCACTCTGGGGTGAAACGGGATCGCGCGGTACAGCGGGTGATGGAAGGACAGCGGACAAATAAGGTGGTTCTGCTTGGTCTCGATATGGGTTTCGCCGTCGAAGTCGGTGGCTATGTTCGACAAGGTTCCGGCGGCCTTCAACTCCTGGTATCCGGCCTGAAGCGCGCGCACCTCGCGCGCGTCGAAGAAACTGGCGACCGCGACAAAGCCCTCGTCGCGCCAGTGCCGGACTTGCTCGGCAGATAGACTCATGCCTGCAAGCGTCCGATCTCGGAGGCCAGCGCGTCCTCCATGTTGCAGCCGTATTCTCGCTCGCCGGCGGTGTACTTGTCGCCGACAACGTAGGGGCCGCCCTCTTCCCCGGGTTGGGCGAAGGTGGCGAAGCCAAGTGTGGGGTGCGGCCGGGCGATCGCAAGCTCGGGGCTCACGTGTGCCTCGTTGAGGAAGTGCCAGGCGACGCCGGCCCGTTGCTTGGTGGTGGTATTGGTTCCAGTGCCGTGCGGGGTACCGAGCGAGAAGAAAACGACGCCGCCGGCCTTCATCTCTATAGGCACCGCATCCGCCTCGGGCGGATCGCAGCGGCGGTCGTGGTCGGATTCGGGATCGCGCCGGTGCGGCAACAACGCGTGGTGCGCGCGCGGAACCATACCGATGGTCCCGTTCGCAACCGAGGCATCGTGCACCGCCGTCCACATGGCGGTTCCTTTGAGGGTGTCGCGCACCTCGAAGTAGTAGTTGTCCTGGTGCCAGTTGGTGGCCGATCCGACGTCGGGGGGCTTGAGCACCGCCTGGTCTTGGAACTTGTAAACGGACTCGCCCAGGAGCTGCGCCACCGCCTTGCGTACCTTAGGGTGGAAGGGCATCGCCGCGAACAGCCGATGGTGGAACGACAGCGGGCAGATCTGCAGGTTCTGTTTGGTATCGACGTGGGTCTCGCCGTCGAAATCGGTGGCGACGTTGAAAAACTTCCCCGCCACCTTGAGTTCTTCCACCCCGGCCTGTAGCGCCCGCACCTCGCGAGCGCCGAAGAAATCGGGCACCCGCACGAACCCCTCGCCGCGCCAGCGTTCGACTTGGTCCCGAGACAGCGACATGCGCAGAGACTAGACCAAGGGGCCCCGCTTCGCCACCGTAGGAACGGTGGGTGGCAGCGCGGGGCGGTTCAGCCGAGGCCGTAGGCGGCGACGTCGGCGTCGTATTTGCGCGGGTCGATCTTGTCCACTTCCTTGACGTCGGCCTCCTCGCGGGTGATCTCGCCCGCCGCCACGCGGGCGCCAGCCTCGATGTTGCGGATCGTCTGTTCCACGTCGGCCTCGGTTAGCTCGGGATTCATCGGCACCATCACGGTGCGGCCCAGGATATCGAGCGAGCGCGGACACATGTCCTTGGAATAGGCGCGACGGCAGTCCTTGTTGGCCTCCATGTTGTACGGATTCATCGCTGGATGACCGGCGCCCTGGCACATCAGCACTTGGTCCCAATCGACATAGGTGTGGCGTCCGGTCTTGCCGGCGATCACGCTGGGGCAGACCCCGGCGAATGTCGATGCGGCTTCGGCTGAGGGCAGGTTGTAGAGGACGTGAGCGGCTACGTCGTGCTCGGGGCTGTGCACCGGCGCGAGACGGAGCCCGAGATTGTCGAGGTGCCGGGTAGCCTCGACGATGCGGCGGCGCTGGGCGCGCATCGCCTCGATCATGCCCGGCAGCCGGCCGAGCTGCACGTTGAGGACGGCGCCAAGGAGTTCCGAGGCGCGGCCGCCATTGTCGGCAAAGGGCATCATGTCGTGCGAGCGACCAGTCCAGTAGTGATGGCAGGGATCGATCGAGCACGCGACGCGCTTGTCCATGTCAGCATCGTTGGTGACGACGCCGCCACCCTCGCCCGCGGTGATGTTCTTGTAGTAGTTGAAGCTGTAGGCACCGGCATCGCCGATGGTGCCGAGCATGCGGCCCTCGTACGCGCCGCCGATTCCCGTGCACGCGTCTTCGAGGACCAAAAGGTCGTGTTTGTGCGCAATCTCCATGATCGCGTCCATGTCGCAGGCGCCGCCCCAGAGGTGAACCGGGATCACCGCCCGCGTGGCAGGTCCAATCGCGTCCTCGACCGCGCGCGGGTCGATGGTGAGTGACTCGTCGATATCGACGATCACCGGGATCGCGCCCACCGAGAGCACCGAGGTTGCCGTCGCCATGTAGGTGTGCGCCGGCACCAGGACCTCGTCGCCCGGTCCCAGCCCAAGCCCTACCGCCGCGGCATGCAGCGCGTACGAGCCCGAGCACGTCAGGCGCACGTGCTTGGCGCCCAAGTATTCGGCGTAGCGGCGCTCGAAGGTCTCGCATTCGTCGCCGTGGCCGTAGCGGAACAACTTGCCCGAGCGGATCACCCGGGCGACCGCCTCGATCTCCTCTTCGCCGATAACGTACATGGACCCGCTCCCGCGGTTGTCTCGCCGTGAAGCGTACAGCATAGTACTTGCGGTCTTGGCGTGTCGAAGAAGTGAGGCGAAGATGGCAGGGGACAGCTGCGGCATGGGCTTCATCGGCACGGGAAACGTCGCCCACATGCACGCCCGCGCCTTGGAGGCGATTCCCGGAACCCATCTGGTGGGCGGCTACAACCGCACGCGGGCGAAGGCGGAGGCGTTCTTCGAGCGCTACGGCGGCCGCGTCTACGCCTCGCGCGAGGAGCTCCTGGCCGACCCGGAAGTCGAGGCCGTGACCATCCTCACCCGGATGGAGGACCACGTCGAGAGCGCGATCGCCGGGCTCAAGGCGGGCAAGCACGTCCTCTGCCAGAAGCCGACGGGCAGCAACCTGGCCGAGATAGAGTCGTTGAAAGCGGCTGCGGTCAAGACCGACCGCGTGCTCATGCCGGCCCACTGCCTGATCTACGGACCGTGGATCGACCGCATCAAGAAGTGCATCGATTCCGGCAAGATGGGGCGGATCTCGAGCCTGTGGATCCTCTTCAATATGGCCGGCACCGAGGAGTTTTATGCCGGCTATGCCGATGTCCTTCGCGAGCTTTGCACCCACCACATCTACTCGACCTTCTACCTCCTCGGCCGCCCCAAACGGGTGCGCACCATCCTGGGGAACGTTCACTTCACCACCATCAAGCGCCCCGATCAGGCAATGATGGTCTGCGAGATGGAGGGTGGCGCCATCGCCAATCTTTGGGGCTGCCTCGCCGCCAACGATCCGACGTCGAACCCGTGGACGCTCATCACCAAGGTGCTTGGTACCCAAGGCGGCCTCAACTACACCTGGAACGACGCCGTTTTCCACGATCCGATCGACCCTGATTTCGGGATCCCCCAGTACTACGAGAGCTTCCGCTACGCGCACGAGTACTTCCTGAACCGTTGCATCAAGAACGGCGAGGCGCCGCTATCGACGATCGACGACGCGCTTGACGTGGAACGTTTTATCGCCGCCATCGAGCGCGGGCTCGAACGCGGCGAGGACGCGGTGACGCCGGAGTACGGGTAGGGCGTGATGGGCGCCGGGGACCACCGGATCGCGCTGATCGGCACCGGTAACGTGGCCCACATGCATGCGCGGGCGATAGAGCAAGTGCCTGGTGTGCGCTTGGTGGGTGGCTTCAACCGCACGCGGCAAAAGGCGGAGGAGTTCGTCTCCCGCTACGGCGGGACGGTGTACGCCTCGGTGGAAGAGCTCATTAGCGACCCCGAGGTTGATGCGGTCACGGTGGTCACGCGAATGGAGGACCACGTGGAGAACGCGATCGCGGCCTTGGAGGCGGGAAAGCATGTGCTGTGCGAGAAACCGCTCGGCTGCGATCTTGCCGAGATCGAGTCACTGAAGGTGGCCGCCGAAAGCACCGACCGCGTCCTGATGCCGGCGCACAACCTTGCCTACGGGCCCTGGATCGAACGCATCAAGGGCAACATCGAGAGTGGCAAACTGGGCCGCATCTCGAGCCTGTGGATCATCTACAACATGGCCCACACCGAGGAGTTCTTCACCGGCTATTCCGGAATTCTGCGCGAGGTCTGCACGCATCACATCTATTCCACATTCCATCTTCTCGGCCGCCCCAAGCGGGTGCGCACGGTCATGGGGAACGTCCACTTCCCCAAACTTCGAGAGGCGGACCAGGTAATGATGACCTGCGAAATGGCGGACGGCGCGATCGCCAACTTGTGGTGCGGTCTTGCCGCCAACGATCTCACCTCCAACCCCTGGACCTTCGTTTGGAAGGTGCTCGGGACCGCAGGCGGGAGTCACCACACCTGGAACGACGCCGTCTTCTTCGACCCGATCGATCCCGATTTTGGCCTTCCCCACTATTACGAGAGCTTCCGCTACGAGTACGAGCACTTTCTGAATCGCTGTATCGCCAAGGGCGAGGCGCCGCTCTCGACGATCGAGGACGCCGTTGACGTGGAGCGATTCATCGCCGCTATCGAGCAGGGCCTGGAGCGCGGCGAGGACACCGTCGCGCCGGCGTACGGAGTGGACCGCGCGTGAGCGCCTAGCGCGAGCAGGTCCGCACGGAACCTCGCCCGCGGCCGCTGGGAAATTTATTGCGAGCGCGACCTTGACGCGCGCGCCTTTAGGTGCATATGCACACTACGGCCCTGTTTTGGGCATGAGAAAGTGTATGTCCACCTAACCAGGAGGACGATATGGACACCAGCGTACGGCCCCCGACGTGGACTGGGGCGCATAAAGCCGGCCTCGGCGTCGCGCTACTCATTCTGTTCGCGATCGCCTATCTCATTGGCACCGAGCACTGGTTGGTGAACGAGGGGCGGGGATTGATCCCGCCCATCGTCACCCCGGCGATCCTGGCAGCGGCTCTCTTTGGGGCAGCCTATGGACTGTCGGCGCGTTTCCGGACCTTCGTCGTGGCGCAGGACGTGGCGACGCTGAGCGCGTTGCAGCTCTGGCGCGTGATCGGCTTCGCCTTCCTCGCGCTCTACGCTTATGACACCTTGCCGGCGGTGTTCGCCCTTCCCGCCGGGCTGGGCGACGTGGCGATCGGGCTCGCCGCCGCGTTCGTCCTTGTCCGCCTCCACCGCGACCCCAAGTTCGTGATGTCGGCGGGCTTCGTGCGCTTTCATCTACTCGGCCTGCTCGATTTTGCCGTCGCGGCCGTCACGGCAGGACTCGCGGCGGGCGCGTTCCCCGGCCTGATCCTGAGCGGCGTCACCAGCGCCGCACGAGCTCGCGCGGGTGGTCACGAGGTTCCTCGACCACGGGGCGTGATCCGGGTCCACGCGGTCGCTCAGCCCCAGGTCGCCGAATCTTCGTCGTAGCGGGTCGGGTCCCAAGCGCCGGAGATCTTGATCTCGGCATCTTCGCGGGCGATCTCGCCGAAGGCGACCCGGGCCGCCGTTGCGATGTTGCGCGCGAGCTGCTCGGTTTCGGCCTCGCCGTGCTCGGGATCGGTGGGGATCATCACGGTGCGATTGAGAATGTCGAGCGAGCGCTGACACATGTCCTTGGAGTATTCCTTGCGGCAGTCCTTGTTGGCCTCCATGGCGTAAGGATTCATCGCCGGGTGCGAGGCCCCATCGTGCATCATGATCTGGTCCCACTCGGTGTAGGTGTGGCGGCCGGTCTTACCGGCGATGACGCTGGGCATGACCTCGACGAACTTGGCGGCGATCTCCGCGGTGGGCATGGTGTATTTGACGTGGGTGGAGCAGTCGTGATCGGGACTGTTCATCGGCGCCGGCGTGAGCCCGAGGTTGCCAAGGTGCTTGGTGCCCTCCAGAACCTGCTTTTTCTCGACCCGCATGTTCTCGATCATTCCTGGCAGGCGGTCGAGCTGGACGTTCATCACCGCGCCCACCAGCTCCGAGGCGCGAGCGCCGTTGCCGGCGAAGGGTTTCATGTCCTCGGTGCGGCCCGTCCAGTAGTGGTGGCAAGGATCGATCGCGCATTGCACCCGCTTGTCGACCTCGTCGTCGTTGGTGACCACGCAACCGGCCTCGCCCGCGCACATGTTCTTGTAGAAGTTGAAGCTGAAGGCGCCGACGTGGCCGATGGTGCCGAGTTTGCGTCCCTCGTAGCCACCGCCGACCCCCTGGCACGTGTCCTCGAGGACCAAGATGCCGTGCTTGTCGGCGATGCGCATGATCTCGTTCATGTTGCAGGCCGCGCCCCACATGTGGACCGGAATCACCGCCCTGGTTTGCGGCCCGATAGCGGCCTCCACCGCCTTGGGGTCGATGGTGATTGATTCGTCGACATCGACGATCACCGGAATGGCGCCGACCGAGAGCACCGAGGTCGCGGTCGCCATGTAGGTATGGGCGGGCACGATCACCTCATCGCCCGGACCGACGCCAATGCCGATGAGGGCGCTGTGGAGCGCGTAGCTGCCCGAGCATGTGAGGCGCGCGTGCTTGAGTCCGAGATACTCGGCGTAGCGCCGCTCGAATGTCGCGCACTGGTCACCGTGGTCGTAACGAAACAGCTTGCCGGAGCGCAGAACTTCGGCGACCGCCTCGATCTCTTCCTCGCCCATGATGTACATGACGCCTCCTCCCGTTATCCGACCCGAATCTATCGGGGAAGGCGGCGCGGCACAAGTTGGGGACAGCGACTATGGCGAGCCATTTCGCCGCGAGGTAAGGTATGTCATGCACGACTTGGCGATCACCAACGCGCGCATTCTCGACGGATCGGGCGCCCCACCCTTCGCGGGCAGCCTCGCCGTTGACGACAGCCGCATCGTCGCGGTCGGCGCCGAGGTCGGCCGCGGCCGAACCGAGATCGACGCCGAAGGATTAGCGCTCGCCCCCGGCATCATCGATTCTCACACCCACTATGACTGCCAACTGACCTGGGACCCCTACGCGGTTCCCTCGCCGGCGCTCGGGGTGACGACCGTGATCACCGGCAACTGCGGCTTTACGATCGCGCCGTGTCACCCCGAGCACCGCGACCTCATGCTCCGCCACCTCGAAAGCGAGGGCATGCCGATCGACGCGCTGCGCGCAGGCACGCGGTGGGACTTCGAGACCTTCGCCGAGTACCTGGCGATGCTCGAACGATTGGGCACGGTTCCAAACGTCGCCGCCTACTGCGGCCACTCGGCAATTCGCACGTGGGTGCTGGGGGTCGAGGCGACCGAACGGGTGGCCACGGACGCTGAGCTCGATGCCATGAGTGCGGTGCTGCGCGAGGCCCTCGAGGCGGGCGCGGTCGGCGTATCAACCACCACTTTCGAGGGGCACAACGGCGCCGATGGCCCGCCGATGCCTTCGCGCCTGGCGGACGAGCGCGAAATGCGCGCGATTGCCAGGACGCTCCGCGAAGCGGGGAAAGGCGTGTTCATCGCCACGCTCGGGAGCGATCACCCGGTGTTCGGCAACCGGGAGCCGGTGTCGTTCCTGGAATCGATGGCCGCAGAAAGCTGTCGGCCGAGTATCGTTGCCGGGATCGTCCACACGCCTTCGATGCCCGAGAACTGTTTCGCCGAGATGGATGCGGTCGGCGCAGCACAGGCGCGCGGCCACCGGGTGTACGCTCAGGTTCCTCCCAGTGCGATCACGCTGATCTTCACGCTGGCCACGCCGTTTCCCTTTGAAGGGCTGCCGTCGTGGCAGCCCGCGTTTCCGCTGTACGACGACCGCGCCGCACTGGTGGCTCTGTATCGAGACGAGGAATTTCGCGCGGCGGTAAAGAAGGACCTCGTCATTCCCGGCAGCGCCAAGCTCTTCACCAACCAGTGGGATCGCATGGTGATCGAGGAGACGGGACGAGACGAGAACCGTCACCTCGAGGGGCGCGACGTGGGCTCGCTCGCCGCGGCCGATGGCGTCCACTCGTTCGATTGGTTCCTCGATTTCGCGATTGCCGAGGACTTCGAGACCCGCTTCAGCGCCGAGATGCTCAACTACGACGATGACCAGGTCGGGCGCTTGCTGACAAATCCGGTCGGCCATCCGTCGCTGTCGGACGGCGGCGCGCACCTCTCGATGCTGTGCGATGCCGGCTTCGGCCTCCATTTCTTGGGGCACTGGTCGCGCGACCGCCAGGCATTCCCGCTCGAAGAGGCGGTACGCAAGCTCACGTCGCAGCCGGCGGAAGTCTATGGCATTCTCAACCGCGGCCGGATCGAACCGGGCTGGGAGGCTGATCTCTTACTGCTCGACCCCGCCACTGTGGCGCGGGGTCCGACTCGGGTGGCGCACGATTTGCCGACCGGCGCCCGGCGGGTCACGCGTGACGGGGCCGGCGTGCACGGCGTTTGGGTGAATGGCGTGCGCGTCGTGGATGAGGGTGGCCTAATCGAGAGCGAGGCGCGGCCAGGGTCGATCCTGCGCGCCTTCGCCGCTTGAGGACTTGACATGAAGACGGAGGGGTAGGGTTCACGATGCACGATCTATCCATCACAAACGCGCGCGTCCACGACGGATCGGGCGCGCCGGCATTCGACGGCGGCGTTGCCGTCGCGGATGGCCGGATCGTCGAGGTCGGACCAGAGGTCGGCGGGGGCCGTGTGGAGGTCGACGCCGAGGGCCTGGCGCTCGGTCCCGGCATCATCGATGCGCATACTCATTACGACGCGCAACTTACCTGGGACCCCTACGCAGTGCCCTCGACCGGGCTCGGCGTGACGACGGTGGTCACCGGCAACTGCGGTTTTACGATCGCGCCGTGCCACCCCGAGCACCGCGACCTCATGCTGCGCCATCTCGAAAAGGTCGAGGGCATGTCCATCGAGGCGCTGCGAGCGGGCACGCAGTGGGACTTCGAGACGTTCGCCGAGTACATGACCGCGCTGGAGCGCTCGGGCGCGGTCCCCAACGTCGCCGCCTATTGCGGCCACTCGGCGATCCGGACCTGGGCGATGGGCGCCGAGGCGACCGAGCGCGCCGCCACCGATGCCGAGGTCGACGTCATGACGGCGGCGCTTTGCGAGGCGCTCGATGCGGGGGCCGTCGGCTTTTCCACAACCACCGTCGAGGCGCACAACGGCGCCGACGGCGTGCCGATGCCTTCACGCCTGGCCGACGATCGCGAAATGCGCGCGATGGCCCGGACCCTCCGCGAGGCGGGAAAAGGCGTGTTTCTCGCTGCGCTCGGCGGCGAACACCCGGTGTTCGGCGACCGCGAGCCGATGGCATTCCTGGAAGCGATGGCCGAGGAGAGTGGCCGCCCGGGGATCGCGCCGGGGATCGCGCACACTCCGTCCATGCCGGAAAACTGCTTCGCCGAGCTGGACTCGGTGGCCGCGGCGCAGGAACGCGGCCATCGGCTGTACGCGCAGGTTCCGCCGAGCGCCATCACGCAGGCCTTCACGCTGGTGACGCCCTATCCGTTTGAGGCGCTGCAGGCCTGGAAGCCGGCGTTCCCACTTTACAAAGACCGCAAGGCCTTGGCGGCGCTCTATGGCGACCCTGACTTTCGTGACGCGGTCAAGCAAGATCTCGTCATCCCCGGCCCGGCCAAGCTGTTCACCGACCAATGGGACCACATGGTGGTCGAAGAGGCCGCGCTGGAGGAGAATCGCCACTTCGAGGAGCAGGACGTGGCTTCGCTCGCCGCGTCCGACGGCGTTCATCCGTTCGACTGGTTCCTCGACCTGGGGATCGCCGAAGACTTCGAGACCCGATTCAGGGCCGAGATGCACAACTATGACGACGAGGCCGTCGAACGTCTGCTCGCGCATCCGTTCAGCCATCCGTCCCTGTCAGATGCGGGGGCGCACCACTCGATGCTGTGCGACGCCGGCTTCGGCCTGCACATGATGGGTCACTGGGTGCGTGACCGTGGCTCCTTCACCCTCGAAGAAGCGGTGCGCCGGCTAACTTCCATGCCGGCCGATATCTACGGCTTCTCCGGGCGTGGCCGCATAGAGCCGGGCTGCGCGGCCGACCTCTTGCTGTTCGATCCCGCCACGGTGGCCCGGGGTCCGCTCCGGGTCGCGCACGATCTACCGACTGGCGCCCGGCGGGTCACGCGTGACGGCGCCGGCGTGCAGGGCGTATGGGTGAACGGCGTGCGGATCGTCGACGAGACCGGCCTCATCGAGAGCAAGGCGCGGCCCGGCGCGATCCTGCGCGAGTTCGCCGCGTGAGGAGCCGCCCGTGAAGCCGGTAAACTGGGGGGTCATCTCGACCGCGAGCTACGGCCGCGAGCGCATCGTGCCGGCGATGATGCAGGGCAAGAACCTTGTCATCTCGGCGATCGCCTCGCGCGAGGTGGATCGCGCGCGGCGGGCGGCCGACGAGCTCGGCATCGAGAAGGCATACGGCAGCTACCAGGAGATATTGGACGATCCCGACATCGAGGCGGTTTACATCCCGCTGCCCAACCACCTCCACGTGCCGTGGTCGACCAAGGCCGCCGAGGCAGGCAAGCACGTGCTGTGCGAAAAGCCGCTGGCGATGACCGCGGCCGAGGCCGAAACCTTGGTCGCGGTGCAAGAGCGCACCGGCATGCTGATCCAGGAAGCGTTCATGGTGCTCACCCACCCGCAGTTCCTGCGTGCCCGGGAACTAATGGCCGAGGGCCGCATCGGCGAGCTGCGCGCGGTGCATTGTTTCCTCACTTGGACCATTCCCGATCCCGACAACTACCGCATGTTTCCGGAATTCGGTGGCGGCATTCTCTATGACGGCGGCTGCTATGCGGTGACGACGTCGCGGTCCCTTTTCGGTTCCGAGCCGAGCCGGGCGGTGATACTGGTTGATCGGGATCCGGCGCACGGCGCCGACCGCACGATCAGCGCGGTCCTGGACTTTCCCAAGGGGCAGGCGAGCTTCGTTGCCTCGCAGGCGTTGGTCTACTACCAGCGGCTCCAGATTCTCGGGACCCAGGGACGGATCGACATCGAGATTCCGTTCGATTCCACGGGCGAGCAGCCGTGCAAACTGTTCCTGAGCGATAGCACCATCGACGAGGGGACCGTTGTCACCGAGACCGTACCGGCGGTCGATCAATACACGCTTCAGGCGGAGCTTTTCTCCGAGGCAATCCGCAACGGCACGCCGCAGCCGGTGCCGCTGGCGAACTCGATCGGCAACATGCGGGTGATCGACGCCCTGTTCCGTTCGGCCGAGTCGGACGGGTGGGAGACCATTGGCTAGGCAGCACTTCGAGGGAGAGACATGGAGCCGGTGAATTGGAGGATCATCTCGGCCTCGGGCTATACACTCGAGCGCTCGGGGCCAGCCTTCATGCGGGGCGAGAACGTCAACGTCACCGCGGTCGGCTCCCGCGATCTTGACAAGGCAAGATCCTTCGCGGAGGCGCTAGGCATCCCTAAGGCGTATGGGTCCTACGAAGCGGTCTTGGACGATCCCGACATCGAGGCCATCTACATCCCGCTCCCCAATCACCTTCACGTCGAGTGGTCGGCCAAAGCCGCCGAGGCCGGCAAGCACGTGTTGTGCGAGAAGCCCCTGGCGATGAACGCGGCTGAGGCCGCGCAACTGCTCGAGGTTCAGGCGCGCACCGGCAAGCTCATCCAAGAGGCGTACATGGTGCTGACGCACCCGCAGCTCATCCGCGCGCGGGAGCTGGTGCGCGAAGGGCGCATCGGCGAGCTGTGCACCATGCAGGGGGCGACCTGCTGGACGATGACTGGCCCCCACGATATCCGCAACAAACCCGAGACTGGCGGCGGCATCACCTACGACGGCGGCGGCTATGCCATCACGACCTCGCGCTTCATCTTCGAGACCGAGCCGACGCGCGTGGTCGCGCTCGCGGAATTCGACCCCGAGTTCAAGGTCGACCGGCTGGTCAACGCCATTCTCGATTTTCCGAACGGCCAGGCCAACTACCTCTGCTCGCAGCGCCTGGCGCCCTATGAGCGCACGATAATCTGCGGCACCGAGGGGCGGATCGAGATCCCCATTCCCTACACCGCGCCGGTCGAGGTGCCGTGCAAGCTGATCATCGACGACGGCAGCACGTACGACGGCGGCTCGGAGATGATCGTTGAGGTGGAGGTGGTCGATCAATACACGCTGGAGGCCGATCTCTTCTCCGAAGCGATTCGCGAGGGCAAGCCGCAGCCGATACCGCTCAAGTACTCGATCAACAACATGAAGGTGATCGACGCCGTCCTGCGCTCGATCCGCTCGAACGCGTGGGAGCACGTGTAGGCGTCGGGGCCGTGGGACGGAACCCCGTCATCACGAGCTGGGTTGGGAGAGCGTTGGCTAGGCAGTATCTGGGGAGACGAACATGGAACCGGTGAACTGGGGAATCATCTCGGCCTCGGGCTTCACGCGCGAGCGTTCGGGGCCAGCTTTCGTAAAGGCAAAGAACGCGGTCTTCACGGCCGTTGGCTCGCGCGATCTCGCCAAGGCCAAGGACTTCGCGAAGGAGCTCGGCATCCCCAACGCCTACGGCTCCTACCAGGCGGTTCTGGACGATCCCGACATCGAGGCGGTCTACATTCCGCTTCCCAACCACCTCCACGTCGAGTGGTCGACCAAGGCCGCCGAGGCCGGCAAGCACGTGCTGTGCGAGAAGCCGCTGGCGATGAACGCCGCAGAAGCGGAGCAGCTGATCGAGGTCCAGGCGCGCACCGGCAAGATGATCCAGGAAGCCTATATGGTGCTCACCTATCCCCAGCTCCTCCGGGCCCGCGAGCTGGTGCGCGAGGGCCGTATCGGCGAGCTGTGCACCATCCAGGGCGCCATCTCGTGGACCAACACCGATCCCAACGACGTTCGCAACCAGCCCGACATCGGCGGCGGCATCACCTACGACGGCGGCGGCTACGCCATCACCACCACACGGTTCATCTTCGAGACCGAACCCACGCGGGTGGCAGCGCTCGGCCACTTCGACCCCGTGATGAAGGTAGACCAGCTGGTCAACGTTCTCCTCGACTTCCCCAACGGCCAAGCCAATTACCTCTCCTCGCAGCGCCTGGCGAATTACGAGCGCACCGTGATCTGCGGCACCGAGGGACGGATCGAGATTCCCATTCCCTACAACGCGCCGAGCGATGTTGGGTGCAAGCTGATCATCGACGACGGCAGTGCCTACGATGGAAGCTCGGCGGTGATCGAGGAGATGGAGGCGGTCGACCAGTACACCCTGGAGGCCGAGCTCTTCTCCGAGGCGGTACGGAGCGGCGGCCCGCAGCTGATCCCGCTCGAGTACTCGATCAACAACATGCGCGTGATCGACGCGGTCCACCGCTCCATGCGCTCGGGCGCCTGGGAGACCGTGTAGTGGGGCGGGCTCATCTTCGCAAATCTGCCACCCCGCGCCGGATTTGCAGGGACACGGAGCGGCGATTCGCCGTAGGGTCACCGCGAGAAACCTTGGTAGTGGAGGGGGGACGATGGCGCGCAATCTTGTGACCGAAGCACTGGGCCGGCGGCTGCGGCTGGGCGTCGTGGGCGGCGGCGGCGCGTATTCGGTCGGCGAGATTCACCGCGTCGGCGCGCGGCTCGACGACCGCTGGGAGATTGTCGCATCGGCGATGTCCTCGGACCCCGAGCGCTCGGTTGCCGAGGGGATCGCGCTCAATATCCCCGAAGACCGCGCCTATGCCACCTTCGATGCGCTGATCGAGGGCGAGGCGGCGCGCGAGGATCGTTGCGACGCGCTGGCGGTGATGACGCCGAACAACGTGCACCACGCCCAGTGTAGCGTCGCCATGGAGCACGGCTTCGACGTCTTCTGCGACAAGCCGATGACCAACTCCGTCGACGAGGCCGTGGACCTCGTGCGCCATGTGCGGGAGAGCGGACTCGTATTCTGCGTCACCCACTGCTATGCGGCCTACCCGATGGTGCGCCAAGCGCGGGCGATGGTGAAGGACGGCGTCCTGGGCGAGATCCGCCTGATCGAGGCCGAATATCTGGAGGGCGAGCTGGCCGAGCCGATCAACCCCGACGCCTACGGTCGCATGCCGTGGCGTCAGGACCCGGCGCAGGCGGGTCCGTCGCTGGTGTTGGGCGACCTGGGCACGCACGCCTACAACCTGGCCTGCTATGTCTCGGGCCTGGAGCCCGAGAGCCTGTGCGCGGAGATCACGACGTTCATGCCCGGCCGCCAGGTCGACGACAACGCTGCCATGCTGTTGCGCTACGCCAACGGCGCGCGCGGTATGATGTGGGTCAGCCAAGTCGCCGCCGGGGCCGAGGAATATATCTCAGTACGCGTCTTCGGTACCGAGGGCATGGTGGAATGGCACCAGCCCAACCCCAACGACTTGATCCACCGTCCGCTGACCGCGCCGGCGCAAGTTCTGACCCGCGGCGGGCCCGACCTGTCACCGGCCGCGCTGCGCGCCGCGCGTGCCTACCGCGGCAACCCCGAGGGGTACCACGAGGCCTTCGCCAACCTTTATTCCGACGCTGCCGAGGCCATCGTCGCGCGGCGCACGGGCGGCGACGCCGATCCGCTAGCGCTGGACTTCCCGACCGCCGAGGACGGCGCCAAGGGTATGAAGATGATCGAGGCGGCGGTGGAATCGAGCGCGAAGGGCGGCGTCTGGACCGACTGCACGCTCGATATTTGAAGATCGAACAATGCGAGAACTGCCCAAAATCGATACCCACTTTCACTTCTTCGACTACAGCCTGCACCCTTCGCCGGTCGCCGAGGGCGAGAAGGCGGAATCGAAGCTGTTCGGTGATTATTCGCCCCTTCTTGCGGACTACGGCGTCGCGGACTATCTGGCCGACCTCGCCGGCCACAACGTCGTCAAGATGGTGCACGAAGAGGCGGACTGGGACCCCACGGACCCGATCGGCGAGACGGCTTGGCTACAGGGAATCGCTGATACGCACGGGGTGCCGCATGGCATCGTCGGAAAGGCCGACCTCGCCAGCCCCGATCTCGAATCCGTGCTCGAACGCCAGTGCGACTTCGCCAACTTCCGCGGTATCCGACAGGGCGCCAACTGGGATGACGAGCCCGACTTCCGCCTTACCGACCGCCCCAACTTGATGGCTGAGCCGGCGTGGCGGCGCGGCTATCCGTTGCTCGCCAAGTACGGTCTCCCCTTCGATCACAACGTCAACTATCACCAGCTTTCCGAGGTCGCGGCCCTGATGCGCGAGGTCCCTGAGGTGCGCGGCGTGATCTGCCATCTCGGTTTTCCGATCCGGCGCACGCCCGAGGCGCTCGAGGTGTGGCGCGCCGGCATCGCCGAGGTAGCAGCGTGTCCCAACGCGTTCATGCAGATTTCCGGCATCACGTTGACCGATCACAGCTGGACCACTGCGTCCATACGGCCCTTTGTCCGCGAAGCGATCGACGCGTTCGGACCCGACCGCTGCATGTTCGGCTCGAACTTCCCGGTCGACAAACTGTACGGAAGCTTCGATCGCTTGTTCAGCGCATACTACGAAATCGTCGCCGATTTCTCCGATGACGAAAAGCGCGCGATGTTCTACGACACCGCGGCGCTGGTCTATCGCCTCTAGTCAGTTGATAGAATCCTGATCGACGCAGGCGTGGGTTCGGTTTTCCGTTCCCTTATAACCGTACGGGTCAGTTCCGCAGACCAACTTGATGTCGCGGAGGTCGCGGGTCGGCTCCAGCTTCCCGTTCCAGTCCCAGGGGAACCATGACTCCGCGCTCATGTACCCGTAGGTGATGGCGCGGCGCGTGCCGGTCTTCGCCTCGTAGCGTGACGAGCCGTGCAACAGGTAGCCGTTGAAGAAGATCGCCGAGCCGGGGGCGATCTCGAGGTAGGCGGCATCGTCGTCGGTATAGGGGAAGCCGTAGGTCTCGACGACGCTGCGATTGAAATGCTCGGAATCGGTGTTGTCGCGGGTCGGCCACAGGATCCCCGGCTTGTGGGAGCCGGGGATCACGCGCAGGCAAGCCTTCTCACGTGTGGCGTCGTCGAGCGCGATCCACACCTGGAGGGTCGAACGGTCGCGGCTCGGGAGATAGAACTCGTCCTGGTGCCACGCCGAGCCCCGGTTGCCGGGGTTGCGGTTGAAGAGGACGCTGTTCATGCACTTGACGTTGGGGCCGATGATCCGTTGCAGCACCCCGACGAGACGGGGGTGCGCCGCCTGCTCGGCGATGAACAGCGAGGCCTTGTGGGGGTGGTCGATGCACAGGACCTTGGCGCAGACTTGCTCGGCGGTAGTGTCCGCCGGAAGCGGTTCCAGCCCTTCGACCTCGCCGCGCTCGCCGCGGCAGACGGCGGCGGCCTCGGCCCGCCACGCCTCGACCTCGTCCGTCGCCAGGACCTCGCTGACGACGTAGCCCTCGCGCAGATAGCGTTCCCTGATTTCGTCGTCCCGCTCGTCCATCGTCCGATTCCCGCGCCTGACCCAACGATCATACCAAAGAGCATTGACGTACCGGCATCAAATATAGCGTCCCGGACGAGATGAGTCATTCACGGGAATGTCAGCGGTGCCCGCGCGCGGCGGGCGATAGGATTGACTCTTCTTGCACCAGGAGGGAATCGCCATGCCCGAGAGGATTCGGTCCGGCGTTGCCGTGGCGGCGCTCGTCCTAGGAGCCGTTGTGGCGCTGCCGGCGAGCGGCGCCGAGTGGACCTTCGAGACGATCGGCCGCGGCATCAAGCCCGCGCTGGCGATCGACGGCCGCGATACCCCGCACGTTGCTTTCCTGACCGAGCTGATGGAGGGCGCGGTGTTCCACGCCACCAACGGCTCGAGCGGCTGGCGGACAACAACGGTGGCCACGGGGTACTTCTACGGGCCCGTGGATATCGACGTGACCGCGGACGGGCGGTCCTACATTGCCTATCACGACCACGAGGCGCGGAACTTCCGGCCCGAGCTCGGCGCCGGGGTCGTCGTCTTCGGGCGGGATGAGACCTGGGAAGCGGTGCGCCTGGAGGACCCGGGCCATGACCAGTGGGACACTGACATCGCGGTGGAAGACGACGGCACCTGGCACCTCGCCGGCATCGATCCGCAGCAATTCGGCTCACGCGACGGGCTCGAGTACGCGACCAACGCCTTCGGCCCACCGCGCGTCGAGCAGGTGGGGACCGGTCCGCTGCCGTACGAGTTCGGAGTCAGCATCTAGGTGGCGCCGGACGGTACCGTCGGCATCGGCTATTTCGCCGCCGCCGAGGCCGATCTCGGCTACGCCGAACGCGCGCCGGGCGAGGCCGGCGGTTGGATGCTCGCCAGCGTGGATTCCGAGGGCGACGTGGGCCGCTACCCTTCGCTCGCCTACGACGATGCGGGCAACCCGCACCTCTCCTACTTCGTGGCCAAGGGCGGGGGCGGGACCGTCCGCCACGCCTGGCGCGACGAAGGCGGCGCGTGGCAAACCGAGGACATCGGCCCGCTCGCCGACGTTCGCCCCGGCATGACCGGCGCCCGCAAGATCACCGCGCTGGCGATCGACGGCGCTGGACGACCCCACGTCATGTTCACCGACCGTACCAGCGTGTTCCACGCGGTACGCGAGGATGGCGGTTGGTCGATGGTCACCGTCTTCGATAGCGCCGACGCGTCGCTCGGGCAGCTGATCGAGTTCGCCCTCGACGGCCAGGACCGCCCCCACGCCACCTTCTTCGAGGTCACCTCCACCAGTGGCCCCCTGATGGGCGATATCGTCTACGCCACCGCGACGAATTGACCGACGCGCCTATGGCATACCCACACCGACGGCGCGGACTCGCGCTTCCGCCTCGTCCTCATCTCGAACGCGCCCTCGCAGTCCCAGGCAAGCGACTCGACGTACGCGTTTGCAACGCGGCGTAGCGATCTCTCGGCGGAGGGTGGCGGCGCTCGGAGTGAGACCCGCGCCAAATCCTTCCATACAATTCTCAGGAACATCGACGCCGGCCGGGTTGACATCCTCATGAGAATTTTGTGTTTTGTTCCAGCCAAACGACGTATGTGAAGGAGCAGATCATGAGCAGAGAACCAATCGGACCGTTCACACTGGGGCAAATGTCCGCGCTCCTCGACGATCCACGCTATTTGCGGGAGTATGAGCCAGGCCACGCGGACTATGTGTCGCTGGTGACGCGGATGCACGACAACAACTTCGTCGCCGGTGAGTGGCGCGACCGAGAGCCGTTCACGCTGGGCCGACCGCTCGCGCTTGGCGGAACGGTGGGGGTGGGAGCCGAGAACCGTCCCGAGGACGTGGCCGAGATCGAGGAGGGGTTGCTGGCCGTGAACGGCTTGGGGCTCTCAGGATGGCTGCCGCGCACGGGAAAGCCAAGTTCTACCCTCAACGGGGCGCTCGCCGGCTTCCAGCGTGTCTTCGGCCTCAAGCCCGACGGGCTGGTGACTCCGGGTGGCCCGACGCTCGCCGCCCTCAACCGGGAAATCCCGGAGGTGTCCGTGGCCCCACCGCTTCCCCGCCCGCTGGTTCGCGAGGCCGCGGCGCTGAACCCGGCAAACCGGCAACCGCCACCCGGCCGCGACAACACCGCCCCCGGACTCGGCGACGAGGCACTCGCCCGCGCGCGCCACGCCGGCTTCACTCAACCCTTCACCGGTCGCCTCCGCGGGTACGCGCCGGGAGCGGGTAGCGGCGTGAACCATGGGATGGCACCGGCAGTCGGCCTTGCGGCCGATAGCGCTGCGGATGCAAACGATCTACGCCTCTCGGGCGTGGTGCAACAGATGTCACGACAGGGCGAAGATACCGAGAACAGACCTCCGGTGCTACCCAAGCAGGTCACGTCGGACCTGCGAACCACGCTTTTGCTCGTCAATCTCTCTCCCGATTGGGTGAGGTTGTTGGCAGCTCAAGAGACACAGACTGAAAAGTATGGCGGCTGGGGCAACAAGAACCCGGACGACACCGGGGTCGCGTGGGGCCGCTTCCAGTTTCGGCAACCGGCTCTCGAAGACGTCGGCATGATGGATAAAAAGGGCAATTGGACCGGAAGGAAGTACGGTGTTCACAGTGGCGAGGATTTTCGTGACAACATGTGGGCTCAGCTTGCCGCGCTTGAGGACTGGGTGGACAAGCTCGAGGGCTACGCAGATACCTACGGCCTCACCGACTATATCGACGAAAGGGATCCGATCACGGTTGAGGGGCGCGGCGGAAGCTTTGAAGTCACCAAAGGCGGACTACTGGTGTCAATGCACTTCGCGTAGGCGCACGTCATTGAGTACTTCAAATGGTTAGAGAAGAATGATTTCCAATCAAAGGGGAAGGAGTTTCCAGATACCGAAGCTGGTAAGAACTTCGCGCAGATAGAGAAGCGTCTCCGCGAGGGAGAGGGTTTGACGGATAACCGCGCTCCGACCGGTACGGTGCCCAAGCTTTCGGACTTCGGTTTGCCTCCGCTGCCCGACGTGACGCAATGATTACGCTATGCTAGAGCAAGGAAATCGGCCGTTAAAGCTGTGTCGGATCGCCGCACTCGGAATCATCGCAGTGCTCGCGACAGTCCGGCTGTCGATGGCTGGCGAATTGTTGGAGTTCGAGCCCTGGGTCGAAGGCGGCGAGTGGTCGGGTCTGCGCAGCTTCTTCTACGAGACCTACGAGCGTCGTGAGTTTTTCTCGGATGGTCTCGCTACCATGGAGGACGTCTACCTGAGTCCGGTGGACCTTAACGGCGACGGTTCATCGGAGCTCATCGTTCGACTGGAGGCCGTAATCTGCGGCAACGGACCGTGCACGATCATAATACTGGAGCACCGCGATGCCGAATGGAC
Organism: Alphaproteobacteria bacterium; assembly: GCA_965219135.1. GTDB lineage: Bacteria > Pseudomonadota > Alphaproteobacteria > VGEJ01 > VGEJ01 > CAYUNL01. The sequence goes on along the minus strand of CBDCMV010000003.1, from coordinate 1,253,421 downwards.
TCCGATCGGAGAGAGCGGCGGCGCAATGTTTCTCGGTGACGAGTGGGAGAACGGCTACCGCGTTCTCTACGACGATTCGTACACGCCCTACGGCTGGGACGGCCAAAAGTACGTCTACGATGCCGACGGTTTCAGCTTCGATCTTTACTTGTCGCGCGGCGAATCCGAGGGCAGCATCTGGCAACAGGGTGAGCTGGCCCATCTAGCCCCTCTCGTCGGCACCTACAAGCACCGAAGCGTCATCACCGATCCTGTCGTATGGCGAGGCCTTCGCGAGCTCCTCGGGGACGAGCTTCCGCGCTTCCTGAAGCACATGCTCGTTCCAAGCGCGATCGAACTCCAAGGCGGTTACCTCATCCTACGAGCGCAAACGGTCTGGACGAAGTGGCGGTCCATGCTGGCGGTGGACGTTCAGAGCGGCAGCGTGCATGTCGGGATCGAGTCCTACCCTGGGGGCCGAAAGGTCTATTCCAACGTTTGGAGCTGGGGGGAGGTTCCGTTTCGACTGCAGGCATGGGCGCATGGCGGCGAGAATTACGAATTGTTAGACCGCCAGCCCAGCGAACACTTCGAGTGGGTCAAGGGACCGCCGCCGCCGCAAGACTAACCGCTCGCCTCGGGCGCCGCGTCGTAAGAAGAGTAGAAGGTGGCTTGGCAGGCATCGCGCCCAGGTTCGCCGGCCGTTGGACGTCGAGCGCGGGACGCGCATGGACCACCTGGAGCGTGCGCTCGCCCTCCTCGGCAAGCGTCTCGAGGTACGCGCGCGTCGGAACGCCGCGTAGCGATCTCTCAGCGGAGGGTGGGTGGCGGTGCTCGGAGTGAGACCCGCGCCAAATCCTTCTATACGATTCTCAGGAACATCGACGCCGGCCGGATTGACATCCTCATGAGAATTTTATGTTTTGTTCCAGCCAAACGACGTATGTGAAGGAGCAGATCATGAGCAGAGAACCAATCGGACCGTTCACACTGGGGCAAATGTCCGCGCTCCTCGACGATCCACGCTATTTGCGGGAGTATGAGCCGGACCACGCGGACTACGTGTCGATGGTGACTCGCGTGCACGACAACAACTTCGTCTCGGGCGAGTGGCGCGACCGTGAGCCCCACACGTTGGGCCGGCCGCTTGTGCTTGGCGGAACGGTGGGCGTGGGCGCCGAGAACCGCCCCGAGGACGTAGCCGAGATCGAGGAGGGTTTGCTGGCCGTGGATGGCTTGGGGCTCTCGCGATGGTTACCGCGCACGGGAAAGGGGAGCTCAGCGCTCAACGCGGCCCTGACTGGCTTCCAACGCGCGTCTTCGGGCTGAGGCCCGACGGGACGGCGACGCCCGGCGGCCCCACACTCGCTGCCCTCAACCGCGAGATACCGGAGGTATCGGTCGCGCCGCCGCTTCCCCGCCCACTCCCGGTACGAGAGGCTGCGGCGCTGAATCCCACAGGCCAGCAACCGCCGCCCGGCCGCGACATCACCGCCCCCGGGCTCGGTGACGAGGCGCTCGCCCGAGCAGGCCAGGAAGGATTCTCCCAGCCATTCACGGGTCGGCTCGGCGGACATACGCCGGCCCTCGCCGGCGGCAACCCCTTGATGGCGGGGCACCAGCCGAGTGTCCCGTTGCGGGGCCCGGTTGGTGGATCCCCACACTCCTGCGCCGCTACCAGACAAGTCAAACACAGGCTCGAAAACAGGGTGTGCAGAATCGTGAGCGCACGCCACCAACACAGGTCACGGCGGACGTGCAAATCGCGCTCTCCTTTGTCGATCTTTCACCCGCGTGGGTCGCACTCTTGGCCGAGATCGAGACAGGCGGCAAACCCGATAAGGGCTGGGGGACGACGTTTACTGATGACACGGGGACCGCCTGGGGCCGGTTCCAATTCCGGAGGGATGCGTTTGAGGATGTAGGGCTGATCGACGCGAAAGGGAACTGGATCGGAAAGAAATACGGGGTCCGCAACGGCGAAGATTTTCTTGATAATGGCTGGGCACAACTCGCCGCGCTAGAGAACCTAGCGGTCAAGAACTATGGCTATATTAGGAATCTCGACCTGTCGCGGTTCGTCGGACAGGAGTTTGACACTGAGGACGGGCGCGTGAAAGTGAGTTGGGGTGGGCTGATGCTCGCGGTGCACCTCGGCATAGGCGACCTCGAAAAAAACCTTCTTTGGATAGAGGAGAACGGCGATCGCTCGCGTGCCAGGACGTTTCCCAAGAACAAGAAGGGGCTATATCGAGACATGGAGAGCCGACTGTTCAAGGGAGCCCACATCAGCGAGTACATGCGCGGTGGCGGCCCGCCGGCACCGCTCTCGGACTACGGCCTTCCTGAGCTGCCGGAGGAAGGGCGATGAGGGGCGCCGGCGAATGAGGAGCTTCGTAATCGCCGCCGCTGCGGCGGCGATTTGCGCAATGAGCGTGCCCGGTTACGCCGGAGAGTGGTTGGAATTCGAGCCCTGGGTTGATCGAGGCGAGTTCGGTTTTCTGCGCGAGTACATGCACGGACGTTTGACCAAAGGGCACCTCTAAGAATTCTCCTTTTTCGGGCGTCGTCGATTTAGAATCGGGTTGCCGATTTGTTGATAGCGGGAGGCGTGGTTGATGGGTCAGATGGGGTTTTTCGATCTTGGGAACCGGTATTCCGGTCTTGACGCCAAGAACGAGCCGCTTTTGAAGATCGACGGGGTGGTTCCGTGGGAAGACTTGCGCGCGCGTCTTGAGGCGGTGTGGCGGCGTGCGGACAAGGCGCGTAAATCGCGGGCGGGACGCAAGCCGTGGGATGCGATTGTGATGTTCAAGACGATCATTCTGTGCGCGCTCTACAATCTCTCGGACGACCAAGTTGAGCATCAGATCCGTGACCGCCTGTCGTTCATGCGATTTCTGGGGTTGGGTCTGGAGGGCCGGGTTCCCGACGCCAAGACGGTGTGGCTGTACCGCGAACAGTTAACGCAAGCTGGCGTGATCGAGGCCTTATTCGAGACGTTCGATGGCTACCTGAAGGATCAGGGCTATCTGGCGATGGGCGGCCAGATCATCGACGCCGAACCATGTCAACGTGGATCGTCGGCACAAGCTGGTGCGGCACTATCATGTGAGCGACGCGGCGGAGCACGACAGCCAAGTCCTCGACGATATCCTGGATGGGGACAACACGGCTTTGGGTGTGTGGGCGGACAGCGCTTACCGCTCGGCGGAGATCGAGGCGGTGCTGAAGGAGAAGGGGTTGCGGAGCCGGATCCATCGCAAGGGCCGCCGCAACAAGCCGCTGAGCGAGCGCGAGAAGCAGGGCAACAAGACCCGTTCGTCGGTTCGGGTCCGCGTCGAGCATGTCTTCGGGGCCCAGAGCAACGACATGGGCGGGACGCTGGTGCGTAGTGTCGGGCTGGTGCGGGCGAAGGCGCGGATCGGGTTGAAGAACCTCGCCTACAACATGCGCCGCCTGGTCCAACTGGAGCGTCTCGCGGCGGCCGTGTGACGATAATCGGAGAAGGAGACCGCCTGGGGACGGTCTTGTGGCGGAAATAACTCAATTGGAGCGTGGAAGACCCCGAAAATCTCGGCTCCGGCATGGCTGGAGCTGGTGACAGCCTGGTTAAACAATATCCTCCGACAACTCACCAATTCTTAGAGGTGCCCCAAAGCGAGTTCTTCGCCAATGGCATGGCGACGATGGATGATGTGCTCGTAGCCAGGGGCGATGTGGATGGTGACCGGGTTGCCGAGCTGTTCGTCATGATCTCCTCTGTCATTTACGGGAACAGCGTTCCGCGCACCCTGTTCTTCCAGCGGCGTGGAGTCGAGTGGGTGGAACTCGGCGATGGCCGAGGCCGCTACTACGTCAGCGACGAATGGGAGAACGGTTATAGCAGCCTCTACCAGTGGGACCACGCATACCGATAGGATGGCGCGCAGTACGAGTACAGTGACTTGGGCCTGGGACTAAAGGCTTAATCTTGAAGGAGAGGCAACGTCGGGAGCCCTCGGCGAACTTGCCCCGCATTTCCCAAGTGACCGCTTCGCCTGATGCCTGATTGGCACGATTCTGCTATAAGAATCACTGGCTTGAGGGTGTCGGAGGGTGGCTCGGATGCGGAACCCGGAGGGTGAATCGGATCATGGGCCACTCCGGCCTCATTTCGACCGCCGCCTGAAACTGGAGTTCCACGGATCGCGGGTGACCTCCGACGCGGGGTTGCTCGCTTATCGCGAACTGGACGACGCGCTCGGGCTGACCGCACTGGCGGGCGGCGTGCTCGCGGATAGCCGCACGGGCAGGAACGGCTGGCACGGCATCGTCAGTCTCCTTCGCCAGTCCGTCTATGGGCGTCTCGCCGGCTACGAGGATGTCAACGACGCCGACCGGCTCGGGCGTGATCCCGCGATGCGCTGGATCGTCGGCGGCAAGGCGGTCGAGCGCGGCGGGGCATCGACCAGCCAGATGGGGCGGTTCGAGACCGAGCTGCTGGCGAACAACGAGAACCTCGCGGCCCTTGCGGACCTGTCGGGGATGTGGATTGACCGGGTTCACGACCACGATCCGTCGAGGCGCGTCGTGCTCGACATGGACAGCTCCGTCAGCCCGACATTCGGTGAGCAGAAGGGCACAGCCTATAACGGCCACTTCGGCTGCACCTGCTATCACCCGCTGTTCGTGTTCAACCAGTTCGGTGGAGTGACCCCCTAAAAGTGGTCCAGATTTGTTAAGAGAGTTTGGCGCGTTTTGCCCCCTCGAAAGGAGGACAAAATGAGCCGTAAACGCTACACCCCGGAACAGATTATCAGCATGTTGCGCGAAGCCGAGGTGGCCTTGGCGCAGGGCCAGTCCATTGGTCAAGCTTGTCGCACGCTCGGCGTATCGGAGCAGAGTTACTATCGCTGGCGCAAGGAATATGGCGGCCTTCGTACTGACCAGGCCAAGCGTCTGAAGGACCTGGAGAAGGAGAATGGCCGTCTCCGGAAGGCGATCTCGGATCTGACGTTGGATAAGCTGATCTTGAAAGAGGCGCTTGAGGGAAACTGCTAAGCCCCGCCCGTCGCCGGCGGTGTGTTGATCATCTCCAGGCCGAACTGGGAATCTCCGAGCGACGTGCCTGTGCTGTTGCAGGCCAACATCGCTCAACCCAGCGCAAGAGACCCCGTAGTCGGGATGATGAAGAGGCACTCACGACCGCGATCATCCGCTTGGCCAGCCAGTATGGCAGATATGGCTATCGGCGGATCACTGCCTTGCTCAGGACCGAAGGTTGGCACGTGAACGCCAAGCGGGTCCAGCGCATCTGGTGGCGGGAGGGGCTGAAGGTCCCACAGAAGCAACCGAAACGGGGCAGGCTGTGGCTCAACGACGGATCCTGCATCCGTCTGCGGCCGTGCTGGCCCAATCACGTCTGGTCCTATGACTTCGTCATGGATCGAACACACGATGGGAGGAAGTTCCGCATGCTCACCGTGATCGATGAGTTCACCAGGCGGTGCATGGCCGTTGTCGTCGAGCGAAGATTGAACTCGGACAATGTCCTCCATTGTCTGACCGAGCTCTTCGTCCAACATGGCCCGCCGGATCATATCCGTTCCGACAACGGCTCAGAGTTTACCGCTCATGCCGTCCGCGACTGGCTCGGCAGGATCGGCGTCAAGACCCTCTATATCGAGCCCGGGTCACCTTGGGAGAACGGATACAACGAGAGCTTCAACTCAAAGCTCCGGGACGAAATCCTGAACACGGAGATCTTCTCTACACTGAAGGAGGCCAAAGTGCTGATCGAACGATGGCGGCATCACTACAATACCATCCGGCCGCATAGCTCGCTCGGATACAGACCGCCGGCCCCAGAAACCATCTTGCCAAACGTTGATGGGCCAACCTACGCTGTTGATGGGCTATGGTTGGCCCATCAACTTAACCCGCGCCAAACTCTAACTTAAGGGCACCTCTAAGAATTGGTGAGTTGTCGGAGGATATTGTTTAACCAGGCTGTCACCAGCTCCAGCCATGCCGGAGCCGAGATTTTCGGGGTCTTCCACGCTCCAATTGAGTTATTTCCGCCACAAGACCGTCCCCAGGCGGTCTCCTTCTCCGAGTATCGTCACACGGCCGCCGCGAGACGCTCCAGTTGGACCAGGCGGCGCATGTTGTAGGCGAGGTTCTTCAACCCGATCCGCGCCTTCGCCCGCACCAGCCCGACACTACGCACCAGCGTCCCGCCCATGTCGTTGCTCTGGGCCCCGAAGACATGCTCGACGCGGACCCGAACCGACGAACGGGTCTTGTTGCCCTGCTTCTCGCGCTCGCTCAGCGGCTTGTTGCGGCGGCCCTTGCGATGGATCCGGCTCCGCAACCCCTTCTCCTTCAGCACCGCCTCGATCTCCGCCGAGCGGTAAGCGCTGTCCGCCCACACACCCAAAGCCGTGTTGTCCCCATCCAGGATATCGTCGAGGACTTGGCTGTCGTGCTCCGCCGCGTCGCTCACATGATAGCGCCGCACCAGCTTGTGCCGACGGTCCACGTTGACATGGTTCTTGTAACCGTAATGGCTCTTGCCGTGCTTCTTAGTCCACCGCGCCTCGACATCCTTTTGGCGCCGCTTTGCCGGCTTGTCCTCCCAGCCTGCCGGCGTCTCGCCCGCCTTTATCCGCGCGTTCTCCTCGCGGCTGTTGCGCTGTTTGGGTACCGCCACAATCGAGGCGTCGATGATCTGGCCGCCCATCGCCAGATAGCCCTGATCCTTCAGGTAGCCATCGAACGTCTCGAATAAGGCCTCGATCACGCCAGCTTGCGTTAACTGTTCGCGGTACAGCCACACCGTCTTGGCGTCGGGAACCCGGCCCTCCAGACCCAACCCCAGAAATCGCATGAACGACAGGCGGTCACGGATCTGATGCTCAACTTGGTCATCCGAGAGATTGTAGAGCGCGCACAGAATGATCGTCTTGAACATCACAATCGCATCCCACGGCTTGCGTCCCGCCCGCGATTTACGCGCCTTGTCCGCACGCCGCCACACCGCCTCAAGACGCGCGCGCAAGTCTTCCCACGGAACCACCCCGTCGATCTTCAAAAGCGGATCGTTCTTGGCGTCAAGACCGGAATACCGGTTCCCAAGATCGAAAAACCCCATCTGACACATCAACCACGCCTCCCGCTATCAACAAATCGGCAACCCGATTCTAAATCGACGACGCCAGAAAAAGGAGAATTCTTAGAGGTGCCCTTAAGCGCTGGACCACTAATCGGGGGCAGGCCATCGGCGACCTGGAGCGTTGCGCGCTGCGCCCCGGCAACGTGCATAGCGCCCACGGATGGCGTGATGTCCTGGTACCGGTGGTCGAACGTTACAAGGGACGAGCCATTCGCCTCTACTTCCGCGGCGATGCGGCCTTCGCCTCACCGGAGATCTACGACTACCTCGAAGCCGAAGGCATGCTCTACGCCATCCGGCTGCCCGCCAACAAGGTGCTGCAAGAGAGCATCGCTCATCTCCTGAAGCGCCCCGTCGGCAGGCCGCCCACGGACGTGCGCCGGTATCATGCCAGCTTCAGTTATCAGGCCGGAACCTGGGACAAGCCCCGCCGCGTCGTCGCCAAGGTCGAGTGGCAGAGCTATTGGGCACCTCTAAGAATTGGTGAGTTGTCGGAGGATATTGTTTAACCAGGCTGTCACCAGCTCCAGCCATGCCGGAGCCGAGATTTTCGGGGTCTTCCACGCTCCAATTGAGTTATTTCCGCCACAAGACCGTCCCCAGGCGGTCTCCTTCTCCGAGTATCGTCACACGGCCGCCGCGAGACGCTCCAGTTGGACCAGGCGGCGCATGTTGTAGGCGAGGTTCTTCAACCCGATCCGCGCCTTCGCCCGCACCAGCCCGACACTACGCACCAGCGTCCCGCCCATGTCGTTGCTCTGGGCCCCGAAGACATGCTCGACGCGGACCCGAACCGACGAACGGGTCTTGTTGCCCTGCTTCTCGCGCTCGCTCAGCGGCTTGTTGCGGCGGCCCTTGCGATGGATCCGGCTCCGCAACCCCTTCTCCTTCAGCACCGCCTCGATCTCCGCCGAGCGGTAAGCGCTGTCCGCCCACACACCCAAAGCCGTGTTGTCCCCATCCAGGATATCGTCGAGGACTTGGCTGTCGTGCTCCGCCGCGTCGCTCACATGATAGCGCCGCACCAGCTTGTGCCGACGGTCCACGTTGACATGGTTCTTGTAACCGTAATGGCTCTTGCCGTGCTTCTTAGTCCACCGCGCCTCGACATCCTTTTGGCGCCGCTTTGCCGGCTTGTCCTCCCAGCCTGCCGGCGTCTCGCCCGCCTTTATCCGCGCGTTCTCCTCGCGGCTGTTGCGCTGTTTGGGTGCCGCCACAATCGAGGCGTCGATGATCTGGCCGCCCATCGCCAGATAGCCCTGATCCTTCAGGTAGCCATCGAACGTCTCGAATAAGGCCTCGATCACGCCAGCTTGCGTTAACTGTTCGCGGTACAGCCACACCGTCTTGGCGTCGGGAACCCGGCCCTCCAGACCCAACCCCAGAAATCGCATGAACGACAGGCGGTCACGGATCTGATGCTCAACTTGGTCGTCCGAGAGATTGTAGAGCGCGCACAGAATGATCGTCTTGAACATCACAATCGCATCCCACGGCTTGCGTCCCGCCCGCGATTTACGCGCCTTGTCCGCACGCCGCCACACCGCCTCAAGACGCGCGCGCAAGTCTTCCCACGGAACCACCCCGTCGATCTTCAAAAGCGGATCGTTCTTGGCGTCAAGACCGGAATACCGGTTCCCAAGATCGAAAAACCCCATCTGACCCATCAACCACGCCTCCCGCTATCAACAAATCGGCAACCCGATTCTAAATCGACGACGCCCGAAAAAGGAGAATTCTTAGAGGTGCCCTATTGTCAAAAGTTGGTGACGGTGGTTTTCAGGCGGCGCGTTCGATCAGCTTTTCTCCGTCCTTGAATTTGACGCCCTCGACGATCTCGGCGAGGCGGTGAGATCCGTCGAGACGTCGCCATTTCCTGGCTGCCGACTGGCACAACTTGAAGACCATGGTGAGCGCCGTGGTCCGGCTGAGGCATCCCTTGCTCTTGATGGTCCTCAGGCGCACGGTTGCGAAGGTGCTTTCTATGGGATTGGTCGTGCGCAGGTGCTTCCAGTGCTCGGCCGGGAAGTCGTAGAAGGTGAGCAGCACCGCGCGGTCCTTGGCCAGGCAGGCCGTGGCCTTGTCGTACTTGGCGCCGTAGGCCTCCAAGAAGAAGTCGAACGCCTTCTCGGCCCGATCCTTGGTCTCGGCCAACCAGATGTCCTGCAGGTGCCCCTTGGCCTTGGCTTGGAGGGACTTGGGCAACTTGTTCAGAACGTTGCCGGTCTTGTGCAGCCAGCAGCGCTGTTCGCGCGTCGTGCCGTGGCTCTCGCGCAAGGCCTTCCAGAAGCCGAGCGCCCCGTCTCCGACGGCCAGCTCAGGCGCCACCTCGAGGCCGCGCCGCTTGAGATCGAGCAGCAGCTCGCGCCACGACTGAGCGCTCTCGCGATAGCCGTCGGCGATTGCCAGTAGTTCCTTGCGGCCCCACTGGTCGGCGCCGATGATGACCAGGATGCATTGTTTGTCGTGCTCCATCCGGGGCTGGAAATAGATCCCGTCGGCCCAGAAATAGAGATAGCGCCGGGCCGAGAGGTCGCGCTTTTCCCAGCGCGCCAGCTCGCCTTGCCAGACATCCTTCAAGCGCGTGATCGTCGAGGCCGAGAGCCCTGGCGCGTCCGGCCCCAGAAGAGCGGCCAGGGCCTCGGTGAAGTCGCCCGTCGAGATGCCCTTCAGGTAGAGCCAGGGCAAGAGCTCCTCGATCGACTTGGCCCGCCTGAGGTAGGGCGGCAGGATCGCCGAGGTGAAACGGATCTTGCCGGCCTCTCCCGCACCCCCGCGGTCGCGCACCCTGGGGCAGCGCACCGCGACCGGCCCGATGCCGGTTTGAACCCGGCGCTCGCGATGATGGCCGTGGCGAACGACACGGCGCCGGCCCGCATCGTCCTCCAGATCGCCGTGCGCCGCGATGAAGGCCGTGACCTCCATCTCAACGGCTTGCGCCAAGAGACGCCGCGCTCCCGAGCGCAACACCGACGTCAAGGGATCCTCCGAAAATGACCCTGGATGGCGAAGCTCAACAACTCTATCCTCACTCATGGCGTATCCTTTCCTTATGGGAATCGGCGACTCGGCATCGCCAGGATACGCCGCCCTCATCTCATCCCATCACCAACTTTCGGGTATAGCTCCGAGTGGCATCCGGGTGAGTTGTACCCGCGGGTCGGGTTCATTGTCACCAACCGGGGCCGCCCCGCCGAGCGGGTGGTCGCGTTCTACAATCAGCGCGGCACGGCTGAGCAATGGATCAAGGAGGGCAAGAACGCGATCCGGTGGACACGCCTATCGTGCCGCAGGTTCGACCACAATGCCGTTTGCCTCCAGCTTCACGCGCTCGCCTACAACCTCGGCAACTTCATGCGCACCCTCGCGCTGCCCGATGCCGTGGAACAGTGGTCACTGACCAGCCTGCGAGAGAAGCTCATCAAGATCGGAGCGAAGATCGTGCGCCACGGGCGCTACGTCACGTTCCAGATGGCCGAGGTTGTCATTCCTCGTGACCTGTTCGCCGACATCCTGCGCCGTATCGACCGGCTCAGACCGCCGCCAGCCCCGGCATGAGCGACGGCACCCCGTTCCTTCGCGTCGCCGCCGACAGGATCGGTGCGCCCGGATCGCCGGCAAAAAATGCCATTCCGCGCCACCAACGCCGCCAGTCGGTCCACAATCATCCGGATGCGCGAAGATGGCCGTCATTCGAAGGCGAATTGCACGTCGAGCGGTTTCGAATCACACTCAACGGGCTGGGAGGGTTCCATATGGGGAATCCCGGATTGCGCGCTTTGCGGGGACGCATGAGTACGCCGCCGTGGTCAGGCACCCAACGGTGTGGCCCCAGCTCAACGCATTCCTGGGCGAGCGGCTTCGGCATTTCCTCAAACACATGCTTGCCGTCTCGGCGATCGCTAGGTGGGGAGACTTTCTTGTGCTGGAAGGCGGCCGAACGGCGAGGGTCATGACCACGTTGCTCGTAGACCTCGATTCCGGGGAGCTTCACGCGGGGCTCGTCGGAGAACGGGATACGATCGTCGTCTACACCAACCGGTCGCGCCGCGAGAATCTGCCGGCGCCGCTTCTCGACTGGCTGGCGCGCGTGACCAGTGCTCCAGGCGACCGCCATGTCGTCCTCGTCGATCCGACGGAGTAGCTCTCGGGAGTCAGCCGGCGAAGCGGGGCTCGGGGAGGCCGCGGACGCCGGGCTCGAGGGCGAAGAGGTCGCCCGATTGGGGCGCCTCCTTGATCTCGGCGGCCGTGAGGAACGTGCGGGCGGTGGTGATGTAGAGGACGTCCAGATCCTCGCCGCCGAAGATGCAGCTGGTGGGGTTCGGCACCGGCATTTCGATGACCTGCTCGGTCCCGCCGTCGGGATCGAAGCGGGTGACGTAGCCCTCGGTCACACACCACACGAAACCTTCCGCATCGACCGTCAGGCCGTCGGGCTGGCCTAGCTTCTCGCCCATCTCGGCGAAGGGGCGCCGGTTCTCGATGGCGCCGGTTTCGACGTCGTAGTCGAAGGCATCGATGCGGTAGGTGTTGCTGTCGGCGTAGTACATAATCGAATCGTCGAGGTTCCAGCCCAGTCCGTTGGAGCAGGTGATGCCGGTCTCCATGCGGTGAACGGTGAGGTCGGGATCGAGCCGGTAGAGGTTGCCGACGGGATTCTCAGGAACGTTGTACGAGCCCGCCCAGAAGCGGCCGCGCCGGTCGCACTTGCCATCGTTGAAGCGGTTCTCGGGCAAGTCGGCCTCGACCTCGTTGAAGACGCGCAACCGCCCGGTAGCGGCCCCGGATTGGCTCACCTCGGCGTCCAGATCGTAAAACGCGAAGCCGTCGCGACAGGCCACAACCAGCCCACCACGCTCGCGCAGCGCAAACGAGCCCACGGGCTGGTCCCACTTGTGCAGCGCGGTGGGCGAGGGGAAGACCTCATCGGCGCCGGTCTTGGGATCGAACCGGTGCAACGCCGGCGCGCAGATGTCGAGCCAGTACAGCAACTTCTCGCGCGGGCACCACACCGGGGCCTCGCCGAGCGCCGCGTGCGCGTCGAGAACGTTGACGACCTCGGTCATGGCGAGCTCCTTTCCGCCCTATACCTCGTCGGTGCGGACCCAGCGGCGTTCCGCCGCGGACAGCGCGACCGCGTCGATGGTCTCCATGATCTTGAGGCCGAAGGCGAAGTCGGGCTCGGCCGGTTTGCCGGTGGCGACGGCGACGGCGAGGTCGTGGACCTCGATGGTCTTGAGGTCGTTGTAGCCGATCTGCATCGCCGCCATGGGATTGAACGGTTCGTAGTTGGGGTGCTCGGGCCCGGTGTAGACCGTCTTGTAGCCGCGTTCGCCGGCGGGGTCGGTATCGCGGTAGACCTGGATCTCGTTTTGGCGCTCTTGGGTGAAATAGAGTGCTCCCTTGGTGCCCTGGATTTCGTAGGCCAGGAGCTGTTTGCGTCCAGTTGCAAGGCGGCTCGCCTCGATCACCCCGGGGGCGCCGTTTGCAAAGGTGCACAGGAACTGGACGGTGTCGTCGGTGGTGACGGCGCGCTTTTTGGTCCCGATCTCGGCAAGGTGGCCGGTGCCGGCCGCGCCGGGCAACGGCACGGGGCGCTCCTTGATCAGAATCTCCATGCGCCCGCACACCTCGGTGATGTCGCCCACCAGCATCTGGGTCAGGCTGAGGGCGTGGCTCGCCATGTCGCCGAGCGCGCCCGTGCCGGCGATCTCCTTATCCATGCGCCAAGTGAACGGGAGGTCGGGATCGGTGCCGAAGTCCTCGTCCGACCAGCCGCGGACCAAGAGGATGTCACCGAGGTCACCCTCGGCGATCATCTTCCGCGCCAGCCCCTGAATCGGGTTCTTGGTGAAGTTGAAGCCGACCAGGCTCAGCACGCCAGCGGCTTCGACCGCGGCGACCATGTCGCGCGCCTCGGCCACGTTCATGGCCAGCGGCTTCTCGCAGTAGACGTGCTTGCCGGCCTGGGCGGCGGCGATGGCGATCTCGGCGTGGGTGATGTTGGGGGTGGTGATGTCGACCACATCGACGCGGGGATCGGCAACCACCTCGCGCCAGTCCGCCGTCCAGCGCTCGCATCCGACGGTCTTGGCCCCGGCCTCGGCGAGTTCGGGCGTCGCATCCGCGACGATCTCCAACACCGGGACCGCGTCGTTGCCGAAGTACACTGACGAGGCGATGTACGCCTTGGCGTGGGCCTGACCCATCCAGCCGACCCCGACCAATCCGATGCGAACCTCCGTCATTGTGTCCCCCCGAAATTGCTAGCCGATGCCGATTTGCCGCAAGTATTCGCGCGCCCGCTTGGCCGGCGGCAACGGCTCGGCGAACGTCGATGGATGCTCGGCGATCGCCCAGCCAGCGAAGCCGACTTCGGCGAGCACCCCGCGCAGGGCCGCGTAGTCCACCGCGCCTTCGCCGGGCTCGCGGAAAAGGTTCCGGGCGACCGCCTCGTCGAACGGGATCCGCTCGGCGCGTACGCGCTCGGCCACCGCGCCGTCGATGTTGGTGAGATGGATGGCGGGAATGCGTGCGTGGTGAGTGCGCATGAAGGCGACAGGGTCGCCGCCGCCGCAGGCATGGAGCCCGACGTCCAAGCAGTAGTCGGGAAGTTCGGGCTCACTCGCAGCCAGCCACGCCTCGATGTCGGGCTCGGCGAAAATGTCCGAGTGGAGATCGGCGTGGACGATGCTCGCCAGATCGTACCGTTCGCTCGCGATCTCGGCCGTCCGGCGCAGGGCATCGACCATCGCCTGCCAGCCGCCTTTCCGGTTCACATCGCCAGGCTGCGGAAAAGGCACAGGTAGCTCGCCCCCACACCCTGGAGAAGCGGTCCGAATGCGTCCAGCTGTCGTGCGATGACAGGCCATTCGGCGTCGCGCCCAAAACGCGCGGCGAGGGTGCCGCCGACGACCACAAGATCGCGCGCCGCCACGGCGGCTTGAAGCGCCGCGACCTCGGTCGGCAGGTAGCCGAAGGGTCCCAGCTCGATGCCCTCGTAGCCTGCCTCGGCGACCTCATCGAGGAAGCGGGACCAGGTCGTGCGCGACGCGCCATCGTCGGACCAGACGCCCCAGGTGACCGGGCCGTTGCCAATATGGATCGTCACCTCGCGCGGCCCTGGTCGGGCTAGCCCAATCCGATCTCGCGCAGGTACTTGCGCGTGCGCTTGGCGATGGGCAGAGGCTTGTCGAACGGCGCCGGAAACATGTCCTGCTCGACGATGGCCCAGCCCTCGAAGTTGACTTCTTCCAGGACATCGCGGAAGGCCTTGAAGTCGATTACGCCCTTGGCGGGCTCGCAGAAGACCCCCATCTGCACGGCCTTCGCGAATGGGATGTCCTCGGCCTCCACTTTGTCGCGTACCGCACCATCGACGTTCTTGAGGTGGAGGTAGTCGATCCGTTCATGGTGTTTACGCATGAAGGCGGAGGGATCGCCGCCGCGGTACACGTGATGGCCGATATCGAGGCAAAAACGCAGCAAGTCCGGATCGGTCTCGTCCATCAATCGCTCGATCTGGTGCTCGTATTCCAGGTTGGAGTTCGACTCGGCGTGCACGAGCGGGGTCAGGCCGTACTCGTCGCGCGCGATCTCGGCGGCGCGAACGAAGGTGTCGACCATTTGCTTCCAGGTCTCGTCGTCGAGCTGCTTGGGGAGGGTCTGTTCGCCGGTTCGCGCGTCCGAATAGCACTCGTGAATCAAGTTGATGTACTTGGCCCCGAGTTCGCCAAGGACCGGCCCCAATCCGCGGAGCTGGCGCTCGAGTTCGGGCCATCCCTCGGCGCGGTGAAAGTGGCACTCGACGAACGAACCCGAGACGGTGATGCCGCGGCCGTCGAGTTCTCGCCGGAGGGTTGGGATATCGGTCGGCAGGTAGCCGTAGGGCCCGAGCTCGGTGGCGTCGTAACCAGCCTCGACCATCTCGTCGAGAAACCGCTGCCAGGGCATCTGTTTCTCGTCGCTTGGAAACCAGACGCCGAACGAATCCGGACCCGTGCCAACCCTGACCTTCATCGCATCCCCCCTTCGCGTGGATCGACCATTCTGTTTTTGCGCCCGCAACCGTAGGTGGCGGGCGCCGCGCGTGGCCGGGCCGAACCTATACCACGCGATGCTCGGCGATCAACTTGGTTCAGGCGTGCGCCTTGCCCTGGGGCAAGATGACCCCGCCGTCGACGACGATCGACTGCCCGGTGATGTAACTCGCCTCGTCAGACGCCAGGAACAGGTACGCCTGGGCAATCTCTCGCGGCTCGCCGAAGCGGCCCATCGGGACGAACGATTTGGCCTCCTCCCTGAATTCCTCGGGGAAGGTGGCCTTCAGCCCGTCGGAAAGCACATAGCCGGGCTCGACCGCGTTGACGGCGATGCCGTGCGGCGCGAACTCGATCGCCGCGGTGCGCACGAACCCGATGACGCCGGCCTTGGTCGCCGAATAGTGGGCATCGCCGATCTCGCCGACCTTGGGGCCGGTGACCGAGGCGGCGATGACGATGCGACCGTAGGCTTGCGCCTTCATCTGCGGCAGGACCGCGCGGACACACTGGAAGACCCCGAACAGGTTGACCTCGACGGTGCGGCGCCACACCGCCTCGGGCGTATCCTCGATCAGGTTCGAGGGGAAGACGCCCGCGTTCTCGACCAGGATGTCGATGCGTCCGAAGCGTGCGAGCGTCGCCGCGGCCATGGCCTCGGCGTCCTTAGCGACGCTTACGTCGGTCTTGACGAAGTGCACATCGGCGCCGTTCGCGCGGAGCGCGTCGCCCCTGGCCTGTCCGCTTTCGTCCTGGAGATCGGCGATCATCAGCCGCGCCCCTTGGGCGGCGAAGGCCTCGGCGATGGCTTGGCCAATACCCTGGGCCGCGCCGGTGATGATCGCCACCTTGTCTTGCAGTCGTCCCGGCATGGCTGCGCCCCCACGGTTGCCGCGGTCGGTACGATGATAGCAGTTGAGTGACTGCCTTGGGGGGTGCATTGTGTCGGCCGATGTCGGCATTCCGATGGGGCGCGCCATGACCGAGAGAATCAGACTTCGCGAGATCTGCCACGCCCGGGCGGGCGACAAGAGCGACACGGCCAACGCCGGGATCATTTGTTACGAGCCGGCACATTATCCGTGGATCGAGGAGAACGTCACCGCCCAGGCGGTGACGGATTATCTCGGCGATACGGTGGGCGGGCCGGTGGAGCGCTACGAGATGCCCAAGATCGCGGCGCTCAACTTCGTCATTAATCACGCGCTCGGCGGCGGTATGTCGCGCTCGCTCAAGCTCGACGGCCACGGCAAGGCCTACAGCTCGATCCTTCTCGACATGTTGATCGATGCGCCGCCGGAAGTGGCGCCCGCGGCCAAGGCCAAACCGAGCGCCAACGGACCGAATGGCGGCAAGCTGGTGCGCGTCGGCGCCGCCGGCGGTTTCGAGACCGACCGCGTCGACGCCTCCAAGGACGTCATCCAAAGGGGCGAGATCGACTACGCGATCTTCGACTGCCAGTCCGAATTCACGATCATCGATTGTTACCATCGCAAGATGGCTGGCGGCGTGCCCTACGATTCGATGCTGGAACTGCGGCTGCGCGAGCTATTGCCCGATTGTTTCAAGAAGGGGATCAAGTTCATCGCCAACGCCGGCGGCATCGGGGTCCAAGAGGCCGCCGAACTGGTCGTCAAAATCGGCGCCGAGAAGGGGCTCAAGGGGCTCAAGGTCGCCTATGTCGCGGGCGCCGACGTGCTCGACCAGGTGCGCCATTCCGACGCCGTCGTGCTCGAGACCGGCGAGTCAGTATCATCCATCGGCAACGAGCTCCTCGGCGCCTACGCCTATGGCGGCGCGCGCGAGATCGTCGAGGGCCTACGCATGGGGGCGGACGTGGTGCTGACCAGCCGCGCCGGCGACTCGGCGCAATATCTCGCGCCGCTGATGCACGAGTTCGACTGGGCGTGGGACGATTGGGAGCGCATCGGCAAAGGCCTCGGGGTCGGGCACTTGTTGGAATGCGGCGGCCAGCTCTCGGGCGGCTTCTTCGCCGATCCCGGCTTCAAAGAGGTGCCCGACATCGACCGTATCGGCTGCGCTATCGCCGAGGTCGAGGAGAGTGGCGACGCGGTCGTCACCAAGCTCGGCGGAACCGGCGGCGTGGTCTCGGAGCAGACCTGCAAGGAGCAGATGGTGTACGAGATTCACGACCCCGCCGATTATCGCCACACCGACGGGGTCGTCGACTTCACCGGCGCTGAGGTTCGCCAAGAGGGTGCGGACCGGGTGTGGGTAAGCGGTATCGGCGGCCACGCCCGGCCAGAGATGGTGAAGATCAACCTCGCCCACCGTGAGAACTTCGTGGGCGGTGGCCGCATCATCTACGGCGGCACCGGCGCCTACGACCGCGCGCGCGTCGCCGCCGACATCATCGCCAAGCGGATGAAGCGCGTTTACGGCGTCGATCGCGACAAGCTCCGGGTCGATTTCGTGGGGGTCAACGCGCTCTTTCCGTGGGATATCGACACCTCGAAGGTCAAGGAGGTCGAACTTCTGATCACCGGCGAGTTCGATACCCTGGAGTTGGCGGAGAAGCTTCCCTACGAGATCTCGGTTCTGTCGTGCCTGGGGCCCGGCATGCCCGGCTGGGGTCGGCTCTACGACTACGGCGGGATCGCGCAGCCGGTGGTTGGGATGTATTCGACATTCCTGCCCCAGGACGCGGTGAAGTACGAGGTTCGCACGCTCGAGGTGAGCTAGCGGCGGGTCTCGACCTCGACGGCGTAAGGTGGAAGCGCACCGCTTATCGCACGGTCTTTACGCGAGACCGGGACGGGGCGCCGGTTGGATGCCGGTAGCGCCGGGTAGGGCTGGTCGATCCCCAATAGGTAGCGCAAGCGCTCGCTACACTGGGCGAGTGTTGCCGGGCTGACGCAGCGGCGAAAATCCTCGAGCGGACGGATGAACTTGCAGAGATAGCTGCCCAGCAATGCGCTGCGCGGCGCCGCGCTACGGTTCGCGCGGCCGGCGTGCCAGGTAGGCGCGATGAACATGAGCAGGGATCCGGAGGGGCCGCACACCTGGATGTAGGATCGCTCGAAAGCGTCGGCGTCGGGCCAGACGCAGCGCTTGTGGCTTCCCGGCACCAGCGCCGTTGCGCCGTTCTCAGCGGTGAAGTCGTCGAGCATCACGATGGTCTCGACCTGCATGTGGAAGCTGGCGTTGAACCCCCGTGGAAAGCGGGCGGAATCGTAGAGGTCCCAAAACGGATAGTCGACGTGCGGGTCTTGCTGCGGCGCGCCGGGTAGATTGACCGAACCCTGGATCGCGCAGAGGACGAAGTCGTGGCCCAGGACGTCCTCGAGGATGGCGAGCATTCGCGGCTCTTCGGCCATGGCTCGGAAAGCGGCGCCCTTCTCGATTAGGTTCCACACCCGCTTCTGGGTCGCGACAGGCGCCCGCATCGGGAGAACCGACTCGACATCGGCTACCGCCTCGGTCGCGCCGGACGCCGGCCGGGCGCCGTCGTCTTCCGCCAGCCGCCAGAGCAGCGCCCGCGCCTCGGCGACCCATGCCGCGTCGAAGAACCGTTCGAACAGCACGTAGCCGGTGCCGTCGGTCAGTTCGCGGGCGGCATCCTCGACGTCGATCGTGCCGTTTGGCATTCCTTTGCGTCCGCCTAGCGCCGCGCCTCCGCTTGGACGGCATACTCGGGCAGCGCCCCATCGATCGACCGGTCCTTGCGCGAGATCGGCATGGGGCGCCGGTTCTTCGACATCAACGTCGGATAGGGCAGGTCGATGCCCATCAAATATTTGAGGCGCTCGCTGCATTGCTTGAGGGTCTCGGCACTGACGCTGCGACGGAAATCCTCGAGCTGGCGGATGAACTTGCAGTGATAGGCGCTGAGGAGGGCGGTACGCGCGGCGTCGCTGCGGTTGGCGCGGCCAGCGTGCCAGATTGGCGCCGTGAACATCAGCAGCGATCCCGCAGGTCCGGTGGCCTGCACGTGGTCGCGCTCGAACTCCTCGGCGTCGGGCCAGGCGCAGCGCTTGTGAGTGCCCGGCAGGATCGCGGTGGCCCCGTTCTCAGTGGTGAACGCGTCGAGCATCACCAGGGTCTCGACTTCGATGTGAAAGCTTGTGTTGAAGCCCAGCGGGAAGCGCCCCGGATCGTAGAGATCCCAGTAGGGGTAGTCGACGTGGGGTTCCTGCCGGGGCGCACCCGGCCTTAGCACCGAGCCGGCGATCGAGCCAAGGACGAAGTCGTGCCCAAGGACGGCTTCGAGGACCGTGAGCATTCCCGGCGCTTCGGCGATGTCGCGAAACACAGAGCCTTTCTCGATCAGATTCCATACCCGCTTTTGGGTGGGTACCGCGCTTCGCATGGCGGGCGCGGCCGCGGCCGGGTCGGCAATCGGGTCGGGTTCCGAATCCTCGGCTTCGGCCAGCGCCAAAAGAAGGGACCGCGCCTCGGCCACCGTGTCGTCCGCGAAAAAGCCGGGAAAGACCACGTAGCCGCTTCCTTCGGTGAGCTCGTGGACCGCCGCGTCTATGTCAATATCCATGGGTCTTGCCTCGCCACGTCCTTCGATGAATGAAGTTTATCACGGACGTGGCAGGCGATCTCGCGGTATACCGCGGGATCGGCAAAGGCGAGGGGAGGGGGCGATGGTCGCGTTTTGTCTTTTCGGGGCCGGATTGATCGGCACGGTGCATGCGGCGAACATCTCCGCCCATTCCGGCGCGGAGCTGCGCACAGTCGTCGACATCAACGCGTCGGCAGGCCAGAAGCTCGCCGATCAGTACGGCGCGGCTTATTCGGATGACGCGGCGGCGGCGATCGGAGATCCCAAGATCGATGTGGTGCTGATCGCCAGCGATGGCCGCACCCATGCCGAGGTTGGAATCCCCGCGGCGCGAGCCGGCAAGGCCATCTTTTGTGAGAAGCCGCTCGATCTCGATCTTGGCCGCGCCGAAAACCTTGCCCGCGAGGTGGAGGCGGCGGGGGTGCCGTTTCAGATCGGCTTTCACCGCCGATTCGACCCCCACGTCGGGGCGCTGCGCGCGGCAGTGGAGTCCGGCGAGGTCGGCACCGTGCACCTCGTGTCGATCACCAGCCGCGACGCCGAGATGCCACCCTGGGAATATTTCGAGCGGACCCCGGGGTGCATGTGGAAAGACATGCTGATTCACGATTTTGACGTGGCGGCGTGGCTGCTGGGTGAGGAACCGAGCGAAGTATTCGCCGCCGCCAGCTGCGTGATCGAGCCCGAACTTGCCCGGCTCGGCGAAGTCGATACGGCGGTCGTGACCCTAAAGACGGCAAGCGGTGCGATGGCGCAGATCAATGCCAGCATGCGTACCACTTATGGCTACGATCAGCGTGCGGAAGTGTTTGGCTCGAAGGGAATGGCGGCCATGAGCAATGTTCGCCCGACGGCGGTCGAGCGCCACGTTGCCGAGGGGGCGCGGCGTGACAATCCGCTCTATTTCTTCCTCGATCGCTTCCCCGAGTGTTATCGCGCCGAGCTCGATCATTTCTTGGCTGCACTGGCGAGCGGGACGCCGCCGTCTCCCGGTCTTCGCGACGGGCTGCGCGGCATCAGAATCGCCGAGGCGGCGATGCGCTCCCACCGCGAGGCGGCGCCGGTCCGGTTGTCGTAAGCGCCGCGTCATCGACTTTGATCCCCGCCGCGGGTATGGTATAGAGGAATTATGTCGTCTTGGGAGGACCAGTCATGAAGAAGGTTAAGTCCATGTTCGTGGGTGCGGCCGTAGCCGTAGCGTTTGGTGGCGGCGCGATGGCGGCCGATCTCACCATCGCCGTGACGCCGGGCGATGTGTCGGCCGGGGTACGCGATCTCAGCAAGGTGTTCGCCGAGATGAAGGGCATCGAGGTCGAACTCGTCCAGGCGCCATACGAGAACCTGTTCGAAAAGGCGTTCAACGCCGGGTCGACCAAGTCAGGCATTTACGACTTGGTGTTGATTGACGACACCTGGGCGCAGACCTTTTACTCGAATGGCTTTTTCGAGGAGCTGGGACCGTACTATCAGAAGATGGGGATGGACGGGCCCGACATGGACTTCCTGCGCGCGGCATTGGCCCTATCCCGCGATCCGTACGGGATCGGCAAGTACAAGGCGCTGCCCACGGTGGGAAACGCGCAAATGTTCTTTTACCACCCCGGCGAGTTCGCCAAGGCGGGCCTGACCAAGCCGCCGCCGTTCAAATGGGATGAGTTCTACGCCGCGGCCAAGAAGATCAGCGATGAGGGCGGCGGGCGCAAGTTCGGCTACGTCGTTCGCGGCCAGCAGGGCGATCCCGTGGTCACCAACTTCATGCCGCATTTGTGGGCCTTCGGCGGCCGCTATTTCGATGACGCCGGAAACCCCGTCATCAACAGCCCGGAAGCCCTGGAGGCGCTGGAATTTTACGTCAAGCTGCGCGACATCTCGCCGCCAGGCGTTGCCGCCTTCGATTCCGACGAGATGGCCACGTATCTCCTGCAGGGGGCCGCGATGTCGTCGGTGAACTGGCCGAACTGGGTCGCCGACTACGAAGATCCCGATTCTTCGAAACTGGTCGGCGAGATGGCGTACACCAAGCTGCCGGATGGCACCCAGGTGGGTGTAGCGCACATCGGTATGTGGCTGATGGGCATGTTCAGCGCTTCGCCGCACAAGGACGTGGCGTTCGAGTTCATGCATTGGGTGAACCTGCCCGAGCAGCAGAAGTACGGTGCGATCGAGATCGGGCTGCCGCCGACCCGGTACTCGGTCATGACCGACCCGGAGGTGAACGCGGATCCGAAAAATCCGCATTTGAAGGTTCTGATGGAGAACATCGAGTTCTCCAGGCCGGCCCCGCGTTCGCCGAAATGGTTCGACATCTTGAACTCGGTCGGCCTGTTTCTCTCCGAGGCGGTGGCGGGCGTGAAGTCGCCACAGGAGGCGCTTGATGCCGCACAAGCCGCGCTCGTTGAGATCAAGGCTGAGGGCGGTGCGCCGCCGGCGGTGGCGCTGCAATAGGTTCGTCGATTGGCGCGGCGATTCCCTGAAGTTTGGCAGGTAATCGCCGTCCCACGAGGGCTGAGCCGCGCGGAGAATTCGCTTTACAGCGGTGGGGCATGCCGGTAGCGTTCCAATCTGCAAACGGCCGGCGGCGTGCCAAGACCGGCCATAATGAGAGCCGTGCAGCGAGTTGCCGGCTTTCGGGGAGATTCGATGATGCAACAAATGATTAAGCTGCTCGCCGGTGCCGGCTTGGCTGTCGCCTTCGCGGGCGGCACGATGGCGGCCGATCTGACGATCGCGGTCACGCCGGGCGACAACCCGTCGGGTGGTGTACGCGATCTAGCGAAGGTGTTCGCGGAGGCGAAGGGCGTTGAGGTGGAACTCGTCCAGGCGCCATACGACAACCTGTTCGAGAAGGCGTTCAACGCCGCCCAGACCAAATCTGGAATCTATGACATCTTGCTGTTCGACGACACCTGGGGCCCACCGTTCTACGAGAACGATTTCTTTGAGCCACTGGTGCCGTATTATCAGAGGATCAAGGGGACCGACGGGCCGGATTCGGACTTCATCGCCAATGCCGTCGCGCTGACCCGCGATCCGTGGGGAACCGGGATCATCAAGGCGATACCCTTGATCGGCAACGCCCAGATGTTCTTCTATCATCCCGCCGAGTTCGCGAAAGCGGGCCTCGATAAGGCTCCGCCGTTCACGTGGGACGAGTTCTTGGCGGCGGCGCAGAAGATCAAGGAAGAGGGCGGTGGCCGCAAGTTCGGCTACGTCGTTCGTGGCCAGCAGGGCGACCCGGTTGTTTCGAACTTCCTGCCCCATCTCTGGGCATTTGGCGGCGATTTCTTCGACAAGGAAGGCAATCCGACGCTCGACACGCCCAACGCGCTGCAGGCGCTGGAGTTCTATTTGAAGCTCCGGGACGTGTCGCCGCCGGGTGTCGAGGCCTTCGATTCCGACGAGATGGCCACCTACCTGTTGCAGGGGGCGGCGCTCGCCTCGGTCAACTGGCCGAACTGGGCCTCCGAGTACGAGAACCCCGATTCGTCCAAGGTGGTCGGGGAGATGGCCTATACCGTGCTTCCGCATGGCACCGCCATCGGTCAGGCCTACATCGGCATGTGGCTCCTTAGTATTTATCGCGACTCGAAGCAGAAGGACTTGGCGTTCGAGTTTATCGACTGGGTCACCGAGCCGGAGCAGCAAACGTACGCGGCCGACAAGTATGACATTCCGCCGACGCGGCTGAGCGTGTTCAACGATCCGGCGCTGCTGGCGCAAGAGCGGTTCAAGAGTTGGCCGGTGCTGCTGCAGAACATCATCTACTCGCATCCGGCGCCACGCCATAAGCGCTGGTTCGAGGTGTTGAACTCGGTGGGTGTGTTCCTGTCCGAGGCGGTCGCGGGCGTTAAGACCCCGAAGGAAGCGCTCGATGCCTCGCAGAAGGCGCTCATTGAGATCAACGCCAAGGGTTAGCTGAGCTTGCTACGTTGGGTGTCCCGGCCGGTGACGGACCGGGTCACCCTTCGTTTTTCCAACTAGTGGTGTAACCGCTATGACTCGGGCGCAGTAGCGGCGGGGCGTGATGGAACGTTGGATCGAAAGTAACCTGCGCTGGCTTTTGATCACGCCGGCGCTCGTGTTGCTCTTGTTCCTGGTCGTCACGCCGACGATTTTTCTGTTCACGGTGGCGTTCCGGGAATGGAATCCCGCCGATACCGCGGCCAGCGAGTGGATCGGCTTCGCCAACTTCATTTCTATTCTCTCGGACACCCAGTTTTTCTGGAACGCGGTAAAGAACACCGCCATCTTCATTGTCTTCGCGGTCTCGATTGAGTTCGCGATTGGCGTGTCCTTCGCGGTGCTGGTCGACAAGTACATCCGGCGACTCAATTTCGTAAAGACGATCCTGGTCATGCCGATGATGCTGCCGCCGATCGCGGTGGCCATCACGTTCCGCATCCTCTACCAGCCGCAGTTCGGTACGCTCAACGTCATGCTGTTCCAGTTCTTCGGTCTCGATCCGGTCATGTGGACGGCGAGCATGGAGGTCGCGCGGCCGGCGATCATCCTTGTCGATGTCTGGGAGCATACGCCTTTCGTGTTCCTCCTGACCCTCGCCGGGCTGGCGGCTCAGCCGCGTGAGCCGCTCGAGGCGGCGGAGCTCGACGGCGCCAGCGGATGGCAGAAGTTCCGCGACGTCACGTGGCCGTTTCTCAGACCCCTGGCCGCCATCATCATTCTGTTCCGAGTGATCGACGTCTCGCGCCTGTTCGACCAGGTCGTGGTGCTGACCCGCGGCGGTCCGGCCAACGCGACCGATACCATCACCTATTTCATCTACCGAACCGGCCTTCGCGAATTCGCGGTCGGGAAGGCGGCCGCCGCCTCCATCCTCATGCTGATCGCAACGCTCGCGTTTAGCGCCTGGTTCATCACCCGGATGCAGCGCGAGGAGAACCCGTGACGGCCGTCGCCGCCTCCCGCCCGTCGCGCGGGATGCTTGAGAGCATCGGTCTCAAGCGGGAGACCGTGACCAAAATACTGGCCGCGCTGGTCATCATCGTTGCCCTGATCTGGACCGTGTGGCCGATCGCCTACCTGTTCGGGAACTCGTTCAAGACCCGGATCGACATGTTCTCGTTCGACCTGATTTTCTTCCCGGAGTTTGCGAGGGCCACGACCGAACACTACGAGAAGGCGTTCCTCGAGCGTGACTTCCTGTGGTATCTGCGTAATAGCGCCCTGGTTGCCGCGGCGACGACCACGCTTTCCCTGGTCATCGGCACGATTGCGGCGTTTGCATTGGCGCGCTTCCGCTACCCCGGGAACCTCAAGTTCCACCTCTCGTTCTTCATCCTCTCGGTGCGCATGATGCCGCCGATCGTCGCCATCCTGCCGTTGTTCGTGTTCTTCACCTGGATGGGGCTGCACAACACCAAGACCGCGCTGATCATCTCGTATACCGGGTTCAACCTGCCCTTCGTTGTGTGGATGATGAAGAGCTATTTCCAGGAGATCCCGCACGAACTTGACGAATCGGCCATGGTCGATGGCGACACCCGAATGGGTGCGTTCTGGCGGGTCATCTTGCCCGCGGCGCGGCCAGGGCTGGCGGCGACCTCTATCTTCTGCCTGATCCTGTCGTGGAACGAGTTCTTGTTCGCGCTGATCCTCACCGAGACCAAGAAGATTCAGACGCTGCCGATCGGCATCGTCGGGCGGATCACCAGACTGCAAGTGGAATGGGGCGAGATGAGCGCGACCGGGTTCGTCTCGCTGGTCCCGGTCATTGTCTTCGCGTTTCTCGTACAGCGCCATCTCGTGCGCGGGCTGAGCTTTGGTGCGGTGAAAACATGAAACTGAGGGCATAGACCATGGCCAACGTATCGTTCAGGAACATCACGAAGCGCTTTGGCACTTTGGTGGCGGTCGACGACTTGAACCTGGAGGTCGCGGACAGCGAGTTTCTGGTCCTCTTGGGCCCCTCGGGATGCGGCAAGACGACGACGATGCGCATGGTGGCGGGGCTTGAGACCGAGACCGAGGGCGAGATCTCGATCGGCGACCGGCTGGTGAAGGGGCTGTTACCGAAATACCGCGACGTGGCGATGGTGTTTCAGTCCTACGCGCTCTATCCCCACATGACGGTGTTCCAGAACATCGAGTACCCGCTGCGCATCCGCAAACGGCCAGTGGCGGAGCGCCGCGAGACGGTGATGGCGGCGGCCAAGCGGGTGCAGCTCGAGGACACGCTGGACCGCTTGCCGCGGCAGCTGTCGGGAGGGCAGCAGCAGCGGGTGGCCTTGGCGCGGTTGTTGGTGCGCACGCCGCAGGTGTTCTTGATGGACGAGCCGTTGTCGAATCTCGACGCCAAGCTTCGGGTGCACATGCGGGCGGAACTCAAGCACCTGCAGCACGAGCTCGGGGTCACGACGATCTACGTGACCCACGACCAGATCGAGGCGATGACCCTGGCCGACCGGATCGCAGTGATGAACGAAGGCGTGGTGCAGCAGCTGGCGGCGCCAAAGGACATTTACAACGACCCGGCGAACCTGTTCGTGGCCGGGTTCATCGGCTCGCCGACGATGAACTTCATCCGCGGTCAGGTGAAGGACGGGAATTTCGAGGGTCCCGAGGTTCGGGTGGAAGGCGTCGGCGGGGGCACGCACGGGGCGGCGATACTGGGGGTGCGTCCGGAGGACGTGACGCTGGTCAACGGCGAAGGCGTGCATTTCACGGCGCCGATCTACTCGGTGGAGCTGACGGGCGAGGTGACGCTGGTGACGGTGCGGCTCGATCAGGACTTCGTCGCGATCCGCGCGGACAAGGACTTTGGCGGCAAGATCGACGATTCCGTCAACGTCCGCATCTCCACCGACCAGACTTTCCTGTTCGATTCCGCCACCGAGCAACGCATCCGCGCCTGAGCCCGGTGCGCGGCATTCCCCTTGGCGGGCGCGGACCGTTGAGAGTCCCTTAGTGTGGAGAGCCTCCGACTGACGCCCGAGGACGGGGCGCTCGCCGGCGAGTTCCGCGACAATCCGTACGGGCCGCACAGCCCGCGCCTGACGGCGATCGTACGCGCGTTCCGCGGCCCGCCGCTGGCCGGCAAGTACGTGCTGATCGACATCGATCCCCATCGCGAATGGATGCTCGGGCGGCTGACCGGCGATCTGGATCAACCGATCGAGGCATTCGAGGGCTGCCGCTTCACGAGCCTGATCGAGGCCGAGTGGGAGGTCTTCAAGCTGCGCTGGCGCGGGCATGCCGGCGCGGCGCTGCCCGGCGAGCCGGTCCTGGAACCGGGAACCGGGCAAGCCGCGCCATGCCCGATCGCGCTGACCGCCTACGCCGACCGAATCAGTGCCCGATCGGGAGAAACCATACGTTTCATGGTCAACGCCGAGGGCGGCGCGGACTATGAAGCCGAAATCGTCCGCCTGATCTGTGGCGACCTGAACCCCGAGGGTCCGGGTTACAAGGAGGAGCCCGTCGAGACCGACGCGGGCGGGCGCTATCATGGCCGCGAGCAGGTCATCCACGACGGCAGCTGCGTCTTGGTGGCGGATGCGCCGCCGCTGCAGGGGCTCGCCAGCCTGAGCGTCGTGGCGATGCTGTGGCCGACGACCCCCGGACGCGGCGAGGCGAGCATCCTCGCCAAGTGGTCGGATGCGGAACGTTGTGGCTTCGCGCTGATGCTTGACGAGGCCGGCGCGGTGGCGTTTCGCGTCGGCGACGGCGAGTCGGTGGAAACGGTCTCGACCGGGGTGGCGTTGCGGCCCCGCGAGTGGGTCTGCGCGGGCGCCTCGTTCGACGCCGAGAGCGGCCGCGCGATGGTGTTTCAGGAGCCGGTCCTTAAGCGCCCGGTGGCCTCGACCGAGGGCGTGGCGGAGCGCGTCCTTGGTGTCCGTGTGGGCAAGACCGCGGCGCCGTTGTTTCTAGCGGCGCACGCCAAGGGTGGCGCAAGCGGTGCGGCAACGGCGGGCCACTTCAACGGCAAGATCGACCGCCCTCGTTTGGCGGCGGTGGCACTTCCACGCGCGGCCCTGCAAGCACTGCGCGACGAACCGACCGCGGAACCGGCGCTGGTCGCGGCGTGGGATTTCGCGCGCCAGACGCCGACGACGCGGGTCGTTGACGTCGGCCCCAACCAACACCATGGGCAAACCGTGAACCTGCCGGCCCGCGCCATGAAGGGCTGGAATTGGTCGGGCCGCGAGATGTGCTGGCGACACGCTTCCGAGGAATACGGTGGGATTCATTTCCACGACGACGACCTTTACGACGCCGGTTGGTCGGCTGATTTCGAACTGACGGTGCCGGAAGTCCAGAGCGGTCTTTACGCGGCGCGGCTCCGGAGCGAGGCGGCCGAGGAGTATGTCCCGTTCTACGTTCGCCCCGCGCGCGGCCAACCGACCGCGAAGATCCTGTTCCTTGCGCCGACCGCCAGCTACATGGCCTACGGCAATTTCCTTTCACCGCTGCGCCAGGACGAAGGCGAGATCATGGTCGGCCGGCTCAATGTCGTACGGCCCCAGGACGTCTTCTTGATGCGCCATCCCGAGTACGGCCGCTCGGTGTATGACCTGCACTCGGACGGCAGCGGCATCTTCCACTTCTCGCGCCTGCAGCCCAATATGACGATGCGCCCCAAATCCATGCGCGCCGACGGCGGCGGGGGTTCCTCGCTCAGGCAATTCAACGCTGACACCCATCTGATCGACTGGCTCGAGGCCATGGGCCACGAGTATGACGTCGCAACCGACGAGGACCTGCACGCCGAGGGCCTCGACTGCTTGAGTCCGTATCGCGTCGTCGTTACCGGGTCACATCCGGAATATCATTCGACGCGCATGTGGGAATCGATCAAGGCCTATACCGAGGCGGGCGGGCGGTTGATGTATCTCGGGGGCAACGGCTTTTACTGGCACATCGCCTGGCACGACGAGCTTGCCGGCGTCATGGAGGTGCGCAAGGCCGACGGCACGCGCGA
The DNA here is from genome assembly GCA_965219135.1 of Alphaproteobacteria bacterium. Lineage (GTDB taxonomy): Bacteria > Pseudomonadota > Alphaproteobacteria > VGEJ01 > VGEJ01 > CAYUNL01. Next base: position 1,224,778 of record CBDCMV010000003.1, on the reverse strand, counting down.
CTGGGAGGTTGAGCCCGGCGAACTCCACCACGCCTTCTCCGGCGAGCCCTCGGGCTTGCTGCGAACGGGCGGGCGCCCACTGCAGTCGCTCGCCGGCGTGGGCATGGCGGCGTTCGGCTTCGGCCGCGGCGCGCCCTATCGCCGCACCGAGGCGAGCCGCGATCCCCGAGCGGCGTTCATCTTTGAGGGCGTGGGGGATGATGAGACCATCGGTGACTTCGGATTGATCTGCGAAGCCGCCGCGGGAATCGAGATCGATCGCGCCGAGCCCAGTCTGGGGACGCCGGCCCACGCACTCGTCGTCGCCACCTCGCAGGGCCTCCATTCCGATCGGTTCCGCGTCGCGATCGAAGAGCTGATGGCCAACGGCTACGAAACCTCGGGCACGATGCACGATTGGGTACGGGCCGACATGGTGTATTTTGAGACACCACGTAAGGGCGCGGTGTTTTCGACCGGGTCCATCACCTGGTGCGGTGCGCTGCCGCATAACGGCTATGACAACAACGTCTCGCGGATCACCGACAACGTTCTCAGGCGATTTGCCGCCGAGGATTGAGATGAAAACGAGCGGACAACTGAACGACGATGATGTCGCGCACTATCGCGAGCACGGCTACGTCGTGATCGAGAACGTGCTGACCGGGGCGCAGCTTGCGCGGGCGCGCGATGAAACCGCGGCGATCATCGCCACCACTCCGGCGCTGGACCAGAGCGACGACGTTTACGACCTTGAGGAATCACACACCGCCGGGCGCCCGCGGGTGCGCCGCATAAAATCGCCGCACGAGGTGCGCCCATTCTTTTGGGACCTGGTGTGCGCCCCCAACCTCGTCAATCCGGCGGCCCGGCTATTGGGTCCCGACATACGCTTGCGCGGCAGCAAGATGAATATGAAGGCGGCCGGGTTCGGCGCGCCGGTCGAGTGGCACCAAGACTGGGCTTTCTATCCCCACACCAACGACGATGTGTTGGCCATTGGTGTCATGCTCGACGACATGACCGAGGACAACGGGCCGCTGATGATGGTCCCGGGAAGCCACCGCGGGCCCGTATTCGACCACCACAACGGCGGCGTGTTTTGCGGCGCGATCAATGCCCGGTCGGGGGGGCTCGGTTTTGCCACGGCGGTGAAACTGACGGCGCCCGCGGGCTCGATCAGCCTCCATCACGTCCGGATGGTGCATGGCTCGGGTGTGAATCACTCAGGCCGCTCGCGCCGACTCTTGTTGTACGAGCTTGCCGCGGCGGACGCGTGGCCCATCGCCGGCGCCGCCGGAGCGAACGAAGAAGCCGAGGGACACGAAAGGCTGATGGTCGCGGGCAAGCCTTGTTTGACCCCGCGCCTCGAATCCATACCGGTGCGCATGCCGTTGCCCAAGCCCGACGACATGAGCTCGATCTACCAGGTGCAGCGCGGGACCGATCAGCGGTTTTTCGAGGTCTACCGGCAGAAGACCGAGGCCACGTCATGACCAAGACCGAAAATATCGAGTGGGTGAAGCTGGGGCGCACCGACATCGTGGTGCCCAGCATCTGTTTCGGCTCGGGTCCGTTGGGCGATCTGCCCAACAGCTACCGATACAGCGTAAGCGAGGAACGCGCCTTGGAGACGGTGCGGGCGATCTTCGATGGACCGGCCCCTTTCATCGACACCTCGCGCAATTACGGTTTCGGGCGCAGCGAGGATCGTATCGGCAAGGTCATTCGCGAGCGTGGCGGGCTTCCTGAGGGCGCGATCATCTCGACCAAGCTCGACCGCGAACTGGACACCCACCGCTTCGATGCCGCGGTGGTTCGGCGGTCGCTGGAGGAGACCCTAGAGGCGCTGGCCCTCGACCATTTCCAGCTTCTGCATTTGCACGATCCCGAATACGCTCAGTCGATGGACCAGGTCACCGGTGCGAACGGCTCGTTGCGCGAGCTGTTCAAGATGAAGGACGAAGGAATCGCGGGCGCGGTCGGTCTGGCCGGGGGAAACGTCGACGTGATGATGCCGATCCTGCGCGCGTGGGAATTCGACGCGATCCTTTGCCACAACCGGTTCATGCTCACCAACCGCAACGCCGAGGAAATGATGGACTTCGCGGTCGACCACAGTATGGCCTTTCTCAACGCCGCTCCCTACGCCGGAGGGACGCTCGCCAAGGGATCGCAAGGGTGCGAGATCTACGTCTACCAGGACGTCAACGAGGAAGTGCTGGAACCGATACGTAGGATCGAAGCCATCTGCGCCCGCCACGGCGTTCCCTTGGGCGCGGCGGCGCTCCAGTTCTCGATGCGGGACGAGCGGGTCGCCTCGACAGTCTGCGGGATCAGCAAGCCCGAGCGCGTCATGGAGACCCTAGAATGGGCGGCGTGGCCGATAGGCGATGAAGTCTGGGACGAACTTCTGGCGTTGCCTTACGCCACCGACGATCCCGAGGCCGTCCGCGTGCAGGTGCTGGGATGAGCATGGCCACCAAAGACATGATCTTGCCGACGGCGCTGGTGGGCTCGATCCCCCGGCCGTCGTGGTACACCCGCAGCTTGCACGGCCTGGACTTCAAGATGGCGCTGTCGGACCGTGGCTTCCGCGAACAATACATCGACGCTGTCGGCGCCTACGTCAACGATCAGGAGTGTGCGGGGCTCGACATCATCGTCGACGGCGACGCCCGATTCGACGATGACGTCGGGGGCCGCGGCTGGTTTTTCTACATGATCGACCGGCTGGGCGGGTTCTCCGAGCGCACCGATCGCCAAGACAACTGGGCCGAGATGACCCAGCCGGGCCGCATCCTGTGGGAGGTGATGGAGGCGTACCAGGCGCCCGTGTTGACCGAGAAAGTGAGCCTGCGCGCGCCCTTGCACTATGCGGCGATCTGGCAGGTGACGCAGAAGCTGACCGACCGGCCGGTGAAGTTCGGGGCGATCGCGGTGGATTCGGCATTCCACATGATTCAGAACCGTCACTACGATTCCAACGTCGAGTTCCTGACCGACCTCTCGAACATCGTCAACAAGGAGTATCGGCAACTGGGCGCGGTTGGCTGCCCGATCATTCAGATCGAGGAGCCGATGCTGCACTTGCTCGACGTTCCCTCGGCCCGTGATCTCGACAAGGAAGCCTTGATCGACATCTTCAATCGTCAGGTCGAGGGCGTCGACAGTGAGATTTGGTGCCACACCTGCTGGGGCAACCCGGCGCAGCAATCGGTCAAGGACGAGGCCACCACCTACGCGCCGGCGCTCGAGGACCTGTTCCGCGTCAACGCCGACGTCGTGACGTTCGAGTGCGCCTCGACCGGCGGCAAGGACATCGCCGCGATCGGTAAGTTCAAGACCGACAAGAAGATCGCTATCGGCGTCATCAGCCATCTCAAGACGCAGGTTGAGACGCCCGACGAGGTGGCGGCGCTGCTCCGCAAGGCGCTCGAACACATCCCGCCCGAGCGGCTGATCGCCACCACCGATTGCGGCTTCGGGCGCGAAGGGCTCTCGCGCCGCATCGCCTTCTACAAGATGGTCTCGCTCGTCGAGGGCACCAACATCGTGCGCAAGGAACTCGGCCTGCCCGAGGCCGAGGTCCGCGCCTCGGACCCGCGCTTCGCCTTCAGCTACGCGGGCTAGCCCGCGGCCTTGACGGCCGCCTTTGCCGCCTTGATCGCCTCGGCCGCGCCGACGCCCAGAAGATCGCCGTCCTCGGTCGTCAGCACCATCGTCGCCCCTTGCCGAGCCAGCTCAGCGCCCCTTTCAGGCCCGCCGGCAACGCCCATACAGGCGGGAATGCCGGCCCTCTTCGAGGCGCTGATGATCTGATCGACGCCTTGCGTGACCGCCGGGTGGTCGAACTGGCGCAGCACGCCGGCGGTCCCCGAAAGGTCGGTGGGGCCGATGAGGACGGCGTCCACGCCGGGCACTCCAACGATGTCGTCGGCGATCTTCGCGGCCTCGACGTCCTCGATCTGCGGCATGACGATCAGGCTCTCGTTGGCGCTCTCGGCGTAGCCGCCGACGTCGCGGCCGTAATCCGAGGCGCGCCACGGCCCGAAGCCTCGAGTCCCGTCGGGTGGGTATTTGCAGGCGCGAACGAACGCCTGACATTCCTCGACGTTGGCGATCATGGGTGAGATCACACCGTCCATCCCGGCATCGAGGACCTGCTTGATGAACACCGCGTCGTTCCAAGGCGCCCGCACGATCGGCACCGTCGGGCTTCCGGTGAAACCCATCAGGCTGGTCGGCAAGCTCGCCAGCGTGTGGGCGCCATGCTCGGCGTCGAGCAGCAAGAAGTCGAATCCGGCGCCGGCCATGATCTCGGCGACAAACGGGTCGGCGAGGCCGATCCAGGCCCCGTACGTGATCTCGCCCTTCTTCCACCGCTTCTTGAGGTCGAGGCTACGCTGAGACATTGGTGATTCCCCCCCAGTCGAATTTTCCTACACCATCGATGGAGACTACGGCACGCCAGGGGGTTTCGCAAAGAGGCGTAGGGCCGCGGACCTGGCTTGGGTTTGGCCGCCGAATGGCGGACAATGCGCGCATGCACCTGAGTGAGACGGAGGCCGCAGCGCCGACGAGGATCGGATCGCGCACCCAGATCGCGGCGTGGTTGTTCGTGTGTTGCGCGTTCGTTTTCGCGATGGTGGTGCTGGGTGGGGTGACGCGGCTCACGGACTCGGGCCTGTCGATCGTCGAGTGGGCGCCAGTCCGCGGGATCGTTCCGCCGCTCGATTCGGGCGACTGGGAGGCCGCCTTCGCCGACTACCGGGCCACCCCGGAGTACCAGACCGTCAATCGGGGCATGACGCTCGACGAGTTCAGACAGATCTACTGGATCGAATTCACCCACCGCGCCGTGGGACGCGCCACCGGCTTGGTCTTCCTGGTGCCGTTCGCGTACTTTCTGGTGGCACGGAAGATCGAGCGGCGGCTTGCCGTGCGCCTCGGCGCCATCTTTGTGCTGGGCGCGGCGCAGGGGGGACTCGGCTGGTTCATGGTGCAAAGCGGGCTTGGCGAGCGTGCCGACGTGAACCCGCTTCGCCTCGCCACCCATCTCGGTCTGGCGGTGGTGATCCTCGGCGCCCTTCTGTGGTACGCGCTCGGTTTCCTAGCCGGGACGGCGGGCCGGGACGGGGCGGCGGCGCCGGGCATCCGCCCTCGCGCGGCGATCCTCCTCGGGCTCAGCTTCGCAACGGTGATCGCGGGTGGCCTGGTGGCGGGCACCGACGCGGGCCTCGTCTACAACACCTTCCCGCTCATGAACGGCCGGCTGGTCCCGGCCGAGGTCTTCGCTGGCGGCGCGTGGTGGGACAACCCCGCCGCGGTGCAACTCGCCCACCGCGGCCTTGCCTTGCTGACAACCCTGGCCGTAGCGGCGCTTTGGCTGTACGGCCGGCGGCTCGCCTTGGCGGGGCCCCTCAGGGTCGCGCTGCACGCGGTGCTGGCGGCGGCGGCGGCGCAGATCGCCCTAGGCGTCTTGACGCTGGTGAACGCGGTGCCGCTGGCGCTTGGGATCGCGCACCAGGCGGGCGCAATGGTCTTGATTTCGACCACTGTGGTGGTCCTCCACCGCGCGCGCTGATGCACTCGGTCCTGCTCATCACCGCGCCGAGCACCGAGGAGGCGAGGGCGATCGGCCGCGCGCTCGTCGAATCGAGGCTCGCCGCCGGCGTCAACGTCATGCCCGGCGCGCAGTCCGTCTTCTGGTGGGAGGGCGCGGTGTGCGAGGCCGATGAAGCGGCGCTGTGGGTCAAGACCAAATCGGCGCTCGTCGACAAGGTCGTCAACAAGGTCCGCTCGATGCATTCGTACGACTGTCCGTGCATCGTCGCGCTGCCCATCGAGGGTGGGCACGCCGACTACCTCGACTGGGTCGAGAACGAGACCGGGTAAGGGCGCCTCATCGAGGTAGCGCCTCGAGCTTGATGGCGCGCTCGGGGCAGGCCTGCACGCACAGCCCGCACGCGCGGCATTCTTCGGCGAGCGCCGCGAACGCCTGCTTTCCGCCGTGGGCGAAAACCTTCAAACGCGACACGGTCGACAGCTCGCCGCGCTCGGCGCGGGTGAGCTTTCGTACTTCGAATACCCCGTACGGGCACACCCGGGCGCAGTCTTCTTTGCCTTCACATCGCGAGCGGTCGATGCGCGGGGCGAATTCGCCGGCCTCGTGCTTGCACGCTTCGGCGGGGAGACTGCTCATGAGGCCGACCGCGCGTGACCGCTCAACCAATCCTCACGCTCATCTCAAGGCCCGAGCCGATTGGCAGAAGGTGCGAGCGCACGTTTGGCTTGGCCCGGACGTGCGCCTGATACTCCTTGTTGGTGGCATTCGCAAATCTGACATTCGTGGCAATCCAAAACTGAACAGTTTTGGCTTGTCGATTCCGGCGTTCCCGTCCCGCTCTGTGGGCTTTTCCAACAGAGCTGGATGCGGGGCGCGGATGCACGGATGGGAGACCAGGATGTTGCTCAAGCACTATCTCGACCAGGGCGTCTCGAAGGCGGAGCTGGCGAGTCGCTTCGGGGTGAGTCGCACGACGATCCACCATTGGGTGAAGTCGGGCTAACTGGAGCGGGATCTGCTCGCCGGTCCGAGGGGGTATTCGCCGCGCCCTCCGGTGGCTCACAAACTGGATCCCTACAAGGCGATCATCGACGCGCGCCTCGAGGAGTTTCCGAAGCTGTCGGCGAAGCGGCTGTTCGACGAGGTCCGCGCCGCGGGCTATCCGGGCTGCTACGAGAGCGTGCGGAACTACGTGCGGGTTGCCCGGCCGTGCGAGCCGGTCGAGCCGGTGGTCCGGTTCGAGACGCCGGCGGGCCGGCAGGGCCAGGTGGACTTCGGCACGTTCACGCTTCCCTGGGGCCGGCGCCATGCGCTGGTGGTCGTGCTCGGCTACTCCCGGCTGCTTTGGCTGCGCTTCTTCCCGCGTCAGACGATGCCGATCCTGATGGAAGGGCTGGAGAGCGCCTTCGAGACGTTCGGCGGAGTTCCCGACGAGCTGCTGTTCGACCAGATGCGCGCCGTCGTGCTGTCCGATGACCGCGCCGCCGGCGGCGGCCTGGTGCTCAACACGGAGTTCCTGCGCTTTGCCGCGCACTGGGGGTTCCTTCCCCGCTCCTGCCGTCCCTACCGGGCCCGGACCAAGGGTAAGGTCGAACGCCCGATCCGCTACATCCGCGAGAGCTTCTTCTACGGGCGGGAGTTCGCGAACGACAACGATCTCAACGAGCAGGCCGCGCGCTGGCTGGAGGGCACGGCCAACGTTCGCCGGCACGCCACGATCGGAGAGCCCCCTGTCGAGCGCTTCGAGCGTGACGAGCGGGCGGTGCTTCTCCCCCTGGCCAACTGCCCCTACCGGCGCCTCGGCATCCGCCAGGCCCCGGAGCCAGCGCCGCGGCGCCTTGCGGCAACCGTGGAGGTCGAGCGGCGACCGCTCAAGGTCTATGCGGAGGCGCTGCAATGAAGGCCCCGGCGCCGACACGGCGCGACCGGCTGCGGGCGATGCTGGCAGACCTGAAGATGCCCGGCGCGCTGGAGGCCGTGGACGGCATCCTCTCGGAGGCCGACGGCGGCACGATCTCGGCGGCCGAGGCCATCGAGCAGCTCCTGAACGCCCAGATCGTGCTGCGCAACAACCGCCGACTCCAGACCGCGATGCGCTCGTCGCGGCTGCCCGCGGTCAAGACGCTGGAGCAGTTCGACTTCGCCTTCCAGCCCAGCATCAAGCGCGAGCAGATCGAGAGCCTGCACGAGCTCGGCTTCCTCGATCGACGCGAGAACGTGATCCTGCTCGGCCCACCCGGCGTGGGCAAGACTCACCTGGCCATAAGCCTGGCCATCGCTGCGGCGCAGTCCGGACGCCGCGTCTATTACGGCACGCTCGCGGGGCTGATCGAGTCCCTCGCCGAGGCCAAGGCCGCCGGCAACCTGTCGCGCAGGCTGCGCGTGCTCACCCATCCCGCGCTCCTGGTGGTCGACGAGATCGGCTACCTCCCGGTCAACCAGGACGGCGCCGTGCTCTTCTTCCAGCTCATCAACGCCCGGCACGAGAAGGCGTCGACGGTTCTGACGTCGAACAAGGGCTTCGAGGACTGGGGCGGCGTGCTCGGCGACGAAGTGATGGCGGCCGCTCTCATCGACCGTCTGGTCCACCATTGCCATATCGTCAACATCCGCGGGAACAGTTACAGGATGCGCGATCATCAGAACCTGCTGCAGGCCGGCTCGGATCGGCGCCGCAAGAGGGCCGCGTAGTGGTCGCCGGCCAAAACGGCAACCGTGCCGCCCGCCCGCTGTGGATAACTGGCTTGTCGCCGCCAGACTCGTCGGCGGTCGCGTCGCCAAGCCAGTTACCCACAGCTCCACCGAGCCCAACACCCGCTTGGGGGTACGCCCCCACGCCCAAAGTATTCAATTTTCGATTGCCAGAAATGTCCAGTTTTCGTTTGCCATCGACACTCCTTCGGGCACCTCTAAGAATTCTCCTTAAGGCTTCTCCCTTTGCTTCCGGTCACACCAGATGTTGATCGGCCTTCTACGTTCCAGGCACGGTTCTTGGACCGTGCCTGGCGATGTGCGGGAGCTTTTGGCCTTGGGGAAGTAGGTTTCGAGTGCTGTCAGGCAGGCTGGAGGGCCGGTATTCGGCCCCGATTGAGGCGGATCGGAGGGCGGGCGGTGGCTGGCGCCCGGCCTGCCGGGATCAGCCGCGTTGTCCGACGATGTCGCGGTAGTCGGCGGGTCGGAGGCGCGTGCCGATGCCGAGCAGGGTGTCGAAGGCCGTTGCGGTGTGGCGGCGGCGGTTCCAGCGGAACACGAACTCGTCGAGATAGCGGCGCAGATGGGCGCGGCGCAGGCCATGGAAGGTTCCGAGCGCCCAGCGCTTCAGGTTCGAGAACACACGATGGATCCAGATCAGCACGAGATGGGCGGGCGTTGCACCGACGACCTTGGGCTGGTGGTCGTGGTCGGGCAGGCCAGGATAACCGCTCCAGCCATCGGTGATTACCCGCGCGCCCGGCGCCGAGGTCCCGGCAACGAAGGCATGAAGGCTGCGCGCGGAGAAATCCCCGATCGGCGCCAGCCGGATGCGACGTGGCTCGCCCTCGGGCGATAGCTCGACCGCGCCAGCAATGCGCATCTTGCCTTGCCGGCTGCGACCTTGCCCGCCTGTGGTCGGGTCTTTTACGGTGCGGAACGGTAGGGTGGCCTCATCGATCTCGACCAGGTCCTCAAGCAGGCTGCGATCCGGATCAACCATGGCACGGCGCAGCTTGTGCAGCAGGAGCCAGGCACTCTTGTAACTGCCGAGCCCGAGCTGGGCCTGGAGTTGCAGGGCGGAGATACCGTTCGAGTGGCTGGTCACGATGTGAACGGCCATGAACCAGGTCTTCAGGGGCAAGTGGCTGCGGTGCATGATCGTGCCCGCGGTCACCGAAGTCTCCTTCCCGCAGGCCGCACATTCCCAGCTCGCCCGGCGACGCTTCAGTTCCCAGCCCCTGTCATGGCCGCAGGCGGGGCAGACGAAGCTGTCGGGCCAGCGCTTGGCTGCAAGATGCCGGGCGCAGGAGGCTTCATCGGGAAAGCGCGCCTCGAAGGCGGCGCGGGACATCGGGCGGTCGTATTTCCAGCGGCTGGCATGACAGAACATTAAGCGAACATTCCGCCGATGGCAACCGCAAACCCAACATGTCGTCAAACCGGGTTCAGAGGGATAAGCCTTTTCTCCTTTTTCGGGCGTCGTCGATTTAGAATCGGGTTGCCGATTTGTTGATAGCGGGAGGCGTGGTTGATGGGTCAGATGGGGTTTTTCGATCTTGGGAACCGGTATTCCGGTCTTGACGCCAAGAACGATCCGCTTTTGAAGATCGACGGGGTGGTTCCGTGGGAAGACTTGCGCGCGCGTCTTGAGGCGGTGTGGCGGCGTGCGGACAAGGCGCGTAAATCGCGGGCGGGACGCAAGCCGTGGGATGCGATTGTGATGTTCAAGACGATCATTCTGTGCGCGCTCTACAATCTCTCGGATGACCAAGTTGAGCATCAGATCCGTGACCGCCTGTCGTTCATGCGATTTCTGGGGTTGGGTCTGGAGGGCCGGGTTCCCGACGCCAAGACGGTGTGGCTGTACCGCGAACAGTTAACGCAAGCTGGCGTGATCGAGGCCTTATTCGAGACGTTCGATGGCTACCTGAAGGATCAGGGCTATCTGGCGATGGGCGGCCAGATCATCGACGCCTCGATTGTGGCGGTACCCAAACAGCGCAACAGCCGCGAGGAGAACGCGCGGATAAAGGCGGGCGAGACGCCGGCAGGCTGGGAGGACAAGCCGGCAAAGCGGCGCCAAAAGGATGTCGAGGCGCGGTGGACTAAGAAGCACGGCAAGAGCCATTACGGTTACAAGAACCATGTCAACGTGGACCGTCGGCACAAGCTGGTGCGGCGCTATCATGTGAGCGACGCGGCGGAGCACGACAGCCAAGTCCTCGACGATATCCTGGATGGGGACAACACGGCTTTGGGTGTGTGGGCGGACAGCGCTTACCGCTCGGCGGAGATCGAGGCGGTGCTGAAGGAGAAGGGGTTGCGGAGCCGGATCCATCGCAAGGGCCGCCGCAACAAGCCGCTGAGCGAGCGCGAGAAGCAGGGCAACAAGACCCGTTCGTCGGTTCGGGTCCGCGTCGAGCATGTCTTCGGGGCCCAGAGCAACGACATGGGCGGGACGCTGGTGCGTAGTGTCGGGCTGGTGCGGGCGAAGGCGCGGATCGGGTTGAAGAACCTCGCCTACAACATGCGCCGCCTGGTCCAACTGGAGCGTCTCGCGGCGGCCGTGTGACGATACTCGGAGAAGGAGACCGCCTGGGGACGGTCTTGTGGCGGAAATAACTCAAAGGCTTCTCCCTTTGCTTCCGGTCATACCAGATGTTGATCGGCCTTCTACGTTCCAGGCACGGTTCTTGGACCGTGCCTGGCGATGTGCGGGAGCTTTTGGCCTTGGGGAAGTAGGTTTCGAGTGCTGTCAGGCAGGCTGGAGGGCCGGTATTCGGCCCCGATTGAGGCGGATCGGAGGGCGGGCGGTGGCTGGCGCCCGGCCTGCCGGGATCAGCCGCGTTGTCCGACGATGTCGCGGTAGTCGGCGGGTCGGAGGCGCGTGCCGATGCCGAGCAGGGTGTCGAAGGCCGTTGCGGTGTGGCGGCGGCGGTTCCAGCGGAACACGAACTCGTCGAGATAGCGGCGCAGATGGGCGCGGCGCAGGCCATGGAAGGTTCCGAGCGCCCAGCGCTTCAGGTTCGAGAACACACGATGGATCCAGATCAGCACGAGATGGGCGGGCGTTGCACCGACGACCTTGGGCTGGTGGTCGTGGTCGGGCAGGCCAGGATAACCGCTCCAGCCATCGGTGATTACCCGCGCGCCCGGCGCCGAGGTCCCGGCAACGAAGGCATGAAGGCTGCGCGCGGAGAAATCCCCGATCGGCGCCAGCCGGATGCGACGTGGCTCGCCCTCGGGCGATAGCTCGACCGCGCCAGCAATGCGCATCTTGCCTTGCCGGCTGCGACCTTGCCCGCCTGTGGTCGGGTCTTTTACGGTGCGGAACGGTAGGGTGGCCTCATCGATCTCGACCAGGTCCTCAAGCAGGCTGCGATCCGGATCAACCATGGCACGGCGCAGCTTGTGCAGCAGGAGCCAGGCACTCTTGTAACTGCCGAGCCCGAGCTGGGCCTGGAGTTGCAGGGCGGAGATACCGTTCGAGTGGCTGGTCACGATGTGAACGGCCATGAACCAGGTCTTCAGGGGCAAGTGGCTGCGGTGCATGATCGTGCCCGCGGTCACCGAAGTCTCCTTCCCGCAGGCCGCACATTCCCAGCTCGCCCGGCGACGCTTCAGTTCCCAGCCCCTGTCATGGCCGCAGGCGGGGCAGACGAAGCCGTCGGGCCAGCGCTTGGCTGCAAGATGCCGGGCGCAGGAGGCTTCATCGGGAAAGCGCGCCTCGAAGGCGGCGCGGGACATCGGGCGGTCGTATTTCCAGCGGCTGGCATGACAGAACATTAAGCGAACATTCCGCCGATGGCAACCGCAAACCCAACATGTCGTCAAACCGGGTTCAGAGGGATAAGCCTTATAACTCAATTGGAGCGTGGAAGACCCCGAAAATCTCGGCTCCGGCATGGCTGGAGCTGGTGACAGCCTGGTTAAACAATATCCTCCGACAACTCACCAATTCTTAGAGGTGCCCCTTCATCAGTTCTTGGACGCCGACCGGGTAGGTGATGTTGTCGGCGACGACGCAACCGCCGATGCTGAGTTTGGGCAGCACCGCGTCGAAGTAGGCGAAATAGTCGTCCTTCCATGCGTCGAGAAAGACCAAATCGATCGGCCCTTCTAGATCTTCGAGGATTTCCTTGGCGTCGCCGAGCCGCACATCGACAGTGTCGCCGAGCTTGGCGCGCTGCAGGTTTTCGACCGCCTGCTTATGTTTTGACTCCAGATTCTCCATCCCGACGACCCGCCCGCCGGTATCCCGCGCCGCTTCGCCCAGCCACAAGGCCGTGTAGCCGATCGAAGTCCCGACCTCGACGATGTTGGTGGCGCCCTTGGACCGGATCAGAAGATTGAGAAAGGCCGCCGAATCGGGACCGGCGGCGAGCGCGAAGTCGTCAGCGTTGAAGTCCTTCCAGTCCCGGTCGTCGTCCGCGAACGCCTGTATTTCTTCACGTTTCAGCGCGATCCGACTCTCGAGTTCATCGAGAACCGCTCTTACGTTCTTATCCATCACGTTCGCTTCCCCTGGTGGTCTTTCACGTGGCGGCGCCGCCTACGAGCCCAACAAAATATATATCGGTCGATATATTTACCTATGTATCATGATTTTCCCGAGAGGGGGCAGGGCAGCGGAGCGGTCGGTGGGAGAAGGCCGCGCTTAGGCGGCTTCGAGGGCCTGGTCGAGGTCACGGATCAAATCGGCGACGGTTTCGAGGCCGACTGAGAGCCGGACGACGTCGGAGCCGGCGCCGGCGGTGGTCCGCTGTTCCTCGGTGAGCTGGCGGTGGGTCGTCGAGGCCGGGTGGAGGATGAGGCTGCGGGTATCGCCGATATTGGCGAGGTGGGAGAAGAGGTCGACGTTCTCGACCAGCCGGATGCCCGCCTCGAAGCCGCCCTTGACGCCGAAGGTCAGGACCGCGCCGGCGCCGTCGGGCAGGTACTTGGCGGCGAGGTTGTGGTACTGGCTCGAGGGCAAGCCGGCGTAGGAGACCCATTCGACCTTCTCGTGGCTTTCGAGGTACTCGGCAACGGCTTGGGCATTGGCGCAGTGGCGCTGCATACGGATGGGCAGCGTCTCGATGCCGGTGAGGACGAGGAAGGCGTTCATCGGGCTCAAGGCGGGGCCGAGGTCGCGCAGCGTAACGGTGCGCGCGGCGACACAAAAGGCCATGTCTCCAAAGGTTTCGTAGAAGCGAAGGTTGTGATAGGCCGGCGTCGGCTCGGTAATGGTTGGGAACTTGCCGTTTTGGCCCCAGTCGAAGTTCCCCGATTCGACCAACACCCCGCCGATCGAGTTACCGTGGCCGCCGAGGAATTTGGTGAGCGAGTGGACGATGATGTCGGCGCCCCATTCGAAGGGCCGGCAGAGGTAGGGCGTGGCCAGGGTGTTGTCGACGATGAGCGGAATTTCCGCCTCGTGGGCGATCGCGGCAATGGCTTCCATGTCGAGGACGACGCCGCCGGGATTGGCCAGGTTCTCGATGAAGATCGCCTTGCACTTGGGCGTGAGCGCTGTGCGAAAGTTCTCGGGGTCGTCGGGATCGACGAGATGTGCGGTCCAACCCATCTTGCGGAAGGAGTGGCTGAATTGAGTGATCGAGCCGCCATAGAGGAGCGTGCGCTGCAGAAAGGTCCGCGCGGCAAAGTTGATAGCGGACGGGTTGTGGGTGGATTTGCGCAGGGGGAAGTATGATCCGATACGCTAGTTGCGTATGGGAACTCCAGATGCCGACCACGTTTCGTGCCTACCAGCCGGACCAAGCGCCGGTGGTCGCGTCGGGGGCGGCGCCAGCGTGGATCGACAGCGTTTCGAAGCCGTACTCGTGATCGCTCATGACCTAGATGCTTCCTCTACGCTTACTTGAGATGACCTTCGTGTTGATGCCGAGCCAAGAGATTTCACCCGAGAGGCGCCCGTACTCGATCTTGGGGCAACGGTCCATGATCACGGTCAACCCCGCGGCCTCGGCGCGCTCGGCGGCGGCGGCGTTGCGCACCCCGAGCTGCATCCACACGATCTTGGGGTTGATGGCGATAGCCTCATCGGTGATCGGCCCGGCGGCCTCGGAGTTGCGGAAGATCTGGACCATGTCCACCGGGTGGGGGATGTTGGCCAGTGTGGCGTAGGCGGTCTCCCCCAGAATCTCAGTGCCCGCCGCCTTGGGGTTCACCGGGATGATGCGGAAGCCCTTTTTCTGCAGGTACTTCATCGCGTAGTAGCTGCTGGGGCGCACCCAATTGGCGCTGGAGCCGACCATGGCGATGATCTTGACCTCGCGCAGAATCTTGCGGATCAGCGAGTCGGGGTAGGAATCGTGGTCCATCAGCCGTCCTTCCAAAGGGCGGGGCGCTTTTCCAGGAACGCATCGATGCCCTCGGCGGCCAACATAACATGTTCTCGATCATCACCTCGCCTGCGTACTCGTAGGCCGCCCGAAGCTCCAGTTCGGCTTGACGGTAGAAGGCGCCCTTGCCCATGGCCATGACCCGCGCCGGTTTGGCGGCGATGGTCCGGGTAAGATCGGCGACGGCGGCGTCAAGCTCGGACAGCGGCACGGTGCGGTTGACGAGCCCGAAGCGGGCCGCCGTTTCGGCGTCGATGGGCCGGCCGGTTATCAGCATCTCCATCGCCTGCTTGCGGCCGACGTTACGGCTGAGCGCGACCATCGGCGTCGAGCAGAAGAGCCCGATGTCCACGCCCGGCGTCGCGAAGGTGGCGCCGTGCGCCGCCACCGCGAGATCACAGCTGGCGACAAGCTGGCAGCCGGCGGCGGTGGCGACGCCGTGAACGCGCGCGACCACCGGTTGCGGCAAACGCATCAGCGCCAGCATCATTTGCGTGCACTGACCGAAGATTGCCGTGACTGCCTCGCGATTCGGGGCCGCACGCAGATCCTTGAGATCGTGGCCGGAGCAGAAAACCGGACCGATTGCGGCGAGCACCACCGCGCGTACCGCGCGGTCGCGAGCGATATCGGCGAGCACCGCCTCGAGTGCCGCCATAAGCTCGCGCGAAAGCGCGTTTCGCCGCTCCGGACGATTGAGCGTGAGAGTCGCGACGCCGTCCGCGTCATCGCGCAGAAGGACGGGCGCCTCGAGGGCTTCGGATTCGGCCGCCGTCATGATTCTCCCGCCTTAATGATAGCCCTTGGATCGGGCCGGTGCCAGCGTTAGCCCCGCGTTGACAGTGCTCGGCGCTGTGGCATACTGCGCCGCTTCGCGCGGCGAGACCCCTGGAACCATGAAGACATACTCGGCAAAGGCCTCCGAGATCGAAAAGCGGTGGGTCGTGATCGACGCCCAGGGCATCGTTCTCGGGCGGCTCGCGAGCGTCGTCGCGAGCCGGCTGCGCGGCAAGCACAAGCCGGCCTACACCCCGCACCTCGACGATGGCGACAACATCATCATCGTCAACGCGGAGAAGGTGAGGCTGACCGGCCGCAAACGGAGCGACAAGGTGTATTATCGGCACACCGGGTACCCCGGCGGCATCAAGAGCCGGACCGCGGGCGAGATTCTCGACGGCCGCCATCCCGAGCGCGTGCTCCAAAAAGCGGTTCAGCGAATGCTCCCGCGCGGGCCGCTGGGACGGCGCCAAATGTCGAACCTGCGCGTCTACACGGGCCCCGCGCACCCGCACGACGGCCAGAGCCCCGACGTACTGGACGTCGCCGCCTTGAACGCCAAAAACACAAGGGGCCGTTAACCGATGGCAGACGAACCGCGTACGCTGGAGAATCTCAAGGAGGCGATGGAGGGCACGGCGCTGCCACCGGCCGAGCCCCCGCCGGAGGAGGCCGAGGCCGAAATCGAGCGCGTCGCCAGGATCGACGCCCTGGGCCGCGCCTACGCCACCGGCAAGCGAAAGAACGCTGTCGCCCGGGTTTGGATCAAGCCGGGCTCGGGGCGGATCACGGTCAACGGCCGCGAGGTCGAGACCTTTTTCGCCCGTCCGGTCCTGCGCATGATCATCAACCAACCGTTCGTGGCCGCCAACCGCGAGGGGCAGTACGATACCTGGTGCACGGTCAGCGGCGGCGGCTTGTCGGGGCAGGCCGGCGCGCTCCGCCACGGAATTAGCCGCGCGCTTAGCCATCACGAGCCGATTTTGCGTCCGGTGCTCAAGGGTGGCGGATTCCTGACGCGCGACGCTCGCGTCGTCGAGCGCAAGAAGTACGGCAAGCGCAAGGCGCGGCGCAGCTTCCAGTTCTCCAAGCGCTAACCGCGAGAGGGGCTGACGCGATGGTGGGGCGCCTTGACGGGCGCCCTTTTTTGTGGGCAATGGAGCCAAAAGAGGTTGGCGATGAGCGACACCAAGAATCGCGCGCAAGTCGGCGTTCTGGGCGCCAGCGGGTACACTGGCGCCGAGCTCGTTCGGCTGCTGTCGCGCCACCCCGGGGTCAAACTTTGTCTGCTGACCGCCGAGCGCCACGCGGGCGAGCCCCTCGATCGGGTATTCCCGCACCTCGGTGGTCTCGGGCTGCCCGATCTTGTGTCGACCGAACAGGTCGCGTGGGGCGAACCCGGCCTCGACATCGTCTTTTGCGCCCTGCCGCATGGTACGACGCAAACCGTGGTCGCACGCATCCTCGATGCCGGAGCCAACGGCGCCCCCAAGGTTATCGACCTCTCGGCCGACTTCCGCCTTGACGACCCGGCGGTTTATGAGACCTGGTACGGCAAGCCTCATGCCGCGACGGCCCTGCAAGGCCAAGCCGTCTACGGTCTGGCCGAACTCGATCGCGAGCGGATTCGCCTCGGGCGCCTGATCGCCTGCCCGGGCTGCTATCCGACGACCGCAATCCTGCCCCTCGTGCCGCTTCTCGAAGCCGGTCTGATCGAAGCGGACGGCATCATTGTCGACGCCAAGTCGGGCGTCTCGGGCGCCGGCCGGGCGCTGAAGGAGCCGAATCTGTTTGCCGAGGTCGCCGAGGGCGTCCACGCCTACGGCATCGCCGCGCACCGCCATCTGCCGGAGATCGAACAACAGCTCGGCAAAGCGCGCGGCGCCCCCGTGCAGGTCACCTTCACGCCCCATCTGGTGCCGATGAACCGCGGAATCTTGGCGACGATTTATATGCGGTTGACGCCGGGGACCTCGGTCCAGCAGCTCCGTGGCGCGCTTGCTGATCGCTATGCCGATGAGCCGTTCGTAGGCGTCTTGCCCGAGGGCGCGTCCCCGGCGACTCGCCACGTGCGCGGCTCCAACCACTGCCTCATCGGCGTCTTCGCCGACCGCGTCGAAGGACGCGCCATCGTCGTCGCGGCGCTCGACAATCTCGTCAAAGGAGGGGCCGGTCAGGCCGTTCAAGACATGAATATTGTCTGCGGCTATGGCGAAACCGTCGGTCTCGAGCAGGCAGCCCTGTTCCCCTAGCGTTGGGTCCGACGGCTCAGGCCCCGGTCTGGTCGCTTGATCGTGAAGCGGCCCGTCCTTTATGGTAATTTTCTTTCGCGGCTCGTCTCGCGGTGTAGGCGGGTGCCTGCGGCGAGCGCGAAAAACGGGCGGAGGTGGCGCGATGGAGCTGCGCGGAAGGCGATCGCGGCGAGGTCGGCTGGCGCGGTCGACGGCGGGGCTGGTGCTGGTCGCGACCCTAGGCGGCTGCTCGTTCGTGCCGGACTGGGTCGATCCCACCGACTGGTCGTACCGGTGGGCCAATCCCGTCAACTGGTACGAAGGCGTCTTCGGCCAGGACGATTCGGCGATCGCGGTGACAACGGACTCCGGGGTTCCCGGAGAGGACGACGACTTTCCGAGTCTGAACTCGGTACCCGATCGGCCAATCACGGTCGAGACTTCCGAGGAGCGGGCGGCGGTGGCCGAAGGGCTGGTCGCCGACCGCGAGCAAGCGCGTTACACCGACGAGGTCATTCGCACCGGCCCGGAGCCGGTTGAGATCGAGGTGGCGGACTTTGTCGAGCCGCCGCCCACCGCGGCATTGGAGGAAATCGAGCCCGTGGCGCCGGCGACGGTGGACGCACCGCGACAGGCGATGACACTCGATCCGCTCGAGCCCATGCCCGAGCCCGCGCCAGCGGTCACGGTTGCGCCGATGGATCTCGCTGAAGGGCTGACGGCGGTGCCGACCGTCACGGCGCTCACCCAATCCGACCTGGGCGGCCGGGCGGTGGTGCCAGCGGCGGCTGTCGACCTTGTCGCCTATGCGCCGGGCCAGGAGGTGTTGTCGCAGGTCTTTGCCCAACTTTTGGGCGAATCGGCGAGCACGGTGACGACGGCGCCGGCGAGCATGGCTTTCTCGGCGCCCGCGGCAGAGCCCATGGGGCCGAGCGCGACGGCGCTGCCGGACGTGGTCCGGGAAACCTACAACGCGGCGCTTTCCACGGCCGCCACGTCGGTCGGGACGGCGGAGTTCGAGACCTCGGCCGCGGCCGCGCGCGGCGGCCTTTACCAGGGCGCCGTGATCAATTTCAACGTGGGTTCGTCCCGGGTGGCCGCGAGCTACCGCGACGCGCTACAAGAGGTGGTCGCCGAACACGAAGCGCGCGGCGGCTTCATCCGCGTGGTCGGCCACGCTTCGAGCCGCACCCGTGACCTGCCGATCGATCGGCACATGCTGGTCAACTTCCGCATCTCGCTGGAACGCGCCGAGGCGGTTGCCCGCGAGCTGGTGCGACTTGGCGTCTCGCCGGCATCGGTATACATTGAGGCGCGCAGCGACGCCGAGCCCGTCTATTACGAATCGATGCCCGCCGGGGAAGCGGAAAACCGGCGCGCCGAGATTTTTCTCGAGTTCTGATGGGCCAGGGGCCGACCATGGGCCGCATGCTGGCGCTGGAGGCGGTCCGCGTCACCGAGGCCGCGGCACTTGCCGCCTCTGAGCTTGCTGGACTGGGTGACGAAAAGGCAGCCGACCAGGCGGCCGTCGATGCGATGCGTGCCGCGCTGTCGACGGTTGAGATCGACGGAACGGTGGTCATCGGCGAAGGCGAGCGCGACGAAGCGCCGATGCTCTACATTGGCGAGAAAGTCGGGACCGGCACCGGGCCGGCGGTGGACCTTGCGCTCGATCCACTCGAAGGCACCACCATCACAGCCCGCGGCGGTCCCAACGCGCTCGCCGTGCTGGCCTTTGCCGACGCTGGAAAATTCCTCAACTCGCCCGACGTCTACATGGAGAAAATCGCCGTTGGCGGCGGCCTTCCCGACGGCGTGATCGCGCTCGACCGCTCGCCCCAAGACAATGTCGCGGCGCTGGCCAAGGCCAAGGGGTGCCCGCCCGCGGACGTTGTCGCCTGCGTCCTCGACCGTCCCCGTCATGCCGAGATCATCGCCGGTGTGCGCGAAGCCGGGGCGCGGGTTTGCCTGATTCCCGACGGCGACGTGGCCGGCGTCATCGCCACGTCGACGGATGACACCGGCATCGACATCTACATCGGCACCGGCGGTGCCCCTGAGGGGGTGCTGGCCGCCGCCGCGTTGCGATGCATCGGCGGGCAAATGGAAGGACGGCTGGTGTTCCGCAACGACGAGGAGCGCGGGCGCGCCGAGGCAATGGGCATCGAAGACCTTGGGCGGGTCTATGCCCTCGAGGACTTGGCTAGCGGCAACGTGATCTTCGCCGCGACCGGCGTGACCGACGGCTCGATGCTATCGGGCGTGCATCGCGACGGCACCATCGCGACGACCGAGACCATCGTCATGCGCTCGAGCTCGGGCACCGTGCGGTGGATCAAGGCGCGGCACGATTTCGACCACAGGGCTGAGAAGGACGCCGCCTGAGCCAAATCGCCGCGACCGCGCCGGCCGCGTTCCTCGGCGTGGAAGAATCCTTGACCGGCCGCGCCTGGCGCGCGCGCTTGGCGGACGATGGGGCGGGCCTGGCGGTGGCGCAACGGGCCGGGGTGCCCGAGATCGTGGGCCGCGTCCTGGCCGCGCGCGGCGTTGCGCCGGCCGACGCGCAAAGCTACCTAAATCCGACCCTGCGGGCGTTGCTCCCCGACCCCTCGAGCCTCAAGGACATGGACCCGGCCTGCACGCGCTTGGCGCAGGCGGTGATGGCGCGCGAGCGGGTCACTGTGTTCGGCGATTATGACGTCGACGGCGCGGCCTCGGCGGCGCTCTTCAAGCGTTTCTTCGCGAGCGTGGGGGCGCCGCTCGACATCTACGTTCCCGACCGCATCGCCGAGGGGTACGGGCCGAACACGGCGGCGCTGCTGCGCATGGCGGAATCGGGGGTGAGGGTGGTCGTGACCGTGGACTGCGGCACCTTGGCCTTCGCACCGTTGGAGGCCGCGGCCGAAGCCGGGCTCGACGTCATCGTCGTGGATCACCACGCGGCCGAGCCGCGTCTGCCGCGGGCCCTTGCCGTGGTCAACCCGAACCGCTTGGACGAGGCGAATGGGTGTCGCCAGCTTGCCGCCGCGGGCGTCGCCTACCTTGTGATCGTTGGCCTTAATCGCGCCCTCCGCCAGGCGGGATGGTACGCGGAGCGGCCCGAGCCCGACCTGTTGCAGTGGCTGGACTTGGTGGCGCTGGCGACGGTGTGCGACGTGGTACCGCTGACCGGCCTCAACCGTGCGTTCACGTCCCGCGGTCTTGAAGTGATGTCGCGGCGCGCCAACCCGGGCCTTGCCGCGCTCGCCGACGTCGCCGGACTGGGTGAAGCGCCGCGCCCGGGCCATCTCGGGTACGCACTCGGACCGCGCGTGAACGCCGGCGGCCGCGTCGGTCGCGCCGACCTGGGCGCGCGCCTCTTGACGACCGGGGACCCTAGTGAGGCGCGTGCGCTTGCCGAAACCCTCGACCGCCTGAACGCCGAACGTCGGGCGATCGAGGCGATGGTACACGAGGCCGCGCTGGCCCAGATCGAAACGCGTTACGGCGGCGAACTCCCGCCCGCCATCATCCTCTCCCACGCCGGGTGGCATCCCGGGGTCGTCGGTATCGTCGCGAGCCGGCTAGCCGAGCGTTACCGCCGCCCGGCGGTCGTCATCGGCCTCGATGGCGGCCGCGGCAAGGGTTCGGGCCGCTCGGTCGCGGGCATCGATCTGGGTGCTGCCATCACGGCGGCACGCCAGTCGGGGCTGCTGATCAACGGCGGCGGTCACCCGATGGCCGCCGGGTTGACGGTGGCCGAAGAGAACATTGCGGCGCTCGAGCGCTTCCTCGGTGAACGCCTGGCGCGCGCCGAGGACGAGCCGGGCGGCGCGCCGCCGCTCGAATTGGATGGTGCGCTGGCGGCCGGAGCGGCGACCCCGGAACTGATGGATCTGTTGGATCGCGCCGGTCCTTACGGCGCCGGTAACCCCGAGCCGCGGTTTGCGGTGGCCCAGGCGCGGGTGGTTCGCGCGGACATCGTCGGCACGGCCCATGTGCGCTGCGTGCTGGCCGGCGCCGATGGCGCGCGGGTTCGCGCGATCGCGTTTGGCGTGGCGGGTCGCCCGCTCGGCCGCGCGCTTCTCGACCGTGGCGCCGGGGCGCTGCACATTGCCGGGTACGTCCGCGCCGATACCTGGCGCGGCGCGCGCCGCGTTCAGTTGCACGTCAACGATGCCGCGCCCGCATGAGCCCATGCGCCCGCCCTTGATTTCTCGCGCCGTAGCGACTTACATGACGGCGCGCCGAGCCGACCCCATCGTCTAGTGGCCTAGGACACCAGCCTTTCACGCTGGAGACACGGGTTCGAGTCCCGTTGGGGTCACCAATGAATTCAATAGCTTAGCCGGCTGCGGCTCCTGACTGCTCGCAAATCGCCACAAAGGCGTCGTCAGGCCGCGCCGTCCCCTACCGCCCTAACGCCTCTCGAAGCACATCCTTAGCGGTGCCGTGGGGCCATCCGTAACGCACGTCCATCGCCAGTTTGACCGATTTGGCGACCGTGCGCGCTCTCATCTGCTCCATTACCTTCGCCCGGAAGTCACGTCACCCCGTGGCCCCCCTCGCGCGCGCTCCGGCCGAGCGCCATTTCGCGGCGCGTGATGTAGGCACCTGCCGCCGCGACGATGGCGGCGCCGATCCAGACCGCCGGTTCCGGGGATTCAAGCCACACCATCCAACCCAA
Source organism: Alphaproteobacteria bacterium (assembly GCA_965219135.1). Lineage (GTDB taxonomy): Bacteria > Pseudomonadota > Alphaproteobacteria > VGEJ01 > VGEJ01 > CAYUNL01. The sequence continues at coordinate 1,202,515 of CBDCMV010000003.1, read as the reverse complement.
GACCGAGGCCCAGATCAGCTTGGTGTAATCGAACGGGGCAACAACGGCGGCCGGCGCGAATCGGTAGGCGAGCACCAAGAGGTAGTGGCCGCTGGCGCCCCCGATGCCGACCACCGCAAAGAGCCCCAGGTCGCCGCCGGAGGGCGCCTGCCAAGCGAGGACCGCGAACGGCAGACTAGCAAGGCCCGTGATCAGCGTGGTGTAGGACACCAGGGCGACGTCGGTTTCGGTTCGCACCAGCCGTCGCGTGAGCAGCATGGCGAGCGCGTACATGAGCGCCGAGGTCATGACCAAGAGGGCTTCCGGGCGGAAGGCCTCGGTCCCCGGCCGCACCATGATTAACGCGCCCAGGAGCCCGATGGTCACCGCGGCCCAACGCCGCACGCCGACAGCCTCGCCCAACAGAGGGCCCGAAAGCGCGGTGACGAACAGCGGTGCGGTTAAAGTGATCGCGACCGCCTCGGCGAGCGGCAGGCCGCGCAAGGCGGTGAAAACGAAAGCACGGCTGCAGACAATAGGGCGCCGCGAAGCGCATGCGCGAACGGACGCCGCGTCCTCAGTGAGGCAAGGCCGCCACTCCGCCAGACGAACACGGCGATGGGAATCAGCCCGAAGAGAGCCTGGAGGAAGACGATCTGAACCGGCTCATAGGTCTGGCCGAGCCACTTGACGGTGGCGTCCACGATAGAGAAGAGAGAGACTGCGGCCACGACGCCCCCGATCCCGAACCCGATTCGATCGGCGGCCACGGGCGCCGACGCGGGCGCCTTCATGAGGGCGGCTTGAGGCAAAGAAGCTCGGTCGTGGGACTCTCGTCGTGCACTTGCCGGTTCAATGCTTGCCGATGCGGCCCTTGTACCCCGCGATCTTGGGCTCGATGAGCCCGGGAGACGCGGGCCGGCACGGTCGAGCTGAAGATCCCGAAGCTGAGGAAGGGGAGCTACTTCCCGGGCTTCCTGGAGCCGCGGGCGGATGGCCGAGAAGGCGCTGGCTGCGGTGATCCAGGAGGCCTACATCCAGGGCGTGTCGACCCGCTCGGTCGACGACCTGGTGCAGGCCATGGGCATGTCGGGCGTCTCCAAGAGCCAGGTCTCCAGGCTGTGCGGCGAGATCGACGATAAGGTCAACGGCTTCCTCGATCGATCGCTGGAGGGCGACTGGCCCTATCTGTGGCTCGACGCAACCTATGTGAAGGTGCGCGAGGCCGGGCGCATCGTCTCGGTCGCGGTGACCGTGGCTGTGGCCGTCAACGACCAGGGCCGCCGCGAGGTCCTGGGCATGGCGATCGGCGCGTCTGAGGCCGAGGCCTTCTGGACCGAGTTCCTGCGCTCGCTGGCCCGGCGCGGGCTGCGCGGCGTGAAGCTGGTGATCTCCGACGACCACAAGGGCCTGAAGGCCGCCGCGACCCGGATCCTCGGCGCCACATGGCAGCGCTGCCGCGTGCACTTCGCCCGCAACCTGCTGGCTCATGCCGGCCGCCAGGGCCGGCGCGTCGTCTCCGCCTTCGTCGCCACCGCCTTCGCCCAGGAGGACGCCGACAGCGCGAAGGTCCAGTGGCGCCAGGTCGCCGACCAGCTCAGGCCCAAGGTGCCCAAGCTGGCAGTTCTCATGGACGAAGCCGAGCACGACGTCCTCGCCTACATGAGCTTCCCCAGGGAGCACCGCCAGAAACTGCACTCCACAAACCCGATCGAACGGCTCCATGCCGAGGTCAAGCGTCGCACCAACGTCGTCGGTATCTTTCCCAACGAAGCCGCCATCACACGGCTCGTCGGCGCCATCCTTCTCGAGCAGAACGACGAGTGGGCCGTCTCAAGGAGATACATGACGCTGGAATCCATCGCTCCGCTGAGCGATGGTGTCCCCATCACGCTGCCCACCGTGGCAGCCTGAACGTCCCGGCCCTACCCGCCGGGAGCCGCGTAGAGCGCAACGCTCTTACACCACTCCGCGGGACACGTTCTCCGCCGTTGACATCGGATTCGCCGCAGCGGTATCGGGTTAGCCTAGCTCGTCAATTCGGAGAACCAGCGAAAGCAATTCTTTTGCTGCGCTGTTGAGAGCGCGTCACCGCCTTACAAGGCTCGGCTACAGGCACACCGACGAGCGCTGACGTGGTCCCATTGAGAATCCTGGCACTAGTCGCCAGCCTTCGTGACTAGGAAAGGATTGACGATCCGAGCTAGGAAATAATTGCGCGAGGTGGCGTTTTTCCCCGTGCCCACCTGGGTGGGGTGGCCGTCGCGGCCCCGATTCGGCTCGGCCCTGGGTCGAAAAACACGCACTAATTCAGTGCCTTATGCGATTAGTTAACGAAAGGCCTTCGGGCATGGCACGGCTGATGCGCTACATCGGTCAGCCACAAAACATCTCCGCAACGAAATGCGTTCGCGGAGTACGGAGAACAGAGTGGTTTTATCCGTCAACACCAACCAAGGGGCGTTTGTCGCCCTCCAGAACTTGACGCGAACGATCAAGGATCTGGAACTCACCCAGCTACACGTTACCACCGGTTTGAAGGTCAACGGTCCGAAGGACGACGCCGCGACCTTTGCCATCGCCCAGAACCAACGCGGCGATATCGCCGGCTTCAAGGCGGTGAAAACGGCGCTGGCCAGCGGCGAGGCCTCGGTCGGCGTAGCGATTGAGGCGGCCAAGTCGATCAGCGACCTGTTGATCGAAATGAAGCAAAGGATCGTGCAGGCCAACCAGGCCGGGCTCGACGCCGATGCACGGACGGCGATTCAACAGGACTTCGCGCAGCTTCGCAATCAGATCCAGACCATCGTCGCCACGGCCGAGTTCAACGGCCAGAACATCATTCAAACCGCGGGCACCAACCTTTCGGTGCTGAGCACCGTGGACGGCTCGACGATCACCATCAGCGCTCAGGATCTGTCGGTGACCGCGCTTGGCATCAGCGCCAGCGATCTGACTTCGAGCACGAGCGCCGTCCTGGCACTCACCGCCATCAATTCGGCGATCACGAAGACTTCCAACAGTCTGGCCAACCTCGGCTCCTCGGCCAAGCGTCTCGACATTCAGGCGGATTTCGCCGTCAAGCTCGTCGATATCCTCAAGGTCGGCGTCGGCAACCTGGTGGATGCGAACCTCGCCGAGGAGAGCGCCCAGCTGCAGGCCCTGCAGGTCAAGCGGTCACTCGGCATCCAGGCCCTGTCCATTGCCAATCAGAACCCGCAGGCTATCCTACAACTCTTCCGAGGATGATTTCGGCAGAGCGGGAGCCAGAAGGGCAGGGCGGACCTTGACGCTGTGGCTCGCGCCGGCGCAAGTTCGCATAGCCGGCGGCAGTTGATCGAGTGGGTCTGAGAGTAGCTCGCCACGGAGAAACCGCATGACGCTGAAGACTATTCGCCGCCTCCTGTGCCTGCTCGGCTTCCACGAATTCCAGGTGCTCGAAGTGACAGCGGGGTTTGGGCAGGGTGTTGGCGTCGCCAAGGTAAAGTGCAAACACTGCGCCTGGGTCACGACCCGACCCAATCGAGACTAGCAGCCACTGCCTGCGCGAAGAAAAGCCCCGCCCGGAGCGGGGCCAAGTTATTGAACCTCGGAAGGCTATGTTCGGTCCTCCGCTATCGACCCCTCGCGTTCATCAATCGGCTCGGCGTCTCCTTCGTCCTCGGCGGGATCGCCGTCCTCCTCGTCCGGTTCCGGTTCTCGGTCTTCGAGTTCTGAGCCGAATGACGCCAGGCCCCGAGCAACCGGGCTGAGATTGGATGACAAAGTGCCTGGGCGCTCCGTGCACCTCGACGAGATCGCCCTTGTCGGCCATGATACCGAGGGCCCGTTCCCGAGCTTTCTCTCGGCTTACCGGGCCCGGTTCGCTCGGGTCGGGGGTTCGAGGCTTCGCTGAGATCGACCGGTGTCCGCAGCCAAGGCAGAATCCTTTGGCGGTGGCTCAGCCGGTCGTCGCGCCGAGAAGGCGTTACGCTTTGTTAAGCGTATGACGCCGGGGGCGGGCGAAACATGGTTACTTCCGGCCAATACGGCAAATATTGCCCGGCAGAACTTGCCGAACTGGCAAGTCTTGCCGATGGTTTGGCCGTCTCGCGCGGCCGCACCCGGTTTTTGTGCGGTGAAAAAGACTTAACCTTTTCATAACCTTAACAAATCCCTAACGCGGCGTCGGCCGCGAAGCGCTTTTTGGCATGGCGCTTGCTGGCTAGCTATGCCGGCTTTACGTCCGGCGCGGGCCGAACGCCCGCAAGCAGAATGCTTGAATGGATCCTAGAAAAAGGAGACGTCAGCAATGGTATTGTCATGTATGGACGCCCCCGGTGTTGCAAGGGAGAAACTGACTTAAGGGCACCTCTAAGAATTGGTGAGTTGTCGGAGGATATTGTTTAACCAGGCTGTCACCAGCTCCAGCCATGCCGGAGCCGAGATTTTCGGGGTCTTCCACGCTCCAATTGAGTTATAAGGCTTCTCCCTTTGCTTCCGGTCACACCAGATGTTGATCGGCCTTCTACGTTCCAGGCACGGTTCTTGGACCGTGCCTGGCGATGTGCGGGAGCTTTTGGCCTTGGGGGAAGTAGGTTTCGAGTGCTGTCAGGCAGGCTGGAGGGCCGGTATTCGGCCCCGATTGAGGCGGATCGGAGGGCGGGCGGTGGCTGGCGCCCGGCCTGCCGGGATCAGCCGCGTTGTCCGACGATGTCGCGGTAGTCGGCGGGTCGGAGGCGCGTGCCGATGCCGAGCAGGGTGTCGAAGGCCGTTGCGGTGTGGCGGCGGCGGTTCCAGCGGAACACGAACTCGTCGAGATAGCGGCGCAGATGGGCGCGGCGCAGGCCATGGAAGGTTCCGAGCGCCCAGCGCTTCAGGTTCGAGAACACACGATGGATCCAGATCAGCACGAGATGGGCGGGCGTTGCACCGACGACCTTGGGCTGGTGGTCGTGGTCGGGCAGGCCAGGATAACCGCTCCAGCCATCGGTGATTACCCGCGCGCCCGGCGCCGAGGTCCCGGCAACGAAGGCATGAAGGCTGCGCGCGGAGAAATCCCCGATCGGCGCCAGCCGGATGCGACGTGGCTCGCCCTCGGGCGATAGCTCGACCGCGCCAGCAATGCGCATCTTGCCTTGCCGGCTGCGACCTTGCCCGCCTGTGGTCGGGTCTTTTACGGTGCGGAACGGTAGGGTGGCCTCATCGATCTCGACCAGGTCCTCAAGCAGGCTGCGATCCGGATCAACCATGGCACGGCGCAGCTTGTGCAGCAGGAGCCAGGCACTCTTGTAACTGCCGAGCCCGAGCTGGGCCTGGAGTTGCAGGGCGGAGATACCGTTCGAGTGGCTGGTCACGATGTGAACGGCCATGAACCAGGTCTTCAGGGGCAAGTGGCTGCGGTGCATGATCGTGCCCGCGGTCACCGAAGTCTCCTTCCCGCAGGCCGCACATTCCCAGCTCGCCCGGCGACGCTTCAGTTCCCAGCCCCTGTCATGGCCGCAGGCGGGGCAGACGAAGCCGTCGGGCCAGCGCTTGGCTGCAAGATGCCGGGCGCAGGAGGCTTCATCGGGAAAGCGCGCCTCGAAGGCGGCGCGGGACATCGGGCGGTCGTATTTCCAGCGGCTGGGCATGACAGAACATTAAGCGAACATTCCGCCGATGGCAACCGCAAACCCAACATGTCGTCAAACCGGGTTCAGAGGGATAAGCCTTTGAGTTATTTCCGCCACAAGACCGTCCCCAGGCGGTCTCCTTCTCCGATTATCGTCACACGGCCGCCGCGAGACGCTCCAGTTGGACCAGGCGGCGCATGTTGTAGGCGAGGTTCTTCAACCCGATCCGCGCCTTCGCCCGCACCAGCCCGACACTACGCACCAGCGTCCCGCCCATGTCGTTGCTCTGGGCCCCGAAGACATGCTCGACGCGGACCCGAACCGACGAACGGGTCTTGTTGCCCTGCTTCTCGCGCTCGCTCAGCGGCTTGTTGCGGCGGCCCTTGCGATGGATCCGGCTCCGCAACCCCTTCTCCTTCAGCACCGCCTCGATCTCCGCCGAGCGGTAAGCGCTGTCCGCCCACACACCCAAAGCCGTGTTGTCCCCATCCAGGATATCGTCGAGGACTTGGCTGTCGTGCTCCGCCGCGTCGCTCACATGATAGCGCCGCACCAGCTTGTGCCGACGGTCCACGTTGACATGGTTCTTGTAACCGTAATGGCTCTTGCCGTGCTTCTTAGTCCACCGCGCCTCGACATCCTTTTGGCGCCGCTTTGCCGGCTTGTCCTCCCAGCCTGCCGGCGTCTCGCCCGCCTTTATCCGCGCGTTCTCCTCGCGGCTGTTGCGCTGTTTGGGTACCGCCACAATCGAGGCGTCGATGATCTGGCCGCCCATCGCCAGATAGCCCTGATCCTTCAGGTAGCCATCGAACGTCTCGAATAAGGCCTCGATCACGCCAGCTTGCGTTAACTGTTCGCGGTACAGCCACACCGTCTTGGCGTCGGGAACCCGGCCCTCCAGACCCAACCCCAGAAATCGCATGAACGACAGGCGGTCACGGATCTGATGCTCAACTTGGTCATCCGAGAGATTGTAGAGCGCGCACAGAATGATCGTCTTGAACATCACAATCGCATCCCACGGCTTGCGTCCCGCCCGCGATTTACGCGCCTTGTCCGCACGCCGCCACACCGCCTCAAGACGCGCGCGCAAGTCTTCCCACGGAACCACCCCGTCGATCTTCAAAAGCGGCTCGTTCTTGGCGTCAAGACCGGAATACCGGTTCCCAAGATCGAAAAACCCCATCTGACCCATCAACCACGCCTCCCGCTATCAACAAATCGGCAACCCGATTCTAAATCGACGACGCCCGAAAAAGGAGAATTTTTAGAGGTGCCCTTAAAACGGCGGTAGAGCTTGCAGTCATGTATCCGGCCTTTGCGCTGCGGTACGCTGACCGCTGGCCCTGATGGAATCCGAAAGATCGACGCCCAGTCAGATTAACGAGCTCAAAGCTCTGACAATGCCTCGGGTTTGGCCGATCTCGGGTGGAGCCCTGTTTCGCCATCAAATCGTCGTTACCCTCGCAAGTTGGCGCCCGCTTATCCCATCTGGTCAGGCGTGCGTCGGTCGGTAGATACGCTCGTATCTGAGCAGTGCCCAGGCGACGCGGGCTGTCTTATTGGCCATGGCGACCAGCACGACGTTTGTCGGCCGCCGCGCCAGGAGCTGGTCGCTCCAGCCGGGACGCGTGCCCGGCTTGGCGCGTTGCCAGCGCAGCACGCTTCGCGCACCATGCACGAGCAAGCGCCTTATGTAGCCATCCCCGCGCTTCGATATCCGCCCCAGCCTGTCCTTGCCGCCACTCGAGTGTTGTCGGGGCACCAGACCGAGCCAGGCCGAGAGCTGTCGGCCCGAGCGGAACTGCGCGCCATCTCCGATCGTCGCGACCAGCGCCGTCGCGGTGATGACACCGAGGCCGGGGATCGTCGCCAGACGGCGGCTCGCCTGGTTGGATCGGTGCCAAGCCAAAAGCGTCGCCTCCAGCTGCTTGATCCGGGCCTGAGCGGAATGGAGCTGCTCAACCAGAGAGCCAAGCGCCTCGCGCGCCAGAGGGGGCAGTCGCTCATCACCCGGATCTTCGATGATGGCAACCAGTTCCTCCACCCTCGATGCCCCTTGAGCGACGATCAGTCCGAGCTCCGCACAGTGGCCGCGAAGCGCATTGATCACCATCGTGCGTTGACGGACCAGCAACTCACGGGCCCGGTGCAGCATCAAAACCGATTGCTGCTCGGCGCTTTTCGCCGGCGCAAAGCGCATCGTCGGACGCGTCACCGCCTCGCAGATCGCTTCCGCATCCGCCGCGTCGTTCTTGTTCGTCTTGACGAAGGGGCGAACGTATTGAGGCGGGATCAGCCGGACCTCATGGCCCAGCGCTTGTATCTCACGCGCCCAGTAGTGCGCACTGGCGCAGGCCTCCATGCCGACAAGACAGGATGGCAATCCGGCGAAGAACGCCAGCACCTTCCCGCGGCGCAACTTCCGCCGCACTACCACTCGCCCCTCACCATCAGCACCGTGAACCTGGAACACCGTCTTTGCCAGATCAAAACCGATTGTTGTAATATCCATCGTGGACGCTCCCTCTGTCTGGAGTTCAAACCAAACTCCATTCTGGCGCACTCGACGCCGAAAAGGGGGCGTCCATACCATCAGTAAACACCAACCAGGGCGCATTCCTCGCCCTGCAGAATCTGACCAAAACCACCAAGGCTTTCGAGGTCACCCAGTTGCGGGTGACCACGGGCTTCGCGGTCAACGGTCCGAAGGATGACGCGGCGACATTCGCCATCGCGAATACGCTTCGTGGCGACATCGCCGGCAATCAGTCCCTCAAGATCGCGCTCGCCAACGGCGAGTCCACGGTCAACGTGGCGATCGAAGCGGGCAAGGCGGTGTCCGAGATCCTGACGGAGATCAAGGCGAAGATCGTGCAGGCCAATCAGGCCGGCATTGATGCCGATTCTCGGACCGCGCTGCAAAACGACTTCACGGCGCTGCGCGCACAGATTGCGACGATCGTGGCGACCGCGGAGTTCAACAGCGTCAACTTGATCAAGACCGCCGGCACCAACCTCGCGGTGCTGTCGACCGTCGATGGGAGCACCATTACCGTGACAGCCCAGAACCTCTCGGTCACCGCACTTGGCATTAGCGCCAGCGACCTGACCTCAAGCACCAGTGCGAACCTGGCCCTGACGGCGATCAACACCGCCATCACGACGGTCTCGAACGGACTGGCGAACTTGGGTGCATCGGCCAAACGGATCGAGATCCAGGCGGACTTCACCGTCCAACTGGTGGACATCCTGAAGGTCGGTGTCGGCAGCCTGGTCGATGCCAATCTCGCCGAGGAAAGCGCGCAGTTGCAGTCGCTGCAGATCAAGCAGCAGCTGGGCGTGCAAGCCCTGGCGATCGCGAACGCTGGACCGCAGAGCGTCCTGGCGCTCTTCCAGTAAGCCCGTAATCGGGGACGGCCCGGCCCTGCCGGGACGTTCCAGGGTTTTCTGGAGTTCGGTTGAGCACGGTTCATTGGAATGGGTCTTCATCCCGCCGGGCCCGGGTGTTGTCCGTTTTCGCCGGGCCGGCGGATCAGTGACTGGAGGAACGCATGCCGTCTAGTCAGGCTGCCCAAGCGCTGTCGGTCTATGAAACCGTGGAGAATCCACGGGACACCGAGTATCGGTTGTTCGCCCACGTTACCAACGCGCTGATCAACCTTCGGGATCGCACCGGCAAAGACACGATCGAGGCGATCGATTGGAACCGGCGCCTTTGGCTTAACCTAATCCGCCGCGGTGGTGCCTGGCGCCGGCATCTGGCAAGATCGACGGCAAGTTTGAGCCAGGCGGCGCAGGCTCACGGAGCTCGCCATGACAAAACATCTGCCGATCGGCATCAATACAGCGTGCGTCCTGCACACCGATTCCGATCCTGAGCCCGACCTCGAAACCAAGTTTCGCATGGTCAAGGAATCCGGCGGCTTCGATTACATCGACAAGACCCCACCGCCCGAAGAGGTGGACGACTATCGCCGGCTTGCCGAAAAATACGACCTGCCGGTCCTGGCTAGCGGCTGGTATTACACCCTTGGCCGCGATGAGCCGTCGATCGAGCAAAACCTGAAGATCGCCGCCGAGCTCGGCTCACGCGTCCACAACACCCAGATCATGATGTATCACGACGACGGCCACTTGGTGACCAACGACGAGGTCGCCGACGTCTACATGCACACCTACGAGATCGGCGAGCGAGTGGGCTGCAAGCCCACCTTCGAGATCCATATCAACATGTGGTCCGAGGACTTCCCGCGGGTCAGCCAAGTCGCCGAGTTGGTCGAGGCGCGCGGGGTGCCGTTCCGAATGACGCTCGACCACAGCCACGTCATCTTCAAGATCGACAACGCGGAAGAGCAGGCCAACCCGTACGGCGACGGAACCACCTTCAACATCAAAGACGCCGTCGATTCGGGGGCGCTGGTGCTCGATCCGTTCACCCCGGGCAACATCTGCGAAGAATGGATCGGGCGCGGCTTCGTCCACCACTGCCACGCCCGCGCCGTGGTGCACAACAATCCGCGCAACATCATGGCCCATCACCCGGACGGCAAGGTCGGGCGCGGCGTCCAGTATCCGTTCATCAAGCCGGGACCGGGCGAGTACCACGCCGAATGGGATGAAGAGAAGCTTGAGCCGTGGAAAGAGGTGCTGCGCCTGCTGATGGCCCATCACGCGAGCGGCGAGGACAGCCAACTCGAGATGATCTCGACCGAGTTCATCGCGCCGCCCGACTACGGCGCTGGCGGCGGCTATTCGATCTTCGACAACTCGGTTGCGTGCGCCCGCTGGCTGCGCGAAACCTGGGCCGAGATTTCAGCAGCGCAAGCCGCGGAATAAGAGGCCTCGGCTAGAGGCCGGTTTCGAACAGCGCGCGGATGCGGTCGGGGTTCTGCTCGCCGAGCGAGCGGCCGGTTTCGGTCGCTCCTTTGAACACGAGCAGGGTGGTCTGATACCGAACCTGATGCTGGGCCAGAAAGTCCCGTTCGACATCGTAGTTCACGACGAATCCTACGGCGCCCTGGAACTCGGGCTCGCGGATTAGGGTCTCTAGTTTCGGCCGCTGCGCGCGGCATCGCGGACACCAATCGGCGTGGACCGCGACAAAGATCGTTTCCCCGGCCTGCTGCGCGTCCGCGAAGGCGGCGGGCTCGTAGGCCTGCCAGTCGCCCGCGAACGCAGCGAGCGGCGCAAAAATCATGACGACGGCGGCAAGCCGCAGGATCCGCGTGAGTGGGGCCATATCTGCCTCGCGAGTGTGCTCGTCGATGACCAAGGTGGAGCCGCCGACAGCGTTCCGTCAAGCGCCCCCCGAACACGACTCTGTGATTGGCATCCGCGGCTAGGCGATCTCGCTCACCCTCACCCATCGGCGTTGGTCGTGCGAGGCGATGACGGCGTCGATGGTGCGTTGAATCTGATGGCCAACCGCGAAATCGGGCCAAAGATCACCGTCACCGGCAATCCCCTCCACCAGCTTCCGCACCTCCACCAGCTTCATGTCGTTGTAGCCGAAGCCGATGTTCGCCACAGGATAGAAAGCGGCGTAGTAAGGGTGCGAGGGGCCGACCTCGACCCGCTTGAAGCCTTGCCGGTCGACGGGGTCCGAGGCGTCGTAGACCTGCAGCTCGTTCATGCGGTCGTAGTTCCAGCTGAGCGCGCCCTGGGTGCCGACAATCTCGTAGGCGATCTCAAGCTTCTTGCCGGTGTGAACGCGGCTCGAATCCATTATTCCCGTGGCGCCGTTGGCGAAACGCAGGAGGACCTGGGCGCTGTCGTCGGTGTCGACCGTCTTCATATGGGTTTGCGCGCCCTGGTCAACGCTCTTTCCCACGGCAGCGCCGGCAACCACGGGCCGCTCGGCGACCACGGTTTCAAGATTGCCGCAGACCTCGGCAACGTCGCCGATCAGGTACTGGGTGAAGCCGAACAGATGACCGGCGCCGTCGCCGATGATGCCGGAGCCCGCGGTTTTCCGATCGCAGCGCCAGATGAACGGTAGTTGCGGATCGGCGAGAAAGTCGACGTTGAGCGAGAGCCGCGCGTGCGTGATCTCTCCGAGCTCGCCGTCTTCGATCCTCGACTTGGCGATCGCATGGACGGGATGGTGGGCATAGTTATAACCGACCAGCGTGCGCACGCCCTTCTTGGCCGCGGCGTCAGCCATTTCGCCGCTCTCACGGGCGTTCAGGGACAGCGGTTTTTCGCAATAGACGTCCTTGCCCGCCGAGATCGCGGCCATCGCCATCTCGTGGTGCATGTTGTTGGGCGTGACGATATCGACGACGTCGACTTTGGGATCGGCCACGAGCTCCCGCCAGTCTGCCGTCCAGCGCCGCGCCCCACAGCTCGTCGCCGCCTCCCGCGCGAGCGCTTCATCCGCCTCGGCGATGATTTCGAGGACGGGGACCGCGGGTTCGCTCCCAAAGACTTGGGGCACCGCGGCATACACCAGGGCGTGGGTGTGGCCCATCCAGCCCAACCCGCCAATCTGGCCAATGCGTATCTCGTTCATTGCGTTCCCTTCTTAAAGCCGATCAGGCGGCAGCGGACACGACCTTCGAGGCGAGCTCCCGCCAAATCGGAACCAAGTCCTCCTCCAAGACACGCCCCCAAGAGGGGCAATCGTTTTCGGCCCACGCCCGGGCCGCGCTTCCCATGCGTTGCCGGGTGTGGTCATCGGTCGCGAGCGCCGCGATCGCGTCGGCCCAGCCCTCGGCGCGGCGATCGCCGACAACGAACCCGTCGCGGCCGTGCGCGGCGACGTGCGGCGCCGTCGCGTGGTGAGCCGACACCACGCACGGCAAACCCGAGGCCTTGGCTTCGAGAACGACTTGCCCACAGGTCTCGAGACGTGAGGGGAACACCAAGATGTCGGCGCTGGCGTAAATTCGCGGCAACGCGCTATGGGGCATGGCGCCGGGCGCGGCGGCACGTGAGCCGAGCACGTTCGCGATGCGCGAGCGGTGGATCCCTTCGCCGACGAACAGCCAGTGCGCCGAGATGCCACGCGCCAGGAGGATCTTGGCCGCCTCCAAGACCGTCAGAACGTCCTTGGTATCGTCGATTCGGCCGACGAAGAGACACACCGGGCGATCGGGTCCGATTCCGAAGCGTTTCTCAAGCCACGCGCGGTCGCGAAGGCTGGGCGCGAACATCGTGCGGTCGACACCGCGCCGCAGGATCGCGACCTTGCACGCCAACGACGCGCGTCCGCGTTCTGGCAAATCCTCGAGATGGACGACCAGAATGCGATCGGCGGCCTCCAGCAGACCGAGCAGGCGCCGCTCGATGCGCCGGCCCACGGCCTCGGCGGCCCCCAGCCCGGCGGTCAGCGACCGGCTCACCCAGCCGCGCCCGAGTAAACGCGCGGCGATCTCGCGGGTATAGATGCGGGCGTACTGCGGGTGCGCCGTGTGCACGGAATAGACCAGCGGCAATCCCCGGCGCTCGGCAGTACTGGCGGCCGTGGCGCCAAAGCTGAAAACGTCGGTGGAATGCAAGACGTCATGCTCGGCGAGCATGCGGGCGAGGCGGCGATGATAGGGCGCGATATCGGCGTGCCCGCCGCCCTGTTTCAAGATCACGAGCGAACGCGTGTTGAGCACACCGGGCACGAGTTCGAAACGGACGTTCTTCGCGAGCTCGATCGTCCGCCGCCGCCCGAGGAAATAGACCGTGAGATCCAGGCCGTCGAGCCCGCAGGCGGCCTCGGCGAAACGCTCCCAGCACTTGACGTGCCCGCCCGCCGCCGGGTGGTGCTCCAAGTTGACGAGGACACCGACGCGAACCGGCAATGCCGACATTGGTAGTGGGCGTCCGCTCAGTTCAGCGCTTCGAGCTCGCCCAACATCGTCGGAATCAACTCGGTGACGGTGGGGTGAATGTGCATGGCGCGCTGGATCACGGTGTAGGGTGCGTCCGCGTACATTACGTCCAGCACCGAGTGGATGATCTCGTCGCCGCCGATCCCCAAGATCGCGGCGCCCAAGATTCGCTCGCTCTCGGCGTCGACTAGGATCTTCATGAAGCCCTGGGTCTCGCTCCGCTCGCGCGCGCGCCCGACCCGCGTCATCGGTCCCTTTCCAATCAACGCTTTGCGCCCGGATTCGCGGACCTCGCGCTCGGTCAATCCGGCGCGGCCGAGCGGCGGGTCGATAAACAGCCCATACGCGGTGATGCGGTCGGCGACGCTGCGGGGATCGTTGTCGAACAGATTCGCAGCGACGATCTCATAGTCGTTGTAAGAGGTGTGGGTGAACGCGCCCCGACCGTTGGCATCGCCGATCGCCCAGATCCCCGGCACGGCGGTCCGTAGCTGATCGTCGACCACGATGTAGCCGCGCCCGTCGGTCTCGACGCCCGCCTTGTCGAGCCCTAGGTCCGCGGTATTGGGACCCCGTCCCACGGCGAGAAGAAGATGCGACCCCACGACGTACTCGGGACCGTCGTCGCAGCGCACCCTGACCGCGATTCCATTGCCGCGCCGCTCAAGCGCTACGCATTCGGCGCCCAGGTTGAGCTCGACCCCTTCGTTCTCCATGATCTCTTTGACGGCGTCCGACACGTCATCGTCGTCGCGCGGGATCAGGCGGCCGCGCATTTCGATGACGGTGACCCGGCTTCCGAAGCGGCGGTACATTTGGGCGAACTCAAGCCCGATATAGCTTCCGCCGATGACCACCAGGTGCTCGGGTAGGAAATCGACGTCCATGATGCTCGAGTTGTTGAGGTAGTCGATCTCGGCGAGCCCCTCGATTTCGGGGACATGCGCGCGCGCCCCGACGTTGACGAAGATCTTCTCGGCCTCTAGCACTTCGCCGTTCACGCGAACCGAGTTCGCGCTTTCGAAGCTTCCGTGTCCCTCGTAGATGGTCAGGTTGGGCATGCCCTTGAGCCAGTTGGTCACACCCTCGTTGGACTGGCGCACCACCTCGTCCTTGCGCGCCTTGACCCGCTTCATGTCCATGTCGATGGCGCCGTCGATGACGACGCCGAAGTCTCCGCCGCGGCGCGCCATGTAGGCGGCGCGTGCGCTCGCCACCAGCGTCTTGGTCGGAATACAACCGACGTTCACGCAAGTACCTCCAAAGAGCTTGCGCTCGATGATCGCCGTCTTCAGTCCCGCGCCGGTCAAACGAGCGGCCAGCGCCGGACCCGACTGGCCGGTGACGATGACTAGCGCGTCAAACTTGGCTGTCATTTAGTGCCCCCTCCCCGACGTTCCACTTGACGCCCGACACTAGGGGAAGCGCCGGCACCGCACAACTGCACTCCCGCTTAGATCGGTGATTGACATCGCCAACCAGGTTCATCATTGTCGGGCCGTGCAGATGCATATCGGAAACCGCGAATTTCGCTGAACAATAATAGACGCCGCCCGGCCTGAGTAGGCCGGGTACTACTGTTTGGGAGGGGTCGTGGCGAAAACGGAAGTCCTGGCGGAACAACACCCGTCCACGGCGGCGGCACAGGCGCGGAACACGCTCCTGTGGCGGCTCTTCCGTAGACCCGAGTCCGGCGTTGTCATGGCGGCGCTGGCAATCTTCATCTTTTTCGCGATCTTCGCCCCGTTCTTCCTGACCATAAACGTCATGTCGAATATACTGCTCTTGTCGGCGGAGCTCGGGATGGTCGCGGTCGGCGTGACCATGTTGATGGTTTCCGGTGAATTCGACCTCTCGGTCGGCTCGGTCCTCGGGCTCGGCGCCGGCATGGTCGTGGTAATGCTGAACGCCGGCGTGGCGACGCCGCTCGCGATCTTTATCGCGCTGGTCGCCGCCGCCGGGATCGGGACCGTGAACGGTTTGCTGGTCACCCGCCTTGGAATTCACTCGCTCATTGTCACCCTCGGCGGGCTCATGTTCTATCGCGCGGTCGTGCTCGCCATCACCGGCGGTTTCCCCATCCGCCTCGACATCGAGTATCCGTTCCTAGAGCTGTTCAATTTCTGGTGGGGCGCGATTCCCGGGACGTTCCTGTGGTTCGTGGTGTTCATTGTTATCTTTACGATCGTGTTAACCTCTACCAAGTTTGGCAACTGGATCTATGCCTCGGGCGGGGGTCGCGAGGCGGCCAACGAGATGGGCGTTCCCGTGAGTCGCGTAAAAATCATGGCCTTCGCATGCGCCTCGGTACTCGCGGCATCCTCCGGCATTATTCAGATGAGCCGCCTCAACTCGGTCGATGCCCTTCGCGGGACCGCGATCGAGCTCGAGGCCGTGCTCGCGGTCGTCGTCGGCGGCGCCCTCTTAACCGGCGGCCGGGGCAGCATCGTCGGCGCGGCGCTCGGCGTAATCATGGTTTCGATGATCAAGCAGGGCCTTATCCTGATGGGCATCCCGGCGTTCTGGTTCAAGGCCGGCATCGGCGTCGTGTTAATCCTCGCCGCGTACATCAATCATCGCGTCCAACAGGCCTCGCTCAAATGACCGCGGCGGACACCGACAGCCGGAGCGATCCGCGGCTCAGCGTTCGCGGTCTCTCCAAGTCCTTTGGTCACGTCAAAGCGCTTACCGACGTGAGCTTCGACGTGATGCCGGGCGAAGTTGTCGGCCTTCTCGGCGACAACGGCGCCGGCAAGTCGACCCTGATCAAGACCCTGTGTGGCGTCCATCGGCCCGATACAGGGAGCTTCGTTTGGGAGGGCAACGAAGTCAGGTTCGAATCGCCGCGCCACGCGATGGCGACTGGGATCTCGGTTGTCTATCAGGACCTCGCCATCATCCCGATCCTCAGCATCTACCGGAACATCTTCTTGGGGCGCGAGGGAGAGGTCTGCAAAAAGGTGGGCGGCGTCTCTTTTATGCGGAAACAGAAGGCAAAGGAGATCGCCGCGCAAGCGCTCGCGGGGATCGGAATTCACGTCCCCGACGTCGAATCGGCCGTAGCTGTCCTTTCCGGCGGCGAGCGCCAGTCGATTGCGCTCGCCCGCGCCGTCCATTTTCAGCACAAACTCTTGATCCTCGATGAGCCGACCGCCGCCTTGAGCCTGAAGGAAACGGCCAAGGTCCTCGGCTACGTCGACGGCGCGCGGCGTCAAGGCGTCAGCGTCATCATCATCACCCATAATCTGAGCCACGCATGGCAGGTGTCGGACCGCTTTGTGGTCCTTTACCACGGCGGCGTAGCCGATACCGTGCGGCGTGACGAGATCGTCTTGGACGACCTCGCGGACCTCATTAATACTGGCCGCCGGAACGGACAAGGTGGCACAGTTACTTCAGATTCATGAGGCACCTGAACGTCGCGCCTGTGCACAGTCGTTCGTGCGCTATCACTTTGGAAGTGGAAAAGGGAGAGTAACTATGCGGTCAACAATATTACGACACACCCGTCGCGGTTTGGCATTGACAGTTGCCGGAGCCGCAGGCGTGGCAATGTTGGCACTGACCACAGTCGGTGCCCAGGCCGAGCCGTTACCGGTGCGAGACACCGTCTGCCATGAGGACCGTAAGCCGGGCGTCGTATACTTCGCCACGCACGCTATCGCGCACCCCTTCTGGTCGATCGTCATCGCTGGCGCCAAGGAGGGTGCCCGGGACGCGTGCCTTACGTATAAGTGGACCCAAGACGTCGAGTTTTCGGTGGCGACGACGGTCGAGCGTATGGAGATGGCGATCGCCGAAACCCCCGAGGTCCTCGTCATTACAGCAACCGAGCCCGTGATGATGGCCAAGACCGTGCAGCGCGCACGTGACAAGGGGATCCCGATCATCGCCATCAACGTCGAAGACCCTGGACCCGACCAGGGCGGTTTGGATTACCTGGTCTACATCGGCGGCGACGAGGAAAAGGGTGGCTACGCCGCGGCCAATCAGATCGTCACGCGAGGCGTAACGCCCACGCGCGCAGCGTGCTTCAACTCGTTCCCCGGCCACGTCGGCCTCGAGGCCCGGTGCAAGGGCTTCACCGACCGGATGCGGGAAGCCGGTGTCCAGACCGATACCCTGGACGTCAGCGGCGGCCCGGCGAACGCCGAGGGCGCGATCTCGGCCTACCTGATTGCCAATCCCGATGCTAACGCCTTCTTCACGGTTAGCCCGGGGCCTGAGAACTATGAGGTCGCGCTCGCGCAGCTCAAGCAACAGGGGCGGACCGAAGGTTCGAGTCTGACGACGTTCGACCTGACGCCGTTCATACTCGAGAACATCAAGGCCGGCACCACGCTCGCGGCGGTCGACCAGCAGCCGTACCTGCAGGGCTATCTGGCGGCGGTCTTGGCACGCACCTACATTGACTGGGGTGCGATCCCGGGCGGCGACATTCTGACCGGTCCCGGCATCGTCAACTCCGACAACGTCGACGTGGTGATCGCCGGCGCCGCGGCAGGCAGGCGTTAGACGATACTGCGCAAGTTAAAGAACTGACCGGGGCGGACCGCCGGAGACGGCGTCCGCCCCTTTTCTTTCCTCCGGCCGCTAAGCGAGGATGGCCTACCGCGGAATCGAGGGCCTCGGCTTCTACGGCCTCGGAAGCGCCGACGAGGTAGAGGAGCTGAAGGCGGCGCTTGAGACCCTGCGCCGCCTTTATCCGGGGAACCACTTCATCGCCGACATGATGTGCGTGTTCGGCAAGGTATTCTCGTTCCTGGACGATCCCGAGTTCGTTCGCGCTATCGAAGCCAACGACATGATCGGCAACGAGAAATCGCGTATCTGGCGCCTCCACACCCTGGTTTGGGTGGCGCGCTCCGCGGCCAAACTGCCGGGCGATTTCGTCGAGTGCGGGGTTTTCCTTGGCTACTCGGCCGGCGTCGTCGCCGGCGTTCTCGACTTCAACACCGTGGACAAGACGTTCTACCTCTACGACACCTTCGAGGGCCTGTCCGAGCGGTATTCCTCCGACGGCGAGCGCGAGACCGCACCCAACGAGGTCTTCGCCGCGGCCGGCCTCTATGAAGCCGTCACAAAAAGATTCGCCGCGTTCGCGAACGTGCGGGTGATCAAGGGGGTGGTGCCGGATGTCCTTCACCAGGCGTGTCCGGACGAGGTCGCCTACCTGCATCTCGATATGAATGCGGCCAAAGCCGAGATCGGCGCGCTGGAGGTGCTGTTCGACAAAATGGTGCCGGGAGGGTTCCTTGTACTCGACGACTTCGGGCATTCGCGCCACCGTAACCAGTTCACCGAGGAACGCGCGTGGTTCAAGACCCGCGGCCACGAGGCTCTGGAGCTCCCGACCGGCCAGGGCCTGCTGATCAAGCGCTGAGCGACATCCACCACGGCAAAAAAATACCCGGCGCGCGCGACGCCGGGTCAAGTCATCAACGCGAGAAAGAAGCGGCCTTCACTGCCCCAAACGGGATTGACCGCTAAGCAGAAGTATCAACGGCACGGCCAGACTGCTGACCGGCGAGTTCGCGAAGATACGCGAACCGTCGGAGCGCCTCTTCGGGCGGTAGCTGGTTCAAGACTTCGCCAGTGCCGGCGTCGATATCGCGGTAGACGAATCGGTTAGAGGCCTGATCGAAGGCGATGCTGAGCCGGGTATCTTCAGTCGAACTCGACTGGGATTGACGCGGCTGGCTGACCTTCGGCTCGCCCCCGACCGATGCGGTCTGGGATCCACGACTTTCGGCACCGGCCTCAGCCCGCCTTTGGACCGCGGGCTGACTCCGGACCAGCGCGGCTGTGCCGCTGGAATTGCCTGGTGCCGATACTTCAGTCATCGTCTTGCTCCCGAGCGTGCCGGCGCGCCTATGCCCGCTGGTTGCTCTTCGGTGTGGTGCAGCTCACCGCGCCAAGCCTTCCATGACGGTTCGGTTGACCTGAATGAGTGGCTCCATCGAAGCCTCGCCGCGCATCACCGCGCGCGAATGCCTGTCCACCCAGATGGCCAAAGAGATCACATTGGCCCTGAGATCGTCGGACAGCGCGTTCGCCTCGGACGAGACGTCGGACTGCAGGGTAACCATCCATCTTACCCACGTTCGGCAACGCATCCTTAACTCTGAATGCGGACAATGCGCCGCATGGTGTCGCCAATTGCGCCCGCAGCTGGTCCGCTACTCTCACCGCTGCCCGCTGCGCCCGGTCCCTCTGCCGCCGATACGGCCGCAGAGAAGCGGCCCGTTGGCAGTCCACGGCAAGCGACCGCCGGGCTTGGCGCGCGCTCGGTGCGCCTCGATCTTGCGGCGCTGACCGCGGTCCAGGCCAAGGGCGGCTCCGATTCGACCTCGCACACCCCGAGTCCCGAAGAACAGAAGGCCGTGGCCGAGCTCAAGGCCCGCGACCGCGAGGTGCGTCGGCATGAGAACGCCCACGCCCGTGCCGGCGGTGAATTCGCCGGGGTCCCGAGCTACCAGTACACGCGCGGCCCCGACGGCAAGGCCTAAGCGGTCGGCGGAACGACGCCGATCGACGTCAGTCCGGTCGCGGGAAATCCCGAGGCAACGATCCAGAAGATGCAGACGGTGAAGCGTGCGGCGATGGCACTGGCCGAGCCCTCGGCTCAAGACCGCGCCGTGGCGGCGCGCGCCGAGGCCGAGGAGGCCAAGGCGCGCATCGAGCTCCGCGAACAAAGCGCGGCGCAAGACGACGCGGCACCGGGCCGCTCAGGGTTCCCTTCACCGGCGCAGACCGGTTCCCTCGTCAGCCTATTGGCATAGCCGGCGGTCACCGCGAGATCGGCGCGTTGGCCATCAATTCTGGCCCGCGCTAGTATCGGCCGAATCTTTTTCCACCGGGGGTCCCCCGCCGGACCGATGACCCACCGCTGCTGGCCGCGCCCGATCGCGGCGCTATTCGCTGTGTTCGCGCTTGCCGCCGCCGTTTCCGGCGCCGCGGCCCAGGTCGGCGTCCCCGCGACGTATGGCGATGCCATGCGCTGGTATCGCGCGGCCGCCACCGGCGGAGATGCGGGCGCCCAGTTCTTCCTCGGCTACATGTACCAGCACGGGGTTCGCGTGGACGTCGATGCGGCGGAAGCGGCGCGCTGGTACCGCGAGGCAGCCGAGCAAGGGCACGCCCGGGCGCAGATGCGCCTGGGGCTGATGAGCGAGCGCGGCGAGGGGGTCGCCGCCGACCCTGAGGCTGCCGCGCGATGGTACCGCGGTGCGGCCGAGAGCGGCTTGGCGGCGGCGCAGTACAATCTCGGGGTGCTCTATGACGGCGGAACTGGCGTCGCGGCGGATGTCGCCGCGGCCGTGCATTGGTACCGGAGCGCCGCCGACCAGGGCCACGCGCTGGCGCAGAACAACTTGGCCATCCACCTGGCTGAGGGAAACGGGGTCGAGGCGGACGCCGTCGCAGCGGTCGCGCTCTATCGCCGCGCCGCCGTCAGCGGATTGGTGGATGCGCAATACAACCTTGGCGTCATGCTGGTGCTTGGCGAGGGGGTCTCGCGCGATGACCGGGCGGCGCATCTTTGGTTCAGCCGGGTGGTGGCAAGCGGCGATCCGCGGCTCGCCGAAGCGGCGGCCGATGTTGCCGCCGCGCTTGAAGCGCGGATGAGCCCGGGCGACCTGGAAGCGGCGCTACGAGCCGCAGCCGAGGCTCGCGAACGGTGCCAAAGCACGCCTTAGGATTGCGACTCGGCGCCGGCCTGGATCAGCGCCTCGAACGGCAGGAGAACGCAGTTGTGCCGACTCTTGTGCGCGGCCACGGGAGTGAAGGCGGAAAGATCGCTCCAGACATCGTCTGGGAGCGGGGCGTCTTCTTGCAGCATACGCCGGACCGCTTCCATGATGGCGCCGATGCGGGCCAGGGTCTCGCCGGCGGCACGTGCGCCGATGATCGAGGCCGAGGCCTGGCACAAGAGACATGCGCGCACGACATGTGAAAACTGCGCGACCCGGCCCTCGCGGATGGCGACGTCCACGGTCACACGGTCCCCGCACAAGGGGTTGTCGACGGTGACACTTGCGTCGGGATCGTCCAGACGCCCGTGTCCGATCGCGGCGGCGGCGTGGCGCAACAGCTCTTTTTGGTAGATCTCGTCGATCATGATCCGCCGGTTCCGGTCCTCAGCGCCGAGAGTGCGCTGGGCGTATCGACGTCGGCGAAAATCCCGTCATCGTCAATCGCGACCTCGACCACCTGATCAGCATGGCCCCCGATCAAGTGGCGCGCACCGACATCCCCCTCTGCGGCCTTCATCTCCTCGAAGAAGGCTGCACCCCACAGGACGGGGTTGCCGCGCTTGCCGCGCGCGGTCGGGACGCAGATGGCACGCCCCTCATCGGGCTCGAAGGCGGCTATCAGCTTATCAAGATGCTGTGGCCGCACTTGCGGCATGTCGCCCAGGCAGACGAGCGCGGCGTCGGCCTCCGCCGGCAAGGCCTCGAGCCCCGCCTTGAGCGAGGTGCTCAGGCCACGGGCATAGTGGGGATTGTCGGTGAATCGAACGTCGCGACCGCCGAGCGCGGCGCGCACCTTCGCCGCCTGATGGCCGGTGACGACGATGACCGGCGTTGCCTTGGCGGCAAGCACGGCGTCCACGACGCGGGCGATCATCGACTCGCCGTCGATCTCGGCCAGCAGCTTGTTGCGGCGGCCCATGCGCCGGGACTGCCCGGCGGCCAGTACGAGGGCGGCGACGAGCGGCCGCGGCGCGGCCCGGCGAATGCCCTCACGGGGCTGCGGCCGCCCTGGAATGTCCTTCAAGAGCCCACCCACGCCCAAACCCGCCACGTCGCCCGCGGTGACGGGCAGGCCCGCCAACAGCCGCTGCAGTAGCCAGTCCGAGCCGTGTGACCGCGGTGAGCGTGCCGATCCCGGAAGGCCCAGAACGGGCGTGGTTCCAAGGTGGGCGAGCAGCGTCAGGTTGCCGGGATCGACCGGCATTCCGAAGCGTTCAACGGCCCCACCCGCCTTGACGATGCCCGCCGGGACGACGTCCCGCCGGTCGACCGTGGCCGAGGCCCCGTAAACGAGGATCGGTGAGACCTTGGCGCCAACGGCTTCGGTGAGCGCGTTGGCCACGGCGCCCCCGTCGTGGGGACAACGGACTTCCCAGGCGAGGCGGCTGCCGAGGGCTTCCAAGCGGGCGCTCACGGTGGCAACCGTCTTGTCGAGGACGCTCTCCTTGTGGCCCGGCAGGCGGGTGAGAACGAGGCCAACGTCCATGGCCTGGAGCGCCGCGACGCGCACCGGCGCCTCGCCCCCGGCGAGAAGCGTGACCACCGAATCGATAACGGTCGCTGGCACCGCCAGGGGATTGATCTTGACGGTGGCGACCATCTGGCCCGCCGCCACGAGATGGTACGGCGGGACGGTGGCCAGCGTGATCCCCTCGTCGATCGCGTTCAATTGGTCGATGCGCGAGCTGTCGAGTACCGCGATGCCGCGCGCCTCGGCGTAAATGCTGCGCCGCCCGGTGAAGGCTGATTTGAGATTCGTTCCGGGGCCGGCGGCGGCCTCGGCGACGGCGCTCGCGGCTTCGTTCTCGGGCACGTCGTCGGCTTCGAGCCGCGCGGCGACGACTTCGGTGTAGCCGGCGGCGCGCAAAGCGGCGAGGTCGCTGGCGTCCAGCACCGCGCCCTTCTTCAGCGATATTCGCGGCGTGCGGATGCCGTGCGCCAGCACCGCGCCTTCGGCCGCGTCCAGCGCTAGGCGGCCGAAAATCATGGCGACGTCGTCCGGCAGCGCAGGGTTTGCGTGATTTCGGCCATGATGGCGATAGCCACCTCCGAGGGCGATTTGGCCCCGATGTCGAGGCCGACGGGGCCGTGAACGCGGGTGAGCGTGGCCTCGTCGAGCCCGCTCTGCCGCAAGCGCTCGAGGCGTGCGGCATGGGTCTTGGTACTGCCGAGCGAGCCGACGTACAGGGCCGGAGAGACCAGTGCGGCGCCAAGCGCAGCATCGTCAAGCTTGGGATCGTGGGTCAGCGTCACCACGGCGGTGCGCGAATCGGGTGCCAGCCGTTCAAGCGCTTCGTCGGGCCAATCGTGGGTCATGGCGACGCCGGGAAAGCGGTCCTCGGTGGCGAACGAGCGCCGGGGATCGACCACTGTGACCTCCCAGCCGGCGATCGCCGCCATACGCGCCAGCGGCTGCGCGATGTGCACGGCGCCGACGACGATCAAGCGCAGCGGCGGGTTGAACACGTGCAGGAACACGGCGCCGTCTGGGCCCTCGACGGTGGTCGAACGATCGGCGTGCACCGCGGCTCGGCCCGCGTCCAGCAGCTCCGCACAAATATAATAATTTATTGGTTTTTCAGTAGGATAAAAGAGTGAATCAACACCTGACTTTAGATTTGTGGCAAGAACGACCGGGCGCTTTGCCGCCTTGTCGAGAAGGATTTGCGCGAGCGTCTCCTGTTTCATTCCACGCGATCGACGAAGACTTCGACCTTGCCGCCGCAGGCCAGCCCGACCTCCCACGCCTGGGCGTTGGTGACGCCGAAATTCAGCAGGCGCGGCTTGCCCTCGGCGATCACGTCGAGCGCTTCCTGTACCACCGCCCCCTCGATGCAGCCGCCCGAGACCGAACCGACGAACTCGCCGCCATCGTCCACCGCGAGCTGGCTTCCCACAGGGCGCGGCGAGGAGCCCCACGTCGAAACCACCGTGGCCAGCGCCACGCCCCGGCCTTCCGCCTTCCACAGGGCGGCTTGCTCCAAAACGTCCTCGATCACGCCGCGGCCTCGCCTCGGCCGGGCCAACCCGCCACCGGGCCGGTCGCGTCCGTGGCCAGCGCCGCTGCTAGATCGATCAGGCTGTCAAGGTTGTGCACCGGGCGGAACTCGTCGACGTGCGGCAGGATGGCGGCGACACCCAATGATTTTGGTTCAAAATCCGCGTAGCGCAATAGGGGATTGAGCCAAATCAGCCGTCGGCATGAGCGGTGCAGCCGGTCGGCCTCGTGGGCCAGCCCCTCGCCGGCGTCACGGTCCAGGCCGTCGGAAATCAACAGCACCACCGCGGCCTGTCCGAGCACGCGACGCGACCAATCGCGGTTGAAATTCCGCAAGCAAGCACCGATTCGGGTGCCGCCCGACCAATCGGCAACGGCCCCACTGACCTTGTCGACCGCCAGGTCGACGTCGCGATGGCGCAAGTGGTGCGTGATGTTGGTCAGGCGCGTGCCGAAGACGAAGGTGTGCACGCGGTCGCGGTCGTTGGTGAGCGTGTGCATGAAGTGCAGCAACACGCGGGAATATCGGCCCATCGAGCCCGAGATGTCACACAGGATCACGAGCGGCGGATGACGGTGTACGCGGGCGCGCCGTTTGAGCGGGATTACCTCGGCGCCGCTGCGCAGCCCGGCGCGAAACGTGGCGCGCATGTCGATTCGCGTCCCGCGGCCACTGGGGGTGAAGCGTCGCGTGGGCACGCGCATGATGCGAAGCCGCATGCCGGCGACCACGGCCTTGGCCTCGGCGAGCTCTTCGGTTGACATCGATTCGAAGTCCATCTCGCGCAACACCTCGTCGTGGCTATAGGTCAGCCTCGCGTCAACCTCGATCTCGCGTTCTGCCGGCGTGTCCCGGGCGGCTTCGTGGCCGGGGACAAGCGCCTCGGCAAGCCGCCGGGGCGCTCGGTTCTCGCGTTCCGCCGGCGCGCGGAACGAAGGCAGGAGCACCGAGAGCATGCGCTCCAATAGCCTGGGATTGCGCCAGAAGATGTGGAAGGCTTGATCGAACAACTCGCGCTGGTCGCGGCGGTTGACCAAGACCGAGAAGAGCGCCCAGTAGAAGTCGTCGCGCCGAGCGATTCCCACGGCCTCCACCGCGCGCATCGCCTCGAGGATGCGGCCCGGTCCCACCGGCAAGCCCGAGGCCCGCAGAACCCGCCCGAAATGGACGATATTCTCGGCCAGCTTACCCCCCGGCCGATCCTCCAAGAGCGGCGGCCCGGTCATGGGTTGGCGGAGGCGAGCTCGGCCTTGACTTGGGCCAGGATGTTGGCGGCGCTCGCGCCCGAGACCTTGGCGATATCGTCTTGGTACTTCAAGAGGATGCCGAGGGTGTCGTTGACGGTTTCGGGGTCGAGCGAGAGGCGATCGAGCTGGACCAGCGCGCTCGACCAGTCGATGGTCTCGGCGATGCCGGGCAGCTTGAACAGGTCGGTGCGGCGAAGCTCTTGTACGAACCCGACGATCTCTTGGGCGAGGCGCGATTCGACGGCCGGGACCCGAGCGCGCAGGATCTCGAGCTCGCGCGGGGCGTCCGGATAGTCGAGCCAGTGGTAGTAGCACCGCCGCTTCAGTGCATCGTGGATCTCGCGGGTGCGGTTCGAGGTGATTACCGTGATCGGCGGTTCCTCGGCGGCGAGGGTACCGATCTCGGGGATGGTGATCTGGAAATCGGACAGCATCTCGAGGAGGAATGCCTCAAAAGGTTCGTCGGCGCGGTCGAGCTCGTCGATCAGTAGCACCGGCGCCCCGGCTACGTCGCGATCGAGCGCCTGTAGGAGTGGGCGCTTGATCAAAAAACGCGGCGAGAACACATCCCGCGCAAGCGCGCCGCGATCGCTTACGCCTTCGGCCTCGGCCAGGCGAATCTCCATCATCTGCGCGGCGTAGTTCCACTCGTACACCGCGCTTGCCACGTCCAGCCCTTCGTAGCATTGCAGGCGGACCAACCGGCGGCCGAGCGCCGCCGCCAGGACGTTGGCGATCTCGGTCTTGCCGACCCCCGCCGCGCCCTCGAGGAACAGCGGCCGACCGAGCTTCAGACAAAGGAAAAGCGTTGTCGCCAGGCCGCGATCCGCGACGTAATTGTTCGACCGCAAGAGCGCGTGAGCGGCGTCGATCGACGTCGGAATCGGTTGCGACATGATGCGTTTTCGGCGTGCGCGCCGCACGCGGCCGAGATGGCTCGCCCGCGCCTAGCCCGCGGCGGCGACGGCGCGCTTGGCCATCACGGTCACCAGGTGGGCACGATACTCGGCGCTGGCATGGATATCGGTGTTGAGATCGGCGTCCGGAACGCTGATACCGGCGATCGCATCCGCCGAGAAGTCCGCTGACAGTGCCGCTTCCATCTCGGCGACCCGGAAGACGCAGGGTCCCGCGCCGGTCACCGTGACTCGCACGCCAGAACCCGTCTCGGCGACCATTACGCCGACGATGGCGTAGCGCGAAGCGGGGTTGGGGAACTTGGCGTAGGCCGCACGCTTGGGCGGGGGGAAGTGCACGGAGGTGACGATCTCGCCCGCCTGCAGCGCGCTCTCGAACAGCCCGGTGAAGAAATCGTCGGCGGCGATCGCTCGGCTGCTGGTATTGACGGTAGCGTTCAGCCCCACCACCGCCGCAGGGTAGTCCGCTGCGGGATCGTTGTTGGCGATCGAGCCACCGATGGTGCCGCGGTGGCGCACGTGGGGATCGCCAATCCCGCCGGCGAGGGCGGCAAGCGCCGGAATAGCCTTTTGCACCGTGGAATCGTCCGCGACATCGCAATGCGGGGTCATGGCGCCGACGGTAACGCCGTCGCCGTCGGCGGTGACCCCGCCGAGCTCGGCGATGTCACAGAGGTCAATGACGTCCGAGGGCCTGGCGAGCCGTAGCTTCAGCGTCGGAATCAACGTCATGCCGCCGGCCAACAATTGTGCGTCGGATTTGCCGGTCAGCAGCTTGGCCGCATCCTCGACGCTCGGCGGCCGGTGATAGGTGAAGTCATACATCGCTGGGACCTCCGTGCCGGGCTAGGCCGCGTTGGCGCTTTGCATGGCCTGCCATACGCGTTCGGGCGTTGCTGGCATCTCCACATGGCGCACGCCCAACGGCGCCAACGCATCCACTACCGCGTTGACGACGCAGGCCGGTGCCGCGATGGCTCCGGCCTCGCCGCACCCCTTCACCCCAAGTGGATTGTGCGGGCAGGGCGTCTCGGTGAAGTCGAGCTCAAAGCTGGGCACGTCGTCGGCCCGAGGCATGCAGTAATCCATGTACGAGCCGGTCACGAGCTGGCCGGTTTCGTCGTAGAGCGCGTGCTCCAACAGCGCCTGACCCACCCCGTGGACGATGCCGCCGTGGAGCTGACCCTCGACGATCATCGGGTTGATGAGACGCCCGAAGTCGTCGACCGCCACCCATTTTTCGAGTGATACCGCACCGGTCTCCCGGTCGATCTCGACCTCGCACAGGTGGGCGCCGAAGGGGTAGGTGAAGTTGGCGGGATCGTAAAAGGCGTTCTCGTCGAGACCGGGCTCCACCTCGTCGAGCGGATAGTCGTGAGGGACGTGGGCGGCGAAGGCTATCTCGGCGATCGACTTCGAGCGGTCGGTCCCCTTGACGGTGAAGCTGCCGTCGGCGAATTCGATGTCGGCTTCGGCGGCCTCGAGCATGTGGGCGGCTATCTTCTTTGACTTTGCGACGATCTTGTCGATGGCCTTGACGATGGCCGAGCCGCCGACGGCGAGGGAGCGTGATCCGTACGTGCCGTAACCGAACTGGCTGCGCCCCGAATCGCCATGAACGACCTCGACGTCGCCGATGGGTACGCCCAGGCGGTCGGCAACGATCTGGGCGAACGTGGTTTCGTGGCCCTGGCCGTGGCTGTGTGAGCCCGTCAGCACCGTGACGTGGCCGGTCGCATCGAAGCGCACCTCGGCCGCTTCCCACTGTCCGACCCCGGCGCCCAGCGAGCCGACCACCTGCGAGGGTGCGAGACCGCAGGCCTCGATGTAGGTGGAGAACCCGAGGCCGCGCAGCTTGCCGGTTTTTGCCGCAGCGTCGCGACGCTGCTCGAAGCCCTGATAGTCGATCGCCTCCAGCGCTTTCTCCATCGCCACCGGATAATCGCCGCTGTCATACTCGAGCGCCACCTGGGTCTGGTACGGGAAGGCGTTGGCGGGGATGAAATTGCGGCGCCGAAGCTCGGCGCGATCGATGCCAAGCTCACGCGCCGCAGCATCGACGAGGCGCTCGACGACATAGGTGGCCTCGGGTCGGCCGGCGCCGCGCACCGCGTCCACCGGCGTGGTGTTGGTGAATACCGCGGTAACCTCGACGTAGATCGCCTCGGTCGTGTACTGCCCCTGCATCAGGGTGCCGTGCAGGTAAGTCGGGATGACCGAGGCGAAGGTCGAGAGGTAGGCCCCCATGTTGGCGGTCGTATCGACCCGCAGGCCCAGGAACTTGCCGTTCTCGTCGAGCGCCAGCTCGGCATGGGTCACGTGGTCGCGGCCGTGGGCGTCGGTGAGAAACGCCTCGGCGCGGTCGGCCGTCCATTTGATGGGCCGGCCGACCTTCTTCGATGCCCAGGTGACCGCGCTTTCCTCGGCGTAGATGTGGATCTTCGAGCCAAATCCGCCGCCGAGGTCGGGTGAGATCACGCGCAGTTTGTGCTCGGGCGCGATATTCACGAACGCGGCGAGGACGAGCCGGGCGAGGTGGGGATTCTGGCTGGTGACGTGTAACGTGAAACTGTCCTCGCCCGAATCATACTCGCCGATCGCGGCGCGCGGCTCGATCGCGTTCGGCAGCACCCGGTTGTTCACCAGATCAAGCTTGGTGATGTGCTTGGCCTTGGCGAACGCGGCCTTGGTGGCGTCGGCGTCGCCCAGGCCCCAGATGTAGCAGGTGTTGTTGGGCGCATCGGCGTGGAGCAGGGGTGCGTTGCTATCGGTGGCCTTCGCTGGATCGAGCACCGCTGCCAGCACTTCGTAGTCCACCGCCACGCTCTCGGCGCCATCCTTGGCTTGCTCGCGTGTCTCGGCGATCACCACGGCGACCTGATCGCCGACGCAACGCACCGTCTCGGTCGCGATCACCGGGTGGGGCGGCGCATTCCAAACTTCGCCATTGGTTTGGGTGATGACCCAACCGCAGGGCAGCGCGCCGACGCCGTCGGCTTCGAGATCGGCGCCGGTGAAGACCGCGATCACGCCCGGCGATGCCAGCGCGGCCTTGGCATCCACCGACTTAATGGTGGCGTGGGCGTGCGGCGAGCGCACGAATACGGCGTGCGCCTGGCCCGGTCGGTTGATGTCGTCGACGTAGTGGCCCTTGCCGGTGAGAAACCGGTGATCCTCCTTGCGTCGTACAGATGCGCCGATCCCGTCGTCCGGCATGGCGGTATTCCTCCCGGTTCCTGCCGCTCAGGCGCGCATTGTCTTCGCGCCGTCGAGAATGGCACGGACTATATTGTGGTAGCCGGTACAGCGGCAAAGGTTGCCCTCGAGTTCATGCCGCACCGTCTTCTCGTTCAATTCGGGGATGCGGTTGACCATGTCCACTGCGGCCATGACCATGCCGGGGGTGCAGAAACCGCATTGCAGACCATGGTTCTCCTTGAACGCGGCCTGCATTGGATGGAGATCGCCGTTCTCGGCCAAGCCCTCGATGGTGGTCACCTCGGCGCCTTCGGCCTGCAGCGCCAGCATGGTGCACGATTTGATGGCGCGGCCGTCGACGTGCACTACGCACGCGCCGCACTGGCTGGTGTCACAGCCGACGTGGGTGCCGGTCAGCCCCAGCGTTTCGCGCAGGAACTGAACCAAAAGCGTCCGCGCTTCGACGTCGCCGCTGGCCGACTTGCCATTGATCGTCATTGAAACGTTTGGCACCGGTCACCCTCCCCAGTTCAGGGCGGCGCGTTCCGCGCCGCTCGCCGGCCCGAAGGAGTCTCGCCCACGGCCGCCCCGTGGTCAAGGCGAGCCTTGTGTCGAGTAGAAGGTCCAAAGGGCGACGAGGGCGATCAGGAGACCGATGGTCCACGCCAAACTGCGCACCCCGCGCTGCTGGCTGACCGGTGGGAGGGGTTCGGGGACCGGGGCTGTCGGCGCCTCGGCGGGCGGCGCTTCGGCGATTACCGCGGCGGCGAACTCGGCGAAGAAATCGTCGGCGGTCTTTTTCGCCGCCGAACCGACCAGGCGCTGCCCGATTTGGGCGAGTTTGCCGCCCACCTGGACCTCGGCGTCATAGCGAAGCACGGTCTCGCCGGCTTCCTCGGTGAGCGTGACCTTGGCGCTTCCCTTGCCGAATCCGGCGGCGCCGCCCTCACCCTCGCCCGTAATCGTGTAGCCGTGCGGCGGATTGAGGTCGGACAGGGTTACGCGCCCTGAGAAGAGCGCCTTGACGGGGCCGAACTTGGCGACCACCGTCGCCGTCATTTCGGTGTCGGACACCTTGCCTACGCTCCGGCATCCGGGAATGGCCCGCTGCAGGATGTCGGGATCGTTCAGCGCCTTCCACACCTGGTCCTGGGGCGCGGAAATCCGGTATTCGCCGCTCATGTCCACGGCTCACCTCGAGCATTGGTTAGACTTCATTAACCATACTCCTCTACAATCTCGCGCCCAAGACAGGGGAGAGCCATGTCGGTCACCGTTCGCTCACCGCTCGACGTTGCATTCTGGTTCCTCGGTCGTGGCGATTCCAGCGGCTCGCCGCTCGACGCCATGGCGCTGCAGAACCTTCTGTATCTCGCCCAGATCCGCTGGGCCGCGGCGAACCGGGGCCGCAAGCTCATGCCGGCGACCTTCCTTGCCACCGATTCGGGTCCGATCGAGCCAACCATCTATCACGTGTTCCGTAACGGCCCGCCGCCGCTTGAGTTCCGGGCGCCGCAACCCGCCGTCGTCGGCTTTCTCGACGACGTATGGGCGCGATTCGGTGGCCTTGCGGCCGACCAGCTCGGCGATATCGTAAGGGCCGATCCGAGCTATCAAGGCGCGTGTGCCCAGGGGGCCAACCAAGAGATCGTTTTCGCCGCCTCTCCGGCGGCGCCGGCCCACCGGCCGCCGGAGCTTGCGGCCAAGGACGGGGTTCGGGCCACCAAGTGGATTCCCGGCCAAGGGCGCAAGAATCGGGGGCCCAAAGCGCCCCCCGCGGACCCCTTCGCCAACGCGCCCGGGAATCCCGCGACCAAATTCACCCCTCGTCGCCAATCCTGAGCGCGCCGATTCAGGCGTAATAGAAGATGAGGTAGGCTGCCAGCGCGGCGGCGATCCACAGGACCGCGACCCCGGTTGACCGCGTGCGAGCCAGCAATCCGACGGGACCGAAAACGCGCATGACGCCACCAAGCGCGTCGTCAATCCGACGCCGCGCGGCGTTCGCCGCAGCCTGGCCGGTCGCCGCGATGACCGTGACCGCCGTACCGACGATTCGCGCGCCAAGACCACGGTACAGCCACTCGATATCGAGATTCACCGCGCGAAGCTCGGGGGGATAGATCCCCGTCACCATCAGCCACGCAAAAGCCAGCGCCGAGAAGAACAGAAGCTGGAGCTGGGCGATGACGTGGGTCTCGGTATAGGGAACGTAATCGACCGGAAACGGCATCAAGTCGTAGAGGAGCCACGGGTACGAGCCATTGAACACGCAAAGCGCGGCGGCGATGGTCATGGCGAGGAGCATGTTCCACGGCGGCTCCTTGGTGCGGACGCCCGAATCGTGGGCGAAGAAGGCGAAGTAAGGGATCTTGATGCCGGCATGGTGAAACACGCCGGCGGAAGCGAACAGCATGGCAAGCCACACCGCGCCATATCCTTCGTCCACCAGCGCCGCCATGACCATCGATTTGGATACGAAGCCGCTGAACAGCGGAAACGCCGAGATCGAGGCGGCCCCGATGATGCACAACGTGGCGGTCAGGGGCATCGTCTTGTAAAGGCCGCCGAGCTCCGAGCCGTTGATCCGACCGGTCCGGTGCAGTACGGCGCCCATGGTCATGAATAGGAGCCCCTTGAAGATCACGTCGTTGAACGCGTGGCTGAGCGCGCCGTTGAGCGCCATTGCCGTGCCCAAGCCGATCCCCGCGACCATGAAGCCGAGCTGATTGATCATGCTATAAGCCAGGACCCGCCGGAGGTCGTTCTCGATCACCGCGTAGAAGATCGGAAACACCGTCATGGCCGCGCCGATGTAGATCAGGAGCTCGGTCCCGGGAAAGCCGCGCGCCAGGGCGTAGATCGCGACCTTCGTGGTGAAGGTGCTTAGAAACACGGTGCCGGTCGGCGTCGCCTCGGGATAGGCGTCGGTGAGCCAGCTATGAAGGAGCGGAAACCCGCATTTGATTCCGAACGCCACGAATATGAGCCACGCGGCGGTGGTATCGAGGCCAATAAAGTCGAACGCCGCGGACCCGGTCTGACGCACGTGGATCAACGCCCCGGTCAACAGAAGCAGCCCGGAAACGACGTGCACCAATAGGTAGCGGAGCCCCGCTCCGCTCGAACGCTGGCTGCCGCGCGCCCAGATCAGAAAGGCCGAGGACACGGCCAAGATCTCCCAGAAAATGAACAGGGAAATGAGGTCGCCCGCGAACACGGCGCCGAGCGCCGCCCCGACGTAGACCAGCGCGCTCACGTGTTCGATGCTCGCCCGCACATGGAGCGCGAACACGGCCCAGATCAGCGCGGCGAGCTGGAAGATGAGACCGAACAGCAGGCTCAATCCGTCAACGCGTAATAGTGTCGATTCTTGGCCAATTATATCGTAATTCCAATGGTTTCCATTGCTTAGATAAAGTAAATTAATAAGTCCGACTATTGGCGTTAGGACGAGCATCGCGGCTTGATGGCGGGGTTTCAGGAAAACCGAGATCAGCGCCCCGGCGAAGAAGATCACGGCCGGGGCCAACCCCCAGGGAAGTCCCAGCGGCGTGCCTAGCCACGCGGTCGCGACGGCGTTAATCGCCATAGTGGCCCTCGCCGCGTTTGACCAGGCGGCGAAGCTGCTTGGCCACGATCACCAGCATCCAGCACGAGACGAAGCCGTAGAGGGCGTAAAAGCCGAACAGCTTTTCGACGGCGTGGGCGACGTGTCGGTCGATGAGCCAATCGGTGGCTAAAAGCCCGATGCAGATCGCGTAGAAAAACCGCAGCAACCAGCGCACGTTCTGCGCCCGGTCGAGGAAGCGCCTGGGTTCGCCTTCCACGCCGTCCTACCCGGTACCGAGGTCGATCGCTCGAACGAGGCCGATGAGCGAACCGGGAAAGAAAAACAGCACCACGCAACCGGCGGCGGTGAGCACCATGGCGATGAGGCAGGGCAGGGGGGCCTCGTTGAGGACAGGCCCGGTCGCGCCGCCACCAGAGGCGTCGCGGGGTGCGCCGAAGAACGCGCTGATGACAGGCGGCATCAGGTATCCGGCGCTCAGCAGCGAGCCGCCCAAGATAAACGCCAAAAGCGCGATCTCGCCGGCATCCAGGGCGGCAACGACAAGGTACCACTTGCTCCATAGGCCACCCATCGGTGGCAGGCCGATGACGCTCAGGCTGCCGATCAGGAACGCGAACATCGTCACCGGCATGGTGCGTCCGAGGCCGCGCATGTCGCTTACTCGGGTAATGCGCGCGGCGGTGTAGATACCGCCGGCGCAGAAGAAGAGCGTGATCTTGCCGAAGGCGTGCATGGCAATGTGCATGCTGGCCCCAAGAACCCCGGCGCTGTTGGCCAACAGGCCACCCAAGACAATTAAGGAAAGCTGACTGACGGTGGAGTACGCCAGCCGTCGCTTGAGGTCGTCCTGACGCATCGCCACGATTGCGGCGATCACGATGGTCGCCGCCGCCACCCAGATGAGCCAGCGCCCCGTGGCCAGCCCGGAAAGATGTTCGACGCCGAACAGGTAGATCGTGACCTTGAGGACCGTGAAGACCCCCGCCTTGACCACGGCGACGGCGTGCAGCAGGGCGCTGACCGGAGCCGGCGCGACCATCGCCGCCGGCAGCCAGCGGTGCAGCGGCATAATCGCCGCCTTACCGATGCCGAACACGTAAAGGGCGAGCAAAACGCCGCTGAGGCCCGACGAGACGTGCCCGGCGAAGATACCACCCGGCGTGAAGGCAAGCGTGCCCGTCTCGACCCAGGTCCAGACAATGGCCAGCAGCATCAGCCCGATGGAAGTACCCAGCAACATCCCCAGGTAGGTGCGGCCGCCGCGCCGGGCCTCGGCGGTGCCGGTATGGGTGACTAGCGGGTACGTCGAGAGGGTAAGCCCCTCGTAGAATACGAACAGCGTGAAAATATCGGCGGCGAAGGCGACGCCGGCCGCGCACCCAAGCGCAATCGCGAAGTACGCGTAGTAGCGGGTTTGATCGCGCTCGGCGTTGGCCCGCATGTAGCCGATCGAGTAAACCGACGTGAGCACCCAGAGAAGGCTCGAAATGGTCGCGAAGAGTAGCCCGAGTGGCTCGGCCGCGAAGTGAATGCCAAGCCCGGGCATAATTTCGACGACCGTGAGCGCTGGCTGCATGCCCGCGCGGACCTCGCCATGGAGCGAGATGACGAGCCCGAAGAGCGCCGCCGCAGTCGCCAGCGTCACCGCCTCGCGCAGATTGGGCCAGCGGTGGGCGAGCCCGATCAGGGCGGCGCCGGCGAACGGCACGACGACCGCCAACAGCATGGTATGCGCGCTACTCAACGTGAAAGACCCAACAGGAACTCGGCGGCCTGCCCGGCGATGCCAAGGGTCATCGAGGTATCGATCCCGAAGTAGACGCACGCCGCGATCAGCACCCAGGCCGAGGCGACCATGCTTGGCGGCGCTTCTCGGACTGGCGCTGCGCCGTCTCCGGGGCTGCGAAGGTATGCCGCCTCGACCACGCGCCAGACATAGGCCGCGGCCAAAAGCGAGGTGAGCAGCACGAACACTGCGAGCGGCCACCAGCCGCGCTCGAACGCCGCCAGGACGAGCGTCCATTTGCTGACGAAGCCGACGGTGAGCGGGAGCCCGATAAGGCTTAGTCCGCCGATGACGAAGCCCAGCATGGTCAGCGGCATGCGCCGGCCGAGACCCCGTAGATCGGGTATCTGCACCGAACCGACGCGCAGAAAGACGCAGCCCAGCGTCAGGAACAGCCCGCCCTTCATCAGCGCGTGATTGAGCAGGTGGACCAAGGCCGCGGTCAAGCCGGTCTTCGAGGCGAGGCTAATACCAAGCATGATGTAGCCGATCTGGGCAACGCTCGAGTAGGCCAGCATTCGCTTCACGTTGTTTTGGAAAATGGCCACCGTCGAGGCCAGCGCGATGGCGATCAGCGAAAGCGGGAGGAAGAAGCTCTCCAGCGGCAGCGCCTCGATCGGGTAGACCGACGTAAAGACCGCGAAAAAGAACCGCAACAAAAGGTAGATCGCCACTTTGGTGGTCGTTCCAGCGAGGAAAGCCGTGACGATCGAGGGCGCGTAGGCGTACGCGTCGGGAAGCCACAGGTGCAATGGGAAGAGGGCGATCTTGAGGCTCAGCCCGACGGTGAGGAAGGCGAAGCCGACCATGACCGTACGGTTTGGGCCGAGCGCCGCAAGCCGGTCGCCGAGGTCGACGATGTTGAGAGTCCCGCTCACCATGTACAGGAGACCGATACCGATGAGGATGAACGTCGCGCCGATCGTGCCCAAAACGAGATACTGGAACGCCGCACGCAGCGCGCGGCGGCCTGCGCCCAGGCTGATCAGCACGTAAGACGAAAGCGACGAAATCTCGAGAAACACGAACGCGTTGAACGCATCGCCCGTGATGGCAATACCCAGCAGCCCGGCAAACGCGAGCAATAAGGCGGCGTAGAAGAGATGACGTCGGTCCGCGGGGATCTCGTGGGCGACCGAGGTGCTCGCGTAGACCATGACCACGGCACAGATGCCGGCCACGATCACCAGTACGAAGGCGCTCGCAAGATCGGCTCGATACTCGATCCCAATAGGCGCGATCCAGCCCCCTAGCGCATACGAGACCGGGCCTTCATCGAGCACCTGCCGCAACAACAACACGGCTATGGCGAGCGCCAGCCAACTGGTCACCAGCGAAATCAACCACGGCATTCTCCCGCGCCGCGCGATGACGCACACGGGCGCGGCCAGCAGTGGGAGAGCGACCTGAAGGATGGGCAGATGGGCGGCGATCACGACTCGTCGTCCGCATCCAGGAGCTCGTCTTCTTCGACGGTGCCGTAAGCTTCCTTGATGCGAATCACCAGCGCCAGACCAAGGGCGCTTGTCGCCACGCCGACCACGATCGCCGTGAGAATCAAAACGTGCGGAAGCGGGTTCCCGTACGGCCCGGCGCCCTCGACGAAAATCGGCGCCGTCGCCCCGGCGACGCTGCCGATGGAGATGTAGAGGAGAAACACCGAGGCCTGGAAGACGTTGAGTCCGATGATCTTCTTGATTTGATTGCTGCTGGCGATGACGGTGTAAAAGCCGATCATCATCAGCGCGATGACGATCCAGTACGGAAATTGCCCGAGCAGATCCAAGCTCAGCGCTCGCGTCCGGCGAAGGCAAAGAAGACCGCCGTCATAACGGCGGCAACGGTGATGCCGACCCCAAGCTCCACCAGCAATATGCCAAGATGCTGGCCGGATACGAAATCGCCGGCAAGCACCCCGTAGTCGAGGTAATTGCCGCCCAAAACCAGCGCGACGAGCCCGACTCCGCCGAAGAGCAAGACTCCCGCCGCCATCGCCGCCGTGAGCAGCGGCCCCGGCGCCACACGGCGCGCGTTTTCGACGCCGAAAACAAGGGCGTAGAGGATTAGCCCCGCGGCGAAGATCACACCGGCCTGAAAGCCGCCGCCGGGGCCGAAATCGCCGTGGAACTGCACGTAGAGCGCGAACACCAGAATGAAGGGGATTATGAGCTTGGCAATCACCCTGAGGATCACGTTATCCCTCATTGCGGTGCTCCGGTTGCCTTGCGGCGTCCGCCGAGCAGCAGCAGCACGCCGATGCCGGCGATGAAAATCACCGTCACCTCGCCCAGCGTGTCATAGCCGCGATAGCTCGTGAGCACCGCCGTGACCATATTGGGCACGCCGGTCTCGACCGGCGCCATCTCGATATAGTACGGCGCGACGTGGCGGTTCGCCGGCGCCTCGGGATCGCCAAAGCCCGGCATCTCGAAGGTTCCGTAGATGAGGCCCGCGGTGGTGGCAAGGACGAGCGCGAGCGGTGCGAACCGCGGGCGCATCGGCGCCTTCTCCCGGTGCCCGGCGACGGCCACCGTGCCCAGCAGCAACACCGTCGTCACCCCTGCGCCGACCGCGGCCTCGGTGAAGGCGACATCGACCGCGTCCAGCATGACGAAGACGCCGGCGGCCAACAGACTGTAAATGGCGGCGAGCATAACCGCGGCCACCAGGCTCCTAAGCCGGACAACAGCGAAGGCGACGACCGCCAGCAAGGAGAACAGAACGACGGTGATTACGTCTTCGATGATGGATCGTCCTTGGGCTTGGCCCAGGGCTTCAGCCCGCCCAGCACGGCGGCCCTGGCAAGAGCGTGGGTCGAGGTTGGACTGGTAAACAACAGGAAGAACAGAATCAGGGCAAGCTTCGCGCTCACCAGCGTGAACCCGGCCAGGATCATCAAGCCGATCAGCACGAACGCGGCCCCCAAGGTGTCGTTCAATCCGGCCGCGTGGAGCCGGGTGAAGAAATCCGGCAGCCGCAGGATGCCGACGCCGCCGATCAGCACGAACAAACCGCCGAACAGGAGGAGAATGGCGCTCGCCAACTCGACCGGTCCGTTCATCGCTCGCTCTCGGGTGGCGTGCCGACACCGCCGAGCCCGCCGAAGCGGTAGACCCGAAGCAGCGCGATCGTGCCAATGAAATTGATGAGCGCGTAAGCAAGCGCGATATCAAGAAAGTCGGGACGTTCGGTGAGGAAGCCGACGACCGCGATCAGCAGGGTCGTCTTAGTCGCGAACATGTTGACCGCGAGAATGCGGTCGAACGTCGTCGGGCCAAGAAGCGCCCGGGCCAGGGCCATACCCATGGTGACGATGATCGCCGCGGCGGCGGCGGCGAGAATCACCTACACCCCTCCAATCGGCTCACGCGGCGGTCCATCTTGCCGGTCTCGAGCGCCCGCGCCGCCGCACCGCTCAGCGCGTGCACGACGATCTCGTCGCCCTCGACGTCGATGGTGACCGTGCCTGGCGTCAGTGTGATCGAGTTCGCATAGATGACCTTGCCCAGCTCGGTCCTCTGGCCGGCGCGGCGGCGAATCACCGAGGGGTCGATCGGCAACCGTGGGTCGAGGATGCGGCGCGCCACGTCGAGGTTCGCGACGACGATTTGCCAGGCAAGCCACAACCAGTATCCGGGCGCGCTCCAGCCGAGGTGCAGGGGATGGCCTTCGCGGTCGACAAGCGCCATGCGACGGGCGATGGCGGCCACAAAGAGCGCCGAGAATGCGCCAAGGATGAGGATCAAGGCGCTGTCGTGCCCGGAAAGTAAGTACCAGACCGCGAACAGGACCGCGGCGAGGCTAAGCGTGTGTAACAAAGGACCTTCGCCTCCTCACGATCGCCGGCTCTAAACCGGGTGCCACCGCGGGGTTCGACCATGTCCGCCCGCGGATTCTGAACGCCCGCGGCGCCGGCGCAGTGTCGCAGATGGTTTGTGAAAAAAGCAAGAACATGGTATATTTGATACTTTGGTGTTTGCGTATTGGACACCCATGTGATGAACGAGACTGAGAACGAGTCGGAAGACGCGCCGCAGAACACGGCTCAAGTGAGCGGATCGGTTAAGTGGTTCAATGCCGGCAAGGGCTTCGGCTTCATAACCTCGGACGACGGCTCGGGGGATATTTTCCTTCATCTTTCGGCGCTGCGGCAAGCGGGGTTTTCAACTGTCGAACAAGGGGCGACCATTGTTTGTGAGGTCGTGGAGGGGCCAAAAGGGCTTCAGGCGGTCCGCGTCGTAGACATCGATTCGAGCACCGTAACTGAAGAATCGCGGCAGCCCCGGGAGGGCGGCGATTCTTTGGCCTACCCGAGCATCGAACCCGAAGGTGAGTTCTTCGATGCCACGGTCAAGTGGTTCAACCCGGAGAAGGGCTACGGATTCGTCACGCAGGGCGAAGACGCGCCGGACATCTTCGTGCACATCAAGACGCTCCGCCGGCTTGGTGTCCCGGACTTGCAAGCCGGGCAAGCGGTTCGCGTGCGCATTGGCCGGGGTCCCAAGGGTCCGCAAATCGCCGATATCGAGACCGACGGCTAGGACGCCTGCCGCGCCGCCGGCGCGCTAGTTGATCTCGACCGCATAATCGCCGACCGGGAGCGCCGTTTCGATCAGGCCTTGGGATTCGAGGAAGGCCGCGAAGCGCGCATAGCGCGCGGAATCGAGAGCGGCCGGGCGCAGGGCGAATCGGGGCAGCGTATCGGCCCAGGCGCGTCGATTCAGTTCATCGTCAAGTTCCTCGCGCGCGCGGATGAACAGCGCCCAGCTTTCCTCGGGGTGATTTATCAAGAATCGGACCCCCGCTTCGAGCGCATCGAGGAAGCGCCGGAGCGCGGGATCGCCGAGCCGATCGTCATGGGCGACCAGGATGAGCTCGTCGTAGGCCGGGACGCCGTGCTCCTCGAGGTAGAAAGCGAGCCCGGGCCGGCCCTCGATCTCCATCTGGTTGAGCTCGAAATTACGGTAAGCACCGATGACTGCGTCGACTTGGCCGCTGAGGAGCGAGGGCGAGAGCGAGAAGTTGACATTGATCAGGGTGACGTCGTCGAGGGTCATCCCGTGGGGCTCCAGCATCGCCTTCAACAGCGCATCCTCGAAGCCGCCGACCGAGAACCCGATCCTTTTTCCCTTGAGGTCGGCCAGCGTTTTGATCGGCCCGTCGGCAAGCACCAGCAGCGTGTTCAGCGGCGTCGCGACCAGGGTGGCGATGCGCTTGAGCGGCAAGCCTTCGGCGACTTGAAGGTGGAGCTGCGGCTGATAGCTGACCGCGAGGTCGGCGCGGCCGGCGGCGACCAGTTTGGGGGGATCATTGGGATCGGCCGGGGCGATGAACTCGACCTCCAGATCGCGCTCGGCGAAGTAACCCTTTTCGAGCGCGACATAGAGTGGGGCGTGGTCGGGATTGACGAACCAATCGAGCATGACCGTCAGTTTGTCGGCGGCCGCGGCGGGCGCTGCGAAGAGCGCCGCAAGGGCCAGGAAGCCGAGCGCGAAGATGGGCTGGCGCATAGTTATTTCTCCGAATCGGGGGGAAGGGTTTCTGGTTGCCACGGAAGGGCGCGGCGGAGCAGCGCATCGACGGTCAGATAAAGCGCCACGGCGAAGACCGCGAGCACCAGAAGCGCGGCGAACATGAGGTCGATCTGCAGCCGTGCATTGGCGTGCAGCATCAGGAAGCCGAGCCCGGCGCTCGATCCCACCCACTCGCCGACGACCGCGCCGATCGGCGCGACCGCGGTCGCCACCCGGATGCCCGAGGCCAACGCCGGTAGCGCGGCGGGGAAGCGGATATGCCGCATGCTCGCCCAACGCGCGCCCGGCGCCCCCGCGGTCATCGTGCGCGCAAGATCGATCCAGCCACGCTCGGTGTGGCGCAGCCCATCGAGGAAGCTGGTCGTTACCGGGAAATAGATGATCAGGCTGGCCATCGCCACCTTCGAGGCAAGCCCGTAGCCAATCCACAGGACCAGCAGCGGCGCAATGGCGAAGACCGGAATGGCCTGACTGACCACCAGCACGGGCAACAGCCAGCGGCGCGCCGGCGCGAAGTAGCCGATGACGATTGCGCTGCCGGCGCCGATCAACACTCCGAACGCCAA
Organism: Alphaproteobacteria bacterium; assembly: GCA_965219135.1. Classification (GTDB taxonomy): domain Bacteria; phylum Pseudomonadota; class Alphaproteobacteria; order VGEJ01; family VGEJ01; genus CAYUNL01. The sequence goes on along the minus strand of CBDCMV010000003.1, from coordinate 1,161,541 downwards.
CCCCAATGCGATCTCGACAACCGTCACCGCGGCGTGTCGGGCGAGGAGCCCGGCGCTTTCGAAGGCAGCCGCGGCGACCGCACCGGGGCCGGGAAGGATGTAGTGCTCGACGCCCGTGACCAGCACCACCACTTGCCACAGCGCGACCAGGCCGACGATCGTGCTCGCCGCCCGCATCCCACCTGCCCACGAGGTCGTCAATTCGGGGCGCTCCCGTTGCCCGGCTGGGCCGCGCCGAGCCGGCGCAAGAGGTCGCGATGCAGCGCGACGAGCACTTGTGCGGTGGGATCGCGGGGCGGGTCACCGGGCAGCGCGAGCGCCTCGTCGAGTCTCGCCGGCCGGCCGGCCATGACATGGATATGATGGCCAAGTCGCAAGGCCTCCAGCGGATCATGGGTGACCAGCAATACCGTGCGATCGCGGAGCAGTTCGGCAGCGAGCTCTTGCAACCGCATCCGAGTGAGCGCGTCGATGGCGGAGAACGGCTCGTCCATCAAGACCACCGGGTGGTTCTCCATCAGCGTGCGTGCCAACGCCACGCGCTGGCGCATTCCGCCGGAAAGACGCGCCGGCATCTCGTTGGCGTCCGACGCCAATCCGACGCGGTCCAGCAGGGCCATCGCCCGGGGGCGGTCGGCGGGCGCGCCACGAAGGCGGCTCTCCAGGGTAACGTTGCCGATGACATCGAGCCACGGCAGCAACAGGTCGCGCTGGTCCATGTAGGCGACCCGCCCGGCGATCGGACGGCCGTCGCTGCATTCCACGCGGGTGCCGTTGCCGGCCTCGCCGAGACCGGCGATCAGGCGCAGCAGGCTCGATTTCCCGACCCCGCTCGGTCCCAGCAGGCACGTGATCGCGCCGGCCTCGACGCGCACCCCGAGGTCGTCGAAAAGGACAACGTCTTTGAACGTCAGGCGGCCGGCGACCACGCGCACGCCAATCGCGGGTCGCGAATCGGTGGAATCGGAAGCGGCGTTTTTGGCCATGACACACGCGATCCCTACGCCGGCACTAACCGGATCAGGTTCGAGGGGTCGTCCCGAAAATCGGGACCTCTCAGCCGGTGTTGGGCTCCCCCCGGTGCGAGAGCGAACTATAGTCGGCGAGGGGAAAACATCAAGGCGGGGCCGAGGATTTACCGCGCCGTCGATTCCGGCTATGCACCACGGCATGATCCGGTGCCTCCGCCCCGCCTTGCTGATCGTCGGGCTGTCGCTGGCCGCGCACGCCGGGGCCGGCGAGCCCCAGCTTTCCGAGTTGCTTATCGATAGCGCGACCGGCCGCCACGCCTTCATGGTGGAGATCGCCGACACGCCCGAGGAACGGGCGATCGGCTTGATGTTCCGCCGCAGTCTCGATCCCGACTGCGGGATGCTGTTCGACTACCGCCCCGCCCGTCCCGCCTCCATGTGGATGAAGAACACCTATATCGCGCTCGACATGCTGTTCATCGCCGCCGACGGCCGGGTGGTGAATATCGCCGAGAACACGGTGCCTGGCTCGCTCGACACCATTGTCTCGGACGGTCCCGTGCGTGCGGTGCTCGAGGTCAGCGCGGGCACCGTGGCGCGGCTCGGCATCGCGCCCGCGGACCGGGTGATCCACCGCATCTTCGGCGGCGGAGACTGAGCGTGGCGCAGCTTGCCGTCCCCGAAGGATTTCGGGCGATCGAGCACAGCGCGCCCTTTGGCGCGCACGTTGGTCCGTTCTACGAAAAGGACGTGGAAGGCGCGGTGGTGCGGGCCTTCCGGGTCACCGAGCGCCATACCAACGCCGCCGGCGTCGTCCACGGCGGCATGCTGACGACCTTCGCCGACATCGTGCTGGCCCAGGCCGGCCTGCGAGAGGTTGGGGGCCCGATCGTCACCGTGCGCATGGTGAGCGACTTCGTGGCCGCGGGGAAGCTCGGGGCCTGGATCGAAGGCACCGCGCGGGTGCAGCGGCGCACCCGGACGCTGGTGTTCGTCGGCGGCGAGCTGGCGAGCGCGGGGCGCGTCTTGATGACCGCCTCGGGCGTCTTCAAGATCATCGAGCCGCGCGCAAACAAGACCTGAGGCGGCTCGGGCCCGGCGCTTGCCGAGCGATGGCGCATCGTGTATTCCGGTCACGCGCGAGCCCGTGCGCGGGGCGTGGCGCAGCCTGGTAGCGCGGCTGCTTTGGGAGCAGCAGGTCCTCGGTTCAAATCCGGGCGCCCCGACCATAGCCTGAGTTTCGCGGAGGGATTGCGACGTGGAAGCGCGGATTTATCGGCCGGCCAAAAGCGTGATGCAGTCGGGCGGCGGCAACGCCAAATCGTGGGTGTTGGAGTTCGAGGCCGAAGACGCGCGACGGATCGACAGCCTGATGGGTTGGACCGGTTCCAGCGACACCGCGCAGCAGGTCCGGCTGACGTTCACGACCCAAGAGGCGGCGGTCGCCTTTGCCGAGGCCCGCGGGCTCGCCTATTCGGTCGATTCGCCGCGCGATCCCGAAATCCCGATTCGCACGTACGCCGACAACTTTCGTTTCGACAAGCGTTAGGTGGTGCCGGGCGCCCTTAGCTCAGGTGGATAGAGCAACGGCCTTCTAAGCCGTAGGTCCCAGGTTCGAGTCCTGGAGGGCGCGCCAACGCGCGGCACATGCGGTCCGCACGCACAGGACCGCGGCCCCGGATGGGGCCGGGCGCCAGCGCCGATTGCGCCTACTTAGTCTAGAACGACTAGGTTCTCGGCGGACGATTTGCCGCCTTGGCCGGGTACGAGCTCGTACTCCACTTTTTGGCCCTCGTTCAGGCTCTTGATGCCAGCGCGCTCAACCGCCGAAATATGTACGAACGCGTCGCGTGATCCATCGCTCGGCTCGATAAAGCCGTAGCCCTTGGTCGGATTGAACCATTTAACAGTTCCGGTAGCCAAAGCTAGTCCTTTCAGTCACGTCCTGGTCCGGCCGCCTGCGGCGACCCACACCGTTCTGGGTCCACAAATATCTAGGGTATCCCGAGGTGCGGGATATCAAGGCATATGTCCCCCGTCCGCTGACCACTTGACCCAGGTCGCAGCGAAAAAGCAAGCACAAACTGGCGGCAAAAAGAAGCCGCAACCGCAACGCGGCGAAGGCCTACAGCTCACGGATTGTGGTGACGATGGCCTCTTGCGAGGGAATGACGGCGCGCTCGAGCTCGTCGTTGTACGGCATCGGCACATCGAGCGCCCCCAATCGCTGGATCGGCGCATCGAGGTCGTCGAACGCCTGCTCGATCACACTCGCCGAGACCTCGGCGCCGAAGCCGCCGCGCTTCCACGCCTCGTGGACGATGACCAGGCGGTTGGTCTTGCGCACCGAGCCCAGGATCATCTCGTCGTCGAGCGGTTTCAGCGTCCGCGGATCGATGACCTCAACGCTGATGCCGTCGCGCTCGAGCTGGGTTGCCGCACCGAGCGCACGCGCGACCATGGACGAGGTCGCGACGACCGTAACGTCGGACCCCTCGCGCCGCACCCGGCCTTTGCCGATCGGGACCGCGTAGGGCTCCTCCGGAACCGGCCCGCAAGGTCCGATATAGAGGAGTTTCTGCTCGAGGAAAATAACCGGGTTGTCGTCGCGGATGGAGGCGATCAGAAGGCCTTTGGCCTCGTAGGGCGTGGCCGGCGCGACGACGACCAGGCCCGGCACGTGGGTAAACCACGCCTCGAGGCTTTGGCTGTGCTGGGCGGCGAGACGAATGCCGCCGCCCTGGGGGCCGCGCACGACCATCGGCACCGTCGGCCCGCCGCCCTGCATGAAACGGAACTTGGCCGCCTGGTTGACGATCATGTCCATGGTAAGGGTGATGAAGTCGAAGATCTGCAACTCGACGATCGGGCGCAGGCCGGCGACGGCGGCGCCGACGGCGCAGCCGACGAAACCCGCCTCGGATATCGGCGTATTGCGCACCCGGTCGGTCCCGAACGCCTCTGCCAGGCCTTTGGTCGTGCCAAAGATGCCGCCGATCTCGGCGACGTCCTCGCCCATAACGACGACGCTGGGATCGCGGGCCATTTCCTGGTGCATGGCCTCGGACAGCGCTTCGACGAATCCGAGCTCGCGCCCCTCGCCGGGGCCCGGCTCGGTGGGGGCGGCATGCGGCGCTGTCACCGCGTCGGCCATGATTTCGGCGCGCGGCTGCGGGCTTTCGCGCGCGAAGGTCACCGCGGCCTCCAACTCGGACGTGACCGCCGTGCCGATCTCGCCGAAGCGCTTCTTCGCCACGACTCCTTCCTCGACGAGCGTTTTCTCCAGCTGCTTGACGGGATCACGGGCGATCCACGCGCGCAGCTCGGCCTTTGGCCGCACCTCGGGGAGCTCGGTGCGCAGGCTGTGCCCACCCCAGCGATAGGTCATCGCCTCGATCAGCGTCGGGCCCTCGCCGGCGCGCGCACGCGCGACGGCTTCCTGCATCACCAGATAGACCTCGACCGCGTTGTTGCCGTCGACAGTGACCCCGGGAATGCCGTACGCGGCGGCGCGCGTCGATACCTGGTCGACGGCCATGGTGGTGTCGAAGCGGGTGGTGAGCGCGTAGTTGTTGTTCTCGCAGACGAAGATGACCGGCAGGGCCCAGACCGCGGCGAGGTTGAGGGCCTCGTGGAACACGCCCTCGTTGGCCGCGCCGTCGCCGAAGAAGGGGACCGCGACCTGTCCATCGCCGCGCAGTTTGGCGGCCAGAGCCGCGCCGGTGGCGATCGGCAGCGAGGCGCCGACGATGCCGTTCGCGCCCAGAATGTTGAGGTCCATGTCGGCGATGTGCATCGAGCCGCCGAGGCCGCGCGAGGTGCCGGTATCCCGGCCCATCAGTTCGGCCATCATGCTTCCGAGTTTGGCCCCCTTGGCGATGCAGTGGCCGTGACCGCGGTGGGTGCTGGCGACGTAGTCATCGGCGTTGAGGTTGGCGCAGACGCCGGCGGCGACCGCCTCTTGCCCGATGTAGAGGTGCGCGGTGCCCTTGATCAGGCCTTCTTCAAAAAGCTCGGCGGTTCGTTCCTCGAAGGCGCGGATGCGGCGCATCGTCGCATACAGCGATTCCAAGACTTCGGGGGCGAGACTCAGGTTGCTGCGACGCGGCGCCATGGCGGCCTCTCGTTCTCGGGGCCGCGAAGTGTATCAGGGCGCCCGCGCCCGAGCGAGCAAGGGTGGCGGCCTACCAGGGCAAACCGAGCGACTGGGTCAGAAACTTGGTCAGCGAGGCGAAGCGCCGGCATTGTCCCGCGAAGGTCTTGATGAAATCGCGCTCGCACGCCTCTTCCTCGCTAAAGCGGGCGCCGACGAAGAAATCCTTATGCTTGAGATCGTCGATCAGCGGATGGTCCGGGTCGTAGCCCTGGGGCGGGCGCTTGAGCGATTCGCCGCTCAGCACGCCGTCCGCCCCCAGCACCTTGGCCGAGGTCGCGCGGCGCCAGCCTTTCGGGTTTTCGACGATGGCGTCGCGAATCTTAGTCAGCGCGGGCGCGTCGGGGTGCCATATGCCGCTGCCGCCGAATACCTCGCCCGGCTCGATGTGAAAGTAGAAGCCCGGCGCATGGGCATCCTTGCCCGCCTGGTGGCGGAAGTGCGCGCCCACGTTGGTCTTGTAGGGGCGTTTGTCCCTGGAGAAGCGCACGTCCCGATAGATGCGAAATAACGAGCCGCCATTGGGCCGTGGATCGGCCACGAATCGCGTGCTGATCTTGTCGAGATGCTACCCGAATTCTGCGATGAACCGGAGCATCGGGTCGCGCACGTCACGCTCGAAGCGCTTCTTGTTGGCCTGGAAGCATTCGCGATTGTTGTTCTTGTCGAGGGCCTGCAAGAAGGGCGAACAGCTCGGGGCCAAAGTGGGGATCGTTCGTCATTCGCTCTACTCCGCTGCGGCAGCCGGCGAACCAACCGGCGTGGCTGCGGTTTTCGCTGGCGGGCCAGCCTCGCGCAAGTAATCGTCCAGCGTCCGCCCGGCGACGTCGGCGAAGACTTCGTCCAGCACCTTAAGGTGCTCCATACGGTCCAGGCGAAAGTTGCGGAACGCGTCGCGATGCTCGCACCATCCCGCCACCGACCACTTGGTGCCCCAGAAAAACAGACCGAGCGGCTGGATCGTCCGAGCACTGTGCGCGCCGTCGCGCCGGGTGTAGCCGAAGCGGACCTTGCGCCGCTCGTGGATGCAGCTGCGAAGCGATGTGAGGTTGGCCTGGACCTCGCGCCGCGCCCCGATCCGCGGCGCGAACAGGGCGATCTCGGCGATGCCAGCCTTCAGCCGCTCCGGCAGCACGGCCTGCTCAGCACGTCGCGCGCGCGAGCCGCGCCGCCGTCGTCACGTTGCGGCTTCGCAACAGCTGAACGATCTGAAACAGGCGCTCGGCGCGGCGCATGGGACCTCTCGGCAGCTCCTGGTCGGGCCGCTATCTTACGCGGCTTGGTTGGGCTCCCAAAGCCTGACCGCCGCGCCCGCGGGATCGGTGATCACCGAGAACCAGCCGGCTTGCGGTACTTCGGTCTTGGGCTGGATGACGGTGGCGCCGAGCTTTTCCGCTTTCTGGGTCGTGGCCGCAACGTCTTCCACGGAGATGCAGGCAAGCCAGTGCGAGGGCACGTTGGGCGCGGGATTGGTCATCATACCCCCGCCGGTCCCTTCGCCGACCCCGATCATCGTGTAGGTCCCTTCGCCCATCGGCACGTCCTCAAGCTGCCAGTTCAAGAGCTCGCCATAAAACGCCTTGGCTTTGTCCAGGCCGTCGGTGTGCAACTCGATATGGATGAATGGAATCGCCATCGTTTCTGCTCCACGGTTGGTGTTCAACGACGTTCCCGAGGGAACGAGGTGAAGCCTACACACCCCCTACTGACACCGTCCTGTCAGGACTGTTTGCGCGGTCGCTTTTTCTTGGATGGAAGGGATGAAACGAACGCCAGCCCACGATCCACCCACGCTTCAAGCTCGGCATCGACGTCCGTTCCCTTGGCGCCGACGTAAACCATTCCCCGCAGCGGCTTCCCGGTGAAATCCATCGGCCGCGCGTGGGGCAGAGTCACCGCCTTGGCGTGGGCCTCGGGGCCGCGAGGGCGCGATCCCTCTACAGAACGATCCCGTGTCGATGCTGCGCCAAGTCGCCGGATTCGCTGCGCCCGGCGGGGTGGTGGTCGTGACGTGCATGGACTCGATCTCGCAGTTCGCCGAGATCATGCGTCGCCTCATGGGCGCGCTGGTCGTTGACGCCGGCGCCTCGGCAGCCGAGCAGGTCGAACAGCTGCGGCCGCTGTTTGCGTCGCATTTGGCGACATTGACCGGGCGCAGCCGGCGGGTCGACGACTGGATCCTCGATGTCATCGTCCGGCCGTGGGGCAAGGGAGCGATGCTTTCGGTTGCCGACGCCGTTGCGGCGCTCGATGACGGGTTCGACTGCTATGGCGCCTCGCCCCACTTCCTGACCGATTGGCGTTGGTACAAGGACGTTCGCGGCGCGTACAACGAAGTCGCGACGGCCGCGTACTGGCGGAACCTCCACAATCTACTCGACTACCGGCTGACCTTCGATCCGCGCACCGAGGCCGAAAACCGGCCAATCCTGGAGATTTGCGATGACCTCTACGCGCTAACCGGCTCCTTCGAGCGTGACCGTGGTGAGAACACGATCGGCGAGATCGCGGAGCGCCTTGGCGCGCTCAGCGAACGCGTCGGGGAATACGCACCGGCCACGGCCAGCGCCGTACTCGATTTCCACGATGCGCTAGACCATGCGGACGACGGTGGGCTCGGCGATCTCGGAGGTTTCGCGGGCCTGTTCGGCCGCGGTCAGCAATACGTGAGCTTCATAAGGCGCTAGGCCCGTGCTGCGCGAGCACGACTTCGTCTTTGCCGCCGGTTCGGCGGACCCGGCGCGAGTGGCGCGGGCGGTGGCGGCGCACGGGGTGGCACTGCTGCGCGGTGCCCTGCCGAAAACGCGGATCGGCGGCCTGGAACGCGAAGCGCAGCGCGCTATTTTCACCACCTGGATGGGCGCATTCAGAACGGCGAATCGGATGCCGCAACCGAACTCTTCCGGCAGTACTGCAACGTCACGATCGCGTCGACTCAGATGGCGGGGTACGCTCAACTATTCGACGTCTTCGCACTGGTCGGCGAATCGCCCCTCGTGCCTTGCCTTGAAAGCGCGCTGGGCGGCGAGCCGTTCGTTCCCTTCCAGTACTGTCTCGTGCGACGGGTTTTCGCCACCCAGGTCCGCGAAGCCACACCGTTCCACCAGGACATCTCGCCGATCGGACCCGACGTGCCGATCTCGTGCTGGGTGCCGCTGAACGCGTGCGGCGCCGATGCGCCCGGTTTGAAACTGGTCGCGCACGCGATGTCGGATCGCATGACGCCCTCGACCCGCTCCGATTCCCATCACCCCGGCGCGGAGATCGACGAGGACGACGTGTTGCGCGAGTTTGGCCGCTATCTCTGGCACCCCGAGCTCGGCCCCGGCGACGTGGTCGTGTTCAACAACCTCACCATCCATCGCAGTTTCTTGACCGAGGGGATGGCGAAGCCACGCTACAGCATCGAGTTCCGCGTCCTATCTTCGGGCGCCGCGCCCGAACGACGCCTGTCCGGCGCCGAGGGCGTGGTCTTCAGGCGGACGCCGCTGGCCTCATGAGGCGTTCCTTCCGAGGACAACGATAGTGGGCTACGGACCCGATAGTCTGGACAACATGGTTCGCCTATGCGGCCAGATCGGCGTGGGGCCGGGTTGCCGCGTGGCCGAACTCGGCGCCCAGCAGTTCTACTGCAAGGACGGCGAGCAAAAGCTCGTCGACTTCATCAAGCACTTCAATCCCGGGTTCGTTGCCGAGCATGACGAGATGCGCGTCCTGAGCGACATGGGGCTCGCCGCCGAGGCCTTGCGACACGCCGGCTTCGAGTACGAATCCTTCGACGTCAACGACACGCTCGGCACCGTGCGCTTTGATTTGAATACGGACGCGGTCACCGAGGCCCCGGCGAGGTTGTCGGGCTTCACCTCGGCAATGTTGTCGCCGAGCTTCGCGAAGGCGCGCGTCACGTCGCCGGCGAGGCTCGCCTCGACCGCTTCCTTCAGCGCCGGGTCGCGCTGGCGCATGATCTCGTCCATGACGGCGGTCCGCATGCCGGCGCGCTGGAGTTGCGCGAAGGGCTTGCCGGCATCGACGGCGTCGAGCTGCTTCTCGTCGCCGACCAGCACCACGCGGGGGATGCGCAGTGCGTCGGCGATCCTGAGCAGGTCGCGGGCCTGGACGGTGGAGGCGAGCGAGCCCTCGTCGACCACGAGGGCGGTCTTCGCGAAGCTGCTGCGCATCTCCTTCTGGCCCTTCCTCGTCATGCGCCCCTCCGCAACGCCGGTGTAGCGCGCGAGGAAGCGTTGCAGGGTCTCGCTCTCGATGCCGGCCTCGCCGGCGAGCGTGCGCGCGGCCGAGGCCGAGGGCGCGAGGCCGCGCACCGCGTAGCCCTTCTTCTCGAGCAGCGCGCGGGCGCGGTTCAGCATGGTGGTCTTGCCGCTGCCGGCATAGCCCTGGACGCCGACGGTGCGGTCTTGCGCCGAAAGGATGAGCTTCACCGCCGCCTTCTGGCCGTGGGTCAGGGGACCGTTACGGAGCGCCTTGTCGACAGTGCGGGCGCGCATCGGGGCCACGCCGCGGCCCTGACCGGCCTGCATCAGCCCGATGGTTTCCTTCTCGTCGGCAACGGCGCGGTCGGTGGTGAGCAGGCCCTCGGCGCCGGGCAGGCGCGCGGGGTGGAGCGTACCGGCGGTCTCGCGCGCCGCGAGCTCGCGCTCCACGGCCGCGATCTCCGCCCCGCCCGGGTCGAAGGCCAGCGCGGCTGCGAGCAGGTCGGTGCGGGCGAACACCGCCTCGCGCTCGGAGAGATGGGCCACCGCCCAGTCCACGGCCTGCGCCGCCTTCGATGTGGGCTCCGCCGTTCCCGACCCCGGTTCCACGGCGACCGTACGCGCGTCGCCATCGACGGCCGCGGGACCGACCCCGGACCCGGCTTCGGTCTCCCGCCCAGAGTCCTTTACGGCGTCCCTGGCCATGGCTTGCGCCGCGAGCCCGCGCGCGTCGAAGCCGACCCCTTCGGCCTGGGTCAGCCAGCTCTCGCGCAGCGCATCGCGGTCGACGTCGCGCTTGGCCGCGCGGGTCATCAGCGCCGCGCGCTGGGCGAGGCGCTGGTCGTCCGCGGTGGCGCCGCCGCCGCGCTCGGACACCGCCGCCTCGATCTCGGCGCGCCGGGTCGAGAACGCCTCGATCACAGTGCGCGGCACGCCGGCGATTTCGAAACGCCCGTCGGCGTGGGTCTTCTCGACGCCGTAGCCGAGCCGGGAGAGACCGCGGGCGAGCTCGCTGCGGTAGAGCGCGCCGAGCAGCATCTTCGATTCGTAGAGCCGCTCGTTGGCCATCGAGCGCCACTTGCCGTCGCCGCTCCTGACCATGTTGGCGATCACCGAATGGGTGTGCAGCGCCGGATCGAGATTCCTGGAAGTATCATGACGGAAGGTGGCGATGACGGTCTTCTGGTCGCCGGTGCGCACCACGCGGCCGGTCTCCGGATCCTTCATACGCGTCTCGGCGACGTTCCTCTCGAACCAGGCGAGGGTGCGCGCAACGGCGCGGTCATGGGCGTCGACGACGCGGCCGTCGCCGCCGACGAGCGCCGCGAGGGAGACGGATTTCGGGGCCGAGAAGGTGAGGTCGCGGCCGGGCCGGTGCGTTATCTCGCCGTCTTTCCCGATGCGCCCGAGCCGCTTCCCGGAGCCGTCGGGCACATGGCCTTCGAGGACCGCCCTGAACACGTCCGGCTCGACCGGGCCCTGGAGGCCGAGCTCGGCGGCGCCGCGGCCGGCCCAGGCGCTGGCGTGGCGGTGCTCGGGATCGTCCTTCGCGTAGTAGCCGTCGCGCTCGTAGTAGCTCGCCCCTTGCGACGGCGCGGCGACGACGCCGATCGAGGCCACCATGTCAGATCGAGACGCCGGGGCGCGGCCTCGCGGGCGGCGCATCCTCCGCCGCGGGCGTCTCCGGTGCGGCGGGCGCATCGACCGGAAGCGGCGCGGCCTGCCGGTCCGGCGTTTCACCGGTCGCGTCGTTCGCCAGCTCCGATGGGCCTGTCTCGGCCGGTGTCCCCGCGGGCGCCGCCGTATCGCGCGGTTCCGCCACTGCCGTGTCCGGCGGCGTATCCGGCGCCGGTGCATCCGCCGCCTCCGGAGCCTTCTCCGGCGGCGGCAGTTCGAGCGCGCCTTGAACCGCCGCGTCCTCGCGCGGCACGAACCGCTCGGCGGCCGCGGGCCGTTTCACGTAGTCGAGCTCGATGGTGGCGACCGGGAGCGGGCCGGGGAAGCGCAGATAGCCCGAGAGGTTGGGCAGGCGCATGATCTCCGAGGCAAGCGCCAGCGCGCGGAGCTCGCGCTTGGGCGTCAGCGAGACGCCGTCGCGGATGGTGTTGGCGCCGTAGGAGAAGCCCTCGGCGACCTCCTCGACCTCGCTCCGGCCCAGGCTGTCGGCCGACCACTGGGCGGTGTCCCGGTCCGGCGCGGCGAGCACGACGCGGGTGCCGCAGAGCCCCGAGATGGTCTCGGCGCCGTTCCTGCCGTAGAGGTCGCGCAACGCCGAGATGACCTGGACCCCGAGCACGAAGCAGCCGCCGAACTGGCGCGATTCGGCGAGGCCGGGCTGGAGCGACGGCACCTGGTGCAGGGTCGGCAGCTCGTCGAGGATGACCCAGACCCGGCGCCCGTCGTCCTGTTCGAGCGAGAGCAGCGCGTTGACCGCGATCTCGAGCCAGGTCGAGATGAGGCCTCGCAGGCTCGCATGCTGGTCGCCGCGCGAGGTCAGGAACAGGAACCCGTCGCGGTCCTCCTGTCCTATCCACTCCCGGATCGAGAAGGGTGTGCCGGTATCGGGCAGCAACTCGAGCGCGCCCAGATGCGCGGTCAGCATGGCGCGCACGCTGAGCGCGGTCTTCGGGTTCTCGGGATCGACGATCGACTGCGCGACGGTGCCCTCCATGGCCTGGGCCAAGGCGGTGAGCTCGGTCTTGAGCAGGTGGTCGACCAGCACGCTGTTCTCGGTGATGCCCTTCTTCCACAGCACGCCTGCGCCGTTGGAGAAGAGCTGGCGCGCGGCGGTGACCCAGAACGGGTCGACGGTGTCCTTCTGCTGGGGCACCAGCGCGGCGGCCATGGTGTCGAAGTCGCGCGGGTTGCGGGCCTCGAAGAAGGGCGACCAGCGCGGCGCGCGCGCGTCGAGCGGGTTCAGGAGCACGTCGCGGGCGGGATCGAAGAACGCGCGGGTGTAGCTCCCCATCTTGTCGTAGACGACGCAGCGCTCGCCCTTGTCGCGGATCTGCGCCACCAGGTCGGAGATCAGCACCGTCTTGCCCGAGCCGGTGGTGCCCGAGACGATGGTGTGCTGGGTCTCGGTGCGCACGGGGTAGGGCACGCCGGCGATGCGGTAGGGCACCGCCGGCGGGGCGCGCGAGACCCGCGACAGCCCGCCAAGGCGGGCGTCGCGACGCCGCGCAAGGCGCTCGGGCGCATCTACGGACTCGCCGTTCGCTTCGGGCGCCCCGCCGACGGAGCTTCGCTCCTCGTCGGCGAGGGCATCGAGACCGTGCTCTCGCTCGTCACCGCCGTGCCCGAGATCACCGCCGCAGCGGCACTCTCCGCCGGAAGCCTCGGCGCGTTCTCGCCTCCGCCCGGCGTCGCACGGCTCGTCATCGCCCGCGACAACGATGCCGAAGGCGAGCAGGCGGCGATGCGTCTCGCCCGGCGCTGCGCGCGGGCGGGCGTCGCCGCCACCGTCATCGTGCCCCGCGACGACGACTTCAATGACGACCTCGTTGCACTCGGTCCGCACGCGCTCGCCGCCCGGCTCGCGCCGCTCTTCCGCTTCGCGGGAGCGGAGGTGCGCCCGCGTGAACGCGAGCAGGAAAGAACAGGAGAGGGAGCATGGCCCGCATCGTCAATCTGAAGCACGAGCCCGACGCCGTCGCGAACGGCGCGGTGCGCGTCGACCGCCGCACACGGTGGGGCAATCCCTATGTCCTCGGCAAAGACGGGAGCCGCGAGCAGGTCGTCGCGCGCTATCGCGCCGACCTCTGGCGGCGCATCCGCGCCGGCGAGGTGTCGCTTGCCGATCTCGCTTCGCTCGATCGCAAGCGACTCGCCTGCTGGTGCTGGCCGAGGCGCCCGTGCCACGCCGAGGTGCTCGCCCGCGCCGCGACCTGGGCCGCCGCCCGGCTCGCGGACTGCGAGGCGGCGTGAAGCGAGCGGGGGGCGAACGGCGCGGAGAGGGAGAGAGGTCCCGCCGCGCCGCCAACACGCAACACCGGAGTACCCCATGAGCCAAGTCACCTTCAAGCGCATCACACCGCAGGAGTCGCGCATTTTCGCCGACGACGAATACATCGGCGACGTCTACCGCCACGACGACATCCTCCACCGCGGTCAGCACTACTTCATGGTGCACCTTGACGAAGATCCGCGTGGACCCCGACGCGTCCACAACCGCTCGCACACCGCCGCGTGCCGGACCGCCGCCGTCGCGCAGCGTTCGACTACGTCGTTGGGACCACCGCCGCATCCTCCTCGCGCCGGCGCTTCGCGCCGCGCTCGTCGCAGACCTCGCCCCGCTCGCCCTTCGCCGGCTGCGCCGGCTGCGGGCATCGCCCCGGCTCGTCGCGGCAGCACTCCGTGCGTCGCCGGTGTCGGCTTCGCCGTTCACCGGACTCCGCACTGCGTCGTGCACTGCTGCCCGCACAAGTGCGGACACCGCCGCGCGCGCTTCCGTCGCCGTGCTGCGCACGACCCCGTGCAGCACCCGCTGCGCTTCCCGCCGCTCAAGCGCCGCGGCGGCTCTGACGAGCCGCTGTTGCCGGCGCCGATTTCCCGAACGTTGATGCTGCACGACTTGGCCGTCCCGACCGCCGGGGCGGCCTTGGGTTTCACACCTGACGCATCGCTGATGCTGGCCTTGCCATGGCCGCCAATGCCCGCGATTGGCAGGTCATCCTGTTGATCTTGCGCAGCTCAGCGCCCTCCTGGCGTGCCGGATATACTTGCCACCGATAGGTGCTCCAAAGCACCCTTTTACCGCCTACTCCTGGCCCCCCTGTCGCGGTGGTGCCGCTTCGAGCACCTATCGTGTGCCGGCCGTAATACGGCCGCATTTATGGACTTTCCTGCGCAGCACCTATAAGTGCTCGCCTCAGCGGCGGTATAGGACGACAATGCCCGGCCGGGGCGCCCGGACCCCGGCGTGCATTCGCTGCTCACGGGGCCGCCGAGCGCGTCTTGCCACCGCTCGAATTGGCGCCCCCGGTCCACAGGACGGCAAGATTCTTGCTCCCGTTGGTGGCCCTAAACGGGACGGAGGTCGACAGGAAACGATGGCAGATTCCAAGGCAAAGGCCCTGCACAAGCATGTTCGGATCGCTCCCGAGCAGTGGGAACGGCTCGAACAGGCCGCCCAGGGCACCCCTCATTCCCCCAACCAGATCCTCGTCGAGCTCGCCATGGAGGCTCTCGACCGCCGCGCATGGCCCGGCACCGAGGTGGAAATGCGCGTCGCACGGGCCTCGCTGTTCACCGCCCAGGCCATCGCCCTCGACCTCATCGCCGCCGGGCGCGAGAAAGAGGTCCACGAAATCCGCGACTTCATCTCCACCATCGTGCCCGATCCGGACGCCGTTTAGCCCACCGGCCGCCAACCCGATGACGAGCTTATCGCCCATCCCCAACTCACGCCGACAACGCGTTCCGCAACGCTGGCGCGAACGAGTCGACAGAAAGGAACTCACTCGGAAATGAAGTGGCTCGGCTCCATCGTCGTAAGTGTGGTCACGGCGCTTCTCATCGCTTGGCTGACGGAATTTCCGCATCGCTCCGATTGGCCGCCGGAGCGGGCCGCACTGCTCCTGGGGAACCTCCTGTGGAGTGAGCCACAACCCGTCGACGACAGCTTCCGCGTCGTCCTGTGCTGGCTGGAAGACGACAGGTCCGGTGACGACACGACAACCGTCGCGCAGGCATTCGCGAGCATCAACGGGATCGCGATGGTCCGATCCGCCCGAGTCGTCTCGGCGTCCGGAGCGGCGGGCGAATGGCTCTCGCAGATGCAGGCAAACGCTCGTGTGGTTCTCGATGACTGGAACGCCGACCTGGTAGTTGCCGGGCGAGTCAAGAAACCCGCAAACGTGCTGAGCCTGTGGATGGTGCGGCGATCGGGCACAGGCACGCTCGATCGCGGCGATCGGCCCTACCGGCTCGAAGACGTGACCCTTGGCTCCGACTTTCACGAAGATCTTCGGACCCAATTGACCGCCGTTGCCCTGTCGACGATTGCTCCACTGGTCAACAACGAGGCACGCGGCCGGATACTGAACGAAGGGCTTGGGGAAGCGACGGAGAAGCTCGCGACCCTGCTCGATAGTGACACGATCGAGAATGCCTCGCACCGTGCTGCATTGCAGGTAACGCTAGGAGATGGCCTCCGTACGCTCGGCGAGCGGGAGATCGGCACGGAGCGCCTTGAACAAGCGGTTCATGCCTACCGGGCTGCACTCACGATGTACACCCGCGGGCGCGTACTGCACAAGCAGGCGAGAACGCAGAACAAGCTCGGCAACGCTCTGATGGCCCTGGCGGAACGCGCGCCCGGCACCGAGCGCTTGAAACAGGCGGAAGCCGCCTACCGCGCAGCGCTCGACGTCTCCTCGCGCGAGCGGGATCCGCTCGATTGGGCCGACGCGCAGAGCAACCTCGGCACCGCTTTGCTGGCCCTGGGCCGGCGGGAGACCGAACGGCAAGGCTTGGACAACGCTGTAAAGGCATACCGGGCAGCACTCGAGGTGTACACACCTGCAGGCACACCGCTCCAGTGGGGGTTGACACAGAACAACCTGGGCAACGCCCTATCGGCCCTGGGCGAACGGGAACCCGGAACGGAACATCTCAAGCAAGCCGTCGTGAGCTATCGCGCGGCACTCAAGGAGATTACCCGCGATCGGGTACCACTCAACTGGGCAGCGATAAAGACCCATCTGGGAAACGCCCTTGAGATGATCGGCACACGGGAGAGCAGCGGCGAGCTGCTTCAGGAGGCGGTGGACGTCCACCGCGCGGCGCTCCAGGTGCGCACCCGCGAACGCTTTCCTCTCCATTGGGCGTTCACGCAAATCAACCTCGGCAACGCATTGTCGGCGTTGGGCGAGCGGGACACCGGAACCGAGCGTTTGGAGCAGGCCGTGGAGACCTATCGGGCGGCGCTCGACGTGCTCTCCCCTGAGCGCGCGCAGCTCGATTGGGCCCTCGCACAGAACAACCTCGGCAAGGCACTCTTGGGGCTGGGCGAGCGCGGGGCCGGAAAGGAGTACCTTGAGAAAGCCATCGCTGCGTTCCGGAACTCGTTGAAAGAACGCACAGCGGAACGAGTCCCGCTCGGCTCGGCGTTGACGCACAACAACCTCGGCAGAGCGCTATTCATCCTGGGCTTGCAAGAAAACAACAGGAAGCTCCTTGAGCAGGCCGCGATCGCCTACGCCAAGGCATTGGAAATGCTCGGAGCCTTCGGTCCGAAACGCTATCGCGATGTCGTGCAGATCAATCTCGACGAAGTCGTGCTCCGGCTTCGCAATTCTCAGCAGTAGCCGCTTCTCGACAGATCGTGAGCGGCTATACGGCACTGGAATGCAACCGCGTGAGATGCAAGCGTGATTGGAATTGCCTGCCTCGCCTGCGCAGTGCCAAGCCCCTGCTCGTCGTACTCGCGAATCTGTTCGGTCGGCCGGACCCTGTTCCGCGACGCCGATCACCCACCGCAAAGACCCGATGGGCGGTAGGGGCGGCTGATGGTTTTGGCGCCATCCACTGGGTGCGGGATTCAATCGGCATCCCCGGTCGATCACGCGCCGTCGTAGCCGAATGGAGTGACCCATGAAATCCGAATTGATCGGCGAACCTCTGGAGAAACTCGCGTTCCAATTCTTCTACCGCTATTCGAGGTTCGAGTTCGCGCTCAAGGAGAACGGCTACCTGTCGGATTCCAGGCCTGGAGCCCGGGCCGCTCCGGATTGGCACAAATTCGCCCTGGGCCACTATGGGGCGTATCGCATTTCGGACGAGGCGCGCGCGCTCATCGAAGCCGCTCCGAAGCACCAGGTCGTCGCGCCCGGCGACCGCCTGGAATGGCGCAATGTCGACCTGAACGGCTGGCCGGGTGATCTTGGAAACGTCGTTCGGGTCCTGCAAACCGTTCGAAACAATCTGTTCCATGGCGGCAAGCACGGCGCGGATGGGTGGGATGATCCTGCCAGGACGGCAAGGCTTCTCGAGCTCGGAGCCGCCGTGCTGGATCACATCGCCGAAGAAACCCACCTCGACGGGGACTACCGGAGATTCTACTGACGGACCCGGTCCCGGACGCCCTTGCTTTCCGAGCCGGACCTTTCCGCTAGCCGGCCACGACAAGACGCGCACCCGGATACCGGCGGGTCGATTCGCAGTCGAGAAGCGGTTGTCAACAGAACGCGGGCACGACAAAGGGCCTTGCAAGCGTTGGTTCCGGTCTCCTCAGCCGCGGCGATCAAAACAGCCAACTGCCCAAGCGGCCAGAGCCACTCCCGTTTCGCAAACGATCAAGATGTCCACCATCTTGCGGCACCAGTGACACGCGCTACCACCGCGCGGGCTTCCGGATGTTGGTCCCGGGGATCAGGTCGGGCAACTGCGACCGCCGCAGCGCATTGGGCCGCACATGCCGCGCGAAATCCGCATGCGCCATGAGCTGGCGGGACGGCCGTCCGGTTCCCGGCGTCACCAGTCCGATCCGCTTGTCGTGATGGTGCCTGACCAGGCGCATCGCCTCGGCGATGTCGCTGTCGTTGCTGACCACCACCGCGCAGTCGTAGGCGTCGAGCCAGCCGTCGTTGATCAGGTGGACGGCGAGATTGACGTCCGAGCCCTTCTCCTCGGTGCGGATCACTTCCGCCGTGCGCCGGTCCCCGGCCGGCTGGGCGAGTGGCGCGCGCACCTTGTGGCTCAGGAAATGCCCGAAATACACCTCAACCTCGGGCCGGTAGCGCCGAAGGGCGCGGAGATAGACGTCCTGGCGCTGGGGTTTCGACGGTTCGGCGGGGGTGCCCGACACCCGCGCCGTGAAATACTTGACCGTCAGGATATGGTGATGCGGTTGCAGAACCGTCGCGAGCAGCGCCGGCAAGTCGAGCCATTTCCACGGCGTTCCCTTGAGCGCTCCATAGTAGAGATTGAAGCCGTCCACATAGACGAAGGTGCGCATCGTTGCCCGCCGCAAAAAGCAAGGGCCTCCGAAGAGGCCCCGCGCCCTGCGGTCGAAACCGCAAGGGGTGTTGCCGGTAATCTAGGCGCTTGAGCGATCGGGATCAAGCCGGCCTGTTCGAGCCGGCCTGTCCGGAATCGGGTGGCCGCCGCCGATGTTCCGGAGCCGCGCCGCTACAGCCCGAGGTCGCGATCGACGCTCTTCGGTGTCCGCGCCTCCTCCATGTCCGGACCGGAACTCCGTTCCGGCTGCCGTGATTCCGAAGCGCCGCTGTTATGCCCCGCGCTCCGGTCCGTGTCGAGCCCGGTCGCGCGGTCCTTCGCCCGCTCCGGCTCGACCGCTTCGAGCGCCGCGATGCGCTCCCCGGTCACCGCTTCGAGCGTCTCGCGCAGCGCCGCCTTGTCGTCGGTCACCAGCTCCGCCCGGTCCCGCGCGCGGGAGATCTCCACATACAGGGTCTTCTGCGTGGTGAGGTTCGGATGGTTGGCCTCCATCGCGGCGATCACGGTATCCACCGTCCTGCCCTGGAACGCATGCACGGTCGAGGCCCAGGCGCGGTCGATATGGCGAAGCTGCGGATCGCCGGGAGCGAGGTCGAGCATGCGCCCGTCGCCGAGGCGGAACGTCACCTTGCTGCCCGCGACCGCCGCTACCTCGGCCGTGGCGCTGTTGACGAGCCCGAGCCCGGCATCGTTGCGGGTCCAGCGGACGCGGTCGCCGGCGCGGAGTTCCATCTCTTCGGCCCGATACACCTCGACCCCGCCCGAGCGCGCGGCGAGGCGGTTCGGCGCCCAGGCGACGGATTGTCCGTCCTTTCCCTCCAGCATCACCGTGTGAGCCTTGCGATCCACACCTGCGACACGCAGCTCGTCGCCCTTCTCGACCCCGAGACGCTTGTAGGGGCGGTGGAAGGCAACGACATCGCCGCGCGCGTAGTTGGCGTTGAGCGCCTTCTCGGCATTGGTGTAGCCCCTGGAGATGAGCCGTTCGGCGGTCATGGCGGGGCCGTGCACGGTCCCGTCGCGCACCAGGCGCTCGCGGACGATCTCATTGATCCGCTCGCGGATGGCATGGCTCGGGGCCATCAGCCCGGCATTGGCGCGGGCTTCGGGCGAGAGGGCGAGCCAGCGCGCGGCGGCGGCCCACCGCCATCGCTATGACCTGGTCACCAACTTCGGCACCACCGAGCATGTGTTCAATCAGCTCAACGCATTTCGCGTGATGCACGAGCTGACGAAGGAGGGGGGCCAGCGCGCTCGACAGTGCGGTCAGTCAAGCGTCTTCGTCGCTCGCGACCCTGGGGTCGTCGGCTTCGCGCATCGAAAATCAGAGCGAGTTCACGACAACGCTGGTCGATTCGCTGCGTACCGAACTGGGCAATTTGGTCGATGCCAACCTTGCGGAGGAAAGCGCTGCCTCGCAGGCGAACCAGGTCCGCCAGCAGCTCGGCATCACGGCGCTCAATATCGCCAACTCCTCGCCGCAGACCTTGCTGTCTCTGTTCGAGTAAAGACGACGACGGGCGCTGCATAACGGGTTCGGTTCTCAGGGCGTGGAGGTGACGCGGTCGCGATACGAGGTGACTTGATGTCGATCGAGAAATACGCCTCGGCACAGGCGACGACGGAGACGCCCCGACAATCCGAGTATCGGCTGTTCGCCGATGTCACCCGGGATTTGATTGCCCTGCGATCGGTCGACCGACCCGACACGCCGTTCATCGCCGCGGTGGATCGCAATCGACGCATGTGGGTGACATTGCAGATGGACGTGGCCTCGCCTGACAACGATTTGGCCGACGACCTAAAGGGTCAGCTCATCTCTCTCGCCTTTGGGTGGACAAGCATTCGAGCAAGGTCCTGCACGGCGAGGGAAGCGTCGAGCCGCTGATCGCGGTAAATCGGGCGATCATGGAAGGGCTGGTTCCGGCGCGGTAAGATGCTGGCGAGGATAACAGGGTATTCGATCGCCCCGCGGCCCGTGCCGCGAAGCCGGGGATAGATCGTGGTCGTTGAAGTTCAAGCGTTCGCCGCCGGACAGGGTTCGCAGCGCCCGAGTGCGCGCGCGCCGCTGGAGGAGCCGGCGGAGGCCTTCAACCGGGTGCCGATTCTCTCCCAGCGATTGGCCCGAGAGGAGGCCGAGGATTCCTCCCCGACGGAATCCCGGGAAGCGCCCGCCGAGCGCGTCGACGGTCTGATCGCAAGTTCGACATTGAGCGTATTGCTCAACGAGTCGGCCAATCGCTTCGTCTACCGCGGCCTCGATCAAGTAACGCGGGAAGTTCGCAACCAGTACCCCACCGACGAAGAGTTGCGGCAGCTTGCGTTCTTTCGTGATTTCCGCGGACGGGCCTTCGACGTACGGCTCTAGCCGCCGGGGCGGCCGCGCCTAGATGACTTGGTCGAGCGCCAGCGAGACCGCGCGCCGGGTCGGGCGATCGTCGCCGGCAAGCTCATCGGCGATGTGCTTGACGAGGCGCTCGGTCACGGTTTTTGCCGTGTTGAGGGCACGTCTATGGTCCTCCAGCAGTCGATGGAAGGCGCCAAGCACTGTCTTTAGGCGGGCCACCTCTTGTGGCGGGGCGGCCGCAATTGCCGACGGATCTTGGCGAACCGTCTCCATCTCGGTGCGGTAGGCGTTGCTCAAGGCCTCCTTCTCCTCGTGATGCGCGGCCAGGTCGCGCGGCACAACCGCATCGCCGTCTCGGTCAGCTGCGCAACCGGGCTTTGACATTCACTCATGGTTAGATCTCTTGCAGGCTGAGAATCTCGCGGTAGACCGCGTCGGCGACGCCGATGCCGCCCGCCTTACTAATGGAATTGGCCACTTCCTGATTCATCATGGAGCGGTAGATGCCTTCGCTGAACCCGCCCCCGAAGGGACCGCTGGTCTCGATGCCGCGAAACATCTGGTCCAGGAACTGCGCCAGAAAAATCGATTCGAATGCCTCGGCCGCCTCGCGCGCCTCGCGCGCCGAACGATCGGCGATCGAGTCGACGGTCGGCGCGCTGCCGAGGTCGAGTGCGGCGGTGAGCGGCGGCGTCATCCATATCACCAAGATTTCGGCTTGCAGCGCGCCGGCGGCGCGCAAGGTCTGGAGAATCGAGATCATATCGCGCGGGCCGATGCCCAGCGCGTTCAGTCCGTCCACCAGCTCCTGCAAGCTCACCCCGCGCTCCAGCACCGTGAGGCGGCGGTCGGCCCCCTCGTCGACATCGATCTGGGTGCGCGCCACGGTGGTCGTGTCGCCGGTGGTGGCAAAGGGACTGAGCTGCGATACCTGGGCCGTCTCGGTCACCCGAATCGTCAGATTTCCTTGGGCGATGGCGACTTCATCGACGCGGACCTGACTGCCGATGACAATCACCCCGGTATGTTCGTCGATGACCACCCGCGCGGGTTGGTCGGGTTCGACCCGCAACTGCTCGACGTCGGTCAGCAGACTGACCAGCGAGCCGTCGTAACCGCTGGGGACCGACAGCCTAATAGTGGCCGGGTCGAGGGCCGTGGCCGCGGGGCTGCCGAGAAATGCGTTGATCGCTTGGCTGACCCGGCGGGCGGCGTCAGGTCCGGGTTGTGAAGGCTGATGCGTAGGTTATCCAACGCACTTAACAATCTGTTAATGTGAAACGTCCATCTTCGGATGCGCGACGAATCGATGGCACCGCGTCTTGCCAAGGGCTATCGCCCGCGGGAATCGGAGCCGTTTATGAACGCGCGGCAGCGCGTGTATTTCCGGCGCAAGCTCGTCACTTGGCGTGCCGCCGTCGTGGACGAATCAGGGGTGACACTCGAACACCTGAGAGAGGGCAACGGTTCCGAGCCCGACTTTGGCGACCGCGCGCTCATCGAATCGGGACGCCAGATTGACCTCCGGACCCGAGAACGCGGCCGCAAGCTGATCGGCAAGATTGATTCGGCGCTCGATCGTCTCGCCGCGGGAACCTATGGCTACTGCCAGGAAACCGGCGATGCGATCGCCCCCGGCCGGCTCGAGGCGCGGCCGGTCGCGACCCTCAGCGTCGAGGCACAAGAGCGGCACGAGCGCCGCGAGCGGGTCCACCGCAGCGACGAGTAGGCGCCACGCGCTTCCCTCAGGCCGGGTAGCAGCCCGCCTCGCGGGCCCGCTGTACCGTCAAGGCGTACACCATGTCGATCGTCGGGGTGGCGACCTCGACCAGCCTGCCGAACTCGGCGACGGCGCCGACCAGCGCCTCGATCTCCATCGCCCGACCTTGCTCAAGATCTTGCAGCATCGAGGTGCGGTGCGCGCCGACCTTGGCCGCGCCCTCGATCCGCGCATCGACCTCCATCGAAAACTTGACCCCCAGCCGCTCGCCGACCGCCCGGGCCTCGACCATCATGGCGCGGACAATGGCGCGGGTGCCCGGATCGGCCACGATGGTGTCGAGCGTGGCCTGGGTCAGGGCGCTTACCGGGTTGAACGAAAGGTTGCCCCACAGCTTCATCCAGATTTCGTTGCGAATGTTGGGCCGCACTGGTGACTTGAGGCCGGCCTCGATCAGCCGCTCGCTTAAGGCCGAGGCGCGGTCCGAGCGCGAGCCGTCGGGCTCGCCCAGCGAGACCCGATCGCCATAGGTATGCTCGATCACACCGGGCGCGACGATTTCCGAGGCTGTCCAGACGACGCAGCCGATGGCCCGCTCCGGCCCGATGCCATCCCAGATCCGTCGCCCGGGATCCACGCTCTCGATTCCGCGGTCCTCAAACGGGCCGGCGAGCCGGTAAAAGTACCACCACGGGATCCCGTTCACCGCCGGCACAACCGCGGTGTCCGGACCGAGCAGCGGCTGCATCCGCTCGACGATGCCGGCGACCGAAGGCGCCTTGAGCGTCACGATCACATAGTCTTGCGTTCCCGCCTCCGCCGGGTCCGCGGTGCAGGCAAGGTGGACGTGATGGTGCTCGCCCTCGGCGGTGGTGAGCCGCAACCCGCCCTCTTTGAGCGCGGCGAGATGAGGGCCGCGGGCGATCAGCGTCACCTCGACCCCGACCTGGGAAAGCAGTGCGCCGATGTGGCCGCCGATGGCCCCCGCCCCGTAGACGCAGACCTTCACCCGCCGTCCAGCCCCAGCACCTCGGCGAGCCGCGCGCGCTGCACCTTGCCCGTGGCGCCTTTGGGAATATCTTCGACGATGACCATCTTGCGCGGCAGTTTGAAGGATGCCAGCCGCGTCGCGGCGAAGTCGCGTATCTCGCGTTCGCCGGCACGCATTCCGTCGCGAAGTACGATCGCGGCGGCCACGTCCTCGCCAAGCGTCTTGTGCGGCATGGCGAAGGCGACCGCCTGGGCCACCGCGGGATGGTCCATCAAAACCTCGTCCACCTCGCGCGGCGAGATTTTCTCGCCGCCGCGATTGATGATCTCCTTGATCCGCCCGGTCACCGTGAGGTAGCCCGCCTCGTCCATGCGCCCCTGGTCGCCGGTCCGGAACCAGCCATCGGTGAACGCCTCGGCGTTGGCTTGCGGGTTGTTTTCGTAACCGGCGGTGACATCGGCGCCGCGAATGACGATTTCGCCGACCTCGTCGGTCGCCAGCAGGGCGCCGTCGGCACCTATGATCGCGACCTCCGGTCCGGCCGCCACGCCCACGGTCCCGGGTTTGCGTGGCGCTGGCGGAAGCGGGTTGGACGTCATTTGATGCGCGGCTTCGGTCATGCCGTAGGATTCGATGACCGGTGCGTCAAACGCGCGCTCGAGTTTGGCCATCACCTGTGGCGGCAGCGACGAACTCGACGAGCGAACGAATCGCAGCGGCACGGCGCGGATCGTCGCGGGATTGTCGCCGCGTGCGGCGCGGCCAAGGATCGCCTGGTGCATCGTCGGCACGGCGCTGTACCACGTCGGCTGCACCGTCTCCATCCAGGCGAAGAACTTGAGGGCGTTGAAGCCGGGCGTGCAGTGGACGCTGGCGCCCGCGCCGAGGCTTGCCAGCACCGCGCCCACCAAACCGTGAATGTGAAAGAGCGGCATCACGTTGAGACACCGGTCGTGCGGCGAAAGCTGCAGTACGCGGCCAATATTGTGGGCCGAGGCGCACAGGTTGGTGTGGCTCAACGGGACGATCTTGGGCCGGCCGGTGGTGCCCGAAGTATGGAGCACGAGCGCCACGTCCCCAGGCTCGGCGTGACCGCTCCGCCGGGCCGTCCCGACCGAGCCGCCGCGAAGCGTAAACGCGCCCGCCTTGTCGTCGGGGCGCAATTCAAGAACCGCGATCCCGCGTGATCGGGCAACCTCGATGGCAACCGAATCCGAGCCCGCCTCGACGATCAGCGCCTTGGCACCAAGGTCGCTGAGGTAGAATTCGAACTCCTGCGCCCGATAGGCTGGATTGAGCGGTGCCGTGGTCGCACCAGCGGCGAGCATGAGGAAGGCACCCGCCATTTCCGGGCCATTGGGCAGCACGATCGCGACCCGGTCCTCGCGCCCCAGACCGAGCCCGTTAAGCGCGCCCACCCCGTCGTCGAGGTGGCGGCGCAGGCCGGCGTAGTCAAGCGGCGTCCTCTCCGGCGCGCCAATGGCAGTGGCCGCGTCCTCGCCAGCCGAGATCAATTCAGTGATGGTATCCGTGCCCGCCATCCGATCCAGGGTCCCCGTCGCGATCAAGGACGGCAATCCTACTGGCGCACGACCGCCAACCGCCAGTAATCTCTTGACCGTGAGCGAGTTTCGAATCGGACACGCGGCCGGCGGTGACTGGCGCACTTTGTGCCGGGACGTGCTGGGACAGCTAAGCCCACTGCCGGACGACGTAAACCTCGGCTTTGTCTATGTGACCGATCCCCTGGCCGCTGCCCTCGGCGACATCGCCGCCGAGTTCGAACGCCACACCGGTGTCGGGGGATGGACGGGCACCGTCGGGCTGGGCATCTGCGCAACCGCCCGCGAGTACTTCGACGAACCGGCAATTGCCGCCATGGTCGGCGCGGTCGGGGAGGATTCCTTCGCCCACTTCGAGGTTGGCCGGTCCGGCCTGACCATGTCCGCGGAGCGGGATGGTTGGTTGGAGCGTACCGAACATCCGTTTGGGATCGTACATTGCGATCCCCGCAATCCTCACATTCCGGCGCTCGTGCGGAAATTTGCCGATACCCTGGACGGCTTTCTGGTCGGCGGGCTGACGTCGTCCCGGACCGAGTTCGCCCAGATTGCCGGCGCGCCAACCGAAGGCGGCATCTCGGGAATCCTGTTTTCGGACCGTGTGCCGGTCGCGACCGGCCTGACCCAGGGGTGCACGCCGTTGGGGCCGTTGCACGAAGTCACGGCGTGCGAGAAAAACGTCGCCATCACCCTCGACGAGCGGCCCGCCCTTGAGGTCTTCAGCGAAGACATCGGCGAGGACGCGGCGCGCGACCTCGACCCCGTGGGGGGCGCGATCTTCGCGGCGCTGCCGATCCAGGGGAGCGACCGCGCCGACTACCTGGTCCGCAACCTCACCGGTATGGACACCGAGCGCGGCCTGCTCGGAATCGGCGAGCGCCTGGAGACCGGTCAGCCACTAATGTTCTGCCGCCGCGATCCCGAGGGGGCGCGCCGCGACCTCACCCGCATGCTTCGCGATCTGATGGCGCGCAGGAACGACGCCCCCCGGGCCGCGATCTACGTCTCATGCCTGGCGCGGGGGCCCAGCATGTTCGGGCCCGATTCGGCCGAGCTCAAGGCGGTCGCGCGCGAGATCGGCGATATCCCCTTGATTGGTTTCTTCGGCAACGGCGAGATTTCGCACGACCGCCTCTACACCTACACCGGCGTCCTCACCCTGTTCCTTTAGGCTTGAAAGGAGTCGGCGAGCCGAGTTGACGGGCGTGATCCTTGCGCCGGGGCTTGTCGGCGCGGTCAAGCTGCGCTAATTGGAGGCCCGCGTCGGGCAGTGCTCGTTCGTCACTCCTGAAAGGAAATCATCGATGCCAGATTTGGTAGCGCCGCACGGTGGCGGCGCGCTGCGGCCGCTTTTGCTGCCGGAGCCCGATCGCGCGGGGGCGATCGAGCGCGCCAAGGACCTGGCCTCGCTGCCGATGACCAGCCGCGAGGTCTCGGATCTCCTGATGCTGGGCATGGGCGCCTACACCCCGCTCGAAGGCTTCATGGACGCCGATTCGTGGCGCTCGGCGTGCACCGAGATGTGGATTCCGGGCGGCGTTCTGTGGCCGATCCCGATCACGTTTTCGTGCAGCGCGGCCTCGGCGGAGGCCCTGTCGGTGGGCCAGGAGGTCGCGCTGGTCGATGCCGAGGGAGGCCCGGCGATGGGCGTTCTTACGCTCGCCGAGGTCTACGCGCCGGACAAAGACTTGGAGTGCGAGTCCGTCTTCGCTACCACCGATCCCGCCCATCCCGGCGTCGCCAAGGTGATGGGCCAGGGTGAGGTGAATCTTGGGGGTACGGTCACCGTGTTCAGCGAGGGTGTCTATCCCGACACCTATCCGGCGCTCTATCGTCGCCCCGAAGAGACCCGGGCGCGGTTCGAATCACTCGGATGGTCCAAGATCGCCGCGTTCCAGACGCGAAACCCCATGCATCGCAGCCACGAATACATCGCCAAGGTCGCGGTCGAGATGTGCGACGGGGTCTTCATCCACCAGGTCCTGGGGGCGCTCAAGGCGGGCGATGTGCCCGCCGACGTGCGCACCCGGGCGCTCGACGCGCTGGTGCGGAACTACTTCGCGCCCGGCACCTGCATTCAATCGGGCTATCCGATCGAGATGCGTTATGCCGGCCCGCGCGAGGCCGTCCTTCACGCGATCTTGCGCCAGAATTTCGGCTGCTCGCACCTGATCGTCGGGCGCGATCACGCGGGCGTCGGTAGCTTCTACGGTCCCTTCGATGCGCACCGCATTTTCGATACACTTCCCCCCGGTAGTCTGGAAATCGAGCCCCTGAAGTTCGACACCACGTTTTACTGTTACGGTTGTCAGGGCATCGCGAGTGCGCGCACCTGCCCACATCCCGAGGACCAGCGCCTGGTCGTCTCGGGAACGCGGTTGCGCGAGATGTTCGTGAACCGCGAGCCCATTCCCCCCGAGTACAGCCGGCCCGAGGTGCTGGCGGTATTACAGGAGCACTACGATGGCCAAGCATGACGACGCTGGTGGACGCGCGAGACGCGCCGTTTCCTCGACCCTGTGCGGGCTCGCAGTTACGTGTTTCGCGTTTCTGATCGGAAGTGCTAACGCGGCGGAGCCCATAAAAGTCGGCGCGCTGCTGCCGTATTCGGGCGTTTTCGCCTCGCTCGGCGTCGAGATCGCCGATGCCATCGACCTCGGCTTCGATACCTTCGGGCGTCAGGTAGGGGACCGCGAGATCGTCGTCATCCGCGAAGATACCGAGGGCAAGCCCAGCGTCGGCCTCAGCAAGGCGAAGAAACTAGTGCTCCGGGACGGCGTCGACTTCCTAGTTGGACCGGTATCCTCGGCGGTGGCCGGGGCGCTGCGTGATTTCGTTCACGCATCTCGCGTGCCGCTGATCATTGCCAACGCCGGCAACAACCAACTTACGGGAAAATCTTGTAGTCCGTACGTTATACGCGTATCTTTTTCGAATGCCCAGATCAACCGCGACATGGGCTCGTGGATGGTCTCGCAGGGCTACAAGCGCGTCTATCTGATGGCCGCCGACTATGCCGCCGGGCGCCAGATGATGGAGGCGTTTCGCACCAGTTTCATCGCAGCAGGCGGCGTCGTCGCCGGCGAGGAATACGCGCCGCTCTCGACCAAGGACTTCGGCCCCTACCTCGGCAAATTGAAGGCCGCGCGGCCCCAGGCAGCGTACGTCTTCTTCCCCGGCGCCGCGGCCATGGCTTTCGTGCCGCAGTACGCCGGCTTCGGCCTCAAGGAAACCATCCAGCTCGCCGGCGCCGGTTGGCTGAGTTCTGCTTTCAACATCGAGCGGCAGGGCGCCGATGCGGCCGGTTTCATCGGCGCCCTCAACTATGTACCCTCGATCGATTCTCCCCAGAACGCCGCCTTTCAAAAGGCCTTCCAGGGCCGATTCGACCGCCTTGGCTCCGAGTTCGCGGTCCAGGGCTATGACAGCGCTCGCCTAATCGTCGAGGCGCTCAAGCGTACCGGCGGCTCGACCGAGGGAATCACCGAGGCCATGCACGAGGTTTCGTTCGTCGGACCGCGTGGTGAACTCCGCATCGACCCACTCACCAATAACGTCATCCAGGATATCTACGTCTTCGAGACCCGCCGCGTTGGCGACCGAATCGAGCAAGTCGTCATCGACACCTTCACCGACGTCCGCGACCCGCCCAGCGGCTGCCGTCTGTGATGCCCGCCCACCCCGCGCTCAATTGCCTGCGCCCGGTGAGGCGGCTATCCTAGACACGGTCAGACTCGGAGCGGTGCATGGCTGACATCTTTCGCGAAGTCGACGAGGACGTCCGCAAGGCGCGTTACCTCAAGCTTTGGAAGGCGTACGGCGCCTATGCCATCGCCGGCGCCGTCGTGATCGCCGTCGCGGTG
Source organism: Alphaproteobacteria bacterium (assembly GCA_965219135.1). Taxonomy (GTDB): domain Bacteria; phylum Pseudomonadota; class Alphaproteobacteria; order VGEJ01; family VGEJ01; genus CAYUNL01. Next base: position 1,132,765 of record CBDCMV010000003.1, on the reverse strand, counting down.
GCGGGCGGCGTGGGATGGGACCGGTACCGCCAGTCCGAGCGCGAGGCCGATGGGATTCGCTTCGGCGAGGCGCTTCAGCTCATCCAGGAGGGTCGCGACGTCGAGGCGGCCGCCGCGTTCGCCGAGCTTGGCGGGAGCGCCACCGACGGATACCGCACGCTTTCGCGCTTCCAAGAGGCCTCGGCGCTTGCGCGAACCGGCGATTCCGCGGCCGCGGTTTTGATCTATGACGGCATCGCAGCGGACGGTGGGGCCGACGATGCGCTTCGCGATCTGGCAAGCCTTTTGGCCGTGATGCAGCTGATCGATACGGCCGCCGCGGACGAGCTAGACCGCCGCCTGGAACCGCTTCTCCGCGAAGACCGCGTGTGGCGTTACTCGGCGCGTGAGCTCGCCGGTCTGGTGGCGCAAAAGCGCGGCGAGCTGGCGGCGGCGCGCGAGGTTTTCGCCGCGCTCGCAGCCGATCCGGGCGCCCCGACCGGCATTCGCTCGCGGGCCGTCGAGATGTTCGCGGCTCTCGGCGGCAGCGACTAGGCCGTGACCCGGGCGCGCCGCCAGCGGCTGAATTGGCGGCGGCGGCATGCTGCCCTTCTCACCTGCGGTGCGATCGCCCTCGCCGGATGCGAGACGCCTGACTGGCTCGGCGCACCCGACGATCCGCCGCTCGAGGGCGAGCGTCTTTCGATCCTCTCGCTGCAACAGACCCTGGAGCCCGACCCGCGGATCGCCGACCTTCAGGTGCGACTGCCGCGACCGCAGGTGAATGATGCGTGGCCCCAGGCCGGCGGCTATGCCAACCACGCCATGCACCATCTGCGGCTCGGCGAAACGCTGCGCGAGGCGTGGCGCGTACGAGTTGGCGCTGGCTCGGCCAAGAAGCGGCGGCTCCTGACCCCGCCGGTGGTGGCCGCCGACCGCGTTTTCGCCCTCGATGCCGAAGGCGACGCCACCGCCTTCGAGGCCGCGAGCGGTCGCAGGCTGTGGCGCGTCGATCTCACGCCCGAGGACGAAGACGAGGGGACGCTCGGCGGCGGCGTGGCCTACGACAACGGTCGAATCTTCGCGACAACCGGCTACGGCGAAGTTGTCGCCCTGGACGCGGTGAGCGGTGCAGTCGCGTGGCGCGTGAACGTCGGCATCCCGCTGCGCGCGCCGCCCGCGGTAGCCGACGGGCGCGTCTTCGCGATCAGCTTTGACAACCAGCTCCACGTCCTGGCCACTGTCGATGGCCGCCTCTTGTGGTCGCACGGCGGTATCGAGGAAATCGCCGGGCTTCTCGGCGCGGCCGGTCCGGCGGTCGATGGCGACACCGTCGTGGTGCCGTACTCCTCGGGCGAGCTGTTTGCGTTGCGGGTGGAGAACGGGCGCACCGCATGGGCGGATTCGCTGGCCCCGATTCGCGCGGTCACCCCGCTCGCGGCGCTCAGCGATATCAACGGGCATCCGGTGATCGACCGTGGCTGGGTTTTCGCGATCGGCCACGGCGGCCGCATGTCGGCGATCGATCTGGTGTCGGGCAACCGCTTGTGGGATCAATCGGTCGGTGGCGTCCAGACGCCCTGGGTCGCGGGCGATTTCCTCTATGTGCTGACCAACGATGCCCAAATCGTCTGCCTGTCGCGCCATGACGGGCGCATCCGCTGGGTCACCCCGCTGCCCCGGTACGAAGATGCCGCGGCTCGCGAGGGAGTCATCGAATGGGTGGGGCCGGTTCTGGCGAGCGACCGGCTGGTCATCGCCTCCTCCACCGGCGAGGCGCTCGCCATCTCGCCGTACACCGGGCGCATCATGGGCCGCCTTCGCCTGCCGGGCGGCGCGGTCACCCCGCCGGTGTTGGCCAAGGGAACACTCTATATCCTAACCGAAGACGCCGATCTCCTCGCGCTTCGTTGAAGCGATGCCTCCCACCGCGGTGATCCTGGGCCGACCCAATGTCGGCAAATCGACGCTGTTCAACCGTCTGACGGCGCGCCGAACGGCGCTGGTGGATGCGACACCCGGCCTCACGCGTGATCGGCGTTCGGGCGAGGCGCGCATTGGCAACCTGGTGTTCAACGTCGTCGACACCGCGGGCCTCAAGGAGGCCGGCGCCGAGAGCCTGAGCGCACGCATGCGCGAACAAACTCGGATCGCGCTGGCCGAGGCCGATGCCGCGTTCTTGCTCGTCGACGCTCGCGCCGGGGTCACGCCGGCCGACCGGGACATCGCGGGCTGGCTCCGAAAGGCCGCCAAGCCGATCGTCGTCGTCGCCAACAAGTGCGAGGGAGGGGGCGGGCAGGCGGGCTACCTCGAGGCGTTTTCACTAGGCCTCGGCGAACCAATTGCGGTCTCGGCGGAGCACGGCGAGGGGATGGGTGAGCTTGGCGACGCCATCATGACGGCGTTTCCCGAGGCGGCATCGCCCGAGGAGCGCGACCGCGAGCCGGAAGACGCGCCGCTCAAGCTCGCCATCGCCGGTAGGCCGAACGTCGGCAAGTCCACCCTTGCCAATCGCCTGCTGGGCGAGGCGCGCTTTCTCACCGGCCCCGAGGCGGGGATCACGCGCGACGCGGTCGGCAGTGGCTTCATAGTTGCGGAACACGCGGTGCGGCTGGTGGATACGGCGGGGCTCAGGCGCAAGGCACGCATCGCCGAACGCTTGGAGAAACTCGCCACCGAGGATGCGCTCCGCGCGATCCGGCTGGCGCACGTCGCTGTCGTTGTTGTCGACGCCGGCGCGGCGATCGACCGTCAGGACTATGCCATCGCCCGTATCGCCGTACGCGAGGGCCGCGCGATCGTTATCGCCCTCAACAAGTGGGATATCGTCGGCGACCGAGTGGCCGTCCGGAAGGCGATGCAAGCGAGGCTTTCACGATCGCTTCCCCAGGCCAAGGGCGTGGCGCTAGTGCCCATTTCGGCGCTCACCGGCGATGGCGTCGCCGGCCTGATGCCGGCGGTTTTCGCGGCTGTGGCGCATTGGGAGCGGCGCATCGGCACCGGCCCCTTGAATCGTTGGCTAGCTGACGTGGTCGCCGCCAAGCCTCCGCCGGTGGCCCGGGGCCGCCCCAACCGACTTCGTTACATCACCCAACCGCGGGCCCGGCCGCCAACCTTCGCGGTCTTCGCAAGCCGCCCGGGCGAAGTCCCCGCCTCGTACGTCCGCTATCTGACCAACGCGTTGCGCGCGCGCTTCGAGCTTCCCGGGGTCCCCATCCGCATGTCGTTGCGCAGGGGTCATAATCCCTACGCCGGACTCAAGCGCGGGCGGTGAGAATCTCGCCGTTCCTGCGGCACTCGCGGACCCCGAGCTCGACGAAAACGTCCGTGATCTCCTCGGGAGCGGGGAGGCGCATCGGATCCTCGCCGGGAAAGGCCTCGGCGCGCATGCGGGTGCGTACCGAGCCGGGATCGACGATGTTGACTCGGACCGACGTGTTCTCGACCTCGGCGGCGTAGGTCTTGGCCAAGGTCTCAAGCGCCGACTTGGTGGTGGCGTAGGCCGACCAGTAGGCGGAGACGCCGCGCGTGACCCCCGAGCTAACGAAGATCGCACGCCCGGCGTCCGAGGCACGGAGCAGCGAATCGAAGCCGCGGATCAGCCGCCAGTTCGCGGTCAGGTTGACGGTCACGATCGCCTCCCAATTGTCGGGCGGCAGATGGGCCACGGGACCCAAGCGGCCGAGGATCACGGCATTCCCCACCAACACGTCCAGCCGCCCGAAGCGCTCGGCAATGCTCGCCCCAAGTCGATCGATTCCGGCCATGTCGGCGAGGTCGAGCGGCACCAGCGTCGCCGCGCCGCCCGCGGCCCGCACCCGGTCGTCCGTCTCTTCGAGTCCGCCGACGGTGCGGCCGACCAGCACCACATGTGCACCCTCGGCGGCGAAGCGCTCGGCGACGGCGGCGCCGATCCCGCGCGAGGCGCCGGTGATCAGGGCGATGCGATTGTCGAGGGCTCGCGCCACGGCCGACCGGCGCGGCTCAGATCTTGTCCGCGAGCAGGGCGAGCTGGGTCGGCGGCTCGCCCTGCTCGTGATCGGTGAGCGGGATCGGATACTCGCCCGAGAAACAGGCGTCGCAGTACTGCGGGTTGGCGGCGTCGCGCGCCTCTCCGGCCATGGCCCGGTAGAGCCCGTCAATCGAGATGAACGCCAAGCTGTCGATGCCGATCGAAGTGCGCATACCCTCGAGGTCCTGTTGCGCCGCCAGCAGTTGCCCGCGGTCGGGCGTGTCGACCCCGTAAAAGCACGAATGCGTCGTCGGCGGGCTGGCGATTCGCATGTGCACCTCGGTCGCGCCGGCCTCGCGCATCATCGACACGATCTTGGTCGAGGTGGTGCCGCGGACGATGCTGTCGTCGACCAGGATCACGCGCTTGCCGCGGATGAGCGCGCGGTTGGCGTTGTGCTTAAGGCGCACGCCTAGATGGCGGATACGATCGGTAGGCTCGATGAAGGTGCGCCCGACATAATGGTTCCGGATGATCCCAAGCTCGAATGGGATCCCCGCCTCCTGGGCGTAGCCGATCGCCGCGGGGGTTCCGGAATCGGGAACTGGGATGACCAAGTCCGCGGCGACGTGGCTCTCGCGCGCCAGCTCGGCGCCGATACGCTTGCGCGCGTCATAGACGCTGGCGCCCTCGACCGCGCTGTCGGGCCGTGAGAAATAGATGTACTCGAAAATACAAAATCGGGGCGCCGCCGGGGGGAAGGGGCGCGAACTGTGCGGTCCGGTGTTGTCGATCACCACCATCTCGCCGGGTTCGATGTCACGAACGAAACTCGCGCCGATAATGTCGAGGGCGCAGGTCTCCGAGGCCAGCACATGCGCCCCGTCCAGCGTGCCTAGCACCAGCGGGCGCACCCCAAGGGGATCGCGCACTCCCAGCACCGCCTCCCCGGTGATTGCCACCAGCGAGTACGCGCCCTCGCACTGTTTGAGCGCGTCGATCAGGCGTTCGATTACGGTCTTCTTGGCGCTGGTGGCGACCAGGTGAATGATGACCTCGGTGTCCATGGTCGACTGAAAGATGCAGCCGCGCTCGACCAGCCGACGCCGCACCGCGGTCGCGTTGGTGAGGTTGCCGTTGTGGCCAACGGCGAAGCCGCCGAAGGACAGCTCGGCGAAGAGCGGTTGTACGTTGCGCAGAATCGTCTCGCCGGTGGTTGAGTAGCGCACGTGGCCCACCGCCGAGGGGCCCCGCAGGACGTCGATCACCGATTCAGTGCTGAACTGATCGCCGACCTGCCCCAGGGCGCGGTGGGAATGAAATTGGGTGCCGTCGAAGGTGACGATGCCGGCCGCCTCCTGGCCCCGGTGCTGGAGCGCGTGCAGGCCCAGGACCGTGTGCGCGGCGGCGTCCTCGTGTCCGAAGATGCCGAACACGCCACAGTGCTCGCGCGGCTTGTCGCCCTCGAAAGGGTTGGTGGTCAGCCGCCCCGGCGGTCCAAGGTTTGGCTTCATCGGTCCCCGCTGTTGCGCAATAAAAGCTCCATGCCCTCGCGCGTGCCGCGCTCGTATCCGGGCTCCGTTGCGCCATCGCCATCCGCGGCCGGATTGTCGGGCTCGCCGATCGCTTCGCGCGCCTGGGCGCCCAATCGCTCGGCCGCGTCCACACCCTCGTCGCGAAGGCTGCGGGGCACCAAGTCCTTGGCCATCTCGCCGCCGCGAATGGCGTAGGGCATCAGCCGTGCCTCGCTGAGCCATTCCGGTTGATCCTCGCGCGGCAAGGCCCATTCGAGGGCGAGATAGACGGCGACCACCACGACCGCGCCGCGCGCCAAGCCGAAGAGCAGGCCGAGCGAGCGGTCGAGCGCGCTCACCGAGCTCGCGCGCACGCGAACCGCGATACTGTGGCTGATCAGCGAAAGCAGCACCAACGTGATCACGAACGTGCCGACGATGGTGATGCCGATCGCAAGGGGCTCGTTCTCGACGTAGCCAAGGACGATGGGGTTGAGGTCGTTGAAGGTATAGATGGTTGCCGCCGCCGCGCCGACCCAGCCGACCACCGAAAGCGTTTCCTGGACGAAGCCGCGGACGAAGGCGAAAACGCCCGAGATGATGATCACCGCGATAATGACGATGTCGACTACGGTCACGGTCCTAGCCCTCGCCCACCGCGGCCACTTTCGGACCTTCGGCGAGATACTCGACCAGTTCTTCGAGGTGGGCGATCTCCGCCGTCAGAAGCGGCGGCCGACGCCGGCCGGCCGCGGGAGGGGTTAAGGCCCGCGCGAAGCCAAGCTTTGCAGCCTCCTTCAGTCTAAGTTCGCGCTGGCCCACCGGGCGCACTTCGCCCGAGAGACCGATCTCCCCGAACGCCACCGTGCCCTCTGGCGCGGGAACGCCGCGGTGCGCCGAGATCAGCGCCGCGGCGACGGCGAGGTCGGCCGCAGGCTCGCGCACCCGCAAGCCGCCCGCGACGTTCAGGTAGATGTCGTTGCCGCCCAGCGCGACCGCGCAACGCGCCTCCAGGACTGCGAGCACCATAGCAAGCCGCGCCGAATCCCACCCGACGACGGCGCGGCGCGGTGTACCGAGCGGCGAGGGCGCGACCAGCGCCTGAATCTCGACCAGCACCGGGCGCGTTCCCTCGATGCCGGCGAACACGGCGGCGCCGCTGACCGGTGCGGTCCGGCTGGTCAGGAACAACGCCGAGGGGTTGGGCACCTCCGTCAGGCCGGCGTCGGTCATCTCGAAGACGCCGATCTCATCGGTCGGACCGAACCGGTTCTTGACCGCGCGGAGGATGCGGAACTGATGGCCGCGCTCGCCTTCGAAATAGAGCACCGTGTCGACCATGTGCTCGAGAACGCGGGGACCGGCGATCAGTCCCTCCTTGGTGACGTGGCCGGTCAGGATCGCGGTCGCGCCACCGCGCTTGGCGAATCCGATCAGCGCCTGGGCGCTGGCCCGAACCTGGGCGACGGTGCCGGGGGCCGAGGCGATCGAGTCCGCGAACTGGGTCTGGATCGAATCGATCGCGAAGGCGCGCAAGCCGGCGTGGCCTTCGAGCGTGGTCAGGATATCGCGTACGTTGGTGGCGGTGGCCAGCAGGACCGGCGATTCGGCGATACCCAGCCGCCGCGCGCGACCGCGCACTTGATCCACCGCCTCTTCGCCCGAAACGTAGACCGAGCCCAGCCCGCGGCGCGCCAGCGCGGCCAGGATCTGGATCACCAGCGTCGATTTACCGATGCCCGGATCGCCGCCGATGAGAATGGCCGAACCGGGCACCATCCCACCGCCACAGACACGATCGAACTCGGCGATCCCGGTGGTTTCTCGCGGGCCGTCCTCGGCGGTACCATCGAGAGCTGCCAATTCGACGGGGCGCCCCTTGCCGGCGGTCAGGCCGCGCGGCGGGGCATCCGCCGGCGCCTCTTCGACCAGCGTATTCCATGCGCCGCACGATTCGCAGCGTCCGGCCCACTTGCCCGCGCCGGCGCCGCATTCCTGACAGACGAAGCGCTCCGTCGCCGCGGCCATCAGCCAAGCATTTCCAGCGCGTGGCGCTTCATCACAACGCCAGGACCTCCATCTCGATGGGACCATCGGCGCGGCCCTTGATGAACTGATTGACGTATTCGCTGCCCGCCTCGTCGATATCGGCGACCGGACCGTCCCAGATGATCTTGCCTTCGTGCACCATCTGGCGAAGGATCAGCCGCGGATACCATGGCGGCGTCACGCAGTGCCGCACGCCACCGGCGGTGAACTGCGCGACGCGGCCGGTGGTTGCAAGGAACCCGAGGACGATACGGCCGATGGTTGCAAAGAAACTGAACGCGACTGCCGTCATCGCTCAGGGCTGTTGCTTGAGATAGACGCGCTGTAGGCGCGAGCCCAGGCGGGTCAGCAATTCATAGGCTATCGTGTCGGCGTCGGCGGCGACTTCGTCGATCGGCATCGGCCCGCCGATCAGATCAACCAGCGCGCCGGGGCGGCACAGCTCCGGCGGCACTTCGGTCACATCGAACGCACTCAAATCCATTGACACGCGCCCGATTGCCGGCACCCGGATACCACCAACATACCCGTGGCCGCGATCGCTAAGGGCGCGTGAGAATCCGTCCGCATATCCCACCGAAACCGTGGCGACCCGCCCCGGCCGGGCGACGCGGTAGGCGGCACCATAGCCAACGGTCTGGGGGGTGTCAACGTCACGCAATTGAACGATTTTTCCTTGCATACGAACGACTTCCGCCATCGGATGATCCCGTCCCGGGCATGGATTCGCGCCGTAGAGCGCGATGCCCGGGCGGACCAAATCGAAGTGGAATCGGGGCCCAAGAAAGATCCCTGCCGAGTTCGCGAGGCTCGCCGCAGTGGGGGGCAAGATCGCCCGCAACACATTGAACCGATCCAACTGCGCCTCGTTCATCGGGTCCTCCGCGTCTTCGGCGCAGGCGAGGTGGCTCATGACGCTGCGGACCTCGATTCCCGCCAAAAGGCTCGCATCGTCGGCCAGCCGCGAGACATCCGCTTCGCCTAGGCCAAGGCGGTTCATACCGGTGTCGATATGGACGATCGCGGGCAAGCGCGACCCCGAGCCCTGCGCCTCGCGCCGCCATGTCTCGATCTGCCCGAGGTCGTTGAGGACGGGCACCAGCGCGTGACGTCGGAACGCGTGCGCGCCCCCGGGCAGCGTGCCGTTCAAGATATGGATCTCGATGTCCAAATCGGCCGCGAGGATTTCTCGCAGGTCGGCGCCCTCGTCGAAAGTCGCGACGAAGAAGGATCGGCAACCGGCGCGGACGAGTGCCGGGGCGACGTGGTCCGCGCCCAAGCCGTAGGCGTCGGCTTTGACGACGGCCGCGCATTCGGCGCTGGCAAGATGGCTTTGGAGAAGGCGGTAGTTGGCGGCGATCGCGCCGAGGTCGATCGTTAAGACCCCGCTGCCATGGCTAGAACCGGACATCGGGCAGCTGCTCGGAGCGATCGAGGTCGTGAAACTTCGTCGTCTCGCCCTGGAACTGAAGCTTGACCAAGTCGGTGGGCCCGTGCCGCTGCTTGCCGACGATGATCTCCGCGACGTTGTGCACACGATCCATGTTTTGCTGCCATTTCTCGTGCGCCTCGGTCCCCGGCTCGGGCTGGCGGCGCTCGAGATAATACTCCTCGCGGTAGATGAAGAGCACCACATCGGCGTCCTGCTCGATGGCGCCCGATTCGCGAAGGTCCGACAGCAGCGGTCGCTTGTCTTCTCGCTGCTCGACCGCGCGGTTCAGCTGCGAGAGGGCGAGCACCGGCACGTTCAATTCCTTGGCCAGCGCCTTCAGCCCCCGGGTCACTTCGGATATCTCGAGCACCCGATTGTCGTAGCGCCCCGAGGGGTTCAACAGCTGCAGGTAGTCCACGACCACCATCCCAAGGTTATGTTGGCGCTTGAGCCGGCGCGCCCGGGTTCGCAAGGCAGCGACCGTGAGCGCCGGGGTATCGTCGATGAAGAACGGCGTATTCTCGAGTTGCTGGCACGCCGTCACCACCTTCAAGAAATCGCTTTCACTCAGCTGGCCGCGACGCACCTTCTCCGAAGGTATCCCTGAGGCTTCGCCGAGAATCCGCATCGCCAATTGCTCGGCCGCCATCTCCAATGAGAAGAAGCCGATCACCGCACCATCGACGGTCTCGGTCTCGCCTTCGGCGTTCTTCTCGGTGCGGTAGGCGCTGGCGGCGCTGAAGGCGATATTGGTGGCCAGAGCCGTCTTGCCCATCGAGGGGCGGCCGGCAAGGACCACAAGGTCCGAGCGATGAAGGCCTCCCAGCATCGCGTCGATGTCGACGAAACCGGTGGCGACGCCGGTGACTCCGCCGTCGCGCTTGTATGCCGCCTCGGCCATCTCGACCGCGGCGTTGAGCGAGGCGCTGAACGGCCGGAAGCCGCCCTCGATCCGGCCGTGCTCGGCGAGGTTGAAGAGCCCCTGTTCGGATTCCTCGATCTGCGCGGTGGCGGGCTCGTCGATGGCGGAATTAAACGCCGCGTTCACCATGTCCTCGCCGATCTGGATGAGCTGACGCCGTAAGGCAAGGTCGTGGATGGCGCGGCCATAATCGCCGGCGTTGATGATTGTAACCGCGGCTCCGGCGAGCCGCGCCAGATACTGGCCGCCGCCGACGTCGGCAAGCGCCTCGTCGTCCTCGAAGAAATGCTTGAGCGTCACCGGGGTGGCGATCTGCCCCCGCTCGACCAACTTCATCGCCGCCTCGAAGATGCGGCCATGCACGCGCTCGAAGAAGTCCTCGGGCGTGAGAAACGCCGAGACCCGGTTGATCGCCTCGTTGTTGATCAAAATGGCGCCCAAGAGCGCCTGCTCAGCCTCGATGTTGTGGGGAAGGGTACGGTATTCCGCGGGCCCGCCTTCCTCCCCTTCGATCGACCGCACGGGCTCCATGGCGACAAACTATCACGCCGCTCCAGCGACGCCACCGCCCTCGTTTCGGCGCCGCCGACAATCCTGTGGACGAAATGCGCCCACACCCTGTGAACATCGGGGATGCGCGGGGGACAGAGAACGGCTCGCTGCGCCGGATCTTCATTGGCGCCCGCGTCCGAGGCGGCGCGGCGAGCGCCTAGGCGGCGGCCGACTCTCGCACCGCGTGCGCCCGCTCCCATTCGCTGATGTAATCGCGTGTAAGCGGGACCGTGTCGAGCCGCTTGGATAGCTGGATCTGGAACACGGCGATGCCGCCGAACCGGAAGTTCGCCTCGCATCCGGCGAGGTAGAACTCCCACATACGGCAGAATCGCTCGTCGTAGATCTCGGCGACGCGCGCCCGGTTGGCGGTAAAGCGCGAGCGCCACGCCTTCAGGGTTTCGGCGTAGTGGATGCGCAGAATCTCGATGTCGGTAACGTGGAGTCCGGCGCGCTCGATGACCGGCAACACCTCCGAGAGGGCGGGAACGTAGCCGCCTGGGAATATGTACTTGCGGAGCCAGGGGTTGGTCGCGCCGGGGCCAAAACTGCGACCTATCGTGTGCAGTAGCATGACGCCGTCGTCCGACAGGAGATCGCTCGCCTTGTTGAAGAACTCGCCGTAGTGCCCGACGCCGACGTGCTCGAACATGCCGACTGAGACGATGCGGTCGAAGCGACCGGCGACGTCGCGATAGTCTTGAAGTCGAAACTCGACCTGCCCGCTCAGCGCCGATTCCTTTGCCCTCGCCTGAGCTACCGCCAGCTGCTCGGTCGACAGTGTGACCCCCGTGACGTGGGCGCCGGAGACTTGCGCCAAATACAGCGCCAGCCCGCCCCAACCCGAGCCGATATCCAGCACCCGGCTTTGCGGCTTTAGCACCAGTTTCGCCGCGATATGGCGTTTTTTGTTTTCTTGCGCCGATTCCAGACTTTCCTCTGGGGCCACGTAATAGGCGCAGGAGTACTGGCGGTCGCGGTCGAGGAAAAGGTCGTACAAGGTGCCGGATAGATCGTAATGGTGGGCGACGTTGCGGCGCGCTTTGGCCGCCGTATTGGCTTGCGCGAGTCGGCGCGTCAGCAGGCGCCATAGACGGTGTTTGGACCACAGGTCGCGGTGACCGAGGTTCAGCACCGCGAGCGCGAGCAAATCATAAATGTCGCCGTTTTCGACCGTCAGCGTACCGTCCATGTACGCCTCGCCGGCCATCAGGGTGGGGTCGAAGAAGAGCGAGCGATTGAGCGCGGGATCGTGAAGGCGCACCGTGACCTCGGGTCCCGGCGCGCCGCTCGCCGAATGCCGTCTACCCTTGGCGTCGATCAGCGTCAGCGTCCCGATCTTGATCAGTGCGTCCAGCAATCGGTCCAGAAGCACCGCGTTAGCCCCCCCCCCAGGCGCGGGCGTCAGCCCTCGGGTTGTTCCTCCTGCTCCGAGGCCGCTTCCGCGGTCGGCGCCGCGGTGTCCGCATCCTCGCTGTCGATCTCGGGCTCCGGGGGCGCATCCGCGGCCTCTTCCCCAGCCCGCTCCGCCTCCTCGGCCAAGGCCTCCTCGGGCTTGTCGAAGAACGCCTCGGCGGTTTCGGCGTCCAGCCCCACGGCGGCCTCGGCCTCGCGTTCGGCCTGGCTCGCCGCTTCGACCTCCGAGCGTGCCACGTTCACCGTGACGGTAACCGCCACTTCGGGGTGAAGCGCCAACCGCACGGGGTGCAATCCGACCGTCTTGATGGTGCCGTCAAGGATCACCTGTCTACGCTCGACGCTGAATCCGGCCTCGCTCACGGCAGTCGCGATATCGCGGGCATTGACGGAACCATAGAGTTGGCCACCCTCGCTCGCCTGTCGCAACATCACACAGACCTCGCCGTCAAGCTTGGCGGCAACGGCGTCGGCGTCTTGGCGGCCATCGAGATTGGTGGCTTCGAGCTGCGCCCGCCGTTCCTCGAACATGGCGATGTTTTCCGCGGTGGCCCGCCGCGCCTTGCCCTGGGGCAAGAGGTAATTGCGCGCATAGCCTTCCTTGACCCGAACCACTTCGCCCATCTGGCCCAGTTTCTCGATGCGCTCCAGCAAGATTATCTGCATCGCGTATTCGCCTCTAGTGGATCAACTCTAACAAAAGATTCCCATGGCTTGCACGATGTGCGAGTCCACTAGGTATAGCCCGCGAATCGCTGGCGCAGCCGCAGCCAGTGCTCGATGAATCCGAGCGTGGTGAAGGCGATCGCGAACCAACCGACGACGATCGTCAGAACGTAGACCCCCACGAGGATCAGCTCACGCATCGGCCACGGCCTCGAGACGATGTGAAACACAGCAAAACCGACCAAGAAATACGGGATCGAGATGATCACCGCAAGCGTCTGCCCGACGAAGCCGATCGTTCCTGACACGAACGCAAGCGCCAGGGCGGCGACAAACGGAAACATCACGATGGGCGGCAGTTGGAGCGTGCTGAAGACCGGCGAGGGGCGAAGGTTGCGCTTCCGGCGAACCAAGATCGCCTGCGCGAGTGCCATGTTGACGACAACGCTGAACACCCATGTCACTGCGGTCGCCGCGGGAACCCGGCCGGCCAGGAATTCGACCATGTCCGAGGTGTCTGCCGCCAACTCGGCGCCTTCCGTCCGCTCCATCCATGCGTGAAGCGATGCCTCGATCAAGCCGGCGAGGCCGCTGGGACTTCCCGACAGCACCAGCGCCGCGGCCAAGAAATAGACCGCCGCGAGTCCCACGAGCCAGGTCAAGAGATGTCCCGGCGGATACCAAACCGCGGCGCCGCCTTCCTGACGGGACAACAACGCCTGACGCACGAGAATGGCCGCCGGCACGCCGTCGAGCAGCAGATAACCCGGCACCCCGAAGAACAGATGAAACGGCTCGCCCAGGAGCGCGTTCACGACGACGCCCGCTGGCACCGCGACCAGTACCGCGTTAAGTCCATGGGCGAAACCCACGGCGAACAGGGGAAGCAGCGAGAAGAAAACGAAGATCAGGGAGAAGGGGTGCGCCGTTTTCAGGCTGGCGTACATGAGGCCGCTCAGCGCGCCGGCGCCGATGATCAACGCTGTGTTCTTCGAGATCACATTCCGCGGCCGCGGCCGAGGGGCCTATTGGATCAAATAGGGCAGGAGCGCGAGATGGCGAGCCCGTTTGATCGCCCGTGCAAGCTCGCGTTGCTTCTTGCTCGACACCGCCGTGATGCGGCTCGGCACGATCTTGCCGCGCTCGGAGACGAAGCGCTGCATCAGCTTGACGTCCTTGTAGTCGATCGTCGGCGCATTCGCGCCCGACAGGGGGCAGCTCTTCCGGCGGCGAAAGAACGGCCGTCTCCCAAAGCTGCCTCCGCCGCCGCGGGCGGGACCCCTCACGGCGTGTCTCCCGATGCCGGCGTCTCCGGCTCGGTCTCGGTCTTCGCCTCGGCCGCTGCCTCCGCAGCCGGCGCCGCGGTTTCTTTGGTGGTGGCTGGGGTGGCGTCGCCCTTGCTTTCAGGCGTCGCCGACGGCTCGGCGGTCTTATCCTGGGCCGGTCCCGCGGCGGCGCGTGGCGGACCGTCGCCGCGGCCGCGGTCGCGGCGCCCGCGGTCGTCGCGCGCCGACTTGACGCGCATGACGATCGAGGGACCCTCTTCCAGCGCATCGACACGGACGGTCAGGTAGCGAACGATGTCCTCGTCGATCCGCATGTTGCGTTCCATCTCGCCGATCGCCGCGGCCGGGGCATCGATGTTCATCAGGACGTAGTGTCCCTTGCGGTTCTTCTTGATGCGGTAGGCGAGGGAGCGCAGCCCCCAGTTCTCGGTCTTGGATACCGAGCCACCGCCCTCGCCAACGATCGAGGCGAAATTCCCGGCCATGCCGTCGACATGCTGGGCCGAGACGTCGGGGCGGACGATGAATACGGTCTCGTAGAGCGCCAAGGTTCCTGCCTGCCAAAAGATGTTAGCCGAGCGCGCCGGGGTGCCGCGCAGGCGCGGAATATACAGGATTGGCAATCCCAGGCAAGCTGTCGATAACAAACTGAGTTGACCGCTTTATGTACCATATGAATTGACCGCTTCTGTTGTGGTGGTTTGGCTCGGTCGCGTCGAAGCGGGTCACGCGGCCTGGAGCCTGTCGTCGTCGATGGTTTCGCCGTCGGCGCGGTAGCGCGCCAGACACCTGGGTCCGTGGAAGACGGCCAGGTGGCCGTCGGGATATTCGTGCACCCGGACCTGCGCCTTGACGTAGTGGTGGCGGTGGCGATCGGCCGGGATCTGCAGCGTGCGGTTCTTGTAGCGCACGGTGTTGTCGCCCGCGACGACGCGGTCCTCCTGGGCGCAGAGGATGTCCTCGAGCGTGCCGGCAAAAGCCACGAAGGCCGAGCCGGTGTCCGCGGCCGGGCGGGCGAAGCGGGTTGTGCGCCGGCCAGAAGAGCTCCTCGAGAAAGCGATTGGCCTCGGCCATGGTGGCGATCCCGGCGAGGCGCAGCTCCTGGGGCAGGCGCTTCTGCAAGGTTCCGAACATGCGCTCCGAGCGGCCCCGGGCCTGCGGCGAATAGGCCGCGATCAACTCGATGCCGAGCTGCGCCAAGGCCCGGCCGACCTGGGTCGGGTTGTCCTTGTCCACACCGCCGCCTGCCTCGGGCGTGTGCCAGTAGTGCGAGGCCCGATCGGCGTAGAGCGAGCAGAACAGCCCGTTTTCGGCGATCACCTCGCCGAGCCCGCGGAACGTGCTCATCGTGCCCTCCTCGGCAACGAAGAAGCCCGAATAGACCTCCGATGTCGCATCGTCCATGGTCACGATCAGATCCCACCACTGGCCCGCAACCCACTCGTGGCTCGAGCCGTCCTGGTGCAGCATCATCCCTACCACCGGTCGGCGCGGCCGCTTCCGGCGGTGCGCCCCGCGCCTGGGCGCCGGCTTGATCTTGCCGTGCGCCTGCAAGCTCAGGCGAAGCCAGTTGTAGCTCAGCCCGAAGCCATGCGCAGACCAGCTTCTCGTGGAAGTGCTTGGCCGTGAAGTCCGGGTAGCGCGTCTCGAACAGCTCCAGCACCCGCATCACCTCGTCCACCGGCGCGCAGCGCGCCGAGACCCGCCCAAGGCGCCGGTCGTACAAACCCTCGGCACCCTCGGCCTCATAGCGCTCCCGCCAGCGCCAGAACGTCCGCTCCGACATGCCCAGGATCTCCGAGGCCTCGGCCTGGCTCAAATCACCCCGATAACAACGTCCGTAGACATCCTCGAACTTCATCAATCTCAGTCCCTGCAACTGCTCCGTCCGGCGCATCCGATTCCTCCAGATTTGGAGGAAATCTAAAACCGGACAGATCATCTGTTACATAGACCGGTCATATCGTGTGTTAGCGACAGCGCAACTGCCGCAGGATTGCCAGATCGTCTTCGATGTGTTCGAGTACATCCAACATGACGACGGTATCGAAGCATTCGCGCCAGCCGGCGGCGGCGATATCGGCTTCCTCTACGTGGACCTCGTTCAACTTCGAAGTGGCCGTGCGCGCGGCCGCGACCCGCTCGGCATCGAGGTCGATCGCCCGCACCGCACGCCCCGGCGCCGCAAGAAGCGCGGTGAACGCCCCGGTGCCGCACCCCACTTCCAGCACCTCCCGCCCCAGGTGCGCCTCGATCTGAGAGAAGATCCAGCGTTGGTAGGCGCCGGCCGGCCGCAGTTGGTCGAGCCATTGATCCTGGATCCCGCGCTCGTCGTTGCCGCGCATACCGATCGCCCCTTCACGCGCCGCCGCTCCGTGCGGCGCGGGCTGTATCCTAAGCCAACCCTGCCGCCGTCCGAAGCCAACTTGACATGCACCCGCCGCCCTCGCCGATGCGGTGACGGCGCGCACTCGCGTTGACGCCCGCCATGGTCGCCGTCGCTCAGTTCTTGCCGGGTCTTGACGATCTTCTCGGACTCGCCGCGGTCCTGGTGGTCGCCGCGGCGCTCGCGCTCGCGGGTGGCGTCCTCACCGGCGGTCGCGGGGCTCCTGAGGTCAACCTCATGGTCGGGTGGGGTGGCGCGGCGCTACTCCTCACGCTGTGGGGTGCGGCGAGCCCGATGTCCATGCGCTGGCCGGCGGCGCTGGTGTTGGCGGCGGCCGTCGCCGGGCTCGTGGTTGCCCGTTTTCGGCCGAATCGCGCCGACCTCGCGGTGCTGGGTCGTATTCTCGCGCTTGCCGCCCCACTCGTGCTGGTATCGGCTGGCAAACAAGCCTCCCAGGTGGATACCTTCACGCACTGGCTGGCCAACGCCGTCTACTTGATGGATCACGACATGTTCCCGGGCGCGGAGCGGCCGGCGGGACTCGCCGCGGGGCTCGAGGCGTTTCCCTACAACCTCCAGTTCCCGGCCTATCTGGCGAGCTTGCTGACCGCCGGCGTTCCCGGTTCGGCACTGACCCATTTCAACGTCGTGCTTCAACTCGCTTTCGCCTTGCTCGCCGCCCGCATCCTCGTCGGCGCGTGGTTTGCCTCGGATTCCGAACGCGCCCGCGCGGCGCCGCCATGGTGGGCCTGTGCGCTGGGACTGTTGCTGGCCACCGGGCTCAATCCCGCCTTCGTGCCGAACATCGCGTTCACCGGCTACGGCGAGCCGGGTACGGCGGTAGCGCTCGCGTTCTCCGGCGCCCTCGGCTGGCGCCTATTGGGCCGACTGGCGGCGGGCGAGCGGGTCGGACTTGACGCACTATGTCTTGGCGCCGTCCTCGTGGTGCTGGTGAATCTCAAGCAAGCCAATCTCTCGCTCGCCGTCATTGTCGTCGTGGCGCTTGCGGCGATCGCGCTCTGGGATCGCGCGATCCCCGTCGGGCCGGCGCTCCGCACGCTGGCGCTGCTCGCGCTGCCGGCGGCGGTGGTGTTTGGCGTATGGCGCGGCTATGTCGTCGCAAACCTGCGCGGTCACGAGCTTCCGTTTCTGGCATCGGGCGATTGGGAGTTCGCCACAATCCCGGCAATTCTCACCGCGATGCTCGGGGTCGCGAGCCACAAGGGCGGCTATTTCGTGATGATGGCGCTGATCGTGGTGGCTGCGGTGTGGGGGGGCGCGACGGCGAACGCCGAATGCGGCCGCCCGCCTGCTCGGGCTGGTCGCGCTCGTGTTCCTTGGCTACATCATGGCGTTGGCCCTGGTCTACGTGACCGCGTTCGAGGGAATCTCGCGCCTCGGCGTGCAGTCGTTTTGGCGCTACCAGACTCAGCTCGGACCGCTTGGCGTCCTTGCCGCGGCGGTGGCGCTGGGTGCTTGGGGTGCGCCGCTTGTTGGACGATTCCCGCGGGCGCGCTCGGCCGCAGGGGTGCTCGCGATCGCCCTCATGGTCGTTCTTCCGTTCATCTTCGTCGATCGCTTGCGGCGCGATCTCGACCCGCCCAAACCCTTCGTCCGCGCCGTCACCGAAAACGTCTCGCGCCTTCTGCCGCCGGATGCCGGCCTCGCGCTCGTATATCACCGCGACAACGGCAACATCATCTGGCTCGCGCGTGGAACCCTGGCGTTCGCGGAGCCCCGGCGCACCGACGTCCGCGTCACCCAGTACCTGGAGCTGGACGCCGGCACCCTGGAGACCATTGCGGCCAGCGATTTTGATCACGCTTGGGTCTACTGCGTGCCCCCGCCGCTGATCGAGGCGATGCCGCTGGCCCTCGACGTCGAGACGGCGTACCTCCTCCGCCACCAACATGGCGCCTGGACCGAGGTCGCGCGCTGGCCGCACCAGCCGCCCGCGCCGACTCTCATCACCGGGTCGCGAAAGCAAACGGACTATGGTTGCGGCTAGGGGGCGCGTCGAACCATGAGGATCGCCGTCCTCGGCGCCACCAGCAAGACCGGCCGGCCGCTAGTTGCGCGGCTGTGCGATGACGGCCACACCGTCATGGCGCTAGGGCGTTCGCAGGAGCGGCTCGCGGTGCTCGATCCAAGGGCCTCGCCGCGGGTTGCCGATCTAAGCGATGCCGACGGCCTGCCCGCCGCTCTCGCCGATGCGGACGCGGTCGTCAGCCTCGCCCACGCCTGGTTCTCCGCGCCGCTCGTCGCGGCGTCGCCGACGCGCTGTGGGCGCCTTGTCCTCACCGGTTCGGTGCGCAAGTACACCACGCTACGCGATCCCGCCGCCGAGGCGGTGCGAGCCGGCGAGGCAGCGTTCCTCGCCTCGGGCCGCCCCGGCGTCATGCTGCACCCCTCGATGATCTACGGCGCGCCCGAGGATCGCAACGTCGGCCGGGTCCTAAGCGTGCTTCGCCGCTGGCCGTCCGCGCTTCCCATTGTCGTGCCCCTGCCGCACGCGGGACGCCGCACGGTACAGCCGGTCTTCGTCGACGACGTCGTCGCGGCGATCGTTGGGGCGCTGACCCGTGCAGAGGCCGTGGGCCCCAGCATCGATGTGGTTGGCCCCGATCCCATCAGCTACGCGCAGATGGTCGAGACCTGCGCCGGGGCGCTTGGCCGGCGGGCCACCGTGTTGGCGTTTCCCGGCGCCGCCGCGCTCGTGACGGCGGCCACCCTGGCCGGGTTCCGTCCACCTTTCGATGCGGCGGAACTGCGCCGGGCCACCGAAAGCAAACGATTCGATCCCGCGCCGATGCGCGAGCGGCTCGGCGTCACCCCGCGCCCGTTCGAAGACGGGGTACGCGAGAAGCTCGCGCGCGAGGCCGCCGCCCTCGCCTGACAAACGCTTTCCTTTGGCCGACGGGTCGCTAATATGCCCGCAAATAGGGGAGGGGGGCCACATGAAGATTGTCTTTTCCGAGATCGCGGTACCGCGCAGCGGCACCCTGGTCGTTGGTGTTCTCGAGGGCTGCGTCTTGACCCGGACGGGCACCGCACTCGACAAGCGCACCGGCGGCGCTTTGGGCCGCGCCATGAAGTCGAGCCGCTTCACCGGCGCCAAGGGCCAGTTTCTCGAGCTGCTTCAGCCCGCGGGCTTGCGGCTCGGGCGGGTGCTCCTCGCCGGGCTGGGCAAAGCCGACGAGATCGACGATCTGCGCATGGAGGCGCTTGGCGGCAGCGCTGTCGCGCGGCTCGACCGCGGCGGCGAGAAAATCGCGTTCATCGCCGTCGACGGCTTCCGCGGGATCAAGATCAAAGCTCCCGTGGCGGCCGCGCACGTCGCCTACGGCGCGCGCCTGGGAAGCTACCGTTTCGACCGCTACCGGACCAAGCAAAAGCCCGACAAGAAGCCGACCCTCGGCACATTCACCGTCATGACCAAGGACGCCGCCGGCGCCCGCCGCGCCCACCGCCCGCTCGGCAAGGTCGCCGAGGGCGTCGCCCTGACCCGCGACCTCGTCTCCGAGCCGGCGAACGTCATTTATCCGGCCTCGCTCGCCGCCCAGGCCCGCACCCTGAAGAAGTTCGGCGTCGCGGTCGAAGTGCTTGGCGAAGCGCGTATGCGAAAGCTCGGCATGGGGGCGCTCCTCGGGGTTGCCCAAGGCAGCGCCAATTCGCCCCAGCTCGCGGTTATGCGGTGGAGCGGCGGACGTGGCCGTTCCGTCGTGTTCGTGGGGAAAGGCGTCACCTTCGATTCGGGCGGCATCTCCATCAAACCGTCCGGCGGCATGGAAGACATGAAGTGGGACATGGGTGGGGCCGGCGTGGTCATCGGCTTGATGCGGGCGCTCGCCGGGCGCAAGGCGAAACTGAACGCGGTCGGTGTGGTCGGCCTGGTCGAAAACCTGCCCTCGGCGACCGCGCAGCGGCCCGGGGACGTCGTCACCACTATGTCGGGCCAGACGATCGAGGTCATCAACACCGACGCCGAGGGCCGTCTGGTGCTTGCCGACGCGCTCTACTACGCCCAGACCCGGTTCAAACCCAAAGCGATGATCGACCTCGCGACCCTGACCGGCGCCGTCATCGTCGCGCTCGGCCACCAGCACGCGGGCCTGTTGTCGAACGACGACGACCTCGCCGGCGCGATCACCGCGGCGGGAACCGCGGTCGGCGAGCGGGTCTGGCGTTTGCCGCTGGATGAGTCCTACGACGACGACATCAAGTCCGACATCGCCGACATGCACAACGTCGGGCGCGGTCGCTCCGCGGGCTCGATCGCCGGGGCCAAGCTCTTGGAGCAATTCGTGGGTAATGTGCCTTGGGCGCATCTCGACATCGCCGGGGTGACCTGGTCGAAGACCGCCAAGCCCACCGTGCCCAAAGGCGGAACGGCCTTCGGGGTGCGTTTGCTCGACCGCCTCGTCGCCGACCGTTTCGAGGCCAAATAGGCGCGCGTCGCTGACTGAGATTGATCTCTACGAGCTCGGGCGCACGCCGCTCGAGGCGGGTGCTACAAAGGCTCCTCGAACGCGTTCTGGAGCGTGGCAAGCGTGCCGTCGTGGTCGCCGCTTCGGACGAGCGCGTCGCCTATCTCAACACCTTTCTCTGGACCTACGCCCAGCGCTCGTTCCTGCCCCATGGCGCCGCCGACGACGGTTTCGCCGAAGACCAGCCGATCTACCTCACTAGCGCCGAGGAGAATCCCGGAAACGCCACGGTTCTACTTCTCCTCGACGAGCAAAACTCAAGTAATATCAACTAGTTCGAACGCTGTCTTGAGATTTTCGATGGAAACGACTCGGCGGCGATAGACCGGGCCCAGGCGCGCGCCCAATCGCATCGGGCGGCCGGCCACACGGTCACCTATTGGCGCCAGGCGGAATCCGGTGGTTGGGAGAAGACGGGCTAGGTGCCAGCGCTTGCCGCCCAGGCGAGCGCCCTCTATAACCCCGGCGCATCGCTTCGCAGCGGAACCCCGCCCGACCCAACCCCGCCATGGCCATCGAACGCACGCTCTCGATCATCAAGCCCGACGCCACCCGTCGCGACCTCACCGGCCAGATCAACGACCGCTTCGAACGTGCGGGTTTGCGCATCGTCGCCCAGCGACGGATCCGGCTCAATCCCGCCCAGGCCGAGGCCTTCTACGCCGTCCACCGTGAACGCCCGTTCTACCAAAGCCTGTGCGCGTACATGGCCTCGGGGCCGCTCGTGGTCCAGGTGCTGGAAGGCGAGGAGGCCATCGCCCGACATCGCGGGATTATGGGTGCCACTGACCCAGCGCAGGCCGCCGAGGGCACCATCCGCCGCGATTTCGGCGAATCGGTCGAGGCCAACTCCACCCATGGTTCCGACGCGCCCGACACCGCGGCCCAGGAAATCGCCTTCTTCTTCGCCGAGATCGATATCGTCGGTTGAAGCCTCCGCCTATTCCAGCGCCGGGTTGATCATCTCGCCCTCGGCCGCGGTTGCGCCGTCGATCAGCACCAGTTCGTTGCGCACCCGCACCCGTCCTTCGCAGATCAGGCGGACCGCAAGGGGATAACATCGGTGCTCGGTCGCGACGACCCGCACCGCCAGGGTCTCAGCGGTGTCTTCGGGCAGCACCGGGACAACCGATTGGACGATGATCGGGCCGTCGTCCATGGTCGGGCGCACGAAGTGGACGGTGCAGCCCGAGAATCGCGCACCGTCGGCGATCACTCGCTCATGGATGTTGATTCCCTTGAAGGCCGGCAGTAGCGAGGGATGGATATTGATCAGGCGGTCGCGCCAGCGGTTGACGAAGCTCTCGGTAAGGAGCCGCATGAACCCGGCAAGGCACACCAGCTCGGCGTCCGCCTCGTTGAGCACGGCATCGACCGCCGCTTCGAAGTCCTCACGCCCCTCGAATTCGCGGTGATCGATGACGTGGAAGGGAATGCCGGCTGCCGCGGCGCGGCCCAGTCCCTTGGCGTCGGGGTTGTTCGACACCACCAGAGCGATCTCGGCCGGATACTCCAACGCCGCGCAGGCCTCGATGAGCGCTTGCAGGTTGCTGCCGCGCCCTGAGATCATGACTGCGATCTGTTGACCTGCCACGCGCCGTCCGATCCTTGAGGTTCCGGCGCGCCGCCGATGCCGCTTATGGGGCCTCGCGCGGAAGGGTTCACCCGTTGCTGGCCGTCCCGCTGATCGGATATGCTGCCGTTGGTTGCGGTGAACATAGTTGATCCTGGGCGATTTGTAATGGGACTTGGTGGCGGCCCCAGCTGCCCACGCGTCCTGATCGTGCTCGCCGTGGGCGGCTCGATTGCGCTTGCCGCCGAGCGGGGAGGGGCGGCGGTCGATGAAGTGTTCGCGGTCGTCGACGTGAACGTCGATGTCACCGCCGAGACCGCCGCGGCGGCCAGCTTTCAGGCTATCGCCGCGGGGCAGCGGCGGGCCTTGGACCGGCTGTTCCGCCGGATCACGCTAAGCGCCGATTATACGCGCCATCCCGACCTCGGCGACGACGTGATCGCGACCCTCGTGCAGGACCTTGTTGTACAGGAAGAAAAACGTTCTTCAACACGTTACATTGCAAAGCTGACATTTCGCTTTAAACGCGATGAGGTCCGGCGGCTGCTCCGTCGGCAGGGCATCCCGTTCACCGAGACCCGCTCTAAGGCGGTCCTCGTGCTGCCCGTATACGAGGCCGCGGGCGCCCAGTTCCTGTGGGACGAGCCCAACCCGTGGCGGGCCGCGTGGAACCGCCATCCGGTGGAGCCCGACAGCCTCTTGCCGCTGGTCTTGCCCGATGGCGATCTCGTCGACGTCGGAGCGATTGGCCCGGCCCAGGCGCTCGACGGGGATGTCGCGCGGCTGGGCGAGATCGGGGCCCGTTACGGGGTCGAGGATACGCTGGTCGCGCACGCGGTGCTGGCGGTGGATTTCGAAAATGGCGCACCCCGGCTCGACGTCACGCTCAAGCGATTCGGGCGCTCGGGGGAGCGCGTCATCGTCGAGGGGCTCACCGGCAACCCGAGCCAGGGCACCGACGTGCTGCTCGCGGACGGGGTCGCACGGGTGATCGAGCGCATGCGCGAGCGCTGGAAGCGAGACACCGTGTTGCGCTTCGGCGACGAGGCCAGACTTTCCGTCGCGGTCCCGCTCGGCGGCCTCGAGGAGTGGTTGGAGATTAGCGAGCGTCTGCGGGCGGTTGCCGTCGTCAGCCAAGTCGAACTGGGCGAACTCTCGCGGGCGCGTGCCCAGATCGTCCTTCACTTCCTGGGCGCGCCGGCTCAGCTTGTGCTTTCGCTCGCCCAGAACGATCTCGACCTCACCCGGGACGACGGTTTCTGGACGCTACGCCTGAGCGACAGACCCGCCGCCGACACACGCGCCGACATCCAGTGAATCTTCCCAACTTCATCAGCCTCGGGCGGCTTCTTTCGGTCCCGGCGACGATCTGGTTCATCGTTTCCGGTCACATGGGCGCCGCCTTTTGGCTGTTTGCCGCGGCCGGTGCCTCCGATGCGGTGGACGGCTACATCGCCAAGCGCTTCGCCATGAACACGCGGCTCGGCTACTACCTCGACCCGCTGGCCGACAAGGCGCTCTTGGTAAGCGTCTACATCACCCTCGGGACGGCCGGCTATCTCCCCGACTGGCTGGTCATCCTGGTGGTTTCGCGCGATCTGTTGATCGTGGGCGCGGTGCTGCTTGCGTATACGCTCGGCCAGCGCATCGAATTCCAGCCGCTGATGATCAGCAAGGCGAACACGCTGGCCCAGATCGTGCTCGCGGCGGCGGTGTTGGCCGAGCTTGGGCTCGACCTCTCGCTCGGCAACGCGGTCGCCGCGCTGGTTTATGCGGTCGGGGCGACGACGGTGTTCTCGGGCGCCACCTACCTGGTGCAATGGGTGCGCACGGTTTCCAATGTCGAGACGTCGGGATGACGGCGCGGCGCCAGGGTCTTTTCTGGCTCGCCGGCCTTGTCGCCGTCGTAGTCATCTTGATCCTGTTCCGCAGCATCCTCTTGCCTTTTATCGCCGGGCTGCTGGTCGCCTACTTCCTCGATCCGGTGGTCGACCGGGTCGAGGCCTGGGGCCTGGGGCGGACGGTCGCGACCTCGCTGATCACGGCGCTCTTCTTCGTCATTGGCGCGGCCTTGCTGGTCGCGCTCTTCCCGCTTCTGCGCGATCAACTGGTGGTTTTTCTCGAGGGCCTGCCCGAGCTTGCGCGGCGGCTGGAGGAATCGATCGGCCCGGCGCTGGGCTCGGTGTTCCGCGACGTCACCGGTACCGAACTCGACAGCGTGCAACTCACCGCCAAGGGCTTCGCCGGCACCGCGGTCGCGTGGTTCGGCAAGTTGTTGGGGGGCATCTGGAGCGGTGGGCTGGCGCTGTTCAACCTCGTCTCTTTGGTCTTCATCACCCCAGTGATCGCCTTCTATCTCCTGCGCGACTGGGACCACCTGGTGGCGCGCATCGATGATTGGCTACCACGCCGCCACGCCGAGACGGTGCGCGAGCAGCTGCGATCGATCGATTCCGCGCTGGCCGGATTCCTACGCGGCCAGGCCACCGTGTGTCTGATCCTCGGCGCCTTCTACGCCCTCGGGCTGACCCTCGTCGGGCTCGATTTCGGCATCGTCATCGGGCTCATCGGCGGCGTCCTCGCCTTCATTCCTTATGTGGGCACCATCCTTACGCTGGCGATCTCCATGGGCTTTGCGTTCATGCAGTTCTGGCCCGATCCGCTGCCGATAATCTTGGTGCTAGTGGTGTTCCTGATCGGACAACTCGCCGAGGGCATGTTCTTGACGCCCAAGCTGGTCGGCGGCCGCGTGGGGCTGCATCCGGTGTGGGTAATCTTCGCGCTCCTTGCCGGTGGCGCGTTGCTGGGCTTCCTCGGCGTCCTGATCGCCGTGCCGGTGGCGGCAATCGTCGGGGTGCTGGCGCGCTTCGCCCTGGGCCGATATCTCGAAGGCCCCTTCTATCACGGCGGCACACGGTGAGCCCGGTCCAGCTGGCGCTCGAACTGGGGCATCGCCCGGCGCTGGGGCGCGAGGATTTCCTGGTCACGCCCGCGAACCAGGGCGCGGTGGCGTGGATCGACCGCTGGCCCGACTGGCCGGGCCGCGGCCTGGTCCTCTACGGCCCGGCGGGGTGCGGCAAGACCCACCTCGCTCACGTCTGGCGCTCGGCCTCAAGCGCCGAGCTGTTGCCAGCCGCCGAGCTCGGCGATCGCTGGCGCGCCGGGCAAGATGCGCGCGCGCCGGATGCGGTGGTGGTTGAAGGCGCCGACGGCGCCCTCGACCAACGCGCCCTCCTTACCCTTTACAACACCCTCGCCGCGCACGGCGGCGCCGTGTTGTTGACCGCGCGGCGCCCGCCCGCGGCGTGGCCGGTCGACCTGCCTGACCTTCGCTCGCGCCTTCACGCGCTGCCTGCGGTCGCCGTGGCGGCCCCGGACGACCAGATCTTCGCCGCCGTCCTGGTCAAGCTCTGCGCCGACCGCCAGCTACAGGTCGGTGCCGATGTTATCGCTTATCTCTCAACCCACCTCGAGCGCACGTTCCAGGCCGCGCGCGAGTCCATCGCCTCGCTCGACGCCGCGGCGCTTGCCGCGCGGCGCAACATCACGGTGCCGCTCGCCCGCTCGGTGCTGGCCCGGCCCCGCGTCGAGAACTGACCGCCATGGATCTTGGCATCGCCGGCAAGACCGCTATCGTCTGCGCCTCGTCCAAGGGTCTCGGCAGGGGCTGTGCCTTCTCGCTCGCCCGCGCTGGCGCCCGCGTGGTCGTCAACGCCCGCGGCGCCGAAGGCCTGCACGCCACCGCCGAGGAGATTCGCGCCGCCACCGGCGCCGCGGTCGTCGAGGTGGCCACCGACATCGCCAGCGAAGCGGGCCGCGCCCAGGTCCTTGCCGCCGCGCCCGCGCCCGATATTCTCGTCAACAACGCCGGCGGCCCGCCGCCGGGCGATTTCCGCGACTGGGACCGCGCGATGTGGAACGCCGCGCTCGAGGCCAACATGCTGACCCCGATCGACCTCATCAAGGCCACCGTCGACGGAATGATCGAGCGCCGCTTCGGGCGCATCGTCAACATCACCTCATCAGCGGTCAAATCGCCGATCGCCTCGCTCGGTCTTTCCAACGGCGCCCGCGGCGGCCTGACCGGCTTCATCGCCGGTCTCGCGCGCCAGGTAGCGGCCCACAACGTCACCATCAACAACCTTTTGCCCGGCGCCTTTGAGACCGACCGCCTGCGCGAGCACATGGACGAGAACGCCAGGGCGGCCCGGCTCAAGGCCATCCCCGCCGGCCGCTTCGGCGATCCCGCCGAGTTCGGCGATGCCTGCGTCTACCTGTGCAGCGCTCAGGCCGGCTACCTGACCGCCCAAAACGTCCTCATCGACGGCGCCGCCTACCCCGGCACCATGTAGAACGCGCACGCGCAATCGTTGCCGCGCCGCGCCATGACAGGCTGCGCGGCGGACGATTTTGGCGGCCGACACGCCCGTCATCGCCGAGCGCGCCCGCGATCATATCGGCGTTCCAAGACCCGGCGTCCGCGATTCCGCATCGGCTCCTGAGTCACCTGCCTGCACCGCCGCTGGGAGAGCGGAGCAGAGTTTGTGTTCCTTGTTTGTCCTTGACAAAGACGCGAAGGCATATCATAGTTGTCCTATCGACACGCATCAGGCGTGTCTAGAATAGAGAGCATAATGATAATCCCACCGGGAATCCTGACCCTTGAGAAAGTGTACGATCTTGCTGACGATCCTCGCTACCTCGACCTCGATCACCCCGACCGTGGCGCCTACGCCCCGCTGGTCGATGGCCTGTTCGAGGGCCACCTCGCGCCGCAGGACTGGCCCGAGCCGCCGCCCTACACCCTGGGGCGGGCGCTCGCGCCGGTCGCTTCGGTGGGCGCGGGCGGCGAGAACCGCCCCCAGGACGTGGCCGAGGTGACGGCGGGCCTGCGCTCGGTCAACGGACTGGGCCTGGGCGGCTGGCTGCGGCCGAGCGGCGTGCCGACGCCCGAGTTCAATGCGGCGATCCTCGGATTTCAGCGCGCTCAGCGCCTCGAGCCCGACGGCCTGATGCAGCCGGACGGCCCGACGCTCAGGGCGCTGAACCAGCAATTTCAGCAGCCCACGAACACCGAGGCCGGTGCGCTCAACCCGGCGGCCTACGGTCACGCCGGGCCGGGCCGGCCGATCACCGCCGGCGGCCTCGCCGAGGAACAGGGCGCCGATTCGACGCCGGCGCGCGACCTCGTTTCGGAAAGCGTCGGCCGCTACCCCCAGCCCATCGTCGACAACGTGGACCGACTCTTGGAGCGTGAGCCTCGGGAAGTCCCAGCGGAGACGCGCGATGACTTCGAGGTCCAGAGGCTCGCCGGTCTCGATCCCAACTCTTTGATGATGAAGCTGGGCTATAGCCCGAACGAGCAGGCGGTCTTTGGCCCCATGGGCGTTCCGGGTGACATATTTCGCGATGAGATTGGGCGTCGGGAGAGCAGCAACAGTTGGAAGGCGGAGCGAACGGAGCCGGTGGCGCTGGGACGCTATCAGCTGAAGATCATCGCACTAAGGGACGTGCGGCTGATGGACGCGGAGGGAAACTGGACCAAAAAATGGGGAATCAGGACCAAGGAACAGTTTCTGGCGAGCCGTGAGGTGCAGAATCTGGCCATGACCCAGTACATGAAAACAACGAACGCTATCTTCACGGCGCCCGCGACGAGCTAGATGTGTTTGACTTCCGCGGTCAGGAGATCGCCGGCATAATCGGGAACTTCAAGGTAACGCCTGTCGGCTTGATGGCCGCAGCGCACGCGGAAGGACAGGGCAGAGTGCGAGCGTACATCGAATACCAGCAGAATAATGGCTGGCGGAGCAGCTTCGACAACCTCAACGAAGACACGAGACTCCGATACCTGCGCATCGAGACCCGGCTGCGGGAGTTCGAAAACGTGCAGTACAATGATTGAGTGCGCGGAGGTGAGACGAGCGGGAACATGAAGTGGCGCCTCCTGACGTTGGGAATCGTTGCCACCGGCCTACCGGCGGTCTCTGGGCTCGCGGGCGAGCGGGTCGTAACCCTCCGTGACAACTTCGGCGAAGATCTCGCGTTCATCAACCATTATCTCACCTCGACTTGGTCTGATTACTACCGGAGTGAGGGACCTCTCGAACACGGTCACAAGTTCGCGCTCGACAGCGTCTATGTTGGCCGGTACGACGTAAACGGAGATGGCCGAGCAGAGCTCTTCGTTCACGTCCAGTTCATCGGATTATGCGGCTCTGCCGGCTGTCCGACGTACGTGTTCGAGCGCCGGAACGGAGAGTGGACCAAGGTGTCCGAGGTGGACGGCGATCCGTCCATGCCCGTCTGGGTAGACCCCGAGAGCGGCTACAAGACCGTGTACTCCTCTTACAATGGTTTGCGCTGGACCGGCGAGACGTACGAATACCTTGGCGCCAAAGAAATGGTCGAACTCGGCGCGCGGATGCCGCCAGACTTCGTGGCCGAGGGCGGCTGCGTCGAGCCCAGTGGCGATGGGTTCGAGTACCTGCGGGAGTACGTCGGGACCAAGAAATCTATGTGCCTTCTCTACGATCCCAACGTAAAGCCTGGGCTCGACAACTTGCTCGGCGGCGCGTTCCTCCACCTTCGTAAGAACTTGGATTTCCGCCCAACCATCGATTACTCGGAGGGGCAGGTCTACCTCGTGGGCTCTCGCCGACCGACGGAGAGGGACTGGGAGGAGAGGGCGATGGTCATGGTGAGCACCTACGACGGGCGTGCCCACGTCGGCATCTACTCCGAGGGGACGCGCGCCATCTACTCGCGCGCGCAGCAATGGTCGCACCTACCGACCCTGTTTCGCGCCTGGGCGCGGGGCGATCTCGATCCTAACCACCTGACAGCGCCGCCGGGCATCGTTTGGATCGGCCGGTCGGAGGACGTACCGGAGTAGCTTGTGGCCGCTTACGACGAGGAGGTTTGCATCCGACAGCTGAACAGCGGATCGACGGAGCCCGCGCGAGCGCATGGGCGGCGCTGCGCGCGGGAGGCCCGGCTTAAGGCCATCCCCGCCGGCCGCTTTGGCGACCCGGCGGAGTTCGGCGATGCCTGCGCCTACCTGTGCAGCGCCCAGGCTGGCTACCTCACCGCCCAAAAAGTCCTCATCGACGGCGCCGGTTGTCCGGGTACGATGTAGGGCGAGGAAGCGCATTCGCTGCCGCGCCGCGGCATGACGGGATCCGCGGCGGACGATTTTGGCGGCCGACACGCCCGTCATCGCCGAGCGCGCCACCGCGATCGCCGAGGGCTCGCGTCGGCCGACGCTTAGGGATTCTGATGAGACCGCGATGTTGACGGTGCACATCCGCACTGGCGAGGTTCGTGTCGGCACTCTCTCCGAAGGAACGCGCACGATCTTCGCTCGCGACAAGGAGTGGTCCCATCTGCCGACGTTGCTGAGGGCGTGGGCACGCGGTGACATCGACCCATTCGACATCGACCAGCCGCCTGACATCGTCTGGACCGGCCGGTCTTCGCAAGAATAGGATCGAGCGGCTCGCGCTGTAGTGCGCCGCGGCCCGCTATCAGGCCCGCTGAGAATGCCCCCAAGACGTCGCTGAGGTGACGGAGGGCCTCCGCGCTTTCAACGGGCTGGGCCTGGGCGGCTGGCTACCGCCAAGCGGGGTGCCGACGCCGGAGTTCAACGCGGCAGTCCTCGGCTTTCAGCGCACCCAAGGCCTCAAGCCGGACGGGCTGATGAAGCCGGACGGCCCGACGCTCAGGGCGCTGAACCAGCAATTCGAGCAGCCGGCGAACACCGATGCCGGCGCGCTCAACCCGGTGGCGTACGGTGGCGCCGGGCCGGGGCGTCCGATCACCGCTGGCGGTTTGGCGGAGGAGCAAGGCGCCGGCGGTTCAACGTTGCCGGCGAGCGATGCCTTCGCGGAGGGCCGTGGCCGCTATCCCCAAGCGGTCGTCGACAACGTTGACCGCCTCCTCGCGCCGGAGCCGCCCGAAGTCCCCGCGGACACCCTCGATGACTTCGAGGTCCAGACCCCCGCGCAACGGGACCGCGAGGCGCTCGCCGGGCTAGATCCGGATTCCATGCTCACGAAGCAGGGCTACCGCCCGAATGAGCAGGCCCGTCTGGGGGACGATGGGCGTGCCGGGTGACTTGTTCCGTGACGAGATTGGGCGTCGAGAGAGCAGCGACGACTGGGAGGCGGAGCGAACGGAGCCGGTGGCGTTGGGTCGCTATCAGCTGAGGATCATCGCGCTAGGACGTCAAACTGATGGACGCGAAAGGGAACTGGACCGGTCGATGGGGTATCCGTAGCAAGAGTCAGTTTTTGGCCAACTCGGACGTACAGAATCTGGCCATGACTTAGTACATGCGGAACAACGAACGCTACCTTCACGGCGGCCGCGACAAGCTGGATGTGTTTGACTTCCGGGGCCAGGAGATCGTCGGCATAATCGGGAGCTTCAAAGTAATTCCGGTGGGTTTGATGGCGGCCGCGCACCGGTGGGGCGCTGGCGGCACTAGATCCTACATCGATCACCAAATCGAGAACGGTTGGGTCAGCAATTTCGAGAGCTTGGACAAGGACGCGAGAGACAAGGCGCGCTGCTCCTCGGCTAGGGCGTCGGCGGTGATCGGTCGCCCCGCCCGGGCCGCGCCACCAGCGGGCGGGTTGAGCGCACGCCAGCTTCCCTATTCATGGGCAGTGGGTTTGCCTCAAGGCTGCCGCGTGGCTACTCTTGATCGTCCTACGGTTGTCCGATCCAGACGATGTCCGGTGCAACCGAGGTGTTTCTGATCGAGCCCACGAAGCGGCTGCGGCGGCGGACTAGTACGTTGGCGCACGCCGATGTAACGTAAGTGGGATTCGGGTTGAGGCGCGGACCAGGAGGCTTGCATGCGACAGTTGAACACCGGATTGCTGGGCGCGTTGCTCGCTGTCGTGCTCTTCGCCGCGCCGGCGGCGTCGGAGCCCGAGGCGATCGGGGTGTGGGCGACGGAGGAGGAGAAGAGCCACGTCGAGATCTACGCCTGCGGCGATCACTTGTGCGGGCGCATCATCTGGCTCAAGGAGCCATTGAATGAGGACGGCACCGAGAAGCTCGACATCAACAACGAGGATGCGGCGATGCAGGACCGCCCCATCGTCGGGCTCGAAATCATGACCGGCTTCGTCGAATCAGGCGAACGCAAATGGAAGAAGGGGCACATCTACGACCCCGAGAACGGCAAGCTCTACAAGTGCAAGATGGAGCTTGCCGATGACGGCGCCTTGAAGGTCCGTGGGTTCATCGGCATCTCGCTCCTTGGCCGGACCACCACATGGACCCGGGTCCCCGACGACAGCGTTTCATGACACCGACTCGCCGCTTGGTGTAGGCTCGGGCGCATGCACTCGGAGACGCGCGCGCCGGCCGAAAACGCGCCGGCCATCGGCCCCGAAACGACGGCGCGGTTCATGAACCGCGAGCTGAGCTGGCTCGCCTTCAACCTGCGCGTCTTGGAAGAGGCCGAGAACCCGGCCCATCCCCTCCTCGAACGCGTCAATTTCCTGTCGATCTCGGCCACCAATCTAGACGAGTTCTTCATGGTCCGGGTCGCCGGCCTGTGGGGCCAGGTCGAGGCCGGCATCGACGAGAAAAGCCAGGATGGGCTCACCCCAGCCGAGCAGTTGCGGCGCGTCAACGCCGATGCCGCCGAGTTAATGGCGCGGCAACAGCGCTGCTGGCGCGATCTCAGCGTCGCGCTGCGCGGCCATGGCATCGCCGTCGTCGAGCCCGACGAGCTCAGCGCCGAGGAGCGGGTTTGGCTGGAGGCCCGATTCGTCGAGCAAATACTGCCGGTGCTAACGCCGCTCGCCATCGACCCCGCGCACCCCTTCCCCTTCATCGCCAACCTAGGATTCGCGCTGGTGCTGGAGCTGCGCCGCAAGCGCGATGGCACCGCACTCGACGCGCTGGTGCCGCTGCCGCGCCAGATCGAGCGCTTCGTCCGCCTGCCCGGCGCGGCGATCCGCTTCATCTCGCTCGAGAACCTGGTCGGGCTGTTCCTCGAGCGGCTGTTTCCCGGCTACGAGCCGGTGGGCCGCGGCCTCTTCCGCCTGATTCGCGATTCCGACATCGAGGTCGAGGAGGAAGCCGAGGACCTGGTGCGCTCGTTCGAATCCGCGCTCAAGCGGCGCCGGCGCGGCAGCGTCATCCGGCTCAAGGTCGACGCCGCCATGCCCGAGGGCCTGCGCCGTTTGGTCGCCGGAGAGCTGCCGATCGGCGAACACGTCCTGACCGTCGTCGATGGCCTCTTGGGCCTTGCTGATACCGCGGCGCTGGTGGTCGAGGACCGTCCCGATCTCCGCTTCGCCCGCTACCGGCCGCGCTACCCCGAGCGTGTGCGCGAGAATGCCGGCGATTGCTTTGCCGCCATCCGAGATAAGGACCTGATCGTCCACCACCCGTACGAGAGCTTCGACGTCGTCGTCCAGTTCCTCGAGCAGGCGGCGGCCGACCCGCAGGTGCTGGCGATCAAGCAAACGCTCTATCGCACATCAGATGATTCGCCGATCGTAAACGCGCTGATCGCCGCCGCGGAATCGGGCAAGTCGGTCACCGCGCTGGTCGAGCTCAAGGCGCGCTTCGACGAGGAGGCCAACATCAAGTGGGCGCGCGACATGGAGCGGGTGGGCGTCCAGGTGGTGTACGGCTTCATCGGGCTCAAGACCCACTGCAAGGTGACGCTGGTGGTGCGCCGCTCGCCCGCCGGCCTCACCACCTATGTCCACTTCGGCACCGGCAACTACCACCCGGTGACCGCCAAGATCTACACCGACATGTCGTTCTTCACCTGCGATCCGGGCCTCTGCCGCGACGCCAACTCGCTGTTCAACTACCTCACCGGCTACGGCGCGCCCGAGGCGTTCGAGAAAATCGCGGTGTCGCCGCTGAACCTCCGCCAGACCACGCTCGGGCTGATCGAGGACGAGACCGCCCACGCCCGCGCCGGGCGGCCCGCGGCTATCTGGGCCAAGCTCAACGCGCTCGTCGATCCCGAGACCATCGATGCCCTTTACCGCGCCTCGGGGGCCGGGGTCGACATCGATCTCGTCGTCCGCGGGGTCTGCTGCCTGCGTCCCGAGGTGCCGGGCCTGTCGGACAACATTCGCGTCAAAAGCATCATCGGCCGATTTCTCGAGCACGGCCGCATCGTCGCCTTCGGCGCCGGCCATGGCCTGCCGGATGCGCGCGCCAAGGTGCTTATCGCCTCGGCTGACTGGATGCCGCGCAACTTCGACTGGCGGGTCGAGACCATGGTGCCGATCGAGAACCCCACCGTCCACGCCCAGGTGCTAGACCAGATCATGCTGGCCAGCCTCAACGACGTGCGCCAGTCCTGGTCGCTGGATGCCGAGGGCGTCTACCACCGGCTCGAGGCGGAAGCGGACGCCTTCAGCGCGCACGAATACTTCATGACCAACCCCAGCCTGTCGGGCGGCGGCGATTCGCTGCGCCGCGCCCAGCGTATCCCACGGCTTGTCCTCGCCAAGCCTTGAGTTGCTGGCGGCCGCCCAGGCGCCGCGCGCCGAAGCCGCGGCGGGGCCTGCGGCGGTCGTCGACATCGGTTCCAACTCGGTCCGCCTGGTCGTCTTCGACGGTATCGACCGGGCGCCGTTCCCGCTCTACAACGAGAAAGTCCTGTGCGGTCTCGGCGCCGACCTCGCCCGGACCCGGCGCCTTGACCCCGCGGCCGCCGACGCCGCCGTTGCCGCCATCCGCCGGTTTGCCGCGCTCGCCCGGGCCATGGGCGCGACCGCGATCGAAGCGGTCGCCACCGCCGCCGTGCGCGATGCGGCCGATGGCGCCGATTTCGTCGTTCGCGCCGAGCGCGCCGCGGGCCTCGAGGTGCGAGTCCTTTCCGGCGCCGAAGAGGCGCGGCTGTCGGCGCACGGTTTGCTCGCCGGCATCGCCGAGGCCGACGGGGTCATGGCCGACCTCGGGGGCGGCAGCCTCGAGCTCGTCGATCTCGCCCAGGCCCGCCCGGGCAAGACCGCGACGCTCCCCCTGGGACCGCTGAATCTGGCGGCCACGGGCGGCGCGCGCGCGCGCATCGACGCCGCGCTGGAGGATGTGGATTGGCTCGACCGTGCCCGTGGTCGCACGCTCTATCTCGTCGGCGGTGGTTGGCGGACGGTGGCCCGTGTCCACATGGCGCAGACCGACTACCCGCTGCGCGTCATCCATCGCTATGCCGTCCGCCGCGGCGAGCTCGCGACCCTGGCCGCGGCCCTTGCCCGGCTCGGTCCCGAATCGCTGGCGCGCATGGCCGAGGTGCCGGGGCGGCGACGCGCGGCGCTGCCCTTGGTCGCGCTCACCCTGGCGCGGTTGTTGGCGGTGGCGCGGCCGGTTGAGGTTGTTTTCTCGGCCTACGGGTTGCGTGAGGGATTGCTCCATGCGCGCCTCGCCGAGGCCGAGCGCCGCCGCGATCCGCTGATCGTCGCGTGCCGCAAACTGGCTCGGCGCGAGGGCCGTTTCGGTGAATCCGCCGGCGCTTTCCACGACTGGATGGATGGGCTTTTCCCGGCCGAGGATCAGCGTCTCGCGCGGTTGCGCCACGCCGCCGCCTTGCTCGGCGACATCGCCTGGGCGGCCAATCCCGACCGCCGTGCCGCCGCGGCCTTTCACCGCGTTATGAACATGCCGACGCTTGCGGTCGACCACGCCGGCCGTGCAGCGATCGCGATCGCGCTCCACGTCCGCTACGGCGGCGCGAACGTCGGCGCGGCGCTAGCCCGCGGCCTCGTCGATGAAGACACCGCCGGCCGCGCGGCATCGGTGGGGCTCGCGCTCCGGCTAGGCTATGCGATCACCGGCGGCGCCGAGGATCTGTTGGCCGGGTGCACCCTCGATCTTTCCGAAGATACGCTCACGCTCACGCTCACGCTCCGCGGCCACGCGACCGCGCTCGACGCCGCGGTCGTCACCCACCGCCTCGAAGCGCTTGCCGCCGCCCTCGGCCGCGCCCCGCGGCTCAAGTCGGTCCCCGCCTGAACGGCGCCAGGCGATTTAGGCGGGAGCGCTCAGCCGCGATCTCCTCGCGGGCGCTCGATCGGTACCAGTTCGACTCCGCGCGGGCCGGCCGCCAGCGCGTGGGTGCCACGCTTCAGCGCCAAGGCATCGGCGCCGAACAGCTCACGCCGCCATCCCCGCAAGGCCGGAACGTCGGCATCCTCCTCCGCCGCGATCCGCTCGATCTCTTCGCTGTTGGCCAAGAGTTTTTGCGCCACGCCGTGGGATTCGGCTTTCGCCTTGAGAAGCACTTTGAGGAGTTGCACGAGCGGGCCGAGCCTCGAGGGCAGCGGCTTGGCGCCATCGCGCTGCGGTAGCGCCGCTTCAGGCAGCGCCAGGCCGCGGGCTACCGCCTTCAATAGCGCCGCGCCGCGGGCACGCTCGGCGAACCCGCGCGGCAGTCCACGAACGTGAGCCAGCGCCGTGGCGTCCTTCGGCGGGTGGGTGGCGATCTCCACCAGCGCCTGGTCGCGGACCACATGATTGCGCGGCATATCTCTGTCCTGCGCCTCGGTCTCGCGCCACGCGGCGATCTCGCGCAAGACGCCAAGCACGCGCGGATTGGAGCCGCGGATCTTGATGCGCCGCCAGGCTTCGCCGGGTTCCGCCGCGTAGATCGACGGGTCACTCAAGCTCGCCATCTCCTCGTCCAGCCAAGTTGCGCGACCGCTTTCCTCCAGCCGCCGCGCGAGTTTCGCGTATACCGTCATAAGATGCACCACGTCGTCGAGCGCGTAGCGAAGCTGGCGTTCGCTCAACGGCCGCCGCGCCCAGTCGGTGAATCGCGAGGCTTTGTCCAGGCGCGCGAGCGCCAACTTGGCGACCAGGGTTTCGTACGCCGCAGCGTCGCCGAAGCCGCACACCATGGCCGCGATCTGGGTGTCGAACAGCGGCGCCGGCACCGCACCCGTCAACTGGAAGAAGATCTCGATGTCTTGGCGGGCGGCGTGAA
The DNA here is from genome assembly GCA_965219135.1 of Alphaproteobacteria bacterium. Lineage (GTDB taxonomy): Bacteria > Pseudomonadota > Alphaproteobacteria > VGEJ01 > VGEJ01 > CAYUNL01. The sequence continues at coordinate 1,096,579 of CBDCMV010000003.1, read as the reverse complement.
ACACCTTGAGCACGCCCGGTGCCGCCAACAGGTCGAGCAGCGGGCCGAGATTGAGATCGCCGATCAGCGGATCGATGATCGCGGCGTCGTCGGCCCCCGCGATCTGCACCAGGCACAACTTCGGCCAGTAGGTGCGTTCGCGCATGAACTCGGTATCGACCGTGACAAAGGGCGCGGTGCTCAGCCGGGCGCAGAGCGACGCCAGCTGGCCGGTTTCGGCAATCATCTCCATGGGCCGCGAGCTATACACCAACTCGCCGCCGCCGTCTCCGCGCCTCGCCGGTCGGCTTGACAGATCACGAGGCTCGGCCGAGGTTGCGCCATGCACGCCTATCGCACCCATACCTGCGGCGAGCTCCGCGAGGCGCACGTCGGCCAAGTCGTGCGGCTCTCGGGCTGGGTCCACCGCAAGCGCGATCACGGCAACCTACTGTTCGTCGATTTACGCGACGACTACGGCGTTACCCAGTGCGTCGTCGACGTCGCCGACGCCGCCTTCGCTGAGGTCGACGGCTTGAGCCCGGAAAGCGTCGTCACCTTCACCGGCACGCTGGTCGCCCGCGACCCTGATACCGTCAACCGCGAACTTGCCACCGGCACGGTCGAGCTGCGCGTTGCCGAGGTCGAGGTGCGCGCCGTGGCCGCCGAGCTGCCGCTGCCGGTGTTCGGCGCGCCCGACTACCCCGAGGACACCCGCCTGCGCTACCGCTTCCTGGATCTTCGGCGCGAAACCCTGCACGCCAATATCCGGCTTCGTTCGGCGATCATCGCCAGCATTCGGCGGCGCATGATCGAGGCCGGCTTCACCGAGTTCCAGACCCCGATCCTCACCGCGTCTTCCCCCGAAGGGGCGCGCGATTTCTTGGTGCCGAGCCGCCTTAATCCGGGCAAGTTCTATGCGCTGCCCCAGGCGCCGCAACAGTTCAAACAGCTGCTGATGGTCGCCGGCTTCGACCGCTATTTCCAGATCGCGCCGTGCTTCCGCGACGAGGACGCGCGCGCCGACCGCTCGCCGGGCGAGTTCTACCAACTCGACGTCGAGATGTCGTTTGTCGAGCAAGACGACGTGTTCGCCGCCATCGAGCCGGTCATGCACGGGGTCTTCGACGAATTCTCCGAGACGCCGGTGTCCGAGCCGCCGTTCCGCCGCATCGCCTACGCCGAGGCCATGCTGCGCTACGGCTCCGACAAGCCCGATCTGCGCAACCCGCTCGAGATCGCCGATGCCACCGCGGTTTTCGAGGGCAGCGATTTCAAGCTCTTCACCGGCGCCATCGCCAAGGGCAGCGTAGTGCGCGCGATTCCAGCGCCCCGTGCGGCGAGCCAGCCACGGGCCTTCTTCGACAAAATGAACGAATGGGCGCGTGCCGAGGGTGCGCCGGGCCTGGGGTACGTGGTGTTCGAGGGCGGGGCGGGGAAGGGGCTGATCGCCAAGTTCCTCGGCGATGACCGCCTCGCGAAACTCAAAGAGGCGACCTCGCTCGAGGATGGTGATGCGGTCTTCTTTGCCTGCGATGCGCCGGCCGGCGCCGCCACCCTCGCCGGACTCGCGCGCAACCGCCTTGGCGATGCCCTCGGCCTGACCGAGCGCAGCGGATTCCGGTTCTGCTGGATCGTCGATTATCCGATGTACGAGTGGAGCGCCGAGTCCCGCGCCTACGAGTTCAGCCACAACCCCTTCTCGATGCCCCAGGGTGGACTGGCGGCCCTCGAGACCAAGGAACCGGCGGACATCCTGGGCTACCAGTACGACATCGTGTGCAATGGGGTCGAGCTATCGAGCGGCGCCATCCGCAATCACAAGCCCGAAATCATGATCAAGGCCTTCGAGATCGCGGGCTACGGTCGCGACGAGGTCGAGGCACGATTCGGCGGGATGCTGCGCGCGCTGTCCTATGGGGCGCCGCCCCACGGCGGCATCGCCCCGGGGCTCGACCGCATCGTCATGCTGCTGGCGGGTGAGCCCAACATCCGTGAGGTCATCGCCTTTCCCATGAACCAGCAAGCCGAGGACCTGCTGATGGGCGCGCCGTCGCCGGCGACACCGGCCCAGCTCCGCGAGCTCCACCTCAAGCTGGCGCCCCGTGCCGACAAGCGCGACGGCGATTGAGGATGGTTTCCGCCGAGCGCGTGGGACTCGTCGGCCTCGGGGCGGTCGGCTTGATCTACGCGCGCCACCTTCTGGCGGCCAAGGGTGCGCTAGCGGTCCACGATATCGACGCCGACAAGGTCGCGAGCGCGACCGCGGCGGGGGCGACCGGGTACGACTCGCCCGCCGCGCTGGCGGCGAACTCGGGGATCGTCGTGCTGGCGCTCTCAGACCCCGCCGCGGTGGCCGCCGTGCTCGAGGGCACGGACGGCGTGCTGTCGGGCTCTTCCTCGGGCGGGCTCGTCGTCGATCTGAGCACCATCGACCCGCCGAGCTGCCGGCGCTTCCACGCCGCGTCGCGGCAGCGTGGCGTGGGCTACGTCGAGGCCCCGGTGAGCGGCGGCGGAGGCCGGCGGGGCCGGGACCGACGGCGCGCGAGCCGCCAACCTCTCGTTCATGGTCGGCGGTGAACTGGCCGATTTCGAGCGCGCAAAACCGGTGCTCTCGCTTCTCGGCAAGCGCTTCTTCCATCTCGGCCCGGCTGGCGCAGGGGCCACCGTCAAGCTCATCAGCAACCATATCGCAGGTCTCAACAACCTAGTGTGTGCCGAGGCGTTCGTGCTGGCCGCCGCCGGGGTCGCGCCCGAGACGCTGTTCGAGGTCTTCGACGGCACCGACGCCAAGAGCTTCTGGATGAGCCATTACTTTGCCCCGCGGGTGCGTGCGCGCGACTTCGAGCCGGGCTTCTCGGTCGATCTTCAGCACAAGGATCATCGCCTTGCGGGGGACCTGGGGCGCGGGCTCAGGGTCCCGCTCCCGCTCAACGACCTTGCGCTCGAGCTCTACGGCGAGATGCGCGCCGCGGGCCGCGGCGGCCGCGACCTCGTCGATGCGGTCGCCTTCCGCGGCGAACGGGCCGGCGCCGACATCTACGCGCCGCGCGATCGCAACCGCAACCGCCGAACCGGCCCCTAAGCCCTCAGCGCCCCGTTCTTAGCGCCCGAGAAGGTAGCGCTTGAGGGCCGCCGCGCCGCGAAACCCCGCGCGGCCACAGCCGCTCGACCAGGACGCGCACCCCATCGTTTTCGGACACCGGTTCGTACGCGCGCTTGAGCGCGATCTCGTGGAGCCTTGCCATGCTGAGCGTGTATAGAGTTCCCTTCGGGTCGCAATCAAGGAGGAGGATGCGGCGGCGATGCGCATTGGCATAGATGTCGGCGGGACCAATACCGACGCCGTTGTGATGGACGGCGACGCGGTGATCACGTCGTGCAAGACCGCGACGACCGAGGACGTGGGCTCGGGTATCGCTACCGCCTTGGCCGAGGTGCTCGCCGCCGGCCGGCTCGATAAGTCGGCGATCGAAACCGTGATGATCGGCACCACCCATTTCACCAACGCCTTCGTCGAACGCAAACGCTTGCTGCCGGTGGGGATCATTCGAATCGCCCTGCCCGCCGCCTGCCTGTTGCCGCCGATGGTCGATTGGCCCGCCGACATGCGCGAGGTGGTGGGCCGCCACCGTTACATGGTCGGCGGCGGCTATCAGTTCGATGGGCGGGTGAATGTCGCGTTGGACGAGAAGGCGGTGGCGGAAGTCGCGCGCACGCTGAAAGCCGAGGGGGTCACCTCTTTCGCGGTCGCCGGGGTGTTCTGCCAGGTCAATTCCGAACAAGAAGAGCGCGCGGCGGAGATCATCATGGACGAGGTTCCCGAGGCCACGGTCACCCAGTCCCACAAGATCGGGCGCATCGGCCTGATCGAGCGCGAGAACGCCGCCATCATGAACGCATCATTGGCGGCACTGTCACGCCGGGTGGTCGGATCCTTTCGCGAGGCGCTGGCTCACCACGGGATCGACGCGCCCTTCTACATCAGCCAAAACGACGGCAGCCTGATGAGCGCCCGGGCGGTGGAACAGTATCCGGTGCTGACCTTCGCCTCGGGACCCACCAACAGCATGCGCGGCGCGGCCTACCTCTCCGACGCCAAGGACGCCGTCGTCGTCGACATCGGCGGCACGACAACCGACATCGGCGTGCTGACCAACGGCTTTCCCCGCGAATCCGCGATTGCCTCGGATGTTGGCGGCGTCCGGACCAATTTCCGCATGCCCGACATCACCGCGCTCGGCCTCGGCGGCGGCAGTCGGATCCACGTGGGCGAACCGCTGACGGTGGGGCCGGATTCGGTGGGCTACCGGCTGAGCTAACAATCGCTGGTCTTTGGCGGCGAGACGCTGACCGCCACCGATATCGCGGTTGCCGCCGGACAAGCCGACATCGGCGAGCGGTCCCGGCTCGACGGGCTCGATTCGGCGGTTGTGGACGCCGTGATCGACGCCATGCACGCCACGATCGAGGTCGGCGTCGATCGGATGAAGACCAGTGCCGAGCCGGTGCCGCTCATCCTTGTCGGCGGCGGCGCAATCTTGGTCTCGCGACCCATCGCCGGCACCGATCGGGTCATTACCCCCGAGCACGCGGCCGTCGCCAACGCGATTGGGGCGGCCATCGCCCAAATCGGCGGCGAGATCGACCGCATCTTCTCGTACGAGGAGCTTGGTCGTGACAAGGCGCTGGAAATCGCCGGCGGCGAAGCCACGGCCAAGGCGGTCGAGGCGGGCGCCGAGCCCGATACCATCGAGGTGGTCGAGCTCGACGAGCTGCCCCTGACGTACATGCCCGGCGGCGCCGTGCGGCTGCGCGCCAAGGCGGTCGGCGAATTGCGCCGCGCCCCCGATTCAGCGCCGCCCGGAGCAGGCCGATGAAGATCGGGTTGGACCAACTTGAAGACTTCGCCCGCGGCGCGGCCTTCCTGGGCACGGGTGGCGGCGGCGATCCCTATATCGGGCGCTTGGCCGCCCAGCACGCGATCGAGGAGTTTGGCGCGCCCGAACTCATTGCGCTCGAAGACCTCGACGACGACACCGCCGTCTACACCGCGGCCTACATCGGTGCCCCGACCATCCTGGTCGAGAAGCTGATCTGCGGTGCCGATCTCGATCTCGCGGTGGCGAAGCTCGAAGAGCTGATCGGCACGCCCGCGGGCGCCGTCATCTCGGCCGAAATCGGCGGCATCAACTCGATGGTGCCGTTGGCGGTGGCAGCGCGGCGTGGGCTGCCGGTGGTCGATGGCGACGGTATGGGCCGGGCCTTTCCCGAAGTTCAAATGGTCACGTTCAACGTCTACGGCGTCCCCGCCACGCCCGCGGTCATCGCCAACGAGCACCTCGAATACTGTGTCGTCCACGCGCACAACGCCAAGTCGGCCGAAGACAAGCTGCGCGCTATCGCCATCGAGATGGGTCTTGGCGCCGGGCTTTCGTGCTATCCGATGAGCGGCCGCCAGGCCAAGAAGACCGCCGTCGCCAAGACGGCGTCGCTGGCGATCGGGGTGGGCAGGGCGATCGCCGAAGGCCGCCGCGGCGGCGAGCCAATCGACGCGCTGCTTGCCTACCTCCGCACCACGCCCTACTACAACCAGTGCCAGGTACTATTCGATGGCAAAATTGTCGACCTACTGCGCGAGGTAAAGGGCGGCTGGAACGTGGGGACATGCGTCATGGAGCCGCTCGCCGGTGGCAGCGGCAGGATGGAGGTTCTGTTCCGCAACGAAAACCTTATCGCCAGGCTCGACGGCAAGACGATGGCGATCGTCCCCGATCTCATCTGCATCGTCGATCGCGAATCCGGCGAGCCGATCACCACCGAGGGGGTCAAGTACGGTCAGCGCGTCAAAGTGCTTGGCGTCAGCGCCGCCCCGATCATGCGTACGCCCGAGGCGCTGGCCATATTCGGCCCCCGCATGTTCGGCTTCGACGAGGACTTCACACCGATCGAGGAACTCCTCGGCTAGGCCGCACCGGCGGACGAATCGCGCCGCGAGGATTGCTGCTTGGCCGCATCGAATTCGTTCCGGGCGCCATTTCTAGGACTATCGACCGCACGAAAAGAGCACCATATACAAGAACTGCGGATCCATTAGTGAGGGGGCACGATGGAAAAAGTCGAGCGCCGGCTGGCCGCGATCCTTAGCGCCGACGTCGTTGGCTACACGCGCCTCATGCACGCCGACGAGGAAGGCGCGCTCGCGCACTTTCGTGCCCATCGCGCCGAACTCATCGAGCCCAAGATCGCCGAGTTTGAGGGCCGCATCGTCAAGCTGATGGGCGACGGGCTGCTCGTCGAGTTCGCCAGCGTCGTCAATGCCGTGCGCTGCGCGACCGAGGTTCAGCGCGGCGTGGCCGGGGACGAGCAGATCGTTCTCCGCATCGGCATCAACCTCGGCGACGTGATCGTCGAGCGCGATGACATTCACGGCGACGGCGTGAATGTCGCCACGCGTATGCAGGAAATCGCGCCGCCGGGCGGAATCTCGGTCTCCGGCGTCGTCTACGACAGCGTCCGGGACAAGCTGGCCCCGGGCTTCGAGGATCTTGGTCCGCAGCGGGTAAAAAACATCGCCGAGACCGTGCGCGCCTACCGCGTCGTGTTGGACCCAGAGGCGACCGGCGCAAGGCAAGCGCCGCAGGCTACCAGTGCGACCCGCGTCCGCGAAGCCGAGTTCGGTCCTGGCGTCACCGAAGTCAACGTGACCTGCGTGATGGGGGGATCGCCATCATCGTGCCACCGCATCTCCAGGTAGAGTGCGACGGCGACGGCATTTTGGGCCTCTTCGAGGGAATGGACCGCGGCGCTGGCGAGCGGGATCCGAATGCGCCGCTGTTGCGCATCACCGGGATCGCGGTCATGGGCGCGCTGGAAATCTCGACGCGACCTCCGGGGGTGTCGATGAAAGCCGATTCAAGCGCGAGCGTCGGTCAGATCGGTCACCGATAGGGATTGCTCGGATCGAAATGAGCGCCGATCAGCGCCGGTTTCGGCGGGCCGACGCGGGTTGCTAGCCCATTGTAGGGCGTGTCACAATCCGCTCACGTCCGGGCGGCCGCCAACGGCTACGCCCGTTTCAGCTTGGCCTAAGTTAGCTTTTCGAAGGGCGAAGGACATGACCAAAGCCAAGGCCCGTCAACGGGCAAAGGCGAAAGCCGCCCAGAAAGCGAGAAAACGACAAGCCAACGCCGACCGATCTGGACAATCAATCAAGCCGGGCCAGTTCGATCCGGCGGCAGATTTGGCGAAGAACCCACGCCTGGATTTCAACCCAAGGAATTTTGCCGGCGCGAAGCGGGGGGCGGCGCGGTCGCGATAGGCGGTGCCGCCAGATTCCGCTCGCAGGCGGCGATAGGGCAGCCGGGAGTGGCGATGAGCGATAGAGCGCTTGGCGTCGGGGTCATCGGCACTGGCGGTATGGGCGGCCGCCACGCCCGCAACCTCGCCCGTCGCGTCGCCGCGTCCGAAGTCGTCGCGATTATGGACCTGGACGCGGCGCGGGCGGACGCTGTCGCCACGGCGTGCGGCGGCGCCACCGTCTTCACCGACCCGGCCACGCTGATCGGCGAGGACGCCGTCGATGCGGTCGTCATCGCCTCGCCCGATCCGACCCACGCGGAGCTGGCGATCGCCTGCATCGAAGCGGGCAAGCCGGTGCTCTGCGAGAAGCCGCTAGGCGTCGACCTTGACGACGCGAAGCGCGTGCTCGAGGCCGAAGTCGGCGGCGGCCGGCGCCTGGTTCAGGTCGGTCTGATGCGCATGTACGACCCCCAGCATACCGCGATCAAACAGGCGATTGACGACGGCGAAATCGGCCGCCCACTGTTGTTTCGCGGCATCCACCGGAATCTGCGGCGTCCGCGGCTGGTTACGGCGGCGGAGGTCATCGTCTCGGGCGCGGTCCACGACATCCAATCGGCGCGCTGGCTGATGGGCGACGAGGTTGCGAGTGTCTACGCTAGTCACATCCCGGACGTGGCGGAGCAGCCCAGCTCGGCTCGGCTTGTCTTGCTCCAACTGACCTTCTGTGGCGGCGGCCTCGCCACGATCGAGGTCGAGCTCGACTCCAACTATGGCTACGAGGTCTCCGTCGAAGTGTCCGGCGAGCGGGGAACGCTCGAGACACCGTCGCTGACGGGACCCATCGTGCGTAAAGACGGGTGTTCGTCGCGCGCGGTCGAGGCTGATTGGCTGCAGCGCTTCGAGGCGGCCTACATCCTCGAGGCCGAGGCCTGGGTGCGCGCAGCCCTTGATGGAACGGCGACCGGCGCGAGTGTCTGGGACGGCTATGCCGGATTGTGTGTGGCCGCGGCAGCCGCGCGCTCGCTCGATTCCGGCAAAGCCGAAGCACCGCCGGATGAGGCGCGGCCCAGCTTTTACCAGATCGAATAGCGGGCGGGGCGGCTGACCCTCAAGCCGCGGCTAACTATCGCCCTCCGCGGCTGCCGCGTCGGTCGTATTCTCGGCCTCCGCCATGGGTTTCCCGTCGCCCTCGACCTTGTCGATCAGCTGCCGCGTGCTCGCCCCGAGCCGATCGCATAGGATTTGCGTCAGGTTGAGCAGGAGCTTGGAGACCACGTCGGGGAGCGCCTTCATCGAGCGCTCGATGAATTCCTGGGTCACGACCAGGACTTCCGAATCCTCGGCGGCGACGACGTCGGCGGTTCGCCGCGATTCGCTGAACAGCGCGATCTCGCCAAACAGGTCGCCGCGCTCCATGCGGGCGAGCACTTGATCGCCGCCACCGCGCACTTCGACGCTGCCGGCAAGCAATACGAACATCTCGTGTCCCACGTCGCCGGCGCGCACGATGTGATCGCCCTTTCGGCAGCGCAAGGTCGTGCCCACGTGCGTCAGAACCTGTTTGGCCTCGGTGAACGATAGACCGGCGAGGAGCGGGATGCCGACAAGCGGCGTCTGTTGCAGGCGGTCCGTGACGAACTCCCAGAACTCCTCTTCGCCCATCGCCGGCAATCCGACGCTGCGGGCGTAGTCAGGGAACTGGCGCTCGAACCAGTACGCGGTTTCTGGGGAGTTGTCGAGCTCGCGGGCGAGGTTCAGAAACGGTGACTTGACGGCGCGCAAGTGGTTTTCGTCTTCGGTCAACAGCACCAGGGGCATCTTGTAGCCCTCGTCCTCGTCGACGAAGTTCTCCATGAACTGGCGATAGCCGAGCCGCTGGTACATCTGCACGCGCGAGGGCGCGCAGGCGCAAAAGTCGAAGCGCTACCCGAGCGTCGGGCGATCTTGTAAGCGGCGCCCAAGAGCGCCGAGGCAACCTTGCTTCCGTGCCAGTCCTTGCCCACGGTGAGCCACGAGGTGAACGAGAACACCTGGCCCGTGAACTCCTCGAACGTGTCGATGCTGAAGTTTTTTGCCGCCGTCTCGGGCACGCCCTTGCGGTCGCTGGCGTACACCTGGACGGCGATCGCGATCCGATCGTCGGCGGTCAGGTAAAGTTGGATCGCGTGTTCGTCGAGTGGGTCTTTGATGGTCCTGGCGGTGCTGTCGGCGTAGGCCGATTCGCCACCCATCTCCTCGATCAAAGTCTCGTAACGGAAACGGAACACGCGTTGCTTCTCTTCGTCGGTGCCCGCCGCGTGCACCTTGAACCGCGCGGTTCCCTCAGCCGCCATGTTGCATCCCTCTTAGGGTCTACCCTATGCGCAAATCGCACCGGTGAGAAGTGGGGGCGGCTACGGGGTCGGCGCGTCCGGGTGCAAGAGCCCCTCGGCTTTGAGCTCGTGCCACAGGTCGCCTGGAATCGGCAGCGCGGCGAAGGCTAGGTTCTCCGCCAGTTCGGCTTTGGAGCGGATGCCCGGGATGACCGTCGCTACCGCCGGGTGGGCAATCGGGAACTGTAGCGCCGCAGCGGCCACCGGCACGGCGTGGTGCTCGCACACCTCGCGGATACGCTGGACACGATCGGTGACATCCTGGGGCGCGGTGGTGTCATCAAAAGTCGGTTTCCGGGCCGGCGGGCGCACCAGGATGCCGGTGTTGAAGGGTGCGCCAAGGATGATCGAGACTCCCCGCTCTACGCACTTGGGGAGGAAGGTATCGAGCGCAGTCTGAACCAAGAGCGTGTAGCGCCCCGCCAGCAAAAAGCAATCGAAGTCGCCTTCCTCGAGCGCATCGTCGCACACCTCCCAGCGGTTGACGCCGAGCCCGATGGCCGAGATCGTGCCGGCGCCGCGCAGTTTATCGAGAGCTTTGTAGGCGCCGTTCATCGCCGTCCGGAAGTGCTCGGGCAGTGCCGCTTCGCCGTGCACGTGAGCATCGAGGTTGTGGATCAGCACGATATCGATGCGGTTGAGCCCCAGCCGTTGCAGGCTGTCTTCGAAGGAACGCATCGTGGCGTCGTAGGAATAATCGTAGACGGTTTGGAAAGGCAGGGGGTCGACAAACATGGCGTCGGCGGGCAGCGGACCCGCGCGCGGCTCCAGCAAAAGCCCCACCTTGGTCGACAGCACGTACTCATCGCGTGGCCGGCTACGCAGCGCGTCGCCCATGCGGCGTTCGCTCAGCCCAAAGCCGTACTCCGGCGCTGTGTCGAAGTAGCGGATCCCGGCGTCATAAGCCCCGTCGAGCGCGCCGCGCGCGGTATCATCGGCGATCGCCTCCCCCAGGTTGCCGATCGCGAAACCTCCGGCGCCGAATTCGGTGACCTCGATGGCGGTACGCCCGATCCGGCGTGTCCTGATCGTCGCATCGGTCATCGCTACGGCCCGATATCGGAGAACGTATTGAGGACGGTCGTTGCGATCGTAACCCAGTAAACGACGACCGATCCGATCGCCATCCATCGGTAGTGGCGATGGATGCGCCGGCTCCGGGGGAAGTCCTTGGAGTTGAAGTCGGTATGGATCTCACGCCATAGCTGGGCGGTGTTGGGGGTGCTGAGGTTCTCGCACTTCTCGATGAAACGACGCTCGCTTTCCCCGCGCTGGCGCCGCCTAAGGTAATCGCGGTAGAACTGATAATCGAGAATGATCTCAAGAAAGATGATGCGCGGATAAAGCGCGATGACGCTGCTATCGATATTGCAACTCACGCCGTGTGCCATCCACACCAGGGCTGTCGATACCACGCCTCCGAAAATCAAGAGTGGCAGGTTTACGCTCGTCAGACCGGCCCACAGGAACATCCAGAATACGGCCATCGAGACGGTAAGGCCGACGATGTACCAGGCCGTGTAATTCTTGACCAGCGCGATCCTTTGATTGTGGATCGCCACGTACTCGAAGTGGTATTCGGGTTCGGCCACGCTGAGGTTGTCGACCTCGCGTCCCTCCGCCCAGATTTGACCGGCCATGATCCCCCACCCGCCGCGAAGCCCATCTCGCACACTGCATTCTATCGTTCTCGTCCGCACCGCGCGAGCGGGTAGGCGGCGAGGGGTGTCACTTCAGTTCTAGGGCGAAATCGGATTCGCCGCGCCGCACCAGCAGGCGCCAGCCGCCGAAAGGGTTGCGCGTGAACCGGTCCAGGTCGACGACGACCATGACCTTCTCTCCGTTGACCGAGCGGAGCTTGGTGCCCACGTTTGACGGCGGCGACGATCTTGTTGGGATTGGCGGTCCAAACGAACGGTGTGGGGTCGTCGTTGGTTTCGGCGATGAAGCGGTTGATGGCGGTCTGGAGATTGACGATCGAGTGGAACACTCCTCTTTTGAGTCGGCTCTTTTGAGTCGGCGTTTGCTGAGCTTGGCGAAGAAGGTTTTGACGGCATTGAGCCAGGAGCAAGAGGTCGGCGTGAAGTGAAAGACGAACCGAGGGTGGCGCTCGAGCCAGGCCACGACCTTGGGATGCTTGTGAGTGCCGTAGTTATCGAGGATCACGTGGACGATCTTGCCCGCCGGCACTTCGGCCTCGATGGCGTTGAGGAAGCGGATGAACTCCTGGTGCCGATGGCGCTGCATGCAGCGCCCGATCACCTTGCCTTCCAGGACGTCGAGGGCGGCAAACAGCGTCGTCGTGCCGTTCCGTTTGTAGTCATGGGTGATCGTCCCGCAGCGTCCCTTCTTCAGCGGCAGCCCCGGCTGGGTGCGGTCGAGGGCCTGGATCTGGCTCTTTTCGTCCACCGACAGCACGACGGCATGGGCGGGCGGATCGACGTAGAGACCGACGATATCGCGCAGCTTAGTGACGAACTCGGGGTCGGTGGAGAGCTTGAAGTGGCGTACCCGGTGCGGACGGAGCTTGTGAGCCTGCCAAACCCGCTGCACCGAGCTGATGCTGATCCCGACCACCTTGGCCATCGCCGCCGCCGTCCAGTGCGTCGTCTCTCCGGGCGGTTCGGTGGAGGTCAACTCGACCACCCGCTTGACAATGGCACCAGGCAGCGGCGGGATGCGCGAGGGTCGGGTCTTGTCGCGCAAAAGTCCACCCACGCCTTCGTGCATGAACCGCTCCTGCCAGCGCCAGACGCAGGGCTTGCTCTTGCCCGTCCGCCGCATGATCTCAGCGGTGCCAAGACCATCGCCGGTCAGCAGGATGATCCGAGCCCGCCAGACGTGCTTCTGCGGGCTGCTCCGGTCCGCAACAACCACCTCAAGACGAGTACGCTCGGCAAAACTAACGTTCACATGGATACCGTTTCGCATTCCAAGAGACTCGCACATCGTGCAAGCCATGGGAATCTTTTGTTAGAGTTGATCCACTAGCGATGCGAGCGCCGGAGAGCGCGTGGTAGCCCCCGGAGAAACGTTTCCTCGGGGGGCGGCTCCGTCGGTGGCGCGATGAGCTCGACCTCGAGGCCGGCAAGACGGCCGCGACGGATGACCACCAGCGCGACCGTGTCTCCCACCCGCTTGGTCGCGATGCGAAACCTGAGCGCCTGCAGGTCCTCGACTTCGCGGCCGTCGAGGGCGGCGATGATATCGCCCGGCGCGAGTCCGGCCGCGGCCAGCGGTCCGTCGGGATGAAGCGCCTCGATGCGGACGCCGATGGGACGGGGCAGCCCAAACATCGTGGCCACGGCCGCGCTCACGGTCTTGCCCGAGACGCCAAGCCACGGACGGATTAGCGGCCTGCCCTCGACCGCCGCCTCGACCACAGCGCGCACCATGACGCTCGGGACGGCGAAACCGATCCCCACCGAACCGCCGCCGCCGCGCGAGAAGATCGCCGTGTTAATGCCGACCAGCTCGCCGGCGACGCCAACCAGAGCGCCGCCAGAGTTTCCGGGATTGATTGCGGCGTCGGTTTGAATGAAGAAACGAAAATCGGTCACGCCCACGCTGGTCCGCGCAAGCGCCGAGACGATCCCCATCGTCACCGTTTGGCCGACCCCAAAGGGATTGCCGATCGCGACCACCAGATCGCCCACGAGGAGCGCCGAGGAATCGCCGAACTCCAGGTGGGGCAGGGGTGGCCCGCCGGTGTCGATGCGCAGGACCGCAAGGTCGGTACGCGCATCGTCGACCAGCACCACGGCGGGGAACTGGCGCTTGTCGGCGAGCACGACGACGATGTCGCGCGCGCCCTGGATTACGTGGTGGTTTGTGACGATAACGCCGTCGGGCCGCACGATGACGCCTGAGCCCAGAGCATTCTCAAAGCGCGCGCGCTCGCCCAAGATCGGCAGCGCATTCCCGAAGAAGCGCCGGATGATCGGCTCTTCCAAGAGCGGCGAGGCCGCGCCCTCGCGCACCATCTTGCGGGTGAAGATGTTCACCACCGCAGGCGCCGCCTTCTCGATCAGTGGTGCGAACGACAGGGTGATCTCGTCTCGGCCCTGGGGCACCAGGCGTTCTCGGGTCGGCGTCTCCTGGGCTTGCACCGGCATGGCCGCTGTGAGCAGCGTGCCGAGGACAAAGACGGTCGCCGCGAACCCGGTCCGCGAGTTCGTCATGCTCAAGCGGAATAGGCGGGTCGCGGCCCGACGAGTGAGACCTCGTGCGGGCCCGGCGCCGGCGGCACCATGCGCGACAGCGCCAGCGAGACCGCGGCCATGGCGGCGCCGGCCAGGAACACCGCCGCCGGAGAGATCACCCACAGCAGCCCGAAAAAGACCGGGATGATGACCGCGGCGATGTGGTTGATGGTAAAGCTCACGCCCGCGGTCGAGGCAATGTCGGCGGGATCGGCGATCTTCTGGAAGTAGGTCTTGATGGCGATCGCCATCGCAAAGACCATGTGATCGACGATGTACAGCCCGACCGCGAACCACGCCGACTGCACGAAGGCGTAGCCCACGAACACGACAATCAGAAGCAGGTACTCCAAGCTCAACGCCCGGCGTTCGCCCCAGCGCCCGATCAGCTTGCCGATGCGCGGCGCGGCGAAGATGTTGATGGCGCTGTTGACCAGAAACATCAGCGTGATCTCGGCGGCGCCGAAGCCGAACCGCTCGACCATCAGAAAACCGGCGAAGACGATGAAGATCTGGCGCCGCGCGCCCGACATGAACACCAGCGCGTAGTAGAGCCAATAGCGCCGCCGCAGCACCAGGTGCTTGTGCTGTTCGACCTCGGCCCGGAAACGGGGAAAGACCACCCACGCGGCAACGGTGATGCCGACCGTCGCGCCGCCGCCCAGGACGTAGACCCAGCGCATGTCGAGCCCGCCGACGTCGAGCGCCAGGTAGATCAGCGCAAACGCGGCCAGCGAGGTGATCGAGCCGGCAGCGATCATCTGACCCAGGAAATGGGGCGCGCTGGCCTTGTCCACCCACTGCAGGGCCAAGGACTGGCGCACCGTCTCGAAGTAGTGGAAGCCAAGCGACATCAGCACCGTCGTCGCATACAGGCCGATGACGCTGGGGAAGAACCCGGTCAGCGCCGTGCCGATGCCGAGAACGCACAGCGCGACCAGCGCAAAGGTCTGCTCGCGCAGCGCCAGCAGCACGAACACCGCGGTGAAGGCGAGGAACCCAGGCACCTCCCGCAGGCTTTGCAGGATGCCGATCTCGACCCCGGTGAACGCCGCCCGCTCGATCGCGAAGTTGTTGAGGAGGGCCTGCCAGGTGCTGAAGGCAAGCGGCATCGCCAGCGACATCACCAGCAGCAGCAGCTTTGGCTCGTGCCGCCAATCGCCGCCCGGTACCGCCGAGGCAAACCACGCCCGCGCCGCGCGCATCATGGCGTGGGTGCATCCTCGGGCAACAGCCCCTCGGCCTTCAGCTCGGGCCACAGATCGTCCGGGATCGGGCGCCGCGCCAGCGCCGCATTCTCGGTCTGCTCGGACGCCGAGCGGGCGCCCGGGATCACCGACGCCACCGCTGGGTGGGCGAGGGGGAACTGCAGCGCCGCCGCGGCCACCGGAACGCCGTGGCGGGCGCAGACCTCGCCGATGGCGCGCGCGTGATCATGCTGGGGGCGGGGCTGGAGCAGTGCTCCGCCGCCATAGGGGGCGCCGCAGATGATGGATACGCCGCGCGCGACGCACTTGGGCAACAGCGTGGCGAGCGGCTCCTGGTGCAACAGCGTGTAGTGCCCGCCCAGCAGGAAACAGTCGAAATCGGCTTCCTTCAGCGCGGCCTCACAAACCTCCCAGCGATTGACGCCGAGCCCGAATGCGGCGATCGCGTGCCTGCCGCGCAGCCCCTCCAGCGCCTTCACGGCGCCCGCCATCGCGGTGCGGAACAGGCCTGGCAGCGCCGCCTCTCCGTGGACCTGCGCGTCGAGGTTGTGCACCAGCAACATGTCGATGCGCGCTAGCCCCAGCCGCTGCAGGCTGTCCTCGAACGAACGCATGACACCGTCATAGGAGTAATCGTAGGCCTGGGCGAAGGGCAGGGGTTCGATGAACATATCGCCCGGTTTGCCCGGTCCCGCGCGCGGGTGCAATAGCACGCCCACCTTGGTCGAGAGGACGAAGTCCTGACGCGGCCGGCCACGCAACGCGTCGCCGAAGCGGCGCTCGCTCAGCCCATAGCCGTAACGCGGCGCGGTGTCGAAATAGCGGACGCCGGCATCGAACGCGGTATCGATCGCGGCGCGCGCCGTGCGGTCCTCGACCACCGCGTACTGGTTGCCCAGGGGCGAGCCGCCGGCGCCAAGCGTCGTCACTTCGAGCGCGCTTCGCCCTAGACGGCGCTGCTCAAGCCCCACGGTGGCCACCTTCGTGTCCATGCCCGAGCGTGCCAGACCGCCGAGCCGCGGGCAACAACCGCCTGTCGCTGGCGGGCGTCCGCGCCAAAAGCTTCCAACGGCGCGCGCCTCGACAGCTTTACCCGTTTCGGCTGCCATCTCAGCGCCAATTACGAAGAGTACCTGCTTGAGCCCAAGTACATCACAATGTTCAAGGCCGGGCGCGACGCCATGGAACGCTTTCTCGCTGGCGGGGCGGACGCGGCGTCCGGCGCCCTGGCCAAGGCGCTCGAGCGGTGGGACCGGCGGTTCGGCGCGGCGCGCTGCCTCAGACCGCGCGCATGCGGTTGTTGCGAGCGTTGTGCTCGACCTCGGCGACGTCCGATACGACCAGCAAGAAATCCTCGACCTGATCGAGGCAGAAGTGCATGTAGCTGGAATTTCCGATTGGTGAAGCGTAAAGTAGTTGTAAAAACAATATGTTACTTAAGTTATGCGAATCTCGAAGAACGCTAGACAATCAAGCAGTCATCACCTAGTCAACACGGCACTCTAACGATTCAAAACCCGTCTTTCGTCAACAGCGTAGTATCTGTTCGGTAGCCGGGTGATTGTTTTTGTTCGGTCACGGCGTGATGAAGGGCCGCAAGGGCTGACGGAGGACCATGATCTCACCGGTTGAGAGTGCGCCGCCAGTCCTTCCGCAGGGGTCGGAGCCAGATGTCCTTCTTCGGTTGATCCTGTCTGGTGTGTCGGTCGTATCGGCCCCGTCCCTTGGTGGTTCCGACGAGAGTCCAGCCGGACGCCTTGTACAAGGCGCCGGTGAAGCGCGGGGTCTCGCCGAAGGTCTCGATGAGCACGGGCGTGGTGTTGTAGCGCTCGGTCCAGTCGTCGGGCAGTTGCCGGCGGACCAGCGAGAGGATGTGCGAGCCCAGGTTGGGGATCGTGATCCAGGGCAAGATGAGGAACCGCGGATTGTCGATCACGAGGGGGAGGTTCTTCTCGCGCAGTTGCGGCGTCCATCCGATGAAGCTGTCGCGGGGTGCGAGCTTGCGTGCCGCCGTGCTGAAGCCGAGCATGGCGAGCGGCCGGCCGTCGCGGTCGTGGACGGCGTAGCGCATCTGGGCGCCGACCAGGGTCTTGTAGCCGAGGTAGTGGTAGCGGGCGACGAACTCGTTCCACCGCTTGCCCTCGCGGGTGTAGCGCACGACGGGCCGCAGGCTGAGCGGGCGGACCTCATCAAGGATTGTCGGCGCCGGGAACGGCGGCGGTTCGGTGTCCGGTCCGAAGACCATGGGCCGGCGCGGGGGGCGTGACCATTTCGGCGGCGGCAGAACGATCAGCCCGTCGTTGTGCATGGCCAGCATGGCGACTCTGGCCATCATGTCCTTGAGCCCGCCGTCGGGCTTGAGCCAGCCGATGCGTCGGCAGAACTCCCTGGACAGCGCATGGCGGTTGGGCGGCGGAGAGGCGGCGATGAGCGCGCGCAGCACCACCATCTCTTGGGTGGTGAAGTCGCGCCCGTAATACCGGCACTCGGCGTCGGCCGTCATCCTGGCGCCATCAGGGCGCGCCTGCGTTCCTCGCTCATGGACCATGGAAGCCATGGCGACAGATCGTCTGGCGGTTGGCCGCCATTATTCGCGCAGGCTTGAAGCCACGTCTCCAGCCAGCGCCGGACATCGATGCCGTTGGTCTTCAGCGTGGCGACGACGGAGTACAGCAGTGCCGTGAACCGGGCGCCGGTCTCGCCGTCGGAGCCAAACGAGAGCCGTCTTCCGATGACCGGGCCTCTGAGCGCCCTTTCCGCGGCATTATTGTCCATGGGGACCTGGGGCTTGTCGACGAAGACGCTCAGCCCGCTGCGATGGTTGAGCAGCGAGCGCAGCGCCTTGGTCTCACGCGCCCCGGCCGGCAAGACGGCAAGTTCCTGCTCGGCGTCCGCGAACAGGCGCTCGACCTCCACTTCCAACTCGCGCTGGGCTTGCACGAACGTCGCCGTCTGGCGCTCGAGAGCGGGGTCGTAATGCCCCAACCTGGCCTCGTTCAGCTTGTAGATCGACGCGATTCGTTCGATCCACTTCTGACACCAGTGCGCCAGCCCTGCCTGACCGGCCGCACCGTGGATGAAGTCGCGGTGCTGGTGCGCCCAGCACCAACACAGAATCACCGCGCCACCGAGTTCGTGCGCCATCGTCTTGTAGGACGAGAGACGGTGGCAGACCAGGAACAGAATGCACGCCGTGCCGCCGAACAACTGCGTGGCGACCTTGGCGCTGCGGGACGGGTCGATGTGGAGTGCGCCAGGCTAACTGGTGCCAGTGCAGCCGGTGAAAGTCCGGCGGGAAGGAGAAGGCTAGCCACCACTTCCACCCCGAGTCATGGGCCGTTATCCGCGAGGATGGGGGTCAAGCGTTGACAGGGGCGCGTGCGGGCAGGGCTATTGAGCACCGAAAGAGACTCATCCGGGATGCCGAGGCTTTTCCATAGGCCGAAGGTAGCATCTGGTCCACCGATATGGCGACTGGGGGGTCAGAATCCCGCGGTGTCTAAGAACCCATGCACGTACGTACGCACTGCACCGGGACCTGGGAGGTCTCCATGCCATCCCGCTGTCGTGGCGGGGTCGCAGAGGAAAGGAGGAATCCGTAACCGATGATGCACGGCATGGAGAAGTCAGACTCGGGAATAGTAGCTGTGAAGTCGGCGAACAAAGGGATGAGAGTCCCGGCGGAGTCGATGGAGCGAAGGACCGAGCCCAAGGGGATTCTGGAAGGCCAAAGCACGCGCCGGACACAGGACCGGGAAAGCGTGACACAGGCGGCTGACCGGATACGGCAATTTGTACAACGGGAGCCACGGGAGCGTCTGACGACGCTTCTCCACCATGTCACGGTCGAAGCGCTGCGCTGGGCGTTCTTCGCGTTGAAGAAGGACGCGGCGGCAGGTGCGGATGGCATGACGTGGGGAATGTACGAGGGAAGGTTGGAAGGCCGGTTGGCTGACCTGCACGACCGCGTGCACTCGGGAGCGTACCGGGCGACGCCATCACGGCGGGTGAATATTCCGAAACCGGATGGCGGCACACGACTGGCCTGCCCCCGATTAGTGGTCCAGCGCTTAAGTTAGAGTTTGGCGCGGGTTAAGTTGATGGGCCAACCATAGCCCATCAACAGCGTAGGTTGGCCCATCAACGTTTGGCAAGATGGTTTCTGGGGCCGGCGGTCTGTATCCGAGCGAGCTATGCGGCCGGATGGTATTGTAGTGATGCCGCCATCGTTCGATCAGCACTTTGGCCTCCTTCAGTGTAGAGAAGATCTCCGTGTTCAGGATTTCGTCCCGGAGCTTTGAGTTGAAGCTCTCGTTGTATCCGTTCTCCCAAGGTGACCCGGGCTCGATATAGAGGGTCTTGACGCCGATCCTGCCGAGCCAGTCGCGGACGGCATGAGCGGTAAACTCTGAGCCGTTGTCGGAACGGATATGATCCGGCGGGCCATGTTGGACGAAGAGCTCGGTCAGACAATGGAGGACATTGTCCGAGTTCAATCTTCGCTCGACGACAACGGCCATGCACCGCCTGGTGAACTCATCGATCACGGTGAGCATGCGGAACTTCCTCCCATCGTGTGTTCGATCCATGACGAAGTCATAGGACCAGACGTGATTGGGCCAGCACGGCCGCAGACGGATGCAGGATCCGTCGTTGAGCCACAGCCTGCCCCGTTTCGGTTGCTTCTGTGGGACCTTCAGCCCCTCCCGCCACCAGATGCGCTGGACCCGCTTGGCGTTCACGTGCCAACCTTCGGTCCTGAGCAAGGCAGTGATCCGCCGATAGCCATATCTGCCATACTGGCTGGCCAAGCGGATGATCGCGGTCGTGAGTGCCTCTTCATCATCCCGACTACGGGGTCTCTTGCGCTGGGTTGAGCGATGTTGGCCTGCAACAGCACAGGCACGTCGCTCGGAGATTCCCAGTTCGGCCTGGAGATGATCAACACACCGCCGGCGACGGGCGGGGCTTAGCAGTTTCCCTCAAGCGCCTCTTTCAAGATCAGCTTATCCAACGTCAGATCCGAGATCGCCTTCCGGAGACGGCCATTCTCCTTCTCCAGGTCCTTCAGACGCTTGGCCTGGTCAGTACGAAGGCCGCCATATTCCTTGCGCCAGCGATAGTAACTCTGCTCCGATACGCCGAGCGTGCGACAAGCTTGACCAATGGACTGGCCCTGCGCCAAGGCCACCTCGGCTTCGCGCAACATGCTGATAATCTGTTCCGGGGTGTAGCGTTTACGGCTCATTTTGTCCTCCTTTCGAGGGGGCAAAACGCGCCAAACTCTCTTAACAAATCTGGACCACTTTTAGGGGGTCACTCCACTCAGCAAGGCTGCTGAGACGCAACGTATGAGACATCGCGGTTTCCAGTCTCTGTGCCATATCCGAGTCCGCACCGTGCAACTCCCGCCTACGTCGTTGTGACCTCGTCGGACTTAGACACGAGCAGGAACAACGCATCGGTGAGCGGACTTTCGTGGATAAGCAGGAAATTTGAAGTCGCGAGGCGGAGAAACGTCCGCTTATGGCCCCATAGCGGACACGCATGAGAGCGCCAAATCCTCTCTCCGTCGTCGCTAAGTCAGGGTTCTCGGAACTTGCGACGAATGATGGTGCAGGATGGGACTTTCATTTCCCAGGTCGATCACGAAGGTGAACCGGGAAGGAAATGTCAGTAAGGTGCCGTCGACGTCGAATTTGAAGTCATAGATGCCGTTGATAACGTAACTGCGCTCTCCGGTCCGCAGGCAGTCGAGGGTTTTTTCATGCAGCTTCACCTGCAGGTTCTCTTTCGAAAATAGCAGCGTGAAATAGCTTCTCAGCTGTTCTATGTTCGTAGCGGCATGTGGCGAAAACGTCGGCATCAGGACCGCCCCTTCGTGGTAAAGCGCGATCAGATCGTCGATCCGGCCCTGGTTAACGCAGTCGGCCCAAAAGGCAGGAAAATCAGGCGCTTCAATGACGAGGGGCGCCTCGGCGGTCTCCCTGTTCCTTGGTTCATAGTCATTTACCAACAAAAATGTCCTCCCAAGGTCGTCTTAGGCTTTCCTGCTTATCCCTGAAAGTCATCCGGCAATGAGGAGGCGATAGGGCATGGTCTGGGTGCGTACGGCGCTATGGACGAAACGCGGGATCATTGTCTGGAGTTGATAGCGCCGGTTGTAGCGTCCGGCGTGATCGGGGCCGAGCTTGTGATAAGTCCCGGTGATCGCGCTCTTGATGTTGCCGAGCGTCGTGTTCACCCATTTGAACTAAGCGCCGTCTCCCCCTCGCGCCGCGCCATCACCGCCATGATCTTGTGCTTCACGGCCCAGGCCGTCGGCTGCTTGACCCCGAGACGGCGGCCGAGTTCCACCGACGAGATGCCGTTCTTCGCCGTCACGATCAGGTGGATGGCGGCGAACCAGAGTGTCAGCGGCAGCTTGGTCGCGTGGAAGATCGTGCCCGCCGTGGGCGATGTCTGCTTCTTGCACCGGTTGCATTGATAGAGACCCCGACCCGCCAGCACCCAATGCTCCCGATGGCCGCAGCAGGGGCAGGCGAAGCCGTCCGGCCAGCACAGCCGGACCAGCGCCGTACGGCACTGCTCCTTGGTGCCGAAGGCCTCCCGAAACGCCTCGTCGTTCAGACCACGCACGCACGATGCAACCTTGAACCCCATAACCGTTACCCCCTCATACGGAACATATTGACAACATATAGCCTCACATGCGGAGTGACACGGATAAGCAGGAAGGGGATTACGAAGAAGGCGTGACGCTTTGCTCGACATGATCATAATGGACGAATGTGGCGTCTATTTTGCCTCAACCGCCTTCCTGGCGGGGCTCTTAATCTTCTTTGCGCTTGAGCTATGGCAGTTGCCTAGCCATATCGCAAGCGCACAATTGTGGTGTGATCGGATAGCCATGTTGGGTAACGATTACGTGGCAGGGGCAGTTTTGGCTACCGGTGTTTTGCTTCTGTTCCTTCGGTCCTGAGCAAGGCAGTGATCCGCCGATAGCCATATCTGCCATACTGGCTGGCCAAGCGGATGATCGCGGTCGTGAGTGCCTCTTCATCATCCCGACTACGGGGTCTCTTGCGCTGGGTTGAGCGATGTTGGCCTGCAACAGCACAGGCACGTCGCTCGGAGATTCCCAGTTCGGCCTGGAGATGATCAACACACCGCCGGCGACGGGCGGGGCTTAGCAGTTTTCCTCAAGCGCCTCTTTCAAGATCAGCTTATCCAACGTCAGATCCGAGATCGCCTTCCGGAGACGGCCATTCTCCTTCTCCAGGTCCTTCAGACGCTTGGCCTGGTCAGTACGAAGGCCGCCATATTCCTTGCGCCAGCGATAGTAACTCTGCTCCGATACGCCGAGCGTGCGACAAGCTTGACCAATGGACTGGCCCTGCGCCAAGGCCACCTCGGCTTCGCGCAACATGCTGATAATCTGTTCCGGGGTGTAGCGTTTACGGCTCATTTTGTCCTCCTTTCGAGGGGGCAAAACGCGCCAAACTCTCTTAACAAATCTGGACCACTTTTAGGGGGTCACTCCACGATAGCTCAACCGCTTTCCTGCCATCGCCCCGGCAACATAGTCCATCTGGTCGATGGTGTCTTGCTCGCGGATGCCGTGGTAGACGCCCTTGTGGGCGCGCTTGAGCATGCTCCAGAAGCTCTCAATGCCGTTGGTGTGCGCCATCCCGTCTACGAACTCGCCAACGCTGTGGCGGACGCTGGTGTGGTCGAAGGGCATGCCCTTGTACGCCGCTGCGTCGTCTGTGTAGACCGTCGCGCCGGCGCGGCGGCGGTATCGGCAACAAACTTCTGTAGCGTCTTGGCGTCGGTTTCCTTGGCGACCTTGGCGCGAACCTTGTTCGTCTTGCGATCCTTCGCACCGACAACGGCGGTCTTGCCGACCGTGCCACGGCCTGCCTTCAGCTTCTTGCTCTTGTGCTTGTTGCGCTCCTTGCCGCCCATGTAGGTCTCGTCAATCTCGACAGGGCCGGAGAATAGCGGATCGTCGCCTTCCCACGCTTTGCGGATGCGCTGGAGCATGAACCAGGCCGTCGGCTGGGAGACGCCGATGTCGCGGTGCAGCTTCATACTGGAAACGCCCTTGAGGCTGGTCAGGTGCAGATAGATGGCGAACACCCACTTGCGGAGCGGGAGCTTGGAATCGTGCATGACCGTGCCAGTCTTGACCGAGAAGTAGCCTCTGCAATCCGAGCAGCGGTAGGGCATGTTGTTGTGGCTTGCATCGTGAGTGCGGAGGCTACCGCAATGCGGGCAATAGCGGCCGGTGGTCCACAGGCGGGACTCGAACCAATCGCGGGCGCTTTCCTCGGTGGGGAACATGTCGCAAAGCTGGATCATCGTGATCCCTTCGCGGTCGGATTTTCCAAGTGATTCATGAGCCATCGATTTCGCCTCCCCGTGTGCTATATATATAGTGATTCATGGCTCCGATGTCAATACAGGTTTATACGCTCCTTTCGAATGCACGGAGTGATCACTTGCTCCTCAATCTCTCGAAACTGCCAAAGGGGCAACGCTTCACCGTCCCTTCTTGGCCACAGACTTCGCAGCCTGAACCGTGACCAGAGGAAAGGCACCCCGGCCCTGCAGGGTGGGTAAAGCTGCATAAAAGGCATTATGTAGCCTTCATTGGACTGGCTGGGCGTCCGTTTTTCGAGCGGGCGCGATCCGGGCGTATCGCAGGATTCACTCAGACGACTCAGTATCTCGGTTTTCTCCGGCGCGGTTGTAACCGGGAACACGGTACCCCGGCATGTTCCGTTTGATTATCTTCCAACCAATTTGTCGACTGCATCCGACACCGGCGCCCGGAAAGACCTCCTCAAGCTGTGGCCGGCATCGGGGACGAGTATGAATTCCGCATCAAGGCCCAGCTTCTTTGCCTCGGCCACATAGCCCCGAGCGATCTCGGGCAACGTGTTGCGATCCTTGGCGCCCGTGATGGCGACGATCCTTGCATCGGCGCGAGCCTTGCCGAGCCACTTATGCGGCGACTGAGCAAAAGGCATGGGACGTCGGCCGCGGGCATTTCTCCACCGCGGGATGTCACACGGGCAGGCTATGAGCACCACGGCATCGACGAGATCCGGTTGTCGCCCCAGCAATACGCCAGCGATAACTGCGCCGCCCGAATGGCCGACCAGAACGAGCTGCCTTGCCTCGTGGTGCGACTTCAATACGGCGACCGCTGCGCCGATGCTGTCGATCTCCTTCAATCTGTACTTGGCGTCCCGGGGTAGAGAGCGTGTCGATCTGCCGCTCGATTTCCTGTCGCCGGCAGGGTAGCCAGGGCGCACCATCCCAACCGCCGTTACCCTCGGGCCAGCAAATCGTTTCGCAATTCGGAACACATAGTCGACAGGACCTCCGCGGGACTGATCGCCATGCAGCATGACGACAAGTGTATCGGTGCGTTCCTTGGCCGCCGTAGTGCCTATGACAAGGCAGTGGTGGCTCCCTTGCACGGATGTCTCATTGTCCGGGTTCTCGCAGGTTGAAGCGGAAACCGGAGCGGATAGCAGCAGTCCTGGAAGGATGGTCAGCAGAGCGGTCGCCGCCACATGTAGGGATGTCCAACCATGTTCGTTTGAGGACTCTGCGTTCATGATGTTTTCCACACCTGCTGATTTCTGGCTGCGTTTCTTGACTCGTACCCGAGGGATAGTACGGGCTGGATACCTGCGCGTGAACGAGGTGGCTTGCGGGAAACGTTAAGGTCAGATGCTTTGCAGAGGATGCCAATCCCCGTCGATGAAATGCCCAATGATTTCCTTGGTTCCTGCGGCCAGAACGTAAACACAGTGACAGTAGCTGCACTCCCGTGCGGGAGTGTCATGTTGCAGTTCCGATATCTTCTTCCGCCGCCCCTCGGTCAGTTCACACTGTTCCGGCTTAGCCGCCCTGCAATCAGTAGCCGGACAAGGGTGCTTTCCTGCTTGTGCCATGGTGCGGGAATTATATACGACCTTTTGGGTCGGGCATGCCCGACTCCCTCCCTGGGCGGAGGCCTCCGGCGGCCTTGAAACACTATTGGCCATTCCGTTTCACGGGCGCGCCGCGATCTGCCGCTCGACGCCGACGATGCGGAGCTCGTCGCGCGGCTGGACGAGATCGGGGACCAGATCGAGCCCATCCGGGATCTGATCTGGGAGAAGAACGACGCCTCACCGTCACGGTGGGGCGGTCATCGGGTTCAGGCATGAGGCCTCTCCATGGATCGACGAGGGCTGCGGGACGCAATCGAAAGCTCACGCGTTCACGCCCTCTTCGTCTTGCAATTCGACACCGGTCATGTGAATGGAATGAATTACGAGCGGCGCATAGCCCGCATCCTTCTCCTCGGGATCATCAGCGGTTTTTCCTGGGTCCTGATCGGGAGCAGTCTTAGCCTCTGGTTGAAGGAAGACGGTATCAGCCGCAGCACCATCGGCTGGGCCGGCCTGATCTTCGGCGTCTACGCCTTCAATTTTCTCTGGGCGCCTCTCATCGACCGGATCCAATTGCCCTGGCTGTCGGTCCGGCTCGGACACCGTCGCGCCTGGATCGTCACGCTTCAGGCCGTGATCCTGGTCTGTCTCGTCCTATGGAGCTCTGTCGAGCCAACGGCGAACCTGACGGGCGTCATCGCCATCGGCCTCGTCATCGCTATCGCATCCGCAACCCAGGACATCACCATCGATGCCCTGCGGATCGAGCAGTTCGGCCAGGCGGAAGGCGAATCGATGGCCGCGGGCGCCGCCACCGCGGTGGTCGGCTGGTGGACGGGATTCAAGCTCGGCGGCGTGGTCGCGCTGGAGACGGCCGCCTTCAACACATCGGCGAGGTGCGGGCAGAGCAGGTTTTCGGGTCGCCCCCCTTCCTTGTACGCGATACGTATCTCCGTGACTTCGGGGCCATTACATGCGGAGGCCGCGGCTCTGGTATCGGCTCTTGCGCTTCCGCTTGGCGGTCTTGCGGGACTGCTTCTTCGTCTGGCCCCGCTTCTCCGCCTGCTCTCTCTTGCGCCCCCTCTCCCGGCTCTCTGCGAGGTGGCGATCGTCTTTGGTCAACGTCTCGCGGATCTCCTCCAGCGCCCACTCCATGCGCTCCCCGCCGGCCGGGACGCCCTCGAGGTGGTCGCCGTATCTCTCGCGGTCGGCCAGGATGCGCTGTCCGGTCTCGGCGAGACCTTCGATCTCCTCGCGCCACTCGCTGTAGCCGTGATGGTCGGCGACCTCGTTGCGGAGCTCGATGGCCACGATTTCCAGCACGTTGTTGCGGTACTCGATCCTGCCCTCGACCGCCGCGAGGTAGTCTTCGACCTCGCGGCGCAGCGCCGTCTCCTCGTCGATAATGGCCAGCACGCGTGAGACCTTCTCCTGCAATGCGGGATCCAGGTCCGGATTGCCGGCCAGCGCTTCCATGCGCGCGCGAAAGCGCTCGCCGCCGTCCACGTAGATGGCGTGGATGCCGGCCCTGTCGGCCCGGGCGAGGTGGCGGTCCCAATCCCTGTTCAAGGCCTCATAGGCTTCCCTGGCGTCCTGCCTCGCTGCCTCGGTCGGATCGGGGTGCGCCTGTGCCGGGGTGTCCGGTCGCGTGACAGGGGCCGTGGGCGCATGGTTTCGACCACGACGGGTCGCTCGCTCGGTGCCGGGTGCACCCGGCCTTCGTCCTGCTTGCGTGCCTTCTCCTCGCGCAGCGCGTGAGCCGTTTTGAGCATGACGACACGGCGGTATTTGCCGGCGCGCGCGTGCAGCGCTTCGAATTCGTCGAGGTCCTGCTTTCCGATGCCGGCGCGTTCGCCGAGCAGACGCTCAAAGGTCCGGGGCCGGGTGCGGAATGGAGAGGCTCGCTTGAGCAACGCCGCGTGCCTGTCGAGCGTTTCCCGGAAAGCCGGGCTCAACGCCACGGTGCCGCCCTCGGCGCGAGTCCGGTTACGAAGCTCGCCCCAGGTCGCCAGCACCTCGCTGCGCTCCGCCGCGAACGCGTCCACGGCCGCGCCGTGACGCCAGCCAATCACGGCATGGCGGATTTCGTCCGCGATGCGCGCAAACGCGTTGTCGTTCGCCGCCGCACGAACTTCGGGCGTCTCTTCCCGTCCGCCACCGTGTCCGCCAACGTGACGCCGTGGGTCGTCCTGGCGCTCCCGCCAAGCGCCGTCCGAGACATAGTCGAGCGCCGCCTCCTTGGGCTGCGAGCGCGACCAGCGTTCCGCAAGATGCGCCCTGATGTCGCTGTCCGTCACCGGCCGCTCCGCCTGGTCCTCGGGCCGCCGGTCGGCGATGTCGAAGACAAGCGGTACTCGGTTGACATAGACATCGAGACCCTCGCGGTGGCGGGTCGCGGCGGGATAGATGGTCTCCCGTGCCGGCCGGTCGTCGGCCAGCAAGAAGGCGCGGTCTACGGTCAGACCCTGGGCCGAGGCGATGGTCATCGCATAGCCGTAGTCGAGGCGGATATTGTCCTTGTAGTCGCGGATCTCCTCGTGACGGAACTTGACCCGCCGCCCGTCGCCGGTGCGCGCCGTGACCAGGACCGAAGGCTGCCCAGATTCCGAATCCCGTGCGCCGAACTTCTCTTCCTCTGTTGCCCTTTGTTTGGGCGCCCTTCCTTCTCCGCGTTGTACCTCCAGGTCCTCGACGGTAACCACGGTGCCGTTGAAGAGCTGCTTCTCCCATTGCGTCGCGCCGATGCGAAGACGGTCGCCCACCGCAATCTCCAGCGGCTCCGTCACCCTCCCGTCCAGGTCACGGCTCACCTCGATGACCGCGCGTTTGGCTTCAGGTGTTTGGGCAAGCACCCGCTCCCGCATGAGCCAGGAGAGCGCTCGCGCTTCGGCCCGCGTGCGCGCGAGAACCGCTGTCGAGATGTCCGGTTCCGCCCGCAAGTGCTGCGTCCAGTCCTCGACCAGACGGGTTAGAGTCTTCTCCTCGTCGTGACAGAGATGGAACCGCCCGCGCAACCGCCACGCCTCGATCGCGGACACCGCGTCGCCGTCCCGCAACGCCTCCGACGCCGATACCTGCCACGGCGTGAAGGGGGGATTCTCCTTCATCGCCTCGTAATCCGCGAGGATGGCGTCCCGCTGCTTCGGCCCCGTGAGGCCCGTCCGGAACCGCGCTTGTTCCGGTGTCTCTCCGTGGACATGGATCAGCACGTCCTCAAGGTCCGCTTTTTGGCGCCGGATGCGATCCACGCGAACGCTGCCCGCGACGTCGCGGATCAGCCGCAGCCCCGGCCCCGCCTCCACGGGCTGCTGCTGGCGCGTGTCGCCCGCGAACACCACCTTCGCCCTGTGGCGCTCGGAGAGTTGCAGGATGTGATGCGCCTGGCGGGTCGACAGCATCCCCGCCTCGTCCACCACGATCAGGGTGCGTTTGCCGATTTCGACCTGGCCCTTGGCCGCGAGCTTCAGCAGCTTGTCCACGCAGTAGGGCCTGGCGTCGCAGTCATCGCCCAGCGCCACTGCCGTGCGCCAAGCCACGGCGGTCGGCACGATCTCGTAGCCGTGCTTCCGGTGGAGATCGGTGATTGGACGCAGCGTGGTGGTCTTGCCCGAGCCCGCCGCCCCCTCGATCACGGCCACGCGTCCGCCCCGAGCCGTGGCGAAACGAATCGCCAGCGACTGCTCCTGGCTCAGCGGATATCCTTGCTCCAGCAGGGTATGAACCTTCTCTTCCACGGCCTGCGCCGGCAGGCCGTGGCCGGTGTCTGCCGCCATGGTCCCGGCCATGTCCCTCACCGCCTGTTCGAGCCCGAGATTGTGGCGTGTCGAATAGACCTCGGTATGGGCCATGCCGGCCCAGGATTCGGCCGTCGGCTTGCGCGGCTCCAACCGTTCGATCTCCGGGTTGCGCCGCAGCCGCTCGATTGCCGTCCCCACCGCTTCCCGGCCCATCAGTCCGGCGGCCGCATTGGCCGCCGCTTCCACCATGTCCGGGCGCCGAAACACTGCCTCCTCGCGTGCGAGATGGGCGGGCAAATCGTCCAGGCGTTCCGTCAACTCCCGGATCGCCTCTCGCGGAATATCCACCTCATGACCGGTCACCGAGGCGATCAGGGTCTCGCGCTCGACGAAGGACGAGGCTTCGCCGCGCCATCGCCGGTGGCGGACCTCGGGGTCGTTGTCGTGCGACTTGGCCTCACGGGTCAGCTTGTTGACCCCCGCCATGCGGGCGGCATTGCCTAATGACGGAATGCCGAGTTCGCCCGCACGGGCGACGATCGCCTTGCGGCGCTTCGACCAGTAGCCGAGCACTGCGCGCGCTGATCGAGGGTGCAAAATGAATACGCTACAACGATGGTGGGCGAAGGGCTTCGTCGTAGGCGCGTTGGTGTGGCCTGGAAGTCAGTCTACGATCTCCAGGTTGGGGCCGTTTGAAACCAGGTGCGCCAGTACCTCGGCTTCGGCCTCCACTCAGTTCAGGGCACCTCTAAGAATTCTCCTTTTTCGGGCGTCGTCGATTTAGAATCGGGTTGCCGATTTGTTGATAGCGGGAGGCGTGGTTGATGGGTCAGATGGGGTTTTTCGATCTTGGGAACCGGTATTCCGGTCTTGACGCCAAGAACGAGCCGCTTTTGAAGATCGACGGGGTGGTTCCGTGGGAAGACTTGCGCGCGCGTCTTGAGGCGGTGTGGCGGCGTGCGGACAAGGCGCGTAAATCGCGGGCGGGACGCAAGCCGTGGGATGCGATTGTGATGTTCAAGACGATCATTCTGTGCGCGCTCTACAATCTCTCGGATGACCAAGTTGAGCATCAGATCCGTGACCGCCTGTCGTTCATGCGATTTCTGGGGTTGGGTCTGGAGGGCCGGGTTCCCGACGCCAAGACGGTGTGGCTGTACCGCGAACAGTTAACGCAAGCTGGCGTGATCGAGGCCTTATTCGAGACGTTCGATGGCTACCTGAAGGATCAGGGCTATCTGGCGATGGGCGGCCAGATCATCGACGCCTCGATTGTGGCGGTACCCAAACAGCGCAACAGCCGCGAGGAGAACGCGCGGATAAAGGCGGGCGAGACGCCGGCAGGCTGGGAGGACAAGCCGGCAAAGCGGCGCCAAAAGGATGTCGAGGCGCGGTGGACTAAGAAGCACGGCAAGAGCCATTACGGTTACAAGAACCATGTCAACGTGGACCGTCGGCACAAGCTGGTGCGGCGCTATCATGTGAGCGACGCGGCGGAGCACGACAGCCAAGTCCTCGACGATATCCTGGATGGGGACAACACGGCTTTGGGTGTGTGGGCGGACAGCGCTTACCGCTCGGCGGAGATCGAGGCGGTGCTGAAGGAGAAGGGGTTGCGGAGCCGGATCCATCGCAAGGGCCGCCGCAACAAGCCGCTGAGCGAGCGCGAGAAGCAGGGCAACAAGACCCGTTCGTCGGTTCGGGTCCGCGTCGAGCATGTCTTCGGGGCCCAGAGCAACGACATGGGCGGGACGCTGGTGCGTAGTGTCGGGCTGGTGCGGGCGAAGGCGCGGATCGGGTTGAAGAACCTCGCCTACAACATGCGCCGCCTGGTCCAACTGGAGCGTCTCGCGGCGGCCGTGTGACGATACTCGGAGAAGGAGACCGCCTGGGGACGGTCTTGTGGCGGAAATAACTCAATTGGAGCGTGGAAGACCCCGAAAATCTCGGCTCCGGCATGGCTGGAGCTGGTGACAGCCTGGTTAAACAATATCCTCCGACAACTCACCAATTCTTAGAGGTGCCCTTCAAAGTGTCCCGAGGTTGCCCCAGGATGCGCGAAGCGGCCCTTTTAAGGTTGCGGGGGGCTACGCACGGAAACACGCGCACCACGGGGCTATGTCGGTTTGATAAGGTTTCGAACCGCATCCGCCGAATCCCAGGTGCGAAGAACAACCTCGCAGACCTTGCCCAAAGGGCTCCGTCTCAGTGGTCAGCCGTAATAGATATCGAGATGAAGACCGTAAGAACTTTCCCAGCCGGCACGCAAATCCCGATTGCAGAGCGCGGTTAACGCTTCCTCAATGAGGTCGGGCTTTTTCGTGTCCCGCCGGGCTGGGCTTCAGGGGCAAGTAGCAAGGCGTCTGTGATGCCGGCCTCACCCCATCGGATTGTATTTAGCACCCTAAAATAAGGACTCGTCACCGACGCCAAAGCCCTCACAGATGTGATGCCGTGGGTGTTAGCGTAGGCAACTAGAATGCGGGGAAGAAGCCTGTTCGGCCACCACGACGGCTTGAGTGCCGCATTGTAATCGCCGATCGGCTCGTCAACGAGCACCGCACCATAACCGCCGCTCAGAATGATGATGTGCATGCCCTCGCGAAGTAGATCGCCTAGCGCATCGCGCGCCGTGCGATAAAGCGAGCCGTCGTAGCGTCGCCAAGCCGGCATGAGCGCCGATTCATCTATACGAATTCTCTGAGCGACATTTCTGCGCGCCTCTTGCAGTTCGGCGGCAAGCGCAGGCGGAAGTATGTCAGTGAGCGAAGCACCACATTCGGCAACAACTCCGCCTGAAGTCTTGGCCTTCGAACACGGGATAACCAGCAGGGTATTTTCGAAGCGCACGGGTGTCAGCGCCTTGCCCGTATCCTGCGTGGGCGATCAGACTGGCGCGGGCGGCTGGACCGGATGTCTTTCAGGCATGGCGGAGGCGTTGACCAGAGTATTGATGATCTTTCCTGAGAACGGCGGCGCAATAATCCCCCACTGAAGCGGCCGGTTGATCCGGCTGTGGCGGACCAAAATGTGACCGTCTATAGCCTTCTGTCAGGGTTGCTCTGACTGGAAGGCGGGGGGATGTATCGGGTGGATTTGTACGCGCGGGTTCGGCGGGCGTGTCGTGTCGAGGGAATGAGCACCCGCGAGGCCCTCGCGGGTGTTCGGGCTGGACCGCAAGACGGTACGCAAGATGCTGTCGTTCTCGGTGCCGCCGGGGTATCGCCGCGGCAAGCCGCCACGGCGGCCGAAGCTGTGTCCGTTCACGGGGATCATCGATCGGATTGTGGAAGACGATCGGACCAGCCACCACAAGCAACGGCACACGGCGAAGCGGATCTTCGACCGTCTCCGGGACGAGTACGGGTTCACCGGCGGCTACACCATCCAGACCGTGTGAAAACTCGGGCGGTGACGGGGATGGAGGTTTGGGTAACCATGATTTGCGGCGATCCCACGTAATCTGGCGGTTTGGCGCCGGTAGCCCTGTGGAAGGGGCTCCAGGCCTCCGTGGATCGATGTGCGGCGCTCGATTTTGGCCGGACTCCCGTCTCACGCTCTCGCGGCGGCGATCAAGGCGGGAACACCTACCAGCGAGATCGCGCGGCGGATGTTGTAAGCCAGCGCCGTGATGCTGAACTCGCCGCGCACGTTCTCCAGCCGCCGGGTTAGAAAGGCACCCTGGCCCATCCATTGTTTGATTGAGCCGAAGGGATGCTCGACGCTTTCACGGCGCGCATCGAGCAGCTCCGGGCGGGCCGCCAATCGTTCTGCCATGCGCTCCAGGATCGCTTCGTCGACATAGCGCAGGACCCGACGGAAGGCGCTCTTCGTACACTTCGACTTGAGTTGGCACTCCTTGCACGCGGCGCGATTGGCGTAACTGGCGAAGAAGAGATCGCGGCGCTTGCGCTTGCTGTGTAGCGCCAGGCGTTGGCCGTTGGGGCAGATGTAAATGTCCTCGCCGCCGTCATAGCGGAAGCGTTCCTTGGGAAAGAGCCCCTGGCTCACCGTTGATCCGCGCTGGGGCTTGGGCACATGCGGCATTACGCCGGCATTCTCGCAGGCCTCGATATCCTCGATCTTGAAGTAGCCCGCGTCGGCGACCGCGTCGATCCGATCGACGGCCAGGTTCCGACGGGCCGCCACCGCCGTCTCGGCCAATAGACCGAGATCGCTGACCTTGTTATGGACCTGCTGCTCGGCGATCAGTTTGTGTTTGGCGTCCACGGCGATCTGGATGTTGTAGCCGACACCGACCCGGGTCTCGACGTGCATCGCCCGGCTGTCTGGATCCGTCAAAGAGAGCTGGCCCTCGCCACTCGCAGCCAGTGCGTCTCGATGTTCCTCAAACCGCTCACGCCGCCCTTGGATCGCAGTGATCTTCTCCTGGATATGCTCCACCTCGCCGCCGCCGGTGCCGCCCTCGTCTTGCCCGTCAGCCTCGTCGAGCCGGTCGAGATAACGCGACAACCTCTCGTCGCTCTCGGCCAACGCCTTCGCCAGCTTCGCTGTGGTGAAGTTCCGCTTCCGGCTGTTCACTGCCTTGATCCGTGTACCGTCAACCGCCACCAGCTCGCGTCCGAACAGCTCCAGTTCGCGGCATAGCCTCAC
This sequence comes from Alphaproteobacteria bacterium, assembly GCA_965219135.1. GTDB lineage: Bacteria > Pseudomonadota > Alphaproteobacteria > VGEJ01 > VGEJ01 > CAYUNL01. Next base: position 1,063,209 of record CBDCMV010000003.1, on the reverse strand, counting down.
GAACTCCCGAAACACCTGTCGGAAGGCCGCCCGATTGATCCGCCGGAAATCGGCGATCGTCTTGAAGTCCGGCGACAAACGCCGCAACAGCCAGATCACTTCGAGATTACGCTTGCTCTCAGCCTCCAGCCGGCGGCTCGAACGTACCCGATTGAGATAGCCGTATATGTAGAGCTTCAGCAGGTCCGCCGGATCGTAGCCGGGACGACCTGTCGCCTTCGGCGCGGCGCGCTCGAAACCAGCGGCCACCAGGTCCAAACCATCCATGAAGGCATCGATGAAACGGACCGGGTTATCCCGGCCCACGTAATCGTCCACTGCTTCCGGCAGCGACGCGCTTTCCGGTGGTATCGGTCATGGAGGGAGTATGGCGCACGGCGCGCGGCAGGGCAACACCTGAGACAACACCGAAGAGTCAATTCAAGGGTGCTCAGGACACCTCCTGACCATGAGGCGGGCTACAAAAATCTCCTAAGCCATTGTTATATCACACTCCAGACATCTTCAGGCCGCTCTAGGCATCTCCTGACCACAAGTGTCAAGGTGATCGCGGCGGAGGTGGATGCGGCGCGTGCGGATCGTTCTTGAGACCAACACCCTCATCGCCGCCCCTATCAGCAAGGGAACGCCCCCGGACCAGCTGTACCAGGCATGGCTGCGCCAGATCGAGCTCGTTGCGGACAAGTGCCTCGCGATCTCGCTACACCATGCGGCTTGAAACGACACGACGAGGGGGCGGAACTCCATTTTTGTGTAGAGCAGCCGCGCCCTTCATGACGGAACCCGGAGAATGAGTTTGAAAATCGGACCAGCGTTTGAGAACGCGGGGCGCCCCCGAGTTTTCAGGGAGGATTACTCACGTGGACCAAAATGCACTCCGGGCGCTTACCAGCGCCCGGGGCTTGCGTCCGCCGTCCGGCCGCGTGGGCGGCGGAAACTCATGAACACCCCGACGTCGCGCCGCAGGTGTCGCATTTCATGCAGGTGCCGTTGCGCACCAGTGTGAAGTTGCCGCACTCGCCGCAGGCGTCGCCTTCGTAGCCCTTGAGGCACGCTTCCGCGGCATCGGGCGGACCCACGGCCACGCTCGGCGCGGTCAGCGTCGCGCCCGCGGCGGCGCTTGGGCCGGAGCCTGGCGCGGTGGCGTAATCGACCCAATCGCTTAGCCCGTTGCTGCCGCCCACCAGGTGCAACCGTGAGCGCACGTAGCCGTTCGAGGTCAGCTCCATGGCCGTGGCCAGCGCGCCCTCGGTCAGCTCGATCGCGCCCGGCGCGGCATCTTCGGGCTCGGCATCGCCGCGGCCGGGCTCGAACTTCTTGTGCCCCACCGAATCGGGGCGCAGGTCGTCGGGCTCGACGTGGGCGAGGTCGTTGCGCCCGAGGTAGGACACCGCGAGCTCGCGGAACATGTAATCCAAGAGCGAGGTCGACATCTTGATTGCGTCGTTCCCCTCGACGACGCCCGAGGGCTCGAACCGGGTGAAGGTGAAGGCCTCGACGTATTCCTCCAGCGGTACCCCGTATTGCAGCCCGATCGAGATGGCGATGGCGAAGTTGTTCATCAGGCTGCGGAAGGCGGCGCCCTCCTTGTGCATGTCGATGAAGATCTCGCCCAGGCACCCATCGTCGTACTCGCCGGTGCGCAGATAGATCTTGTGCCCGCCGACCACCGCCTTCTGGGTGTAGCCCTTGCGCCGCTCGGGCAGGCGGTGGCGTTCCGAGCGCTGCTCGGCCAGCTCGCGCACCAAGCGCTCGGCCACCACCTGCGGGCGCGGTGCCTCCTCGGCGGTCTCGGCCTCGTCGGCCTCGCCGGCCAGCAGCGAGGACAAGGGTTGCGAGAGCTTCGAGCCGTCGCGGTAGAGCGCGTTGGCCTTCAGCCCGAGGCGCCACGACAGCATGTAGGCGTCCTTGCACTCGGCCACGGTGGCGTGGCGCGGCATGTTGATGGTCTTGGAGATGGCGCCGGAAACGAAGGGCTGGGCCGCCGCCATCATGCGGATGTGGCTCTCCCAGCTGAGATACCGGGTGCCGACCCGCCCGCACGGCTGGGCGCAGTCGAACACCGCCAGTTGCTTTTCGGCGATGTGCGGCGCGCCCTCCACCGTCATCGCCCCGCAGCAGTAAAGATTCGCCGCCTCGATCGCCTCGCGCCCGAAACCCAGCCTCGCCAGCATGTCGAAGTCGACGTCCTCGAGCTCGGCCTCCTCCAGCCCCAAGGCGGAGCCGCAGAAGTCCTCGCCGAGCGTCCACTTGTTGAACGCGAAGCGCACGTCGAACACCGAGTCGAGCGCCTTCTCCAGCCGCTCCAGCGCCTCCGCGGTGAAGCCTTTAGCCTGCAGCGCCGCGTGGCCGATCCCGGGGGCGTCCCGCAGGGTGCCGCGGCCGACGGCATAACGGGTGATGTCGGCGATCTCGGCCTCGCCATAGCCCAACGTCGCCAGCGCCTCGGTCACGCTCTGGTTGATGATCTTGAAGTAGCCGCCGCCGGCCAGTTTCTTGAATTTGACGATGGCGAAGTCGGGCTCGATGCCGGTGGTGTCGCAGTCCATCACCAGCCCGATGGTCCCGGTGGGTGCGATCACGCTCGCCTGGGCGTTGCGGTAGCCGTGCGCCTCGCCCAGCGCCAGCGCGCGCTCCCACGCCGCCGTCGCCGCGGTGGCGATCGCCGGCTCGGCGCAGGCCCGGGCATCGAGCGGCACCGGCGCCGTGGCCAGCCCCTCGAAACCGTCCTTGGCCCCGGCCGCGGCGCGGGCGTGGTTGCGCATCACCCGCAGCATCGGCTCGCGGTTGGCCTCAAAGCCGGGGAATGGGCCCATCTCCTTCGCCATCTCGGCCGAGGTGGCGTAGGCCACCCCCGTCATCAGCGCCGTAATCGCGCCGCAGGTCGCGCGCCCCTCGTCCGAATCGTAGGGGATGCCCATCACCATCAGAAGCGCCCCGATGTTGGCGTAGCCCAAGCCCAGCGTGCGGTAGACGTAGGAAAGCTCGGCAATGCGCCGGGCGGGGAAGGCGGCCATCATCACCGAGATTTCGAGCGTCAGTGTCCACAACCGCACGGCGTGGGCGAACGCTTGGGTGTCGAAGCGCGCCTGGGCGGTGCGGAAGCGCATGAGGTTGAGCGAGGCGAGGTTGCACGCCGTGTCGTCGATGAACATGTACTCCGAGCACGGATTGGAGGCGCGGATCGGGCCGGCCTCGGGGCAGGTGTGCCAGTCGTTGATGGTGGTGTCGAACTGCACCCCGGGATCGGCCGAGGCCCAGGCGGCGCTCGCCACCCGGTCCCACAGCTCGCGGGCGGGCAGCGTCTTTGTCACCGCGCCGTTGACCCGGCCGGTCAGCGACCACGCGCCGTCGGCCTCGACCGCGCGCAAGAAGTCATCGTTCACCCGGACCGAGTTGTTCGAGTTCTGGCCCGAGACCGTGTAATAGGCCTCGCCGTCCCAGTCGGTGTCGTAGGTCGGAATCTCGATCTCGGTGTAGCCTTGCTCGGCGAACTGGATGGCGCGCTGGATGGTGCTCTCGACGATCATCGAGGCGCGCGCCTCCGCGATCGCCTTCTTGAGCTCGGGGTTGTCGCTGGGGGTGAAGCGCCCGGTTCCCTCCATCGCATGGCAGGCGCGGATGATCCGGTTGAGGTGGCGTTCGGTGAGCTTCGAGCCGGCGACCAGGGCGGCGACCTTCTGCTCCTCGGTCACCTTCCAGTCGATGAAGGCCTCGATGTCGGGGTGGTCGATGTCGACGATCACCATCTTGGCCGCGCGCCGGGTGGTGCCGCCCGACTTGATGGCGCCCGCGGCGCGGTCGCCGATCCGTAGGAAGCTCATCATGCCCGAGGACTTGCCGCCGCCGGCCAGCGGCTCCTCGGCTGCGCGCAGACGCGAGAAATTGCTGCCGGTGCCCGAGCCGTACTTGAACAGCCGTGCCTCGCGCACCCAAAGATCCATGATCCCGCCCTCGTTCACCAGGTCGTCGGCGATGCCCTGGATGAAGCAGGCGTGGGGCTGGGGATGCTCGTAGGCGCTCGCCGCCTGGTGCGCCTTGCCGGTGCGGTGATCGACGTAGGTGTGACCCTGGGCCGGGCCGTCGATGCCGTAGGCCCAGTGAAGGCCGGTGTTGAACCACTGCGGTGAGTTGGGCGCCGCGACCTGACGGGCGAGCATGGCCCGGCTCTCGTCGAAGTAGGCGCGGGCGTCGGACTCGCCGTCGAAATAGCCGCCCTTCCAGCCCCAGTAGGTCCAGGTGCCGGCCAGCCGGTCGAACACCTCCTTGGCCGAACGCTCGCCGCGGGTGCGCTCGTTTTCGTCGAGCGCCGCCAGCGCCTTCTCGTCGGGGACGTGGCGCCATAGCCACTCGGGGACTTCGGCCTCAGGGACCGCCTTCAGTCGCGCCGGTACGCCGGCCTTGCGGAAGTACTTCTGGGCGATGATGTCGCAGGCGACCTGCGAGAAATGCTCGGGAACCTCGACGTCGTCCATGCGGAAGATCGGCGAGCCGTCGGGGTTGCGGATCTCGCTGGTGGCGGTGCGGAAACCGATTTCCGCGTAGGGCGAGTGGCCTTCCTCGGTGTAGAAGCGTTCGATCCTCATCTGTCCTCCGAACCCCCGCCGCGCGATGCGGCATGATCTTTTGTTATCCCGCTACTCCCTCGCAAAAACACCATATCTAGGGTCGCGTTGCAATGGGGGCACAACATATGAGAAGGCTGCGGCGTTTGCAACACCCTCGTTTTCGTACGTTTCACCCCGGTTCGGTGCGCGCCTGGATAGCGTATCCGGTGCTGGACTGCCTTCGGCGCCGGTGTATGATCGCCGCGCCAATCGCGGCGAGGGGCGGTGTGAGATGGGATTGATGCGGGGCCTGTTCTCGTGGTGGGGCGAGCCGACGTGGGGAACGCGGCTTCTGACCTGGCGGCGCGGCCGCCAGGTCGGGGTGGATCTGCAGGGCAACCGCTATTTCGAGGACCGCGAGGGCCGGCGACGCTGGGTGCTCTACGCCGGCGAGGTCGAGGCCAGCCGCGTGCCGCCGGCGTGGAACGCGTGGCTGCAGCACACCGTCGACGACGTGCCGGCGGCGGATGCGCCGCGCTGGCCGTGGCAGAAGCCGCACCGACCCAATCTGACCGGCAGCGCGCAGGCCTACCGGCCGCCGGGCAACCTGATCGAGGGCGGCCGGCGCGACCGCGCGACCGGCGATTACGAGCCGTGGCGGCCCTGAGTGCGGCGCGGCCGGAGATGATAAGGAGCGGGCCGTGGGTGGAAACGTAGTCGAGACCCTGATCGGCGCGATGGTCCTGGTGGTGGCCGCGGTGTTCGTCGTCTTCGCCGTCACCACGACGGATGTCGGCACCGTCCAGGGCCACGAGCTGACCGCCAAGTTCGACCGTATCGACGGGCTGCGCGTGGGCGCCGACGTGCGTATCAGCGGCATCAAGGTTGGCACCGTGATCGACCAGGACCTCGACCCCGTGACCTTCCTCGCGGTGGTCCGCATGAGCATCGACGATACGGTGCAGCTGCCGGTCGATTCCTCGGCGAGCGTGGTTTCGGATGGCCTGTTGGTCGGCAAGTTCATGTCGCTCTCGCCTGGCAATGAGGACGAGGTCCTGGGCCCTGACGATGTGATCGAGTTCACCCAGGCCTCGATCAACATCGAGCAGCTCGTGGGCAATTTCATTTTCAGTGCCGGCGACGCCGGCCCCTAGCCTCGGCGTCCGGACCGCGTCCGGTGTTCAAGGCGGCAACAGCGGGGCTGATGGTGGCTTTGACGCCGGCCGCGGTTGCCGCCCAGGCCCAGGCCGATGAGGCGGCGATCCTTCAGGGCCTCGACAAGGTTACGGCGCGGATCTCGACCATCGAAGCGCCGCTCGGAAGTACCGTGGTGTTCGGGACGCTGCGCATCATCGCCCACGCGTGCCACAAACGACCGCCCGAGGAGACGCCCGAATCCTCGGCCTTCCTCGACATCGTCGATGTCAAGCCGGGCCAGGCGCCCGAGCCGCTGTTCACCGGCTGGATGTTCGCCTCAAGCCCGGCGCTATCGGCGCTCGAGCACCCCGTCTACGATGTCTGGGTGATCGACTGCAGCACCATCGCGACCGAGGCGTCGGTGGGCCAGGAATAGAAATCGCCGCGCTCGTCGAGGGCACGGGCGAGCGCCTGGAGATAGGCCTCGCGCGAGACCTCGACCGCGCCGAGCCGAGCAAGGTGCGGGGTCACGAACTGCACGTCGAGTAGGCGATAGCCCCCGGCGCGCAATCGCGCCACCAGGTGCGCCAGCGCCACCTTGCTGGCATCGGCTTGGTGGCTGAACATGCTCTCGCCGAAGAACGCCGCCCCCAGCGAGATGCCGTAAAGGCCGCCGACAAGATCGCCCTGGCGCCAGCACTCGACGCTGTGCGCCCGCCCCATGCGGTGGACCTCGCCGTAGAGCGCCAGGATCTCGTCGTTGATCCAGGTGCTCCAGCGTCCGGGCCCCGGCTCGGCGCAGGCGCGCATCACCGCATCGAAGGCGCTGTCGATGCGGACGTCGAAGACCTCGCGGCGCAGCTTCCGCGCCAAGCTGCGGGCGAGGTAGAGGGAGTCGAGCGGCAGGACGCCGCGGCTCTCGGGATCGATCCAATGGAGGCGCGAATCATAGCGGCTCTCGCCCATCGGGAAGACCCCCATCGCATAGGCCTGGAGCAGGACCTCGGGGCTCAGACGGCTCATGACTCGCGGGCCCCGATGAAGCGTTCGAGCCAGTGGATGTCATAGGCGCCGTCGATGAAGTCGGCCTCGCCGGTGATATCGAGGTGCAGCGGCAAGGTGGTGTCGATCCCGCCGATCACGTATTCCTCGAGCGCACGCCTGAGCCGCATCCGGCACTCGTCGCGATCGGCGCCGTGAACGATCAGCTTGGCCACCAGACTGTCGTAGTGGGGCGGCACCGAATAGCCCGAGTAGAGCGCCGAATCGACCCGCACCCCGATCCCGCCCGGCGTGTGGTAGTCGCTGATGCGTCCCGGCGAAGGCGCGAAGCTGTACGGATCCTCGGCGTTGACGCGGCACTCGATGGAGTGCCCGCGGATGGTGACCGCGTCCTGGCCGTAGCCCAAGGATTCACCGGCGGCGATACGGATCTGTTCGCGCACGAGGTCCAGTCCGGTGACCATCTCGGTGACGGGGTGCTCGACCTGCATGCGGGTGTTCATTTCGATGAAATGAAACGCGCCGCCATCGTATAGGAACTCCACGGTACCGAGCCCGCGGTAACCGAGCTCGGCGATGGCGACGCGCACGCGCCCGCACAAGGCTTGGCGTTCGTCTTCCGAAAGCGCCGGCGAGGGGGCCTCCTCGACGACCTTCTGATGGCGGCGCTGCAAGGAGCAGTCGCGCTCGCCGAAGTGAACCGCGGCGCCATTGCCGTCGGCCAATACCTGCACTTCGATATGGCGCGGCCGCGAGAGATACTTCTCGATATAGAGGGTGTCGTCGCCGAAGCTGGCCAGGCATTCGGCCCGGGCGGTACGCAATCCCGCCTCCAGCGCCACCGGTTCGCGGATCACCGTCATCCCGCGCCCGCCGCCGCCGGCCGCGGCCTTGATCAGCACCGGGTAGCCGATTTCCGTCGCGACCGTTTCGGCCTCGGCGAGACCGGAGAGCGGCCGCTCAGAGCCCTCGACGACGGGAATCCCCAGCCGCCGCATCGCCTCCTTGGCAGTGATCTTGTCGGACATCAGTCGGATGTGCTCGGCGCTCGGTCCGATGAAGGTGAGCTCGTGCTCTTCGACGATGGAAGCGAACCGCGCGTTCTCGGAGAGGAAGCCGTAGCCGGGATGAATGGCATCGGTGTCGGTGATCTCGGCGGCGGAGATGATCGCCGGAATGTTCAGGTAGCTCGTGGCCGCGCTCGGCGGCCCGATGCATACGGACTCGTCGGCGAGCCGCACATGCATGGCATCGGCATCCGCGGTCGAATGCACGGCCACGGTCCGGATACCCATCTCGCGACACGCGCGATGGATGCGCAACGCCACCTCGCCGCGGTTCGCGATCAGCACCTTGTCGAACATCGGCGCCCTTGGCTCCGTTGCCATCATGGTTCCCGATCATTGTGTTGGGAATGCGGAACAAAGCCAAGGCCAAGCTGGCGGCCGCCGCGCCTCGGCTCAGACCTCCTCAGCGGTGTTCATCGGGCGGCGTTGCCTCGAGATCGGGCCAGCCGTAGGCGGCCTGTTGCAGCGGCTTGCCCCACAGCGCCTGGCTGCGCTCGGCGACTACGCGTCCGCCCATGGCCGCGTAGAAGTAGCGTGCCGGGTTGTCGGCGAGCACCCACACCAGCGCCGATGGGTGTCCCCTTTCTTTCAGTTCGATGAACAGCGCGCGCAGCAGTCGTCCGCCGATCCCTGCGCCGCGGAAGTCGGCGAGGACGTATAGCAGCCCGTTGATTAAGTGGCTTTTTCCGGCTCTCACTCCCAGATGAGGAATGCGGCGGCGAAAGCCGTCTGGCCGCTTTGCGGGACCCCCCGTGCCACCAGCATGGCCCCGGTGGGCGTGAGCAGAACGAAAATACCGCCATATCCGCCCGCCACGGCCACCCGCGGGGTGCCGGCGCCGATGAGCTGGCGCATCAGTAACGATAGATTGTGGCCGGCGACGTGGAGCAGGTATCGCTTGTGCACATTCTCTCGCCCGCGCAGCCAGGTTCGTCGCATGCCGCCACGATCGAGGTTGTGGGCAAAGCAGCGCTCGACGATCTCGGCGCGCAGCTTGAAGGTCTCGCGGGCGACCCCGGACTTGAGCCGCGCACGGTTGTTGGTGACCGCGCGCCGCGCCGCCTCATCACCGTGCCAGCGCGAAAAGCCGGTCTGCTTGGGCGCCGCGATCCGGGTCTTCCAGGGACTGTCGTTCAGAGCCCTCAAGACCGCCCGTGAGTGATAACCTTTGTCGGCGACGCATTCGGCCGGGTCCTCCGACGTCGGTGCCGCATCCACCGCCTCGAGGTTTGCCTCGGCCTTCGCCAGGGTCTTGGAAAGCGTCGTGGTGTCGCCCTCATCGGCCGGGTGCAGCTCGGCCGCCACCACCGCGCCGGTGTCCAGATCCACCGCGTGCTCGGGCTTGTAGGCCAGATGCGTCGTGCCGTCCTTTATCTTGGCGATCTTGGCCTCGGGGTCGCTCTTCGAAACCCAATCCGTGTTGGAAAGCTTCTTGCCCTTGCGCTTGTGCTCCAGACGCGCCAGGTCCTCGGCCGTGGGTGTCTCGACCCCGCTTTCCCGGGCCAGGCGCTCCAGCATCTCCCGGTAGCCTTCGCCGTTGTCGCGCCGCACGATGTTCCGCAGCGCCGCGTTGGCCTCCATGGTCGAGGCATCGACGCCGATGCGCTCGCCCTTGATCAGCCCCGCCTCGGCGATCAGCACCAGAACCCAGTCGAAGACCGCCGCGTGGACTTCATGGGGCAGGCGCGTGCGGCTCCGTGACAGCCAGGAATGGTCCGGTACCCGATCACGGCTCCCCAGTCGCAGGAACGCCCGCAGCGAAAGCGAGTCCGAGCAGCGCCACTCCAGACCGCGCTCGCTGTCGATGCCCTCGAAGTAGCCCACCAGGTGCATCCGGAAATAGCGCCCGGGCGGCACCGAGGGCGCGCCCATCCGGGCCGCGTAATAAGGCTGGCAGCTCGTCGAAGCCACCCTCGATCAGCACCGACTGCAAGCGGTCATAAAACACATGACCCGGAGAGCGCGGCATCTCCGACCAGCTCACCATCAGGTCCCCCTGACCATCCTTCTGCCGTCCCATCGCCATCGGCAAATCCCCCTGCAAATCAGGCAACCAGAGAATCAGACGGCGCCGACTTAATCAACGGGCTGATAGGGTATAGACCTCGCCGCGGTAGGGCAGGGACGTGCCTCGGGCCGGGCCGCAGCTGCCGAAGCCGACGACCCCGGCGCTCGCGTCTTCGGCCACCATGACGGCCTCGGCCGTCCGACGGGTAAGTGCGTCGGCCCAGTACGCGCGTTGTCCTCGTCGCGACATACCGGCCCTCCAGCCTGCCTGACAGCACTCGAAACCTACTTCCCCAAGGCCAAAAGCTCCCGCACATCGCCAGGCACGGTCCAAGAACCGTGCCTGGAACGTAGAAGGCCGATCAACATCTGGTGTGACCGGAAGCAAAGGGAGAAGCCTTTCGGATCATACTTCCCCCTGCGCAAATCCACCCACAACCCGTCCGCTATCAACTTTGCCGCGCGGACCTTTCTGCAGCGCACGCTCCTAGGCGGGAGCCAGCACCCATTGCCCCAGGGTCACGATGGCGAGGGCGACGATGACGATGCCGACGAGGTCGAGTATCGCGCCGGCCCGCCGCGTGTGCCGCATCATGGCGGGTCATTGTAACGCCGCGGGAGTGGCTATGAATATTACCCGGATGATATTGACGGCGCTGTATTACCCGGGTAATATTACCAGCTAACCGGGAGAACGATGAAATGGCGGCGGCGAAGCAGCTATTTGCGGGGTTCGTGGGCAACGATCTCATCGTCCGTGGCGGCTTGGCCGAGGCGGTCGCGTGCTGCAAGGCGCGAGTGGACGCGGGGGAGACAGCGCGCGTCGTGCTTTATGACAACGAGAACGGCAACGTTGTCGACGCCGCCTTTTCCGGGGCCGAGGCCGAAATACTAGCGCGATTGTCGCGCACTGATCCGAGCGCGCAAGCGGCTGGGGAAACCCAGGGTCAGAAGCGACGCGGTCCGGGGAGACCCGCGCTGGGGGTGGTCAGTCGCGAGGTCTCGCTCCTGCCTCGGCATTGGCAGTGGCTTGCGGAGGAGCGGGGCGGCGCCTCGGCCGCGCTGCGCCGATTGGTCGATGCGGCAAGGAAAAACGAGTCGCACGAGGCGGTTCTGCGGCGTGCGGTCGATGCGGCCCACCGGTTCATGTGGGACATTGCCGGAGACCTGCCGGGTTTCGAAGAGGCAACGCGCGCGCTTTACGCATCAGATTTCGATCGCCTTGATGCGCTGATATCCCACTGGCCCTCGGGCATTCGCGAGCAGATCGCGCGGTATCTCGACAGAGCGCGGACCGACCGGCCGGCACCTAAAACGTCGTGACTCCCGGCGCGACCGGACGACCGATTCCCTACAGAGAGAGCGCTTACACGCCCCCGATCAGGCGCACCTCAAACGACGCGGCCTGCAGGCGTGGCCCTTGCGCGTGCGGGCCCTTATCGCGACAAGCGTGGGTGGAACCGCGTTTCCCAAAGTGTGGGTGGATTCGGGCCGCTGAACGTTACGCGACCCGATCCGCCGTCCTACACGTGCCGCGACAGGTCTCGGGGCCTCTTCCACCCGCCGCTGGCCCTCGCGGAGCGCCGGCGACTGGCTTTCGATCGCGCGCAATTGCTGGGCCGCGATTCGGTCCTCGGCAGCCTTGAGCCTAGCCATGCCGCGCCTGGCGTGCTCGTTGGTGTCCAGCACGGGCGCCGTTTCGTGCGTGGCTCGCTCCTCATTTGCTTCGCGTGCGATCTGTACGGTAGCCACCGCAAGCAATCCACCGATGAGGAGCGCGAGGAGCGCATAGGTCGCCAGGTTGGCGTCACGGACGGCGTGATCCACGATCAGCTCCGGAATCGGGTCGAGCACCCACGCCGCGATCGGCGCCTCGATCCACCACGAGAGCAGAAAGAAAGGAACCAGCAGGGCCATGCCCGCGACAGGCGCATTCCACCCCGGGTTCCACTCGTCGTCATAGAGGCGGGTCGTGCCGCCCATCACAAACTCAAGGGCGATCGCAAGGGGGATGCCCGCGAGCGTCGAGGCGGCATTGGCCAGTGAGCCCGCAAGCAGAGGGATTCCAGGAAATGTGCTCCGGTCCGCATGAGTAGGGCGGACTCAATGAGAACGATGGGAATCAGCGCCGGGATCATCAGCAGCCAGCCGCCGATGATGACCGGTACCATCGCGTTCGCCTCGGCCGGCGGCGCGAAAAGCAGCACCGCGCCGAAGATCGAAATCGCGATTCTGGAGGTCCTGCGCTTCATACCGTCCTACTCTCTGCCCGACCGGGGTGTGTGTGAATTGAGCGTTATTCAATTAATCTGGCATGACCCGAACGGGGTGTCAATCATTTTCTGATCACTGCTTAAATACGGACGGCGACGAGTGCCGCGCGCTGGTCGACGGGCTTTGACCTGGGCTACGGTCCGGCGGTTCTTTGGAAGTGATTGATGGGCGGCGCGATTTCGTATGGGTCGGGACCTCACCAGCACTCTGCTGTATTTCGGCGTCGTCCTCGGGTGGGGGTTCTCGCCGATCTTTGTCGCCGCTCAGGTCGATGTGGCGCCGGCCGAAACGCTGGTCGGCTACCGCTTCGCCGTGGCGGCGGCGCTGCTCCTGGGGTGGTGCCGATGGCGCGGACTGTCGTTACGTTTCGGCGTGCGCGAGCACCTGTTCCTGGCGCTTCAGGGCGTGCTGATGTGTTCGCTGAACGAGATCATGTTGTATGCGGCGACCGCCCGGGTCTCGGTCTCCGGCCTGGTGCCGCTGATCTACACGCTCCTGACCGTGATGAACGTGTTCGTCGGGGCGATCTTCCTGGGCCTGCCCATTCGGCCCCGCGTCGTCCTGGGTGCGGTGATGGGCATCGTGGGCGTGGCGATGGTGTTCTGGCGTGACTTAAGCGCCTTTGATCTGTCGAGTGCGGCGCTGGCGGGTTTGGGCTTCGCGCTCTTGGCGCCGGTCTTCGCCTCGTTCGGCAACGTCGCCGCGGCACGAAACCAGGGCGCGGGCTTGCCAGCGCTGGAGACGGCGGGGTTCACGATGGCCTATGGCGCCGTCTTCGCGCTGCTTCTGGCGCTGGCGCTCGGCCGCGCCTGGGTCTGGGAATGGACGGCGGACTTCACCATCGCCTTCGCCTGGCTCGTCGCGGCCGCCACCGTGATCGGCGTCACCTGTTACATCGCGCTAATCGGCCGCATCGGCCCCGACCGCGCCGCCTATGCGAATGTGCTGGTGCCGATCATCGCGCTCGGCGTCTCCACCGTCTTCGAGGACTACGAGTGGACGGCGCTGTCGGGCGTGGGGGTGGTCCTGGCGCTGGTCGGCAACGTCATCGTACTGGCCCGTCGCCGGACGACCAGGCCGGAGCCGGCTGCCGGTGCGCCGTGAGCGGCGCCGCCGGCGCTGGCGGGTTCGGGAGCGGTGTCACAGGCTCTCGATCGTACGGATCATGCGGCGCCGGGTGTCGGGGTCGGGCAGGCGGCCCTGCGCGGCCGCCATGTTCTCACGCATGTGGTCGACCCGCGACGTGGCGGGGATCGCGCACGTGATGGCGGGGTGTGAAACGATGAACTTGAGGAAGAACTGGGCCCAGTTCGCGCAGTCGATCGCACCCGCCCATTCGGGAAGCGGCCGGTTCGCGGAACGGTCGAGCAGCGCGCCGCGTTTGAACGGTCGGTTGGCGATCACCGCAAGACCGCGTTCCTCGGCGAGCGGCAAGAGACGGCGCTCGGCCTCGCGGTCGACGATGTTGTAGGTGAGTTGGACAAAATCGAGGGGCTCTCGAGCCATCACCTTCGCCAGCGTCTCGTGGCGGCGGCCGTGGGACGTGGTTACCCCGATATAGCGTACCCGGCCATCCCCCTTCCACGCCTTGAGGGTTTCGAGGTGGGCCTCCCACCCGACCAGGTTGTGGATCTGGATCAGGTCGAATACTTCCTCGCCCCACAGCTTCTGCGATTCGCGCATCTGGTTGACGCCGGTCCATCGCAGGGGTGACCACACCTTGGTCGCCGAGAACAAGTCGCGGGTTTCGCCAAGTCGCGCCAGGCAATAGCCGATGACCGCCTCGGACGAGCCGTACATCGGGGAAGAATCGACCATTCCGCCGCCGCCCTCGAAGAAGGCGCGCAGCACTTCAACGCGCGACTCCCGCAGGGACTGGTTGTTGCCAACGTTGAAGGTGATCCACGAGCCCATCCCGATCACCGGTACGGGTTCGCCGGTCGACAGGATTGCTCCGGTACGAGGGGGTTCCGCCGCGAGCGCCGGGACCCGCGCGACGTGCGCGGCGGCTCCCAAGGCAGCGGCCGAGGCAAGGAAGGCACGGCGGCTGAGTTCTTGGTTCCGCGGATTCATCGGACGTGTCGTGACCTTGGCGTCATCCCACGCCAGTGTGACGAATCATTAGAAGCTCGCCAAGCCGCTGCAGGTTGTTCGTCAATCACCGCGGCCTCGGCCGGCCCGGCCACGCCCGATGGTGCGGATCGATGACGAAGGGATGCCTGTGGCGCAACGGCGCGTGGCGATGGGGGTGCGTGTGCGGCTCGGGCCCTTCCCATCCCTTGTGGCCATGTTGATGGTGCGCGTCGTGAACGTGAAGGTGGTCGTGATCCATCCCGACGTGGTTGTGATCGAGTTCAACGGGATCGTGCGCCGGCCACAGCACGAAAGCGCCGACCGTCGCGGCTAGGGCGAGGACCCCGAGCGCCGCGAACGCGGTCGCGAGACCGACTGTCGTGGCGAGCCATCCAGCCAGCGGATAGGCGACGAGCCAACCCGCGTGCGAGAGCGCAAACTGTGCCGAATAGATCGCCGGCCGATCCCCTTCATGGGCGGAGCGTTTCAGGAGCCGACCCGCCGGCGTCTGGACGAGCGACGAGCCGATCCCCAGAACGAGCCATAGCGGGAGGAGCGCAACGAAGCTCGGTTCCAATAGGCCAAGCAGCAAGCCGGCTCCAAGGATCAAACCGCCCGCCAGCATGAACGGCCGGTCCGGCATGCGGTCGAGGAGTCGTGGCAAAAGGAGGGCGACAGCCATCGACCCGGCGCCCACAGCGACGAACGCGATCGCCGTGTCGCTCTCGGTCCCGCCCAAGAGATCGCGGACGTAGACCACGGTGTTCACGATCACCATCGCGCCGGCGAAGGCGACGGCGAGCGACAGCGCGAGCAGACCGCGGAGCCTGGGCGTCCTGAAGTACGCAGAGATCCCGAAGCTGAGATCATGCCACAGGCTTGCCCCGTGTTCCCGTGAACCCGCCGAGGGTAAACGCACCGAGAGCACCAAGAGTGCAGAGGCCAAGAAGGCGGCGGCGTTCGCGGCGAACAGAACGTCATAGCTCACCACCACCAGGGCCGCCGCGGCCAGAGTCGGGCTGAGAAGGTTTTCCAGGTCGTAGGCCGATCGAGATTGGGCCAGGGCGCGCGTGTACTGGCGCTCGTCGCGGAGGATATCGGGGATCGTGGCCTGAAACGTCGGCGTGAAACCGGCCGAGGCGGCGTTGATCAGGAAGATCAGCAGGTACACCTGCCAGATTTCGCTGACGAAGGGCAGACACATCACCAACCCCGCGCGGATCACGTCGAGCGCGATCAGCAGTCCTCGTCGCCGCAAGCGATGCGCGAAGGCGCCGACCAATGGCGCGATAGCGACGTAGGCGATCATCTTGAGCGCGAGCGCCGTTCCCAGGACCGCCGCGGCATCGCCGCCCGCCAAATCGTAAGCGAGCAAAGCGAGCGCGATGCTCGACAGGCCGGTGCCGGTGAGCGCGATCACTTGGGCCGTGAACAGTGTCCGGTACGTGCGGTTCGCGAGCGGCGAGACCATGTCCGAAAACCTCAGGAAGTGCCTGGCGAGGGCCGCGTACCGGGCATCGAGACGCCCGCTTCGCCGGCGAGCCAGGTTTCGTGCGCATGCAGCCAGGCGACGCCGTGGGGGGTGCCCGGGCCGCGCGAGAAAAGCGCAGTGGCCAGGCGGCAGCTCCGGATGCCGCGAAGCCGCTGCCATTCCTCGTACATCGCGAGGCACAGATCGCCGTGCCGGTGTTGTGTGTGAACGTTATCGATCCAGATCGTGAAGGCTTTTTCCGGATCGGCGTGCATGCCATAGGCAGCCCGGGTCCACTCCAGAATCCCGGCGCGCTCGTAAATGACACCCCCGGGGTCCACGAGCACCACCGACGGCGCGAACACGAGTGCGTACTCCCGGTCGAAGACCGCGGCGGTATTGGGCAGCGCGCCGGTCATCCAATCCTCGAGGAACCGGTGCAGGCGCCTCACCTCGGCCTCGCAGTCGGCTTGCATGGGCACCGCTCACGCGCCCCGTACCGCGAACGTCATCAGAAGAGAGATCGTGGCGGGCACGCCGAGCCCGATGGAGACGGCGCCGCCCGCGGCAAGGTGGACTGAGCTGCCGGGGTGAGCCAATCCTGCAAAGGTCTGGCGCCGGGGTGGCGCTCCGACCCCGTTCTACTCCGCGGCCTGGTCGGCGGCGGCGCGGCCGGGGGGGTCGTCCACCATGCCCAGTATCGTTTGGTCGAAGTCGACCAGGCTTCCGGTCATCATGCCGGATTCGTCCGAGCACAGGAACGCCACGGCGCGGGCGACCTCGGCAGGTTTGAGGAGGCGGCCGAAGGGCATCTTGGCCTCGGCCTCCGCGAGCCAGTCGTCGCCGCCGCCGTGGAAGGTACGCTGGATGATGTCCTCGGCCGGGGTGTCGGTCCAGCCGATGTTGAGGCCGTTGACGCGGATGCGGTCGAAGCGCAGCGAGTGGGCGGCGCTGCGGGTGATGATGGCGAGCGCCGCCTTGGAGGCCGAGTAGGCGATGATGCATGGAAAACCGCCGTACATCGCTACCGAGATGATGCTGGCGATGGCGCCGGGCGTGCGCTCACGGCGCATGATCTTGGCCGCGCCCTGAATCAGGAAGAACGGGGCGCGCGCGTTCACGTCCATCATCTGGTCCCAGAACTCGGGCGCGGTATCCAAGATGGTGCCGCGCTCGGTGAAGGCGGCGCAGTTGACCAGACAATGGATATTGCCGAACGCCGAATCGGCTTCGGCGATCAAGGCCGCGCAGTCCTCGACCTTGCCGAGATCGGTCTTCTTGAAGCGGGTATCGCAGCCGCCCTTGGTGAGGTCGGTGGCGACCGCCTCGCCATGCTCGACGTTGCGCCCGGCGATGACCAGCCCGGCGGCACCGCGCTCGGCGAACAGCCGCGCGGTGGCCTCGCCCAAGCCCTGGGTGCCGCCGGTGATGACCGCGTACTTGCCGGCAAACTGCTGGGTGAACTCGGCGCTGGATGTCATCTTTCCTCTCCCTGCATCAATCAACGATGTCGAAGCCGGCGGCGGCGAATACCTCGCTCAGGTGACGATGGCCGATCTTTGCGTATTCCGCGGGGGGCGCTTTGGCCGGATCCTGCTCGGCCTCGACCACCACCCATCGCCCATAGTCGATCTCGGCCAGGGCCTCGGCGACCTCGGTAAAATCGAGCGAGCCGTCGCCCGGAACCGTAAAGACTCCTTCCAAAACGGCGCCGAGGAAGCTCATGTCCTCGGCCTTGGCGCGGGCGAAGACGTCGGCTCGGATGTCCTTGGCGTGCACATGGTTGACACGATGCCCGTGGCGGCGCACCACCTCGCCCATCGGCGCCCCAGCGTAGGCGAGATGGCCGGTATCGATCAGAAGGCCCACCGCCTCGCCGGTGTTGGCCATGAGGAGGTCGATCTCGTCGGCGGTTTCGACCACGGTGCCCATGTGGTGGTGGAAGGTCATGGGCACACCGCGGGCGCGCATGCGTTCGGCGACCTCGGTCAGCTTGGCGCCGTAATCGGGAAACTCGGCGGGCGCCAGGTGCGGCCGACCGCTCAACGGGGCCGATTGGTCGCCCTGCACGCTGCCCGTGGTCTCGGCGTAGATCAACGCCGAGGCGCCCATCGCGGCGAAGGTGTTGAGTTGGTCCTCGATCCGCAACATCTCCTCGTCCACGCTTAGCTCGAGCAGCAACCCCGAGAACCAGCCCGACACCAGTTGGAGCCCGTAGCCGTCGAGGATCGGCTTGAGCACTGCCGGGTCCATGGGAAACTTGACACCCGTCTCGGTGCCCGAGAAGCCGGCCTCACGGGTCTCGGCGAGGCACACCTCGAGCGGGGTCTCGCCGCCGAGCTCGGGCAGGTCGTTGTTGGTCCAGGCGATCGGCGCCATGGCAAGACGAATGGCCACGGCTCAGACGCCCACCCGCTGCTTGGTCCTGCCGTCGTCTTGATCGACGCGCGCCGCGCGGACCTCCTCGCGCTCGCTGACCTCGGGCACCGCCACGTCCCACCAGGCGTCGCCGCCGGTCCACTGCTCGGGGTGTGTCTTGATGACGATGACGGTGGTCCGGTCATTGGCGCGGGCGCGCTGGAAGGCCTGTTCCAGGTCGCCGATGCTCTCGACGGTTTCGGCGATCGCGCCCAGGCCTTCGGCGTGCTTGGCGAAGTCCGCGGGGATGTGGTCGGTGATCTTGCAGTGCTCGAACAGGTTGTTGAACGAGGCCGAGCCCTTGGCGTTCTGGAGCCGGCGGATGACCGCGTAACCCCCGTTGTCACAGACCACGATTATCAGTTTGTGCCCGGTCAGGACCGAGGAGTAGAGCTCGGAGTTCATCATCAGATACGAACCATCGCCGACGAATACGATGACCTCGCGGTCCGGCGTCGCCATTTTCGAACCCAGTCCGCCGGCGATCTCGTAGCCCATGCAGCTATAACCGAACTCGACGTCGAACGCGCCGACCGTGCGCACCCGCCAGCATTTGGCGACCTCGCCGACCAAGCCGCCGGCGGCGGTCAGGACGTGGTCGGAGGGATCGGCGGCGCGGTTGATGGCCCCGACGACGTGGGCGTAGCTCGGCGGCGACTGATTGGTCGGACCCGAAACCTGGTCGACGTAGGCGTTCCACTCGCCCACCTCGTCGGCCGCCTTCTTGCGCCATGCCGCGGGCGCTCGCCAATCGCCGAGCGCGGCGTCGATTTCGGTCAATCCCGCCTGGGCATCGCTGATGACCGAGATCGCGCGGTGCTTGACGGCGTCGAAACGGGCGGCGTTGAGCGAAACCAGGCGCACGTCCGGGTTGCCGAACACCGTCCACGAGCCGGTGGTGAAGTCCTGCAAGCGGGTGCCCACAGCGAACACGCAATCGGCCTCGGCGGCCATCGCGTTGGCCGAAGCGCTGCCGACCACCCCGATAGGACCGGTGTTGCAGGGATGATCCCAGGTTAGCGCGCCGCGGCCGGCGATGGTCTCGACCACGGGCAGATCGTGGCGCTCGGCGAACCCGGCGAGCTCGCGCTCGGCCTCGCTGTACAAGACGCCGCCGCCCGAGATCACCAGCGGCTTCTTGGCGCCGCGCAGCGCTTCGGCCGCGGCCACCAGCTCCTCGGTATCGGGCCGCGGGCGGCGCGGCAGGTGAACCGTGGGCTCGAAGAAGCTCTCGGGATAATCGTAGGCCTCGGCCTGGACTTCCTGGGGAAGGCCGATGAAGGCGGGGCCGCAATCGGCTGGATCGAGCATCATCGCCACCGCCTGGGGTAGCGAGACGACGAGCTGTTCGGGCCGATTGACGCGGTCCCAGAAGCGGCTGACGGCGCGGAACGCGTCGTTGACCGACATGGTCGGGTCGTTGAAGTGCTCGACCTGCTGCAGCACCGGATCGGGGATCCGTCCGGCGAACACGTCCCCGGCGAGGATCAGCACCGGCAGGCGGTTGGAATGGGCGACCGCGGCGGCGGTCACCATATTGGTGGCGCCCGGACCCACCGAGCTGGAAGACACCATGATCTGGCGCCGCCGCTTGGCCTTGGCGTAGGCGATGGCGGCGAGCGTCATCGACTGCTCGTTCTGGCCGCGCCACGTCGGAAGGGTGTCGCGCACCTCATAGAGCGCCTCGCCGAGGCAGGTGACATTGCCGTGCCCGAAGATCGCGAAGACGCCCGCGAACAGCGGTACCTCGGTATCGTCGATGACTGTCTTTTGCGCAGTAAGATACTTGACCAGGGCTTGGGCCATGGTCAGGCGTACGGTCTTCATTGCTGTCCTCCCCAACTTTGCAGGTGCATCATAGGTTATCGCCGGGTCGTGGAAAAGATGGCGCGACGACCCTTTCCCAGTCCGCCCGTTTGCGCGCATGATGCGGCGCCATGCTGGGATTCGGGTTACTCGGGGCCGGTCGCATCGGCGCACTGCATGCGCGGAATCTGGCCGCGAACGCGCGCGCGGACCTGGTATGCGTTTGCGACGTGGTCGACGAACGGGGGCAGCGGCTGGCGGACCAGTATGGCGCCGCGGCCGCCGGCGACCCGCAAGCGGTATTCGACCAGCGCGCCGTGGGCGCGGTGCTGATTGCGACGCCGGCGGCGAGCCACCTCGATCTGATTCTCGGCGCCGCCCGGGCGGGCAAGGCGGTGCTGTGCGAAAAGCCGGTCGACCTCGACTTCCAGAAGGTCGCGCGACGCCGTGCCGAGATCGCCGCGTGCGACGTGCCGATCCAGATCGGATTCAACCGCCGCTACGACCCCCACCACCGCGCCCTCTACGACGCTGTCCGCGGTGGCGAGGTGGGGACGCCGGAAATGGTCCTCGTGAGCAGCCGCGACGGTGGACTCTCGCCGATGAGCTTCATCGTGGAATCGGGTGGGCTGTTCCGTGACATGACGATCCACGACTTTGACATGGTCCGCTTCATGTTGGGCGAAGAAGTGGTGGCGGTGAGCACAATGGCCAGCGTCTTGATCGAGCCGAAGCTGGCAGCGCTCGGCCACGTCGATACGGTGATGATTCTGTTGCGCGCCCAATCGGGGGCGCTCGGCCACATCAACAACACACGCCGCGCGGTCTACGGCTACGACCAGCGTGTCGAGGTTTTCGGCAGCCGCGGCATGGTGCGCTCGGACAACCTGCGGCCGACGTCGCTCGAACGCTACGGCGCCGAGGCGACCGGGGCGCGCGAGCCGCTCTTGGACATCTTCAGCGTGCGCTATGCCGAAAGCTACCGCCGCCAGCTCGACGACTTCATCGATGCCGTCGAAGAGGGGCGCGAGCCCTCGGTCACCTTCGAGGACGGGCGGCGGGCGCTGGTACTGGCGGCGGCGGCCGAGGAGTCGATGACCAGCGGCCGCGCGGTCGACGTGTCGTCCTGAGCGCGATGACCAGGATCAGGAACGCTCGCGAAGGGGACCGCGAGGCGGTGGTGTCGATCTCGATCCGGACGATCCGCGCCAGCTACACCTCTTTCCTGGGGGAGGAGGCGGTCGAAAGATGGCTCGCCGAGTGTAATGTGGAAGCGTTTTCGACGAGAATTGGTCGCGCTGCGGGGTGATCGAGCAGCGTGGTCAGATCGTCGGCTTTGCGGTCGTAACCGGGGCGTTGATCGATCTTATGATGATCGATCACCAGCGCCACCGAGAGGGGTTTGGGCGCGCACTTCTGGAACACGTCGAAACCGAGCTGTTCGCAGCCCACTCGGTCTTGAGGCTGGAAAGCTTCCGACAATCAGGTGGCGAACGCGTTCTACGCGAGCCGCGGCTGGACACCTGGGGAGGCCTTCGATGACCCGACGGGCATCGCCATGATTCGTTACGCCAAAAAAGTGGCCCGCAAGCCGGCCTGAATCGCGCCACCCGACCTATTCCTTTGACCTCCGGCGCGCGGGCGTGGTGTAGTGCCGGGCAGCGGAGAGAACGCCCAAAGGGCACCCCGTTCGCGTAACCCAAACATCTCGGGAGGTTGGCAATGCTGGGATTCGCTTTGTTCGGCGCCGGACGCATCGGCAAGCTGCACGCCGAAAACCTGACCGCGAATTCGCGGACGAGTTTGATCTCGATCTACGACGTGATCGAGGATGCGGCGAAGGATCTGGCGGCCAAGCACGGCGCGAACGTGGCGCCCGATCCCGAATCGGTGTTCGCCGATGCCGCGGTCGATGCCGTGATCATCGGCTCATCGACCGCCACCCACGTCGAGTTGATGACCGCGGCGGCCAAGGCCGGCAAGGCGGTGCTGTGCGAAAAACCCATCGACCTCGACGTCGATCGAGTGAACCGATGCCGTGACGAGATCGCGGGCCTGAACGTGCCGATCCAAATCGGTTTCAACCGCCGCTACGACACCCATCACGGTGCGCTGAAGAAAGCGCTGGACGCCGGCGAAATCGGCACGCTGGAGATGGTGGTCATCAGCAGCCGCGATCCCGCTCCCTCGACCCCCGAGTATCACGCCACGTCGGGTGGCCTGTTCCGCGACATGGCTATCCACGACTTCGACCTTGCCCGGTTCATCCTCGGCGGCGACGAACCGGTGGAGGTGAGCGCGACGGGAAGCGTCCGGGTAGAGCCCTTCTTTGAAGAGATCGGCGATATCGACACCGCGATGCTGTGGATGCGCACCGCATCGGGCACCCTCTGTCACATCAACAACTCGCGCCGCGCGGTGTACGGATACGACCAGCGGCTCGAGGTCTTCGGCAGCAAGGGCATGCTGATCTCGAACAACCTGCGGCGGACCTCGGTCGAGCGGTTCACCAAGGACGCGGCGGGGATGCGCGATCCGTTTGTGCACTTTTTCTTGGAGCGCTACGGCGCGAGCTACGTGCTCGAGCTTGACGATTTCATCGACGCCGTGGGAGCGGGGCGCGAGCCCTCGGTGACGTTCGAGGATGGGCGCCGGGCGCTTTTATTGGCCGATGCAGCGGCACGGTCGCTGGCCTCGGGTCAGCCGGTTCGGGTGGCGGATTAGCGCCGCCGGCGGGCATTGTGCGCGTCAGGCGGATGGTTCACATTATGAGGACGCCGCGGCGGTAAGGCGTGCGCGGCAAAGGGAGGGCAGCGATGTACCAGGACTACGGTCTTTATATCGATGGCGCGTGGGGCCCGGCAGCCTCGGGTAAAACCTACGCGCCGGTGAACCCAGCCACCGAGGAGGCTTTGGGCGAGGCGCCGAGCGCGGGCGAGGCCGACGTTCGGGCCGCAATCGCCGCTGCCGAGCGTGGGCTGGAGGTATGGCGCAAGACCGACCCGTGGGAGCGCGCCCGCATCATCCGCCGTATCGGCGACCTGATGAGCGAGCGCGTCGACGATCTCGCCCAGTGGCTGACGTTGGAGCTCGGCAAGCCGCTCGCCCAGTCGAAGGGCGAGCTCGGCCTCTCGATCGACCAGTTCCACTGGTTCGCCGAGGAGACCAAGCGCATCTACGGCCAGACCGTGGAGGCGCGCACCGAAGATGAGCGGCTGACGGTGACCTATCAGCCGGTCGGGATCGTGGCCGCGTTCACGGCCTGGAACTTCCCGGTGGTGCTGATGTCGCGCAAGATCGCGCCGGCGCTGGCGGCAGGCTGCGCGATCATCTGCCGGCCTTCGATCGAGGCGCCCGGTTCGGCGATGGCGCTGATCCAGTGCTGCCACGACGCCGGTGTGCCGCCGGGCGTGGTCAACATGCTGACCGGGCGGGCCTCGGCCATCTCGCCGACGCTGATGGAGAGCCAGGCGGTGCGCAAGGTCTCGTTGACCGGCTCGGTCGATGTCGGCAAGCAGCTTCTGCGCGAGGCCGCCGATACCGTCAAGCGGGTGAGCATGGAGCTCGGCGGGCACGCCCCGGTGATCGTCTTCGACGACGCCGACGCCGAGAAGGTGGCCGACATGTCGGCGGTCGCAAAATTCCGCCACTGCGGCCAGGTGTGCGTCTCACCCAGCCGCTTCTACGTCCACGAGAGCAAGGTCGACGCCTTCGCCAAGCGCTTCGTCGAGGGCGCCGAGGCGCTCAAGATCGGCTATGGGATGGACGAAGGGATCGACCTCGGCCCGATGACCACCAAGGA
The DNA here is from genome assembly GCA_965219135.1 of Alphaproteobacteria bacterium. Classification (GTDB taxonomy): domain Bacteria; phylum Pseudomonadota; class Alphaproteobacteria; order VGEJ01; family VGEJ01; genus CAYUNL01. Next base: position 1,039,605 of record CBDCMV010000003.1, on the reverse strand, counting down.
CCGGCTCGACGACATCGAAGAACTGGTTGCCGCGAGCGTCGAGGAAGGCGCCACGCTCTTGACCGGGGGCAAGCGCCCGGCCGGATTCAATCGCGGCTATTATTACGAACCCACCGTATTCGGCGACGTCAAGGATACGGCGCGGATCATGAATGAGGAGCCCTTCGGCCCAATCGCGCCGATCACCAGCTTCAAGGACTTCGACGAGGTGATGGAGCGGGCGAACTCGCTGACGCTGGGCCTGGCGAGCTACGTGTTCACCGGCTCGCTCAAGCGCGCCCACGCCGCCTCGGCGGCGATGGAGGCGGGCATGGTGGCGATCAACACCTACGCCATGGCCACCGCCGAGGCGCCCTTCGGCGGGATCGGCGATTCGGGCATGGGCCGCGAGGGCGGCTCGATCGGCATCAAGGACTACCTCGACGCCAAGTACACCCGCATGGCGCTGGCCTAAGCCGGACTGCTTTCCGCCTGCCGAGCCGGACCGCCACGCGGCCCGGCGGCGCAGGTGCGCCATCCAAGAAATGGTGCTGCGGTATTCCCGCCCGGCGAAGATTGTGGTGCAGAGCTATTGAAGCTATAATGGCTCCGGACGTTATCATCTGTGGGAGAAACCGATGAAGACGGTCGCCGCAAGGGAGGCCAAGAACGGCTTCGGGCGCTTGCTCGACGATGCGCGCTCTGCACCCGTGACCATTCACAAGCACGGGCGCGCGGTGGCGGTCGTGTTGTCGTACGAGGAGTACGAGCGCCTCGAATCGATGGAGGATGCCTTCTGGGCCGCTCGCGCGGTGGCCGCGGAGCGGGAGGGTTACTTGAGCGCGAGCGAGAGTGAGGCGTTGCTGGCGGATCTCTTGAGTGCCGAAGACTGAGCTCTCCAGTCGGGCGGCGAAGTTTCTCAAGAGGTTGCCGCCCAAACATCGCCGGCAGGTCGCAACCAAGATCAAGGAACTGGAGGACGATCCCGTGCCCAACGATTCCATTCAGATGAAGGGGAGCGCATCGCGGTTCCGGCGCGCCGACATCGGCGAGTACCGCGTCATCTATCGGCAAGAGGGCGAATCGCTGCGGATTGCCCTGGTCGGCAAACGCAACGACGGCGCTGTTTATCGCCAATTCAAAAGAGGCCTGCGGTAAGCGCCTCTTTCATAGTCCCTAGGAGCGTGCGCTGCAGAAAGGTCCGCGCGGCAAAGTTGATAGCGGACGGGTTGTGGGTGGATTTGCGCAGGGGGAAGTATGATCCGATACGCCAGTTGCGTATGGGAACTCCAGATGCCGACCACGTTTCGTGCCTACCAGCCGGACCAACCCTTGCTTTTGCCGCTGGACTTGCAGGAGTGGGTTCCCCCAGGGCACCTGGCTCATCACGTCAGCGATGTGGTCGATGCACTGGACTTGACGGCGTTCTATGCGCCCAACGAGGGGGACGGTCGACGCAACGCCCCCTACGAGCCGTCGATGATGGTCAAGGTGCTGATCTATGCCTACGCGACGGGCACATTCTCCTCGCGCGCGGTGGCGAGGAAGCTGGAGGAGGAAGTAGCGTTTCGGATGCTCGCGGCGGGCAACTTCCCGCAACATCGCACGGTATGTGAGTTCCGCCGCCGACATCTGGCGGAGTTCAGCGAGCTGTTTGTGGGGGTGGTGCAGGTGGCGCGCGAGATGGGACTGGCGCGGTTCGGCAAGCTCTCGGTCGACGGGACGAAGGTGCGAGCGAACGCGAGCAAGCGCAAGGCGATGAGCTATGAGCGGATGGGCAAAGAGGCGGCTCGCTTGCAGGCGGAGATCGAGGCGCTGCTGACGAAGGCGGGGATGGTGGACGCCGAAGAAGACGAGCGTTGGGGCGAGGATTTCCGGGGCGACGAGTTGCCCGAGGAGTTGCAACGCAGGGAGAAGCGCCTGGCGGCGATCCAGGCAGCCAAAGCGCGTTTGGAGGCGGCGCAACGCGGGCGCGACGATGAGCGCGGGCGCGAGCCTGGGCAGGACCGCAATCCCCGGGGCGGGCGGCCCTACAAGCGGGCCTACGGCGAGCCCGAGCCGAAGGCGCAGAGCAATTTCACCGATCCCGAGAGCCAGATCATGAAGACCAGCAGCGAGGGATTCCAGCAGTGCTCCAACGCGCAGATGGCGGTCGATGGGGAGCACCAGATCATCGTCGCGACTCAGGTGGGGCCACAGGCCAGCGACCAGGGTCAGCTGGTGGGGATGCTCGACGAGATCAACGAGACGTTTGGGGTCGAGCCTGCGGTGGTACTGGCCGATGCGGGCTACTGCAACGAGCCGGATCTGTTGGAGCTGGAAGATCGCGGCATCGACGCGCACGTAGCGCTGGGGCGTGAAGGCAAGTCCCAGGTGGCGGTCGACCCGGCCCGGCTCCCTGCCACGCACCGCATGGGTGAGAAACTGGCGAGCCCCGCGGGCAAAGCCCGGTACGCGCAACGCAAGTGGCTCTCGGAGGCGCCGAACGGGTGGATCAAGGAGGTGCTCGGATTCCGACGATTCAGCCTGCGAGGCTTGGCGAAGGTGCGCGGCGAGTGGGACCTCGTGTGCTTGGCGTTGAACATCAAGCGGATGGGGACGGTGGCCACGTGCTGAGGCAGGTGCTGGCCTGCCAACGCACTTGCTCCGGGGCGCGCAGTGCCCATCGACCGCGTATGAAACGCGAATCTCTTCCGTTCCGGCCTTCCGGTCCGGGCTTTCCATCCCAGAGTCGGGCGGGCCAGATGTCCACACTCGGGCCAAAATCCAACCTCTCCGGCGGCCGCGCGCCAATCGCCCAACATCAAAACTTCTACGGCGCACGCTCCTAGAATTCGCCGTAGTCCTTGCATAGGACCTGGCGTGTCCCGGGCTAGGTCGGATGGCGACGATGAGGTGGGTGCTGGTGGTCTCGATGTAACTCGGCTCAGGGTGTGCCGGCTTTCTAACCGGATCCATCGAGCCTGTGTCGATGGCAAACGAAAACTGGACATTTCTGGCAATCGAAAATTGAACACTTTGGGCGTGGGGGCGTACCCCCAAGCGGGTGTTGGGCTCGGTGGAGCTGTGGGTAACTGGCTTGGCGACGCGACCGCCGACGAGTCTGGCGGCGACAAGCCAGTTATCCACAGCGGGCGGGCGGCACGGTTGCCGTTTTGGCCGGCGACCACTACGCGGCCCTCTTGCGGCGCCGATCCGAGCCGGCCTGCAGCAGGTTCTGATGATCGCGCATCCTGTAACTGTTCCCGCGGATGTTGACGATATGGCAATGGTGGACCAGACGGTCGATGAGAGCGGCCGCCATCACTTCGTCGCCGAGCACGCCGCCCCAGTCCTCGAAGCCCTTGTTCGACGTCAGAACCGTCGACGCCTTCTCGTGCCGGGCGTTGATGAGCTGGAAGAAGAGCACGGCGCCGTCCTGGTTGACCGGGAGGTAGCCGATCTCGTCGACCACCAGGAGCGCGGGATGGGTGAGCACGCGCAGCCTGCGCGACAGGTTGCCGGCGGCCTTGGCCTCGGCGAGGGACTCGATCAGCCCCGCGAGCGTGCCGTAATAGACGCGGCGTCCGGACTGCGCCGCAGCGATGGCCAGGCTTATGGCCAGGTGAGTCTTGCCCACGCCGGGTGGGCCGAGCAGGATCACGTTCTCGCGTCGATCGAGGAAGCCGAGCTCGTGCAGGCTCTCGATCTGCTCGCGCTTGATGCTGGGCTGGAAGGCGAAGTCGAACTGCTCCAGCGTCTTGACCGCGGGCAGCCGCGACGAGCGCATCGCGGTCTGGAGTCGGCGGTTGTTGCGCAGCACGATCTGGGCGTTCAGGAGCTGCTCGATGGCCTCGGCCGCCGAGATCGTGCCGCCGTCGGCCTCCGAGAGGATGCCGTCCACGGCCTCCAGCGCGCCGGGCATCTTCAGGTCTGCCAGCATCGCCCGCAGCCGGTCGCGCCGTGTCGGCGCCGGGGCCTTCATTGCAGCGCCTCCGCATAGACCTTGAGCGGTCGCCGCTCGACCTCCACGGTTGCCGCAAGGCGCCGCGGCGCTGGCTCCGGGGCGAGGCGCCGGTAGGGGCAGTTGGCCAGGGGGAGAAGCACTGCCCGCTCGTCACGCTCGAAGCGCTCGACAGGGGGCTCTCCGATCGTGGCGTGCCGGCGAACGTTGGCCGTGCCCTCCAGCCAGCGCGCGGCCTGCTCGTTGAGATCGTTGTCGTTCGCGAACTCCCGCCCGTAGAAGAAGCTCTCGCGGATGTAGCGGATCGGGCGTTCGACCTTACCCTTGGTCCGGGCCCGGTAGGGACGGCAGGAGCGGGGAAGGAACCCCCAGTGCGCGGCAAAGCGCAGGAACTCCGTGTTGAGCACCAGGCCGCCGCCGGCGGCGCGGTCATCGGACAGCACGACGGCGCGCATCTGGTCGAACAGCAGCTCGTCGGGAACTCCGCCGAACGTCTCGAAGGCGCTCTCCAGCCCTTCCATCAGGATCGGCATCGTCTGACGCGGGAAGAAGCGCAGCCAAAGCAGCCGGGAGTAGCCGAGCACGACCACCAGCGCATGGCGCCGGCCCCAGGGAAGCGTGAACGTGCCGAAGTCCACCTGGCCCTGCCGGCCCGCCGGCGTCTCGAACCGGACCACCGGCTCGACCGGCTCGCACGGCCGGGCAACCCGCACGTAGTTCCGCACGCTCTCGTAGCAGCCCGGATAGCCCGCGGCGCGGACCTCGTCGAACAGCCGCTTCGCCGACAGCTTCGGAAACTCCTCGAGGCGCGCGTCGATGATCGCCTTGTAGGGATCCAGTTTGTGAGCCACCGGAGGGCGCGGCGAATACCCCCTCGGACCGGCGAGCAGATCCCGCTCCAGTTGGCCCGACTTCACCCAATGGTGGATCGTCGTGCGACTCACCCCGAAGCGACTCGCCAGATGGTGATCGTGCCGGAGAACCCGCGAATAGATCCCGATATGTGGAGAAACCCGCCGAGAAGGCCGAGGCGGGAGGGGGAGGCATGATCGGAGGCGGCCGGTGATCGGAGGCGGCCGGTTGATCGAGAGGGAACTAGACGCTACGCTACTTGAGCTCTCGCGCTGTGTCGGGCCGGCGAAAAGGATCAGCGCGAAGTGAGTGCCGACCGCAATATGGAGGGCGGGAATGAAGTGCCTCCTTGTCATCTTCATGTTGGGTGAGTACGAGCACGACTTCCTCTTGGGTGAGTATGAGTACGAACGGATTCCGTTTGTGACGGAGGAAGAGTGTATGGCCGCAGCCGAGGCCGTTGCTTCGGCGAACCCTGGCTTCGAGTGGATCGACGACCCAAGCGGGTCGCAGGGGTTGGCGGTGATCCGTTCGACCGTGGAGTGCGTCGGCGCAGAGGAAAAACCGCCGAGCGACCTACTCATTCCGACACCTGAGTAGCCACATCCGCGCGACGACGCGAACGCCGCGGAGCGCACCGGTCCGATCTATCTGGTCTTCCGCCCAGTCGTGAAATGCGAGCGGGCGGGCGAGGGTTGAGTCGGCGCCCTCCCGCACCCCATAGAATTCGCCGTAGTCCTTGCATAAGACTTGGCGTGTCCCGGGCTAGGTCGGATGGCGGCGATGAAGTGGGTGCTGGTGGTTTCGATGTTCCTGGGTTACGACGTCGAGCCGGTTAGCTTCGCCACCGAGGCCGAGTGCATGGCGGCCGCGGTGCTGATCGCCGAGGCTGACCCGACGCTCGAGTGGATCGACGATCCCGACGCCACCGAAGGGTGGATCGAGCCCGTCATCCGCAACACCATCGAGTGCGAAGGACCCGAGGACCGTCTGGAACAGGAGGCGCCGCCGGCGCCGAACCCGGAGCCCGCCTAGCCGCCGGTCGGGGCGGGTTTGAAACCCGCCCCGACACCGCGTATTCTCGTCGAGGGACACGCGAATCCGCAGTTGTGAGGGTCATGGCCCCACCATCGGGCAAGCGCGGCGCAAGGCTCGCGGCGGCGCCGGCGGTCGGCGCGTCCGAACTGGCGACGCTGAAAACCCTCGAGCGCAAGGTGCTGTGGCTCTCGACGTGGATGATCCACCACGCCAATCACGTGCGCCCGAGCCGCGACGGGCTCAAGGTCGGCGGCCACCAGGCCTCGTCGTCCTCGGTCGTCAGCCTGATGACCGCGCTTTATTTCAGCGTGCTGAAACCCGAGGACCGGGTCGCGGTCAAGCCCCATGCGAGCCCGGTCTTTCATGCCATCCAGTACCTCTTGGGCCGCCAGACCCGAGACAAGCTGATCGGCTTCCGCGCGCTTGGCGGCGCGCAGTCCTATCCCTCGCGGACCAAGGACGGCGATGACGTCGATTTCTCCACCGGTTCGGTGGGACTGGGGGTCGCGATGACCTCGTTCGCGGCGCTGGCGCAGGATTACGTGCGCATGAAGGGCTTGGTGGACAAGGACGATCCGGCGGGCCGCATGGTGGCGCTCATGGGCGATGCGGAGCTCGACGAGGGCAACGTCTTCGAGGCGTTGCTGGAGGGCTGGAAGCACGACATCGCCAATACCTGGTGGATCGTCGATTACAACCGCCAGAGTCTGGATAGCGTCATCACCGACCGCCTGTTCGCCCGGGTGGGCGACATTTTCCGCACCACCGGCTGGGAGGTGACGACGCTGAAGTACGGGCAACGGCTAGAGGCCGCCTACCGCAAACCCGGGGGCGAGGCCCTGCGCAAATGGATCGACGACTGCCCCAACTCGCTCTACTCGGCGCTCACCTTCAAGGGCGGCGCGAGCTGGCGCGAACACTTGCGGCGCGACCTGGGCAGCACCGTCGGCATCAAGGCGCTGTTGGACGAGCACGACGACAATTCCTTGCACGCGCTGATGACCAATCTCGCCGGGCACGACATGGCCTCGATCGTCGAGGCCTTCCACGCCGCCGAGGCGGACGAGGCGCGGCCGCGCTGTTTCATCGCCTACACCATCAAGGGTCACGGCCTTCCCTTCGCCGGCCACAAGGACAACCACGCCGGGCTGATGAACCCCGAGCAGATGGAAGCGTTCCGGCGCGACCAAGGCATCAGCGAGGGCGAGGAGTGGGAGCCCTTCGCCGGGCTCGCCGCCGATGACGCGGACGCGCTGCGCGAGTATCTTGCCGCGGTCCCCTTCGCCCTGACCCAAGCCCGGGCTTACCCGAGCGCCGCGGTGCCGGTGCCCGAGCGGCTCGAGGTGCCCAAGGCCCAACGGATCTCGACCCAGGACGGCTTCGGTCGCATCCTCAACGAACTCGCGCGCGGCGATTCCGAGCTTGCCGACCGCATCGTCACCGCCTCGCCCGACGTCACCGTCTCGACCAACCTGGGGCCCTGGGTCAACCGCCGCGGCATTTTCGACCGCCACAAGCGCGAGGACGTGTTTCGCGCCGAGAAGGTGGTTTCGGCCCAGCGCTGGGCGATGTCGCAGGAGGGTCAGCACGTCGAGCTCGGCATCGCCGAGCACAACCTGTTCTTGCTGTTGGCCGCGTTCGGGCTGGCGGCGCCGCTGTTCGGCACCCGCCTGCTGCCGATCGGCGCGCTCTACGATCCGTTCATCGCCCGCGGCCTCGATGCGCTCAACTACGCGTGCTATCAGGACGCGCGATTCATGGTGGTGGGCACACCGTCGGGAATCACGCTGGCACCCGAGGGCGGCGCGCACCAGTCGGCACTCACGCCGCTGATCGGCATCGGCCAGGACAAGCTGGCGGCGTACGAGCCGGCCTACATCGATGAGCTGGGCGAGATCATGCGCTGGGGCTTCGAGCACATGCAGGCGGCCGACGGCGGCGCCGTCTATCTGCGGCTTTCGACACAGGCTATCGAGCAGCCCGTGCGCGCCTTCGACGCGCCGCTACGCGAGGCGGTTATCAAGGGCGGCTACTGGCAGGTGGCGCCGGCCGGCGACGCCGAGATCGCCATCGCCTATTCGGGCGCGGTCGCCGCCGAGGCGCTGGCCGCGCACGGCGCGCTGATCGAGGACGTGCCGGCCGCCGGGCTGCTGGCGCTGCCCTCGCCCGACCGGCTGTACCGCGACTGGCTCGACGGCCGGGAGACCTCGCACATCGCGGCGCTCCTGGCGCTGCTTTCACCCGAGGCGGCGCTGGTCACGGTTTTGGACGGGCATCCGGCGAGCCTGTCGTGGCTCGGCACCGTCGCACGCCATCGTGTCTATCCACTGGGCGTCGACTGCTTCGGCCAATCGGGCGACATCCCCGACCTCTACCAACTCTATGGCATCGACGCCGACGCGATTTTGGATGCGTGCGCGGCGGCTTGCCTGGGGGCGCGGCAATGACCGGCGAGATCGCCGTTCACCGCGTCGCCGGCGCCGCCTCGGGCCGCCCCGATCCCGATCCGGTGACCACCGAGATCGTTCGCAACTCGCTCAACTCGCCCCGCCGCGGTCCTGGCCGACCTGCGCGAGGGCTACATTTCAGAGGCGCATGCGCGCAGGCACTATCCGCACGCCTTTCCAAGCGCCCGCCCGGCCGCCGCCGAGTGAGCGTGCCTCGGCCATGAATCTTGGCGAGACCGTTGTCCACGCACTTCCGCCGAGCCAGCCGGGCGGCGCCGACCCCGATCCGGTGACCACCGAGATCGTACGCCATTCGCTGAACTCGGCCGCGAACCAGATGAAGCGGGCGCTCATGCGGACCGCGTTCTCGCCGGTCATCTACGAGGTCTTGGATTTCGCCCCGGCGATCTACGACCGCCAGATCAGGCTCTTGGCGCAGGCGCCCAGCATGCCCCATTTCATGGGCACCCTGAATTTCTGTATCGAGGCGGCGGTGGCCGCGGTCGGCGGCGAGGCGGCGCTGGAGCCCGGTGACATCCTCTTCTACAACCAGCCCTACGGGACCGGATCGCACGCCCAGGACGGCGCCCTGGTCATGCCGGTCTTCCTCGACCAGGGCACGCTGGTCGGCTACACGGCGGTCAAGGGACACTGGCTCGATATCGGCGGCAAGGACCCTTATTCGACCGATACCGTCGATGTGTTCCAGGAAGGGACGATCTACCCCGGGGTCAAGCTGTATCGCCGCGGCAAGCGGTTCGAGGATCTGTACCGCACGGTCTTGGCCAACACCCGGGTGCCGAAAATGGTGGCCGGCGACATCAACGCCGAGGTGGTCTCGGTCCGCGCCGGCGCCGACGGTCTGATCCGCGTGGTCGAGCGGTTCGGGCTCGAGAACTTCCACCGCAGCATCGAGCGCATGTTCGACCACGGTGAGGCGGTGGTACGAAGCTACCTTGAGAAGATCCCCGACGGACGATACGTGGGCAAGGGCCGGCTCGACGACAACGGCGTAGAGGCCGACCCGGTGCCCTTCGAGGTGATCGTCGAGGTCGAGGGCTCGACCGTGCGCATCGATTATTCGGGCGCACCGCCGATGCAGACCGGGCCGTTCAACTGCCCGCTGCCCGAGACCGTCTCGGCGAGCCGGGTCGCGGTGACCATGCTCGCCGGCGGCTCCGAGGCGCCGTGCGAGGGCCACTTCCGGCCGCTCGAGGTGGTCACGCGCCGCGGCTCGATGTTTCACCCACTGTCTCCGGCACCCTGTTTCCTTTACGGATGGCCGGCGATTCAATCGATCGAGGTGATCTACGACGCACTCGCGAAGACGGTGCCGGAGCGCGTCCCGGCGTGGTCGGGTGGCGATATCTGCTCGCTGGTGTGGTGGGGGATCCGCGAGGCGACCGGCGAGCCGTGGGCCGACGGCTTTCCCCAGCCGGTGGGGCAGGGCGGGCACGTCCGCGGCGACGGCGCGACGCTGATGCACATCGCCCAGGCGGCAACCCGGTTCTCGCCGATCGAGGTGTGGGAGGCGCGTAACCCGTGGATGATGGAGCGGGTGGCGCTGGCGCCCGATTCGTGCGGCCCCGGCAAATATCGCGGCGGGCTCGGGATCGACATGTGCTTCCACCTCTTGGAGGACGCCGACGTGACGGCGGTGATCGAGCGCTGCAAGACGCCGCCGTGGGGACTGGTCGGCGGCCGCGAGGGGCGGGCCAACGACGGTGCCATCCGCTATCCCAATGCAACTCGCCGCACCATCAACAAGGCGACGCGGGTGAGGGTGCCGAAGGGCGCGACACTGGACCTGTTCTCCGGCGGCGGAGGTGGCTACGGCCCGCCGGCAGAGCGCGATCCGGCCGCGGTCCTATCGGACCTGCGCGAGGGCTATATCAGCGAGTCCCACGCCCGCGAGCACTACGGGCATGCCTTCGCCGAGACCGGAGCGCGACCCGCGGCGGCATGATTGGCGACAAATCTCTATGATCGCAAAACCCCGGTGATATAGAGTGCGCCCCGCAATCGGGGGGCCGGGCGGCGCGGGCGTGGTGGAACTGGTAGACACGCCAGATTTAGGATCTGGTGCCGAAAGGTTTGGGGGTTCGAGCCCCTCCGCCCGCACCATCCCCGTTTCTCGTCGTTTTCTCCGCCCCGCCGTGGGCGCGGCAAGACAAGGCTAGGCGATGCAGGTTTCACAAACCGAATCAGAGGGGCTGAAGCGAGAGTTCAAGATCGTTTTCGCTGCCGCCGAAATTGAAGAGAAGCTCAAGGGCCGATTCGATGAACTCAAGCGCAGCGTCCAGTTGCCGGGATTCCGCGCCGGCAAGGTGCCCGAGACGCTGTTGCGCAAGCGGTTCGGCAAGACGGTGATGGCCGAGATCCTCGAAGAGGTGCTCAAGACCGGGACCGAGGAGGCTTTGAGCCGCGAATCGCTGCGCCCGGCGATGCAGCCGCAAGTCAAGATCACCCAATTCGAGGACGGCGCCGATCTCGAGTACGACGTCGAAGTCGAGGTTTTGCCCGAGTTCGAACTGGCTGAGTTCTCGGAGATCGAGATAGAGCGCCTGAAGATCGAGCCCACCGACAAGGATCTGGACGACCGGCTCAAAGAGTTCGTGGAACGCCAGCGCACGTTCGAGGCGGCGGCGGAGGGCCACGCCGCCGAGACCGGCGACCTGGTCGTTCTGGACTATCAGGGCAGCGTCGAGGGCGAACCGTTCGAGGGCGGAGCCGCGACCGATCACGCGGTCGCGCTGGGCGCCGGCCGTTTGGTGCCGGGCTTCGAGGACCAGCTGGTCGGCGCCCGCGGCGGCGACCACGTGACGGTTGAGGTGACTTTCCCCGAGGACTACGCGAACAAGGACCTTGCCGGGGCCGCCGCGCGTTTCGAGGTCGACGTCAAGGAGGTGCGGGTGGCGCACGTGCCGGAGGCGAACGACGAGTTCGCCAAGGGCCTGGGTCTCGAAGACCTTGATAAGCTTCGCGACGTCCTAAGCGAGCAAATGGAGCGGGAATACACGAGCTTGTCTCGGGCGCGCGTCAAGCGGGGGCTGCTGGACACCTTGGCCGAGGCCTACGACTTCGAGCTCCCGCCCGGCCTGGTGGGTGCCGAGTTCGACTCGATGGCGCAACGGATCGAGCATGACCGTTCGCACGGCCACGTCGATCCCGACTTCGCGGGCAAGACCGACGAGGAATTGAAACCTGAGCTCACGGAACTGGCCGAGCGGCGGGTGCGCCTTGGGCTGCTGCTGTCGGAGGTCGGGCGGCGCAACAACATCTCGGTCGGCCAGGACGAAATCGGCCGGGCGATCGCGGAGCAGGCGCGACGGGTGCCCGGCCAGGAGCGGCGCACCTATGAATTCTTCGAGAACAACCCCGAGGCGGTGGAGCAGTTGAAGGCGCCCCTATTCGAGGACAAGGTGGTTGATTTCATCCTCGAAATGGCCAATGTCAACGAACGGACGGTAACCTTCCAGGACCTCGTGAAGGAGGATGCCGAAGCCGGCGAGGAAGGGGCGACAGCACAATCAGAGTCACAAGGTGAGGCCGATGCGCGAGAGTGATCACCATCCCATGAGCAACCTGGTTCCCATGGTGGTCGAGCAGACCAACCGCGGCGAGCGGGCGTACGACATCTTCTCGCGGCTTTTGAAGGAGCGCATCATCTTCCTCGTGGGGCCGGTCGACGACACGATGGCCAGCCTAGTGGCCGCGCAGCTGCTGTTTTTGGAGGCCGAGAACCCGAACAAGGACATCTCGATCTACATCAATTCGCCCGGCGGCATGGTCTCGGCCGGGCTCGCGATCTATGACACCGTCCAGTACATCCGGCCCAGCGTGTCGACCCTGTGTATCGGCATGGCGGCCTCGATGGGCTCGTTGTTGCTGGCCGCCGGCGCCGAGGGCATGCGTTTCGCGCTCCCCAACTCGCGGATCATGATCCACCAGCCGACCGGCGGCTTCCAGGGGCAGGCCACCGACATCGAGATCCACGCCCGTGAGATTCTCGATCAGCGCGAGCGGCTTAATCAGATCTACGTCAAACACACCGGCCAGAAAACCGCGACGATCGAAAAGAAGGTCGAACGCGACACTTATATGAGCGCCGAAACCGCCAAAGAGTTTGGCCTCATCGACGACGTCGTTGCCAGCCGCCCGGTGACGCCCGGCGATGACGAGGATGATGAGGCCAAACCCGACGAGCCCGCCGCCTAAGCCGAATTTACCGTTAACGATTTATTGATAAGGCTTATCCCTCTGAACCCGGTTTGACGACATGTTGGGTTTGCGGTTGCCATCGGCGGAATGTTCGCTTAATGTTCTGTCATGCCAGCCGCTGGAAATACGACCGCCCGATGTCCCGCGCCGCCTTCGAGGCGCGCTTTCCCGATGAAGCCTCCTGCGCCCGGCATCTTGCAGCCAAGCGCTGGCCCGACGGCTTCGTCTGCCCCGCCTGCGGCCATGACAGGGGCTGGGAACTGAAGCGTCGCCGGGCGAGCTGGGAATGTGCGGCCTGCGGGAAGGAGACTTCGGTGACCGCGGGCACGATCATGCACCGCAGCCACTTGCCCCTGAAGACCTGGTTCATGGCCGTTCACATCGTGACCAGCCACTCGAACGGTATCTCCGCCCTGCAACTCCAGGCCCAGCTCGGGCTCGGCAGTTACAAGAGTGCCTGGCTCCTGCTGCACAAGCTGCGCCGTGCCATGGTTGATCCGGATCGCAGCCTGCTTGAGGACCTGGTCGAGATCGATGAGGCCACCCTACCGTTCCGCACCGTAAAAGACCCGACCACAGGCGGGCAAGGTCGCAGCCGGCAAGGCAAGATGCGCATTGCTGGCGCGGTCGAGCTATCGCCCGAGGGCGAGCCACGTCGCATCCGGCTGGCGCCGATCGGGGATTTCTCCGCGCGCAGCCTTCATGCCTTCGTTGCCGGGACCTCGGCGCCGGGCGCGCGGGTAATCACCGATGGCTGGAGCGGTTATCCTGGCCTGCCCGACCACGACCACCAGCCCAAGGTCGTCGGTGCAACGCCCGCCCATCTCGTGCTGATCTGGATCCATCGTGTGTTCTCGAACCTGAAGCGCTGGGCGCTCGGAACCTTCCATGGCCTGCGCCGTGCCCATCTGCGCCGCTATCTCGACGAGTTCGTGTTCCGCTGGAACCGCCGCCGCCACACCGCAACGGCCTTCGACACCCTGCTCGGCATCGGCACGCGCCTCCGACCCGCCGACTACCGCGACATCGTCGGACAACGCGGCTGATCCCGGCAGGCCGGGCGCCAGCCACCGCCCGCCCTCCGATCCGCCTCAATCGGGGCCGAATACCGGCCCTCCAGCCTGCCTGACAGCACTCGAAACCTACTTCCCCAAGGCCAAAAGCTCCCGCACATCGCCAGGCACGGTCCAAGAACCGTGCCTGGAACGTAGAAGGCCGATCAACATCTGGTGTGACCGGAAGCAAAGGGAGAAGCCTTTTATTGATTTTGCCGAGGCACCATCGACCCCGCGATGACTTCTCGGCACGCCCACCAGTTTCAGCCCCGTAGGCATCGGCTTTCCTACATTATCGATTGTGCGCGGTAAACCGGAGCAGGTAACATGATTTTGGTGTTCGGTCGAAGCGAGTTGTCCTAATGAGTAAATCCGGCGCTGATTCGAAGAACACGCTGTACTGCTCGTTCTGCGGCAAGAGCCAGCACGAGGTTCGCAAGCTGATTGCGGGGCCGACGGTATTCATCTGCGATGAATGCGTCGAGCTGTGCATGGACATCATCCGCGAGGAGCACAAGAGCGCGCTGGTGAAATCGCGCGACGGGGTGCCCACGCCGACCGATATTTGCAACGTTCTGGACGATTACGTGATCGGTCAAGGTCACGCCAAACGCGTCCTGTCCGTGGCCGTTCACAACCACTACAAGCGGCTCAACCACGGGGTGAAGAACAACGACGTCGAGCTCGCCAAATCGAACATTCTGCTGATCGGTCCCACGGGCTGCGGCAAGACGCTTTTGGCGCAGACGCTGGCACGCATCCTCGACGTGCCGTTCACCATGGCCGACGCGACGACGCTGACCGAAGCAGGCTACGTTGGCGAGGACGTCGAGAACATCATTCTCAAGCTGCTGCAGTCGGCCGATTACAACGTCGAGCGAGCGCAGCGCGGCATCGTCTACATCGACGAGGTCGATAAGATCAGCAGCAAGTCCGACAACCCTTCCATCACCCGCGACGTCTCGGGCGAGGGCGTCCAGCAGGCGTTGCTGAAGATCATGGAGGGAACCATCGCATCGGTGCCCCCGCAGGGCGGCCGCAAGCACCCGCAGCAAGAGTTCCTGCAGGTCGACACGACCAACATCTTGTTCGTTTGCGGCGGCGCATTCTCGGGGCTGGAGAAGATCATCGCCGGACGCGGACGCGGCACCTCGATCGGCTTCGGCGCCGACGTCCGGGCCGCCGACGACCGCAAAACCGGCGAAATCCTTCAGGGCGTCGAACCTGAAGATCTCTTGAAATTCGGGTTGATCCCAGAGTTTGTCGGCCGTCTGCCGGTGGTGGCGACGCTGACCGACCTCGACCAGGGGGCGCTGGTCGAGATCTTGAGCAAACCCAAGAACGCCCTGGTCAAGCAATACGAACGGCTGTTCTCGATGGAAGACGTGCGCCTCACGTTCTCGGAGGACGCGCTGCGGGCGATCGCCAAGAAGGCGCTTGCCCGTAAGACCGGGGCCCGAGGACTGCGCTCGATCATGGAGGCGATCTTGCTCGATCCCATGTTCGATCTGCCGGCGCTCGATGGGGTCGAAGAGCTGGTGATCAACAGCGAGGTGGTCGAAGGTCGCGCGCGGCCGCTGCACATCTATTCGGACCGCCGCGACGATGTGGGGACGAGCGCCTGAGGGGTGCCTGCGGCCTTGAATCGGCGTCGCGTGATCGTTACCTGTTCTGTGGCATTTCGATGCCGCCCGTGACCGGCTTTCCCCGCCGGCCCGCCGAACCGGAGTGAGCATGTCCGTACCTGAAGTATCGCCCTCGAGCAAGTCCCCCGTTCTGCCGCTTCGCGACATCGTCGTTTTCCCGCACATGGTCGTGCCCCTTTTCGTGGGCCGCGAGAAATCCATCAACGCGCTTGAAGACGTGATGCGCGAGGACAAGCAGATCGTGTTGGTGGCGCAAAAGAACGCGAGCGACGACAATCCCAGCGTCGACGACATCTACCGTGTCGGCACTATCGCGTCGGTGCTGCAGTTGCTGAAGCTGCCCGACGGCACCGTCAAGGTGCTGGTCGAAGGCGCCGCCCGCGCGCGGGTCGAGGAGCTTTCCGACAACGGACGTTTCTTTGAAGCCCACGCCGAGGCGCTGGCCGAACCCGAAGATACCTCGGCCGATACCGAGGGGTTGGCGCGCTCGGTCGTCACCCAGTTCGAGCACTACGTAAAGCTCAATCAAAAGATCCCGCCCGAGGTCCAGGTCTCGCTGAGCCAGATCGAGGACCCGAGCAAGCTAGCCGACACGGTGGCTTCCCATCTGACGCTGAAGGTGGCGGAGAAGCAGGAGCTGTTGGAGCTTGGCGGCGTCTCCGAGCGGCTTGAGCGGATCTACGGCTTCATGGAGTGCGAGATCGGCATCTTGCAGGTGGAGAAGAAGATTCGCGGTCGGGTCAAGCGCCAGATGGAGAAGACCCAACGCGAGTACTACCTCAACGAGCAAATGAAGGCGATCCAGAAGGAACTCGGCGAGGGCGAGGACGGTCGCGACGAGCTGGGCGAGCTCGAGGAAAAGATCAAGACCCTGAAGCTGTCGAAGGAGGCGCGCGAAAAGGCGCAGGCCGAGCTCAAGAAGCTGCGCAATATGAGCCCGATGTCGGCCGAGGCGACCGTGGTGCGCAACTACCTCGACTGGATTCTCTCAATCCCGTGGGGCAAGCGGAGCCGTATCAAGAAGGATCTCAACCAGGCCGAGCGGATCCTCGATGAGGACCACTACAGCCTCGAAAAGGTCAAGGAGCGCATCGTCGAGTACCTTGCGGTGCAGCAACGCACCAACAAGGTCAAGGGTCCGATCCTGTGCTTGGTGGGCGCGCCGGGAGTCGGCAAGACCTCACTCGGCCGGTCCATCGCGCGCGCGACCGGGCGCAACTTCGTGCGCATGTCCTTGGGCGGCGTACGCGACGAGGCCGAGATTCGCGGCCACCGCCGCACCTACATCGGCTCGCTGCCGGGCAAGATCATCCAGTCGATGAAGAAGGCCAAGACCGTCAATCCACTCTTCCTCTTGGATGAGGTCGACAAGATGGGCGCCGACTTCCGCGGCGATCCTTCCTCGGCACTGCTGGAGGTGCTCGATCCCGAGCAGAACAACACGTTCAACGATCACTACCTCGAGCTCGACTACGATCTCAGCAACGTCATGTTCATCACCACCGCCAACACCTTGCGCATCCCGCCGCCGCTGTTGGACCGCATGGAGGTCATTCGCCTTTCGGGCTACACCGAAGACGAGAAGATCGAGATCGCCAAACGCCACCTGATCCGAAAGCAGATGGAGGCGCACGGCCTGAAGGAGGGCGAGTGGTCGATCTCCGAGGCGGCGCTTCGCGACCTCATCCGCACGTATACCCGCGAGGCCGGGGTCCGCAATCTGGAGCGCGAGATCGCCAATCTAACCCGCAAGGCGACCAAAGAGATCGTCAAGAGTGGACTGAAAAAGGTCGGGGTCAGCCGGCGCAACCTCGAGAAGTTCGCTGGCGTGAGACGATTCCGCTTCGGCGAGATCGAAGCCGAGGATCTGGTCGGCATTTGCACCGGGCTCGCGTGGACCGAGGTCGGCGGCGAGCTCTTGTCGGTCGAGGCGGTGACGCTGCCCGGCAAAGGCAAGATGACGATCACCGGTAAGCTTGGCGACGTGATGCAGGAATCGGTACAGGCGGCGGCAAGCTACGTGCGCTCGCGCTCGATCGACTTCGGCGTCAAGCCGACGAGGTTCGAGAAGACCAACATCCACATTCACGTGCCCGAGGCCGCGACGCCCAAGGATGGGCCCTCGGCGGGGGTCGCGATGATCACCGCGATCGTATCCGTGCTGGCTCAAAATCCGGTGCGCAAGGACATCGCCATGACCGGCGAGATCACTTTGCGGGGTCGGGTGCTGCCGATCGGCGGCTTGAAAGAGAAGCTGTTGGCGGCGCTGCGCGGTGGCATCAAGACGGTGCTGATCCCGCGCGAGAACGAAAAAGACCTCGCCGAGATCCCCGACAACGTCAAACGCGGGTTGGAGGTGATCGCGGTTCAGACGGTCGATGAGGTGCTCGCGAACGCACTCATCAACCCGTTGGTGCCGATCGAGTGGTCAGACGACGAACTCGGCGATAGCGTCGCCTCGGAGACCCCGGATGAGGGTCGCGACAGCGTTGTCGCCCACTAGGACGCCCCCCGGCGCAGAAAAGCTGGGGATATCTCGATTTTCTTTTTGACGTGGCGCGACGCGGGGCTCTACACTTTCGTCCTAGAAAATGGCTTTCGCCACCGATTTCGTTGACAAAAATTTCTTATCGACAGGGGGACGACCGTGAACAAGAACGATCTGATTGCGGCGGTTTCCAGTTCCGCCGGTTTGAGCAAGGCGGACTCGGCCAAGGCCGTCGACAGCGTGTTCGATTCCATCGCATCAACCCTCTCGCGGGGGAACGACGTTCGGCTGGTTGGCTTTGGCACGTTCAGCATCGCGCAGCGCAAGGCCTCGGAGGGTCGCAACCCGCGCACTGGCGAGCGCATCCACATCCCGGCCTCGAAGCAGGCCAAGTTCAAGGCAGGCAAGGCGCTCAAAGACGCGGTCAATTGATCTGAGGTGTGGCAGGCCGGCGCCGCGAATGAGCGCGGCGCGGGCGCTGCGAGGCGTTGGGCCGTTGGCGATCCATCGCGCTGCATTCTGCGTCGCGGGCGATTAGCTCAGCCTGGAAGAGCGCCTCGTTTACACCGAGGAGGTCGGCGGTTCGATCCCGTCATCGCCCACCACCGTCATTCCCTTCGATCCTGGGTGCCCGAAGGCGCGCGCAGCTCCGAGCAGCTTCAGCCCGTAGATCGCCATCTTCCTGTGATCGGGGTCGATGCGCGTGTCGAACGGGATCGGTGCGTCGCGGCCGTGGTCAATCCAAATCCGGCGTGGATTCATGAACGCAATGAAGGAGTCGGACGCCGCTATTTCGGTGATCCGGTGAGATAGGACGGTGTGGAACCTGACCTCGCGATCGGTGACGATGAGGTCACGTTCGACGACAGTGAAGGGCTCGGCGACCGGCAGAGCAACAAACTAGTGGATCAACTCTAACAAAAGATTCCCATGGCTTGCACGATGTGCGAGTCTCTTGGAATGCGAAACGGTATCCATGTGAACGTTAGTTTTGCCGAGCGTACTCGTCTTGAGGCGGTTGTTGCGGACCGGAGCAGCCCGCAGAAGCACGTCTGGCGGGCTCGGATCATCCTGCTGACCGGCGATGGTCTTGGCACCGCTGAGATCATGCGGCGGACGGGCAAGAGCAAGCCCTGCGTCTGGCGCTGGCAGGAGCGGTTCATGCACGAAGGCGTGGGTGGACTTTTGCGCGACAAGACCCGACCCTCGCGCATCCCGCCGCTGCCTGGTGCCATTGTCAAGCGGGTGGTCGAGTTGACCTCCACCGAACCGCCCGGAGAGACGACGCACTGGACGGCGGCGGCGATGGCCAAGGTGGTCGGGATCAGCATCAGCTCGGTGCAGCGGGTTTGGCAGGCTCACAAGCTCCGTCCGCACCGGGTACGCCACTTCAAGCTCTCCACCGACCCCGAGTTCGTCACTAAGCTGCGCGATATCGTCGGTCTCTACGTCGATCCGCCCGCCCATGCCGTCGTGCTGTCGGTGGACGAAAAGAGCCAGATCCAGGCCCTCGACCGCACCCAGCCGGGGCTGCCGCTGAAGAAGGGACGCTGCGGGACGATCACCCATGACTACAAACGGAACGGCACGACGACGCTGTTTGCCGCCCTCGACGTCCTGGAAGGCAAGGTGATCGGGCGCTGCATGCAGCGCCATCGGCACCAGGAGTTCATCCGCTTCCTCAACGCCATCGAGGCCGAAGTGCCGGCGGGCAAGATCGTCCACGTGATCCTCGATAACTACGGCACTCACAAGCATCCCAAGGTCGTGGCCTGGCTCGAGCGCCACCCTCGGTTCGTCTTTCACTTCACGCCGACCTCTTGCTCCTGGCTCAATGCCGTCAAAACCTTCTTCGCCAAGCTCAGCAAACGCCGACTCAAAAGAGGAGTGTTCCACTCGATCGTCAATCTCCAGACCGCCATCAACCGCTTCATCGCCGAAACCAACGACGACCCCACACCGTTCGTTTGGACCGCCAATCCCAACAAGATCGTCGCCGCCGTCAAACGTGGGCACCAAGCGTTAGATTCGATCCACTAGCGCGGTCGCGGCCATCGCTAGCACGAATCTCACGGGGCGCGGGCAGGGCACCGCCCTCGGGGTTGCGAATGCACCCAATATGTCGCACCGTCACCCCTCATCCATCTTTGACACCTAGCATGGGAGTAGACCATGGCGCTGCCGGAACTGGCGAAACAGCTCGCCGAGGGCAAGAACTTCGCGACCGTCGCCACGCTGATGGCCGATGGATCGCCACAGGCCAGCGTCGTCTGGCTCGACACCGATGGCGAGTTGCTGATCTTCAACACCGCCGAGGGCCGCATCAAGCCCCGCAACATGCTCCGCGACCCGCGCGTCGCTATCGCCGTCCACAATGCCGAACAGCCCTATCAGCAGGCTATGATCCGCGGCCGCATGGTTGAAATGACCGCCG
Source organism: Alphaproteobacteria bacterium (assembly GCA_965219135.1). GTDB lineage: Bacteria > Pseudomonadota > Alphaproteobacteria > VGEJ01 > VGEJ01 > CAYUNL01. Next base: position 1,019,502 of record CBDCMV010000003.1, on the reverse strand, counting down.
AAGGCGCTGACGCGCATATCGACAAACTGGCCAAGAAGTACCTAGGCCTCGATGCGTACCCGTACCGCAAACCGGGCGAGCAACGCCTGATCGTCAAGATCGCCGCGGACAAGGTCGGGCTGATGGACACCTAAGACGGGATTCGGCGGGAGGGTGGCGAAAGCGGGCATGATGCGTCTGCCTGCTTGCGTCTCGCGGCGGCGCTTCGGCGTATCCAGGATACGGCTGCTGTGGGTCACGCCGGTTCCGGTGAAGGCGAAGGCCTGCACCATGCCGTCGCCGTCGAACCAGTGGCCGTAACGGTGGCCGAAGCGCTCGTGCTCGGCCGGACCGTTCCGCCACAGGACGCCCAGGAGTTCGGGCGGCAGGCGGCCGTTCAACGTCGTCAGCGGAGCCGCGAGTTCTTCCGCGCGGGCTGTTTCGAAGCCGAGCAGCCGCGGTTCCTGGGCCAGCGCGCCGGTGAAGTCATCCGTGTTCCCGGCCGCCGCACCCGTAGCGAGCAGGAGCGGCAGGCCGCCGATAGCGCGCAGGGCGTCGCGGCGGGACAGATTGTTCTTCATCGTCACGACCCCGGGTATTCGATCGGTACGACAATGGACAGCTGTGCCTCGTCCGCGCCGACCGTCACGGCGGCCTTCTCGAATTTAGGCGGTCCCATGAAGCCGCGCGCGCCGTTGGAGAAGCCATAGCCCTCGCTCGGAATACCGAGGAGGTTCGTCGCCAGTTCGCCATCTCCGTCGGCGTCGTGGAACGCCGCCACCGCGTAATCACCGGCTGGCAGACCGGTAAAGACGATGCGTATCCCGCCGGCATCCGCCGGACGGGATGTCTTGGCGACGATACCGGCATCGCTGGGAAACTCGACACCGTCAACGCGGCGATGAAGTGCTACACGCGCGTGGCCCTCGGCCGAGTGCAGGCCTTCGATGGAAACCTCGAGATCGGCCGCCGCCACGGTTTCGGCGGCGAGTAGAGCGGCGAGCGCGATACCCGCCGCGCCGACGGTCTTCGTTGTCATGGTCATCGATACTTGTCCTCATGGGTGTTGTCGTGGTCTTGTCCCGGCAGTGTTGATCGCGTGGATTTCGCGAGTCATTGTCCAATACGCGAACACCCTAAGACGTCATCTCTCGTCTCGGCTCGTCCTTCCGCCAAGCGAGCCGATGCGAGGGTGCATCGCCCGGCATCGGCTTATTCGCCCGCTCTGGCCTCGCCCGCGCGCAACTCGCGCTTGCTGCGGCTGCCTTCCGAGCTGCGACCAGGGAGATCGTCCATCACCGCGGGGTAGGGGTGGTCGAGGTACAGAAGCTCGCGGAGGCGGGGGCTCAGCGCCTGAACGGTCTTGGGGCTCAGGCCGGCCCTCCAGTCCTCGATCGGGCGCACGAACTTGCTCACGTGGCAGCCGAGCACGACGGCACGCGGCGCCGCACTCCGGTTCTCCTGGCCGGCGTGCCACATGAAGGCGGGAAACAGCACCAGCGTGCCGGGCGGGCCGGTCAGTCGAATCTTTTTCGCCTCGAACGTCTCAACGGACGGCCAGGACGCCCACTTCTGGCTGCCTGGCACCAGGGCCGTGGCTCCGTTTTCCTCGGTCAGCCCGTCGAGCATGATCAGCGATTCGATGCCGAGGAAGAAGCTCGCGTTGAGGGTGGCGGGAAAGCTTTCGCGGGCGTGGAGATCCCAGTAGGGGTAGTCGATATGCGGCTCCTGCGCCGGCGCGCCGGGATAGAGAACGTTGGCCGCGATCGAACCGAGTGACAGCCCTCGGCCCAAGAGCAGCTCGAGAATCGCTAGCATGCGCGGCTCGGCGGCCATATGGCGGAAGATCTCGCCCTTCTCGATCAGGTTCCATACCCGTTTCTGGGTTGGAACCTCGTCGTCGCCGTGGAAGTGGGAGGTGCGCGCCGGCTCGCGCTCGGCCGAGGCATAAACGATCTCGCGCGCTTCGCGCGTCTGGTCCGGCGAATAAAACCCCTCGAAGCGGACGAAACCGTCGCCGTCGCTCAACTCGGCGATGGCCGCCGCGACGTCGATGCTCGCGGTCTTGCTCATGTCCTGCCCACGCGTTGGTATCCGTGCACCCTAGCGAAATCGTGGAGGTTCGACAAAGAGCTAAATCAGGGCCACCGCACGCTACCGGGCGGGAAGCTGCAAAGGGAGCTCAGAAGCGGATGGCGGTCGCGATCAGCTCACGCGGGCGTCTCGCCGAGGCGTTCTCGGGCGACGCGGTTGATGGTTTCTCGGAGGGCCTCGTCGCGCTCGAGAAGGTGGGCGAAGTCGCGGCGGAAGAGCGCCAGTACATTACAGTAGCAAAGCGCGGTCACGTCGGCGTTGCGCGGCTTGTCGGTCAAGAGCGCAAGCTCGCCGAAGAAATCGCCCGAGCCGATGGTCACCGGGTCGGGCTCGAGCCCGACCTCAACCGCGCCCGACGAGATGAAGTACATGGCGTCGCCCGCCTCGCCACGGCGCACGACTCGCTCGCCGGGCAACACCAGCAACGGCTTAAGGAGCGAGGCGATCTCGCGAATCATTTCCGGCGGCTCGTCAGCGAGGAAGGGAACCTTGGCCACCAGCTTGGCCGGATCGAGGCCGAGGTCGAGATTCGGTCGCGCCTCCATTTTCCGGCGCCGCGATCGATGTCTTGTTCCAGATGGTTGTAGACGTCCTGGCTGATCAGCGCTTCCTCGGCCATCGTGGTGTACTCGCCGCCCTCGAGGCGCAGCGCGATGCGGCGAAGGAACGCGGTCTCGAGATCCTTCGAGTAGTCCGAGTATTGCAGGCTCAAGGCTTCCAGCGCCTGCTGCGTCGCAGCCGCGCGCTCGGCCAGCAGCTCCTTCAAGGCCGCGCCCGCGTCTTCGCCCACCAGGGTCTGGGTCCGCTGGAGGTCTCGTTCGGCCAACCGGCGCAGGACGGTGCGAATCGACAGCAACACCTCGATCCGATCGGCCAGCCGGCGGCCGAGCAGCTGGCTGACACCGAAGTGGCGATGGACGTACATGGCAACCCGAAAATCCAACGGGAAGTCGAGGGCGCGCCGGTAGGCGTCGCGATATCCCTCGATACGCCGGACCTTGACGGAATCGGCGATGTTGTCGGCCTGGGCCAACAGGTTGCGCGCGATCTTAGGCGCGATCACGCCGTCCTCGAACCCACGCAGATAGAGGCGCCGCTCACGCGTTACCAGCGCCGTCAGTCCGATGTAGGTCCAATCCTCGGCATTGACCGTGGCCAAGGATTGGACCTCTTTTTCGACCGCCGCTGCCCGGCCGCTGTATTCGCTCTCGACCGTCTCGGCGAGTTGGTCCTTGATTTGGTTGTCCTCGGCCAGCGCGCGGACGCGCACGTTGATGCGGTTGAGTGCCTGTTGCAGCGCGCGATCACGGACCGCCCGGTCGGCGTCGGACAGCCGGTCGTAACCGAACATGCGGATCAAGGGACGCATGGTCGGCGCGTTGACGAACAGGGTGAAGAGGACGAAGCCGGTGACCATGACTCCGATGAAGTTCTTGAGTTCCGCGTCGATGCCCGGCGCCTCAAGCACGATCAACGCGAGCGCAAGCGAAACCGCGCCGCGCAGCCCGCCCCACCACATGACCGCGCGGTAGCCCGCGCTGACCGGGGCCGACAGCCGGAGCGCGGTCATCATCGGCACGGAGCCGAAGATGATGCCGGCGCGCACGCCGATGGCCGTGACCACGAGGACGATGAGGATGACGATTTCGCTCCAGCCGACATCGGCCAGGATCGACGGAACGAGTACGCCGACCAGCACGAAGATCAACGAGTTGGCCCAGAATCCGAGTTGCTCCCACACCTCTTCCATGAGGTGCCAAGACGACGGTGAGACCTGGGTGCGACCATAGCTGCCGAGTACGAGCGCCGCCGTGACCGCCGCCATGACGCCGGACACGTGGAGGTAATGCTCGCCAAGAATGAACACGAGGTAGGCCAGCGCAAGCGTCAGTGTGACTTCGACCAGGGGAAGGTCGCGCATCCGTCCGATGACCCAGCAGAACGCGTATCCGACCACGAGGCCGACCACGATCCCGCCAACGAAGACGACGACGAAATCCGCGGCGCCGCTCAGGAAGTCGGCATCCTGGCCGCTGACCACCATGGCCGAGAGGATGGTGAACAAGACGATCGCCGTGGCGTCGTTGAACAAGCTCTCGCCCTCGACCAGAATGGCGAGCCGTTTCGGCGCGCCGAGGTCGCGGAACAACGCCACCACCGCTACCGGATCGGTCGCCGAGACGATCGCGCCCCGGAGCAGACAGCCGATAAGGTCGATGTCGGAGACGCCGTAAATCACGTACCCAACAACGACCAGCGAAATCAGAAGCCCAACCACCGCCAGCACCAGGATCGGCGCGATGTCGTCCAATAGGCGGCGGACGTCGATCTCCAGCGCCGAGCCGAAAATCAGGGTCGGCAAGAAGACGAACAAGATAATGGGCACCTCTAAAAATTCTCCTTTTTCGGGCGTCGTCGATTTAGAATCGGGTTGCCGATTTGTTGATAGCGGGAGGCGTGGTTGATGGGTCAGAGGGGTTTTTCGATCTTGGGAACCGGTATTCCGGTCTTGACGCCAAGAACGAGCCGCTTTTGAAGATCGACGGGGTGGTTCCGTGGGAAGACTTGCGCGCGCGTCTTGAGGCGGTGTGGCGGCGTGCGGACAAGGCGCGTAAATCGCGGGCGGGACGCAAGCCGTGGGATGCGATTGTGATGTTCAAGACGATCATTCTGTGCGCGCTCTACAATCTCTCGGACGACCAAGTTGAGCATCAGATCCGTGACCGCCTGTCGTTCATGCGATTTCTGGGGTTGGGTCTGGAGGGCCGGGTTCCCGACGCCAAGACGGTGTGGCTGTACCGCGAACAGTTAACGCAAGCTGGCGTGATCGAGGCCTTATTCGAGACGTTCGATGGCTACCTGAAGGATCAGGGCTATCTGGCGATGGGCGGCCAGATCATCGACGCCTCGATTGTGGCGGCACCCAAACAGCGCAACAGCCGCGAGGAGAACGCGCGGATAAAGGCGGGCGAGACGCCGGCAGGCTGGGAGGACAAGCCGGCAAAGCGGCGCCAAAAGGATGTCGAGGCGCGGTGGACTAAGAAGCACGGCAAGAGCCATTACGGTTACAAGAACCATGTCAACGTGGACCGTCGGCACAAGCTGGTGCGGCGCTATCATGTGAGCGACGCGGCGGAGCACGACAGCCAAGTCCTCGACGATATCCTGGATGGGGACAACACGGCTTTGGGTGTGTGGGCGGACAGCGCTTACCGCTCGGCGGAGATCGAGGCGGTGCTGAAGGAGAAGGGGTTGCGGAGCCGGATCCATCGCAAGGGCCGCCGCAACAAGCCGCTGAGCGAGCGCGAGAAGCAGGGCAACAAGACCCGTTCGTCGGTTCGGGTCCGCGTCGAGCATGTCTTCGGGGCCCAGAGCAACGACATGGGCGGGACGCTGGTGCGTAGTGTCGGGCTGGTGCGGGCGAAGGCGCGGATCGGGTTGAAGAACCTCGCCTACAACATGCGCCGCCTGGTCCAACTGGAGCGTCTCGCGGCGGCCGTGTGACGATACTCGGAGAAGGAGACCGCCTGGGGACGGTCTTGTGGCGGAAATAACTCAATTGGAGCGTGGAAGACCCCGAAAATCTCGGCTCCGGCATGGCTGGAGCTGGTGACAGCCTGGTTAAACAATATCCTCCGACAACTCACCAATTCTTAGAGGTGCCCTAATGTCCGAAGTGACGCCCAGACCGTCGAGCCCGGTGAGGAAATCGCCGAGGATCCAGCCGCCGGGATGTTCGCCCGCGACTTCAATGATGAGACCGAGGACGATTCCGACCGCGGCCAGGAGCACCGTAAACGGGAAGTTGAACCGATTGGCGAGCGGCAAAAGCAAGCTGACCAGCGTCAACAACCCGATCAGGCCGAGGATGCTGACACTCCGTTCGCGGGCGTTGTGCGCCTGCTTTTGGGTGCCATCGTAGCCGCATGCGCTCGCACCCCGCAACTGTGGTCATCGCCGCGGCTGTCGCGGGGAGGCTCGCTTGACAGGGTTCGGGGCGTCCAGTAAACCCGGCGCACCGCGGGGGGTGTAGCTCAGTTGGTTTAGAGCGCCGGCCTGTCACGCCGGAGGCCGCGGGTTCGAGTCCCGTCACTCCCGCCAGCACTTGTCGAGATTGGCCTTTCGCCTAGGGGTGGGCGTCACTATAATGCGCGCGGCCCGATGCGCCGCACGCATCCCCGCGATGGCCTGTGCCTGCAAATCGGGCCTGTTATGTGCACCGGGACGCGGCCCCGGGAGTGAGATTTGCCGCCCGAGAGATTCATGCAAGCACTGTTGGCCGAGTACTTGCCGATCCTTATCTTCCTCGGCATCGCCGTCGGTCTGGCGATCGCCTTCGTCGGCGCGTCCTACGTCATCTCGCGGCAGCGGCCCGACAGTGAAAAGCTCTCGCCCTACGAGTGCGGCTTTGAGCCCTTCGAGGACGCCCGCCGCCAGTTCGACGTGCGGTTCTATCTGGTCGCGCTACTGTTCATCATCTTCGATCTGGAGGTTGCCTTTCTCTTCCCGTGGGCGATTTCTTTGGGTGAAATCGGTCAGTTCGGTCTGTGGTCGATGATGATTTTCCTTGGCATCCTGACCGTCGGTTTCGTGTACGAGTGGAAGAAAGGCGCGTTGGAATGGGAGTAGCGGAAGCGACGGGCGAGGAAGCGGGCGCCGAGTTCCGGGGGCTATCGCACGAGCTCTCGGACAAGGGGTTCTTGGTCACTGAGCTCGAATCGCTGGTCAACTGGGCGCGCACCGGTTCGCTGTGGTGGATGACGTTCGGGCTGGCGTGCTGCGCCGTCGAGATGATGCACGCTTCGATGCCGCGCTACGATCTCGACCGCTTTGGCGTGGTGCCACGGGCGAGCCCGCGCCAGTCCGACGTCATGATCGTCGCCGGCACCCTGTGCAACAAGATGGCGCCGGCGCTGCGCAAGGTCTACGACCAAATGGCCGAGCCGCGCTACGTCATCTCGATGGGCAGTTGCGCCAACGGCGGCGGTTATTATCATTACTCGTACTCGGTGGTGCGTGGATGCGACCGCATCGTGCCGGTTGACATCTACGTACCGGGCTGTCCGCCCACCGCCGAGGCGTTGGTGTACGGCATTCTGCAACTGCAACGGAAGATCCGCCGCACCGGGACGATCGTCCGCTAGCGCCCGAGCCATCCCATGGACGAAGCGCTTGGGGAACTTGGCGAGTACATCGCCGCCGCGCTCGGCGCCGAGGTGAGTGAGGCCGCGGTCGAGGTCGGCGAGCTTTCGGTGCGCGCGCAGGGCGAGGACATCGTCAAGGTACTGACGTTTCTACGCGAGGATTCAAGCTGCCAGTTCCGGCTCTTGATGGATATCTGCGCCGTCGATTACCCCGAGCGGCCACATCGATTCGAAGTGGTCTATAGCTTGTTGAGCCTCAAACACAACCAGCGGATCCGGGTGAAAGTGGCGAACGACGGGGTCGCCGCGGTCCCCTCGGCGACCGGCGTCTTTGGCTGCGCGGGCTGGTTCGAACGCGAGGCCTGGGACCTCTACGGCGTGTTCTTTTCCGGTCACCCCGATCTTCGGCGCCTGTTGACCGACTACGGATTCGAGGGACATCCGCTGCGCAAGGACTTTCCACTCAGCGGTCACGTCGAGATGCGCTACGACGAAGAGGCCAAGCGGGTGGTCTACGAGCCGGTCTCGCTGACCCAGGAGTTCCGTCGCTTCGATTTCATGAGCCCGTGGGAGGGCACCGAGTACGCGCCATCCCAGGACGACAAGGCCGAGAACTAGTCGCGTGGCCGAAGCCCAGATCAAGAGCTACAGCATCAACTTCGGCCCTCAGCATCCGGCCACGCACGGGGTGCTGCGACTGGTGCTGGAACTCGACGGCGAAGTCGTCGAGCGTGCCGATCCCCATATCGGCCTGTTGCACCGCGGCACCGAGAAATTGATCGAACACAAGACCTACCTCCAGGCGATCCCATATTTCGACCGCCTCGACTACGTCGCCCCGATGAACCAAGAGCATGCCTTCGTGCTCGCGGTGGAGAAGCTTGCCGACATCACCGTGCCCGAGCGCGGCCAGTACATCCGCGTTCTGTTCGCCGAGATCGGCCGGGTGCTCAACCACCTGCTGAACGTCACCACCCAGGGCATGGACGTGGGCGCGATGACACCGGTGCTATGGGGGTTCGAAGAACGCGAGAAGCTGATGGGGTTCTACGAGCGTGTCTCCGGCGCCCGGCTGCACGCGAACTATTTTCGCCCCGGCGGCGTGCACCAAGACCTTCCCGCGGGGCTAGCCGAAGACATCGTGGCGTTTTGCGACACCCACCCCAAGGTGCTCGACGACATCGAAGGCATTCTGACCGAGAACCGCATCTTCAAGCAGCGCAATGTCGACATCGGTGTCGTCGCCGCCGAGCACGCGATCGACTGGGGGTTCTCCGGACCGATGCTACGCGGCTCGGGCTTGGCATGGGACCTGCGCAAGGCCCAGCCTTACGATGTTTACGAGCGCGTCGACTTCGACATTCCGGTGGGCAAGAACGGCGATTGCTACGACCGCTACCTCGTGCGCATGGAGGAGATGCGCCAGAGTCTGGCCATCATGCGCCAGTGCATCGCCGAGATGCCCGAGGGTCCGGTGATGACCGAAGACCGCAAGATCGCGCCGCCGCGGCGCGGCGAGATGAAGCAGTCCATGGAAGCGCTAATCCATCAGTTCAAACTCTACACCGAGGGCTTCCGCGTCCCCGAGGGCGAGACCTATACCGCGGTCGAGGCGCCCAAGGGCGAGTTCGGCGTCTATCTCGTGTCCGACGGCACCAATCAGCCCTATCGATGCAAGATCCGGGCGCCCGGTTTCGCCCATCTGCAATCGCTCGACTTCATGCTGCGCGGGCACATGATCGCGGACGCGGTGGCCATCATCGGCACCCAGGACATCGTCTTCGGCGAGATCGACCGATGAGCGCCGGCGCTCAGCCCGAGGTCGCTCAGCCCGAGAGCTTCACGTTCAGCGCTGAGAACCTCGAGCGTGCACAGGCCTTCATCGCCCGCTATCCCGAGGGCAAGCAGCAAAGCGCCGTGCTGGCGATCCTCGATCTCGCCCAGCGCCAGCATCGGGGTTGGTTGCCGCGGGCGGCGATGGACGCGGTCGCGGAACTGCTGGGTATGGCGCGCATCCGCGTCTATGAAGTGGCGACCTTCTACAGCATGTTCAACCTGGCGCCGGTGGGCGAGCACCACGTGCGAATTTGTACGACGACGCCGTGCCAACTGCGCGGCGCGAACGATGTGCTGGAGGCATGCGAGAAGGCGCTCGGTGTCTCGCTCGGCGAGACCAGCGCCGACGGCAAGTTCACGCTAGGCGAGGTCGAGTGCCTGGGCGCTTGCGTCAACGCGCCGGTGCTACAAATCGGCGACGATTATTACGAGGATCTCGACCCCGAGACCGCGGTCGCGATCATCGAGGCGCTCAAGCGCGGCGAGGCGCCGAGCGCCGGTCCGCAAAAGGCGCGGCGCACCACCGCGCCGGCCTCGGCGCCAAAACATTGCTAGCGGCAAGCGGGTAGGGCGCCATGCTGGCCGACAAGGATCGCATATTCACCAACCTCTACGGGTTCGAGGACTGGCGACTGGACGGAGCGCGCCGACGCGGCGACTGGGACGACACCAAGGATCTGTTGGCCAAGGGCCGCGATTGGATCGTCGACCAGGTCAAGGAATCGAGCCTGCGCGGCCGCGGCGGCGCCGGTTTCCCGACCGGTCTGAAGATGTCGTTCATGCCCAAGGAGCGTGGCGCGCTTCCCGCGTATCTGGTCGTTAATGCGGACGAGGGAGAACCTGGAACATGTAAGGATCGAGACATGATGCGTCACGATCCTCATAAACTACTTGAAGGATGCCTGGTGGCCGGATTCGGGATGGGCGCCGAGGCCGCCTACCTCTACGTCCGTGGCGAGTTCTACCGCGAGGCCGATGTGCTGGAGGCGGCCATCGAGGAGGCGCGCGAGGCCGGCCTGATCGGCAAGAACGCCTGCGGCTCGGGCTATGACTTCGACATTTTCGTGCACCGCGGCGCCGGCGCCTACATCTGCGGCGAGGAAACGGGGCTGTTGGAAAGCCTCGAAGGCAAAAAGGGGATGCCCCGGCTCAAGCCACCCTTTCCCGCCGCGGTCGGGGTGTGGGGCTGCCCTACGACCGTCAGCAACGTCGAGACGATCGCCGTCATCCCGACGATTCTCCGCCGCGGCGCCGACTGGTTCGCGGGCCTCGGCCGACCCAATAACACCGGGACCAAGGTCTTCTGCATCTCGGGCCATGTCGAAGAGCCGTGCAATGTCGAAGAGGAGATGGGGATTCCGTTGCGCGAGCTGATCGAGAAACACGCCGGCGGCGTGCGCGGCGGGTGGGACAACCTTCAGGCGGTGATCCCCGGTGGATCGTCGGTGCCGCTGATTCCGAAGTCGATCTGCGAGAGCGTGCTGATGGATTTCGATTCTTTGGCCGAGGTGCGCTCGGGCCTTGGAACCGCCGCGGTGATCGTCATGGACAAGTCGACCGACGTCGTCGCCGCCATCGCCCGGCTGTCCAAGTTCTATATGCACGAGAGCTGTGGCCAGTGCACCCCCTGCCGCGAAGGCACGGGCTGGATGTGGCGGGTCATGGAACGCCTGGTGCGGGGCGATGCCGAGGTCGAGGAGATCGACCTTCTACTCGAGGTCGGCTCACGGATCGAGGGACATACCATCTGTGCCCATGGCGATGCCTCGGCATGGCCGATCCAGGGCCTGGTGCGACACTTCCGCTCCGAGATCGAGCGACGCATCCTCGACCGCAAGATCGCCCGCGCCCCGGCGAGCGAAGAGGCCGCGTAGCGCACGCCATGCCCACGCTCACCGTCAATGGTGCCGAGATCGCAGTCGAGCCCGGAACCTCATTGCTGCAGGCGTGCGAGGAAGCCGGCGCCGAGATACCGCGCTTTTGCTACCACGAGCGGCTGTCGATCGCGGGCAACTGCCGGATGTGCCTGGTCGAGGTCGAGAAATCACCCAAGCCCATCGCCAGCTGCGCCATGCCGGTGGCCGAGGGCATGGTCGTGCGCACCGACAGCGCCATGGTCAGACGCGCCCGCGAGGGGGTGATGGAGTTCCTGCTGATCAATCATCCGCTCGACTGTCCGATCTGCGACCAGGGCGGCGAGTGCGATCTTCAGGACCAGGCCATGGCCTATGGCATCGGCATCGGTCGCTCGCTCGAGGGCAAGCGCGCCGTCGCCGACAAGGACATCGGGCCGCTGGTCAAGACTCTGATGACCCGCTGTATCCACTGCACCCGCTGCGTGCGCTTCGCCACCGAGGTCGCCGGCGTCGAGGAATTCGGCGCAACCGGCCGCGGCGAGCACATGGAGATCGGCACTTACGTGGAAAGCGCCGTGAGCTCGGAGCTTTCGGGCAACATGATCGACCTCTGCCCGGTCGGCGCCCTGACGTCGAAACCCTACGCCTTTGTTGCGCGCCCCTGGGAGTTGCGCCACGCCGAGGGGATCGACGTGCACGATGCGGTTGGCTCCAACGTGCGCATCGATTTCCGCGGCCGCGAGGTAATGCGAATCCTACCCCGGCTCAACGAGGCCATCAACGAGGAGTGGATTTCCGACAAGACGCGATTCGCGTGGGATGGTCTGGGACGCCAACGACTGGATACGCCGTTCGTTCGACGCGACGGCCGATTGGAACCGGCGGCGTGGAGTGAGGCCTTCGACGCGATCGCGGCGTACGCCAACGGGCTAGACGGGGGCCGAATCGGCGCGATCGCCGGTGATCTGGCCGACGCCGAATCGATGCTCGCGCTTCGCGATCTCATGGCGGGGCTCGGCTCGCCCAACGTCGATTGCCGCCAGGACGGCGCCAAGATCGGCGGCGCGCGCGCGGGATACCTCTTCAACACCACCATCGCCGGCATCGAGGACGTCGACGCATGCCTCTTGATCGGGACCGATCCGCGCCGGGAGGCATCGCTGGTCAACGCTCGCCTGCGCAAGCGCTGGCTGGCGGGCGGATTCGCCGTCGCATCGGTCGGGCCGACGCCCGATCTCACCTATCCCGTCGAGCGCCTGGGCGCGGGCCCCGAGACACTGGCCGAGATTGCCGCCGGCCGCCACCCGTTCGCCCAAACCCTGGCCGCGGCCGAGCGGCCGATGCTGATTGTCGGTCAGGGAGCGCTGGCGCGCTCCGACGGCGCCGCCGTCCTGGGCGCCGCACGCTCGATCGCCGAGCAGACCGGAATGGTCGGAGAAGCGTGGAACGGCTTCAACGTGCTGCACACTGCCGCTTCGCGGGTCGCCGGGCTCGACCTGGGCCTGTTGCCGGCCGAGGGTGGGCGCGATGTGGCCGGCATGGTCGAGGCGTTCCGGGGCGGCGAACTTGGGCTTCTCTACCTCCTGGGCGCCGACGAAATCGGGCTCGGCGCAGCGGATCGGGGCGGCGGCGGCGCGATCGTCTATCAGGGTCACCACGGTGATTCCGGCGCGCACATCGCTGACGTCGTCCTGCCCGGCGCCGCGTACACCGAGAAAGACGGCACCTATGTGAATACCGAGGGCCGGGTGCAGCGTGGTCGTCTCGCCGTTTTCCCGCCGGGTGATGCCCGCGAGGACTGGACCATCCTGCGTGCGCTGTCCGAGGCGTTGGGCGCCACGCTGCCGTACGACTCGCTCGGCGCGCTGCGTGCGCAGATGATCGAGGCGGCACCCCATTTGGCCGAGATCGACACCGCGATCCCGGCCCATTGGGAGACGTTCGGCGAATCCGGTGACATGACGGCTGCACCGTTCATCAGCCCAGTCGCCGATTTCTACCTGACCAATCCGATTTGCCGCGCCTCGGAGACGATGGCGAGCTGCAGCGCCCGCTTCGTGGGCGCCGGAACCGAGGCCACCGGGACCGATGGTTGAGGGTGGTTTTTGGGTCGGCTACGCCTGGCCCACCGTAATCATCGCCGCCAAGGTGCTGGCGATCGTGTTGCCGCTCTTGATCGTAGTCGCCTACCTGGTGTGGGCCGAGCGCAAGGTGATGGCGGCGGCGCAACTTCGCCTCGGCCCCAACGTGGTCGGCCCCTTCGGGCTGCTGCAGTCCTTCGCCGACCTGATCAAGATGGTGTGCAAGGAAACCATCGTGCCGACCGGCGCGAACAAGGTGGTCTTCCTGATCGCGCCGATGATCACCTTCGTGCTGGCCCTGTTGGCGTGGGCGGTGATTCCGTTCAGCGCCGGGGTGGTGCTGGCCGACATCAACGTCGGTATCCTTTTCCTGTTCGCGGTGTCCTCGTTGGGCGTCTACGGGATCATCATGGCGGGGTGGGCGTCGAACTCGCGTTACGCCTTCCTCGGGGCGCTGCGCTCGGCCGCGCAGATGGTGTCGTACGAGGTCTCGATGGGCTTCGTCATCATCACCGTGCTGATGGTGGTCGGCTCGCTCAATCTCTCGGCGATCGTCGAGGCGCAGCGGAATCTCTGGTTCGCGGTGCCGTTGCTGCCGATGTTCGTCATCTTCTTCATCTCCACGCTCGCCGAGACCAACCGCCATCCCTTCGATCTCCCCGAGGCCGAGGCCGAGCTGGTGGCCGGCTATCAAGTCGAGTACTCGGCGATGGCCTTCGGGCTCTTCTTCGTCGGCGAGTACGCCAACATGGTCCTGATGAGCGCGATGACGACGATCCTGTTCCTGGGCGGCTGGCTGCCGCCGTTCGGCGTCGTACCGTTCACGTGGATTCCCGACATTGTGTGGTTCTTCCTCAAGGTCGGGTTCGTATTGTTCGTCTTTATTTGGGTGCGGGCGACATTGCCCCGCTACCGTTACGATCAGTTGATGCGGCTCGGCTGGAAAGTATTTCTGCCGGCTTCGTTGTTCTGGGTGGCGCTCACCGCCATCGTCGTGGTGAGTTTCGACTTGCTTCCAAAGGCTTGAGGAAGGCGGGGTTGGCGATGGGATTCATCGACCGCGGCATACGTAGCGTGCTTTTGACCGAGCTCTTGAGTGGCATGGCCCTGACGCTTCGCTACATGTTCAAGAAGCGGGCGACGCTCAACTATCCTTACGAGAAAGGCCCCCTGAGCCCGCGATTCAGGGGCGAGCACGCGCTCCGGCGCTACCCCAATGGCGAGGAGCGCTGCATCGCTTGCAAGCTCTGCGAGGCGATCTGTCCGGCCCAGGCCATCACCATCGAGGCCGAGCCGCGCGAGGACGGCTCGCGACGCACAACCCGATACGACATCGACATGACCAAGTGCATCTACTGCGGCCTTTGCGAAGAGGCATGCCCGGTGGACGCGATCGTCGAGGGCCCCAATTTCGAATTTGCCGCCGAGACCCGCGAGGAGCTCCTCTACAACAAGGACAAGCTCCTGGCCAACGGGGACCGTTGGGAAAGTGAGATCGCGGCAAGCCTCGCCGCCGACGCGGCGTACCGGTAGTCGGCGGCGGCTCGGGGGAAGGCGCGGCGGCCCGCGATGATCGTTCAGGCGCTGGTGTTTTATGTGTTCGCGGCCGTGGCGGTCGCCTCGGGCGTGATGGTGATCGCCGCCCGCAATCCTGTCCATTCGGTGCTGTTCCTGATCCTCGCGTTCTTCACGTCAGCGGGCCTGTTCGTGCTGTTGGGCGCAGAGTTCCTGGCGATGATCCTAGTAGTCGTCTACGTCGGCGCGGTGGCGGTGCTGTTCCTGTTCGTGGTGATGATGCTCGACATCAACTTCGTCGAACTGCGCCAGGGGTTCTTGCAGTACCTTCCGATCGGCGGGCTGATCGGCGTCATCTTGATGATCGAGCTTATCTTGCTGGTCGCATCGGGCAACTTCGCGCCCGAGATCCCCGAGCTGGCGGCGGCGCCGACGCCGACGATCGGCGCGACCACCAATACCCACGCGCTGGGCGAGATCCTCTACACCCGGTACGTCTACCTTTTCCAGGCCGCCGGCATGGTGTTGCTGATCGCCATGGTCGGCGCGATCGTCCTGACCCATCGCCGGCGGGCCGGGGTGCGCAAGCAGCGCATCGGCGAGCAGGTCGGGCGCCGCCGCGACGAGGCGGTTGAGATCAAGAAAGTCGAACCGGGCCAGGGAATCTGATGGAAATCGGGCTCGGCCACTATCTTACCGTCGGCGCCATCTTGTTCGCGCTGGGCATCTTCGGGATCTTTCTCAACCGCAAGAACGTGATCATCATCTTGATGTCGATCGAGCTCATGCTGCTGGCGGTCAACATCAACTTCGTCGCCTTCTCGAGCTTCCTCGGCGATCTCGTCGGGCAGGTCTTCGCGATGTTCGTGCTGACCGTCGCCGCGGCGGAGGCCGCGATCGGGCTCTCCATCGTGGTCGTCTATTTCCGCAACCGCGGCACCATCGCGGTCGAGGACATCAACGTGATGAAGGGCTGAGCCGCGATGCTTTACGGCTTCATCGTGCTCTTGCCGCTCGGCGCGGCCATCGTCGCCGGCTTCTTCGGTCGCTGGGTCGGCGATCGCGGCGCGCAATGGCTGACCTGCGGCGCGGTCACGACCTCGGCCGTTCTATCGATGATCGGCTTCGTCGAAGTGGTGGTCGACCACAATCCGGTCAAAGTGGTGCTGTTCACGTGGATCGAATCCGGCCTTTTCGATGCCCCGTGGACGTTGCGAATCGACCAGCTGACGTCGGTGATGCTAGTGACCGTGACCTCGGTCTCGGCCCTGGTGCACATCTACTCGGTCGGCTACATGGCGCACGATCCGCACATCCCGCGGTTCATGGCGTACTTGTCGTTGTTCACCTTTGCCATGCTGACGCTGGTAACCGCCGACAACCTGCTGCAGCTTTATTTCGGCTGGGAGGGGGTCGGGCTCTGCTCGTATCTGTTGATCGGATTTTGGCACCACAAGCCCTCGGCCAACGCCGCCGCGATCAAAGCGTTCATCGTCAATCGCATCGGTGACTTCGGCTTCGCGCTCGGCATCATGGCGATCTTCTTCGCCTTCGGCTCTATCGACTTCGATACCGTGTTCGGCCTCGCCGGTGGTTTCGCCGGACAGAGTTTCGTCTTCCTCGGCGCTGAATTCGACCTTCTGACCACGATCACCTTCCTCCTTTTCCTCGGCGCCATGGGCAAATCGGCGCAAATCGGCCTCCATACCTGGCTGCCCGACGCCATGGAGGGACCGACCCCGGTATCCGCGCTGATCCACGCCGCCACCATGGTCACGGCCGGGGTCTTCATGGTGGTACGGTTTTCGCCGCTCTTCGAGTACGCGCCGTGGACGCTCGGCTTCGTCGTGGTGATCGGGGCGACGACCGCGATCGTGACCGCCTCGATCGCGCTGGTACAGACCGATATCAAGCGGGTGATCGCCTATTCGACGTGCAGCCAGCTCGGCTACATGTTCTTCGCCGCCGGGCTCTCGGCTTACTCCGCCGCGATCTTCCATCTCTTCACCCACGCCTTCTTCAAGGCGCTGTTGTTCCTCGGTGCGGGGGCGGTGATTCATGCCCTGGCCGACGAGCAGGACATGCGCAAGATGGGCGGGCTGTGGCGCAAGCTGCCGCTGACCTATAGCGTGATGTGGGTGGGCTCGCTCGCGCTCGCGGGGATCCCCTTCTTCGCCGGGTTCTACTCCAAGGACATCATCTTGGAATCCGCCTTCGCCGCCCATACCGGCGTGGGCGAGTACGCCTTCCTTCTCGGCATCCTCGCCGCCATTTTCACCGCGTTCTATTCGTGGCGCTTGCTGTTCATGACCTTCCACGGGGCGCCGCGCGCGCCAGCCGAAGTCATGGCGAAGGTGCACGAGGCACCGCGCTCGATGTCGATTCCGCTGGTGCTCTTGGCCATCGGCGCCGTGTTTGCCGGGATCGTCGGGCTACCGATGATCGGGGATTTGGCCGATTTCTGGGGCGGGTCGATTCGCGTGCTGCCCGAACACGAGGAGGCGCTGGAGGCGGCGCACCACGTGCCGTTCTGGGTGGTGGCCTTGCCGAGCGTGGTGGCCGTGGTCGGGATCGCGATCGCCTGGTACCTGTACATCCGCCACCCGCAGACCCCGGCGCGGCTGGCGGAAAGCCACGACGAGCTCTACCGCTTCATCCTCAATAAGTGGTACTTCGACGAGGTTTACGAGTTCTTGTTCGTGCGCCCGGCCAAGGCGTTGGGTACGACGCTGTGGCGCGGCGGCGACGGGCGGGTGATCGACGGCTTCGGGCCCGACGGGGTCGCCGCGACGGTGTTGCGGATGGCGCGCCGCGCGAGCTGGCTGCAAACCGGCTACGTCTACCACTACGCCTTCGCCATGCTGATCGGGGTGGCGGCCTTCGCGTCGTGGTATTTCTACGGGCTTGGGGGCTAGGGCGATGGGCGCGTGGCCGATCCTGTCGCTCTTGATATTTCTGCCGCTGGTGGGCGCGGTTTTCGCGCTGTTGGCGCCGCGCGACGATCCCGAGTTGGCCGCGCGCAATTGCCGCTGGGTGGCGCTTTGGACCTCGCTGATCAATCTCGCGCTGGCGCTGGGGCTGTGGGCTTCATTCGATTCCGGGACCGCCGAGTTCCAGTTCGTCGAGCGCGCGGTGTGGATCGACGAAACGATTCGCTATCACGTCGGCGTCGACGGCATTTCGATGCTGTTCGTCGTCTTGACCGCGCTGCTGACGCCGATTTGCATTCTCGCGAGCTGGGATTCGATCAAGACCCGGGTGCGCGAGTACATGATCGCCTTCCTGGTCATGGAGACGATGATGATCGGCGTCTTCTGCGCCCTCGACTTCGTCGTCTTCTACCTGTTCTTCGAGGGCGGCCTGATCCCGATGTTCCTGATCATCGGCGTGTGGGGCGGCGACCGGCGCGTCTACGCGACGTTCAAGTTCTTTCTCTACACGCTCCTGGGCTCGGTGTTGCTGCTAGTCGCGATCTTGGTGATGTACTTCGAAGCTGGCACCACCGACATCCCGACGTTGATGGCGCACGGCTTCGATCCCGACTTGCAACGCTGGCTGTGGCTTGGCTTTCTTGCCTCGTTCGCGGTCAAGCTGCCGATGTGGCCGGTGCACACCTGGCTGCCCGACGCCCACGTCGAGGCGCCTACCGCGGGCTCGGTGATCCTGGCCGCGGTCTTGTTGAAAATGGGCGGTTATGGCTTCCTGCGCTTCTCGATCCCGATGTTGCCCGACGCCACCGCTTACTTCACGCCGCTGATCTTCGGGCTCAGCGTGGTCGCCATCATCTACACCTCGCTGGTGGCGCTCATGCAAGAGGACATGAAGAAGCTGATCGCGTACTCCTCGGTCGCCCACATGGGATTCGTGACCGTCGGCATCTTCACGCTAACCACCCAGGGGATCGAGGGCGGCATTTTCCAGATGCTAAGCCACGGGCTGGTTTCGGCCGCGCTGTTCCTGTGTGTCGGCGTGATCTACGACCGCCTGCACACCCGCGAGATCGCGCGCTACGGCGGGCTGGTGCAGCGCATGCCCATCTACGCCACCACGTTCATGGTCTTCACGCTGGCCAACGTCGGCTTGCCGGGGACCTCGGGTTTCGTCGGCGAAATTCTGGTCTTGATCGGCGTGTTTCAGGTCAACACCTGGGTCGCGGTGTTGGCCACAACCGGCGTCGTCCTGAGCGCGGCTTATGCGCTGTGGCTCTACCGCAAGGTCGTCTTTGGCGTCATCACCCGGGATGATTTGCGCGACATTTTCGACATGAACCGGCGCGAGGTGCTGGTCTTCGCGCCCTTGATCGCGACGGTGATCTTGTTCGGCGTCTACCCGAGCCCGCTGTTGGACGTGATGCACGCCTCGGTGGCCAATCTGATCGCGAATTACGACATCGCCCGGGCCGCGACCGAAGCGGCGAGCCTGGCGGCGCGGTAGGGAGGGGCAGTTACTTGACCTCCGTGCCCACGCTGATGCCGGCGCTGCCTGAGGGCTGGTTGGCGGTCGCCGCGATGGCCCTGCTCATGCTCGGCGTCTTTCGCGGCAACGCGGCGACCCGGCTGGTGGCGTGGCTTGCGGTCATCACGCTGGGGGTCGCGCTGGTGATGGTGCTGGCCGCGCCGGTCGGCCGCACGGTCACTTTCTCGGGCATGTTCATCGTCGACGAGTTCGCGCGTTTCATGAAGGTGTTGGTGCTGATCGGCTCGGGCCTGGCGATCGTCATGTCGCTCGGCTACATCCGCCACCAGAATATCGAGCGCTTCGAGTATCCCGTGCTCATCGTCCTGGCGACCCTCGGCATGGCGATGATGATTTCGGCCAACGACTTGATCGCGCTCTACATCGGCCTCGAGTTGCAGAGCCTGGCGCTTTACGTCGTCGCCGCCTTCCGCCGTGATTCGACCCGCTCGAGCGAGGCCGGGCTCAAGTATTTCGTGCTCGGCGCACTGGCCTCGGGCATGCTCTTGTACGGCTGCTCGTTGATCTACGGCTTTGCCGGCACCACCAGCTTCGAGGCGCTGGCCGCAAGCTTCGAAGGGGCGGGGCAACCCTCGACCGGGCTGGTCGTGGGGCTGGTCTTCGTCATCGCCGGGCTTGCCTTCAAGGTCTCGGCGGTGCCCTTCCACATGTGGACCCCCGACGTCTACGAAGGGGCGCCAACGCCGATCACCGCCTTCTTCTCGGTGGCTCCGAAGATCGCGGCGTTCGCGCTGTTCCTGCGCGTGATGGTCGGTCCCTTCGCCGAACTCCTGGACCAGTGGCAGCAGGTCATCATGGTGATCGCTGTTGCCTCGATGGTTCTGGGCGCCTTCGCCGCCATCTGGCAATCCAACATCAAGCGGCTGATGGCCTACAGCTCAATTGGCCACGTGGGCTACGCGCTAGTCGGTCTTGCCGCGGGTTCGGAGGATGGGATCAAGGGCGCACTCGTGTATTGGGTGATCTATCTGGCGATGAACGTGGGCGCGTTCGCGTGCATCCTGTGCATGCGCCGCGAGGACGGCATGGTCGAACAGATCGACGATCTCAAGGGGCTGTCGCGAACCCACCCCATCCTGGCATTGGCGATGGCGATCTTCATGTTCTCGCTTGCCGGAATCCCCCCGCTCGCCGGCTTTTTTGCCAAGTTCTACGTATTTGTGGCGGCCATCAATGAAGGCCTCTATGCGCTTGCCGTGATCGGCCTCATCGCGACCGTGGTCGCCGCGTTCTATTACCTGCGCATCATCAAGGTGATGTACTTCGACGAACCGGCCGAACCCTTCGAGCGCCCGATCGGCACGGAAATGACGGTGGTCTTGGGCGGCGCCGGCATCTTCACGATGTTCTTCTTCGTTTATCCCGCGCCCTTGTTGACGACGGCACAGGCGGCCGCCGCGGCGCTCTTTCCGTAGGCGCGCCTTGGCCGCGGCGCAACGTCCGATGACCCCGCGACTGGCTCCTTTCTATTCGTTGCAGGCCCGCGAGAGCGTCGACAGCACCAATGACGAAGCCAAACGACTAGCCCTCGCCGGCGCACCCGAGGGGACGCTGGTTTGGGCGTGGCAACAAACCGCGGGTCGGGGGCGTCTCGGTCGAACTTGGGCCTCGCAACCGGGCAACCTCTTTTGCTCGCTAGTCCTACGCCCCGAATGCGACGCCGCGACCGCGGCCCAACTATCCTTTGTCACCGCGGTGGTGGTCGGGCAGGGGCTCACCGCATGCGCTCCGACCGCCGGCCCTTACCGCAGCAAGTGGCCCAACGACGTGCTCGCGGATGGGCGTAAGGTCGCCGGGATCTTGCTCGAATCCCAGCCCCAGGTGACGGGCGCTTTGGACTGGCTGGTGATCGGGGTGGGGGTCAACGTCGCGAGCTTTCCTTCCGACGCCGAATGGCCCGCGACGTCGCTTCGCGCCCAGGGGTGCGGCTCTATCGGCGTTGATGTGGTGCTTGAGGCGTTCGCCGAGGCCTTCGATGGATGGTACGGGCGCTGGCGTTCCGAGGGTTTCGCGGCGGCGCGCGAAGCCTGGCTCGAAACCGCGGTCGGGATGGGCCGGCGGATCGAGATACGGCTGCCCGGGCAAACCCTGAGCGGAACCTTCAGCGCCCTCGATCCAAACGGCGCGTTGGTGCTTGAGACCGAAAACGGGGAACACCAGCTAATCTCAGCTGGCACGGTCTTTTTCCCCGACCCCGCCTCGCTCTAGTCGAAGCTGTCGGCGGGAAAGCCCCAGAGGCCGAGGCCGCGGGCGCGCGCGGGCGATTCGTTCGAGCGCGGTGTAGGCGAAGGGCGCCTCGGGTCCGGCGAGCGCGAGGCCCTGGGCGATCAAGTACGCGCCGAGGTTCTGTGACCGTCGACGCGGCAGATGGCCACGAGGCTGCCATCGCGATCGGCGCCAGTGCGCTCGCAACGAACGAACCGCGCACCGATCCTGAAGTCAAGCGCCAGCGCCGCCCGCGGCGCGCACTGCACCGGCCGGATGACGGTGCGGCAAACCCGCTTGCTCGACGGGATGTGGACCGCGAACAGCCGAATCGTCCGGCCCTGCACCCGCAGGCTGCCATCGTCCTGTACAATGGCGTAGCTTACGATCTCAGGCGCGGCGGTGGCGCTCACCGAGCCGAGAATGATCGAAACCGCCAACACGAACGTTCGCATGGCTGACCCGGCGGCGTTGCGGCCCGAAGGACAAGGGTATCATGCTCCTCGCCATCGATTCTGGAAACACCAACACGGTGTTCGCCGTCTTTGACGGCGAGCGCCTGGTGAGCCAGTGGCGCGCCGCGACCGCGGCCGACCGAACCGCCGATGAGTACGCGGTGTGGCTCAAACAGCTGATGCAGCTTGAATCGTTGACGGCGGGCCGGATCGACGGCGCCATCATCGCGACGGTCGTGCCGCAGACGCTGTTCAGCCTGCGCCTGTTGTGCCGGCGTTACTTTGATTGCGAGGCGACCGTGGTCGGCGAGGGTGTCGAGCTGGGGATCGCGGTGCGGATCGACCGCCCGGCGGAGGTCGGGGCAGACCGGCTGGTCAACGCGGTGGCGGCGCACGCCTCGTACGGCGTCGCCCTGATCATCGTCGATTTCGGCACCGCCACCACCTTCGACGTCGTCGATGGGGAGGGAAGCTATGCCGGCGGTGTGATCGCACCGGGCGTCAACCTAAGTCTCGAGGCCTTGCACCAGGCGGCGGCGCAGCTGCCCCGCATCGCGGTCGAAAAGCCGCGATCGGTGATCGGTGGTGGCACGGTTCCGGCTATGCAATCGGGCGTCTACTGGGGCTATGTCGGCCTCATCGAGGGACTGATCGCGCGTATCCGGGACGAGTTCGGGACGGCGATGAAAGTGATCGCGACGGGGGGCCTTGCCCCCCTGTTCGCGACGGGGACGAGCGTCATCGATCACGTTGACGCCGATCTCACGGTCCGCGGTTTGTGCGAAATCTACGGCCGCAACAAACGGTCGAGCGCATGAGCGAGGCCGAGGCGCGCGAGCTCGTCTTCGTCCCTCTAGGCGGTGCCGGCGAGATCGGCATGAATCTCAACCTCTATGGGATCGACGGCAAGTGGGTGATGATCGATTGCGGCATTACCTTCGCCGATGAGACCCAGCCCGGAATCGACGTCATTCTGCCCGACCCGACGTTCATCGCCGAGCGCCGCGACGACCTTGTCGCGCTCGTCTTGACCCATGCCCACGAGGATCACGTCGGCGCCGTCGCCTATCTTTGGCCTCGACTTCGCTGTCCGGTTTACGCCACGCCCTTCACGGCGGCTATTCTTCGACGCAAGCTCGACGAGGCCGGGCTTACCGCCGAGGTACCGCTGCACGTCGTCGAGCTGGGCGCGACGCTCGATCTAGATCCGTTCACCGTAACCTACGTCTCGGTCACGCACTCGATCCCCGAGGGCAACGCGCTGGCGATTCGGACGCGGGCCGGATTGGTGTTCCACACCGGCGACTGGAAACTGGATCCCGATCCGCTGATCGGCCCGCGCACCGATGAAAACTCGATCGCGGCGATGGGCGATGATGGCGTGCTGGCGATGGTTTGCGATTCGACCAACGTCTTCCGTGAGGGCGAGTCGGGTTCCGAGGCCGCGGTGCGCACGAGCCTTACCGAAATCGTCGGCGGCTGCGTGGGGCGCGTCTGCATCACGTGTTTCGCCTCGAACGTGGCGCGGATCGAAACTGCGGCCGCGGTTGCCGAGGCCCATGGGCGGCGGCTTGCGCCGATGGGACGCTCGATGTGGCGCACCATCGAGGCGGCGCGCGAGGTCTGCTATCTAGCGGATATTCCGGTACCGGTGACCGAGTACGAGGCGCGCGAGCTCGAGCGCGACGAGGTGCTTTACCTTTGCACGGGCTGTCAGGGCGAGCCTCGAGGCGCGGTTTCTCGAATTGCCGCGAGTGACCACCCGACGGCCACGCTTGGCGCCGGCGATACGGCGATCTTCTCGGCCCGAATCATTCCCGGTAACGAGCGCCCCATCGCCCGGCTCCACGATCGACTGAGCGAGGCCGGGGTCGAGGTGATCACCGAGAAGGACCAATTCGTCCATGTTTCCGGGCATCCGGCCCGCGGAGAGCTGGAGCATATGTACCGGTGGGTTCGACCCCGCATCAGCGTGCCGGTCCACGGCGAATCGCGCCACCTCAGCGAGCACGCGCGGCTGGCGCGCGACCTCGGGGTACCCGAGACCGTGGTCGTCGAGAACGGGGCGGTGGTGCGGCTAGCGCCGGGGCCGGCGAGCGTCGTCGACACGGTCATGGCGGGCCGATTGGCGGTTGACGGCCAGACCATCGGCCCCGTGAACAGTGAGGCGGTTCAGGCAAGGCGGCGGTTGACTCAGGACGGACTCGCCTCGGCGACGCTGATTATCGCGCCCAACGGCAGGCTGGCGGCGCCGCCCCGAGTCGCGCTGTGGGGACTTCCCGAGATCGCCGACGGCGAGCCGGTGATCGAATCGGCGGCCCTGGCGCTGGATCAGGCCCTGGCAAAGGCGCCGGGCGCGGCGGGAGATGACGGTTTGGCCGAAACGGCTCGGCGGACCCTTCGCCGGCATCTCAAGGCGCTGCTCGGCAAGCGCCCGGTTCTCGATGTGTCCGTGATTCGACTGGATTCCGCGGGCGTGGGGACGCCACGGCGCGCATCAGTGCGATCATGATCGGACGCCTCAACCATGTCGCCATCGCGGTCCCGGATCTGGAGGCGGCCGCCGAGTCCTATCGCGGCGTACTGGGCGCCGAAGTATCCGCGCCTCGGGCCCTTCCGAACCACGGGGTTCGAGTGGTTTTCGTTGAGCTTCCAAATACTAAGGTGGAGCTTCTTCAACCTTTGGGTGAGAAATCTCCGATCCGTCGCTTCCTTGAACGCCACCCGGCGGGGGGAATTCACCACGTCTGTTACGAGGTCCCCGATATCGCTGCCGCGCGCGACCGGTTGCGCGCCGCCGGAGCACGTGTGCTGGGCGACGGAGAACCCGAGACCGGCGCCCACGGTAATCCGGTGCTCTTTCTACACCCCAAGGATTTCTCCGGCACGCTGATCGAACTTGAGGAGGTGCGATGACCTGGGTGACCGGCCTCGCCGTTTATTTCATCGTGTGGTGGGTGGTCCTGTTCACGGTCTTACCGTGGGGCGTGCGCCCACCCGAGGCCCCCCAGCCCGGCAACGCGCCGAGCGCGCCGGACAATCCCCGTCTGTGGCTCAAAGCGGGTATCACCACAGCGATCGCGGGGCTGGTTTGGCTGGCGATCTACGGGCTCGTCGAATCGGACTTGATCTCGCTTCGCGAGACGCGTTCTACGTAGCGGGAGATCAAAAAAAGCAAGACCCGGGGACCTTGCTGTCACAGTGGCGGCGCCGCGCCAAGCTTGAGCGCCCAGCCGCCTCATTTTGCACTTCCTGTTAGGGATATGCCTCCCTGAACTTGGCCAACACTGCGTCGCGCGCTGTGGTCCATCAAATGCGACGTCGAAGTGTAAGCAACAAAAGCCGCGCCGTCACCCCGAACATATGCAGAAAATGGCCCTCTCCAACGGTGATGGGCTCGGCAGAGGCGTTAATAATCGCGCAAGCGTGCCGTGATAGGCTTGCCCGTATGTCCCGACTGCTTATCGTCCTCGCCCTCGCCGTTCTCGCGGCGCGTGCGACCACGGCCGAAGAGGGGGTCGTCTTGACCGACGCCGAGTGCCGTCTTCTGGTACGGCACGTTCCCGCCGCGGACGTCGCGTACGAACCCGGCGTCGATGTCCATGGCAACGCAGTGGCGCCCGCCGACTTGGGGGCGCCTGAGATCACCATTCCGGACGAGATCACCATCGACGTAACCGCGCTCGTGTACGAGCTATTGCAGACCACGCCCCCGCCCGGTCTCGAGGACACCCAAATTGATCTGGGTAAAGTCGTCTTCCGCGACGGCCAACTAACCTACAACGGTCAGCCGTTGGGCGAAGTTGCCGACTCCGCGCTGATCGCGGCATGTCGGGAGCGGGGCTTCTAACGACATCAAGGCCTCTATCTGCTATTATTAGTTGTATTATGAAAACTTGATGCTCCTATTACGAGCAATCGAGAGAATGGAGACACGATAATGCCCAGGATCAGTGTGATGGCGATGATGCGCCCAGCGGCCGTGGCCCTTGCCCTGGCCATCCCAGCCGCCGGCGCGGCGTACGCCGGGATGCCCGAGTTCGATTTTCACGGCTCCTTGGGTCCCGGCAAACATACCCGATACGTTCCGCCGCTGGTCAACCCGTTGTTCAACGAAACGCCTTACATCACGACCGAGGCGCGCCCCGCCTATCTTCATTACGATCTCCCGGAATCGTTCCTGACCACGGGTGGCACGATCGATGTCTACGCCCTGGAGCTTCGCCTTGCGCTGACCGAACGGCTGGGGATTATCGCCTCGAAGGATGGTTACGCGCGTGCCGACTTCGACGCCGTCCTGCCCGATGAGGATGGCTTCGCCAATATCTCCATTGGACTGAAGTATGCCGTACATTCCGATGCTGACCAGCAAAGCATCGTATCGGTCGGCATCGAATACGAGCCGCCAAGCGGCGACCTGGAGACCGCCGGCATTAGCCTCCAGGGCCGAGGCAAGGGCTTCATCGATGTATTCGCGACCGGCGCTTCAGTCGTCCAAGCTGTCGAGGGCGCCCTGGAGGATGTAGGCGGCGGCGAGTTTGTCGACGAGGTCGCGGCGGCGGCGGCGCGAGGCATCGGCCGCCACGAGTGTGCGCGTGACCGCGGCGGTGGACAGGCGCTCGTCCCAGAAAGCGGTCGGAATCTCGACGGACTTCAGCAGGTTGGCGGCAAAGGCGCGGACCGACTGGCAGCGCCGGCCTTCGGTGCCGTCCATGTTGACCGGTAAACCGACGACCAACCCGCCCACGCCCTCGCGCACGATGATCTCCGCGAGCGCCTGGGCGTCCGCGGTGAAGCGCGTGCGGCGCAGTGTGGAGTAGGGGCTGGCGACGGTAAGCATGGTATCGGAGAGCGCGAGCCCGACCGTCTTGGCGCCGACGTCAAGGCCGAGCAGCCGCGCGTTGGCGCCGAGGTGCGGCTTCAAGTCCCGAGGCTTGTCGTGCAACATGCCGGGTGATACGGTCCGCCAGCTTTGCCGCGTGGAACCAGGGATTGCCGGGCTTTCCCGCAGCGCCGGCGGTCCGGCGGCGGAGCGTTCCACAAGCCCGAGACTCGCACATGTCGCTCGACAAAGCCACGGTGGCCCGCATCGCCGGGTTGTGCCGCATCAAGATTGCCGAGCACGAGATGGAGGCGCTGGCCGCCGAGCTTGACAACATCCTGACCTGGGTCGCCGAACTCGACACCGTGCACACCGAGGGCGTGCCGCCGATGACCGGCGTCACCGAGATGGCGCTGCGGCGCCGCGCGGACGTGGTCACCGACGGCGGCCACGCCGACCAGGCGCTGGCCAACGCACCGGAGACGGACGCCGGGTACTTTACCGTGCCCAAGGTGCTGGAGTGAGCGCCGACCTCATCCCGCAAACCATCGCCGACGCGCGCGCGGGGCTCGACGGTGGGGCGTTCTCGGCCCGCGAGCTGACGGCGGCGTACGTCACGGCCATGGAGGCGGCGCGTCCGCTCAACGCCTTCATTACCGAGACGCCGGAGCGTGCGCTCGCCCAGGCCGAGGCGTCGGATGCGCGGCGCCGCGCCGGCGAGGCCGGCGCGCTGGAGGGTATCCCGATCGCGGTCAAGGACCTGTTCGCGACCGAGGGCGTGCTGACCAGCGCTGGCTCACGCATCCTCGACGGTTTCGCGCCGCCCTACGAATCGACGGTGACCGCCAAGCTTTGGGCTGCCGGAGCGGTCATGCTGGGCAAGACCAATATGGACGAGTTCGCCATGGGGTCGTCGAACGAGACCAGCGCCTACGGTGCGGTCGAGAACCCGTGGCGGCGGCCGGGCGAGAACATCTCGCGGGTGCCGGGCGGCTCCTCGGGCGGCTCGGCGGCCGCGGTCGCGGCCCGCGCCGCCTTGGGCGCGATCGGCACCGACACCGGCGGCTCCATCCGCCAACCCGCCGCGTTTTGCGGCGTCGTCGGGCTCAAACCGACGTATGGGCGATGCTCGCGCTGGGGTATCGTCGCCTTCGCCTCCTCGCTCGACCAGGCGGGGCCGCTCGCGCGTAAGGTGCATGACGCCGCCATTGTCCTCGGCGCCATGGCCGGCTTCGATGACCGCGATTCGACTTCGGTCGACACCCCCGTGCCCGACTACGAAGCGGCGCTCGGGGCCGGCGTTCGCGGCCTGAGGATTGGCGTCCCCGGGGAGTACCGGATCGACGGCATGCCGGCCGAGATCGAGCGCATGTGGGAGGCCGGCCTTGCCTGGCTCGAGGACGCGGGCGCGGTGACGGTACCGGTCAGCCTCCCGCACACCGCCTATGCGCTGCCCGCCTATTACATCGTCGCCCCGGCCGAGGCCTCTTCGAACCTGGCGCGCTACGACGGCGTTCGCTACGGCTTGCGCGCGCCCAGCGCGAGCATCGAGGATATGTACGAGGAGACCCGCGCCGCCGGCTTCGGGCCGGAGGTAAGGAGGCGGGTGATGATCGGCACCTATGTGCTGAGTGCGGGCTATTACGACGCCTATTATTTGAAGGCGCAGAAGGTGCGCACGCTGATCGCGCGCGATTTTGACGACGTGTTCGCGGAGGTCGATGCGATCCTGTCGCCGACCACGCCCGCCGCGGCGTTTGCCTTCGGCGAAAAGGGCGGCGATCCCATCGCCATGTACATGAACGACGTGTTGACCGGCCCGGCGTCGCTGGCCGGGCTGCCGGCGATTTCGGTGCCGGCCGGACTCTCGGCCGAGGGCTTGCCGCTAGGGCTCCAAGTGATCGGCCGGCCCTTTGACGAGGAAACCGTACTCAGCTGCGCCGAGGTGGTGGAGCAGGCGGCGGCGTTCGATGCCGAGCCGGCGTCGTGGTGGCGGGCGGCGTGACGGCGGCGGGCAATCTATGATCGAGGGCGCCGACGGGCCGTGGGAGATGGTCGTCGGGATCGAGGTCCACGCCCAGGTGATCTCGAAGGCTAAATTGTTCTCGGGCGCGTCCACGGCGTTCGGCGCCGAGCCCAACGCGCAGGTGAGCTTCGTCGACATGGCGATGCCGGGCATGCTGCCGGTGATCAATGGGTTCTGCGTAGAGCAAGCGGTGCGGACCGGGCTGGGCTTGAACGCGGCGATCAACTTGCGCTCGGTTTTCGACCGCAAGAATTACTTCTACCCCGACCTGCCCGCAGGCTATCAGATCTCACAGTTCAGCCAGCCCATCGTCGGCCGCGGCGTGGTCCGTATCGACCTGCCCGACGGCGGCGTGCGCGAAATCGGCATCGAGCGCCTGCATCTCGAAATGGATGCCGGCAAGAGCGTGCACGACCGTCACCCCAGCCGGAGCTATGTCGATCTCAACCGCTCGGGGGTGGCGCTGATGGAGATCGTCTCCCAGCCCGATATTCGCTCGGCCTGGGAGGCCGGCGCCTACGTCCAGAAGCTGCGCGCGATCATGCGTTATCTGGGCACCTGCGACGGCAACATGGAACAGGGAAGCCTGCGGGCCGACGTCAACGTCTCAGTGCGGCGTCCCGGCGAGGCCTTGGGCACCCGCTGTGAGATCAAGAACCTCAACTCGATCCGCTTCGTACAGCAGGCGATCGAGGCCGAGGCGGCGCGCCAGGTCGCGGTGCTCGAGGAGGGCGCCGCCGTCGCCCAACAAACCCGGCTCTTCGATCCCGGAACCGGCGAAACGCGGGTCATGCGCTCGAAGGAGGATTCCCACGATTACCGTTATTTCCCCGATCCCGACCTGGTGCCGCTGGTACTGAGCGAAGACGAGGTCGCGCGCATCCGCGCCGGGCTTCCCGAGCTGCCCGACGCCAAGCGGGCGCGGTTCAGGAATGAGTACGGGCTTTCGGCCTATGACGCGGATGTGCTGGTCGCCGAGCGCGAGGCCGCCGATTACTTCGAGCGCGCGGCCGAAGGCGGTGATCCCAAGATCGCCGCCAATTGGGTCGTTGGCGAACTGTTCGGTGCGCTCAACAAGGCAGGGCTGGAGATCGCGGACTCGCCGGTGCGCGCCGAGGCGCTGGGTGAGCTCTTGGGGCTGATCGCCGATGAGACGATCTCGGGGCGCATCGCCAAGGACGTGTTCGAGGCGATGCTCGAAACCGGCGAGCGCGCCGGGGCCATCGTCGAGGCGCGGGGTCTCCGCCAGATCACCGATGCCGGCGCCATCGAGGCGGCGGTCGAGGCGGCGCTGGCCGAGCACGCCGACAAGGTGGCCGAATATCGGGCCGGCAAGACCAAGCTCCTCGGATTCTTCGTCGGCCAGGTGATGAAGGCCACCGGGGGCAAGGCCAATCCGAAGCTCGTCAACGAGATCCTGCACGCGAAGCTCGGCCACTGAGTGCGTTTCCGAGCCCGTACGTTGACAAGCCTTGATATCAATTATGATATCACAAAAGGAGAGGTGAGCCGTGGCGCAGGTGATTGTGCGCAATCTGGACGACAGCGTGGTCGCGACACTCAAGCGCAAGGCGGCCCTGCGCGGCCACTCGCTCGAGCAGGAGCTACGCGGGATTCTGTCGGGCGCGGCGCGGCTTACGACCGAGGAGCGCGTGGCCCTTGCGAAAAGTATTTGTGACATGACCCCCGAAGGCGTGACCCAAACGGACAGCGCGGAGTTGATTCGTGAAGATCGCGAGCGGCCATGACGGCCGTCGTCGACGCAAGCGTCGCCTGCAAGTGGTTCGTTGCGGAGGCTGGCACGGACGCGGCGGTCGCGCTGATGCAGAGCGGCGAAGGTCTGACGGCCCCCGATATTCTCATTCCAGAGGTCTGCAACGTTGCCTGGTGCAAAGCCCGCACCGGAGAGATTGGGGCGCAACAGGCCGAGGCGATGGTCGTCGGGCTTGCCGCCAGCCTCGACGAGATAGTTCCGAGCGCGCCGCTGGTAGCACGGTCTCTGGCCATCGCTCGCGAGCTCGACCACCCGATGTACGACTGCTTTTATCTTGCGCTTGCCGAGCGCCGCGAGGCTCGCCTGGTGACGGCGGATGAGCGACTCGTCGGGCACCTGGCTGCGACCGCCTGGGCGGCACGCGTGTCAAGCCTTTCTAGCGATCCCCGAGAACGTTGAGACCGGCGCGCGCGATTCGCTATTGGACCGGCCGATCTCTATCATCGGTTCCCGGTGAAACCCACGGAGGCACGCGTGATCGACCTTTACACCTGGCCCACCCCGAACGGGCACAAGATTCATATCCTGCTCGAGGAGCTGGGACTCGAGTACAACGTCATCCCCGTCAACATCGGCGTCGGGGATCAGTTCAAGCCCGAGTTCTTGGCGATCAGCCCCAACAACAAGATGCCGGCGCTTGTCGACGACGAGGGCCCCGGCGGCGGCCCCTACGCGATGTTCGAATCGGGCGCGATCCTGATCTACCTCGCCGAGAAGACAGGACGGTTCATGCCGAGCGACGTTCGCGGCCGCTACGACGTCATTCAGTGGATCATGTTCCAGATGGGTCATATCGGGCCGATGCTGGGGCAGAACCACCACTTCCGCCGCTACGCGCCGGAGAAGATTCCCTACGCCATCGATCGCTACACGAACGAAGCGGCGCGGCTTTACGGCGTGCTGGACAAGCGGCTCGACGGGCGCGAGTTCCTGGTCGGCGAGTATTCCATCGCCGACATCGCGAGTTATCCCTGGTTGCGCTCCCATGAGGCCCAGGGCCAGGACCTCAACGACTTCCCCAACGTCAAGCGCTGGTACGAGGCGATCGAGGCCCGCCCGGCGGTCCAGCGGGGCATCCAGGTGCTGTCCGAGGAAACGCGCAAGGGCGAGATGTCCGAGGCCGAGCGCGAGCAGCTATTCGGCGCCGCACAATACGCGCGACACTGATCCCAGGGTTGATATTGGGGCTGAGCATCAAAAATCGTGAGGCCGCGTGTCTTGCGCGCGCCTTGGCGAGGCGAACCGGCGAATCGATTACAGAGACCGTGCTGGTGGCGGTGCGCGAACGGCTGAAGCGCGAAGAGGGACGCCGGACCGTGCCGCGGCTCAAGAAACAGTTCTTGGAAATCGGCGCTCGGTGCGTCGCTCTTCCCGACCTCGACCAACCAAGCGCCGACGAGATCACCGGCTTCGACGAAGCCGGATTGCCGCGCTAACGTCGCGCATGGTGATCGATACTTCGGCGCTCGTCGCCATCGTATTCGGTGAGCCGGAGGCGGCCGCTTGGCGACGGCGATTGAAGCGGACCCCACGCGGTTCATGTCCGCCGCCTCGTTCCTCGAGGCGGCAATCGCGGTCGAGACCCGCAAAGGGTCGGCGGGCTCACGTGAACTCGATGTCGCCGTCTACCGCAGCGCGATCGATCTCGTGCCGTTCGCCGCCGCACAGGCGGAACTCGCTCGCGAAGCATACCAGCGATTTGGCAAGGGTCGGCATGCGGCGGGGCTCAACATCTGCGATTGCTGCGCTTACGCGCCGGCGGCTGCGACCGGGGAGGCGCTGTTGTTCGCAGGCGAAGACTTTGCGAGAACCGACGCTCGGAGCGTGCTGAAATGAGGCCGCAGACGATGGCGGCCCAGGCCCAGGGGGCGGCCGTGGATGCGAGGGGCGGGACCGTGTCCGGCATCCATCCGGCGACCACCTTTGAGCGTGGGGCCGACCTCGGTTATCCCGCGGGGCGGGTCTACTCGCGCGATGACAATCCCACGTACGAGGGTGCCGAGGCCGTCCTCAACGGGCTCGAGGGCGGGCAGGGGTGCCTGGTATTTGCGTCCGGACACGCAGCGGCGGCGGCGGTCATGCGCACGCTGGGGACCGGCGATCATGTGATCGCGCCGGAAGTCATGTATTGGGGACTGAGGCGCTGGATGGCGCGCCCGGGCGGCCCGGCTGTGGACTTCCTGCCGGCACTCACCCCCGCGGCGCTGGATGGCGCGCTGCGGTCCGGTCACACCAAGCTCGTTTGGGTGGAGACCCCGGCCAATCCCACCTGGCAGGTCACCGACATCGCCGCGGTCGCCGAGGCAGCTCATGCCGGCGGCGCTCGGGTGGTGGTCGATTCGACCGTTGCGACGCCCGCGCTCACGCGCCCCATCGAGCACGGCGCCGACCTCGTGCTGCATTCGGCGAGTAAGTATCTGAACGGGCATGGCGACGTCATCGCCGGCGCATTGGTGACCGCAAGAGACGACGAGACGTGGCGCGAGATTCGCGAGATCCGGCGCGGTGACGGCGCCGTCTTGGGGCCGTTCGAAGCGTGGCTCTTGCTGCGTGGCATGCGCACGCTGTACCTGCGCGTGGCCGCAAGCTGCCGAAGCGCTGCGGCCATCGCCGAGCGCTTCGCGGCGCACTCGCGCGTTGTCGAGGTCCTCTACCCCGGGCTTGCCGGTCACGCAGGCCATCCGATCGCGGCCCGCCAGATGACGGGCGGATTCGGCGGCATGCTGTCGTTTAGCATCGCCGGCGGCGAGGCCGCCGCCATCGCGGTGGCGGCGCGCACGCGGCTTTCAAGCGGGCCACGTCGCTGGGCGGCGTCGAGAGCCTGATCGAGCATCGCGCGAGCATCGACGGGGCGGGGAGCGTGGCGCCGCCCGACATGCTTAGACTCTCGGTCGGCATCGAGCACCCGGACGCGATCTGATCGCCGACCTGGAAGATGCGCTCAGAGTGTGACGCGCGTCACACTTATTTTGGGATGTGACGTCCATCACACTCCGTCGGGGTGGGGGAGGGCGGCATCGAGGATCGCGGCGTTGTCGGGGTTGAACGGATTGACGAACCGGACGCCGCCGAGGTTGCGGCCATCCTGAAAATTCTCGCTCAGCAGGAGGCGGCAGCCCGTCTGCCGCGTCGTCGCCCACAAGAACGCGTCCCAGAAGCCGAGGCCATGATCGCGGACCGCCTCCATCGCCCACTGGAGCGCTTGTACGTTAGCGGTCGCTACCTCGAAAATTTCGGCCCAGTCGCTCGCGAATGGAGATGCGTCGGCAACCGAGGTCGCCACCTTCCTGGTGACCACGGAGTAGAACTCGGCAAGGCTCTGCAGTGTCAGCACGCACCCGCGCGGGCCGCGCGACCGACTAGGCCCGCTGCAAGTTCGTGTTTGTCGCCCGCCTGGGAGTGGGCCGCGTAGACGAGGACGTTGGTGTCGAAGCTGAGCCTCAGCGCTCGTAAATCTCCTCGCGACGCCACTTGATATTGCCGAGGGAAAGTCCGCGCTCCATCCCTCCCGTGCCGATACGGTTCTCATGGGAGCGTCCTCAAAGTAGTGATGTACCTACAATTACCGGCCGGGACGGCGATTGTCAGCCCGAGGGTGGGCGCTTGCGGGATCGCCTTGCGGCTCCCACACTGGGTGCATGCGGCGGCCCATCGTGCTGTTCTCGACGACCCGGATGTACAACCCGGGCGACGATTTCGTGCTCTTCGGCATTAGACGCCTGCTCGAGGCATCGCTGGGGGGCTTCGTCCCGGCGGTGCACAACCGCAACCCGGCACTCCACGCGCTGCGCGGCCTGGCCGCGGCGTCGGCCGGACGAACCGACCCTGCGGCCGTCGGCATGACCGAGCTCCAACGCGCGATCGAGACGACGGTGCCGGCCTACGACAACTCGTGGCATGCCGGCTTCGACATGGGCTCGATCGACCTCGCCGTTTTCGCCGGAACCCCGGAGTGGGCGGGAATCGGGACCGCGCCGAAAGACCAGCAGCGAGGGATTCCAGCAGTGCTACAACGCGCAGATGGCGGTCGATGGGGAGCACCAGATCATCGTCGCGACACAGGTGGGGCCACAGGCCAGCGACCAGGGTCAGCTGGTGGGGATGCTCGACGAGATCAACGCCGAACGGGTGGATCAAGGAGGTGCTCGGATTCCGACGATTCAGCCTGCGAGGCTTGGCTGGAACGCCGACGGCGGCGCGGCCAAGGACGTGCACGTCTTGAAGCCGTTCATCGCGCGCGGAATCCCGGTCTATCTTTGTCCGACCGCGCTGACGCCCTACGCGCACCCGTTCGTGCATGAAATCGCGGAAATGACCGGCCACGTGTTCGAGGATGAAGGCCCCTTCTCGGGCGCGCTCGGGCGAATGTGCTCCCTCGACAAGTTCCCACAACTGGAACGCGAGGTCGCTGGGGCTCTCTTTGCGGAGACCGTCCATATGTCGGCCCGTGTCGTGATCGGCTACGACGATGACCGCGACGTGACTATCCTCCACGATCCGACGTTCGGGCCCGCTTGGGAGGTGAGTTATCAGGACTTCGACGACATGTGGGCGCCCGGCGGAAGGACCTTCGCCGCTGTCCATCCACCCGACTTTGAGGACATCGTCGCCGAGCGGTCCACGGCAGCGGCCTATTCCGCCGCACGCCGGACCATCGCGCGGCGCAGCACTTCGCGTTTGCCTATGGCCTATCGTCGAGTGGCCGGGTGGCCGAGGCCGAAGAGCAGTTGGGGCTGGGGTTAGCGATTGCCGATGCGGGAAGCGGATTTCGATACCATGTGCTTCACGAGTTCGCCGTCCACTACGCGGGCACGGCCAGGATCGATGAAGCGATCGAGACCGCCGAACAAGCCTCGGGGCTCGTGCCGCAGCATCACGCGAACTGGGCCCTTCTGGCCCGGCTCTACGAACGCAAGCACCCCGAGTGCCGCAGCCAAGCAGCCCACGCCGCTCGCCAGGCGAAGCGGCTTGCCTCCGACAAGAATGCGGCAGGCGTTGTCGTGCGCGCGCTGCCGGAATGCTTCATCTACGGCACAGGATTCATGCCGGGCCGGGGCGGAATAGAATTCACGCGGGCCTGAATATGCAAACGGACGCGACGAGGCATTTCGGCGGACTATCGCGAGGCGCGAGAGAAGTTCCTGCGGGCCGCCGCCGCCGCGGGCGCGGCACTGGAAGCCACGAGAACCCGGCGGTCCCCGACGGCGAGGGGCTGTTCACCGATGTCGCGCTCCTGGGTCGAAGCGACGGCCGGGCGATGCTCGCGTTGTGCTCGGCCACCCACGGCGTCGAAGGCTTCGCCGGTTCCGCCCTTCAGACGGGATTGCTAGCTGATGGTATTGGCGCGCGGCTGGATCCCGATACGGGCCTGGTTCTCATCCACGCGATAAATCCGTACGGCTTCGCGCACTTGCGCCACGCCAACGAGGACAACGTCGATCTCAACCGGAACTTCATAGATCATTCCAAGGCCCTTCCCGCGAACCCACACTATGACGTTGCTCCCGGATCCCGGACCAGGCGGTAAATTGAATACCGACCTGGAGGGACGAGATGACAAAGCAGACGAGGCGGCGATTTTCGCCGGAATACAAGGAACAGTCGGTTGCCCGGCTGTCGGAGCCGGGTGCGACGCATAGCAGTGTGGCTGCCGAGCTCGGCGTCACGCCAACGCAGTTGAAGACCTGGCGGCTCGAGCTTGAGGCCGCGGGTTCGGCCGCGGCGACCGCGGCGCAGAAAGCCGAGGCCGCTGAACTGGTGCAGCTTCGCCGGGATAACAAGCGGCTGACGGAGGAGGTTGAGGTTCTACGCAAAGCCTCGGCTTTTTTCGCTCAATGGGCGGCGAAGACATGAAGACGAAGCACGCTTTCATCGCCGCCCATGCTTCAGAGCACGCCATCCGGTTCATGTGCCGGGTCCTGGGGGTTGCTCACAGCTGGTTCCACGCCCGGCGGCGTGCGGCCCCAAAGAGAGCTGAACGCGTTGCCCGGCGTGGCAGGCTCGGGTCCGAGATCCGGGAGATCTTCGAGCAGAGCAAGAGGTGCTACGGCGCGCCTCGGATCCATGCCGAGTTGAAAGCCCGCGGCTTTCGCACCTCGAAGCGCACGGTCGCCAAGCTCATGCGAGAGAACGGCATTCGTCCACCGCGAGGCAGGCGGCGGGCGCCGATCACCACCGACAGCCGCCACTCCCATGCGATCGCGCCCAATCTGCTCGACCGCAACTTCGAAGCCGTTGCGCCCGATGCGGTCTGGCTCGCTGACATCTCCTACATCACAACTGACGAAGGCTGGCTCTACCTCGCCGCCGTCAAGGATCTGGCCACGATGGAGATCGTCGGCTGGTCGATGTCCGAGCGGCTGAAGAGCGTCCTGTGCGAGGAGGCGCTGAAGATGGCGATCCGCAGCCGCCGGTTGCCCATGGGGCTGATCCACCATTCCGACCGCGGTGTGCAATATGCCTGCGGTGACTACCGCAAACTGCTCCGCCTCCATGGCATCAAGGCCTCCATGAGCCGCAAGGGGAATTGCCTCGACAACGCCCCTATGGAGAGCTTCTTTGGGTCTCTCAAGACCGAACTCGTGCACCGTACCCGGTTTTCTACCCGGCGCGAGGCCAGGGCTGCGCTATTCGAGTACATCGAGATCTTCTATAACCAACGACGGCGCCACTCGAGCATCGGCTACCGGACGCCGGCACAGGCCAGGAGGGACATGACCATCGCTCAGGCCGCATAGGTGAAGAACCACCTGGTCCGGATTTTGGGGTCAACGTCACTATGCGGCGCTGGTCGCCGGGCTCGCGGGTGGTCTCGCGCGATCGATTGTTGGGGTTCGAGGCCTTTCGCGGGCGAGCCGCGCTGCAGGCAGCTATCACGGGGGGTCAGTACGCCTACCCCCAAGGCCTCTTCTATGGCGGCCAATCCGAAACGTGGTCGAACCGGATCCTTCGCACGATCGTCGAGGGCCACTTGTCAGGCGTTTCGCGCGTTGGCTTCGTGGATTTCCATACCGGGCTCGGGCCCCATGGCCACGGCGAGATCTTGTTGGAGCACGCGCCCGGCTCAGCCGACGCCGAACGCGCCATTGCCTGGTGGGGCGACAGAGCCAAACTGGTACAAACCGGCGAGGCGGTTACCGCGGTCCTGTCGGGCTCGCTCGCGATGGCGGTTTCATCCATGTTGCCGGACGCCGAGGTAACCGCGGCGGTTCTCGAATTCGGCACCTCTCCGCCGATGCAAGTTTTGCGCGCCATGCAGGCCGAAAACTGGCTGCATCACTACGGTGGAAGCGATACCCGAGGTGGCGCCGCGATCAAGGCGCGGATGTGCAAGGTCTTCTATCCCCACACTGATCCGTGGAAAAGGCAAGTGTGGTCCCAAGGGAGACACGTTGTCGGCCAAGCGCTCGACGCGCTCAACGATGGGTGAGCGTCCGATTTCAACCTTCTGTTAACGAATTGGGCCAATGATGGGCGCGAGGTGTCACCATCCGATACCTCCTAACCTCCCTGAACTCGGGCCGCTCACCGCGGCCCATTTTTCTTGGCCCTCAGGTGGCGAGACCCAAGTCGCGAAGCGCGGGCAACAGATGGCCGAGGGTCGCCTCGCGTGCCGCTTCCTTGTGCGCCGCCAGCGCCCTTGACGCGGCGGTGACGTCGCAGTCCTGGATGAGCCCGAGCGCCGCGTCCACCGAAAGTGACTTGGGGTCGAGGATGATGGTGCGGAAGCCCTCGGCGGTCGCGGCGCGCGGCGAATGGCCGATGAGGAAACCGGGGATGCCGAGTGAGGCGGCAAGCCCAGCCCCGTGCACCCGCGTGGTTACCGTGAGGTCGAAGCTGTCGTAGAGACCCAGGTAATCGGCGGCGTCGTAGGCGTAGCGAATCTCCACCTGGTCTCCAAACAACGGGCGGAGGTCCGCGACCTCGTCGATGTAGTGGCAGACCAAGGCACA
This sequence comes from Alphaproteobacteria bacterium, assembly GCA_965219135.1. GTDB lineage: Bacteria > Pseudomonadota > Alphaproteobacteria > VGEJ01 > VGEJ01 > CAYUNL01. The sequence continues at coordinate 981,287 of CBDCMV010000003.1, read as the reverse complement.
TTCGTGGCGCTCGGCCAGCGCCGCAAAGAGCGTATGCGCGAAGTCGAAGGTCTCGCGCCCGATCCGTTGTGGATTCCGTTCGCCGACGCCCTGCATCGACAGCGCGATCCGCCGCGACGGGCCACGCGGTCGCGCCTCGGGCGTGGCGAACAGCGAGGGGCACGGCAACAGGATCGGTGCCAGCGGGGCGAGGAGCGCCGCGCACGCCTCATCGCGCACCGTCACCAGCGCTGCCCGCTCCAACAGCCGCCGGTCGCGCTCGGGAAGCTCGGGATAGCCCATCGCGCCGACGCGCTCGAACGCGCCGAGGCCGAGGTAGAGCGTCGGCGTCCGCGCTTCCAACAGCGCGTCCACCAACATGATCTGGCTCTCGGGATCGGTGAAATTGCTCTGCGCCTTCGGCTCGGGCTCGCCGTAGGCCCGCTTGTAGGGCCGCCCGCCCCGGGGATTGCGGTCCTGCCCAGGCTCGCGCCCGCGCTCATCGTCGCGCCCGCGTTGCGCCGCCTCCAAACGCGCTTTGGCTGCCTGGATCGCCGCCAGGCGCTTCTCCCTGCGTTGCAACTCCTCGGGCAACTCGTCGCCCCGGAAATCCTCGCCCCAACGCTCGTCTTCTTCGGCGTCCACCATCCCCGCCTTCGTCAGCAGCGCCTCGATCTCCGCCTGCAAGCGAGCCGCCTCTTTGCCCATCCGCTCATAGCTCATCGCCTTGCGCTTGCTCGCGTTCGCTCGCACCTTCGTCCCGTCGACCGAGAGCTTGCCGAACCGCGCCAGTCCCATCTCGCGCGCCACCTGCACCACCCCTACAAACAGCTCGCTGAACTCCGCCAGATGTCGGCGTCGGAACTCACATACCGTGCGATGTTGCGGGAAGTTGCCCGCCGCGAGCATCCGAAACGCTACTTCCTCCTCCAGCTTCCTCGCCACCGCGCGCGAGGAGAATGTGCCCGTCGCGTAGGCATAGATCAGCACCTTGACCATCATCGACGGCTCGTAGGGGGCGTTGCGTCGACCGTCCCCCTCGTTGGGCGCATAGAACGCCGTCAAGTCCAGTGCATCGACCACATCGCTGACGTGATGAGCCAGGTGCCCTGGGGGAACCCACTCCTGCAAGTCCAGCGGCAAAAGCAAGGGTTGGTCCGGCTGGTAGGCACGAAACGTGGTCGGCATCTGGAGTTCCCATACGCAACTGGCGTATCGGATCATACTTCCCCCTGCGCAAATCCACCCACAACCCGTCCGCTATCAACTTTGCCGCGCGGACCTTTCTGCAGCGCACGCTCCTAGTGGGACTTTGGATGGACCTCTTCGGTGACCTGCCGGGAAATTCGGTGGGTTCCCCGGCCAGTCCCCACAAGGGAAAGGTTGGAGGGCCGTTCGTCCGTTTCGTCCAAGCATTCCTTGCCATTTTGAGGGAGTTGGTGGGACCGGAGACTCTGGCTATGGACGCTCAGTTCCGCCACGCGATAAGTCCAACTGATGAGGCGATTCGACGGTACTATCGGAGGATTGGGCTCGGCCATCTCAAGGGGCTCGTCTAAGCTCACCCTAAAACCCGAAAAACATTGATTACGCCATTTCGCCGGGACCGGGATCGCGATCCATGTAACCAGCATGGGGAGCGAAGTACGCCGTGATACAAAGCGCCGCGCGTCCGGCCGTGACGGCAAACCCGAACTGTCCGGCCACGACGGCCGCTCGCTTGCTCCACTAGCTCGGCTGCTTGCCCGGCAGGCGGCCCGAGCCCCGCTTGTCGCTGGACCTCGCCAAGGCACCAGCGCTGGGGCGAAGCTCACCTCGTTCAACTGTGCCGATCGAGTAGCCGCCGACCGAGAACAGCCTGGGGAATGAACAAGACCCTGCGTAGCGATCGACCAATCTCTCCTCCCCCAGGAGTCCCGCGGCTGCTAACCGTGAAGGAAACAGCCCGTGCACTCAATGTTGCGCCTCGTTCCTTCCACCCCGCGATGGTTTCGGCACAGCCCTCGGGTCCGCGCTCTGCGAATCTCACCATGGCCTCGAGCCCGATATCGGCGGGATCGCGGCCCGCCTCGCGGGCGTGGCCGTGGACGGTCTCGATCATCGCCTCCATCGACTTTCGCCGAGCCGTTACCCCCGAGCCGCCCGCCCCAAACACCCAGCCGTCGCTCGCCGTGCCAATTCGCCGCAGTACGGGCTCGGCGTAGCCGCCGATCCAGATCGGGATCGGCTTTTGCACCGGAAGCGGATTGAGCCCGGCGTCGGTGATGGAATGCCATTCGCCCTTAGACGTCACCAGCTCCTGGGCCCACAACGCCCGCATCACCTCGATCTGCTCCTCCGAGCGCCGGCCGCGGTTGGTGCAAGTTTTCGCCCAACGCCTCGTACTCCACCTGGTTCCAGCCGATGCCGATGCCAAAGCGCAGTCGGCCGCCGCTCAGCACGTCCAACGCCGCCGCCTGCTTCGCCACCAGCGCGGTCTGGCGTTGCGGAAGGATCACCACCCCGGTCATGAAGCCGATACGCTCTGTTGCGGCGGCCAAGAATCCGAACAGCACGAATATCTCGTGGAAGGCGTGGGTGTACCCGTAGGGCTCGGTCTCGGCCCCTAAAGTAGGCGGCATCGTTGTCCTGAAGAGTGTGTGGCTGGCCGGATTGGCGCCTAGCACATGATCAAACGCCAAAATGTGGTCGTAACCAAGCGCCTCTGCCGCCTGGGCGTAGTCCTTAATGACGGCCGGGTCGTTGCCGATCTCGTTCTGGGGGAATATAGCGCCGATTTCCATCACGCCCGCCTTATAGCACTAGCCCAAGCGCCGGCGCGGCCGGGCTCACGCGAAGCTTTCGCGCGAGCCTAGCGTTCGTGGGGCTCGCCACCGAACGAGCGGCCGCTGACTGTGGCCTGGTCCTCGAAGATTGAATCCACGCGCGGGTTGCGCGGCAGCGGCAGGCGCACCGGTGCCGCCTCTTGGCGCGGGGTCAGGGTTGGCTGTCCGCGCAGGATCCGTCCGTCGAACTCCTCGAGTTCCACGGGCTCGACCAGCGGCCAGGCGTCGACCGCCGCGTAGCTGAACTCGCGGTTCGTCCGTTAGGTTTTCGGCCGAACCATGCACCAATGCGCACGTGGTGGAAGGTGCAGGACCCGGCGGTTCCGGTCAGCGCCACCGCCGTTTCGCGCGCCGGTCCCAAGGCGATCGGGTCCAAGGCGCCGATGAAACTGCCGTCGTGGTGATGGTCGTGAACCGGCCCCTTGTGTGAGCCCGGAATCACCATCATCGGCCCATTGTCTGCCGTGCAGCCCTCCAACAGGATACCCGCGGCCAGCAGATCGTCGTTGGTATGGGGATAGAACGCCCAGTCCTGGTGCCATTCGACGGCGGCATGCCCCAGGGTCGGTTTGAGGTTGAGCTTGCCGTGATCGAAACGGACGGCAGGTCCTATAAGATCGGCCACGATATCGACCAGGCGCTCGGATCGAGCCGCCGCCGCGTAGGCCGGGTGGCGATCCTGGGGGTTCTTGATGCGCCGCACCGCCGGATGCTCGGCGCTGTGCCCGGGGGCCAGATCGTAGATCGCGTCGCTGACCGCAACATCCCGCGCCGCTTCGAGGAATCCCGCGGTGACGCGCTGGAGTTCGGCCAGGTCCACCCCGTCGAAGACGCTCTCGACCATGAGGTAACCGCGCTCGCGATAAAGGGCGATTTGATCTGCTTTCAGTATGGTGGAGGCTCCCTGTCGGCGTGGCGTCCGCGCGCTACGCGGAGCCCGGATCGGGCAGGCGCCGGCCGTCTTTGATGAACGGATCGGCGAACTGGATTTGGGCGCCGTCCTCACCGGTCACCGGCGCCGCGACGTATTGGGCGAGAAGCGCGCGGCGATGGGCGCGGCTGTGGTTCGGGCGCGAGCAGTGAAAGAGGTTGCTGGAAAAGACCACGGCGCCGCCGGCCGGCACGATCATCGGCGTACCCGTCAGCGACCCGATGTCGGCGGTCTTGTAGTGGGTGCCAGGCCCCACCCCGTGGGCGATCAGTTCGCGGGTGCCGGCACCGGAGTAGGAGAGGACCCGGAGGGTCCCATTCTCCTCGCTCATGTCGTCTAGCGCGAGCCAGGCGGTGACCTGGCGCGGGTTCCATGCCGGGACGTAAGCGCCGTCCTGGTGCCACGCAAATTCGTTGGAGCGGGCGGGGAAGCCGGCCACGAAGTGGTCGTCAAAGACCGCGCCCTCGGCGATACCGGCCCGGCCGTCATCGTCGGTGTCCTCACCCTCCTCCGGTCCCTTGACGGTGAACTGGTCGTAATAGACGTAGGCCTCGGGTCCAAACGTCGCGATACAAATCTCCGCCATCGTCGAGCCGCGCATGAAGTCATGCAACACCGGGTCATCGAAGTAGTGGCCGGCGAGAAGATAGCGATAGCCTTTACGATTGACGATATTGGTGCGAAACGTCGTCCCGTCAGGCATCGCCCTTAGTTGCATCTCGGGATTGCCGCTCGGTGCGCCCCCGGGCTCGGCGACCGCCACCGAAACGTCGTACTCGGCGATGTAGCGATCACACACGCCGCGCACAAGCGCGAGTTCTCCCGCCGTCATCGCTTGGTCGAGAACGAAATACCCCTCGACCTCGAAGTGCCGCTTGTGTTCATCGGTAATCACGGGTCGATCAGACACCCGCGCCAGGCCTAGATCAAGTCGCGGGCACTCAGGTTACGCATCAGCGCGGCGATGCCGAAAGTCCAGGGTGCCACCTGGTCGCACCGCCCGACGCGGTTCCAAAGGGTACCGAGCTTGGGTGAGGCAATGGCAACGCGATCGCCGAGGTGGTGGGTAAAACCCATACCCGGCGCATCGCGATCCTCGCCCGGCGCGAACATCGTGCCGGTGAACAACACGAACCCGTCAGGGTATTGATGATGGGGGCCGATGGTTTGCCCCGCCAGATCGATGGGATCGCGACTGATCTCGCGCATCGAACTCACTTCGTTCAACACGAACCCGTCATCGCTCTCGACGGTGAGCGTCACCTCGGCGGCGCGTACGTCGCCAAGGGTGAAGCTCTCGTCAAAGAGGCGAACGAACGGACCCAACGCACAACTCGCGTTGTTGTCCCTTGGCTTTGCCTAGGAGCGTGCGCCGTAGAAGTTTTGATGTTGGGCGATTGGCGCGCGGCCGCCGGAGAGGTTGGATTTTGGCCCGAGTGTGGACATCTGGCCCGCCCGACTCTGGGATGGAAAGCCCGGACCGGAAGGCCGGAACGGAAGAGATTCGCGTTTCATACGCGGTCGATGGGCACTGCGCGCCCCGGAGCAAGTGCGTTGGCAGGCCAGCACCTGCCTCAGCACGTGGCCACCGTCCCCATCCGCTTGATGTTCAACGCCAAGCACACGAGGTCCCACTCGCCGCGCACCTTCGCCAAGCCTCGCAGGCTGAATCGTCGGAATCCGAGCACCTCCTTGATCCACCCGTTCGGCGCCTCCGAGAGCCACTTGCGTTGCGCGTACCGGGCTTTGCCCGCGGGGCTCGCCAGTTTCTCACCCATGCGGTGCGTGGCAGGGAGCCGGGCCGGGTCGACCGCCACCTGGGACTTGCCTTCACGCCCCAGCGCTACGTGCGCGTCGATGCCGCGATCTTCCAGCTCCAACAGATCCGGCTCGTTGCAGTAGCCCGCATCGGCCAGTACCACCGCAGGCTCGACCCCAAACGTCTCGTTGATCTCGTCGAGCATCCCCACCAGCTGACCCTGGTCGCTGGCCTGTGGCCCCACCTGAGTCGCGACGATGATCTGGTGCTCCCCATCGACCGCCATCTGCGCGTTGGAGCACTGCTGGAATCCCTCGCTGCTGGTCTTCATGATCTGGCTCTCGGGATCGGTGAAATTGCTCTGCGCCTTCGGCTCGGGCTCGCCGTAGGCCCGCTTGTAGGGCCGCCCGCCCCGGGGATTGCGGTCCTGCCCAGGCTCGCGCCCGCGCTCATCGTCGCGCCCGCGTTGCGCCGCCTCCAAACGCGCTTTGGCTGCCTGGATCGCCGCCAGGCGCTTCTCCCTGCGTTGCAACTCCTCGGGCAACTCGTCGCCCCGGAAATCCTCGCCCCAACGCTCGTCTTCTTCGGCGTCCACCATCCCCGCCTTCGTCAGCAGCGCCTCGATCTCCGCCTGCAAGCGAGCCGCCTCTTTGCCCATCCGCTCATAGCTCATCGCCTTGCGCTTGCTCGCGTTCGCTCGCACCTTCGTCCCGTCGACCGAGAGCTTGCCGAACCGCGCCAGTCCCATCTCGCGCGCCACCTGCACCACCCCCACAAACAGCTCGCTGAACTCCGCCAGATGTCGGCGGCGGAACTCACATACCGTGCGATGTTGCGGGAAGTTGCCCGCCGCGAGCATCCGAAACGCTACTTCCTCCTCCAGCTTCCTCGCCACCGCGCGCGAGGAGAATGTGCCCGTCGCGTAGGCATAGATCAGCACCTTGACCATCATCGACGGCTCGTAGGGGGCGTTGCGTCGACCGTCCCCCTCGTTGGGCGCATAGAACGCCGTCAAGTCCAGTGCATCGACCACATCGCTGACGTGATGAGCCAGGTGCCCTGGGGGAACCCACTCCTGCAAGTCCAGCGGCAAAAGCAAGGGTTGGTCCGGCTGGTAGGCACGAAACGTGGTCGGCATCTGGAGTTCCCATACGCAACTGGCGTATCGGATCATACTTCCCCCTGCGCAAATCCACCCACAACCCGTCCGCTATCAACTTTGCCGCGCGGACCTTTCTGCAGCGCACGCTCCTAGATCGCCGCGATGCGCATGAATCCGATGCCGTCGATGGGCAGGCCGCCCATCTCTCCGCCGCAATACGCGGGATCGGTGAACCTGCGGCCGATATCGGTGAGCCCATACCCCTTCCTTCGCTACTCCAAATCAGATTCAGGGAGTGCCGGCGCCTTTCGGCTTTGCTTCTTTGTCGGCCTCCAGCCCGGTTGCACCGGTCATGTCGGCGCCGGTGGTGTCGGCTTCGTTCAAGTTCAGGTCGGAGAGGTCGGCGTCGCGCAGATTCGCCCCGGCGAAGTTCGTGGCCCGATGTTTGCCCGTTCCCTTTCCGTCGGCGCCCAAGAACTCGGCCGAGCCCAGGTCCGCAGAGGCGAGCGTTGCACCGCTCAGGTCCGCCTTCTCGAAGTTCGCGCCCGACAGTCCCGCGGCGTTAAGATTTGCACCCATCAAGCGGGCGTGAATGGGCCCGCTCGGGCCGCCATCGCCGCCCTCCGCCGGAGCGAATTCAGCCAGCAACAGGCGCGTACTGTTGAGATCGGCGTGTGACAAATTGGCGCCTCGGAAGTCGGCGCGGCGCAAGTCGGCACCACCCAGCTTAGCCTCGCTGAGGTCGGCGAGCACAAAGAGCATGCGCGAGAGCCGCGATCCGGCAAGATTGCAACCACTCAAGTTAGCCGCGCTCAGGTCGATCCCCCGCAGATCGATCCGGCGGAGGTCGTTTCCCGCGAGGTTTGCGCCGGCCAGCGTCACCTTGCGCGAGCGTCCGGTTTTCTCCCCTTCCGATCCTACGAATCCGACGCGGGTGAGTTTGGCCGATGCGAGGTTGACTCCGCGCAGGTGGGCCTTGGCGAGCGCCGCCCCGGAGTGGTCCGCATCCCAAATGTCCGCCCCGTTCAGGTTTGCGCCGGTGAGATCGGCCACGACGAACTCCGCGCCCCGCAGGGTCGCTCCGCTAAGGTCGCAGTCGCGAAGCACGGCGCCGCTCAGGTAAACGTCGGTCAGATCGACCCCCGGCATCGACAAGCCCGACAACACCGCGCGACGGCCTTCCATGCCAAAGGAGTCCGTCCACAGGGCGTGCTCGCGTATCGCATGCTGGGTTTCGATCGGCAGCCGAGCGACCCCGAAACAGACCTTCGCGTCCGTGACGTCGGCCGCGGCCAGTTCGACCTTGGACAGGATTGCGCCGTGAAGGTTCGCGCCCTTGAAGCGTGCCCCGCGAACTTTGGCGTTTTCGAGATTCGTCCCGGTAAGATTCGCCTCGTCAAGCATCGCCGCTTCGAGGTTTGCTTCGGACAGATCGGCGCCATGCATGTCGACCCGCGCCAGCGACCCGCGGGTGAGGCGGGCCCTGAGTTCCGCCGCATTGTGTAGGTCAGCCTCCGATAGCTTCGCTGCGGCGGGCCTCCGCCGCCTTCGCGCTGCGCGTCAGGGCGGCCTGGATGCTGCTGTCTCGCGAGCCGCCCAGCAGAACGCCGGGGCGCAGGTCCGCGGCACGGAAATCGGCGCCGGAAAGGTTCGCGTTGCGGAATCGCGCGCCCTTCAGATCGGCGCCGGCGAACTTGACGCCCGAGGAATCGGAGTCATCGAAGACGGCGCCAAACAGATCGGCGTTGCTAAGATCGGCACCCGCAAGTACCGAGCCGCTAAAATCGACGCCGGTAAGCGCGCTCTCACGCAGATTGAGTTCAGGCAGCCGTAGGCCGGAAAGGTCCTGATTGACCAAGCGCGCGCGAACGCCGCCGCTGAGCCCGCGGGTGAACCGGTCGTGGCGGCGCAGGGTTTCGACGAATTCTTGCGGGGTGATCCCCACCTTGTGATCTTCGGCTAGTGGATCAACTCTAACAAAAGATTCCCATGGCTTGCACGATGTGCGAGTCTCTTGGAATGCGAAACGGTATCCATGTGAACGTTAGTTTCGCCGAGCGTACTCGTCTTGAGGCGGTTGTTGCGGACCGGAGCAGCCCGCAGAAGCACGTCTGGCGGGCTCGGATCATCGTGCTGACCGGCGATGGTCTTGGCACCGCTGAGATCATGCGGCGGACGGGCAAGAGCAAGCCCTGCGTCTGGCGCTGGCAGGAGCGGTTCATGCACGAAGGCGTGGGTGGACTTTTGCGCGACAAGACCCGACCCTCGCGCATCCCGCCGCTGCCTGGTGCCATTGTCAAGCGGGTGGTTGAGTTGACCTCCACCGAACCGCCCGGAGAGACGACGCACTGGACGGCGGCGGCGATGGCCAAGGTGGTCGGGATCAGCATCAGCTCGGTGCAGCGGGTTTGGCAGGCTCACAAGCTCCGTCCGCACCGGGTACGCCACTTCAAGCTCTCCACCGACCCCGAGTTCGTCACTAAGCTGCGCGATATCGTCGGTCTCTACGTCGATCCGCCCGCCCATGCCGTCGTGCTGTCGGTGGACGAAAAGAGCCAGATCCAGGCCCTCGACCGCACCCAGCCGGGGCTGCCGCTGAAGAAGGGACGCTGCGGGACGATCACCCATGACTACAAACGGAACGGCACGACGACGCTGTTTGCCGCCCTCGACGTCCTGGAAGGCAAGGTGATCGGGCGCTGCATGCAGCGCCATCGGCACCAGGAGTTCATCCGCTTCCTCAACGCCATCGAGGCCGAAGTGCCGGCGGGCAAGATCGTCCACGTGATCCTCGATAACTACGGCACTCACAAGCATCCCAAGGTCGTGGCCTGGCTCGAGCGCCACCCTCGGTTCGTCTTTCACTTCACGCCGACCTCTTGCTCCTGGCTCAATGCCGTCAAAACCTTCTTCGCCAAGCTCAGCAAACGCCGACTCAAAAGAGGAGTGTTCCACTCGATCGTCAATCTCCAGACCGCCATCAACCGCTTCATCGCCGAAACCAACGACGACCCCACACCGTTCGTTTGGACCGCCAATCCCAACAAGATCGTCGCCGCCGTCAAACGTGGGCACCAAGCGTTAGATTCGATCCACTAGGCGTGACGGGTCTGGTCAGTCGCGTGCTTGTCGAGCGCACCGTCTTCGCCGACAACGACGCCGTACGCGGAGCGCGCGATCTCGGCTGTGATATAGCCGTCCGCCACGTCTGCCACGACCGCCTCGGCCGGACGGCCGCGCGGGTCACCGTAGCCTCCACCGCCACCGGTGACGATCGAGAAGACCTGGCCGCGGGCGATATCGGTTGCCGAAACGCGGGCGCCGCGCCAGTTGGGATGCCCGTTTGTCCGCACCTGGATGTAGTTCGTCGAGCCTTCGCCGCCGCCCTCCATCCCCCACGGCCGCGTGACCGAGCGTCCCATACTGCCGTACACGAACGCATCGTCGGCGAGGATCTCATAGTCCCGCACGACGCCGAAACCGCCGCGGTAGCGCCCAGCGCCGGTGCCGTCGTCGGTGTTCAGGGTATAGCGCTGGATGCGGACGGGATACTTGGCCTCGCACAGCTCGATCGAGGTGTTGTAGGTGTCGCCGTCCGAAACCCCGATCAACGCGCTGGCTCCATCGTGGTCGTTGATCGCGCCCCAGCCGCCGACGTTGGGCTCGACCACGATGAACGGCTCGCCGTTCGCGGGATCGGTACCGCAAATGAAGGTCGAACATAGGCTCAGATAGCTGCCGGCGCCATAGCGGTTTGGGGCCAGCGGTGCCAGCGCTTTCCAGATCAGCTCCGAAGCATGGCAGCCGGCCTCGAAGTGCCAGCACACGGGCGCCGGGTACACCGCGCTGAACACCGTACCGTCGGGTACGACAATCGTGAGCGGCTTGAACCATCCCTCGTTGCCCGGTTCATGCGGGCCGACCAGCGCTTTGAACGCGGTTTTCACCGCCGAGCGGTGAGCCCCCCAGGCGCAGTTCACCGGGCCGCGTCGCTGCGGGCTCGAACCGGTAAAGTCGAAGGTGATCGAATCGCCCTCGATGCGCACGGCAACGCGGACCGGAAACGGTTCGTTGTCGACGCCATCGCCGTCGATGAAGTCTTGGGCCTCGTAGACGCCATCGGGAAGCGCGCGAATCGCGGCGCGGCTCAGTCGTTCACCGGAATCCATCATGTAGCGGAACGCGTCCTTGGTACGCGCCACACCATAGCGTTCGCAAATCTCCAGCACCCGCGCCTCGGCGATCCGCACCGAGGCCAGTTCGGCGTTGAGATCGCCGAGACTCATTTTCGGTATCCGCGTGTTGGCCGCGATAAGCTCGACCAGATCCTCGCAGCGCTCACCGGAATCGTAGATTCGTTGCCCGGTAAAACGCAGGCCCTCATGGAATATCTCGGTAGCGTCCATCGGCAGCGAACCGGCCACCTTGCCGCCGATATCGGTCCAGTGGGCGACAGCGATAGAATAGGCGATGACCTCGGCTTCGGCGAAGATGGGCTTGATGATGGCAACGTCGGAAAGATGCGTACCGCCCTCGTAAGGATCGTTGGTCATGTAGATATCGCCGGGGCGCATGGCGCCGCCGAAGCGGTGGATTATGTTGTTGACATGGCCCGCGAAGGTGCCGGTGAAGACCGTAATGCCGTTGGTCTGGGAGATCACCTGGGCTTCGGCGTCAACGATGCCGCACGCGAAATCCAGGACCTCGTAAATGACCGGGCTCATCGAGGTTCGCGCCAGGACCACACCCATCTCGTCGGCCGCCGCCAAGAGCTTGCCGCGGATGATCTCGAAGGTCACCGACTCCTGCGCCGCCGCCGCCGCGTCCCCTACACTCACGTTGTTCGAGCCTCCACTCGGATTCCGCTGAAACCTGCGAATCTGGCCAAATTATCCGAAAGGATTTCGCTTATCAACATCGACGGGCCGCGGCGCCAGAAACCGGGATCGTGGGCCGCCTAGCACGCATTTTGGCGCTGCCGGCGTTCGTATTGGGAATCGCCCTGGCGGTTGCCATCGTGGCCTGGCAGGGCTTCGACGCGATCGCCGACGCCTTCGCGCGGGCCGGGTTTCGCCTGTTCGTGCTGGTTCCGTACTTCGTCCCCTCGCTGGTGCTGGCGGCGCTCGCGTGGCGAACGCTCATGCCGCCCGCCGCGAGGCCGGGGATGGGGCCGACCATGGTCGGCAATTGGATTGGCTTTTCGGTCAACTGGCTCTTGCCGGTCGCGCACGTCGGGGGCGACGTTGCCCGCGTGGTGTGGCTCGCGCGGCGCTGGGGCTCGGGCGCCGCCATGGGGGCCAGCACGTTGGCCGATAAGACCATCCTAGCGCTTGTCCAGGCGCTGATCGGTCTGGTCGGCGTCGGGCTGTTGCTGTTGGCTGTCGAGGGCGCGGCCCTGGTACCCGCCGCCGCCGGTTTCTCGGTCGTGCTCCTTGCGCTGCTTTACGTCTTCTATCGCGTCCAAACCGGCGGCATGTTCGCCAAGCTTGCGGGCGCGGGCGAATGGCTGGTCGGCGGTCTTCCGGACTCGCTTACCGGCGGCGCGGCCGCGCTCGATGCCGCTGTGCGCGAGGTTTACGCGGCCAGGCGCCGCGTCTTGGCGGCCCTCGCGCTGCGGTTCTGCTCGCGCATCATCGTCGCCGGCGAGGTGTGGCTGGTGATGTTGTTCGTCGGTCATCCGATCTCGGTGTTGGAGGCCCTTGTACTCGAGACCCTCACCCAGACGATTCGTGCCGCCGTCTTCGTCATGCCCGGCGCGCTGGGCGTTCAAGAGGCCGGATTCGTCGTAATCGGCGCGTTTGTCGGCGTGCCGGCTGATCTTGCGCTTACGGTGTCGCTTGCCAAGCGCGTCCGGGAGCTGGCGATCGGCCTGCCGGCGCTGGTGTACTGGCAGGTGAGCGAATGGTGGCTCCGCCGTCGCCGCCGGCGTTGAGCTCCCTCGTCGCGCTGGAGCGCGCCTCCGCCATTGCGTGCGGCGTGGCGGGCCGGTATCAAGGCGCGAATGTACGAGATCGTCTCCAAGGTTGCCTGGGCGATCGCGCAGCCGGCGCACCTGGTTCTCATCGCCCTGTGCGCCGGGGTCGCGCTGCTGTGGACGCGATGGCCCTACACCGGGCGCTGGCTCGCCAGTATCGGCGTGGTCTTGCTGATCGTCGCCGCGGTGCTGCCGCTGGCCAGCTGGGTCACGCAGCCGCTCAAGGACCGTTTCCCGGCCCTCGACCTACCCACTCGGGCCGATGGGATCATCGTCTTGGGTGGGTCCACCAAGCCGACAGTGACCGCTGCCCGAGGCCAGGCAAGCGTTGGCGCCAACGTCGAGCGGCTTATCGGTTTCGCGACGCTCGCCAAACGCTATCCTACGGCGCGGCTCGTCTTCCTCGGCGGCAGCGACCGTCTCGGGGGGGAACCCCTGAGCCAGGCCGACGTCGCGCGCACCGTCCTGGCGGACATGGGCCTCGACGTCGGGCGGGTTGTTTTCGAAAGCGAATCGAGGAATACCTACCAGAACGCGTTGTTCGGCCGTGATCTTGTGCTTCCCGCAACGGGAGAGGTCTGGATCCTGATTACCTCGGCAAGCCACATGCCGCGCGCGGTCGGCGTCTTCCGCCGCCTCGGATGGCCAGTGGTCGCCTACCCAGTGGGCTATCGGACCGGCGGCCCCAGTTTCGGATTTCGATTGGCCAACGGCCTCGCCGCTTTCAGCGCCGCGACCAAAGAGTGGGTGGGCCTGTTGGTCTATCGTATCCTGGGCCGTTCGTCGGCGTTTTTTCCGGGGCCGGAGACCACGTGAGCCGAATGCGCGTCCCGGCGGTTATACTTGCGGCGGCGCTGCTTGTGGCCCCCGCTTCGGCCGACGAGCGCTTCTCGGCTTGGCTTGCCGAGCTGCGCGCCGAGGCGCTCGAGCGCGGGATCAGTGCCGAAACTCTGGACGCCGCCCTTACCGGAATCGAGCCGATCCCACGCATTATCGAGCTCGACCGTGACCAACCCGAGTTCAAACTCACCTTTGCCGAGTATCTCGAGCGCGTCGTCCCGCAAGCGCGGATCGATCGCGCACGTGCCAGGCTGGAAGAGAACCGCAACCTGCTTGGCGCCACCGCGACGAAATACCGCGTACAGCCGCGCTTCATCGTCGCGTTGTGGGGCATCGAGTCCGACTTCGGTCGCAACACCGGCGGCTTTCCGGTGGTCAGTGCGCTCGCGACCCTGGCCTTTGACGGCCGCCGCAGCGCGTACTTTCGAACCGAACTCTTGAATGCGCTGGAGATCCTGGATGCCGGCCATATCGCGCCCGAACGAATGACCGGCAGTTGGGCTGGAGCGATGGGCCAGGGCCAGTTCATGCCCACGACCTTCGTCGGCTTCGCCGTCGATGCCGATGGCGACGGACGGCGCGACATCTGGGACACGCGCGCCGATGTCTTTGCCTCCATTGCTAACTATCTCGCGGGCCCTGGATTGGCACGACGACCAGACCTGGGGTCGCGAGGTCCGCCTGCCGAGCGGCTTCGACCTTAGCCTCGCCGACGGCAAGACGATCAAGCGTCTCGGCAGATGGCAAGGGCTTGGCGTGCGCCGCGCCGACGGCACCGACCTACCCACACGCCAACTTCGCGCCGGACTCGTGCTGCCCGACGGCAAAGACGGGCCCGCCTACGTCGTCTACGACAACTTTCGTGCCTTGCTAGGCTGGAACCGTTCGACCTACTTCGCGCTGGCCGTAGGCCATCTTGCCGATCGCGTCGCCGACCGCTAGTGTACTAGATATGGGTGTATTTGGTTGGGGGTACGCTAGATGCTGGGGTCCTATCGTCGCGCGGCACTTGCCGTCGTGGTCGCGTCAGGTTTCCTCGCCGCTGGCTGCGCTGAGACCCGCCTTGCCGTCTACGCGGCCAAGCGCGCGACCAAGGAAATCGAATCCGTTGTGAGAGCGGCCCCGGACGAGGCGCCGATCGAGGCGGTGGAGGAGATCCAAGAATCGCCGCCTGCATCCTCGCCGCACTACAAGGTCGGCGATCCCTATGAGGTAGCCGGCGTATGGTACTACCCCCGCGTCGATCCGGACTATGACAGGACCGGCATCGGCTCGTGGTACGGGTTGCCGTTCCACGGCCGCGATACCGCGAACGGCGAGACCTACGACATGAACGAGCTGACCGCGGCGCACAAGACGCTGCCGATGCCAACGATGGTGCGGGTGACCAATCTCGAGAACGGCCGCTCGCTCGTCCTTCGCGGTCAACGACCGCGGCCCCTTTGTCAACGGCCGCATCATCGATGTCTCGCGGCGCGCCGCACAACTGCTCGGCTTCGAGATCGACGGGACCGCCAAGGTCCGGGTCCAGGCGCTCTCGGGAGAGAGCGAGGCGATTGTCGCCGAGAAAGCGATTACCACCGATGAGGAGCGGACCGCGGCGCGGTCGGCACGCCGCGAGCCGGTCGAAGTCGCGTCGCTCGCGCCGCCCGAGGGAGTCGCGAAATCGCCGGCCGCGGCCCGCGACCTTCCGGCGGTGGTGAATCGCCAACCGGTGAGCGCCACCGAGCTGTTCGTCCAGGTCGGCGCGTTCACCAACTACGAAAACGCCGTGCGCCTTGCCGACCGGCTCACCGGATTGGGGCCAGCCAGGATCACCACCGTCGTCCTCGACGGCACCGAGTTCTTCCGCGTGCGCATCGGACCGCTGGCCGGGGTCGACGAAGCCGATCTCATGCTTGATGGCGTTTATGAGATCGGTCTCGACCGAGCCCGCATCGTGGTCGAATGATGCCGCGCGCCGGATGCCCGCGCCGTCCCCGGAGCCATCGAGCATGGCAGGCGGTCGCGTCGCTTCTGATGGCGAGTGCTGTGGCCAGCCCGGTCTTGGCCTTCGAGACCCCCGCGCGGCAGGCCATCTTGGTCGAACAGACGACAGGCGCGGTGTTGTTCGAGAAGGATTCCGCTACTGCGGTCCGCCGGCGTCCATGAGTAAACTCATGACCGTCTACATGGTCTTGGAACGGCTCGCCGAAGGCTCGCTCACGCTCGAGGATACGTTTTCGGTTAGCGAGAAGGCGTGGCGCATGGGCGGCTCGAAGATGTTTGTGAGCGTCAACACGCGGGTCTCGGTCGCCGATCTTTTGCGCGGAATCATCGTCCAGTCGGGCAACGATGCCTGCGTCGTCGTGGCCGAGGGGCTGTCCGGCACCGAGGAAGCGTTCGCCGCAGAGATGACGACGCGGGGGCGTGAAATCGGCTTGCGCGACAGCACTTTCCTGAACGCGAGTGGCTGGCCCGAGGAGGGCCACGTCATGAGCGCGCGCGACATCGCCACGCTGTCGGCACTGATTATCGAGGCCTTCCCGCAACATTACCGCATCTTCGGCGAGAAGAACTTCACCTACAACGATATCCGCCAGGGCAACCGCAACCCGCTGCTTTACAAGGAGCTTGGCGCCGATGGGCTGAAGACCGGACATACCGAGGCGGCGGGCTACAGCTTGGCCGGTTCCGCGATCCGCAATGGCAGGCGGCTGATCCTCGTCATCACCGGTCTCGACAGCGTCAATCGGCGGGCGCGCGAGGCCGAACGCCTCCTCGACTGGGGGTTTCGCGAGTTCGCCAATTACGCCCTGCTCGAGGCGGGCGAGACGGTGACCGAGGCAGATGTTTGGCTCGGCCGCTCAGCCAGCGTGCCGCTCGTGGTCGAGCGCGACCTGGTGGTGACGATGGCGCGGAAGGCGCGCCGCGCCATGACGGCGAGCGTGCGCTTCGAGGGGCCGGTGCCGGC
The DNA here is from genome assembly GCA_965219135.1 of Alphaproteobacteria bacterium. Classification (GTDB taxonomy): domain Bacteria; phylum Pseudomonadota; class Alphaproteobacteria; order VGEJ01; family VGEJ01; genus CAYUNL01. The sequence goes on along the minus strand of CBDCMV010000003.1, from coordinate 964,924 downwards.
ACCGATCTCAAAGGGCGCTCCCGTCGGGACATTGGTGATCGAGGCGTCGGAGAGCGCGGCTATCGAGGTGGCGCTACTCGCCGGCGAGGATGTCCCCAGGCTCGGCGCGTTCGGCCGGCTGGGCGCGGCGCTCAATCACCTGCTTTGGGGCGCCGCCCAGAGTGCGCTTCCGGTGGCCGAATAGGCGCGCACGGCGAGACGATTTGGACCGCGGCAGGTTCATCACGCTTGAAGGCGGCGAGGGCGCTGGGAAAACCACTCAGGCTCGGCTCTTTGGGGCGGCGCTCGAAGAACGCGGAGTCGACGCCCTTATCACGCGGGAGCCTGGCGGGGCACCGGGCGCCGAGGCCATTCGCGGTTTGCTCCTCGACGGCGAGGTCGGCCGCTGGGAGCCGCTTGCCGAGGCGCTGTTGCACAATGCCGCGCGCCACGAGCACGTTGTCCAGACCATAGCGCCGGCGCTGGCCGCGGGTCGTTGGGTTATTTGCGACCGCTTCGCCGATTCGACCGTCGCCTACCAGGGACACGGCCAGGGGGTCGCAGCCGAAACGCTCGCCGCGCTGCAGCGTCTGGCGGTTGGCGACCTCGTCCCCGATCTCACTTTGGTTCTCGATGTCCCGGTTTCCGCGGGACAGGCGCGAATCGCGTCGCGCGCGGCAGGGGAGGGGCGCCCGGCGAATCGCTACGAGCGTATGGATACGGCCTTTCACGAGCGCTTGCGCGCCGGATTCCTGGACATCGCGGGACACGAACCGGGCCGATGCGCGCTTATCGACGCGAGCCAGGATGTCGCCGCGGTGCAGCGCGAGATTTGCGACGCTGTCCGCGAACGCCTCGGCGTTTGAGCCATGAGCGAACGGGCGGGCGCCACCAATTCCGCGGATTCCGCATGGCCGCCACCGCGTAAGAATCCCGATCTCGTCGGCCACGAGGCGGCGGAGGAATCGCTATGGGCGGCTTATCACGCTCAGCGAATCGGCCATGCGTGGTTGATTACCGGACAACGCGGGATCGGCAAGGCCACGCTCGCGTTTCGTTTTTCCCGCTATGTTCTGGCCCATCCCGTGCCTGCCGCCGAGAAGGGCGAACGGCGTGCAGACCTCTCCATGGTCCCGGAGCACCCCCTCTTTCGCCGCGTCGCCGGGGGCGCCCACGCGGACCTCATGACCGTCGAGCGCAGCGCCAACGAAAAAACCGGGCGCCTTCGCGGCGAGATCACGGTTGCCGATGCGCGAAGGCTGCCGCGTTTCTTCGCCACCACGGCCGCCGAGGGCGGCTGGCGCGTGGCGATCGTCGACTGCGTCGATGAGATGAACCGTCAGGGCGCGAACTCACTTCTAAAGATACTCGAAGAACCTCCACGCAACGCATTGATTTTATTAGTATGTCACTCGCCCGACGGAATCTTGCCGACGATCCGGTCACGGTGCCGGCGGTTGTCCTTGCGCCCCCTCGAACCGGCCCTTCTGCGCGAACTCCTGGCGTCGCGCTTTCCCGAAGTCAACGCGCCCGATGCGTTCGCCCTTGCGCGGCTGGCGAACGGCAGCCCCGGTCGCGCGTTCCCGCTGGCGGCGGCCGGCGGCCTCGCGGTCTACCGCGAAATGGTGGGGCTACTGGAATCCTTGCCGCGAATCGATGGCGCCGCGCTGCACCGGTTTTCCGATCGTCTTGCCCGCGAGGCCAACCGCGAGCTGTATCAGGCCGCGCGCGAACTGCTGCTGGCGTGGATCGCGCGGATGGTGGGGCAGGCCGCCGCAGGGACCGCGGACGATGACATCGTGGCCGGCGAAGGAGCGCTGATGCAGCGCCTGTGCGCCCGGCGCGGGCTTGATCCGTGGGTACAGGTATGGGAAAACATCGGCCGCCTCTTCGTCCAAGCGGACAGCGTCAACCTCGACAGAAAACAGGTCGTGATGAGCGCGTTCACGACCCTGGAGAAGGCGGCGCGGGGCTGAGCGGTTTGGCTACCCCTGACCGGGCCGCCGCACTCGGTAATGGCTCGATGCCCGATCGCGAAACCTTTTACGTCACCAGTCCCATCTACTACGTCAACGACGTACCCCACATTGGGCACGCCTACACCTCGCTTGCCTGTGACGTGTTGGCCCGGTTCAAGCGCCTCGACGGGTACGACGTGATGTTCCTGACCGGTACTGACGAGCACGGCCAGAAAGTCGAGAAATCGGCTCACGCCGCGGGCCTCGAGCTGCTCGCGTTTTGCGACGGCGTGTCCGAGAACTTCCGCGCGCTTTCAGCGACAATGATGTACTCGAACGACGCCTTTATCCGCACCACCGAGCCCCGACATCTCGCCGCCAGCCAGGAGATTTGGCGGCGGCTGATGGCGAATGGGGAGATCTACCTCGGCACCTACGCCGGGTGGTACTCGGTGCGCGACGAAGCGTTCTGGGCCGAGAGCGAGGTCACGATGGACGCCGCCGGCACCAAACACGCGCCGAGCGGAGCCGAGGTCGAGTGGGTCGAGGAGCCGAGCTATTTTTTCCGCCTCGGCGCGTGGGGCGAACGGCTACTAGAATTCTACGCGCGCAACCCCGATTTCATCGCCCCGGACAGCCGACGCAACGAGGTCGTGAGCTTCGTCTCGGGCGGTCTCAACGACCTCTCCATCTCGCGAACCAGCTTCACCTGGGGCGTGGCGGTGCCCGACGACCCGGCTCATGTGATGTACGTCTGGCTCGACGCGTTGACCAACTACATCACCGGGCTCGGCTATCCCGATACCGAGACGCCGGAGTACCGCCGATACTGGCCCGCCGCGATGCCGATGCACATCGTGGGCAAGGACATCCTGCGTTTCCACACTGTCTACTGGCCGGCGTTCCTGATGGCCGCCGGCCTCGCACCGCCCAAACGGGTGTTCGCCCACGGCTGGTGGACCAACGAGGGACGCAAGATATCGAAGTCGCTCGGCAACATCATCGACCCGGTGGCCCTGGTCGAGACCTACGGATTGGACGCGGTGCGATACTTCCTGATGCGCGAAGTGCCTTTCGGCAACGACGGCGACTTCTCGTGCCGGGCCATGGTCAACCGCATCAACGGCGACCTCGCCAACGACTTCGGCAACCTCGTGCAACGGGTGCTGAGCATGGTTGCGCGCAACTGCGCCTCGGCAACGCCGGAATCCGGCCCCCTCGCGTCCGAGGACCGTGCGCTCCTAGACCGCGCCGGCGCGCTCGCCGTGGCGATGCGGGCGGAGATCGACGCGCAGGCGATCCACAAGGCGCTGATCCTCCTGTGGGCGGAAATCGGCGAGGCCAATCGCTACGTCGATAGTTGCGCGCCATGGGAGCTCAAGCGCTCGGACCCGGCGCGGATGCGTACCGTCCTCTACGTTCTGGCCGAGGCGATCCGCCACTACGCGATCCTGGCGCAGCCCTTCGTTCCGGCCTCGGCGGCGCGGATTTTGGCGCAGCTCGGCGTGGGGGAGGGGCGGCGCACCTTCGCCTATCTCGGTAAATCCGGGGCGCTGGAGCGCGGCACGCCGCTTCCCGAGCCCGAAGCGGTCTTTCCGCGCTTTGTCGAGACGGCGGAAGAGGTTGGGTGAGGCGAGGTCAGCCCGCGGTGCCGCTCTCACTGCCGATGCTTGTCGACAGCCACTGTCACCTCAGCTTTCCCGAATTCGCGGATGAGATGGATGCGGTGGTGGCGCGGGCCGCCGCCGCGGGCGTCGGCTCGCTGCTGACCATCTGCACCCAGCTTGCCGAATTCGACACAGTGCACGAGCTCGCCGGTCGGTACCGCAACGTGTTCTGCTCGGTAGGCGTGCACCCCCACGAGGCGAGCGGCGCGCGAAATTTGGCCGCCGCCACCCTCATCGAGCTGGCGCGCGGGCCCAAAGTCGTCGGCATCGGCGAAACCGGTCTCGATTACTATTACGAGCACAGCGCGCGGGACGACCAGCAGGCCTCGTTTCGCGCCCACATCGCCGCCGCCCGCGACACCGGCTTGCCCTTGATCGTCCATTCGCGATCCGCCGACGAAGACACCGCCCGGATCCTCGTCGAAGAGACGAGAGCGGGGCCGTTTCCCGGCCTCATTCATTGCTTCACCGGGGGCGCGGCGCTCGCCGCGCAAGCGCTCGATCTCGGGTTCCACATTTCCTTCTCGGGTATCGTCACCTTCAAGAACGCCGGGGATCTGCGCGCGATCGCCGCCGAGGTCCCGCTGGATCGCCTTTTGGTCGAGACCGACGCGCCCTACCTCGCACCGGTCCCGTATCGTGGAAAACGCAACGAACCGGCGTTCGTCGCCGACACCGCCGCGTTTTTGGCGGATCTCCGCGGCTCGGCGGTCGCGGCGTTGGCGGAGGCCACAACGGCCAACTTCTTTGCGCTCTTCACCAAGGCCCAGGCGCCGCGATGCGCGTAACCATTCTCGGCTGCGGCGGCTCGGGCGGCGTTCCGCGGATTGGCGAGGATTGGGGGGCGTGCGATCCCACCGAGCCGCGCAATCGGCGCTCCCGGGCCTCGATCTTCGTCGAGTTGGGCGGCAACCCGCGTGCTCGTCGATACCTCGCCCGATCTTCGGCAACAGTGTCTCGACCGCGGCATCGCCGATTTCGATGCGGTGATCTACACCCACTCCCACGCCGACCATTGCCACGGCATCGACGAGTTGCGCGTGCTCGCGGCGCGCAACCGCCGTCCGATGCCCATCTACGCCGCTGCCGACACGTTAGCCACGCTCAAGGACCGATTCGCTTACGCGTTTGGCGAGCCGGACTCACCGTATCCCGCGATCCTCGAGCCGTGCGAAATCGACGGGCCGTTCACCCTCGGTGAACTCCAGGTCACGCCGTTCGCGCAGGATCACGGCGGCCTGACCACGCTGGGCCTGCGTTTTGGCGCGATCGCGTACTCGACCGACGTTGTCGCCCTCGACGAGGCTGCTTTCGCGGCCCTGGAAGGGGTGGATGTCTGGATCGTGGCGGCGCTCCGCGCCGAACCGCACCCGACCCACGCGCACCTCGACCGGGCGCTCGCCTGGATTGAACGCGTGCTCCCGAGACGCGCCGTCCTTACCCACATGACCTCGGGCCTCGACTACGCGACCCTATGCGCCTCGTTGCCACAGGGCGTCGAACCCGGCCATGATGGCCTGGTGATCGAGGCATAATGTGTGTTGATGCATCATGACCCGAGAATCAGTTCGTAACCCTTTGGCCGAAAAATCAATAGATAAATTTTTCCATAATACTAATTATGCGAATTAATTCATGACCGCACACCTCGACAAGTTGCTCGACATCATGACCCGCCTTCGCGATCCTGAGCGCGGCTGCCCGTGGGATCGTGAACAGAACTTCGCTTCCATCGCCCCCTACACGATCGAAGAGGCTTACGAGGTCGCCGAGGCGGTCCGGGAATCGGACATGGTGGCGCTCAAGGACGAGCTTGGCGATCTCCTATTCCAGGTCGTCTTCCACGCCGAGATGGCGCGCGAGGCCGGCCACTTCTCCTTCGATGACGTGGCCGCGGCCATCGCCGACAAGATGGAGCGCCGCCACCCCCACGTGTTTGGCGAGACGCGGATTGACGACGCCGCTAGCCAGACCCTCGCCTGGGAGGCACACAAGGCGGCCGAGCGCGAAGCCAACGCCGGGGATGGCGGCGACAAGGGCACGCTCGCCGGCGTACCCCACGCGCTACCCGCGCTCAGCCGGTCGCGCAAGCTCCAAGACCGCGCCGCCCGCGTCGGCTTCGATTGGCCGAGCGCGGTGGAGGTATGGAACAAGATCGACGAGGAACGCGCGGAACTATCCACCGAAATGCGCGCCGGCGGCACGCCTGAGCGGTTGTTGGACGAGCTGGGCGACGTTCTGTTCGGCTACGTGAACCTGGCCCGCCACCTCGGCGTCGACCCCGAGACCGCGCTTCGCGCCACAAATGCCAAGTTCGAGCGCCGTTTCCGGCGTATCGAGGCGCTTCTGGCCGAGCGCGGAGATGCGGTCGAAGAAGCCGGCTTGGAGGAGCTGGACCGTCTATGGAACCAGGCGCGCGCCGAGGAAACCGAATGAGCGCCGCGCCGCAATCCGAGGGCACGCTCGATGCCACCGGCTTGATGTGCCCCCTCCCCGTCCTCAAGGCGCGCAAGGCGCTCAAGGCGCTACGAGCCGGTGCGTGCCTCCGTGTCTTGGCTACCGATCCGGCCTCGGTCATTGACTTCCGCCACTTCTGCGACGTCACCGACAACGAACTGATCGAACACGCCGAGACCGACGGCGTCTACACCTACCTCATCCGCAAGGGCGGTTAGGCCGTGCGCAACAGGGTTGCAAATGGAGACCTGGGAGATGTTTCACCGCGGGTGCGCAGGCGCCAAGTAGAATTTTGAAGGCCGACTCAGTGACCCGCGGAGAATCTGCAATGTGGATCGAGGTCGGGGAGAAGTATGCTCTCGTAGGCCTCAACGTCAAAATCGATGAGCAACTACCGCTGGAAAGGATCACTCCCAACCTCTGGGTATTGGCTGACACAACGTTCGATGTCCCTCCACATTGGCAGGAGTGGCTCGGCAGCATCCGCGCGCGAGAAGTCGAAAACTGCAATCTGTTCCTGTTTAGTAAGCTGGCGTCGCATACGGCTGACGTTCTGGACGCTGAGAATCAGCAACTCCAAGAACGCGTTTGGAAATTCTACGTTGGTCCATTGCTCGCAAGCACGTTTGCACCGTCGCACAGGCCGGTCATGCTTACGGGTTCGCGGCGAGACAGAGAAATAGACATCCGCCAGTAGCGGGATTGACTCCCCCGTTCCTTGCCTCTTTCGGCGATATCCGCCTGTGCTGCCTGAACACGTCCGACGGGCTGCACAATTCGGGGAGAAGCTTGAGATTTTGGCTACGACATCCCCGCCCGGTAGCAATTGGCGGTTGCATAGGACCCTGCATATCTATGCGCAGGCTCGCACAAATGGCGATATTCTGGAGCGGCTTCATCAATATTGCCGCTGCATCGACGGCCTAATCTTACCTGACGCTGGAAAGACTAGGCGGCAATTCAAGAGCAGAACCGAACTTTTCATCGGCTCGCGTCATCGGGACACCATGGGCGAGCTCTATGACATCCGAAGTGCAGTAGAGCATCTTCACGAGAACCGATGCGCCTCGATCTGGTGAAGAAGGAAGCGATCGTCGAGCATATCGCGAGAACCAGGCGCGCGCCGAGGAAACGGAGTGAGCGCCGCGCCGGAAACCGAGGGCACGCTCGATGCCACGGGCCTGATGTGCCCCCTCCCCGTCCTCAAGGCTCGCAAGGCGCTGAAGGCGCTACAGGCAGGCGCGTGCCTCCGTGTCTTGGCTACCGATCCGGCCTCGGTCATCGATTTCCGCCACTTCTGCGACGTCACCGACAACGAACTGATCGAACACGCCGAGACCGACGGCGTCTACACCTACCTCATCCGCAAGGGCACCTAGCTAAGGCTCTGCCGAGCGAGGTTGATCGGACGAGGTTGAGCACGCGCGTAGGCCCTAGATGACCCCAATAGGATTCAGGCAGGAGGGAGAGGCATGTCGATCGTCCGCTTATCCGTTCTAAAAGATGCCGTCTACGCCCCGGACGTCGACGGCGATATCAAGCTGCTGCCCTACAATCGGCGGCGACGGCTCGGCCGCATGGAGCGGTTGACGGAGCCTGGTGTGCCACCGCGCGATTCGGATTTCCGTCATTATCTCACGCGCGAGGTAGCGGCGGCCGGGTCAGCTCTTGACGTGCATCAACCCGTGGTGGTCATGGTCCACGGCTTCCTCTTCGATCCCAAGCAGGCGGTCAGTCCCGAGCCGGAAGAAACCGACAACCCACATGGCCGCGTCTACTATTTCGCGGTCGGTAGCGAGCAGAACGAGCAACGCCATCACACCTCGAGCTGGCCGTTGGGACTCGGCTTCGAGAAGAACGACAATACCGGCGAGACGGGCCTCGCCGTGGCGCTTGGCTGGCAAAGCCAACCAGGCTTCGCCTCTGCATTGATCAACCATTTCGAGAACTTCTATGCTAGGGCGTACGACAACGCCGGACGCACCGCCTGGGTGTTGGTGAACATCCTCGATGTTCTCGCCGAGCTCTTGCCGAATCATCCGATCGACCTGATCTGCCACAGCCTTGGATCGCGGGTTGTGGTGCGCGCGATAGCGTTGGCCGCAAAATACGAACGGCGCTCCCTAATCGAACGGCTCGGCCAAGTCATCATCCTGGGCGGGGCCGAGTACGTGGTCGAAGCCCAGCTCATGCAACGGCGTCTCGAAGATTTGAACTTGGCCAGCCGGCCGGCCTTTTAAAATTTCGTCAGCCGCGAGAACGATGTGCTGGACAAGCTCGCCGAGAATTTCGGGCCTCGCACTTTCGGGAACAGCCAGGTGATCGGACACAACGGGCTTGACGTTGAAGGTCGCTTTGCCGATTGGATCGACATGCAGATCGACCGAGCGGCGCTTCAGACGTGGATGGCCGGGCGCGGCATCCAGATTTCCGGCGACCGGCCCGGCAACGTGTCGGACCATTGGTACTACTACACCTTTAAGGGCAACATGGCGGCCTACCGGGGCATCTTGCGCGATCGGCAGAACTGGCAGATTTCGGATCTTCGCGCCGCCAACATCCCCGACGGCGTCTCGAAGCGCTGGTCTATATTTGGCGATTGACCATCGATGCAAACCTATAGCAAGACGGGCGTGGCATCGGAGACGACGAGCGGCGCAGCTCGATTCGAGGAAGCCGGCGGCTAGCCCTCTTCGGCGGCGAGTTTGCGCTTGTGGGCGGCAAGCGCCATCAGCCGGCGGTCGCGCCATGCTTGGCGGTCCGCTATTCCATCGAGGGGGAGCGCCGCACGGCGCTGGTTCTCAACGGCATCCAAGAGTGCGCCCGTCCACGGCGCTGGCGCGCCGCGCCCCCGCGCAAGCTCGAGATACATCGCGCCGTAGCGGTCCACGTAGTCTCGGACGCCGCCGGGCGCATTGAGGTCGATGGTCTCGAAGGCGCCGATGAACGACCAGCGAAGCCCGATCCCCTTGGCCAGCCCGCGGTCCACGTCTTCGACGCTCGCGTACCCCTTCTCGATCAGCCAAAACGCCTCTTGCAACAACGCACCCTGAAGCCGATTCATGATGAACCCCTCGATCTCGCGCGCCATCGAGATCGGCGCCTGGCCGATGCGCTCCATCAGCTCGCGCGTGCGCCGCATCGCCGCTTCCTCGGTCCACGGCGCCGGCACGAGCTCGACCGCCGGAACCAGATACGGCGGGTTGATTGGATGGGCGACCAGGCAGCGGCCGCGACCCGCGAGGTCTTCGGTAAACGCCGAGGGCGGTATTCCAGTCGACGAACTCGCAAGCACGGCCTCGGCGCCCGATTCGGTGTCGAGCCATGCGAAAACCGCAGTCTTGGTGGCAACGGTTTCGGGGACGCATTCTTGAACGTGGGTTGCGCCGTCCAGCGCCTCGGCCCGCTCGGACGCCCCCGAGATCCGAGACCGCACCTCGCCCGCCGATGCGCCACGGAGGAGGTCCAGGCCCTCGAGCTCGACCAGGTTCCGCTCGATCGCGCCAAGCGCGTCAGCGACGGCCTCGGGCGCCACATCGTAAAGGCGGGTCTCGCAACCGCCGCGGGCGAAGCTGATGGCCCAGGCCCGGCCGACGATGCCGGTGCCGACGATTGCGACGCGCTCACGCATGGGTGGCGCCCCGGCTAGCCCAGCCCGCGCTCTTCCGTGACCTCGCGGACGGACCGGGCGATGGCCTCGCTGGCGCGGTCGAGCTCGGCGCGCTCGACGATGTAGGGTGGCGCGAGCTCGATGGCGCTGCCCATGACGCTCGCCAACACCCCGTGATCGCGCATGCGACGCCACACGGCGATCACCGTGTCGTCGGTGAACGGCACCTCGGTCGCGGAATCGGCAGTCAGGTCCACGGCGAGCCACAGCCCGAGCCCGCGGACCTGCCCGACGATCGGGCTCTCGTCCAGCGAATCCTTGAGCGCGCCGAGGAAATAGGCACCGCTCTCCTTCGCCCGTTCGACCAGGCCGTCGCGCTCCATGATCGCGATGTTGGTGAGCGCCGCGGCGCTCGCCGCCGGGTTTCCCATGTGGCAGTGGGTATGGCGGAGGTCGGCCACGGCCTCGCATATCTCGGGCCGGGCAAGCAGGCACGACATGGGGAAGTACCCGGCGCTGATCGCCTTGGCCAGCAGCATAATGTCGGGCACGACGCCGAAGTGATTGACGCCGAACCACTCGCCGGTGCGGCCAAAGCCGGTGATGATCTCGTCGGCGATGAAGACCACGTCGTGGCGGTCGCAGATCTCGCGCACCCGCGGAAAATACTCCGGCGGCGGGATCTGGACCCCACCCCCCTGCATGATCGGCTCGGCGATGAACGCGGCGACGTTCGCCGGGCCCTCGTGCACGATCGCCTCTTCGAGGTAATTCGCGCAAAAATCGCCGTATTCGGCGTACGCCATGCCGAATGGGTTGCGATACGTCGTTGGCGCCGGTACGTGGACATAGCCGGCCGGCGGTGGGTCGGCGGGTTGACGGATGTTCATGGAATCGGTCGCGCCCAGCGCCCCCATGGTGGCGCCGTGATAGGCGTTCCATCGCGCGACGATCTTGTTCGCGTGCGGCTTACGACCGCGAGCTTGGTGGTATTGCTTGGCCAGTTTGAACGCGCCCTCTACCGCCTCGGAACCGCCGCTCATAAACAGCGACCTGCCGAGCTCACCGGGCGCGAGCGCGGCGAGCTTGGCGGCGAGACGGATCGTCGGCTCCATCATCTGCGTCCGCGCGCCGAGGTGGTGGAGGCGCTCGAGCTGTTCGGCGATCGCTCGGACGATTTCGGCGTTGCCGTATCCCAGCGAGTTGGCGCGAGCCGAGCCGCTCACCATGTCGAGGAAGTTCCGTCCCTCGATGTCGGTGATCTCGACCCCCCTGCCCGCGACCGCGATCTGTAGGTCGCCCTCGCGCAAGTCGCCGACCTCGACCATCGGAAAGATGCAGTGCTCGTAGGCAAGTTCGGTGAGGGCTGCGGCCTCATTGTGGCTGGCTGCGGCGGGCTCGGCCATCGGTCAATCCTCGCGTGAGCGGGTTGGGCGCGGTCAAGGGCATGGTAGGCGCGGGCAAAGAAAGGGGCCAGACCTTTCGGTCCGGCCCCACGGTCGGGCGGCGGTTGGCCGCCCTATCCGGTAAGCTCCGCTACATCATGCCGCCCATGCCACCCATGCCACCCATGTCCGGCGGCGGCATCGGCGGATCCTTCTTCTCCGGCCGCTCGGCGACCATTGCCTCGGTCGTGACCAACAGCCCGGCGACCGAGGCCGCATCTTGCAGCGCCGTGCGAACGACCTTGGCGGGATCGATGATCCCGGCCTTGATCATGTCGACGTAGGCCTCATTCTGGGCATCGAAGCCGAGCTTGTCGTTCTTCGAGTCCAGGAGCTTGCCGACCACCACGGCGCCCTCGACGCCGGCGTTCTCAGCGATCTGGCGCAGCGGTCTCTGCAGCGAGCGCTGAACGATTTCGACCCCGACGTGCTGATCGTTGTTGGCGGACTTGACGTTGTCGAGTTTGCGCGCGGCATACAGGAGCGTCACCCCGCCGCCTGGGACAATGCCCTCCTCGACCGCGGCGCGGGTCGAGTTGAGCGCGTCCTCGACGCGGTCCTTGCGCTCCTTGACCTCGATCTCGGTGACGCCGCCGACCTTGATCACGGCCACGCCACCGGCCAGCTTGGCCAGCCGCTCCTGGAGCTTTTCTCGGTCATAGTCGGAGGTCGTCTCCTCGATCTGGGCACGGATTTGCGCGCAGCGGCCCTCGATCTCCTTTTTCTTGCCGGCGCCGTCGACCAGCGTCGTCTCTTCCTTGCTGATCGAGACCCGCTTGGCGGTGCCGAGCATGTTGAGCCCGACGCTCTCAAGCTTGATCCCGAGGTCTTCGCTGATGACCTGACCGCCGGTCAAGATGGCGATGTCCTCAAGCATGGCCTTGCGTCGGTCGCCGAATCCCGGCGCCTTGACCGCCGCCACCTTGAGACCGCCGCGGAGTTTGTTGACTACCAGCGTGGCCAACGCCTCACCCTCGACATCTTCGGCAACGACCACCAACGGGCGTGACGACTGGACCACCGCCTCGAGCATCGGCAACATCGCCTGCAGGCTCGACAGCTTCTTCTCGTGCAACAGGATGTAGGGCGACTCGAGCTCGGTCACCATCTTCTCGGCGTTGGTGACGAAATAGGGTGAAAGATAGCCGCGGTCGAACTGCATCCCTTCCACGACGTCCAGTTCGGTCGCCAGCCCCTTGGCTTCCTCGACCGTAATCACCCCTTCCTTGCCGACCTGCTGCATAGCCTCGGCGATGATGTCGCCGATCTCGCTCTCGCCATTGGCTGAGATCGTGCCGACTTGAGCGATCTCTCCTTCCGAGGCGACGCCGCGCGAACGACTCTTGATGTAGCCGACCGCCGCGGCGACTCCGGCGTCGATGCCCCGCTTAAGGTCCATCGGGTTCATCCCGGCGGCTACCGATTTCAATCCCTCGGACACGATCGATTGTGCCAGCACCGTCGCCGTGGTGGTGCCGTCACCGGCCTCGTCCGAAGTGCGGCTTGCGACCTCGCGCACCATTTGGGCGCCCATGTTTTCGAACTTGTCGCCAAGCTCGATCTCTTTGGCCACGGTCACGCCGTCCTTCGAGATTCGGGGGGCGCCAAAAGATTTGTCCAAGACCACGTTGCGGCCCTTGGGACCCAGCGTGACCTTGACCGCATCGGCTAGGGTATCGACGCCGCGCTGTAGCCGGGCACGCGCGTCGGTCGCGAATTTGACATCTTTTGCAGGCATCGTTGGTTCCTCAGCCAGTAATGATTCCCATGATGTCGGATTCCTTCATGATCACCATCTCTTCGCCCTCGACGGTGACCTCGGTACCCGACCACTTTGCGAACAGGATGCGATCGCCCTTCTTGACGTCCATCGGCTGCACTTTGCCGTTCTCGCCACGGGCGCCGCTGCCGACCGCGACAACCTTGCCTTCCATCGGCTTTTCCTTCGCCGTGTCGGGAATGATAATGCCGCCGGCCGTTCGCTCTTCTTCGTCGATCCGCTTCACCAGCACGCGATCGTGCAGCGGTTTAATCTTCATCGGCGCCTCCGTTGGTTCCTCAATTGGCCCACATGTGTGGGCCACCGCGCGACCTTGCTAGCACTCTCAGCAAGCGAGTGCTAACCTCCGAGGCGGTATATAATTGGGAGGTTTCGCCATGTCAACGGCTGGATGCGGGCGCATCCCGCCGGCGACGCTCAGGCTCGAAGCGGAGCGCCTTCGGAAGCCCGGCGAAAGAAGCGCCGCGCGTCGGCTTCACTCAACCTGACCTGCAAGCGCGCAAGACTGCCCTCGTCCGTTCGCGAACAGATCTCGCCGTGGGCGTACAGCCAGGCGATGGCCGCGCCGTCTTCGAGCGATACGTCGAGATCGAGCACCGGCCTCGCCCGGAACAGGCGAGCCTCGATCGCCTCGAGAAGCGCCTCGCAGCCCTCACCGGTGGCGGCCGAGAGCGGAACTTGATCGCTGCGTCGCCCCGCCGCGGTGCGGATGCGGGTCCGGGATTCGCGGTCGGCGAGATCGATCTTGTTGAGCGCCTCGATCCGCGCCTCCGCAATTCCCGCGCCGTCTGCGATCTGTCGCAGCACCGCACGGACGTCGGCATCTTGGGGCTCGCTGTCGGGATGGACCACGTCCCGCACGTGAACGATTAGGGCGGCTTCTCGAACCTCCTCCAGCGTCGCCGAAAAGGCCGCGATCAAATTCGTCGGCAACTCCGAGACAAAGCCCACCGTGTCCGAGAGGACGATATGCCGCCCGCCGGGTAGCGCGACCCGACGCAGCTTCGGGTCGAGGGTCGCGAAGAGTTGGTCGTCGGCGGGGACTTTGGCGCCGGTGAGGCGGTTGAACAGCGTCGACTTGCCGGCATTCGTGTACCCGACGAGGGCGACCAGTGGATAGCGCGATCGCGGGCCGCCGCGGTGTAAGGTTCGGGTGCGTCCGACCGCCTCGAGATCGCGCCGAATTTTAGTGATGCGCTCGTCGATTTGGCGCCGATCGGATTCAATCTGTGATTCGCCGGGACCGCCCAGGAAGCCGTAGCCACCGCGTTGACGCTCGAGATGGGTCCAAGACCGAACCAGTCGGCTTCTCTGGTAGCTCAGTGCCGCGAGTTCTACCTGCAGCCTGCCCTCGCGCGTCCGCGCCCGCGCGCCGAATATTTCGAGGATCAGTCCGGTGCGGTCGATGACCTTGCAACGCCAGGCGAGCTCGAGATTGCGCTGTTGTACCGGCGTAAGCGAGGTGTCGATGATGACGATGTCGATGTGGTTGTCGTCAACCGCGGTCGCGATCTCGGCGACGGTGCCGGGGCCGAACAATGTCGCCGGCCTCGGGCGCAAATTGCGCACGGCCCGCGCTTCCACCACCGAAAGGCAAATCGCCTGGGCCAGCGAAACCGCCTCGGTGACCCGGGCCTCGGGCGCGCGTCCGCGCACGCGGGCGCGCGCGAACGGATGCACTACGAGCGCGCGCCGCGCAGGCGTGGCCGTCGGCAAGCCCCGCGGCGGCGTCAACCTATTCTGTTTCGGCCGCCGGCTCGGCGGACGGTTCGGCTTCGAAACCTTCGTCCTCGTCCGGCTCATAGAGTTGCACCGGAGCCGCCGGCATTACGGTGGAGATCGCGTGCTTGTAGACGAGTTGGGAATGACTGTCGCGGCGCAGCAGCACGCAGAAATTGTCGAACCAGCTGATAACGCCCTGAAGTTTCACGCCGTTGACGAGGAACACCGTCACCGGGAGCTTGTTCTTGCGGATGTGATTGAGGAAGACGTCTTGGACGTTCTGAGATTTGGCTGCGGACATAGTTGGCTCTCCGCTCATTCTGTTTATTGCGGTCACCGTGGCGGCGACGGATCCCACTGTTCTATCCCCAACAGTTTAACGGACTCATGCCGGCAATGCTGCGCTCAATTTTGCGAACTCGGCACCGTGGCGGGTGGGGCTTCAGCCATACGGCGGTCCAAGGCCGACTGCAGGCGGCGGGTCAGCGGGCCGGGCTCGCCGGAGCCGATGACGGACCCGTCGATCGCCACCACAGGCAGCACGAACGAGGTGGTGCTCGTGAGGAAGGCCTCGGGGGCGGCCTTGGCCTCGGCCACCGTGAAAGACCGCTCGTCGAACTCGACCCCCTCGGCTTGCGCGATTTCGAGCACTACTCGACGCGTGACGCCGCTCAGGATTGCGTTGGCGATCGGCGGCGTGACCAATCGCCCGCTACCATCGACGATCCATGCGTTGGTCGAAGCGCCTTCGGTCACCGCGCCTTCGTCATCGACTTGCCAGGCTTCGTAGGCGCCGGCCTCGACTGCCGACTGCTTGGCGAGGACGTTCGCCAACAGCCCGATCGACTTGATGTCGCAGCGCGCCCAGCGGATGTCGGGCAGAGTAATGACGCGCACCCCCTTGGGGTGCGCGTGCGGCGCGCTACGCGCGATCGACCGGGCCGTCGCGACGACCGAGGGGCGGCCCGGGCGGCTTGGAAACGGATGATCGCGGCGGGCGATGCCGCGGCTCACCTGCAGGTAGACGATGCCGCGCCGAACCCGGTTAACTCGGACTGTTTCGCGCAGTACCGTCGCCAATGCCCGCCGCGACATCGGCGTTTCGATTCGAATCTCCGACAGCGATCGTTCGAGCCGGTCGAGGTGCGGGCCCTCGTCGATCAGCCGGCCGTCGACGACCGCGATCACCTCGTAGACTCCGTCAGCGAACTGGTAGCCGCGATCTTCCACGTGCACGTGCGCCGCATGGTGCGGAACATAGCGGCCGTTCACGTAGGCAATGCGCGACATGCGACGCTCCCTTCCCTCCCCGGTCCGCGCTCAAGCCTTCCAAAACCCGGGCCGCAACAAGATCAACACGCCGAACAGCTCGAGTCGACCCACGAGCATGGCGAGGCTGAGAACCCACTTCGTGGCAGGCGACAGCACATCGTAGCCGCCGGCGCCAAGGCCGACCATCAGCTCCAAGCCGGGACCGGTATTCGCGAGCGCCGCCGCGGTCGCAACCACCGACGCCCGGAAATCCAGCCCAAGCGCGGCCAGCGCCAGGGCCAAGGCAACGAAGCAGAATACATAGACGATGAGAAAACTCCACACGCCGCGTTTCTCGTCTTCGTCGAGTGCATATCCACCGAACCGTACGCGGACGACGCCATGCGGGTGGGCCAGCCTGCGCAGCTCGCGGGCGGCCTCCTTGAGTAGGATTTCGAGGCGCATGAGCTTGAGCCCCCCAGCCGTTGATCCGCTGGAACCGCCGATCAGGACCAGGGCAATGGCGACGACGGGCAAGGCGGCGGGCCACACCACGCTTTCGGCGTTGGAGAAGCCCGTCGTCGTAACCAGCGAGACCACGTTGAAGACGCCGAGACGCACACTCTGAGCTACGGAAGTGTCGGTTTCGAGAACCAAGACCACGATGAATGCCAGCGCTGCAGTGGCGCAGAGTATCGCCAACATCCGGATTTCCGGATTCTCCACGTAGGCCTTCCGGCGTCCGTGCGCGAGCATGAAGTGGGCGGAGAAGCTCGCCGCACCGGCAAGCATGAAGATCACCAACACCGCTTCCGCCAGGGGATTGTCGAACGCCGCGATCGAGCCTCCGGTGGTCGCGAACCCGCCCGTGGATACGGTACTCAAGGACAGGCATAGCGCGTCAAACGCCGGCACACCCGCGACCCACAGCAGGGCGCCGCAGACGATCGTGAGCGCCCCGTAGATCCACCACACCGAGCGCACGGCGTTGAAGATCTGGCTCGACAGGTTGTCGTGTTCACCGCGAGGAAGCGGCGCACGTTGGAACTCCATGCCGCCGACGCCGGTCGGCGCCAACACGACGATCGCCAAGACGATCGTCGCCAGACCGCCGAACCACTGCGTTAGCGCGCGCCAGAAAAGGAGACCTCGTCCCAACGATTCTGGATTGTCGAAAATCGTCGCTCCCGTTGTCGTCAGCCCCGACATCGCCTCGAAATAGGCGTCGGTGACGCCCTCGGTCACGCCACCGAAGGCAAATGGGAGCGCGCCAAAGGCGGGCAGCACGAGCCAGGAGAGTACGGCCAGCACAAAGCCCTCGCGGCGCGGGTCACTGCTTGTCGCGCCACGGGCGATCGCGATGAGGGTCCCGCCGGCGAACGCCGTCACCCCGGCCGCCGCAACGAAAACGAGCGCCAGGGCACCCTCACCGAATCCCAACGCGATCAGCGCCGGCAACGTCATCGCCGCGGCGAACGCGGCGACAATCCAGCCAAATATCCAGAATACAGCGGCTAAAGACATCGAGGCTCCGCCGGCCCGACCGCCGTCAGAAGAATTCGAGGCGGACCGAGAACATCTGCTCGACTTTCTTGACCATACCAGCAGCGGCGAAGACGACCACCCGGTCGCCGGTGGTGACGGCGGTGTCGCCACGCGGAATGATGACCTCCTCACCACGCAATATGGCGCCGACGATGATGCCCGCGGGCAAGCGGATCTGGTTGAGCGGCGTTCCCACCAGCGTCGAGGTTTCGAGCGCCTCGCCTTCGATGATCTCGGCAGCGCCATCGAGCACGCTATGAACCTGTCGGATGCGGCCGCGCCGGATATGCTGCAGGATCGTGGAGACGGTGATGGCCCGCGGGTTGACGACGACATCGACGCCCAACGAGACCACCAGCGGCCCATAGCTTGCGTTGTTGATTAGCGCCACCGCACGCTGGCAGCCGTGCCGCTTGGCCAGGAGAGAAGCCAGGACGTTTACCTGATCGTCGTTGGTCACGGCGACGATGGTTTCCGTTGCCTGAACGTTGGCTTCCTTGAGAATTTCGCTGTCCAGCGCATCGCCGCTCAGGACCACCGTGCGGCTGAGCTCGTCGGCCACGACCGCGGCACGGGCCGGGTTGGCCTCGATGATCTTGACCCTGACGGCGTGGTGTTCCTTTTCGAATTGTTTGGTCAGGAACAGCCCGATGTTACCCCCGCCCAAAACGATCAAGCGGCGGGCTTCGCGCTCCTCGTGGCCGAAGGTCGCCATCGCGCGTTTGACATGCTCGCGATCGGCGGCGAAGTACACCTCGTCGCCGGGCACCATCTGATCGTCGCCCGTCGGCGCGATCGCCTTGCCTCCCCGGAATATCCCAAGCACCTGGATGCTCAGCCCGGGGAACAGCTCGGTTAGCTGGCGCAGCTGCGTGTTGATGATCGGGCAATCGGCGTCGATGCGCACCCCGATGACCCGCACCTTGTCGTCGGCGAACGAAACCATATCGCTGGCGCCCGGAACCTCGAGCCGGCGGCCGACCGCGCGGGCAACCTCAAGCTCGGGCGAGATGATCACGTCGATCGGCATATGCGCGCGACTGAACATGTCTGCCCAGATCGGCTCCAAGTAACTCTGCGCGCGCACCCGGGCGATCTTGGTCGGCACGTCGAACAGCGAATGGGCGACCTGGCAGGCGACCATGTTCACCTCATCGGCATAGGTCACCGCGATAATCATATCGGCGTCGCGCGCGCCGGCCTTCTCCAGGACGTCAGGATGCGAGGCGTGGCCCACCATGGCCCGTACGTCGAGCGAATCGCTAACCCGGCGAATGAGGTCAGCCGATTGGTCGATCACCGTGACGTCATTGCTTTCGCCGGCAAGGTGGCGGGCAATGTTAGAGCCGACCTGGCCCCCGCCACAGATGATGACCTTCACCGGTCTATCCGCGAATCGACGGTCCGGGCAGGATCAGGAATCGACGCCGGATGCCGCGGGATCGCTGCCCCCTACCCCAAGCGTCTTCAGTTTTCGGTGAAGTGCGGAGCGCTCCATGCCGACGAATGCGGCGGTGCGCGAGACGTTGCCGCCGAAGCGGGCGATTTGCGCGCTCAGGTATTCGCGCTCGAAGCGCTCGCGCGCACGCCGAAGCGGCAGCGCCATTACCTCTTCGGAGCCGTTGGGGCGCAGGGCCGCGAACGTCGGCGAGCCGAGTTCGGGCGGCAGCATGTCGGCACCAATCGATGTGAAGGAATCGCCGGGCGCCATGATCAAAAGCCGCTCGACAACGTTGCGCAACTCGCGAACGTTCCCCGGCCACTCGTTGGACTGCAGCGCGGCGAGCGCGTCCTCGGCGATCGTCCGCCGCGCAAGGCCGGTGGTGTCGGCGGTCCATCGGATGAAGTGCTCGATTAACGAAGGGATATCCTCGCGGCGGGCTCGCAACGGGGGAACCGGGATCGGCACCACGTTCAACCGGTGATAGAGGTCTTCGCGCAACCGCCCAGCCGCGATCTCGTCTTTGAGGTTTCGGCTCGACGCGCTGATGACCCGAACGTCGACCTCGATCCGCGCGCTGCCGCCGACGCGTTCGAAGACCTGATCTAGGAGCACGCGCAGAATCTTGGCCTGGGTCGCGAGCGGCATGTCGGCGACCTCGTCAAGGAACAAGGTGCCGCCATGAGCGCGTTCGAAAGTGCCAACCCGCCTGCGCTCGGTGGCGCCGGCGGCATCCTCGAAGCCGAATAGCTCCGCTTCCATCCGCTCCGGAGCCATCGAGGCCGCATTCAACACGACGAATGGGCCGCCGGCTCGGCGCGAACGCTCATGGATGAGCCGGGCGACGACCTCTTTGCCGCTTCCCGGCGGTCCCGTGACCAGGACCCTGCTACCGGTCGGGGCGACTCGGTCGATCGCCGTCCGCAGCGCGGTCATGGCCGCAGATGCCCCGATCAATTCGGGCTCGCCACCGGCCCGTTCCTTCAGGTCCTGGTATTCGCGGCGCACCCGGGCGGATTCGATGGCGCGCTCGGTGATCAACAACAATCGATCGGTCTCGAAGGGTTTCTCGATGAAGTCCCAGGCCCCGCACTTGATGGCCGCGACCGCCGTTTCGATGTTGCCGTGGCCGCTGATCATGACCACCGGCAGATCGACATAATCGCGCTTGATCACGTCGAGAAGGCCAAGACCATCGAGCGTCGAGCCATTGAGCCAGATGTCGAGGATGACCATCGACGGTCGGCGGGCCTCGATCTCGACGAGTGCGGTGTCGCTGTCCTTGGCGACGCGGGTTTCGAATCCCTCGTCGCCCAGAATGCCCGAGAGCTGTTCGCGAATGTCAGCCTCGTCGTCGACGATCAGAACCTCATGAGCCATGGGCTACCAATTCTCCTTCGTTGGCCGGCGCCGCGTCCGGCACGAATACCACGCTAGCCCGCGCGCCACAGCCGGGACCGTCTTCGAGTGTCAGCCTTGCGCCGTGGTCCTCGGCAATCTTCCGGACGATGGCCAGCCCAAGTCCGGTGCCGCGCGCGCGTGCCGTCACGTAGGGCTCGGTCAACCGATCTCGCTCCTTGGCCGGGAGTCCGCGGCCGTTGTCGGTGATCTCGACGACGATTTGTCCATCCGCCTCGGCAACGCGAATGTCGATCCGTCCCTCGGGTAGCGCTTCCGGCCCATCGGCCTCACGGTCGGCGATCGCCTGGGCGGCATTCTGTAACAGGTTGGCGAGCGCTTGTTCGACCTGGTGTGGGTCGCAACGAAGCCGTGTTCCCTGCTCGGGATAAACCCCGCGAAAGACGATGTCGGGATGCGCCTGTTCTTGTAAGAAAACCGCGTTGCGAACCACTTCGGCCAGGTCTTCCGAGCTCACCACCGGGGCGGGCATGCGTGCGAAATCCGAGAACTCGTCCACCATGCGCCCGATGTCCCCGACCTGGCGGATGATGGTGTCGGTGCAACGCGAGAATACCTCGGGATCGGTCGCGATCTCGCCCTGGTAACGACGCTTCAATCGCTCGGCCGCGAGCCGAATCGGGGTCAATGGATTCTTGATCTCGTGGGCAATGCGCCGCGCGACATCGGCCCACGCGGCGGTGCGTTGGGCCGATTCCAACTCGGTGATGTCGTCGAACGTGACGACGAACCCCATCATCTCGGCGCCCGAACGCTCGGCGGCAACGCGAACCAGGAGGCGGCGATGCACGCCGCCGCGGTTGAGCGTGATCTGCCCCTGGACCTGACGCTCGGGCCGGGCCCTGACTTGCGTCAACATCTCGGCCATCTCAGGTACCGCGTCCGCGAACGACCGGCCGGCAAGATGGTCGGCGTCGACCGCCAATAGCGCCACCGCCGAGCGGTTGGGCAGGTCGATCCGGCCGTCCCGATCAAGGCCGATGACGCCAGCCGAGACCCCGGCAAGCACCGCTTCGGTAAAACGGCGACGTTCGTCGAGTTGGCGGTTGGCCACCATCAACTCGGCGCGTTGGCTCTCGAGCTGCGAGGTCATCCGGTTGAACGCTCGCCCCAGGGTCGCCATTTCGTCGTCGTCGGGACCTTCCTGGACTCGCACCGAAAGATCGCCCCTGCTGACCAGCTCGGCGGCGCCGATCAAGCCGCCGATCGGGCGTACGAACCGCGTCGCAAGCGTAAGACCGGACCACACGGCCACCATCAGCAAAAGCATTGCGACAACGATGAATATGATGAGGAACGTGATCTCGATGCCCGAACGCTCCCCTTCCAGCCGCTCGTATTCGGCGACCGCACGCTTGGTGCGTTCGACGTGGCCAAGGATGCGGGGCTCGACGAAGCGTCCGACATAGAGGTAGCTGTCGACGATTCGGTCGAGGCGGATCAGCGCTCGCACGCGGTCCTCGGTGTCGCTCGTCAGAAAGACGACTTCGCCGTCAGACGCTTGGTCCAGCGCCGCGGTCGGAATCGAATCGAACTCCAGGCCGAAGCTCAGCGGCGCGCGTGCAACAATACGGCCGGAGCGCTCGAACACGATGGCTTGGGAGAGCGATCGCAGCGCCGCCTGTGTCGTCACCACCTGACTAAAACGCTGCGGATCGCGCACCAGCGCCGCGGCCTGTCGGTTGATGTCGAAGGCCATGGCAAGAATATCGCCGCGGATGACCTTGCGGTGCTCGTTGGTGTAGGCCTCGGCGACGGCAACCGATTCGTTCAGCGCGGTTCGCACGCGCTCGCTGAACCAGGCCTGAATGCCGAGGTTGAAGAAAAGTGCCGAGAACACGGCCATGATAATTGCCGGGGCCACGGCGACGGCGCTGAACCAGGCGACGAAGCTGGTGTGAAGGCGTGAGCCGGCGGAGCCCCGCCGCCGCTCGACCCACAGTCGCGCGATGCGTCTCGCTACCAGCGCACCGAGCGACAAAAGCAGCACCAAATCGACCAGCAATAGAATGAACACCGTGCGCGGCTCGGGCCCAAAGGGTGGGTTTCCCGTCAAAGAGCCATAGGTGGAGGCGCCGGCCACCACCGCCGCCGCCGCCAGCGCGATCGAGAGTTTCCGCCGCAACCCCACGCGGCGCGCCCAACGCATGAATCGCGCGTCCGGCTGGCTCTCGAGGGTCTGGGAATGGATCGCCACGGTCAGATCACGCTCGCGGTGTTGTACGGCAGCAACATGGGCCATCCCGCACGGACTGGCGACATTGCGGCATCCACTCTACCACATTGTTGCATGAAAGCATCACTTGAGGTGGCGGATGACCGGAATGTCGAGCTCGCGGATCTTCTTGCGCAGCGTATTACGGTTGATGCCGAGAAGCTGAGCGGTGCGCACCTGATTGCCGCCGGTCGCTCCAAGGCTAAGTGAGATCAGCGGCCGCTCGACTTCGCGAAGGATGCGCGCGTAGAGCCCGCCGGGTGGAATTCCGCCACCGTGGGCGGCGAAATAGCGATCGAGGTGACGCTCGACGGTAGCCCCTAGATTGTCGGCCGAGGTCTCGGTTCGCGCCGGGGCCGCATTTGCCTCGAGTTCCCTGGCCACCGCAGCGCCGCCGATCTCGGTCTCCGCATAGAGCGCGGCAACGCGTCGCACCAGGTTCTCCAACTCGCGCACGTTGCCAGGCCAACGGTACGCCTGGAGCCGCTCGATGGCCGCGCCGTCGAAGGTTTTCGCCGGTAGACCCTCGGCGTTCGCCTGGGCGACGAAGTGGCGGACGAGGTCAGGAATGTCGTCGCTGCGCTCGCGGAGTGGCGGCACGGTCAGCGGTACCACGCTTAGACGGTAGAACAGGTCCTCGCGAAAAAACCCTTGATGCACCAACCGGCCAAGATCGTGGTTGGTCGCGGCGATGATGCGGGCGTCGGCGCTCAGGCGCGCGCGCCCGCCGACCGAGGTGTATTCGCCTTCCTGGAGGACACGCAAAAGCCGGGTTTGTGTCTCCAGCGGCATATCGCCGATCTCGTCGAGGAAGAGCGTGCCGCCGTCCGCCTGTTGGAAGCGGCCGATCGTCCGACGCGTTGCGCCCGTGAAGGCACCGCGCTCGTGACCGAACAGTTCGCTCTCGATCAACTCGCGCGGGATCGCGGCCATATTGATGGCGACGAAGGCCTGCTCGGCGCGCCCACCGAAATCGTGTAGCGCCCGCGCGATCAACTCCTTGCCGGTGCCCGATTCGCCCGAGATCAGCACCGTAAGCTCGGTAGCAGCCAGCCGCGCGATCTGGCGGTAGACCTCCTGCATCGCCGGCGAGCGGCCGACCAGCGGCGCCGGGTCGACGGTCCCGTCCCCTTCCCCTTGGGCGTCCGCCCGCGACGTCACCGATTCGTCTGTGGCGAGCGCCCGCTGCACCACCCCGGTCAGGTCGTTGAGGTCGAAGGGTTTGGGCAGGTACTCGTACGCGCCGCGGGCATTGGCCTGGACCGCGGTCAGCAGCGTCGAGTGTGCACTCATCACGACGATCGGCAGATCGGGGCGCACCTTCTTGATCCGCGGCAAAAGGTCGAGCCCGTTTTCATCCGGCATGATCACGTCGGTGATGACCAAGTCGCCTTCGCCCTCGCACACCCATTTCCACAGCGTGGCCGCGGCGCTCGTCGCACGCACGCGAAAGCCGGCCCGGGCGAGCGCCTGGTTGATGACGGTGCGGATGGCGCGATCGTCGTCGGCCAAAAGGATGGTTCGTTCGCTCATGATTCCCCATCCCTGCTCCAAAACGGCAGGCGCACCCGGAATAGCGTCCCACGCGGACGCGCTTCGCACTCGATCGCGGCGCCGTGGTCGGCCACGAACTTCGCCACCAGCGCGAGCCCCAGTCCGCTCCCGCCCGGCTTGGTGGTGACGAAGGGTTCGAACAGCCGTTCTCGCACGTGGTCGGGAATTCCGCTTCCGTTGTCCTCGATGCCGACCTCAATGGGCACGTGGCGCCGCCCTGCCCCGCCCGGCGCCGCGATTCGGACATCGCTTCGGAACGCCGTCGACAACGCGATCAGGCCCCCGGAATCGGGGCACGCCTCGGCCGCGTTCTTCACGAGGTTGAGGAATATCTGCACCAAATGGTCGCGCCGTCCCGAAACCTGGGGAAGCGACGGATCGTAATGTTCTTCGAACTTGATGGATCGCGCGAAACCGGCGTGGGCGAGTCCCCGAACGTGGTCGAGAACCTCGTGGATGTTGACCGCGTTCCGCTCCAGCACCCGGGTATCGGTGAAGAGTTCCATCCGGTCGATCAATGCGCACAGCCGGTCCGCTTCGTCGCGGATCAACCCAGTCAGTTCGGCGTGCTCCGAGCCCGTGCCCTCCTCGATCAGTTGCGCGGCGCCGCGAATACCCGACAGCGGGTTCTTGATCTCGTGAGCGAGCGCCGCGGCCACGGCGCCGACCGAGCGCGTCGTCTCGAGGTTGTGGGTTTGGCGTTCGAATTCCTTGGCCAGCGCGTGCTCTTGCATGGTCACCAGGATCCAACCGGCAGGGCGACCGAGGGGGGTCGCCTGTACGGCGACCGAGCGTGCGCCCGTACGCGGCGACTCGATAGCCACGGCGTGCTCGTGGATGCCGCCTTCGCGCAAACGGGCTTGGCGCACCAGCGCGACCAAGGGGCTGTCACCGGGCACGACCTGATCGAGCGCTCGACGGTCGAGCCATCCGGCGCCGGCGCCGAAGAATTGCTCGGCGGCCGGGTTGACGAAGCGGAAGCGGTCCGCGTCGTCGAGCGCGATCAACGGTCCCGGCAGGGCGCCAAGCAGGCCGTCGGCGTCGACGAACTCAGCTTCCAGATCGTGCGCGTGGTCGAAAGCGGTCGTCACTGCGCCGCCGCGCGTTCAAGGGCGCCGGCGAAGAACCGGCGGATGAGATCGCGCACCGCCTCGCGCTCGGTGGCCTTGTTCACGGCGCGGCGAAAGGCGGCCGCGTGGGGCAGGCTACGCGCGTACCAGCCGAGGTGCTTGCGGGCCACGCGCAGTCCGATCTCCGAACCGTAGTGCGTCAACATGCCCTCGAAGTGCCCGTGCACCACCGCCGCCTGATGCGCCAACGACGGTTCGGCCAAACGCTCACCGGTCATCAAGAAGTGCGCGACCTGGCGCAAGAACCACGGGCGCCCATAACATCCGCGGCCCACCATCACCCCATCGGCCTGCGATTCGGCCAGGCTGGTGGCGGTGTCCTCGAGGGTCGTGACGTCGCCGTTGACGATGACTGGAATGCCCACGGCCGCCTTGACCGCGCCGACGAACGCCCAATCGGCGCGTCCTTCGTACTTCTGGCAACGCGTGCGGCCGTGCACCGTGATCATCTTGATGCCGCAGTCTTCGGCGATGCGCGCGAGCCCGGGCGCGTTTCGGTTCTCGGCGTCCCATCCGGTCCGCATCTTCAGCGTTACCGGCAGATCGACCGCCGCCACAGTGGCCTTGAAGATGCGCGCCGCATGGCCTTCGTCGCGCATCAGCGCCGATCCGGCGTAGCCGTTCACCACCTTCTTCGCCGGACAGCCCATGTTGATGTCGATCAGCGCCGCGCCCCGGTCGGCGTTCAGTTTCGCGGCCTCGGCCATTACCTCGGGTTCGCAGCCCGCGAGTTGGATCGCCATCGGAAATTCCTCCGGCGCATTCGCCGCCATGCGCAGCGATTGGCGGGTCTCGCGGATCATCGCTTGGCTTGCGATCATCTCCGAAACCACCAACGCCGCCCCACTTTCCTTGACGACGCGACGAAATGGCAGGTCCGTGATTCCGCTCAACGGCGCCAGAATCACCGGGTCCGCCAACCGGATTGGGCCAATCTCGATGGTCATTTCTTGAGCATCGCCCCGCGCTGCACAATATTTGGGCGTTGATACGGCATGCCGGGCCGCCACGCAAGCGGATCGATCAGGCGCCGGCCTCGCGCCGCAACCGCGCTTTGGTCGGCTCCGAAAGGCGTTGCCAGCGGCGGACCGTCAGCGCGCCCTCGAGGGCATATAGGAGATTGAGCGAGGTATGCCGGGGCTCGCTATGCCTGACCCGGCGGTAGGCCGCGACCGCCCCGACCGCGCGCATGTCGTTTCCGCTGGCGATGCCGACGGCAGCCAACCGCCGCGCGCTTACGGCGCCGATGTTGCGCAAGTCCGTGAGCGGCCGATCTACGGTCATCGCGCGGTTCGCTTGGCAAGGCGGCTCGCCCCCACTAGGTTGCCGGCCAAGGCTAAGGATCGCTGCTGAGATGTCGAGTCCCGACGTGACCGTCGATGCGCTGGTGTTGGCCGCGGGCCGCGGCTTGCGGTTCGGCGGCCCGGTTCCCAAACCCTACCGCGATCTAGCGGGCCAGCCCGTTCTTCGCCACGCCATCGCCGCATTCAACGAGCACCCCGGCGTGCGCGCGGTCCGGGTGGTGCTCCACTCCGACGACCGCGCGCTTTACGATCGGGCCGCGGCCGACCTCTACCTCCTGGCCCCAATCGCCGGCGGCGCGGCACGTCAAGACTCGGCACGCCTCGGCCTGGAGACCCTCGCCGAGGGCGCTCCCGACCGGGTGCTGATCCACGACGCCGCGCGCCCCTTCCCTGCCCCGGCGCTTATCGGTCGGATACTCGACGCCCTCGACACCGCGCCCGCGGCGGTTCCGGCGCTCCCCGTCCGCGACACCCTCAAGCGTTGCCGGGACGGCTTGGTTACAGCGACCCTCGCGCGCGAAGGTTTGTGGCGCGCGCAGACCCCGCAAGGCTTTCATTTCGCGGCGATCCTGTCGGCCCACCGCGCCGCCGCGGGAAGCGAACTAACCGACGATGCCGCGGTGGCCGAGGCGGCAGGACTCGACGTCGTCCTGGTCGTTGGCGACGAGGCCAACGTCAAGATCACGACCGCCGAAGACCTTGAGCGCGCCGAGCGGAGCCTTAGTCCCACCGCGGGCGACATCCGGGTTGGCACGGGCTTCGATGTTCACCGCTTCACCGCTGGCCAGGGCCTGGTCCTGTGCGGCGTGCCCATCCCGTTCGACAAGACCTTGGTCGGTCACTCGGATTCCGACGTCGGCTTGCACGCCCTTACCGATGCCCTCTTGGGCGCCATCGGCGGCGGCGATGTCGGCACCCACTTCCCAACCGGCGAGCCCGAGTGGGCCGACGCCGATTCCGAAATCTTCGTCCGCCACGCCGCCGCGCGGGTCGCCGATGCCGGCGGCCGCATCGCCAACGTCGATGTGACGCTGATCTGCGAGGCGCCCCGGATCTCGCCCCATCGTGAGGCGATGATCGCACGCATCGCCGGGATTCTCGGCATCGAGCCCAGCCGAGTCAGCGTCAAGGCGACCAGCACCGAGCGTCTCGGCTTCGCCGGCCGCGGCGAGGGCATCGCCGCGCAGGCTGCGGCCACCGTGCGATTGCCCGACTAGGCCACCCCGACATGCGCGACGAACCATTGCCCGCCGGGCTTCGTTTTCGCCACCCGGCGGTCCTCGTCGCCACCTTCCTGGGCGCCGGCCTGTCCCCCCTCGCCCCTGGCACCGTCGGCTCGCTCGCCGCCCTGCCCTTTGCGTGGCTCATTCACACATGGCTCGGCCCGGGGGCGCTCCTTGCGGCGGCGGCGGCGGCATTTGCCATCGGCTGGTGGGCGGCGGGGGTTTATGCGCGCGCCGGCGGTGAGCCCGATCCCGGCACGGTGGTCATCGACGAGGTCGCGGGCCAATGGCTCACGCTCGCCGCGGTCGCCGCGACCCCGCTCAACTACGCCATCGGCTTCGCGCTCTTCCGCTTTTTCGACATCGTCAAGCCGTGGCCCGCCAGCCGAATCGACCGCCACATGCACGGCGGGATGGGGATCATGCTCGACGACATCGTCGCCGCAATCTATGCCGGCGCGACGCTATGGGTGATCTCGTGGGTGAGGGTGTGAGCGGCCTGTTCTCGGACTGGGACATCCAACTGGACCTCGCCGAACGGGTCATCGACCGCTGCCGCGCGCAGGGCCTGAAGCTCGCGACTGTGGAATCGTGCACGGGCGGCCTGATCGCCGGCTGCCTCACCTCGATCGCCGGATCTTCCGAGGTCTTCACCCGCGGCCTCGTGACCTACGACAACCCGGCCAAATCGGACCTCCTCGGTGTCGACGCCACGCTCTTTGACACTGTCGGCGCGGTCAGCGAAGCGGTTGCCCGCTCCATGGCCGAGGGCGCCCTCGCCCGCCATGGCGTCGACGTCGCGATTGCCGACACCGGCATCGCCGGCCCCGGCGGCGCGACCGCGCTCAAGCCCATCGGCCGCGTCCACCTCGCCTGCGCGCGCGCCGGCCGCGACACCCGCCACATCAGGCGCGATTACGGCACTATCGGCCGCGCCCAGGTGCGAACCGTCGCCGTCGAGGACGCCCTCATCCTGGCCCTCGAACAACTCGGCTAGCGCCTAAGATGTCACCGATGGTCACGGAGGACGAGCTGCGCCAGTACCGGGACGAGGGGTACTTCGTCCTTCCCGGCGCCGTGAGCGCGGCCGAACTCGCCGAATTGCGCGCGCTCTGCGACCACTTCACCGCCGAGTTCGATTCCTCCGAGTCGGTGCCCGAGCCGGAGGGCCCGACCGATGGCAGCGTCGAGATGCAGCTGCGGGTCACGCCCGAGGGCCGCACCTTCCGCGCCCACGTCATCAGCCGCAAGGGCTACCGCTATTTCCTCGGCGGGCGATACACCGAAAGCTCAGCGCTCCGCCGTTTCCTGAGGAGCCCGCGGATGGCCGAGATCGCCACGGCAACGCTGGGACCCGAAGTCTACGTCTACTGGGACCAGTTCACCGTCAAGGGCCCCGAAGACGCGGGCGATCGCGATGCCGACGCCCCGGTTGGGTTTCGCGAGGGCGAGGTTTTCGACAACCACTTCATCGAGGGTTATCCGACGCGCTCGAACGCCTGGGCCTAGCACCAGGACGGCGCCAACATCCCGGGATGGAACAAGACCCACATCACCGCTTGGATCGCCCTCGACGACATGAGCGAGGAGAACGGCACGCTGCGCGTCCTCCCCTACTCGCGCGCCGGCGGCGGCAAGCTGGTCGCCCACGCCGAGGGCGCGCACCACAAGACCACCGACCTGGGCGCCGAGGCCGGCTTGCCGATCATCATTCGCGCCGGCGGCATGGTGGTGATGTCGAGCAACGTCTTTCATTGCTCGCGGCCCAACCGCTCGCCGGCCCCCAGGCGCGCCCTTCTCGCCCAGTACATCGCCCGGCCGATCACCGGCGAAGATGGCCGCCGCATCCACTTCGCCGACCCCTTCGTCAAGGACGGCCGCCGGCTCGACGCGGCAGGCCGGGTCAGGGAGTGACTGACCTAGCGGGAGCCATCAACCCGTAACCCCAACGATCCCCGATACCGGCGCTCATTCGCCATGACCCTTGATTTCTCACCTGGTGGCCCCGCGTAGCGAACGACCTGTTGTTATGTAACAAATGCTATATTATATGTAACTGAAGATATATTCGGTCACCGGCAGGGGAAGGGGAACTCACGATGATGTTCATCAAGCGGTCAGACATCAAGGCGTCCACAGAAGAGGTCTGGAAGGTGTTCGCCCACGACTTCGACGACGCATACGCATGGATGGCTTCGGTGCCGCGATCCTACGGGAAGGCCAACGGCGAGAAGTTCGACGGCGCCCAGTCCGCCGGTCGGGTATGCGAGTTGACCCCGGACTCACGGGGCATCAAGGCATCCGAGAAGTTCCTCGCCTATAACGAAGTCGCCAAGACCTGCATGGTCCTGATTGACTTCGCCGATACGCCCGCAGTGTTTCCCGTCTACCACAACACGGTGGAGGTCTCAGTGGTGGACGCCGGGGGCGGGCAGTCGAAAATAACCTGGGCCTTCCGCTCGAAGATCATGCCCTGGGCGTTCTTGATCTGGCCGCTCATCAGAATCGGCTTTGGTGTTTTCGTGGGGCAGATCGTCGAGGAACTGAAACACTACATCGAAAACGGCACCCCTCATCCACGCAAGATCAAGGCGATGAACAAAGCGAAGGCCGCGGCGAATGCCTGACTACGCGGGCCCATCGTCCCGAGGCCGCCTCCTAATGTCGGGCGCCCTTGTCTTTGCCGAGAAGGGTTTTGATGGTGGGTCCGTCCGAGAGATTTGCAAGCGTGCAGGCACCAGCATGAACATGGTTCACCACTATTTTGGGAGCAAGGCTGGTTTACTGGACTCCATCGTCGATCAGTTCAGCTCCCATGTGTTTGTCGTGCCGATGCGGCTCCTCTCCCCTCCTCCAAAGTCGTTGGACGATTTTCGTTCACGCATCGAGATGCTGTTCGAGGCGACCTTGGATGCATACATCGAGCAGAGAGCGGTCCTGATGGTGGTCGTGCGCCAGCAAGCCGATCCGCCCGCGCTCACCACCTACGTGGCGCGCTTCTCCAAGTTCCTTGAGCAAGGCAAGAAGAAGGGCTTTGTGCGCAAAGGGCTCGACACCCAGATGGTCACCGGCGCGTTGCTCGATCGCATCTTGAATCAGGTTCAGTTCGCACCCTGGATCAAGCGAAACCACGGGATCGATCTTTCGGACCCGAAATACAAGAAGCGGTGGTGTGCCTCGAATCTCGATCTGTTTCTCCATGGGATGCTTTCCTGACCTCGAGGCTTTCATGGATTCCCGCCTGATCTTCCGACTCATCGGTGAAAAGCTTCTCGATCGCGGCACTTGGATCGTGGTCCTGGTGATCGGCACGCTCATCAACCTCTATGGCCATCTCCTCGTGCCCTGGATCCGGGGAAGCCTCGATCCCGTCACCGAGCTTGTGATCGAGTATGATGTTAGGCCCGGACTCACCGTCGTATCGGTTCTCCTGGCCTACGCATTTCCGCTCTTCGTCGGCACCTACTCGGCGGTGGCGGCCCGCTACCGGAACTGGGCGAGATGATCTATTGCGGCGAGAACTTGAGCGGCGGCCTGTACGGCAATCCCTGGCTTCCAACACCTCACCCGACGTTGACACGAGGTGGAATCTCATATCTTGGGAAGTCTGCTAAGGGTCAGGCGCGGTACTCATCGCGGAATCTCTCAAGGTCTGGAATCTGCTCGTAAGCTGACCCAGTATGACGTTAGAACACCCTCTAGCGCTCACCATAGAGGGCGCGGGCGCGGGCCTCGAAGGCGCCGACCATGCGGCGGAAGGCTTCGTGGAAGAGGACGCCGATCAGCTTTTGCAACACCCGCGAGCGGAACTCGAAATCGACGTGGAAATCGACCATGCATTGTCCCTCGCCGTGCGGCTGGAAGACCCAGCGGTTGTCGAGATGCTTGAGCGGTCCCCGGCGATAGCGCACGTCGATGCGCGCGGGCCGTTTCATGCTTACCTCCGAGGTGAAGCGCTCGCGGAACATGCGAAAGCCGATCACCAGGTCGGCGACCATCCGCTCCTCCTCGCGGGACAGCACCTCGGCCTCCTGACACCAGGGCAGGAAGTCGGGATAGCGCTCGACGTCGGCGACCAAATCGAAAAGCTGCTCCGGCGTGTAGGGCAAGAGCCGCTTCTCGCGGTGCGAGGGCATTCAGGCGGGGCGGCGGGTGTTCAGTGGACGGCCAAGCTCTCGCGGCGGGCCCGGCGCAGCTTCGCGAAGTCTTCGGCGGCGTGATACGAGGACCGCGTGAGCGGACTCGCCGAGACCATGAGGAACCCCTTCCCGCGCGCCAGGCTCGCGTAGGCCTCGAACTCGTCGGGGGTGACGAATCGCGCCACGTCGTGGTGGCGCGGCGTCGGCTGTAGGTACTGACCGATGGTCAGGAAGTCCACGCGCGCGGCACGCAAGTCGTCCATCACCTGCGCCACTTCGCCCCTTTCCTCACCGAGACCGACCATGATCCCCGATTTGGTGAAAATCGACGGATCGAGGGCCTTCACCCGGTCCAACAGCCGCAGCGAGTGAAAGTAGCGCGCGCCGGGCCGCACCTCGGCATATAAGCGCGGCACGGTCTCGAGGTTGTGGTTGTAGACATCGGGCTTGGCCTCGACGACGGCCTCGATCGCGCCCTCTTTGCGGAGGAAATCCGGGGTCAGGACTTCGACCGTGGTGCCGGGCGCCTGTTCCCGGATGCATTCGATCACGCGGGCGAACTGTGTGGCCCCGCCGTCGTCGAGATCGTCGCGATCGACCGAGGTGATGACCACGTGCCGCAAGCCCAGCTCGCCGATGGCTTCGGCCACACGCGCGGGCTCACCCGCATCCACCGCATTGGGCAGCCCCGTCTTGACGTTGCAGAAGGTGCACGCCCGGGTGCAGGTATCGCCCAGGATCATGACCGTGGCGTGGCGTTCGGCCCAGCACTCGCCGATGTTGGGGCAGCCCGCCTCCTCGCACACGGTGTTCAACCGCAGCCGCCGCATCAACGTTCGCGTCTTGTGGTACTCGGCCGAGCCCGGTGCGCGCACGCGGAGCCACGGCGGCTTGGGCAAGCGGCGCGTCTCGGCGTCTCGTTTGATCGGCTCGACCGTCATGATCGGACCCTAGAAGTGAAGCGTGCGGCCATAGGCGTCAAGCACCGATTCGTGCATCATTTCCGATAGCGTCGGGTGCGGGAAGATGGTGTGCATCAGCTCGGCCTCGGTGGTTTCGAGCGTGCGCGCCACCACGAACCCTTGAATGAGCTCGGTGACCTCGGCACCGATCATGTGGGCGCCCAAGAGCTCGCCCGTCTTGGCGTCGAACACGGTCTTGATCAGCCCCTCGGCCTCGCCCATCGCGATCGCCTTGCCGTTACCCATGAAGGGGAAGCGGCCGACGCGGACCTCGCGACCCGCCGCCTTGGCCGCCGCTTCGGTGAGCCCGACGCTGGCGATCTGCGGCAGGCAATAGGTGCAGCCCGGGACATTGGTGGTATCCAGCGGATGCACGCCGTTCAGCCCGGCGATGCGCTCGACACAGATGACGCCCTCGTGCATCGCCTTGTGGGCCAGCCACGGCGGCGCGACCACGTCGCCAATGGCGTACACGCCCGGCGTCCCCGTCTCCAGCCATTCGTTGACGACGATATGCCCGCGGTCCACCGTGATGCCGGCCTCCTCGAGCCCGATGTCCTCGACGTTGCCGGTGATCCCGACCGCCAGGATCACCCGCTTGAAGGTGGCTTTCTCGGCCTTGCCGTCCTTCAGCGAAATTTCCGCGGTGACCGATTTGGCACCGCGCTTCAATCCTTTGACGGTGGCGCCGGTGTGGATCGTCATCCCCTGGCTTTCGAACGCCTTGCGCGCGAAGTCCGAAATCTCCTCGTCCTCGACGGGGACGACACGCTCCAAGATCTCGACCACCGTCACCTCGGCGCCGAGCTGGCGATAGAAGCTCGCGAACTCGATACCGATCGCGCCCGAACCGATCACCAACAGCGATTTCGGTACCGCCTCGGGCACCATCGCCTCCTTGTATGACCACACGAGCTTGCCGTCGGCCCCGAGGCCCGGTAGGTCGCGGGCGCGTGCACCGGTCGCCAAGATGATGTTCTTGGCGCCGTACTCGCCCACCGCCTTGCCGTCTTTCGCCACCGAGACACGCCCCTGACCGGCGAGTCGCGCCTCGCCGTCGATGACGGTGACCTTGTTCTTCTTCAACAGGTGTTTGACGCCGCCCGAAAGCTGCGCCGCCACCTTGCGGCTACGCGCCACCACCTTCTTGGGGTCGTAGGCAATATCCTTGGCCGAGAAGCCGAATTCATCGAGCCGGTGCAGAAGGTGGTTGATTTCCGAGGCCCGCAGCAGTGCCTTGGTCGGGATACACCCCCAGTTGAGACAGATGCCGCCCAAGTGCTCGCGCTCGACCAGCGCGGTGGCGAGCCCGAGCTGCGCGGCGCGGATCGCGGCAACGTAGCCGCCCGGGCCGCCACCGAGGATGACCAGATCGAAGTCGGTCTTAGCCATGACTACAGCAACATGGTCAGGGGTTCCTCGAGGTAGCCTTTGAACGCGGTCAGCAGTTGCGCGCCGATGGCGCCATCAATGATCCGGTGATCGGCCGACAGCGTGCACGTCATCACGGTCGCCACCGCCAGCGCGTCGTCCTTGACCACGGCGCGCTTCTCGCCCGCGCCGACCGCCAGGATCCCCGACTGCGGCGGATTGATGACGGCGGCGAACTCGCGGATGCCGAACATGCCGAGGTTCGATACCGAGAACGATCCCCCCTGGTACTCGTGGGGCAGCAACTTGCGGTCGCGGGCGCGCGCCGCCAGGTCCTTGACCTCCGCCGAAATGCTCGCCAGTCCCTTGCGGTCGGCGTCGCGCACGATCGGCGTGATCAAGCCGTCGGGAATCGCCACCGCGACCGAGACGTCAACCGTGTCGTACTGAAGGATCGCGGTCTCGCTCCATGCGGCGTTGGCTTCGGGCACCTTGCGCAGCGCCAGCGCCACCGCGCGCACCACGAAGTCGTTGACCGAGAGCTTGAAGCTCTCGTCACGCGCGTTCAGCTCC
The DNA here is from genome assembly GCA_965219135.1 of Alphaproteobacteria bacterium. Taxonomy (GTDB): domain Bacteria; phylum Pseudomonadota; class Alphaproteobacteria; order VGEJ01; family VGEJ01; genus CAYUNL01. The sequence goes on along the minus strand of CBDCMV010000003.1, from coordinate 930,179 downwards.
TTGCGCAAGCCGAGCAGGCGGTTGAGCTCGCAATCGACGCTCAGATAGTAGTGCGGGATCGTCTGTTTGGACTCGGTCAGCCGCCGGGCGATAGTCTTGCGCATGTTGCTGAGCGGCAATTCGGTGGTGGCCCCCGCGGCAGGGGCGGCGGGCGGCGCTGCGGCCTGCGCCGGTGCATCGCCCATCGCGGCTTTGATATCGGCCTTGACGATGCGGCCCTTGGGTCCGCTCCCGCTCAAGGTGCCGAGGTCGATGCCGGCCTGAGCTGCCATCTTGCGCGCCAGCGGGCTTACCTTGATGCGTTGGCCGTCTCGCGCGGGGGTTGCGGGTGCGGTCGGTGGGCTAGCCGGTTCGGGCATCGCGGGTGCCGCATCTTGCGGCGGTTCGGATGCGGCGGGCGCCGGTGCCTCGACCGAAAGGCCCTCGAGCGCCGAGGAGTCTTCACCCTCCGCCAGCATGACGCCGATGACGGTGTTGACGGCGACGTTTTCGGCACCCTCGGCGACGACGATCTTGCCTAAGATGCCATTGTCGACCGCCTCGACCTCCATCGTCGCCTTGTCGGTTTCGATCTCGGCGATGGGCTCGCCGGCTTCGATCGAATCGCCCTCCGCCTTGAGCCACTTCGCGAGGTTCCCCTCGGTCATCGTCGGCGACAAGGCGGGCATCGTGATGTTGATCGTCATGACCCCTGACCTCCCTCCATCAGCGATAGCACACGGCCTTGATCGCGGCGGCAACCTCATCCGATTGCGGCAGCGCGAGTCGCTCGAGATTGGCCGCATACGGCATGGGCACGTCTTTGCCTGTGATTCGTACGACCGGCGCATCGAGATCGTCGAAGGCGTGCTCCATCAGGAGCGCCGAGAGCTCCGAGGCGATGCCGCAAAACGGCCAACCCTCGTCGACGATAACCGCCCGGTTGGTTTTTCGCACCGAGGCAAGGATGGTCTCGCTGTCCAGCGGACGCAGTGTGCGAAGGTCGATGATCTCGATGTCGATACCCTCTGCGGCCGGACTTTCGGCGGCCTCGAGCGCGCGCGCGACGGCGATGGAATATGCGAGCACGGTCACGTCGGCTCCCTCGCGTACGATCCGCGCCCGGCCAATCGGCACGGTAAAGTCGTCGAGCTTGGGGATCTCGAAATTGTGGCCGTACAGAATCTCGTCCTCGAGGAACACCACCGGGCCGGGATCGCGTATCGCCGATTTCAGCAGCCCTTTCGCGTCGGCACCCGAATAAGGGGCCAGCACCTTGAGCCCCGGCACGTGGGCATACCAGCTTGCGTAGTTCTGCGAGTGCTGGGCGCCAACCCGGGACGCTGCCCCGTTGGGTCCGCGGAAGACGATCGGCACCGGCATCTGGCCGCCCGACATATAGAGCGTTTTGGCGGCCGAGTTGATGATGTGGTCGATCGCCTGCATGGCGAAGTTGAAGGTCATGAACTCGACGATCGGTTTCAGGCCGGCATAGGCGGCACCGACTCCAATGCCGGCGAAGCCGCTCTCGGTGATCGGCGTGTCGATCACCCGGCGCGGCCCGAACTCGGCCAACAGGCCCTGGCTCACCTTGTAGGCGCCCTGATACTCAGCCACTTCCTCACCCATCAGGAATACGTCGGCATCGCGCCGCATTTCCTCGGCCATGGCGTCGCGCAGCGATTCGCGCAGGGTCTGGGTGATCATCGCCGTCCCCGCAGGGACCTCGGGCTCGGGGCCCGGCAGCTGGGCCGCCGGCGCGTGCCCCGCCGCATGCTCGCCTTCAAGGTAATCTTCGGGTACCTGATTGGGGACCGGGCGCGGTTCCTCGGTCTCGTCGTCGGCGGCAGCGGGAGGCGAGCCAACCGACTCCGCATCGACCAGCGCCGCGGCATCCTCCCCGTCTTCCAGCAAGATCGCGATGACCTCGTTCACCGCCACCCCCTCGGTGCCCGCGGCAATCACGATCTTGGCCAAGACGCCGTCGTCGACGACCTCGACCTCCATCGTCGCTTTGTCGGTTTCGATCTCGGCGATCGGATCGCCGGCGGATACCGGGTCGCCCTCGGCCTTGAGCCAGCGCGCCAGCGTCCCTTCGGTCATGGTAGGCGAAAGCGCCGGCATCAGAATTGGCATCGGCATCGCGGCGGGCTCCCTCTTACGCGTAGATATCGGTGTAGAGATCGGCGGGGTCGGGTTCGGGGCTCTTCTCGGCGAAGTCGGCGGCTTCCGAGACCGTGGTCTTGATCTCGCGATCGATCGCCTTGAGCTCCTCCTCCTTGGCAATCTTGCGCTCCACCAGCAGGCGCTGCACGTTGTCGATGGGGTCGCGGCCGGCGCGCACCCCGCGGACCTCCTCGCGCGAGCGGTATTGGGCCGGGTCCGACATCGAGTGGCCGCGGTAGCGATAGGTCATCATTTCGAGGATCACGGGGCCTTTCCCGCCGCGCACGCCGGGCAGTACTTCGACCGCCGCGGCCCTGACCGCCAGCACGTCCATACCGTCGACCTGGCGGCCGGGAATGCCCATGCTCAGGCCCCGTTTGTAGAGCTGGGTCTGGGCGCTCGCTCGCGCCAGCGAGGTTCCCATGGCGTAGTGGTTGTTCTCGATGACGTACACGACGGGCAGCTTCCACAGCGCCGCCATGTTGAAGGACTCATAGACCTGGCCCTGATTGACCGCGCCGTCGCCGAAGTAGGTCAGCGAAACCGCCCCGTCCTTGCGGTACATGTGGGCGAACGCCAGCCCGGTGCCGATGGGAACCCCGGCGCCGACGATCCCGTGGCCGCCGTAGAATTTCTTCTCGCGGCTGAACATGTGCATCGAGCCGCCCTTACCGGCAGAATACCCATCGCGCCGCCCGGTCAGCTCGGCCATGACTCCACGTGGATCCATGCCGGCGACCAGCATGTGCGCGTGGTCGCGATAGGACGTGACGAGCGTGTCGTCCGGCGTCGCCTCGGCCTGCATGCCCACGACCACCGCCTCTTGCCCGATGTAGAGGTGGCAGAACCCGCCGATCAGCCCCATTCCGTAAAGCTGGCCCGATTTCTCCTCGAACCGGCGGATGAGCAGCATTTGCCGGTAGTAGCCGAGAAGCTCTTCGGGGGTGGCGCGCGGCGTCTTCTTCGCCGCGGCCCGTTTGGGCTTGCGTCGTGTAACCTTCGCCATAGGATCACCGGAATCGGCTTGCGGCGCTGAAGCGCGCATCATACTCCAGACGCGACACGCGATACGACCACAATATTTACGCGAACAACGTCATAAAAATACTGGAAAACAAAAAGAAACGGCAGATTAACGTGTTTTGAGTTAATTCGTCATCAAGGGTTTAGGACGATGATTTCATCGGGGTGGGCCAGGCCGAGTACGACGCGGCTTCGCTCATCGAGCATGTCCGGATCCAGCGCCTCGGGGCGCAACAAAGCCACCATTCCCTCCAATCGCGCGACCTCCACCCCGCGCACCGCGGCGTCGGCTTCGGCGCGCTCGATCTCCTGGCTGACCCGCAACCACGCCAGCAGCCCGCGCTCGCCCTCGACGACGTGATAACCGAAATAGGCCGCGGCGCAAGCGGCCAGGAACGGCACCGCGGCGTGGCGTAGCCGCCGTCGGATCTCGTACCAAAAGTCCATGGCGCTATCGCATCACAGGAGAATCTGCGCGGTCAACACCAATCTGCTCCACCGTCCGGCACAGCGCGCGCGTTGTGTTGAGCGTTGTGTTGAGTCTACCTATCGCTCGGACGACGGGCTACAATGCCCGCCCGCCCCCACTCCTCCCCGGGGCTCAAGGAATTCATGAACGCCGGAACGTTCGACTTCTCGTTGGCCATCGGCGGCGCCGCCGGACAAGGCATCGCCACGCCCGGCAACATCTTGGCCCGGATCTTCACGCGCCGCGGTCTTCACCTTTACGCCTACAACGCCTATCAGTCTATCGTCCGCGGCGGCCATATTTTTCTCACGGTGCGAATCGCGGACCGGCCGATCCATTCGCACGGCAACCGCCTCGATATGCTGGTGTGCCTCAACCAAGACACCATGGATCGCCACCTCGGCCTGATGCGGCCGGACAGCCGCGTCATCTTCAACGGCGATACGATCTCGCCGGGCGATTCCGCCAAGGGCGTGCGCCTGTGCGCGGCACCGGTGGGCGAACTGACGGGCGAAAGCCGCAACCGGGTGGTTCAGAACACCATCGCGCTTGGTGTCATCAGCGCGCTCCTGGGCATGGATTTTCAGGCCCTCGAGGACGCGCTGACCCTGCAATTCCAGCGTAAGGGCAAGGCGGCGGTGGCCGAGAACGTGGGCGTCGCGCGGGCTGGTTTCGAGCACGCCGGGAGCCACTTCGAGCCCTACGCCGCGCCGGTCGCCGCCGGCGCCAAACCGCTGGCGCTGTGGACCGGGAACGAGGCCTTGGCGATGGGCGGCGCCAGCGCCGGCGTCAAGTTCTACTGCGCCTATCCCATGAGCCCCTCGACCGGTGTCCTGCACTGGATGGCCAAGAATTCGCGCGAACTCGGAATCATGGTGCGCCAAGCCGAGGACGAGATCGCGGTCGCCAACATGACGATCGGCGCCGCCCACACCGGTTGCCGGGCCATGTGCGCGACTTCGGGCGGCGGCTTCGCGCTGATGACCGAGGCGGTAGGCAGCGCCGCGATGATGGAGATTCCGGCGGTCTTCATCAATGTTCAGCGCGCCGGCCCCTCGACCGGCGTGCCGACCAAGACCGAACAGGGTGACTTGTGGCAGGTACTGGGGGCGAGCCAGGGCGACTTCGAGCGATTCATCGTCGCCCCCAGGGACGCCCTCGACGCCTTCAACACTATCCCCGAGATCTTCAACCTCTGCGACCGCCACCAATGCCCGGGCATCGTCATCTCCGACCTTCTGACCTCCGAGGGCACCTTCAGCGTCGATCCCGACGTGCTTGAGCTGCAGCCCACAATCGACCGCGGCGAGCTCATAACCGAACCCTCGAAGACCGACAGCTACCTTCGCTACGAGGATACGCCGAGCGGCATCTCACCGCGGGCCTTGCCCGGCCTCGAGGGTTACATCCACGTAGTCGCTACCGACGAGCACGACCAGAAGGGGGTGTTGATCAGCGACGAGTTCACCGACCCTCACAAGCGCCGCGAGATGGTCGAGAAGCGGGCCCGCAAGTTCAGCCGCGCGGTCGAAACGATCGCCCCGCCGGCGCTCGAGGGGCCGGCCGAGGCCGAGGTGACCCTGATCGGCTGGGGCTCGACCTACGGCGTCATCAAGGAGGCGGTGGCCGAGCTCGCCGCCGCCGGGGTCAGCGCCAATCACCTTCCCATCAAGTGGATTGTCCCCTTCCACGCTGAGGCGGTCAGCGAAATGATCGACGGTGCCAAGCGCACCATCATTGTGGAAAACAATTACTCCGGGCAGTTCCACCGCTATCTCCGAAGCGAGACCGGGCTAAGCGTCGACGGCCACATCCGCAAGTACGACGGTGAGCCGTTCATGTCGCACCACATCGTGGAGGGTGTGAACGAACAGCTTGCCGGCAAGACCGCGCACACCGTCCCGGTCCAAGAGATCATGGTCTAGAAGGGTTCCCGTCATGTCCGTAGCCACCCAAGAGCCCGAGCACGCCCCGCTCATCGCCAAGGATTTCAAGGGCAACGTCGATCCCGACTGGTGCAAGGGCTGCGGCGACTTCGGTGTCCTCAACAGCCTCAAGAAGGCGTGCGCCGAGCTCGGCCTGCGCCCCCACGAGATCCTCACCGTCAGCGGCATCGGCTGTTCGTCGAACCTGCCCGGTTACTTCAACGCCTACGGCATGCACACCCTGCACGGCCGCGCCCTGGCCGTGGCCACCGGCGCCAAGCTCGCCAACCACGAGCTGACGGTGATCGCCACCGGCGGCGATGGCGACGGCTACGGCATCGGCGGCAACCATTTCACCCACACCGCGCGGCGCAACGTCGACCTCACCTACATCGTCATGGACAACCAGATCTACGGCCTCACCACCGGCCAGGTCTCTCCGACATCGAGCCGCGACATGAAGACCAAGAGCACGCCCTTCGGCAGCGTCGAGGCGCCCTACAACCCGATCGCCACCGCGATCATGAATGGCGCGACGTTCGTCGCCCGAGGCTTCAGCGGCGATCCCAAGCATCTTACGAGCCTTATGAAACAGGCGATCACGCACGAAGGCTTTGCCTTGATAAACGTCTTCAGCCCCTGCATCACGTTCAACCTCGACAACGACACGCCCTTCTTCAAGCAGCGCGTCAAGAAACTCGAGGACGAAGACCACGACCCCACCGATTGGCGGGCGGCATGCGAAAAAGCCATGATCTGGGGCGAGACCATCTACACCGGCCTCTTCCTCCAAACCAAGGAAATGCCGGCGCTGGGCCAACTGGAACCCGTCCTCGAAACCGGCGGCTCCCTGGCCCACCGTCCCCTGGGCCTCAGCGAAGACCAAGCCAAGAACATCGTCGCCCGCATGATGTGAGTGCGGCCTCAGCTCACCCGAGCAGACAAGGGTACGACCTCGGGCCAAATTCCGACGACCAGAGTATCAATTCCGAGCGCTACAAGGCGTCGCGCGAGGGTCGGGCCGATATTGGTAACTCGGTCGGGCTCGTCTCGGTCATATCGATTGTCGCTAACACACGATATGACCGGTCTATGTAACAGATGATCTGTCCGGTTTTAGATTTCCTCCATGCTTGCCGTCAGGACTCTTCAAATGAATATACCAGTCCGTCTCAAACACTGGTTCAAGTTCGAATAGGCGTCGAAATACGGCTGCTGTCGTCGCGGGCTGATCGACCGCCACCACTGGATAGAGCGCCGAGAGTCTGCCCCTTTGATCAGGGGCTTCCGTTGGATCCATGGCTATGGCCCCGTCCTGCAGGCCCGTAAAGCCGACGTCTGGAAAAGCAGACCAGGGGTCATTGGTATCTTGTAGATCACGGTTCTCCATGCACCCAGTCTGTTTATAGCAATAACATTCAGGGCACCTCTAAGAATTCTCCTTTTTCGGGCGTCGTCGATTTAGAATCGGGTTGCCGATTTGTTGATAGCGGGAGGCGTGGTTGATGGGTCAGAGGGGTTTTTCGATCTTGGGAACCGGTATTCCGGTCTTGACGCCAAGAACGAGCCGCTTTTGAAGATCGACGGGGTGGTTCCGTGGGAAGACTTGCGCGCGCGTCTTGAGGCGGTGTGGCGGCGTGCGGACAAGGCGCGTAAATCGCGGGCGGGACGCAAGCCGTGGGATGCGATTGTGATGTTCAAGACGATCATTCTGTGCGCGCTCTACAATCTCTCGGACGACCAAGTTGAGCATCAGATCCGTGACCGCCTGTCGTTCATGCGATTTCTGGGGTTGGGTCTGGAGGGCCGGGTTCCCGACGCCAAGACGGTGTGGCTGTACCGCGAACAGTTAACGCAAGCTGGCGTGATCGAGGCCTTATTCGAGACGTTCGATGGCTACCTGAAGGATCAGGGCTATCTGGCGATGGGCGGCCAGATCATCGACGCCGAACCATGTCAACGTGGATCGTCGGCACAAGCTGGTGCGGCACTATCATGTGAGCGACGCGGCGGAGCACGACAGCCAAGTCCTCGACGATATCCTGGATGGGGACAACACGGCTTTGGGTGTGTGGGCGGACAGCGCTTACCGCTCGGCGGAGATCGAGGCGGTGCTGAAGGAGAAGGGGTTGCGGAGCCGGATCCATCGCAAGGGCCGCCGCAACAAGCCGCTGAGCGAGCGCGAGAAGCAGGGCAACAAGACCCGTTCGTCGGTTCGGGTCCGCGTCGAGCATGTCTTCGGGGCCCAGAGCAACGACATGGGCGGGACGCTGGTGCGTAGTGTCGGGCTGGTGCGGGCGAAGGCGCGGATCGGGTTGAAGAACCTCGCCTACAACATGCGCCGCCTGGTCCAACTGGAGCGTCTCGCGGCGGCCGTGTGACGATACTCGGAGAAGGAGACCGCCTGGGGACGGTCTTGTGGCGGAAATAACTCAATTGGAGCGTGGAAGACCCCGAAAATCTCGGCTCCGGCATGGCTGGAGCTGGTGACAGCCTGGTTAAACAATATCCTCCGACAACTCACCAATTCTTAGAGGTGCCCTTCAGGCTGTATGTATGGCAAGAAATGCACAAAATCGAGCTTGGCGTCACAACGCGGGCGGCGTTGATCAGCGCCAACCGCCCCTTTGCTTAGCGCATTTGCTGGCCACGCGGTGCACGAAGATGCCGGGGGTGTCGACCTTGACCTCAAATACAAGCCGGAGACGTTTAGCAAGGCCGAATCCGACAAGTACCAAATCTAGTGTCCGAGGGCTTGCTTCCCGAAGTGCATCAGCGCGGCCTTGAGAAGATCGAGGTTACGGACCGCATCATAGAGACGTCGCGGCGGATGATGCCGGCTCGAATCATACGCCGTGCGGCCGCCTGCGCCGCGGTCAACGCCGGCGGGCCTGGACCAGGTGGCCCGCGATGGTGGTCTCGCCGAGCGCCTTGCAGGCCTCGAGCCGGTGGAGGCCCTCGACCAGCACGTAGCGCTCACCGTCGGCGCGGACCAGGATCGGCGTTTGTTGCCCCACCTCCAGCATGCTCTCGGCGATCTCGGCCACCGTCCCGGGAACGAGCGTCCGCCGCCGCTTGACCGGGACATAAATGTCGTCGACCTTGAAGGTCTGGGTCTCCATCAGCATCGGCCGATCATAGCACCGCGCCGCCCTGCTTCGTGCTATCGTGGCGCTACCAGGCGGGCGGTGGAGCGGAGATGGCCGAAGACCTAAGCCTCCAGCACAGCGAGCTACCCAAAGCGACCTCGGCCGCGCCGCGCACGGGCATGCTGGGCCGCTTCGCCGCTCAGTTTGCGGATTCGCCGGTGTCCTTCGACGTGACCCTGCCGGACGGGGCGGTGCAGCGTTTCGGGCCCGGCGCGCCGAGCTTCCACGTCACCCTCAAGAACAAGCGGGCCTTGCGCGCCGTGACCAGCATCGACGAGGGGCGAATCGGCGACGCCTATGTCAACGGCGACATCGACGTCGAAGGGAACATGCTCGATCCCTTCGTGCTTCGCGGCTCGATGCAGGACGCCCACCCCATCACCGCGGCGTGGCGTTTCATCCAGCCGCTCCTATTTGGCCAGGTCCACACCGACCGCCAGGCGATCACCGCGCATTATGACCTCGACACCAACCTCTTCCTCAGCTTCCTCGACCCGGCGGCCCCGCTTTACTCCCAGGGCGTCTACGAGCGCGACGACGAAAGCCTCGAGGCGGCGACGCTGCGTAAGTTCGACTACGCGTTCCAGCGCTTAGGGCTCAAAGCCGGAGATCACATCCTTGAAATCGGGCCCGGCTGGGGGGCGTGGTTCGAGTACGCCTCGGCCCGCGGCGTCAAGTGCACCGGCCTTTCGATCTCCAAGGTGTCGATCGACTACCTTAGGGGACGGGCCAAGGAGCTCGGCTACGACTGGGAGCTCATCGATGCCGACCTTCTAGAGTACGAGGCCGACACCAAATACGACGCCATCGTCATCATGGGGGTGATCGAGCACCTGCCGAACTACGCGCGGGTGCTCGAAAAGTTCATGTCGATGCTCAAGCCGGGCAAGCACATCTTCCTCGACGGCAGCGCCTGCACCAAGAAGTACGAGCTGTCCTCGTTCATGGTGAAATACATCTACGCCGGGAACCACTCGTTCCTGGTGCTGCACGACTTCCTCGACAAGCTCGCCCAGACCCCGCTGCAGATACTCGAGATCTTCAACGACCGCCACAGCTATTTCCTCACCTTCCGGCAATGGGCACGCAATCTCGATGCCAACCGCGACGAAATCATCGAACGCTTTGGCGAGTTCGACTACCGACGCTTCCGTTTTTACCTGTGGGGCGCCACCTACGAGTTCCTAAGCCGCAGCCTGGCGTGCTACCGCATGGTCATCCACTACCCGGGCGAAGACCCGCCCACCTGAGCCCACGGCACGGCCCCGAGATGCGCGTCGCCAGCTTGCCCATGTACGACATGCCTGAGACGCGCGTTGCGCTCGATTCGTTGTGGGCTGGGCTGGCCCACCATCTCCGGGCCGAGGGCGTGCGCGAGGTGCCAGAGGCCATCGTCCACGATCGCCCGCTCGGGGCGCTGTGGGACGATCGGCATTTGCTTTTCAGCCAGTGTTGTGGCTACGACGTGGTCAATCGTTACGCCTCGTCGCTGCGGCCGATCGCTACGCCGCATTACGCCGCGCCGGGCTGCGCGGGAGCCGAGTATGCGAGCGTCATTATCGTCGGCGAACACTGCGATGCCGGCCGTGTCGAAGAGATGCGCGGCGCGGTGTGCGCCGTCAACGGCCTCGAATCCCACTCCGGTATGAACGCGCTGCGGGCGCTGGTGGCGCCTGTGAGCCTCGGCGGCCGTTTCTTCTCGGCGGTCGAAGTGACCGGCACCCACGCCGCGAGCATCGCGATGGTGCAGGGTGGCGCTGCCGACGTCGCCGCCATCGACTGCGTCACCCATGCGCTGCTCTCGCGCTATCGCCGCGAAGTGCTGGTCGGCACCCGCGTCATGGGTTGGTCGGACCCAGCGCCCGCCATCCCCTATGTCACTCGCGTCGCGCTCGGCGAGGATACGCTGGCACGGTCTCGCGCCGCAGTGGCCCGAGCCATCGCCGATCCCGGCCTTGCCGCGGCGCGCGAGGCGCTGCTAATCGCCGATGTCGAGATCCTGCCCGGCACCGCCTATCGGCGAATCACGGAGTTTCAACGCTCCGCCGCTCGCCGCGGCTTCGCCAAGCTACACTAGCCGGCCGTCTTGGCGGCGTGGCTCGCGAGCGCGTCCATGAGCCCGGGCGACAGGCAGTCGTAGGGCTCGAGCCCCAATTCCCGCAGCCGCCCCCGGATCCCATCCATCTCGGACGGGTCGGTGCCCGATTCGATGACCGATGACACGAAGGCGGCGAACCGGGGTTCCTCCCAGCCTGAATCGCTCGACAACTCGGTATGGATGAAATCGAGACCGTGGAATGCGTGCCCCTGATTCTCGATGCGACCGTACATGTGTACGCCGCAGTCCCTGCAGGCGTACCGCTGAATGGTGGCGGCATCGTTCACGATCGCGAGCTTGTCGGCATTGGCGGTGACGCTGACGTTGTCGCGCCCCACCACCGCGATCTGCGAGAATAGCGCGCCTTCGGGCTTCCAGCATTGGGTGCAGCCGCAGGCGTGGTTGTGCGCGACCTGCGCGCCGACCGAGACCTGGACCGCGTTTTGCGCGCAATTGCAGCTGAGTGTCCCGCCCGCGAAATCGGCGGAACCCGCGGTAACGCCTCCATCGATCGCGGGATGAATAGATACTGCCATGGTGTCCTCCCCCTGAGTTTGACGTTGCGCACATTCTACGCCGATTGGCGGGCCGGGCGCCACAGTGCGCGCTGCCGGTTTTGCATCAACTGACCGGGGCAAGCGGTGACTTTTCGATCTTGCTCAGCACTACCGCATTTCCGGCCAGCACCGTGGCAACGCCGAGAACCGAGAGCGCCGACCAGGTGTACTCTCCTACCCCGGTCGAAATGGCGAGCGCGACGATCGGGGTCAACAGGATTACATAGGCTGAACGGTCGGCCCCAAGGCGCCCGACCAGGATGAGCCACATGATGAAGCCAAGCGCCGTGAGCGGCACCGCCGACCAGACGAAACCGCCCAGGAAGGCGGGCGACCAGTCCCAGCCCAGCGGGCGCCCCAGCGCCAGCGCGACGATCAGCGAGCACGCCGCCCCATAGCCCATGCAGATACCGGTGGTCCCCAGGACCGGCAATCCGGCGCGCTGGTTGCGGGCAGCCGTCAACACCCCCAGCGAGGCGGCAAGCATCGCGGCGATCGCGATCGCCAGGCCCATCGGCGCGGCGTCACCCAAATCGGCCCCCCGCATCTCGGGCCACGACACCAGCACCATCCCGGCGAGTCCCATCAACGCCCCCACCACCACGCGAGGTCGTACGGGAAAGCCAAGAAACAGGGATCCGAACACGATGTTGCCGATGATCAACATCGACATCACGAGCTGGACGACCCCGCCCGGGAGCCGGGGAATGGCGTAATAGATCAAGAGGTCCACCACCGAGAACATCAGGACTCCCTGGAGAGCGAGGTAAAGGTGGTCACGGAATCCGAAACGGAGCGAACGCCCGAGTACCGCGGCCACCAACACCAGCAGCGCCCCCGCCACCGCGAAGCGGTAGGCGACCAAGGGCTCGGGGGCCACGGGACCGAGCTGCAAGCCGATGGCATAGGGGCCGGTCCCAAATACAAAGACGGCCGCGACAAAGAGAAGAACGGTGTTCATCGCTCTTACCACAGCGCCCGCTCCCGGACCGCGGTGGTCCGGCCGGCGGGCGAGGTCCACCACTGGACCATCACCGGGGCGGTGTCAATCAAGCATCGCGGAGACGCGTGCCGAGGGCCGCACTCACCCGAACGCTTGCCTATGCGACAGTGCGAGTTCTTCGCTGGTGATGAATTCCAAGAGCGCCGGTCGGCCGTCCTCGGTGGCGGCCCGGGCCCGGCGGATGGCGGGCGCCACCTCCTCCGGATCTTCGACCCGCTCCGCCCATCCACCGAGCGCCCGAGCGATGTCGGCGTAATCGCCGCCCACCTCGCGGGCGCCGTATTTCTCGTCGGCCACCGGCATGTTGCCGGTCTCGACCGCCATCGCCGAGTTTTTGAGCACCAGCGCGCAAATCGGCAGCGCCGCGCGCACCGCGGTCTCGAAGTCGATGCCCGTCATGCCGAACGCCGCATCGCCCATTACCGCGGCGCAGAACTTCTCCGGCGCCGCGAGCTTGGCGCCCAGAGCCAATCCAAGCCCGGTCCCCAGCTGGTGCGACTTCCCCCACCCGAGGTAGCTGCGCGGACCGTCGGCGGCGTAGAAAGGCATCATCTCGTAACGCGGATTACCCGAATCGTGCGTCACGATGGCCTGCGCGGGATCGACTTCGCGCATCAGCTCCCAGATCACGCGATAAGGGTTGATCGGGACCTCATCTGAGGTCAGCCGCGCCATCCATTCGCCGAGCCAAGTCTCGCGAACCCGCGCGATCTCGCCCGCCACGTCGTTGCGGCCTGCGGAGAAGGCAGCGGCCGAGTCGCGGCAGCAATCGATGAGTTGACGCAGGACAAGTTTGGCGTCGCCCAAGATCGGAAGCGCGACGGGCGTGCTCTTGTGCAGGTCCTCGGGCGCATTGGTTATGTGCACCGTGCGTTTGTCCGCCGGAATCGGCGTCACCAGGTCGTGGCGGGTGAGGCTCGTTCCCAGCGCCACCACCAGATCGGCGTCGCGCAAGAAATGGTGCACCGGTCCGCTCATGACGCCCGAGGCACTGCCGAGCGCCATCGGGTGCCCCTTCTCCGAGATCGCGCTCTTGCCCGCCATCGTGGTCATCACGGGAAGCCACAACAATTCGGCAAACTCGGCAAGCTCCTCGTAGGCCTCGGCATAGTGGACGCCGGCGCCGGCGACGATCAGCGGCCGCTGGGCGCCCAGGATCGCCGCCGCCGCCGCCTCGACGTCGGCCGGATCCGCCGCCGAGCGGGTCGCCGGGACCGGGACATAGCGCTCGAGCTGGCCCGGCTCGAGCTCCGCCTCGGCCACGTCGATCGGTATCTCGACGAGAACCGGCCCCGGCCGTCCGGTCCGGAGCGCGGCGAAGGCGCGGCGCATCGCATCGATTGTGCGGTTCGGGACGTTGATTTGCTCGGCCGATTTCGTGATCGAGGCCAGGCCGCGGACGGCGTTGAAGGCCGGGTGGATGCCGTCGCGCTCGCGGGGGTAGCCGAGCGGCAGCAACAGCACCGGGCTCGAATCCGAGAACGCGGTGGCGATACCCGGTACGGCGTTTTCGACCCCTGGACCCGATTGCATGGCGAACACACCGGGCGGGCGGCCGTTGCGCACCCGGGCGAAGCCGTCGGCGATCCCTACGCCGACGCGCTCCTGCCGGCAAATCACCGGTGGAATATCGAGCTTCGCCATTGCCTCGATCAGCGAGGTCGTCGGATAGCAGCAAAGCGAAGCGACCCCTTCGCGCCGAAGTACCTCGGCGATGGCGTCGATGACCTTCACGGGGTCACGCCGGGCGGCCCAGCCTCTCCGCGTTCAGACCTTGCGCACGGACGCAAGGTCTTCGATCCAGCCAAGTCCTGAGCCGCACCAGGTCTGCGCAGTCGGCACCAATTCGTCGCGTTGCCGGGCGGTTCCGGCGCGAATGGCGTAGACCTTCGCGCCGCCGCCCGGCGACGCGGCATAGATCGGCGTTCCGCATTCCGGACAGAAGGCCTGCGCGCGCTCGGCGCCGCTGTCGGCGATCTTGACGTATTCCTTCGGTTCACCGGACAGAAGCTTGAACGTGCCCTCTTGGGTGACCGCAATGGTGCGAAACGCCGAGCCCGACAGGGTTTGGCAATCGGTACAGTGGCAGACGAAAATCTTCTCCCGGTCGATCTCCGCTTCGTAAGTGATGGCACCGCAATGGCATCTTCCGTCGATCTTCAATGCTTCATCCCTTGCTTGGGTCGAGGCCTCGCAATTCGCCGCCGACGGGCGAGTCTAGACTGCGGCCGGACTTTGGCCTAACGCGGCTGAGGAACGATCCGAATGTAGGGCTTCGGTGATTTCCAGCCGTCCGGATAGGCCTCTTTCGCCTGTTCGTCTGAAACCGAACCGGCGATGATGACGTCCTCGCCCTGCTTCCAGTTCACTGGCGTCGCCACCTTGTGTTTTGCCGTCAGCTGACAGGAATCGACGATACGCAGCACTTCGTCGAAGTTGCGACCGGTGGTCATCGGATAGGTGAGTGTGGCCTTCACCTTCTTGTCCGGCCCGATAACGAAAACGGAGCGCACGGTGGCGTTGTCAGCCGGCGTTCGCCCCTCGGAACTATCGCCCGCGCCGGCGGGAAGCATGTCGTAAAGCTTGGCCACGCTCAGGTCGGGATCGCCGATCAGCGGGTAGGTGACCGCATGCCCTTGCGTTTCTTCGATATCGGCGGACCACTTGGTGTGATCGCTCACCCCGTCCACGCTCAGGCCGATAATCTTGGTATTGCGTTTGTCGAACTCAGGTTTCAGGCCGGCCATGTAGCCAAGCTCGGTGGTGCACACCGGCGTAAAATCCTTGGGGTGCGAAAATAGAATCGCCCACCCCTCACCGATCCAATCGTGGAAGCGAACCGTGCCCTCCGTCGTTTCGGCCGTGAAGTCGGGCGCCTCGTCGTTGATTCTCAATGCCATGGATTCCTCCCGGGAGCTCTCTGTCTTGAGCGACACCATATCAACCCGCGCCGCTCGGCGTCGATTCCCGATGCCCGTCGTGCGGACTATAGTCAGGCCCATGCGCATGTACGCCGACCTTGCCCCCTGGTTTCACTTGATCTCCCACCCCGACGAGTATGTCGCCGAGGCGGCGCATGTCGCGCGTCTCGCCGACGCGGTATGCGACGGCGTCGCCACAACGCTGCTCAAGCTTGGCTCAGGCGGCGGCAACAACGCCTCGCACCTCAAAAGCCGCTTCTCCTGCACGCTTAGCGACCTTTCCTCGGCGATGCTCGAGCTTAGCAGCGCCATCAATCCCGAGTGCGAGCACATCGTCGGCGATATGCGGACGCTCAGGCTGGGGCGGCTGTTCGACATCGTCTTCGTTCACGACGCGATCGACTATATGAGCACCGAATCCGATCTCCGCGCCGCCATCACGACGGCCGCCGAGCACACCAGGCCCGGCGGCGTGGCGATCCTCACTCCCGACGCCGTGACCGAAACCTTTGCGCCGGGTGTCGAGCATGGCGGCCGCGACGACAGCGATGGCCGTGGCGTGCGATATCTCGAATGGAGCCACGGGCTGAACCCGGACGGCGTCACCCATGCCGTCGACTACGCCTTTCTCATCAACGAGCCCGGCCGGCCGACGCGTCTGGAACACGACCGTCACACCTTCGGACTGTTCGCGCGCGCCACTTGGCTCAAGCTCATCGAGTCGTCTGGGCTGGTCCTCGACGGTGTCGATATCGAAGATCCGCACGCCTCCGAGCACGTCGTTTTCGTCGCCCGCCGCCCAACCTAGTGGACTCTCGTGTTCTGGTTTTGTACACTCCAGCGCCGGTCGTTGAGGGAGAGCGAAATGAACGCAACTCTCGGTTACGTCATCCTTTATGTGCCCGAGGTCGAACGGGCGCTGCGTTTTTACGAGGGCGCCTTTGGCCTTGAGCGCAAGTTCGTGCACGAAAGCGGCAGCTACGGCGAGCTTTCCACCGGGTCTACGACGCTTGCTTTCGCCTCGGAGGAGGTGGCCGACAGCCACGGGTTCGCCTATCGCAAGTCGCGCCCGGCCGAGGACGCGGGCGCCTTTGAGGTTGCGTTCGTCACCGACGACGTGGCCTCACAGCACCGCCAAGCACTGGACCACGGTGCCGTCGAACTCACCGCACCGAAAAAATGCCTTGGGGTCAGACCGTTGGCTACGTTGCCGACCCCGACGGTTTCACCGTCGAGATCTGCTCGCCGGTAGGCTAGTCCGCGGCCGCGCTGCGGCTAACGCAGGTTAGGGTGCGCTCACGTTGTGCATCCTAGACCCGCCGTGATGACACTGCGCGGCGGATACCGACCCCACGTCCTGCGTGTGGACCTGAGCGACCGGACCGTCGTGCGCGAAACGCTGCCGCCCGAGGACCCTGCGCAGGTATCTCGGCGGCATCGGGCTCGGCCTCCTCTACCTCCTGCGCGAGGCCCCGCCGCTCGGCAAGGCGACCGACCCGGAGGTACCGCTGATCTTCATGCTCGGGCCGCTGACCGGCACCCCGGCCGTCAACTCCTCGGACGTGCGCCACCGGCATCCCCACCGCCGAAACCCTCAAACGTCTCGGCATGGACGAATTCCTCGACGATGCCGCCTAGCCCGGCCTCGCACTGAGGCGATCGATCTCGGTCAGCTCATCGGCGCTGAGCGCCCAGTCCGCGGCGGTGGCGTTCTCGGTTACCTGCTCGGGCGTGGTCGCGCCGGCGATGACGCTGACCACTTCGGGCTTCGCCGCGAGCCACGACATGGCCAGTTCCAACAGCGTGCGGCCGCGCGATTCGGCGAAAGCCGTTAACGCCTCGACGATGGCGTAATTCTCGTCGGTCAGGGCATCGTCGGCCAGCCGCTTGACCTTAGCCAGCCGCCCCGTGCCAGGCGTTTCGTCGCGCCGGTATTTGCCGGTCAACATTCCGCTTTCGAGAGGGAAGAACGGGACGAAGCCAACCCCGCGGTCGCGACAGGCCGGCGCGATATCGGTCTCCGCCTCACGGCGCAGAAGGCTCAGCCGGTTCTGCGCCGCCACAATCGGCGACCAATCGTTCTCGCGCGCCACGCTCAAGGCCTCGTCAAGCTGCTCGGCGCTGAAGTTCGAACAACCGATGTGGCGCACTTTGCCGGCACGCACCAGTTCGTCTAGGGCCTCGAGGGTCTCTCGGACCGGCGTTTCGGGGTCGGGTCGATGTATGGTGTAGAGGTCGATGACGTCGGTACCCAGCCGCTTCAGGCTGGCATCGATCGAGCGCATCACTTTTCCCCGGGAAGCGCCGCCGGCGTAGCCGAACTTGGTCCCGAGAACGATGTCATTGCGTCGCGCGCCCAGCGCCCGGCCAAGAAACTCCTCAGAGCGCCCTTCGCCGTATGACTCGGCGGTATCGAAAAAGTTGATGCCCTCATCCAAGGCCTTGTCGACGACCACACGGGTCTCCGGTTCGTCGATGTGCATCCCGAAGTTGTTGCAGCCGAGCCCGACCACGGACACGCGGGGTGCACCCGTCCCATTCCCGTACAGATCCTTGAAGTCCATGGACTCGTTACTCTCCCTTGACGGAAACCTGCCCCACATCATACGTCGCATTTTGGGAGCGTGCGTGGGGGTAAGAATCAAGATCCCCTTGCGGCGCGCGGTCACAAGGAGGGGCGACGATGGAAGATCGGCGCGGCGCGCCCGTATCGACGGACAACCGCCAGGGCCTCGATACCTTTGAAACGGCGCTGCGCGCGCTCAACACCTATCGAGGCGATCCGATCGCGGTGATCGACACGGCGTTGGGCGTGGACCCGGATTTCGTCATGGGGCGCATCCTTCGGGCCGAAGTGCACGTGACGATGTGGGAGCGCAGTATCGTCCCCGAGGTCGAGGCCGGCCTCGGTCGGCTGCGTGATCTCGAGGAGCGGAGCAATGATCGCGAGCGTGCCCATGTCCGCGCGCTCGAGTTATGGGTGGCCGGTGATTGGAAGGGCATGCAGGGTCAGTTCGACCGCTTGCTCGCCGAATATCCCCGCGACATGCTCGCGCTGCAGGTTGGCCATCTCGCCGACTTCTACCAGGGCGACCGAGACAATCTGCGAGGCCGCGTTGCGCGGGCGCTCCCAGCCTGGAGTCCCGAGGACCCGGGTTACGGATTCTTGTTGGGGATGTCCGCCTTCGGTCACGAGGAGTGCGGAGAGTATTCCCTGGCGGAGGATACTGGCCGGCAGGCGATCGAAGTCGAGCCTGACGACTGTTGGGCCCAGCACGCGGTCGCTCACGTCATGGAGATGCAGGCCCGCCAGGCCGAAGGCATCGCCTTCATGGAATTGCGCACCGACCATTGGGCGCAGCACGACAACGTGTTCGCGTTCCACAATTGGTGGCACACCGCGCTATACAACCTCGATCAGGAACGCGCCGGCGCGGCGCTCGATATCTACGATCGAAGCATTCGCGCCGAACCCTCACAGGTTCAACTGACGATGCTCGATGCCACGGCGCTTCTGTGGCGCCTGCACCTGCGGGAGATCGACGTGGCCGACCGATGGGACGAGCTTGCGGCCCTATATGAGGAGGGCGACGAGGACGGATTCTACGCGTTCAACGACATGCACGCGATGATGGCCTACGTCGCCACCGCGCACACCGAGGCTGCGGCGAAACTGCTCAAGGCCGTCGAGCAGGCCAGCACCGAGCGCGGGACGAACGGGTTCATGAGCCGTGAGGTTGGCCTACCGATCCTCCGCGCCATCGCCGCCTTTGGGCGCGAGCGATATGCCGAGGCGGTCGATCTGTTGATGCGGGTTCGCTATCGCGCTAACATCTTCGGCGGTAGCCATGCCCAGCGCGACGTCGTCCACAGAACCCTGATCGAAGCCGCGCTGAGGGCGGGGGACAACCGGCTCGCCCGGTCGCTGGCGGCCGAGCGCACATCCCTCAAGCCCGATTGCCCGTTCAGCCGGAAGCTAGCCGACCGCGCCAATGCCTAGAACCGTGATCCGCTCATGCCGGGCGTCCGAGGACGACTGCGCCGGCAAAGCGGGCACTTTCACCCAGTTCCTCCTCGATGCGCAGGAGTTGGTTGTATTTGGCTAGGCGATCGGTGCGGGCGAGCGCGCCGGTCTTGATCTGGCCGCATCCGGTTGCCACGGCGAGGTCGGCGATGGTCGTATCTTCGGTCTCGCCGGAGCGGTGCGAGACGATCACCGCGTAGCGCGCCCGCGCCGCCGCCGCGATGGTGTCCAGCGTCTCGCTCAGCGTCCCGACCTGGTTGGGCTTGATCAAGATGGCGTTGGCGATACCGCGCTCGATCCCCTGGGCGAGGCGCGCGCCCTGTGTGACGAAGACGTCGTCACCGACCAGCTGAATCCGCTCACCGAGTGTCTCGGTATGCACCTCCCAGCCGCCCCAGTCGTCCTCAGCCATGCCGTCCTCGATCGATACGATGGGATAACGATCGACCAGACCCACGTACCACGCGGCAAGCGCCTCGGCGGCGACCCCCTCCCCGGTCCCGTCATGGCGGTACAGGCCGTCGGCGTGAAACTCACTGGCCGCGGAGTCGAGAGCAAGTGCAATCTGTTCACCCGGACGATAACCCGCTGCCTCGATGGCCTTGAGGAGATAGCCGATCGCGTCTTCGTTGCTCGCCAGCGCCGGGGCGAACCCGCCCTCATCGCCGAGACCGGTGGTGTAACCAGCCTCGCCCAAGGCGGCGCCCAGTTTCCGGGTCACCGCGGCGCCCATTTCGAGGGCTTCGGCGACGGTTCCCGCGCCAACCGGAACGATCATGAACTCTTGCAACGCGATCGCGTTGTCGGCGTGGGCGCCGCCGTTGATAAGGTTCATCATCGGTAGCGGCAGCACCCGCGCCGAGACGCCGCCGAGATACCGGTAGAGCGGTTGGCCGAATGCGATCGCCGATGCCTTGGCGGCGGCGAGGCTGACGCCGAGCGTCGCGTTCGCCCCCAGCCGAGATTTGTTGTCGGTGCCGTCGAGGGCGATCATCGCGGCGTCGAGTGCGGTCTGCTCCGAGGCATCCATGCCCGAAAGCGCGTCGAACAACTCGCCGTTGACCGCGTCGAGCGCTTCGCGAACGCCAGCGCCGGCGAACCGCTCGCCTCCGTCACGACGCTCGAGCGCCTCGAAGCTGCCGGTCGAGGCGCCCGAGGGCACCGCGGCGCGGCCAAGCGCCCCTCCGGCAAGACGCACGTCGACCTCGATCGTCGGCCGGCCTCGCGAATCCAGGATCTCGCGGCCGTGGATGTCCACGATCGCGGTCGCCGCGGTCGAGCTGCTCACGCCGCCTCCTTGGTCAGCCGGTCAATTGCGATAAGCCGAGACAGGAGTGCCGGCACGTCATCGAGCGGCACCATGTTGGGGCCGTCAGAGGGAGCGTTGTCGGGATCCTCGTGGGTTTCCATGAAAACCGCGGCGACGCCGACGGCGACGGCGGCGCGGGCCAGTACCGGGACGAAGCGACGCTCGCCCCCGCTGGTGGTCCCTTGCCCACCGGGCTGCTGCACCGAGTGGGTGGCGTCGAAGACCACGGGACAGCCCGTGGTTTCGGCCAGGATGGGCAGCGCGCGCATGTCCGATACCAGCGTGTTGTAGCCGAAGCTCGCGCCGCGTTCGCATACCAGCACCCCACCGCGTCCGGCCCCGGTGATCTTGTCGACCACGTTCTTCATGTCCCAGGGCGCCAGGAACTGACCCTTCTTGACATTGAGCGGCCGACCGGTCCCAGCCGCGGCTAGCAGAAGGTCAGTCTGGCGACAGAGGAATGCCGGGATTTGCAAGACATCCACGGTCTCGGCCATGACCGCGCACTGATCAGGCGTGTGCACGTCGGTCAATACCGGGCAGCCGATGGTTTCGCGGATCGCGGCGAACACCGGCAACGACGCCTCGGCGCCCAGCCCGCGTGGGCTTGTCGCGCTGGTCCGGTTGGCCTTGTCGAACGAGGTCTTGTAAATGAGCCCGATGCCCAGCGCGGTGCAGGTCTCGGCGAGGCGCCCGGCTGTCTCCAGCGCGTGGCCGCGGCTCTCCATCGCGCACGGGCCGGCGATCAGGGTGAGCGGCAGGTCGTTGCCGATCCTCAAATCCCCCACCGTAACGTGGCGCGAGGCCGTCATGGCGCTACCGGTGACCGGCTCAGACGAGCCGCGACTGGGCGACCGCCGCCTTGACGAAAGAGGCGAACAGCGGATGCGGCTCGAACGGTTTCGATCGCAGTTCGGGATGGAACTGGACCCCGACGAACCAGGGGTGATCGCGCAGCTCGACGATCTCGGGCAGCGTCCCGTCCGGTGAAAGACCCGAGACGACCAGTCCGGCGTCCTCGAGCCGCTGGGCGTACGCGACGTTCATCTCGTAGCGGTGGCGGTGACGTTCGCGGACCTGTTGCGCCGCATAAATCTCGCACGCTCGGGTTTCCGGCTTGAGGTCGCAATCGTAGCCGCCGACCCGCATGGTTCCGCCAAGGTCGTCGCCGTCGCTTCGTCGCTCTTGCCCTTCGCCGTGGGTCCATTCGGTCAACAGCCCGACCACCGGATCTTGGCACGGCCCGAACTCCGAGGATCCCGCGGCCGGCAGTTCAGCGAGATTACGCGCGACCTCGATCACTGCGAGCTGCATCCCGAAGCAGATGCCGAGGTAGGGAACGGCGCGCCGCCGGGCGTAGCTCACCGCGGCGATCTTGCCCTCGGCCCCGCGCTCGCCGAAACCGCCCGGCACCAGGATTCCGTGCACCCCGTCGAGATCGTGGACCCGGTCCTCGGCCTCGAAGGTTTCGGATTCGTACCACTCCAAACCGACCCTTACCCGGTTGGCGATGCCGCCATGCCGCAGCGCCTCGGTCAGAGAGAGGTAGGCGTCCTGCAGCCCAGTGTACTTGCCGACCACGGCGATCTTGACCTCACCCTCCGGCGCGGCGGTTCGTTCGACGATTTCGGTCCAGCGGCTAAGGTCCGGGGCCGGAGACTCGATACGGAAGGCTTGCAGAATCTGCTCGTCAAAGCCTTCCTCGTGATAGCGAAGCGGCACCTCGTAGATCGAGCCCACGTCGATCGCGGGAATCACTGCCTCTTCGCGGACGTTGCAGAAAAGTGCGATCTTGCGCCGTTCCTTCTCGGGAAGCGGCCGTGAGCAGCGACACAAAAGAATGTCGGGCTGGATGCCGATACTGCGCAGCTCCTTGACCGAATGCTGGGTCGGCTTGGTCTTCAGCTCACTCGCTGCGGAGATATAGGGCACCAAGGTGAGATGTACGAAAAGGGCTCGGTCGCGTCCAAGCTCGTTGCCGAGCTGGCGGATCGCCTCGAGGAAGGGCAAGCCTTCGATGTCGCCGACCGTGCCGCCGATCTCGCACACCACGAAATCGACCCCCTCGGTCTCGGCGCGCATCGCCGCCTGAATCGCGTCGGTAACGTGAGGGATCACCTGGACCGTACCGCCCAGGAAGTCGCCGCGTCGTTCGCGGTGGATCAGACGCTGGTAAATGCGGCCCGCGGTAACGCTGTCGCTGGTTCGTGAGGGGACGCCGGTAAAGCGTTCGTAGTGGCCGAGGTCGAGGTCGGTCTCCGCGCCGTCGTCGGTGACGTAGACCTCGCCGTGCTGGTAGGGGCTCATGGTGCCGGGATCGACGTTTAGGTAGGGATCGAACTTGCGCAGGCGTACCGAAAAGCCGCGCGCCTGAAGGAGGGCCCCCAGGGCCGCCGATGCCAAACCTTTTCCGAGAGAGGAAGCGACGCCGCCGGTAATAAAGATGAACCGCGTCATGGACGGCTACGATACAACAGAAATCCCGTAGTGCCCAATCCCAACGACGCGACAATCCCAACGACGCGGCGCGGGTTATTCGGCAACCGGTACCGCCGGCGCCGCCGGTTCGGCTGGCTCGGCCGGCTCGTCCGCCACCGGCGCCGGCTCCTCGATCAGTCGGGGGCCTTCGCTGGAAGCGCCGGCGAGAATCGCGAGCCCGATGCTGGTCGCGATAAAGAGCGCCGCGATCACCGCCGTCGACCGCGTCAAGAGATTGGCGGCGCCGCGTCCGGTCATGAGACCCCCGCCCCCAGCGCCGCCGCCGCCGATCCCCAGCGCGCCGCCTTCGCTGCGCTGCAGAAGCACCACGATCACCAAAACGATCGCGAGCAACAGGTGGATAAGGAGGAGGATCGTTTGCATTGTTGTCCCAAAGCCGCGGAGCCGTCGGCGAGCTGCGGCGGCGACCGCACATCACTTACATCATCGCGCCCGGTGAGGGCAAATCAGCCGGTGGCAGCGGCGTCCAGCGCCGCGACGATGGCCCAGAACGATTCGGCATCGAGGCTCGCACCGCCCACCAGCGCGCCGTCAACCCCCTCGACGGCCATTAATTCGCTGGCGTTGTCGGCCTTGACCGAGCCGCCATATAGAATGCGCAGATCGCTGTCGATCGCCGACCGAAGATGGTCGTGCATCGCCTCGACGTCGGCGGCACTCGGCGTGCGCCCGGACCCGATGGCCCACACCGGCTCGTAGGCGAGCACCGTGTTTACGGGCGTCGCGCCCTCGGGCAGCGAGCCACGCGCCTGGGCCGCGACCACCGCGAAGGCCTGGCCCGCGTCGCGCTCCGCGGCGCTCTCGCCGACGCAGACGATGGCCGAAAGTTCGGCGCGGTGGACCGCCGAGGCCTTGGCGCGGACCAACGCGTCGGTTTCGCCATGGTCGGTACGGCGCTCGGAGTGGCCGACGATGACGGTGACGCAGCCGGCGTCGGCCAGCATCTCGGCGCTGACATCACCGGTATGCGCGCCGCCAGGATCGGCGTGGCAATCCTGCGCGCCAAGCTGGAACGGCGTGCCGTCGATCGCCGCGCCGACCACGCTCAGCAGTGTCATCGGCGGACACAGCAGCACCTCGCATGCCGGCGCGGCAGCCGCCCGGGACGCGAGGTCGCGGGCAAGGTCCAGCCCGCCGGCCCGCAGCCCGTTCATCTTCCAGTTCCCGGCCGCCAAGGGCCGGCGCCCCGTTGCCATCGCTGATCCGTGTGTGCCCTAGCGCGGCGCAGCCGCGCGGGCCATGCCTGGGCAAGCCCCCGCCCCCTTGGATGCTACGTGCGCCGTCCGGTCGGGACAAGGCCGATCGCGGGTGCTTCACGGCGGGCAATGAGCTTCGCTGTAATTGCGCTGGAAAGGATGAGGGGTCGCGCGGCTCAAACCGGCAACCTGAGCCGCCGGTAAATGCGACGCGCGCCCATTGCCGGAGATCGGGGCGGTAATTATGATCCGGGGTGCGGGGCGCCGCGCCAGGAGCGGCGTGAGAAGGGACCAAGCAGCGATGCTGATCAAGATACGGGAGAAGTCCGGCGGATGGATAGCCAAAGCGATCCTGCTCGTCCTGGTTGTCGCCTTCGCGGCGTTTTTTGGGTTTGGGGACTTCGCGCGAATCGGCGGAAATCAGGTGGTGACCGTGGCCGTGGTGGGCGATACCGAGATCTCGGCCCGCGCACTCGAAAACGAGTATCGCGTGCAGCTGCGCTTGGTCACGGACCGGCTGGGCATCGATACCGAAGAGGGCCGACGTCTGGGGATCGGCGAGGCGGTGTTACAGCGGATGATCGGTGAGGCGCTGTTCGACCAAGCAGGGACCGACCAAGGAATTTGGATCGGTGATTCGCTGGTACGGAACAACATCCGCAACACCAACGCCTTCCAGAGGGACGGCGCGTTCGACCAAGCGCTCTACCAGCGCACACTTCACTCCCGCAGCGTGACCGAAGAGGCGTACTGGGCGCAGAACCGTCGGGGCATCGCGCGCGCCTTCCTGACCGATAGCCTGATGGGCGGGGCCACGGCGCCGGAGCGGCTAACCGAGGCGGTTTTCCGTCACCGCCAGGAACGGCGGGTCGCCGAAATCGTTGTCATCGACAGCGATCGTGTCGGTGACGTCGGGACGCCGGACGCGACCGCGCTCGGCGCGTTCCACGCCGAGAATACCGACCGTTTCATGGCGCCCGAGTATCGGACGATCACCCTCATTTCGCTGACGCCCGAGGCGCTGGTAGCCGAGGTCGTGGTGCCCGAGAACGAGATCGAGGACGAGTACGCCTACCGCGGCGACCAATACCTCACGCCGGAACGCCGAGACATCGACCAACTCATTTACGCTGACGAGGCCGCGGCACTCACCGTGCAAACCGCGCTCGCGGAAGGTGCCGACATCGTGACGTACGCGGACGAGAGCGGCGCCCTCAACGCCGGCGGCGTGTCGATGGGTTCCATGAGCCATACCGATCTTTTCGACGGCATCGCCGACGCCGTCTTTGCGCTCGCCGAGGGCGAGACCACCGCGCCGCTCCAAAGCCCGTTCGGCTGGCACGTCATCCGGGTCAACACGATCGAGCCCGAATCGCAGATCACGCTTGAACAGGCGCGCGAAGAGATCGAACGCGACCTTGCACTTGAGCGGGCGGGAGGCGTGTTGATCGAGCTCGGCAACGCACTGCAGGACGAGCTCGCGGGCGGCGCCTCGCTGGCCGAGGCGGCGGCGCGCCTCGATCTAGACGTCGGCCAGATCGAGGCCGTGGATGCCCATGGCCTGGCTCCTGCAGGTGTCGCGGCCGCCGGACTGCCGGCCGACCGCGAGAGTTTCTTGAGCACCGCGTTCGCGGCCGACGTGGGCTACGAGACTCCGCTGGTCGACACCGCCGACGGCGGCGCCTTCATGCTGTTGGTCGAGCGCGTCACACCACCCGCGGCACGCCCGCTCGAATCCGTTCGCGAGGTAGTGATCGAGGCGTGGCGCGCCGTCGAACGCCAACGGGCCGCCGGAGAACTGGCCGAATCCCTTGCCGAAGAGGCGCGAGGCGGCAAGACACTGGCCGCGCTGGCCGAGGGGCGCGGGCTCGGCCTGCGGACTACCAAACCGTTGGGGCGGAGCGCTGGCGGCGTAGCCCCCGACGTCTCGGCAAACCTAATCAGCAGGCTCTTCGAGGCCACGGTGGGCGACGTGGTGACCGCGCCGCACGCCGCCGGCGGGCACGTGGTCGCGCAGCTGAAAGAGGTCGTTGCGGCCGAACGCCACAACGATGACGCCGCGTTCGCCCAGATCAGAGAGGGACTGCGGCGCGGCATGGGCGAGGACTTGATGGCCCAGTATCAGGCCCACCTCGCCGACGATCTAGGGGTCGAGGTGAACGAGGGGACCGTCGAGTCCTTGTTCTAAGGCGAGGCGGGCGGCGACGATCGTCGCGACCGGAACCAGCACGAAACCGCGCCGCTCGAGCTGGGGCAAGCGTCGCTCCAGCACGTCCAGGGTTACGGTATGGGGATGGCCGATCGCCACCGCGTGGCCCTGGCGCCGGGCAACGGATTCGGCGAGATCGAGCTGACGTCCAATCGCCACCCTCGACAGCTCGTTGTCTAGGAACACGTCGCGCTCAAGGAAGGGGACGCCCAGCGCCCGCGCCACCCCCTTGCCCCGGGTCCGCGAGGTGGTACGCGAATCGAGAAACAAAAGGCCGCGGGCGCCTAGCAATTCCAAGGCGGCGGTCATCGCCGCGCCGTCGGCGGTGAAGCGACTTCCCATATGGTTGCTGACGCCGACATAGCCCTGGAAACGGCCGAGCGCCCAATCCAAGCGGCGCGCGATCTCGTCACTATCGAGGGTTGTGCGGAGCGCATTTTTACCCGGATCCTCGGTCGTGCTCTCAGGCTCCATCGGCACGTGGACGAGGAGCTCGTGGCCGGCGGCGCGGGCGCGCGCGGTCTGCGTGGCCAGGTCCTCAGCGTACGGGAGGTACGCGAGCGTTAGCGGTCCAGACAGTGCCGCGGCCCGCGCCGAGTTGG
Organism: Alphaproteobacteria bacterium; assembly: GCA_965219135.1. Lineage (GTDB taxonomy): Bacteria > Pseudomonadota > Alphaproteobacteria > VGEJ01 > VGEJ01 > CAYUNL01. The sequence goes on along the minus strand of CBDCMV010000003.1, from coordinate 903,050 downwards.
TGCGGTTCAAACCGACGTCGTCGATAACGATGGCGATCCACGGCGCGTCGGGGTCGGCGTTGACGACGACCGCGTTGCGGCGCCACGTGGGTAACGGGGCCGGCGCCGCAACTTCCGGCGCAGCCGTTGCCGGCGCGGCTGCAACCACCGCGGGTTGTTCAGGCGGGGGGGACGGGCGCGCCGGCCGCTCCGCCCGTTGCGGTGCAAACAGCTCGAACTCGGTCGCGGCAACCGCGGGTGCCGCCGGCGCCGCGTCGGGAAGGAAACGGCCGAGCACGATTCCCACGCCCACCCCAACGGCAAGGACGCACAGCGCGGCGACCAGCCACGGTCCGGTATCGGCTTGCACCGCCGCTGGCGGGCGCCTCGACCGCGCTTGTTCGATCAACCCTCGGCCTCCGGTCTGGCCACACGATATCGCGTTCCAGCGATCCGACGCCCCACCATATAGGGCTGGAAGGCTAGAGCGCCACCCTTCGCACGCGCAGGGCGTTGGCAATCACCGAGACCGAGCTAAGGCTCATGGCCGCGGCCGCAACGATGGGGCTGAGAAGAAGACCGAAGAAAGGAAACAAAACGCCGGCCGCCAGTGGCACGCCAAGTGTGTTGTAAGCGAAGGCAAAGAACAGGTTCTGACGGATGTTACGCATCGTTGCGCGGCTGAGGCGGCGGGCGCGCACGATTGCGCGGAGATCACCCTTGACCAGCGTCACACTCGCGCTCTCCAGGGCGACGTCTGTGCCCGTACCCATGGCGATGCCGACGTGGGCCTGGGCGAGCGCCGGCCCGTCGTTGATGCCGTCGCCGGCCATCGCAACGGTCCGGCCTTCGGCTTGCAGGCGCTTGACCGTCTCGCCCTTGTCCTGGGGCGAGACCTCGGCAATCACCGTTGCGATGCCCAGTCGGTGGGCGACCGCCCCGGCGGTGGCCGGATCGTCCCCGGTCAGCATGACGAGTTCGACGCCTTCGCCACGCAGCAGTTCGATCGCTTCGGGGGTGGACTCCTTGACCGGGTCGGCGATCGCGAGAAATCCGGCGAGGGCGTCATCGACGGCGACGAACACCACCGTCTGCCCCTCGTTGCGCAGACCCCCGGCGCGGGTACACAGGGCATCGAGATCCGCATCGCCGACCCTGTGGTCCTGCATCAGCCGGCGATTGCCAAGCGCTACCGTACGGCCTTCGACTGTGCCGGCGATCCCTCGACCCGGGGCGACGCGGAAGTCGTAGACATCACCAACCGCAAGACCGCGCACCTCGGCGGCGCCGATGATGGCCGCTGCCAGCGGGTGCTCGCTGCCTTTCTCGAGGCTCGCCGCAAGGCGGATCAACATCGCTTCGTCGCTCTCCGGCAGCGCCACTGCCTCGCTCAGTCGCGGCTTGCCCTCGGTCAACGTCCCGGTCTTGTCGACGACCAGAGTGTCGACCTTCTCCAAGATCTCTAGTGCGTCGGCATTCTTGATCAGAACCCCTGCCGTGGCGCCGCGGCCGGTCCCCACCATGATCGACATCGGGGTCGCCAGCCCCAGCGCGCACGGGCAGGCGATGATGAGGACCGCGACCGCGTTCACGAAGGCGAACGCTAACGCCGGCGGCGGGCCGAACGATGCCCACGCGATGAACGCAAGCACGGCAACCGCCACCACCGCCGGCACGAAATAGCCAGCGACGGTGTCGGCCAAGCGCTGGATCGGGGCTCGGCTGCGCTGCGCCTCGGCCACCATCTGCACGATGCGGTAAAGGAGGGTGTCGCGGCCCACGCGCTCGGCCCGCATCTCGAAGCCGCCGGCGCCGTTGATTGTGGCGCCGGTTACGACATCGCCCGGGCCCTTCTCGACCGCCATCGGCTCACCGGTCATCATCGATTCATCGACCGCGCTGTTCCCCGCCACCACCACACCGTCGACCGGAATCTTCTCGCCCGGCCGCACCCGCAGCCGGTCGCCGGGAACGATGGCTTCGAGTGGGATGTCGGTCTCGACGCCGTCATCGGCGATGCGGCGGGCGTGCTTGGGCGAGAGGTCGAGGAGCGCGCGGATGGCGCCGCCGGTGCGCTCGCGGGCCCGAAGTTCCAGGACCTGGCCCAAAAGCACGAGCGTGGTGATAGTTGCCGCGGCCTCGAAGTACACCGGGACCGCCCCACCCTCCCCCCGGAACGCCGCCGGGAACAGACCCGGAAATACCAGCGCGACAACGCTGAAGAGATAGGCCGATCCCGTGCCCAGCGCGATCAGCGTGAACATGTTGAGGTTCATCGTCGTGAGCGATCGCCAACCGCGCTCGAAGAACACTTGCCCGCCCCACAGAACCACCGGGCTGGCCAGACCGAGCTGAATCCACAGGCGCGCCTCGGTCGAGCCGAGCGCCGAAAGCGCCGATTCCGACACCATGTCCGTCATCGCACCGACGAGTAGCGGCGCCGTGAGGATGGCGCTGATCCAGAACCGCCGCGTCATGTCTATGAGCTCGGGGTTGGGCAGCTCGTCGGCCTCGATCGCCGTCGGCTCCAGCGCCATGCCACACTTGGGGCACGACCCTGGCGCGGTCTCGATGACCTCGGGGTGCATCGGGCAGGTAAACTCGGGCATCGCGCATAACATAAGGGGCTCCGCCGCGCCTGGGTCAAGGTTCTGGCCTGCATCGCGACATGTCGCGATAATGGCGGGCGATGACCGACCACGACTTCAAGCAGACCATCGCCCGTATCGCCGTAGGCGAGCGCCTTTCGGTGGACGAGGCCCACGCCGCGTTCGGCGTGATGATGTCGGGCGATGCCACGCCGGCGCAGATGGGCGCGTTCCTGATGGGCTTGCGGGTGCGCGGCGAGACGGTGGACGAGATCACCGGCGGCGCACTGGCGATGCGCGAGAAGGCGTTGAAGGTGGCGGCCCCACCCGGGGCCATCGACACCTGCGGCACCGGGGGCGATTCCTCGGGCTCCTACAACGTGTCGACCGCCTCGGGGCTGGTGGTCGCGGCCTGCGGTGTGCCGGTGGCCAAGCACGGCAATCGCGCGCTCTCGTCGCGTTGCGGCTCGGCCGACGTGCTGAGCGCGCTCGGCGTCAAGATCGACGCCGACCTCGCGTTGGTGGAACGCTGCATCGCCGAGGCCGGGATCGGCTTCTTGATGGCGCCACGCCACCACGGCGCCATGCGCCACGTCGCCGGACCGCGGGTCGAGCTCGGGACCCGCACCGTATTCAACCTGCTCGGGCCACTGTCGAATCCCGCCGGGGCCGCGCGTCAGCTGATCGGCGTGTTCGCGAAGGATTGGGTAGAGCCGCTGGCCGAGGTACTACGGGCGCTGGGCTCGCACCACGTCTTGGTGGTGCACGGCCACGACGGGCTGGACGAGATCACCACGACCGGACCGACGGCGGTGGCCGAACTCAAGGACGGGGTGGTCCGCCGCTTCGATCTGACGCCCGAGGAATTTGGAGTCGCGGAGGTGCGGCCCGAGGCCCTCAAGGGCGGCGACGCCGAAACCAATGCGCTGGCCTTGAGCGCGGTGCTGGACGGCCAGCCCGGAGCGTTCCGCGACATCGTGCTCGTCAACAGCGCCGCCGCGTTCATCGTCGCCGGCAAGGCGGGCGAGGTTCGCGAGGGCGTTGCCATGGCCGCCCAGGCGATCGATACGGGCAAGGCGCGCGCGGTCTTGGACCGGCTCGTGCACATTTCGAACGAAGTGCTGCCTGAAGAGGCCGCGCAATGAGCGGCGTTCTGAGCCGAATATGCGCTGAGAAACGTCGCCACGTCGAGACGGTCAAGGCCGAGCGTAGCGCCGATGCGCTTCGGCGCGCGGCCCAGGCGGCGCCGCCGGCGCGCGGTTTCCGCCACGCGCTCGAGGCCATGCGCGCGAGGACGGGAACCGCGCTAATCGCCGAGATCAAGAAGGCGTCACCGTCGAAGGGGCTGATCCGCGCTGACTTCGACCCCGCCGCGCTCGCTCGCGCTTACCAAGCCGGCGGCGCGGCGTGCCTCTCGGTGTTGACCGATGCGCCCTTCTTCCAGGGCGCGGACGGCGATCTTGGCGCGGCTCGCACGGCGGTGACGCTGCCGGTATTGCGCAAGGACTTCATCCTCGATCCCTATCAGGCGGTCGAGGCGCGGGCGATCGGTGCCGACTGCATCTTGCTGATCGTGGCCGCGGTGGACGACGGGGCCGCCGCCGAGATCGAGGCCGCCGCGCTCGAGTTGGGTTTGGACGTGCTGGTCGAGGTGCACGACGAGGCCGAACTCGAGCGCGCCAGCCGCCTCAAGAGCCGGCTGATCGGCATCAACAACCGCGACCTCGCCACGCTCGAGGTCGACCTTGGCACCACTGAGCGAGTCGCGCCGCAAGCGCCCGCAGACGCGCTGGTGGTAAGCGAGAGCGGACTGTCGGTGCCGGCGAACCTAGAGCGCATGCGGCGCGCCGGTGTTGGCTGCTTCCTGGTCGGCGAGGCGCTGATGCGCCAGCGCGATGTGTCGGCCGCGACGCGGGCGCTGCTCGGCACGGCCGACACGCCGGCGCGTGCGGCGGCGCGGGTCTAAAGTCGTGGCCGAGCTCAACCACTTCGACGCCGAGGGCAAGGCGCGCATGGTTGATGTGACGGCGAAGGAGGTGACCGCGCGGCGCGCCCGCGCGCGGGCGAGCGTGGTGATGCAGGCCGAAACACTGCGCTTGATCATGGACGGGGGCCACGCCAAGGGCGATGTCCTCGGGATCGCGCGCCTGGCCGGCATCATGGCGGCCAAGCGAACGGCCGAGTTGATCCCGCTCTGCCATCCGCTGGCGCTCGATTCTGTTTCCGTCGAGCTCACGTGCGATCCGGCCCGCGATGCCGTGGACGTCGAGGCAAGCTGCGCGATTCACGGACGCACCGGCGTCGAGATGGAGGCACTCACCGCAGTTTCGGTGGCGGCGCTCACCGTCTACGACATGTGCAAGGCGGTGGACCGCGGCATGACGATCGGCGAGATCCGCGTGACCCACAAGAGCGGCGGCAAGTCCGGGACTTTTCAGGCGGAGTGAGTGCGCTGATACCCGTTGCCGAGGCCCGCACCCGCATTGTCTCGGTCCTCGATCCGGTGCCCAGCGAGACGGTGGCGCTTGCAGCCGCCGCCGGACGGGTGCTCGCCGAGGACGTGCGCGCACGTCTCACCCAGCCCCCGGTCGCCGTCTCGGCGATGGACGGCTACGCCGTGCGCGCCGAGGACGTGGCCGGGGCGCCGGCAACGCTCAAAGTGATCGGCGCGGCGCCGGCGGGCGCCGCTTACGCCGGTGCGGTCGGTCCCGGGCAGGCGGTCCGCATCTTCACCGGCGGACCGGTGCCCGAGGGCGCCGATGCCATTGTCATCCAGGAGAATACCACCGCTTCAGGCGAGGGGGTAACGGTCAGGGTCGGCGCGCCCGCCGGGCGCTACATCCGACCCGCCGGCCTCGATTTTCATGCCGATGAAGTCGGTCTCGCCGCGAGCCACGTGCTTACCGCCCGCGATATCGGCCTCGCCGCAGCAATGAACGTCCCCTGGCTTCGGGTGCACAGGCGTCCGCGCATCGCGCTCCTGGCGACCGGCGACGAGATCGTACGGCCCGGCGATCACGTTGCCGCCAACCAGATTGTCAGCTCGAACGGGCCGGCGTTGGCCGCACTGGTGGCAGCGAACGGCGCCCAGCCGATGGACCTGGGCATCGCCCGTGACGATCGCGATTCGCTGCAGGCGGCAGCGGCCCAGGCCGAGGGCGCCGACCTCTTGATCACCATGGGCGGGGCCTCGGTGGGCGAGCACGACTTGATCCAAAGCGCCCTGGCCGAGACCGGGCTAGAGATCGATTTTTGGCGCATCGCCATGCGCCCGGGGAAGCCCCTCATGTTCGGGCATTTTCGCGGCACGCCGATGCTGGGGCTACCGGGAAACCCGGTGTCGTCGTTGGTCTGCGGGCTCGTGTTCATCATCCCGGCGGTTCGCGCGCTCCTTGGCCTGTTACCGGAAGGCCCGCACCTTGTTGCCGCGGTGCTGGGACGCGATTTAACGGAGAACGACGAGCGCGAAGACTACCTGCGCGCCACGCTTGCCAACGACGGCGCGGGCCCACCCCGGGCGACACCATACGAAAAACAAGACAGCAGCATGCTCTCGACCCTGGCCCAGGCCGAGTGCTTGGTCGTGCGGCCACCGCGGGCGCCGGCCGCGAGCGCCGGCGAGGCGGTGGCAATCATCCCGCTGTCTTCGCCTCCGGTCGGGTTTTGACCGGCGAAGTTTGTTTGCGTTCGGAACGATTGTCCGCTTGACGGGCGTGCAGAACCAAACTAGAACATGTACGTGAGTTTCGCGTTTGTTCCATATTTAGGACCGCACCGATGCTGACGAGCAAACAACACGAACTCCTGACGTACATTAGCCGCCGCCTCAAGGATACTGGTGTTTCCCCGTCCTTCGACGAAATGAAGGATGCCCTCAACCTGCGCTCGAAATCGGGCATTCATCGGCTCATCACGGCGCTAGAGGAGCGCGGGTTTATCCGCCGCCTGCCCCACCGCGCCCGCGCCCTCGAGGTCTTGCGCCTCCCGGAAAGCGCGGTCAGCGGGGCCGAGACAGGGCGCTTTGCGCCAAGCGTGATCAAAGGCGATTTCTCCGGTGCTTTGGCCGGCACGGAAGCCGCCCAGGCCGCCGATTCGGTCAGCCTGCCGCTCTACGGCCGCATCGCGGCGGGCACTCCGGTCGAAGCACTTCGCGATCACAGCAATTCGGTCGGCGTACCGGCCGCTTTGTTGGGTCGGGGCGAGCACTACGCGCTGGAGATCGACGGGGATTCGATGATCGAGGCCGGCATCCTCGATGGCGACACGGCGATCATCGAGCGCTCCTCGGTCGCCGACAACGGCGCCGTGGTCGTGGCGCTAATCGATGACGAAGAGGTGACCTTGAAGCGGCTGCGCCGCAAAGGCGGTTCGGTGGCGCTTGAATCCGCGAACAAGGATTATGAGACGCGAATCTTCGGTCCCGACCGGGTCAAGGTGCAGGGCCGCCTGGTCGCGGTGATGCGCAAGTACTAGCGGGCGGCCCGCGCCCTTCGCGCTAATCCCGGCGACCGCGGCGCGGCGACCACGGCCGGTCGCCTCGTTCTTCCGCCACCGTACTCACGCGGACCGCCCCCGCCTCCAGCCAGATGGCGTGCGCCCCGTCGCGCCATAAATCGAAGCGGTCGATGGTGGTATGCGCCGAGGTTCACGCGGCGCGCATCGGTACCAGTGACACGACCACCCCCGCGCTCTGGCAGTCTTCGGCAAGTGCCCTGGCATCGCGCGCGATCGCCACGACCTGAGCGCGGGCGCGATAGACGCAGCCGAGCGAATCGCACCGAAGTCTTCCCTCGCCCCGATCGTCGGGGTCGGGGTGCGGAGACGCCTGCCCTTTGCGCCAGTGAAGTCGGAGCCAGGTTTCGGCCGTCATTCCCCTGGCGCCGGGCGAGGACAAGATGAGACCGCCGGCGGCATCGCGCACCGCAAACAAGCGCGCATCGCCGGCAATCAAAACGTCGGGCACCGGCGCCACTGTCATCACCAGCGCCCCGGCGACAAACCCCGCGCACCCGGCGAGCCGCCACCGGCCGCGCCACAGGCAGAGCCACAGGCCGCCCAGCGTGATGGCGACCAGGCTTGCCAGCGGCATCGGCGGCAGCAGCGTGACCGCGCCAGGCCAGCCCGCGACGGTTCGCGCGACGAATACGACGACCTCGATGCCCCAGCCCATCGGCGCCAGCGCCAGTCCGTCGAGACCGAACGGCATCAGAAGATAGGCCGCCACCGACCACGGCATGATCCACAACGCGGTCACCGGCACCGCCGCAAGGTTCGCCGCCAAACCATAATCGGCGAAGCGATTGAAGTGGAAGGCCGCGTAGGGTGCGGTCGCCAGCCCGGCGACCAAGGTTGTCAGGCCGACGCCGGCCAGATATAGGAGGGTGCGCCGCGGCAGCCGCGCGCCCCGACGCCACTCGCCGAAGCGTCCGCGCACCACCTTGTAGACCGCGATCAGCGCCACCACCGCTGCGAAGGACATTTGGAAGCTCGGCCCGAGAAGGCTCTCGGGGCTGTGGAGGAGCACCGCCACGGCAGCCCAGGCGACCAGGGTCATCGAAATCGCCACGCGGTCGAGCATGACCGCCGTGAGCACCAGTCCGGTCATCAGAAACGCGCGCTGGGTGGGGATTGTAGCGCCGGTCAGAAGAAGATAGCCGAAAGCACCGCCGAGGCTGGCCGCGGCGGCTCACTTCTTGATCGGAAAACGCACGGCGACCAGCGGCCACGTGGCCAGCAGCCCGCGCACGGCGAAAAACAATGAGGCCGCGATCAGTCCGACGTGCAGTCCGGTAATCGCCAGGAGGTGCGCGAGCCCGGCGTCACGCAGCGCGGCGACCACGTCCTTCGGTATGGCGCCGCGGTCTCCGGTCATGAGGGCCGCCGCGATACCACCGGATTCGGGATCCAGGTTTCCCCGTACCCTTTCGGCGATCTCTTGGCGGCGGCCGTTCAGCCACAACGAGAACGAGGCGGTGCTCGCCGCTTCCGCCACCAGCTCGATCTTGCCCACCGCGAAGCCGACAGGCCCCAGGCCTTTGAACCATGCCTGGCGTGGAAAATCGAAGGCACCGGGCGCCGCCGGAGGCGGCGGCGGCATGAGAACCGCACGAACCCGAATCCACTCACCGGGGCGGGGCGAATGGCCGGCGGTCCGCACCGTGATCCGCACCCGCCGCGGGGTCGACTCGGATGCGAGATCGCCAACGCTAGGAGCGTGCGCTGCAGAAAGGTCCGCGCGGCAAAGTTGATAGCGGACGGGTTGTGGGTGGATTTGCGCAGGGGGAAGTATGATCCGATACGCCAGTTGCGTATGGGAACTCCAGATGCCGACCACGTTTCGTGCCTACCAGCCGGACCAACCCTTGCTTTTGCCGCTGGACTTGCAGGAGTGGGTTCCCCCAGGGCACCTGGCTCATCACGTCAGCGATGTGGTCGATGCACTGGACTTGACGGCGTTCTATGCGCCCAACGAGGGGGACGGTCGACGCAACGCCCCCTACGAGCCGTCGATGATGGTCAAGGTGCTGATCTATGCCTACGCGACGGGCACATTCTCCTCGCGCGCGGTGGCGAGGAAGCTGGAGGAGGAAGTAGCGTTTCGGATGCTCGCGGCGGGCAACTTCCCGCAACATCGCACGGTATGTGAGTTCCGACGCCGACATCTGGCGGAGTTCAGCGAGCTGTTTGTGGGGGTGGTGCAGGTGGCGCGCGAGATGGGACTGGCGCGGTTCGGCAAGCTCTCGGTCGACGGGACGAAGGTGCGAGCGAACGCGAGCAAGCGCAAGGCGATGAGCTATGAGCGGATGGGCAAAGAGGCGGCTCGCTTGCAGGCGGAGATCGAGGCGCTGCTGACGAAGGCGGGGATGGTGGACGCCGAAGAAGACGAGCGTTGGGGCGAGGATTTCCGGGGCGACGAGTTGCCCGAGGAGTTGCAACGCAGGGAGAAGCGCCTGGCGGCGATCCAGGCAGCCAAAGCGCGTTTGGAGGCGGCGCAACGCGGGCGCGACGATGAGCGCGGGCGCGAGCCTGGGCAGGACCGCAATCCCCGGGGCGGGCGGCCCTACAAGCGGGCCTACGGCGAGCCCGAGCCGAAGGCGCAGAGCAATTTCACCGATCCCGAGAGCCAGATCATGAAGACCAGCAGCGAGGGATTCCAGCAGTGCTCCAACGCGCAGATGGCGGTCGATGGGGAGCACCAGATCATCGTCGCGACTCAGGTGGGGCCACAGGCCAGCGACCAGGGTCAGCTGGTGGGGATGCTCGACGAGATCAACGAGACGTTTGGGGTCGAGCCTGCGGTGGTACTGGCCGATGCGGGCTACTGCAACGAGCCGGATCTGTTGGAGCTGGAAGATCGCGGCATCGACGCGCACGTAGCGCTGGGGCGTGAAGGCAAGTCCCAGGTGGCGGTCGACCCGGCCCGGCTCCCTGCCACGCACCGCATGGGTGAGAAACTGGCGAGCCCCGCGGGCAAAGCCCGGTACGCGCAACGCAAGTGGCTCTCGGAGGCGCCGAACGGGTGGATCAAGGAGGTGCTCGGATTCCGACGATTCAGCCTGCGAGGCTTGGCGAAGGTGCGCGGCGAGTGGGACCTCGTGTGCTTGGCGTTGAACATCAAGCGGATGGGGACGGTGGCCACGTGCTGAGGCAGGTGCTGGCCTGCCAACGCACTTGCTCCGGGGCGCGCAGTGCCCATCGACCGCGTATGAAACGCGAATCTCTTCCGTTCCGGCCTTCCGGTCCGGGCTTTCCATCCCAGAGTCGGGCGGGCCAGATGTCCACACTCGGGCCAAAATCCAACCTCTCCGGCGGCCGCGCGCCAATCGCCCAACATCAAAACTTCTACGGCGCACGCTCCTAGGCCGATCGATGACGATCCCGGGTGCCCGTTGGGCGCGTTTCGACCGCGGCCACTCGGCCCGAAACCACGACCGCACGGGTACGATCCTCGATCACCGGCGCCGCCACCCAGTGCGCGCGCCACTGGGCGACGCAAAACCCAAACGCGGCCAAAGCGAGGACGACGGCAACAAACCGCAGGGCCGGGCGGCGCCACCCAGCCGCAATCGCCGCCACTGTAACGGCAAGAGCCGTCGACCCTGCCCACGGGGCGGGTTCGCGGTAGAGGGCGAAGTAGAGCGCGATGCCGGTCCCCATTGCCACCGGCAACCACAAGAACCATCGCTCGCGCTCCGCCAAAGAGGCCGCGATCAAGGCCGCCGCAACTCGCTCCGCCACCAGCGGAATCTCGTCACGCGAGGCGCGCCGCGATTGGCGCGCGGCCTGGGTAAGTTCCCCCACGTCGTCCGTCATGGAACGTCCTGCGGCGGTAAAACCATCTGAACCAGGGTCTTCAATGTGTTACACACGCTGCGTTCTTACCTGCTAGGGCCACCATCGAAACCGCGGACGACGCTATGCCCGTCATCACCCGGTTCGCCCCCTCGCCGAGCGGGATCCTGCATATCGGCGGCGCCCGCACGGCGCTCTTCAACTGGCTCTATGCACGCCACAGGGGTGGAATCTTCCGCCTGCGAATCGAGGATACCGACCGGGCACGCTCGACCGAGACGGCCATCGACGCGATTGTCGAGGGCTTGAAGTGGCTGGGACTCGATTGGGACGACACCGTGGTGTCGCAATCGGCGAACGCCGCACGCCATGCCGAAATCGCCGCGATGCTGCTGGACGAGGGCAAGGCGTATCGCTGCTTTTGCTCGCCCGCGGAGCTCAACGAAATGCGGCGGCTGGCCAAGGCGGAGGGTCGATCGGTCCGCTACGATGGCCGCTGCCGAGACCGCGATTCCGGCGCGGCGCCGTCCGGCGTGCGCCCTGCCCTGCGCTTCATGGCGCCGCGCGAGGGCGTCACGATCATCGACGACCTGGTCCAAGGCGAGGTCCGGATCGCCAATGCCGAGCTCGACGACATGGTCATCGCGCGGGCCGACGGAAGCCCGACCTACATGCTGTCGGTGGTGGTCGACGATCACGACATGGGGGTGACCCACGTCATTCGCGGCGACGATCATTTGAACAACGCGGCCCGCCAATCCCACCTCTTCGGCGCGATGGCTTGGGATGTCCCCGCGTACGCGCACATCCCGCTGATCCACGGCGCCGACGGCGCGAAGCTTTCCAAGCGTCACGGCGCCATCGGTCTCGGCGCCTACCGGGACATGGGAATCCTGCCGGAAGCCCTGCGCAATTATCTCCTGCGTCTCGGCTGGTCACACGGCGATGACGAGGAGATCTCGACCGAGCAGGCGATCGCCTGGTTTGACATCCCCGGCATCGGCAAGTCGGCGGCGCGATTCGATCTCGGCAAGCTCGAAAGCTTGAGCGGGCACTATCTACGCGCCGCCGATCCGCCACGCCTGGTGGCCGAGCTCGATTCAAAACTGGCGTTGGAGCGCGGCCGCGGGCTGGACGAGGTCGAGGGTGCCCGTCTCGCCGCGCTTATGCCCGAGTTAAAGAAGCGCCCCAAAACATTGCTGGAGCTCTATGATAATATGTTATTTATTTTGGATGGAGAGCCTCGATCATTCGAGGCGAAGGCGGCCAAGCTGCTAGACGATTCCGACCAGTCCATGCTGGACCGGCTCGGTGCTCAGCTCTCCGTGCTCGAGCCGTGGACGGAATCGCGCCTCGAGCACTCGGTACGGGATTTCGCGGGCACGGAAGGCATGAAGCTCGGCGCCGTGGCGCAACCGTTGCGCGCGGCGCTCACGGGGCGCACCGCCTCGCCAGGCATCTTCGAGGTGCTTGCGGTGCTCGGTCGCGAAGAATCGCTCGCCCGCATGACCCGCACTGCGGCGGCCACGTAACGCCTCACTTGACCGCCCCGGTGATCAAGCGCATGCCGCGCTGGAAGGTGACGTATAGCCACATCCAGTTTAGCGCCACCGTGATCTTGTTGCGAAATCCGATCAGGAAAAAGATGTGGGCGACGCCCCACAATACCCAAGCCGGATAGCCGCTAAGGCGCAAGATTCCAAGGTCGGCCACCGCCGCGGAGCGGCCGATGGTCGCGAGGTTGCCGAAGTGGCGATAGCGGAAGGGCCGGTTGAAGCGCCGTCCGGCGACGCGGGCGCGAATGAGCCTGGCGACGTACGCGCCTTGTTGCTTGGCGACTGGCGCGATGCCGGGAAGCGGGTGGCCGGCGGGGCCCTCGGCGCTCGCGGTATCACCGATGACGAAAACGTTGGGCAGACCGGCGACCGAGAGATCGGGGCCCACCTTGACCCGGCCCTTGGCGTCGCGCTCGACCCCCAGCCAGCGGCCTGCCGGCGACGCCATCACACCGGCCGCCCAGATCACGCGGTGCGAGCCTCGATGCGTCGCCCTGAGAGCACCGCACCGGCAGCGTCCACCCGTTCGACAAGGGCGTCGGTGTGTACCTCGACGCCCAGCCGTTCGAGCGAGGCGCGGGCGATCTCGGACAGGCGCTCGGAATAGACCTCCAGGACGCGCGGTGCCGACTGCAATAGCGCGATCCGGGCGGTACGGGGATCGATCCTGCGGAAATCCCGTGCCATGACGCGTTTGGCGAGTTCGGCGATGGCGCCGGCAAGCTCGACCCCCGTCGGTCCTCCGCCCACGACGACGAAGGTGAGGAGACGGCGCCGTTCCGCTTCGTCCTCGCTGACCTCGGCGCGCTCGAACAACATCAGGATTTTGGCGCGGATCGCGGTGGCGTACTCGATCTTCTTGAGGCCCGGCGCAAACGTCTCCCAGTCGGCGTCGCTATAGGCGTGGCGCGCGCCGGTGGCGAGGATCAGAAAATCGTAAGGGATGTGCCTGTCCTCGACGATCACGCGCCGCGCCGCCGTGTCGATGCCCGTGACATGACCAAGCTGCACCTCTGTGTTCGCCTGGTCGCGGACGATGCCCCGGATCGGGGCCGCGATGTCGGCCGGCGACAAACCCGCGGTCGCCACTTGGTAGAGGAGCGGCTGGAACAAGTGGTAGTTGCGGCGGTCGATCACGGTGACCGCGGCGGCGCACCGCCGCAGTGCCTTGGCCGCGCTCAAACCGCCGAATCCCGCCCCGACGATGACGACGCGAGGGCGCTCGGCCGTGGCCGAGGTACCGTGGCGATGCCCGGTCGCGGCGGACAGTCCGGTCGCGACCATCGCGTCGGCGCCTAGGAGCGTGCGCCGTAGAAGTTTTGATGTTGGGCGATTGGCGCGCGGCCGCCGGAGAGGTTGGATTTTGGCCCGAGTGTGGACATCTGGCCCGCCCGACTCTGGGATGGAAAGCCCGGACCGGAAGGCCGGAACGGAAGAGATTCGCGTTTCATACGCGGTCGATGGGCACTGCGCGCCCCGGAGCAAGTGCGTTGGCAGGCCAGCACCTGCCTCAGCACGTGGCCACCGTCCCCATCCGCTTGATGTTCAACGCCAAGCACACGAGGTCCCACTCGCCGCGCACCTTCGCCAAGCCTCGCAGGCTGAATCGTCGGAATCCGAGCGCGGTCAGCATCTTCGTCGCCTCGCGCCCGCATTTCCATGGGAACAGCATGACGGTGAAGGTTTGGCCGGCTTCCGGCGCATCGACGCCGAACAGGTCGATCATTCGACCGCCGACCTCGATGGTGTCGCCGTCGATCACCGTGGCCATTCCGGTTACCATTTGAGGCTCGCGGGCTCTCGGCATTTCCCACAAGATTCGAGCCTCGGACGGCGGCGCCATCGCGCTAAGTGCCTCCAGCGGCGTCGCGGCGTGGAGCGACGACACCGCACCGGTGACGAGCGCGGCCGCGCCGGCAGCGGGGGCGCACCTCGTAAGCCGCGAAAGGGCGTGTGCGCGTCGCGTTCTCGCGCTCACCGTCATGCCGGCTCGCCGGTGAGCGCCATGATGTCGGTCCAGGCGACGCCGCTTCCGATGACGCAGCTACGGCCCTCGACATCGGTCACCACCAACGTCCAGCCGCCCTCTTCGCTCGCGAACAACTCGAACAGGGCCTTGCCGTTGGTCGCCAGGCCGCGGCCGACCACCGTTTCCTGATGTTGCTCGGCCAACTGCTTGGCCGCGGTCTCGTGCAACAGGCAAATCTGTTGGGCATCTGCGGGCTGGCTCGTCACGACGACGGCGCCGAGTATCGACAGGGCCAGCGCGATCCCCGCGAAGACTCGGGCGGCGGCGTGGCCGGGACTCTCTTTGGTCTTGGCAGTCGCGGATCTCATCGTCGTCGTCTCCTCCTCTCGTTCACGCAGCGGGACCGCATCGTCGCGCCCCCGCCGGGGGGATCGTGATCTCGTCTGACTGCGGATATGGGTATTTAGGAACGAACGTTCAATAATTATAATTGAACGATCGTTCAACCGCCCGTGAGTCGGGCATGTGCGGCACTGAGCCCGCTACGGGGTGACGATCGAGAGAGTTGTCTCGACGATGTCGCGCATCGTCTTGGGGTCGTCGATTGCTCTCGCCATGACGCGCAGACCGTTGACGCTCGAGACGAGGTAGCGGGCCAGTGCCCGCAGATCGCGGTCGGCGCTCAGCTCCCCGGCATCGCGGGCGCGGATCAGGGCGCGATGCATGGTCGCCTCGGCGCGGCGCAGGCCCGCGCCCACTACCGAACCGACCTCCGCCTCGTCGGGGCACAGCTCCACCGCGGCGTGGGACATCATGCAGCCGAGGCCGCTTCGTTCGCTCTCGGCCACGGACGTGAACAGCTCGCGCAGGTTGGCGGCCAGCGAGTCCGGGCGATCGAGGATCGCGAACTGCGGGGCGATCTCGTTATCGTAAAAACGCTCCAACGCGGCGAGGTGCAGTCTCTCCTTGTCGCCGAACTCGGCGTACAGACTCCCGCGGTTGATGCCCATCGCCGCCACAAGGTCCTGCATCGAGGTACACTCATAGCCCTTGGACCAAAAAACCCGCATCGCCTTTTCCAGGACTTCGTCGCGATCGTATTCCCGGAGCCGGGCCATCTTGCCTCTCCACTTCACACCGTCGCCAGATCCGATAATAGCTGTTTTGGAATGATAGTTCAACTTCAAAAGCCCGGCCCCCGTCGTGTACATTTCACGGGCAGCGAGGCTAAGGACCGGGGCATGGGGATTCTGGCCAACGGGGTGTGGACCGAGGAAGCGGCAAGTCCGAAATCGGACGTCGCCGCGGGCGCATTTGTGCGGCCCGATTCGCTGGTGCGCAACTGGATCACGCCGGACGGCGCCGCGGGCCCGACCGGAGAGGGAGGCTACAAGGCGGAAGCCAGCCGCTGTCACCTCTATGTAGCCATCAACTGCCCTTGGGCGCACCGTACGTGGATATTCCGCAAGCTCAAGCGGTTGGAAGCCGCGATCCCGATGTCGATCGCCTGCCCCCGCCGCACCAGCGCTGAAGACATTCCCCTCGACGACCGAAGCGTCGATACCGTGCTCAGCACCTGGACGCTGTGCACGATTCCCGCCATTGCCAAGGCGCTCGTCGAGATGCGCCGCGTATTGCGGCCAGACGGTCAACTCGTTTTCGTCGAACACGGGCGATCGCCTGAGCCGCGGATCGTCGCCTGGCAGAACCGCCTCAATCCGATCCAGCGGCGGTTGGCCGGCGGCTGCAACCTCAATCGCAAGATCGACGCGCTGATCGTAGCCGCCGGCTTTCGCCTTACCCGAATCGAGACCGACTATGTCGCCGGGCCAAAGCCATGGACTTACACCTATAAGGGCGTCGCCGAACCGGGATGACCCGATCCTCCTAACCGACCGCGACGAAAAGCGCGTCTTCGCCGCGGTGCACGTGGAGCAAAAGCTTGTCCTCGTCGGACGCGGCCACGGCGTTCAACTCTTGGGGCGTGCCGACGGGATTCTGGTTGACCGAGACGATCACGTCGCGTTCCCGCAATCCCGCGGCAAAGGCCGGGCTCTGAGGATCGATCGTGACCACCAGCACTCCTTCCGGAGCAGGCGCATCCGCGGCCGGCGTATCGGCGGTATTCGGTACCAACACGACGCCGGCGAGGCGCGCGTCCAGCGCATCGACAGGGGCGTTCGCGGATGCGATCGAGGATCCCAGCGTCACCTCGACCGTGAGCCGCTCGCCATCGCGCAAGTAAGGTGACCTCCACCGTGTCCCCGGCCGCGAACGAGCCAATCTTGCCGCGAAGCGCGGCCGCGCTGCGAATCGGCGCGCCGTTCACCGCGACGATGATGTCGCCGTTGCTCAAGCCCGCCACCTCGGCCGGCGAGTCTGAAACGACACTGGCGATCACCGCCCCGGTTGCGCTGTCGACGCCAAAGGCCTCGGCCAGGTCGGGCGTCAGATTTTGGATGCGCACGCCGATAACGCCGCGCCGAATTTCTCCGTGGGCGATGAGTTGGCTCATCAACGACTCGGCCATATTGATGGGAATCGCGAATCCGATTCCGACGTTCCTACCGCCGGGCCCGATGATGGCGGTGTTGATGCCCACAAGCTCGCCGGCGAGATTGACGAGTGCGCCGCCCGAGTTGCCGGGGTTGATCGAGGCGTCGGTCTGGATGAAGTCTTCGTAGCCCTCGATGCCCAGGCCCGCCCGTCCCTTGGCGCTGACGATGCCCGAAGTGACGGTATTCTGAAGGCCGAAGGGATTGCCAATAGCGACGACATAATCACCGACTCGAAGGGCATCGGAATCACCCCTGGGCAGGGCGATCAAGCCCTCTGCCGGGATTTGGATAACCGCGACGTCGGATTCGGGATCGCTGCCGATGCGCTTGGCCTCAGGGTGACGACCGTCGCGCAGGGTGACGCCGATTTCATCGGCGTTGGCGACAACGTGGCTGTTGGTCAGGACATAGCCCGCCTCGGCGTCCACGACGACGCCGGAACCCACCGCCTCGAACTCGCGCGTGCCCGGCCGCTGCGGCACGAAGGGGCGAAAACGGGGATCGTCCAACAGGGGATTGCGTTCAACGGCGACCGCCCCACGCACCGAGATGTTGACCACCGCCGGTGTGATCCGCTCGATCAGCGGCGCCAGGCTCGGGAGCCCTCGCACCTCCTCGTCGATCGCCGCCGTCGAGGCGCCAATCGGACCGGCGGACCACACCGCGACAATGACCGCGGTTGCCGCGAAAACAGCTCTCTTCATCTTGCTCTCCTTGTCGCTTTTCGGACGCCTCTGGCCGAGGCCACCCTAAACCAGAAGCTCGTGTTTCCGTGGCTGGGAGTTGGTGTCCGTCCCGAGCCACTGCGCCATGACATCGGCAAGCGAGTGCAGTCGGGCGTCGAGCCACGCGACATCAGCGCGCAGAATGACCAATCCGTCCGCGAGTTCGCCTACCGAAGTTCGCATTCGGCTGGTCAATTTGGGGGCGCCACGCGCCGGTACAAGTCAACTTTCCGAGATTTGCGCACCGGGCCCGGCGGGATACGCGGCGGGATACGCGGGGTGGCGAACGCCGGGGATCAGGGAGTACACTTGAGGCTGCTGACTCGCCCGCAACGAGTACCAGGGGGATTCATGCCGCGAGCTACCAAGGAGACGCCCCCTGAAGACGCGGTGACGCTTCGCGACGGCACCAATGGCACGACGACGATACTGCAGCGGCTTGAGGGCACGGTCGGCCCCGCGGTGCTCGATATTCGCAAGCTCTACGCCGAGACCGGGCACTTCACCTACGACCCGGCCTTCATGTCGACCGCGAGCTGCGAGAGCAAGATCACCTTTATCGACGGCGACAAGGGAATTCTGCTTTACCGCGGATACCCCATCGAGGTCTTGGCCGCCGATAGTGACTTTATCGAGGTCTGCTACCTCCTGCTCAACGGTGAGCTTCCTGGCGCCGACGCAATGGCGGCCTTTCGCCGGCGGATCGTCGAGCACACGATGGTCCACGAACAGCTCAGCTTTCTGTACCGCGGGTTCCGCCGCGACGCACACCCGATGGCGATCCTCGTCGGGGTTGTCGGCGCGCTCTCGGCCTTTTATCACGACGACGAAGACCGCCGCGCGGATGGCTCGGGTGATGCCACGGCGAGTGGCGATACCGAGACCTCGCGGCGCGAACTGGCCTCGCTCAGGCTGATCGCCAAGATGCCGACGATCTCGGCGATGGCCTACAAGTACGCGATCGGCCAGCCCTTTATCTATCCGCGAAACGACCTCGGCTACGTCGAGAACTTCCTGCACATGATGTTCGCGGTGCCGTCCGAAGACTACGAGGTCAATCCAGTACTCGCGCGCGCCCTCGAGCGTATCTTCATTCTGCACGCCGACCACGAGCAAAACGCCTCGACCTCGACCGTGCGGCTCGCGGGCTCGTCGGGCGCCAACCCTTTCGGCTGCATCGCGGCCGGGATCGCGTGCCTGTGGGGGCCCGCGCATGGCGGCGCCAACGAGGCGGTGCTGAGGATGCTGACCGAAATCGGATCGGTGAAGCGCATCCCTGAGTTCCTGGCCAAGGCCAAGGACAAAAGCGATCCCTTCCGGCTCATGGGCTTCGGCCACCGCGTCTACAAGAACTTCGATCCGCGGGCGACGGTGTTGCGCGAAACCTGCCACGAGGTGCTGGACGAACTCGACATGAGCTACGAACCGATGCTGGCGCTCGCCTTGGAGCTCGAACGCATCGCGCGCGAGGACGAATATTTCGTCAAACGAAAACTCTACCCGAACGTCGACTTCTACTCCGGCATCATCCTGCGCGCCATGGGCTTTCCGACCGCCATGTTCACGGTCCTGTTCGCGCTTGCCCGGACGGTGGGATGGATCGCCCAATGGAAAGAGATGATCGAGGATCCGACCCAGAAGATCGGCCGCCCCCGCCAGCTCTACACCGGGCACGCCAAGCGCGACTTCGTGCCGATCGAGCAGAGGAGGTAGGCGTGGCGGACAGTCCCGCTCCGCTGGATCAAAAATCCCCGTCGCGGGGCCGCCAAGCGAAGTCTCACGTCCGTATCCACCCGCCGGCCAACGACAACCGGACCGGGCGCCTCGCGCGTATCGCGGCCATCCTGGCCGTGGCGATCGTCCTTTTGTGGTTGTTCAGCGACTAACCCGGCGCACGGCCCTCGATAAGCGATAGAACGACGTCGGCGGCTTGCTGGGAAGGCGGCGCGCCGCCAACGCCAAGGCGGCTCGTAACTTGGCGCGCGGCCTCGATCTGTTCCGCCCGGGCCACACCGTCCGCAATGATGTTTTCCACCGCGGCGGCCAGGGAGTCGGGGCGGCAATCGTCCTGTAGATACTCGGGCACGACCGGTCGGTCGGCGACCAGATTGAACAGGCTGATGCGGTCGATCCGCACCAGTCGGCGGGCGAGCACCATCGTTAATGGGTTGACCCGGTAGCCGACCACCATCGGGACGCCGGCGACCGCAAGCTCCAAGACCGCGCTCCCCGAAGCGGTCAGCGCAGCGTCCGAGGCGGCGAAAGCGTCGGCCTTGTCCGCGCGGTCCGCGACGATTACGGGTGGACCAGGCCAATGCGCGGCCGCGGCCGCCACTTGCTCGGCGACCCCGGCGACCGTGGGAACGACGACGCCCAAGCCCGGGACGCGGGCCGCCAGCCGCTCGACCGCCTGGCCAAATACGCCTAGCAATCGCGAGGTTTCGCTGCGACGGCTGCCCGGAAGGACGGCCACGAGCGTTGCCTCGGGCGCGATGCCGTGGCGTTCGCGGAACGCCGCGCCGTCACCGATCCCGGATTCGGTAATCGGGTGGCCCACGAACGTCGTAGGCAGGCCCATCGGCTCGAAGTAGGGTGCCTCGAAGGGAAGCACCAGCAGCAGATGATCGACAAACCTCGCGATCGTACGCGCGCGTCTGGGCCGCCAGGCCCAAACCTGCGGCGCCACGTAATGAATCAACGGAAAGTTTCGGTCGGCGAGGCGCGAGGCCACGCGGAAATTGAAGCCGGGAGAATCGATCGTGACCAGGGCATCGGGCCGCGCTCGCCTCACCGCCGCGGCAGTCTCGCGAATGCGGCGCAACAGGCGCGGAATCCGCGGGGCGATTTCGAACAATCCCATCACCGAGAGCTCGTCCATGGGAACGATGCTGCTCAGCCCGTGCGCCGCCATCGCCTCGCCGCCAACACCGCTGATGCGGGCGGTGCCATTCGTCCGCTCTTCGAGGGCGGCCATCAGCCGCGCACCCAAAATGTCGCCGGAGGGTTCCCCGGCGAGGATCATGATGTGTTTGGGGCGCGCCGGCATGCCCGGTCGATCGGCCGTCGAGACTAGGCGCCGCGGTCTTGGTTCGTCTCGTCCAACGTTAGGCCGATGACGAACAAGCCGGCCTCGTCGGCGGCTTCGGTCGCCGCGGCACGGTCGAAGATGATCGTCCCTCCCGCCTCGACCGCGATGCCGCGCAAGCCCGCCGCCGCCGCGGCTTCGACCGTCGTCCGACCGATCGCCGGCAAATCGACGCGTCGTTGCTGTCCCGGTTTCTTGAGCTTGGTCAGCACGCCCCCCGGGCCCTCGAGCCTGAGCCCGGCGCAGCGAGCGATCAGGGCGTCGGTGCCCTCGGCGGCCTCGATCCCGAGCACCCGACCCTGCTGCACGATGGCGGCCTGGCCGATGTCGTGCGCGCCAAGCGCGCGGATCACGCCGACGCCGCGCTCGATATCGCTCGACGCGGCATAGTCCGGTGCATGAACCCCCAGCCGCCCCGGTGGCGCCAAGATGTCGGTGGCCACATCGTCGGCACCGATGACACGGAAGCCCTCGCCTTCCAGCTCCGAGACCAGTATCGAGAACAGCGAGTCATCGCCGCCGGGCGCGGCCGCGAGCTTCGCCAGAACCCTGGCACCGCGCCGATCGGGCACAAGCGAAGCAAGCGCTGGGCGTCGCACCGGACCGGCGAAGACGACGTCCTCGCACTCGGCCTCGTGCAAGAGCTTTAAGGTCTTCCCGACGGCGCCGATTCGCACCCATGCGTGGGGCGCGCCGGTGACCGTGTCGGCGTGCGTCTCGCCCTTAAAGGCGATCACGTAGGCGTCGCGTCCGCTGGCGCGAGCCGCCTCGATGACACGCTGGGGAAGCGCGCCGCTGCCGGCGAGAATGCCGAGCTTAGGCGGCACGGTCGCCCTTAGGAAGGCAGATCGAGCGCGAGGAATCGGCGCGGATGAACTCGACGATGTCCATCACCAGCGGGTTGCCGCTGAACAGCTTGGCGACGTCCTGGAGACGCTCCTGGAGCGTTCCTTCCTCGGCGAACAGAAGCCGATAGGCGGCGCGCAGATCGTGAACGCCCTCGCGGGCGAAGCCGCGCCGCTTGAGACCGACGACGTTCAATCCGCACAGCACCGCGCGATTCCCGGTGACCGAGCCATAGGGGATGACGTCGTTCTCCACGCCCGAGGCGCCGCCGATCATGGCGTGCCGACCGATGCGGACGAATTGGTGCACCCCCGCGAGCCCGCCGACCATCGCGAACTCGCCGATCGTCACGTGACCGCCCAGGGCCGAGTTGTTGACCAAGATAACATCGTCCTCGATCCGACAGTCGTGGGCGACGTGGGCGCCGATCATGAACAGGCAGCGATCGCCGATCGTCGTCACCATGCCGCCGCCCGAGGTGCCTGGATTCATGGTCACATGCTCGCGGATCACGTTGTCGGCGCCGATCACCAATTCCGAGGGCTCGCCCTTGTATTTGAGGTCCTGCGGTGGGTGCCCGATGGACGCGAACGGGAAGATCCGCGTGCGCGGGCCGACGCGGGTCCGCCCGGCGACGACGACGTGAGATCCCAACACCACCCCGTCGGCGAGTTCGACCTCGGAGCCGACACAGCAATAGGGTCCGATTCGCACGCCGGCACCGACCGAGGCACCATGCTCGACGATCGCGGTGGGGTGAATTTGGCGGACCGTTTGATCGAGGATGGGTGATCGGGTCTCGGGTGGCGTGCTCATGATGGCCTTCAGCTTTCGAGGATCATGGCCGAAAAATTCGCCTCGGCGACGAGCGCGCCGCCGACCCGAACCTCGCTCACGAATTTCCAGACCGCACCGCGCTGTCGGTCTTTGCTCACTTGCACGTGCATCGTGTCGCCCGGCACGATCGGTTTGCGAAACCGCGCGTTCTCGATCGACATGAAGTAGACGAGCTTGCCTTCGGCCGAGGGCCCCAAGGTGTAGACCACCAGCACGGCCGAGGTCTGGGCCATCGACTCCACGATCATCACCCCCGGCATGACCGGCCGCGAGGGAAAGTGCCCGGCGAAGTAGGGCTCATTGATCGAAACGTTCTTGATGCCGACCGCCGAGACATCGGCGATGAGATCGACGACCCGGTCCACCATCAGCATCGGGTAGCGGTGCGGGATCATCTCCATCACCCGCTGAATGTCCACCGAATCGAGTTCGACGCTGGGCTGGGTGTCAGTCATGGCGCGCCTTTGCTTTCCCCGCGGCGAGCTGCGCGATCGAGACGGTTTGCCGGTGCCATGTGCGAATCGGCATCGCCGGAAGGCCACCGTATTGTGCGCCCGGCGGGATGTCCCGCATGACGCCGCTGCCGCCCGCGATCTGGGCGCCGTCGCCAATGCGTAGATGGCCGACAACGCCCACCTGCCCGCCAACGACGACACCATCGCCCAGGTGGGTGCTTCCGGCAATGCCGGACTGAGCGGCGATGGCGCAACCGCGCCCAAGTCGCACGTTGTGGGCGATCTGGACGAGATTATCGAGCCACGAGCCGGCGCCGATCACGGTGTTCCCGCTGCTGCCTCTATCGATGGTCGAATTGGCGCCGATCTCAACGTCATCGTCAACGATCACCGTGCCCAACTGCGGGACCCTGACGTGTCCGCCCGGGTCTAGGGCCAAACCGAACCCGTCCTGCCCGATACGAACCCCGGGGTGAATCGTGACCCGCTCGCCGATCGTGCAATAGCTGAGCGAGGCGCACGCCCCGACCGAGGTGTCCTGACCGATCCTGACCGCGCGACCGATCACGGCGTTGGCCGCGATCTGGCATCGTGCGCCGATCTCGGCATCGGCCTCGATTACCGCGCCGGCGGCGACCGAGCATCCCGCAGCGACCTTGGCGGTCGGGTCAACCGTTGCGGATA
This sequence comes from Alphaproteobacteria bacterium, assembly GCA_965219135.1. GTDB lineage: Bacteria > Pseudomonadota > Alphaproteobacteria > VGEJ01 > VGEJ01 > CAYUNL01. The sequence continues at coordinate 879,476 of CBDCMV010000003.1, read as the reverse complement.
GCGCACACCCGGCCGCCGGCGGATCGAGCGGATAGAACTCGCCGGCGACCTGAGCATAGGACTTGTACGGCGCCTCGCTTACGAGCAGCGCTATGCCATCGGGTGCCGCGCGGACGTGGCGCGAACCGACGATACAGGCGCCCGCCGCGGTCGACGCGAAAGCGTCGAGGTAACGGGGATTGTCGAGGAAGCTGATGTGGTCCGGGCCGGCGTCGCCAAGCGGGGCAACGTCGCTGACGAGGAGGTCGCCATCGGCGTCGGGTGCAAGCTTCGCATCACTCACCATCGCCAACGCCGACAGTGTGAACGGCCCGCGGCGAGAGAAAAAACGTGAGTCCGCCATCACTCCGGTGTAGGGACCGACGCCGAGACCATGGGCAGACGTTGGTTCAATTCCATCAGAACCGCATCGGTAATGCTCAACGCGTTGCTGAAGAAGAACGTCTGCGATTTCTCCATGACGATATTGAACCCCCGGTCTTCGCTGATGTCCCGGGTGATCACCAGGACGGTCTGAAGGATTTCGTCACGGGCCGCCGCCAGGGCGCGGTCCAAGACGCGGGTGCGGTCCATGACCTGACGCTGGAGTTCCTGGAACTTGGTCTCGAAGGCGCGACGTTTTTCATTGAACGATTCGGCGGAGAGGATGGTTTGCTGACGCTCGAGCTCTTCGCGCTCGTCGCGCAGCGCATCCTCTTGGCTGGTGATCTCGGCCTGGTAGACGGCGCGGAAGTTATTGACCTGCTCCATGATCGCTTGGGCGGCGATCGATTCGCGCTCGATCCGCTGATAATCGATCACGGCGATGATCGCCACCGGCAAGGTTTGGGCGTCGGCGCGCCCGCCAAACAGGCCGACGCCGAGCGCCAGGCACGCGGCCACCGCAATCGTGTGCGGGGATCGGAATACTTTCATCTAGAACCTTGTCCCAAGACTGAACCGGAATATCTCGGTCTCGTCCAAATCTTCCTTGACCACCGGCACCCCGATATCAAGCTCGAACAGGCCGAGCGGACCGAACAGCGGCGATCGCACCGTAAACCCGATCCCGGTTGAAACCCGGACCGAGCCCACGTCGAAAATGTTTGCTCCGGAATCGTCAACCAAAGACAGGCTGCCGAATTCGGTGAACACTCGACCGAGAATACCAAACTCGTCGGGCAGACCAAGTGGAAACCGGCCTTCAAGAGAACCGACGTAGAATAGGTTGCCGCCCAGGGAGTCGTTGGTGGCACGGTCGCGGGGGCCGACCCCGGACGATTCGAAGCCACGAAAGCTATTGCCGCCCAGAAAGAATCGTTCGTTGATTTGGATGTCTTGATCGATCCCGAAAATGAAGCCCTCTTTGAAGGCGACCAGCCCGGTCACGTTCTTTCGGATCGGGAAGTAGTGTGCATAGTCAAGCGTCGTTCGCAGGTAACGGGCATCGCCGCCGAAGCCAGCCAAGTTCTGCCGGCCGCGAATGACGAAGCCCTCCGTGGGTTCGATCGCATCGTCGCGTAAATCATAGGTCAGCACGTAACCGATCTCGGAGGTCACGGTCTGACCGGACTGTCCCTGAATGAACCGCGACGCGGTTGCGTCCACATTATCGATATCCACCGATCGCAGCCCATAGCTCACCGATTGGCGGAGAAACTGGGCGACGGGGAAATCGGCACGCACCGCGAAGCCGATCGAGTTTTCGTCGAAAGAGCTCTCGCGCTGCTCGCGGCGGCGGCGAAACACATCGAACCCGGCGGCGACATTGCGATCGAGGAAGAAGGGCTCGGTGAACGAGACATCGATCGATTGGCGACGGCTGGACAGCCCGATCGAGGCCCGCAGGTCTTGACCCTTGCCCAAAAGATTGCGTTCCCGAATTGAGACGTCGGCGATCACGTCGTCGGTTGTCGAGAATCCGGCGCCGAAGCTGAACTCGCCGGTCGAGCGCTCGCTCACCTCGACCTGGATGATGCTCTTGTCTTCTGCGCTGCCCACTTCCGCGGCGATATCGATGGTCTCGAAAAAGCCGAGGCTGCGCACGTTGCGACGCGAGCGCCTCAGTTTCGCCGTGTTGAAGGCGTCGCCTTCGACCAGGCGAAACTCACGGCGGATTACCTTGTCGAGGGTGCGGACGTTTCCTCTGATATCGATACGCTCGACGTAGACCCGTCGCCCTTCGTTCACTTCGTAGGTGAGATCGATCGTCCGCGCCTCGCGATCAACGTCAAGACGCGGCACAACATCAACGAAGGCGAAGCCGAGGCGGCCGACCTCGAAGGTGATGTTCTGAATCGTGTTCTCCACCTCTTCGGCGTTGTAGGTCTCGGCCGTGACCGTGGTGATCACGCTTCGCAGCAGTGCCGGATCGAGGTCCTTGAGCGTGGTTTCGACCTCGATGGCGCCGAAATCGTACTGCTGCCCCTCATCGACCGAGAAGGTGACGAAAAAATCCTTGCGGTCGGCGCTCAACTCCGCGATCGCGGAGACGACTCGGAAATCGGCGTAGCCACGCTCGAGGTAGAAACGGCGCAACAGATCGCGGTCCGCGGTCAATCGGTCGGGGTCGTAGGTGTCTCCGCCGGTCAAGAATCGGTAGAAGGCAGCCTCTTTGGTGGCGACCGTGCCGCGCAGCTTGCTGTCCGAGAACTCGCGGTTGCCGATGAACGAGATCTTGCGAATTCGGGTCAGCGGCCCCTCGGAAATCTCGAACACCAGGTCGACCCGATTCTGCGCGAGCTGAATGACCTTGGGCTCGACGGTGGCTGCGAAACGACCCGATCGACGATACACCTGGACGATACGCTGCACGTCGTTCTGGATCCGGCGCCGCGTGTAGACGATGCGCGGCCTCAGCTGCACCTCGGCGGTCAATGTCTCATCGTCGATCCGCCGGTTACCCTCGAACGCGAGGCGGTTAATGATCGGGTTTTCAACGACGTTTACGATCAGGCTCCCGCCCTCGCGCCGGATCGTCACGTCGGCGAAAAGCCCGGTCGCGAAGAGATCCTTGAGCGCGCGGTCGACGCGCTCGGCATCGACGATGTCGCCGGCCTCGATGCGCATATACGAGCGCACCGTAGCCGCATCGATGCGCTGGTTGCCGACGACCGAGACGTCGGTGAGTTGCGAGGTCCCTTGCGCCAGCGCCGACGGCCACGGCGCCAGCGCTAGAACCAGCGCACAGGCCACGAGTGACCTGACCAACACCGAACCGAGGGGCTCAGAAATCAATGTGCACGAGATCGTTCCACGTGACAAAAATGAACAGAACGATCACCAACGCAAAACCAATCCGAATCCCGAGGTCCTGAAGCCGTACGCCCAAGGGCTTGCCGCGCAGCGCCTCGAACGAATAGAACAACAGGTGGCCGCCGTCCAGCATCGGGACCGGGAAGAGGTTGATCAGGCCGAGGTTGATGGACAAGAGCGCTGTAAATCCGATACACGCGACGAGATCCTGACAGAATTCGCCGGAGTACTTGGCGATCCGGATGGGCCCGCCGAGGTCCTCCGTGGATCGGCTGCCGATGATCATTTCGCCGATCGCCTGCAACGTCGCACGGCTTATGACGACGGTCTCGACCGCCGCCGTCCAGACCGCCGAGGCGACCCCGTGGCGAACGAATTCGCGCCCGGCGCTACTGACAATGCCGAGCTGACCGACGCGCTGGGTGGTGCCGGCGATCTCGATCTCGACGATCCGTGGAACCACGGTAAGGACGATCTCGTCGCCGCCGCGTTCGACCACGACCTCGAGTGGCTGCTCGAGGCTCAAGCGAACGATGCGCTGCATGTCCTGAAAGCGCGAGATCGCCGTTCCGTCAATCTCGACCACGCGGTCGCCGGGCGCGAACCCGGCGTCCTCAGCCGCGCTGCCTGGGGTAACCGCGTCGACGACCGGCGGTGTCGTCGCTTGGCCCACGAACATGAAGAGCCCCGCGAACAGGACGATCGCAAACAGGAAATTGGCCGCGGGCCCGGCCAGGACGACGGCGGTGCGCTGCCCGAGCCGCTTGTGGTGGAACGAGACCGTGCGCTCGGCCTCGCTCATGGAGTCGAGACGGCTACCGCTCGTGGAGCTAGCCGCACTCGCGTCGCCGAAAAATTTCACATAACCGCCCAGCGGGACGGATCCGATCTTCCACCGTGTCCCCGCGCGGTCCGTCCGCCCATAGATCTCGGGCCCGAAGCCGACCGAAAACACTTCGACCCGTACACGGTTGAGACGGGCTACCAAGTAGTGTCCCATCTCGTGGACGAAGACGAGCGCGGTTAACACCACGAGGAAGGGGACCACAAAGTCCCAAAGGAACTGCAAGAAAGCCAAATTCAGCGCTCGTCCCCCGCGCGCGGCGAATCACCGAGCGACGAGTAGCTCTCGCGCCACCTCGCGCGCTCCCGCATCGATCGCATACACCGCGTCAAGGTCATCCATCGCGCCGTTGGGGGCGGCCGCAAGGGTCTCCTCGACAACCCGCGGGACATCCAGAAAGCCGATCTCACCGGACAGGAAACCCTGGACCGCCACCTCGTTCGCGGCGTTGAGGATAGTAGGTGCGGCCCCTCCGCTTTGCAAGACTTGGCGCGCCAAACTGGGGGCCGGGAAGCGTTCGAGATCGGGTGTGGCGAAAGTCAGCGTGCCGAATTCGGCGAGGTCGAGCCGGGCGGACGGTGCCGGCATCCGATGGGGCCAGCCCAGCGCGTGCGCGATCGGGGTCCGCATGTCCGGGGTGCCGAGCTGGGCCAGAACCGAGCCGTCGATGTAGGCGACCATGCTGTGGATCACCGACTGGGGGTGGACCAACAGGTCGATTTTGTCCTCGGGCAGGCGAAACAAGTGGTGGGCCTCGATGATCTCGAGTCCCTTATTCATCATGCTTGCCGAATCGACCGATATCTTGGCTCCCATGTCCCATACCGGATGGGCGACCGCCTGGGCCGGCGTTACCGCGGCCATCGCCGCGCGGTCGAGATTCAGAAACGGCCCGCCCGAAGCCGTCAGGATGATGCGCTCGATCGTGTCCGATCGTTCGGCATCGAAAACTTGGAAGATGGCGTTGTGCTCGGAATCGACGGGTAGCAGAGTCGCCCCGTTGGCACTCACCTCGGCCATCATCAGACTTCCGGCGCACACCAGGCATTCCTTGTTGGCAAGGGCGACCACGGCGCCGCGTTGGATCGCCGACAGCGTTGGCGCAAGCCCCGCCGCGCCGACGATCGCCGCCATCACCCATTCGGCCGGCAGGCTCGCTGCCTCGGCCAGCCCCTCCGCTCCGGCCGCGGTTGCCACGCCCGTACCGGAAAGTCCCTTTTTTAGCGCAGCGTAGCGTGTCGCATCGCCGATCACCGCTAGGTGCGGTCGAAGCGTGCGCGCCTGCTCGACCAAGAGCTCCACGTTGGCGCCGGCGGTCAGCGCCTCGATCGTAAATGCCTCGGGCTGACGGGCGATGAGGTCGAGGGTGTTGCGGCCCACCGAACCGGTCGAGCCCAGCACCGTGACCCGGCGCGGCGCGCGCGAGGGGTCCCGCGCGATGGCGGCCCCGACCTTGCTCATAGCCCCACGAACGTGCTTGTGCCGGCAAGCGCAAGCGCCGCCGCCAGGGGGGCGGCGAATAGGAGGCCGTCAGCGCGGTCGAGCATTCCCCCGTGACCGGGAATGAGGCCGCCGCTTTGCTTGGCGTGAAAGTGCCGCTTGACCGCCGACTCGGCGAGATCGCCGGCCTGCGCGGCGAGCGAGAGGCCGAGGCTGGCGACGATCAGGCCCACGCCCCGTGCCAGCCCCGGCCCTGCGTAGGCAGCGCCTAGACCGACCAGGGCCGCCAGACCGGTACCGCCGAGCGCACCGGACCAAGTCTTTTGCGGACTGATCCGGGGCGCCAGGCGCGGACCGCCGAGGGCACGCCCGACGGCGTAAGCGCCGATGTCGCTTGCCCAGACGACCGCCAGCAGCCACAAAACGATATGACGACCCTCGGCGAGGCCGCCGCGAAGCCAAATCAGCGCGGCCACCGGAATCGAGAGGTAGATCACACCAACCGCGACCCACGCGAGCGAGCGCTCGAGCGCGACAGCCAGCGTCACAGCGACCCCGGCCAACACCAGGGCCGCAGCGAGCGCGATCAATGGCTTGCCGGCAACGGCGAGGCCGATCACCGCGATCACCGCCAGTCCGTGGAAAAATCCGCCCAGGGCCGAGCTGCCACAAAGGCGATTCCATTCCCAGACCATGACCAGCGCCGCTGCGCCGACAACCAGGGCAAACGCCCAGCCACCGGCGTACACCGCCGCAACCACCAGGGGCGCCAGGACCAGCGCCGAAGCGATGCGCAAACCGAGTTCTCTGGACCTCGGCTCAGCCACTCGTCGCACCGTAACGCCGCTCGCGCTGCTGGAACTCGGCGACCGCGCCTTCGAGCTCGTGCTTGGAGAAATCGGGCCACAGCGTATCGGTGAAGACCAGCTCCGCATAGGCAAGCTGCCACAAGAGAAAATTGCTCAGCCGCTGTTCGCCACTGGTCCGGATCAAGAGATCGGGGTCCGGGACATCGGCGGTTTCGAGATAGCGGGTGAAGATGCCTTCGGTAATCTCCTCCACCGCCAGCCGTCCCGCCGTGACTTCCTCGGCCACCCGGCGGCACGCGCGCACGATCTCGTCGTGGCTTCCGTAATTGAACGCGACCGAAAGGGTCAAACTGGCGTTGGCCACGGTCATGGCCTCGGCCTCGTCGATAAGGCTGACGATGTCGCCGGCAAGCGCCCGACGGTTGCCGATAAAGCGGAGGCGGACATTGTTGGCGTGCAGCTCGGCAAGCTGACCGCGCAAGTAGACGCGCAGCAACCCCATAAGATCGTCGATCTCGTTGGGCGGGCGCTTCCAGTTCTCGGAGGAGAAGGCGTATAGGGTGAGATACGGAATGCCGATTTCTCGGCATGCCTCGACGACGGTGCGCACCGCATCGGCGCCGCGGCGGTGGCCCGCGATGCGTGGGAGTCCGCGGGCCTTGGCCCATCGACCATTGCCGTCCATGATGATCGCCACATGGGTTGGCAGCCGCGATGGCAACTCAGAAGGCGCCGCTCTCATGGTTTGGTCGCTCTCCCCCCGTCCACGGCCGCCCCTAGACTTGCAGGATCTCCGCTTCCTTGGCGGCCAGCGCCTCGTCGACGAGCTTGGTGGTCTCGTCGGTCATTTCCTGAATCTCTTCGGACCACAGATGGTGGTCGTCCTTCGACATCTCGCCGTCTTTTTCCATGCGCTTGAGATTGTCCATGCCGTGATGGCGAACGTTGCGCACCGCGATGCGCGCTTGCTCGGCGTACTTGGCGGCGACCCGCGCCAGCTCGACCCGGCGCTCTTCGCTCAGTTCCGGGATCGGCACCCGAATCAGCTGGCTCTCGGTGACCGGGTTGAGCCCGAGATCGGAGTTCCGAATCGCCTTCTCGACCGCCTTGGTGAGCGACTTGTCCCAGACCTGGACCGCGAGCATGCGTGCCTCGGGCGCGCTGATCGTCCCGACCTGGTTGAGCGGCATCTGGGCGCCGTAAGCGTCCGCCGTGATCGGTTCCAAGAGCGAGACCGCGGCGCGCCCCGTTCGCAGGCCCGCGAATTCATGCTTTAGGACCTCGACCGCCCCGTTCATGCGGCGACGAAGGTCGGCTAGATCGGGATCCGCCATCGTCTCACTCCCTACTCGCCGATCACGGTTGAGGTTCCCCTCCCCGAAACCGCGTCGATCAAGGCACCATCCGCGTGAATGGAGAATACCACGATTGGGATTCGGTTCTCGCGCGCGAGGCTGATCGCCGCGGCATCCATGACCTTGAGTTCCCGCGTCAGCACCTCGTGATAGGTCAAGCTGTCAAATCGCTCGGCGTCCGGCACCTGACGGGGGTCGGCGCTGTACACGCCGTCGACTTGGGTTCCCTTGAGAAGCGCCTCGCAACCCATCTCGGCGGCGCGCAGTGCGGCGGCGGTATCGGTGGAGAAGAACGGATTGCCGGTCCCCGCAGCGAACAAAACGACGCGGCGGAGCTCGAGATGACGGACCGCGCGGCGGCGGATATAGGGCTCGCACACGGTTTGGATCGGGATCGCCGAAAGAACACGCGTCTGTACCCCGCGGTGCTCCAGCGCGTGCTGCACCGCAAGCCCGTTGATTACGGTGGCCAGCATTCCCATGTAGTCGGCGCTGGCCCGCTCCATGCCGATGTCGGCGCCACTGACGCCACGGAATATGTTGCCGCCGCCGATGACGATGCAGAGCTCGATGCCAAGCTCCTGGACCGCCTGAATGTCACCGGCCAAGCGGTGCACGAAATCCCACTCGATCCCGTAGGACCGGTCGCCCATCAGGGATTCGCCGGAAACCTTGAGAAGAACGCGGCGGTAGTTCGTAGATTGGGGCATGCGCGAAAGCCGGCGAGCGGGAAGTCGGATCGGTCACCCAGGGACGGCGCCAGCGGCAGCAGTCACTCCCCGCGCCCGATGCGACCGCGGCGCCCCTGCGATCCCGGCGGAAGGCACCATACACCATCAGCGGCGGGGAAAAACAGCGCACCCGCGCGAGGTCACGATTACGACTGGGTGATCCCCTCGCCGCGGGCGAAGCGGGAGAATCCGGCGATTTCGACCGGACCGCCACAATCCGCCGCCGCCGCTTCCAGCACCTTGGCCACCTTGGTCTCGTTGTCGATGACGAAGACCTGCTTCAAGAGGACGACGTCGGCATAGAATTTGCCGAGCCGGCCCTCGACCATTTTCTCGACGATGTCGTCGGGTTTGCCGCTCTGGCGCGCCTCTTCGGCCAAAAGGTCGCGCTCGCGCTGCACCACCGCCGCGTCGAGGCCGACGACGTCTACGGCCTGGGGATTGGTGGCGGCAACGTGCATGGCGAGCTGTTTTCCGAGGCCCGCGAGTCTATCCTCCGCTCCCTCGGACTGGAGCCCGACGAGGACCCCGATCCGTCCCAAGCCGGGCGCCAGCGCGGCGTGAACGTATCCTGAGAGGACCCCGCGCTCGACCGACAGATACGCGGCGCGGCGGAGCGTGATGTTCTCGCCCACGCTCGCAATGCAGTGGCTTATCTCTTCGCTCACGGTGCGGGTGGTGTCCGGGAACGTGGCGCCGGCGATGGCGTCAAGATCCCCCTCATAGTCAAGCGCGAGACCGGCGAGTGCACGCACCAGGGATTGGAACACCTCGTTGCGGGCGACGAAATCGGTTTCGGAGTTCACTTCGACCAGCGCGCCGCGGCACCCGTCCAACGCCATCCCCACCAGACCCTCGGCGGCGATGCGTCCGGCCTTGCGCGCCGCCGCCGCCAAACCGCGGGTTCGCAGGAGATCGATCGCCGCCTCCATTTCGCCATCGGCCTCGGCAAGCGCGCGCTTGCAATCCATCATCCCAGCGCCCGTACGCTCGCGGAGTTCCTTAACATCAGCCGCGGCAATAGCGGTCATTCCACTTAATTCCCCTCGTATGGTAGCGGCTTCAACTTATTGTTATTATGCCGATTTTTCCCCTTCCGATTGGGGTTTTGTGGCGGCCGCCGCGGGCGTCGCCTCCTCGCCGGACGGTTCGGCGTCGGCACCGCCGTCCGCGGGCGGTTTGGCCTTGATCACTCTAGGCTCGACAATGGGCTCCACGGGCACCTCGGTGGGCGCTGGCTCGGTGGGCACTTCGTCCGCGGCCGGAAGCTCCTCCTGGGGCACCGTTTCCGCCTCGCCGACGTCTTCGCCCGAGCGCGCCATCTCGGTTTGGATGCCGTCCAAGACGGCCCGCGCCATCAGGTCGCAGTAGAGCGTGATCGCGCGAAGGGCATCGTCGTTGCCGGGAATGCGATAGTCGATGCCCGTCGGGTCGGAGTTGCTGTCAATGATAGCGACGACCGGAATGCCCAACACCTTGGCCTCCTTGACCGCGATCGCTTCCTTGTTGGTGTCGATGGCGAACATGATATCGGGCAGACCGCCCATCTCCTTGATGCCGCCCAGCGAGCGCTCGAGCTTGTCGCGGTGGCGGGTGAGCTGAAGGAGTTCCTTCTTGGTCAATCCCTGCTCTTCGTGCCCGAGCAGCTGCTCGTCGAGCTCGCGCAAACGCTTGATCGAGTTGGAGATCGTCTTCCAGTTGGTCAGCGTTCCGCCAAGCCAGCGGTGATTGACATAGTACTGGCCGCAGCGCTTCGCCGCCTCGGCGACCGCTTCCGAGGCCTGTCGCTTGGTGGAGACGAACAGCACCCGCCCGCCCGACGAGACGATGTCGCGGGCGATCCCAAGCGCGCGGTACAACAGTGGCACGGTTTGTTGGAGGTCGATAATGTGGATGTCGTTGCGTGCACCGAACAGATAGGGCGCCATCTCGGGGTTCCAGCGTCGCGTCTGGTGCCCGAAATGGACGCCGGCCTCCAACAGCTGGCGCATCGTGAACGTCGGCAAAGCCATGGGTTTCTCTCCGGTTGGTCCGCCGCGGGCGCATCGCCCGGCCTCACGGTGCTCCCGCCGACCGGACACCGGACCGACCCCCGCTGCGCCCGGGAGCCGCTAGCCCGCGTGTGATTTTCAAGCTGGGGCGTTGATAGCGGTGCAGGCGTCGGCACGCAAGGCTTTTCCGGCGCTTGAGGCGGCACGGCTAGGCCGGGTATCCATAGACGTGAAAGCTAACGCGCCGATGTCCGCTTGTAACCCAGTGCGGACCATCGGGCCATTCGTTGAATCAATCGCGCTGCCCGTTTGGGCCCGCAAGAATCTAGATACCGAGGTTGCTCAGTTGGTCACGCATTCTCGATTGGTTGCGACGTGGATGATGCCGCACTGGCTGCAGTTTCGGTGCGTATTCCGTAGAGCAAGGTGTAGAGCACGGGCACAAATCCGAGCGTGAAGACCGTAGCTATGATCAGGCCGAATGCGATGACGCTGGCCATACCGTAGAACAACGCGCCACCAAACAGGATGAGCGGAATCAATCCCACTACGGTGGTGAGGGTGGTCATCAGGATCGGCCTCAGTCTCGCGAAGCAAGCGGTGATGACCGCCGCGTCCAGCGGCTCCCGTCCGTTCGCGCGCTCGATCTCGATCCGATCTATCAGAACGATTCCGTTGTTGATGAGGATACCGGCCAAGCTGAACAGGCCGAGCAGCACCATGAAACCGAAAGCCGCTCGCATGACGACAAGACCGAGCACTGCGCCGATTAGAATCAACGGGATGGTAAGCAAGACGATCCCGCCCTTGCGGAACGAATTGAACTGACCGACCAGAAGAACAACGATACCCGCCAGCGCCAACGGCAACAGGCCGAACAGCTTTTCGTTGCTCTCAGCTTGGTCCTCGAGTTCGCCACCGAGTTCCCAGCGATAACCTGCCGGCAGGTCGAGCGCCTCTAGGGTCGGCATCACCTGCGCCAAGAGCACGGGCGACGGAACGTTCGGATTTCGTGCTTCCACGGTCAACGTGCGTTCCTGGTTGCGCCGTTTGATGCGACCGAACTGCCACTCGCCCCTCACTTCGGCGACCTGAGCGAGCTGCACGAAGCTCCTGTTGGTGGGCGAGTAGATCTGAACGCGCTGCAGTCCGGACAGCGAGTTTCTCAGGCTCTCATCGCCACGAACGACGATCGGCAGAATCGTGTCGCCCTCGCGGTAGTCGCTGACCGTGAAGCCAGCGAAGGTCGCTCCCAGCGCCGTCGCAATGTCGGTCGACGTCACGCCGGCGCGTCGGGCACGAATCTGATCGACATCGACGATCAGTTTCAGAACCTTGTTCTCCCAGTCGTGCTTGATTCCGACAGTCCCCAGTACCGCGTGAAACGCGTCCGTGACGCTCGACGCCGCTGCCTCGAGGATATCCTCATCGGGGCCGGTAAGGCGGATCTGGATGAGTCCGGGTTCGGTGCCGCCAGACCACATGCGCTTTGCGTCTGAACGGGCCGCCGGCAGATTGCTATCTAGATAAAGGTTGACCCGGTCGATTAGTGGGGCAACGTCTTCGGCGCGCGCCGTATTGATCAGAACGAAGGCGCGGTGTGGGTCTGGATCGACCGGCGACAGAGAAAGAAAGAAGCGGGGACCGCCACCGCCGACATAGGCTACGTGGCTGGTGATCTCCGGACTCGCGTCCTTGTCCGCCAACCAACCGGTCAATTGCCGAACCCGTGGGTTTACCGCGCGAATGTCGGTACCGGCTTCGAAATCCAGGTAGACCAAGAATTGACTGCGCTCGCCGAGTGGAAAGAACTCCGTCGGCACTGACCCAAATACCTGTATAGCGCCGATCAACAACAACACGAGGAACCCGATGAAGGCCAGGCGGGCGCGCAGAAGCAGACCGAGTATCCCGCGAGCCGCTTATGCACTTAGTTCCGGCGACACAAGGTGTTGCGTTGGGGTTGGCAAGGGATTAGAAGGTTCTTTGTTTGTTCGACAGCGAGGAGCCGCCCCATGGAACGCTTCCCCGATGGCCTGATCGCCTTCCAGCGCATGTTCCCCGATGATGAGGCCTGCGCCGCCTGGCTGGCGTCGGTGCGATGGCCACGGGGTTTCACATGCCCCGGCTGCGGCCATGGTCGTGGCTGGACACTCCGCGGCAAAGCTCACACCTTCGAATGCGTGCGCTGCCATCGCCAGACCTCGGTGACGGCGGGGACCATCATGCATGGCAGCAAGCTGGCGCTCACCGTCTGGGTCTGGGCCGCCTACCTGATGGCGACACACTCCAACGGCATCTCCGCCCTGCAACTCCAGAAGCAGCTCGGCATCGGCTCCTATCGCAGCGCCTGGTTGCTGGCCGCCAAGCTCCGCCGGGCCATGGTCGATCCCGACCGCAACCCCTTGTCGGGCTTGGTTGAGATCGACGAGACCTCGCTGCCCTTCCGGACCAGGGACGATCCCCCGGCTGGCGGACCCGGCCGCAGCCACGACGGCAAGCTGCTCGTCGTCGGCGCGGTCGAGATCGGCGACGGCAACACCCCCGGCTGCTTGCGCCTGGCCCGGATCGGCATCCTACGGCGCCGGCGAGCTCAACCGCTTCATCGGCCGTGACATGGCCGCCGACGGCACCGCCAAGACCGATGGCTGGGCCGGCTATGCCCGCGTCCCGGTCGCCGGACACCCAACCCCACGTCGTCGGCGCCATGGCCGCCCATGTGGTGCTCCCCTGGATCCACCAGGTGTTCTCCAACCTCAAGGGGTGGGCGCGCGGCGTCTACCACGGCCTGCGGCCCAAATACCTGCTATGCCCGCGTCCCGGTCACCGGACACCAACCCTGTCCGTCATCAAAACATTTGGGACATCTGGGCCTGTTTCTTAACGGAGGCTCTGGCTCATCCTGGTTGATGTTAAGCTGCTTGGTTGTGATGGGCCAAGCGGCGTTTTTTGATGGTCAGGTTTTTGATCTTTCTTCTTCTCTCGATGATGGCGTGGTCCCGGCCGAAGTAGACGTCGGCGGGGGTGAGGTTGGCGAGGCTTTCGTGGTAGCGGCGGTGGTTGTAGTGCTCGACGAAGGTGCCGACGCTGGCCTTGAGATCGCCCGGCAGATAGTAGTTCTCCAGCAGGACACGGTTCTTCAGGGTCTGATGCCAACGCTCGATCTTGCCTTGGGTTTGGGGATGGTTCGGTGCGCCGCGGACGTGATCCATACCCTGATCCTCAAGCCAGGCTGCAAGATCGCCGGCGATGTAGGACGAGCCGTTGTCGCTGAGGAGCCGGGGTTTGTGAACGACCTCCGCGCTGCTGCAACCTGACGCTTCGAGGGCCAGCTTGAGCGTGTCGGTGACATCTTCAGCCCGCATGGTGGTGCACAGCTTCCAGGCAATGATGTAGCGCGAGAAGTCGTCGAGGATCGTTGACAGATAGAACCAGCCCCAGCCGATGACCTTGAGGTAGGTGAAGTCGGTCTGCCACAGTTGGTTCGGGGCTGCGGTCTTGTCGCGGAACTCATCGGCTGCCTTGATGACGACGAAGGCCGGGCTGGTGATCAGGTCGTGGGCCTTGAGCAGGCGGTAGACGGACGCTTCCGAGACGAAGTAGCCCTTGGTATCGGTAAACGTCACCGCCAGTTCCCGCGGCGACAACTCCGGCTCATCGAGGGCCAGGTCGACGATCCGGCGGCGGACATCGTCGGGGATGCGGTTCCAGATCCGGCCGGGACCACTGGTACGGTCTTCAAGGCCGGCTTCGCCGAAGGCCCGGTAGCGATCGTACCACCTGTAGAATGTGGTCGCCGGAATGCCCAGCTTGTCCAGGGTGCGCCGGACCGGCAGGTGGGAGCGTTCGACCAGGCGGATGATCTCCAGCTTCTCAGACGCGGGGTACCTCATGCGCCGCCTCCCCCATCCCCGATCATGCTTTTTTTAAGCAGCCGGTTCTCCAGCACCTGTTCGGCAAGCGCCTCCTTGAAGTCATGCATCTCGCGGCGCAGGTCCTTGACCTCGCCCGAGGACGCTTGGCGGGCGGTATCTCCCGAAAACCGCTTCTTGCCGGCCTCGAGGAACTCCTTCGACCAGCTGTAGTAAAGACTCTCTGCGATCCCCTCCCGGCGGCACAGCTCGGCGATGCTGTCCTCGCCGCGCAGGCCCGACACCACGATCCGGATCTTCTCCTCAGCCGAATACTGCTTGCGCGTCTTGCGGCGAATATCCCGAACAGCTCTTTCCGCCGGGTCGTTCTTGCTCATGGATTTCTGCCTCATCTTCGTTCCCTTCGGTCACTACGATGAGCCAGAAATCCTCCGTTATCCAATTACCTCAATTTGTCCCATAAGCGCTGACGGGGAACACGGCGCACGCTCCTAGGGCTTTGTCTGAATTCAATGCAAACAAGGGCTCGCCTGGCCTGACCTCGACAAAGGGGTCTATGGTCCGCTCGGCAATGATCCCATCGAAGGGCGCCGACAGATTGGTTTTGGCGAGATCTCGCTCGGCGCTGCTCAGTCGGGCGCGCGCCACGTTCAGACTTCCCTCTCCGGATTCGAACGCCGCCATCGCCTGGTCTAACGCGGCCTGCGCAACCCAACCCTTGTCGAACAGCGTGCGCTGACGATCGAGATTGAGTTGCTTTTCGCCGAAAGCCGCTTCGGCGGATTGCAGTTCGGACCGCGCCAACTGAACGTCTATCTCGAACGGTTCGGGATCGAGGGTCGCGATCACCTGGCCCTTCTTGACGCGCTCTCCTTGACTAGCCGAGACCGTTTGCACGGTTCCCGAGACCGCGAAACTGAGTGAGGAGGTATCGGAAGCCGCGATCGTGCCGGAGTATTGGTGAACGTCTCCACCCGCCGGTTCGCTGACATAGAACGGTTTGATCGCGCGGATCCGCTCCTCCACAACCGAGGCTTCTTCTTCGCAGCCAACGAGGGCGAAAAGGTAGGAGACAAACGGCAACAGGGTTGTCGACCGTGGACCATTCCAGCCCGTTGATTAAGTCGGCGCCGTCTGATTCTCTGGTTTTCTGAATTGCAGGGGGATTTGCCGATGGCGATGGGACGGCAGAAGGATGGTCAGGGGGACCTGATGGTGAGCTGGTCGGAGATGCCGCGCTCTCCGGGTCATGTGTTTTATGACCGCGTGCAGTCGGTGCTGATCGAGGGCGGCTTCGACGCCTTTGCCGAGGCGAGCTGCCGGCCTTATTACGCGGCCCGGATGGGCGCGCCCTCGGTGCCGCCCGGGCGCTATTTCCGGATGCACCTGGTGGGCTACTTCGAGGGCATCGACAGCGAGCGCGGTCTGGAGTGGCGCTGCTCGGACTCGCTTTCGCTGCGGGCGTTCCTGCGACTGGGGAGCCGTGATCGGGTAGCGGACCATTCCTGGCTGTCACGGAGCCGCACGCGCCTGCCCCATGAAGTCCACGCGGCGGTCTTCGACTGGGTTCTGGTGCTGATCGCCGAGGCGGGGCTGATCAAGGGCGAGCGCATCGGCGTCGATGCCTCGACCATGGAGGCCAACGCGGCGCTGCGGAACATCGTGCGGCGCGACAACGGCGAAGGCTACCGGGAGATGCTGGAGCGCCTGGCCCGGGAAAGCGGGGTCGAGACACCCACGGCCGAGGACCTGGCGCGTCTGGAGCACAAGCGCAAGGGCAAGAAGCTTTCCAACACGGATTGGGTTTCGAAGAGCGACCCCGAGGCCAAGATCGCCAAGATGAAGGACGGCACGACGCATCTGGCCTACAAGCCCGAGCACGCGGTGGATCTGGACACCGGCGCGGTGGTGGCGGCCGAGCTGCACCCGGCCGATGAGGGCGACACCACGACGCTTTCCAAGACCCTGGCGAAGGCCGAGGCAAACCTCGAGGCGGTGGATGCGGCACCGACGTCGGAGGACCCGGCCGAATGCGTCGCCGACAAAGGTTATCACTCACGGGCGGTCTTGAGGGCTCTGAACGACAGTCCCTGGAAGACCCGGATCGCGGCGCCCAAGCAGACCGGCTTTTCGCGCTGGCACGGTGATGAGGCGGCGCGGCGCGCGGTCACCAACAACCGTGCGCGGCTCAAGTCCGGGGTCGCCCGCGAGGCCTTCAAGCTGCGCGCCGAGATCGTCGAGCGCTGCTTTGCCCACAACCTCGATCGTGGCGGCATGCGACGAACCTGGCTGCGCGGGCGAGAGAATGTGCACAAGCGATACCTGCTCCACGTCGCCGGCCACAATCTATCGTTACTGATGCGCCAGCTCATCGGCGCCGGCACCCCGCGGGAGGCCGTGGCGGGCGGATATGGCGGTATTTTCGTGCTGCTCACGCCCACCGGGGCCATGCTGGTGGCACGGGGGCTCCCGCAAAGCGGCCAGACGGCTTTCGCCGCCGCATTCCTCATCTGGGAGTGAGAGCCGGAAAAAGCCACTTAATCAACGGGCTGATTCGCCATAGATACCCCCCAGAGCGATCGCGTGGTCGAATGATCGCAAAGTACCATACGCTTTATCGAGGGGGCTACCACATGAGCCGATAAACTGCGCCCAGTGCCAAGCCGCACTGATGTCCGCTGGTGGTGGCTAATGGCGAACATCATCCGGCCACGCTCCGGCGCCAGATCGCCCCATATGAAGCGTGCGCCCTAGACCTCGACGACCTCGGTGATCCCCTCGAGCGCCGCGATGCGTGCGCGCAGTTCGGGCGAGATCATGAAGCCGCCGGGAATGCACACGTCGACCTCGCGGAACTCTTTCTCCAGGTTAATCTTGAGCCGCACCGAACCCCGTCCCTTCCCTGCCTCCCACAGAATATCCCTGAGTGGGGCGAGCCCCGCGCCGTCGTTGACGTGGACGATCAGGCCGTCGGCCGCGTCGGCCGCGGCCAGCGCCAAGTCGTCGATGGCCTGCGCGGTGATGCGCGCGGCGTCGCCCTCGATGCGCGCCTCCGCGGTCACCAAGATCGCCTTGCCGGGCTCAAGCAATTCCGCTGCACTCGCAAGGAGTTCGGAGAACACGGTGATCTCGTACTGATCGGTCGGGTCCGAAAGCTGGACGAAGGCGAAGCGGTTGCCGCGGGCGGAGCGTCGCTCCTGGATGCTGAGGACCATGCCCGCAAGCTTTACCCGTCGCGCTTCGCCGTTGAACTGTGCGGCGAGTTTGCCATGGGGCACGACGCCGAGCCGTTCGAGCGAGGCTTCGTAGGCGTCCAACGGATGCGCTGACAAGCAAAACCCAACGGCCTCGAACTCGTGGGTAAGCTTGTCGGCGGGCAGCCATGGCTCCACGTCGGGCAGTACCTGAGCCCCCAGGCCGGCGCGCCCCTCCTCGCCGAACAGACTTGCCTGGTTCCCCTCGCGCGCCGAGGCGGCGGCCGCAGCCGTGCGGAGCAGCGCTTCGGACGCCGCGAGGACGCGCGCGCGGTTGGGTTCGAGCGAATCGAAGGCGCCGGCAAGGGCGAGGTTGTCGAGCTGGCGCTTCTGCACCGCGCGCGGATCGACACGCCGCGCGAAGTCGAGCAAATCGACGAAGGGTCCGTTTCGCTCGCGCTCTTCGATCAAGCTATCCATCGCGGCGCGACCGACGTTGCGGATAGCGGCCAAGGCGTAACGAATGGCGCCGCTTCCCTTGCCCGCCTCGCCGTTCGCCAGCTCGACCGTGAAGACCGCGCCCGAGCGATTGACGTCGGGATTGCGAAGTTCGATGTCCAGGCGTTTGAGCTCATGGCGAAACGCGGCGAGCTTGTCGGTGTTGCCCGTATCCAAGCTCATCGTCGCTGCGAAGAAGGCGAGCGGATGGTTGGCCTTGAGCCACGCGGTCTGGTAGGCCAAGAGAGCGTAGGCTGCGGCGTGCGACTTGTTGAAGCCGTATCCCGCGAACTTGGCCATCAGGTCGAAGATGTGCATCGCCTTGGACTGGGCGAGGCCGTTGTTCATGGCACCTTGCACGAAGGTCTCGCGCTGGGCGTCCATCTCGGATTTGATCTTCTTGCCCATGGCGCGGCGCAGAAGATCGGCCTGACCGAGGCTGTAACCGGCCAGCACGCGCGCGATCTCCATGACCTGCTCTTGATAAATCATCACGCCGTAGGTCTCGGCCAGGATCGGCTCGATCGATTCGTGGAGGTAGTCAGGCTCCTCGCGTTGGTGCTTGCAGTTAATGAAGCGTTGGATGTTATCCATCGGGCCGGGGCGATAGAGCGCGACGAGGGCGATGATGTCCTCGAAGGAATCGGGTTTGAGATGGCGCAGGACATCTCGCATCCCCGAGCTCTCCAGCTGAAATACGCCCAGGGTGTCGCCGCGCCCCAGTATCTCGTAGGTAGCGGCGTCATCGAGCGGCAGCGCCGCGAAATCGACGTCGACACCGGCCGCGGCGAGCGTGTGTTCGGCATGCTCCAGGATGGTTAACGTCTTGAGCCCCAGAAGGTCGAATTTCACCAGCCCCGCCATCTCGACGTACTTCATCGAAAACTGCGTCACCGGCATGTCCGAACGCGGGTCGCGGTAAAGCGGGACGATCTTCTGGATCGGGCCGTCGCCGATGACCACACCGGCGGCGTGTGTGGAGGCGTGGCGGTAGAGCCCCTCGAGCTTGGTCGCGATCTCCAGCATCCTGGCGACGCCGGTATCGCTGTCGCGCTCGTGCTGGAGCCGCGGCTCGCCGGCGATGGCCGCGGTGAGGCTGACCGGGTTGGCCGGATTGTTGGGCACCATCTTGCAGATGCGGTCGACTTTGCCGTAGGGCAAGCCGAGCACCCGGCCCACGTCACGAAGCGCTGCGCGGGCCTGTAGCTTGCCGAACGTAATGATCTGCGCGACCCGGTCGTGGCCGTATTTATCGCGCACGTAACGAATGACCTCGTCGCGCCGGTCTTGGCAAAAATCGATGTCGAAGTCGGGCATCGAGACGCGCTCGGGGTTGAGAAAACGCTCGAACAGAAGCCCGAATCGCAGCGGGTCGAGGTCGGTGATGCTCAAGGCCCACGCCGCGACCGAGCCGGCGCCCGAGCCGCGGCCTGGACCCACCGGGATCCCTGATTTGCGGGCAAAGCGGATGAAGTCGGCGACGATCAGGAAGTATCCGGGATAGCCCATTTCTTCGATGATCGCGAGCTCGCGCTCAAGCCGCTCGGCGTACGGCGCGACCGCCGCCGCGCGTTCGGCCGGTGCCATTTCCACGGCGAGAACGCGCTCATCAAGCCGCCGATCGAGGCCGCGCCGAGCCAAATCCGCGAGCTCGTCGGCCTCGGCCCGCCCGCTTTCCGTCGCGAACACCGGCAGGATTGCGGTCCGTGGCTGCGGCCGAAACGCGCATCGCCGGGCCACCACCAGCGTGTTGTCGACGGCCTCGGGCAGATCGGCGAACAGCTCACGCATCTCCTGGGCCGACTTGAAGCGATGCTCGGGCGTCAAGCGGCGGCGGTCTCTATCGCTGACCGCGGCGCGCTGCTCGATGCAGATCAGCGCGTCGTGGGCCTCGAACATGCCGGCTTCGGAAAAGTAGACCTCATTGGTGGCCACAAGCGGCAGTTGGTTCTCATAGGCGATGTCAAGCAGTGCGGGCTCGATGCGCGCCTCCTCGTCGGTTCCATGGCGCTGGATCTCGATGTAGAGGCGATCGGGGAACGCCGCTTCGAGCGCGCTCAGAAGCGATGTCGCCGCCTGCGCCTGGCCTTCGATCAGCAACTTCCCGAGCGCCCCGCTCGGGCCGCCACTCAGCGCGATCAGGCCGGTGGATCGAGCCGCCAGTGCCGCCAAAGGTACCTCGGGCGACCTTCCCGGCTCAGTTTCAAGGAACGAGGTCGTGGAGAGCGCCAACAGGTTGGCGTATCCGATTGGATCCTGGGCCAGAAGGACGATGCGTCCCAGGGCGTCGCGCGAATCAGCGCCCGCCTCGCGCGAGAGCGCGAGCGCGGTGCCGATGATCGGCTGTACCCCGGCGGCCGCGCAGGATTCGGAGAATTCGAGGGCGCCGAACAGGTTCCCAGTATCGGTGATCGCGATCGCTGGCATCGCGTCGGCCCGGCAGAGCGCGGCGAGGTCGGGAATCTGGATCGCGCCCTCCGACAAGGAGTAGGCGCTGTGGACGCGAAGATGGACGAAATCGGAATGCGGCATGTCGCGGACCGAGACTTACACCCCACCCCGCTCGGCGTCATCCGGTACAGAGCGCGAACCGCGTAATTTGTTGAGGATTATCCGGGGACCAGGACCCCATCTTGAAGAATAACGCGACGGTCGGCGCGTTCGGCGAGTCTCTCGTTGTGGGTTGCCACCAGTGCAGCAACGCCCCGGTCGCTCGCCAAGGTCACAAGCTCCGCGAATACCGCCTCGGCGGTGGCCTGATCGAGATTCCCGGTGGGCTCGTCGGCCAAGAGCACGGTGGGACGGTTGGCGAGCGCACGAGCCAGGGCCGTCCGTTGTTGCTCGCCGCCTGAGAGTTCCGCCGGTCGGTGGGTCGTGCGAGAGCCAAGCCCGAAGCGCTCGAGCAGCGCCACGGCATTGACCCGCGCCTCGCCACGCGGCACCCCCGCAATCATCTGCGGCAGCATGACGTTCTCGACCGCGGTGAATTCTGGCAGCAAATGGTGGAACTGATAGACGAAGCCTATTGCCGAGCGGCGCAGCTGCGTGCGGACATCGTCCGAAAGCCCGCCGCACTTGGCGCCCCCGATAACGATCTCACCCAATATTGCGTTGCTTCCGCGTTCGTGATCGGGGCGATCGAGAAGCCCGGCGATCTGCAGAAGGGTTGACTTGCCGGCGCCTGAAGGTCCGACCACCGCGACAACCTCCCCCTCCCCCACCTCCAGCGAGACGCCGCGAAGGATATGAAGCTCGACCTCGCCCTGGACGAACGTGCGGACCACATTCTTGATTTCGATGGCGTTGGCGCCGCCCATCCGCTCACTCGTAACGAAGGGCCTCGACCGGGTCGAGCCGAGCGGCGCGCCACGACGGATAGAGCGTCGCCAGGAAGGAAAGCACGAGGCTTACCGCGACAACCACCGCCACTTCGCCGCCGTCGATCTTCGCGGGAAGCTGAGACAGGAAGTAGATCTCCTCGGCGAACACCCGAGCGCCAGTCAGCGATTCGACGCCGCGACGGATGGTCTCGATGTTGGCGACAAAGATGAGACCAGCGGCGAAGCCAAGCCCGGTTCCGACAACCCCGATTGCTGCGCCGGCGATGAAGAAGATGCGCAGGACCATGCCGCGGGTGGCGCCCATCGTCCGCAGGATTGCGATATCGGGGCCCTTGTCCTTCACCAGCATGATCAGGATCGAGATGATGTTGAAGACGGCGACCAAGATGATCAGGGTGAGGATGATGAACATGACGTTGCGCTCGACCTTGAGCGCGTTGAAGTAGCGGCTGTTGACCTGGCGCCAGTCGGTGAGCCGCACGTTCGAGCCGGCGGCCGCGAAAATCGACGGGCGCAGCGCATCCACGGCCTCGGGATCGTTGAGCATGACTTCCAGGCCGTGAACCTGCGCCTGCGAGCGAAAGTATATCTGCGCGGCCTCGAGCGGCATGAAGACGAAGCTCGAATCGTACTCGAACATACCCATCTCGAAAGTCGCGGCGATGCCATAGCCGCGGCGGCGAGGCACCGTGCCGAAAGCGGTCGCCGTCCCCTGCGGCGACAACAAGACGACCGAATCGCCGACCCCGACGCCCAACCGCTGGGCCAAGCGGTTGCCCATCACCACGACCTCGGTCCCGGTGTACTCGTCAAGCGTGCCGTCGACCACGTTCTCCGAGACCAGCCGGCGGCGCGCGAGATCCTCGGGCCGCATGCCGCGCACGAAGGCGCCCGATCCGCGCCCTGCACCTGTGGCCCACACCTGGCTGTCGATCACCGGGCTCACGCCCGCGACGCCCGCGACCGCCCGCACGCGCTCGGCCAAGTCATCGTAACCCGCCAAACCACTTCCGAGGTCGCTACTCTGGATGACGAGGTGGCCGTTGATGCCCAGGATGCGGGTCAGGATGTCGGCGCGAAAGCCGTTCATGACCGACAGCACGATGATGAGGGTTGCCACCCCCAGAAATATTCCCAACAGCGAGAACGTGGCGATGACGGAAACGAAACGCTCGCGGCGGCGCGGGCGCAGGTAGCGCAACGCCACCATCCATTCGAAGGCCGGCTTCATCCGGCGGTCAACCGGCTCATCGCCGAAGACGGGGAGACTTCCTCCTTGCGCCCGTCGCCGCGGTGCTTGACCTCGACCGTACCGCCGCGCATCCCCTTGGGCCCGACCGTGACCTGCCAGGGCAAGCCGATCAGGTCCATGGTCGCGAATTTGGCGCCCGCGCGCTCCTCGGTGTCGTCGTAGAGCACGTCGACGCCGGCGTGCCGCAACCCGGCGTAGAGTTGGCCCGCCGCCGAATCGCACGCGTCGTCGCCGGGTTTGAGGTTGATCAACCCGACCTTGAAGGGCGCCACCGATTCGGGCCAGACGATGCCGCCCGCATCGTGGTTCGCCTCGATGATGGCGCCCACCAGTCGCGACACGCCGACGCCGTACGAGCCCATGTGGACCGGCACCTCGGCGCCGTCCGGCCCGGTGACGGTGGCGCCCAGCGGCACCGAGTATTTGGTTCCGAAGTAGAAGATGTGGCCCACCTCGATGCCGGTGTGCTCGCGGCGTTGCGCTTCGGCGACGCCGGTGTCGGCCCAACCAGCATGCTTGCTGTCGACCGCCGCGTAACACTGGCCCAAGAATTGGGTGATGGTTTCGGCGTCGGCGTCGGCTGGAATCGATTCAGCGTCTAGCTCGGTGATCTGATGGTCGTAGTACAAGTGCGATTCCCCGGTATCGGCCAGAATCAGGAATTCGTGGCTAAGATCGCCGCCGATGGCGCCGGATTCCGCCTTGACCGGGATCGCGCTCAACCCCATGCGGCGAAACGTGCGGCTGTAGGCGAGGTACATGTTGAAGTACGAGCGTAGCGCGCCGTCGTAGTCGAGGTCGAAGGAATAGGCGTCCTTCATGAAGAACTCGCGCCCGCGCATGATGCCGAACCGCGGCCGCACCTCATCGCGAAACTTCCATTGGATGTGGTAGAGATTCTTCGGAAGATCGCGGTACGACTTGATCGAGTGCCGGAAGATATCGGTGATCAGCTCCTCGTTGGTCGGACCGTAGACCATGTCGCGATCGTGGCGGTCGCGGATGCGCAACATCTCCTTGCCGTAGTCATCGTAGCGCCCGCTCTCGCGCCACAGGTCGGCGGGCTGGAGCGTCGGCATCAAGAGCTCTTGGGCGCCGGCGGCGTCCATCTCTTCGCGGGTGATCTGCTCGATCTTCTTCAGCACACGGAAACCAAGCGGCAACCACGAGTAAATGCCGGCCGAAACCTGGCGGATCATGCCCGCGCGCAACATCAAGCGGTGCGAGACGATCTGCGCCTCGCTTGGGTCTTCCTTGAGCGTCGGCATGAAGAACGAGGCCAACCGCATGATCGCCTCCGCGGCCCGCCGTCGCCAGCGGGCGCAGTCAGATCAAAACGCGGCGGACTCTAGGCAAAGCGCCCCGCCTTGGCAATGGCGGCCCCGGGGTAGCGACGATCGCGGCCCTGAACGTGATTACGAGATCGGCGTAGAACTTCCAGTTGATAATGTCTTCGCGGTCGGTGAGCGGCGATTCGTAGCCGATGCCGGCGATGAGATTGTCGTTGAGCCGGTATCGCGCACCGCCAGCCAGGGTGATCACCGTTCCCGACCTCGTAGTCGATGTGCTCGGAGTAGTGAACCAGCGAGCTGTCGTTGTCACTATCGAGGGCGAAGTTGGCGCCGACACTGCCTTGAATCCCCAACCGATCCCACGCCTTGAGGTCCGGAGGAGGCTCCGCGGTGCCGTCTCCTATGGCCCCCGACCGGCGGAATCGACCCCAATTAGGTGCGGGTCTCGGGTTCGCCGGCTTGCGCTCGGCCGCCGCAAGGGTATAGTCGAGCTTTAATGAGCGCGCCCACGGGAATTGATTTCCCGCACCGTCACCTCCTGACCATCGCCGACCTCTCGGCCGACGATATCTCCGCGCTGTTGGACCTCGCCGAGGCCCAGGCTGCGCGCAACCGCGGCGCCGACAAGAAGCAATCGCGTTTGCGCGGCTCTACCCAGATCAACCTCTTTTTCGAAAGCTCGACCCGTACCCGCACCTCTTTCGAGCTCGCCGGGAAGCGCCTCGGCGCCGACGTGATCAACATGTCGGTCGAGGGCTCCTCGATCAAAAAAGGCGAGACGCTGATCGACACGGCGATGACGCTCAACGCCATGCAGCCCGACGTCTTGGTGGTGCGCCACGACGAGAGCGGCGCGGTGGCGCTGCTGGCGCAGAAGGTCGATTGCGCGGTCATCAACGCCGGCGACGGCAGTCACGCCCACCCCACCCAGGCGCTTCTCGACGCCCTGACCATCCGCCGCCGCAAGGGCCGCCTCGCCGGTCTCACCGTGGCGATCTGTGGCGATATCCTGCACAGCCGCGTCGCGAGTTCCAACATCGAACTCCTCACGACCATGGGCGCCGCGGTGCGCGCGGTGGCCCCGCCGACGCTCCTGCCCGCGGCGCTGGAGCGGCTTGGCGTCGCCATTCACCACGACATGCGCCAGGGCCTCGCCGACTGCGACATCGTGATGATGCTGCGCCTGCAGGTCGAACGCATGCACGGCTCCTTCGTGCCCTCGACCCGGGAGTATTATCGCTTCTACGGTCTCGATTACGCCAAGCTGGCGGTCGCCAAACCCGATGCCCTGGTCATGCATCCCGGGCCCATGAACCGCGGCATCGAGATCGATACCGCCCTCGCCGACGACATCGACCGCAGCCTGATCCGCGAGCAGGTCGAGATGGGCGTGGCGGTGCGCATGGCCTGCCTTGAGGCGCTGGTGCGCGAGCCCGGGACCGTGGCCAAGGTGGCCGTGCTATGAACGCGGGGTCGCGGCGCGCCTATCTCAACGCCCGGCTCCTCGACCCGATTTCCGGGCTCGATGCGCCCGGTGCGCTGCTCACCGAGGACGGGACCATCGCCGACCTCGGCCCTGGCCTCTTCGCAGACGGCGTACCCGACGGCATCGATGCCATCGACTGCGCCGGCCACGCGTTGTGCCCCGGGCTGATCGACATGCGGGCGTTCGTCGGTGAGCCTGGCGCCGGCCACAAGGAGACGCTGGCGAGCGCAAGCCGCGCCGCCGCCGCGGGCGGCGTGACCACGCTGGTCGCGATGCCCGACACCGAGCCGGTGATCGACGACGTCTCGCTCGTCGAGCTAATGGCGCGGCGGGCCCGCGACAGCGCCATCGTCCGCGTCCAGCCCACCGCCGCCATCACCAAAGGCCTAGGCGGGACCGAGATGACCGAGTTCGGCTCGCTCGCCGAGGCCGGCGCCGTCGCCTTCACCGACGGCACGCGGAC
Organism: Alphaproteobacteria bacterium; assembly: GCA_965219135.1. GTDB lineage: Bacteria > Pseudomonadota > Alphaproteobacteria > VGEJ01 > VGEJ01 > CAYUNL01. The sequence continues at coordinate 853,674 of CBDCMV010000003.1, read as the reverse complement.
GGTGGCGAACGCGCGGGTGATGCGCCGCGCGCTCTCCTACGCCTCGGCGTTCGATGTGCTGATCGATCACTTCCCCCAGGAGCCGAGCCTGGCGGAAAACGGCTGCATGAACGAGGGCGAGGTCGCGACCCGCCTCGGTCTCGCCGGGATCCCGGCGGAGGCCGAGGCCATCGCGCTCGATCGCGACCTGCGGCTGGTTGCGCTGACCGAGACGCGTTATCACGCCAGCCACCTCTCGACCGCCGCCGCGATCGAATCGATGCGCGCGGCCAAGGCCCGAGGCCTGGCCGTCAGCTGCTCGGCGGCGCCCCACCACTTCGCGCTCAACGAAACGGAGGTCGGCGAGTACCGCACCTTCGCCAAGACCGCGCCACCGTTGCGCGCCGAGTCCGACCGCCGCGCGGTGGTCGAGGGCTTGGCCGATGGCACCATCGACGTCATCGCTTCGGGCCACGCGCCCCAGGACCAGGAGAGCAAGCGCCGCCCGTTCGCCCAGGCCGAGTACGGGATCGCCGGCTTGGAGACCATGCTGACCTTGGCGCTCGAACTCCACCACAATGGGCAGGTGCCGCTCTTGGTGTTGCTCGGCGCCATGACCGCCGCGCCGGCGCGGCTCTTGCGTCTCGAGGGCGGGGTTTTGAAGGCGGGGGCGCCGGCCGATCTCACCCTCGTCGATCTCGACTCGCCATGGCGGATCGATCCCGACCGCTTCCGCTCCAAATCGAAGAACTCGCCCTTCGAGGACCGCCCGGTTCAGGGCCGCGCGCTGCGCACCGTGGTCGCCGGCACCGAGGTCTACAACGCCGATCCAGCCGGCCCCGCAGGCTAGCCGTGCCCGATCCCCTGGGCGCCATCGAGTACACTTGGCGGCTGTGGGCGGCGGCGCCCTTCATCGCCTACCTGTTCGGCTCGATCCCCTTCGGCTTGATTCTCACCCGCCTCGCCGGCCGCGGGGATCTGCGGGCGATCGGCTCGGGCAACATCGGCGCAACCAACGTACTGCGGACGGGTAGCCCGATCATGGCGGCGCTGACGCTGGTGCTCGATGGGGCCAAGGGCGGCGTCCCGGTGTGGCTGGCCGGTGATGCGTTCGGCCAGGACTTCGCGGTCATGACCGGCTTGGGCGCGGTCGTCGGCCATGCGTTCCCGATCTGGCTTCGTCTCGACAACCTTCCCGGCGCCGCTGCCGGACTCGGCACGCTGGCCGTCGTCGGGATCGCGTTCGCCTTTTTGACCGTCGGCGGCCTTAACCTCGTCAGTGGCGTCGGTCTCGCGGTGATCCTGGCCGCGAGCTTTTTCGCCTGGGGCGGCAAGGCGGTGGCGACGACGCTCGGCTGTCTCATCGCCCTCGCTTGGCCGGTCGGGCTCGCCGCGTGCGCGGTGTGGCTCGCGCTCGCCGCCTTGTTCCGTTACTCCTCGCTGGCCGCGCTCGGTGCGCTGATCGCGGCCCCGGTGCTGGCCCATTTTCTTGCCGACCTCCAGCGCACCGAGTTCGCCGCGTTCCTCGCCGCCTTCATCTTCGCGCGGCACTACGCCAACATCCGCCGCCTCGTCCGTGGCGAAGAACCAAAGATCTCGTTCTGACCCGCAGCCCGGAACCAATGGATGAAGATATGGACCGCCAATTGGAATGCGTGCCCCGCGCCGCCCTCGGTTTCTCATGCGCCTGGCGGCGCTCGCGGTAGCGGCCGCCGCCGCCGGCGCCTGCCAGCATACCGGCGGCGGCGCGACCGAGGCCGCCGTGGAGTACGACAGCATGCAGATCAGCCCGCCCGCCCCTACGGGAACCATGGGCGGCAGCACACCCTAGGGGCCGCCATGGCAACTTCCGATCAACAGCGCATCGTCGCCGTCCTGGTCCTCACATTGGGACCCCTCAGTGCGCTCAGCGGAACGATCCCGGGCTATTTCCTCAGCGACCGAAGTCTCGCCGGGGCGGGTGTCGGCGCCTTGATCGGATTCCTCATTGGTACCGGCATGGTGGCCTTCGAGGTCAGCTGGGGCGTCGGCCTCATTGGCCGGAGGATCCGCGAGGCCTCGTTTCTTCGTGTCGTCGCGACGAAGAGCGTGACCTGGCTCGTGATCATTGTGATCGGGCTCAGCGTCCCGATCGTCGTGGTTGGCGGCGCGCCGCCAAACGCGCTGCTCAAAACCCCGTTCCTAGTGGATCGAATCTAACGCTTGGTGCCCACGTTTGACGGCGGCGACGATCTTGTTGGGATTGGCGGTCCAAACGAACGGTGTGGGGTCGTCGTTGGTTTCGGCGATGAAGCGGTTGATGGCGGTCTGGAGATTGACGATCGAGTGGAACACTCCTCTTTTGAGTCGGCGTTTGCTGAGCTTGGCGAAGAAGGTTTTGACGGCATTGAGCCAGGAGCAAGAGGTCGGCGTGAAGTGAAAGACGAACCGAGGGTGGCGCTCGAGCCAGGCCACGACCTTGGGATGCTTGTGAGTGCCGTAGTTATCGAGGATCACGTGGACGATCTTGCCCGCCGGCACTTCGGCCTCGATGGCGTTGAGGAAGCGGATGAACTCCTGGTGCCGATGGCGCTGCATGCAGCGCCCGATCACCTTGCCTTCCAGGACGTCGAGGGCGGCAAACAGCGTCGTCGTGCCGTTCCGTTTGTAGTCATGGGTGATCGTCCCGCAGCGTCCCTTCTTCAGCGGCAGCCCCGGCTGGGTGCGGTCGAGGGCCTGGATCTGGCTCTTTTCGTCCACCGACAGCACGACGGCATGGGCGGGCGGATCGACGTAGAGACCGACGATATCGCGCAGCTTAGTGACGAACTCGGGGTCGGTGGAGAGCTTGAAGTGGCGTACCCGGTGCGGACGGAGCTTGTGAGCCTGCCAAACCCGCTGCACCGAGCTGATGCTGATCCCGACCACCTTGGCCATCGCCGCCGCCGTCCAGTGCGTCGTCTCTCCGGGCGGTTCGGTGGAGGTCAACTCAACCACCCGCTTGACAATGGCACCAGGCAGCGGCGGGATGCGCGAGGGTCGGGTCTTGTCGCGCAAAAGTCCACCCACGCCTTCGTGCATGAACCGCTCCTGCCAGCGCCAGACGCAGGGCTTGCTCTTGCCCGTCCGCCGCATGATCTCAGCGGTGCCAAGACCATCGCCGGTCAGCACGATGATCCGAGCCCGCCAGACGTGCTTCTGCGGGCTGCTCCGGTCCGCAACAACCGCCTCAAGACGAGTACGCTCGGCGAAACTAACGTTCACATGGATACCGTTTCGCATTCCAAGAGACTCGCACATCGTGCAAGCCATGGGAATCTTTTGTTAGAGTTGATCCACTAGTCTCCATCGCGATCAGTTTCGGCGTCGCCACGGTCGTCAACTTCATCACACAGCTCAACCAGCTTCTCGGCCGCGGCGTGCTCCTGCGGTTCGTGGCCGGCCGCTACCACACGCCCCACGAAGAGGATCGCATCTTTCTCTTCGTCGATCTTCGATCCTCCACCCAGATCACCGAGCGCCTCGGCAACCTGCGCTACCATCAGTTCCTGCGGCGTTTCATTTCCGACATCACCGCGCCGGTGCTTCGCCTCAAGGGGGAGATTCACCGCTACGTCGGTGACGAGGTCATCATCACTTGGAAGAGAAAGCCGGGTCTCAAGGACGCCTCGGCCGCGCGCTGCCATTTCGAAATGGTTGCCGCGCTCGATCGTGAGCGGTCCGCCTATCTGCGTGAGTTCGGGATCGTGCCCGAATTCTGGAGCGGGTTGCACCTGGGAACGGTTGTCAGCGGTGAAGTCGGCGCCTCCAAGCAAGAGATCGTGTTCGTCGGGGACACGATGAACACGACGGCGCGGGTCGAGCAATCGTGCCGCGAATACAACGAGCCCCTCGTCGTCTCGGGCTCGTTCATCGAGGCCGTGGAGCTTCCCGACCGACTGGAAGCGGTTAATCTGGATCCGGCCGAGCTCCGCGGCGTCGAGAAGCCGGTCGATCTATTCACCATCAGACAAATCGAATAAGTCGGGCCCGAAGGGGCGGAACGGAGACCAAGGCATGCCAAACGATCCCGGGCCTTTCGACCTCGATTCCGATCGCGTCATTTTGCGCCCTGACGGGAGCGCGACGGTCAAGGCGTTCACGCCACGCTTCTACCAAGAACTCGACGCCGAATTCGATAGGTTCAAGGACCACGTGCTGTTGTCCAAACACCTTTTCGATGAGGCCTGGCCCCACCTGGGAGGTCCATCCCGAGGGCGACGAGATCGTCTACCTCTTGTCCGGCGATACCGGATTTCGTCCTGCGGACCGCCGAGGGTGAACAGGTCGTACGCGTGTGCCGCCCCGGCTCCTACATCGTGGTGCCCAAGGGCACATGGCACACCGCGCGCCCGCGGACACGGACCGCCATGCTCTTCCTCACGCCCGGCGAGGGAACCCTCAACGCCGAGACGCCGACATGACGACAACTCCTGACCCGCGCGCCCCACTATTTGGTTGCGACGACCTACGGCTGCCCGATGCGCTGCGCGGTCCCCTGCGCGCTCACCTCGCGGACCTCCGGGTAAAGTACCTCGCCCGCGGCTGGGGCAATCGGGTGGGATTCGGTGCCCGGCCCGCGCTCGTCATGATCGACATGGCCAGGAACTAGCTCGATCCGTCGCTTCACATCGGCAGTAACCTCGACAGCGTCTTGGAAGCGACAAATCTCGTGCTGGCCGCCGCGCGCAATGCGGGAATCCCGATCTTCTTCACCAGCTACGCCCACGATCCCGCCGATCCGCCCAGCCCGCGGCCGGAAAAGCTGACCACGCAGATTCCCGAGTACGCGGGCGATCTCTTCGACCTCGACCCGAGCCTCGCTGATCCGCAAACGGTACGCCTCCGCGTTCATGGGGACCGGCTTTCATGAGATGTTGACCGCGCTCAGTGTGGACACGCTGATCGCGTAACCGGCGTCAGCACCGGCCACTGCGTCTACGCGACCTGCCGCGACGCAACCGAGTGCTTCCGCGTCATCGTGCCGCGCGAGGCGGTCGGCGAACGCTGCGACATCATGCACGAGGTCAATCTATTGGACATTGACCTCGACCTCGGCGACGTAACCCCGGTGCATGACGTGGTCGAACACCTCGATCGCCTCGCGGAACCAAACCCGCAATAGGTGTCGCTGCGCTATTGGCGACCGTCACCGAGACGGGCAATGCGCTCCGGCGGAAATCGCACGATGGTCGGTCGTGCCCGAGCCACGCCTGCTTTGCAGATCGATGCTGCCACCGTGTAGGTCGCACATCGCGCTTTCGAGTGAGAGCCCGAGCCCGGTACCTCGATAGCGGCGATTGAGCCTAGAGTCCATCTGGACAAAAGGGCGCCATGACCCTCGGCGGATCCGGCTCGCTGATCCCGATCCGTGTGTCCCGAACAACCAGGGAAAGGGCGCCCTTCTCGTCGACAGAAGCAGCCGAGAAACAAAATCTCGCAAAGGCCGCCCCGAACCGATGCGAGCGTGACGGCCATCACACAATGGCCACCCCGCATCAACGCGGCGCTTGATTTGGGGGTGAGAAACCGGGATCGTCCGCGGCGCACGCTGGAACCGAGGAGAGGGCCGCCGATGGCGGACGCGGCGCGTAGCCTCACCGACGCCGAGCGAATCGACTGGTTGCGGCTGATCCGCAGCGAGAATGTGGGGCCAATCATCTTCTTTGCGCTGTTGCAGCGCTTCGGCTCGGCGGCGGCGGCGCTCGAGGCGCTGCCGGGGCTTTCGCGACAGGGCGGCCGGCGCAAGGCCGTGGCCACGCCCTCGCGCGCCGCGGCGAGCCGCGAGATCGAGGCGACAGAGGCGGCCGGCGCGCGCTTGGTGGCGCTCGGCGAGGCCGACTACCCGCCGCCCTTGGCCGAGATCGCCGATCCGCCACCGCTCCTTGCCGTCAAAGGTGCGGCCCATCTCTTGAGTCGTCCCACGCTCGCGGTGGTCGGCGCCCGCAACGCCTCCGCCAACGGCGTCCGCTTCACCACCAAGCTCGCCGCTGAGCTTGGCGCCCGCGGTCTGGTGATCGCCTCGGGCTTGGCCCGAGGCGTCGACACCGCGGCGCATCGCGGCGCGCTTCAGACCGGAACCGTCGCCGTGCTGGCCGGCGGCATCGACGTGATCTACCCGCCCGAGAACGAGGGCCTCTACGGCGAAATCGCCGAACTCGGCGTCGTGATCGCCGAGAGCGCGACCGGCACCGAGCCCCAGGCGCGCCATTTTCCGCGCCGCAACCGGCTGATCTCCGGCGTCTCGCTCGGCGCGCTGGTGGTCGAGGCGGCGCCGCGTTCGGGCTCGCTGATCACCGCCCGCATGGCGCTGGAGCAGGGCCGCGAGGTGTTTGCGGTGCCGGGCTCACCGCTCGATCCACGCGCTCGCGGCGACAACCACCTGATCCGTCAGGGCGCGACGCTGACCGAGAACGCCGATGACGTGATGGAGGTCTTGGAGGGGATCGTGCGTCAGCCCTTGAAGGAGCGTGAGGCGCCCTTGATCGATGCCCCGGCCGCCGCCGCACCGGACGAGGAGGAGCTCGCGCGAGGCCGCGGCATGGTCGTCGAAAAACTCGGTCCCTCGCCAGTCGAGGTTGACGAACTCATGCGTCAGTGCCATTTGTCAGCCGCGGCGATCTTGACGATCCTTTTGGAGCTCGAACTGGCGGGCCGGCTGCGCCGCACCCCCGGCAACCAGGTCGTCTTGCTCTCGTAGGTACCGAGTTGCACACCCAAACCCCTCGAACGCGCCTTCTGATCAACGCCGCGGCACGCCGCACAGGCGCCGGCGGAGGTCGATCATGACCGACGTCGTGGTGGTCGAATCGCCGGCCAAGGCCAAGACGATCGAGAAGTACCTGGGCGCGGGCTACGTCGTCTTGGCAAGCTATGGCCACGTGCGCGACCTCCCCTCCAAAGATGGCTCGGTGCGTCCCGACGAGAACTTCGCGATGACCTACATCCCCGACCCGCGGTCGGCCAAGCGGCTCGATGCCATCGCCAAGGCCGCGCGCGGCGCCGAGGCGTTGTACCTCGCCACCGACCCCGACCGAGAGGGCGAGGCCATTTCGTGGCACGTCTTGGCGGCGCTCGAGGAAAAACGTGCGGTCGACGGGGTCGTGGTCAAGCGGGTCGCCTTCAATCAAGTGACACGCGATGCCGTGCTGAAGGCCATGCGCGCGCCGCGCGATCTCGACATGGACCTCGTCAACGCCCAACAGGCGCGGCGCGCGCTCGATTACCTCGTCGGCTTCACGCTCTCGCCGGTGCTGTGGCGCAAGCTGCCCGGCGCCAAGTCGGCGGGGCGGGTGCAGTCGGTGGCTCTCAGGCTGGTGTGCGATCGCGAGGCCGAGATCGAGGTCTTCGAACGGCGCGAGTACTGGTCGATCGACGTCGCCTTCCAGACCGCGGCCGAACAGCCCCTACGCGCCCGCCTGGCGCGGCTCGATGGCGAGAAACTTGGCAAGTTCGCGCTCCCCGATGCCGCGGCCGCCGAGGCCGCGGTCACGGCGATCGGGTCCGCCGAGGGTTTCGCGATCGCCAACATCGAAGCCAAGGACACGCAGCGCCGGCCGCCCCCGCCCTTCACCACATCGACGCTGCAGCAAGAGGCCTCGCGCAAGCTGCGGCTGGGGGCGAGCCGCGCCATGCGCCTCGCCCAAGAGCTCTACGAGGGCGGTCTCATCACCTACATGCGTACTGATGGCATTCAGATAGCCGCCCAGGCGATCGCCGCCTGCCGCGATCTGATCGCACGCGAGTATGGGCCGTCCTACCTGCCCGAGAAACCGAGGGAGTACCGCTCCAAGGCCAAGAACGCCCAGGAAGCCCATGAAGCGATCCGTCCCACCGACATGGGCCAACCGCCGGGCGCGGCCACGGGCCGCCTGGATCGCGACCATGCACGGCTCTACGAGCTGATCTGGAAGCGCGCCGTCGCCAGCCAGCTGGAGAACGCGCGGATCCAGTCGACGGCGCTCGACATCGAGCCGACGGATCGCCGCGTCGGTCTGCGCGCCACCGGCTCGGTGATCGCCTTCGACGGCTTCCTGCGCCTCTACCAAGAGGGGCGCGACGACGCCGAAGCAGAGCGCGCCGAGGACCGCGTCTTGCCCAAGGTCGCGCGCGGCGAGGCGCTGCGCCGGGGCGAGATCGAACCGGTCCAGCATTTCACCGAGCCGCCGCCGCGGTTCACCGAGGCGACACTCGTCAAGCGGCTCGAGGAGCTCGGCATCGGCCGCCCCTCGACCTACGCCAGCATCCTCGAGGTGCTGCGCCAGCGTGACTATGTGCACATGGACCGGAACCGCTTCGTGCCCGAGGGCCGGGGACGGTTGGTGACCGCCTTCCTCGACAACTTCTTCGCCGACTACGTCGCGTATGGATTCACCGCCGATCTTGAGACCCGCCTCGACGATATCTCCGCGGGCAAAGCGGTGTGGACCGATGTGCTGGCTGCGTTCTGGCGAGAATTCTCGCAGGCGGTGGAAGGCATCCGCGACCTCCGCGTCGCCGAGGTGCTGGAAGCGCTCAACGAGCCCCTCGGACCGTTCGTCTTTGGCGCCGACGCCGATGGCGGCGTCGCCCGCGCCTGCCCGACCTGCGAGAGCGGCCAGCTCAGCCTCAAGGTCGGCAAGTTCGGCGCCTTCGTCGGCTGCTCTAACTATCCCGACTGCCGCTTCACCCGCCAGCTCGTAGCCGGCGGCGAGGGGGCCGACGGCGACGGCGGGGACGGGACCCGGCTCCTCGGCGCCGATCCCGAAACCGGGCTCGGCGTCAGCGTGCGCGACGGCCCCTATGGCAACTATGTGCAGCTGGGCGAGGCCGACGGTGAGGCCAAGCCCAAACGGGTCTCGCTCCCCAAACGGCTCGATCCCGCCACCGTCGATCTCGACCTGGCGCGCCGCCTGTTGGCGCTGCCCCGGACCGTGGGTCGCCATCCCGAGAGCGGCAAGGAGATCAGCGCCGGCATCGGCCGCTACGGACCCTACCTCAAGCACGAGCGCAACTACCGCTCGCTTGCCGGCGACGACGATGTGTTGACCGTCGGCCTCAACCGCGCGGTTACGCTGCTGGCCGAACCCAAAGGCAAGCGCCGGGGCGCGGCCGAGTTGCGCGGACTTGGCGATCACCCCGAGACCGGCCAATCGGTGCGTTTGATGGACGGTCGCTACGGCCCCTATGTCAACCACGGGCGCATCAACGCCAGCTTGCCTCGCACGCTAGCACCCGACGACTTGACCCTCGAGCAAGCGCTCGATCTGCTTCGCGAACGCGAAGCCAAGACCGCCAAGGGCGGGGCGAAAAAACCCCGCGCAAAATCCCGCAAGTCGCCCAAGCGCAAGACCGCGGCGCGCGGCCCCGCCGCCGGCTAGGCGGCGCTGGCGCGAGACACCGCGCGGCGAATTCAACCAACCCCGCAGCCCGTGCCCCAACGCAAGAAGGCGCCGCGCGCGTTACCGACTCAGGCCGAACTTCGGCGCTACGTCGCCGATAGCCCGCGTCCCCCGGGCAAGCGCGCGCTGGCCCGAGCGTTCCGCATTCCGGCGTCGGATCGCGCCGCCTTCGATGCGCTGGTCGCAGCGGCCCTGACGAGCGACGACGGCGCCCCGGGGCGGAGCGGTGCGCGAGGAACCAGCAAGTCTCGCGATGCCCCACCGTCTGTGATGGTCGTCGAAGTTGGCGAGCTCGATTCGGACGGCGAGATGGCCGCGCGGCCGGCCAGCTGGAAACACGATTCGCCGCCGCCCCGCATCATCGTCGCGCCTGGCCGCCGCGGGCGGGCGCCGACGCCGGGCGAGCGCATCCTGGCACGGCTGCGCCATGTCGAGGACGATCTGTACGAGGCGCGACCAATGCGCTTCCTCGGGGGCCCTCGGCGCGAGGTCCTCGGTGTCTACCGCCGCACCGTGGCCGGGGGGCGGATCGAGCCCATTGACCGCCGCCCGCGCGAGGCGTTCGTCGTGGCACGCGCCGATACCGCGGGCGCAGCCGAGGGAGAGCTGGTCCTCGCCGAGACATTGCCAAGCGAGGGACTCGGCGCCCCCGCGGCGCGGGTGCGCGACCGCCTGGGCGGCGGTGGGAAGGACGATTCAATCCCGCACAGCCTGATCGCAATGCACGGCCACGGCATACCGAGCGGCTTCAGCGACGAGGCTGTCGCCGAAGCCGAGGCCGCACGGGTGCCGGGTCTGGGCCGGCGCGAGGATCTTCGCGCGGTGCCCCTGGTTACCATCGATCCCGAGGACGCGCGCGATCACGACGACGCGGTGTGGGCGGAGACGGACCCGGACCCCGCGAATTCGGGTGGATGGCGGGTGTTGGTGGCGATCGCCGACGTCGCCGATCCGGTACGCGCGGGAAGCGCGCTCGACCGTGCGGCCCGCGAGCGAGGGAACTCGGTCTATCTGCCCGACCGCGTGGTGCCGATGCTTCCCGAGCCGTTATGGGCGGGCATCTGCTCGCTCAAGCCGGACGAGGATCGCGGCTGCCTCGCGGTGCGGATGCGGCTCGACGCCGAGGGCCGAATCCTCGAGCACGCCTTTGTCCGGGGCCTCATGCGGTCCGCCGCGCGGCTCGAGTACGCTCAGGTTCAGCGCGCGCGCGAGGGCGACGCGGACGCGACGACCAAGCCGCTCCTCAAGGCCGTGATCGGCCCGCTCTACGGCGTCTATGGCGCCTTGATGCGGGCGCGGAGGGCGCGCCAGCCGCTGGACATCGAGGTCCCCGAACGTGAAGTGCGCCTCGATTCCGAGGGCCGCCCGACCGCCATCGAGACGCGGCCCAGGCTCGACAGCCACCGCCTGATCGAGGAGCTGATGATCGCCGCCAACGTGTGCGCCGCCACGACGCTGCGCGACAAGGGCATCGCGTGCATGCATCGCGTGCACGACCGGCCGCCGCCGGACAAGCTAGAAGTGCTCCGCACGTTTCTGCGATCGCTCGGTCACCGGCTGGCCAAGGGAGAGGTGCTACGCCCCGCATTGTTCAACCGCATCCTGGCCGCCGCCGCTTCGACGCCCGGGGCGAACCTGATCAATCAGATGATCCTGCGCGGCCAGGCCCAGGCGGAATACAGCCCCGAGAACCTCGGCCACTTCGGCTTGGCACTTGGCGCCTATGCCCACTTCACCTCGCCGATTCGCCGCTACGCCGATCTCTTGGTGCACCGCGGCCTGATTACCGCTTGCGGGCTCGGCGGCGATGGGCTTGAAGCAGGCGCGGGCGCCGAGTTCGCCGCGCTCGGGGCGCAGATCTCGGCCGCCGAGCGCCGCGCCGCGGCCGCCGAATGGGAGGCGAAGGACCGCTTCGTCGCCGCGTTCATGGCGGCGCGCACGGGTGCCGAGTTCGAGGGATGGATCTCCGGGGTCACTCGGTTCGGCCTATTCGTCACCTTGGACGAGGATGGCGCCGAGGGGCTGGTGCCGATGCGAACGCTAGGCCAGGGTCGCTACCGACACGACCGCGCCAAACACGCGCTGGTCGGCCCGCGCGGCCGACAGTACCGGCTCGGCGCGCATCTGAAGGTGCGTCTGGTCGAGGCGGACACCGTTGGCGGGCGCCTGCGGTTCGAGATCGTGGACGGTTGACTTCGCACAACCGCGCGGTATCGTGCGCCGACAGTCCGGCGCAGCCGCGGAGCACAAGCGATGGCCAAACCGACGGTAATGAAGATCAGGCTCACGAGCAGCGCCGGGACAGGGTATTACTACGTAACGAAGAAGAACGCGCGCACGCGTCCCGAGAAGATGGTCACGCGTAAATACGACCCGGTCGCGCGCAAGCACGTCGAGTTCCGCGAAACCAAGATCAAGTAGCCCGCACGCTTGCGCCGCCCGCTCAGGCCGGCGCGCAAGGAATCTCTGGTGACGATGGAGGCGAGCCTTAGCGCCGCGGATCGCCGACGCTCGATCGCCGGCGCCGTCGGCTGCGCCGCGGTGTTCACGGTCACGCTCGGCATGACGGTGCCGCTGATGTCCCTGATCCTCGAGCGCGACGGCTGGGGCGAGACCGTAATCGGCCTCAACGCCGCGACCTATGCGGTGTCGATGGTGTTGTTCGCGCCGCTGGTGCCGCGCGCGATCCGGACCCTCGGCGCGGTCCCGGTGATGGTCGGCTCGCTGGTCATCAACGCCGCCACGATTCTTTTGTTGGCGGCCTTTCGCGATATCGTCGCGTGGTTTGCGCTGCGCGTGGTGATGGGGGTGACGATCGGCGCCCTGTTCGCGGTCAGCGAGGCGTGGGTCAACCAGGTCGCCGCGGGCGAAGCGCGGGGGCGCACGGTGAGCATCTATATCATCGTCGTAACCGCGGGACTGGCGAGCGGGCCGCTGGTGATACCGCTTGTGGGCATCGAGGGCTGGACCCCATTCGTCGTGGCCTTCGCCCTCGTCATCCTTGCTGCGCTGCCGCTCATGTGGGCGTGGCCGCTCGCGCCGGCCTTCGGCACGGCCCCGTCGATTGGTGTCTGGGCGTTCCTTCGCGCCGCGCCGCGCCTGATGGCGGCGGTCGGCGTGGTCGGCATCTTTTTCGGCACCATCGAGCCGTTGCTGCCGGTCTATGGCGTCAAGGTGGGGATGGCGCTGACCGGCGCGGTGGCGATGTTGTCGGTGGTGGTGATCGGCAACATGGTCTTGCTCTACCCCATCGGCTGGCTTGCCGACCGCTTCGCGCCGGGCCCGATCATGGTGCTTTGCGGGGCGGTCCTTCTGGGCGGCGCGTCGGCGCTTCCGTTCGTCATCGACATTCCGACCCTATTGTGGCCGGTGCTGCTGATCTGGGGCGGCGGGGCGGGCGGATTGTACGCGCTGGCCATGACCGTCCTGGGCCGCCGCTATTCGGGCACCGACTTGGTCGCCGGCGCCGCCGGGTTCACGATGTTCTACGGTATCGGCAATATCGCCGGCCCCGCGCTCGGTGGCCCGGCGATGGAGCTATGGGGGCCGATTGGCCTGCCGATCGTTCTCGCCGCCGTTTGCCTGGCCTTCGTGATCCTGGCCGTGGTGCGCGGGATCGCCCCGACGGCCCCCGCCGGATGAGCTGAGTCGCGAGTGGCAACGTCACCCCGCAGCGGCCGACTCCGCGGGCGGATCGCCAAGGTCACTCCGTAGGCCCGCCACGTAGTAGGTGATCAGCGTATCCACCAGCTCGGAGGCCGACTCGGCGATGGAGCCGGCAGCCTCCAGCGAACACATGCCGTGTAGGCTAGCCCGCAGTACCCGGGCGGAGTGACGCATCTCCGCCTCGCGGCCAGGTGGAAACAACGGCACCATGGCCTTGTCCATCAGAGCGAAAAGTAGCGCGAACTTCTCGTTGTACCATTCGCGCAGCGGCCCGGGGTGCAGGCTCCTGTACTCGAAGAGCAAGCTCCATAGCCGCGGATTGTCTTGTACGAACTCGATGTATGCGCTCGCCAGCGACCTCAGCGCATGCTCGGGTCCTGTGTCGAGTGGCTCGGCCGCGCAGCGCTCGTACAAGCGGTCCAGGGTTTCGCCGTTCACATGCAGGATGAGGTCGTCGAAGTCCTCGAACAGGTTGTAGATCGTGCCGATGCTGTAGCCGATCTCCCGCGCCACGCGTCGCGCCGACAGTCCGGTGAGCCCCTCCTTCGCGGCGATATCGCGCGCGGTGGCCAGCATCAGGGCCCGTAGCTCCTCGCGAGTGTGGTCGGATCTGCGGCCCATCGTTCTCATAACTCCTTGATTCAATGGCAAGATCACTCATCCGAGCGGTGCTCAAAATATATATTGACTACCGCTCAATATCAAAACATATTATTGAGCGATGATCAGTTAAGCCAACCCATCACGGGGGGGCATGATGAGTTCGCATACTCTCTATCAGGCTGCGGCGGCGTTTTTGGGCACCCTCTTCCTCGTCTACGGGATGGACGTGAGGCGCAAGGCCGGCGCGCGGAACTTCGTCGCGCCGGAGTGGCAACTTCTGATAAAGCTGTGCGCGTTGGTTTTGATCGCCGGTTTTGCCTGGATTGTTGCGACCATGCGCGCGCCTGGGCTGATTGATTGGCTCGCCCTTGGTCTGGGCGCGACCGGCGCGGCATTTGTCGTGGCGGCCAAACGGGCCCTCGGCGATGCGCATACGTTCACGGGACAACACTTGGAGAGCCCAAGGCTCGTCACTGACGGGGTCTACGCGCTCACGCGAAACCCACTCTATTTCGGTGTCTTTCAGTGCGAGCTCTGCATGCTTCTCGTCGTGCTCCACCAGCTGCCTGGCCTGCGGCCCGACGACTATCCGCACTGGCTCGGTCTCTTCGCGGCGGCACTAGTCTACCCGAGGAGGCGCGAAAGCTGATCGTGGTCGACGCGGTCTACAGTGCATGGACGGCGACGTTGCGCCGATCGGCGAGCTGATCGCGCTGAGGGATCGGCACGCCAACACGCTTCTGATGATCGATGAAGCGCACAGCCTCGGTGTGCTCGGCGCGGGCGGACGCGGCGTCGAAGAACATTTCGGTTGCCTCGGACAAATCGATGTCCTGATGGGGTGTCTCAGTAAGACGATCCCCGCCCAGGGCGGGTATGTCGCCGGCGCGCGTGTCCCACGTCGAGTCGTGGGGCTTCGCGATGCTGGCGAGGACGGCGCGCAAAATCTTCCCCGATGCCGTGGTGGCGCCGGGCTTGGTGCTCGCCGGCACCGACAGCAAATACTATGTGGACATCGCGGACGCGAACCTTCGTTTCACGCCGGCGCGCCTCGGCCCCGCCAACGTCTCGCGGATCCACGGCGCCAACGAGCGCATTGCCATCGACAACTACGCCGAGATCATCCGTTTCTACGTTCAGCTGCTACGCAACACGAGCGCGGACGACTAGGATCGTTAGGTCGAATTCTATGTCTTAAGCGACCTCGACGCGGTTGCGGCCGGCGTGCTTGGCACGGTAAAGGGCCTTGTCGGCGCGCTCGATCATCGATTCGGTCGTTTCGGCGGCACCGCCCGAGACCGCGAGGCCGACACTGGTCGTCACCTCGATCGGGACGTCGACGGTCGACACCTCGAAGGGTTTACCGGCCACCAGGCCGCGCAGCCGCTCGGCAACGACAGTCGCCACCTCGAGGTCGGAATCGGGCATCACCACCATGAACTCTTCGCCGCCGTAGCGCACCGGCAGATCGAGACCGCGCAAGCCCTGCGTCAGCCGGGCGGCGAACTCGACCAGAACTTCGTCGCCGGCGGCGTGCCCGTGGGTATCGTTGACGGTCTTGAAGTGGTCGATATCGAGCATGAGTACGGCGATCGGGCTACCGCCGCGCACCACCCGCTGCATCAGACGGTTGAGGTGACTGAAGACGTAGTGGCGGTTGTGGAGCCCGGTGAGACTGTCGGTGACCGCCATCGCCATGGAACGCCGATAGCTGGCACGCAGGCCCTCCTGGTAGTGTTTACGGCGAAGCTGGTTGCGGGCGCGAGCGGCCAGCTCGTGACGATCGACCGGCAGCGTCACATAGTCGCTGACCCCGATATCGAACGCGGTTCCGAGCTTCCCCGTTTCGGTATCATCGACCAGCAGCATGATCGGCACCTGACGGGTCTCGGACATCGAACGAAGATGTGAGCACAATCGGAAGGCGTCGCAATCGTCGAGCCATAGGCTGACGATGATGAGGTCGTAATCTCCCTCGCGGGCTTTGGCGAGCGCGTCCTCGCCGCCCGCAACCCAATCGACCCGCTTGCAGGTGGAAAGCGATTCGGCCACGGCCTGGCGATGGCCGGCGGTATCGGTGACGACCAGGATCGAGCTCTCCGCCATGTCGTGGTCGAGCCGCGGGGCCTCGGTTTCACCGAGCTCAAGCTGGGCGCGCGCCTCCTCGCGCAGGCGCAACTCGTCGCTCAGCATCTTGAGCCGAACCAGCGAGCGTACCCGCGCAAACAGCGCGACATCGTCCACCGGCTTGGTCAGGAAATCGTCGGCCCCCGCCTGGAGCGCCTGCAGCCGAGCGGCGGGCTCGTCGAGCACGGTGACCATGACGACGGGAATGTGCACGGTCGCCGGATCGTCTTTGATGCGCCGGCACACCTCGCACCCGTCCATGCCGGGCATCATCACGTCGAGAAGAATGATGTCGGGGCTCGCGCGCGCTACCGCTTCGAGCGCCTCGGGCCCGCTTTGTGCGGTGCGGACGTCGAAGTACTCAGCCTCAAGCTTGGCCTCAAGGATCGTGAGGTTCGCCGGAATGTCGTCGACGACCAGAATACGTGCCGTCATCGTCGGTCCCGCGCTGCGCGTCGGTTCAGGATGTACGCTCCGGGCTGCCCCCGGTTCCTTCGCCGAGGAAGGTCTGCACGACGCCCACCAGCTCGTCGATGCGGATTGGCTTGGCGACATACGCCTCGCAGCCGCCTTCGCGGATCTTGTTCTCGTCACCCTTCATCGCGAACGCCGTGACCGCGATCACGGGAATCGATTTTGTCGATTCGTCGTCCTTGATCATTTTGGTCACCTCGAGACCGGAGATGCCGGGCAGTTGGATGTCCATGATGATCAGATCCGGGCTTTCGCGGCGCGCGATGTCGAGCGCTTCGAGGCCATCGCGCGTGGGAAGCGTCTGGTAGCCGTGTGCCGCCAGCAGGTCGTTAAGCAGCTTCATGTTGAGTTCGTTGTCTTCGACGATCAGAATCTTTTTTGCCATTGCTGCGAGACTCCGCCAGCGCGACGCCCGCTGGCCTGCGGGACGCCGCTCCCCTCTTATCACTTCAGCTGGGACGCGCCAAGCGACCGGGCAGCCCGCCCGCGTGGGCAGGAACGCAATTGATTTGAGGTCATTTTTCGCAGATCGTCGTTAAGATTCTCTTGCGGAGGAACCGTGGAACGCGACGCCGCCGAAACCATCGCCCTGCAGGCGCTCGCGTTCGTCGCCGCCGATGCGGAACAATTGGAGCGCCTGCTCGCCGAAACCGGGCTGGTGGCCGCAGAGATCCGAGCCAACGCGGCGGATCCCGTGTTGCTGGGCGGGGTTCTCGATTTCGTGCTGTCCAACGAGGCCCGGCTTCTCGATTTTTGCGCGTCCGCCGGGATCGATCGGGCCTCCCGGTCCGCGCCCGTGGGCAGCTTCCCGGCGCGGTAGACCCCTAGGAGCGTGCGCCGTAGAAGTTTTGATGTTGGGCGATTGGCGCGCGGCCGCCGGAGAGGTTGGATTTTGGCCCGAGTGTGGACATCTGGCCCGCCCGACTCTGGGATGGAAAGCCCGGACCGGAAGGCCGGAACGGAAGAGATTCGCGTTTCATACGCGGTCGATGGGCACTGCGCGCCCCGGAGCAAGTGCGTTGGCAGGCCAGCACCTGCCTCAGCACGTGGCCACCGTCCCCATCCGCTTGATGTTCAACGCCAAGCACACGAGGTCCCACTCGCCGCGCACCTTCGCCAAGCCTCGCAGGCTGAATCGTCGGAATCCGAGCACCTCCTTGATCCACCCGTTCGGCGCCTCCGAGAGCCACTTGCGTTGCGCGTACCGGGCTTTGCCCGCGGGGCTCGCCAGTTTCTCACCCATGCGGTGCGTGGCAGGGAGCCGGGCCGGGTCGACCGCCACCTGGGACTTGCCTTCACGCCCCAGCGCTACGTGCGCGTCGATGCCGCGATCTTCCAGCTCCAACAGATCCGGCTCGTTGCAGTAGCCCGCATCGGCCAGTACCACCGCAGGCTCGACCCCAAACGTCTCGTTGATCTCGTCGAGCATCCCCACCAGCTGACCCTGGTCGCTGGCCTGTGGCCCCACCTGAGTCGCGACGATGATCTGGTGCTCCCCATCGACCGCCATCTGCGCGTTGTAGCACTGCTGGAATCCCTCGCTGCTGGTCTTCATGATCTGGCTCTCGGGATCGGTGAAATTGCTCTGCGCCTTCGGCTCGGGCTCGCCGTAGGCCCGCTTGTAGGGCCGCCCGCCCCGGGGATTGCGGTCCTGCCCAGGCTCGCGCCCGCGCTCATCGTCGCGCCCGCGTTGCGCCGCCTCCAAACGCGCTTTGGCTGCCTGGATCGCCGCCAGGCGCTTCTCCCTGCGTTGCAACTCCTCGGGCAACTCGTCGCCCCGGAAATCCTCGCCCCAACGCTCGTCTTCTTCGGCGTCCACCATCCCCGCCTTCGTCAGCAGCGCCTCGATCTCCGCCTGCAAGCGAGCCGCCTCTTTGCCCATCCGCTCATAGCTCATCGCCTTGCGCTTGCTCGCGTTCGCTCGCACCTTCGTCCCGTCGACCGAGAGCTTGCCGAACCGCGCCAGTCCCATCTCGCGCGCCACCTGCACCACCCCCACAAACAGCTCGCTGAACTCCGCCAGATGTCGGCGGCGGAACTCACATACCGTGCGATGTTGCGGGAAGTTGCCCGCCGCGAGCATCCGAAACGCTACTTCCTCCTCCAGCTTCCTCGCCACCGCGCGCGAGGAGAATGTGCCCGTCGCGTAGGCATAGATCAGCACCTTGACCATCATCGACGGCTCGTAGGGGGCGTTGCGTCGACCGTCCCCCTCGTTGGGCGCATAGAACGCCGTCAAGTCCAGTGCATCGACCACATCGCTGACGTGATGAGCCAGGTGCCCTGGGGGAACCCACTCCTGCAAGTCCAGCGGCAAAAGCAAGGGTTGGTCCGGCTGGTAGGCACGAAACGTGGTCGGCATCTGGAGTTCCCATACGCAACTGGCGTATCGGATCATACTTCCCCCTGCGCAAATCCACCCACAACCCGTCCGCTATCAACTTTGCCGCGCGGACCTTTCTGCAGCGCACGCTCCTAGGCCACGGTCAGCGGGACGGTGGTGCTGGGCCGGGGCGCCAGTCCCAGCGGCTCAGCACCCGCTCCTCTGCTATGCGGTCGGCGGTCTCGTTGGTCGGAAGATCTTCGCGATCGGCACGCGCGAAAAGCTCCAAGAGCGTGTCGTAGATTCCGCGGGCTTCGGCCAGTGCCCGGGCGCGGTCATAGTCCGCGCCCTCGTGTGCGATGTTGATCAGGCCGCCCGCGTTGATCGCATAGTCCGGCGCATAAAGGATGCCGCGGGCGCGCAGCATGGCACCGTGGCGGTCCTCGGCGAGTTGGTTGTTGGCGGCTCCGGCGACGACGCTGACATCAAGGCGGGGAACCGTCTCGTCGTTGAGCACCGCGCCCAGCGCACACGGCGCAAAGACATCGGCGTTCAGTCCGACGATCGCGTCCGGCTCCACGGACCGGACCGGGAGCGCCTTGCGCGCCTCGCCGACGGCTTCGGGATCGATGTCGGCCACGGTCACCTCGGCCCCATCCTCGACCAGCCGGCGGCAGAGCGCCATGCCCACGTGCCCCAGTCCCTGGACCGCGACGCGGACACCGGCCAGCGCCTCGCGACCGAGCCGGTAGCGCACCGCGGCGCGCACGCCGTGATAGACGCCGAAGGCCGTCACCGGCGACGGATCGCCGCCACCGCTCTCGGGAATACCGCGCACGTGTTCGGTCTCTCGGCGCACGATCTGCATGTCGGCGACCGAAGTGCCGACGTCTTCGGCGACGATGTAGCGACCGCCGAGATCGGCGATGAATCGCCCGAAGCTCTCCAACAGCGCCTCGGACTTCAGCCGCGCGGGATCGCCAATGATCACGGATTTGCCGCCGCCGAGGGCAATGCCGGCGAGCGAGGCCTTATAGGTCATGCCGCGCGCCAGCCGCAGTACGTCTTCCACCGCCTCGTCTTCGGAACCGTAAGGCCACATGCGGCAGCCGCCGAGCGCTGGTCCGAAGGTGGTGTCGTGAATGGCGACGATCGCGCGAAGGCCGATCTTGGGATCGTTGCAGAAAATGACCTGTCGATGGAGCGTGAAGCTCGGGGAAGCGAAGACGGCCACGGTCGGCCGGCTAGAAGCGATAACCGACGAGGCTGCCGAGAAAGTACTGAACGTCGTCGTTGGTCAGCCCGCTTGTCGCGGCATCACCTTGCAGCACGCTGATGCGGGGATCGACGCTGATGTAGAAGCGTTCGCTTAGCGAGTAGATGATGTGCATGAAGAATCCGAAGTCGCGCAAGCCGCTCGCGGCCGAGATCCCTCCGAACGCAAAATAGGCGTCCATGTAGTCGGAGTCGGCGACGTGGAGCTCGGCGCCGACGATCAGGCTCGCGCGTTCGCCCAAGCGACCGCCCACGGCGGCGCTCCCCGAGAGGATGACTCCTTCGTGGCCGTCGGTCATTCCCTTGCGCGCATCCGCGGTGAAGCGCCAGGCCTTGCGGTAATACTCGGCGAATACCCCAGCCTCGATGCTCGGGTCGATGTCGGGGGTCCCGCGGAGGCGCGCATTGGCGCTGTTGTCGCGTCCGCGATCGTAGGTCAGGCGAGCCCCTGCGCGGAACCGCCGCGCGGTGTAGAAATGGGCGCCGAGACCGCGCTGGGTGCTGAAGAAGACGGTGTCGCGCCACTCGATATCGACCATCGGCAAACCGACCAGCTCGTAGTCCTGGCTGCCCGGGTAGTCCGGGGCGAGTCCGACGCCAACCCCGAAGTTGCCGCGCCATTGTGACTCCGTCGAGGCCGGCCGCAGCGCGTTGCCGCCGGCGGTCCACGCCTCCCAATACTCGACATCGGCGGCGCCCGCGAACGCCGCCGTGAGGCAGAAGACACCAATGAAGAAGAGGAGACGACGCAAACCGATAGCTCCTGGTTGGCGGTGCACCGTATCGGTTCCGATTCCGGGGCGCAAACGACTGCGGCCGGCTACGGGTCGCCCAGCAGCAGGTCACGGACGTGCTCGGCGATAGCCGGCGAGGCTGTGAGGCCGGGCGATTCGATCCCGTAGAGGTTGACGAGTCCCTTGACGCCGTGATCGGCGGGTCCTTGGACGACGAAATCGGCCATTGCCTCACCTGGCGCTTGCACCTTGGCGCGGATACCGGAGTAGCCGGGCTGAAGCGCGCCCTCGGCAAGGTCTGGGTAATAGCGGCGCACGGCCGCGTAGAAGGCGTCCGCTCGCGCCGGATCGACGGCGTAATCGACGTCCTCAATCCACTCCTGGTCGGGCCCAAAGCGGGCGCCGCCAGAGAGGTCAGGGCTGAAGTGAATGCCGAGGCTGGCGCCCCCCGGCACCGGGTAGATGAGGCGCTTGAAGGGCGCGGCGCCGCTCACGGTGAAGTAGCTACCCTTGGAGAGGTAGCGCCGCGGCACCAGGGCGGGCGGCATCCCCTCGAGGTTGGCCGCGATCGCCTGCGCCCCAAGGCCGGCGGCGTTGATGACCATACGGCACAGGAGTTCGGTATCGGGCCCGCGGTCGCCGATCCGCAGGCGCACACCGTCGCCCCGACAGGCGCCACCGAGAACGTGGCTGTGGTAGGCGATCGCCGCACCTCGCGCCTCGGCCTCGCCCTGGTAGGCGAGCATCAATTGGTGAGAATCGATGATGCCGGTCGAGGGCGAGTGGAGTGCCGCGACGCAGGCGAGAGCGGGTTCCAACGCGCGCGCCGCTTCGCCCTCTATAATCTCGAGGTCGGCCAGGCCGTTGGCTTGGCCCGCGCGCTTGAGGACCGCGAGCCCCGCGCGGTCGTCGTCATCGGTTGCGACGATGAGCTTGCCGCAGCGTGCGTGGGCGATGCCGCGGCCCTGACAGTAATCGTAGAGGGCCTCGCGCCCGGCAACGCAGAAAACTGCCTTGAGGCTGTCCTTGGGATAGTAGATGCCGGCGTGGATGACCTCGCTGTTGCGCGAGCTGGCCTCGGAGCCGATGGCCCCGGTGGCCTCGAGCACCACCACCTCGCGGCCGGCCTTCGCCAGCGCGCGCGCGATGGCCAGGCCGACCACGCCTGCGCCGATCACGGCGCAGTCGAGCCGCTCGATCAATGAAGTTCCGACGCGTGCGGGCGGCGACAGTCACCAAACTGTGATGCCGCCCGACTTGCCAAACCGCGGCAATGGCTCAACCATTCTCCCATGATCGAGCGCTGCCGGAGGTGGAAATGAGAATCGTTCGCACGGCCTCGACCGCACTTGCCATCGTCGTGATCTTTGCCGCAGGCCAGGCCGCCGCCAACCCAGATCTGTGGAAGCGGAGCTGGCCGCAGACCGACTTCACCCTGGCGTCGGTCGATCTCGGCGAGATCATGTCGGGCGGACCGCCCAAAGACGGGATCCCGCCGATCGACGATCCCCAGTTCGTGCCGGTGAGCGAAGAGACGGACCTGGTCGACACCGAGCCCCTGATCAGCGTCTCGATCAACGGCGAATCGCGCGGCTATCCGCTGCGTATCCTGATGTGGCACGAGATCGTGAACGACGAGGTTGGCGGTGTGCCGATCACGGTGACGTTCTGCCCGCTGTGCAACACCGCGCTGGTTTTCGATCGCCGCGTGGACGGCCAGGTGCTCGATTTCGGCACCAGTGGAAACCTCCGCAACTCGGACCTCGTCATGTACGACCGGCAGACCGAAAGCTGGTGGCAGCAGTTCCTGGGCGAGGCGATCGTGGGCTCGATGACCGGTACGGTCCTTGACCTGATTCCGGCGCGGATCGAGTCTCTCGCTCTTTTCCGTGGGCGTTTCCCGGATGGCCAAGTGCTGGTGCCCAACGACCGCAGGATGCGCTCGTACGGAACCAATCCGTATGCTTTCTACGACGAAAGTCGCCGACCGTTCCTGTACAACGGCGAGCTTCCCGACGGCATTCCCGCGCTTTCGCGGGTCGTGAAAATCGGAAAGGAAGCCTGGAGCCTCGAGTTGGTGCGTTCGCGCGGAACCATAGAAACGGACGATGGACTGATCATTACCTGGCAAGCAGGCCAGAACTCGGCGCTCGGCGACCGCACGATCTCTGAGGGCAAGGATGTAGGCAACGTCGCCGTCCAGCGGAATACCGACGAGGGGCTGCGCGACGTGCCTTACAGCGTCGACTTCGCCTTCGCCTTCCACTCCTTCCATCCCGAAGCACCGATTCACATCGAGTAATACCGGCGCACCCGGATAGCGGTACGGGCCGCCAGACGGCGGCGCGGCGTAGTCAATTCCACTGGATTCCGCTTGTCCCGATGGGGTCTAATAACCATCATCTAGGGGATCGACGCAACCCGATCCGGTGAGTGGATGGGAAAGGAGTCCGGTGAACTCGCGTCCCGCGGCTCGCAGGCCGCGGTTGACGCATTTCTCGATACGCTCGCCACCGCGCCCACGGTCAAGTCGCCCGGGCAAGGCGGTCGGCTGATCTTCGCACTCGACGCGACGGCAAGCCGCGAGCCGACGTGGGACCGGGCCTGCCAGATTCAGGGCGAAATGTTCGAGGCGACGGCGAGCCTCGGTGGCCTCGAAATACAGATGGTCTTCTACCGTGGCTTCGGCGAGTTCCGCGCCGCGCCGTGGCTCGGCAACTCGGCCGAGCTTGTTCGCCACATGACCGCCGTCCGCTGCCGCGGCGGCCAGACCCAGATTGAGCGAATCCTCCGCCACGCCAAGTCGGAGTCGAAGAAGAAGAAGGTCGACGCCCTGGTTTTCGTGGGCGATTGCGTCGAAGAGGACGTCGATCGTTTGTGCGCGCTGGCCGGCGAACTTGGACTCCTGGGCGTTCCCGCGTTCGTCTTCCAGGAAGGCTTCGAGCCCGGGGCGATGCGCACCTTCAAAGAGATGGCGAGGCTGACGAAGGGCGCCTACTGCCAGTTTGATTCGGCGAGCGCGCAACAGTTGCGTGCACTCCTGAGCGCGGTCGCCGTGTACGCGGCCGGCGGCCGCCGGGCGCTCGAAGACTACTCAAAGCGGGCCGGCGCGGAAGTCCTCAAGATCGCGCATCAGATTCGATAGCACCGTTGTCCTGGTTCATTCTCGGGCTATTCGTACTGGTGGCTGTGGCCTTCGCGGTTCGCTGGTTCACCCGCGCCGATCCCAAGACCCTCGTCAAAGTCGCCAAATGGGCCGGCATCACGCTGTTGGCTGGGCTGGTGATCGGCGTTGCGGTGCGAGGCGCGTGGTGGCTGTTACCGATGGCGGCCGCGGCGCCCATGCTGTGGCGACGGTTCGGCCGTGGCATACGCGGATGGCCTGGCATGGGCGGCGGGGCGCCGTCACGGGGGAAGTCCTCGGACGTCGAGACCGCGTACCTGCGAATGTCGCTCGATCACGACTCGGGAACCATCGTCGGTGAGGTGCTCGAGGGCCAGTTCGCCGGGCGCAAACTAAGCGACCTCGCCTTCGAGGACTTGCTCGCGCTCTTGACCGAGTGCGGTGCCGAGGACCCACAGTCAGCCTCGCTGATCGAAGCCTATCTCGACCGCGTCGAGGGCAAGGATTGGCGTGAGCGCGCAAGCGAGTCCGGGCACAGCTATGAGGCGCCGCGCACCGGCGGTGCCCGGATGAGCCGCGACGAGGCATACGAGATCCTGGGCCTGAAGCCAGGCGCGACCGACGAGGAGGTCAAGGAGGCGCACCGCCGGCTGATGCTGAAGATCCACCCCGACCAGGGCGGCTCGAACTACCTCGCGACCAAGATCAACCAGGCCAAGGACGTGATCTTGGAATCGCTCGGCTGAACTTGCCATCCCTGGCGCCGCCATGGCACAAAGCGGCGCCCAGCCGGCACGGGCGTGCGGGTGGCGGGTTGCCAATCTTGAGGTCCAATGGCAAGTACAGTACGCAAGGCCGTGTTCCCGGCCGCTGGCATGGGAACACGGTTCCTGCCGGCCACCAAGTCGGTGCCCAAGGAAATGCTCCCGGTTGTCGATCGCCCGCTGATGCAGTACGCGGTCGATGAGGCGCGCGACGCGGGAATCGAGGAACTGGTGGTGGTCACCGGACGACGCGGCGAAGCGATCGAGGACTACTTCGGTCGCGACATCGAGTTTGCTGAGCGGCTTGCCGCTAAAGGCAAGCACGAGGAGATCGCGGCGATAGAGCGAGAACTGCCGGAACCGGGGCAAGTCGAGTACGCGCGCCAGGAGCAGCCGCTCGGCCTCGGCCACGCGGTCTGGTGCGCCCGCCATCTTATCGGAGAGGGCGCCTTCGCGATCCTTCTGGCCGACGACCTGATCGTTGCCGAGCCCGGCTGCATCGCCCAGATGATGGCCGCGCACGAGCAGCTCGGCGGTGTCGTCGTGGCCGCGATGGAGGTGGCGCGGGACCAAACGGCGCGCTACGGAATCGTCGATCCGGGTGCCGAGGAAGGCCGCGTGGTGGAGGTGCGCGGCCTGGTCGAGAAGCCGGATCCGGAGAAAGCGCCGTCGACGCTCGCGGTCGTCGGGCGCTATATCATGGTGCCTGGGGTATTCGAGCATCTGGGGCGCGGCGTGGTCGGGGCGGGCGGCGAGATCCAGCTCACCGACGCAATTGCCGGCATGATCGGAACGATGCCGGTCCACGCCTATCGCTTCGCGGGACGGCGCTATGATTGTGGCAGCAAGGCGGGGTTCGTCGAGGCTACCGTCGCGCTCGCGCTCGCGCGCGAGGATCTGCGGGACCCAACAACCGCCGCCGTACGGGCGGCCCTCGATCCGTCGGTGAGTGAAGCCTGATGCGCGTGGCGATGATCGGGACGGGATACGTCGGCCTGGTCTCGGGCGCATGCTTTTCGGAGTTCGGCCACGATGTCGCGTGCATCGATCTCGACGGCGACAAGATCGCGGCCCTGACGCGGGGCGAGATGCCGATCTATGAGCCCGGCCTTGACACGCTGGTCGCCGCCAACTTGGACGCTGGCCGGCTGTCCTTCGCGACCGAGCTGGAGCCCGCCGTGGCCGAAGGCGATGCGGTGTTCATTGCCGTCGGCACGCCGGGACGGCGCGGCGACGGCCAGGCCGACGTGAGCTACGTGCTGAAGGCGGCGAAAGAGATCGCCGAAGCTCTCGACGGGCCGACCACCGTCGTGACCAAATCGACGGTCCCGGTCGGCACCGGCCGCCGGGTTCGCGACCTGATCGCGGCGGCACGGCCCGAGGCCGACTTCGAAATCGCCGCGAACCCCGAGTTCCTGCGTGAGGGCTCGGCGCTCAACGACTTCATGCGTCCCGACCGGGTCATCGTCGGCAGCGAGACCGAGCAGGCGCGCGAGGTCATGCGCGATCTTTATCGGCCATTGTTCTTACTCAAGACCCCGGTGCTCTTCACCACGCTGGAGACCGCCGAGCTCATCAAATACGCCGCCAACACTTTTCTTGCGACCAAGATCACTTTCATCAATGAGATAGCCGATCTTTGCGACAAGATCGGCGCCGACGTAAGCGACGTCGCCCGCGGCATCGGCCTCGACGGCCGCATCGGCGCGAAATTTCTCCACCCCGGACCCGGATTCGGGGGCAGCTGCTTTCCCAAGGACACACGGGCGCTGGAGGTTTTCGCTCGCGAAGTCGGGGCACCGTCGAGGATTGTCGAGGCGGTGAACGCGGCCAATGACACGCGCAAGAAAGGCATGGCCGCAAAGATCATCGAAGCCTGCGGCGGCTCGGTGAACGACAAGACCGTCGCCGTTCTGGGACTGACCTTCAAGCCCAATACCGACGACATGCGCGAGGCGCCGAGCCTCGACATCGTTCCGGCGCTGCAGGAGGCGGGCGGCCGGATCCGTGGGTACGACCCCGAAGGGATGGAACCTGCGCGCGCCCTGCTCACCGGCGTCGACTGGTGCGCGAGCGCGTACGAGGCGATGGAAGGAGCCGATGCGCTCGCCCTGTTGACCGAGTGGAACGAGTTCCGGGCGCTCGACCTCGACCGTGTCAAATCGTTGATGAAGCGGCCCTTGATGATCGATCTTCGCAACGTCTACGACCCCGCCGCGATGTCGGCGGCGGGGTTCGAGTACATCTCGATCGGTCGACCCGCGGTAAGTCCGAAACCCTGAGTCCCACGCTCACGTCGAGTAGTTTGGACCCTGGTCGGTGTCGAAGACCCACTCGTTGTCGGGTGCGTCACCGGCAACCGTCGTCCTCACCATCACTCTTTTTTCGTCGATCGGCCAGCGATGGCCGCGGTGGAGTACGCAGCGGATGTCCCAGATGACGAGGTCGTCCTTGGCCCAGCGGTGTTTGTAGGTCCTGGGTTCGACGCAGGCCTCATCGGTTAGCTTGTTGAGGAGGCGCCGCCCCGCGTCTTCGTCGTAATTAACGATGTGGCTCGCGTGTCGCCCGACGTACAGGTTCTTTCGTCTGGTCTGTGGATGGGTGCGGACGATCGGATGCTCCACGGGAGGGAGCCGTTCGAAATCGAGAATGCTCATCCCCCCGCCGAGCAGGCTTTGGCTGTAACGATAGCTGTGGACCGCGCGCTTGTCCCGAAGCCAATCCTGGGCATCCGAGTCGAGCGCGTCGTAGGCCGCTCGCATGTCCGCAAACTCGGTCTCGCCGCCGGCCGAAGGGACGATCCTGGCCGACAGTAGCGATGCCTTGGCGGGAACTCTCTTGAACGAGCTATCGGTGTGCCAGTAGGAGTTCCCTCTGAGGAGGAAATCGCGGTCGCTGTTTTCCTCAGCCAGGCTGCCGTCATTCTTTAGATTTGAAACAACCCCAAATATGGGTTCCTCGCTGGATACGGTTCCCTCATCCTCCTTTGAGAAAATCGCCACGTTCTCGAGCGGACCGAAACGTCGGCTGATGGTGGCTTGCGCCGCGTTGTCGAGGCGTTGACCGGGGAGAATCAAGACCGCGTATTGGTGCCATGCGCGCACGAGCTCGGCGAAGACCGACGCCGCAACCGGCCGTGACAGATCGACTCCCCAGACCTCCGCGCCCAAAGTCGCA
Source organism: Alphaproteobacteria bacterium (assembly GCA_965219135.1). Lineage (GTDB taxonomy): Bacteria > Pseudomonadota > Alphaproteobacteria > VGEJ01 > VGEJ01 > CAYUNL01. The sequence goes on along the minus strand of CBDCMV010000003.1, from coordinate 826,030 downwards.
TCCAGGGGCGACAGTTCCATCGCCGCGTCTCGGGATTGGTGGAGCCCGCCGCGGGCGGCCTATCGGTCGCCCTGGGCTGAGAAGGTCGAAGGCGGCACCGGCAGGCACTCGAAGTCCTCTCCCCGCAACAGCGTGCACGCCGCCCTGGCCGCGGATTCATCGAGACCGGTCAGCCGCGCGCGAAACAAGTACTCACCGCGGGCCTCGGTCGAAACGACGCTGACCTGGTGCCCGGCCAACAGTTGACCGGCCGCTCCGGCGGCGGCGGAAGCGCGCGCCTGGGCGGCGGCAAAACTCTGGAACGCACCGACCTGAATGCCCCACTCGCCGCCAAGCGCGGCGACCTCGCCGGGCTCCTCCTCCGGGGATGCGATGCGCGGCGCAATCGGCGCTTGCGGGCCGGTGAGCGCGGTTCTTACGGTCGCCGGCTTGTGTTTGGGCGGCGGATGCAAAACGCGCTGGCGGTCGTCGATACGCTCGAAGGTCAGTTCAAGCAGCCGTCGCATTTCCTTATCGCGGCTCCGTGCCGACTTGCCACCCATGACGATCCCGACGAGGCGGGTTTGGCCGCGTTGCACCGAGGTCGCGACGTTGAATCCGGATGCGCTGATGTAGCCCGTCTTAAGCCCGTCGGCGCCAGGTACGCTGCGCAAGAGCCGGTTGTGGCTCTTGTAGGTGCGACCCCTGAAGGTGAACGATTCGGTCGAGAAGTAGTGATAGAACTGGGGAAAATCGTGAATCAGCGCGCGGGCGAGAATCGAGAGGTCGCGGGCGGTCGAGCGCTGGCGGCGATTGGGCAGGCCCGAAGCATTGCGGAAGCGGGTCCGCTTCATTCCGAGCCGGCGCGCGGCACGGGTCATTTCGAAGGCGAACTTGCGCTCGGTCCCACCGAGCGCCTCGGCCAACGCGGAAGCGACGTCGTTGGCCGATTTGGTGACCAGCGCGAGCACCGCCTGCTCGACGGTAATGGTCTCGCCCGGGCTGAGCCCGAGACGCGAGGCCGGCTGCCGCGCCGCGTACTTAGAGATTTTCAGCGGCTGGTTGAGCGCCAGCACCCCGGTCTGCAGCGCTTCGAAGGTAAGGTACATCGTCATCATCTTGGCCAACGAGGCCGGAAAGCGATGACGGTCGGCGTTGCGCGCGTACAGAACCTCGCCCGTACCGGCGTCGACGACAATGGCCGCATACTTGGCGGCCACGGCGTCGCCCTTTGACAGCGCCATCGCCCCAAGTACTGCGACCACGAAGCCGAACAACCGCAACCAAGCGATCATGCCGGCGGCAACCCCCAGCACACTAACTGTACGGACCCATCGAAAGCGGCGGTAACCCGCGCGCCGTCAACAAATCCGAACGAACCACACCCACTATAAGAAATTCTCCGGCGTTTGTCCATTCGATATTCGGAATCCTCGATCAGGGCGTCACCGCGTCGCTTTTCTACTGAGTCTATTCCTCGCTTTTCCTTCACCGGAGGTGCCGGATTGGAAACACCAGACCATTGATCTTGGATCGTCAGACACCAATTGTAGGGGCATGGGTTTCCGTTTCCTCATTAACCTCGCCGCGCTCCTCGCGCTCACCGCGTGCAGCAGCGCCGGACCGTCCAACGGTCCGCTATCGCGCACGGCGGAGTGGTTTAGCTACATCGCCGCCGAAGACATTCAGGCGACCTGCCGCGCGGGCGCGCCGGATCGCTACCGTTTTGTCTACAACGCGGTCTATACCGAACAGGTCCGCACCTACGATCTTTCGCTCGACGGCGCCGATGCCACCGGGTTGCTGCGATCGGCGGTGTTCGGCGGCTTTCCCGTTTCGACGTTCTCGCTCACCGATCCGCTGGCGCGGTGGCGCGGCGAATTCAGCTGGGAAACGGTCACCGCCGAATCGGTCGCGCGGATTCAAGCGGAACTTGCGGACGCCGGATTCCACGCGCCGCCGCCGGTCGGCGAATTCCTCGATTCGGGCGATTTCTACTGGGTCTTAAACGCCTGTATCGACGGACGGCACCGCTTCAACGTCTTCGCGGCGCCGGAACGTCCGGTTGGCGAGCTCGCGTTCTTCGCTCATTTGTTGCGCTACGACCGCACCGGCGTCGCAGTCAATCCGGTGCGACCCCGGGGGGGGGGCGCGGCGAAGTCCGGCCGGGGCAGCCAACCAGCCTTGCGGCCGCCAAACTTGGACCGCGGTTCCTCCTTCAGGTGGGAGAGCACGGACTGTTGGTGCGCCCCATTGGCTGAGGCGAGAGCCCGGGATAAGGGTTTGCTATCAAGGGATTATCGTGGAACGACCGAAGCAACGGCCACCAGGGCACGCCTTGCAAATCGAGCGTAAATCGAGTGCAATACGACGTGCCTCGGGTTTCCGCGGTGGCTGCGGCGACCCATATTAATCGGCATGTAAGACGGGCGCGTTAGGGTTGACGATATGAGTGACAGGCGTTCCGGTGACGACCCGGTCACCGGCGTAATCACCAAGCCGAAGCAGAAGACGAAGAAGCCGTCGCTTTACAAGGTGCTCTTGCTGAACGACGATTACACGCCAATGGAATTCGTGGTCCAGGTTCTGGAGCGGTTTTTCAGACTGAGCCACGAGGACGCGACCCGTATCATGCTTCATGTCCACCGGCTCGGGGTCGGCATATGCGGTGTCTACACCTATGAAGTGGCCGAGACCAAGGTGAGCCAAGTGGTTGACTTCGCGCGCGAGAACCAGCATCCGCTGCAATGCACGATGGAAAAAGAATGATGCTCGAGCACCAATTGTGATGCCCGGCTTCTCGCGCGATCTTGAGCAAACCCTGCACCGCGCGCTGGCGATTGCCAACGAGCACCGCCACGAACTTGTCACCCTCGAGCATTTGCTGTTGGCCCTCACCGACGACCGCGACGCGGCCGCGGTGCTGCATGCCTGCGGGGTCGACATCCGCCGCCTGCACGAGCGTCTGGTCGCTTATCTGGACGAAGAGTTTGCGAACTTGGTTGGCGAAGGAAAGGTCGACGCCAAGCCCACCGCGGGTTTTCACCGCGTGGTGCAGCGCGCGCTCATTCACGTCCAGTCCTCGGGGCGCGAGGACGTGACCGGCGCCAACATACTGGTGGCGATGTTCTCGGAACGCGAATCACAGTCGGTCTACTTCCTGCAAGAGCAGGAGATGTCGCGCCTGGATGCGGTCAACTACATCTCGCACGGCATCGCCAAGGTCCCCGGCTCGACCGAGCAGCGGCGGGTGCAAGGCGTCGAGGAGGACGTCGACGAAGAGCGCGGCGAGCGCCGCGAGGGCGAGGCGTTGAGCGCTTATTGCGTCAACCTCAACGACAAGGCGCTGGCCGGTAAGATCGACCCCTTGATCGGGCGCGGTGACGAGATCGACCGCACCATTCAGATCCTTTGCCGCCGCACCAAGAATAATCCGCTGTTCGTCGGCGACGCCGGCGTGGGAAAGACCGCGATCGCCGAGGGCCTGGCCCGCCGCATCGTCTTGGCCGAGGTGCCGGACGTACTGGAGGGGGCGACCATCTTCGCGCTGGACATGGGCTCGCTATTGGCCGGCACCCGTTACCGCGGCGACTTCGAGGAGCGCATCAAGATGGTGCTAAGCGAACTCGAAGGGCACGACGGCGCGATTCTCTTCATCGACGAGATTCACACTGTGATCGGCGCCGGCGCCACCTCGGGCGGTGCGATGGACGCCTCGAACCTTCTGAAGCCGGCGCTGCAGAGCGGGTCGCTGCGCTGCATCGGCTCGACCACCTACAAGGAATTCCGCAGCTACTTCGAGAAGGACCGGGCGCTGCTGCGCCGGTTCCAGAAGATCGACATCGTCGAGCCTTCGATCGGCGACGCGGTGAAGATCATGCGCGGGCTGAAGCCCTACTACGAGGAGTTTCACAAGGTTCGCTACACCGACAACGCGATCAAGGCGGCGGTCGATCTTTCGGCGCGCTACATCAACGACCGCAAGCTTCCCGACAAGGCCATCGACGTCATCGACGAGGTCGGGGCCTCGCAGATGCTGCTGCCCGAGGCGCGGCGTCGGCGCACCATAGGCGTCAAAGAGATCGAGAACGTGGTCGCCAAGATCGCGCGCATGCCGCCGAAATCGGTGTCCAAGCGCGACGTCCAGTCGCTGCGCGAGATCGAGGGTGAGCTCAAGGCCGTGGTCTATGGCCAGGACAAGGCGATCGCCGCGCTCGCGAGCGCCATCAAGACCTCGCGCGCGGGCCTGCGCGAGCCGGAAAAGCCGGTCGGGTGCTATTTGTTCTCGGGCCCGACCGGGGTCGGCAAGACCGAGGTCGCGCGTCAGCTTTCCCGCATCATGCACGTCGAGCTGGTGCGCTTCGATATGTCGGAATACATGGAGCGCCACACCGTGTCGCGGCTGATCGGCGCGCCGCCCGGCTATGTCGGCTTCGACCAGGGCGGGCTGATGACCGACGCCATCGACCAGCATCCGCACTCGGTATTGCTCTTGGACGAGATCGAGAAGGCGCACCCCGACATCTTCAACGTGCTGCTGCAGATCATGGACCACGGCAAGCTCACCGACCACAACGGCAAGGCCGTCGATTTCCGTAACGTGGTGTTGATCATGACCACCAACGCCGGGGCCCAGGAGATGAGCAAGCAGGCCATCGGCTTTGGCCGCGGGCTCAAGGAGGATGAGGACGAAGAGGCGATCAAGCGCACCTTCTCGCCCGAATTCCGCAACCGGCTCGATGCCACCATTCACTTCGCCGGCCTCAGCCTGCCGATCGTCGGGCGCGTGGTCGACAAGTTCGTGCGCGAGCTCGAAGGCCAGTTGGCCGAGCGCAAGGTCCGGATCGAGCTTAGCGACGAGGCGCGGCGGTGGCTGGCCGAGAAGGGTTACGACACGCTGTACGGCGCGCGACCCTTGGCGCGAGCCATCCAGCGCTACGTCAAGACGCCGCTTGCCGACGAGCTTCTGTTCGGGCGTCTAGCCCGGGGCGGGCGCGTCCGCGTCGGCCTCGCCGAGGACAAGCTCGCGTTCAAGTATCCCGACAACACCGCGGATGACAGCGGCGGACGCGGTCGCGAGGTGAAGAAGGTTCCCGAACTCGCCGACTAGCGCCAGCTCCGCCGGCCTCTCGATCCCGTGGCCAAGGCCCAGCTCGCCGAGTCCAGCGCGCGGACGCGCAAGGCCATGGTCGGGGATGTCCGTTGGTGCGAGCGCGAGCCGCCGAGTTGCCCGGACGGGTAGAGGTTCTCCGACATACCGAAGCGCCACGGCGGGGTTCCCATGCCCGTGGTGGCCGGTCCGTCTCAAGCCTATTGGACCCCGCGACGAGCCTGGCGGCGGGACGTGCCGCTGCCGGGTGCGACGCTCGGTTGTAGCTCGGCCACCCGAGCCGGGCCATCGTCGCGCTGACGTTGGCAGTGCCCTCGTCCGAGCCGGTCAGCCACGGCCCGTAGCTGCGCATGCCGACCAGTGGCATCGCCGCGCCCCTGGCCCTTCGCTGACGGCGCGCTTGCAACGACCCGTCGATCCCCGCGGTGTGATGGGACGCCCGCAGCTGCGCCAGCTTCGCTGACCGCGTCAGGACGTACCGGCGGGGGCCAGTAAGAGTCGGCGAGATCGCCAACTTCGGCCCACGCGTCGCGGTCGAGACAGCTCATGACGGTCAACAGGTCGGGCAAGAAATACAGCGCCAAGCGCGGCAAGGCGAAGTCATCGCCGTACTCCACGTCGGGGAGAGGTCCGCGTTCGTCCCAGTATGCGTGGTCGACGGCATCGCTCTTGACGATGAATACGGTAGTGATCTCCCCTAACAGCCCGTTGATTAAGTGGCTTTTTCCGGCTCTCACTCCCAGATGAGGAATGCGGCGGCGAAAGCCGTCTGGCCGCTTTGCGGGACCCCCCGTGCCACCAGCATGGCCCCGGTGGGCGTGAGCAGAACGAAAATACCGCCATATCCGCCCGCCACGGCCTCCCGCGGGGTGCCGGCGCCGATGAGCTGGCGCATCAGTAACGATAGATTGTGGCCGGCGACGTGGAGCAGGTATCGCTTGTGCACATTCTCTCGCCCGCGCAGCCAGGTTCGTCGCATGCCGCCACGATCGAGGTTGTGGGCAAAGCAGCGCTCGACGATCTCGGCGCGCAGCTTGAAGGCCTCGCGGGCGACCCCGGACTTGAGCCGCGCACGGTTGTTGGTGACCGCGCGCCGCGCCGCCTCATCACCGTGCCAGCGCGAAAAGCCGGTCTGCTTGGGCGCCGCGATCCGGGTCTTCCAGGGACTGTCGTTCAGAGCCCTCAAGACCGCCCGTGAGTGATAACCTTTGTCGGCGACGCATTCGGCCGGGTCCTCCGACGTCGGTGCCGCATCCACCGCCTCGAGGTTTGCCTCGGCCTTCGCCAGGGTCTTGGAAAGCGTCGTGGTGTCGCCCTCATCGGCCGGGTGCAGCTCGGCCGCCACCACCGCGCCGGTGTCCAGATCCACCGCGTGCTCGGGCTTGTAGGCCAGATGCGTCGTGCCGTCCTTCATCTTGGCGATCTTGGCCTCGGGGTCGCTCTTCGAAACCCAATCCGTGTTGGAAAGCTTCTTGCCCTTGCGCTTGTGCTCCAGACGCGCCAGGTCCTCGGCCGTGGGTGTCTCGACCCCGCTTTCCCGGGCCAGGCGCTCCAGCATCTCCCGGTAGCCTTCGCCGTTGTCGCGCCGCACGATGTTCCGCAGCGCCGCGTTGGCCTCCATGGTCGAGGCATCGACGCCGATGCGCTCGCCCTTGATCAGCCCCGCCTCGGCGATCAGCACCAGAACCCAGTCGAAGACCGCCGCGTGGACTTCATGGGGCAGGCGCGTGCGGCTCCGTGACAGCCAGGAATGGTCCGGTACCCGATCACGGCTCCCCAGTCGCAGGAACGCCCGCAGCGAAAGCGAGTCCGAGCAGCGCCACTCCAGACCGCGCTCGCTGTCGATGCCCTCGAAGTAGCCCACCAGGTGCATCCGGAAATAGCGCCCGGGCGGCACCGAGGGCGCGCCCATCCGGGCCGCGTAATAAGGCCGGCAGCTCGCCTCGGCAAAGGCGTCGAAGCCGCCCTCGATCAGCACCGACTGCACGCGGTCATAAAACACATGACCCGGAGAGCGCGGCATCTCCGACCAGCTCACCATCAGGTCCCCCTGACCATCCTTCTGCCGTCCCATCGCCATCGGCAAATCCCCCTGCAATTCAGAAAACCAGAGAATCAGACGGCGCCGACTTAATCAACGGGCTGCTAAGCCGAACGCGTACTCCGATTCAGCTTCGAAGACGGCGCCATCTTCTAGGTAGCGCCCGCGAAGGTCGTGGGAGTCGGCACCGGATAGCGCGGAGGTGATCCGACGGACTTCCGAATCGGCAAGCTGGCCACTCCAAATGAGTGGTTCGCCCAGGATCCCGCCCAGTCGAATGGTCGCTTTAATACGTGAACCGCTGTTGTTGATGACAATGGTCTTATGCCGTTGGCACTCTGGAATTATAGGAAGGATGATCAGCACGGTCAGGATCGCTAGAATCCACAACGACGCCCGCCGCAATCCGCGCGCCGATGGGCGCAGAAACCTACGGACTCGGTATGCCATTCCGGACCGTGAAGGGCTGGGTCTGTAGGGCACGCCGTCTAATCGCATCCAGCACGGCGTCCGCGGGCAGCTGACCGGCGAGTGCGGCGTCAGCCGCCAGCCGCCGGCCGACAAAGTTATTCCAAAGATCCATGAGTCGCGAGCCCGCCGTATTGGTTGATCCAATCTCCCGACTGTCGGCAAAACGCTGCGCCGTCTCGGGTCCCAAAGTGCGAGCCATCCTCAAGTTCCAGTAGGCGTGACGAAACGCGTCTCGGGCGCTGTCCGCCGCCGGTAGATTCGGAAAATTCTTCTTGGCGTTGCTTCGCGCCCGGCTCGCGTAGATGCGCGCCCAGAGCGCATTTTCGGGGCTCCGCATGGCGACATTCAGCAGGCTTGGCCCAGCGGGGTCATAGCCGAATGCCTGGTACCACTGTGCCACATTCAAAAGCGGATTGAAGGCCCGAGTGTTTCCTTGCCAGAGCCGCGTGACCGACGGCGGCACCGGGTCACCCGTGGCCCCACGCCCCCGCGGCGGCCAGCCGGTCGTGGCGGTCTGTCCCGAGCTCAGAGGCCCGAGGCCTAGTCGAGCGGCGAGGCGTGCCGCCTCGGCGCGCGTGGCGGCGTTGCCGCGCGACAGGTCCCCGTAGCCGGTGAAGGCGAGGGACCTCTCAGCGGCCAGGTCCGCCCTTGCTGCCGCGGCGGCGCGCGCCGAGGCGATCAGCGTCTGACGGTATCCCCCGCCGGGTGCGTCGCCGCCGGGGGCGGTCAGCACGCCGAGGAGCGCATTGGCGCCCTGCTGGATGGCCCCCTTGTACCGCATGCCGGGATCGATGGTGCGCCCGCCCGCGCCGTAGGCCCCGCCGGGTAACCCCCATTGTGAACGAGTTCCCGCCGTGTATGTCAACGATACTATCACGCATTGATGAGATTTTCTCAGAGAGCAGGGGTTGCGTTTCGGGGCCAATCTCGCCACGACCTTGATAATCCCATATAGATGATGTACCAGATCCCAGATTCAACGGAAGTGATCAGATCTATGTCGAACCGCCCGAAGCGCGCGACCGATATCGCACACTTACTCTACTCTGCGCCTGGCGTTGCGGATGGCGCTGGGCGCTGAGCAGCGACGACGTGGCGCAAGGGCGGCGAGGGAAAGCGGCCCGGGCGGCGCCTGTCGCGATGGCCGTGCTCGCGTCGGTGGCCCGGAGCGGCTTCCGTCGCGATCGCGGCGCCCGCGTCGGGCGTAGCGCGCCTTTAGGCGGCGATTATCGCCAGCAGCAGGAGGGCGACGATGTTGATGATCTTGATCATCGGGTTGATCGCCGGGCCGGCGGTGTCCTTGTAGGGATCGCCGACGGTGTCGCCGGTCACCGCCGACTTGTGGGCCTCGGAGCCCTTGCCCTCGTAATGGCCGTCCTCGATGTATTTCTTGGCGTTGTCCCAGGCGCCGCCGCCCGATGTCATCGAGATGGCGACGAACAGCCCGGTTACGATCGAGCCCAGCAGCAGCGCCCCCAGGGTAGCGAAGGCCGCGGCCGGGCCGCCGATCACGAGGATGATCCCATAGATCACCACCGGCGCCAGGACCGGCAGGAGCGAGGGGACGATCATCTCCTTGATTGCGGCGCGGGTGAGCAGGTCCACCGCACGCCCGTAGTCGGGCTTGGCCGTCCCTTCCATGATGCCGGGAATTTCCTTGAACTGGCGCCGCACCTCTAAAACGATCGAGGCCGCGGCCCGGCCCACCGCCTGCATACCGAGCGAGCTGAAGAGATAGGGTAACAGTCCCCCGATCAACAGGCCGACCAGCACATAGGGGTCCTGGAGACGGTAGGTTACCGAGAGGTCGGGGAAGTAGTGCTTGATGTCGGCGGTGAACGCCGCGAACAGCACCAGCGCCGCGAGCCCCGCCGAGCCGATGGCGTAGCCCTTGGTCACCGCCTTCGTGGTATTGCCCACGGCGTCCAACGCGTCGGTGGACTTGCGGACCTCGGCGTCGAGGTCGGCCATCTCGGCGATGCCGCCGGCGTTGTCGGTGACCGGCCCGAAGGCATCGAGCGTGATTACCATACCGGCCAGCGCCAGCATCGCGGTCACCGCGATCGCGATCCCGAACAGCCCCGCCACCAGGAAGGTCACGATGATGCCGGCGCAGATCACCAGCACCGGCAGCGCCGTCGATTCCATCGATACCGCCAGTCCTTGGATGACGTTGGTGGCATGCCCCGTAGTCGAAGCCTTGGCGACGCTCTGCACCGGGCGGTGCAGAGTGCCGGTGTAGTACTCGGTAATCCACACGATCAGCCCGGTAACCACCAGGCCGACCACACCGCACACGAACAGGTCACTGCCGGTGAAGGTACGGGCACCGACCGTATACTCGGTCGACATACCGATCAGGAACTCGGTGAGCGGCCAAAACGCGATCGCCGAGAGCACCGCGGTGACGATCAGCGCCTTGTAGAGCGCTCCCATGACGTTGGTGCTGCCGCCCAGCCGGGCGAAGAACATGCCGATCACGGTGGTAATGATGCAGATGGCGCCAATCCCGAGGGGATAGACCATCATCTTGCTCGCCGCCTCACCGGTGAAGAAGATCGCCGCCAAGAGCATGGTGGCGACGATAGTCACGGCGTAGGTCTCGAACAGATCAGCCGCCATGCCCGCGCAATCACCGACGTTGTCGCCCACGTTGTCGGCGATCACGGCGGGGTTGCGGGGATCGTCCTCGGGGATGCCGGCTTCAACCTTGCCGACGAGATCGGCGCCCACGTCGGCCCCCTTGGTGAAGATGCCGCCGCCCAGTCGCGCGAAGATCGAGATCAGCGAGGCGCCGAAGCCGAGTCCGACCAGCGCCTCGAGCAAGGCGCGGGTCTCAACCCCCATCGACAGCAGGATTCCGTAATACGCCGCGACCGCAAGGAGGGCCAGCCCGACCACCAGCATCCCGGTTACCGAGCCCGAGCGAAAGGCGACGGTGAACGCCTCGCTTAGACCGCTCGCCCTCGCCGCCTCGGCGGTTCGAACGTTGGCCCGCACCGAGACGTTGAGGCCGATATAGCCCGCGGCCCCCGAAAGCACGGCTCCGATCAGGTAGCCGATGCCGACGGTGATGTCGAGAAGCGCCCATAGAATGAAGAAGATCACGACGCCAACGACGGCGATGGCGCGATACTGGCGGTTGAGGTAGGCGCTCGCGCCGAGCTGGATGGCGGCGGCGATTTCCTGCATGCGCGGCGATCCCGGACTGGCGTTGAGGACCGTGCGGATGATGATGATACCGTAGGCGAGCGAGATAAGCCCGCAGGCGATGATGAGCCACAACGTCGTCCACATGTGAGCGGTTCCTAGACGGTGATTCCCGATGCGATGAGCGCCCGAACGGGCGAGCCCGGCGCCGCCGCGTATGGCGCCACATTCTGCGCCGGCGGACGGCGGACCATGCCAGAGATGCCAAGGCGAGGCAACCGCACCACCCTGCAGCCGCACCCGGACCCGCGCGCGCCTACATTCGGGTGCGGATGACGTTGATCAGCAGCACGTCCTCGACCACATCCTCACCCACGATTTGCCTCGCCGCCGCCAGGATGCGCTGCTTGAGCACCGCGTCGTCGACCTTGGCGCCACGTGCGGCGGTCAGGGGATTTCGATAGAGATCGCGAATGATGGCGTCGCGCAGGTGTGGCAAATTGCTTTGGATCTCGCGCCCGGCTTGCGTGTCCGGCGATTGTAGACTGGCCTCCACGTTCACGTAGTGGCTCATCGCCTTGCCCCGCACGACCGGTAGCGCGAGGACCTCCATTTTCACGTACTGCGGCTGGGGCGCGGAGGAGCCGTGCCCACCGTCGTCGTGGTGCTCCTCCTCCTCGGCGTGCTCCTCGACGTGCTCTTCCACCGCTTCTTCGGAATCCTCCGCGCCGGACACCAGCATGTAGGTCACGGCGCCGCCCAACAGGATCAGCACCATCAAAGCGCCCAATATGATGATGAGTCTCATTGCGGCGCCCTCTCAGAAGTGCACGTAGCCGGCACTGGCCACCTCGATCGTGGTGCCGTCGGAATCGTGGAGGCGGACCCCGGCGCCGGCCGCCATGCGGCCAATCGGCGTCAGCGGCAGCTCGAGTTCATCGGCTAGTGCATCCACCGCGGGCGCGTTGCTCGGCGGGACCGTAAACACAAGCTCGTAGTCCTCGCCGCCACCGAGGACGCGGTCGCGAGCACCCGCGGCCTCGGCCATCAGGCCGCGCGCCGCCTGCGACAGTGGGATGCGTCCGAAGTCAACCTCGGCGGCAACCCCCGAGCACGCACAGATATGGCCGAGATCGGCGATCAGCCCGTCGGAGATATCGATTGCCGCGCTTGCAAGGTGACCGAGCCGGCGGCCCAGGTCGAGGCGGGGGCTCGGCAGGCGCAGGCGGGCCACCAACCACTCCGTCACCGCCGGGTCAGGCGCGGCGATCTCGCCCTGCACGATGCCGAGTCCGAGCGCGGCGTCGCCGAGAGTCCCTGAAACATAGACATCGTCGCCGAGCCGGGCCCCGGTGCGCCGCAATAGCGCTTCCTCACGGACCTCGCCGACCGCGGTCATGCTGACGCTGAGCGCTCCGCCGCCGGCCGTCGAGTCGCCGCCGAGCAGGCCAACGCCAAAAGTCTCTTGGTCCAACGCAAGGCCGCGGGCGAAATCATCGATCCAGCCGCCGCGGCCGGCTTCATCGAGATTGACGACCAGCAGGTAGCCGGTGGCGGAAGCGCCCATCGCGGCAAGGTCGGAGAGGTTGACGCGCAGAAGCTTGCGGGCGATGAGGTCGGGCGGATCGTCGACCGCGAAATGGACGCCGGCGATCATCGCGTCGGTGGTGACGACGATCTTGTGGCCCGGACGCGTACCGAGGACTGCGGCGTCGTCGGTCAACCCGAATGCGCCGGGTCGCGTCCGGGCCAGCGGCGCCATCACCTCGGCGATGAGCTCGAACTCACCGCGCGGCGGCGGATCGGTCACCATCACCATCGTCGATTTCCGAGGGTCTCAGATCGCGCGCGAGACGGTCGAGAACGCCGTTGACGAATCCAGGCTCGCCGCCATCAAAGAAGGCGTGAGCGACGTCGACATATTCATTTATGACTACGCGAGCCGGGACATCGGGGCGGGCCGTTAGCTCGTACACGCCGGCGCGCAGGGTGGCGCGCACGACGCGCTCGAGACGCGCCAGCCGCCAAGGCTCGTCAAGTGCGCTTTCGAGCAGCGCGTCGATCTCGGCCCGACGATCCCAAGTACCGCAAACAATGTCGGCGAACAATTTGGTGTCGACGGCGGCAAGTTCGCCGCCTTCGACTTCGGCGCCCAGCCGATAGCGAACGAACTCCTCGATCGTCGCCTCGGCGCCGGTACCGGCAAGTTCGATCTGATAGAGCGCCTGGACCCCACCCAGCCGCGCTACGCTTCGTCCTCGCCCCCGCGGCGCGGCCGCCCGCGCGGTCATCGTGGGAAGTAGCCGAACTCGCGCTTGAGACCGACCATGCGGAGCGCCGTCCGCGCCGCCTCGCCGCCCTTGTTCCGCTTGTCGACCGCCGCCCGCTCCACCGCTTGATCGTGGGTGTCGCAGGTGAGGATCCCCATGCCGAGCGCGAGGGTGTATTGCGTCGATATTTCGCCGAGTCCGCGCATGCTCTCGCGGCAGATCAAGTCGTAGTGCGAGGTCTCGCCACGAATCACGCAGCCGAGCGCGATGTAAGCATCGATGCGCCGGCGCATGCCGACCAGTTCCATCGACTTGATCGCAAACCGGATGGCGGCCGTGATCTCGAACACCCCCGGCACCGCGGCGCGTTCGTGGGTGCCGCCAACCGCCTCGATCTCGGCGATAGCACCCTCTACCAGCGCATCGGCGATGTCTTCGTAGTAGCGCGCCTCGACGATGAGGAGATGCGGAGCGTCAGCCAACGGATTCGGTTCCCAACGAAAGCTCCTCCTGACTCACCACGCGAAGGCCATAGCCGTCAAGACCGACAAGCGGACGACGTGAGTTCGACAGGACGATCATGTCGCGGACCCCAAGGTCACGCAGGATTTGGGCGCCGGCACCGATATCGCGCAGCTCGACCGGATGCGGTACGGCATGGTCGAGCTGTGCTTTGGCATGCTTCGACACGCTGTCAACGCCGGTCTCGCGGATGATCACGACGACCCCTCGCCCCGCGCCGGCGATCCGCTCCATCGCGACGTGTAGTCCGCCACCCGCGGCGAGGTTTTCGAGCACGTCTTCGACGATATTGAAGACGTGGACGCGAACCAACACAGGCTCGGGCCCGCGCAGATCGCCCTTGACCAGGGCAATGTGCTCGGCCGGCTCGACCGTGTTGCGGTAGGTGATCATGCGAAACCCGCCGCCGTGGGCGCTTTCGATTTCGCTCTCCATTACCCGCTCGAGGATGGTGTCATTGCGGCGGCGGTAGGCGATGAGATCGGCAATGGTGGCTATTTTCAGGCCGTGTCGCTGGCCGAAGGCGAAAAGATCGGGGGCGCGCGCCATCGACCCATCCTCCTTCATGATCTCGCACATGACGCCGGCCGGATTGAACCCCGCGAGACGCGCGATATCGACCGCCGCCTCGGTGTGGCCGGCGCGGATCAAGACACCGCCGTCGCGCGCACGCACCGGAAAGACGTGACCGGGAGTGGCGATGTCGTCCCGGCCCATCGCCGGATCGATCGCCACCGCGATGGTGCGGGCCCGGTCGGCCGCGGAGATGCCGGTGGTGACCCCCTCGCGGGCCTCGATCGAGACCGTGAACGCGGTGTTGTGCCGCGACAGGTTCTCCCGCGCCATCAACGACAATCCCAGCTGGTCCGCCCGCTCGCCGGTCAGCGCAAGGCAAACCAGCCCCCTCCCGTGCATGGCCATGAAGTTGATCACCTCTGGCGTCGCCTTCTCGGCGGGGATGACCAGGTCGCCTTCGTTCTCGCGCTCTTCATCATCGACCAAGATGATCATCTTGCCCGCACGCGCATCGCTCAGGACGTCATCCACCGACGAAAGTCGCGTATCTGGGCTCACGTTCTTCCGTTCTCTGTCAGCCGCGCCAGGTAGCGGGCAATGAGGTCGACTTCAAGATTTGCCGCGTCGTCAGGCCGAAGCCCGTCGAGCGAGGTATGGGTCCGCGTATGGGTGATGATATTGACCTCGAACCGCGCCCCATCAACCTCATTGACCGTCAGCGACACCCCGTCGAGCGCTACCGATCCTTTGGGGGCAATGAATCGCTTGAGCTCGGGCGGAGCGGCGAAAGTCAGGCGCACCGACTCACCCTCCGGTTCACGCGCGATCAGGCGTGCCAGGCCATCGACGTGGCCGCTTACCAGGTGTCCACCCAACTCGCCGCCCACCCGCAGGCTGCGCTCCAGGTTCACCGGCGTGCCCTCGGCCCAGTCCCCGATGGTCGTGCGCGCCAGCGTCTCGGCCGAGACATCGGCGGCGAACCAGCCACCATCCTTGTCGACCACCGTCAAGCACGCGCCGGCGCAGGCGACCGACGCGCCGAGCGGCATCGTCGCCGTATCGTACGACGTGGCAATCCCGATTCGCGTCTCGGCACGCCTGTCGATAAAGCGCACGCGGCCGAGATCGGAAATGATTCCCGTGAACACGGGACACCCTAAGCCCCGCGGACGTAAGTTTCGAACACGTCCTCGCCGACCTCCATGATCTCGACGCGGCGGAATTCGGGCGCCTCGTCCACTCTGTCAATGCCGAGCCCGAGGGCGGCCGGAATTCCTTCGCCACCCATCACCTTGGGCGCGTGGAACCAGGCGACGCGATCCACGAGGTCCGCCCGCAACAGGGCGGCCGCCAGCTCGCCACCGCCCTCGACCAGCACCCGGGTGAAGCCGCGCGCTGCAAGCGCCGTCATCGCTTCGGCCAGGTCAGGCTTTCCCGCGTCATCGGCGGCCACCTCTACCATAACAACGCCCTGATCGGCCAAGGCGCCGCGCCGCGCCGCATCGGCGCCGCGCACGGTGACGATCCAGGTGGGCACGCTCGAGGCGCTCTGCACCAGCTTGGCGGTGGGCGGTGTACGAAGTGTCCCGTCGGCGATGATTCGCACCGGCGAGGCGTGGGCGAGGCCGGGCAGGCGGCAGGTCAGCTCGGGATCGTCGGCGATTGCGGTGCCGGCGCCAATCATGACCGCGTCGTTCTCGGCGCGAAGACGATGGGCGCGCGCGCGCGCGGCCTCGCCCGTGATCCACTGGCTCTCGCCCGAACCGGTAGCGATGCGCCCATCGAGCGTGGTGGCCGTCTTCAACGTCACTAGCGGGCGGGCGCGGGTCACGCGCGACAGGTACCCCGCGTTCAGCTGTGCCGCCTCATCCCCGAACACGCCGCACTCCGTCGCGATGCCCGCCCCACGAAGCGTGTCGATGCCGCGCCCGGCGACCCGGGGGTCGGGATCCTCAATCGCGACGACGGCGCGGCTGATGCGGGCGGCAACCATCGCTTCGGCGCACGGCGCGGTCTCGCCGTGGTGGGCACAGGGCTCGAGCGTGACGTAAGCGGTAGCGCCGGCGGCTCCTGCGCCGGCGCGTCGCAACGCCTCGCTCTCGGCATGGGGCCGGCCTCCGGGCTGGGTCCAGCCGCGACCGACGACCCGGCCCGCGTGAACCAATACGCAGCCCACCGCGGGGTTGGGCCAGACGTTCCCGAGGCCCCGCGCGGCGAGGCCCAACGCCGCCATCATATGGCTGGCGTCGTCGGACTCAGTCCTCGCGGCCACCGCTCAGCTCGCCGACGAACTCCTCGAAATCCTTGGCCTCGCGAAAGTTCCTGTAAACCGAGGCGAACCGCACGTAAGCCACCGGATCGAGGTTGGCCAGGCCCTCCATGACCATTTCGCCGACGACGTTCGAGGGGATTTCCGCCTCGCCCAGGCTTTCCAGCCGCCGAACGATACCGCTGATCATGCGATCAATGCGTTCGGGCTCGACCGGGCGTTTGCGTGTCGAGATCAGCACCGAGCGCAGCAATTTGTCGCGATCGAACGGAACGCGCTGACCGCCTTTCTTTAGGATGGTGAGCTCGCGCAACTGGATGCGCTCGAAGGTCGTGAACCGGGATCCGCAGCCCGGACAGAATCGGCGCCGCCGAATCGCCGAGTTGTCCTCGGTCGGACGGGAATCCTTTACCTGGGTATCATCGTGGCCGCAAAACGGACAACGCATGAGTCCCCCCTTCGACCGCCCGAGCTATCGAGGGCGGTCCCCCGCGTAAATCGGAAAGCGCCGGCACAGCTTAAGCGACTGCTCACGCGCGCCCTGTAACGTCTCGCCCATCGCGTCGGGCGCCGCCGCCAGTCGATCGAGAACCTCGCCGATCACGCCGCCTACCTCCTGGAACTCGCCGACGCCGAAACCCCGTGTCGTCGCGGCTGCGGTACCCAGCCGGATCCCCGAAGTGACCGCCGGTTTCTGCGGATCGAACGGGACCGCGTTCTTGTTGACCGTGAGGTTCGCACGGTGCAGCGCCTCTTCGGCGACGTCACCCGTCAAGCCCTTCGAGCGCAGATCGGCCAGGATGAGGTGGGTATCGGTGCCACCCGAGACGATATCCAATCCGCGCGCGCGCAGGGTCTCGGCCAGCGCGCGCGCATTTTCGACGACCTGCCCGGCATAGCTCCGAAAATCGGGCCGCAGCGCCTCCTTCAGTCCGACCGCCTTGGCGGCGATCATGTGCATCAGCGGGCCCCCCTGCATGCCGGGGAACACCGCCGAGTTGATTTTCTTCGCCAGCGCCGCATCGTCGGTCATGACGATGCCGCCGCGGGCGCCGCGCAAGGTCTTGTGCGTCGTCGTCGTGACCACGTGGGCATGAGGCATGGGGCTGGGATGTGCGCCGCCGGCGACAAGGCCGGCGAAGTGCGCCATGTCGACGACCAGGAGCGCGCCCACCCCCTCGGCGATCTCACGAAAGCGGGCAAAGTCGATGATCCGGGGATAGGCGGATCCGCCCGCCACGATCAACTTGGGCTGGTGGGTTTCCGCCAGATTCGCAACCGCTTCGTATTCGATGCGCGCGTCTTCCGCGCGGACCCCATAGGGAATCGCGTTGAACCATTTTCCCGATTGGTTGGGGCGAGCGCCGTGGGTCAGGTGCCCACCCGCGGCCAGCGCCATGCCAAGAAACGTATCGCCCGGTTCCATCAGCGCCATGAATACGGCCTGGTTCGCCTGGCTGCCCGAGTGCGGCTGCACGTTGGCGAACCCACAGCCGAAGAGCGCCTTGGTCCGCTCGACCGCCAGGTTCTCGACCTCGTCCATGAACTCGCAGCCGCCGTAATAGCGCCGGCCGGGGTATCCCTCGGCGTACTTGTTGGTCATTACCGAGCCCATCGCCTCGAGCACCGCCGGACTGACGATGTTCTCCGAGGCGATCAGTTCGATGTGGTCCTGCTGGCGATCGAATTCGGCGCGAACCGCCTGCATGATCGCGGGATCGTCGATCCCTAGATCGGCGGCAAAGAACTCGCGGTCCGATTGGTCCGCGCGCTCGACGGCGGATGCAGAAAGCTCCGAGCCTGCCATTCCGCGTCCGAAACCCTACCCTAGTTTCTCGACGCGGCGGGTGTGGCGCCCGCCCTCGAACGCGGTTGCAAGAAACGCCCGAAGACAGGCCCTAGCGGTCTCGGTTTCGGTCGATCGGGCCCCGAGCGCAAGGACATTGGCGTCGTTGTGACGGCGCGCCATCTCGGCCGACGTTTGGTCGTGACAAAGCGCGGCACGCACGCCGGAGTGGCGGTTGGCGGCGATGCTCATGCCGATCCCGGTTCCGCAGATCAGCACCCCGCGCGCGGCCTTGCCCGATGCGACGGCGGCAGCAACTGCGTTCCCGACATCGGGATAGTCGACCGGGCTGGTATCGCCGGTGCCGAGATCACTGGTCTCGAAACCCATATCGGCAAGGTCCTTCTTCAACGCGGTCTTGAGCTCTAAGCCGGCATGGTCGGCGCCAATCGCGATGATCTCTTTGGGCATGGGGGCGGTGCGCGGTCCACCTCAAAGCAACGGCTCTAATACCATATGTCGCGGACGGGTTCCAGCGCCCCACAAAGTGTCGCAGTCCGAGAACGCAACGCCGGGAAGAATCGCTTTGACCGGGTGCGTGCCGGGACTATTGTCGGCGTGTGAGCCGCTTACGCGGCACACCTGCTTTGGGAGGATCGAATGAAAACTTCGTTCAAGGGATCGCTGGTCGCGATCATGGCTGCCTCCGCGCTTTCGAGTACGGCCGCGGCCGAGGTAAAGCTTGGATCGCTCTCGGCCATCACGGGCCCGATTCCCGAACTTGTCGCGGACATTGTCGACGCGGAAAGGGCGGCCGTTGCCGATATCAACGCCAATGGCGGCGTCCTTGGCGACACGCTTTCGCTCGTTGTCGCGGATGGGCAATGCGATGCCAAGGCCGCCGTTGACGCCGCGAACAAGTTGGTGAATGTCGAGCAAGTCGTGGCCATCGTCGGCGGGATTTGTTCGGGCGCCACGATCGGCGCCGCCGAGGCGGTTACCGTTCCGGCCGGCGTCGTCTCGGTTTCGCCCTCGGCGACCTCGCCCGCGATCACCGGGCTCGACGACAAGGACTTGGTGTTCCGCACCGCGCCCTCCGATGCGTACCAGGGCGTCGCGCTCGCCAGCCTGGCGCGCTCGATGGGCTACGGCAAGATTGCCGTCACCTATGCCAACGACGACTACAACTCCGGGCTGGGCACGGTGTTCATCGAGGCGTTCAAGGCTGCTGGCGGCACCGTCACCGCCCAACAGGTGCACGAGCCGAACAAGCCCTCCTACCGCTCCGAACTCGCCACGCTCTCGGGCGGCGGGGCCGAGGCGCTGGCGTTGTTCGCCTACTACGACGGATCGGGCCTCACCATCCTTCGGCAAAGCCTTGAGAACGATCTTTTCGGCAAGTTCATCGGTGCCGACGGCATGATGGCGGACCCCGTGATCACGGAGCTTGGCGCTGACGCCCTGGCCGGCAACATCGTCGCGACCACGCCCACCTCCGATGAGGACGCGCCGAGCTACAAGGCGTACGCCAAGATATTCTCGGCCGCCGGCGGCAACCCGGGGGCGCCGTTCGCGGCCCAGGGCTACGACGCGGTCATGCTGCTCGCTTTGGCGATCCAGCACTCCGGCGGCACCGACCGCGCCGGGATCTCGCGCTCGCTCCGCTTGATCGACGGTCCTCCGGGCGAAGTCGTCGGCCCGGGCGACTGGGCCAAGGCGGTCAAGCTGATTGCGGAAAAAAAGCCCATCAACTACGAGGGCGCGGCTGGCTCCGCGGAATTCGACGAAAATGGGGATGTTACAGGCATATACCGCAAGAACGAGGTTGGTTCAGGCGGTATGTGGCACGGCACGCGCCTCGAGTAGCGTTCGCCAATCAGGGGCGTCCCTTCGTCACGGAGGGGGCGCCCTTTCTTTTGTCTTCCGCGTTGCAACCAGCCGTCCTTCGGCACCGCGCGGCGGTCCGGCCAACCGCCGTTCGGGCAGGATGCCGCCCGCGAATCGCTGGAGCACGATCTGTAGCGCCAGCCCGATAAGAAAGACGCGAATGTAGGCGGCGCGGATCGCCCAGTCGTCGGGTAGGCGTCCGGTCAGGATCTCGGTCATCGACCAAGTAAACCAGATCAGGAAAGCGCCGAGAATAGCACCCCGATTGTTGCCGCTGCCGCCGGCGACGAGCATCACCCAGACCAGGAACGTGGTGGTCAGCGGCTCGGTCGCATTGGGACCGATGAACTTGATGTAATGCGCGGTCAGCCCGCCCGCGAGTCCCATCAACATCGACCCGGTCACGAACGCCTCGATACGGAACCGTTCGATGTTCTTGCCCGCCGCCCGCGCCGCATCCTCGTTCTCGCGGATCGCGCTCATCACCCGCCCCCACGGCGCGGTGCGGGCGCGTTCGAGTGCGAAGTAGAGCGCCAGCACCACCACCAGCACCAAGGCCGCGAACGCCATCTGGTCCCACGGCTCGGCCAAGCCTTCGAACGGTCGTGGAATCTTCGCGACACCGCGCGGGCCGTTGGTGGCCCAGATTTCGTTTTTGATAATGAGGCGCAGAATCTCGCCGATGCCGATCGTCGCGATCGCCAGGTAGTCGCTGCGCAGTCGGATGCACAACAGGCCGACCGCGAAAGCGACGACCCCGCTCAGCACCATCGCGACGGCGAGGCCGACCAGCACCGGCATGCCATATCCGCCCAGATGGACTCCGGAATCGGCGGTCGTAAGTATCGCCGTGGCATAGGCGCCGATCGCGAAGAAGCCGGCGATGCCGACGTTGAACAGCCCGGTGAAGCCCCACTGAATGTTGAGGCCGAGCGCCAGGATGGCGTAGATGCCGCCCATGGTCAGCAACGACAGCCCATAAAGAAAGAATCCGTAGAGCTGGTCCATCAGAACTCCCTGCCGCGGAACAGGCCGCTCGGTCGCCAGATCAACATCGCGACCATGATGGCGAAAGCAACGCCGGCCTTGTAGCCGGGCGAAAGGAGTGGTGCCTCTCCGATCCAAGGATACGTCGAGAGTTCCTCCGCCAACCCGATGACCACGCCCCCTGCCATGGCGCCGTAGGGCCGACCGATTCCACCCAGAATGGCGGCGGCGAACACCGGCAACAGCACGAAGAATCCCATGTTGGTGTTGAGCTGGGTGTCCATGCCGAGGAACACGCCGGCAGCGGCGGCGAGCCCGCCGCCGACCAACCACGTCGTCCGTACGACACTTTCGGTATCGATGCCGGTTAGCCGAGCAAGTTCCGGCGAATCGGACATCGCCCGCATCGCCTTGCCCGTGCGGGTGTGCTTGAGAAGCCAATGAACGCCGGCCATCAGCACCAGTGCCCCCAGGATGATTGCGACGTGCTTGGGCTGGAGGCGGAGCGCATCGAAGATTTCCCACGGCCTATCGATTCGGCCCGGCGAATAGGAGGAGATTTTCACGCCCCAGAACAACTGCACCAGCGAGCGCACCATCAGCGCCATTCCGAACGAGGCGATCACGAGGATAATGGTCGGGCCCGCGCGGAACGGGCGATAGAAAACACGATCGATGGCCACGCCGACGAAAGCGGTCAGCGCCATCGATATCGGCAGCACCACGAGGATCGGCCAACCCGTGACGTTCTTCACCGTGAGCGCGCCATAGGCGCCCAGCGTCATCAACTCGCCGTGGGCGAAATGGGCGAACCGCAGGACGCCGAAGATCAGCGACAGCCCGATCGCGCCAAGGGCGTAGATGGAACCGAGCACGAGACCCGGCACCAGGTAGAAATTGATGAACTCGGTCATCGCCCGGCCGCCGCCTGCGCGCTACCCACCAAGGAACATCTCGGCGACTTCATGGTTGGCGAGCAGCCCCTGGCCGGTGTCCTCGACCCGATTGCGGCCATCGACCAGGACGTAGCCGCGATCGGCTATCGCCAGGGCCTGGGGCACGTTCTGCTCGACCATCAGGATCGGGGTGCCGGTGTCATTAATCCGTTTTACCAGCTCGAAGATTTGGCCGCGGTACTTCGGGCTTAGGCCGGCGGTCGGCTCGTCCAACAATAGGAGCATCGGCTCCAACATCAGTGCCTTGCCGAGCGCCAGCATCTGGCGCTGGCCGCCCGAGAGCGTGCCCGCCGCGTGGCGCCGCTTGGCCGTCAGGTCGGGGAACATCCGATAGATCTCGGCAATTCGCGGGCGAAAATCGTCCTCGCGCACGAACGCCCCCATTTCGAGGTTCTCCTCGACCGTGAGGTTTGGGAACACGTTACTCGTCTGCGGCACGTAGCAAACGCCGCGCCGCACCACCTTCTCCGGCGCCAGGCCGGTGATGTCATCGCCATCGAGCCGGATCCGCCCGGCCGATAGATGGAGAAGCCCGAAAATCGCCTTGATCGCGGTCGACTTGCCGGCGCCGTTGGGCCCGATCACGGCGACGATCTTGCCGGCGGGGACGGAGAGCGAGACCTCGTGCAAGATGTCGGTTTCGCCGTAGCCGCCGCTGACACGGTCGATGTGCAGCACGTCGCTCACGCGGCCTGCCCACCGCCGAGGTAGGCCTCGAGCACCCGCGGGTCGCCCCGCACCTCGGCCATCGTGCCTTCGGTGAGCACAGTGCCTTCGGCCATGACGATCACCGGGTCGCACAGCCGCGCGATCATGTCCATATTGTGCTCGATGATGCAGAAGGTGTATCCGCGCTCTTGGTTCAGGCGCATGATCATGCTGGCCAGCTCGCCCAAAAGCGTGGGATTGACGCCGGCGCCGGGCTCGTCGAGCAACACCAGCTGTGCGTCGGTCATCATTGCCCGCCCCAGCTCCAAAAGCTTCTTCTGTCCGCCGGAGAGGTTGCCGGCCCGCTCGTCACGCAGATGATCGAGGTGTAGGAACGCGAGCACCGATTCGGCACGGCTGCGAACCTCGCTCTCGCGCGCCGCCACTGACATCGGCGTAAACCAGGCGCGCAACAGGTTCTCGCCGATCTGATCCGCCGGCACGGCCATCAGATTCTCCAGCGTCGTCAGCTGGGCAAATTCGTGCGCGATCTGGAAGGTCCGAACGATCCCCCGGTGGAAGAGGACATGGGCGGGCAGGCCGGTCACGTCCGCGCCTTGAAAAATGACACTCCCGCTGTCGGGCTTCATCGCCCCGGCGATGATGTTGAACGTGGTCGTCTTGCCGGCGCCGTTGGGGCCGATGAGACCGGTGATCCGGCCGGCTGCGATGGTGAAGCTGCAATCGTCGACGGCGGAAAGGCCGCCAAAGGTCTTGGTTAGATTCTCGACCGTGAGCACCGCGGCGTCACTAGCGAGGCGTCCGCGCCGCGGCCTGTTTGGACATGACGTACTTGAGCTTGTTGAGCGCCACCCGCGCGAGCACGGCCTCGCTGCGCTTGGGATCGCCGACGATCGAGACCTCGGTCTGCGTTACCGGATCGATCGCCGACACCTTCACGTAGGCGCCGACGCGGTGGTACTCCAGCAATACCTCGCCTTCGTTCAGTTGGCCCATCCGAGGCGAACTCCGGCCGTGGGCCGGCTGGATCAGGCCGCCCGTTTGAGGTCGAGGCTGTGCCAGATGCGGTCGAGGGCGGCGACCAGGTCGTCCATCATGGCGTCGGAGTGGAGCGGCGAGGGGGTGAAGCGCAGGCGCTCGGTGCCGCGCGGCACGGTCGGGTAGTTGATCGGCTGGACGTAGATGCCATCGGCCTCGAGCAAGGTATCGGAGACCTGCTTGCACAGCGCCGCATCGCCGACCAGCAGCGGCACGATGTGGCTTTGCGAGGGCATCACCGGCAGACCGGATTTGCTGAGCATGCGCTTGAGGCGCGCCGCCCGCTCCTGGTGGCGGGCGCGCAGCTCGGGGGTTTGCTTGAGGTGGCGGACGCTGGCCAGGGCCCCGGCCGCCAGCACCGGCGCCAGCGAGGTGGTGAAGATGAAGCCCGGCGCGTAACTGCGCACCACGTCGACCAGGTTGGCCGAGGCCGCCACGTAGCCGCCCATCACCCCAAAGGCCTTGGCCAGCGTGCCCTCGACGATGTCGATACCGCTCACCCCGTCACGCTCGGCGATGCCCGCGCCGAGCGCGCCATAGAGGCCCACCGCGTGCACCTCGTCGAGGAAGGTCAGCGCCCCGAACGACCGCGCGACCTCACAAATCTCGCCCACCGGCGCAACGTCGCCGTCCATCGAATAGACCGATTCGAAGATCACCACCTTGGGCGCATCCGCCTCGCACTCACCCAGCAGCGCCGCCAGGTGCGCGGGATCGTTGTGGCGGAAGATGCGCTTGTCGGCCCGGCTCAGGCGGATGCCCTGGATGATCGAGGCGTGGTTGAGCGCATCCGAGAACATCACACAGCCCGGCAACAACTGGCCCAGCGTGCCCAGCGTCGCCTCGTTGGCGATGTAGCCCGAGGTGAACAGCAGCGCCGCCTGGGTCCCGTGCAGCGCCGCCAGCTCGCGCTCCAGCAGCACATGGTAGTGGTTGGTGCCCGAGATGTTGCGGGTGCCGCCCGAGCCCGCGCCGACGTCTTCGAGCGCCCGCGTCATGGCCTCGCGCACCGCCGCGTGCTGGCCCATGCCGAGGTAATCGTTCGAGCACCACACCGTCACCTCGGCCTGGCTGTCCGAACGGTAGCGCGTGGCATGCGGAAAATCGCCGGCGTGACGCGCAAGCTCCGCGAACACCCGGTAGCGGCCCTCGCCTTTCAGCGCCGCTATCCTGTCCGCGAAAAATCCCTCAAAATCCATCCTCGCCCGCCGGCCATGGGTCTCCAGGTGTTGTGGACCCGCTTGGGGGTATAATTTTGCCACAGAATGTGGGCGATGTCCCAATCTGGATCATGTTCGCCCGCGGGACGGAACACGGTAAATGAGTGAACCTTGGGCGGATCCGCTCCTGATCGAGGAGGCGCTGAGCGAGGACGAGCGGATGGTGCGCGACAGCGCCCGCGCTTACGCTCGCGAGAAGTTGATGCCGCGCATTCTCGAGGCCAACCGCCACGAGCGTTTCGATCGCGCAATCTTCGCCGAAATGGGGGCGCTCGGCTTCCTTGGGGCGACCATCGAGGGCTACGGATGTCCGGGCATCAGCGCCGTCGCGTACGGCCTCCTGGCGCGCGAAATCGAGCACGTCGATTCGAGCTATCGCTCGACGATGAGCGTGCAGTCGAGCTTGGTCATGCAGCCGATCCATGCCTTCGGCAGCGAGGACCAGCGCCAGCGCTTCCTGCCCGCGCTCGCCAGCGGCGAACGCATCGGCGCCTTCGGCCTGACCGAGCCCGACCACGGTTCCGATCCCGGCGGCATGACCTGCAAGGCGCGCGCCGTCGAAGGCGGCTTCGTCCTCAACGGCGCCAAGACTTGGATCACCAACGCGCCGGTTGCGGACGTGTTCGTCGTGTGGGCCAAGAACGATGCCGGCGTGATCCGCGGCTTCATTCTAGAGCGCGGCATGAAGGGACTCTCGACGCCCGCGATCGAGGGGAAGTTCGCACTCCGCGCCTCCCCCACCGGTCAGATCGTGATGGACGAGGTTTTGGTCCCCGGCGAGAACGAGCTGCCCGACGCGAGCGGCCTCAAGGGACCGTTCAGTTGCCTCAACCGCGCGCGCTACGGCATCGCGTGGGGGGCGTTGGGCGCGGCCGAGTACTGCTGGCATGCGACGCGACGCTACACCCTCGATCGCGAACAGTTCGGCCGCCCACTGGCGGCGAACCAGCTGATTCAGAAGAAGCTCGCCGACATGCAGACCGAGATCGCCATCGGCCTCGAGGCGTGCTTGCGCGTGGGCCGGCACCTGGACGCCGGCCGCGCAATGCCGGAAGCGATCTCGATGATCAAGCGCAACTCGTGCGGCAAGGCGCTGGAGATCGCCCGCGCCGCCCGCGACATGCACGGCGCCAACGGCATCGCCGACGAGTATCACGTCATCCGTCATGTCATGAACCTCGAGGCGGTCAACACCTACGAGGGAACCCACGACATGCACGCCCTCATCCTCGGCCGCGCCCAGACCGGCATCCAAGCGTTTACAACCGGGGGTCAGCCGGAGTCATCCTAATACGAGTGCCCCAAGTTGCAAAACGGATTCCCTCTCTTGACCCTCCCGGTCTATGTCAGACAACAAGTTGAAAATAAACAGTTATTTGGACCGGACGGCGAGTATCGCGACGGGTCCGAGAATTTAGGAACTAACTTGACAACGAAAGGTCTCCGACCTAGCAGTCGCGTGGTTGGGTTGTGGATGCCGCACCAGGCGCGGCAGGTGCCCAGGCACCGGACCGGTGCGGCGAACGGCTTGAAGGCGTTGCGCTTGGTTGCCATGGAGACGGAGTGGCATACATCCCAATGAAGTGGATTCTAATCGTCTCTACGCTTACGTGGTCGGATTCTGCTCCCATGCTTTTCGCGACGCATGATCAGTGCATGGTAGCGGCAGCCGAGTTCATGAGATCGCATCACGGTTACGTGTGGGTCGATCGTCCTCACGAGTTCGGGGAGTTCGACTAACTCGTCATGCGGACCGTGGAGTGTAGGCCGGCGGACCCGGCCGATGCCGTGGGGCCGCCCTATCGCTTCGGCCCGGGACCGGACAAGTAGAAGTCTTGACCCGCGCGGCGTGATCCTCAGCGGTTGCGGTAGCGGACCTCGGCGTCCCAGAATCGTTCGAGGTCGCGCAGGCACCGGTTGAGCGCCGCAAGGCTGTGCTCGCGCACCGGGCTGTCGGCCAGGGCCTCGACGTGGCGCTCGTAGAGCGAGTCGATGTGCTGGCGGATGGACATCCCCCTTTGCGTCAGCCGAATACGGATCGAGCGCCGGTCGTGGCTCGAGCGTTCTTGCACCAGGTAGCCGTTGGCGACCAGCTTCTTGACGTTGTAGGAGACGTTCGAGCCGAGGTAGTAGCCGCGATAGGTCAGCTCGCCGACGGTCATTTCGTCGTCGTTGACGTTGTAGAGGATGAGGCTTTGGACGTTGTTGATGTCGGTGGCCCCGATCCGTTCGAGTTCGATCTTGACCACATCGAGGAATCGCCGATGCAGCCGCTCGATCAGCTGCAGGGATTCGAGGTAGGTGGCTTTGCTGTGGGTTGCCGCCGCCTCGGGTATTGTTTCCCGCTGGGATACCGCCATTGCGTTCTGGGTCGCGACCATGCCTCGATGATCCCGCGTATTCGCTAAATATCGTTTAAAACAGCCCGTGATAGAGGCCACGGCGAGCGAACGTTGTATCGGCGTCGTGCCGCACCTAAAATCGCCGCCGGCTCTCTTCGGCTCTATATTGAGTATCGGCCAATGAGCGGACCCATCGCCAGACACACCCCGCCACTCGGGGCGTTCCCGCGCACACGGATGCGACGCACCCGCGGCGACGAATGGTCGCGACGGCTAGTGGCCCAGAACGCGCTTGCCGTAGACGATCTCGTCTGGCCGTGCTTCGTCCATGACCACGACGGGCCGGCCGAGCCGGTGCCCTCCATGCCCGGCGTTGAGCGGCTAGCGGTGGCGGGAGCGGTCGAGGCGGCGGGCGAGGCGGCGGCGGCCGGCATCCCCCTCGTCGCCGTATTTCCGGCCATCGACCCGGCGCTCAAGAGAGCCGAGGGCGAGGAAGCAACCAATCCTGACCAGCTGGTGTGCCGGACGGTGCGGGCGCTTAAGGCGGCGCATCCGGCGCTCGGCGTCATGTGCGACGTCGCGCTCGATCCTTTTACGACGCACGGCCACGACGGCCTGATCCGCGACGGCACCGTCGCCAACGACGAGACCGTCGAAGTCTTGCGCCATCAGGCGCTGGTGCTGGCCGAGGCCGGGGCCGACGTTATCGCACCATCGGACATGATGGACGGCCGGGTGGGGGCGATCCGCGACGCGCTCGATGGCTCGGGCTTCCAGCGCGTGTGCATCCTCGCCTACGCCGCCAAGTACGCGTCCGCCTTCTACGGCCCGTTTCGCGACGCGGTCGGTTCCAAATCGGGCCTTGCCGGCGGCGACAAGCGGACTTATCAGATGGACCCCGCGAACGCCGCCGAGGCGCTGCGCGAGGTGGCGCTCGACATCGCCGAGGGCGCCGACATGGTCATGGTCAAGCCGGGCATGCCCTATCTCGACATCGTGCGCCGGCTCAAGGATCAATTCGGCGTGCCTACCCTCGCCTATCAGGTGAGCGGCGAATACGCGATGCTGTGCGCCGCCGCCGCAAACGGCTGGCTCGATCGTGAGGCCGTCATGATGGAAAGCCTGCTCGCCTTCAAACGCGCCGGGGCCGACGCCATCGTGACCTATTTCGCCCGTGACGCGGCGCGCGTCCTCAACCGGCGCTAGGCATCACTGTCCTGAAGGAATCCTCGGTGAACGGCCCCCTTTCGGGCACCGTCGTGCTCGACCTCACGCGCGTCCTTGCCGGCCCCTTCGGGACCATGATCCTGGCCGACCTCGGCGCGCGCGTCATCAAGATCGAGATCCCCCCGCGGGGCGACGATGCCCGTGAGATCGGACCGTTCATCAACGGCCGCTCGGCCTATTTCATGTCGCTTAACCGCGGCAAGGAGAGCCTGGCGCTCGATCTCAAGGACGACCACGACCGCGAGCTGTTCGACCAGCTAATCGAAAAGGCCGACGTGTTGGTCGAGAATTTTCGCCCCGGCGTGTTGGCGAAGTTGGGATATGGCTGGCCGGAAACCCAGGCGCGCAATCCGCGTCTGGTCTACGTCTCGACCTCGGGTTTCGGCCAGAGCGGCCCCTATTCGCATCGGCCGGCCTATGACGTGGTCGTTCAGGGGATGGGCGGGATCATGAGTCTGACCGGCCACCCCGGCGGGCCGCCGACGCGGGTCGGGACCTCGGTCGGCGACATCGTCGCCGGTCTCTATACTGCGCTCGGGGTGTGCGCCGCGCTCAACCAGCGCGCGCGGACCGGCGAGGGGACGAGGGTCGATATCGCGATGCTCGACTGTCAGGTGGCGATCCTGGAGAACGCCATCGCGCGCTACTGTGCGACCGACCAGGTTCCCCACGCGATCGGCTCGCGACACCCTTCGATCGCGCCGTTCGCTGCGTTCGCCACCGAGGACGGCCACGTCATCATCGCGTGCGGCAACGACGCCCTGTTCGCGACCTTCGCCAAGGCTTTCGACCGCCCCGAACTTGCCCAGGATCCCCGATTCGTGACCAACGAGGACCGGATCCGCAACGTCGACGCCCTGACCTCCGAGATCGAGGCGACAAGCGGCCAGGGAACCACCGCGCGATGGCTGTCGGTACTCGAGGCGGCGGGAGTACCGTGCGCGCCGATCAACGACGTCGCGGCGGTTCTGTCCGACCCTCATGTGTTGGCGCGCAACATGATCGTCGGCATCGATGACGCCACGTGCGACTCGCTGAAGGTCGCCGGCAACCCGATAAAGATGACCGGAGTCTTCGATCCCAGCGTCCGCCGGGCCGCGCCCGAGCTCGACGCGCATCGCGACGCCATTGTCGCGGAACTTGCCGAGGCGAGGCCGGACCGCTGATGTTCGGGGTGCCCATGCGCGGCGCGTCCTAAGGCAAAGCCAGACATGCGCCGCCTACGCCGCATCTTGATCACCATCATCGTCGTCATCGCGCTCGCCGCCGGTGGCTACATCCTGTGGCTTCGCGAATCTCTGCCCCGGATCGAGGGCGCGGTCGATGTCGCGGGAATCGGCGCGGCGGTCGAGATCATCCGCGACCGCGAAGGGATCCCGCATATTTTCGCCCAGACGCCCGAAGACGCGTATTTCGGTCTTGGATACGCGCATGCCCAAGACCGACTGTGGCAGATGGAGATGAGCCGGCGCATCGGCGCCGGCCGAATGTCGGAGCTGGTGGGCGAGGCGACACTGGGTGTCGACAAATTCATGCGCGTTCTAAGCGTCTATCATTTTGCGGAACAGAGCTACGCGCATCTCGATCCAGCCTCCCAGCGGATCCTCGATGCCTACGCCGCCGGGGTTAACGCGTATCTCGAGACCCGAAGCGGCCCCTTGCCACCGGAGTTCGCGGTCTTCGGCCTCTTACGGGCGGTGCGGGGCGAAGGCTCGGTGCGGCCCGATCCATGGCGACCAGCCGATTCGCTGGTGTGGATCAAGATGATGGCATGGGACCTTGGCGGAAACTGGTTCGCCGAGATTCAGCGAACGCGGATGGCATCCCGCGTGCCGGCCTCGAGGCTGGCCGAGTTTTTCCCGACCTATCCCGACGATGCGCCCCGCGGCCCGGCGGAGCTGGTGGCGTATTATCGCGACCTGCCCATCGACCAGATTGCGGCGCTGGCGCCGGAGCTTTGGACCGCGGGCAACGGATCGAACAACTGGGTCGTCTCCGGCGAACGCACGGCGACCGGCAAGCCGCTGCTTGCCAACGATCCCCACCTCGGCCTGACGGCGCCGGCAATCTGGTACTTCGCCCATCTTAGCGCCCCCGGGCTAAACGTGATCGGGGCCACCCTGCCCGGCGTTCCCGCCATCGTGCTGGGCCGTAACGAACACATCGCGTGGGGCTTCACCAACACCGGAACCGACGTCCAGGACCTGTTCATCGAACGCATCAGCACCGACGACCCTGCAAGCTACGATGCGCCCGAGGGCCCTCGCCCCTTCGAGGTACGGACCGAAGTCATCGAGATCTCGGGGGAGGCGGCAGTCGAATTAGAGGTACGCGCGAGCCGCCACGGACCGATCATCTCGGACGCGTTCGCCGATGCCGCCGAGGTGGCGCCCGAGGGACACGTGATGGCGTTCGCGTGGACCGCGCTTCGCGCCGACGATCTTACCCTGCAGGCCGGTCACAAGATCGCGACCGCGCGCAACTGGAACGATTTTGTGATCGCGCTTGGTGATTTTCACGCCCCCCAGCAGAACGTCGTTTACGCCGATGTTCACGGCAATATCGGCATGTATGTCCCGGGACTGGTGCCGATCCGCAGCGAGGCCAACCAGGTGATGGGAATGATGCCGGTGCCCGGCTGGGACGCGACCTATGACTGGATCGGCTTCGTTCCCCACGACGAGTTGCCCCAGATATTCAACCCGCCCTCGGGCGTGATCTTCACCGCGAACCACAAGATCGTCGATGACGATTATCCCTACTTCCTAACCTTCGAGTGGGAGTCTCCATATCGGGCCCGCCGCATTAGCGAACTCCTGGCCGCCCGCCCGAAACACTCGGTCGAGAGCTTCATGGCCCTGCAGAGCGACGCGGTCTCCGTCATGGCACGCGATTTCCTTCCGATTCTCTTGGTGCCCCAGACAACGAGCGAGAGAGCCGCCATCGCCCATGAGATGCTCGCCGTGTGGGATGGGGAAATGACCGCCGATGCCCCCGAGCCGCTCATTTTCGCAGCTTGGATGCGCGAACTCACCCGTCTCATCTATGCCGACGAATTGGGCGAAATGTTCAATGATTACTGGGCGTTACGGGCTTTGTTCACCTACAACGTCCTGACTACGCAAGCCCACTGGTGCGACACGGTCGAGACCGAAGGCCCCGAGACCTGCGCGGGCTTGATCGCACAGGCGCTGGAGCGCGCGCTGGACGACCTCGACGAACGATTCGGCTCGACCCCCGAGCGTTGGCGCTGGGGCGAGGCCCATTACGCACTCAGCAGCCACCGGCCGTTCGGGCGAATTCCGATCCTGCGTCGGTTGTTCGATATTCGGCTGCCGGCGCCGGGCGGCGAGTACACGGTCAACCGCGGTGGCCATCGCATCAAGGACGATCGCGCACCCTTCGCCGAAGTTCACGGGCCCAGCCTGCGCGCGATCTATACACTGGACGACCTCGAGCGATCGCTCTTTATCCACTCGACCGGGCAGTCGGGCAACGTTTTCGCCGCGACCTACGCCAACCAGAGCGAGCGCTGGCGCAACGGAGAATACGTGCCCATGATCACCGCACGGGCCGCGATAGAACAGGGCCAAAGCGGGACCTTGGTGCTTGCCCCCGCCCATGAATGAAGCGACCGCCCTTGGCGTTGCCCCGCTCGGTCGTAGCGCGTCAATAATGAAAACCATCATCCAACCGGGCATAATGGCGCGCCGGTGGCACCTCCGCGCCGCGTCGTGAATTGCACCGCCGTTCACATGTTCTGGGTCCTGCGAAATGTTCGTAATTATCGGCGTCATCATCGTCATCGCCTCGATCACCGTCGGCTACGGCGCCCACGGGGATTTCGCGGTCCTCATGCAGCCCTTCGAGGTGGTCATCATCGTTGGTGCGGCGTTCGGCGCGTTCCTGATCTCCAATCCCAAGTCGGTTATCATGGGCGTCTTCAAAAGCCCGGGACGCGTACTGAAGGGCCCGCCTCACAAGAAGGCCTCCTACGTCGAGCTCCTTACACTCCTTTACGCGATCTTTCGGCTGGCCAAGTCGAAAGGCATGCTTGCGCTCGAGTCACACATCGAGAATCCGGCCGAAAGCACCATCTTCTCGCAGCACCCCAAGTTCATGGCCAACCATCACGCGGTACATTTCCTGAGCGATTATCTTCGTCTCATGACGATGGGGACCGAGAACCCTCACGAGCTCGAGACCTTGATCGACGAAGACATCGAAACCCATCACGCCGAGGCCGTCGAGATCAGTACCGCCGTCAGTCACGCCTCGGATGGCCTGCCCGCTTTCGGCATCGTCGCCGCCGTGCTTGGCGTTATCATTACCATGGGCAGCATCACCGAGCCCCCCGAGGTGCTCGGCGAGCTGATCGGGCCGCGCTCGTCGGCACCTTCCTTGGCATCTTGTTGGCCTATGGCTTCGTCGGGCCGATCGGCTCCAACCTCAAGGCCTGGGCCGACGCCGATACCAAGTACTTCCAGTGCATCAAGGCGGGATTGTTGGCCCACATGCAGGGTTACGCACCCGCGGTATCCATCGAGTTCGCGCGCAAGACGCTGTTCTCGCACGAGCGTCCGAGTTTTACCGAACTCGAAGAGGCGGTTTCGGGCAGCGAAGGAGGCTGAGGCAGAACCATGAGCGACGGCAACGAAGTCATCATCAAGAAAGTCAAGAAGGGTGGCCACGGCGGTTACCACGGCGGCGCGTGGAAAGTCGCGTACGCCGATTTCGTCACCGCGATGATGGCGGTAGTCGCGGCGAGCAGCCACGGAGCAAAAACGGGGTATCGCCGAATACTTCACTCCCGAGTCCTTTTCCGTTGCCTCCCCTGGTGCGGACGCCGGCGTCCTTGCCGGTGCGGGGGTTACCGGCGAGGGCACGTCCAAGGCCGATTCGCGGGCGCCCACCGTGGTTCTTCAGCTGGTACCGATACTTCACTCCCGACGCGAGCGAGGACGACATCGAAGAATTGATGCGACAACGCGAGGAGGAGGCGTTCGAGGAGGCGCAGGAAGCTATCCGCCGGCGATCAGTGCCGCGCCAGAACTCGCCGAGCTGGCCGACCAGTTGATTATGGACATGACGCCCGAAGGCATGCGCATCCAGATCGTCGATCACGAGGGCGGATCCATGTTTCCAAGCGGCAGCGCCCAGATGAAGGCGAGTACGCGCGCGCTGATGGGACAGATCTCTCAGGTCATCAACGAGCTGCCCAACAAGGTCGTGATCTCGGGCCACACCGATGCCACGCCGTTCCAGACCGAGGGCGGCTACACCGAACTGGGAGCTCTCGTCCGATCGCGACGAACGCGGCGCGCCGCGCGCTGGTCGAAGGCGGGGTTTCGAGCGAATCGTCCAGGTGACCGGCAAATCCGATACCGAGCCCTTCGATGCGTCCGATCCGTTCCTTCCCGAGAATCGCCGCATCAGTATCGTGCTGAGGCGCGGGGCCCAGGTGCTGCCGGAGTCGCTAAGATGAAGGCGCGTTCGGACGCCGCGGTCGCGAACTCGTAAATCCAGAGCCGGATCTAGCGGTCGCCGGGCCGCGCGGCGCCCGGCCCGTGCCGGCGAATAGGGTGGGACATGCTCCCTCTTGAGCCAAGCCTCGAGATGTGGATTACGCTTGGGCTGATCGCCGCCGCGGTCGCCGCCTATGCCAGCGAGCGTCTGCCGATCGAGCTGGTCTCGGCGACGATCGTGGCGGCGCTGTTGCTGGTCTTCCACATCCGCCCGGTCCCTGCGCCGGACGGCGCGAATATTCTGGGCGCCGGCGCACTCCTTGCCGGCTTCGCCAACCCCGCACTGATCGCGGTTCTCGCGCTCTTGGTTATCGGCCAGGGAATGGTGCGGACTAGCGCGCTCGACCACGCGGTCCGTCGCCTCGTTGCGCTCCGCCGCCACCACCCCGCGGCAACCATCGCGCTAACGCTGTTGTCGGTGATCGTCCTTAGCGCCGTACTCAACAACACGCCAGTGGTGGTCATCTTCATTCCCATCATGACGGCGCTCGCCGAGCGCATGAACTGGTCGGTGAGCGGCGTGATGATGCCACTCAGCTACGCCGCCATCCTTGGCGGCATGACCACGCTCATCGGTTCGAGCACCAACCTCTTGGTATCGAGCACCGCA
Source organism: Alphaproteobacteria bacterium (assembly GCA_965219135.1). GTDB lineage: Bacteria > Pseudomonadota > Alphaproteobacteria > VGEJ01 > VGEJ01 > CAYUNL01. Next base: position 791,455 of record CBDCMV010000003.1, on the reverse strand, counting down.
GTGGGCCTCGGATTTCCAGCGATCGGCTTCTTCGATTTCACGATTTCAGGGCTGGTACTGGCAGCGGCCGGGTTCGTTTATGTCACGCTCGTGGCGCCGCGCCTCCTGCCCGATCGCGCCTCGCCGGTACGGGCGCTGGTCGAGGGCGGTGGCAAGCAGTTCCTGGCCCAGATCGAGGCACGTCCGGGCAGTGTGCTCATCGGCGAACGTGCGGTGGCGGGCATGTTCGAGGCCTTGCCCGATGCCACCGTACGCCTGGTCCAACGCGGCGAGCACGCCTTCCTCCCGCCCTTCGATGGCGTCGTCCTCCAGCCCGGCGACGAGATCGTCGTCGCGGCGACGCGGAAGGCGCTGACCCACGTGGTGGAACAAGCGCCTGAGCTGTTTCAAGCTGACGAGGCCGAGGCCGAGACCGACACCGAGGCCGATGCGGAGCGGGATCCGGCGGCGGCCCAAACGATCGCGGAGGTCGTGGTCGCGCCCGCCTCCCGAATGATTGGGCGGAGCCTGGCCCAGCTCGGCTTCCATTACCAGACGCGGTGCATCGCTTTGGGCATTCAGCGGCGCTCGCGGATGATCCGCGCCCGCATGGACGAGATACGCCTTGATGCCGGCGACGTGTTGCTGGTGCACGGCCGCCACGCCGACGTCGTGGCGCTGCGCGCCAATCGCGACGTCTTGTTGCTTGAGCGCTCCACCCACGAGCTCGTCGATCGCACCAGAGTCAGGCTGGCCATCGCCATCTTCGCCGCAGTTGTAGCCCTGGCAGCGAGTGGCCTTGTCCCCATCGTTATCGCCGCCGTCGGCGGCGCGGCCGCTATGGTCATCGGCGGATGCCTCAATATTCACCAGGCCGCGCGCGCGATCGATCGCCAGATCATATTTCTGGTCGGCGCGGCCCTGGCCCTGGGGACGGCGATGTCCGCAACCGGCGGCGCCGCCTATCTCTCGCACTCGATGGTAGCGGCGCTGGGCGGCGCCGGCGCCGCGGTCACGCTGTCGGCATTGTTCCTACTGGTGGCGGTCTTCACCAACGTCCTTAGCAACAACGCGACCGCGGTCCTGTTCACGCCCATCGCGCTAGGCGCGGCGGCGGAGTTGGGGGTTGATCCCCGCGTCTTCGTCTACGCGGTCATATTCGCGGCCAATTGTTCGTTCGTGACGCCAATCGGGTACCAGACCAATCTTCTGGTCATGGGCCCCGGACACTACCGGTTCAGCGACTTCGTACGAGCGGGGGCGCCGCTGGTGCTCGTCATCTGGGTGACGTTCTCGCTATTCGCACCGTGGTATTATGGTCTTTGGTGATGGACGCCGAGTGTCATACGTTCTTTCGAACGCCGCCCCTTCCCTGCCCGTACCTGCCCGGCCGGCTTGAACGCAAGTTGTTCACGGTTCTCGACGGGGAGGCGGCGAGGCCGCTGCACGAGCGGCTTTCTCGGGCCGGATTCCGCCGCAGCCACGGCATCGTTTATCGCCCGGATTGTCAGGGCTGTGCGGCCTGCCGCGCCGTCCGCGTGCACGCCGGCGAGTTCCGACCCGGCCGTTCCATGCGCAAGGTGTTGGCGCGAAACGCATCGATCCAAGCACACGAGGTCGCTCCCGTCGCCAGCGCCGAGCAGTTCCGGCTGTTCCGAGCCTACCAGGCCGCTCGTCATCCCGGAGGCGGGATGGCGGACATGGATTTCGCGGAGTACCGGGCCATGATCGAAGAAACCCCGGTCGAGACGTCCCTCATCGAGTTTCGTGGGCGGGACGGCGGACCTGTACGGGGTTTCCCTAGGCGACCGCCTGTCCGATGGTCTCTCGCTCGTCTACAGCTTCTTCGTACCCGAGGGCGGGGCCAGCCCCGGTACGTTCATCATCCTTTGGCATATCCAGCATGCCCAGGCGCTCGCCGTGGATTACGTCTATCTCGGGTACTGGATCGCGGGTAGCCCGAAGATGGGCTACAAGGCCAGGTTCCAGCCGCTCGAGGAGTGGACCGAGCGGGGCTGGGAGCCGGTACGCTCAGCGGCCGCCGAACCGGTTTGAGCGCGGGAAACCGCGCGGCGCCACGCGCCCCGTTTGGCCCCTCTGGCCGCGCCATCGGTCGAGCTCCGTTTCGGTTCGCGTTCGACCCAATGCCCGCCAGCTCAGGCCGTCGGCGAACGTAAACACCGTCGCATCGCTGAGGCCTCCGTCTCGATGGCGTTGCAATATGACGCCGCGCCCGCGGGCAAGCGTCGGTACCTCGTCGAGTGGGAAGATCAGCAGGCGACGATTTCCCCCCACCACGGCCACCGCATCGCCATCCGCCGGAACACATACACAAGCCTCGGCGGGCGACTTGACGTTCAGCACCTGTCGGCCGGCGCGAGTCCGCGCGGGCGTACCTTCGGCGGCGACCAGGAAGCCACGGCCGTCGCTTGCGGCCACCAATCGCTTTTCCCCCGCACGGTGGACGAAGGCCTCGACGATGTCCTCATCGTTGCCGAGCTCGATCATTAGCCGCACCGGCTCGCCGTGGCCGCGGCCTCGGGAAATGGCGTCGCAAGCGATCGTGTAGAACCGTCCGTTGGTCGCGAACAACCCAAGCCGATCGGTGGTCTCGGCGCGCAACCAGAAGCGGCCGCGGTCACCTTCCTTGTATTTGACGGTGGCGGCGTCGTGGTCGTGACCCTTGAGCGCGCGAATCCAACCCTTGGCCGAGCACACGATGGTGATGGGCTCGCGTTCCACCGCGGCCTCGACCGGGACCTGAAGCGGCGCCGGGCTCGCCCGAATCTCGGTGCGACGGCGTCCTTCGGCGGTTTCACCGCCAAAGCGGGCGCGGACGCCCTTGATCTCGGCGCCGATCGCTTTCCAGCGCCGCGACTTGTTCTTCAACAACCCCTTGAGGTCGGTGCGCTCGGCACTCAGCGCCGCGTGCTCGCGCTCGAGGGCCCCCTCCTCGAACCTGCGCAGCGATCGCAGCCGCATATTGAGGACGGCCTCGGCCTGAACCTCCGAGAGCTTGAAGGCGCGCATCAAAGCGGCCTTGGGTTCATCTTCCTCGCGCACGATCTCGATCACACGTTCGAGGTTGGCGAAGACGACGAGGTAACCGGCCACGATCTCCAGCCGGTGCTCGATCTCGCCCAAGCGATGGCGCTTGCGCCGCACCAGCACCTCATGACGGTGGTCGAGGAAGGCTTGGAGTACCTGGCGAAGGTTCAGCACCGCGGGCGTCTTGCCCCCGTCGAGCACATTCATGTTGAGCCCGATTCGCACCTCCAGATCGGTCTGCCGGAACACGGTCTCCATCAGCATTTCGGGTTCGACTGTGCGGCTGCGCGGCTCAAGCACCAGACGCACGTCCTCGCTCGATTCGTCGCGGACCTCAGCGACCAGGCCCAAACGCCGCGCGGCGACGAGGTCGGCGATCTTTTCGACCAGTCTCGACTTCTGCACCTGAAACGGGATCTCGGTGACGACGATACGATATTGTCCGCGGCCGAAGCGTTCGACGTGCCAGCGGGCGCGGACGCGAAAACTGCCGCGGCCGGCGGCGTACGCGGCGACGATGGTTTCGGTGTCCTCGGCAAGGACGCCGCCGGTCGGCAGATCGGGACCGGGCATGAGCGCCACCAGCTTGCGCACGGTGGCGCCGGGGTACTTGATCAGGTGCAAAAGGGCGTCGCAGACCTCGGCCGCGTTGTGCGGCGGGATGCTGGTCGCCATGCCCACCGCGATGCCGGTCGCGCCATTTGCCAACAGATTGGGGAAGCTCGCGGGAAGGACCAGCGGCTCGCGCTCGCCGCCGTCGTAGGTCTCGCGGAAGTCGACCGCATCCTCATCGATGCCGTCCAGCAATGCCTCGGTCACAGCGGTCAGCCGCGCTTCGGTGTAGCGCATGGCGGCGGCGTTGTCGCCGTCGATGCTGCCGAAGTTTCCTTGGCCCTCGATCAACCCATAACGCATGGCGAAGCTCTGCGATAACCGGACCAGCGCCTCATACACCGCTTGGTCGCCGTGCGGATGGTATTTGCCGATGACGTCACCGACGATGCGCGCGCACTTCTTGAAGCCCGACTTCGGATCGAGCCGGAGCTGCCGCATGGCGTACACCAGCCGGCGCTGGACCGGTTTCAGGCCATCGCGGACATCGGGGACCGATCGCGCGGTAATCGTCGACAGGGCGTACGCGAGGTAGCGCTCCTCGAGCGCCTGGGTCAACGGGACGGCGACGGAATCGGTTTCGGCGGGCTCGCTCACGGCGCCGCGATTGTACCAGATATTGTGCTCTCGCGAGCCAGCATCGCAACAAATCGTGTCCGAGCCGGGGGCAGTGCCGCGCCGTGGGGGTCCAGCATCTGGCGCTCGAGAAAGTAACCGGTGAGCGCGAGACCGGCCTCGATGTCGGCGCCATCGGCATCGGCCAGCGTGGCGTCGAGCATGAAGCGGGGCAGGCGCAACAATCGGTGGCGATAGGGCCGCGCGGCCTCAACCGAAACGGCCCGCCCGGTTCGGGGCGAGACGTAAGCCAGGTCCGTCGTAACGCCGGTCGCCGCGCAGGCACTGAGGTCGAGACCGAATCCAAGATCCGCCAACAGGTCAAGTTCCCAGCGCACATAGTTCAGGCGCCAGCCGGCGGCAGTCCCCATGGCGTCCAACAGATCGACGGTGCTGTCGAAAACGTCGCGGTGGGGGTCGCGCTCGGGCAAGCCGACCTCGGCGATCGCGCACGCCGAACGCAACCCGGCAAGCCGCGGCGCGTCATCCATCAGAGCAGCCGCCCGCGCCCGTTCGAGCTCGCACACCAGGGTTCCGAGATGCTCCGAGAGCCGGGCCCGCCACGTTGCCGCGACTTGGTTCCCCGGCTGCAACACACCGCGTTGGCGGCGTCCCGCGCCACCCCGTACAAGCCCGGCATGGCGACCATGCTCGCGGGTCAACAGGGTGACGATCGCCGCGCTCTCGCCGTGGCTGCGGGCCGAAAGAACGATCGCGTCGTCAGACCACTCCACGTTCGCACCGTCCGCGGTCAGCGGGGAAAGGCGAGTCCCATCTCGCGATAGCGCTCGGGATCGTCGAGCCAGTCGGCACGCACCTTGACGAACAGCGAGAGGTGTACGCGACGCTGCAAGATTTTCTCGAGCTCGACACGCGCGTCCGTGCCGATGGCCTTGATCTGCCGGCCGTTCTTGCCAAGAACGATGGCCTTCTGACCGTCGCGGCGAACCATCACCACCTGGGAGATGTGTACGCTGCCATCACTGCGTTCCTCCCAGGATTCGGGCTCGACCGTGGTCGCGTAGGGTAACTCTTCGTGCAAGCTCAGAAACAGCTTCTCACGCGTGATCTCGGCCGCCAGCGCACGCAGCGGCAGATCGGCGATCTGATCTGGCGGATAGAGCCACGGTCCCGAAGGGACCACCGTGGCGAAGTATTGGCGAAGATCCTCGACCCCGTCGCCGGTCAGGCCCGAGATCATGAAGGTGCGTGAGAACGCAAGGGTGTCGTTGAGCGCGCGAGCCAGCTCCAACAGCGTTTCGCGCTTCGCCACATCGATCTTGTTGATCGCCAGCACGGCATCGAGCCTGGCTTCCTTCAAGCCCTCGGCGATGCGCCGGGTATCGTCGTCGAATCCCCTCGCCGGGTCGACCAGGAGCGCCGCCACGTCGGCGTCGCGAGCGCCGTGCCAGGCTGCCGCGACCAAGGCCCTCTCGAGCCGGCGCTTGGGCGCGAGGATGCCCGGCGTATCGACGAAGATTAGCTGGGCCGGGCCCGTGATAGCGATCCCCGCAAGGCGGCTACGCGTGGTCTGGACCTTGGGCGTGACGGCCGCGATCTTGCTCCCCACCAGCGTGTTCAGGAGCGTCGATTTTCCCGCGTTGGGCGCGCCGAGAAGGCTGATGACGCCGCAGCGGCGCTGCGACTCGGCGTCAGACATGATCGCCGAGACTCGCCAGCATCGCCCGCGCCGCCGCCTGCTCGGCGGCCCGGCGGGAGCGGCCGGTTGCCGATTCCGGCTTCCGTCCGTCGAGCGAAACGGTGACGGTGAACGTGGTCTGGTGGGGCGGGCCCTCTTGTTCGGCGATCGCGTACGTCGGCGGTGCCATGGCCTGGGCTTGGGCCCATTCCTGCAGTGCCGTCTTGGCGTCGCGCGGCGCCTCGGCCATCGCCTCCGCCATGGCATCCCAGTAGCGGTGGATGAACCCCGCGGCGGCCTCGAGCCCGCCGTCGAGAAACAGGGCCCCGATCACCGCCTCGCAGCAATCGGCGAGGATCGTTGCTTTGGCACGGCCGCCATTCGCCTCCTCGGTCGGCGACATCCGGATGAACCCTGCGAGCTCGATTTGGTTCGCGACCTTGACCAGCGCTTCTTGGCGAACCAACGCGTTGAATCGCGGCGCCAACGAACCTACATCGGCATCCCCGTAACGGCGCAACAAATCATCGGCGACGACGACGCCGAGGACTCGATCTCCGAGAAACTCGAGCCGATCGTAGGCAAGACGATTCTGCCCCTTCGGCGGCGGCAGGCTAGGATGGCTGAGCGCCTCCGCCAGAAACTCGGGCCGGACGAACTGGTGACCGAGGGATTCGTAGAGGCCTTCCTGCGGCGCCGCGCCCACGGATCGTTAGCCGGAGATGGTCTGGAGCAAGCGCGTGACGCGAATCGTACCAGGCCATTTCCAGATCTCCCACCAGCGCGCCTGACCGTTGGTGGAAAAGAACAAGATCTCGGCGCGACCGACCAGGTTCTCCGCCGGCACCAAGCCGACGCCGCCACGGCGCCCGTCAACGCGGCTGTCCAGCGAGTTGTCTCGATTGTCCCCCATTGCGAAGTAATGGTCCTCGGGCACGACGATAGGATCAGTATCGTCGTTTTGGCCGCCGTCCCTGAGGTCGAGGGTCATGTAGCTCTTGCCGTCCGGCATGGTTTCCCGGTACTGACGAAAGAATCGGCGGCGGGATTCGAAATCCTCGACCCGCTCGCGCTGCACCGCGACATCGTTGATAAAGAGCTGGCCGTCCTTCATTTGAATGCGGTCGCCAGGCAGACCGACGATGCGCTTGATGTAATCGGTCGAGCCGTCGCTGGGCAGCTTGAACACCGCGACATCGCCGCGCTCGGGGGTGCTTCCGACCACGCGGCCGCTGATGTTCGGCCGGATCCAGGGCAAAGAGTGCTTGCTGTAGCCATAGGCGTACTTCGAGACGAAGAGATAGTCCCCGACCAAGAGCGTCGGCAGCATCGATTCGGACGGGATATTGAAGGGCTCGAACGCGACCGTGCGAATAACGAGGGCTATCAAGACGGCATAGAGGATCGTCTTGCCGAGTTCGAACGGGCCTCCCTTCTTCACCCGTTTCTTGCTGAGATATCGCTTGGCGGTCATCGCGCTTGCTGGGCCGTCGGCGTCGCCGAAATGAGGACGATGGCCTGGGCCATCGGATAGTCGTCGCTGAGGCTGACGTCGATCTGCGCGACCATGCCCTTGGGGACGATTTCGTTGAGCCGCCCGAGTGCACCGCCGGTCAAAACCATCGTCGGCTTACCCGAGCCGAGATTCGTGACCCCCATGTCGCGCCAGAACACGCCGCGGCGCAATCCCGTGCCCAGTGCCTTCGAGCACGCCTCCTTGGCCGCGAAACGCTTGGCATAGGTAGCTGCGCGATTCGCCCGGCGCTCGGCGCGCGCGCGCTCGGCCGGGGTGAAGATGCGGTTGAGGAAGCGTTCGCCAAAGCGGTCGAGCACACTCTCGATGCGCGTGATATCGATGATGTCGTTACCGATGCCGACGATCATTGCGCTCGCGCGCGCCCAGACTGGGGGGCGCGCGCCCCGTCCATCAGCGTGCGCATCCGTCGGACCGCGCCGTCAAGGCCCTCGAAGAGCCCCTCGCCGATCAAGAAATGGCCGATATTGAGCTCGACGATGCTCGCGATCGCGGCGACCGCGCCCACCGTGTCGTAGGTCAGGCCATGACCCGCGTGGCACTCCAATCCGAGTGCCTCGGCGCGGGCAGCGGCATCGACGAGACGTCGAAGTTCCCGCGCGCGCGCCGCGCCCTCGGCCTCGCAATAAGCCCCGGTATGCAGCTCGACGACCGGCGCGCCGACGTCGCGCGCAGCCTCCAATTGCCGTGCCTCGGGGTCGATGAACAGCGAGACCCGGCACCCGGCCTGGCCCATTGCGGTGACGTAGCCTTCCAGGCGAGCGTGGCCGCCGGCCGCGTCAAGCCCACCCTCCGTGGTCAGCTCCTCGCGCTTCTCCGGTACGAGGCAAACGGCGTTGGGACGGTGATGCAGGGCAATATCCCGCATTTCTGCGGTCGCCGCCATTTCGAGGTTGAGCGGCAGGTCAACTTCACGCATCAAACGGCCGATGTCGTCATCGCCAATGTGGCGGCGATCCTCGCGCAGGTGCGCGGTGATTCCGTCGGCCCCGGCATCGGCGGCAACCCGGGCCGCACGCACCGGATCGGGGTGCTGGCCTCCGCGCGCGTTCCTGACCGTGGCGACGTGGTCGACGTTCACGCCCAGCCTCAACCTCTCGCCCACGGCGATTCCTCTTTGGTCTCACCCATGATCCGACGGCAATCAGCCGCGAACCCGCTTGACCGAGGCGATCGCCGTTTCGCTTCTTAGCGCCGCGAGGATTCCTGTCAGATGCTTGAGGTCGCGGACCTCGATATCGACTTGAAACTCGAAGAAGCCCTCGGAGCGATTCAGTATCTTGAGATTACTGATATTACCGTCGTTGTTGGCGATCACGGTGGTCATGGTGCTGAGACTGCCGGGCTCGTTGGCAACGAGGGCGCAAATCCGTCCGGCGTGTACGCCGGTTCCCGCTGATTCCGCGTCCCAGGCGACGTCAAGCCAGCGCTCGGGCGCGTCGGAAACGGTTTCGAGCGTATCGCAGTCGATCGTGTGGATGATCACACCCTTGCCCGAGGTCGAAATTCCGACGATACGTTCACCGGGCAGCGGATGGCAACAATCGCCAAAGTGGACTGCGACACCTGGAATCAGCCCGCGGATCGGGACCGCGTCTTCGCTTGACCGGCTTAGCCGAGTGCGGCTGCGGACGAAGCTCAAGACGCGTCCGGCGCGCCCGAGCTTTTGTTCACCGCCGATCACGGCATCAAGGATCTCGCGCGCGGTATGGGTTCCGTTGCCGACTCCGATGTACAGCTCGTCCACCGTCTTGCACCGGAAATTTTCAAGCACCGCCTTGAGATCAGCATCCGCCGGCGACCGGCCCGCGCGGCTGAGCGCCTTGTCAACAATCGACTTGCCGAGGGCGAGGTATTGAGAGCGCTCTTGGTTGCGCGCGAACCGCCGGATCGCTGATCGCGCCTTCCCGGTCACGACCAAATTCTCCCACGTCGGTGACGGCGTCTGCCCGCTTGAACGAACGATTTCCACCTGATCGCCGTTGGCGAGTTGCGTCCGCAACGGCGCCAGCCGGCCGTTGACCTTAGCGCCGACACAGGTGTCGCCAATCTCGGTATGCACCGCATACGCGAAATCGACCGGGGTGGCGCCGCGGGGCAAGACGATGAGGTCGCCCTTCGGCGAGAAGCAGAACACCTCGTTCTGGAACATTTCGAGCTTGGTGTTCTCGAGAAATTCCTCGGGGGTCGGGGCATGTTCGAGGATTTCCAGCAGCTCGCGAATCCACCGGTACTGGCTGCCGTCGGTGTGATCGTGCTGTTGCTTGTACTGCCAGTGCGCGGCAACGCCATAATCGGCGACCGCGAGCATTTCCCGATCGCAGATCTGCACCTCGATGCGCTTTCTCTCGGGTCCGATGACGGTGGTGTGGAGGGCGCGGTAGTTGTTGAGCTTGGGTACCGACACGTAGTCCTTGAAGCGCCCTGGAATCATGGGGTAGGCACCATGGACGGCGCCAAGGGCGGCATAGCAATCGGTCACCTTCTCGACCGCGACACGAAACGCCATGATGTCGGAAAGTTGCTCGAACGAGATGTTCTTGCGTTCCATTTTGCGCCAGATCGAAAACGGTTTCTTCTCACGCCCCGTCACTTGGGCTTCGACGCCGCCCGCGGCGATCGTCCGGCTTAGCTCGTCGGCGATCCTCGCGACCAGATCGCCGCCGCGTGCGCGCAGAAATTGGAGCCGCTTGTGCAACGAACTCCAGGCATCGGGGTTGAGTTCAGCAAACGCGCAATCCTCCAATTCCTCCTTCATCTGCTGCATGCCGATCCGCTCGGCCAGCGGCACATAGATCTCCATGGTCTCGATCGCGATCCGCTGGCGCTTCTCGGCCGCGCGGATGTGTTGCAAGGTCTGCATGTTGTGCAGGCGATCGGCGAGCTTGACCAGCAGGACCCGGATGTCATTTGACATCGCGAGCAACAGTTTGCGGAAGTTCTCGGCCTGCATCGCCCGATCGGAGGGCATTTCCAGTCTGGAGAGCTTGGTGACGCCGTCCACCAGGCGGGCGATCTCCGGCCCGAACTGGACCTCAATATCCTCGAGCGTCGCCAGCGTATCTTCAACCGTGTCGTGCAAGAGCGCGGTCGCGACCGTCGCGCCGTCCAGCCTCATCTGAGCGACGATGCCGGCTACCTCCAGCGGATGGGAGAAGTAGGAATCGCCGGATTCGCGCTTCTGCGAACCGTGGGCCTCCTTTGAGAACGCATAGGCGCGATTGATCAGTTCGCTGTCGGCCCCGGAATCGTAAGCCTGGACACGTTCAACCAGCTCGGTCTGGGCGATCATCTGGGCAACGGTGGTGGGCCGCCGCGCCGGCCCCTACGCGGTGACGCCGGCAACGGGGAGCCCTCCAGCGGCCGCGGGCGCCATCTGCCGGCGGGGGATCCTCACTCCTCGATCGTCTCGGCTCCGGCTTCCGTGCCCTCCAGCGCACCCGCATCGTCCCCTTTCGGGTCCGCGGGAGGCGTCTCCGCTGCCGCATCCCCGCTGTCGAACGCCGCCTCGGCGTTCTCAAGCGCCGAAGTCTTGCCGACCTTGCCACCCTCGGCGCTTTCTTCGCCCCACTGCTCCTGGGCCATCAGAAGCGCCATCTCGTCCTCTTCCGGTTCATCGGTTTCGACGTGGCGCTGCATGCTTCGCAAGAGCGATTCGCGGAGATCGTCCTGATCGACGCTTTGCACCGCGATCTCGCGAAGCGCGACAACCGTGTTCTTGTCGTTGTCGCGCTCCACCGTCAGCGCCTCGCCGGCGGCGACGGCCCGGGCACGATGGGACGACAGCAATACGAGATCAAACCGGTTCGGGACGCGAGTGATACAGTCCTCGACGGTAACGCGAGCCATGCCGAACGCTCCACAGGTATTGGATTCGAGTGGTATAGATATTCATTTGCGCCACGGAAGGCAAGGCGCTCAACGCCTTACGAGGCTCACGCCGCTCGATCGTCGATCGGCTCCGCTGCGCTAGTGGGGGGCAGCCCCGCGATCATCGCGGCCACGGTGCGTCCGTCCGCCGGATGGCGCCACCGGGGTGCCACTTCGCACAGGGGCAACAGGACGAACGCCCGCTTGTGCAGCCTCGGGTGTGGGAGTCGCGGCGACTTGGCGCCGCGGCTGACCACGCGGTGATAGCCCAATATGTCGAGGTCGAGCGTCCGCGGCTCGTTTCGCGACACGCGTATGCGTCCGAAATCGGTCTCGATCCGGTTGAGGGCGGCGAGCAGCGCCTGCGGATCCAGCGCCGTGCGCACGACCGCGACACCGTTGACGTACCACGGTTGAGCGGACGGCGGCTGCGGGGGGCTGCGGTACCATCGCGAGCACCGGACGAGGTCGATTTGGTGGTCGCCGAGGGCGGCCAGCGCCGCCTCCAAGGTTTGGCGCGGTTGCCCCTTGGGGGACGGTAAATTGGCGCCCAGGCCGATCAGTATCATCGCAAGCGCCCACCCTTGCCCTATATCGCCGCGTCCTACATTACTAGCCCACTGAGGCACATTTCCAATGTCAGTCGTCAGGATGTCCCGAATGAACGGCGTGGTGGGCAAGGCCGGGGGTGTTCCCGCGCCGGATTGCGCGATCTGCCCTCGGCTGGCCACGTTTCGCATCGAGAACCGGCGCGCTCACCCGACCTGGCACAACGCGCCGGTGCCCTCGTTTGGGGGGACCGCCGCTCGGCTCCTGGTGGTCGGACTCGCGCCGGGCCTGCGCGGCGCCAATCGCACCGGACGACCGTTTACCGGCGACGGCGCCGGCGATGTACTGTATGCCGGATTGCTGGCGTCGGGGTTCGCGCGCGGGGTCTACGCCGCGCGCGCTGATGACGACCTCGAACTCGTGGGTTGCCGTATCACCAATGCCGTTCGCTGCGTGCCGCCGGTAAACCGGCCGAAGGCGGTTGAAGTCAACGCCTGCCGACGCTTCTTGGCCGCCGAGATCGCGGCAATGCCGGCGCTCGAGGCGATTCTCGCGCTGGGCACGATCGCACATCACTCGGTGGTGGCGGCGCTCAGCGAGCCGGCGCGAGCATACCCATTTCGCCATGGCGCATTTCATTCGCTTGACGGGCGCCTCGTCCTTGCCGACAGCTACCATTGCTCGCGATACAACATCAACACGGGGCGGCTTAGCGTCGGCATGTTCAACGAGGTCTGCGCGAAATTACGACGGCAGCTGGACGGGTAGGCGACGATCTGGGTGGCGTAGCTATTTGCGCGCGCGGCCCGGCGTTGCTATAGACCCGGCGCGATCTGGAGCTTCGAGCGCAGGACCGGCCGTGGACAAAGCGGACGCCAAACCGGCGGGGTCGAAACCCGCCAACACCAAATCGCCGTCATCGGACGCGGTCGACAAAGCCGCACCGTCCAAGACCGACGGCGACGGCGCCAAGCCGAAAAAGGACCCGCCGCGCCCGGCGAGCTTTTTCTCGAGCGTACGCAGTGACGAGTATCGGGTGGGCTGGGATTCGGTGTTCGGCAGGACCAAGTCGCCGACGTCTCGGCGCAAGGGTCCGGTCACGCTGGAATTGTCCGCAACCGACCTGACGGAGGACGAGTTCGCCGGCCTTCTCGCCGCCGCCCAACGCAAAGCGGGTAGCCGTCGGGCCAGCTTGGAGTGGGCAGCCAAGAAAGGTGAGTTCGGCTTGTCTATCGTTTGGCGCTTTGGCCGCGGGAGGGACCCCTAGCCTTTGCGCCGAAGTAGCCGCGCCTTGTCACGCTGCCAGCTCCGCTCCTTTTCGGTGGCACGTTTATCGTAGCGCTTCTTGCCGCTGGCGAGCGCCAAATCGACCTTGGCGATTCCGCGCTCGTTGAAATAAAGCGACAGCGGCACGATCGTCATACCCTGGCGCGTAACCGCGCCGACGAGACGGTTGACCTCGCGTTTGCGCAGCAGGAGTTTGCGCGGGCGCCGTGGCACGTGGTTGAAGCGGCTCCCGCCGCCATACTCCGGGATGTAGCTGTTGACTAGGAAGAGCTCGCCCTTGCGCTCAGTCGCGTAGGCCTCGGCAATGTTGCCCTGGCCGCTGCGCAGGCTCTTGACCTCGGTGCCGGTGAGCACGAGTCCGGCCTCAAGGGTGTCCTCAATGACGTAGTTGCGGCGCGCCTTTCGGTTGACCGCTACGCGGCGACCCGGCGGCGCCGCCGCTGGCCGCTTCATCGGCTCAGTTCAACAGCCCGGCCGCCTGCATCGCCGTCCTGACGCGATCCTTGGTCCGATCGCCGATCTCCACCAGGGGCAGTCGCATCGTGCCCTCGCACTTGCCCAGCAGACTGGCCGCGTACTTCACCGGCGCCGGGCTGGACTCGAGAAACAGCGCGGTGTGTAACGGCATGAGGCGGTCCTGATAGACGCGCGCGGCCGCGAAGTCGCCGGTGAGGCACGCCTGCTGAAACTCGGCGCAAGCATGCGGCGCGACGTTGGCGGTGACCGAGATGCAACCGTGGCCGCCGTGGGCAATGAGCGCCAGCGCGGTGGCGTCCTCGCCGGAAAGCTGACAGAAATCCGAGCCCAGCATGAGCCGCGTGGTGCTTACGCGGGCAAGGTTCGCGGTGGCATCCTTGACGCCCACGATATTGGGAAGCTCGGCGAGCCGCGCCATCGTATCGATCGAGACATCGACGGCGCTTCGCGAGGGAATGTTGTAGATGATCATGGGGATGTCGACGGCATCGTGTATCGCCTTGAAGTGCTGGAACAGTCCTTCCTGGGTCGGTCTGTTGTAGTAAGGCGTCACCTGCAAGATCGCGTCCGCGCCCGCCTCCTTGGCGTGGCGGCTAAGCACGATCGCCTCGTCGGTGGCGTTGGAGCCGGCGCCGGCAATCACCGGCACCCGCCCGGCCGCGGCCTCCACGCACAGCGCGTTGAGGCGCATGTGCTCGTCATGATCGAGGGTCGGGGATTCGCCGGTCGTGCCGCACGGAACCAACCCGTCAGAGCCCTCTTCGATCTGCCATTCGACGAAGGCTTGATAGGCGTCCTCATCCACCTCGCCGTTGCGAAACGGCGTTATTAGCGCGGTAAAGGACCCTTGGAACATGCTCTCGGTCCCCTTCAACGATTCGGATTGCCGGACCATAACCGTAGTGCGCTGGGGCGGCAAGCGATGGCGCATCACCCTCGTACGCCGGCTTTTCTGTTTCGTCGCCCAGCGCCCTCCCGTACTCTCGCATCCGGAGGCGTCAATCATGCCAAGCGTGCGATTCGAAAATATCGGGGCCTGCGTGTTCGACGCCTATGGGACCCTGTTCGACGTTGCCGCGGCCGCCGCGCGATGCCGCCCGGCGCTCGGCGAGGCAGCCGATGCGCTGGCCGCATTGTGGCGCGACAAACAGCTCCAATACACCTGGCTGCGGGGGCTGATGGGCGAGCACGCCGAGTTCTGGCAAGTCACCGGCGACGCACTGGACTACGCGATGGGCGCGCTGTCACTCGAGGATCGTGATTTACGGGCGCGGCTGATGGACCTCTACCTTACGTTGGACGCCTACCCCCGAGGTGGAGCGGGTCCTGAGGCGGCTGAAAGACGCCGGGATGAAAACCGCGATTCTCTCGAACGGCTCGCCCAAGATGCTTGAGGCCGCGGTCCAAAGTGCCGGCCTCGCGGGCTCGCTCGACGTCGTCCTCTCGGTCGAGGAGGTCGGCGTCTTCAAGCCGCATCCCGATGTCTATCGACTCGGCGTCGATCGCCTCGGGTTGCCGGCCTCGGAAATGGCCTTTCACTCGGCCAACGCGTGGGCCGCCGCCGCCGCGCACTTCGGGTACCGCGCGGTGTGGATCAACCGTTTCCGCCAGCCGCGCGAGCGCATGCCAGGAACCCCGGCGGCGGAGATCGACTCGCTGGACGGCATTGCCTACATCCTCGGCATCGACTAGCGCGCCGTCGCCGCGCCATCAGGCCCCCATCGCCTGGCGCGATCGCTTTTTCAGCGCCGACGACGGACGCGCCCTCTGTTTTCGCGATTACGGAGATCCCGCGGGCCTCGCCCGTCCACTGTTGTGCCTACCCGGGATCACGCGCTCGTCCAAGGACTTTCACGAGTTCGGCTTCGCCACGCACCGCGGCGAAGAGTGGTGTGCCCCGATTATCGGGGCCGCGGCCGCTCGGCGTACGACCCGGATTGGCGCAACTATCGGCCGTCGACGCACATCGCCGATCTGTTGGCGCTGTTCGCGGCTGCCGGGCTCGATGGTGTGATCGCGATCGGCACCTCGGCCGGCGGCATCTTGGCGATGGCACTGGCCGTCGCGCGCCCGAGCGTGCTGGCCGGCGTGGTGCTCAACGACATAGGACCCGAGGTCAGTGGAGAAGGCAGCGCGCGAATCCTGCGGGAAAGCGGGCGCGACCTGCGGCCGTCGGACTGGGACGATGCGGCGCGGGCACTGCGCGATACCTGGCGCGATGCCTATCCGCGATGGCACGATGATGCATGGGCGGCGGCCGCCCGACAGACCTTCGTCGAAGACGAGGCCGGCGGCCTGCGCCTTGATTGCGACCTCAACGTGGTGCGCGCCCTGCGTGCGTCCGGCGGGATTCCGGCGGAGACCGGCCGTTGGTTCGGCGCGCTTGCGAATATTCCGACGCTTGCGATCCGCGGCGCGATTTCGGATATCCTTAGTGAGCGCGTCTTCAATATGATGGCGACCATGAAACCAGACATTACGCGCATCACGGTTCCCGACGTGGGTCACGCGCCCGACCTTGGCGAGCCCGAATGTAGGGCCGGCATCGATGCCTTCCTCGACCGAATCTGACCCGGCGCGGGCCGCCACGTTGCCGACCGCGGCGGACGTCAGCGCCGCGGCGGCGCGGCTTCGCGGCACGGTCGTGCGCACGCCGCTGGTCGAGTCGGCGGACCTCAACGCAGTGGTGGGCGGCCGCCTGCTGGTAAAGGCCGAGATGCTGCAGCGAACCGGTTCGTTCAAGTTCCGGGGCGCCTACAACCGCATTAGCCGACTAAGCGAGGACGAGCGCCGCGGTGGGGTGGTCGCGTTCTCGTCGGGCAACCATGCGCAGGGCGTGGCCGCCGCGGCCGGAATCGTCGGCATCCCCGCGGTCATCGTGATGCCCGACGATGCGCCGCGGGTGAAGATCGACAGGACCCGCGGGCTCGGGGCCGAGGTCCTTTTATACGAGCGCGACGACGAGGTTCGGGCCAAGGTCGCCGCCAAGATCGCCGAGAAGCGCGGCGCCGTCCTGGTGCGTCCCTTCGACGATACCGACATCATCGCCGGCCAGGGCACCGTCGGACTGGAGATCGTCGAGCAAGCCCGAGAGGCCGGGATCGAGCCCGATGCCGTCTTGGTGCCGTGCGGCGGCGGTGGGCTTATCTCTGGCACCGTCATCGCCTTGCAGGATCGGTGGCCGGACCTGCCGGTCTACGCGATCGAGCCGGAGGGCTTCGACGACACCATGCGGTCGCTCGCGGCGGGCCGGCGCGTGCGGAACGAGGGCACGCCGACCAGTTTCTGTGATTCGCTGCTTTCGCCGCTGCCGGGCGAGATCACCTTCGCCATCAACCACGCCCGGCTCAAGGGCGGGCTGGCGGTCTCTGACCGCGCCGCCGCGGCGGCCATGGCGGCGGCCTTCGGCATGCTGCGGCTGGTGGTCGAGCCGGGCGGCGCGGTGGCGCTCGCCGCGGCGCTGGAAGGCAAGTTCGATTGCCGCGACAAGACCGTCGTCGTCGTTTGTTCGGGTGGCAACGTCGCGCCCGAAACCTTTGCACGGGCGCTGACCAGCACCGGGGCCGCCTAAGGCTTCCGTCGCGGCGCTAGCAAGCGCGGGGCACCGCCTCGAGGCGCTCGAGGGTGCCGCTCAGGGCGAAGTTGCCGTAGTCGAGCTCGAAGTCGGTTGCGATGCCGTTGGCGAAGAGGCGGAAGGCGACCTCGTACTTGGGAAGCGTCGCGTCGGGGCGGCTCTCGTAGAAGGAGAGCCGAACCAGCCACGACTCCACTCCGGCCAACAGGGGCCCGGCGTCGGCCGGGGCCGGTGGAATGAGGTCGCCGACGAAGGCCACCGTGTGGGTGGGCTCATCGGGTCCGGTCCCGGCGTACACCTCGCGAATCACGTGCTGTTCTCCGGCGAGCGCCTTCGCGACCAGCACCGCGGTGTGCGCGGTGGGAAAAATCGTGCCCCTCGCGAGGTTGACGTCCTTGCTGTCGGAATCGAATACGACCCGCCCGCCGCCGCCTTCTTCATCGATTTCGGCGCGGCCACTGAAGTGCTCGGCGACGTGCCCGTCCACGACACTCTTGCGATCGAATCGCAGAATCGCGCCGTCGCTCGATTCCCACGTCGAGATCCGGAAATCCATGCGCGCCCGCCCGCCTGCGGTGTAATCGACGTCCATCATGTGGTGCTCGTTGAAGACGAAGCCCTCGCAGCCGCCCGAGAGTTCCAGCGACAACAGGCCCTCGGCCGAATTGATCCCGCTCGAGGACTCGGCGCGGGTGAGGCTGAGGCTGTAGAGCGCTCGGTGGGTCTCGAGTACGACGGGCCCGGCCCCCGCAGGGTTGGACCATGACCCGAGCACGAGCGCGGCAACGAGTGGCGAAAGCGGGACCCGCTTCATGTCGTCTCCCCTGGGACCGAAAAGCCGGAGCGGCATTGTACACAATGCCGCTTCGGCCAAAAGGACGAGCAATCCTCGTGCCGCACGCGGGTGCACGCGGTTGCCCTGTCGGGAGGGCGGCAAAATCGGACCACGGGCGGCAGAGATGACCTAGCACCCGGCAATTCCTGCCGGGTCTGGCGGCAAGCGGGGGCCCAAGGCCCGGTCGCCATCGACGCTCTCGCGCCGACGGAGGGGGGCAGTTCGCGAATGACTCAGCCGCACACCAGGACGGAATCCTACAATCTCCTATCGGGCGAGGCCGCCCGCCTGACCGAGGAGATGTGGGGCACGCTGAACCGGGATGTCCGTACCAACGCGGATGGTCCGTGGTCGTTGATGGAACGGGCGGCAGGGTTGGTATCCGACCTCCAGCGCCAGCTCAGCGCACAGCGCGAGCGAATCGCCTATTTCGAGTCGCTGGCTTCGCCCCCTTACCGCCCTGGCGACAACCCGCTCGAAGTGTTCACCCGCGCCGACGCCGCGATGTACCGGAACAAGTGCTCGCGCCGCCAATCCGGCGCGCCGGCCGCGGAATTGGCGAGGGTCGCCTCCTAGCCAGCGCCTTTCGCGAGCCAAGCTTGGCTCGCATCCTGAAGGGCATCTTTGCTGCGGTGGCCCGATCGACGGCCCCTTCGTCGTCAAAGGTTCCCAGTTTAGCCTCCCTAGCAGCCCGTTGATTAAGTGGCTTTTTCCGGCTCTCACTCCCAGATGAGGAATGCGGCGGCGAAAGCCGTCTGGCCGCTTTGCGGGACCCCCCGTGCCACCAGCATGGCCCCGGTGGGCGTGAGCAGAACGAAAATACCGCCATATCCGCCCGCCACGGCCTCCTGCGGGGTGCCGGCGCCGATGAGCTGGCGCATCAGTAACGATAGATTGTGGCCGGCGACGTGGAGCAGGTATCGCTTGTGCACATTCTCTCGCCCGCGCAGCCAGGTTCGTCGCATGCCGCCACGATCGAGGTTGTGGGCAAAGCAGCGCTCGACGATCTCGGCGCGCAGCTTGAAGGCCTCGCGGGCGACCCCGGACTTGAGCCGCGCACGGTTGTTGGTGACCGCGCGCCGCGCCGCCTCATCACCGTGCCAGCGCGAAAAGCCGGTCTGCTTGGGCGCCGCGATCCGGGTCTTCCAGGGACTGTCGTTCAGAGCCCTCAAGACCGCCCGTGAGTGATAACCTTTGTCGGCGACGCATTCGGCCGGGTCCTCCGACGTCGGTGCCGCATCCACCGCCTCGAGGGTCCATGACGAATACGCAATCGCGATCTCCCGTATTCAATCCGTGCACGCCCTTGATGAACAAACCTGACAGGCGCCTCGGGAAGAAAGTGTTTCGGTCGAACAGCTCGGCATAAGAGTGGCCTTCGCAGCGTTGCCACGATGCGCTCAGCGGCTCCGTCCAGTACCGGCGAAGCGCCGACGCAGTACCGCTCGAGAGGGCCCCGAGCGCACTCGCGAGGAACAACGGATACTGCCTGTAGGGCTCGGGTAACACGATCCTCAGCGGGTCGCGCCGCGTAAACCGGAGTTCTTCCTCAACGAACTGACGCAGGATGTCGAACATCCCAAGCCCGTATCCGACGGTGCCGGTTTCCTTTGCCTAACACCGTCTTCGCGCTGAGCACAGTTCTATGGCCGACCGGAAACGGTGCCTCCGCTACTTTTCCGATGGGAACCACATAATCCGGATCGAATGCCTCGAGGTATCCGGTGAACACATCTCTGGCCGTACCAGTCCTTGCGGTCCGATGCCAACTGGAAGGCAACCTTTGGTACGTCGGGATTATCGGGTTGAACTGCCCGCCCCAGAGTATGGTGTTGAGTTCCATCGCTTCGCGAAGCCCCCTTCGATCTCCCGGCTTCACGAGAAAGGCGAACTTCAACGGACGAAGCGTGGTCGTGATGCTTCCGAACATGTGCTGCAGGCTCCCTGACGCGCTTCCAGGGTCGTGTTCAGGACCAAGCGACCCAGAGGCATATTGCACCTAGGGAGGGACCAGTCCACAAGCTGCGACGACCGCTTGGAATCGTCAGCGAAGCGTCGTCGTCCGGCTATCGCGAGCACACTGCCGACTCCTAACTTCCAACGGGTCGCGACCTCATTGGAGGCCGCCGAGTGCCTCTCGGTGGCGAGCTTCTCCAGCAGCACCGGGTCCTCGAACCAGACGCCGCTCTCGTCGTCCCAGGCGAGGAGGTCGTGCAGCACTAGCAGCCTGTTGAAAAAGTTGGTGGCGGACCTGTGTACGGCATGATTCACTTTCGAGTGTAATTTTGCTCTCGAGGTGGCGATGCGGGGAATGGATAGACGGTCTGGAGAGTTGTTCTCCTACGTGGATCTTGAGAAGCGGGTTCGCCCGGATCATCCATTGCGGGCGATCCGTTCGATCTCGGACGAAGCGCTGGAGGTGCTGTCCGAAGACTTCCGGGATCTCTATTCGGGAATGGGTCGGCCTTCGGTCGCGCCGGAGAAGCTGCTCCGGGCGATGCTGTTGCAAGCGTTTCACTCGATCCGCTCGGAGCGCCAACTGATGGAGCGCCTTGAGTTCGACCTCCTGTTCCGTTGGTTCGTTGGCCTGGGCATCGACGATGCGGTGTGGGACCACTCGACCTTCTCGAAGAACCGAGACCGGCTGCTTGCGGGGGAGATCGCGGCCAAGTTCCTGTCCGCCGTGCTGGCTCAGCCGCGCGTGAAGCGGCTGCTATCAACCGACCACTTCAGTGTTGATGGCACGCTGGTAGACGCCTGGGCATCAATGAAGAGCTTCAAGCTGAGGGACGGTGCGCCCGACGATGATACCGGGCGCGGCACTGGTGGCACAGGCGGCGGCGGGCACAATGCCGGTTCCGACTTCCGGGGCGAGCGGCGCTCGAATGCGACCCATGAGAGCACCACCGATACCGATGCGATGCTGTACCGCAAGGGTCCGGGCATGGAGGCGCGGCTGTGTTACATCGGGCACGGCCTGATGGAGAACCGCTCGGGTCTGATCGTCGATGCGAGACTGACACGGGTCTCCGGCCATGCCGAACGGCGAGCGGCGCTGGAGATGATCGAGCCCCTGGCGGACCGGCCACGCGCAGTCACTCTGGGCGCGGACCGCGGCTACGATGCCGCCGACTTCGTCGAGGAATTGCGGGGCCACAACGTCCGCCCGCATGTGGCCCGGAACACCAGCCGGCGGCGTTCGGCCATCGACGGGCGGACGATCCGGCATCCCGGTTACGCCGTCAGTCAGCGGATCCGCAAGCGCATCGAGGAGGCCTTTGGCTGGATCAAGACGGTGGCCGGGATGGGCCGGACCAAGCTGCGGGGACGGGCCAAGGTTGATTGGGCCTTCACCTTCGCGGCCGCGGCCTACAACCTGGTCCGGTTGCCCAAGCTGCTGGAAACCGGGCCATGACGGCGCCAATGAACTGCCAGCTAGTTGGCCGCTGGCGGATCGTCGAGGCCGATCTCTGGGATCGTGACCACCTCGATCTGGTCGAGCCGGCCATGATGACCATTCAAGCGGATGGCCACGGCGAGATCGCCTTCGGCGCCATGCAGGCCAGCCTCGACCTCGAATACAGCCGCTCCATGGTCTTCTTCACCTGGGCCGGGTTCGACGAAATGGACGACGTCAACGGTTCCGGCTTGGCTGAGTTGCTCGACAACGGGTCGATCGAAATCCAGTTCGCATACCATCTCGGCGACGAAGCCATCCTCAAGGCCAAACCCGCTATTTCTTCAACAGGCTGCTAGGAGCGTGCGCCGTAGAAGTTTTGATGTTGGGCGATTGGCGCGCGGCCGCCGGAGAGGTTGGATTTTGGCCCGAGTGTGGACATCTGGCCCGCCCGACTCTGGGATGGAAAGCCCGGACCGGAAGGCCGGAACGGAAGAGATTCGCGTTTCATACGCGGTCGATGGGCACTGCGCGCCCCGGAGCAAGTGCGTTGGCAGGCCAGCACCTGCCTCAGCACGTGGCCACCGTCCCCATCCGCTTGATGTTCAACGCCAAGCACACGAGGTCCCACTCGCCGCGCACCTTCGCCAAGCCTCGCAGGCTGAATCGTCGGAATCCGAGCACCTCCTTGATCCACCCGTTCGGCGCCTCCGAGAGCCACTTGCGTTGCGCGTACCGGGCTTTGCCCGCGGGGCTCGCCAGTTTCTCACCCATGCGGTGCGTGGCAGGGAGCCGGGCCGGGTCGACCGCCACCTGGGACTTGCCTTCACGCCCCAGCGCTACGTGCGCGTCGATGCCGCGATCTTCCAGCTCCAACAGATCCGGCTCGTTGCAGTAGCCCGCATCGGCCAGTACCACCGCAGGCTCGACCCCAAACGTCTCGTTGATCTCGTCGAGCATCCCCACCAGCTGACCCTGGTCGCTGGCCTGTGGCCCCACCTGAGTCGCGACGATGATCTGGTGCTCCCCATCGACCGCCATCTGCGCGTTGGAGCACTGCTGGAATCCCTCGCTGCTGGTCTTCATGATCTGGCTCTCGGGATCGGTGAAATTGCTCTGCGCCTTCGGCTCGGGCTCGCCGTAGGCCCGCTTGTAGGGCCGCCCGCCCCGGGGATTGCGGTCCTGCCCAGGCTCGCGCCCGCGCTCATCGTCGCGCCCGCGTTGCGCCGCCTCCAAACGCGCTTTGGCTGCCTGGATCGCCGCCAGGCGCTTCTCCCTGCGTTGCAACTCCTCGGGCAACTCGTCGCCCCGGAAATCCTCGCCCCAACGCTCGTCTTCTTCGGCGTCCACCATCCCCGCCTTCGTCAGCAGCGCCTCGATCTCCGCCTGCAAGCGAGCCGCCTCTTTGCCCATCCGCTCATAGCTCATCGCCTTGCGCTTGCTCGCGTTCGCTCGCACCTTCGTCCCGTCGACCGAGAGCTTGCCGAACCGCGCCAGTCCCATCTCGCGCGCCACCTGCACCACCCCCACAAACAGCTCGCTGAACTCCGCCAGATGTCGGCGTCGGAACTCACATACCGTGCGATGTTGCGGGAAGTTGCCCGCCGCGAGCATCCGAAACGCTACATCCTCCTCCAGCTTCCTCGCCACCGCGCGCGAGGAGAATGTGCCCGTCGCGTAGGCATAGATCAGCACCTTGACCATCATCGACGGCTCGTAGGGGGCGTTGCGTCGACCGTCCCCCTCGTTGGGCGCATAGAACGCCGTCAAGTCCAGTGCATCGACCACATCGCTGACGTGATGAGCCAGGTGCCCTGGGGGAACCCACTCCTGCAAGTCCAGCGGCAAAAGCAAGGGTTGGTCCGGCTGGTAGGCACGAAACGTGGTCGGCATCTGGAGTTCCCATACGCAACTGGCGTATCGGATCATACTTCCCCCTGCGCAAATCCACCCACAACCCGTCCGCTATCAACTTTGCCGCGCGGACCTTTCTGCAGCGCACGCTCCTAGATCGCCGAGACCGGGCCCTTCGCCGTACCCGGCCGCCAAGGTGCCTTGCCTGTGCGGCCGGGCACTGGCTACCATGGTCGCAGGAGGACCACGGAAATGACAGGCGCGATCGAAACCCGGCTCAACGATCTTGGCATCACGTTGCCGGCGGCACCGAGCCCGGTGGCGAACTACGTACCCTTTGTGCGGACCGGAAACCTGGTCTTCCTCGCCGGCCAGATTCCGATCGCCGATGGAGACATCGTTTACCGCGGCGCCTGTGGCGGCGAGCGCACCGTCGAGGACGGCGCGGCGGCCGCGCGGTTGTGTGCGCTCAACATGATTGCCCATGTGAGCACCGCCTGCGAGGGCGACCTCGATCGGGTGGTGCGCTGCGTAAGGCTTTGCGGCTACGTCAACGCGACCGCCGACTTCGTCGACCATGCCAAGGTCATGAACGGCGCCTCGGAGCTTATCGTTGAGCTCTTCGGCGAGGCGGGGCGCCACGCCCGAAGCGCGATCGGCGCCACTAATCTCCCGCTCGGGGTCACGGTCGAGATCGACGCGGTGATCGAGATTTCGTGAGGCGCGGGATCGCCGCGCCCCATGGCTGAAGCGGAGTCCTCGGCGGTCGTCGTCAAGGCGGTGGGCGCCATCGCCGAGGTTGACGCGGCCGCATGGGACGCCTGCGCCGGGGCGGTCAATCCGTTCGTGAGCCACGCCTTCCTCGCGGCGCTGGAGGACAGCGGCTCGGTGGGCGCCGAGGCCGGCTGGGCCCCCTATCATCTGGTGGTCGAGGACGGCGCCGGCGCGCTCGCCGGGGCGGCGCCCATGTACCTCAAAGGCCATTCTTACGGCGAGTACATCTTCGACCACGCCTGGGCCGCCGCCTACGAGCGTGCCGGCGGCCGCTACTACCCCAAACTCCTGATCGCGGTCCCGTTCACGCCGGCAACCGGACCCCGCCTGATGGTGGCGCCCGGCGCCGAGGTTGCGGCGACCGAGCGGGCGCTTTTGGGCGGCGCCATCGAGGTCGCGCGCCGGCTCGAGGTGTCCTCGCTGCACGTCAATTTTGCCGGCGAGGAACTGTGGCGGCGGTTGGGCGAGGCGGGGCTGCTGCTGCGCACTGGCGAGCAGTTCCACTGGCACAATCGCGGCTACGACGACTTCGCGGCCTTTCTCGGCGATCTCAGCTCGCGCAAACGCAAGGCCATCCGCCGGGAGCGTCGCGAGGCATTGGCGCCGGGCATCACCATCGAGACCGTCACCGGGGCGGCACTCTGCGAATCCCACTGGGACGACTTCTTCGAATTCTACATGGACACCGGTGAGCGTAAATGGGGCCAGCCTTATCTCAACCGGCGTTTCTTCAGCCTGCTGGGCGAGCGCATGGCCGACCGCGTGGTGCTGTTCCTCGCCAAGCGCGCGGGCCGCACCATCGCCGGCGCGCTCAATCTGATGGGCTCGGACTGCCTGTTCGGACGCTATTGGGGGTGCGCCGAGCACCATCGCTTCCTTCACTTCGAGACCTGTTACTACCAGGCCATCGACTTCGCCATCGCCCACGGGCTGGCCCGGGTCGAGGCTGGCGCCCAGGGGCCGCACAAACTGCAGCGCGCCTACCTGCCGGTGCACACCTATTCGGCGCACTGGATCCGTGACGCCGGCTTTCGCGAGGCGGTGGCGCGTTATCTCAAGCAAGAACGCGACGAGGTCGACCTCGAAATCGACTGGCTCGAAGCCCACGCGCCGTTTCGCAAGAACCAAGGCGAGGCCGCTTCCACGCCCAGCGAATGAGGGCGGCCCCGCCACGGGCCCCGCGGCGAGCCCCCACACGCAGTCTGGCGCGCGAGCCGCCATCCATGGGGCATTCGACCACGCGGCGCGCGATCGACGGACCGACACCGGGGCACCGCATGGCCACGAATAATCTCACTAGAATGATCTAATTATGTTGACAAAAAGGGAACATATTAGTATACTGCTCTATCGATCGGCCCAGAGAGAGCAACCCAAGGGGAGTGGAATGGTATCGGAGTACGGATGGCGCGCCCGTTTTGCGGCGCAAGGCGGGCCCGGCAATCGCGGCGGCGGCGGTGCGAGCCCGAACCTGTTCGGATACAACGCGGCCGGCATCGGTCCGGGCGGCGTCGCCGGTACGCCGTACACCCAAGCCCTCGCGCGGGCCGCGTAAGCGCACGCCGCGGCGAAAGCCAGGGCGGTGGCGGCGATGCCGCTCACCGGCACGGGCGACTTCGGAGCCTCGCTGGCGGAAGCCGGCGAGACCGGCGCCAGCGCCACGCCGGCCCTGTTCGGCCATGGCTACGGACTGCGACCGAGCTACGGCGGCAACTCGTTCACACTCGGGCTTCCCGGGGGCGGCTCCGGTTCGCGGCCGAGCTACGGCGGTAACTCGTTCACCCTCGGGCTTGCCGGCGGCGGCTCCGGTCCGCGGCCGGGCCACGGCGGGAACTCGTTCCTTCTCGGGCTACCCGGCGGCGCCTACCGCTACACCGATCCCGGCGTCAGGTACGAGCGGGCCATTGGTCAGGGGACCAATGCCCTCCTCGGCGTGCTAGGTCCCCCGGCGGCGATGCGCCCGACAGCCCCCACCATCGGGCGTTGCGCGCCTCGGCGCGCGCTCTCGCGGCAGCAGAGGCGGACCTCAACGCGGAGATGTCCTTGACCTTCACCGGCTACCTGCCACCCTCGCGCCCCGACCCCGCCACGCGCGCGGAGGCGGCGCGCCTTGCCGCTAAGCTGGGCTTGCCGCTGGGCGCGGGAGGGATCGCGGCCACGGGCATGGGGTACCCGCCGTGGCGCTTCGGCATGGCGGCGAACCGGTACCTGTCCGGACGCCTTGGCGGTGGCTCTGACGCCGATCGGAGCCTGGGTGGATTTGGCGCGGGAAGTGAGACGACCGCCTGGCCGCCGCGGGGACCCGGTAGTAGCGCGGCGACCATGGCCGCGTACATGCAAGCGCTGGACGTGGCGAGTCGTGCCGCTGCGGCGACCTCCCGGCGCGAGTGCCGCCGACAATAGTGCGCGCGCGGCGCGGGGAACGGCGCGAATGCCGGTGGCGCCAACGCGAGCCTTGCCTTGTTCGGCAGTCCTTGCGGATCGCGGCCGAGCATCGGCGTCAACCCGTTCGCGCTCGGGCTGCCCGGCGGCGGTTCGGGCACTTGCCTTGCCGGTCCATCGCCCGGGCACGGCCGTTCCGCGGTCCTACCGGGAATGGTAGTCTTCCCGCACCCCCGTCATTTGCGACACGATTCCAAGATGATCGATCTGCTTTTGCTCGGTGCCGGGAAGATCGGCGCGGCGATCGCGGCGATGCTGACCGACAGCGGCGGCTATGCCGTCACCGTGGCCGAGCGCGAGCGCGCGCTTCTCGACCTGGTGCCCTCGGACCAGATCACGCCCAAGCTCGCCGACCTCGCCGATCCGGCGGCGCTCTCAACGCTGATGGCGGGCAGCCAGGCGGTGGTGAGCGCCCTGCCCTTCCACCTCAACGCCCGCGTGGCCGAGGCCGCCCGCGCCGCCGGCACCCATTACTTCGACCTTACCGAGGACGTGGCGACCGCGCACGCCGTGCGGGAAATCGCCGCTGGCGCAGACAGCGCCTTCGTCCCGCAATGCGGCCTGGCGCCGGGGTTCATTTCGATCCTCGCCAACGACATGGCGACGCGTTTCGAGGACTTGCGCGACGTGCACATGCGGGTCGGGGCGCTGCCCCAGTATCCGGTCAATGCGCTGCGCTACAACTTGACGTGGAGCACCGACGGCCTGATCAACGAGTACTGCAATCCCTGCGAAGCGATTCACGATGGCCGCCGGGTGGAGTCCTTGGCCCTCGAGGGGCTCGAGCACCTCTCGCTCGATGGCGTCCGGTATGAGGCCTTCAATACCTCGGGCGGATTGGGCAGCCTGTGCGATGCGTTCGAGGGTCGGGTCGACAGCCTGAACTACAAGACCGTGCGCTACCCCGGTCACCGCGACATGATCAAGATGCTGGTTCGCGACCTGCGCCTGAGCGAGCGCCGCCCCCTGTTCAAAGACCTCCTCGAGGCCGCCGTCCCGATGACCCGCCAGGACGTGGTGCTCGCCTTCGTTACCGTGGCCGGGACCCGCGAAGGCCGATTGACCCAAGAGACCTACGCCAAGAAGATCTACGGTGGCGACGAATGGAGCGCGATCCAGATCACCACCGCGGCCGGAGTCTGCGCAATGGTCGATTTGGTGTTCGAGAACAAGCTGCCGGGGCGCGGGTTCGTGTCGCAAGAGCAAGCGCGCCTCGCCGACTTTCTGGCCAACCGCTTCGGCAGCCACTATGCCTTGGACAGCGCGAATCTGTCGCTCGAGCCGGAGCGGTGAGGGTGCATGCGATGGACGTGAAAGACTTGCTGGCATCGCTCGGGCTCGACGCGGCAGAGAGCGGTCGCGGCGACCTCTCCGTAACCTCGCCGATCGACGGAGCCGAGATCGCGCGGCTCGAAACCGATACCCCTGAGGTGGTCGCGGCCAAGATCGACCGTGCTCAGGCGGCGTTCACCGTGTGGCGCCGCGTGCCACCGCCGCGGCGGGGAGAGCTGGTGCGCCTTCTGGGTGAGGAGCTTCGCGCCCACAAGGATGACCTCGGCGCGCTCGTCACCGTGGAAAGCGGCAAGATCCTCGAAGAAGGCAGGGGCGAAGTCCAGGAGATGATCGACATCTGCGACTTCGCCGTCGGTCTGTCGCGCCAGCTCTACGGGCTGACCATCGCGTCCGAGCGCCCGGGACACCGGATGATGGAGACCTGGCATCCCTTGGGCGTGGTCGGCGTGATCAGCGCCTTCAACTTCCCGGTCGCGGTGTGGTCGTGGAACTTCGCGCTGGCCATCGTGTGCGGCAACGCGGTGGTCTGGAAGCCCTCCGAGAAGGCGCCGTTGTGCGCGCTCGCCTGCGCCGGCGCCTTCGCCCGGGCGGCCGCACGCTTCGGCGGCGAGGCGCCCGAGGGGCTGCTCCACGTCATCCTCGGCGGCCGTTCCGCAGGCGAGCAGCTCGCCGAGGATCCTCGCCTCGCCCTCCTCAGCGCCACCGGGAGCACCGCGATGGGCCGCGAGGCCGCCCCGCGCGTGGCCGCCCGCTTGGGTCGCACGCTGTTGGAGCTCGGCGGCGACAACGCCATGATCGTCGCGCCCTCGGCGGACCTCGAAATGGCGGCAAGGGCCATCGTCTTCGCCGCGGTCGGGACGGCGGGACAGCGTTGCACCACCCTGCGCCGGCTGATCGTGCACGAGGACAACTACGATCGCCTGCTCGGCAACCTCCGCGCGGCCTACGCCGAGATCACCGTCGGCGACCCGCTCGAGCCGGCGACGCTGGTCGGGCCCCTGATCGACGGCGCCGCGGGCGCTCAAATGCGCCGTGTCCTCGATCGCATCACGGCAGAGGACGGTGGAACCGTTCTCGGCGGCGAGCGGGTTCTCGAAGCGCGGTATCCCGAGGCCAATTACGTACGCCCGGCGATTGTCGAGATGCCGGCCCAGACCGAGATCGTCCGTCGCGAGACCTTCGCTCCCATCCTCTACGCGATGCGATATTCCGACTTCGAACAAGCGCTTGGCATGCACAACGACGTACCCCAGGGCCTGGCGTCCAGCATCTTCACCAACGACGTGCGCGAGGCCGAGCGCTTCATGTCCGCCGAGGGCAGCGACTGCGGCATCGTCAACGTCAACATCGGCCCCAGCGGCGCCGAGATCGGCGGCGCGTTCGGGGGCGAGAAGGACACCGGCGGCGGCCGCGAATCGGGCTCGGATTCGTGGAAGACCTACATGCGGCGCGCCACAAACACCGTCAATTACTCGGCCGAGCTACCGCTGGCCTAGGGCATCCGTTTCGGCTAGCGCGCCCTCGGCGGACGCGGGCTCGACCGCGAGCATCATCGCATCGTGGCCGCACCGCCGGTCGGCCTCGGCCGTGATCGCGTTGAGCCGGTCCTCGATCGCAAGCCGCGCCGCTTCCTGTTCGGCTTCGCTCGCACGGCGACCCACCGAGACCGACTCGCCCCATACGAAAACGCCGCGAGAAAACGGCAGCGGCACGAGCAAGCGGTCCCATGCCCCGCGTTCGACGTAGCGCGAGGCCGAGTAGGAAAGCGGTACCACCGGCGCGCCGCTCAGCCGGGCGAGCGCGACGATGCCCGGGGAGGCGCGCATCAGCGGTCCGTGCGGCCCGTCGGGAGTCATGCCGGCGTATTCGTTTCGCCTCAGCGCCCGGGCCATCGTCCGGTAGGCGCGCGAGCCCTCCCGCGTGGAGGAGCCCCACGCGGTCCCGAGGTCGAAGCGCGCGATGATGGCGGCGATCAGCGGCCCGTCGCCGCGTTCGGAGATCAGCATATTCATCGCCATGCCGTGCCGCCACGCCATCGGCGGCATCAACAAGCGGCCGTGCCAGAAGGCGATGATGAATGGTTGGCCGGCATCCCAATAGGCTCGCGGAATCTCGTCCCCGATCGTCTGCCAGCTTCCGGTGCGGTAGACCAGCCGGATGTAGTCGGCGCCCCATCGGCTGACGATGCGACGCGACCAATCTCGCTGCGCGATCTCGGTGATCAGGCCCATCCTGCAGACGCCGCCCCTCTTGCGCGCTCCGGCCTGGTCGATGCTACATAATCGCCCGGCGCGCGGCGAGTGATGTACGGTGCCGCACGGTAAAAGACAATCTGCCATGGCTGACGGCGCATCCAAATCGATCACAATCCTGGGCACCTTCGTCGCCGACCTGACGTTCGCCGCCGAGCGCCTGCCGCGCATGGGCGAGACCCTCTTTGGCCAGGATTTCCGGGTCGGACCCGGCGGCAAAGGCTCCAATCAGGCGGTCGCGGCGCGGCGTGCCGGAGCGGAGGTGCGGCTGGTGACCAAACTCGGGCGCGACGATTTTGCGGACATGGCGCGAAAACCTTACGCCGCCGAAGGGATCCCAGTTCGCGACCTCATCGAGACCGCGGAACATCCGACGGGCGCGGCGTCGGTCTTCGTCGACAGCCGGTGCGGCAGTGGATTACCTGACCCCGAACGCGACCGAGGCGGCGATGCTGGCGGGCACGACGGTCCGCGACCTGGGCCAGGCCGAGGCGGCGGCCGATCGTTTCCTCGCGAAAGGCGTCGGCGCGGCCATCATCACCCTCGGCGAGGACGGCGCCTTCGTCAAGTCGCCGACCGTGTGCGCCCATGTGCCGGCCTTTGACGCCGGCGCAGTGGTCCGAAACCACCGGCGCGGGCGACGCCTTCAACGGCGCCCTTGCTGCGGCGCTCGCCGAGGGTGCCTCGGTGCTGGATGCAGCGCGCTTCGGCACCGCCGCCGGTGCGCTGTCGGTGACGCGGCCCGGCACGGCGCAGGCGATGCCTCGGCGCTCCGAGATCGAAACCTTGCTCGCCCCCGACTAGCCTTTACATGGAGCCGCCGATGCCCGCGATACCCATTATCATCGACTGCGATCCCGGCCAGGACGATGCCGTCATGCTGTTGCTTGCGCTCGCCTCGCCCGAGGCGCTCGACATCCTCGGCGTTACCGCGGTGGCCGGCAACGTGCCGCTAGCGCTTACCGGGCGCAACGCGCGCTTGATCTGCGAACTCGCGGGCCGGGGCGAGTTAGACGTCTACGCCGGCTGCCCCGGGCCGCTGGTGCGTGAACCCATCACCGCCGAGGAGGTTCACGGCACCACCGGCATCGACGGCTTCGACATTCACGAGCCCGTCCAACCGCTGGCCCCCGGGCATGCGGTCGACTTCATCGTCGACAGCCTTATGGCGGCGGCCGAGGATTCGCTGACGCTGGTGCCCACCGGACCGCTCACCAACGTCGCCATGGCAATGGTCAAGGAGCCGCGCATCCTGCCCGCGATCCACGAGATCGTGCTCATGGGCGGCGCGCTGCGCGAGGGCGGCAACACGACGCCGGCGGCCGAGTTCAACGTGCTCGCCGATCCTCACGCAGCCCACGTCGTCTTCCGATGCGGCCGCCCGCTCACCGTTATGGGGCTCGACGTGACCCACCAGGCGTTGACGACGCCGGCGCGGCTCGATGCGATTCGCGCACTCGGCAACCAGGCTGGCGGCGCGGTAGCCGCGATGCTTTCCTTCTACGCGCGCCACGACGTCGCCAAGTACGGGGCGCCCGGCGCGCCGCTCCACGATCCCTGCACCATCGCGTACCTTTTGCAGCCCGAACTGTTCCAAGGCAAGCCCGCCAACGTCGAGATCGAGATCGGCTCCACCCTGACCATGGGCGCGAGCGTGGTCGATTTCTGGGGCGTCAGCGGCCGAGCCGCCAACGCAACTTGGATCCACGCGATCGACGCGGACGGCTTCTACGCCCTTCTGACCGAGCGCCTCGGCCGCCTGCCCTAAGCCGTCTCGGGCTCAAGCGGTCGCGCGCAGCATCTCCTCGAACAGGGCGATCGCCGCTTCGCTGTGGTGCCGCTCCTCGTCGGAGGTGGCGTCCTCGAGGTCTTCGCGCGCGTCGCTCAGGCGCTGCTCGAGGCCGGCGCGGTCTAGTTCCTCGACAGGCAGCGAGTCCTCGGCCAGCACCGCGCAACGCTCGGCCGTGACCTCGGCGAAGCCGCGGGCGACAAAAATGCGGCGCGGCTCGCGCCCCTCGTCGTGCACCTCCACTACCCCGGGGCGGAGCGCCGCCATCACCGGCGCGTGCCCGGGCAGCACGCCGAAGTCGCCCTCGGTGCCCGGGACCACCACCATGTCGACGGCCTCGGACATCACCAGGCGCTCCGGCGAGGCCAGCTCGAACTGTACCTTGTCGGCCACGGGCCGCGCCTCTACGCCGCCTCGGCGGCGAGCTGCTTGGCCCGTTCCACCGCCTCGTCGATGGTGCCGATCATGAAGAAGGCGGCCTCGGGCAGATCGTCGTGGTCGCCCTCGCAGATCTCGTCGAACCCTTTGATCGTGTCCTCAAGCGAGACCAACAGGCCGGGCGTGCCCGTGAAGACCTCGGCAACGTGGAAGGGTTGCGACAGGAAGCGCTGAATCTTACGCGCTCGTGCGACCGTGAGCTTGTCTTCTTCGGAGAGCTCGTCCATGCCCAGAATGGCGATGATGTCCTGCAGGCTTTTGTAGGTCTGGAGGATTTCCTGGACACGGGTGGCGACGCCGTAGTGCTCCTCGCCGACGATGCGGGGATCGAGCATGCGCGAAGTCGAATCGAGCGGGTCCACCGCCGGGTAAATGCCGAGCTCGGCGATCTGGCGGCTGAGCACCGTGGTCGCGTCGAGGTGGGCGAACGAGGTCGCGGGCGCCGGGTCGGTGAGATCGTCCGCCGGCACATAGATCGCCTGCACCGAGGTGATCGAGCCCTTGTGGGTCGAGGTGATGCGCTCTTGTAGGTTGCCCATGTCGGTCGCGAGCGTCGGCTGGTAGCCGACGGCGCTCGGAATACGGCCGAGAAGCGCCGAGACCTCCGAGCCCGCCTGGGTGAAACGGAAGATGTTGTCGATGAATAACAACACGTCCTGACCTTCCTCGTCACGGAAGTACTCCGCGACCGTCAGCCCGGACAGACCCACCCGGGCGCGAGCGCCGGGCGGCTCGTTCATCTGGCCGTAGATGAGCGCCGCCTTCGAGCCTTCCTTGCCGAGCTTGATGACCCCCGATTCGATCATCTCGTGGTAGAGGTCGTTGCCCTCGCGGGTACGCTCGCCAACGCCGGCAAAGACCGAAAACCCGCCGTGGGTTTTGGCGATGTTGTCGATGAGCTCCATGATGATCACGGTCTTGCCCACCCCGGCGCCGCCGAACAAGCCGATCTTTCCGCCCTTCGCGTACGGGGCGAGGAGATCGATGACTTTGATCCCGGTCACCAGAATCTCCTGTTCGGTGGATTGATCGACGAAGGGCGGCGCCGGCCGATGGATGGGAAGCCGCAACTCGGTTTCAATCGGCCCCCGCTCGTCGACCGGCTCGCCGATGACGTTCATGATGCGCCCGAGCGTGCCCTGGCCCACCGGCACCGTGATCGGCTCGCCGGTGTCGGCGACCTCCTGGCCGCGCACCAGGCCGTCGGTCGAGTCCATGGCCACCGTTCGCACCGTCGATTCGCCGAGGTGTTGGGCCACCTCGAGCACTAGGCGCTGGCCCTGATTATCGGTCTCGAGCGCGTTCAAGATCGGCGGTAGCGCCTCCTCGAACTGGACGTCGACGACGGCCCCCATTACTTGGGTCACCGCGCCAACAAGGTTGCTGCTCATGATTTCTCCCCCACGACTCGCGGCGCAATCCGCCGCTTCAACTCCTCAAAGCGCCTCGGCGCCAGAAATGATCTCAATCAGCTCGTTGGTGATCACCGCTTGGCGCGTGCGGTTGTAGTTCATCGTCAGGCGGTCGATCATATCGCCGGCGTTACGCGAAGCGCTGTCCATGGCGGTCATGCGCGCGCCCTGCTCCGAGGCCCCGTTTTCGAGGAGCGCGCGATAGATTTGCACCGCCAGGTTGCGCGGCAACAAGGCCTTCAGGATTTCCGCCTCATCGGGCTCAAACTCGTAGATGGCGCCGGATTCGTGGCCGGGCGGGGCGTCCCCTACCAGCGAGGGGATCAAACGCGCCTCGGTGACGATTTGGGTCATCACCGTCTGAAAGCGATTGTAGAAGATCGTGCAGACGTCGAACTCGCCGGCCTCGAACATGTCAGTCAGACGATCGGCGACGGGCGCCGCCTCGGCAAAGGAGACGTGTCGGATGCCGACTAGCTCGATGGTATCGATGATGATGGTGCCGAACTCCCGGCGCAACATGTCGAGGCCCTTCCTGCCAACGCACAGCACCTTGACGGTCTTGCCAACCTGTTGGAGGCGAAGGATGTGACGGCGTGAGGCGCGCGCGATGGACGAATTAAAACCCCCGCAGAGGCCGCGTTCAGCGGTGGCGACGACGATGAGCTGGGTTTGGTCGCTGCCGGTGCCGACCAGCATGCGTGGCGCGCCTTCGACCTCGGTGAGGTTGGCGGCCAGCGAGGCCATCATGCGGGCCATGCGCTCGGCGTAGGGGCGCCCCGCCTCGGCCCGTTCCTGGGCGCGCCGCAGCCTTGACGCCGCCACCATGCGCATCGCCTGCGTGATCTTTTGCGTCGAGCGCACGCTGTCGATACGCGTGCGCAGGTCTTTGAGGTTGGCCATCCCCCCGCGGTGTGCTATCTCTGCCTGGCGAAGGGGCGCGCGCCCTAGGCGAAGCTCTTGGCGAGATCCTCGAGAATGCCGCCCAGCTTCTTCTCGGTGTCCTCCGAGATTTCGCGTTCGGTGCGGATGCTCTCGAGTATCCCGGCATGGGGTCCGCGCATTGCCGCCAGGAGCGCTTCCTCGAAGCGGCCGATATCGGCGACCGCGATACCGTCGAGGTAGCCGCGGACGCCGGCGAAGACCGACACCACCTGTTCCTCGACCGGCATCGGCGCGTACTGCGCTTGCTTCAGGAGCTCGGTCAGCCGCTCGCCCCGCGCCAACAGCCGCTGCGTCGCCGAATCGAGGTCGGACGAGAACTGCGAGAACGCGGCCATTTCGCGGTATTGGGCGAGTTCGAGCTTGATGCGTCCAGCGACCTGTTTCATCGCCTTGTTCTGGGCCGCCGAGCCGACCCGGCTGACCGAAATGCCGACATTGACAGCGGGCCGGATGCCGGCGAAGAAAAGATCGGATTCGAGGAAGATCTGGCCGTCGGTGATCGAGATCACGTTGGTCGGAATGTAGGCCGAGACGTCGTTGGCCTGGGTTTCGATAATCGGCAGCGCGGTGAGCGAGCCCGAGCCGTGCTCCTCGTTCATTTTCGCCGCCCGCTCCAAGAGCCGCGAGTGAAGGTAGAACACATCGCCGGGGTAGGCCTCGCGGCCTGGCGGGCGGCGTAGCAACAGCGTCATCTGCCGATACGACACCGCATGTTTGGAGAGATCGTCGTAGACCACCAGCGAGTGCATGCCGTTGTCGCGGAAGTACTCGCCCATCGTGCAGCCGGCATAGGGCGCCATGAACTGCAGCGGCGCCGGCTCCGAGGCGGTCGAGGCGACGACCGTGCAATACTCCATGGCGCCGGCGTTCTCGAGGGTCTTTACCACCTGCGCGACCGTGGAACGCTTCTGGCCGATGGCCACGTAAACGCAGTAGAGCCGGCGCGACTCATCGTCGGATTCGTTCACCGATCGCTGGTTGATTATGGTGTCGACGGCGATCGCCGTCTTGCCGGTCTGGCGGTCGCCGATGATCAGCTCGCGTTGGCCGCGACCGATGGGGATCAAGCTGTCGAGCGCCTTCAGCCCCGTCTGCATGGGCTCATGAACCGAACGTCGGGGGACAATTCCGGGCGCCTTGATCTCGATGCGCCGGCGCTCGGTGGTGGCGATCTCGCCCTTGCCGTCCAGGGGATTACCCAAGGAATCTACGACCCGGCCCAATAGCGCCTTGCCCACCGGGACTTCGACGATGGTTCCGGTGCGTTTGACGACATCGCCCTCTTTGATGTCGCGGTCATCCCCCAGGATCACCACGCCGACGTTGTCGGATTCGAGGTTGAGCGACATGCCGCGCACACCGCTTGGAAACTCGACCATCTCGCCGGCCTGGATCTCGTCGAGCCCGTAGACGCGGGCCACCCCGTCGCCCACCGATAGCACTTGGCCGACCTCGGAGACCTCGGCCTCGGTGCCAAAGTCCTCGATCTCCTTCTTGAGAATCGCCGAGATCTCGGCGGCACGGATATCCATTATCCGACCCCTTTCATGGCGGTCTTGAGATTGGTGAGTCGGGTGCTAAGCGAAGAATCGAACATCCGGGAGCCGACGCGCACCACCAGCCCACCAAGCAATCCCTCATCGACCTCGGTCGCCAGCGTCACTTCCTTGCCGACGGTCTGGGCGAGGCTCTTCTTCAGCGCTTCAACCTGGCCGTTGGTCAGCGGCCGGGCCGAGGTAGCGACGGCGGCGACCTCGCCGCGGTGGCTCGACAGCCGTGCGCGGTAGGCGCCAATGATGTCCGAGAGCGCGAACAGGCGGCGCCTCTCGGCCAACAATCCGACGAGATTGCGGGCGAGTTCGCCGACGCCCGCCGCCTCCAATACCGCGTTGGCGGCCCGGCCTTGTTCGGCGCGCTTCAGTACGGGACTGTGGATCAGGCGGCGAAACTCGCGGCTTTCCTCGACCATCGCGGCGATGAGGCCAAGGTCGGCGGCGACCTCATCGAGCGCCTTACGCTCGTGGGCAAGCGCGAATAACGCGGTCGCGAAGCGGCCGGCAAGCGCGGATGTGAGCGAGGTCTCGGCCGCCACTTCGGTCCGTCCCGACTGCCCCAAGAACGCCTATAACGCTTTGAAATGCCTAGACAAAACTATCGGCGGAGCACCCCCCGCCGACACCTGCGCGATACCTACCACAACCACCCCGGGCTTGCAAGCAAGCCCCGGCGGCGGCCGAGCCTAGGATCGACTGCGAGCCCACCGTTCACGCATCTCCGCGTGCGCCTCCGTCGAGCCATCGTGAAAGGTGCCGAGCCAGCGGTCCAGGGGAATGACGACACCCGAGTAGTTGCAGACGAAGTGGCGGTGGTGGCGGTAGTCAGCCCGTTGATTAAGTGGCTTTTTGCGGCTCTCACTCCCAGATGAGGAATGCGGCGGCGAAAGCCGTCTGGCCGCTTTGCGGGACCCCCCGTGCCACCAGCATGGCCCCGGTGGGCGTGAGCAGAACGAAAATACCGCCATATCCGCCCGCCACGGCCTCCCGCGGGGTGCCGGCGCCGATGAGCTGGCGCATCAGTAACGATAGATTGTGGCCGGCGACGTGGAGCAGGTATCGCTTGTGCACATTCTCTCGCCCGCGCAGCCAGGTTCGTCGCATGCCGCCACGATCGAGGTTGTGGGCAAAGCAGCGCTCGACGATCTCGGCGCGCAGCTTGAAGGTCTCGCGGGCGACCCCGGACTTGAGCCGCGCACGGTTGTTGGTGACCGCGCGCCGCGCCGCCTCATCACCGTGCCAGCGCGAAAAGCCGGTCTGCTTGGGCGCCGCGATCCGGGTCTTCCAGGGACTGTCGTTCAGAGCCCTCAAGACCGCCCGTGAGTGATAACCTTTGTCGGCGACGCATTCGGCCGGGTCCTCCGACGTCGGTGCCGCATCCACCGCCTCGAGGTTTGCCTCGGCCTTCGCCAGGGTCTTGGAAAGCGTCGTGGTGTCGCCCTCATCGGCCGGGTGCAGCTCGGCCGCCACCACCGCGCCGGTGTCCAGATCCACCGCGTGCTCGGGCTTGTAGGCCAGATGCGTCGTGCCGTCCTTCATCTTGGCGATCTTGGCCTCGGGGTCGCTCTTCGAAACCCAATCCGTGTTGGAAAGCTTCTTGCCCTTGCGCTTGTGCTCCAGACGCGCCAGGTCCTCGGCCGTGGGTGTCTCGACCCCGCTTTCCCGGGCCAGGCGCTCCAGCATCTCCCGGTAGCCTTCGCCGTTGTCGCGCCGCACGATGTTCCGCAGCGCCGCGTTGGCCTCCATGGTCGAGGCATCGACGCCGATGCGCTCGCCCTTGATCAGCCCCGCCTCGGCGATCAGCACCAGAACCCAGTCGAAGACCGCCGCGTGGACTTCATGGGGCAGGCGCGTGCGGCTCCGTGACAGCCAGGAATGGTCCGGTACCCGATCACGGCTCCCCAGTCGCAGGAACGCCCGCAGCGAAAGCGAGTCCGAGCAGCGCCACTCCAGACCGCGCTCGCTGTCGATGCCCTCGAAGTAGCCCACCAGGTGCATCCGGAAATAGCGCCCGGGCGGCACCGAGGGCGCGCCCATCCGGGCCGCGTAATAAGGCCGGCAGCTCGCCTCGGCAAAGGCGTCGAAGCCGCCCTCGATCAGCACCGACTGCACGCGGTCATAAAACACATGACCCGGAGAGCGCGGCATCTCCGACCAGCTCACCATCAGGTCCCCCTGACCATCCTTCTGCCGTCCCATCGCCATCGGCAAATCCCCCTGCAATTCAGAAAACCAGAGAATCAGACGGCGCCGACTTAATCAACGGGCTGTAGTGGAAGAAGTTGCCTGGAAGCGTGGCTCTCCCCACCACGACAAGTTTGTCGAAGCCGGTGTGACCGACGCCGGCGCCGAGGGCGGCCAGCTGCAGCGCGCACATGATGTGGATGGGGTGCGAGGGCACGATCAAGAAGATCGCCACGGTCGAGAAATACACCATGTGCTCGACCGGATGCATCGAAATGCCCGACCACGGACCGATGTCGAGGTTCTTGTGGTGCAAATAGTGGACGCTTCGGTAGAGCGGCTTCCAGTGTAGAAGGCGGTGTGTCAAATCGAAGTGCACCTCGTGCCAGGCGACGAGCGCGAGCAGGATCACCACGAAGGTGACGGGCTCGCTTCTCCAGTCCACGTAAGGAAGCATGGCGTTGGCGTGGGCCCACATCATCAATACTTCGTAGGCCGACCACACGGTGCAGCCGCTGGCCACGCTCCAGAAGACGTTGTCCCGCACCTGGTTGCCCCACAGGAACGTCGGGTTTTGCTCGTCCAGCCACTTGGCGTTGAACTTGTACTTCGATCCCTGGCCCCGGAACGTGTAGAGGCGTAGGTGCCATCCCCCCGTGAGCAGCACCAACAGACCGAGGTTGCGAAGATAGATCTGGGCGATCCAATCGAGCCGGAACTCCGCCATTTGCGACAGCTCGGGCTGGGTATAGAGCCAGGCGGCGATCGCGAGCAGGCAGTAGAACGCGTTCCACGGCCACAGGTAGCCGGGGTAGGCGAAGAACCACCGCAGCGTCTCGCCCGGGCGCGGCGGCCACGCCCAAAGCGGTACCGGCGACAGGCGCTCCTCCGGCTGCCACTCCCCGCGGGGGCCTCGAGTACCGGCGACGGTCTCAGACATCCGATTTCCCACGCTCTTCCGCCGAGGCGAATTGGCGCGGGCCCAAATTACACCAGTTTGCCGGGGTTCATGATGTTGTGGGGATCGAGCGCGGTCTTGAGGGTTCGCATGAGATCGATCTCCACCGCCGACTTGTATTGGCGGATGGCCGCACGCCGCGCCAGACCGACCCCGTGTTCGGCCGAAACCGAACCGCCGAGATCGGCGACGATGTCGAAGACCAGTCCATCGACGACCGCGCGACGACCCAGGAACTCGTCCGAATCGGCGCCTTCGGGCTGGCTCAGGTTGAAGTGGATGTTGCCGTCGCCGAGGTGCCCGAACGAGACGAAGCGGGCTCCGGGCACAGCTTCGGCCACCGCCGCCTGGGCGCGGTCCATGAAAGCGGCGACGCAGCTGGGCGGCACCGCAACGTCGTGCTTGATGCTCGCGCCCTCGCGCGTCTCGGCCTCGGGGATGGTGTCGCGCAGGCGCCACAGCGCCGCCGCCTGGGCGCCGCTCGCCGCCAACACCGCGTCGTGCGCCCGGCCGGTTTCGATGGCGCTCGCGAGGCTCGCTTCAAGCGCCGCACGCGCCCCATCCGCCGATGCCACCTCGGCCAGCACGTACCATGGGTGGATCGCGTCCATGGGATCGGTGCAGCCGGGTACGTGGCGGATGACGAGGTCAATGCCGACGCGCGGTATCAGCTCGAACGCGCTCACCGCGTCGCCGCTTTGCTCGCGCAACGGCCCGAGAATAGCGAGCGCGGACGGGATGTCGGGTACCGCGACGAGCGCGGTCGCGCTCTCGTGGGTCGTGGGGAAGAGGCGTAAGACGGCGGCGGTGATCACCCCCAGCGTCCCTTCGGCGCCGATGAAGAGTTGCTTGAGGTCGTAACCGGTGTTGTCCTTGCGCAAGCCCCGCAAGCCGTCCCACACCCGCCCGTCGGGCAGCACCACCTCGAGGCCCAGGACCAGCTCGCGCATCATCCCGTAGCGGAGGACCGCGGTGCCGCCGGCGTTGGTCGAGATTGCACCGCCGATCTGGCAGGTCCCCTCGGAGGCAAGGCTCAACGGAAACAGGCGACCCGCTTGATCGGCGGCCTCCTGCACCGCGCGCAAGACGCAGCCGGCCTCGACGGTGATCGTCTCGTCGCTCGGATCGACGCTGCGGATCGCCGCAAGCCGCGAAAGCGACAGCACGATCTCGTCGCCCGCCGGGCTCGGCACCGCGCCGCCGACGCGGCCGGTGTTGCCGCCTTGGGGCACGATCGCAGCGCCCGCCTCGGCGCAGCGCCGCACCACCGCAGACACCTCGGCGGTGGTGCGCGGACGCACCAACAGCGGCGTGGCGCCGTGATAGGCCCCGCGCGAATCCACCAAGCTCGGCGCGATCAGCGCGGCATCGTCGGCCCAACCCTTGGGCCCGACGATCGCCTTGAGGTTCTCGATGAGGGCGTCGGGGACTTCTGACATCGGACTAGCCCGGGACCGCCGCACGGCGAAGGCGGTCGTTGATTGCCTCACCCAGCCCCGTTTCAGGAATCGGCATGACGGCGATGGCCGTCGCCACCGGCCGGTCGAGCGCGCGCAGCATCGCAAACAGGTTTGACGCGGCCTCGGCCAGATCGCCTGATTCGCTCAGGTTCCGCGCCGCGGCGAAGTCGGTGAATCGATGCGGGCCGAAGGCGAGCAGCGCCTCGTCGGGGGCGACCGTGGTGACGTTCAGCCGCAACGGCCGCGACGGCGCATAGTGGCGGGAGGCGGTGGACGGCGCCATGGCCAGCGGACCGATCACCGCCTCGATGGCGGCGCGGCCGATACCGCCAGGACGGAGCAGCGCCGCCTCGCCGTCACCAATGTCGATCACGGTCGATTCGACGCCGACCGGGCACGGTCCGCCGTCGAGAATCATGTCGACGGCCTCGCCAAGGCCTTCGGCGACGTGGGCCGCGGTGGTCGGGCTGACGGCGCCGGAGGGATTGGCGCTTGGCGCCGCAATCGGGCGCCCTGCGGCGCGGAGCAGCGCGAGCGCGAGCGGATGGTCGGGAATCCGGAACCCGATGCGATCGAGCCCGTTGGAGACGATCGCGGCCACAGCGCACGCGGGGGTGCGCGGCACGACCAGGGTCAGCGGCCCCGGCATAAACGCGGCCACCAGCCTTTCGCTGCGCGCATCGAGGACGCCGATCTTCCGCGCGGCGGCAAGGTCCGGCACCAGTACATTTAGCGGGCTGATGCGCGGCCGTCGTTTGACCGCGTAGATGCGGGCGACCGCCGCACCATTGGTGGCGTCCGCGCCCAGCCCGTAGACGGTCTCGGTCGAAAAGGCGACCAGACGGCCGTCTCGAACGAGCGCGCCCGCATCGGCGATCGCTTCATCGCTCGGGGTGGTGATCAGTGCGGAAATCAGGGACATCGGCTGCCTCACTGGATCGTCTAAGCGCGTCCAGTTTAGCCCAACCGGCGTCCGAAGTTGTTTACTCGGCGGCGTTGCCGAACAGTTGCTTGAGATACGCGTGCTGGAGGTCCGAGAGGTGGCGAGAGATCTCGGCCAGGTCCTGGCCGATGCGCTCGGCCATTTCGAGGTCGTCGTCGATGAATTGGTCGGTGGGTTCGGCCCACCGCTGGACCAGGTTGATGAGGGCGTGGTAGGTCGCACGCTCGTGCGCCGCGGTACCGCGACCGAGCGCCTCGATCCGTTCAAGCATGAAGTCCAGGCTGGCTTGCGCCGAAAGCATCGCAACCC
This sequence comes from Alphaproteobacteria bacterium, assembly GCA_965219135.1. Classification (GTDB taxonomy): domain Bacteria; phylum Pseudomonadota; class Alphaproteobacteria; order VGEJ01; family VGEJ01; genus CAYUNL01. The sequence goes on along the minus strand of CBDCMV010000003.1, from coordinate 749,433 downwards.
TCGAATTGGTTGTGCCAGCGATACCACGTATCCTTTAACGCGAGCTAAACGGCGCCATTTGCCGGCGGGTGGTCGCTTGCTCGCCCTAGCCGCGGGCCCTAGGTTGGGTGGTCGTTGCGAGAGGGAGAGTCCGGCCCATGACCGGGTATGCCGCGCCGCTGCATGATATGCGGTTCGTTCTCAACGAGATCGTCGATATCGAGGGCCTGTCGTCGCTTGCGGGTTTCGAAGCGGCGAGCCCGGAATTGGTGGATCGCGTGCTCGACGAGGCCGGCAAGTTCGCCGCCGAGGTAATCGTGCCCTTGAACGCGCCCGCGGACCGACAGGGGTGCCGCCTCGCCGATGGCGCGGTCTCGACGCCGGACGGATTTCCCGAGGCCTACGCCCGTTTCGCCGCGGACGGTTGGCCCGCGGCGTCATTCTCGACTGAGCTCGGCGGCCATGGCCTTCCGCGCGCCGTGGCGCTCGCGCTCCTCGAGATGTGGGAGGCGGCGTGTCTATCGTTCAGCCTTTCGCCGACGCTTACGCAGGCCGCTGCCGTATTGCTGTCCACCCACGGCTCGGACGCGCTCAAGGACCGCTATCTCGCCAAACTGATCTCGGGGGAGTGGTGCGGCGCAATGTGCCTGAGCGAGCCTCAGGCAGGATCGGACCTCGGGCTCATCAGGACCCGGGCGGTCGCCGAGGGCGATCGCTATCGCATCACCGGGACCAAGATCTTCACCACCTACGGCGACCACGATCTGAGCGAGAATATTGTCCACATCGTTCTCGCGCGCACGCCCGACGGACCGCCGGGCACCAAGGGCCTGTCGTGTTTCCTGGTGCCCAAACACCCGGTCGGGGCGGACGGCGCACTGGGGCCGCGCAACGATGTCCGCCCGGTCTCGCTGGAAAGCAAGCTCGGCATCCACGGCAGTCCTACCCTGGTGATGGCCTACGGGGACGAGGACGGCGCGATCGGCTATCTCGTCGGCGAAGAGAACCGCGGTCTGGCCACCATGTTCACGATGATGAACACGGCCCGGCTCACCGTCGGCCTCGAGGGCGTAGCCCTCGCCGAGCGCGCCTACCAGCAAGCGCTGGCCTACGCCAAAGCGCGCCGTCAGGGGCGCGCATACGCCAATGAGCGCCGCCAGGGGCGGGCGCTCGACGGCACCGACGACGGGCCCGCGGCGATCGTCGAGCACCCGGACGTGCGCCGCATGCTGATGACGATGCGGGCAGAGATCGAAGCCGGCCGGGCGCTCGCCTATCTCACCGCCGAGGCCCTGGACCTCGGCGTACACCACACCGACGCAGCGGTGCGGGATCGCAATGCGGGTTTGGGCGAGCTGTTGACGCCGGTGGTCAAGGGCTGGTGCGCCGAAATCGGCGTCGAGGCCGCCTCGCTCGGCGTCCAGATTCACGGCGGCGCGGGCTATGTCGAGGAGACCGGCGCCGCCCAGCACCTGCGGGACGCCCGCATTATCCCGATCTACGAGGGCACGAGCGGCATCCAGGCGCTTGACCTCGCCACCCGCAAGATCCAACGCGACGGCGGTCGCGATTTGCAGGGGTTTCTTGAATCGGTGCGCGGCTGCGGCAAGGAACTTGGCGTGGCGGCGGCGAAGATCGAAGGATCGCACGCCGACGACCTCGCGATCATCGCCCGCGCGCTGGGCGCCGCCGAGTCGACGTTAGCGACGGCGAGCACGTGGCTGCGCGAGTGCGGCGCGGACGAGCCCACCGCCGCGGCAGCCGGCGCGACCCCCTACTTGCATCTGTTCGGGACGGTCGCCGGCGCCTGGGGCCTGGGCCGCGGAGCGCTGGCCGCCGCGCGGCGGCTGGCCTCGGGCAGCAACGATCCCTTCTATGCCGCCAAGATCGCCACCGCCCGTTTCTATGCCGACAACATCCTCCCGCCGGCCACCGCGCTCCTCGGGCCGATCACCCGTGGCCCAGGCAATCTCATGGCGATACCGCCTGAGCAGCTGTGAGACCGGGCCCGCAAGCCATGAGTCTCGCCGCCAAAACGTTGTTCATCACCGGCGCCTCGTGCTGAATCGGCAAAGCGATCGCGCTCCGCGCCGCCGCCGATGGCGCCAACATCGTCATCGTCGCCAAGACGATCGCTCCGCACCCCAAGCTCCCCGGCACCATCCATAGCGCAGCCGAAGAGGTCGAGGCGACGGGCGGCCGGGCCTTGGCCGTAGCCGCCGACATCCGCGATGGCGACCAAATTGCGGCCGCCGTGGACCAGGCCGTTGCGGCATTCGGCGGCATCGACGTGCTGGTTAACAACGCCAGCGCCATCAGCCTTACGCCGACCCTCGCGACACCACTCAAGCGTTTCGACCTGATGTTCGCGGTCAACGTGCGCGGCACCTACGCGTGCTCGCAGGCGTGCATCCCCCATCTGGCAAACGCCGCCAATCCCCACATTCTCAACCTGGCGCCGCCCCTGAACCTGGACGACCATTGGTTCAAGGACCATCTCGCCTACACGATGGCCAAGTACGGGATGAGCATGTGTACCCTGGGCATGGCGGCCGAGCTAAAGAACGACGGCATCGCCGTTAACGCGGTGTGGCCGCGGACCGCCATCGACACCGCGGCGCTGCGCATGCTGGGCGGGGCGGTACGGCCGGAAAACTGCCGGACGCCCGCCATCGTCGCCGACGCCGCACATGCTATTCTGTGCCGTGATTCGCGCGCTTGCACCGGCAACTTCTTCATCGACGATGAGGTGCTGGCCGAAGCCGGCGTTAGCGATCTCGAACGCTACAAAGTGGCGCCCGAGGGCGCCTTGTTCACCGATTTCTTTGTCGACCCGCAAGAGGAGTGAAGCTATGGCGATCGTGCGATCGAAGGACTGCAAGACGACCCACGAGGGTTTCGACGGTTACGGGGAGCGCACGCTTCTCGACAAGGCGTCAGGCTCGGATTACATGAAGCTGGGCGACCTGGTCTTCGAGCCCGGCTCCGAGATCGGCCGCCACCACCACCGGGCCCAGGAAGCCTTCGTCGTGATCGAGGGCACCGGCACCGTGTGGCTGGGCGAGGAGGAGACGCAGCTGTCGGTGGGCGACGCGATGCTTGTTCCCTCGGGCGTCTCTCACGCCTTCAAGAACGATTCGGGCCGCCCGTGGCGGATGGTCTGGGCCTACGGCGGACTGGACGTCGGCACCGAGTTCGAGTGACGATTGGCAGCGTCGTGCGGGGGGTCTAGCATGGCGGTGGTATGGGTCTGGCCCCCTTGGACGAACCGAGGAGCTGAGCGATGAGCGACGATCCATGGTTTAGGCGCTACCCCGACGACGTCAATTGGAACGCCGAGATTCCGGTCAAGGCGCTCTATGCGTTGTTCGATGATTCTGTGGCGCGCTACCCCAACCACCCATGCATCGATTTTCTCGGCCGTAGGTTCACTTACGCCGAGGTCGGCAAACAGATCGATCGCGCCGCCGCGGGCTTTGCCAAGCTCGGCGTCGAGCCCGGCGTCAAGGTCGGTCTGTTCCTACCCAACTGCCCTCAATTCGTCGTCGCATACTTTGGCATCCTGCGCGCCGGCGGCACGGTCGTGTGCTACAGCCCGCTCTATGCCGAAGGGGAGATCCTGCACCAAGTCGAGGATTCCGAGACCCGCTTCATGGTCACCCTCGACCTCAAGGTGCTCTACCCCAAGATGCGGGCGCTGCTGGACAAGGGCAAGGTCGAAAAACTGATCGTCGGCAACCTGCCCGAGGTTCTGCCGTTCCCCAAGAACCTTCTGTATCCGCTGGCCAAGGCCAAGGACGTGGCGCAGGTCCCCAACGATGCCCGGCATCTCTCGTTTCGCGAGCTGCTCAACAACAGCGGCGTGCACGAAACCGCGGCCGTCGATCCCGCCAAGGACGTGGCCGTCCTTCAATACACCGGCGGCACCACCGGCATATCGAAGGGCGCGATGCTGACCCACGCAAACCTGTACGCCAACGCCATCCAAGCGGCGCTCTGGTTCGCCGGCAACGAGCCCGGCGCCGAGCGCATGCTGGGGGTGCTGCCGTTCTTTCACATCTTCGCCATGACGGTGGTGATGAACTACTCGATCCACATCGGTGCCGAGATCATCATGCATCCCCGCTTCGAACTCGAGCCGGTGCTGAAGGACATTTCCAAGAAGAAGCCGACGCTCATGCCGGGCGTGCCGACGATGTTCGCCGCCATCAACGGTCACCCCCAGCTGGCCACATACAACCTCGGTTCGATCAAGGCGTGCATCTCGGGCGGCGCGCCGCTTCCGCTGGAGGTGAAACAGCAGTTCGAGACCCTGTCGGGCTGCAAACTGGTCGAGGGCTATGGGCTCACCGAGGCGGCGCCGATCGTCACCGCCAACCCACTCGAGGGCCTCAACAAGGAGGGCTCGATCGGTCTGCCGGTGCCGCGCACCCACATTACGATTACCTCGCGCGAGGACCCGCACAAGGTGCTCGAGGTCGGCGAGCACGGCGAGATTTGCGTCACCGGGCCACAGGTGATGGCGGGCTACTGGAAGCGGCCCGACGAAACCGCCAACGTTATGGTGGAAGGCCGGCTCCGGACCGGCGACGTAGGCTACATGGACGATGAGGGCTACACCTTCATCATCGATCGCATGAAGGACCTGATCCTGGTTTCGGGCTTTAATGTCTATCCGCGCAACGTTGAGGAAGGCGTCTACCAGCACCCGGCGGTCGCCGAGTGCACGGTGATCGGCATCGCCGACGATTACACCGGCGAAGCGGTCAAGGCCTTCGTCAAGCTCAGGGAGGGCAAGACGCTCACCAGCGAGGAACTCGCCGCCTTCCTCAAGGATAAGCTCGGCAAACATGAGCAACCCAAAGCGATCGAGTTCCGCGACGAACTGCCCAAAACCCTGATCGGCAAGCTCTCGAAGAAGGAGCTGGTGGCCGAAGAGATGGCCAAATCGCAAGCTCCCAAGACCGACGCCGAGGGGGTGGCGGCGGGCCAAGCGTGACGAGGCGGTGAGCGCCCTACCCTTCTGGCTCCCTTATCTCATCCCCGGCACCGTCGTCGTCGGATACCTGGGTGGTGGCCTGTGGACGTTTCTGACCGCCGTCAGCATCTACGCGTTGATCCCCCGCCGACGCGGCGATGGGGACCGATCCGCGCAATCCGCCAGAAACCGAGATTGCCGGACGCCGGTCGGAAGGGGGGCTGGCGTACAAGCTGCCGGCGTGGCTTGCGGCGCCGGTACACGTGGCGCTCGTCGCGTGGGCGCTGTCGGTGGTCGCAGCGGGCTCGCTGACGACCCTCGAGCTGATCGGCTTCACGCTCTCGGTCGGGCTGACGGGTGGGGCGCTCGGAATCACCGTCGCGCACGAGCTGATGCACCGCAGCATCGGCTTCGAGCGCGCGCTGGCTTACGTCTTGATGGGCACGGCGAGCTACGCGCACTTCTGTATCGAGCACGTGCACGGCCATCATCGCCACGTCGCAACCCCGCGCGATCCGGCGACGCCGCGGCGAGGCGAAAGTGTGTACGCGTTCTGGCCGCGGACCATTCTCGGCGGAGCGGCCAGCGCCTGGCGTATCGAGGGCGAGCGCCAGCGCCGGCGCGGCCGTCCGGTGCTCAACCTGCGCAACCGAATGATCGCGATCGGACTCGCCCAAGGCGCGGTCTACGCCGCGGTGTGGGCCGCCGTGGGATGGCCGGCGGTCGTGTTTTTCGCTGCGCAGAGGGACTGATCGCCGTCCTCGAGTTGGAGACGGTGAACTACATCGAGCACTACGGGCTGGCCCGCCGCGAGAACGAGAGCGGTCGGTTCGAGCCTATCGGCGCCCAACACTCGTGGAATTCGAGCCATCGGCTGACCGGCTGGTTCCTGTTCAACCTGCCGCGCCACGCCGATCACCACCTCGAGGAAGGCCGGCGCTACCAGCAGCTGCGCCACTTCGAGGAAAGCCCCCAGCTCCCCACCGGCTATGCCGGCATGACGCTGTTGAGCTTGGTTCCCCCGTTATGGCGTCGGGTGATGGACCCGCGGATTCCGCTGCCCACCGCCGCCCGCGGATAGGGGACGCTCAGCGCGAATCGAGCGCCGTCGCCAGCCCCGCGTAGCCGCCTTCGGCGAGCCGCTCGGCGGCCATCCGCAGATACTCGGGGCTGGCGGCGATCCCAAGACCCGCGACCAAGCGGTTCATGAGATTGAAGAGCCCACAGATCGAAACCGCCTCGAACAGCGCCTGCTCGTCCCAACCCGTGGCAAGCACCGCCCGCGCCTCGGCCGCCGGATCGCGGCCCGGCGCCCGGGTCAGCTTCTCCGCCAGGGCCAGGATCGGCGCCAACCTCGCCTCGCCCGCCTCCGTGTTCGGAGCCAGCGTCTCGGCGGTGGCGGCGTGGATGGCGTGGCAGTACGCGCACCCGTTCAATTCAGAAACATAGGCGGCAATGCGCTCACGCTCGGCCACGCTCAGGCTCGAGCGGCCGCGCAGAAGAATCTCGTGGTACTCGAGCAAGGGGTGCGAAGCGTCAGGATACGCTTTGAAGACATCGAACAGCGCCGCATTGGCCGGCAGCGAGGGGAGATGGGTCATCGGTGTTCCTTCCTTCCGCACAAACCACCCGCCCGTCCGACACCGTCCGCGAAGTGTTAGTCTTCAAGCGCGTGGCGACACCGACCAGGCACGACGATGAACCGACCAAGGCCAACGATCGGTCACGATGAGACCCGTCAGTATGCCGAAGAGGGCTTCTTCGTCATCGACTCATTCTTTGAGCGCGATGTCATCGAGGCGTTGCGCGTCGAATGCGACAAGAGCGTGGCCTTCATCGACCGGGCCATGGACGATATGAGGGTCGATACCTACGGCCTCAACCACCGCAACCAGCGCTACATCTTTCCCCAGCAGTACAAAAAGAGCGACGTTCTGCCGGGCCTGTTGTTCTCCGAGCCGATGGCGGAGATCTGCCGGGCGACGCTGGGGAAGACCGCTTATCTCTTGGTTGAGCAGTTCGTCGTCAAGGGTGCGCGGTGCGGGCTCGAGCTCGGTTGGCATCAGGACGCGGGCTACATCCCGTTCGAGTTTTCCACCTACACGACCGTGTGGATTCCCCTCGACGATGTCGATGAGCGGAATGGCACGCTCTATCTCCTGCCCTACTCGCGTGCAGGAACCCGCGAGAGAGTGGAGCACCGCTTCATGCCAGACAGGCACGACATGATCGGTTACTTCGGTGACGATCCCGGCATTCCCGTGATCGCCCCGGCGGGTAGCATCGCCGTTACCTCGAGCACGACTTTTCATCGCAGCGGCGCCAACACCACCGATGCGCCTCGCCGCGCCTACATCGCGCAGTACTCGGCCGAGCCGATGCTCATCGCCGATGGCTCGGAGCGCCATCATTTCGCCGATCCCTTCCTCCACGCGGGCAAGGCCGTGCCCCAGCCGAGCCTCGCTGAGCTCAAGCGGGCACCCGACATGGCCTCGGCCTGGACCGGCGTGAGTGAAACCTAGCAAACGGGAGAGACCCATGAGGGCGCGTATAAAATGGATCGAGGACCGCACGTTCCTTGGCGAATCGGGCAGCGGCCATTCCCTTACGGTAGGGGTGTCCAAGGGGGCTGATGGTCGAAGCCTGAGCGCGAGCCCGATGGAAGTGGTGCTGATCGGCGTGGGCGCGTGCAGCGCTTTCGACGTCGTGCACATCCTTGAAAAGGGGCGCGAGCCCATCGCCGATTGCGTCGCCGAGCTCGAGGCCGAGCGCGCCGAGGACGACCCCCGTGTGTTCACCAAGATCCACCTCCACTACGTCCTCAGCGGGCGCGGACTGAGCCGCGACAAGGTCAGCCGTGCGATCCAGCTCTCCGCCGACAAGTACTGCTCGGCCTCGGCGATGATGGGCAAGACCGCCGAGATCACCCACGACTTCGAGATCATCGAGGCCGGCTGAGGCCTTTGGGCGACGAGGTCGATGCGCGCGTCGCCATTGACGTTCCCTGTTCCGTGCGCTTGGAGGGCACCGCGATGCTTCGGGTCGGTCTAATCGGACTGGGCTTCATCAGCGTCAAACACGTACTGGGCTACGTCGATTGCGACAGCGCAAGCATCGTTGCCGTGTGCGATATCGATGCCGCCGCCGCAAAGGATTGGTTGGCGAAGAATCGGCTCGGGCGGGCGAGGTATTACTCGGACTACCACGAGATGCTGGCGAACGAGGACCTCGATATCGTCGAGGTCCTTACCCCGCATCACTTGCACCGCGAGATGGTCGAGGCGGCCGCGGGCGTCGCGGGCGTAAGCGTGCAAAAACCCATGGGCGTCGGCCTGCGCGAGGCCGACCGCATGATCGAGGTTTGCCGCGAAAACGCCGTTATGCTGCGGGTTTACGAAAACGCCGTCTGCTATCCGGTGTACGTCAAGGCGAAGGAGCTGATGAACGAAGGGATCATCGGCGAGCTTCTCTCGATCAGGTCGCACACCGCGGTGGGTATTCGCGCGGGATTGGCCAGATCCGATTGGCCTCGGTTTTGGGGCTCCGAGTCCTGGCGGGCAAGCCCCGACAAAGCCGGCGTCGGGAGATGGCGATCCCCTGCGATTTCTGGCTCGATGACTTCGTCGAGATCGTGGGCACGCGGGGGATGATGTGGATCAACCAGTGCGACGGCGGCGGCGACCGAGAGGTCTATCGCGAGCTTGAGCTATCCTCAAGCCCGCTTTTTCCACCGATCATCGTGTTTGTGGATGGCAAGGTCCGAAGCTATCTGGCCGAGTGGCCGTTGCGCGAGCGGAATTGGTCGACCTCGTTCGTTGCCAGCACTCGAGGTTTCATCGACGCGGTGCTGCACGGCGGCAGGCCACGCCTAACCGGAGAAGATGGCAGGCAAATAAAGCGCTACACGATCGCCGCGTACCTATCGGCCAAGAGCGGAGGGATGTGAGCGTGGACGACGTCAACTCGGCAACCGAGGTGGGCGGCGATCTCCGCGTCTCGGCAAGCGATCTGGGGAGAAACAGAATATGAAATCCACGGCGAAGCTGCAGAAGATGATCGACGATGGCGAGCTAGTCGTAGCCATCGGCGCCCACGATGCCTTGTCGGCGGTGTTGGTCGAGCGCGCCGGCTTCAACGCCATATACGTGGGCAGCTATGCGACGGAGGCGGCCTTTCTCGGCAAGCCGGATCTGGCGCTGATGTCGAAAACGGAACGGCTCATGATCTGCCGGAGCATCGCCAAGGCGGTTTCCGTTCCCATCATCGCGGACATGGAGGAGGGGTACGGCAACGCAATTGCCGTCGCTGATTCGGTGCGTGACTTCGAGGCCGTGGGGCTGGCCGGCGTGAACATCGACGATGAGGCGATCCCCTGCAAGTGCCCTTTCCTGCCGGGCATACCGCGAAACGAGTTGATCAGCGTCGATGAAATGTGCGGCAAGATCAAAGCCGCCGTCGACGCCCGAACCGACAGAAATTTCAAGATCATCGCGCGCTCCGACGTCATCGGAACGGTCCCCCTCGAGGAGTACCACCGGGACAATCATCTCCAAAAGGTCGTCGAGCGCAGCAACGCATACGCCCTCCTGACCGACGCCGACGTCGTCCTCGACAAGGGCGAACTTGGGCGCCTCGTTGCGGCCGCCGAAGCCAACGACCTCGATATCGTATCGCTCATGGTGCGCCTCCATTGCGAAACCGCCTGGGAGCGGCTGCTTATCCCCGCGTTCGTGTTCTTCTTCCAAAAGCTCTATCCCTTTCCTTGGGTCAATGACCCCGCCCGCCGATCCGCCGCGGCGGCGGGCGGATGTCTTCTAGTGCGCCGAAGCGCGCTCGAACGCGCGGGTGGAATCGTGGCGATCCGCGACAGGATCATCGACGATTGCGCGCTCGCGGCCGCGGTCAAGCGCGGCGGTGCGATCTGGCTTGGCCTCGCCGAGCGCTCCCACAGTGTCCGCCGCTACGCCCACTTGGCCGACATCTGGCGCATGGTGACGCGTTCGGCTTACACCCAGCTCGAGGGCTCACCATTGCTGTTGGCGGGCACGGTGATCGGGATGGCGCTGCTCTACCTCGGGCCACCGGTTGCGCTCGTCGGCGGCGCTCTTGCCGCCCAGCCCGAAACGGTGGCGCTGGGCGCCCTCGGTTGGTTGATGATGGCGTTCGCCATGGCCCGACGCTGCGGCTCTATGAGGAGCCGCGGTGGCGTGCCTTTGCACTCCCGGTGGCGGCGCTGCTTTACACCGCCATGACGGTGGATTCGGCGCGCCGGCATTGGCTGGGCGCGGGGGCGACGTGGAAGGGGCGCAGCTATCCGAAAACCGCTTTAAGATAGGTCCGCGAGACCGGCCAAGGGAGACCGCAATGCAAGAGCTACTCGTCTATCAATCGCTGTGGACCATGGAGCGGCGGCGATCCGACGGCAAGGAATGGCCGCTCGACGAGAAGCTAAGGATGATTCACGAGGCCGGCTTCGACGGGGTCGGCCTCGACCAGTTCTTCGAGCGCGAGCCGGCCGAGATCGACCAGATCGTCGGCTTTCTCAAGGACCACGATATGAGCTGGTTCATCTACTGCAGCCCGAAAACAGCCGACGAATTCGTCGATCAAATCGCCCGGATCGAGGTTGTGGGCGCCAATCACATCAACTGCCTGCCCCACGTCATGCCCTACACGCTCGAAGAATCGGTGGCCTATCTGCAGGCCTTTCGCACGCTCGCCGATAAATCGACGCTGCCGGTCCACTTCGAAACCCATCGCGACCGCCTGACCGCCTGATGACGGATCTTTACTTCACCCTTCACCTGCTGGACTGCTTCCCCGACATAAGCGGGCTAACCGGCGACCTCTCGCACTTCGTGGTCGGCCGTGAATTCTCGTGGCCCATCTCGGAATACAACCACGGCCTCATGCGCCGCGTCATCGATCACTGTTGGGGCTTCCACGGCCGCGTGGCGAGCCGCGAGCAGATCCAGGTCCAGATCAGCTTTCCCCATCAGAAGGACTGGCTCGACCTGTTCTTGGACTGGTGGGAATATGGCTTTCTCGGCTGGCGCAAGCGCGCGCCCGCGGACGCGAACATCACCTTCACCTGCGAGCTCGACATAAAGGCTAACCGGCGACCTCTCGCACTTCGTGGTCGGCCGTGAATTCTCGGGCCCAAGGAGTACGCGATGACCGGGGCGGACGGCTATGAACTCTCGGCTGGCGCACCGCTGGGAGGAATCGGTCATGCTCAAGGACCTGGTGCGCGAGCGCTGGCAGCGCATCGAGAGCGAGCGGAAAGCGGCGGCCGAGTAAGCCGCGCTGATGGACTCACCATTCCTAAACCTTTTTGAGTCCCTATTCCTCAACGCCCGCCCGAAGGGCGCGACGAGGAATGAATGTTCGATCCCGAGAGCAACATCGCCGAGCAGCTGAAGAAAGCGGTCGAACACCATCGTCGCAACTTGCCGGCCGAGGAAAAGGCCCGACACGAGCGCGAGACCCTGGAGCAAATGGTTTCCCAGCTTGAGCAGCTTTCGGGCCGACGCACGCGTCCAGGCGACGCCGACAGCTAACTCCACGCTTTTTGATCGGACCGCGGTTTCAGGCTAGGGTTTCCACCGGCTAGCGCCGGGGGAGGCACGCGTGACCAGCCGCTATGACGAGGTTTATGCACGCTGGTCGCGCGACCCGGAGGCGTTCTGGGCCGATGCCGCCGAAGCCATCGATTGGTATCGGCGTTGGGACACCGTCCTCGATTCTTCTAGGGCGCCGCTTACGTCGTGGTTCGCGGGCGGTCTCGTCAATACCTGCTACAACGCCCTCGACCGTCATGTCGAGCGCGGGCGCGCCGACCAAACGGCGCTGCTCTACGACAGCCCCGTCACCGATACGATCGAGCGTTTCAGCTATCGCGACCTACTCGATCGGACCGCGCGCCTTGCCGGCGGGCTGGCCTCGCTCGGGGTCGTCAAGGGTGACCGCGTCGTAATTTACATGCCGATGGTTCCCGAGGCCGTGGTCGCCATTCTTGCCTGCGCCCGCATTGGCGCCATTCACTCGGTCGTCTTCGGCGGTTTTGCGGCCAAAGAACTCGCGGTGCGGCTAGACGACGCGAAGCCCAAGGTGGTGCTTGCCGCAAGTTGCGGCATCGAGCCCGGCCGCGTCGTCCCCTACAAGCCGCTCCTCGACCAAGCCATCGAGATGGCGCGGAGCAAGCCCGAGGCGTGCGTTATCCTTCAACGCCCACAGGAGACGGCCGCGATGGTGACGGGCCGGGACATCGACTGGGGCGAACTCGCCGACTCGGCGCCGGCCGAGTGCGTTCCCCTAGCGGCGACGGATCCGCTCTACATCCTCTATACCTCGGGCACCACCGGCGTGCCCAAGGGCGTGGTGCGCGACAACGCGGGCCACATGGTGGCCCTCAAGTGGTCGATGTCGAACGTTTACGGCATCGAGCCCGGCGAGACCTATTGGGCGGCCTCGGACATCGGCTGGGTGGTTGGCCACTCCTACATCGTGTACGCGCCGCTCCTGCACGGCTGTACCACGGTGCTCTACGAGGGCAAGCCCGTGGGCACGCCCGATCCCGGTGCCTTCTGGCGGGTGATCGCCGAGCACGGGGTGGCGGCACTGTTCACCGCGCCCACCGCCTTCCGCGCCATCAAGCGCGAGGATCCCGAGGCCCGACACCTGCGCGGCCACGACCTTTCCCGCTTCCGTACCCTGTTCCTGGCCGGCGAGCGCGCAGACCCCGACACCATCCAGTGGGCCGAACGCCACCTGGGCAAGCCGGTGATCGACCACTGGTGGCAGACCGAGACCGCGTGGCCGGTCGCCGCCAACTGCGTCGGGCTCGGCGCGCTGCCGGTAAAGTATGGCTCGCCGACCAAAGCGGTCCCCGGCTACGACGTGAGGGTCGTGGACGATACCGGCCGGGAAGTGGCGCCGGGCGAAAGCGGCGCCATTGTCTTGAAGTTGCCGCTGCCGCCCGGTTGCTTGCCGAGCCTGTGGAACAATGACGCCGGCTACGTCGATTCCTATCTTTCGGCGTTCCCCGGTTACTACACCACCGCTGATGCCGGTCACATCGACGCAGAGGGTTACCTCTACGTCATGGGCCGCACCGACGACATCATCAACGTCGCCGGCCACCGGCTGTCCACGGGCGGGCTGGAGGAAGTCTTGGCGGCGCATCCCGGCGTCGCCGAGTGCGCGGTCATCGGCGCCGCCAATTCGATCAAGGGCCAGGTGCCGATCGGCTTCGTCGTTCTCAAGGCCGGAATCGATGTCGCCCACGACGAGATCGCCGCCGAGCTCGTCGCCATGGTGCGCGAGCGCATCGGCGCCATCGCCACACCCAAGCGCATCGCCGTGGTGCCGCGCCTGCCCAAAACCCGCTCGGGCAAGGTGCTGCGCGGCACCATGCGCAAGATCGCCGACCGCGAGCCCTACACCGCCCCCGCCACCATCGACGATCCCGCCATCCTCGACGAGATCGCCGAGGCGCTCGGCGATTCCCCTACCTAGGAGCGTGCGCTGCAGAAAGGTCCGCGCGGCAAAGTTGATAGCGGACGGGTTGTGGGTGGATTTGCGCAGGGGGAAGTATGATCCGATACGCCAGTTGCGTATGGGAACTCCAGATGCCGACCACGTTTCGTGCCTACCAGCCGGACCAACCCTTGCTTTTGCCGCTGGACTTGCAGGAGTGGGTTCCCCCAGGGCACCTGGCTCATCACGTCAGCGATGTGGTCGATGCACTGGACTTGACGGCGTTCTATACGCCCAACGAGGGGGACGGTCGACGCAACGCCCCCTACGAGCCGTCGATGATGGTCAAGGTGCTGATCTATGCCTACGCGACGGGCACATTCTCCTCGCGCGCGGTGGCGAGGAAGCTGGAGGAGGATGTAGCGTTTCGGATGCTCGCGGCGGGCAACTTCCCGCAACATCGCACGGTATGTGAGTTCCGACGCCGACATCTGGCGGAGTTCAGCGAGCTGTTTGTAGGGGTGGTGCAGGTGGCGCGCGAGATGGGACTGGCGCGGTTCGGCAAGCTCTCGGTCGACGGGACGAAGGTGCGAGCGAACGCGAGCAAGCGCAAGGCGATGAGCTATGAGCGGATGGGCAAAGAGGCGGCTCGCTTGCAGGCGGAGATCGAGGCGCTGCTGACGAAGGCGGGGATGGTGGACGCCGAAGAAGACGAGCGTTGGGGCGAGGATTTCCGGGGCGACGAGTTGCCCGAGGAGTTGCAACGCAGGGAGAAGCGCCTGGCGGCGATCCAGGCAGCCAAAGCGCGTTTGGAGGCGGCGCAACGCGGGCGCGACGATGAGCGCGGGCGCGAGCCTGGGCAGGACCGCAATCCCCGGGGCGGGCGGCCCTACAAGCGGGCCTACGGCGAGCCCGAGCCGAAGGCGCAGAGCAATTTCACCGATCCCGAGAGCCAGATCATGAAGACCAGCAGCGAGGGATTCCAGCAGTGCTCCAACGCGCAGATGGCGGTCGATGGGGAGCACCAGATCATCGTCGCGACTCAGGTGGGGCCACAGGCCAGCGACCAGGGTCAGCTGGTGGGGATGCTCGACGAGATCAACGAGACGTTTGGGGTCGAGCCTGCGGTGGTACTGGCCGATGCGGGCTACTGCAACGAGCCGGATCTGTTGGAGCTGGAAGATCGCGGCATCGACGCGCACGTAGCGCTGGGGCGTGAAGGCAAGTCCCAGGTGGCGGTCGACCCGGCCCGGCTCCCTGCCACGCACCGCATGGGTGAGAAACTGGCGAGCCCCGCGGGCAAAGCCCGGTACGCGCAACGCAAGTGGCTCTCGGAGGCGCCGAACGGGTGGATCAAGGAGGTGCTCGGATTCCGACGATTCAGCCTGCGAGGCTTGGCGAAGGTGCGCGGCGAGTGGGACCTCGTGTGCTTGGCGTTGAACATCAAGCGGATGGGGACGGTGGCCACGTGCTGAGGCAGGTGCTGGCCTGCCAACGCACTTGCTCCGGGGCGCGCAGTGCCCATCGAACGCGTATGAAACGCGAATCTCTTCCGTTCCGGCCTTCCGGTCCGGGCTTTCCATCCCAGAGTCGGGCGGGCCAGATGTCCACACTCGGGCCAAAATCCAACCTCTCCGGCGGCCGCGCGCCAATCGCCCAACATCAAAACTTCTACGGCGCACGCTCCTAGGCTCGGTCACGCCCCGAAGGCGACGGCCAACGCTGTGGCACACGTCGTCCTGGCCTTACCTTCGATGCGAGCTAAGATGGGGTCGGGCGCGTCCCTCCACGAGAGGGAAGGCAGGCGATGACGCTAGGGTACCATCGAGACAGAAAGCGATCACATTTCTGGCGCCGCCTATTTCGCTGGCTCGTGGTGCTGGCACTGGGATTCGCGGCCGGGCTGGTGGCGGAACGGTACGGCTCGATTTCGACGGGAGAGAGCGTCGCGGGGCTCGAAGTCGAGGTGGCGCAACTCCTGGAGACGGTGGCTGGACTAGAGAGCGAGAACGCACAGCTGCGGGGCATCGGCGATGCTGATGCGGAGCGGATTCGCGAGCTTCGCCGCCGCTACGAGCAAGACGTCGCCCCGGCCGAGACAAGGGAATTGCTCGGCGCGGTGCGCGAGCGGCTCGACGCGGGCGTCGAGCAATCGCGGCTCGCTTTCGTCATCGGCGCCGCGAGAAACCAGCGCGAGTGCAACGCGGCTCCGGTTACCCGAAGGTTCGTCGTGCAGACGCCCATCTACGAGGGGCCCAACGACTCGGTGAGCTTCGCCGACAACACGATCACGGTGACCGCCCAAGGCCGCTCCGCCACCGACGAGGCGGGCAATCCCGAAGCCTGGTTCGACCCCGCCCACACCATCACCGTGGCTTTCACCGGAATCGGCGGCGAACGCGCCGAGGTCCGGGGAACGCTGCCGCTCCATCACGCGCTGGTCGGGGGGGACACCGAGTACCGCTTCTCCATCGTGCCCGGAGACCGCGCCTTCGTCGAGGTGACGGCCGAGGGTTGCAGCTACCCCTGAGCCCCCTGCCCCGCCGTGCTGCCGCCCTTTGCCTGCACGCGGGCCCAGGTGTCGCGGAGGGCGAGGGTGCGGTTGAAAACGGCGTGCTCGGGCGTCGAATCGGGGTCGCGGCAGAAATAGCCCAGCCGTTCGAACTGCACCGGCTCGCCCGGCGCCGTCTCCGACAACGAAGGTTCCAGCCGGCAATCACCGAGCACGGTCATTGAATCGGCGTTGAGACTCGCGTCCAGGTCGCCGCCGGCGTCCGGGTCGGGCTCGGAGAACAGGTAATCGTAGAGCCGGACTTCGGCCGCTATGGCGTGCGCCGTCGAAACCCAGTGTAGGGTGGCTTTCACCTTGCGCCCGTCGGGAGATTTGCCGCCGCGGCTCGCGGGATCGTAGATGCAGCGGAGCTCGACGACATCGCCGCGGCCGTCTTTGACCGCCTCGCGGCAGGTGATGAAGTAGGCGTAGCGGAGCCGCACTTCACGGCCCGGCGCCAGACGGAAGAACTTCTTCGCCGGCTCCTCCATGAAGTCGTCGCGCTCGATGTAGAGCTCGCGCGAGAACGGCACCGCGCGCGTGCCCGCCGAATCGTTCTCGGGATTGTTGACCGCTTCGAGTTCCTCGGTCTCACGCTCGGGGTAGTTCTCGATCACCACCTTCAAGGGACGCAGAACCGCCATGCGGCGCGGCGCGGTCTTGTTGAGAAGCTCGCGCGTACAGTGCTCGAGGTAGGCGGCTTCGACCAGGCTGTCGCTCTTGGTCACGCCGATGCGTCCGGCGAAATCGCGGATCGCCGCGGGTGGCACGCCACGCCGGCGGAGGCCCGAGAGCGTCGGCATCCGGGGATCGTCCCAGCCTCGCACGTGCCCGCCCTCGACGAGCGCTGTGAGTCTGCGCTTGGAAAGTACGGTGTGGGTCACGTTGAGACGCGAGAACTCGTACTGCCGCGGCCGGCTTGGCGTCGGCAGGTTCTCAATCAGCCAGTCGTACAGCGGTCGATGGTCCTCGAATTCCAGTGTGCACAGCGAATGCGTCACCCCTTCGATCGCGTCCGACTGGCCGTGGGCGAAGTCGTAAGTGGGATAGATGCACCATTCGGTGCCGGCGCGCGGGTGGGGCGCGTGCAGGATGCGGTAGAGCACCGGATCGCGCAGGTTGATGTTGCCCGAGGCCATGTCGATTTTGGCCCGCAGCACCCTCGCGCCGTCGGCGAATTCCCCGGCCCGCATGCGACGGAACAGGTCCAGACTTTCGCCGGCGGGACGCTCGCGCCAGGGGCTGTCGGTGCCGGGCTCGGCAAGGGTCCCGCGATGGGCGCGGATCTCGTCCTGGCTCAGGTCGTCGACGTAGGCCTTGCCGGCCTCGATCAGATGCTCGCCCCAGGTGTACAGGGTCTCGAAGTGGTCCGAGGCAAAATGGAGGTGCGCGCCCCAGTCGAAGCCCAGCCAGCGCACGTCTTCCTGAATACTGTCGATGAACGCGTGCTCCTCCTTGGTCGGGTTGGTGTCGTCGAAGCGGAGATGGCAGCGGCCACCGAATTCCTCGGCGATACCGAAGTTCAAGCACATCGACTTGGCGTGCCCGATGTGGAGGTGGCCGTTGGGCTCGGGCGGAAAGCGGGTGACGACGGTATCGGTCCGGCCCGCGCGCCGCTCGTCGCGGATCAGCTCGCGGATGAAATCGCGTCCCGACCCATCGGGCACGGCGGCGGCGTCGGCCATGCTCAAACGTCCCGGAACAGACCGTCCCCCTGCTCGTCGATGATCTGCTTGGCCTTGACGATGGAGAAAGTGTCGGCGTCCTCCTTGGCACCGAAGGTGTCGGCGCGGATGAACGCGTGCTCCTTCACCTCACCATCGACTTCCTTGCTGATCACCCCACCCATGCGCCACTGCGCGCCCTCGCGCTTGGGATCGGGCCGGATCGCGAAGCCCTCATACTCGACGGGGGCCGCGGAAGGCCCTGAGGACTCGCCGCCCGCACCCATCAGGCCACCCAGGAACTTCGAGAACTTCGATGCCATGGCCGATCCTCCGAACCGCCGAAGATGGCGCACCCAAGCTTACCCAATTCCGCCGGACCTGTCCCACCCTGGCCAGGTTTGCGCCGCGGCCGGACATGAGCGAGGATTGATCGGCATGAAATCGCTGGCCGAGCACATGGCGTTCTATGGGCGCTATCACCGCGATCCCAGGAACCGGGCCACCCATTACCTGGGCGTGCCGCTGATCGCGTTCTCGATCCTGATCCCGATGGGACTCGTCCGCTTCTCCATGGGCGGCGTCGAGGCCTCCCTCGCCTGGGCGTTCGTGGCCGTCGTCCTCGCCTATTACCTCAGCCGCGACTTCACGCTCGGCGTTGTCGCGGTAGCGATCTTCGTGCCCATCACCACCCTTGCCGATCGGCTTGCCCAGGCTTCGCTCGGCTTGAGCATGGGTATCTTCGCGGCGTGCTTCGTCGGCGGTTGGGTGCTGCAGCTCATTGGACACGCCTATGAGGGACGCCGGCCGGCGTTGGTGGACAATTTCTTCCAGATCTTCGTCGCTCCGGTATTCTTGATCGCCGAAGCGCTGATCGCGCTCGGCCTAAAGCGCGACCTCCACGCCGAAATCACCCGCCTTTCCGCGCGGACGGAGCGCGAGTGATCTCCTCGGCCGACGTCGTGGAAGACGACGTCGCCTCCGTCACGTTCGAGCACGACAACGATCGCGTCGTAGTCATCGTCGGCTCGGGCGCGGGCGGGGGTACGCTTGCCAACGAACTCAGCCGCAAGGGTATCGACGTCGTCGTCCTGGAGGCCGGACCGCGCTACAAACTGGCCGATTTCCAGAACGACGAGGCGGCCGCCCACGCTATGTTCACCTGGAAGGACCACCGCATCATCACCGGCGATTCGCGGCTCGCCCGCACCTGGCCCGAGGAACCCACCCACATTTGCAAGACCGTCGGCGGCAGCACCGTGCACTGGCAGGCCCAGGCGCTGCGCTTCCGCGCCCACGAATTCAGACCGCTGACCACCTACGGCGCCATCGACGGGGCCAACCTGATCGACTGGCCGTTCACCCTCGATGACCTCCTCCCCTACTACGCGCGCGCGGAGGAGAACATGGGGGTCTCGGGCCGCGGCGGGCGGCCCCTTCTGCCCGCCACCAACGGATACAAAGTCTTCGCCCTGGGTGCCAGGCGGCTCGGCTATCGCGACTTCGGCGTGACCCACGTGGCCATTAACTCGGTCCCCCATGATGGTCGCAACGCGTGCGACCAGATCGGTTTCTGTGCCCAGGGCTGCGCCTCGGGCGCCAAATGGTCGACGCTTTACGCCGACATCCCGAAGGCCGAAGCCACCGGGCGCTGCGAGGTTCGCGCCAACTGCATGGCGCTGCGCGTCGAGCACGATGCGCGGGGCCGGGCCGCGGGCATCCGCTACGCCGACCGCGCCGGCGCCGAGCACTTGCAGAGGGCCCGCGCCGTGTGCGTGGCCGGTAACGCGATCGAGACGCCGCGACTCCTGCTCAACTCGGAATCGGCCGCATTTCCGCAGGGATTGGCCAATTCCTCGGGTCAGGTCGGACGCAACTACACCCACATCGCCGAAAGCTACGTCTACGGCACCTTCGAGCGGCCAATCCACATGCACCGCGGGGTCCAGGTCACCGGCCTGCTGTCGGACGAGGCGCACCACGACCCGGCGCGCGGCTTCGCGGGCGGCGTCATCATGATGCCGTTCGGCGCCGGCCTGTCGAGCTACGCCGCCGCGCTTGTGCCCGGCGCCTGGGGGCGCGACTACACCGGCGTCCTAGAAGGGTACGACCGTACCGTCGGCGTTTCGGTCACCGGCGCCGACCTGCCGATGACCACCAATCGCGTCACGCTCGATGGCGCCCAACGCGACCGCTTCGGCCTGCCGGTGCCGGTGCTCAACATCGACGACCACCCCAACGAAGTGGCGATGATGAACCACGGCCTCAAGCGGGCCACGGCGCTGTTGCAAGCAGCCGGCGCGCGCCAGACCACCGAGACCCCGCCCCACCCCGCCTCGCAAAACCTCGGCACCTGCCGCATGAGCGTCAAGCCCGACGAGGGTGTGGTCGATTCGTGGGGCCGCAGCCACGACGTGCCCAATCTCTTTGTCTCCGACGGCAGCCAGTTCGCCTCGGCCAATCTCGGCAACCCGACGCTGACCATCGTGGCGCTGGTGATCCGCCAAGCCGAGCACATGGCCGAGACGATGGCCCGCGGCGAACTCTAGGAATCCGGAAAAGGCGACCACAACCCCCGCTGCAGCAAATCGCGCGAAACCTTGGAGCTTATGCGCGCCAAGGAGGTTCGAACCCGAGATCATCGAATACCTGCAGACCCCTCCCACCGCAAAGACACTAGACGGGTGTGCTGCGCATGCTCAGCCTTGCGCCGCGCGATCTGATGCGCCGCAAAGAAGCGCCCGATTGTGGTCAACGGCGGGAAGGCGGCGCTCGGCCGGCCGCTCGCGGCGGTACTCGAAATCTTGTAGCGAACGGGGTGCTCAGTCGATTCGGGCGCGGCCGAGGGTGCCGGCGTCGGTCCCGAACCAGAGCGACCCGCTTTCTCGGTCATAGACCATGTGCCGCACCGACCCCGCGCCCGAGGGAATCGGCGTGGCGCTGAAGAATCCCTCGCTCGTCGGATCGAAGCCGATCAGGGTGTTGGGACTGGGCCCGGTCTCGACGATCCAGGTGCGGTCGCGGTCGTCCACCGCCATGGCGTAGGGGCGAGCCCGCCCGCCCGCGGGCATGGGCCACTCGGCGATCGCACCGGTCGCCGGGGTCAGCGCCCCGAGAAAGCCGTCGCTATGATCGACGTACCACACCCGCCCATCCGAGGTCACGCCGATGCGTCGCGGGCGCGATCCCGAGCGCGGCAGCGGGTGCTCACGCGGCGCCAAGGTTCGCGGATCGATCGAGACCAGCTTGGCGGTCCCGAACAAGGCCACCCACGGCGTGCCGTCGGGCGCGATCGCGATCCCGTAGGGTCGCGCGCCCCGGCTGGGTACCGCGATCAGGTCGATCGATCCGGCTGCCGGGTCGAGGCGGCCGACGAAATTGCCGCGCTGCACCGTGAACCACAATGCACCGGCGCCGTCGAAGACCAGGGTGTGGGGATCGCGCGCAGCCCGATCGGGCATCGCGAACCTTGCGATCTCGCCGCTTGTTGGATCGTAGCGGCCGATGAAGCCCTTGCGGTTGCCGGCGAACCAGACCCTCCCGCGCGCATCAACGACCAGGTTGTGCGGCCCGGTTCCCGGCTCCAGATCGATCTTCGTGAAGCGCGTATCGCCAGGATCGAAACGCGCGAGGTAGTCGCCCTTCTGGCCGACAAACCACACCGCCGCTGGGCCCTCCACGTAGGGATCGCGCGGGCGCGAATTCTCCCACGGCACCGTCCATTCGGTGATCTCGACCGCCTCCGAGGGCGCCCCGATCAGCGGGCTCGCAAGCGCCGCGGCCAGAGCAATACTTGAGACGCGGCGCATCACCCGATTCGCGCCACCGGATCAGGCGGTGGTCACGTATTCCCGCAGCGCGTCCGCTTCGGCCTCGATCTCGTCGAGCCGGTTCTTGACCACGTCGCCGATACTGACGATGCCGCACAGCCCATCCGCGTCCACCACCGGCAAGTGGCGGATACGTTTCTCCGTCATCGTCGACATCAGCGTGGCAATCGTATCGGCGGGCGTGCAGGTCAAGACGTCCGCTGTCATCAGGTCCCCAGCGGTGGCGGCGGACAGATCGCTGCCGCGCTCGACGAATCCGCTGACGATGTCGCGTTCCGAGATGATGCCAAGAACCGGGCCCCCGTCCTCGGCGACGACCAGAGCGCCAATGCGCTTGTCCTTCATGCTCTGGGTGATCTCGGCAATTCGTGCACCCGGCGCGGCCGTGGCGACATCCGCGCCCTTGGCTTTCAGGATTGATGCAACGTTCATAGTTGATCCCCCGACTTGGCGCCCAACGGGTCAGGCACTACCGCTCCCCAACCCGAGTAGCGCGGACCGTCCCAATAAATAAGTCTGTGTTCGCCTCCCGCTTGGTCAGTGGGGAGCGCACGCATTCTACCCTAAAGCGCGTCTCGCCCCCAAGCCGCTAGTCGAAGGCGCCGACCACCATTTGGTCGAAGTCGACGATGGCTCCGGTCATGATTCCGGATTCCGGGGTGGCCAGGAAGGCAATGGCGCGGGCGATGTCCTCGCACTCGTTGAGCCTGCCGAAGGGCTGCTCCTTGGCCGCTTCGTCAAGCCACCCGGGAGGATGGTCGTGCCAGATCCGCTGGGTCTCGTGCTCGCGCGGCGTGTTGGTCCAGCCCATGTTGAGCCCGTTGACGCGGATGCGGTCCCCGCGCAGCGCGTGCGCGGTATTCTTGGTCAGCGCCACCAGCGCGCCTTTCGAGGCAACGTAGGGCGTAAGGTAGGGCTGGCCGCCATAGCTCGACAGCGTGATCACGTTGACCACGGTGCCGCGCACGCTCTCAGCGATATCGTTCTCGCGCATCACCTTGACGGCGCGCTGCAACAAGAAGAAGGGCGCGCGTACGTTGACGGCAAACGCACCTTCCCAAAGCTCGGGCGTGGTGTTGTCCACCGTGCCCCGCTCGGCGGTGGCGGCGCAGTTGATCAGCGCATCGAGGCGCCCGAAGCGTTCCGCCGCGCGATCGATGAGGTTCGCACAGTCGTCCAGCGATGCCACGTCGGCCTGGACGAACAGCGCGGGGCAGCCGGTCTCCTCCTCGATCGAAGCGGCCACCGCCCCGCCCTCGGCCTGGCGGCGGCCGCCGATCGCGATCCCCGCCGCGCCGCGCCAACAGGCGCGCCGCACTCTCCCCCACCCCCTGGGTCGCGCCGATAACGACCGCAACGCGGCCCGCGAACTGTTGCAACCCATCGGCGGGTTCAGTCATTCGCTCGTCCTTTCTCCACTGAGGGGCGCATGATACATGATCGAGGCCGGCACGACTGCAGGGGACGCCGGAGCCCCGCCAGGAACACCACCTTATGGCCGTCCCCTTCGCCCCGGTGCTGAGGATGGAGGTCTGCGCCGGCACGCGGCGGTGCTAGCCATCGGGGTTTCCCGCGCTATATTGGGTGGAAACCCGAACTCAACCCTCGCGGCGTGTGTGATGGCATCGGAATGGCCCTACGAGATCGTGGTTTACAATCGGGCGGTGCGCGCCCGCGTCGAGAAGGGTTTTCATCACCGCAATCTCGCCGATAGCTGGGCCGAGGTTCAACATATCGACCTGACCGCCAAGGATGCCGCGGATGCGCGGCGCAAGGCCACGATCCGCTTCCCCGAGAGCGAGGGCTACGTCATCGACGAGATCGTCGAACTCAAGAGCTACTAGATCGGGCGAGCCTCCGTCCACTCTGACAAACCCTCCCTTGTCTGCGTCCGGCCCCTGATTGCCACTGAATCGCTGGGCGCCGATGCGCGGACTACGGCAGATAGCGTGGATCAATACGTCTCCCGAAGGATCGCGATCCGTGCCATCCGCCGGACTGACTTGGCCAGCAACGAGGCTCACCTCAGCCTCCTTCAGGAGATTCCTGCTGAAGCCGATCGAGAAACCGTCGAAAGGCTTATCCCTCTGAACCCGGTTTGACGACATGTTGGGTTTGCGGTTGCCATCGGCGGAATGTTCGCTTAATGTTCTGTCATGCCCAGCCGCTGGAAATACGACCGCCCGATGTCCCGCGCCGCCTTCGAGGCGCGCTTTCCCGATGAAGCCTCCTGCGCCCGGCATCTTGCAGCCAAGCGCTGGCCCGACAGCTTCGTCTGCCCCGCCTGCGGCCATGACAGGGGCTGGGAACTGAAGCGTCGCCGGGCGAGCTGGGAATGTGCGGCCTGCGGGAAGGAGACTTCGGTGACCGCGGGCACGATCATGCACCGCAGCCACTTGCCCCTGAAGACCTGGTTCATGGCCGTTCACATCGTGACCAGCCACTCGAACGGTATCTCCGCCCTGCAACTCCAGGCCCAGCTCGGGCTCGGCAGTTACAAGAGTGCCTGGCTCCTGCTGCACAAGCTGCGCCGTGCCATGGTTGATCCGGATCGCAGCCTGCTTGAGGACCTGGTCGAGATCGATGAGGCCACCCTACCGTTCCGCACCGTAAAAGACCCGACCACAGGCGGGCAAGGTCGCAGCCGGCAAGGCAAGATGCGCATTGCTGGCGCGGTCGAGCTATCGCCCGAGGGCGAGCCACGTCGCATCCGGCTGGCGCCGATCGGGGATTTCTCCGCGCGCAGCCTTCATGCCTTCGTTGCCGGGACCTCGGCGCCGGGCGCGCGGGTAATCACCGATGGCTGGAGCGGTTATCCTGGCCTGCCCGACCACGACCACCAGCCCAAGGTCGTCGGTGCAACGCCCGCCCATCTCGTGCTGATCTGGATCCATCGTGTGTTCTCGAACCTGAAGCGCTGGGCGCTCGGAACCTTCCATGGCCTGCGCCGCGCCCATCTGCGCCGCTATCTCGACGAGTTCGTGTTCCGCTGGAACCGCCGCCGCCACACCGCAACGGCCTTCGACACCCTGCTCGGCATCGGCACGCGCCTCCGACCCGCCGACTACCGCGACATCGTCGGACAACGCGGCTGATCCCGGCAGGCCGGGCGCCAGCCACCGCCCGCCCTCCGATCCGCCTCAATCGGGGCCGAATACCGGCCCTCCAGCCTGCCTGACAGCACTCGAAACCTACTTCCCCAAGGCCAAAAGCTCCCGCACATCGCCAGGCACGGTCCAAGAACCGTGCCTGGAACGTAGAAGGCCGATCAACATCTGGTGTGACCGGAAGCAAAGGGAGAAGCCTTACCGTCGATATCTTTTCACAGGTCGTCCGTGGAGGTTTCGCCGCGCTTGGCGAATACGGCAGCCGCGAGAATCGCGGCGGTAATTTCCTTGTCAGACATGGGTCGGCCTCCGGTGGTGATGGTCATCTGACGATAGGGCCAGTGGGACTCGGTGTCATTGCCCGCCCGGGGGCACGCCTGAGCAGAGCCACATGGTCACGGGCAGGGCGATCGCCTACGACGCCAGCCGGCTCTTGAACGCCTCGAACTCGTCGTCGGCGATCGGCACGAGGTGCTTGGGCTCGGGATAGGCGCCAGTCTCGACATCGCTCGCGTATTCCTTGAACGCCGCGATGCGCTCCTTCTGTAACCGGTCGTATTCGGCCCGAAAGTCGCGGTAGACCTTGGCGTGGCGCGGCCGATGCCCGCGGGTATAGCCAAGCACGTCCTCGGCGAAGAGATACTGTGCGTCGCAACCGGCACCGGCGCCCATCGACAGCATGAGCAACGAGGTGCGCTTGGATATCTCCGCAGCAATCCGATCGGGCACCACCTCGATCTCGGCCGCAAACGCGCCAGCCGCCTTGAGCGCCTTGGTGTGCTCATAGACCTTCATGGCGCTGTCGGCGGTCTTGCCGACGGCCACGAACCCGCCCGTCCACGTGCACTTCGCCGGAATCAGCCCGACGTGGCCCACCACCGGGATGCCCTCGGCGGCCAACCGCCGAACGATCTCGGTGCTCGCCGAGGTGTAAACCGAATCGCCGCCAAGCTGCATGGCCCCATGCGCCGCCCTGAGATAGTCCTCAAGGGTGCAGCACTCGCCGTAGATGAGCCCGACCTGCACGAAACAATTTCCGGCGGCCTCGCGCATCTCCGACGTCCACAAATTCTCGTCGACGGACAGCGTGTCGATGCCGGCGGCGTCCGCCGCCCGCGCTTCGTCGAGGGTATCGACGCAGAGCATGGAAATCTGGCGCTTGCCCTTCATCGCTCGCAGGTCGGCGACCGTATTGCGGGTCTTCTTCATGGCTTCTCCACGTGATCAGCCCCGCAGCGCTCGAAGTACCGTATCGGGGGCATCGCCCGAGACGTGCTCGGTCAAGCGCTGGAGCGATTCGCGAAACCGGCCCGAAGACTAATGACTACCGTCGCCCATGGGCCTCAAGCCCCTGGAAACATGGTGGGCGCGCCAGGATTCGAACCTGGGATCCTCTGATTAAAAGTCCCCCCTCAATTGCGATTGGTCAAGGGGGTGTCCAACTTGCGTCATTTCACGTCGATTCTATGGGAAAATTGGACAGCATTCTTGGACGCTCCGGGGGCCTGGGCACAACCCCTTCCTATATCTGTTGATCTGGGAATCCGCGAGCCATCAAGTGAGGGAGGCATCTGAACCGAACCAGTCAGCCATATCGTCCCGACGTCGCTCCAGTGCCTCCAGGAATCCGGAGGGGTATCTGAGCGTCGTTGACTCCGCCCGAGCACGAGCTATGAAACGGGACAGAGCTCGCTTGGAGAGGTCCGGCCAATGTGCGGTATCGAACGCCGACAATTGACCGCGCCTGCTCTTCAGCGGGTTTTCCGAGACCTGGGCGACCATCTTGCGACCAAGCACATTGTAGGCTGCGATTGGCCAAGTCGATGAGGTATCTAGGAGCGAATCGTCTGATGCGTCATATTCTCCCGGTTCGCGCAGCCTCTCTCCTATCCATCTCGACACCGGCACCGAAACCGCGTTCCCAATGAGCTTCCAACGATGGATCTATGAGAATCTCACACTTCTGCGCATCGGCGTCGTAGGCATTCTTTACCAGCTCCGCCAACGCGACATAGGGTCGCGCTATGAGCCGCTCGCCCAGTTCCTCAAGCAGAGCGGAATCGACCGTGAAGCTCAAACGCTGGTTCAAACCGAGCCTAGGAGCGTGCGCCGTAGAAGTTTTGATGTTGGGCGATTGGCGCGCGGCCGCCGGAGAGGTTGGATTTTGGCCCGAGTGTGGACATCTGGCCCGCCCGACTCTGGGATGGAAAGCCCAGACCGGAAGGCCGGAACGGAAGAGATTCGCGTTTCATACGCGGTCGATGGGCACTGCGCGCCCCGGAGCAAGTGCGTTGGCAGGCCAGCACCTGCCTCAGCACGTGGCCACCGTCCCCATCCGCTTGATGTTCAACGCCAAGCACACGAGGTCCCACTCGCCGCGCACCTTCGCCAAGCCTCGCAGGCTGAATCGTCGGAATCCGAGCACCTCCTTGATCCACCCGTTCGGCGCCTCCGAGAGCCACTTGCGTTGCGCGTACCGGGCTTTGCCCGCGGGGCTCGCCAGTTTCTCACCCATGCGGTGCGTGGCAGGGAGCCGGGCCGGGTCGACCGCCACCTGGGACTTGCCTTCACGCCCCAGCGCTACGTGCGCGTCGATGCCGCGATCTTCCAGCTCCAACAGATCCGGCTCGTTGCAGTAGCCCGCATCGGCCAGTACCACCGCAGGCTCGACCCCAAACGTCTCGTTGATCTCGTCGAGCATCCCCACCAGCTGACCCTGGTCGCTGGCCTGTGGCCCCACCTGAGTCGCGACGATGATCTGGTGCTCCCCATCGACCGCCATCTGCGCGTTGGAGCACTGCTGGAATCCCTCGCTGCTGGTCTTCATGATCTGGCTCTCGGGATCGGTGAAATTGCTCTGCGCCTTCGGCTCGGGCTCGCCGTAGGCCCGCTTGTAGGGCCGCCCGCCCCGGGGATTGCGGTCCTGCCCAGGCTCGCGCCCGCGCTCATCGTCGCGCCCGCGTTGCGCCGCCTCCAAACGCGCTTTGGCTGCCTGGATCGCCGCCAGGCGCTTCTCCCTGCGTTGCAACTCCTCGGGCAACTCGTCGCCCCGGAAATCCTCGCCCCAACGCTCGTCTTCTTCGGCGTCCACCATCCCCGCCTTCGTCAGCAGCGCCTCGATCTCCGCCTGCAAGCGAGCCGCCTCTTTGCCCATCCGCTCATAGCTCATCGCCTTGCGCTTGCTCGCGTTCGCTCGCACCTTCGTCCCGTCGACCGAGAGCTTGCCGAACCGCGCCAGTCCCATCTCGCGCGCCACCTGCACCACCCCCACAAACAGCTCGCTGAACTCCGCCAGATGTCGGCGGCGGAACTCACATACCGTGCGATGTTGCGGGAAGTTGCCCGCCGCGAGCATCCGAAACGCTACTTCCTCCTCCAGCTTCCTCGCCACCGCGCGCGAGGAGAATGTGCCCGTCGCGTAGGCATAGATCAGCACCTTGACCATCATCGACGGCTCGTAGGGGGCGTTGCGTCGACCGTCCCCCTCGTTGGGCGCATAGAACGCCGTCAAGTCCAGTGCATCGACCACATCGCTGACGTGATGAGCCAGGTGCCCTGCCGCCGTCAGCTTGCTTCGGCACGCCCTGAACCGCGACTTCCACGAACCGGCGTCGGTGCGGGAAGCTACCTCCGCCCAGCGCAACTCCTCACAGCGGGCCTCCGCCGCATCCGCCCGCGCCCGTTCCCGCTCATACGGCGAGCGCAAGTCGCGCGGCGTTCTCGTCGGTGCTGCTTCGGGGGACGACCAGATGCCCTCGTCGCTCTCAACCAGCGAAAGGTCCGCGCCAAAGTCCTCGTCGCGAATCGCCATGCGCTCGACGGTAGCGCATGGCCAGATTCGTTACCAGTAACTTGTGAAGCCCCGCCCGATGACGATCACAACGTCAGCCGCCTCCACGGCACGACCGAATCCTTACCGTTCGACGACATTCGGTTGTGCGATATTATTGATAGTTTCCTGGAGTAGCGATCCATAAACTTCTCCCGCGACGGCAACGACGGCGTGATCGAATGGAGGACGAATCCACATCGTGACTTCCGATACGTAACCCCTTGAAGACTTGGTGGGCGCGCCAGGATTCGAACCTGGGACCCTCTGATTAAAAGTCAGATGCTCTGCCGACTGAGCTACGCGCCCGCGCCGGCACGATATGGGCGCGGCTCGGCACCGTCAACCGAGCGCCCGCGCGGTAAATGGACAGGTGCGGGGTCGCACCCTACAATCGGTGTGACGCACCTGCCGGGGCGCTGCACGCGTGGTTCCGTGAGTTATACCCGCTATCACATCGTTTATTCGGCCGAGGAGGACCGGATATTCGTCTTCGTGCGCGAAGGCACCGCGGTCGAGCACGCCTTCGGCATCAGCCGCCGCCTGACCAAGCGGATGTGGCCGAAGATGCTCAAGGCGTTTCCCGAGGCCCGGGCACGCATGGAAAAAGTGCCAGCGCCTTACCAGAACGAGGTCCGCAAGCTCGCCCACGAGGGCGCGGTCTCGAAAGCCAAAGAGACCGGCGCGTTTGCACCCGAACGCTTGAGCGAGGTCGAGGAACGCCACGACTATCTGACCAAGGCGGTGCGCATCACGCGGCGCAAGGGCGGCGCCCGCACGCTGGTCTTCGTCAGCGCCGAGAGGCATCTCAATCTGCCGCTATCGGCGCGCCACTACGTCTTGTTCTGCGAGGCCCTGCACACCGTGGTCGGCAAGACCGACTGGGACATCATCTTGCACTATCCTTGGGAGATGGCGGTCACGCCCCCACCCAAGCCGGGGAAAGACGAGCCACCGCTGCGCCATTGATCGCGCTTAGCCGGCGTAACGCGGCTCCACCAGTCCCGGCACCTCGATGTCGATCGCAAAAAGACTCCCCGACAACGGCTGTTCGGCGAGGTCCCGCAGCTTCATATCCCACCGCGACGAGGTGGCGTAGAGCGTCGTCAAATCCTCACCACCGATGATGCAGCTCGTCACCCCATTCACCGGCAGCTTGACGAGCCGATCGACCGCGCCCGAGGGATCGAAGCGCGTGACCCGCCATCCGCCCGATAGCGCGCACCAGATGAAGCCTTCGCTGTCCACCGTCAAGCCATCGGGGCACCCCTGCTCAGGCGGCACCTCGACGAAGGTGCGCCGGTTGGCGATGCGCCCGTTGTCGAAGTCGAAGTCAAAGACATCGATGCGCTGGGTGTTGCTGTCGACGTAATACATCAACGAGTTGTCGGGGCTCCACCCCAGCCCGTTGGCGACGACGATGCCGGTCTCCATGGTGGCGACGGTCCCGTCGCCATCCAGCCGGTAGAGGCTGCCGGTGGCATCGCGACAACGCGAATCCATGGTCCCTGCCCAAA
Source organism: Alphaproteobacteria bacterium (assembly GCA_965219135.1). GTDB lineage: Bacteria > Pseudomonadota > Alphaproteobacteria > VGEJ01 > VGEJ01 > CAYUNL01. The sequence goes on along the minus strand of CBDCMV010000003.1, from coordinate 719,500 downwards.
ACCGCCCCTTGCGGTCGCATTTTCCATCGTTGAAACGGTTGCCCGGGAGCTCGCGCTCCACCGGTTCGACGAAGTTGAGTTTGGCGTCGGGGAGGTCGAATGTCGCCAATCCCTCACGGAAAGCGCCGACGAAACCGCCCCCCTCGCGAAGCGCGTAAGAGCCGATCGATTGCGGCACTTTGTAGACCTCGTCGGTCCCAGTCTTGGGGTCGAAGCGGTGCATACTGGGCGAAACGGTGGTCTCCCACGGTGCGCCGGTATCGGCGTCCTCCCCGAGCGTGAAGTGGCCGATATCGATCCAGTAAAGGACCCTTTCCTTGGGGCACCATACCGGTCCCTCGCCCAAGACCGCGTCGCTCTCGACCACGCACTTCGCTTCATACATCGTGTGCTCCTCCCATTGGCCTTATAGGGGCGCAATATCGCCCCTCGCCCGCTCGGCGGCAAGCGCCGCCGCGAAGGGCTGTGCGGTGCCGGCGGTGATGGCCTCGCGCAGCTCCGCCATCAGCGTCTGATAGGTGGTCAGATTGTGCGTCGTCAGCAGCATGCTCCCCAATATCTCCTTGGCCTTTGTCAGGTGGTGGAGATAGGCGCGGCCGTAGCCGCGGCACGCCGGGCAGCCGCACGCCTCGTCCAGCGGCCGGGGATCGTCGGCGTGGCGGGCGTTGCGCAGGTTGACCGGGCCGCGGCGGGTGATCGCCTGCCCGGTGCGGCCCGAGCGGGTCGGCAGCACGCAGTCGAAAAGGTCGATTCCCGCCAGCACCGCCTCGACGATATCCTCGGGGCGGCCGACGCCCATCAGATAGCGCGGCCGCTCGGCGGGCAGCAACGGCGCCGTAATCGCCACCATCTCCCGCATGACCTCGGCCCCCTCGCCGACCGCCAGTCCGCCAATGGCGTAACCCTCGAAGCCGACTGCGCGCAGCGCCGCGGCGGACTCGTCCCTCAGCTCGCCATAGACGCCGCCCTGGACGATCCCGAACAGCCCCCGACCCGGCGCCGGCTCAAACGCCGCCCGCGCCCTTTCGGCCCAGCGCACGCTGAGCCGCATCGAGGCGGCCGCCGCCTCCTGGGTCGCCGGAAACGCGGTGCATTCGTCGAGCACCATCGCGATCTCGACGCCAAGCAGCCGCTGAATCTCGATGCAGCGCTCCGGGGTCAGTTCGTGGGTGCTGCCATCAAGGTGTGAGCGGAAGGTGACGCCGGCCTCGGCAATTTCACGGAGCGGCGCGAGGGACATCACCTGAAAGCCGCCCGAATCGGTGAGGATGGGTCCGGCCCAATTCATGAACGCGTGCAGGCCGCCAAGGCGCGCCACACGTTCCGCGCCGGCGCGCAGCATGAGGTGATAGGCGTTGGCAAGAATGACTTCGGCGCCGGACTCGGCGAGCCCCTGGGGCGTCATTCCCTTGACCGTCGCCGCCGTGCCGACCGGCATGAACGCCGGCGTGTTGATCGCGCCACGCGCGGTCTCGATGCGACCGCGCCGCGCCGCGCCGTCCCGCGCCAACACCTCGAATTCCAGACCCATCACGACGGCCGGGTCAGCAGACAGGCATCGCCGTAGGAATAGAAACGGTACCCCGCGCGTTTTGCGTGCGCGTAGGCGCGCTTCATCTGCCGCATCCCGGCAAACGCGCAGACGAGGACAAAAAGCGTCGAGCGCGGGAGATGAAAGTTGGTGAGCAGCAGGTCGACGACCCGGAACCGGTAGCCCGGTGCGACGAAGAGGCTGGTCTCCCCCGAAAACGCGGCGATCCGTCCGTCTTCTCCGGCCACCGTCTCCAGGAGGCGAAGGCTGGTCGAGCCGACGGCCACCACGCGCCCGGCCCCGGTGCGCGCCTCTTGGATCGTCCGTGCGGCGCGAGGACCGATCTCGCCCCGCTCGGCCTGCATCCGATGGTCGTCGGTATCGTTGACGCGGATCGGCAAGAAGGTCCCCGGCCCGACGTGCAGCGTGACGAACGCGGTTGCGATTCCAGCGGCGCGCAAACGCTCGATCAGCGCGTCGGTGAAATGGAGGCTCGCCGTCGGCGCCGCGACCGCGCCGTCCTTCGCCGCGAAAACCGACTGGTAGTCGGTGGTATCGCGCGCCTCCACGGCGCGGAGCTTGCGGATGTAGGGCGGCAAGGGCACTTTCCCGTGACGGCGGATGGCGGCGCTCAGCGCCTTGCCCGAACGGTCGAAGCGCAGTCGCACCTCGCCGTCCGCGCGCTTGGCCGTCACCGTGGCGCGGAGGGTGCCGCCGAACGCGATTTCGTCGCCCGGCTTGAGCCGCCGTCCGGGCCGCGCGAGTGCCGACCATGCGCGGCCTTCCCCCTGGCGGCCCAGGGTCACCTCGACCCGGGTGTGGCCGCGGCGGCCCTCGAGTTGCGCCGGAATGACCCGCGTATCGTTGAACACCATGACGTCGCCCGGCCGCAGCAAATCCGGGAGGTCGCCGACGGTGTGGTCCTCGAGCTCCTCGCCCACCGCCAGCAGCCGCGCGGCATCGCGGGGTGAGGCGGGACGGCGCGCGATCAGTCGATCGGGGAGATCGAAGTCGAAGTCATCCACCCGCATCGGCTCGGGCGCCCGCGGCGCTGCCGCCGCCTCACTCCAAGAGGTCGGCGGCGAGGCGCATTCGGACGATGCGGTCGGGATCGGTGACCCTGCCGTTGTCGTTGCGATCGCCCTTCTTGATCGCATCGACGTACTTCATGCCGCTGATGACACGGCCCCAAGCGGTGTACTGGCCATCGAGGTGGGGGGCGCTGGCCAGCACGATGAAAAATTGACTGTCGGCGCTGTCGGGATCGCGGGCGCGGGCCATCGATACGACCCCGCGCTGGTGCGGGGAATCGGAGAACTCGGCCTTGAGGTTTTGGCCCGACCCGCCGGTCCCGTTGCCGTTCGGGTCGCCGGTCTGCGCCATGAAGCCTTCGATCACGCGATGGAACACAAGCCCATCATAAAATCCCTCGGCCACCAGCTCTTTGATGCGAGCGACGTGGGCGGGCGCGACATCGGGCCACAGCTCGATGAACACGCGACCTTCTTCGAGGAACATGACCAGCGTGTTCTCGGGATCAGGGTCGGCGGCGCTCGCGTCCTCGGTCCCCACGGCCAACGCAAAGGCGGTCGCGAGGGCAGGCCAAAACATAATTCTTTTCATGAGCTTATCCATATTTTCTGTGACCCAAGTCTAAGATTGGCGGGCGTGATCCGCAACCCGTGCCGCCAGGTGTTTGGCGACCGCGCGAGACACGAAGCTCGAGATGTCGCCGCCCAGTAGTGCGATCTCTTTGACGAATCGCGAGGATATGAATTGGTGGTGCTCCGAGGCCATGAGGAACAGCGTCTCGATATCGGGATTGAGCCGCGCGTTGGTGCCCACCATCTGAAACTCGAATTCGAAGTCCGATACGGCGCGCAAGCCGCGCACGATCATGCGCGCGCCTTCCTCGGCCGCAAAATCGACCAACAGATTGTCGAACGAGCGCAGCGCGATCTCGGTCTCGGTGTTCATCTGCTCGGTATCGACCCGCACCATGTCGACTCGTTCCTCGAGGTTGAACATCGGGTTCTTACCGGGATTCGCGGCCACGCCGATCACCAGCCGGTCGACCAGTTTGGCGGCGCGGGCGACGATGTCGACGTGGCCGTTGGTGATGGGATCGAAGGTCCCAGGGTAGACGGCTATGATCGATTTTCCCACTCAGGTCCCCTGCTGCGGCGGCCCGCGCCCCAAGCCCATTCCGTTCAGTCCGAGTCGGCTTCTCGATCCTCGGCGGCCTCCGCGAGTCGCGCAACGGACACGACCCGCTCGTCCTCCGCAGTTCGAAACAAGGTTACACCTTGGGTGTTTCGGCCAGCAATGCGGATATCCGCGGCGGGGAAACGGATGATCTGGCCACCGTCGGTAATCAAGACCACCTCGTCGGCTTCGCCGATCGGGAAGGTCTCGACGACGGCGCCGTTGCGGGCCGAGGTAGCGATGTTGATGATACCTTGGCCGCCGCGCCCGGTGGTGCGATAGGCGTAGGCGGACGTCAACTTGCCGAATCCGTTTTCGGTGACCGCCAAAATCAGCTGCTCGCCATCGCCCAGCTCGACGAACTGCGGGCTCTCCAACCGCTTGGCCAGCGCCTCGTCGCGGGCGCGGTCCTCGGGCCGGGCGTCATAGTCCGCCCTGCGGAGACGGTTTTTGGCCTGAATCGCTTGCAGATAGTCCTCGCGCTCGGGCGCTTCGGTCGCAATATGACGCAGAATCGACATCGAGATCACGCGGTCACCCTCGCCCAATCGCATGCCACGCACGCCGGTCGAGTTGCGCCCCTTGAATACCCGCACGTCGCCGGTGCGAAAGCGAATGCACTTGCCGCCCCGGGCGGCGAGCAAAACGTCGTCATGCTCGGTGCACGTGCCGACGCCGACAATCTGATCCGCGGCCGCGAGTTTCATGGCGATCTTGCCGTTGGCCTTGATGTTGGTGAAGTCGGACAGCCGATTGCGGCGCACCCCGCCATAGGTGGTGGCGAACATGATCTGCAGCTCGTCCCATCGCTCCTCGTCCTCCGGCATCGGCATCAACGTCGCGATGGATTCGCCCTCGGCCAGCGGCAAGAGGTTGATCATCGCCTTGCCGCGCGCCTGGGGTGCGCCCAAGGGCAGCGTATAGGTCTTGAGCATGTACACCTTCCCGGCGGTCGAGAAGAACAGGACCGGGGTGTGGGTGTTGACGACGAACACCTGGGTGACGAAGTCCTCGTCCCGCGTCGCCATCCCGGCGCGGCCCTTGCCACCGCGACGCTGCGCTCGATAGGTGCTCAAGGGCACGCGCTTGATGTAGCCGGAATGACTGACGGTGACGACCATATCTTCGCGCTGAATCAGGTCTTCGTCGTCCTGGATGCCGGCATCGAACTCGAAGCTCGTGCGCCGCGGGGTCGCGAACCGCTCTTTGATCTCGAGAAGCTCCTGACGTAGCAAGGCAACCAGCGACTCGCGGTTGGTCAGAATGTCGAGATATTCGCTGATCTTCGCCGCGATCGCCGTCAGGTCCTCGCCGATCTTGTCGCGCTCGAGCCCGGTCAGCCGCTGCAATCGCAACTCCAGGATCGCTTTGGCCTGCTGCTCGTTCATCCGGTACGCCCCATCGACCACTTCGCGGCCCGGCTCGTCGATCAGTCCGACCAGCGATTCGACGTCGCGCACCGGCCACGCGCGGCCGACCAGCGCATCGCGTGCCGTGGCCGGATCGGCGGCGCCGCGAATGATCTCGATCACCGCGTCGATGTTGGCGACCGCGATCGCCAAGCCGACCAGGATTTGGGCGCGCGCCCGCGCGCGGCTGAGCTCGTAACGGATGCGTCGGCCGATGACCTCTTCGCGGAAATCGACGAAGGCGGCGATCATGTCGCGGAGGTTCATAAGCTCGGGGCGCCCGCGGACCAGCGCCAGCATGTTGACGCCGAAGCTGGTCTGCAGCGGGGTGTAGCGATAGAGCTGGTTCAGCGCGACTTCGACGTTCACGTCGCGCCGTACCTCGATCACCACCCGCACCCCGTCGCGGTCGGATTCGTCCCGCAATTCGGCGATGCCCTCGACCCGCTTGTTGCGCGCGACATCGGCGATCTGCTCGATCAGGCGGGACTTGTTGACCTGGTAGGGAATCTCGGTGGCGACGATGGCGGTGCGATCCTTGCGCACCTCTTCAAAGTGCACGCGCGCGCGCATCAGGACCCCGCCTCGGCCGGTGAGGTGGGCAGTCTTGACGCCGGCAGCGCCCAGGATGATACCGCCGGTCGGGAAGTCAGGACCTTGGACGTGCTCCATTAGCGCCTGGGCATCGATATCGGGATCGTCGAGATACGCGCAGCAGGCATCGATTACCTCGCCCAGATTGTGGGGCGGAATGTTGGTCGCCATGCCGACGGCGATGCCCCCGGCCCCGTTTACCAGCAGGTTGGGGAAGCGAGCCGGTAGGACGGCCGGCTCGCGCGCCGAGGAATCATAATTGTCCTGGAAATCGACCGTGTCCTTGTCGATGTCCTCCAGCAACGCGTGCGCGATGCGGGCCATGCGCACTTCGGTGTAGCGCATGGCCGCCGGCGGGTCGCCGTCGAGCGAGCCGAAGTTGCCCTGTCCGTCGATCAGCGGCAAACGCATGGAGAAGGGTTGGGCCATGCGAACCATGGCGTCGTAGATCGGTTGGTCCCCGTGGGGATGGTACTTGCCCATCACGTCGCCGACGATGCGGGCCGATTTGCGATACGCGCGATTCCACTCGTAGCCACCCTCCGCCATGGCGTGGAAGATGCGCCGATGAACCGGTTTGAGGCCGTCGCGGACGTCGGGAAGCGCGCGGCTGACGATCACGCTCATCGCGTAATCGACGTAGGACTGCCGCATCTCCTCTTCGATGCTGACAGGCGCGACGTCGGGCTCAGGGACTTCGGTGACAGCCAGCGGGAATCTCGTTTCGCTCTAGTAAATCTATGGGCCCGGGGCTCTCGCGGGCGAGGCGTTGGGCGGGAAGAGGAAGGCGCAGACTCTAGCGAATCGCGAGGCGCGGGGCAACCGAATCACCGTCCCGTGTACCGCGGCGGTATCTGTTGCAAAGCCCCCTCGGCCCGCTATAGTCCGGCCCGAATCCGCACAACGCCCGAGACCTGCCAATGTTGATCTCACCTGCCTACGCCCAAGACGCCACGGGCGGCCTCTTCGGCGGTGGCATCGTCGGCCTTCTGCCGATCGTTGCGATCTTCGTCGTCTTCTACTTCCTTCTGATTCGCCCCCAGCAGCGTAAACAGAAGGCGCATCGGCAGATGATCGGGGCCATCCGCCGCGGCGATTCGATCGTCACCGGAGGCGGTATCGTCGGGCGGGTCACCAAGGTCCTGGAGAACGGACGAATCATGGTCGAGGTCGCCGAAGGGGTCCGGGTGCAAGTCGCGACCGCCACCGTCAGCGACGTCATCAACCGTGCCGAGCCGGCCTCGGGCGGGACCGCGAAATCCGGCGCCGCGGACAAGAAGTAGCCGCGTCTACCCCGCCTCGCGGCGAGCCGCGTCATGCTGTGCTTCAAATCGTGGAAGATTGCCCTGGTGGCGGCGGTGTGCGTCGCCGGCGTGATCTTCGTGCTGCCCAACGCGCTGGGCGAGCGTACCCTCGAGGGGCTGCCGTCGTGGTATCAGCCGATCGACCTTGGCCTGGATCTCCAGGGCGGCTCGCACCTCCTATTGGAGGTGGAGTCCGACGCCCTGGTGCGCGAGCGCCTGGATTCGCTGGTCGATCAATCCCGCACGACCCTGCGCGGCGAGCGCATTGGCTATACCGACCTCGGGGTGGTGGAAAACTCGGTCACCGTCACCATCCGCGAGCTCGAGCAGTTCGACCGCGCCTGGGAGCTTCTGTCGGACCTCAACAGCCCGATCTCAACCGGCCTGTTGGGGACTGGCTCGACGACCGAGTTCGAGTTCTCCGACCTTAACCCGCGCATCGTCATGCGCCTGAGCGATGCCGCGGTGGCCGAGCGCAAACGCTCCGCCGTCGAGCAATCGATCGAGATCGTCCGCCGCAGGGTCGATGAGCTTGGCACCAGCGAACCAAGCATCCAGCGCCAGGGCGCCGAGCGAATCCTGGTCCAGCTTCCCGGCGTGCGCGAGCCCGACCGCATCAAGCGGCTGCTGGGCAAAACCGCCAAGCTCGCCTTCCGCTTGCTCGACAGCAGCGTCACGGTCGAGGAAGCCGAACGCACGCGCGCCCCCCCGGGCTCCGAAATTCTCTTGGCTGACGATCCGACCGAAGGCGGGATCGGAAAATACCTCGTCCACCGGCGCACGATGGTGAGCGGCGAGATGCTGGTCAACGCGCAGCCCTCGGTCGATCAGCGGACCAACGAATGGGTGGTCAGCTTCCGCTTCGATTCGATCGGCGCCAAGCGGTTCGCCGACGTCACCAGCGAAAACGTGGGGCGCCCGTTCGCCATCGTCCTCGACGGCAAGGTCGTCAGCGCACCGGTGATTCGCGAACCCATCCTCGGCGGCTCGGGCCAGATCAGCGGCCGCTTCTCGCCGCAGGAAGCGAACGACCTCGCGCTCCTGCTGCGCGCCGGCGCCTTGCCCGCGCCCTTGGAGATTCTCGAGGAACGGACCGTCGGACCCGATCTCGGCGCCGATTCGGTGGCCCAGGGCAAGATCGCCGCGATCGTCGGCTTCGTCCTGGTCATCGTGTTCATGGGCGCAAGCTATGGCCTGTTCGGCCTGTTCTCGAACGTCGCTTTGGTCACCAACATGATCCTGTTGGGCGCCGCGCTCTCGGTGCTTCCCGCGACGCTGACGCTGCCCGGGATCGCGGGCATCGTCCTGACCATCGGCATGGCGGTGGATGCCAACGTCTTGATCTTCGAGCGCATCAAGGAGGAAGTGCGGGCCGGCAAGACCCCCTTCGCGGCGGTCGAATCCGGCTACAAGCGCGCGCTGACCACCATCCTCGACGCAAACATCACCACTTTCATCGCCGCAGCGATCCTGTTTTCCCTGGGCTCGGGTCCGGTCCGCGGGTTCGCGGTAACGCTCGGGATCGGCATCGTCACTTCGTTCTTCACCGCGGTGACCCTCAGCCGCATGATGGTCGTCGCATGGCTCCGAACACGGCGCCCGACGGCGCTGGCGTTGTAGGGGCGCCGATGTTCAAGATCAGACTGCTCCCGGCCAAGACCAACATCGGGTTCATGCGCTGGCACCGCGCCGCATTCGTGGGTTCCGCGGTGGCCGCGGTCTTCTCGATCGTGTTGTTCGCATTTGTCGGGCTCAACTTCGGCATCGACTTCCGCGGCGGCATCCTGATCGAGGCCCGGACGCCCGGGGTGGCCAATCTTGCGGCAATGCGTAGCTCGCTCTCCAGCCTCGGGCTTGGCGAGGTCGCCTTGCAGGGATTTGGACAACCGTCCGACGTGCTGATCCGCGTCGAGCTTCAAGAAGGCGGCGAAGCGGCCCAACAAGAAGCGGTGGGCGTGGTCAAGGAAGCTCTGGAACGCGATATCGGCGCGGGGATCGACTACCGCCGGGTCGAGGTGGTCGGCCCCAAGGTCAGCGCCGAGTTGATCCGCAGCGGAGCGCTGGCGCTGGTGCTCGCCATCGGCGCGATGCTGATTTACATCTGGTTCCGCTTCGAATGGCAGTTCAGCCTGGGCGCGGTGGCCGCGCTGGTGCACGACGTGGTGCTGACGATCGGCCTGTTCTCGCTGACCGGGCTCGACTTCAACCTCGCCACCATCGCCGCCATCCTGACGATAATCGGCTATTCGATGAACGACACCGTGGTCATCTACGACCGCGTGCGCGAGAACCTGCGCAAGTTCAAGACGATGGAGCTCGCCGACCTGCTCGACCTCAGCGTCAACGACACCCTGTCGCGCACGGTGGTGACTTCGGTGACCACGTTGTTGGCGCTGCTCGCGCTTCGTTTCATCGGCGGCGAGGTTATCGAGAGTTTCACGGTGGCGATGATGTGGGGGGTCGTTGTCGGCAGCTACTCCTCGGTCTTCGTCGCCGCGCCGCTTCTCCTCTACCTCAAGGTGCGCGCCGGCGCCGCACGCGAGGACGCCGACGAGGTCAAGACCGCCACCGATTGACCACGGCGGCCCCGCTGACATGGAGATCGAAGAGCTTCGCGGTGTCGGCCAGCGCCAGGTCATTCAAGCCTACGGCGGCGGCGGCTTCCGCATTTCGGATCGGACGTGGAGCGGCTCGGTCGTGGTGTTCGTGCACCAAACCCTTGCGTGGCCGCCGCTGCGCGCCGAGGACATCGACGCCCAAGAATTGGCTCGCGCCGCCGCGGTCGAGCCCTCGCTCGAAATCCTCCTGCTCGGCTGTGGCCTGGCGCTGACCGTATTGCCCTCGACCCTTCGTGGCCGGCTGGGTCAGGCGGGCCCGGTGATCGACGCCATGGACACCGGTGCCGCGTGTCGCACCTTCAACGTCCTCGCCGCCGAAGACCGCCGAGTCGCGGCCGCCCTCATCGCCCTCGATTAGCCAAGCGAAAGGGGCCCGCAAGCGGGCCCCTTTGTGATCGGGACGCAGCGCGGCCTAGCCGGTCCAAATGTTCTGCGCCGAAACCATGGCGTAAAGCATCGGGATCGACAGCATCGTATTGGTGCGCGAGGCCAGCATCGCGGTCTTCGCCGCTTTGGCCTTGGAATCGGCGTCGACCTCGACGATCCCCAGCGCCTTCTTCTGGTTGGGCCAGATGATGAACCAGACGTTGAACCACATGATGGTCCCAAGCCACATGCCGATGCCAATGGCGGCATGCGTCTCGACCTCGCTGTTCAGCCCGATGATCACCGCTTCGAGGAAGTACTCATTGAGAAGCGCCAGGATGATACCGGTTACAATCGTTCCCATGGCCGCCCAGCGGAACCAAAACAGCGCCTCGGGCGCGATCACCTTGCCGATCGCCGGCTTTTGTTCGTCGGGGATCTTCGGCATCAAGGGGATCTGAACGAAGTTGAAGTACCACAGCAGGCCTATCCACATCACGCCGCTCAGGACGTGTAGATAGCGAACCAGGAATACCCACCAGCCATTGGTTGCGAATTCTTCCATAGTTTGGGCCTCCCCGGCGCGCCTAGCTACCGATGACGTTGATGACGAAAACCATGACGACCAGCAGCGCGAGCCCCGCGATGATGGTCCCGGTCAATGAGGTCAGTGGGTTCATGCCTGTCCGCTCCTTGCTGCCCTGGCGCCGAGGCACCGATCTGTCGCGATTATAACACAAAATGTGGTGTGTGCAATGCGTCTTGTCCCGCTATATTGTGATTACCGCGCCGGGAGAAACTACATCGGCCCTGGCTGACCTCCTCCTAGTGGATCAACTCTAACAAAAGATAAGGCTTATCCCTCTGAACCCGGTTTGACGACATGTTGGGTTTGCGGTTGCCATCGGCAGAATGTTCGCTTAATGTTCTGTCATGCCAGCCGCTGGAAATACGACCGCCCGATGTCCCGCGCCGCCTTCGAGGCGCGCTTTCCCGATGAAGCCTCCTGCGCCCGGCATCTTGCAGCCAAGCGCTGGCCCGACGGCTTCGTCTGCCCCGCCTGCGGCCATGACAGGGGCTGGGAACTGAAGCGTCGCCGGACGAGCTGGGAATGTGCGGCCTGCGGGAAGGAGACTTCGGTGACCGCGGGCACGATCATGCACCGCAGCCACTTGCCCCTGAAGACCTGGTTCATGGCCGTTCACATCGTGACCAGCCACTCGAACGGTATCTCCGCCCTGCAACTCCAGGCCCAGCTCGGGCTCGGCAGTTACAAGAGTGCCTGGCTCCTGCTGCACAAGCTGCGCCGTGCCATGGTTGATCCGGATCGCAGCCTGCTTGAGGACCTGGTCGAGATCGATGAGGCCACCCTACCGTTCCGCACCGTAAAAGACCCGACCACAGGCGGGCAAGGTCGCAGCCGGCAAGGCAAGATGCGCATTGCTGGCGCGGTCGAGCTATCGCCCGAGGGCGAGCCACGTCGCATCCGGCTGGCGCCGATCGGGGATTTCTCCGCGCGCAGCCTTCATGCCTTCGTTGCCGGGACCTCGGCGCCGGGCGCGCGGGTAATCACCGATGGCTGGAGCGGTTATCCTGGCCTGCCCGACCACGACCACCAGCCCAAGGTCGTCGGTGCAACGCCCGCCCATCTCGTGCTGATCTGGATCCATCGTGTGTTCTCGAACCTGAAGCGCTGGGCGCTCGGAACCTTCCATGGCCTGCGCCGCGCCCATCTGCGCCGCTATCTCGACGAGTTCGTGTTCCGCTGGAACCGCCGCCGCCACACCGCAACGGCCTTCGACACCCTGCTCGGCATCGGCACGCGCCTCCGACCCGCCGACTACCGCGACATCGTCGGACAACGCGGCTGATCCCGGCAGGCCGGGCGCCAGCCACCGCCCGCCCTCCGATCCGCCTCAATCGGGGCCGAATACCGGCCCTCCAGCCTGCCTGACAGCACTCGAAACCTACTTCCCCAAGGCCAAAAGCTCCCGCACATCGCCAGGCACGGTCCAAGAACCGTGCCTGGAACGTAGAAGGCCGATCAACATCTGGTGTGACCGGAAGCAAAGGGAGAAGCCTTCAAAAGATTCCCATGGCTTGCACGATGTGCGAGTCTCTTGGAATGCGAAACGGTATCCATGTGAACGTTAGTTTCGCCGAGCGTACTCGTCTTGAGGCGGTTGTTGCGGACCGGAGCAGCCCGCAGAAGCACGTCTGGCGGGCTCGGATCATCCTGCTGACCGGCGATGGTCTTGGCACCGCTGAGATCATGCGGCGGACGGGCAAGAGCAAGCCCTGCGTCTGGCGCTGGCAGGAGCGGTTCATGCACGAAGGCGTGGGTGGACTTTTGCGCGACAAGACCCGACCCTCGCGCATCCCGCCGCTGCCTGGTGCCATTGTCAAGCGGGTGGTCGAGTTGACCTCCACCGAACCGCCCGGAGAGACGACGCACTGGACGGCGGCGGCGATGGCCAAGGTGGTCGGGATCAGCATCAGCTCGGTGCAGCGGGTTTGGCAGGCTCACAAGCTCCGTCCGCACCGGGTACGCCACTTCAAGCTCTCCACCGACCCCGAGTTCGTCACTAAGCTGCGCGATATCGTCGGTCTCTACGTCGATCCGCCCGCCCATGCCGTCGTGCTGTCGGTGGACGAAAAGAGCCAGATCCAGGCCCTCGACCGCACCCAGCCGGGGCTGCCGCTGAAGAAGGGACGCTGCGGGACGATCACCCATGACTACAAACGGAACGGCACGACGACGCTGTTTGCCGCCCTCGACGTCCTGGAAGGCAAGGTGATCGGGCGCTGCATGCAGCGCCATCGGCACCAGGAGTTCATCCGCTTCCTCAACGCCATCGAGGCCGAAGTGCCGGCGGGCAAGATCGTCCACGTGATCCTCGATAACTACGGCACTCACAAGCATCCCAAGGTCGTGGCCTGGCTCGAGCGCCACCCTCGGTTCGTCTTTCACTTCACGCCGACCTCTTGCTCCTGGCTCAATGCCGTCAAAACCTTCTTCGCCAAGCTCAGCAAACGCCGACTCAAAAGAGGAGTGTTCCACTCGATCGTCAATCTCCAGACCGCCATCAACCGCTTCATCGCCGAAACCAACGACGACCCCACACCGTTCGTTTGGACCGCCAATCCCAACAAGATCGTCGCCGCCGTCAAACGTGGGCACCAAGCGTTAGATTCGATCCACTAGGAGCGTGCGCCGTAGAAGTTTTGATGTTGGGCGATTGGCGCGCGGCCGCCGGAGAGGTTGGATTTTGGCCCGAGTGTGGACATCTGGCCCGCCCGACTCTGGGATGGAAAGCCCGGACCGGAAGGCCGGAACGGAAGAGATTCGCGTTTCATACGCGGTCGATGGGCACTGCGCGCCCCGGAGCAAGTGCGTTGGCAGGCCAGCACCTGCCTCAGCACGTGGCCACCGTCCCCATCCGCTTGATGTTCAACGCCAAGCACACGAGGTCCCACTCGCCGCGCACCTTCGCCAAGCCTCGCAGGCTGAATCGTCGGAATCCGAGCACCTCCTTGATCCACCCGTTCGGCGCCTCCGAGAGCCACTTGCGTTGCGCGTACCGGGCTTTGCCCGCGGGGCTCGCCAGTTTCTCACCCATGCGGTGCGTGGCAGGGAGCCGGGCCGGGTCGACCGCCACCTGGGACTTGCCTTCACGCCCCAGCGCTACGTGCGCGTCGATGCCGCGATCTTCCAGCTCCAACAGATCCGGCTCGTTGCAGTAGCCCGCATCGGCCAGTACCACCGCAGGCTCGACCCCAAACGTCTCGTTGATCTCGTCGAGCATCCCCACCAGCTGACCCTGGTCGCTGGCCTGTGGCCCCACCTGAGTCGCGACGATGATCTGGTGCTCCCCATCGACCGCCATCTGCGCGTTGGAGCACTGCTGGAATCCCTCGCTGCTGGTCTTCATGATCTGGCTCTCGGGATCGGTGAAATTGCTCTGCGCCTTCGGCTCGGGCTCGCCGTAGGCCCGCTTGTAGGGCCGCCCGCCCCGGGGATTGCGGTCCTGCCCAGGCTCGCGCCCGCGCTCATCGTCGCGCCCGCGTTGCGCCGCCTCCAAACGCGCTTTGGCTGCCTGGATCGCCGCCAGGCGCTTCTCCCTGCGTTGCAACTCCTCGGGCAACTCGTCGCCCCGGAAATCCTCGCCCCAACGCTCGTCTTCTTCGGCGTCCACCATCCCCGCCTTCGTCAGCAGCGCCTCGATCTCCGCCTGCAAGCGAGCCGCCTCTTTGCCCATCCGCTCATAGCTCATCGCCTTGCGCTTGCTCGCGTTCGCTCGCACCTTCGTCCCGTCGACCGAGAGCTTGCCGAACCGCGCCAGTCCCATCTCGCGCGCCACCTGCACCACCCCCACAAACAGCTCGCTGAACTCCGCCAGATGTCGGCGGCGGAACTCACATACCGTGCGATGTTGCGGGAAGTTGCCCGCCGCGAGCATCCGAAACGCTACTTCCTCCTCCAGCTTCCTCGCCACCGCGCGCGAGGAGAATGTGCCCGTCGCGTAGGCATAGATCAGCACCTTGACCATCATCGACGGCTCGTAGGGGGCGTTGCGTCGACCGTCCCCCTCGTTGGGCGCATAGAACGCCGTCAAGTCCAGTGCATCGACCACATCGCTGACGTGATGAGCCAGGTGCCCTGGGGGAACCCACTCCTGCAAGTCCAGCGGCAAAAGCAAGGGTTGGTCCGGCTGGTAGGCACGAAACGTGGTCGGCATCTGGAGTTCCCATACGCAACTGGCGTATCGGATCATACTTCCCCCTGCGCAAATCCACCCACAACCCGTCCGCTATCAACTTTGCCGCGCGGACCTTTCTGCAGCGCACGCTCCTAGGGACTGCGCCGAAGCGTGAGCATTCCTTCCTGCTTCGACGAACCCGACGGCTCGAACCCGTTTCGCGTGAGGACCTTTGCCGACGCGACGTTGCCGGGCTCGACCACGCCGATTAGTTCGCGAACGTCACCCGCCTGAGCGCACCAGCCAACCAGGCCCTCGATCAGCTCGCTGCCCAGCCCCTTACCCCAGTTGGGTTCCGAGAGAAAGTACCCAAGACGCAGCCGAAGGCTGCTCGGGTGTGCCGCGTCGACGTCGATCAACAGGAAGCCCACGAGCTGCCCGGTTCGGGCCAGCCGCACCGTCATCACGCTCCCTTCCTCCGATCGCCCGGCAATCCAGTCGAGGGCATCGTCGGTCGTCTCAACGCCTTGCCACCCCTCCGGCAGGGTCTTGGCAACGTTCTCGGTAAGGATGCTGGTGATTCCTGAGGCGAGATCGTGGCGCCCGGATTTCGTCGAAATCTGATCCGTCCAGCCCTCTACCTCCAGTCGGGCCGTCGAAAAGCGACACCTTTGCCCGAACTCCGCGGCAGAGGTCGAGCCCGGCAAGCTGGCGCGCTCACGCCCGCTTGCGGCGGCCGTTGCGCGCGTTGCGGGTGGCGGTGGCGGGCCGGGTCCGGGTCTTGGCCCTCCGGCGCCGCTTCGGTCGGGCGCGACCGAGGTAGCGGCGGAGGTATTCGCCGGTGTCGCTATGGGTCACCGCCGCGACCTCTTCGGGAGTCCCCGCCGCGATGATGCGGCCGCCGTCGTTGCCGCCGCCGGGTCCGAGGTCGATGATCCAGTCGGCGGTCTTGATGATCTCGAGGTTGTGCTCGATCACCACCACCGTGTTGCCGGTCTCGACCAGCGCCAGCAACACCTCGAGGAGCTTTCGCACGTCCTCGAAATGGAGCCCGGTGGTCGGCTCGTCGAGGATATAAAGGGTCTGACCGGTGGCCCGGCGCGAGAGCTCCTTGGCAAGCTTGACCCGCTGCGCCTCACCGCCCGAAAGCGTCGTCGCCGGCTGCCCGATCTGGACGTAGCCAAGTCCCACCCGCTGCAACGTCACCAGCTTGTCGCGGATCGCCGGCACCGCGCCGAACAGCGCCGCCCCCTCATCTACCGTCATATCAAGAACGTCAGCTACCGATTTGTTCTTGAATGTAATTTCCAGAGTTTCACGGTTGTAGCGGCGGCCCCGGCAAACGTCGCAACGGACATAGACATCGGGCAGGAAATGCATCTCGATCTTGATCAATCCGTCGCCCTGGCAGGCTTCGCAGCGACCGCCCTTGACGTTGAACGAGAAGCGGCCTGGCTTGTAGCCGCGCGCCGCCGCCTCGGGCAATCCGGCGAACCAATCGCGAATCGGCGTAAAGGCGCCGGTGTAGGTGGCGGGATTGGAGCGCGGCGAGCGTCCGATCGGCGATTGGTCGATGTCGATCACCTTGTCGAGGTACTCCATGCCCTCGATCTCGTCGTGCTCGCCGGGCTGGGTGCGGGCGCCATGCAGCCGTCGCGCCAGCGCCTGATAGAGGGTCTCGATGATCAGCGTCGATTTGCCGCTCCCCGAGACGCCGGTAATGCAGCATAGGGTGCCAAGCGGGATATCGGCGGTGACATCGCGCAGGTTGTTCTCGCGCGCGCCTTTGAGCCGCAGGCGGCGCGCGCCGCTCGCCGGCCGCCGCGTTTCGGGAATCGGAATCTCGCGCATCCGCGTCAAGTACTGCCCGGTCAGGCTCTGGGGATTGGCCATGATCTCCGCCGGGGTGCCCTCGGCGACGACGTAACCGCCGTGGACGCCGGCGCCGGGGCCCATGTCGACGACGTGGTCGGCACCTTTAATCGCTTCCTCGTCATGTTCGACCACCAGCACGGTGTTGCCGAGGTCGCGCAGCCGCTTCAGCGTCTCCATCAGTTTGGCGTTGTCGCGCTGATGCAGCCCGATCGAGGGCTCGTCGAGAACGTAGAGCACCCCTGTCAGGCCCGAGCCGATTTGCGAGGCGAGCCGGATGCGCTGGCTTTCACCCCCCGACAGGGTGCCGGCGCTCCGCCCCAGCGTCAGATAATCGAGGCCGACGCTGACCAGGAAGCCAAGCCGCTCGTTGATCTCACGCAAGACGCGCGCCGCGATCTCGCGCTGCTTGGCACTGAGCAGCGAATCGAGCGCGGCGAACCAGTTCCGCGCCTCGACGATCGACATCTCGGCGACCTCGGAGATGTGTAGCTCGCCGATCTTGACCGCCAGGGCTTCGGGCTTGAGCCTATGGCCGGCGCAGGTCTCGCACGCGGCGGTGCTCTGATAACGGGCGAGTTCTTCGCGGATCCACGATGAATCGGTCTCCCGCCACCGCCGTTCCATGTTGGGGATCACGCCCTCGAACGGCCGCCGGGTGGTGTAGGAGCGCGTACCGTCGTCATAGGTCATGGCGACCGGCTGCTCGGTGCCGCTCAAGATCGCCGTTTGAACCTCGTCCGCCAACTCAGCAAACGGGATGGTCATGCTGACCTTGAAGTGGCGCGCCAGGCCGTCGAGCGTCTGGATGTAATACGACGAGCTCGACTTCGCCCACGGTGCGATGGCTCCGTCCTTGAGGCTGCGGTCGGGGTCGGGAACCACGAGATCGGCATCGAAGTACATCTGGTTGCCGAGCCCATCACAGGCCGGGCAAGCGCCGTGCGGGCTGTTGAACGAGAACAGCCGCGGCTCGATCTCCTCGATGGTGAACCCCGATACCGGACACGCGAACTTGGCCGAAAAGATCGTGCGTTCGCCGTTTGCGGCGTCTTCGGCCAGCGCCAAACCGTCGGTAAGCTGAAGCGCCGTCTCCAGGCTGTCGGCGAGGCGGCTGGCAACGCCGGGGCGCACCACGATCCGGTCCACCACGACTTCGATATCGTGCTTGATCTTCTTGTTGAGGGCGGGCGCGTCCTCGATCTCGTAGAGCGTTCCGTCGACCTTGACGCGCTGGTAGCCGCGCTTGAGCAAAAACGCCAGTTCCTTGCGGTACTCGCCCTTGCGACCACGCACGATCGGGGCCAGCACGTAAAGCCGGGTTCCCTCGGCCATCGTCAGCACGATGTCGACCATCTGCGAGACCGTCTGGCTCTCGATGGGAAGCCCGGTGGTCGGCGAGTACGGCACGCCCGCGCGGGCGAACAGCAACCGCATGTAGTCGTAAATTTCGGTCACCGTACCGACCGTCGAACGGGGGTTGCGCGAGGTCGTCTTCTGCTCGATCGAGATCGCCGGCGAGAGTCCCTCGATGGTCTCGACATCGGGTTTCTGCATAAGCTCGAGGAACTGGCGGGCGTACGCCGACAGGCTTTCGACATAGCGCCGCTGCCCTTCGGCGTAGATGGTGTCGAAGGCCAGCGAGGACTTGCCCGAGCCGCTCAGGCCGGTAATCACCACCAGCTTGTCGCGCGGAATCTCAAGGTCGACCGACTTGAGATTGTGCTCCCGCGCGCCGCGAATAACGATCGAATGCTGCATTTGGCTTGGGAGGCTACACCTGGAGATTCGGAACCTGGTCGCGAGCGGCCGATCGCCATGATAGGGCGTTCGCGGCTGGTGTGGCGAGCCGATTGTTCATGGCGTGCGCGGCGCCGATGCGTGTAGAGTTCCGGGCAAGGCAGCACGGGAGGGACACATGGCGGGGAGCGTCAATAAGGTCATTCTGATCGGCAACCTGGGGCGCGACCCGGAAGTCCGCCACACCCAGGCCGGCGATCCCATCGTTCACTTGAACGTGGCCACCTCGGAAACGTGGAAAGACCGCGAAAGCGGCGAGCGGCGCGAAAGGACCGAGTGGCACCGGGTCGTGATCTTCAACGAGAACCTCGGGCGCATCGCCGAGCAGTACCTTAAGAAGGGCTCGAAGGTCTATCTCGAAGGCCAGCTACAGACCCGCAAGTGGACCGACCAATCGGGTGTCGACAAGTGGACCACCGAGGTCGTTCTGCAACGTTACCGCGGCGAGCTAACCATGCTCGATGGCCGCCGCGACGGCGACCGCCCGCCCGAGCCCGAAGGCGTCGGCGCGGCGGCCGGCGCCACTGCCGCGGGCGGTCCAGGCGATGACCTCGACGACGAGATACCGTTCTGAGCGGCGATGACCTCAAGCCCCTGCTCGGGCGCATCGCCGACGCGCTCAAGGGCCTGAGCCCGGCGTCGGCCGGCACCGCGTGCGACCTTGACGGCGCCGATGCGTTCGTCTGGCATCCCGACCGCGATGCGCTGACCCCCGTCGCGGCCGTCAACCGCATCCCCATCGCGCTCCTTTACGGCATCGACACGGCCCGTGATACGCTGCTGGAGAACACCCGTCGCTTCGCCGCCGGGTTGCCGGCCCACAACGCGCTTCTGTGGGGCGCGCGCGGCATGGGCAAGAGCTCGCTGGTCAAGGCCGCCCATGCCGCCGCCAACGACGGATCGACCAGGCTCGCGCTGGTCGAGATTCACCGCGAGGACATCGCCACCCTGCCCGGTCTTTTGCAGCGCCTCGGCCACACCGAGCGCCACTGCATCCTGTTCTGCGACGATCTCTCCTTCGACGGCCGTGACGCCAGTTACAAATCGCTGAAGGCGGTGTTGGAGGGCGGCATCGAGGGCCGGCCTCACAACGTGATTTTCTACGCTACCTCGAATCGCCGCCACTTGATGCCGCGCGAAATGATCGAGAACGAGCGCTCGACCGCCATCAACCGCGGCGAATCCGTCGAGGAAAAGGTCTCGTTGTCCGACCGCTTCGGCCTGTGGCTCGGCTTCCACGCCTGCACCCAGGCCGCTTATCTCGCGATGATCGAGAATTATGCCCGCCACTATGCGCTCGCCTTCGAGCGCGAGACCTTGGCCGCCGCGGCCATCGAGTGGTCGATGACGCGCGGCGCCCGCTCGGGCCGCGTCGCCTGGCAGTTCATTCAAGAGCGAGCCGGGCAGCAGGGCGTTCGCTTGGACTGATCACCGCCGGCGGTCGCTACCTGGCAGTCCTGGTCAGCGCGAAGGGGTACCGGCAATCGTCGGGATGAACCACCTCTCCGGTCATCTCGCCGTCGGCGAAGACCCCGACAAGTTTGAACATCCCACCCCAGCTGGTTGCACGACCCTCGATCGCCCCGTCCGCGTCGATGCGTCCGCTGACCACCGATCCGTATCCTTGGGACCTCGCCCCGCCGCTGACTTGATTTCCCAATACGACCAGCCGCATCCGGATGGTGCCGGGACAGGTGCTCGTGCCACGGTTCTTGTGCGCACTCCCGGACCACGCCATCGAACCGGCCACCCACCGATCGTCGCCGCCTGGTCGAGCAGGTCGTCCGGTCCATCCCCACCGCCGCTACCGGTCCATTCTTCGATCCGGCGCCGGGCGCGGTCGGGGATCACTCTCGCCAGTGTGCGAGCCTGATCCCCTACCACCGTGACCTGCTGGTCGCGGCCGAACTGGCGCCGCGCCTGGTACGTCATTTCCTCGTCGAGGTAACGCCTGACCTCGGCCACGGACACCTTTCCGTTTCCGTTGCCGTATCCCTCCGCGTCCGCCGCGCCATAGAGCGCGGTCAACAGGTGCTCGGTAAAGAGCCCATGCCTCGCCGTTTCATCCCAGCTCGCGATTTGATCGTGCCGGGCCGCGGTCAGGACGGTCAAAGCTGCGGGTGGAGTGGGCAGATTTGGCGCCACGCTCAATCCCGCTGCCGCGCCCACCAGCGTTCCGCCCGCCGAATCGCCTGAGAAACACGCGTCCACGAACGCGGTAATCGATTTGGCGTCGATTCTCGATAGATTCTCGTACAAGAGGTCGAGGGAATAGCCCGTGAGTTCCACCACGCTCGGGTCGGCGTCGACCGGAAGCAGATACGCGCCTTCGCCTTGTTGCCCTGGCGCCCCGTGGCCGGAATAGAAGACCACGACGTGAGATTTTCCAGGCCGCACCCAGTTGAACAGTCTTCCTCGATAGTTCTCCCGGGTGCCGAAGACCGATTCGCTCTGTCCCTTGGTTGCATCGCGTAGATCGATGACGTTTCCCTCTCGGTAGCCAAGCAGATCGACCACGTACCTCTTCATTGCGCGCGTCGTTGTGCGCGAACTCGACGTCGGGCACCGGCGCGACGTAGCCTTTGTTACCGATGATGACGGCCACGGTGTCTTTGTCCTCGGCAATGGCAGGTGAATCGAGCACCAATGACCCGAACGCAAGGGACAGAGCCGTCGCCAGCGCGATGGCGCGAAGCGCACCTACCGAGACGGGTTTATGCAGCTCCCGAAAAATATGGAGTCCAGCCATCACCACGCCTTGTAGAAATGATCGTCGATCAATAACGTGCACCTATATTGAGCGATAGTCAATATGTTTTTGAGCGCTGATCACAAAACGCTCAGAAATCGCGATTTCAAAGGGACGCGCTCAGGTCCGTCAGGTATTTCAGGGGATCGACGGCCTCGATTCCCTTGCGGATCTCGAAGTGCAGCTGTGGCGCCGAGACGCTGCCGGTGGTGCCCACGCGGCCGATGATCTGCCCGCGCTCGACGGTGTCGCCGCGGCCGACCAATAGGCCCTCGTTGTGACCGTATGCCGTCACCCAGCCGTCGGCGTGGCGAATCAGTACCAGCTCGCCGAAGCCGCGTAGCTCGTTGCCGGCATACGCAACGACCCCGCCGTCGGCGGCGCGCACCGGGGTGCCAGGCGCGGCGGCTATGTTGATGCCGTCGTTGTGCAGGCCACCGGGCTTGGAGCCAAAGGTCGATACCACCCGGCCCCGCAGCGGCCATTCGAAGCGCGCGGGCGAAGCCTCAGTGCTCGGGTCGCCGCCCGCGACGACCCGCGGGTCGGGCGCCGCGGTTCGTTCAACGATCCTGCCCGGCACGCGAAGGCGCTCGCCGACGGTGATGGTATAGGGCGGTTCGATGCCGTTGGCGCGCACCAGGCTGGCCATGTCGATTCCGAAGCGGCGCGAGATGCCGTAGATCGTGTCGCCTTCCCGCACCACGTAACTACGACTCGGCGGCAGTCGCAGCCGTTGCCCGGCGACCAACCCGTAGGGCGGTTCGAGGTTGTTGAGCGCGATGGTTGCGCGGGCCGAAACGCTGTATCGGGCGGCGAGCTCGTCAAGGGTATCGCCGTCCCTCACCACGATGGCGCGGATGCCACTCTCGCCGCCCGCCCGCCCGGCCAGATCGACGCCACGCTCAGGTTTGGGCCGCGGAATCGGCGCGTTGTCCTTGGACAGGGCAGGCGCCGCGGCGACGGCGGCGTCGGTGACCGCCGATCCCTTGTACTCCACCGGCGCCGGAACGGAGCGCGCGCACGCGCTCAGCGCCAGCGCCAAGGCCAGCGCCGCCATCGCCCCGCGCCGACTATCCCGTGCCACCTTCTTTCGCCACGTCTTCGACCAGCGGCACGAACCGCACTGGCAAGATCTCGTCGGAATCGTAGCCCGATTCGGTCTTGCGTACCCGCACCACCTGCTGGCCCCATGAACCCGCCTCGATCGGAATGACCATGACGCCGCCCACGTCGAGCTGGTCGACCAACGCGCTCGGCACCTCGTCCGCGGCCGCGGTGACGATGATCCGCGGAAACGGCGCCTGCGCGGGCCATCCCTTGGCACCGTCGCCCAGCCGGGTGGTGATGTTGTGCAGCCCAAGCTCGCGAAAGCGCTTTTCGGCCACACGCAAGAGCGAGGGATAGCGCTCGACCGTATACACCCGACGGCACAGCTTCGACAGCACGGCCGCCTGATAGCCCGAGCCGGTGCCAACCTCCAGCACCTTCATCCGAGAACCCAAGCTCAAGGCTTGAGTCATGAAAGCCACGACGTAGGGCTGGCTGATGGTCTGGCCTTGATCGATCGGAAGCGCGGTGTTTGCGTAGGCCTGGTCTTCGAACCCGGCCAGCACGAAGCGCTCGCGCGGAACCCGCTCGATCGCCGAAAGAACGTCGGTGTCAGTGATGCCTTCGCGGCGCAGCTCCATGATCAGCCGGATTCTGCGCGCCTCGACGGTCACGACAGCGCCCGTCCAAGCTCGCGCCGCGTCCGCGCATCGGTAAGGTCCAGCTTCAACGGGGTCACCGAAATGCGCCCCTCGGCGATCGCCGCCATATCGGTATTGCGTTTCGGCGGCGGTCCCTCGTGGCGGCGGAACCCGAGCCAGTAATAAGGGACGCCCCGGGTATCGAGGCGGTCCTCGATCAAGAGGTCGCTGACATCGCGGCGACCTTGCACCGCAACGCTAACCCCCTTCACCGCCGCCTGGGCGACGTCGGGGAAATTGACGTTGATCAACACTTCCCGCGGCCAGCCGGCGGCCAGCAGGCGCCGCAGGACCCCCGGGGCATGATGCTCGGCGGTCGCCCATTTCACCGGGCGGTTGCCCTGGACCACCTGGCTCAGCGCCACCGAGGGGACGCCGAGGATGGCGCCTTCCATCGCCGCCGCGATGGTGCCCGAATAGGTCACGTCATCGCCGATGTTGCCGCCGCGGTTGACGCCGGAGAGCACCAGGGAGGGACCGCGGTCCTTGATGATGTGGTGGATTGCGAGCATCACGCAGTCGGTGGGTGTGCCGCGCACGGCGAAGCGGCGCGGTGAGAGCCGCCGGATGCGTAGCGGCTCGTGCAGCGTCAGCGAGTGCGAGGCGCCGGACTGCTCGGTTTCCGGCGCGACGATCCAGACGTCGCCGCTGAGCGTGCGGGCGATCCGCTCCAACGACTTGAGGCCGGGCGAGCGGATGCCGTCGTCGTTGGACAAAAGGATTCGCAAACCCTTTTTCACGCATGCTCCCGGCACTCGATCGCCTCCAGGCCGCCGAGGTAGGGGCGCAGCGCCTCCGGCACCTCGATCGAACCGTCGTCGCGCTGGTAGTTTTCGATCACGGCGACGAGGGTCCGACCGACCGCAAGGGCCGAGCCGTTGAGGGTGTGCACGAAATCGGTCTTCTTGCCCGCGCCGTCGGCCTCGCGGAACCGAGCGTTCATGCGGCGGGCCTGAAAATCGCCACAGTTCGAGCAGCTCGATATCTCGCGAAAGGCTTCCTGTCCCGGCAGCCACACCTCGAGGTCATAGGTCTTGCGCGCCGAAAAGCCCATGTCGCCGGCACTCAACAAGACGACCCGGTAATGTAGGCCGAGCCGCTTTAGCACCTCCTCGGCCACCGACGTCATCCGCTCGAGCTCCTCATCGGAGTGGTCGGGGTGCGCGATCGAGACGAGCTCGACCTTGGAAAACTGATGCTGGCGGATCATGCCGCGCGTGTCCTTGCCCGCCGCCCCGGCCTCGGCACGAAAGCATGGGGTGTACGCGGTCACCCGTTTCGGCAGCTCCTTCGCGTCGACAACGGATTCCCGTGCCAGGTTGGTAAGCGGGACCTCGGCGGTGGGGACCAGCCAATGTCCTTCCGCGGTACAGAAGAGGTCATCGGCGAACTTGGGTAGCTGGCCGGTCCCGAATACGGCGGCTTCGCGGACCAGAAGCGGCGGGGATGCTTCGGTGTAGCCGAACTCGGTGGTGTGCAAATCGAGCATGAAGGCGGCCAGGGCGCGCTCCAGCCGCGCCAGCTCGCCGCGCAACACCACGAATCGGGCGCCCGACATCTTGGCGGCAACCTCGAAATCCATGAGGCCCAGCTCTTCGCCGATCTCGAAGTGCTGGCGCGCGTCAAAGTCGAAGGCTGGCGCCGGGCCCCAGCGCCGCACTTCGAGGTTCGCGGTTTCGTCAGCACCCTCCGGGACATCGGCGGCAGGCAGGTTCGCGATACCCGCCATTCGCGCATCGAGGGCTTGCGCCGCAGCGCGCTCGGCCTCTTCGGCATCGCGCATCCGCTGGCGCAAGGTCGCGACCTCAGCCACCAGTGCATCGGCGTCCTCTCCCCGCCCCTTGGCGGCGCCGATCGCCTTTGACGTGGTGTTGCGCTCGGTTTGAATCTCCTGAAGCGCGGTCTGGCAGGCGCGACGGTCCGCGTCGAGCTGCAAAAACTCGGCCGCCTCTGGACCCAGGCCACGCCGCCGCAACCCCTCGTCAAGCGCCTCAGGGTGATCGCGAATCCACTTGATGTCGAACATGATGAGCTGAACCGGCCGCTCGCTGCCGCCGGTTATATACGCCGCCCGCGCCGCGCCGTCCACCGACGCCGGGCGGGACCCCGCCTAACTGGTCTCTGCGGCCCGCTCCGCCGCTTCGCGCTCGTTCCGCTTTCGCTCGACGATCTTGGCGGCGACGATCGAGATCTCGTAGAGCGCGAGAATCGGGATTCCGAGCAGGATCTGGCTGATGAAGTCAGGCGGCGTCAGCACCGCCGCCACCAGGAAGGTGATGACGATCGCGTACTTGCGCTTGGCCGCCAGACCCTTGGCGGTGGCCAGCCCGGCGCGCGCCATTAGCGTGATGACGACGGGTAGCTGGAAGCTGATCCCGAAGGCAAAGATCAGGCGCATCACCAGTCCCAGGTATTCGCTCACTTTGGGCAGGCTGACAATAGCCAATTCCTCGTCGCCGCCGGGGCGCTCGAAACCGAGGAAGAATGACCACGCCAAGGGGAACACCACGTAGTAGGCGAGCGCTGCGCCCGCCGTGAACAGGAACGGGGTCACCAGCAGGAATGGCAGGAAGGCGCGGCGCTCGTTGCGGTAGAGCCCCGGCGCGGTGAACATCCAGACTTGGCCGGCGATGATGGGGAAGGTAAGGAACAGGGCGCCGAAGAAGGCGACCTTGAGGAAGGTGAAGAAGGCCTCGTGCAGCGCGGTGTAGATGAGCTGACGGTTCTCAGTGCCCTCATAGATCGCTGCCAGCGGCTGGACCAGGAAGTCGTAGATCGGCTCGGCCACCAGGTAGCAGCCGACGAAGGCGACGGCGAATGCCACCGCCGTGTACATCAAACGCCGCCGGAGCTCGATCAAGTGATCGAGCAGGGGCATTCTCTTCTGGTCGATTTCCTTGTCGTCGGGCACCTGGCGCCGGTCCCGTTAGCCCTCGGTGCCGGCCGCGGGTGGTATCGGCGCTTCCGAGGTTTTCGAACCCGCCGCCGCGCGGGCGCTTTCGGTGGGTTTCGCTTCCTCGCCCTCGGGCGCCGTTGATGGGGCTGGCGCCGCTCCTGCCTCCAGGTCCGATGTCGCGGCCGTGGTGCTGCTCGTGATAGGGCCTGGCTTGCCGCCAACCGAACCGAGGTTCGTGGTCTCGCGGATGGTCCGCTGGACCTCGTCGATCTCGGTTTCGCGGGCGATGTCGTTAAGGTTGCGCTGGAACTCCCGCGACAGCGAGCGCACTTTGCCGATCCAGCGGCCGACGGTCCGAAGGACACCGGGCAAGTCCCGTGGCCCGATGACGATGATCGCCACCACCACGATCACCAGCATTTCGGACCAACCGATGTCGAGCATCGCGTACCGCCTCCCGCCGCTCAGCCATCGCGCGCCCCTCGGGCGGGCGAACTAGCCGTGCGTGGCGCTGTCTTTGCGCGCCGCCGCGTCTGCGGTCGGCGCCGCATCGTCGGCGGCAACGGGACCTTCCGCCTCGATCGTCTTGGCCGAGGCCTGGGCGACGGATTCGTCTTCCTTCATACCCCGCTTGAAGCCCTTTATCCCTTGGGCCACGTCTTCCATCAGGGATTTGATCTTTCCTCGCCCGAACAGAAGCACGACCAATGCAAGGACCAGCAGGATTTGCCAGAAACTTGGCATCATCGGAGTAGAACTCCCAAACAGTGGGCGAAACGCCCGAAAAACCTTGCCATCATGGCAGAATCTCAGGGGCCGCGCAATGTCGCCCGGATCACATGTCGCCCGGATCACGATACCCCGGGCTCGGCTCGCGGTTCCCGCGGAAACACGAGGACTTGGCTTGGGTCGAGACGCACCGAGACGGTCGATCCGGGCGAAGGCGCGGCCGTGCCGGTCAGCCGCACTACCAGCGGCTTACCGGTCCCCTCGCAAGCGATTTCGACCAGGCTGTAGGGCCCCAAAACGCGTGCGTTCTTCACGGTCGCCATGGTTCCGCCAGCCGTCGCATCGATCGTCAGCGCCTCCGGCCGCACCAGCACTTCGACCAGTGTCCCCTCGCCGATCCCGTCTACGGCCATGGGGCCCAGCGGGGTAGCCACAGACCGGTCCTTAACAACACCCTCCAACGTGTTGGTATCGCTTAAGAACTTAGCTGCGAACGAATCGCTTGGCTGGGCGTAGACCTGGGCCGGCGTCCCGGTCTGGATGATCCGGCCCGCGCGCATCAGCGCAATGGTGTCGGCCATGCGCATGGCCTCTTCGGGATCGTGGGTGACCAGCAGGGTCGGTGTGCCCGCTACCTTGAGGACGGCGAGCGTGTGCTCGCGCACTGCGTCACGCAAACGAACGTCGAGGTCGGAGAACGGTTCGTCCAGCAGCATGACGCCGGGCCTTGGGGCCATCGCGCGGGCCAGCGCGACCCGCTGCTGTTCGCCGCCCGAGAGGGTGTGAGGGTAGGCGTGTGCGAGATCGGCGAGCGCCACTTTATCTAGGGCCTCGCGGGCATTGGTGTAGCGGCGCTCGGCCGAGCGCGCCGCTACCCCGAAGGCGACGTTGTCGAGCACGCTCAGGTGAGGAAAGAGCGCGAAGTCCTGAAATACCAGGCCCACGCCGCGCCGTTCGGGGGGTACCGCGGTTTGGTCGTCGGCCATCACCCGGCCACCGATCAAGACCCTCCCCGATTGCAAGGGCTCTAGCCCGGCGGCGATGCGCAACACCGTGGACTTGCCGCATCCCGAAGGCCCCAGAAGGCACACGATCTCGCCGCGGCCCACAGCGAGATCCACGCCATCGACGACCAGTGTGCGGCCATAGGCGTGGCTCACGC
This sequence comes from Alphaproteobacteria bacterium, assembly GCA_965219135.1. Lineage (GTDB taxonomy): Bacteria > Pseudomonadota > Alphaproteobacteria > VGEJ01 > VGEJ01 > CAYUNL01. The sequence goes on along the minus strand of CBDCMV010000003.1, from coordinate 691,817 downwards.
CCTCGAGCGAGAGTCCGGCCGCGTCGCTCACGCGACCCCCATTTGACCCGGCCGGGCGCGCGCGATTGCCAGGTTGAGCGCGATCACGGGCAGGATGCCGGCGCCGACGATAGCCAGCGCCGCCAGCGCCGCGCGTTCGATCTGCTCGTCTCCGGCGTACTGGTAGACGTAGGTCGCCAGGCTCTGAAAGCCGAAGGGCCGCAGCATCAGGGTCATCGGCAGCTCTTTCATGGCGTCGACGAACACCAGCAGCGCCGCCGTCAGCATGCTGCCGCGGATCAACGGCAAATGGACCCGGCGCAGCGTCGCCGCTGGGCCAGCGCCCAGCGAACGCGCGGCCTGATCCATGTGCGGGGTGACCTTCGCCAGACTCGCCTCGACGGCGCCAAAGGACACCGCCAGGAAGCGCACCACGTAGGCGAACAGCACCGCGAACATCGTCCCGCTCAGAACCAGCCCGGTCGAAACGCCCAGATTGTCGCGGGACCAGGCATCGATCGCATTGTCCAACCAGCCGAACGGCACCATCACCCCGACCGCCAACACCGCGCCCGGAACCGCGTAGCCCAGGCTCGCCAGGCGCACCGCGCCGCGCAGCACCGGCCCGCCGCCGATGCGCAGCGCATAGGCCATGAACAGCGACAGGCCGACCGCCACCGCGGCGGCCAGACCGGACAGGGCCAGGCTGTTGGCGACGTAGACGGCGAATGCGTCCTCCATGGCCTCGGCATAGTGTCGGGCAGCGTGGCCCAGCAGCACCGCGCCGGGCACAACGAAGCCAAGGAATACCGGCGCCGCGCAGAAGACGAACGCCACGGCCGCAGCGCCTGGGCGAAGATGGTAGCGCGGCAAAGCACGATATTTGGTCGAGGTGTGATGGTAGCGCTGGCGACGGCGCGACAGACGTTCGAGCGTGATCAGCGCGATGACCACGACGAGCAGGACCGAGGCGATCTGCGCCGCGCCCGCGACGTTGTTCATCCCCAGCCACACATTGAAAATGCCGCGGCTGAACGTGTTGACGGCGAAGAAATCGACCGTACCGAAATCATTCAGGGTCTCCAGCAGAACCAGCACCAGGCCGGCGACGATGGCCGGCCGCGCCAGCGGCAGCGCCACCGTGAAGAAACTTCGCCACGGCCCGCGGCCCAGGGTGCGGCTGACCTCGAGCACGCAGCTCGACTGCTCCTGAAAGGCGGCCCGCGCCAACAGATAGATATAGGGGTAGAGCACCAGGCTGAGCATGGCGATGGCGCCGCCGAGACTACGGATCTCGGGGAAGACGTACTCACCCGCCGAATCCCAACCCATCAGTGCCCGAAGGCCGCTTTGCACCGGCCCGGCGAAATCCAACAAATCGGTGTAGACGTAAGCGACCACATAAGCCGGGACCGCTAACGGCAACAAGAGCGCCCATTCGAACACCAGGCGGCCGGGAAACCGGCATAGCGCCACCAGCCAGGCCGTTCCGACGCCACCCACCACGCTGGCGGTGCCGACCCCCAGCATCAGCCAAAAGGTGTTCTCGACGTACCTTGGCAGCACGGTCGCCGCGAGGTGGGCCCAGATGTCTTCAGTCGGGTTCAGGGCCAGCGCGACGACGCCGACGACGGGCGCCGCGACGACCAACGCGACCACCATGGCGACGACATGCCAGCGGTCCAGCCAGCCATGGCGTAGCGCGCGCGTCCGGCTGCGTATGCCGCCTAGACTAGCGTCGAGAACGCTCAAGGCGCATCAACCCCAACAGGCTCGGTCTACTCGTCGAAGCCCACGCGGTCGACGATGCGAGTCGCCGCGGCCTGGTACCGCGCGACCTCGCCCAGCGGAATCGCGTCGGCCGCGAACGGGCCCCACGACTCAACCTCGGTTGCAAGCGCTACACCCTCCTTGACCGGATACTCGTAGTTACGCTCGGCGTACAGCCGCTGCGCCTCGTCCGAGCTCAGAAACTCGACGAAGGCGCGGGCAGCGTCGAGATCGTCGCTACTTGAGGTCACCGCCACCCCGGAGATGTTGACGTGGGTGCCACGGTCGGCCTGGTTGGGGAAAAAGATTCCCACCGCCTCGGCCCACGCGCGCTGCTCTGGATCATCCTTCATCTTGCCCATGTAATAGGTGTTGCCGAGCGCGACATCGCAGACCCCCTCAGCAATCGCCCTAATCTGGGCACGTTCGTTTCCCTGCGGCTTGCGCGCGAGGTTCGCCTTGAGCCCGCGCAGCCACGCCTCGGCCGCGGCTTCGTCCACGTGGGCGATCATCGAGGCCAGCAAGGCGCGGTTGTAGTCATGGTGTCCCGAGCGCATGCAGATGCGGCTCCGCCAACGCGGGTCGGTAAGGTCCTCGTACGTCGACATGTCGGATGGATCGATCCGGTCCTTGGAATAGTAGATCGCGCGGGCCCGCGAGGTCAGGCCGAACCACAAGTCCTCAACGCTGCGAAACCGGGCCGGCACGTTGGCCTCGATCGCCGCCGAAACGACGGGTTGCAGCACCCCGGCTTGCGCCATCGCCTCCAGGCTCGCGACGTCGGTCGTAAGGACCACATCCGCGGGGCTATTGCGGCCTTCGGCTTTGAGCCGTTCCAGAATCCCCTTCTTGATGAAGACCGCTTCGACGGCGACGCCGCTCACTTCCTCGTAGCGCTCGAGCAGCGGGGCAATGAGAAACTCCTGGCGCGAGGAATAGAGGCTTAGGGTGCCGCCGCTTGCGGAGACCGATTCCGCCTCGCTCGCGAGGATTCCAACCACGCCCACCCTCGCCAGCGCTGCCAGCGCGCCGAATGCGCACGCCGCGCGCCAGGTCGGCCGCGGGTGTCGGTCGCCACGCTGTTCTGATCCCTTCGCCACCCGCTCGCCGACGGCGCCGCGAGCGCGGTCAGCGCTTGCGGCTCGATTTCCGGATCGATGCCCCATCCTCTGCGTACTCCTCAGCTCCAACGCCGATGCTCTTACACGGAACCCGGCTGCGAATGCAACTCATTCTCATTCTCATTCGCAACCCGTTCCCATCCCCTTAATGATCGAGACCACACCACCTCTGGCCCCGACGCCTTGACCTGGATCAATCCGCGATCGTATGGAAGCCGGCCCGTGACTCGACTAAGCTGGCGCCACCGCCGGGCAGCGGGAAGGAGGAGCGCGTGATGGATACGACCGCGGATCGGTTCTCCGGCTTCACCGAGATCGTCATCACGGCGGAGCAAATCGCCGAGGTGATGGGTAAGCCGCGCCAGCGCACCCTCGACAAAATCACCGATCGCATCGACGCGGTCGGCCGTGACTTTATCGCCCGCTCGCCGTTCCTGGTCATCGCCTCGTCAAGCGCGGAAGGACACTTCGACCTCTCGCCCAAGGGCGATCCCGCCGGCTTCGTCGAAGTCATTGACGAGACCCACCTCGCGATTCCCGACCGTCTCGGCAACCGCCGCGTCGACACCTTCCGCAACATCATCGAGAACCCGCGAATCGGATTGATCTTCTTTATTCCGGGACGCAACGAGACCCTGCGCGTCGCGGGCGAGGCCCGTATCGTCCGCGATACCAACTTGCGAGAGCGCATGGCGGTCAAGGGCCGCCTGCCCGACTTCGCCCTGGTCGTCTACGTCACGCGGGCATTCTTTCATTGCCCCAAGTGCATGATTCGCTCACACCTGTGGCAACCCGAGCACTGGCCCGGCGACGATGGCCCCCGCCATCTCGCCGAGATGCTGGTGACGCTTGGTGGTCCGGACGACACGGTCGAGAAGATGCAAGATCTGATCGATACCGACGCCCAGGAGCGCCTGTATTAACGCAGCGGAGGTCCAAGACATGATCGAATGGCGCATCAAGGCGCGCGAGTTCGCCAACTGCAACTGCTCGTATGGGTGCCCCTGCCAGTTCAACGCCTTACCCACCTACGGCAACTGCGAGGCAGTGCTTGCGTTCGAGGTCGACGAAGGTCACTTCGGCGAGGTCAAGCTCAACGGCCTCCGCGGCGCCGGGATGTATCATTGGCCGGGCGCGGTCCACGAGGGCAATGGCACTATGCAGCTCGTGGTCGACGAGCGCGCGGACGAAGGCCAGCGCGAGGCCCTCCTCAAGATCATGCAGGGCGAGGAAACCGAGCCCATGGCGACGATGTTTGCCGTCTACACGGCCATGACGGCGACGATTCTCGAGCCGCTCGTCCGTCCGATCGACTTCGAGGTCGATATCGACGAGCGCCGCGCACGACTGGTCGTGCCGGGAGTCATCGAGGCTTCCGGCGAGCCGATCCGCAACCCGGTGACCTGCGCGCCCGCGCGCGCCCGCATCGACAAGCCCGAAGGCTTCGAGTTCACCCTCGCCGAGATTGGCAGCGGTACGACCAAGACCACCGCGGCCATCGCCCTCGGCCTTCAGGCCACTTACGGCCAGTTCGCCGAACTCCACCTCACCCACAAGGGCGTCGTCCGCGACGCCGCTTGAGTGGGCTTGGTGTAGTGACGGCCGCGGCGCCGGCGCTCGAGCGCGCGCTCCGACGCGACCGCGTGCTGGTCGCGGCGGGCCTTGTCATCATCATCGCCGGCGCCTGGGGCTATACGCTCGCGGGCGCCGGCATGGACATGGGCGTCGCCTCGGCGGCCAGTGTCGCCACCCTTTCACTCACCTTCGCCATGTGGTGGGTGATGATGGCGGCGATGATGCTGCCCGCCGCGGCGCCGACGATCTTGCTGTTCGCGGCGGTCAACCGCAAAAGCGGCGAGCGCGGCCATCCGATGGTGCCGACCGCCGTATTCGCCGCCGGCTACGTCGTCGCCTGGGGCGGTTTCAGCGTGGCGGCGAGCCTGATTCAGGCGTCCCTGGAACGCAGCGGCCTCCTCACGCCGATGCTGTCCAGTGTCGGTGCAATCCTTGGCGCGGCGCTATTGATCGGGGCCGGCGTCTATCAGATGACGCCCCTGAAGCACGCCTGCCTTCGCCACTGCCGGGCGCCCCATGACTTCATCGCGCGAAACTGGCGGCCGGGCGGCGCCGGTGCTTTTCGGATGGGCCTTGAACATGGCGCCTTTTGCCTGGGATGCTGTTGGGTGCTGATGGGCCTGTTGTTCTACGGCGGCGCGATGAGTCCGCTGTGGATCGCCGGCCTGGCGCTTTACGTACTAGTGGAGAAGCTCGCCCCCGCGGGCCATTGGATCGGCCGCTTCGGCGGCCTCGCCCTCATCGTTTGGGGCGCCGGTGTCGGCGTGCACGCGGCCGTCTAGACCCCGGCGTCATCGGGCCCGGCCTCATCGTCGGCCTCGGTCTCCAGCGGCGCGCCGCCGATCGGCACCGGCGTCGGTCGCGAGTCCAGCAATCCGGCGGCTTTGAGCTCTTCAACACCGGGCAGATCCTCGATGGCGTCGAGGCCGAAGTGATCGAGGAACCCATCGCTGGTGCCATAGGTCACCGGCCGGCCGGGCGAGTGCCGGCGACCCACCGGCCGCACCCACTTCGCCTCCATCAGGCGGTCGAGGGTGCCGCGGCTCAGCCCGACGCCTCTGATCTCCTCGACTTCGGCGCGAGTGACGGGCTGGTGATAGGCGATGATCGCCAGCGTCTCGATCGCGGCACGGGAGAGCGTACGCGCCGTCTCGACGTCGCGTCGCAACAGGAACGCGAGGTCCGGCGCCGTCCGTAGGGCCCACTTGCCGGCCACTCGAACCAGGTTGACGCCACGTTCGGCGTACTCCTCACGCAGGCGGGCCAGAACCGCCGCGATGTCGGCGCCCTCGGGCAGGCGGGCGGCAATGGTGGCTTCGTCCAGCGGCTCGACGGCGGCAAACAACAGTGCCTCGGCCATGCGCGCATGTTGGTCGATCTCGGCCATTGCGTGTCCCGTCAACCCTCGCCCGACGGCCGCCGCAGATGGATCGGGCCGAAGGCATCGCTCTGGCGCAGTTCGACCTCGCCCGCCCGCGCCAGCTCGAGGCTCGCAGCGAACGTCGAGGCAAGCGCCGAGCGAAGGCGCGTATCGCCCGCCAACTCGGGCGGCAAACACGCCTCTAGCCGTATCCAGTCCGCCATGCCCCCGATCAGTCCGCCCAAACGGCCGAGCGCGCTTTGCACCGAATAGACCGCGGACGGCGCGATCGCGAACGCCGGCGCATCCCGTCGCACCGCATGCTCGGCGTAACCACGCAACAGCTCGTAGAGCGAGAGCTCGAAGACCGAGCTTCGCACCACCCGCACTCCTTCGGGCGCGCCGCGCACGAAAACCTCGCGGCCCAGCCGGTCGCGGCCCATCAGCCGCGCCGCCGCGTCGCGCATCGCTTCCAGCCGGCGCAGGCGGAAGGCTAACTCGGCCGCCAGCTCGGCGCCGCTGGGTTCCTCGTCCGCCTCCGCCTCGGGCAGTAAGAGCCGCGATTTCAGGTAGGCGAGCCAGGCCGCCATCACCAAATAATCGGCGGCGATCTCCAGCCGCAGCCCGTGGGCATCGGCAATAAAGGCGAGGTACTGCTCCGCCAAATCAAGGATCGAAATACGCGTGAGATCGACGCGCTGTTCCCGGGCCAGCGCCAACAACACATCGAGCGGCCCCTCGAAACCGTCGAGGTCGACGATCAAGGCGCCCGCCGGCCGCGGCGCCCCGCCGGATTCGAAAGGCTCTTCGGCCACGCCGCCCCTATCCATGTCCCGACAGCACGCGCAGCGAATTATAGAATAACTCCACGATCGGCGACACGATCCAGTCGAAGGGGTCGATCCCCAGTCCCAGCTGGCTGCCGAACAGCGGCAGCACGAAAAACACCACGACCACGATCACCACGCCGTAGCGCTCCAGCCGCGCGAGCGGCGCGGCAAGGCGTGTCGGCAGCAGCTCCACCTGCCAGCCGCCCACCATCGAGCAGCGGCAGCGGAACAATGTTGATCGCCGCCAACAGAATGCTCATCCGCACCATGTTCATCAGGTTGTCCGCGATCACCGCCTCCCACCCGCCAGGCCGGTAGTTGTGGACCTCGGCCAAGCCGTTGACGTGGTTGGGTAGGCCTGCCACGACGTGCAGCGCCAGCGCGGCGACGATCGCGAGCAGCAAGTTGGCCACCGGCCCCGCCGCCAGTACCCCGATCAGGTTCCGCCGCGAGCGCGCAAATCGTGAGAAATCGATGCGAATCGTCTTGGCGTAACCGAAAGGCAACCTGAGGCCGGCGATGACCAGCAGCAGCGGCAAGAGGAGGGTACCGAAGATGTCGACGTGGCGCAGCGGATTGGCCGGCAACCGGCCGCCGGCCAGGGCCGCGTCGCCGCCCAGACGTCGCGCCGCAAGACCGTGCGCTACCTCATGCAGCAGGACCGCCGCCAATACCGGGATCGTCCACTCGACGAACGCGTAAAGGATCGACTCGACGCTAAACAAGACGGCCTCCGCCGCTCCGCCGATTGCCGTCCGTTATCCGTGACCGGCAAGCCCAATGATCATTCTGGAGAAAAAACTGATGACCGGTCCGATGACTCGCCACAGGCTGATCGGCAATCCAAGCTCCCGACCCAACAACGGTAGCAGGAACAAAGCGCCGATCAGGATCAACATTCCGTAACGTTCGAGCCGCGCCAGCGGCAGCGCGAGTTCGCGGGGCAACAGCCCAACGGCCACCCGTCCGCCGTCGAGCGGCGGCAGCGGGATCATGTTGAACACCGCCAGCAGCACGTTGATCCGGATCGAGTTGATCAGGGTCTCCGTTAGCCACTCCCCGCCCACTGGAAGCGCCAAGGCGACGTGGATGAGGAGCGCCGAGGCGAACGCGAGGATCAGGTTGGCCACGGGCCCGGCGGCGGCGACCAGCACCATGTCGCGCCGGGGACGCCGCAGGCGGCCGAAGTTCACCGGCACCGGCTTGGCGTAGCCGAACAGGAACGGCGAACCGGCGACGATCAGTATCCCCGGCAGCAAGACGGTGCCGAAGGGATCGATGTGGCGCAGCGGGTTGAAGGTCACGCGGCCGAGCCGCTTGGCGGTGTCATCGCCCAGGCGCCAGGCGACGAAGCCGTGCGCCGCCTCGTGAAAGGTGATGGCGATGAGCACCGGCAGCACCCACACCGAGGCGGTCCAGAGGATCGATTCGAGGTTCACGATCCGCCGCGCCCCGCTGCGCCCATGAGTTGATCGAGCCGTGCCGCCATTGCGTTTAGATCGGCGTCCTCGGGCTCGGGGACAAGGGCGGCGCCCTGTGCAAGCCGCTTGCGCGTGTCCTCGCGCAACCCGCCGACGGCCGCCGCGATGTCGGTCATTTCCTGCGGCTCGCCGGAGCAGTGGAGCGCGATGTCGCAACCGGCGTCAACGACCGCGGCGGCGCGGGCGCCCATCGCGCCCGACAGCGCGCCCATGCCGATGTCATCGGCGACCAGCATGCCCGCGAAGCCGATGTCGCCGCGAATCACCTCGGTGACGACCGTGGCCGATGCGCTCGCCGGCAACCCCGCATCAAGCGCGGTGTAGCGGACGTGCGCGGTCATCGCCCATGGCATGGCGTTGAGCGCGCGGAAGGGCGCGAAGTCGACCGCCTCCAGCTCGGCGCGCGGGGCCTCCACCACCGGCAGCGCCAAGTGACTGTCGGCCCTCGCCCGACCGTGCCCGGGCGCGTGCTTGAGTACCGGTGTGACCCCACCCGCGATCAGACCCTCGCACGCCGCGCGGCCGAGCGCACTCACGCGCGATGGGTCCGGGCCAAAGGCGCGATCGCCGATCACGTCATGTGCGCCCGGCGCCGGCACATCCACCACTGGGGCGCAATCGACGGTGATTCCGAGATCGAATAGCTCGGCAGCAATCAATCGCGCGTTCAGCCCCGCCGCTTCGCCTGCCGCCTGCGGATCGTGGGCCGCGAGCGCGCCAATGCGGGCCGGGGCCGGGGCCGCCCTCCAATGCGGGGGCCCCAGCCGGACGATGCGGCCGCCCTCCTGGTCGATCATCACCGGCGCATCCTCGCGTCCCACGCATTCGCGGAACGCCGCGACCAGGCGCCGCACCTGTTGGGGATCAACACAGTTGCGCCCCATCAGGATGAACCCGAGCGGATTGCACGCGGCGAAGAAACGACGCTCGTCGTCGCTCAGCACCGCACCGCGGGGCGCGAAGACGACCGCCTTGATGGGCGGGCTGGCGATATGGCGGGTCAAACGAATTCAGGCGGGCATTGGCTCTAGCGTATCCCAGCCTATCAGACGGCGGCTGCGGCCGTTAGCGGCTCTCTCACGTTTAATTGAACGAAAGTTCCAGAATGGTTATTGAACGATCGGTTAAGAATGACGAGATCATGGACCGAACCAAAATCCAATCTGAGGAGAGGCTTACGCCGCGCCCATTCTAAGGCTTTACGTCAGAAGGCTTATCCCTCTGAACCCGGTTTGACGACATGTTGGGTTTGCGGTTGCCATCGGCGGAATGTTCGCTTAATGTTCTGTCATGCCAGCCGCTGGAAATACGACCGCCCGATGTCCCGCGCCGCCTTCGAGGCGCGCTTTCCCGATGAAGCCTCCTGCGCCCGGCATCTTGCAGCCAAGCGCTGGCCCGACAGCTTCGTCTGCCCCGCCTGCGGCCATGACAGGGGCTGGGAACTGAAGCGTCGCCGGGCGAGCTGGGAATGTGCGGCCTGCGGGAAGGAGACTTCGGTGACCGCGGGCACGATCATGCACCGCAGCCACTTGCCCCTGAAGACCTGGTTCATGGCCGTTCACATCGTGACCAGCCACTCGAACGGTATCTCCGCCCTGCAACTCCAGGCCCAGCTCGGGCTCGGCAGTTACAAGAGTGCCTGGCTCCTGCTGCACAAGCTGCGCCGTGCCATGGTTGATCCGGATCGCAGCCTGCTTGAGGACCTGGTCGAGATCGATGAGGCCACCCTACCGTTCCGCACCGTAAAAGACCCGACCACAGGCGGGCAAGGTCGCAGCCGGCAAGGCAAGATGCGCATTGCTGGCGCGGTCGAGCTATCGCCCGAGGGCGAGCCACGTCGCATCCGGCTGGCGCCGATCGGGGATTTCTCCGCGCGCAGCCTTCATGCCTTCGTTGCCGGGACCTCGGCGCCGGGCGCGCGGGTAATCACCGATGGCTGGAGCGGTTATCCTGGCCTGCCCGACCACGACCACCAGCCCAAGGTCGTCGGTGCAACGCCCGCCCATCTCGTGCTGATCTGGATCCATCGTGTGTTCTCGAACCTGAAGCGCTGGGCGCTCGGAACCTTCCATGGCCTGCGCCGCGCCCATCTGCGCCGCTATCTCGACGAGTTCGTGTTCCGCTGGAACCGCCGCCGCCACACCGCAACGGCCTTCGACACCCTGCTCGGCATCGGCACGCGCCTCCGACCCGCCGACTACCGCGACATCGTCGGACAACGCGGCTGATCCCGGCAGGCCGGGCGCCAGCCACCGCCCGCCCTCCGATCCGCCTCAATCGGGGCCGAATACCGGCCCTCCAGCCTGCCTGACAGCACTCGAAACCTACTTCCCCAAGGCCAAAAGCTCCCGCACATCGCCAGGCACGGTCCAAGAACCGTGCCTGGAACGTAGAAGGCCGATCAACATCTGGTGTGACCGGAAGCAAAGGGAGAAGCCTTTACGTCAGTTATGACGGAAGGCGGGGGGAAGGGCGGAGCGGTCGACGAGCTCACAACTTGGTAAAGGTTCGCGACGGACGTCTGCTAGTGGCTAGTGGATCAACTCTAACAAAAGATTCCCATGGCTTGCACGATGTGCGAGTCTCTTGGAATGCGAAACGGTATCCATGTGAACGTTAGTTTTGCCGAGCGTACTCGTCTTGAGGCGGTTGTTGCGGACCGGAGCAGCCCGCAGAAGCACGTCTGGCGGGCTCGGATCATCCTGCTGACCGGCGATGGTCTTGGCACCGCTGAGATCATGCGGCGGACGGGCAAGAGCAAGCCCTGCGTCTGGCGCTGGCAGGAGCGGTTCATGCACGAAGGCGTGGGTGGACTTTTGCGCGACAAGACCCGACCCTCGCGCATCCCGCCGCTGCCTGGTGCCATTGTCAAGCGGGTGGTCGAGTTGACCTCCACCGAACCGCCCGGAGAGACGACGCACTGGACGGCGGCGGCGATGGCCAAGGTGGTCGGGATCAGCATCAGCTCGGTGCAGCGGGTTTGGCAGGCTCACAAGCTCCGTCCGCACCGGGTACGCCACTTCAAGCTCTCCACCGACCCCGAGTTCGTCACTAAGCTGCGCGATATCGTCGGTCTCTACGTCGATCCGCCCGCCCATGCCGTCGTGCTGTCGGTGGACGAAAAGAGCCAGATCCAGGCCCTCGACCGCACCCAGCCGGGGCTGCCGCTGAAGAAGGGACGCTGCGGGACGATCACCCATGACTACAAACGGAACGGCACGACGACGCTGTTTGCCGCCCTCGACGTCCTGGAAGGCAAGGTGATCGGGCGCTGCATGCAGCGCCATCGGCACCAGGAGTTCATCCGCTTCCTCAACGCCATCGAGGCCGAAGTGCCGGCGGGCAAGATCGTCCACGTGATCCTCGATAACTACGGCACTCACAAGCATCCCAAGGTCGTGGCCTGGCTCGAGCGCCACCCTCGGTTCGTCTTTCACTTCACGCCGACCTCTTGCTCCTGGCTCAATGCCGTCAAAACCTTCTTCGCCAAGCTCAGCAAACGCCGACTCAAAAGAGGAGTGTTCCACTCGATCGTCAATCTCCAGACCGCCATCAACCGCTTCATCGCCGAAACCAACGACGACCCCACACCGTTCGTTTGGACCGCCAATCCCAACAAGATCGTCGCCGCCGTCAAACGTGGGCACCACGTGGGCACCAAGCGTTAGATTCGATCCACTAGTTGTACGTCATCAGGCCCAAACGTTTCCGCCTCCTTCAGCGCGGCCTCTAATTGCTTCTCGGCTTCAGCGTAGTCGGCTTGCTGGTACGCCTGTAGAGCGGCGGAGATGTAGCTCTCCCACTTTGCCCCCTGGTTGGGGGCGTACATGAGCCAATAAGCGATTCCCCCGAACAGCACTAGGCGAACCAGCAACCAATTCAGCTTGGTCGTGGTCATCGGTCCCAGCCTCACTGTGCCTCGCGTTGGCGCTGTCCTGAAAGGCTATCGTTCGCATGCCGGAGAAGGTATCCGGCGTTCGCAGCAAAACCCAAGGTTCCCGCGGGGTCGAGGTTTTCACGAGGAACACGCTGCCAAAGAATCGAAAGGCGACCTCCGAAATGGCTCAATCACGTACTGCCCTTGATGCCACTTACCGCCTCGAACCTTGCGTTCGTTTTATCCGACATCAACCGAATGGCTTCCACAGCAAAATAAGCTTTGGCAGCACCGTGAGTGCCGCCAAAAGGGCGATGAACATTGCCGACGCGGTTAACACACCGAAATAAATAGTGGGGATGAAGTTGGAAAACGCTAAAATGGAGAAGCCGAAGATGATGGTCATGGTCGTGTAGAACACCGCTTTTCCGATATTGGAATGACAAACGTGCAGAGTCTCCACATAATTGTTATTAAGTGCGTATTCTTCTCTGAAGCGGTAGATGTAGTGGATACCATTGTCTACCGCGATACCGATGGTGATGGCGGCGATCGTGATGGTCATCATGTTCATGGGGATTTTCGCCCATCCCATCACAGCCAAAACCACCGCGGCACCTAGTAAGTTTGGCAGAACGCCGATAATCGACAAGGTGATCGATCGGAACAATACTAGGAACATGACCCCAATACCCAGCATCACAACACCAATGGTTTTAATCTGCGAACTGAATAAACTTTGGAGCATATTGTTGTAGAGCACTAGCAGTCCACTCACGATGACGTCCTGCTCCTCAAATCCGAGCTTCTCCCTTAAATCGCGCCGCACTGTCTCCAGCAACTCATTGCGGCGCAAATCCGGATTCGAATCCGACACACGCGCAAAGAGCCGTGCCTCATTGGCATCAATGGAGACATAAGGGTCGATGATACGCTTTCTTACCTCAGGGGGAATCTTGGTATACAGGATTGCCAGCTGCAAGTTGTCCAGCTCCTCTTCGGCCAAGACTTCGCCAACCCTCACCGCCGAAGCGAGCGAGAGCACTTTGCCGATTTCGGGCAGTCCATCGAGGTAGTCGTGTACTTTTTTGATGCGCTCGACTTTGTCGGCGGTAAACCAATACTCCGGTGAGTTGGCGTGTAATTCCGCGTACTCACGCTCCATTTGTGTCTCCGCATCAGTCAACCCTTCAAGGTCCTCGGCCGTCAGGAAGAGGTCAGAGTCGTCCGAGAATTTTATCAGTATTTCCAGCGGCGTAGTGCCACCGAGTTTTTCATCGATGAGCTTGAGACCTTGATATATCTCTGTGTCGTCGCTAAAGTAGTTGATGAAACTGTTCTCGACACGCAGCTGGGTGATTCCCACTGCACTCACGACGGTCAACGTTACCGCCAACACCAGGATCTTGTTGCCTTGAGTCTCAGTCAGACGGGCTAGATATGCAGGTAAGAGAAAACGGTCACTGTCGAAGGTGGGTTTGGATCCGGTCTTCCCTGTCACCAACAGCAGCGTGGGGAACAGGAGAAACGAAGTGACAAATGTCACCGCTAAACCGGCGCTCATCATCCATCCGAAGTCGATTACCGGCTTGATGTCGCTCACGACCAGGGAGCTAAATCCTATGATGGTAGTTAGCGCGGTGTATAGGCAGGGTTTCACCATCTTGTGCGTGGTGGTTCTGACCAGCGCCAACTGATCGTCACCAGGATGATCTCGTTTGAGCTGCCGGTAACGTACGATCAAATGAATGTTCATTGAGATGGTGATGATCAGCATAAGGGCGAGAAAATTGGATGAGATGACGGTGACTCTCCAACCGATCAATCCCAGTACCCCCACCATGATCAATCCGGCGTAAAAGCAGCTGAGCAGTGGGAGCACGATCCACCGCAATTCCAGGAGGATGACGGTGAGAACAATAATGAGAAACACTAGAACACCACCACCGAAGACAATGAGGTCGTTACGCACAAATGTCACCAAGTCATCGGTAATCATCGGCAGACCGCCGAGATGTAGAACGCCATGCCGGCGGTACGGCTCGATGATGTCTCTGATGTGTGCAACGTCGAGGTGGCGCCGCTCGTTTAACGCTTCATGAGCCTGGTCGTATTCGCTGGTGATGCGTTCCAGGGTTTGAGTTTCTTCGACGGAGAGACCGGCATTTCGTTGTTTGGCACGCAGCTCATTTCGAGTTTGGAGTAGGCTGTTGTACTGTTGATCCGCGACTAGTCCCAACAGTAAAGCGGTCGTTCGACCATCTACACTGACGATGAGCTCGCGGTAAATGGGGCTATTGAGCAGCTCGTCTTTGGCCTTGCGCCGGTCGACACCGGGTTTTTCCAGGCTTGGTATATCGTTGATCAATTCCGTGAACGGTACGTCCGAGCTTTTGAAAAGGGGGGCGTCGAGTATCGTGAGCACCGTGTCCACGCTGGTGACTTTCTCGAGTTCCCCACGCAGTTGCTTCAAAGGCTCTAATGCTTGGTCCGAGAAGAGGTCTTTGTCGGGGGTGTACGTCACAACGAGTAGGTCACCACTCGGATATCGCTCTTGGATTTTCCGGAACACCTTGAGGTCCACGTCGTCTTCCAGCAACAAGGAGTCGGCCGATGCGTCTAACTTGAAGTCCTTTGTGTGATAACCGAAGAAAACCAGAATTGACAGCAGCACGACCAGAACTGACTTAGGATTGTGGAGCACCAGAAAGTCATAGGCGTGCAGAATACGAGACGTCATGAAGTTTCCTCTTACGATGGCCTGATTTTGGAGATAGGCCCTCGTTCCGAAGGCCATCTGCCCAGATTTTCCGCCATTCAGACGCACCCCTCCCGTCGCTTTCTCCTGGCCATCGATTTCCCCGGCCTACGCCGGAGCGGCTCTTGGTCGCAGATCATCAATCGGGCTCAGGATTTTCCGAAACAGTTTCCCGCCGCCTCGGCCAATTGGAACGCGACGTACCGACCGTAGCACACACCAAAAAAGCCGTCCCCGAGATAGTCCGATTAGATTAGCGCATGAAGGCGGCCCTCGTTGCGCCAATGTCCGGTAAGGGTCAAGAGCGGGCCTGGCAGACCTCGCCCAGCGGCGCCAGCTGTCCGAGGTAGAGCGGACCTCCACGCAAAGAAAGTGGGACGTTGCCACTCAAGGGTCGGCTCTCAGGGGTAGAGCGGTCGTACCAGCGGCGTGGCCGGAACCGCTGCTAATAGCCATTAGCAGTCATACCGCGTTGTGCGGCCTCGCACGCTGTCGATGGCAAACGAAAACTGGACATTTCTGGCAATCGAAAATTGAATACTTTGGGCGTGGGGGCGTACCCCCAAGCGGGTGTTGGGCTCGGTGGAGCTGTGGGTAACTGGCTTGGCGACGCGACCGCCGACGAGTCTGGCGGCGACAAGCCAGTTATCCACAGCGGGCGGGCGGCACGGTTGCCGTTTTGGCCGGCGACCACTACGCGGCCCTCTTGCGGCGCCGATCCGAGCCGGCCTGCAGCAGGTTCTGATGATCGCGCATCCTGTAACTGTTCCCGCGGATGTTGACGATATGGCAATGGTGGACCAGACGGTCGATGAGAGCGGCCGCCATCACTTCGTCGCCGAGCACGCCGCCCCAGTCCTCGAAGCCCTTGTTCGACGTCAGAACCGTCGACGCCTTCTCGTGCCGGGCGTTGATGAGCTGGAAGAAGAGCACGGCGCCGTCCTGGTTGACCGGGAGGTAGCCGATCTCGTCGACCACCAGGAGCGCGGGATGGGTGAGCACGCGCAGCCTGCGCGACAGGTTGCCGGCGGCCTTGGCCTCGGCGAGGGACTCGATCAGCCCCGCGAGCGTGCCGTAATAGACGCGGCGTCCGGACTGCGCCGCAGCGATGGCCAGGCTTATGGCCAGGTGAGTCTTGCCCACGCCGGGTGGGCCGAGCAGGATCACGTTCTCGCGTCGATCGAGGAAGCCGAGCTCGTGCAGGCTCTCGATCTGCTCGCGCTTGATGCTGGGCTGGAAGGCGAAGTCGAACTGCTCCAGCGTCTTGACCGCGGGCTTGAGCCAGAGCGGAAAGGAGGGCGAGTCGGACGATGGTTTGGAGCTTGGGATCTGCCGAATAGACCCGGGTAAAAGGGAGATAACCTATGCAGGCGCCCGCTTCTCGTTGTTTCGGGTAAACGGTAGCGACATACAGGAAATCAGAGGAGACAAATTGGGTATCGGATATCGGCACGTTCCCCTCAATCAACGATTCTCGAATCGGATGATCGACGTTTCCAATGGAGACCGTTTCTATATGGCAAGCGACGGATTCACGGATCAGGTGGGCGGGGAGAAGCGACGCATGTACGGCAAGAAGCGATTCACCCAACTCATGACCTCGCTGCATCGCGATCCGTTCGTGCTGCAAAAGGACAGATTTATGGGATCACTTGCCGCCTACCAGGGTGAGGAGATGCGACGAGACGACGTTTGCATGATCGGATTCACGCTCGCCTAAGTGCGCCGGCTTGCGCGGCTCGGCAGCCATCTTCTGTGCCGCAGGGACCGACCGGTTCTAGATGTCCGATTTGGGGTCATGGGCGGACTCTCCGGCAACCGCGTCCAAAGGTCAGGTACTGGCCCAGAAGCGGACATTGTCGGCGGTTATCGTACACCGACAGGCAACGATCCCGCCTGCTTGGCACCGTCCGTTTTCCGGATGAGCAAAGTGAGGAAGGATTTGGAACGGAAGGTGGCGCGCAATGGGTCGGCGCGAACCTCCACCAGGTGAGACCGCCCTGGCACCGCGGATGTCAGGCAATCCCGATTATTTTCGGCGGGTCGACGAGTCCGACGACCGGGATTTCTATGTCATGCCCCGGCTGGTCATCCACGTGGACGAGCACGGGAGCGCCGCGTTGACGGAATTCTATGGCCGCGTGTTGAGATCCGGCGCCCGCGTCCTCGACCTCATGTCCGCCTACCGCTCCCACCTGCCCGACGACCGGGAATACGCCAGGATTGTCGCTCGGCATGAACGTCACCGAGCTTCTCGAAAACACGGCGCTCAGGGGCGCACTAGTTCAGGACCTCAACCGCCTGCCCGCGCTTCCTTTCGCCGATGACAGCTTCGATGCTTGCCTGATCTCGTTTTCCATTCAGTACCTTACCCAGCCCGTCCGGGTGCTGGCCGATGTCGCCCGGGTGCTCCAGCCCGGCGGCGCCATTTACGTCGCCTATACCAACCGCGTGTTCCCCACGAAGGCGGTGGCCGTCTGGCGAGCTTGCTCGGATGCCGAGCGGGCCCAGCTCATCGTTGGCTACCTCGCCGAAGCAGGGGGCTACGCCGACTTCACGACCGAGCGGCTGGTGGAAGGAGGCACTGGCTTCGATCCCTTGTACGTGGTCTCGGTAAGAAGGGCGTGAGGGGGGGGGCAGGCTCACCAGCGGACGTTCAACGTGTAGTCCCGGAATGTATTCCCGAAAGCGGACATCAAGATTTCGCCGCACAATGGATCCGCCAGGCGCTGATCGACTACCAAGGCGACCAACGGCGTCGCGACGACGTTTCAATGATCGGCTTCAGGATCTGACGGGGCGGGACTCCATGTTGGCCAAGGATATGTACGACTTTAGGGGCTACCTTCAGGAAGGAGGAATCATTTTCTGCTATAGCGGCTACGTGACCGAAGAAGTACTCACCGGAATTGGCAGCGCCCTCAAGAGGAAGCTGGAGCTGGAGGATACGGATCGTAGGACGACCAAGGGTCTGTTCTCGGTCTTCGTCGAGCAGGTGCAGAACGTCATCCGCTACTCGGCCGAGGGCGAGCCCAAGGACCAGGCCGACATGTCCATGGACCTCCTCTACGGCGTCCTGACGGTCGGCAAGGTGGACGGAAAGTACTTCGTGTCGTGCGGCAATCTCGTTCGCAAGAGTGATGTCAATCGTCTCGACGCCAGCCTTGACCACATCCAGAAGCTAGACAAGGACGGCCTCAAGGCCCTCTACAAGAAGACCCTGAAGGGAGAAACACCCGAGGGCAGCAAGGGCGCCGGCGTCGGCTTCATCGATATCGCCAGGCGCGCCGAGAACGGCTTCGATTACGATTTCGCCCGGGTTGACGACGACTTCTCATACTTCTGCCTAAAAGCATATATCTAGAGGGGGGCAGGACGTGGCAGCAATGAAATTAGAGGCCACCCAGCGTACGCCGGAGATCGATTTTGACTTCGAGCGGAACGTCTTCGTGCTCAAGGGCGAGTCCTATCCCGAGGACATCACCGCGTTCTACGGACCGGTAATTGGCCAACTGAGCGAGCATCTCGATTCCGTGGACGGCGTCGAGATCCAGTTCAATTTCGAACTCATCTACTTCAACAGCAGCTCGGCCAAGATCTTCCTTGGCTTATTCGAGACCCTCGACGAAG
Source organism: Alphaproteobacteria bacterium (assembly GCA_965219135.1). Taxonomy (GTDB): domain Bacteria; phylum Pseudomonadota; class Alphaproteobacteria; order VGEJ01; family VGEJ01; genus CAYUNL01. Next base: position 673,436 of record CBDCMV010000003.1, on the reverse strand, counting down.
CCGCCGGGGCGGGCAACACGCCAGCCGTTCCTGCCCGTGCGGCTATCCGCGAGCACCGCTATGACCGGAAATGGCGATGAGCTGACGTCGTGTGAGAGCGCGCCGAACGTCTGCTCCTGATGCGGTGAGCAAGACAGCACATCGCCTCGCAGGACCATAGTGCTAGACTCCGCGCAGAATTCGACAACGGAATCAGGCTTAGAGATTCCGAGTTGGGAGGGAACATGGCGAAATCGACCAAGATAAAATCGCCGGCGGCGCCGAAGGGTACGAGTGAGCGCACGGTCGCGCTGCTCGAGGAAGCCCTCGTCTGGGACATGCTACTGCCGTGGATGGCGGGTTGGGGCGACGATGAGACCTTGCCTCGTTTCAAGGACGCCGGCGTCGACTTCATCTCGCTCACCGTCAACGATTTTCCCGGCTCTATCGCGGGCAGTCTCCACCGCCTCTCCGAGGTGCGGGCCTACATCCGCGAGCGCGCCGACCAGATGGCGCAGGTCTACTCCGTCGCCGATATCCGCGCTGCCAAGAAAGCGGGCAAGCTCGCGCTTGCATTCCACTTCCAGGAAACAAATCCGCTGGAGGGCGACATCGAGATGGTGCAGACGTATTACGATCTCGGCGTCCGCCACATGCTGATGGCGTACAACACCAAGAACCAGGTGGGCGACGGGTGCGCCGAGGCAACCGACGCGGGCCTGAGTAGCTACGGTAGGCGCGTAATCGAGGAGATGAACCGCGTCGGCATGCTGGTCGACGGCGCGCACTGCGGCTATCGCACCTCGATGGAAGCAATGGAGGTCTCGACTACCCCGTTCATCTTCTCCCATTGCCTGGCTTTCGGTGTCTATCGCCACTATCGCAACATCCGCGACGATCAGATCAAGGCCTGCGCAAACACCGGCGGCATCATCGGCCTCAACGGCGTCGGTCAGTTCGTCGGGGAATCCGGTGCCTCGCCCGAAGGCGTGTTCCGCCACATCGACTACATGGCCAACCTGGTCGGGCCGCAGCACCTGGGCCTCGGCATCGACTACGTCAAGGATACCGAGGAGGCACTGGTTTGGCTCACCGCCAACCCCGACGGCTGGCCGCTGAACGAGGGCAAGCCGCACCCCGTCCAGTCCTTCATCCAGCCCGAGCAGCTGGCGGAACTGGTCGACATCCTCTTGGAGCACCAATACTCCGAAACCGATGTTCGCGGCATTCTGGGTGAGAACTACGCTCGGGTCGCCGATCGGGTATGGAAGTGACCGATCAAGCCGCTGTGAACGCGCGCAGGACGTTCTCGGTGATGCGCGAGATGTCGTTGTCGTAATCGTCGTAGGAAAGCGTCGAGCAGAACGAGATCGAGCCCACCGAGAAGACGGCGCCGCCGTTCGGGTATTCTAGATACGCCATGTCCGCTCTCACGCGCGGCTCGCTGAGCCCGCCCGTCCACGGGTTCGAGTCGCCAGCCTCCTCGACGACGAACTGATAGGAATCGCTAAACGTCTTGGATGTTGCCAACACCGCGGTGTTGGTCGGTGTGCCGAGAACTGAATCGGCACGGTCGACTTCATAGCCCGCGGCGCCGTGGTTGAGGATAAGCGCCGGCATGTCGCCGATCTCTTCGCCGTCGACGCCTTCGAAGATGAAGGCGAAGCGGGGATCGAAGCTTTCTGGCGTCCGCACATAGGCGGTACCGCGATCGAATCCTTGGGCGGAGAATCCGACGCCGACCAGCGCCTGGGGGGCGAAGCCGCGGTCGCGCCATATCCCGCCCGGCTCCCCGGTCAGGCTGATCTGCCACTCGCCGGGCGCCGCACGCCAGGTGCGCGTGCCGCCCCAGCGGCGTACTTCCATCAGGGTGCCCGACTCATCGAGGGCGGACACCCAGTAGAAGCCATTGCCGCCCAGGTACATGAGCCGGCCGCCGCCGTCGAGATAATCGCGCAACCCTTGAAGCATCGGCGAGCTCACGTATTCGGGATGACTCCCGGTTAGGACGGCCTTGTAGGGGGAAAGGAGGTCCCCGCCCTCGCGGTGGAGGTCGTGATCGGTGAGGACGTCGACGGCAAACCCCTTGGCGTGAAGCCAATCCACCAAGTGCAGGTCGGCGGGAAACTGATGTGGCGCGCCGATCAGGCGTTTGCGCCACTTGGGCCGGAAATTGAGGACCGGGCGCAACAGCGAGGAAAAGCACACGCCCGAACCGTCGCTGTGCACATCGTAGGTGCTGACAAGCGAGTTGGCGCCGAGGTAGTCGTATGCCACCGGCTGCAAGCTCATGTCGACGTGCGGTGCCATCGCCACATAGCGCCCGGTATCGACGCTTTCATTCGCATACGCCAGATAGCTCAGTGTTGGCAGAACGAGGGCGATTTCGGCGCCCGGACGGCCCGTCGGCGGGCGTACCACGAACGGCACGTGATCCTCGGCCTCCTCCGCCGCGAGCCGCAAGGCGTAGACGCCGCTTGGCAGATCGCCGGGAACGGTGAACTCGTGGCTCACCTCCCAGCACGCATCGGAGACATCGTCGTCGTGAACGTAGATGGCGTTGTATGCGTGTGGCGCGTCGGCGAAGTGCAGCGCGTCGCCGCGCCACTTGTGGCCCGTGACGCAGCGCGTCGGCCGGTTCACCGTCGTCCCGTGATGCCCGTGCGGGCCGCCGTCGATCACTCGTGTCGATGCCGCCTCCTCGGCCAGGTCCCATGCGGCGATCGCCGAGGCGGCCAGCGCCTCGTCCGCGGGCTCGGTCATGAGTGCGCCGATCTGCGCCGGCGCAAGCGCCCGGTCGAAAACGCGTGGCGCGCCGATCTTGCCGTTGAAGACATGCTCGGCGAAGCGGCGCGACCCGTCGGCCCTCAACCACGCCGCACCGATGAGAAAAGGCACATCCGTACCCGAGATGTCAGCGAGAGACACGCTCGTCTCGCGGCGCGTCTCGGCAGACGGCCGCCGGTCGAAGCGAAGCGGGGCCTGGGCGACCACGGCCGTCTCGGAATCGTAGGATGCGGCGACGAAGGCCCACTCACGGGGACACAGCGCCCGGCCCGAGCTCACGCGCACGGTGGGCCGGCCCGGTGAACCGAGCCACAGCTCGGGAGCGCCATCAGCGCCTATGAAGACGCCGAAGCCCGATTCTGCGTCGGCCGACAACCGGCTCAATATCCCTTGCACGCCGGCCTCGGGCCGCGTCGGCCACACCCACGCCTGCACCGTGAAAGCGCGCAGCGCCGGGAACGGATCGATCACCGCGTATGAGCCGGGGTGGATGGCTTGGACCGATCCCGGATATTCGCCGGCTATCCCGTGGGAAACGAGCGATTCCTTGAAACCGGGTCCCTTGGGGTTCTCATCGCCGTGAATCAGGCGCACGACATCGGCGCGATAGCGAGGGATCTGGCTGCTCACGTAGAAGCGAACCGTCTCCCCGGGCTGCGCGCTCCAGCGATCGTTGTAGCCGACGAGCTTCACGGCGTTACGGTGGCGACGCGGCGCTGGGCGGCGCCCGGCCAGGTGTCCGGCAAGGTGTGGCCCTCGGGGAAGGGATCGTCGGGATCGAGCCCGTACTGCATCACGGCGGTAATCCATGCGCGGCCGGCGACGGTGGTGATGAGCGCGGGTTTGCGCCTGCGCCGCACGGCGGCAACGACTTCGCCGATGAAGTGCGTGCCGATGATCGATTCGTGGTCCAAAACCTCACCGACCGCGATCTCACCCTTGGCGTGCATGACAGCAAGCCGCGCCGAGGTGCCGGAACCACACGGCGAGCGGTCGATTCGTCCCGGCGCGCACACCACGGTGTTGCGGGAACGAAGCCGCTTTCCGCGACGGCGTACGGGACCGGTGAATTCAGTCACCGTCACGCCGCGAATCTCGGGGTTCTCGGGATGCACGCATTCGAGCTGCTCGGTCGCGGCCGCCTTGATCCGCTCACCGAGGACACAGATGTCGCGGGCCTCGTCGGGGACGATCTCGAAACCAAGGTCCTTTGCCCGAACCAACGCGTATGTCATGCCGCCATAGGCGATGTCGGCTCGCACCGTACCCACGCTCGAGACCTCGAGCATGGCATCGAGAAAGAGCACGAACGCCGGCACGTTGCGGAACCTGACCTCGGTGACCTTGCCGTTGCGGCACGCGCACCGGACCTCAACCAGCCCGGCCGGAGCCTCCAGCACGAACTCGGTCACAGGCTCTTTCATTGGAAGAATCCCGGTTTCGAGGATCACGGTGGCGACGGCGATGGTGCTCGATCCGGCGAGCGGCGGGTACTCGGTCGGCTCCATGACAATGTAGCCGAGGTCCGCCTTGGGGTTGTTCGAAGGCAATAGGAGGTCGGCGCAGGTGACCACCGATCCCCGCGGCTCGAGCGTCAGGAACTTGCGCAGGCCGTCGGCGTGACGCTGGAGGTAGCGCCGCTTGTCGAACATTGTCTCGCCGGGCACGTCGAAGACCCCGCCGGTCACCACGTTGGCGATGTCGCCGCCGGCGTGGGTGCCGATCACGGTGATGGTGCGGTCCCAGCGCATCGGTCGCTAGTCCTGGCCGACGGTCACCGGATCGACGATGTTGAGTCCGGTGATGTAGCGCTGGAAGATCGCGGCCAGAATCAGGGGCGGCACCACGGAGATCATGCTGGCCGCGGCGAACATCGGGTAGCCGGGGGTAAAGCCGCCGGTGGTCGGCGACAATCCGATGATGGCCGGCGAGAGCGTCTGGGCGATGGTGCCGCCAGTCAAGACGATTGCGAACAACAGCTCGTTCCACGCGAACAGGAAGGCGATGATGAAGGCGGCGGTGATTCCAGGCGCCGCCATCGGGATCATTACGTACCACAGGACGCCGAGCCGGCTGCAGCCGTCGATCCGCGCCGCGCGCTCGACCTCGACCGGCAGGTTCGCGAAATAGCCCATCAAGAGCCACGTCAAGAGGGGCACCACGCCGGTAAGGTAGATGATGATCAGCCCGATCGGATTGCCTACCAAGCCCACCGCGGCGAATAGCAAGAAGTAGGGGATGAGAATGGCCACCGGCGGCAGCATGCGGGTCATCAATAGGGCAAACAGCAGCGCCGTCTTGGCGGGAAAGCGGAAGCGCCCGAAGGCGTATCCGGCCAACACCGCGATCGCGGTCGCGATGATCGCCACCGGTATCGAGACGATCGCACTGTTGGCGAAACCGAGGCCCACTCGGGAGGCCTGTCCCGCGTATGCGGCGCCCGCCTCGGAGATTCCCAGCACCGCCTCGTAGCTCACCAGGCTAGGGGAATCGATCGCCTGTACCAGACCCTCGACGATCTGGCGTTCGGACATCAGCGACGCCCAGAAGGTCCAGACGAAAGGCACCACCGTCCACACCAGAATGCCGGCAATTCCCAGCCGGAGCAGCGTTCGTTGTCGCGACGTCGGCCGCATTCCCCGCCCAACCGATTCAGTCGTGGCCGACGGTCACGGGATCGACGATATTGAGCCCGGTGATGTAGCGCTGGAAGATCGCCGCCAGGACCAGCGGTGGCACCACCGAGATCATGCTGACTGCCGCGAACATCGAATTGCGAGGATTGAGCGCGCCGGCGATGGGCAGGAACCCGATGATCGTCGGCGACAGCGTTTGGGCCGGGGTTCCGGCGGTAAGGACGATCGCAAACAAGAGCTCGTTCCACGCGAACAGGAACGCGATGATGAAGGCGGCGGTAATCCCTGGTAGCGCCATCGGAATCATGACGTACCACAGAACCCCGAGCCTGCTGCATCCGTCGATTCGTGCGGCGCGCTCGACCTCAAGGGGCAGGGTCGCGAAGTATCCCATCAGCAACCACGTCAACAGGGGCACAACGCCGGTGAGATAGATGACGATCAAGCCGAGTGGGCTGCCGACCAGGCCCACCGCCGCGAAGAGCGCGAAGTAGGGAATCAGGATTGCCACCGGCGGCAGCATGCGGGTCATCAACAGGCCGAACAGGAACGTCGTCTTGGCGGGGAAGCGAAAGCGCCCGAAAGCGTATCCGGCCAACACCGCGACGGCGGTCCCGATCACGGCGACGGGCACCGAGACAATGGCGCTGTTGGCAAAGCTCAAGGGTACCCTGGAGGCCTGTCCCGAGTAGCCGGCGTCGGTCTCAGAGATGCCCATGACCGCCCCATAGCTGGTGAGGCTCGGCGAATCGATCGGCTGTACGATCCCCTCGATGAGCTCGCGCTCGGGCATCAGCGAGGCCCAGAAGGTCCAGGCGAAGGGCAGCAGCGTCCACACCAAAATCCCGGCGATGCCGATCCACAGAAGAAATCGCCTCTGCTCCGGCACTCTCATCGGCGGCCTGCCGCTTTGACTGCGGCCACTCGGGTCGATTGCTTCTGGTAGGTCAGCATCACGAAATAGGCAGTCGCTAAGACGATCGTGATGATGACGAGAATGTAGCTCGCCGCCGAGGCCAGCCCGTACTGCGAGATCTGGAAGTTGTAGCGGTAGATCAGGAGCGAGAGGATCTGAGTTGAGGTCCCCGGCCCGCCTTGGGTGAACGAGAAGATCAGATCGAATTGGCGGAACGCCTCGACCGTCACCACCACCAGCACGATCAGCACCGCATACTTTATGTGCGGCAGAGTGATATGCCGGAATCGGGCGACGGCGCCGGCGCGGTCGATTCGCGCAGCGTTATAGAGATCGCGGGGCACGGTCTGAAGGGCGGCAAGGAAGAAGAAGGCACCCAGCGGCGTCATGTGCCAAACGAAGGCCAGCGCCACCCAATAGATCGCGAAGTCCTGGGACATCCAATTGGTGCTGCTGGTGGCCAACCCGAACGGTTCGAAGACGCCGCTCAAGACGCCGAACGAGGGATTCACCAGGAATCTGAAGATCGAAGCCGTGACCACCTCCGAGATCGCCCAGGGCAACAAGACGAGCCCGCGCAACAGCCCGCGGCCACGGAACGCTTCATTCAAGACGAGCGCGATCAGAAGGCCGAGGACGAGCGAGAGGACGACGGCGACGCCGGTGAAGACCAGCGTCGTGACCAGGGCCCGAGCGATCTCGGGTCTGGCGACAAGATCCGCGTAATTGGCGCCGCCGATGAACTCCATCTTGCGCAGGATGACGTTGGTCTCGTGAAAGCTGAGCCACAGGGAGTAGACGAGCGGCATGAGGACAACGATGGCGTGGAATGCAATAACCCCGCCGACGATGATCAAGGCGAACTGGACGTCGCTCAGGTTTCGACCGCGCGCAGCGGACACCGGCGGAATCGCTCCTACGTGGGCTGTCATTGCGTTGGATTAGACCGGATGGACGCGGCGGCCCGATTCGTCGAACAGGAACAGATGCTGCGAGGGTAGCGACAGCCGCACGGGGTCGCGAACTTTGATTGCCGCCTCGGGCAGGGTGCGGACCTTCATCAGGATCGGGTCCGCCTGCTCAGCGTCGCCGAAAGCGACATCGAGAAAGAGATCGGAGCCCACCGGCTCGGTGGCGAAAATCCAGCCCTCGACGGTGCCGTCGGCACCATCGATTCCGATGCGCTCAGGGCGAACCCCGAGCGTCACCGCACGCGCGTCGAGCGTGCGGACGGCGGCCTCCGCCGTCGCTGGCAGTGCCAGCGCGAAGCTCTCGGATTCGAAGCGGAACGCGTTCCCTGCCTGGCGTACCTCGCCAGTAACGAAGTTCATCGGCGGGCTGCCGACAAAGCCCGCGACCATTAGGTTCACGGGACGCTCGTAGATCTCGGTCGGGCGGCCGACCTGCAGCAGCCGACCCCCATCCATCACCGCGATCCGGTCGGCCATGGTCATGGCTTCGACCTGATCGTGCGTCACGTAAACGAACGTGGCGCCAAGCCGCTGGTGCAGGGTCTTGATCTCGACCCGCATCTCGACCCGCAGCTTGGCGTCGAGGCTCGACAACGGCTCATCGAAGAGGAACACGCTGGGATCGCGCACCACGGCACGGCCGAGGGCGACCCGCTGGCGTTCCCCGCCAGAGAGCTGGTAGGGCTTGCGGTCGAGGAGCGGCTCGATGCGCAAGAGAGCGGCGGCGGCCCTTACCCGCTCGTCGATCTCGGGCTTCGGTTTCTTTGCCATCTTTAGCGGGAAGGCGATGTTTCTGTAGGCGCTCATGTGTGGGTAAAGGGCGATCGACTGGAACACCATCGAGATATCGCGTCGGTCGGCCGGCAAGTGGTCGACACGCTGACCCCCGATGTGGATAGCGCCGGCGCTCGGCGTGTCGAGCCCCGCGATCATGTTGAGCGTGGTCGTCTTGCCGCAGCCCGAGGGGCCAAGCAGGACCACGAACTCGCGGTCCGCCACTTCGAGGAAAAAGTCGTCGACGGCTACCGTGTCTCCGAACGTCTTAGTGACGTTCTCTACGGTGACCGTCGACATGTCGAACGACCGCGCGGTGTACGCGCGGTCAACGCGATCAGGTGTACTTGGCGTGCAGGTCGTCCCACAGCTGCCGGAGCTCGACCACTACCTCTTTCGGCGTCTTCGAGGCGTCGATCAGCATCTCCTGGGAGATCATGTCATGCATGACCTTGTCCCACTCCTCGTACCAAGCCGCCTTGAGAATGAGCGGCGTCCTGGCCCGGGCGCGGGCATCGAACACCCACTTGTACTCCTGCTCGGCGAAGGGCGGGTACATCCAGCCCAAAATCTTCGCTTTGACCTCGGGATCGTCGTAGACCTCGGGGAACGCCGCTTCGAGATTGGCCATCAGCGCCCACTTCTTGGCGACGAACAGCTCGCCCTTTTCGTCACGCCAGCCATAGAACTTCATCAGGTTCCACACCCGCTCGAGTTCCTCGTCCGAGCGGTCGCGCGTTCTGATGGAACGAAGCGCGTGCCCGACGAGCGTCGTGTCGTTGGTGGCCCCAGGCATTAATGGGTTCTGGCTGTTGTGGCCGGCGATGGCGCTGGCGTCGGGGTCGTTGAACAGGAAACTATAGAGGCTGAGCATTGGATAGAAGGCGTGCTCGCCCTTCATATACGACTGGGTGATGTCCGATTCCGTCATCGACAGCAGTGCATGCGGAACCAAGTCCTCGTCCCACCACTCTTTCCACTGCGACAGCACCTTGAGGATCGGCGTGTCGGGACCGAAGGTTCCTTCAAGGTTGTCATTGACGAAGCCCTCACCCTCCGAGCCCGCGTGGTTCAGCAGTCCCCAGGGAAGCCCCACCCACTCGGTGTTCCATTCCACGAGGATGGGATGTTCGACGATCCCCTTCTTCTTGATCACTCGAGCCTGTTTGGTGATCTCCTCCCAGGTCGAGGGATAGTCGCTCGGGTTGCCCGTCGGCTCGAAGCCCGCCGCCGTCAGCACCTTCTCGTTTCGGAACATGACGAACGGCCCGCCGTCGTAATAGGTCAGGCCGAGAAAATCGCCGTTTGGCTGTATCGAGCTTTCGACGATGTTGGGGAACATCTCGGACTTGATCTTGTCGAGGTCCGGAAGGCCGTTGAGCGGTTGGATCCAGCCCGCGGCATGCCAGCGCGAGGCCTGTCCGCGTTGGGCGCGGAACATGTCGATCGGCGCTCCCCCGGCGAGCTTGGTCTCAAGCGTCGCCAGGTAGTCACCAGGGATCGGCTCGAGGTTGAGTGACTCGTTGAAGGTCGCCTCGAACTTACGGGCGTTCTCCTCGACGATCTCCTGACCCCACGGCCAGAACGCATACGTAAGCGCCTCAGCCGCGAGCGCCTGACGCGCCCACAGGGCGCCGATACCGTTTGCGGCGACCACGCCGGCTAAGCCAGCGCTGCCGGTCTTCAAAGCCCGGCGTCGCGTCATTCCGCGGCGCCCAAACGTCGTGAATCTATCGGATGTCATGCGAAGGACCCTCCCAGTGGCTTATGGTTGTTTCACCGGGCCGGATCACAAACGCCCGGCGATCACTTGTGGCGATCACTTAAAGGTACTGAACCGACATCATTACCGCCCCTGCGACGGTAAATGTCAAGGCGGCGAGGTCTCAGCTGTCGCTAACACACATATGACCGGTCTATGTAACAGATGATCTGTCCGGTTTTAGATTTCCTCCAAATCTGGAGGAATCGGATGCGCCGGACGGAGCAGTTGCAGGGACTGAGATTGATGAAGTTCGAGGATGTCTACGGACGTTGTTATCGGGGTGATTTGAGCCAGGCCGAGGCCTCGGAGATCCTGGGCATGTCGGAGCGGACGTTCTGGCGCTGGCGGGAGCGCTATGAGGCCGAGGGTGCCGAGGGTTTGTACGACCGGCGCCTTGGGCGGGTCTCGGCGCGCTGCGCGCCGGTGGACGAGGTGATGCGGGTGCTGGAGCTGTTCGAGACGCGCTACCCGGACTTCACGGCCAAGCACTTCCACGAGAAGCTGGTCTGCGAGCATGGCTTCGGGCTGAGCTACAACTGGCTTCGCCTGAGCTTGCAGGCGCACGGCAAGATCAAGCCGGCGCCCAGGCGCGGGGCGCACCGCCGGAAGCGGCCGCGCCGACCGGTGGTAGGGATGATGCTGCACCAGGACGGCTCGAGCCACGAGTGGGTTGCGGGCCAGTGGTGGGATCTGATCGTGACCATGGACGATGCGACATCGGAGGTCTATTCGGGCTTCTTCGTTGCCGAGGAGGGCACGATGAGCACGTTCCGCGGGCTCGGCGAGGTGATCGCCGAAAACGGGCTGTTCTGCTCGCTCTACGCCGATCGGGCCTCGCACTACTGGCACACGCCCGAGGCAGGCGGCGGTGTGGACAAGGACAACCCGACCCAGGTCGGCCGGGCCTTGGCGCAGCTCGGCATCGAGTTGATCGCGGCCTATTCGCCGCAGGCCCGGGGCCGCTCGGAGCGCATGTTCGGGACCTTGCAGAAGCGCCTGCCCCAGGAGCTGCGCCTCGCCGGGATCGCCACCATGGCCGAGGCCAATCGCTTTCTCGAGGAGCTCTTCTGGCCGGCGCACAACGCCCGCTTCGCCCGCCCGGCCGCGGACACCGGCTCGGCCTTCGTGGCTTTTGCCGGCACGCTCGAGGACATCCTCTGCGCCCAGGAGGACCGCGTCGTCGCGGGCGACAACACCGTGCGCTACAAGAACCGCACGCTGCAGATCCCGGCCGATCGCCACCGCCACCACTACGTCAAGGCGCAGGTCCGGGTGCACGAATATCCCGACGGCCACCTGGCCGTCTTCCACGGACCCAGGTGTCTGGCGCGCTACCGCGCCGACGGCGAAACCATCGACGACGACAGGCTCCAGGCCGCGTGACCCGCTTCGACGCGGCCGAGCCAAACCACCACAACAGAAGCGGTCAATTCATATGGTACATAAAGCGGTCAACTCAGTTTGTTATCGACAGCTTGCGGCAGTTGCGCGAGGCGCTGGTTCCCGGTGGCAAGCTGGTGGTCAAAGTACCGGCCATGCCCCCCTCTACGGCGCCGCCGATTGCGCGGTCGGCCACCATCGCCGCTACTCGTGGCGCGGTTTCGACCGCGCCCTTAGAGAGGCGGGCTTCACCGACGTCGATTTGTGGCGCTTCAACACTTTCGGAACACTCGGGCGGTGGCTAAACGCCAAGCTCCTCAGGCGCCCGGGGCCGCCGGCGGCACAAATCAGCGCTTTCGACGGGATGGTCCCGGTGCTGCGTAGGCTCGATATCGTTGCCCGCGCGGGTATCGGATTGTCGTTGTTCGCCACCGGCGCGCGGCCGCCGACCTTGTGACCGCGGGCCGGGCGCGTGGTATACCCCGCCCCCATCGGTTGATCCTTCCGCATCTTGCGGCCCCGCCCCGGCACGATGCCCAAACTCAGCGTCATCATTCCCGCCCATAACGAAGAAGCCACGATCGTGCCCGTGCTGGAAAGCGTCAACGCCCAGCGTATCGATGGTGTCGAGATGGAGGTGGTCGTCACCGACGACGGCTCGACCGACGCTACCGGCGCGCTGCTGGAGGAAAACGACTCGCTCTACCGCACGCTCATCCGCCTACCATCGAACCGCGGCAAGGGGGCGGCGGTGAAAGCCGGACTCGAGCGCGCGAGCGGCGAGTACGTTCTGTTCCAGGACGCCGATCTCGAATACGATCCCAACGATTACGCCAAGATGCTGATGCCGGTGCTCCGCTTCGAGGCCGACGTTGTGGTCGGCAGCCGCATGTTGGCGCCGAACTTTACGCGGGTTCACTATTTCTGGCACAAAAGAGCCAATCAACTCCTGACCCTGCTTTTCAATGTCCTCTACAACACCGCCTTTACCGATGTGTACAGTTGCTACCTTCTGTATCGGCGCGAGCTGGTTGAGCCCCGCGCGCTTCGCTCGACCGGCTGGGAGCAGCACGCCGAAATCCTGTGCCGCGTGGTCGCCCGGGGCGCTTTGTTCTTCGAGGTGCCGGTAAGCTACAACGGCCGCACCTACGGCGAAGGGAAGAAAATTCGGGCGCGCCATTTCTGGGCGGTGCTAGCGACGATCGTTGGCAGCCGCTTGCGCCGCTAAGCGCGTCAAGGAGCCGCACTATGGACGATCAAGACGAATCGCTGCCCGCGGAGGTCATTGTCGCGATGGCGGCGCCGTTCGCCGACGGGCGCGGCGAGATCCAGCCGCTGGTCGATCGCACTATGGAGAGCGCGGTCCTGATTACCTCGAAGAAGGGCACGGTGCGCGCCAATCACTACCACAAGACCGACTGGCACTACTGCTACGTCCTGGAAGGCCGGATCGAATACCACCACCGTCCCCACGACGGCGACGCCGCGCCCGAGACGGTGGTTGTCGAAAAAGGCCAACTCTTCTTCACGCCGCCGATGGTCGATCATGCGATGGTGTTCCTGGAGGACACCACGTTCCTCGCCCTGGGCCGCAATTCCCGCGCCCAGGAGGTTTACGAGGCCGACGTCGAGCGCATCGAGATTGTTGCACCCTGACGGTGGCGAGCCGAGAGCCGGCGTCCCGAAATCGAAAGACCTGTCGCCTGTGCGGCGAGCCCGGACTTGAGACGGTACTCTCGCTCACCCCGACCCCACCGGCCAATGCGTTCGTCGCCGCGGATCGGTTGAATGAGAAGCAGCCGCGATTTCCCTTGGACCTTGGAATGTGTGGAACCTGCGCCCACCTGCAGCTCCTCGAGGTCCTCCATCCGGCGGTGTTGTTCGAAGACTATATCTACGTGACCGGCACCTCGCCCTCGTTCGTCGCCCACTTCGAGGCCTATGTCGTGGACGTGGCCGCCGCGTTCGGGGTGGCGACGGGCGACCTGGTGGTGGATATCGGTTCTAACGACGGCACGTTGTTGCGCGCCTTCCAGGCGGTGGGGGCACAAACGTTGGGGATCGAGCCGGCGTAAGCCATCGCCCGCGCCGCCAACGCCGCCGGTATCGAAACCCGCGCGGATTTCTTCGATCGCGTTCTGGGTGAGGCGCTCCGAGACGAGCGCGGGCCCGCCAAGTGCGTTACCGCCAACAATGTCTTCGCCCATATCGACAACCTTGGCGGAACGCTCGACGGTGTCGCCGCTTTGCTGGCGCCCGAGGGCGTGTTCGTCGCCGAGTTCTCCTATCTTGCCGACGTCGTCGAGAAGACGCTGTTCGACACCATCTACCACGAGCACTTGGACTACCATTCGCTGGCCCCGCTGGTCGGCTTCTTTGAAGCCCACGGAATGGCAATCTTCGATGTCCAGCGCACGCCGGTGCACGGCGGAAGTCTGCGGATATTCGCCGCGCCACGCGAGGCCGGACGAGAGGTACGCACGAGCATCGCCGATCTCATCGCCGTGGAGCGGCGCATCGGACTCGACCGCGCCGAGACCTTCCACCGCTTCGGCAAGGATATTAGCCGTCTCGGCGCCGAGTTGACCGAGACCGTGAACGACACGAAACGCGCCGGCAGTCGGATCGCCGGCTTTGGCGCACCGGCCAAGGCGACGACCTTGATGTATCACTTCGGCCTCGGCCGCGACGATCTGGAGTTCATCGTCGATGACAGCCCGTGGAAACAGGGGCTGTTCTCGCCCGGCCTGCACGTCCCGATCGTGTCGGCCCAGGCCATCGCCGAGCGCCGGCCCGACGTGTTGTTGATCCTGGCGTGGAATTTCGCCGGGCCGATCATGGCGAAGCATCAGGACTTTGGCGATGCCGGCGGGCGCTTCATCGTGCCACTACCCGAGGTCCGCGTATGCTATAGCCCCCCATCATGAAGGCGATATCGACGCGATCGCGGCCGCGATCGACGATATTGTCGAGGACTTTGCGGGAAAGACCCTGCTGTTGGGCGGCGGGCGCGGTTTCCTGGGCCGCTACTTCACCGCCGTCTTCGATCGTCTGAACCGCGAGCGTCTGAGCCAGCCGTGCAAGGTTGATCGTGCTCGACAACTTGGTCACAACCCACGACCACGGGGCCGCGCCGGCGCCCTCGGAGCACTATCGCTTCTTGGAGCACGACGTGAGTCAGCCGCTCGACATCGACGCGGCGCCCGACTTCGTCGTCAACGCCGCGGGTATCGCGAGCTCGTTCTACTACCGGGCCTCTATCCCCTGGAGACGCTGGGCGCCGCCATCAGTGGCAACACCAACCTGTTGGAGTGCGCCGCCGAGCACGGCGCCCGATTCACCTTCTTCAGCTCCAGCGAAATCTATGGCGATCCCGACCCAGCGCACGTTCCAACACCGGAGAGCTATCGCGGCAACGTCGCTTGCATGGGACCGCGCGCATGCTATGACGAGAGCAAGCGGCTGGGTGAGACGCTTTGCTACATTTACCACGGGCACCGCGGCGTCCACACCAATACCATCCGCCCATTCAACGTTTATGGACCGGGAATGCTCGAGCGCGACTACCGGGTGCTGCCGAATTTCGCGAGCAACATCAAGGCGGGGCGGGCGCTCCGCGTCTACGGCAGCGGCGATCAGACCCGCACCTATTGCTACGTCACCGACGCAATGAACGGGTTCTTGCGGGTCATCGCCCGCGGCGTGCCCGGCGAGGCCTACAACATCGGCAACCCGCGCCCGGAGATCAGCGTTCACGAACTGGTGGCGCGTCTCGCCGGCGCGCTCGGACGCGAGGTCGAGACCGAGACGGTTGAGTATCCCGACACCTATCCCGCCGACGAGCCCATGCGCCGCTGCCCGGACATTCGCAAGGCGAGGCTTCAACTGGGTTACGAACCCGTGGTGGGTTTGGATGACGGGCTGCGCCGTTTCATCGAATGGACCGAGCGCGCCTACTCGGGCGAGCCGATGAAGCCGGTGACCGCCGGTTGAGCGAGGAATCGGTAGCCCTGGGGTTCGTAGGCGCGAGCCGACACCGACGTGGCGCTTGAACCCGCCCGGCGAAGATGTCGATAACAAACTGAGTTGACCGCTTTATGTACCATATGAATTGACCGCTTCTGTTGTGGTGGTTTGGCTCGGTCGCGTCGAAGCGGGTCACGCGGCCTGGAGCCTGTCGTCGTCGATGGTTTCGCCGTCGGCGCGGTAGCGCGCCAGACACCTGGGTCCGTGGAAGACGGCCAGGTGGCCGTCGGGATATTCGTGCACCCGGACCTGCGCCTTGACGTAGTGGTGGCGGTGGCGATCGGCCGGGATCTGCAGCGTGCGGTTCTTGTAGCGCACGGTGTTGTCGCCCGCGACGACGCGGTCCTCCTGGGCGCAGAGGATGTCCTCGAGCGTGCCGGCAAAAGCCACGAAGGCCGAGCCGGTGTCCGCGGCCGGGCGGGCGAAGCGGGCGTTGTGCGCCGGCCAGAAGAGCTCCTCGAGAAAGCGATTGGCCTCGGCCATGGTGGCGATCCCGGCGAGGCGCAGCTCCTGGGGCAGGCGCTTCTGCAAGGTCCCGAACATGCGCTCCGAGCGGCCCCGGGCCTGCGGCGAATAGGCCGCGATCAACTCGATGCCGAGCTGCGCCAAGGCCCGGCCGACCTGGGTCGGGTTGTCCTTGTCCACACCGCCGCCTGCCTCGGGCGTGTGCCAGTAGTGCGAGGCCCGATCGGCGTAGAGCGAGCAGAACAGCCCGTTTTCGGCGATCACCTCGCCGAGCCCGCGGAACGTGCTCATCGTGCCCTCCTCGGCAACGAAGAAGCCCGAATAGACCTCCGATGTCGCATCGTCCATGGTCACGATCAGATCCCACCACTGGCCCGCAACCCACTCGTGGCTCGAGCCGTCCTGGTGCAGCATCATCCCTACCACCGGTCGGCGCGGCCGCTTCCGGCGGTGCGCCCCGCGCCTGGGCGCCGGCTTGATCTTGCCGTGCGCCTGCAAGCTCAGGCGAAGCCAGTTGTAGCTCAGCCCGAAGCCATGCTCGCAGACCAGCTTCTCGTGGAAGTGCTTGGCCGTGAAGTCCGGGTAGCGCGTCTCGAACAGCTCCAGCACCCGCATCACCTCGTCCACCGGCGCGCAGCGCGCCGAAACCCGCCCAAGGCGCCGGTCGTACAAACCCTCGGCACCCTCGGCCTCATAGCGCTCCCGCCAGCGCCGGAACGTCCGCTCCGACATGCCCAGGATCTCCGAGGCCTCGGCCTGGCTCAAATCACCCCGATAACAACGTCCGTAGACATCCTCGAACTTCATCAATCTCAGTCCCTGCAACTGCTCCGTCCGGCGCATCCGATTCCTCCAGATTTGGAGGAAATCTAAAACCGGACAGATCATCTGTTACATAGACCGGTCATATCGTGTGTTAGCGACAGAACCCGACCGGGGCGCTGTTCCCGTCCGATCGCGGCCGCTATAATGGGACCGTGAGCGGCATCACGCGCTATATCTTGCGTCAGCTCGCGGCGCCGATGCTTATTGTCACGGCGACGCTGACCGGCGTGGTGTGGCTGACCCAGGGGCTGCGATTCATCGACCTGATCGTCAGCTCGGGCTTGAGCGTGTGGGGTTTTCTTTCGCTCACGCTGCTGCTGTTGCCGACCGCGCTCGCGTACATCCTGCCGATCGCGCTCTTTTGCGCCATTCTGTTCACCTATCACCGGCTCAACGCGGACCGCGAGTTGGTGGTGATGCGCTCGGCGGGGCTGAGCCCGCGGGCGCTGACCGCGCCGGCGCTCTTACTGGCGGGAATCGTGACCGTGGTCCTGTACACGATCACGCTCTATCTGATGCCGGCCGGCTACCGCACCTTCAAGGGACTTCAGTTCACCGTCCGCCACGACTACGGCTCGGTGCTGATGCGCGAGGGGGTGTTCAATACCCTGATCGACAGACTGACCGTCTACGTCCGGGAGCGCAAATCGGGTGGCGAGCTTCTGGGGATTCTCGTCCACGACAATCGCACGCCCGAACGACCGGTAACCATGATGGCCGAGCGCGGGGCGCTGGTGCAGACCGAGGACGGTCCCCGGTTCTTGCTCATGGGCGGCAATCGCCACGAGGTCGACGTAGATCGCGGCGAACTCTCGATGCTCTATTTCGACACCTACGCCCTCGACCTCGGACGCTTCGCGATCGCCCCGGAGGATCGATGGCTGAAGGCCGGGGAGCGCTATCTGCACGAACTTTGGTTCCCCCAGGATTCGGAAGACGCGCTCGAACTCTACGGCCGCGACTTCGCGCCCGAGGCGCACCGTCGGCTGGTCCTGCCGCTTTACGCGTTCGCCTTTACCCTGATCGCGCTGGCCGCGATCTTATCGGGCGAGTTTGACCGCCGCGGCCAGTGGCGACGCATCAGCGCTGGCGCGGCAACCGCCCTCGCGGTCCAAGCCCTGGGATTTGTGTTCACTTCGATGGCAGCGGAGGTCCGGGCCTTCATCCCCCTCATGTACATCAACGTCGCCGCCGCGATCGTGATCAGCATCTATGTCCTAGGTGCAGCGCGCCGTCGGCGCGGCCTGGCGACAGCGAGCGCGATGGCCGGAGAGCGCACCGCACGATGAGGCTTTCGGCAACCCTGTCGATGTACTTGGGCCGGCGCTTCCTGATGAGTATCGGCGTCGTACTGTTCGCGCTGGTGTGCGTAGTCTTGCTGTTCGAGATCGTGGAGCTGATGCGCCGCGCCTCGGGCAAGGACGACGCGACGTTGGGCCTGCTTGTCCAGATGGCATTCCTCAAACTTCCGCTGACGACCCAAAAGATTCTGCCCTTCGCCGCGCTGTTCGGTGGGATGTACGCCTTCGCCAGACTGACCAGCACGCATGAACTGGTCGTTGCCCGCGCGGCCGGGGTCTCGGTATGGCAGTTCCTGATGCCGGCGCTGGTGATCGCGTTGGCGATCGGCACCTTCTCGGCAACGGTCTTTAACCCACTCTCGTCGGTGATGGTTGCACGC
Source organism: Alphaproteobacteria bacterium (assembly GCA_965219135.1). Lineage (GTDB taxonomy): Bacteria > Pseudomonadota > Alphaproteobacteria > VGEJ01 > VGEJ01 > CAYUNL01. The sequence goes on along the minus strand of CBDCMV010000003.1, from coordinate 655,231 downwards.
TACGAACAATTGGAAACCAAATTCCTGCGCGGCCAGCCTAGTCTACTGGCGCTCTCACCCTCGGGCTTGTGGCTGCGGCAGGCGGATGCCGGCGGGCAATCGGTGATTCACGCCGCCGGCGTCTCGCAGGAGGGAATAGAGCTCGAAGACGTCATCATATTTACCTTCGAAGACGGAGACCGATTCACCGGTCGCATCGATGCCCGCACGGCGCGGCTTGGTGAGGGCCATTGGGAGCTTACCGACGCGCTTCTCACCGGCCCGGACCGGCCGGCCGAGTTCAAGGATACAGCGCTGGTCGAAACTTCCCTTACCGCAAGCCAGATCCAGGAAAGCTTCGCCGCGCCGGAGACGCTGTCATTCTGGGCACTGCCGCGATTCATCGAGATGCTGCAAGCGGCGGGTTTCTCGGCGGTTCGGCACCGATTGCACTGGAATACGGTGGCCGCCGGTCCGATCCTGTTATGCGCGATGGTCCTTATCGCGGCGACCTTCGCACTCCGCGTTTCACGGCGCGGCCGAACCTCGCTCTTGATCGCCGGCGGCGTGTTGGCGGGCTTCGCGCTCTACTTCCTTTCCGATGTGGTCTACGCGCTTGGGTTATCCGGCGCGATACCGGTAACGTTGGCCGCATGGACGCCGGCCGGCGTGACCACGCTGTTGGGATTGGCGATGCTGTTCCATCTGGAAGACGGCTGAGCCGGGCGCGGTGGATCGCGCGCGATCCCCTCGACGTCGCAGCGCCCCCCGGCACAACGGGCCGCGCTGGGCCGGCGCGGTGCTGGGACTGTCCGTCGCGCTGGCCTTGGCCGGGCACGCCGCGGCGCAGGAGAGGCAGGCGCCGCTGGTGGTCAGTGCCGACAGCGTCACCTACGATCGCGATTCCAATGTCGTCGTCGCCGAGGGCCGGGTAGAGGTCGCCCATGAGGAGCGCGTGCTTCTGGCCGATCGCGTGCGCTACGACGCGCACAGCGGCGTCGTGCAGGCCTCGGGCAATGTCAGCATTCTGGAACCGACCGGCGAGGTCCTGTTCGCCGAGGAGGTCGAACTCAAAGATGACCTGAGGGAGGGTTTCGTCACCGGAATCGGCTTGCTGATGACGGACGATTCGCGGCTTGCCGCGAACGGCGCGCGCCGTACCCCCGATCAGCGAACGGTGATGAGCAAAGCGGTTTTTTCGGCATGCAAGCAATGCCCGGAGGAACCGGAGCGGCCGCCGCTCTGGCAGTTAAAGGCGGTAACGGTGACCCACGATCAGGCCGCCAACCGGATAGAGTATCGCGACGCCATCCTCGAACTCGGCGGCGTCCCCGTTGCGTACACCCCGTTTTTCTCCCATCCCGACCCAAGCGTCACGCAAAAGACCGGATTCCTGGCGCCGTCATACGGCAGTTCGGGCCCGCTCGGCGTAAAATTGGAGGTGCCCTTCTACATCGCCTTTGCGCCGCACCGCGATGCGACCCTTACGCCGCTGATAACCGGCAAGGAAGGGGTCGCGCTGAGCGGCGAATACCGCGAGCGGACGCGGGGCGGTCGGTTCGAACTTCGCGGCAGCATCACCGAGACCGGTAAGCGCGACCCAAGCAACGCGTCGATTCCCGGCCGCGAGGTGCGCGGCCACGTCGCCGCCTTCGGCCGCTTCGACCTCGACAACACCTGGCGCACCGGGTTCGACGTCGCGCGCGCTACGGACGACACCTATCTCCGGCGCTACGACATCAGCTCCGAGGACACGCTGACGACGAACCTGTTCGCCGAGGGTTTTCGAGGACGCACCTACGCCTCGGCCAACGCGTACGCCTTCCAGGGGTTGCGGGCCGAAGACGACCCCGGCGAGACCCCCGTCGTGGCGCCGCTGTTGGACTACAACTTCATCAGCCAACCCAGCGCACTGGGGGGCCGCTATGCGTTAGACGCCAACCTCATGGTCTTGCAGCGCACGCAAGGAACCGACAGCCGACGCCTGTCGCTGTCAGCGGGCTGGCATCTTCCCTATACGGGTCGCGCCGGCGACCTGTACGCGCTTGAACTGCGCCTCCGCGGGGACGCGTACTGGACCAGAGAGGCTCGCGACCCCAGCAACCCAGCCCGACCTTCCAAGAGCGGCTTCGCCGGCCGGCTGATCCCCGAGATGACGTTGGGGTGGCGACTGCCAATGGCGCGGACGCTCGGCGCCGTCCGCCAGGTCATCGAACCCATCGCGATGGTGGCGCTTAGCCCCTACGGCGGCAATCCCAGCAAGATTCCGAATGAGGACAGCCTGTCTTTCGAGCTCGACGACACCAATCTGTTCGACACCAACCGGTTTCCCGGCCTCGATCGGGTCGAGGGTGGTCCGCGCGCCAGCTATGGCGTGAAGTTTAGCGTCTACGGCGACCGCGGCGGGTACGCCTCGGCGCTGATCGGGCAGAGCCTGCGGCTGAGCAAGGACACAAGCCTCGGCCAGAATACGGCTCTCGAGGACGAGTTCTCCGATGTTGTCGGACGAATCTCGATTTTTCCGTCGCGATTCCTAGATATCACCAATCGGTTCCGGCTGGACGGTGATTCGTTCTCGGTGAAACGGAACGAGGTCAAGCTCTCGGCGGGTCCCGAGCGGCTGCGTTTCGACGTCGGATACGTATCGCTGGATCGCCTGTCGGTCGGCGACCAGCTGACGACGCGCGAGGAGATCAACGCCCGCGGCCGGTTTCAGTTCGCTCGGTTCTGGTCAACTTCGGCGAACGCGCGACGCGATCTTAAAGAGAACGGCGGCGGGATGATCGACGCCGGATTCGGGGTAAGCTACGAGGATGAATGCTTCCTGTTCGAGACCGGGGTCCGACGTGATTTCACCTCGGACCGCGACGTTCGCCCGTCGACATCGTTGGTGGTGCGAATCCGGTTTAAGCACATCGGTTGACTAGCCGCGGGAGCGGGATGAAGGGGCGAATCATTCTTGCGGTGGCGGCGCTTGTGCTCGCCGCCCCGACGGCGCACGCGCAGGAGGTGCTGCGGATCGCCGCGGTGGTGAACGACGAGGTGGTCTCGGTCTACGACCTCGAGCAGCGGCTAAAGCTCGCCCTCGCCTCGGCCAACCTCGAGGATACCCTCGACAACCGGTCGCGATTTCGCGATCGCGTCCTCGACCGATTGATCGACGAGCGCTTGCAGTGGCAGGAATCGCAGCGTCGAAACATCTCCGTCACCGATGCCGACATAGCCGAGGAAATGCGCCTGCTCGAGCAGCAAAACGGGCTTGCCGAGGGCGGCCTGGAGACCTTCCTTCGGGTCAACAACATCGACAAGTCGGTGCTGGCGGAGCAGCTGCGCACGCAGATCGGATGGCGAAACCTGATCATGACCCGGATCCGGCCGACGATTACCGTAGGCGAGGACGAAATTGACGCCGTCATCGAACGCATGCTGGCGAGCGTCGGACAGCGCGAGAGCTTCGTCCTGGAGATATTTCTGGCGGTCGACAAGGCCGCGCGCGAAACCGAGATCGCGCGGACCGCGTCCGGGTTGGTCGCGCGGCTACGCGACGGCGCGCCGTTCCAAGCGATCGCACGACAGTTCTCGCAAAGCTCGACCGCCGCGGCCGGTGGAACGTTGGGCTGGGTCGAAGAAGGACAGCTGACCCCGGAGCTCGACGCGGCGATCGGCGGCCTTGAGATCGGTGAGGTGTCCGATCCGATCGCCACGCCAGGCGGCTATTACATCCTGAAGCTCGGTGACCGGCGTGATTTCATGCAGGCCAGCGCCGGCGAGACCTCGTTTCGACTCAAACAAGTCGTGCTGCCGATCGCCGCCGAGGCGGACGAAGCCACGGCGAACCGCATCGTCCAGGAAGCGCGCGAGATCGCCGCCCAGATCACGGGTTGCGAGGGCGCCGACGCCATCGCCGAGCGTCTCGGCGGACCGGGATCGGGAGACTTGGGAACGGTGTTCCGCCGCGACCTGCCGCCCGAAATCGGCGCCGCGGTGAGCGACCTGGAAATCGGCGTCGCCAGCGCCCCCGTGCGAACCGCGAGCGGCGTTCATGTCCTGATCGTATGCGAGCGGGCGGAGCCGGAAGCGACCGGACCCGATCGCGACGCCATTCTCGAAAGCCTGGGTCTCCGCCGACTAACGATGCAGGCGCAACGCTACTTGCGGGATCTAAAACGTGAATCGGTCGTCGAGCGGCGGCTCAGGAGCGCCGAGGGATGAAGCCGCTAGCGCTGACAATGGGCGAGCCGGCCGGGATCGGCGGTGAGATCACGCTCAAGGCGTGGGCGGCGCGAGACCACGAGCGGGTACCGCCGTTCTTCGTGATCGACGATCCGGCGCGGCTAGAGGCCATCGCCGCCGCCATCGACGCCGAGATTCCGGTGCGCGCCATCGACGCCGCGGGGGACGCGCCCGCGGCGTTCCGGCACGCGCTGCCGGTGCTATCCATCGGGCCCGTGAGTGGCGCGGTGCCAGGGATTCCGTCGGCGGCCCATGGGACGGTGGTGGTCGAATCGATCGAGCGTGCGGTCGCCCTGGTGCTCGATGGCAGCGCTTCCGCGGTCGTCACCAATCCGATTCACAAAGCGACGCTCAGTATGGCCGGGTTCCCCTACCCCGGCCATACCGAGTATCTGGCTGACCTGACGAACGCGTCGGCAACGATGATGCTGGTCTGCCCCGACTTGCGCGTGGCGCCGGTGACGTCCCACTTGGGGCTGGCGGAGGCGATCGCCGGGTTGTCGAGCGAAGCCATCATCGCCTGCGCCCAAACGGTGGCGCAGGCCCTGCCGCGGGACTTCGGTATTGATGCGCCGCGGCTAGCGGTCGCGGCGCTCAATCCGCACGCGGGCGAAGGCGGGACCATGGGCCGCGAGGAGATCGAAATGATCGCGCCGGCCGTCGCCCAACTTAAACAGGCGGGACTCGAGGTGTTCGGACCCCAGCCCGCGGACACATTGTTTCATGCGGCCTCGCGCGAACGCTTCGACGCCGCGATTTGCATGTACCACGATCAGGCGTTGATTCCGCTAAAGGCGATCGATTTCGCCCGTGGCGTCAACGTGACGCTCGGCCTACCGCTCGTGCGGACTTCGCCCGACCACGGCACGGCGCTGGATTTGGCCGGCAGCGGCGCGGCGAGCGCCGCGAGCCTGATCGCCGCGCTCAAGCTCGCCGGCGATATCGCCGAGCGACGAGAACATGTCTCGTCCCGGCGCCAAACGGCGTGAGAGCGCGCGGCCGCCCCGAGGGGCGCGGCCGCGCAAGTCGTTGGGCCAGCATTTCTTGCGCGATGGGCGGATGGCGACGCGTATCGCCGCGGCCGCCGGCGAGCTCGCCGGGCGCGCGGTGCTCGAGGTCGGACCGGGCCGCGGCGCCCTCACCCGGGCGCTGCTGGAGGCCGAGCCCACAGAAGTCGTGGCGGTCGAGCGCGATTCCTTTCTGGCGGCCTCGCTAGGCGCTCGGTTTCCCGAACACCGCGAACGACTGCGCGTTATCGACGGCGACGCCCTGGAGATCGACGAGTTGCTGATTCTGACCCGGCCGGCGTGCGTCGTTTCCAACCTTCCTTACAACATCGCAGTCCCACTTTTGATGAAGTGGCTCCGCGATCCGCGGGCCTACGAGAGCTTCACGATCATGGTCCAAAAGGAGGTCGCGGCCCGCATACTCGCCTCGCCCCGGACAAAGGCATACGGCAGGCTTTCGGTCATGGTCCAATGGCTGTGCCACGGGGAACCGCTGTTCAACGTTCCGCCGGACGCGTTCATCCCGCGACCCAAGGTGACCTCGAGCCTGGTGCGTTTGGTGCCGCGGCCAGAGCCCTTGGCGGAAGCCGAACCGGCAATGTTGCAGGCGGTGGTCGCCGCCGCCTTCGGCCAGCGGCGCAAGATGCTGAAATCGAGCCTCCGGTCGCTGGATATCCCGACCGGGGGCCTGATCGATGACGCCGGCTTGCCGGCGACGGCGCGGGCTGAAGAGGTGGACGTCGCCGGATTCTGCGCGCTGGCCCGGGCGTACGCGCGCGAGCGCGACTTGGGCGCTACGCGCGCGCCCGTCTGAGGCCGGCGACGAAATCGGTCAGGCCGGTCTGGCGGTCGCGGCGCAGGCGCTCGGCGGCGAGGATGGCCCGCACCTCGGCGACGGTTTGATCGACGTCTTCGTTGACGACGATGTAGTCGTACTCGCGCCAGTGGCTCATTTCCTCGCTGGCGTTGGCCATGCGGACGGCGACGACCTCGGGCGAATCCTGCGCGCGCGTCTCGAGGCGGCGACGCAACGCCGCGGTCGAGGGTGGCAGAATGAACGTCGAAACCAGATCGCCGCGCGCCGCCTGGGCGAGCTGCTGGGTCCCCTGCCAGTCGATGTCGAAGAGGACGTCGCGCCCCGCGCCAAGCGCGGCCTCGACTGGCGCCGAGGGGGTGCCGTAACGATGGCCGAAGACCTCGGCGTGTTCGAGAAACTCGCCGCGCTGAAACATCCGATCGAACGCGGCGTCGTCGAGGAAGCGGTAGTCGTGGCCCTCGTCCTCGCCCGGTCGCGCGGGGCGGGTGGTCGCGGAAATCGACATGGTGAGGTTGTCGTCAAGCTCGAGAAGGCGCCGCGACGTCGTGGTCTTGCCCGCCCCTGAGGGAGAGGACAGCACGAACATCAAGCCGCGGCAGGCGATCGAACCGGATGGCATGGCGCGACCTATTCGAGGTTCTGCACTTGCTCGCGGAAGCGGTCGATGAGGGCCTTGAGATCGAGGCCTATCCGCGTGAGTTCGGGGTCGGGCGACTTGGCGCACAGCGTGTTTGCCTCGCGGTTGAGCTCCTGGCTGAGAAAGTCGAGCTCGCGACCGGCGGCGGCCTCCGCCGCCAGAAGATCGCGCGCCGCGGCGACATGAGCACCCAACCGGTCAAGCTCCTCTCGCACGTCCGACTTGACCAGCAAGAGGGCGACTTCCTGGGTCAGCCGGTCTTCGGCTAGCGCGGGCACGGCGTCGGCGAATTCCGCGATCTGCTCGCGAAGCCGGACGAGCAGTCGGTCGGGCTGCGCCGCCGCGCAATCCTCGGCATCGGCCACGCGGGCGGCGATGTCGTCGAGCAAGGGGCCGAGGACGCCGACAATGCTCGCCCCTTCGGCGCGACGCGCCGCGGCCAAACCGTCGAGCACCTGATCGAGACTGGCGCGCATCGCTGCCTCGCGCTTGGCGCGGGCATCGTCGGACTCCTCAGGTTCACCGACCTCGACGACGCCGCGCAATCGCAACAACCCATCGAGCCGCGCCGGCTCGATCCCGGGTACCTCACCGAGGCCGCGGGCGAGCTCTACGACCCGGTCGAGGAGCTGGCGGTTGACGCGCACCGCGGCCGCCTCCGGCGCCCAGGCGAATCGTAGCGAGACGCTGACGTGGCCGCGCGCCAGTCGTTTGCGTGCCGCGGCGTGGACCGCCGGCTCGAGCGCCTCGGTCCCCGCCGGCAGCCGGCAGCGGACGTCGAGGCCGCGGCCATTGACGCTCTTGGCCTCCCACGCCCAGTGCGCGCGTTCGGTATTTCCTTCCGCGCGCGCAAACCCGGTCATGCTGGCTAGGGACACGGCATCGTTTCCGGGAGTGCGAGCGGCGGAGATGGCCGCACTATATTGGCGCGCCGGATGGGCAACAAGGGCGGCAGACGAAGCCCTCGGCCGGACCCCGTGACATTCGACCCAATGCGCTAATGCCGGCTTCTTCGGGTCGGCGGAGCCATCGGGTAGACTTCTCGTTCCTGTGGCGGTGTCGGGTCCGGATTTGCGTTACCGGCGGTTCGACCGAAACTGGTAACGTTTCGTGATCGGTTCGCACGGCTTGCGCGACTCCCACGCACTAGGCTTGACCGGTACGCGGCTCCAAACAAAGGAGGTCACCTGCGAATGTCGGGTTCAATGTCGGAGCGAGGCGTTCGTCATATTGCCCTCAAAACACGAGACCTCGAAGCGACCGAGCGGTTCTACATAGACGTCCTCGGTTTCGAGCGCTTGTCTCCTGAGGAGGAGATGCTATCTCTCCGGACCCCAAATGGTGGTGATGCTCTCAACTTCATCGGGACTGAGGAGCCCTTTGACCCGAGCGCAGGAGGCCTAGACCACTTCGGCGTCCACGTACCTGAACGTGACTGGGGCCAACTCCCGGCACGGCTCGAGCGGGCCGGTGTCCCCATTCAAGGACGACGGGGCGAAGTCGCGATCTATGTCGAGGACCCCAACGGCTATAGGGTCGAGCTATACAAGGACTTGTGAGGATCGATCGCGTGACCCCGTTCCGATTCGGCTTGATTACGCTCGGCCCGAACGCCTACTCACGGGCGTCGCGGAGGCGGCGCCAGCGGCGGACGTTTTGGTTGTGCTGGGCGAGGGTTGCCGCGAAGACGTGCCCGCCGGCGCCGTCGGCCACGAAGTAGAGATCGTCAGTGTCGAGGGGCGCCAGCGCGGCAGCGATGGCGGCGCGCCCGGGGTTGGCGATCGGGTGCGGCGGCAGCCCGCCGACACGGTACGTGTTGAAGGGCGATTCCAGCGCGAGATCGGCCCGGCCCAGCGGGCGATCGAGCGGCCCGGCGCCGCCGGTGACCGCATAGACGACGGTTGGATCGGACTGTAGTCGCATCCCCCGGCGCAGCCGGTTGATGAAGACGCCGGCGATGTGCGCGCGCTCTTCGGCCTTCGCGGTCTCCTTCTCGACGATCGAGGCCAGCACAAGCGCCTCCTCGGGAGAGGCGAGCGGGAGCCCGGGCGACCGGCCGGCCCAAAGCTCGGCCAGCACATCACGCATCGCCGCCCGCATGCGCTGAAGCATCGCCTCCCGGCTGTCACCGCGGCTGAAGTGGTAGGTCTCGGGGAGAAGCGCGCCTTCGGGAACGGCGGCGGGAAGCTCGCCGTGCAGCGCCTCGGCGACCTCGATCAGGGCCAGCACCTGGGCGGTCGTCAGGCCCTCGGCAACCGTCAGGCGATGAACCACCGTGCGGCCACTGACCAGGAGTTCGACAATGTCGCGCGGCGACAGGGTGGCGGCGAAATCGTACTCGCCGGCTTTGAGCGAGCGGGCGTGACCCATCAGGCGGGCGCCTAGCGCGAAGACGAACCGCCGCTCGACGATCCCGGCCTCGTGCAGGCGAGCGGCGATCGCATCAACCGAGGCACCTTGCGGCAGGACAAGTCGGGTCTCTTCCGGCGCGGAACCCGGATCGTGAAATACGCTCACCCCCCAGGCCAGTGCCGCGGTCGCGCCGGTCACGACAACCGCAAGAATCAGGATCGTGAGGCGACCGACCCGGCGCCTCACCGGCCTAACTCACCCGGCTGAATACCAAGCTGGCGTTTGTCCCGCCAAAGCCGAACGAGTTCGAGAGGACGGCGTTGACCTCGCGCTCCTTGGCGGTATGGGGGACGAGGTCGAGATCGCAGCCCTCGGACGGGTTGTCGAGATTGAGGGTCGGCGGCACCACCGAATCGCGGATCGCGAGGATCGCAAAGATCGCCTCGACACTCCCGGCGGCGCCGAGGAGGTGTCCGGTGGCAGACTTGGTCGAAGACATCGAGAGATCGTGGGCGGCGGCGGCGAAGAGCTGCTTGACGGCGCCATGCTCGATTTCGTCGCCCTGCAGGGTCGACGTCCCATGGGCGTTGATGTAGTCGACGTCCGAGACATCGAAGCCCGCGCTTGTAAGCGCAGCCTTCATGGAGCGCCGCGCGCCGGAGCCGTCGGGCGCCGGCGCGGTGATGTGGTGGGCATCGCTGGACATACCGTACCCCGAGACCTCGGCATAGGCGCGGGCGCCGCGCGCCTTGGCGTGCTCCATCTCCTCCAGCACCACGATCCCGGCGCCTTCGCCCATGACGAATCCGTCGCGGTCACGATCCCAGGGCCGCGAGGCGCGCGTCGGCTCGTCGTTGAAGTTTGTCGAGAGCGCCCGCGCGGCGGCGAAGCCGGCGACGCCGATGCGGCAGATCGCCGCCTCGGCGCCCCCCGCGAGCATTACGTCGGCATCGCCATAGCCAATCAGGCGCGAGGCGTCGCCAATGGCGTGGGCGCCGGTCGAGCAAGCGGTGACCGCCGAGTGATTGGGGCCGGTGTAGCCAAAACGGATCGACACGTGACCCGACAGAAGGTTGATCAGGGTCGAGGGAATCAGGAACGGGCTGATGCGTCGCGGCCCTTGCTCGTGCAGCTGGACCGAGCTTGCCTCCATGGCCGGCAGCCCGCCGATGCCAGAGCCGATCATGACCCCGGTGCGTTCGCGCGATTGCTCGTCATCGGGCGTCCATTCCGCGTCATCCACCGCCTGTTGCGCGGCGGCCAAGCCGAAGCTGATGAAGGTGTCCATTTTCTTGAGATCCTTGGTCGGCACCCACGACGCCGGATCGAACGCGAATTCGTCGTCGGCAAGCGGCACCTGGCAAGCGATCCGGGCGCTGAGGTCGGAGACGTCGAAACCTTGGGTCGGGCGGGCCCCCGAGGCGCCATCGAGCAGGCGCCGCCAGCTCGCCTCGACGCCGCAGCCGAGCGGCGTGACGAGTCCCATGCCGGTGATGACGACGCGTCTCATGACGGCCGGGCGATGTTCCCGTTTACGGCCGATACCCGATGCGCGGAAGCGCCGACGCGCAGCTATCCCTCGGCGTGCGACTCGATATAGCCAATGGCGTCCTTGACGGTCGCGATCTTCTCGGCCGCGTCGTCGGGAATCTCGCAGCCGAATTCCTCTTCGAAAGCCATGACCAACTCGACCGTGTCCAGGCTGTCGGCCCCAAGATCCTCGATAAAGTTTGCCGAGTCGGTGACCTTATCGGCCTCGACGCCAAGATGCTCGACGACTATCTTCTTCACCCGCTCGGCGGTGTCATTCTCGCTCATCACGCATACTCACAAGGGGATTGCCGTTTGTCAGAAGGCTCGGCGCGGGCCGAGGTCGTAGCACACTTTCCGGCCCTTGACCAGCATCGCCCGGCGCCTACGCCATCGCCATTCCGCCGTTGACATGAAGGGTCTGGCCGGTGATGTAGGCGGCGGCGTCGCTGGCGAGAAAGACGACGCAGGCGGCCACGTCGTGGCCTTCGCCGAGGCGGCCGACGGGAATAGTTTCGAGGATGCGGGCGCGGCGTTCGTCATCAAGCGCGTCAGTCATGGGCGAGAGCACGAACCCCGGCGCCACGCAGTTCACGGTGATGCCGCGCGCGGCCACTTCTTGCGCCAGCGATTTGGTCATGCCGATCATTCCGGCCTTCGAGGCCGCGTAGTTCGCCTGGCCGGGGTTGCCGGTGAGTGCGACCACCGAGGTGACGTTGACGATGCGGCCCCAACGCCGCTTCAGCATGCCGCGGAGGACGGCGCGGCTCAGCCTGAAAGCGGCGGTCAGGTTGACCTCGATCACCGCCCGCCAATCGTCGTCGCTCATGCGCAGCGCCAGGGTGTCGCGGGTGATCCCGGCGTTGTTCACGAGCACGTCGAGGCCGCCCATGGCCGCCTCGGCACGCTCCACCAGCGTCTTGGCGGCGTCTGCCTCGGCAAGATCGCCCGCGACGCAGTGAGCGCGCTCACCGAGGCCGGCCGCCACCGCCTCGAGGGCGTCGACGCGCGTGCCGCTAAGCGCGACCTCGGCTCCCTGGGCGTGGAGCGCCCCGGCGATGTCGCCGCCGATGCCGCCCGAGGCGCCGGTGATCAGTGCCCGCTTGCCGGCGAGTTCGAACATCACGCGATCGCCCGCACGAGGGCCTCGACATCCTCGGGCGTGGCCACCGAAAGCGCGCGGATGTCGCGATCGATGCGTCGATTGAGCCCGGTCAGGGTCGTCCCGGAGCCGAGTTCGACGATCGTGTCCACATTTGAATCGCGCATGTAAAGGACGGATTCTCGCCACCGCACCATGGCCGTGACCTGTTCGACCAGCAAAGCGTGAATGGTGTCGGGATCGCTGACCGGGCGCGCGGTGACGTTGGCGACGAGCGGAACCACCGGGGGCGCGGTCGCGACCTCGGCCAGTGCCTCGGCCATGGCCTCGGCGGCCGGCGCCATCAGCGCGCAATGGAACGGGGCGCTCACCGGTAGCATGATCGCGCGGCGTGCGCCGGCGTCGGGTGCGGCGGCCACCGCACGCTCGACCGCCGCGCGGTCGCCGCTCAGCACCACCTGGCCGGGCGCATTGTCGTTTGCCGGCTCGCAAACCTCGTCTTGCGCGGCCTCCTCGGCCAGTCGGCCGGCGGCCTCGAGGTCGACGCCGATTATCGCCGCCATGGCGCCGGCATCCACGGCCACGGCATCCTGCATCGCGCGTCCCCGCCGGCGCAGGAGTCGCGCGGTGTCGGGGAGCGCGAGCGCGCGCGCCGCCGCCAAGGCCGAATACTCGCCGAGCGAGTGGCCGGCAACGAGCGTGGCGCACTCGCCAATCGCAATGCCGCACTCATCCTCGAGCACCCGCACGACGGCGAAGCTCACCGCCATCAGGGCCGGCTGCGCGTTCTCGGTAAGCACCAGCTCGTCTTCGGGGCCTTCGAAAATGAGGCGCGAGAGGTTTTGTTTCAGCGATTCGTCGACTTCCTCGAAAACCAGGCGCGCCGCCGGCATCGCCGCCGCGAGCTCGCGGCCCATGCCAGCCGTCTGCGACCCCTGACCGGGAAATACGAACGCGATCGTCACCGCCTGGATCTCCCGCTCGCTCGCTCCCGACTTGGGCTCAATTGAGTACCGGCGCTCGAAACCTGTCAAGCTTGCCTGGGATTGTGTCGCTAACACACGATATGACCGGTCTATGTAACAGATGATCTGTCCGGTTTTAGATTTCCTCCAAATCTGGAGGAATCGGATGCGCCGGACGGAGCAGTTGCAGGGACTGAGATTGATGAAGTTCGAGGATGTCTACGGACGTTGTTATCGGGGTGATTTGAGCCAGGCCGAGGCCTCGGAGATCCTGGGCATGTCGGAGCGGACGTTCCGGCGCTGGCGGGAGCGCTATGAGGCCGAGGGTGCCGAGGGTTTGTACGACCGGCGCCTTGGGCGGGTTTCGGCGCGCTGCGCGCCGGTGGACGAGGTGATGCGGGTGCTGGAGCTGTTCGAGACGCGCTACCCGGACTTCACGGCCAAGCACTTCCACGAGAAGCTGGTCTGCGAGCATGGCTTCGGGCTGAGCTACAACTGGCTTCGCCTGAGCTTGCAGGCGCACGGCAAGATCAAGCCGGCGCCCAGGCGCGGGGCGCACCGCCGGAAGCGGCCGCGCCGACCGGTGGTAGGGATGATGCTGCACCAGGACGGCTCGAGCCACGAGTGGGTTGCGGGCCAGTGGTGGGATCTGATCGTGACCATGGACGATGCGACATCGGAGGTCTATTCGGGCTTCTTCGTTGCCGAGGAGGGCACGATGAGCACGTTCCGCGGGCTCGGCGAGGTGATCGCCGAAAACGGGCTGTTCTGCTCGCTCTACGCCGATCGGGCCTCGCACTACTGGCACACGCCCGAGGCAGGCGGCGGTGTGGACAAGGACAACCCGACCCAGGTCGGCCGGGCCTTGGCGCAGCTCGGCATCGAGTTGATCGCGGCCTATTCGCCGCAGGCCCGGGGCCGCTCGGAGCGCATGTTCGGGACCTTGCAGAAGCGCCTGCCCCAGGAGCTGCGCCTCGCCGGGATCGCCACCATGGCCGAGGCCAATCGCTTTCTCGAGGAGCTCTTCTGGCCGGCGCACAACCCGCTTCGCCCGCCCGGCCGCGGACACCGGCTCGGCCTTCGTGGCTTTTGCCGGCACGCTCGAGGACATCCTCTGCGCCCAGGAGGACCGCGTCGTCGCGGGCGACAACACCGTGCGCTACAAGAACCGCACGCTGCAGATCCCGGCCGATCGCCACCGCCACCACTACGTCAAGGCGCAGGTCCGGGTGCACGAATATCCCGATGGCCACCTGGCCGTCTTCCACGGACCCAGGTGTCTGGCGCGCTACCGCGCCGACGGCGAAACCATCGACGACGACAGGCTCCAGGCCGCGTGACCCGCTTCGACGCGACCGAGCCAAACCACCACAACAGAAGCGGTCAATTCATATGGGCACCTCTAAGAATTGGTGAGTTGTCGGAGGATATTGTTTAACCAGGCTGTCACCAGCTCCAGCCATGCCGGAGCCGAGATTTTCGGGGTCTTCCACGCTCCAATTGAGTTATTTCCGCCACAAGACCGTCCCCAGGCGGTCTCCTTCTCCGAGTATCGTCACACGGCCGCCGCGAGACGCTCCAGTTGGACCAGGCGGCGCATGTTGTAGGCGAGGTTCTTCAACCCGATCCGCGCCTTCGCCCGCACCAGCCCGACACTACGCACCAGCGTCCCGCCCATGTCGTTGCTCTGGGCCCCGAAGACATGCTCGACGCGGACCCGAACCGACGAACGGGTCTTGTTGCCCTGCTTCTCGCGCTCGCTCAGCGGCTTGTTGCGGCGGCCCTTGCGATGGATCCGGCTCCGCAACCCCTTCTCCTTCAGCACCGCCTCGATCTCCGCCGAGCGGTAAGCGCTGTCCGCCCACACACCCAAAGCCGTGTTGTCCCCATCCAGGATATCGTCGAGGACTTGGCTGTCGTGCTCCGCCGCGTCGCTCACATGATAGCGCCGCACCAGCTTGTGCCGACGGTCCACGTTGACATGGTTCTTGTAACCGTAATGGCTCTTGCCGTGCTTCTTAGTCCACCGCGCCTCGACATCCTTTTGGCGCCGCTTTGCCGGCTTGTCCTCCCAGCCTGCCGGCGTCTCGCCCGCCTTTATCCGCGCGTTCTCCTCGCGGCTGTTGCGCTGTTTGGGTACCGCCACAATCGAGGCGTCGATGATCTGGCCGCCCATCGCCAGATAGCCCTGATCCTTCAGGTAGCCATCGAACGTCTCGAATAAGGCCTCGATCACGCCAGCTTGCGTTAACTGTTCGCGGTACAGCCACACCGTCTTGGCGTCGGGAACCCGGCCCTCCAGACCCAACCCCAGAAATCGCATGAACGACAGGCGGTCACGGATCTGATGCTCAACTTGGTCATCCGAGAGATTGTAGAGCGCGCACAGAATGATCGTCTTGAACATCACAATCGCATCCCACGGCTTGCGTCCCGCCCGCGATTTACGCGCCTTGTCCGCACGCCGCCACACCGCCTCAAGACGCGCGCGCAAGTCTTCCCACGGAACCACCCCGTCGATCTTCAAAAGCGGATCGTTCTTGGCGTCAAGACCGGAATACCGGTTCCCAAGATCGAAAAACCCCATCTGACCCATCAACCACGCCTCCCGCTATCAACAAATCGGCAACCCGATTCTAAATCGACGACGCCCGAAAAAGGAGAATTCTTAGAGGTGCCCATATGGTACATAAAGCGGTCAACTCAGTTTGTTATCGACAGGCGGCGAGGTCTCAGCGCATCCGCTTCGTTCGCAAGCCCGGCCCACACAAAAGAGCGTACTTTCCGCGAACGGTCGCCCCACAATCTGCAGGCCGATGGGTAGGTTGTGTTCCCCTCGCCCACAGGGGACCGTCAACGCCGGCAAACCGGTGACGTTCATAGGAAGTGTGTTCTGGATAGCCGAAAGCGCCCGGTCCGCCGCGTCCGCAGGCGCGCTCGCGCCTGGCCCAGCCAGCTTCACCGCCTTGATCGGCATGGTTGGCGTGAGCAGCGCGTCCACCTCGCCCAATACGTCCGTGAATTGCTTCCTCATTGCAATACGTAGGTTGTGCGCCT
Source organism: Alphaproteobacteria bacterium (assembly GCA_965219135.1). GTDB lineage: Bacteria > Pseudomonadota > Alphaproteobacteria > VGEJ01 > VGEJ01 > CAYUNL01. Next base: position 639,552 of record CBDCMV010000003.1, on the reverse strand, counting down.
TCGAGAAGTAGACACCGCAGTACTCTCGGCGCAAATACTTTCCCAATACCATCATGACCTTGATCAATGGGGGCAGAAGGTCGCTCGACGTGCGCCGCGCCTGGCCGAATGCCTCCTGCCAGCCGACGTTGCAGAAACCGCCCCGTCCGTACGTCTCAAGGTCGGCCTCGATCATCGACGACAGCGAGTGCGACGCGAAACCGGTCCAGATCGCCAGCGCGTCTCTCCACAGCGACAACGAGACCTCGTGCGCGACCGCCCCCAAGGATGCCAGCGTGCGAACCGCGTTGTGGAACGCTTCACCGACATCCGCTTGCAGCATCTTGGGGTCCAGCGATTCCTTGACAATCCCCAGCTTCAGGCCCGAGACGTCGTTGTCGAGGGCTGCGATGTAGTCCGGGACGGTGATTGGCCCTCGCACCCACTGCGGGTCGTTGGGGTCGGCACCGGCGATCACGTCGAGAGCGAGTGCTAGGTCCTCGACGGTTCGCGCCACCGGAGAGATGCAGTCGTTGGTATGGTCGGCGTGGGTCGAGCCGAAGGACGGCACCAACCCGTGAGTGGCCTTGATCGCGCACACACCACACCACGACGCAGGTGTGCGCGCGCTGCCGCCCTGGTCTACGGCGAGCGCGATGTCCACGGCGCCCGAGGCGACGGCTGCGCCGGCACCGCTCGTCGAGCCGCCGGCTGAGTACTCCGGGTTGTGCGGGTTGCGGACGCACCCGAACGCGCTTGTTTCACCCGTGGCGCTGAGAGCGAAGTCGTCCATGTTCAGCTTTCCGACGATAGTGGCGCCGGCATCGAGAACGCGCTCGACGACGGTAGCATCGATGTCGGGGACGAAATGCGGGACCATCGCCGAGCCGTTGGTCATCGGGACGTGGGCCACGCAGATGTTGTCCTTGAGCGCGACTGTTTTCCCCGCAAGGCTTCCGCTTGGTGCGCCGCGCACCAGGCATTTGCGGATGAAGGCGTTGTATGGGTCCTCATCGGCGCTCGGGCGCCGGCCCTTGTCGCGCTTGGGATACTTGACCTTCAACCCCGGCGACGGCAGGTCATCGAGGCGATCCACCATTCGGAGCTGCGAGTCGATGAGCGCGGCCATCTCGTCGGCTTCCGCTGGGCTCAGCGTCATGTATTCCATCGCCGCGAGATCCACGATCTCGCGTGGCGTCGGCCTTCTGACATGACCCGCAAGCCTTAGTCTTTCCATTTTTACCTCGTCTCGCCTAACCTACTCGGCGGGTTGGCTGATGAACACTTACGACCTTGGCGGACGGACGGCGGCGGTAACGGGGGCGGCCCGCGGCATCGGCTATGCCATTGCCGAACGACTGCTGGATTCGGGTGCCAACGTCATGCTGTGGGACATCGATACGTCAGCCCTGAGCGGCGCGGCGGAACGACTGGGCGACCGCGTCGGGGTCGCCACGGTCGACGTGGCGGATCCCAAGGCCGTCGAATCGGCGCGGGCGCGGACGGTCTCGCACTTCGGTGGCATCGATATCCTGGTCAACAACGCCGCCATCCTGGGGCCTACGACGACGACCTGGCGATACGCACTTGAGGACTGGAACCGGGTCCTACGCACCGACCTCACCGGCGTCTTCATATGCTGCAAGGCGGTAGTGCCGGCGATGATGGAGCAGGGTTACGGGCGCATCGTCAACATCTCCTCCATCGCGGGCAAGGAGGGCAACGCCAACGCACCCGCCTACTGTGCCGCCAAGGCGGGGGTGATCGCCCTGACCAAGTCGCTGGCCAAAGAGGTGGTCGGAAGCGGAGTCATCGTCAATTGCGTTACCCCCGGCACGACCCGAACCGAGGTGCTGGACGAGATCAGCGAGGAGTACTGGCAGGCACAGCTCTCCAGGATCCCGCTTGGCCGCCTCGGCAGGGTCGAGGAGACGGCGAGCATGGTTGCGTGGCTGTGCTCGGAGGCATGCTCGTTTTCGCCCGGCGCGGTGTTCGACGCCTCGGGAGGCCGCGCCACCTACTGAGGTCCCCACCGACCTAGGCCGGTTTCCGATCTTGCTCGAGCGTGTGGCCAACGCGGAACAGCAGGCTCTCGGCGAACGGTTTGCCAATGATCTCGAAGCCGATGGGCAAGTCGTGCGCGCCGCGCCCGCACGGAACGGTCAGGGCCGGCAGACCCGTGACGTTGAGCGGGAAGGTGTTCTGGGTCACTGACACCGCCAGGTCCTCGACCACCGCGCGCATCGTCACGGGTTCGCTCCCAAGCTTGGGTGCTTTCATGGGCATCGTCGGCGCCAGCAACACATCTACCTGACCGAGCGCATCGAGGAACTGTTGTCGCATGGCGATGCGCAAGTTGTGCGCCTTGGAATAGTAGACCCCACAGTACTCGCGCCGAAGGTACTTCCCGAGCACCATCAAAACCTTGATCATGGATGGTAGGAGGTCACTCCCGGTGCGCCGGGCTTTGCCGAAGGCTGCTTGCCAGGTGATGTTGCAGAACCCGCCTCGGCCATACGTTTCGAGATCGGCTTCGATCATTTGCGAGAGCGAATGCGATCCGAATCCTGTCCAGATCGCGAGCGCTTCGTTCCACATCGGCAACGACACCTCGCACGGTTCAGCGCCCAGCGCCTGAAGGCGGCCGACGGTGCCACGGAAGGCGGCGCCGACATCGTCCTCCAGAGACGCCGGGTCGAGCGATTCCTTGACCACTCCCAGCCGCAGTCCGCGCACGCCACCCTCCAGCAATGTGCTGTATGCCTCGACGGGGATCGGCCCGCGCACCCATTGCGGGTCGTTGGGATCCTCACCGGCGATCACCTCGAGGGCGAGCGCCACCTCGGCCACGGTCTTGGCCATGGGACAAATGCAATCGTTGGTGTGGTCCTCGTGGGTCGATCCAAAGGAGGGAACGAGCCCGTGCGTTGCCTTCATGCTGACCGTCCCGCACCACGACGCCGGAATGCGGGCGCTACCCCCCTGATCAACCGCGAGTGCGATGTCCACGACGCCCGAGGCGACGGCGGCACCGGCCCCGCCGGTCGATCCGCCGGCCGAGTACTCCGGGTTGTGGGGGTTGCGAACGCAGCCGTAGGCGCTGGTTTCTGAGGTTGCGCTGAGTGCGAAGTTGTCCATGTTGAGCTTACCGACGATGGTAGCGCCGGCGTCGAGCACACGATCGACGACGGTGGCGTCGATATCGGGCACGAAGTGCCGGATCATCGTTGAGCCGTTCGTCATCGGTATCGAGGCAACGCAGATGTTGTCCTTGACCGCTACGGTCTTGCCTTTCAGCTTGCCTGCGGGCGCGCCAACGACTCGGCACTTGCGGATGAAGGCGTTGAACGGATCCTCCTCGGGCGTGGGACGATAGCCCTTGTCGCGATCGGCAAATCGAACCGGAAGCTCGAGCACCGGCAGGTCGTCGAGACGATCGACCAGCGCCAATTGCTGATCGATGAGCGCTTCCATGTCGGCGGCCTCCTCGTCCGTCAGCGTCATGTACTCCATCGCCGCCAGTTCGATGATCTCGTTCCGGGTTGGCCGCCGAATGTGCCCCGCAAGCCTCAACCTTTCCATGCCACACCCCCGTTCATCCAAACGTTGAGCAATCTAGGGGTCGAATATAGGCCACCCGGTTGGAAGGGACGAGAACCAAGGCGCATTGGGAATCAGGAGGTTGGCGAGCGGTCCACATTGGCGGGCCGAACCGCGCGGCCAACGAATGGTGGCCTGAGAATCATGAGCTACCAATCCCTCATCTTCACCATCGTAACCCGCCAGACGAGCACCCTCGCCGGCCGTGTGAGCCCACCGGCGAATGACCGCTTATGGCTCTATTGGCGGACCTCCAGCGTGAGCCGGCCTGACGTCCGGTCCTGACCCTTAGCGGACACCCTCGACCGGTATGCCGTGGTGGACCGGATGAGCGGACCGTCTCAGGTCGCGCGGTCGATCGTAAACTCGCCGTCCTCACGTGAGAGCAGGCCCGGACCGGTCGTTCCCTGCGGCACGGAAGATGGCTGCCGGTCCGGCCAAGACGGCGCACTTAGGCCAGCGTGAATCCGATCATGCAAACGTCGTCGCGTCGCAGTTCGTCACCCTGGTAGGCCGCAAGTGATCCCATAAATTTGTCCTTTTGCAGCACAAACGGATCGCGATGCAGCGACGTCATGGAGTTCGGTCAATCGCCTCTCGCTCCCACCCACCGACAGCGTAACGTCGCTGGTCGTCAGCACCGGCGGCGTGTTGGCTTCAGCCGCGGTCAGCCGTTAATACCGGTGTCGGCGCCGAACGCGCGGGCCGAGAGGAAATAGGTGCCGCTTACCGCAGTCGAGTAGACGAGCTGCGCGTTGAGGCCGGTGCCACCTTCATCGTCTTGCGCGATCAGCGTGCCGTTCGGGTCCAACAGCCGCAACAGCGGGTCGGAAAGCGTGCCATCGCCGGTCGCACTGCCAAGGAGATCGAAGACATAACGCGTGCCGGCCACGAGGTCGATCTCGAAGCCATCGAAATCGCCGCTGAAGGCGACCTCACCGGTCATCGCGCCGCCCACCCCAATCCGTCCCGCCGTGCCCGGGCCGGGCTCGAAGTCGACCCCCGGCGGCTCCCCATCCTCCGTTAGGGTGGTCAGCGTAAACAGGTGCCAATCACCCTGGCCTGCCCCCGATTAGTGGTCCAGCGCTTAAGTTAGAGTTTGGCGCGGGTTAAGTTGATGGGCCAACCATAGCCCATCAACAGCGTAGGTTGGCCCATCAACGTTTGGCAAGATGGTTTCTGGGGCCGGCGGTCTGTATCCGAGCGAGCTATGCGGCCGGATGGTATTGTAGTGATGCCGCCATCGTTCGATCAGCACTTTGGCCTCCTTCAGTGTAGAGAAGATCTCCGTGTTCAGGATTTCGTCCCGGAGCTTTGAGTTGAAGCTCTCGTTGTATCCGTTCTCCCAAGGTGACCCGGGCTCGATATAGAGGGTCTTGACGCCGATCCTGCCGAGCCAGTCGCGGACGGCATGAGCGGTAAACTCTGAGCCGTTGTCGGAACGGATATGATCCGGCGGGCCATGTTGGACGAAGAGCTCGGTCAGACAATGGAGGACATTGTCCGAGTTCAATCTTCGCTCGACGACAACGGCCATGCACCGCCTGGTGAACTCATCGATCACGGTGAGCATGCGGAACTTCCTCCCATCGTGTGTTCGATCCATGACGAAGTCATAGGACCAGACGTGATTGGGCCAGCACGGCCGCAGACGGATGCAGGATCCGTCGTTGAGCCACAGCCTGCCCCGTTTCGGTTGCTTCTGTGGGACCTTCAGCCCCTCCCGCCACCAGATGCGCTGGACCCGCTTGGCGTTCACGTGCCAACCTTCGGTCCTGAGCAAGGCAGTGATCCGCCGATAGCCATATCTGCCATACTGGCTGGCCAAGCGGATGATCGCGGTCGTGAGTGCCTCTTCATCATCCCGACTACGGGGTCTCTTGCGCTGGGTTGAGCGATGTTGGCCTGCAACAGCACAGGCACGTCGCTCGGAGATTCCCAGTTCGGCCTGGAGATGATCAACACACCGCCGGCGACGGGCGGGGCTTAGCAGTTTCCCTCAAGCGCCTCTTTCAAGATCAGCTTATCCAACGTCAGATCCGAGATCGCCTTCCGGAGACGGCCATTCTCCTTCTCCAGGTCCTTCAGACGCTTGGCCTGGTCAGTACGAAGGCCGCCATATTCCTTGCGCCAGCGATAGTAACTCTGCTCCGATACGCCGAGCGTGCGACAAGCTTGACCAATGGACTGGCCCTGCGCCAAGGCCACCTCGGCTTCGCGCCGGGGCCGCTGACCAAGGTCGGTATCGCCTGGGCCGGCAGCGCCGATCACCTGCGCGACCGCCGGCGCTCGTGCTCGCTCGACCATTTTCTTCCGCTTGCGTCGCTCCCTCGCGTCGTGCTCCTGAGCCTTCAGAAAAGCCGCAGCGATGACGACGCGGCGCTACTGCGGCGCCATCCCGAGATCGTCGATCTCGGACCATGGCTTGACGGTTTCTCCGCGACCGCCGCGGCGGTGGCGCGGCTCGACCTGGTGATCGCGGTCGACACGGCGGTCGCACACCTTGGTGGCGCGCTCGCACACCCGACATGGATGCTTCTCGCCTCGACCCCGGACTGGCGCTGGCTGGTGGGCCGAGAGGACTCGCCGTGGTACCCGACCATGCGGCTGTTTCGCCAGCCGCTAGCGGGAGACTGGGGCGCGATGATCGAGTGTGTGGCGGCGGAGTTGCAGCGGAGCTACGCCGCGAAGTCCTCGCGGGTATAGAGCGATTCGAGGGCTAGTCCTTCGGCCGCCAGGTTATCGGCGGCGCCCTCGAGGCGGTCGACCACGGTAATGACACGGTCGGCGATGCAGCCCTCAGAACGCAACGCGTGGGCCGCCTGTAGTACCGAGCCGCCGGTGGTCGTCACGTCCTCGACCAGGACGACCTTGGCACCCTCGCGAACGTCGCCCTCGATGTCCTTGCGCGTACCTCGTGCCTTGGCCGTCTTACGGACGATGAGGCCGGTGAGCGGTCGAGCGGGCCAGCTAAGTGCGGTGACGGCGCTGACGATCGGGACCGCGCCAAGCTCGATGCCGCCGACGGCGTCCACGTCCGCATCCGCAAGGCGCTCGAGGATCGAGGCCGCGATGAGCGCCGCCCCCTCTGCGTCCAGCGCCACCATGCGGATATCGAAAAAAAATGGGCTGGTCTTGCCCGAAGCCAGGGTAAACGATTCGCCAGTCGCCCGGATCAAGCCGATCTCGGCGATGATATCGCGCAGGCGCCCACGGCGCTCCGCCCTTGGTTCGTTCACCTGCTAAATCCTCCCTGAGCCAGGCCCGGGTGAGCCTCACATTTGTTTCCAGTCACCGAGGGATTCGAACGCCTGTGAAGCCGCGATCACCGTTGCATCGTCGAAGTGGCGGCCGGTCAGCATCATGCCGATCGGCAAGCCTTCGGCCAAGCCGCACGGCACGCTCATCGCCGGGTGACCGGTGACGTCGGTCTGGCAGGTGTTCGCGTACATGGCGCCGGTCGAGGACAGGCGTTCCTCGATCGAGCAGTCGGGCGGAGGGATGGGCGGGGCGCGAAACGGAATCGTCGGCATGAGCAGCAGGTCATAATCGGCAAGCACCGCGTCATAGGCGGCGACCAATCGGGCGCGCACGTTTTGCGCCTTGGCGTAATAGCGGCCGTCGTAGTAGCGCTGCAGGTACATGCCGGTGAGGGCAAGCGCCACCACGCCGGGCGGCAGCGACCGGGGGCGCGAACGCCGGCCCCGGGCGAAGGCCTCGCTCAGGGTGTTGTTGTAGAAGCCGGACCAGTTGGTGCCGGCCCCGTTCTCGTCGATCATGAACCGGGCCGCGCCCTCGCCGATGATGCCGCGGAAAATGTAAGGACCGACGAGGTGCATGGGGATTGAGACCTCGTCGACCACGGCGCCCAACGATTCGAGCCGGCCTGCCGCTGCCATGACGCTGCGATCGACCACCGCCTCGCTCGCCGGCAGGCCAAGGTCATCCCACGGGTCTTGGCCGAAGGCCTCGCGGACCACCGCGATTCGCAGTCCCCCGACGCCGCGTTCGAGCGCCGGGTTGTAGTCGCGGACGTAATTGGCGGGGATGACGCCCCGCTGGCGCGGATCGAGCGGATCGGGGCCGGCGAGGACCGACAGCATTCGCGCCACCGCTTCGGTTGAATTGCACATCGGCCCGACATGGTCGAGCGTGGTCTCGATCATCATGCACCCGGTGTAGGGCACCAGACCGTAGGTTGGCTTCAGACCGTAGACGCCGGTCCACGACGCCGGAATGCGGATTGAGCCGCCTTGGTCGCCACCAAGCGCCATGTCCACTTCACCGGTGGCCAGCACCACCGCGCTGCCCGCCGACGAGGTGCCGGGCACGTGGCTCGGCTTGTAGGGATTGCGCACCGGGCCGAGGGCGCAGGTCTGGCTGCCCCCCGGGTCCTCGGCGTTGGCCTTGCCGACGACGACCGCGCCGGCGTCGAGCAGCCGGGTTACGACCGTGGCGTCGACATCGGGGACGTAGCCCTCGAGCACCTGCAGGCCCGCCATCATCGGCACGCCGGCGACACAGATCACATCCTTGATGGCAACCCGCTCGCCCTTCAGCGGTCCCGAGTCCGCGCCCCTGATGTCGGTCCGCCAATACCAGCCGTTGAACGGGTTGTCCTCGGGGGCGGGCCGATACCCCGGCGTCCGCGGATACTTGACGGGCGGCTTGTCCTCGGGAATTTCTTCGAGTCGGCGATAGGCGGGCATGCCGGCGCCGATAAGCGAGGCGTAGGTCGCGGCCTCGGCGTCGGTCAGCTCCAGCCCCAGCGCTTGCGACAAGTCGAGAATCTGGCGCGTGCTGGGCGCTTTCGGTCCTATCGGCATCTCAAGTCTCCTCGATTACTGGCTGACCGGGCGACGATCCCGGACCCGGTCCGCACACGCTAGCGCGCGAGCCGCGCGAGCAACTGCTTGATCTCGTGATCGCGAGGCGCGAACCCGACTAGCGCTTCGTTCATCTGGCGAAACAGCCCGGGTAGTCGGGATCCCCGCGGGGGCCGGTGTGGGCGGTCTCTCGCACCGCTACGAGCATGGCGAGGTAGAAGGCGCGGCTGGCGCGCAGCAAGATCATCGATTGCGCCAGCTCTGGGGCCAGCGGCGTCAACCCGGCATCATCCGACATGGTGTCCTCATTCTTGGTCCCCTCCTTCGCCACGGCGTCGGATGGGCGTCCTCCGCCCTCGAACGGATACGTCCGGTACCAGGGCGACCCGCGGCGAACGGTGTCATTCCTGAAAGATCATTCGTGTGGGGCGCTGCCCGCTCGGTGGCACCCGCCATGAAGGCCGCGGACAATTATTCGACGATCGGCTCGAACGTGATGACCTCCGAGCGGACCGGCTCCAGGGTCATCAAGTAGTCGTAGATAGCACCGAGGTCCACGCGCTTCATGCCTGAGAACTCCCACCATGGCATGAGGTGTTCGCCTCTCCGGGCTCGACCTTCATTTGCATCACCGTCTCGATATCCATCGACGCGAAGCGATCGATGAAGGCATCCCGCGTCCATTCCCCGATCGCCGTCTCCTTGTCCGGCGTGATGTTGGCCGTGCGGAAGAGGCCGATCGGCGGAAAGTAGAACTCCATGCCGCCGGCGAAGGGCTCGCCCACCGCTCTGCCATCCACTTGCTTGGTGTGGCACTCCCCACAGCCGGCGGCAGCTGCCATGTAGCGGCCGAGTGCCACGGTGTCAGAGGGGTCCGGACGTTGGCCAAACGTCATCTCTTCGGGTTCGGTGCGGACGAGCAGGTTGATCGGGAAGTCTAACTCCGAGTCCGGTACTGCGTTTGCGACCGGCACTAGTGGATCAACTCTAACAAAAGATTCCCATGGCTTGCACGATGTGCGAGTCTCTTGGAATGCGAAACGGTATCCATGTGAACGTTAGTTTTGCCGCGCGTACTCGTCTTGAGGCGGTTGTTGCGGACCGGAGCAGCCCGCAGAAGCACGTCTGGCGGGCTCGGATCATCGTGCTGACCGGCGATGGTCTTGGCACCGCTGAGATCATGCGGCGGACGGGCAAGAGCAAGCCCTGCGTCTGGCGCTGGCAGGAGCGGTTCATGCACGAAGGCGTGGGTGGACTTTTGCGCGACAAGACCCGACCCTCGCGCATCCCGCCGCTGCCTGGTGCCATTGTCAAGCGGGTGGTTGAGTTGACCTCCACCGAACCGCCCGGAGAGACGACGCACTGGACGGCGGCGGCGATGGCCAAGGTGGTCGGGATCAGCATCAGCTCGGTGCAGCGGGTTTGGCAGGCTCACAAGCTCCGTCCGCACCGGGTACGCCACTTCAAGCTCTCCACCGACCCCGAGTTCGTCACTAAGCTGCGCGATATCGTCGGTCTCTACGTCGATCCGCCCGCCCATGCCGTCGTGCTGTCGGTGGACGAAAAGAGCCAGATCCAGGCCCTCGACCGCACCCAGCCGGGGCTGCCGCTGAAGAAGGGACGCTGCGGGACGATCACCCATGACTACAAACGGAACGGCACGACGACGCTGTTTGCCGCCCTCGACGTCCTGGAAGGCAAGGTGATCGGGCGCTGCATGCAGCGCCATCGGCACCAGGAGTTCATCCGCTTCCTCAACGCCATCGAGGCCGAAGTGCCGGCGGGCAAGATCGTCCACGTGATCCTCGATAACTACGGCACTCACAAGCATCCCAAGGTCGTGGCCTGGCTCGAGCGCCACCCTCGGTTCGTCTTTCACTTCACGCCGACCTCTTGCTCCTGGCTCAATGCCGTCAAAACCTTCTTCGCCAAGCTCAGCAAACGCCGACTCAAAAGAGGAGTGTTCCACTCGATCGTCAATCTCCAGACCGCCATCAACCGCTTCATCGCCGAAACCAACGACGACCCCACACCGTTCGTTTGGACCGCCAATCCCAACAAGATCGTCGCCGCCGTCAAACGTGGGCACCAAGCGTTAGATTCGATCCACTAGGGTGCGTAAATACGCCACGGCCGCGTAGATGTCCTCGCGGTCGAGGGCGCCATAGTTCTTGTAAGGCATCATCGGGAAGATTGGCTCGCCTTCGCGGGTCACCCCAACAGTCAGCGCCCGCACGATCTCGCCGTCGGTCCACGCGCCCAGATTGTCGGGGGTGATGTTCTTGCTGTTTAGCACCCCGGAGAAACGGTGCCGGGGGCCGAGGAGCAGCCCGCCCGCCCCCTTTTTCTCGGCAATCGGCGGCAGCGAATAGCGATCGTCGTGCCTTGCCGGGGAGTGGCAGGACATGCAACCCATCACGTTCTCGACGAGATAGCGTCCGCGTTCGATTCGCTCGGGCGTTCCTTCGATGGCGATATCCGCCGCCAGCCCCACGCTGGGCAAGCCGAACCGCAAGTAGCCGAGCCCACCGACGACGAGGATCGCCAAACCGACAACGGTCCAACCAATGATCTTCAAGATTCGTTTGGTGATGTCCCGCTTCCCCCGACCAGTCGGCGCCAAGCCCCATGAGGCGCAAGCAGCGATTCCTTGACATCCTGCCGCCGAAACGCTTCCCGCCGCAAGGCGGCCATCGTGGGCAGCCCAACGGCAGGCGCGGCAGCGCAATGCGCCGGACGTTGACCACGTTGTGACAACGGTCGAGCCTTGATCCCATGACCTGCTCCGGTGAGAGACCGCCGCCGAAGCTCCCATAGTCGTGGGCCTTTGCCAACCGGCGGTGCTCTTGGCCGTGGTCCGTGGCGACTGATATAATGAGGCACCTCCACGGTTGCCGCAAGGCGCCGCGGCGCTGGCTCCGGGGCCTGGCGGATGCCGAGGCGCCGGTAGGGGCAGTTGGCCAGGGGGAGAAGCACCGCCCGCTCGTCACGCTCGAAGCGCTCGACAGGGGGCTCTCCGATCGTGGCGTGCCGGCGAACGTTGGCCGTGCCCTCCAGCCAGCGCGCGGCCTGCTCGTTGAGATCGTTGTCGTTCGCGAACTCCCGCCCGTAGAAGAAGCTCTCGCGGATGTAGCGGATCGGGCGTTCGACCTTACCCTTGGTCCGGGCCCGGTAGGGACGGCAGGAGCGGGGAAGGAACCCCCAGTGCGCGGCAAAGCGCAGGAACTCCGTGTTGAGCACCAGGCCGCCGCCGGCGGCGCGGTCATCGGACAGCACGACGGCGCGCATCTGGTCGAACAGCAGCTCGTCGGGAACTCCGCCGAACGTCTCGAAGGCGCTCTCCAGCCCTTCCATCAGGATCGGCATCGTCTGACGCGGGAAGAAGCGCAGCCAAAGCAGCCGGGAGTAGCCGAGCACGACCACCAGCGCATGGCGCCGGCCCCAGGGAAGCGTGAACGTGCCGAAGTCCACCTGGCCCTGCCGGCCCGCCGGCGTCTCGAACCGGACCACCGGCTCGACCGGCTCGCACGGCCGGGCAACCCGCACGTAGTTCCGCACGCTCTCGTAGCAGCCCGGATAGCCCGCGGCGCGGACCTCGTCGAACAGCCGCTTCGCCGACAGCTTCGGAAACTCCTCGAGGCGCGCGTCGATGATCGCCTTGTAGGGATCCAGTTTGTGAGCCACCGGAGGGCGCGGCGAATACCCCCTCGGACCGGCGAGCAGATCCCGCTCCAGTTAGCCCGACTTCACCCAATGGTGGATCGTCGTGCGACTCACCCCGAAGCGACTCGCCAGCTCCGCCTTCGAGACGCCCTGGTCGAGATAGTGCTTGAGCAACATCCTGGTCTCCCATCCGTGCATCCGCGCCCCGCATCCAGCTCTGTTGGAAAAGCCCACAGAGCGGGACGGGAACGCCGGAATCGACAAGCCAAAACTGTTCAGTTTTGGCTTGCCACGAATGTCAGATTTACGAATGCCACCAACAGCCCGCGACGAGTCACGCTATCTCCGGGAGGATTCCATAGAGACTGCGCGATCCCTATCGCGAGCCAAGGAGAAGTGTACGCCATCAAACCAGCGGTGGAAACGGCGCGGTACCACCCATGTCGCTAACACACGATATGACCGGTCTATGTAACAGATGATCTGTCCGGTTTTAGATTTCCTCCAAATCTGGAGGAATCGGATGCGCCGGACGGAGCAGTTGCAGGGACTGAGATTGATGAAGTTCGAGGATGTCTACGGACGTTGTTATCGGGGTGATTTGAGCCAGGCCGAGGCCTCGGAGATCCTGGGCATGTCGGAGCGGACGTTCTGGCGCTGGCGGGAGCGCTATGAGGCCGAGGGTGCCGAGGGTTTGTACGACCGGCGCCTTGGGCGGGTTTCGGCGCGCTGCGCGCCGGTGGACGAGGTGATGCGGGTGCTGGAGCTGTTCGAGACGCGCTACCCGGACTTCACGGCCAAGCACTTCCACGAGAAGCTGGTCTGCGAGCATGGCTTCGGGCTGAGCTACAACTGGCTTCGCCTGAGCTTGCAGGCGCACGGCAAGATCAAGCCGGCGCCCAGGCGCGGGGCGCACCGCCGGAAGCGGCCGCGCCGACCGGTGGTAGGGATGATGCTGCACCAGGACGGCTCGAGCCACGAGTGGGTTGCGGGCCAGTGGTGGGATCTGATCGTGACCATGGACGATGCGACATCGGAGGTCTATTCGGGCTTCTTCGTTGCCGAGGAGGGCACGATGAGCACGTTCCGCGGGCTCGGCGAGGTGATCGCCGAAAACGGGCTGTTCTGCTCGCTCTACGCCGGGAGTATCCGGAATCTTGTGCTTTGGGCCATAGTGATGAAAAAGAAAGGAGCATCCTATGGCTATCGAGAAGGAACTATTGGACCAGCTGTTGGAGGGGCGTGATCCGGAAACGGTATTCACCCAGGACGGTCTGCTTGACGAGTTGAAGAAAGGGCTGTCGGAACGTGTCCTGAATGCGGAGCTCGACGCGCATCTTGATGCGGAAACGGCGGATGGAAAAACCAATCGCCATAACGGCCGATCGCAGAAGACGGTCCTCACGGGTACGTCGAAGGTGACGCTGGATATTCCACGTGACCGGGCCGGCACCTTCGATCCGCAGCTGATCGCTAAATACCAGCGCCGGTTCCCGGACTTCGACGAGAAGATCATCTCCATGTATGCCCGCGGCATGACGGTCCGCGAGATCCGCGGTCACCTTCAGGAGCTGTACGGTATAGAGGTCTCACCGGACCTGATCTCAACGGTCACCGATGCCGTTCTCGAGGCGGTGAGCGAATGGCAGAACCGACCACTGGATGCCTGCTACGCCATCGTTTTCTTCGACGCCATCCGGGTCAAGATCCGCGACGAGGGGTTCGTTCGCAACAAGGCGGTGTATATCGCCCTCGCCATTCTTCCCGATGGCACCAAGGAGATCCTCGGTCTGTGGATCGAGCAGACCGAAGGCGCCAAGTTCTGGCTGCGCGTCATGAATGAGCTCAAGAACCGGGGCGTGCAGGACATCCTGCTCGCCGTCGTCGATGGTCTCAAGGGCTTCCCCGAGGCGATCAACGCCACCTTCCCCGAGACTGTGGTCCAGACCTGTATCGTCCACCTGATCCGCCATTCCATGAATTTTGCGTCATGGAAGGATCGAAAACATGTGGCCAAGGCGCTCAGGGACGTATACCGGGCCAAGGACGCCGATGCCGGCCTGGCGGCGCTGGATGCCTTCGAGGCCGGCCCCTGGGGCGAGAAATATCCGGCCATCGCACAGAGCTGGCGGCGCAACTGGGAACACGTCTCGCCCTTCTTTGTCTTCCCCGAGGCGGTACGCAGGATTGTCTACACCACAAACGCCATCGAGTCGCTCAACGCCAAGATCCGGCGCGCTGTCCGCACCCGCGGCCACTTCCCCAGTGACGAGGCCGCCTCGAAGTTGTTATATCTCGTTCTCGATCATGCGGCCGAGGCGTGGAAACGTCCGCCGCGGGAATGGTTCGAGGCCAAAACACAGTTCGCCGTCATCTTCGGCGAAAGGTTCGTCAATGTCTGACAAAACGGCCCGAGCACAAATCTTCTGACACTCCCTCTACGCCGATCGGGCCTCGCACTACTGGCACACGCCCGAGGCAGGCGGCGGTGTGGACAAGGACAACCCGACCCAGGTCGGCCGGGCCTTGGCGCAGCTCGGCATCGAGTTGATCGCGGCCTATTCGCCGCAGGCCCGGGGCCGCTCGGAGCGCATGTTCGGGACCTTGCAGAAGCGCCTGCCCCAGGAGCTGCGCCTCGCCGGGATCGCCACCATGGCCGAGGCCAATCGCTTTCTCGAGGAGCTCTTCTGGCCGGCGCACAACGCCCGCTTCGCCCGCCCGGCCGCGGACACCGGCTCGGCCTTCGTGGCTTTTGCCGGCACGCTCGAGGACATCCTCTGCGCCCAGGAGGACCGCGTCGTCGCGGGCGACAACACCGTGCGCTACAAGAACCGCACGCTGCAGATCCCGGCCGATCGCCACCGCCACCACTACGTCAAGGCGCAGGTCCGGGTGCACGAATATCCCGACGGCCACCTGGCCGTCTTCCACGGACCCAGGTGTCTGGCGCGCTACCGCGCCGACGGCGAAACCATCGACGACGACAGGCTCCAGGCCGCGTGACCCGCTTCGACGCGACCGAGCCAAACCACCACAACAGAAGCGGTCAATTCATATGGTACATAAAGCGGTCAACTCAGTTTGTTATCAACACGGCGCGGTACCACCCAACGCAGAACGTCTGGCGCGCTCAAGAAGCGCAGCCACACGCGCAGGCAATATCAACCTCGAGCGACTTGAGACCGTCGGGGATACGCGGCGTGCCGGGCTACTCGGCGCGCAACGAGCCATCCATTCGCAGGGCGATCGAGGCCGCAAGCAATCCGGAAGTGCGGCGCCTTGCAGACGAGTTCGGGATGGACGCAGCGAGTTTCGTCAGACGCCGTGGACGGCACGGGATCGGCGCTTGCGGAGGCGGCGCGCGCGACAGACCCTCGCGCAATCCGCCGAGGACGTCGCTGGGCCCGCCACAAGGCGGGTCGGCGGGTCGGATTCGGACTTGGACTAGAAGCCGTTGTTTCGCTCAGCCCAACGACGCTCTACATGAATGCCAGGTGGGCCGGGCGCGTACTTAATATCGCCCCCGGCCCATCACGAATCGCCCCCATGAAAAAACTACAAATGTGCGCCGCTCCAGGTTACTTGCATCCGCCCTGAGCGCGCTCCAAGCGCTCCTTGGTTTCGGCAGCGAGCCCGTCGGGCGGATCCTCGCGGGTCCCGTCGAGGATACCGTTCGCCCACGCGGTGTCCATCGGAAGGACTTTCATCGCGATGAACGAGGGGACTTCCTCGCCGTGCATGATCTTGATCGCGGCGTCTATCATGTCGGCCCCGATGGGTCGGGCGAAGATCATGTTGGTCATGGCGAGCTCGCCCTTGAGGATGCTCCCGAGCGCTTCACAGGTGCCGTTATGACCAACGACCGTAACCTGATCGGCCAGACCGGCCACCTTGACCGCCTGCAAGACCCCCATCGCGACGTCGTCGTTGGCGCCGTAAATGCCTTGAATGTCGGGGCGCGCGGTCAGCATGTCCGTGGCTACCGACATCGCTTTCTCGCGGTCCCAGTTGGACGGCGCCTGGGCCACCGTTCCGTCGATACCGGCGGCCTTGATGGCCTTGAGGAAGCCGACCGTCAACAGTGCGCCGGCCTCATCGGCCGGGTTGCCCTCGACGTGGGCGACGACCGTTCCCGGCCCCAGGGCTTCCGCCAACCACGATCCCACGTTCACGCCGTTTTGTTCCCAATCGGCCGAAAGGAAGCTCACGTCCTCTCCCTTGGCGCCGCGCGAGAAGATCGAGAGCACCGGAATCCCGGCTTCGTTCGCCTGGACGACAGCCGGGCCGGTGGCCGCGCCGTCGATCGAGTCGTAGGCAAGAACGTCGACGCCGGCGGCGATGTAGTTCTCCATCGCCTTGGCCTGCTCCTCGCCGGAGTACGTCCCGGTGGTCTGGAGATCGATGTTGCCGACTTCCGCGGCGCGCGCTTTGGCGCCGATGTCGATGTCGAGGATCGCCTCGTTGGAAAGCTCCGGCAGCACCAGGCCGATCCGGATGACCTTGTGGTCGGCGTTTGCCGACTGCCCAAGTGCCGCAACCGAAACCGCGACGCCGAGAGCAATCAAAAGCTTGTGTCCCATACGCATCTCGTTACCTCCCTGTCGCGCCCGGCTATAACGCCGCGCGCTTCCTGGCGCGAAGTCTATGCAAGGCGGTTGGGCCCCGCAACCCGCGCCGCACTCGTACCCGTGACTGCGAAAGGAATCTTGAAGGCCACATTCGGGTCTCGCTTCTTTCCGAACAAGTTGATTCCATGGAAGAACAGCCCTTCTCTAAAGATGGCGAAAGGTCTGCTCCTGGCTAAGAGCAGACATCCGGCGTGAGCGCCCCTAATGTCCTGTTTTGACCCTTAGCGGACATTCAACTCAAAGTGGGATCACCCGCCGGCTAACGGGAATGGCGCAGGACGGGGCGGCCCGTTTGGACCGCCCCGCGTAGCGTGCCGGTCTTTACTCGTCTTTGGCCCTGATCTCGACCAGCGCCGCTTGAGCGGCGTCGAGCGCCTCGGCCACGGTCTTCTCTCCGGCGACCGCTTCCGACAGATAGACGCCGACACTGTCGAGGATTTCAAACCACCTCGGCTCCAGCGGCGCATGCTGCGAATAGGTGAGCGAGTCCAACAGATGCGGCAAATAGCGGAACTCAGTCTTGCTCGTGAGTTCTGGATCGGTGAACACCGAGAAACGCACTGGCGGCGTGCCGTGGTCCCGGGTCGCGATCTTGATCTGCTCCTTCGATGTCGCCCACAGCTCGAAATCGAAGGCCGCCTGCTTGTTCTCGGAACCCTTCGGGATCAACAGCTGCCAGATGCCGATATGGGCCTTGCCAACGTGGGTGCCGTTGGGAACTCGGCCATAGGACATCTTCCCGACCACCCGCGACTGCTCCGGATCCTCATAAAGGGCGATCCAGTTGGGCCAGTTGAGTGCGGAAACGACACCGCCAGTCGACAGATAGGTGGCGATCTCGTCGGCGTCGAAGATGGCCGCACCCGGCGGTGAGACGTCCCGGAGTTTGAGGTAGAACTCAAGCGCCTGCTGTGCGTTCGCGTTGTTCATCGAGGGGTCGCCATTCTCGTCGAACATCCGGCCGCCGAAAGACCACAATACGGGCAGGAAGTTGGACACGATCGGGTCGCCCTGCTGGCCCCTGACGATGTAGCCGAACTTGCGGCCGCCACCCTCTTCGCTGATCTTCTGCAGCACCGGAAGGACCTTCTCCCAGGTATCGGGGGTTCCTTCAAGGCCGGCCTCGGCCAGCGCCGCATGATCGTAGAAATAGAGCTGCGAGTTGCCGTTATATGGCAGGCACACATAGCGGCCGGTCTCGTACGGCCAGCGGCATAGCGCCATCGTCGTCCAGATGAAGTCGCTGTCCGGACCGTCGGTGCCAATGGCCTGGTAGAAGGGGTTCAACTCCTCGACCAACCCGTTGGCGAAGAAGAACGGCCCCCACACGGCGTCGATCATGATCAGATCGAAGTTGCCGGTCTTGTTCATCGCGTCGTTGGCCGTCTTCTCGTAAAGCGCCTCGTAAGGCGCCTCGACGACGACAACGTCCATACCCATCATCTCGCCGTACTTCGGTCCAGCAGCACGCAAGCCGTTGGAATCCGATCCGGCCGGTATGGCGATTGTAAGATCGGCGGCGATAGCGCTTCCCACCACGCCTACCGAGAGGACCGCGGCCGCGATCCACATCCCTAGTTTCTTCATGTTGCCTCCCAAATATTGACGACTATCACGTCGTCGGACGAGAAGTAAGCACGCTCCCACGTTGCCCGCGGTGTTTGCCTGCTAGCGGAGTCTACGGGTTGGTGGGCCGGAACACAAACCCCGGCATCGAGGCTCACTCCCTGACCGCCCCGAAGGACAGACCGCGGACTAAATGACGCTGAATCATGAAAGCGAAGATGACGATAGGAACCATCGATGCAAAGCCCGCAGCGCTCATTTCGCCCCACCTCACCTCGAGCTTGGTGATGCGGCCAACGATGCCGATCGGAAGGGTCTTGGCTTCGACCGTATCGGTGAGAATCAGCGCGAACAAGAACTCATTCCACGACAGGATGACGCAGAAGATCGCGGTGGCTGCAATGCCAGGCGCCGCCAGCGGCAGGACGATGCGCCAGAAGGCGCCCAGGCGCGTGTCGCCATCGACCATAGCCGAATCTTCCATTTCTCGCGGAATCTCCTGGAAATACCCCTTCATCATCCACACCACGAAGGGCAGATTGAAACCGGTGTAGGCGATGACCAGCGAGAACTTGGTGTCGTGAAGTCCGAGGAACGTGAAGAACAAGAACAGCGGCAGCACCGAAACGATCGGCGGCATCATGCGTACGCTGAGGATGAAAAACGAGAGATGGAACTTGAGGTTGGCTGGATATCGCAGCCGCGCAAGCCCGAAGGCCGCCAACGTGCCGAAACCAAGCGAAAGTGCCGTGGTTGAAACCGCGACGATGACGCTGTTCAACATGAAGCGGAGGAAGGGGCGCTCGACAAAGGTCTCGAAATAGTGCTTCAGGATCGGCTTCTCGGGCCACATCACAAGGTCGTACGAAAACATCTCGAAACGCGGTTTGAACGAGTTGCCGAAAATGTAGAAGATCGGCCACAGCGTCCAAACAAGGGCGATCACGATCACCACCGCGACCACGATCCGGGTCGAGGTCTTGCGCTCGAGTCCCACCGATTCGAGCAGGCTTCGCCGGGGCGCTGCGATTGCGGTGCTCGCCATGCGCCTAGTTCTCCTCGATCTGCATTCGTCGGATGAACCAAACGCTGAACGCGGCGGTGGCAATCAGCATCAGGATCGACATGGCTGCGGCGGGCCCGATTTCGAACTCGCGTAGTGCCGTGCGGTAGATCAGATACGTCAGGCTGTCGGTGGCGTTGGCCGGGCCGCCCCGGGTGAGCACCAAGATTTGGTCGAACAGGCGTGAGACGTCGATCACCCGGAAGAGAATGATGATCGCCGCTAGCGGCCGCAGGAACGGCCACGTCACATCGCGGAATTTCTGCCAGGCGTTGGCCCCGTCCATTTCCGCTGCCTCAAGCGGGGCGCGTGGCTGCGCGGCGAGCCCCGCCAGCGTCATCAAGAAGACAAAGGGCGTGTACTCCCAAATGTCGACGAGAATGATTGACGGTTTCGCCATATCGACCTCTGCCGTCCACATCACGGGGTCGAGGCCGAGGTAAAAGAGCATGATGTTTAGCGGGCCGAATTGGGGTTGGTAAAGGATGCGAAAGGTGATGGCGACGGCGATCGGCGGCAGCATCATCGGAATGATAAGGATGGTCTTTATGAAGTTCAGCCGCCGGATATAGCGGTCCACCAGCAACGCGAACGAAACCCCGAGCGCAAACTCGATCGACACGGCGACGACGATGTAGATCATGGTGTTCTTGAGCGCGTTCCAGAAGAATTCGTTGGAAAGCACCGTCGCGAAGTTGGCGAAGCCCACCCATTCGGGGTTCGCGATATCGGCGGGGTTAAACTTCTGAAAGGCGACGACGAATAGATAGATCGTCGGAGTGACGATCAGGAACACCAAGACAATCAGGGTCGGCGCGAGTACCAGCCAATTCAGGTTCTTCTCGACCCAGCGCTCCATGCCCCCCCCTTGCGGCCGGCTTCATCGTCCGTCGCCACAGGTGGCCGGAACTATATGCGTGATTCAGGTGCCCCACAAACCCACGCCCCGTTCGCGTGCGGTGATCAGGCTGTTGGCGGGAGGGCGAGCCGTGGCCAGTTCCCAGACCGGCGACAGCAAAAATAATGGCCCGCAAGACCCCGAAACAATAGGGAGGTCGCTGGGCGGCGCTCACGGACCTAGTGGATCGAATCTAACGCTTGGTGCCCACGTGGTGCCCACGTTTGACGGCGGCGACGATCTTGTTGGGATTGGCGGTCCAAACGAACGGTGTGGGGTCGTCGTTGGTTTCGGCGATGAAGCGGTTGATGGCGGTCTGGAGATTGACGATCGAGTGGAACACTCCTCTTTTGAGTCGGCTCTTTTGAGTCGGCGTTTGCTGAGCTTGGCGAAGAAGGTTTTGACGGCATTGAGCCAGGAGCAAGAGGTCGGCGTGAAGTGAAAGACGAACCGAGGGTGGCGCTCGAGCCAGGCCACGACCTTGGGATGCTTGTGAGTGCCGTAGTTATCGAGGATCACGTGGACGATCTTGCCCGCCGGCACTTCGGCCTCGATGGCGTTGAGGAAGCGGATGAACTCCTGGTGCCGATGGCGCTGCATGCAGCGCCCGATCACCTTGCCTTCCAGGACGTCGAGGGCGGCAAACAGCGTCGTCGTGCCGTTCCGTTTGTAGTCATGGGTGATCGTCCCGCAGCGTCCCTTCTTCAGCGGCAGCCCCGGCTGGGTGCGGTCGAGGGCCTGGATCTGGCTCTTTTCGTCCACCGACAGCACGACGGCATGGGCGGGCGGATCGACGTAGAGACCGACGATATCGCGCAGCTTAGTGACGAACTCGGGGTCGGTGGAGAGCTTGAAGTGGCGTACCCGGTGCGGACGGAGCTTGTGAGCCTGCCAAACCCGCTGCACCGAGCTGATGCTGATCCCGACCACCTTGGCCATCGCCGCCGCCGTCCAGTGCGTCGTCTCTCCGGGCGGTTCGGTGGAGGTCAACTCAACCACCCGCTTGACAATGGCACCAGGCAGCGGCGGGATGCGCGAGGGTCGGGTCTTGTCGCGCAAAAGTCCACCCACGCCTTCGTGCATGAACCGCTCCTGCCAGCGCCAGACGCAGGGCTTGCTCTTGCCCGTCCGCCGCATGATCTCAGCGGTGCCAAGACCATCGCCGGTCAGCACGATGATCCGAGCCCGCCAGACGTGCTTCTGCGGGCTGCTCCGGTCCGCAACAACCGCCTCAAGACGAGTACGCTCGGCAAAACTAACGTTCACATGGATACCGTTTCGCATTCCAAGAGACTCGCACATCGTGCAAGCCATGGGAATCTTTTGTTAGAGTTGATCCACTAGGTGGCAAGAACTTCGCCCTGGCGGTCCTCCAACCCGCTGGGCCCCGTGTCACCCGAAGGGCCGGAGCGCAGCGGAGGAGCCGCGAAGCGGGCGGCGAGCTTGGGAACGCCGGCGACTACGATGCGCCTCTCACCCTTGATCGCAGAGCCCACGTTCAATGCTGCGTAGGCCTTTTCTTATTCGTGCCTGTCTATCGCAGGATCACCAAGTACCGCTTTCAGTACGCGCCGGATGATGAGGGTGCCGCCATTTTTTTGTCGTCGGTTAAACCGACCGAGGGCCAGCCGCGGCACCCTCCATTGACGCCGTCGATGTCTCCACCGCGAGACGCCAAAGCTTGATCGCCAGTTTTCGTGCCACGACGCAGATCGCCTTCTGGGCAACTCCGGATCTGGCGAGATGACGGTTGTAGAGTTCCTTGGCCTCCTGGTCGCGCCAGGTCCATTGCCAGGCACCTTCGATCAGGATCGACCGCAAGCGCTTCTGCCCGACCGGGCGCAACCGCGCGCGGGCCGGGCCGTCACCGCTCCGGCGGACGACCGGGGCAAGACCCAGATAGGAAGTCACCTCCTCGGCACGATCGAAGCGCTCCGGCGCGAAGATCTCCGCCAGAAAGGTTGTCGCGACGACCTCGCCGACCCCGCCCACCTGCGTCAATCGTGCGTAGCGGTCCGGGTGCAGACGCTGCGTCGCCTCCCTGATCTCGCGTCGCAAAGCCCGGTGTTCTTCCTGAAGGAACAGGTACTCGCGAATCATCGACGCCAGCGTGTTGCTGTGCCCGACCGCCAGAGGCAGCGCCTCAAGATCCTGCGTGACAGTCTGCAACCACTTCTCCGAACTCGGCGGTTCCTCGACGCCCGTCGCCAGCAGGAACCCCTTGATCTTCTGCTTGAGCTTGGCCCGGGTCTCGGCGACCCGCTTGCGCCGCCGCACCAGCGCCCGATAGCCCTCCTCCTCGACCGTCGGTATAGCGACCGGCCGCAGCAGCCCCTTTGCGCAATAAATTGCCAGCTTGATCGCATCGATCCGGTCGGACTTGGCCGCGGCGGCGGCTCCGCGAGGAATGCGCGAAGCCGCGATGACGGACGCATTAAACCCCGCGTCGCGCAACGCACGGCACAATGAGAACCCGGTCGGCCCGGTTTCGTAAACAACGTGCTCGATGCGGCAGCCCAACCCCCTCAGCTGCTCCACCAGCCCCGCTTCACCCGCCGGGCAGTTCCAGGATTCGACCTGGCCGTCAGCGAGGCAGAACAACGCCACCGAGTAAGTGCGCTTGTGAACATCCACGCCAACAAAAACCGCCTCACCGACCGTTGACGCGGCGAACCGCGCAAGACGTTCGGACCTCGTGCCCATCTCGGATACCTCCCAAAGTTCAAGGAACACCGACAGCGCAGCATCCGCCGGTCGCATTCATCGGCAAGACTGGGAAGTGCCAAGACGGCCCTGACCTCGCTCCCGGTGGTGACTTTCTGGTGACTTACGGTATCAAGGGGTTACGCCGGACTGACGTAACCCCTTGAAAATGTTGGCTCCCCGGGCCGGACTCGTATCTGTCCCATAATACGTTGATATAACACAATTCTCGGGACCGAGATCGAATCAGTACCCACGAAAGGCCCCACACGCGCGCTGAGAATTGGGAGTGCAGCGGAATGTCTTGATCGTCTTGGTGAGTCCCGGTGAAGGCCGGTTAGGCGCCGGCCGCCGCACTCGCCTCTCTCGCCCGCGAGAATGAGGGCGGGAGTCCGGCGCCCCGTCCCGCTTCCGGTCCGACGCTTGCGAAGTTCGCCGCCGAATAGGTCGAGCGGCGCTCGCCTTGGTGAATGCCGTCCACGGTGACGGCTACCATGAGCTAACTCGACAGCGCGACCCTGCCCGCGCTCGGCCATCTCCGACTGGTATCGCATGGAGAAGCCAGTGTCGCTCCGGCCTGATGGAGAGATGCAATGCTTGACAAAGGCACCTTCCCAACAATATTGTTGGCAACAGGATTGTTGGGAAGGTGCCTTTGTTGCTGAATAAGGCCGGAGGGAACTGGGTCGAAGCGGACAGCTTCTTTGACCGGGAGCTCGAGCTAGAGGCACTCGAGGAACGGGTGCGCCACGGGAATCATACCCTGCTGACAGCGCAGAGGCGCATGGGCAAGACGAGCCTCGTTCGAGAGCTGCTCCGGCGTCTCTCTGACTCCGGGCAATTCGAGACGGTCTTCGTCGACCTTGAAGCCGCAGGTGATCCCGCCGACGGGGTGGCCGAGATCGCCGTTCAGGCCAAGCTGGTGCGCGGAGCCTGGAGCGCGATAAAGACCGGCTTCGCGAATGCCCTTCGTGAGGCCGGTGATCGTATAGAGGAATTGGCCGTTGCCGACGTGAGGGTGAAGCTACGCGCAGGGATCGATGCCGGAAACTGGCAGCAGCGGGGCGATGCGGTGTTCGCGGCGCTCGCTGCGAACGAGCGGCCGATTGTGCTCGCGATTGACGAGCTACCCATCCTCGTCAACCGGCTGCTCAAAGACGACGACGGACGCATCACACCGGGGGGAAGGCAAGCAGCGGACGAGTTTCTGAGCTGGCTTCGCAAGAACGGCCAAGGTTATCGAGGGCGGATATCGTTGATCCTGTGCGGGAGCGTGGGCCTCGAACCGCTACTGGGGCAAGCGGGGCTCGGCGCCCACACAAACATCTTTGCCCCCTACGATCTGAAACCGTGGAGCGAGGACACTGCCGTCTACTGCCTTGCTGCGCTCGCCGATACCTATGAAATCGATCTTTCCGTCGAGGTTCGTCGACAGATGTGCCGGCGCCTGCGTTGCTGCATCCCTCATCACGTGCAGATGTTTTTCGACAAGGTTCACGCGCACTTGAGGCACGCTGAACGCCACCGTGCGTCGTTGGACGATATCGAGTGGGTGTACCTGCACGAGATGTTGAGTGTTCGGGGCCAGGCGGATCTGCAGCACTACGAGAGTCGTCTGCGGACGATCCTGGGCCCGTCAGGCTACCCGGTCGCCCTCGAAATCCTGACGGAGACGGCCGTTAGCGGCCGCCTTGATGATGGTGGCGTCGACCGATATCGCGCCCACTTCTCGAACCGGGAAGAAGACGCCGGGGCCGGTATCGTCTCGATGGATGATGTACTCCATGTGCTCCGACATGACGGTTATCTCGAGTGGCAACACGGCGGCTATCGGTTCGTGTCGGGGCTTCTCGAGGAGTGGTGGCGAAGTCGATACGGCGAGAACTTCGTGTCAGTCGTTCAAGATCGTCGCGGCGACGGGGGGGCGCCGCGATGATCGCGACTGCCAGGAAGTACAACCCCGGGTTTCTCTCTGACGAGGAACTGGTAGCGTCCTTCTGCGTGCGGACCCGAGAATTGGAGTCGATGCTCGAAGTTCTGCGCGCGAGCACCGGAAACGCGAACCAGCATCAGATCGTGATCGGCATGCGCGGCAGCGGCAAGACGAGTCTGCTGCTGCGGATCGGCGCGGAGATACGCCGGGACGCCGGACTCTCGTCCCGCTTCTTCCCAGTCGTCTTCGCCGAAGAAAGCTACGAGGTCTCCAGTGCTGGAGAGTTCTGGCTCGAATGCCTCTCCCGTCTGGCGGACCAAGCGCCGCGCGACAGCAACGGACCGGACCTGGGTCGCACGTTCGAGGAGCTGAGGACGATCAGGGACGATCGGACGTTGGCCGATCGTTGTCTCGGCACCCTTCAGGATTTCTCGGACCGGGAAGGCAGGCGGCTGGTCCTGATCGTCGAGAACCTGAACATGATGCTCCGGGACATGGCCGACCCGGATGCGGAATGGCAGATCCGCCAGACGCTCCAAGTGGAACCACGGATCCTCATCCTGGCGAGCGCGACGAGTCGGTTCGATGAGATCGACGACCCGGAACGCGCGCTCTACGACCTGTTCCGGGAACTCTCTTTGAGCCCGCTGGATACGGACGAGTGCGCCATGTTATGGCGAACCGTGTCGGGCCAGGACCGCGCACCCGAGATGATCCAGGCACTGCGGATCCTCACCGGCGGCAGCCCGCGCTTGTTGACCATCGTGGCCCGGTTCGGGGCCAAACTGTCGTTTCGCGAGTTGATGGCCGACTTGCTGAATCTGGTCGACGACCACACCGAGTATTTCAAGAGCCACCTCGATTCTCTGCCTGCACAGGAGCGGCGGGTGTATCTCGCGCTCGCCGATCTCTGGAAGCCGGCGACGACGCGGGAGATCGCGGAACGCGCCAGGCTCGATACCAGCAAGTGCAGCGCGCACCTGGGGCGCTTGAGCGAACGGGGCTCGGTGGTGGTGGCCGGGGGAAGCGCCCGGCGGAAGCTCTATTATCTCACCGAGCGGCTCTACAACATCTACTACTTGATGCGCCGCGCACGCGGGCCTGCGCCGCTGATAGAAGCCCTCATTCAGTTTATGGAAGCGTACTACTCGCCGTCCGAACTGAAGGATTTCGGCCTTCGCATGGCCCGCGAGGCGGCGGGTTCCGATGCCAGGACCCAGTTGGTTTATCGCACGGCGTTCGATCGTCTCATTGAATTGCCGTCGCTGGAATCGCATCGGGAGGAACTGGTTTCGCTCGCGCCGTGGATCGTTCTTGATCATCCTGACTATCGACGTGTGGCATCGGCAGAGCGAGGCGAGGCGAGAGCTCTTGTCGAAGAGGGCTTTACCCTCGCAGAAAAGAACCGTGTGGTGGAGGCGCTGGCACTCTGGGATGACGTTGTGCGGCGCTTTGGAGCGAGCGCTTCGACGGAGGATCTCGAGGCGGTTTCGATGGCCCTCGTCAACAAGGGCACGGCGCTCGGCAGGTTGAACCGGCCGGAGGAGGCGCTCGCAGCCTGGGACGGGGTGGTCCGGCATTTCGGTGCCAGCGATGCGCTCGTACACCGTCATGCGGTGGTGCGCTCTCTCTCCTGCAAAGGGGCCATGCTCGCCACGTTGAACCGGCTGGAAGCAGCCCTGAGCGTCTGGGATGAGGCGGATCGACGGTTCGGAGCCGATGACTCGCCGGGAATTGTCCTCGAGGTCGCGACCGGTCTAGTCGCGAGCGGTGGTGCCCTCATTGAGATGCGGCGGCCGGAGGAGGCACTGGCGGCTTGGGGAGAGGTTGTGGGTCGCTTCGGTGCGAGCGGGATACCGCCGCTTCTTCATCAGGTTGTCGGCGCCCTTGTGAGCAGAGCCAGCCTGTTTTGGGATCTGAATCGGCCGGAAGAAGCGCTCGCGGCTTGGGACGAGGTGGTAAGTCGGTTCGGAAACCAGGATGACCTCGCGTTTCTGGAGCCGGTCGCGGCCGCGCTCATGAACAAGGGCAATGTGCTAGCCGAGCTAAGTCGGGGAGAAGAGGCCCTGGCTGCTTGGGACGAGGTCGTCGAACGCTTTGGTAACGACACCAGGCCGCCCCTTCTGGATAAGGTCCTGCAGTCTCTGGTGAACAAGGGAACCGCACTTGTTGCGACCAATAGACACGAGGAGGCGCTGGTTGTTTGGAGTGAGGTTGAACGGCGAATCGGAACGGATGCTGCGTCTGCGATTCCTGTGCCCGTGACGATGGCTCTTACGGGCAAGGCTGCTGCGCTCAACGGCTTGAACCGGACGGAGGAAGCGCTCGGAGTCTGGAAAGAGTTGGTGGAAAGCTTCGAAAAGAGCGAGGTGCCGGCGGTTGTGGAGCAAGTCGCGGCTGCTCTATTCAATACGGGAACCGCGCTGGCTCAGTCGAATCGGGTTGAAGAGGCGCTGGCTGCCTGGGACGAGGTCGCGCGGCGCTTCAAGAGGAGCGAATCGGCGGATCTTGTCCTTATTGTCGCAGCGGCAGTTCATTCCAAGGGCGAGTTACTCTTCGGACTGGGCCGGATCGAGGAGGCATTGGCGGCTTGGGATGATGTGATCGAGTGCTTCGGGACGAGCACTGACGTGGCGGTTCTAGCGCGGGTCGCGATGGCGCTCGGCGGCAAGGGCTCCGTACTGAACGAGTTGAACAGGTTCGAGGAGGCCGAAGAGACCTGGGATGAGGTCGTCCAACGCTTCGGGACCAGCGATGTTCCGTTTCTCCGCAGCGCAGCGGAGTTGGGGCACCTCAACAAAGCAGGACTTGAACTCGGGCGCGGTCAGGCTGAGGTGGCCATAGAGGCGGTAAACCAGGTGCTAGAGCAAGAGGGGTCGGGTGTTGTCGAGACGCGGCTACGCGGTCACCTGATACGGTCGCGCGCACGTCTAGATGCCGGCGACAAGAGCGCATGTGTGCAGGATGTGGAAGCGGTTCTGGCAATGCTGCCGTCTCTCACATCGCTCCCGAAGGATGCTCTCGACATGCTTTCGGAGCTTGCAGTCGATCTGGGACCGGCACAGGTGCGCGATCTCATCCAGGGTTCTCCTGCGGCAGAACTCCTGCTTCCGGTGACGGTAGCGTTGGAACGGGAGCTGGGCTTGGATCCGCGAGTGGCGAAGGAAATCGAGGAAGTCGCCGAGGACATTCGTCGAGATATGGCGGAATACCGAACGCGCCATCGCAACTGACGCGAGCCTGGAGTGACCCCCTAAAAGTGGTCCAGATTTGTTAAGAGAGTTTGGCGCGTTTTGCCCCCTCGAAAGGAGGACAAAATGAGCCGTAAACGCTACACCCCGGAACAGATTATCAGCATGTTGCGCGAAGCCGAGGTGGCCTTGGCGCAGGGCCAGTCCATTGGTCAAGCTTGTCGCACGCTCGGCGTATCGGAGCAGAGTTACTATCGCTGGCGCAAGGAATATGGCGGCCTTCGTACTGACCAGGCCAAGCGTCTGAAGGACCTGGAGAAGGAGAATGGCCGTCTCCGGAAGGCGATCTCGGATCTGACGTTGGATAAGCTGATCTTGAAAGAGGCGCTTGAGGGAAACTGCTAAGCCCCGCCCGTCGCCGGCGGTGTGTTGATCATCTCCAGGCCGAACTGGGAATCTCCGAGCGACGTGCCTGTGCTGTTGCAGGCCAACATCGCTCAACCCAGCGCAAGAGACCCCGTAGTCGGGATGATGAAGAGGCACTCACGACCGCGATCATCCGCTTGGCCAGCCAGTATGGCAGATATGGCTATCGGCGGATCACTGCCTTGCTCAGGACCGAAGGTTGGCACGTGAACGCCAAGCGGGTCCAGCGCATCTGGTGGCGGGAGGGGCTGAAGGTCCCACAGAAGCAACCGAAACGGGGCAGGCTGTGGCTCAACGACGGATCCTGCATCCGTCTGCGGCCGTGCTGGCCCAATCACGTCTGGTCCTATGACTTCGTCATGGATCGAACACACGATGGGAGGAAGTTCCGCATGCTCACCGTGATCGATGAGTTCACCAGGCGGTGCATGGCCGTTGTCGTCGAGCGAAGATTGAACTCGGACAATGTCCTCCATTGTCTGACCGAGCTCTTCGTCCAACATGGCCCGCCGGATCATATCCGTTCCGACAACGGCTCAGAGTTTACCGCTCATGCCGTCCGCGACTGGCTCGGCAGGATCGGCGTCAAGACCCTCTATATCGAGCCCGGGTCACCTTGGGAGAACGGATACAACGAGAGCTTCAACTCAAAGCTCCGGGACGAAATCCTGAACACGGAGATCTTCTCTACACTGAAGGAGGCCAAAGTGCTGATCGAACGATGGCGGCATCACTACAATACCATCCGGCCGCATAGCTCGCTCGGATACAGACCGCCGGCCCCAGAAACCATCTTGCCAAACGTTGATGGGCCAACCTACGCTGTTGATGGGCTATGGTTGGCCCATCAACTTAACCCGCGCCAAACTCTAACTTAAGCGCTGGACCACTAATCGGGGGCAGGCCACTGGCTTGGCGACGCGACCGCCGACGAGTCTGGCGGCGACAAGCCAGTTATCCACAGCGGGCGGGCGGCACGGTTGCCGTTTTGGCCGGCGACCACTACGCGGCCCTCTTGCGGCGCCGATCCGAGCCGGCCTGCAGCAGGTTCTGATGATCGCGCATCCTGTAACTGTTCCCGCGGATGTTGACGATATGGCAATGGTGGACCAGACGGTCGATGAGAGCGGCCGCCATCACTTCGTCGCCGAGCACGCCGCCCCAGTCCTCGAAGCCCTTGTTCGACGTCAGAACCGTCGACGCCTTCTCGTGCCGGGCGTTGATGAGCTGGAAGAAGAGCACGGCGCCGTCCTGGTTGACCGGGAGGTAGCCGATCTCGTCGACCACCAGGAGCGCGGGATGGGTGAGCACGCGCAGCCTGCGCGACAGGTTGCCGGCGGCCTTGGCCTCGGCGAGGGACTCGATCAGCCCCGCGAGCGTGCCGTAATAGACGCGGCGTCCGGACTGCGCCGCAGCGATGGCCAGGCTTATGGCCAGGTGAGTCTTGCCCACGCCGGGTGGGCCGAGCAGGATCACGTTCTCGCGTCGATCGAGGAAGCCGAGCTCGTGCAGGCTCTCGATCTGCTCGCGCTTGATGCTGGGCTGGAAGGCGAAGTCGAACTGCTCCAGCGTCTTGACCGCGGGCAGCCGCGACGAGCGCATCGCGGTCTGGAGTCGGCGGTTGTTGCGCAGCACGATCTGGGCGTTCAGGAGCTGCTCGATGGCCTCGGCCGCCGAGATCGTGCCGCCGTCGGCCTCCGAGAGGATGCCGTCCACGGCCTCCAGCGCGCCGGGCATCTTCAGGTCTGCCAGCATCGCCCGCAGCCGGTCGCGCCGTGTCGGCGCCGGGGCCTTCATTGCAGCGCCTCCGCATAGACCTTGAGCGGTCGCCGCTCGACCTCCACGGTTGCCGCAAGGCGCCGCGGCGCTGGCTCCGGGGCCTGGCGGATGCCGAGGCGCCGGTAGGGGCAGTTGGCCAGGGGGAGAAGCACCGCCCGCTCGTCACGCTCGAAGCGCTCGACAGGGGGCTCTCCGATCGTGGCGTGCCGGCGAACGTTGGCCGTGCCCTCCAGCCAGCGCGCGGCCTGCTCGTTGAGATCGTTGTCGTTCGCGAACTCCCGCCCGTAGAAGAAGCTCTCGCGGATGTAGCGGATCGGGCGTTCGACCTTACCCTTGGTCCGGGCCCGGTAGGGACGGCAGGAGCGGGGAAGGAACCCCCAGTGCGCGGCAAAGCGCAGGAACTCCGTGTTGAGCACCAGGCCGCCGCCGGCGGCGCGGTCATCGGACAGCACGACGGCGCGCATCTGGTCGAACAGCAGCTCGTCGGGAACTCCGCCGAACGTCTCGAAGGCGCTCTCCAGCCCTTCCATCAGGATCGGCATCGTCTGACGCGGGAAGAAGCGCAGCCAAAGCAGCCGGGAGTAGCCGAGCACGACCACCAGCGCATGGCGCCGGCCCCAGGGAAGCGTGAACGTGCCGAAGTCCACCTGGCCCTGCCGGCCCGCCGGCGTCTCGAACCGGACCACCGGCTCGACCGGCTCGCACGGCCGGGCAACCCGCACGTAGTTCCGCACGCTCTCGTAGCAGCCCGGATAGCCCGCGGCGCGGACCTCGTCGAACAGCCGCTTCGCCGACAGCTTCGGAAACTCCTCGAGGCGCGCGTCGATGATCGCCTTGTAGGGATCCAGTTTGTGAGCCACCGGAGGGCGCGGCGAATACCCCCTCGGACCGGCGAGCAGATCCCGCTCCAGTTAGCCCGACTTCACCCAATGGTGGATCGTCGTGCGACTCACCCCGAAGCGACTCGCCAGCTCCGCCTTCGAGACGCCCTGGTCGAGATAGTGCTTGAGCAACATCCTGGTCTCCCATCCGTGCATCCGCGCCCCGCATCCAGCTCTGTTGGAAAAGCCCACAGAGCGGGACG
This sequence comes from Alphaproteobacteria bacterium, assembly GCA_965219135.1. Lineage (GTDB taxonomy): Bacteria > Pseudomonadota > Alphaproteobacteria > VGEJ01 > VGEJ01 > CAYUNL01. The sequence goes on along the minus strand of CBDCMV010000003.1, from coordinate 608,213 downwards.
GGAACGCCGGAATCGACAAGCCAAAACTGTTCAGTTTTGGCTTGCCACGAATGTCAGATTTACGAATGCCACCAACAGATGGCTCCGATTCCGCCCGACCACGCTGCCGTGGCCTCAAATAGCACGGGTTCTGCTCCAACGCCGGACGGCGATGCCAAACAACTGGTAGCGCTGCAATGGCGATTCTCCCTACCATCCACGGCGAGCCGAATAGCCATATGGGGTAGCACCCCCACGCATCGCACGTCACGCTGAAGACGAGGGCGGGCGATCAAGGTCCGAGCCGCGCGGGCGACGGAAAAATGAGGTTGGAGTGGTTGTTGCGTAGCGGCAGGGCTCGTTGGAGCACGGCCATCGCCGCATCGGAGAGGGGTACGCGGTGTTCGACGCCGGACTTCATGCGGTTCGCAGGAATGCGCCATTCTCGTGCTTCAAGGTCGGTCTCGGCCCAGGTGGCTCCTCGCGTCTCGCCGGACCTTGCGGCTGTGAGAACCGTGAACAACAAGCAAAGTTTTGCAGTCGGCGAGGCCCGCGATGAGTCAACGGTCGCCAGGGCCTCCGCGACATCGCGGTAGGGCAGAGCACGGAGGTGCTGCTTTACGGCCGGTTGAGCCGGCAAGGCACCGTCAATGGCTTCACCCGCGATGTTGTGCTCGACGTGACCGTGCGCTTGGCACCATGCCAGCGTGGCGCGAATGCGGCGTCGAAGCTTGCGCGCCTGCTCTGGTTTGCTGGTCCACAAGGGGGTGAGGACTCGCAACACGTCCTCGCGGCCGATGCGGTCGACGCGTATGCCGCCGAGGATAGGGTAGGCGTGCCGTTCGAGCGCGGCCGTCCAGTTCTGGTCCGTCTTGGGATTGCGCCAGCGCGGCCGGTTCGCCTCGATGGTCTTTTCGGCGGCTTCGCGAAAGGTCGGGGTTTTGGCTTTGATCTTTTCGGCGAGCGGGTCGCGTCCTTCGGCGACGGCCACGCGGTTGGCGAAAGCGCGCTCTCGGGCCTTGGCGAGGCTGACGACGGGGAAGCCGCCCAAACCGATGTCGCGTCGCTTGCCGTCGATGACGACTCGCTGAATCCAGCTCTTGGCACCGCTGGGCTTGACGCACAGATAGAGCGTGCCGCCGTCGCCGTGCATGCCGGGCTTGGAGAGCAATTTCGCCTTCGCAGTGGTCAGTCTTCCCATATAGTCCCCACATTTATACCCACACTCGATCGCGCATTCTAGTGGAATCGAACGGAACGGACAAGCATGAAAACAAGGGAAAAGCCCTGCCGGGGAAGGGCTTTAGGAGTTTTCCTAAGAACAGGACGGACCTTGGTGGTCCTAGAGTTGGCTCCCCGGGCCGGACTCGAACCAGCGACATGGTGGTTAACAGCCACCCGCTCTACCAACTGAGCTACCGGGGATCAAGGTTGTCGGCCATGGCTGGCCTGTGCGCCGAGCATAGCGCACGGCATCGCGGTGGCAAGCGTGACGCTCAGCCGCCCCGCGTTGCCGTGGCCCGACCCGGCCGCAAGACCGCGATGAGGGCGGCGACGACCAGACCCAGCGCGCCAAGCTCGCACCAGCCCACGGGCTCGCCCAACATCAAGGGCCCGGCAATCCGATGATCGGAATCATGAGGGTCGAGATCGCGGCAACGCCCACCGGCACCTCGGCGAGGATGCGGAACCACGCCCAATAGCAGAACACGAACACCACCGTCATGTTGTAGAGCGCGGCGAGGGCCGAAGCGGTGCCGACCGGCCCCCAGCGCCCAGGATCGAGCACCAGCGCGGCGACGAGAATGGGCACCCCGCCGATCACCAATTGCCAGGCGGTGCTGACCGTGACCGGGACAGCGAGATCGGCGCGCTTGAGAATGATGGTCCCAGCGGCCCAGGACATAGCGGCCGCGACGATCAAGAGCGCGCCAATGGGGGCGCTGCCCAATAGCGCCGCATCGGCCCCCATCAGCACGCCCATGCCGCCGAGACCGAGCGCGAGTCCGAAGCCGCGCCGCAGGTCGAGGCGCTCGCCGAGGACGAGCACGCTCAGGGCCACGCCCCATAGCGGCATCGTGTAGCCAAGGATGGCGGCCCGGCCAGCGGTCACCAATCCGATGCCGTAAATCATCAGTACGTTCCAGCCCGTGATGTTGAACAACGCGGCCGCGGCGATCCACGGCCAGACCGGGCGCGGCAAGGCGAGCGAAAGACGGGCACCGCGCGCGATCAAGAACAGGCCGGCGGCGCCGCTCGCTGTACAGGCGGCGCGAAAGGTGAGTTCGGGGACGTCGCCGATGGCCATCTTGATCAGCGGCCAATTCACGCCCCACGACAGCGATAACAGCGCCAAAAGCACCAAGCCGGTGCGCGAAAGCGTTGGCTGCGAAGCGCGCTCCGTCAAGCGTCGCCAGCGATCGGCGTCGCGACCTGCCCGAGGCAATCGCCCGATTCGGTCAACACCGGATGGCGTCTGGCAATCAAGAGCCCCGACATCGGGGCCAGGACCTCGGTCGCCGGGGCCGCGATCCTTTGGACATCGTGCAGTAACCCCAGCAACTCGCCGTCCTCGACCATATCCCCCAATTCCCGCACCGGCTCGTACAGGCCGTCGGCAGGGGCGAAAGCGAAGCACTTGCGACTCGCCGCGTAGTCAGCGCCGGCCACGGTTTCGTAAAACGCCATGGCGGCCGGCGGCGGTACGACGCGCCCGCGGTCTTCGCGCAAGACGCCGAAATGGCGCAGCGCGCGAAGCAGACCGGCCTCGAGAATATTGAGGCCGGCGCGGCGCAACGCGCCGGCCCCGCCGAATTCGCCGTAGAGGTAGACCAACCCGTGGCGCTGCGCCGCGGTTGACGACGCGTGTTCATGCTGGAGGCCGAATTCGACCGAAATCGGTGCCCCGAAGGCCCGCAGCGCCGCACGCGCGGCGTCGTCCCATTTGGCGTCGTCGGCGCGATGAATCGCCGGCATGGGCAGATAATCGAGCGAGCTGCCCCCCGAATGAGCGTCAATCCATGCGTCGACGCGAGGCAACAACTCGGTCTCGACGAAGAAGGCGATCTGCGAGGTCGGCCCGCCATCGACGCGACCCGGATAGGCGCTGTTGAGGTTGCCGCCATCGATCGGCGACAGGCGCGCCGCCGCGGCCACCGCCGGCAGGTTGAGCGCCGGCATGATTACCATGCCGCCGGTCAACCACTCGGGCCCGATCTCGCGCGCCAGCCGTCGAAGCGCAATCTGACCTTCGTATTCGTCGCCATGGGTACCGCCGGTTAGCAACACCGTCGGTCCATCGCCGCCACGGACGACCAGGATCGGAACCTGTATCGCCCGGTATGCCGAACGGGTGCTGGCCGCGGGCACGTTTAAGGTGCCGATGAGGCGCCCGTGCCCATCCAGATCGATTTCGGTCCAAGGCCCGTAGACACCGCGCGCCATCGGAATCGCCCCGGCATTCCCTTTGTCGTCAAGGGCTAGAGGTGGAGGCCAGGACCGGAATCGAACCGGTGTACGCGGATTTGCAGTCCGCTGCGTAACCACTCCGCCACCTGGCCGGGTCGGAAGACGGCGTGCCAGTCCGTGCGCGCGCGTCCCGATGCTGTATAGGTCGCGTCGCGCGGAGGGTCAAGCGGGCCTGGGCCGCGCGGTTGCGCGACACGACGGGGGGTCCTATATACCGTCCACAACCAGGCGGTACATTCGTGCAAACCATCGACTTTCGCGCCGCGCGCGCCAACATGGTGCGTACTCAGTTGCTGGTGAACCAGGTTCGCGACCCGCGCGTGACCGAGGCCATGGGCGCGGTCCGGCGCGAAGTCTTCGCGCCCGAGGGCCGCCGCGGCGCCGCTTATATCGATGAGGATTTACCGGTCTCGCCCGGCCGCCACCTGATGGAGCCGGTGGTGCTGGCGCGGCTTTTGGAGGCGGCCGAGATCGCGGCGTACGATGTCGCGCTCGAAGTCGGCTGCGGGAGTGGCTATGCGGCTTGTGTAATGGCGCGCCTGTGCGCCACGGTGGTGGCCTTGGAGAGCGACGCCGCCTTGGCATCCCTTGCCGAGGCGAGCCTGTCTGAGGAGGGCGCCGACAACGCGATCGTCGTTCGCGGCGACCTTGCCGCCGGCTATGCCGAGCAGGCGCCGTACGACGTGATCTTCCTCAACGGCGCCGTCGCGGCAATTCCCAAGTTGCTGGCCGCGCAGCTCGCCGAGGACGGCCGCATGGTGGCCGTGATCCGGCCCGATGCCGGCTTCGGCAAGGGGACCCTGTTTCGCCGTAGCGGCGGGGCGATGGTTGAGACCCAGCGATTCGAGGCGGCGACGCCGGTGCTTCCCGGTTTTGACGCACCCCGCGGCTTCGCCTTCTAGGCCGGCGCACAGCCGGGTTTCGTGAATCCCACCGCCACGGCGTTACGCGATTGATTACAACCCCGTAATGTACTAGATAGAGTGTCGTGGACCGCAGTCTGCCACTAGATAAGCGTTCGTGCCCGATTTGCGCGTGGTGAGGCCGTCGATCCGAGCGGGTGTGGCCGTTGCGATCCGGCGCTCGCTTGTGGCTGCTGCGGTGTCGGTGGCAGCCGCCTGGAGCGGGGCCGCGGCCGAAACGCTTGAGGAAGTCCTGGCCACCGCATACACCAACAACGCCAGCTTGGCGGCGCAGCGCGCCGCGCTACGCGCCGTCGACGAGGGGGTCCCGCAGGGCTTGGCAGGCTGGCGCCCGACGGTGGATGTCGACGGCTCCTACGGTCAGACGCGACAGGAATCGAGTGGCTCCACCACCACGTCGAGCGGCACCCGGACGTTGAGCCCGCTCACCGCCACCCTCGGTCTCGAGCAAGCGCTCTACCGCGGCGGCCGAACCCGCGCCGCCACTCGCCAGGCCGAGGCCACCGTGCTGGCGGCGCGTGCGAATCTTACCGCCACCGAGCAGGATGTACTGCTTGCGGTGGTGACCGCCTATCTCGACGTACTGCGCGATCAGGCGATCGTGCGGCTAAACCGCAACAACGAGCAGGTTCTGCGCTGCCAGCTCGCGGCGACGCGCGACCGCTTTGAGGTTGGCGAGATCACTCGCACCGACGTGGCCCAGGCCGAGGCGCGGCTGTCGCGCGCGACCTCCGACCGTATTCAGGCCGAGGGCGACGTGATTTCGGCGCGGGCGGCGCTGAGCCAGCTGATCGGCGTCGTTCCCGGCGGGTTGGAGCCGCCGCCGCCGCTGAGTGGCGTGCCCGCGAGCATCGAGGAGGCGGTCGCGATCGCTGCCGTAGAGAGTCCGGCGCTACTGTCCTCGCGGCACAGCGAGCGCGCCTCGCAACACGCCATCGACGCCGCGATCGGTAACCTGTTGCCGACGATCTCGCTGAGCGGCGATCTCAGGCGAAACGAGGATTCCTTCACCCGGGGTTCGGTCACCGAGAGTGCGAGCATCACCGCACGGGTGACGATTCCGCTTTATCAGGCGGGCCGGGTCGCATCGGAGGTGCGGCAATCCCGCAATACCAACAACCAGCGCCGGCTCGAGATCGAAGAGACCCGCCGCCAGGTACGACAGCAAGTGGTGCAGGCGTGGGAGCGGTTGACGACCGCGACCGACCGCATCCGTTCGACTGCCGATCAGGCGCGAGCGAGCGATATCGCACTCGAGGGCGTGCGCCAGGAAGCCGAGGTCGGTCTCCGGACCACGCTCGATACCCTCGATGCCGAGCAGGAACTTCTCGACGCGCGAGTCGCCGTCGTGATTGCCGAGCGCGACCAGTACGTGGCTGCTTTCGAAGTCCGCGCGTCGATCGGCCGATTGACCGCGCGATTGTTGGGGCTCTCGGTCGAGTACTACGATCCCGCCGCCTATTACGAGCGCGTGCGCAGGCGGTGGTGGTAAGGGACGATGCGGCGCGCGCGGAGGCCCGCCGGGACTGGCATTTTACGGGTTCTGCCGTAGGTTCTGACTGGGCACGTGTAATATGCGACCAACCGCCACCGGCGAAAGCTGAAAGATGAGCGACGCACAGCCGCAAGACGAACCGACAATGGAAGAGATTCTCTCGTCGATCCGACGGATCATTTCCGAGGACGGCGAGGAAGAGGGTTCGGAGGGCGAGGCGGCCCCCGAGTCGGCCCAACCCACCGAGCCGGAGGCCGCAGACGAGGACGCCGACGTCGACGAGACGATCCTTGAACTCACCCAGGTCGTTGACGAGGACGATTCGGTCTTGGACCTGGGGGCGGACGCCATGGTCGAGCCCGAAGCGGAGCCCGAGCCCGAACCGGAGCCCGAACCGGAGCCGGAAACGGAGCCAGGGCCGGAACCAGAACCCGTACCCGAGCCGATTCCCGATCCCGATCCCGAGCCCGTGTTCGCGGCCGAGCCGATCGCGGAGCCGGTAGCCCCCACCGCGGCGGCGCCGCTCGAGGGGTTGGTATCGGAGGAGGTCGGTGCGCAAGCGACGGCGTCGCTAACCTCGCTGCCCAGCACGGTCTCGGCGACCCGGGGAGCGCCGCTCGGAAACCCCGGCCGCACGCTCGAGAACGTGGTCAAGGAGTTGCTGCGTCCGATGCTCAAACAATGGCTCGACCACAACCTTCACGGTCTGGTCGAGCGCATCGTGTCGCGAGAGATTTCCAAACTCGTCGGCAAGGCCGAGGACAACCGCAAGCCCTAGCACGCCGGCTTGTCACGCCCCAGCGCGGCCGGTAAATTGCCGCCCCGTCAGTGAACTCCGGCCAGCGGCCGGTCAAGCGGCGCCTCGGCGCAAGCCAGATACGGTAATGCTCGATAAGACCTATCGGCCCGACGCGGTCGAGGCCAAACACTATGACCGCTGGGAGAGCAGCGGGGCCTTCGCGTGCGGGAGCAACCCCGCGGCGCGACCCTTCACCATCGTCATCCCGCCGCCCAACGTCACCGGCAGCCTGCACATCGGCCACGCGCTCAACAACACGCTGCAGGACGTGTTGGTGCGGCTTGCCCGGATGCGGGGGCGCGACACGTTGTGGCAGCCGGGCACCGATCACGCCGGCATCGCCACCCAGATGGTGGCCGAGCGGAACCTAGAAGAGGAGGGGACGACGCGGCGGGCGATCGGTCGCGAGGCTTTTGTCGAGCGGGTGTGGCAATTGAAGGCGGACTCGGGCGGGGCGATCACGAACCAGCTAAAGCGCCTCGGCGCCTCGTGCGATTGGTCGCGCGAACGCTTCACCATGGACGAGGGCCTGTCGCGTGCGGTGCGCAAAGTGTTCGTGGCGCTTCACCGCGAGGGGCTGATCTATCAGGACAAGCGGCTGGTCAATTGGGACTGCAAGCTGCACACCGCGGTCTCCGACCTCGAGGTCCAGCAGCGTCCCGTCTCCGGCTCTTTGTGGCACATTAAATATCCCATTGAAGATACTGAAAACGAACACATAATCGTCGCTACAACGCGGCCGGAAACGATGCTCGGCGATACCGCCGTTGCGGTCCACCCCGACGACGCCCGCTATGCCGCGCACCTCGGCAAGCACGCGATCCTGCCGCTGGTCGGACGGCGGCTTCCGATCATTGCCGACGAACATGCCGATCCCGAGGCCGGATCGGGCGCGGTCAAGATCACGCCCGCGCACGACTTCAACGACTTCGAGGTTGGCCGCCGCCACAAGCTCGACACCGTCAATATTTTCGACGAGAGCGCGCACCTGAACGAGAACGCGCCGGAAGCCTACCGGGGCCTGGACCGGTTCGCCGCACGCAAGAGGGTGGTCGCGGATCTCGAGGCGGTCGGGCTGATCGCGAGCATCGAGGCGCACGAGTACGTCCTGCCCTACGGCGATCGCTCCGACACCGTGATCGAGCCGTGGCTGACCGTTCAGTGGTACGCGGACGCCGCGGCCCTGGCCGGTCCCGCCATCGCCGCCGTCGAGGACGGGCGCACCACGTTCGTCCCCAAACGGTGGGAGAAGACGTTTTTCGAGTGGATGCGCAACATCCAGCCCTGGTGCATCTCGCGCCAGCTCTGGTGGGGCCATCAGATCCCGGCGTGGTACGGCCCCGACGGGCACGTCTTCGTCGAGATGGACGAGGACCAGGCGCAGGCTTCTGCGGCCGCCCACTACGGCAAGGAGGTCGCGCTCGAGCGCGAGCCCGACGTGCTGGACACCTGGTTCTCTTCGGCGTTGTGGCCGTTCTCGACGTTGGGTTGGCCCGACGAAACGCCCGAACTGAAGCGCTACTACCCGACCGACGATCTGGTCACGAGCTTCGACATCATCTTCTTCTGGGTCGCGCGGATGATGATGATGGGGCTGAGATTCATGGGCGAGGTGCCGTTCCGCACCGTCTACATCCATGCCCTGGTGCACGACGCCAAGGGCCAGAAGATGTCGAAGAGCAAGGGCAACGTCATCGACCCTTTGGATCTGGTCGAGCGATACGGCGCTGACGCCCTGCGCTTCACGCTGACGGCGATGGCCGCCCAAGGGCGCGACATCAACGTCTCGGAAAGCCGCATCGAGGGCTACCGCAACTTCGGAACCAAGCTCTGGAACGCGGCCCGGTTCTGTCAGATGAACGAATGCGCCGCGCCGCCCGAGTTCGATCCCGCGGCGTGTGCACAGACGGTCAACCGATGGATCGTCGGCGAGGTCGGCCGCACCGCGGAACGGGTCACGGCCGAGATCGAGGCCTACCGCTTCAACGAAGCCGCGACCGCACTCTATCAATTCGCGTGGGGGACCTTCTGCGATTGGTACCTGGAGGCGATCAAGCCGGTCCTTGTAGGGCCGGACGCTCCGGAAAAGACCGAGACGCGGGCCGCGGCCGGCTGGGTGCTGGATACGCTACTGCACTTGTTGCACCCGATCATGCCGTTCCTCACCGAGGAGCTGTGGCAGGATCTGGGCTCCCGGGGCAACGCGCTTCTCGCTACCTCGCCATGGCCCCAGCTTGGGCCGGAGTTGTTGGACGGCGACGCAGGGGCCGAGATGGACTGGGTGATTCGGCTCGTGAGTCAGGTGCGCACGGTGCGCGCCGAGATGAACGTGCCCGCGGGCACGCGGGTCCCGGCCGTCCTCGCCGGCGCCTCGGTCGAGAACGCCGAGCGCTTGAGCCGCCACGGTGCGTTGATCGCGCGCCTTGCGAAGCTTGACCTAGAGGCGGGCGAGGCGGGGGCGGAGCGCGCGGAGGGCGCCGTTCGGCTGGTCCACGACGAGGCGAGTTTGGTCCTCGACCTCGCCGGCATCGTCGAGCTCGACGCCGAGCGGGCGCGGCTTGGGCGCGAGCTCGACCGGCTCGCCGGCGACATCGCGAAGATCGAGAAGAAGCTCGGTGACAAACGCTTCGTCGAGAAAGCGCCGGCACACGTCCAGGAGGCCCAGCACACCCGTCGCGCCGAGGCCGAGGCGGCGCGCCTCAAGGTCTCCCAGGCGTTGGAGCGCATCGGCGCGGGTTAGGGCGTGCCCGTCAAGCATGGTGGCGGCGACGAAGCGTCCCTCGATGTCGGCATCTCCCCAAGAGGCGACGGGTGATCCATGAAAAGGGCGGCACTCATCGGCTATGGCGCGATCGCGCATATGGTGGTCGAGGAGCTCGCGAGGAATGCGGGCGAGGTTCGCATCTCCGCCGTTTTGGTTCGCGAGCACCGGGTCGAAACGGCGCGCCGCGAGCTTGCGGCCTCGATCGACGTGGTCACGACGGTCCCCGAACTCCTGGCCCGCCGGCCGGATGTGGTCGTCGAATGCGCTGGGCAGGGCGCGGTGCGGGACTACGGCGATGCGGTATTGGCCGCCGGGATCGACCTGATGGTCATCGCCACCGGCGCCTTCGCCGACGCCGGGTTGCTCGACGATCTGACCGAGCGGGCGAAGGGCACGGGCGCGCGCATCCTCGTTCCCGCAGGCGCCATCGCCGGCATCGACGGGCTCACGGCCTTGCGGGTCGGTGGACTCGACCGGGTGCGCTACACCTCGGCCAAGCCGCCCGAGGCCTGGCGGGGTACGCCGGCCGAAGACCAATTCGATCTCGACAAGCTAGCCGAGCCGACCGTGATCTTTCGTGGCTCGCCCATCGATGCGGCCCGCGAGTATCCGAAGAACGCCAACCTCGCGATGACGGTGGCGCTCGCCGGGGCCGGCGTCGACAAGACCGAGATCGAGCTGGTGGCCGATCCCGGCGTCACCACCAACCTGGGGCGGATCAACGCCGAGGGCCGGTTTGGCCGGCTCGACGTCGAGATGGAGGGCGAGCCCGCGCCAACCAATCCCAAGACCTCGGCGGTGACGGCGCTCAGCATCGTCCACGCGATCCGTAACCTCGCGGCAACGGTGGTGATGCCCTAGTGGATCGAATCTAACGCTTGGTGCCCACGTTTGACGGCGGCGACGATCTTGTTGGGATTGGCGGTCCAAACGAACGGTGTGGGGTCGTCGTTGGTTTCGGCGATGAAGCGGTTGATGGCGGTCTGGAGATTGACGATCGAGTGGAACACTCCTCTTTTGAGTCGGCGTTTGCTGAGCTTGGCGAAGAAGGTTTTGACGGCATTGAGCCAGGAGCAAGAGGTCGGCGTGAAGTGAAAGACGAACCGAGGGTGGCGCTCGAGCCAGGCCACGACCTTGGGATGCTTGTGAGTGCCGTAGTTATCGAGGATCACGTGGACGATCTTGCCCGCCGGCACTTCGGCCTCGATGGCGTTGAGGAAGCGGATGAACTCCTGGTGCCGATGGCGCTGCATGCAGCGCCCGATCACCTTGCCTTCCAGGACGTCGAGGGCGGCAAACAGCGTCGTCGTGCCGTTCCGTTTGTAGTCATGGGTGATCGTCCCGCAGCGTCCCTTCTTCAGCGGCAGCCCCGGCTGGGTGCGGTCGAGGGCCTGGATCTGGCTCTTTTCGTCCACCGACAGCACGACGGCATGGGCGGGCGGATCGACGTAGAGACCGACGATATCGCGCAGCTTAGTGACGAACTCGGGGTCGGTGGAGAGCTTGAAGTGGCGTACCCGGTGCGGACGGAGCTTGTGAGCCTGCCAAACCCGCTGCACCGAGCTGATGCTGATCCCGACCACCTTGGCCATCGCCGCCGCCGTCCAGTGCGTCGTCTCTCCGGGCGGTTCGGTGGAGGTCAACTCGACCACCCGCTTGACAATGGCACCAGGCAGCGGCGGGATGCGCGAGGGTCGGGTCTTGTCGCGCAAAAGTCCACCCACGCCTTCGTGCATGAACCGCTCCTGCCAGCGCCAGACGCAGGGCTTGCTCTTGCCCGTCCGCCGCATGATCTCAGCGGTGCCAAGACCATCGCCGGTCAGCACGATGATCCGAGCCCGCCAGACGTGCTTCTGCGGGCTGCTCCGGTCCGCAACAACCGCCTCAAGACGAGTACGCTCGGCGAAACTAACGTTCACATGGATACCGTTTCGCATTCCAAGAGACTCGCACATCGTGCAAGCCATGGGAATCTTTTGTTAGATTCGATCCACTAGGAGCGTGCGCCGTAGAAGTTTTGATGTTGGGCGATTGGCGCGCGGCCGCCGGAGAGGTTGGATTTTGGCCCGAGTGTGGACATCTGGCCCGCCCGACTCTGGGATGGAAAGCCCGGACCGGAAGGCCGGAACGGAAGAGATTCGCGTTTCATACGCGGTCGATGGGCACTGCGCGCCCCGGAGCAAGTGCGTTGGCAGGCCAGCACCTGCCTCAGCACGTGGCCACCGTCCCCATCCGCTTGATGTTCAACGCCAAGCACACGAGGTCCCACTCGCCGCGCACCTTCGCCAAGCCTCGCAGGCTGAATCGTCGGAATCCGAGCACCTCCTTGATCCACCCGTTCGGCGCCTCCGAGAGCCACTTGCGTTGCGCGTACCGGGCTTTGCCCGCGGGGCTCGCCAGTTTCTCACCCATGCGGTGCGTGGCAGGGAGCCGGGCCGGGTCGACCGCCACCTGGGACTTGCCTTCACGCCCCAGCGCTACGTGCGCGTCGATGCCGCGATCTTCCAGCTCCAACAGATCCGGCTCGTTGCAGTAGCCCGCATCGGCCAGTACCACCGCAGGCTCGACCCCAAACGTCTCGTTGATCTCGTCGAGCATCCCCACCAGCTGACCCTGGTCGCTGGCCTGTGGCCCCACCTGAGTCGCGACGATGATCTGGTGCTCCCCATCGACCGCCATCTGCGCGTTGGAGCACTGCTGGAATCCCTCGCTGCTGGTCTTCATGATCTGGCTCTCGGGATCGGTGAAATTGCTCTGCGCCTTCGGCTCGGGCTCGCCGTAGGCCCGCTTGTAGGGCCGCCCGCCCCGGGGATTGCGGTCCTGCCCAGGCTCGCGCCCGCGCTCATCGTCGCGCCCGCGTTGCGCCGCCTCCAAACGCGCTTTGGCTGCCTGGATCGCCGCCAGGCGCTTCTCCCTGCGTTGCAACTCCTCGGGCAACTCGTCGCCCCGGAAATCCTCGCCCCAACGCTCGTCTTCTTCGGCGTCCACCATCCCCGCCTTCGTCAGCAGCGCCTCGATCTCCGCCTGCAAGCGAGCCGCCTCTTTGCCCATCCGCTCATAGCTCATCGCCTTGCGCTTGCTCGCGTTCGCTCGCACCTTCGTCCCGTCGACCGAGAGCTTGCCGAACCGCGCCAGTCCCATCTCGCGCGCCACCTGCACCACCCCCACAAACAGCTCGCTGAACTCCGCCAGATGTCGGCGGCGGAACTCACATACCGTGCGATGTTGCGGGAAGTTGCCCGCCGCGAGCATCCGAAACGCTACTTCCTCCTCCAGCTTCCTCGCCACCGCGCGCGAGGAGAATGTGCCCGTCGCGTAGGCATAGATCAGCACCTTGACCATCATCGACGGCTCGTAGGGGGCGTTGCGTCGACCGTCCCCCTCGTTGGGCGCATAGAACGCCGTCAAGTCCAGTGCATCGACCACATCGCTGACGTGATGAGCCAGGTGCCCTGGGGGAACCCACTCCTGCAAGTCCAGCGGCAAAAGCAAGGGTTGGTCCGGCTGGTAGGCACGAAACGTGGTCGGCATCTGGAGTTCCCATACGCAACTGGCGTATCGGATCATACTTCCCCCTGCGCAAATCCACCCACAACCCGTCCGCTATCAACTTTGCCGCGCGGACCTTTCTGCAGCGCACGCTCCTAGCCGGCGCGAGCATCTTCTCACGGAGGCGCGTTGGCGGGTATATTGTTCGCTCTGCGTGGGGAGGTGACGGAGGCGGCGCGATGGTGGACGCGGCGTTGGGGACACGCGACGCGCGCGACGACTGGCGGCCGCCCTACCTGCTCGAGCCGCCGGCGCCGTTGGCGTGGCCGCCGCGACCTCTCGGCGTGCTCAAGTGGGTGTTCGGCTTCCCCGGCTTGTTGTGGCCGTGGAACAGCTTATATCTCGGCATCGCGGCGGCGACGTGGTTCTTCCTGACACCACCCCTGGCCACCATGCGGAATTTCGAGGTCGGTTGGATTGCCATCATCCTGGGCCGCAACCTCGGGCTTACGCTTCTGATCTTCGGCTCGTGGCACCTTTATCTCTACGTATTCGAGGGGCAGGGGACGGCGTTCAAATTCACCACGCGGCCCTTGGCCAAGCGCAACAAGCGGTTTTCGTGCGGCAACCAGGTCTATGACAACATGCTCTGGACGCTGGCGAGCGCGGTTCCGATCTGGACGGCCTACGAGGTGGTGACGCTGTGGGCCTATGCGAACCAGCTGCTGCCGTTCATCAGCTGGGAGACCAACCCGGTATGGTTCGTCGCGCTTTTGGTGCTGGTGCCGGTGATCCGCGAGTTCCACTTCTATCCCATCCACCGTCTGCTCCACTGGAAACCGCTCTACGATTCCGTGCACAAGGTGCACCATCGCAACGTCAACATCGGGCCGTGGTCGGGCGTCTCGATGCACCCGGTCGAGCACGTACTGTATTTCTCCGGGATCTTGATTCATTGGGTGATCGCATCGCACCCGATTCACGCGCTGTTCCACATCCAGCACGCGGTCTTCTCGCCCGCGCAAGGGCACTGCGGCTTCGACCGGGTGGTTATCACGGGCGACAAGGCGGTGAGGATCGGAAACTATTTCCACTACCTCCACCACCGCTACTTCGAGTGCAATTACAGCGGTGACGGACTGCCCCTATTCGACATGATTTTCGGGACCTTTCACGACGGCTCCGACGCGGCCCGCCGCCATGGTGCAACGCAAGACCCCTCACGCGTGCTGTCTGGTATCGGTCACGCTCGACGCGTTTGCCCGCCCCCGCGGCGGCGCATATGATGGCCACCGGGTTGGGAATCAGGAGGGCATCGCATGTCGCGGCTGGTTCATTTCGACGTTCAGGCGGACGACCCCGAGCGCGCCATCCGGTTCTACGGGAGCGTGCTCGGCTGGAAGTTCCAAAAGTGGGATGGCCCCATGGAGTACTGGCTGATCGAAACCGGCCCGAAGGACGAGCCCGGGATCGATGGCGGCCTCGCCCGGCGCCCGGAAGGGGCGGTCGTCTCGGATACCGGAGCGAGTCCGGCGTTCACCTGCACCGTCGACGTCAAGTCGGTTGACGACGCGGCCGCCGCGGTCGAGGCGAATGGCGGCGTGATCTCTCGGCCCAAAATGGCGATCCCGGGGGTGGGCTGGCTGGTGTACTGCAAGGACACCGAGGGCAACGAGCTCGGAATGATGGAGGCAGATTCTAACGCCGCCTAGGCGAGATCGCGACGCCGGCGGAGGGAGGGAGCCGTGGACGCGCACGTATTCGACAAATCGAGATTGCCGAGCCGGCATGTCTCGGCGGGGCCTGAGCGCGCGCCGCACCGTGCCTTTTACTACGCCATGGGCATGACCGAGCGCGAGATCGCCCAGCCTTTCGTCGGCGTGGTGACGACGTGGAACGAGGCGGCGCCGTGCAACATCGCGCTCGCGCGCCAGGCGCAGGTGGCCAAGCGCGGGGTCAAGTCGGCCGGCGGCACCCCGCGCGAGTTCACCACCATCACCGTCACCGACGGCATCGCCATGGGCCACGAGGGCATGAAATCCTCGCTGGTGAGCCGCGAGGTGATCGCCGATTCGGTCGAGCTCACGGTGCGCGGCCACTGCTACGACGCGCTGGTGGGCATCGCCGGGTGCGACAAGTCGCTGCCCGGGCTGATGATGGTGATGGTGCGGCTCAACATCCCCTCGGTATTCCTCTATGGCGGTTCGATCCTGCCGGGCCGGTTCGAGAATCGCGACGTGACCATCGTCGACGTCTTCGAGGCGGTCGGCCAGCACAGCGTCGGCAAGATCGACGACGACAGCCTCCACCAGCTGGAAAGCGTCGCCTGTCCGTCGTCGGGCTCGTGCGGCGGCCAGTTCACGGCCAATACCATGGCCTGCGTCTCCGAGGCGATCGGGCTCGCGCTGCCCGGATCCTCGGGCGCGCCGGCGCCCTACAACAGCCGTGACAGTTTCGCCGAGAACTCCGGCGAGCAGGTCATGCGGCTGGTGGCCGACGGCATTCGGCCGCGCGACATCGTCACCCGCGAGGCACTGGAGAACGCCGCCGTCGTGGTCGCCGCTACCGGCGGTTCGACCAACGCCGGTCTTCACCTGCCGGCCATCGCGCACGAGGCTGGCATCGCCTTCGACCTGCACGACGTGTGCGAGATCTTCCGCCGCACCCCGTATATCGCCGACCTCAAGCCCGGCGGACGCTATGTCGCCAAGGATCTCTACGAGGCCGGCGGCGTCGAGGCGGTCATGCGGACGCTGTTGGACGGCGGCTACCTGAACGGCGACTGCCTGACCGTGAGCGGACGTACCATCAAGGAGAACCTGGAGGGCGTGGTCCTGCGCGAGGATCAAGACGTGATCCACCCCGCCGATGCGCCGCTCTCGCCGACCGGCGGCGTCGTCGGCCTGCGCGGCAACCTCGCGCCGCAGGGCGCCATCGTCAAGGTCGCCGGCATGAAGCGCCAGCAGTTCTCGGGCCCGGCGCAGGTGTTCGAGTGCGAGGAAGACGCCTTCGCCGCCGTCCAAGCGAGCGAAATCGCCGACGGTGCGGTCATCGTCATCCGCTACGAGGGTCCGCGCGGCGGACCCGGTATGCGCGAAATGCTCTCGACCACCGCGGCGATCTCGGGCCGCGGGATCGGCGACAAGGTGGCGCTCATCACCGACGGCCGCTTTTCCGGCGGGACGCGCGGATTCTGTGTCGGCCACGTCGGCCCCGAGGCCGCGGTCGGCGGCCCCATCGGGTTGCTTGAGGACGGCGATGTGATCGCGATCGACGCCGAGGCGGGAACCCTTGACGTCGCGCTCTCAGATGAGGAGCTTGCGGCCCGCGCCAAGGCGTGGACGCCGCGGCCCGCCGCCTTCGGCTCGGGCGTGCTGTGGAAGTACGCGCAGGCCGTGGGCGATGCGGAAAAAGGCGCTGTCACCCACCATGGCGGCGCCGCCGAGCTGCGCTGCTACGCCGATATCTAATAGTGCCATGGCGGCGATCGATCATTTGGCGCGTCGGCGCCTGATCCCCTCGTTCGCAAGCCGCTCCTTTGGGCGCTCTGGCGTCAATCTCAGGGTGCGACCGAAGATCGCCTTCGCCATTGGTGCCGAGGCGATGGCGATGAGCCACAGCCCGCGGGCGCTGCGCACCCTTGAGGCGCACCGCGCCTGCCAAACCGGGCTGTGCCTCGCGATCAGCAATGAAGGGGCCGAGCCGGTTCGGATCGACGAAATCGGACTGACGGGTTGGTTCGAGGGACCCCTGGCTGTCGATGACCGAGCCGCACCTGCACGACAACGGTCCGTGGCCGCGCTGGTTGGATCCCGGCGCGACGACGATCGCCTATTTCGATTCCTCGTTACGCGAGAACCCGGCGCTGGGCGGCGTGCGCCGCGCTTACGTGCTGACCAACGAGGGGGAGCTCGCCTACAGCCGTTCGGGTGCGCTACGCGCCTTCGTCCGCAGCGCTGCTCGCGGCTAGCCGCCCTGTTGGCGGTCTCAGCCTTTGATCGCGCCGAGACTGATGCCGCGGACGAGGTAACGCTGAAGCGTGGCGACGGCGATGAAGATCGGCAGCATCGCCAGGATCGACAGCGCGGCGATGCGTGAGAAATAGGTCGCCTCGCGCCCCATGAACTTGGCGAGTTGGACCGGCACGGTAATCACCTCGGTCTCGGTAAGCACGAAAGCAAAGGCGAACTCGTTCCAGGCGAAGATGAAGGTGAAGACGGTGGTCGCGAACAAGCCGGTACGGGCCATCGGGAAGACCACCCGCAGCAGCATCTGCCAGCGCGAGCAGCCATCGACCAAGGCACTCTCTTCGAGTTCGAGCGGGATGTCCTCGATATAGCCGCGCATCATCCACACCACGTAGGGCAGATTGAACGCGGCATAAAGGACGATCATGCCGAGGTAGCTGTCGCGGACACCGAAGAAGGCGTAGAGGAGAAAGATCGGGAACACCACGGCGATCGGCGGCAGCATGCGCCACGACAGGATCCAGTTCGCCAACGCCTCGCCGCCGGTACGATAACGGGCCAGGCTGTAGGCCGCCGTGGTGCCGAGAGTCATGGCGATCCCGGTGCTGAAAAAGGCGATGATGAAGCTGTTGCCTATCGAGCGCACGTGGCCCTCGGCGAAGAGTGCCGTCAGGTCGCGAAGGTTGATCGACGAAGGGAACCACACCGGGGGCGTGGAGAAGATGTCTTCGGGCTGCTTGATGGATACCGTGAACATCCAGAAGAGCGGAAACAGAAACACGACAAGCAGGAGACACGCGGTGGCGAAACGCCGGGTGTGGCCACGGCCCTCGCTGCTCATCGCGAGATCTCCACCCGCCGCAGCATGAACATCACCACCGCCGAGAGAACGAATATGACCACGAAGGCCATGGCGCCGGTATAGCTGGTGGCGAAGCGCGTGAAGCCCATGGTGTACATGTAGACCGAGATCGTCTCGGTCATGGTGCCGGGACCGCCCTTGGTTATGGCCCAGACGATGTCGAACAGGCGCACCAGGTCAAGCCCGCGGATCAGCAGGGCGACGATCATTACCGGCCATATCGCGGGCAGCGAGATGCGGAAGAAAATGGTCCAGAAGCCGGCGCCGTCCATCTCGGCCGCCTCATGTTGGCTCGGATCGACGTTGCTGAGCGCGGCCAATAGGATGAGGAACATGAACGGGGTCCACTCCCAGACCTCGGTCATGATGATGGTCGGGTAGACCAGCAGCGGATCGATCAGCCAATTGGCCGTGACGGTGTGGCCGACGATCCAGCCGAGCATCTGGTTGATCGGCCCGAACGAGACATCGAGCATCATGCGCCAGATGCCGCCGGCGACGATCGGCGGGATGACGGCGGGCAAGATCAGTAGCGCGATGAACACCTTCTTGAACGCCAGGCGCCTGACGAAAAGTTGCGCCATGGCCAGCCCGAAGATCAGTTCCAGGGGCAACGCGATGGCGGTGATGATGAAGGTGTGCAACATCGACCACCAAAAACGACCGGTCTCGATGAGCTTGCCGTACTGTACGAAGCCGTTCCAGCCATAGTCCTGACGCAACATGGTGAGGTTCTGAAAGCTCACCATCAGCGAATAGAGGACCGGGAACAGGCCGATCAACAGGAGAAGGAGGATCGCCGGATAGAGGATCAGGTACTTGAACTGACGGTCGGCCCATGGCGCGGCGGCATGGGCGCGAGGTAACGTCGTCGCGGTCATCGCATGGACATGGCCGTATCGTCCGCCTCGTCGCGCACTACGAGCGAGTCGGAAAGGGGTGTGTGGCGGAGGCCGTCACGCCCCCGCCCCACCAGCCTATTCGGTAATCTCGTCCGGATAGGCGTTCGGCGCCGAGAGCCAGCTCTCGTACGCCTCGCGTTGATCGTCGGCCCCGATCTCGTCGGTCAGCTCGTCCCACGACGAGGCCACCTCGTCGAGCGCGTCCTGTGCGCTGGCGGCGCCGGAGAACGCTTTCTCCAGACCGGCGTCGAGCAGTCCGTTGTAGGTGTCGGTCTGGATGATGGTGAGGTCGATGAGACCGGTCTGTGAGGAAGCCTCGAGCGCATCGAGATAGGCGCCCGCGGCGGGCCACAGACCACGGAACTCCGAGCTTGCAAAATGCGACATGCGGAAGGGGTCGCGGAACGAGAACGGCAGCTGCACCCGCTGAGCGCTGATGTCGCTCGAGTTCTGCCATTGCGCGAACAGATACCCGAGCTCCTGCTTCTTGCTGTTGCCCGAAACCGTAAACAGGTTACCGGCGGCAAGTTGCGGCCGCCCGCCCGGCACCGTTGCGTAACTGGCCTTGCCGACGATCTGCGATTCAGGGACCCATGACATCGCCTCGATGTCGGTGCCGTAGCCCTCGCCCCAGCGCCCGAGTCCGGGCCACCAGGTGATCATGGCCAAATTACCAGCCAACCAGGCGTTCATCGATTCGATGACGCCCCAAGTTTCGATACCCGGCGGCATGCACTTGTTCTCAGCGATCATCCGCTCCAGCACGGCGACGCCGATGTCGCTGTTGACGGTAGCGTCCATGGTGTCGATGTCGAACCACTTGCCGCCCTTGTTGCGGAACTCTTCCTCGTACCAATAGAACATGGTGCCGCGTTGGCGCGGATTGGCGGCGCCGTAAAGACCCTCGACCGCTGCGGTGAAGAAGCAGGTGGTCTCGTGGAACGCCTTGTAGGTCTTGGGCGGCGCCAGGTCGTAGCCATACTCGGCCTTGAACGCGGCCTGGTGCGCGGCGTCGTCAAATAGGTCCTTGCGGTAAAACATAATGAAGACGTCGCCGTCATCGACGAAGCCATATTGTTTGCCGCCGAACCTGCCCCACGCGTCGCGCCAAGCCGGGGCTACGTCTTGGTAGTCGTCCCAATACTCATACTGGGTCATCCAGTCGTCAAGCGGGACGATGGCACCCGAGCTCGCGAGATCGGGTATCTTGGCGGCTTGAACGTCGAGCACGTCGTATTCCGAGCTGCCGCCGCGATATTCGAGCATGATTTTTGAAAAGAGCTCGGCGAGCGGCACCTCGATGACCTTGACCTTGACCCCAGTACGCTCCTCGAACAGGGGTCCGGTGAACTCGGTAACCTCCAGCGCCATCGGTCCCGGGATCTTCACGATCGTCACGGTTTCGCCGGCGAACTTCTTGGCCGCGTTCTCTGCGATCTCCGAAGCGGATTCGGCCGACGCGGCTTGGACGCTTCCCATGAGCATCGCTCCCGCGCCCAACAGTGCCAGCAGCTTGCTGGTCGTCATGGTAGTCGCCTCCCTATGATTCGTTGGTAGGTTCCCATCCGCCCGAAAGCGGAAACCTAGTGACCAGTCTGCGCTGGGGGCCGGACCAAGTCAAACGTCGATGCCGCACCGAACGCCGTGTCCATCACCAACCGGTGGCGCGGCGGCCACGCTCACGGCTTCCACGCCGCCGGCGGCAGGTACTGCTTGTCCTGGAGGCGGCCCAGCCATTTGACCAGCGATGCCTCGGTGTCCACGACCTGGTGGAAGCCCGCCTCGTGCAGCTTGATCGGTGACATGATCGCCGGATCGACGCGGGTCGCATCGTCGGTGCCGAGGAGCGAATCAATGAACCGGAACGAGAGCCCGACAAAGTCCTCGAGGCCGGGCGAACGAAGACGGTGCTCGAGGCGGATGCGCTCCCACACCTCCGCCCGCTCCGGCATCGCGGCGGCAAGGCGCATCGGCTCGCGGCCGCCGGGCGCCATCCCCAGCGCCTCGGCGATCGCCGGCCACACCGCCTCCCACATGAAGACATCGCCATTGGTGATGTTGAAGACTTGGTTCCGCGCTTCCGCGGCCTCGCCGGCCCAATCGATGGCGTGGGTCAAAAGCCGTGTGTCGGTCGCCTGGGCGATGCCCGATTCGCCGCCCGGGAAGAGGAGCGGTTCGTGCGCGGCCTTCAGCACCGCTGCGTAGGTGCCCAACGCGGGGATCAGGTTCATCGCGCTGCCGAACGATTCGCCGCAGATGGTGGCGGGGCGGAAGATGGTCCAGTGCCAGCCCCGTTCCGCCGCACGCGCCCGCAGGTAGTCCTGCTGCGGCCAGTAGAACATCGCCAGGTCGCGGGCATCGTCGCGTCCCTCGCGCGAGGGGATCGGCATCGGCCGGACGTGCACGCCGTAGGATTTGCCGCCCTCCATCACCGTCACGTGGCGCAACGCGTCCGAGCCCCGATCGACGGCGTCGAGCGCGTTTCGGAACATGCGTACGTTGCTGGCGATGTGGTCCTCATCGCTCCACCCGGCCACCCAGTGGAGCGCGGCGTACACGAAGTGCGTCGTCCCACTGGCCATGGGCCCGAGGACCGTGGCGCAGCCGGCATCGTCCAAGAGGTCGACCGCGACAAACTGAGCGTCGATTTCATCGTGTGGCAGCCGGCGCGAGACGACGGTGACCTCGCACTCGGGCAGCTGGCAGAAGTGGCGCGCGACCTCGAAGCCCACCAGCCCAGAGGCCCCGGCCACCAACACATTCTTGCTCACCCCTCGCTTCCTCTGCGGATCGCTAGGAGCGTGCGCCGTAGAAGTTTTGATGTTGGGCGATTGGCGCGCGGCCGCTGGAGAGGTTGGATTTTGGCCCGAGTGTGGACATCTGGCCCGCCCGACTCTGGGATGGAAAGCCCAGACCGGAAGGCCGGAACGGAAGAGATTCGCGTTTCATACGCGGTCGATGGGCACTGCGCGCCCCGGAGCAAGTGCGTTGGCAGGCCAGCACCTGCCTCAGCACGTGGCCACCGTCCCCATCCGCTTGATGTTCAACGCCAAGCACACGAGGTCCCACTCGCCGCGCACCTTCGCCAAGCCTCGCAGGCTGAATCGTCGGAATCCGAGCACCTCCTTGATCCACCCGTTCGGCGCCTCCGAGAGCCACTTGCGTTGCGCGTACCGGGCTTTGCCCGCGGGGCTCGCCAGTTTCTCACCCATGCGGTGCGTGGCAGGGAGCCGGGCCGGGTCGACCGCCACCTGGGACTTGCCTTCACGCCCCAGCGCTACGTGCGCGTCGATGCCGCGATCTTCCAGCTCCAACAGATCCGGCTCGTTGCAGTAGCCCGCATCGGCCAGTACCACCGCAGGCTCGACCCCAAACGTCTCGTTGATCTCGTCGAGCATCCCCACCAGCTGACCCTGGTCGCTGGCCTGTGGCCCCACCTGAGTCGCGACGATGATCTGGTGCTCCCCATCGACCGCCATCTGCGCGTTGGAGCACTGCTGGAATCCCTCGCTGCTGGTCTTCATGATCTGGCTCTCGGGATCGGTGAAATTGCTCTGCGCCTTCGGCTCGGGCTCGCCGTAGGCCCGCTTGTAGGGCCGCCCGCCCCGGGGATTGCGGTCCTGCCCAGGCTCGCGCCCGCGCTCATCGTCGCGCCCGCGTTGCGCCGCCTCCAAACGCGCTTTGGCTGCCTGGATCGCCGCCAGGCGCTTCTCCCTGCGTTGCAACTCCTCGGGCAACTCGTCGCCCCGGAAATCCTCGCCCCAACGCTCGTCTTCTTCGGCGTCCACCATCCCCGCCTTCGTCAGCAGCGCCTCGATCTCCGCCTGCAAGCGAGCCGCCTCTTTGCCCATCCGCTCATAGCTCATCGCCTTGCGCTTGCTCGCGTTCGCTCGCACCTTCGTCCCGTCGACCGAGAGCTTGCCGAACCGCGCCAGTCCCATCTCGCGCGCCACCTGCACCACCCCCACAAACAGCTCGCTGAACTCCGCCAGATGTCGGCGGCGGAACTCACATACCGTGCGATGTTGCGGGAAGTTGCCCGCCGCGAGCATCCGAAACGCTACTTCCTCCTCCAGCTTCCTCGCCACCGCGCGCGAGGAGAATGTGCCCGTCGCGTAGGCATAGATCAGCACCTTGACCATCATCGACGGCTCGTAGGGGGCGTTGCGTCGACCGTCCCCCTCGTTGGGCGCATAGAACGCCGTCAAGTCCAGTGCATCGACCACATCGCTGACGTGATGAGCCAGGTGCCCTGGGGGAACCCACTCCTGCAAGTCCAGCGGCAAAAGCAAGGGTTGGTCCGGCTGGTAGGCACGAAACGTGGTCGGCATCTGGAGTTCCCATACGCAACTGGCGTATCGGATCATACTTCCCCCTGCGCAAATCCACCCACAACCCGTCCGCTATCAACTTTGCCGCGCGGACCTTTCTACAGCGCACGCTCCTAGAAGCCGTGTTCCTTTTTCAGGGTTGCATAGGCTTCGGTTTGGAGAAACTGGGCCAGCGCGTCGTCGAGTGATTCCCTGAAGGCCTCCGCGTCGTCGAGCGCCCGGGAGACCCCCATGAAGACCGGCAAATCGACGCTTGGCGGCTCCCATACCCGGAAGATGTCGGTGTCAATCCCCAGGTTGCGGGCCTCGTGAAAGAATGTGGGTGGGTTCTGGACGGCGAGTTGAACGCGCCCTTTTTCAAGCATGCGCACTTGGGCCTGCACGGAACGGACGAGGATTTTGAGGATAGACTCGTCGGCGTCGAACGCCTCGCCGTGGGTCCATCCCCGCATTGCTGCGATGCGAACGCCGGACAGCGATTCCATGGTTCCATCGTAGGGCACGGATTCGCCGCGGCGACCGATGAACGAATGGGTTTCGAAGACGTGTGGGACGGTCGTGAACAGCGCTACTTTCTGGCGCTCAGGGGTGGGGGACCAGTTAGGATCGAGGTCGATCTCGCCGCGGCGAAACATCACCGCAATCCGGGCCATGGGAAAGCTGCGTATGGACACGACGGTATGCCCGAGCCTCTCAAGCACCGTTCGTGCAACATCGATACTCGGGCCTCGCCATCCCGAATCGCTCTGGTAGAAGAATGGCGCCATCTCGCCGGAAATCGCGATCCGGATTTCGCGGGCACCAACCCCGGCTGGGAGCGCCAATAGTATTGCGATGAGCCCCGTGATCGCTGTCCGGATCATGATGGATCGTCTTTCTCCGTTGGCGCGCCCTGCGCCCGGCCTCTCCACGGCCGTTGTCCGACCGCTTTGAGTCTAGGGACCGGCGCCGCGGGTGTCCACGAGCGCGCGGCCAGTCGCGACCACGTTGGCGCCGCCGTCCGCGAAGCGCACGGGTACCCGCTAGGCCGCCTCGGAAAGCTCGCACCACACCGGGGTGTGGTCGGATGCCTTGTCCTTGCCGCGGGGGCGGCGGTCGATGCCGGACGCCAGCAGGCGGTCGGCGGCCTGGGGCGAGAGCAAGAGGTGGTCGATGCGCCAGCCCCGGTCCTTCTCCCACGCGCTGGCGCGGTAATCCCAATAGCTATAGGCGCCGGGCTCGGGGTTGAGCGCGCGAAAAGCCTCGGTGAGGCCGAGCCAGCACAGCATACGGAAGCGTCGGCGCTCCTCGGGGTGGTAGCAAAGCGAGCCGTCGAGTCGCGCCGGGTCGTGCACGTCGGCGGGCGTGGACGCGACGTTGTAATCGCCGCCCATGACGAAGGGTTCTTCGATCGTCAATAGCTCGCGGAAGTGGGCGTACAGACGCTCGTAGAAGGCGAGCTTGTACGCGAAACGATCGGAGTCGACATCGGTCCCCTGGGGCACGTAGATCGAGGCGACGCGGACGCCGCCGGTCACCGCCTCGATGTAGCGGGCCTCGGCATCCTCGGCATCGCCGGGAAGCGTCCGCACGACGTCTTCGAGCGGGCGTTTGGACAGGATGGCGACCCCGTTGTAGGTTTTCTGGCCCGAGAGCGCGAGGTTGTAACCGCATTCCTCGATCTCCAAGCCGGGAAAGTTTTCATCGACGCACTTGGTTTCCTGGAGGAGCGCGACGTCCGGCTGGGCTTCGGCAATCCAGTCGAGAAAGTTGGGTAGGCGCGCCCGGATCGAGTTGACGTTGAAAGTGGCGAGCTTCACCGCCGCGGCCGCCTGGCGGTGCGGTTCCCGCTCAGCCGACCGCGAAGGATGCGCCGCACGAGCACGAGGCGCTGGCGTTGGGGTTCTTGATCTGGAACGAGGCGCCGATCAGCTCTTCGATGTAGTCGATCTCGGCACCGGCTAGGAAGGGGAGGGAAACGGCGTCGATGACCAAGGTGCCGCCTTCGGATTCGATGACCACGTCGTCGTCCTTGGCCGAATCGTCGAGCGCAAAACCGTACTGAAAGCCCGAGCAGCCGCCGCCGGAAACGGCGACCCGCAGCATGCGCGCTTCCTCGCCTTCGGCCGCGACGATGTCGGCAAGCCGCTTGGCCGCGCTCGTCGTCAGCCGTACCGGGGCTTCGGTTTCGCTCATGAACGCCCTCGCATTCCTTAATATGTAGGCAAGGCGGGGCCCGTGTCAATCTAACGCGGCCCTGGCCGGTGGTCTGGGTGAACCGCTCTGGACGCCCACCGCTTGATGCAACGCCGCCCGCGCGAGCAAGCGCGCGGAATCGAGGGTCGGAAGCGGCGAGTTGGCGTCATCGATGATCAAGGGAATCTCGGTGCAACCGAGGATCGCGGCATCGCACCCGGCTTGCGGCCCAGCGCCGTCGAATGCGATCGAATCGACCGCATCCGGGCCGAGCAACATCGCGCCTTCTGCGCAAATCGTCCGATAACAAAGCGATGCCCCCTCGGCGGCACAGGCTGCGATGCCGATGTGTTGCGTCACGATTGGTCTCCGGTACTCCCTTCCCCGCACAGTACCGAGTTGCCGTGCGGCTCGAAAGCCGGGTGCCGTTGATTGGGGGCCAGGTGCGCGCTAGGTTGCGGCGATGGACGCCGTCCGCGCGTGCGCGCCGTTCGCGAGCCGGCCAGCCGAGAGCCGGGGGCGCCGCCATCCCGAGGCCGAAAGCCCGAACCGTACGGCGTTCCAGCGCGACCGCGACCGCATCGTGCACTCCACCGCCTTTCGCCGTCTCAAGCACAAGACCCAAGTGTTCGTCTATCATGAGGGCGATCACTACCGGACCCGGCTTACGCACTCGATCGAGGTCGCGCAGATCGCGCGCTCGATCAGCCGTACGCTGGGCCTTGACGAGGACCTTACGGAAGCACTGGCACTGGCCCACGACCTGGGCCACACCCCGTTCGGCCACGCCGGCGAGGAAGCGCTGGCCGCGGCGATGTCCGATTTCGGTGGATTTGACCACAACGCCCAGAGCCTGCGGGTGCTGACAAAGCTTGAGCACCGCTACGCCGAGTTCGACGGGCTCAACCTGACCTGGGAAACGCTTGAAGGCCTGGTCAAACACAATGGGCCACTGGCCGACGGCGGCGAAGCGCTTCCCACCGCGATCGCCGAGTACGTGGCTGAACACGACCTTGAACTCGACACCTGGCCCGGCGCCGAGGCCCAGGTCGCGGCGATCGCCGACGACATCGCCTACAACAACCACGACATCGACGATGGGTTGCGCGCCGGGCTGTTCGAGACCGGCGATCTGGAGGCGCTACCGCTGGTCGGGGCGGTATTCGCCGAGGTCGCCGGGCGTTATCCAGGGCTTGAACGAGGCCGGACGATCCACGAATCGGTGCGCCGGCTGATCGACCGTATGATCGGCGACGTGATCGACGAGACCCACACCCGGATCGCTGCGGCGCGGCCGGCGAGCGCGCAGGCGGTCCGCGAGTTGGGCCGGCCGGTGGTCGGATTCTCGGACGAAATGGCGGCCAGCGATGCGGCGCTGAAATCGTTCCTTTACGCCAACATGTACAACCACTACACCTCGAACCGCAGCCATGCGAAGGCGCGGCGCATCGTTCGCGAGTTGTTCGAGTTCTTTTTGGATGCCCCCGAGTGCATGCCGCCGCAGTGGCAGGACGAGGCCGACGGGTCGGGCGACGCGGTTACGGCGCGCGTGGTGGCCGACTTCATCGCCGGAATGACCGACCGATACGCGCTCCAGGAGCGGCAGCGACTGTTCGGCGTGGATAGCCACATTTAATGAATTATTTCAGTCACTTCAAAGACATTGTTAGAGAAGAAGTGGAACACATGGCGGAGGCCGGCCTGCTCGGCGATCGGCCGGACCTGGACCGCATCGCGGTCGAGCCGCCACGCGATCCCGACCACGGCGACGTGGCGACGAACGCGGCGTTGGTGCTCGCCCGGAGCGCCCAGCGTAAGCCGCGCGAGATCGCCGAGGAACTGGCGCACCGCGTGGCCGCGCACGATTCGGTGGCCGAGGCCCAGGCGGCGGGGCCGGGCTTCCTCAACCTTCGGCTGGAGGACGGATTCTGGCACGATCGCCTGGCGGAGGTGCTGGAGGCCGGGACCGCCTACGGCGATTCCAGGCTCGGTGCCGGCGAGGCCGTCAACGTCGAGTACGTCTCGGCCAACCCCACCGGGCCGCTGCACGTCGGGCACGGCCGCGGCGCGGTGTTCGGCGATGCGCTGGCGTCACTGCTAGAGAAGGCAGGTTTCGCGGTTACGCGCGAGTACTATGTCAACGACGCCGGCGCCCAGCTCGAGGCGCTGGCGCGTTCGGTGTTCTACCGCTATCGCGAGGCTTTGCGGCAGGGGCCGAACGCGCCCGAGGGCTTCTACCCCGGCGAGTATCTGATCGCCGTCGGCGAGGCGCTCGCGGCGCGGGACGGCAACCAATGGCTCGACGCCGAGGAGCCGGCGTGGATGGCGGAATGCGCCGAGTTCGGCCGCAACCGCATGATGGCGTTGATCCGCGAGGATCTCGTGGCGCTGGGGGTGCGTCAGGACATGGAGGTCTCGGAGCGCGACCTCCATCGGCGTGGCGCGGTCGAGGCGGTGCTGAACCAACTGGAGGGGCAGCAGCTCATCTACACCGGTGTCCTCGATCCGCCCAAGGGCAAGAAGCCGGCGGACTGGGAGCCGCACCCCCAAACCCTGTTCCGCGCCACCGAATTTGGCGACGACAGCGACCGCCCGCTCAAGAAATCCGACGGCAGCTGGACCTATTTCGCTTCCGACATCGCCTATCACCACGACAAGCTAGGGCGCGGCTTCAAGAACATGATCGACGTCTGGGGCGCCGACCACGGCGGCTACGTCAAGCGCATGAAGGCGGCGGTGGCGGCGGTGAGTGGTGGCACGGCGGCGCTCGACGTCAAGGTCTGCCAGATGGTCAACGTCCTGAAAGATGGGGCGCCGGTCAAGATGTCGAAACGTGCGGGCGCGTTCATTACCCTGCGCGAAGTGATCGATGAGGTGGGCAAGGATGTGGTGCGTTTCATCATGCTGACGCGGCGCAACGACGCCCCCCTGGATTTCGACTTCGCGCGGGTCACCGAACAGAGCCACGACAACCCGGTCTTCTACGTCCAATACGCGCACGCCCGCGCGCGCTCGGTCCTGCGCCGCGCGGCCGAGATGTTTCCCGAGGCCGACCTCGGCAACGCCGCGCTCGCCGGGGGCGACCTCTCGCGCTTGACCGAACCGCATGAGCTTGCTTTGATCAAGGCCCTGGCCAATTGGCCGAACCTCGTGGAGACTGCCGCCGTGGCGCATGAACCGCACCGCGTCGCGTACTACCTTCACGACCTGGCATCCGCTTTCCACGCGTTGTGGAACAAGGGAACGGGCGATGCCTCGCTCCGCTTTCTGCTCACCGACCAGCCGGCGCTCAGCAAGGCGCGACTCGCGCTCGTCCAGGGTCTGGCGACGGTGATTGCCTCGGGTCTCGGGGTCATCGGCGTCGAGCCCGCCGAGGAGTTGCGGTAGGCGGCCATGGCGGAACGTCCCGAAGGCCGAGCCGACACGCAAGCACCGGCGCGCCGGGGCGGCTTCGGCGTCGTGCTGTGGATCACGCTCGTGATAATCGCCGCCGTCGGGGGCGCGGCCGGGGCCTGGGTGGTGGCCTACGAGCGCGGCCTCGAGGCCGGCATCGCCGCTTCGCCGCCGCTCATCGCCGCCGAAGAGGGACCGGCCAAGGTCGCGCCGGAAGACGAGGGCGGCATGGACGTGCCCAACCAAGAGGCCTTGGTCTTCGATGCCATCGACGAGGGCGCGGAGGCGCCGGCCGAGGAAACCCTTGCCCCGCCGCCGGAGGAGCCGATCGAGGTGACCCCGCCCGAGCCAGCCAGCGATTCCGAGCTTGCGGCCGCGGCGACGCCGGAATCAACCGCGGAGGATGTCGGGGAAGGCATGGCCGAGCCGATGGAGGAGCCCGGCGAGATGGCCGAGAAACCGGCGGCCGACCAGGGGATGGAGGAACCCGAGGGGGCGATGGCGGAGGAGGAAGTGTTGATCGCCCCCGAACCCGAGATGGTCGACGAGGCGATGGAGGTGGCGGTGGCCCCGGCGGCTGAGCCGGTTGATGCGGAGCCGCTTCGGATCGAGACCGAGGATGAGCCCGAGGCGATCGTGCTGGAGGCGCCGGCGGCCGAGCTGACACCCGAACCGGAGATGGCTGAGCCGGAGATGGCTGAGCCGGCGGAAAGAGCCGCGCCACCGGCGTCGGGCCCGCGGGTGCAACTCGCCGCCTTCCGCTCTCCGGAACGAGCCGAGATTGGGTGGGAGCGCATCCTTGCCGCGCACGAGGATCTTCTCGGCGGGCTCGAGCATCAGATCGTGCGCGCCGATCTTGGCGAGGAGAAGGGGATATTCCATCGCCTGCAAGCCGGGCCAATGGCCGATTCCACTACCGCCAAGGCGCTCTGCGAGAAGTTGAAAGTGCGCGACCAGGGGTGCCTGGTCGTCGCCCCCTAGCGCCGGACTCAGAGCACCAGCATAATGGCGCCGGCGGCGATCAAGGCCAGCGCCCACACGAGATCGAGGTTGACCCGCGGCGAAGGATCGCCAGCGCGACGCGGTCGTAAACGACGACGGCGATGGCCCCGGCGGCGACAAGCATCGCCAGCGTGTGAACAATCACCGCCGCCAACGCGATCGCGAATGACTCATCCAGCCCGTCGGTCATGTGCAGCTGCAGGCTTCCCTCGGCCAAGGCCGCGGCGGCGGGCAGGCCCAGGAGCGCCGGAACGATCATCAACCCGGCGCCGTGGGCGCTGGCCATCAAGAACGACCACAGCGTCAGGTCGAAGAACGTGACCCGCATGCCGACGCGCGCCCGCCCGTGGCTCGAGGACTCGGAATCAGTGTCGACGACCGCCATACGGTCGGGGCCGCCATCGCCCGAGACGTTTAGCAAGGCGACGTAGGCGAGGCTTTCGGGCGGCGCTTGTACCGCCATGCGGGGCGATGGGTAGAAAGTGGAATCCGGTGTCCACGTCGCCATGTCGAGGCCCTCCGCGCACGTCTTTCGCACACTCTAGGCGCAAGGGTCGTGGTCTCACAAGCGAGGGGGGTGGACCTCCGGCGGCCCAGGGGGATGCCGCCGGAGGTCCTGGGTTGGCTAGTCGGTGCGCGCGAGGCCCTTGAGCGCATCACCGAAGAGCCAGACCGCGGCGCCGAGGAACAGCACGTCTTTGAGCAAGAACTGTCCCGGCATTACGGTGAGGACGGGGAAGCCGAGGTTCGCCTCCCAGCTCGGCAGCGAGAAGATCATCGAGATCGTGATGGCGAAGGTGCCGATCGCGAGCGAAGCGCCGGCGAGCGCGGCCTTCGCGGACCACGGCCGGGCGGCAAGTAGCGCAGCCGCGGTGATCTCAATCGCGCCGATCAGGTTCGAGGCCGCCTGCACGCTCATCACCTCGTAGAGCCAGAACAGGAACGGGCTGTTCGCGATCATCGGCTGGATCGCCGCGGCCTCGAAGCCGGTGAATTTCATCAACCCCATCCACGCCAAGACCAAGACCAGCGCGTAACGCACGGCATGGCGGCCCAAGCCCTCGATCCCACGAGCGATGCGGGGATCGCTCAGCGCGTCCCTGCACCTCTAAGAATTCGCGATTTGACAGAGGATGATTGGTTAAACGGGCTGTGGCCGTCTGCGGCCATGCTGGCACCGGGATTTCCGGGAGTTTCCCGCGCTCCAATTGAGCTATTTCGCGCTCGCTCAGCGGCTTGTTGCGGCGGGCTTTGCGATGGATCCGGCTCCTCAACCCCTTCTTCTTCAGCGCCGCCTCGATCTCCGCCGAGCGATAAGCGCTGTCCGCCCATACGCCCAAGGCCGTGTTGTCCCCATCCAGGATATCGTCGAGAACCTTACTGTCGGGCGTCGCCGCGTCGCTCACTTGATAGCGCCGCACCAGCTTGTGCCGACGGTCCACGTTGACATGGTTCTTGTAGCCGTAATGGCTCCTGCCGTGCTTTCTTGGTCCACCGCGCCTCGACATCCTTTTGGCGCCGCTTTGCCGGCTTATCCTGCCAGCATTCCGGCGTCTCGCCAGCCTTTATCCCCGCGTTCTCCTTGCGACTGTTGCGCTGTTTGGGCACCGCCACGATCGAGGCGTCGATGATCTGGCCGCCCATCGCCAGATAGCCCTGATCCTTCAGGTGGCCATCGAACGTCTCGAATAAGGTCTCGATCACCCCCGCTTGCGTCAACTGTTCGCGGTACAGCCACACTGTCTTGGCATCGGGAACCCGGTCCTCCAGACCCAACCCCAAAAACCGCATGAACGACAGGCGATCCCGGATCTGATGCTCAACCTGATCGTCCGACAGATTGTAGAGTGCGCTCAGAATGATCGTCTTGAACATCACCACCGCGTCCCACGGCTTGCGTCCCGCCCGCGACTTGCGCGCCTTGTCCGAACGCCGACACACCGCATCCAAACACCCACGGAAGTCTTCCCACGGAACAACCTCGTCGATCTTCGCCAGAGGCTCGTTCTTGGCGTCCAGCCCGGTATACCGCTTCGAAAATCAAAAAATCCTATCTGACCCATGAACACCCCTCCCGATGTCAACAAATCGTCAACCCGATTCTAAACCGACGGTGCGCGAAAATGGCATTTTTAGAGGTGCCCCTTAGACGGTCCAATTCTGAACCGCCGCAGCCGAGAAAACCGGCGGCGTCGTTGGGGGACCGCTGTATCATCGTTGAGTGGGGCGTCGGGACGTACGCGGGCGTGACTGAGGGGGCCTGTCGGTGTATCTGGACAGCCGGCTATGGGCATTCACCAAGGGTGTGCGGCCCCGGATCGCATGGGCCGTACTCGTCGGTCTGCTGGCCGTTGCAGTGGGTGTCGCCCGGCTCGGTCTTCTGGGTTGGCTCTTGGCCAGGGTGTTCAGCGGTGATTCGATCGAGAGCATGATCCTGCCGATCGCGTTGGTGGCCGGGGTGATGCTGCTGCGGGGCTGGCTCGACTATTACCGGAACATGGTCGCGCACCGGACGGCTGCGATCGTTCAGACCCACGTGCGGTTAATGATTTACGATCACGTCACGGAATTGGGCCCAGCGCATTTCGCCGAGGCTCGGACCGGCGACGTGATCCTCTCCATGGTCGAAGGGGTCGAGCGGCTCGAGGTTTATTTCGGTCAGTATTTGCCGCAACTCTTCATTGCCGGACTGACTCCCGTCCTCATATTCGGCTTCGTCGCTTTCATCGATCTGCCAATCGCGTTCGCTCTCCTGGTTGCGGCGCTGGTCACGCTGTTCGCCCCCGCCGCCTGGCACAGTCTGGACACCAAGAACAGTGAAGCACGGCAGAGAACTTACAGCGCATTCGCGGCCGAATTCCTGGATTCGATTCAGGGGCTCGCAACGCTCAAGGCATTCGGGCAGACGCGCGAGCGCGCGCTGATTCTGCAGGCCAAGGCGCACAAGCTGTTCAAGAGCACGATGTGGGTGATGGGCACGAATACGCTCGCCCGTGGGATTACTGACGCCGGGATCGGGATCGGCGCCGCCGTGGCCTTGGGCTGGGGCGCCTACCGGGTCGAGGCCGGCCAGATGAATCTTACTGCCTTGCTCGTCGTCCTGATGCTTGGCGTCGAAGTGTTCCGACCGTTGCGGGATCTCCGGATCATCCTGCACCAGGGCATGGTCGGCCTCGCCGCGGCCAAGGGCATCTTCCACCTGCTCGATGCCCAGCCATTGGTGACTGATGCGCATGTAACCGGGGACGCAGAGGTTGCGCTCGCTCCGACGATTGTCTTCGAGGACGTCACATTTTCCTATCCGGGCGGCCGACAGCCTGCGCACACAGGCTTGAGCCTCGACGTCAGAGCCGGCGAGCGGGTGGGCATCGTCGGGCCGAGCGGATCGGGCAAGACATCCGTCGCGCGACTACTGCTCCGGTTCTATGACCCACAGGCCGGCCGTGTCCTGATCGGTGGCCGGGACCTGCGCGAACTCAAATTTGACCGGATCCGCAGCCAGATCGCGGTGGTGAACCAGGAAACCTATCTGTTCCACGGCACGGTCGAAGACAACTTGCGCATGGGCAAGCCCGATGCGACGGAGGCCGAGCTGGAAGCAACAGCACGGGCCGCTAATGCCCATGAATTCATAACCCGGTTGCCGCAGGGCTATCGCACCGTCGTCGGCGAACGTGGCGTGCGGCTGTCCGGCGGACAGCGGCAGCGAATCGCGATCGCCCGCGCATTGCTCCGGGACGCGCCGATCCTCATCCTGGATGAAGCGCTGTCCGCGGTCGATGCGGAGAGCGAGGCCGTCATCCAGGAAGCCCTCGAGCGCCTTATGGAGAGCCGTACGACCCTGATTTTCGCCCACAGGCTTTCTAGCGTCATTACTGCAGACCGCATCCTGGCGCTGGAGAATGGGCGGGTCGCGGAGAGCGGGACGCATGTGGAGCTGATGGCGCGGCGCAGCATTTACTACGGGCTGATGGCCGCGCAGGCCTTAGACAGTCACGAGGGAATCGATTTCGACGGCCGCGACAGCGCGCGATCGCAGGACACGGCCTTGGTAGTCGACGAAGTCGAGGCGGCGGTTGCGCACCTGGAGCCCACCGACGCGATCATCCGGGCCGAGGGGCTGGGATGGTTCCGGTTGACCCGGATCCTGCTCGGGATGATCCGCGGCTATCACGCACAGCTCATCGTCACATTCATATTGGGCATCGCACGGGTGGTGGCCTTCATCGGCGTCGGCGTGGTGAGCGCGCTCACCGTGCTCGCGGTCAAGAATGGAGAGCCCTTCGAGGGCCTTCTCATCATCCTGGGCATCATCGCGCCGCTCGCGGGTGTATTCCACTGGACCGAATCGTGGCTCGCCCACGACATGGCGTACAGGCTGTTGGCTGACATGCGAATCCATATCTTCCGCAGGCTCGATGCACTAGCGCCGGCCTACCTGGTGCGGCGACGCACCGGTGACCTGGTCGGGATCGCGACCCACGATATCGAGCTCATCGAATACTTCTTCGCCCACACCATCGCACCGGCCTTTGTCGCCGCGCTGGTACCCGCCGTGGTCCTAGCGACGCTGGTCTTGTTCGGCTGGGAAATCGCGTTGGCTCTGCTACCGTTCCTTGCGTACGCCGGCCTCAGTCCGGTGCTCGGCCGGAGCCGGATCGATCGGCTGGGCTCGCGGGCCCGCGAAGCTTCCGGCGATCTGAGCGCATTTGCGGTCGACACGGTCCAGGGTCTCGGGGAGATCGTCGCTTTCCAGCACATTCGGCGTCGCGGAGCGGAGTTCGCGGCAAAGGCGCGCGCGTTCGTGAATATCCGGCTGCCGTTCCTGAGCGATTTGGCGATGCAGACCTCGCTCCAGGAAGTCGCTACGGGACTGGGCGGTCTCGCGGTGATCGTGGTCGGCGGCGCCCTGATCGACGACGGCCGCCTCTCAAGCGGCATCTTGCCGCTACTCACCTTGCTCGCCATGTCGGCGTTCCTTCCGGTTTCCGAGATCGCCCAGGTGGGGCGCCAGCTCGCGGATACGCTTGGCGCCACCCGCCGTGTCCACGCGGTGAACACGGAGCCGATCGAAGTGGTCGACGGCCCGGGCGTGGTGGAGGAAAACCGTGTGGATGGGGTCGCACTTGGGATGTCGGATATCGACTTCATCTATCCCGGCCGGACCCGGCCGGCCCTGTCCGGGGTGTCCTTCACGGTCCCGACCGGCACGACGGTGGCGCTCGTCGGGTCATCCGGCGCAGGCAAGACAACCGTCGCTAATCTCTTCCTGCGTTTCTGGGATCCGGCGCGCGGTGTGGTCAAAATGGCGGGGCACGACCTCAAGGATCTCGAGCTGAACGACTTGCACCGCCAGATCGCGCTGGTGGCTCAGGACACCTACCTCTTCAACGACACGCTGCGGAACAACATCCTAATCGCACGACCGTCCGCGAGCGAGCCGGAGATCGAGGAGGCCGTCGACAAGGCCTCGCTTTCCGAGTTCGTATCGACTTTGCCGGATGGTCTCGAGACGATCGTCGGCGAGCGCGGCGCCCAGCTCTCGGGCGGGCAACGCCAGCGCGTTGCCATCGCTCGCGCCTTCCTCAAAGATGCGCCTGTTCTAATCCTGGATGAGGCGACCTCGCATCTCGACGCTGGCAACGAGCAAGCGATACGCACTGCGCTGAAGGTGCTCACGCGCGACCGGACCACGATCGTCATCGCGCACCGGCTCTCGACCATCCGTGATGCAAATCAGATCATCGTGCTTGAGGAAGGGCGGGTGGTCGAGGTCGGCACCCATGATGTGCTCCTCGAGCGCGGCAGCCTCTACGCCCATCTTGTCTCTCGGCAGCTCACTGCGAGGACCGGCTCCGCGGCGTGAGATCGGTTGAGTCCTTGCAGATGGCGCCGGTGGCTGCGTTTCTCCAAACTGCCGTCTGCACCGGGATGCGGGCCGTCGCTCTTAGCGCGTCAGGCGGCCCTCGTCGCGTCATGTCCGGTTTAGGGTCATAACCGGTCCTGGCAGACCTCGCCCAGCGGCGTCGGCTACGAGGTAGAGCGGACCCCCACGTCCAAGAAAGCGGACGTTGCCGCTCGCAGGTCGGCTCTCAGGGGTAGAGCGGTCGTACCAGCCACGTGGCCCGCGGCCTCACGGGGACCGGATCGTTCGTCGAAGGCCACTTTCACGCCGCCGAGAAATGGCCCGCGCTTCGAGAGCAGCAGCTGCGCGGCCTCCCGGCGATCAACTTGGTTCAGGCGCGCGCCTTGCCCGCCGGCAGGATGACGCCGCCGTCGACGACGATCGACTGCCCGGTGATGTAGCTCGCCTCGTCGGAAGCCAGGAACAAGTACGCCTGGGCGACCTCTCGCGGCTCGCCGAAGCGGCCCATGGGGACGAACGACATGGCCTCTTCCCTGAATTCCTCGGGGAAGGTGGCCTTCATGCCGTCGGAAAGAACATAGCCGGGCTCGACGGCGTTGACGGCGATGCCGTGAAGCGCGAACTCGATCGCCGCCGTGCGCACGAAACCGATCACCCCGGCCTTGGTCGCCGAATAGTGGGCATCGCCGATCTCGCCGACCCTCGGCCCGGCGACCGAGGCGGCGATGACGATGCGACCGTAGGCTTGCGCCTGCTTCTGCGGCAGCACCGCGCGGACGCACTGGAAGACCCCGAACAGGTTGACCTCGACGGTGCGACGCCACACCGCCTCGGGCGTGTCCTCGATGAGGTTCGAGGGAAAGACGCCCGCGTTCTCGACCATGATGTCGATGCGGCCGAAGCGCGCGACGGTGGCCGCGGCCATGCCTTCGGCATCGGCGCCTACGCTAACGTCGGTCTTGACAAAATCCGCTTCGGCGCCGCCGGCGCGCAGCGCATTGACCACCGCCCGGCCCGTTTCTTCCTGAAGGTCGGCGATCATCACTCGCGCGCCCTGGGCGGCGAAGGTCTCGGCGATTGCGCGGCCGATCCCTTGTGCCGCGCCGGTGATTATGGCGATCTTTCCTTCGAGGCGTCCCGACATGTTGAGGAGGCTATTTGGTTATGGGTATCGAGTCCATCAGAGCGGACGGGCGAGGTCGGCTGTGGGTCATAACCGGTTCTGGCAGACCTCGCCCAGCGGCGTCGGCTATCCGAGGTAGAGCGGACCTCCAGAAAGCGGACGTTGGCGCTCGCAGGTCGGCTCTCAGGGATAGAGCGGTCGTACCAGCGACGTGGCCCTAACCGCCGCTTGTAGCCCGTTAGCGGACAATCGGCTCCCGGTTAGCAACGGTCGTCCG
Source organism: Alphaproteobacteria bacterium (assembly GCA_965219135.1). Lineage (GTDB taxonomy): Bacteria > Pseudomonadota > Alphaproteobacteria > VGEJ01 > VGEJ01 > CAYUNL01. The sequence continues at coordinate 571,397 of CBDCMV010000003.1, read as the reverse complement.
CCTTCGGTGCTCGTACCCAAGCCAGTCTTTTACGAGTTCGCTGGTCAGCGGGAGCCTCATGGTGGGAACCAGCGCGCCGTTCCACCCGCCGAACCGCGAGCACGCGTGGACGCGCGCAACCGGCTGGCAGGGCGAAGAGGAAAGGCCGGCAACTCATTTCTCGGCCTGATAGAGGTGCACGGAGCGGTGCGGGAAGGGGATGGTGATTCCCTCCACGTCCAGACGCTGCTTTGCCGCCTTGATCAGGTCAAAGCGCAGGCTCCCGTAGTCCCCGGCGTCGGTCCAGCAACGAATGCTGAGGTTGACCGAACTTTCCGCGAGCTCGCTTACCATGACCTCAGGCTCCGGGTCGCTATGTACCCGCGCGTCGTTCTCGAGCAGATCCATGAGCGCCGACTGCGTCTTGTCAATATCGTCCGCGTAGCTGATGCCCACGACGAAGTCCAATCGGCGCGTCGGCAGGCGCGAGTAGTTCCTGATCGCGTGGTTCCAGAGCCTGCTATTCGGAACTTGTACGTAGATACCGTCGTAGCTACGCATGTGGGTGATGAACAGGCCGATCTCGTCAACTGTGCCGGCAAGGCCCTCGGCATCGATGGAGTCCCCGACCTCGAACGGGCGCAGGAATAGCAGCATGATCCCGGCGGCGATGTTCTGTAGCGTTCCTTGCAACGCCAAACCGATCGCGCGAGGCCCGCCGTGCCGAGGACGGCTATGATGCTCGCGGTATGGACCCCGAACTGGGCCAGTACGGCGATCAGAACGAAGATGAGTATGCTGTAGCGAGCGAAAATCGCGATGAACGGCTTTCAGGGTCTCATCGACGCGCGGCACGTGATCCAGCACGCGTAGTACGCCGCGCCGGGCCCAGCCGGCCACGATCCAGCCGCCGATCAACATGATGAGTGCGCCAACTAGGTCGAACCCGTCTGCACGGCCAACTGGCCCATCTGGACAAGGAAGTCCAGGATCTCTTGATTCTCCTTCATGATTCATCCCCCAAACCGCTGATTCGGTATGCGCGCGCGCCGTCCTGACCGGAGCGCGCGCGTGTGACGATACCAAGGCCGCGTGGCTCCCGCCTCATCTACCTGTCCCGGCTGATTCCTTCAGCAGAAATCATGTGTCGCCCGCTGATGACGGAGGTCACCTAGGATCAAGATTCCATCGATTGGCACCCTCAGCTGGGTAGCGCACTGGGACTACGTGCCACGGATTCTGGAGTCTCGATTGAAAGCCAGACTACGCCCGCGATAACATCGACCTACCGGAAGCGGCTTCGAAGAGCTTATTGTGATCCTGTCGGACACATTCCGTCGCAGCTGACTCGAACCGAAGAGGAGGTGACAGTCGGTGGGCGCCCTCGGTTCGATGGTTCCGGCACTGTGGGTGGCTGGCAGAAGGTTCGCCGCTCATCAGGGGACCGAGCGCTCGGGTCATATCGCCTTCGCCACGCTCCTGGCGCTATTTCCGTTTCTGATATTCGTCAGGTGGGATCGAAAATGCCGGCATCCGTGACAGGCCCGTATCAGCCAGGCGCGCACCTCGCGGGCGTTGCAGCCGCCTCGTGCATTCGCGAAGTAACGATGGAACCACCACGTCGCTCCATCAACCAGGGCGTCGGGACCCGCCTCGTTCATGGCCTTACCGTCGATATGACGCAGCTCGCCCGCCTCGCTGAGGAAGTAGTACACGCCGGTTCGATGACCCAGCGGTGAATGCCCCCGCGCTCGGCCACTGTGGCCTGATCAAAGTGAGACCGCTCCATATTCAGGACTATTACGCCTCGGCACTCGAAGCTGGGCGCCGGGACGGTAGCGGGGGCCTGTCGGCGCAGACGGTTACTGCACCATCACCGGGTCCTCAACCAGGCGCTGAAACAGGCGGTCAAGTGGCAGCTCATTGCCCGTAACCCTGCTGATGCGGTCGACCCACCCCGCCCCCAATCCGTGGAACTCTCCATCCTCGATGATGCCGATATTTCCGGGCGCGTCAGAGTTGGTACGAAAACGAGGCTCTATGTGCCGATCTTTGTCGCCGTCACGACCGGCATGCGGCGCGGTGAGATCCTCGCCCTGCGCCGGGCTGACATTGACCTCGGCACCAAGACCATCTCCGTTCGACGAAGCCTGGAGGTGACCCGCGAGGGGCTCAACTTCAAACATCCGAAAACGAAGAAGAGCCGCCGCTCGATTGCGATCGCTGACCTCCTTGTCGAGGCGCTGGGCGCGCATCGGCGCTTGCAAGCGGAAGAGCGTCTTCGGTTCGGGCCGGGGTACGAGAGCCACGACCTGGTGTGCGCGCGGCCGGATGGATCCCCGTGGGATCCGCGGGCGTTCAGCAAGGCGTTTGCTGCGCTGATCGAGAAATCGGACGTGCGGCGGGTTCGCTTCCACGATCTTCGACATTCTCACGCCTCCCAGTTGCTGCGTCAGGGCGTTCACCCGAAGATCATGAGTGAGTGGCTTGGGCATGCGACGGTCGCGACAACGCTCGACCGCTACAGCCACGTCTTACCAGGGCTCCAGGAGGATGCGGCAGCGAAGGTCGACAGCGTGCTCCGCGCAAGCCTCGCCGGCAACTAAATCACTGCGTGTAGTCGCGGTGGCGAAAGTCGCAAGGGTATGTTTGCAAATCGTTTGCAAATTCCTATTTTGGGGGCTGCATCCGAGCGACTAGACAAAACGAGAATCCTCCATTTCTTCGTTTTATTGCAACGCCTAAGCGTTCCGCTGGATGGGTGGCCGAGTGGTCGAAGGCACCGGTCTTGAAAACCGGCAGACCCTAGCGGGTCTCGTGGGTTCGAATCCCACCCCATCCGCCAATGTGTGGGAAGATACTTGTAGAATCAACGAAATAGGTTTCCGGACCGACGAGAAGATCGGTGGGCAGTGGAACGAGATCGAGTCGCACAGTCCCCATTTGGCGACTTCTAGTGGGCTTGGTGCCCACGTTTGACGGCGGCGACGATCTTGTTGGGATTGGCGGTCCAAACGAACGGTGTGGGGTCGTCGTTGGTTTCGGCGATGAAGCGGTTGATGGCGGTCTGGAGATTGACGATCGAGTGGAACACTCCTCTTTTGAGTCGGCGTTTGCTGAGCTTGGCGAAGAAGGTTTTGACGGCATTGAGCCAGGAGCAAGAGGTCGGCGTGAAGTGAAAGACGAACCGAGGGTGGCGCTCGAGCCAGGCCACGACCTTGGGATGCTTGTGAGTGCCGTAGTTATCGAGGATCACGTGGACGATCTTGCCCGCCGGCACTTCGGCCTCGATGGCGTTGAGGAAGCGGATGAACTCCTGGTGCCGATGGCGCTGCATGCAGCGCCCGATCACCTTGCCTTCCAGGACGTCGAGGGCGGCAAACAGCGTCGTCGTGCCGTTCCGTTTGTAGTCATGGGTGATCGTCCCGCAGCGTCCCTTCTTCAGCGGCAGCCCCGGCTGGGTGCGGTCGAGGGCCTGGATCTGGCTCTTTTCGTCCACCGACAGCACGACGGCATGGGCGGGCGGATCGACGTAGAGACCGACGATATCGCGCAGCTTAGTGACGAACTCGGGGTCGGTGGAGAGCTTGAAGTGGCGTACCCGGTGCGGACGGAGCTTGTGAGCCTGCCAAACCCGCTGCACCGAGCTGATGCTGATCCCGCGACCACCTTGGCCATCGCCGCCGCCGTCCAGTGCGTCGTCTCTCCGGGCGGTTCGGTGGAGGTCAACTCGACCACCCGCTTGACAATGGCACCAGGCAGCGGCGGGATGCGCGAGGGTCGGGTCTTGTCGCGCAAAAGTCCACCCACGCCTTCGTGCATGAACCGCTCCTGCCAGCGCCAGACGCAGGGCTTGCTCTTGCCCGTCCGCCGCATGATCTCAGCGGTGCCAAGACCATCGCCGGTCAGCACGATGATCCGAGCCCGCCAGACGTGCTTCTGCGGGCTGCTCCGGTCCGCAACAACCGCCTCAAGACGAGTACGCGCGGCGAAACTAACGTTCACATGGATACCGTTTCGCATTCCAAGAGACTCGCACATCGTGCAAGCCATGGGAATCTTTTGTTAGAGTTGATCCACTAGCTCGTGATCGACGCTCACCATCGTCAGCCTCGCCATCCGCCAAGCCGACCATATTGCCGACAAGATGCGGGGTAATGAGCTTTAGGTCAGATGCATCGCGGCAAAGGGCGAGTAACCACGCATCAGGCCTGTGCGAGCACGCGTTTGGCGCCGACCACTCTATGATGCCTGCGGCGCTTGGTTAATCTACGTCGTGCCGTGCGTCGCAAGATTGGTAAAGGCCGGCAGGGTAGATGTCGGAATATTGAATACACCAGACGCATTTAGACTGTCGGCGGCAATTGGCGGGATCGTTGTGCTGGAACCGCCAATAGAAGCTCAGCCGCTCTACCATTTTCTGAACGTTGAGCATCGGCGGCTGGTTCCCGCCCTCGAAAAGGTCCTCATCGAGATGAACGACAGTGGCCGAAGCAAGGAGATTCTTGCCGGGCGAGATTAGCGGCACACGATGCCGCGACCGCCTCCACGCGCCCGCTGATCGCTCCAACCCGGTATCCACGTCCCTGTATGACGTCGACGAATCGCTGGCCCGGCGACAAACCGCGATTGCCCGGCGCGATCCTAGCGGCTCACGTAGTCGCAGATCATGAAATCCTTGCCCGCCTTTTCGAAGTGCGGGCCCAGGGCCACGTGGATATCTGATTTCATATAGTAATCGTAGTCCTTGCGGGTCTTGAAGACGCCGATAAAGATGTGGGTGAAGCCCTTCGCGATCCCTTTGCCAAGATGCGGCGAGGAATACTTCTCAGCCACGTTGGGCCCGTAATAACAGCTGACGGCGCCCGGCTGGGTCTTCACCACGGCCCGTCCGAAAGCCTTCACCCGACGATGCATCGCACTGCGGGCACCGCGCTTATACTTCATGAAAACGACGTGGTGGAACATGCTGATCTCCCTTTGTGAATCAGAGGTCGCCGGCGCCCATTAGCTCGGCGATGCGGTCGGCTTGGCGGATCGCCAGGGCGACGATCGTGAGCGTCGGCCCACCCGCCGAGGAGGACGTGAACTGGCTGCCGTCGGAAACGAACAGGTTGTCGATGTCGTGACTTTGGCCCCACTGGTTGACGACACCATCGGCGGCGTCGGCACTCATCCGGCAAGTGCCAATGTTGTGCGAGACCGGTAGCGGCGGCGCCTCGAAGACACGCTTGGCCCCGAGCGCGTCGTAAATCTCGTTGGACTTGCGGTACGCGTAGTTCTTCATCGCGATCTCGTTGTCATGGTTGTCGAGGTGCAGGCACGGGATCGGCAGGCCGAACCCGTCCTTCTCGGTCGGGTGCAGGGTGACCCGATTGGTCGCCATCGCCAGGTCCTCGCCCTGAACGAAGAGCCCGGCGGTATGGTCGTAGCCCTCGATCCAGCCCGCGTATTCGCTGCCCCACGCGTCGGGATCGAGAAAGCCGCCGAAGAAGGGCAAACCGAGCGAGCATGCGCCGATATAGAAGCCGCCGGCAAACCCTCGCGATGGATCGTGGCGCCCCTCGTCACGCACGATTCCGGCGGTCGGGTTGCCGCGGTGCATGTTTACGGTGCGATCGAACTCGGCGTAAGCGTAGCCGGTCATGTGGCGCATGTAGTGGCGGCCGACCATGCCGGAGGCGTTGCCGAGACCGTCGGGATACGTGGCGCTGGCCGAGTTGAGCAGAATCCTTGAGGTCTCGATCGCGTTCGCGGCGACACAGACGATACGCGCCTTCTGGAAATGCTGATCGCCGCCCTTGTCCGCATACAGGACACCGCTGGCGCAGCCGGCAGTGTCATGCTGGATGGCCAAGGCCATGCATTTGGCCCGAACCTCGCACCGCCCACTCGCCTCGGCCTTCGGAATCTCGGCGTTGGCGGTGGACCACTTGGCGCCCGATTTACACCCCTGCATGCAAAACCCGATCTGGTCGCACGCGTTGCGCCCGTCGCGGGGCGAGGGATTGATGGCGTGGCTGCCGGTGTCCATCTGCGAATAGCCGATCCGTTTGGCACCGGCGCTCAGGACCTTGTAGTTGTTGCCTGGGGGATGGAGCGGGATGCCGTTGGTGCCGGCGACCCCCATCTTGTGCTCGGCCTTGGCGTAATAAGGCGCCAGGTCGTCGATGGTAATGGGCCAATCGGCAAGATCGGCGCCCGCGACCTCGCCGTAGAGCGTCCGCGTCTTGAGCTCGAAATCGAGGAAGCGGATGGCCAGTCCCGCCCAGTGCAGCGTCGAGCCGCCCACGCCCTTGCAGATCCAGGTCGGGGCCTCGGGGAAATTCTGCGCGATCGGCGAGGTTCCGGTGCACGCGCGCTTGTCCGGCCAGGTCAGCAGGTCGTACATCGCGTACTCATCGTTTTCCAGCTGGTTCGCGTCGATGCGCGGTCCCGCTTCGATAAGGACGACGTCGATCCCTTTTTGACTGAGCTCGTTGGCTAGCGTGCCGCCCCCGGCGCCCGAGCCGACGATCACGACGACCGAATCGTCGTCGGTGTCGTGGGTGACGGCGGAAACCGCATCGTCAAAATCGTCGCCACTCACTGGACGAGTCCACGGATCACGGTACCGTCGCCTGGCCACCGCTCGCGAGCACCGTCTGTGCAGTGGTGAAACTCGACCGATCCGACAACAGAAATGCCACCATCTCGGCGATTTCCTCGGGTTTTCCGAGCCGCTTCAGCGGCGTCGCGTCGATGACCTCTTGCCGGGCTGCCTCGTCCATGAAGTCCAGAATTTCGGTATCCACAAAACCGGGTGCAACGCAGTTGACGCGGACGGCGGGTGCGAAGGCGACCCCGCAACTGCGGACGAAGGCGATGATCGCCGCCTTGGACGCGCTGTACGCGATCACTGTCGGGCGCGGACGGATCGCCGCGATCGAGGAGATGCAAACGATACGGCCATAGCCGCGCGCAATCATCCCGTCCTTCACCGCCATCACCGGGTGGTAGGTGCCGTCGACGTTTACCGCGAGCGTGCGATGCCAAGTCTCGAGGTCCATCTCGGTGTGGACCTGCTCGCGCACGATCGCGGCACAGGTGACCAGAAGATCGACCGCGCCCAGCTCGCGTTCGACGCTAGCCACCATGGCGGCCACGGCATCGGGGTCCGACACATCGGTCTTGATCGGCAGGCAGGCAACTCCGGTCGCCTCGACCAAACTGCGGGCCTCGGACGCGGCGGCGGCGTTCTCGGCATAGTTCATCGCGATCCGCGCGCCCCGCCGCGCGAGATCCACGCTAACCGCGCGCCCGATGCCCCGCGTCCCGCCGGTGACCAGCGCCACGCGGCCGGCAAACTCGGTGTCGGTGTCCATGCGCCCCCCCTTCTCGCCTCCGCCCTCGACGGTCGCGAAACCGGTGCCGCGGACAGGGTAGCGCCGCTGCCTGGCATTGGCCACGACGATTGACAGCTCGGCCGGATTCGCCAGCGACGAGAGGAAGAGCGTATAGCGTGTGGGAGCACCCTCGGGCGGCGCCCGGCACCCAGCAATCATTGCTTGACCATCGCTATCGCCGATCGTTGAATAGGTGCGGTCTCGGTTCGAGGGCAAAGGCGTCGCAGAGCAATGCAGACCACACCAACGATAACGTTTCGTGACCTCGAACACTCGCCCGAGGCCGAAGCCCGCGTGAACCGGGAAGTGGCCAAGCTCGAACGGGTGTTCGGCCGTATCGTCGACTGTCGGGTGGTCATCGAGGCGCCCCACCGCCAGCACACCAAAGGCCGCGTTTTTCACGTCGGGCTCGACATCAACGTCCCCGGCGGCCAGGTCATCGTCAGCCGCGACACCCACGACAATCACGCGCACGAAGATCTGCCGACCGCCATCCGCGACGCCTTTCGCGCCGCCCGACGGCAGCTCGACGGCCATGCCGCCAAGCGTCGCGGCGAAGTGAAGTCGCACGCCTCGCCGCCGCATGGGCGGGTCGCACGGCTGTTCCCCGAGCGCGACTTCGGTTTCATCGAGGGCGCCGACGGCCAAGAGGTCTACTTCCACCGCAACAGCGTCTTGAACGGAAAGTTCGACGCGCTCGAGGCGGGCGCGGCGGTTCGCTACTCGGTCGAGAGCGGCGACCAAGGGTTGCAAGCGACCGGCGTAGCCCCAATCGGCAAGCATCACCCGGTTTGACGGTTGGGCCTGGGAAGCCATGCCGCGCTTCAGCGCCAATATCTCCATGATGTTCCGTGAGGACGCGTTGATCGACCGCGTGATGGCGGCCAAACGAGCCGGCTTCGCGGCGATCGAATGTCAGGCGCCGTACGAGGTGCTGGCCGCCGAGTGGGCGCAGGCGCTCGAAGAGGCGGATATCCCGCTAGTACACATCAACATCGCCATGGGCGACGTCGCCGCCGGCGATTTCGGTTTGGCCGCCGTCCCCGGCCGCGAAGAGGAGTTTCGCGCCGCCGTTGCGAACGCCCGTGCCTACGCCGAGGAACTGGGCGTCGCGCGCATCCACGTCGTCGCCGGCAAGGCGGACCCCGACGATGCCCGGTGCCGGGCACTGTTCGCCGAGAACCTACGCCATGCCGCCGACGCGTTCGCCGAGGTCGGAGCGCGGGCGCTGGTCGAGCCGCTCAACCGCAAGGACGTACCCGGCTATTTTCTCGCCGGCTCGGAGGAAGGAATCGCGGCGATCGAAGCCGCGGCGCACGACAACGTCGCGCTGCAATACGATCTCTATCACATGCAAATGACCGAGGGCGATCTGATCGCGACCATGACCCGACTGCTGCCGCGTATCGGCCACGTTCAATTCGCGGATGCGCCCGGCCGCCACGAGCCGGGCAGCGGCGAGATCAATTTCCCCAACGTCTTCGCGGCATTGGATGAGGCCGGCTACGCCGGCTGGGTCGGCGCCGAATACCTGCCCACGGGCGCCACGCCCGACAGCCTCGGCTGGATGTAGCCGCCGAGACACAGTGCTCGCGCCGGTTGTGCGGTCCGGTGCCGCGTGACACGATACTTCGCGCCGCGGGCAATTGCGCCCCTGCCCCGTGCATAGGACGAACCAATGCATTCCGTGCGATCCATCCTACGATTTTGTCTGGCCGCAGGGGCCCTCGCGATCCCGGTCGAGTTCGCGAAAGCCGAAACCCACGACCTGCAATGGCAAGAAATTTCGCCGATTCAGGTCATCGTGAGCGTGGCCCAAGACACTCGCCTCGAGATTACATGGGCAGAGCAAGCCGTATCCGAATACAACGTTTTGGTTCAGCACGTCGGGTTCATTGACCCGACCGCGGGCGCCGAAGGGCGGATCAACGTACTGAAATCGCTAGTGGATCAACTCTAACAAAAGATTCCCATGGCTTGCACGATGTGCGAGTCTCTTGGAATGCGAAACGGTATCCATGTGAACGTTAGTTTTGCCGAGCGTACTCGTCTTGAGGCGGTTGTTGCGGACCGGAGCAGCCCGCAGAAGCACGTCTGGCGGGCTCGGATCATCGTGCTGACCGGCGATGGTCTTGGCACCGCTGAGATCATGCGGCGGACGGGCAAGAGCAAGCCCTGCGTCTGGCGCTGGCAGGAGCGGTTCATGCACGAAGGCGTGGGTGGACTTTTGCGCGACAAGACCCGACCCTCGCGCATCCCGCCGCTGCCTGGTGCCATTGTCAAGCGGGTGGTCGAGTTGACCTCCACCGAACCGCCCGGAGAGACGACGCACTGGACGGCGGCGGCGATGGCCAAGGTGGTCGGGATCAGCATCAGCTCGGTGCAGCGGGTTTGGCAGGCTCACAAGCTCCGTCCGCACCGGGTACGCCACTTCAAGCTCTCCACCGACCCCGAGTTCGTCACTAAGCTGCGCGATATCGTCGGTCTCTACGTCGATCCGCCCGCCCATGCCGTCGTGCTGTCGGTGGACGAAAAGAGCCAGATCCAGGCCCTCGACCGCACCCAGCCGGGGCTGCCGCTGAAGAAGGGACGCTGCGGGACGATCACCCATGACTACAAACGGAACGGCACGACGACGCTGTTTGCCGCCCTCGACGTCCTGGAAGGCAAGGTGATCGGGCGCTGCATGCAGCGCCATCGGCACCAGGAGTTCATCCGCTTCCTCAACGCCATCGAGGCCGAAGTGCCGGCGGGCAAGATCGTCCACGTGATCCTCGATAACTACGGCACTCACAAGCATCCCAAGGTCGTGGCCTGGCTCGAGCGCCACCCTCGGTTCGTCTTTCACTTCACGCCGACCTCTTGCTCCTGGCTCAATGCCGTCAAAACCTTCTTCGCCAAGCTCAGCAAACGCCGACTCAAAAGAGGAGTGTTCCACTCGATCGTCAATCTCCAGACCGCCATCAACCGCTTCATCGCCGAAACCAACGACGACCCCACACCGTTCGTTTGGACCGCCAATCCCAACAAGATCGTCGCCGCCATCAAACGTGGGCACCAAGCGTTAGATTCGATCCACTAGATGCCCCGTTCACGATACGAGACCACCGCGCTGCAATGGGGGTAAGGATCTCCATGACTTGGCGCTCTTTTGGCTCGAAGGCGTTGCGCAAGATGCGAGCGTAGAGCTAACCCAGAAGATCAGCATCCGCAACGGCACGGGCCACATCACATACGCCCGCGCTGGAGAATTTCGATGCTTAGTAGCGCAGACAGCCTACAACTTCGAGTTTCGGCGCTCTGGTCCCCAGGTATTCGACACGCTTGTTACAATTTGGTTTGGTACTGCGACCGGCACGGCGATTTTAAAGAGACCGTCGCCTTTCTCAAGAACCTGCGCCTCGTTGGCAGTGATGAGAACCGCGCCGTGTATGCCGCACGGACGGGAGAGGATATCTACGCCGAGACTACAGAGCCGGAGCCCACAAGTGGCGGGACGGGCTTCTTTGTCAACCGCGACGGATATATCGTGACGAATTTCCATGTCGTCAGCGACTGCGCCGCGGTTACCGCACAGCACGGCAGCAATACAGGGGCGGTGAGGTTCATCGCCGCTGACCCGGCGAACGACTTGGCATTGCTGCAATGGGCGGAGAGGGCGCCATCTGACATCGTCCCCTTGCGGAAGGAGCGCGACGCGAGCGTCGGCGAGGCCGTGATGGCGGTGGGCTTCCCAATTGGTCCGATCCTTGGATCCCAGCCGAAAGTTACGACCGGAATCGTAAGCTCGACCGCAGGCCCATTCGACGACGTGCGCATTCTGCAAATCACGTCGCCGGTGCAGCCCGGTAACTCGGGCGGCCCGCTCCTCGACGAAAGCGCGAACGTTGTCGGCGTGGTTGTCGGCACCTTCGGTTTGCTTGAGATCGCAGAGGTGACCGGCAAGATTCCACAGAACATTAACATCGCGATCAAAGCCAGCATCGTCCGCAACTTTCTTGACACACACGATGTCCCGTACCCTCTCGTTTGTTTCAAATGAACTAGACTGCGCCCAAACGCTCCTTGTCCTTAGGTCGCAGCAGTGGGAGCATCGCGAGGCTAGTCAAGGGCCGCGCACGGGTCATCATGGGATCTCGCGAACGCATCGGCTGGTTGGCTGTGTCGCTGTTCGTAGCGGTGGCACTTGCGCTCGGAGTGCGGGAGGCGGGGGCGCAGGACGAGATTGAGTGGAAGGACATTTCGCAGTTCGAGATTCGCGTCAATATTCTGATGAAGACCGATCTCGAGCTGCAGAACGTGCAAGAGGCCACGTACGCCAACAACATCCTGATCCAGAGCGCGGACCTGTTCGTGCCGCCGGCGCGTTGGGCGGGATTCATCTCGTTGGAAAGAGCGCACATATCCTTTTTCCGCATCGGTCGCCGCGACGCGGCTAAGAGCGAGAAGGGCCTGCGCGAGTGGGTGGACGAGCTCTACGAGGATACGACTCCGAGTATCGAGCGCACCGAGGCGTTGCGCCCGCGCGGCGTGTCGCCTATGCGACCATGGATGATCGGGACTGCATCTTCGGCGCCGGCGCCTACGCGCTGGACGCATCCTTGTCGGGCCCGGACGAGTATTACAACACCTTGGTGTACATCGTGTACTGCGGGCCGCCGCGCGACTTCGGGGAAATCGTGGGGTTCCTGGAGAATGTCGCCCTCGCCAACCAATCCGACAATCGGGCGGCCTACGCGGCGCGCTCGGGCATGCGAAGCAAGATCACCAAGCGGGCGCCGGACGGCGAGGACGAGCCGGGCTTGGGTGGGGGCAATGTCTTGCAGTCGGGAAGTGGCTTCATCGTCAGTGCCGAGGGCGACGTCCTGACCAATTTCCACGTGATCGAGGGCTGCACGATGGTTCGCGCCCAGCTCCGCGGTCACCCCCGCGCCGCGGAAATCGCGGCCACCGATGAAGACAGCGACCTCGCGCTCCTGCGGCTCGCGGGCTCGGATCATGGCGACATCGCCCGTTTCCGGGAAGGTCGGAGCATTCGCGCGGGCGATGACGTCGTTGGCCTAGGCTTCCCGCTGCGCGGTATTCTGGCCAACCAGGCGAACGTGACGGTGGGCATCGTCAGCGCCACAGCCGGCCTTCAAGACGACGACCGATTCCTCCAGATCACGGCGCCGGTCCAGCCGGGGAACTCCGGCGGCCCCCTCTTCGATCGCGGCGGCAACGTTGTCGGCGTCATCGTCGCCAAGCTCGACGCTCTGCAGGTTGCCGAATTGACCGGCGACATTCCGCAAAACGTCAACTTCGCGATCAAGGCCGACCTCGCACGCACGTTCCTTGCGGCAAACGGCATCGAGTACGAGACCGCCGCATCCGCGGCAGAGCTTGACACCGCCGACATCGCCGAGCAGGGGCGTGGGGTGACGGTGGCCGTGGAGTGCGTGCAGTAGGGCGCGAGCCGGCTCACAGGCCCTGGCCGTCGTCGACCGTGAGTACGCTGCCGGTGATGAACGCACCCGCTTCCGATACCAATAGCATCAGGGGACCCTCGATATCGGCGGCCGAGCCGACGCGCCGATTGGGGAACCCATCGATGATGCGTCGGCCGTCTTCGCTTTCGAAGAAGGCCTCGTTCATCTCCGTCGCGATGTAGCCGGGCGCCAGGGCATTGACGCGAATGCGATAGCGCGCCCACTCGAGCGCCATCGAGCGCGTCATCTGGATGAGCGCGGCTTTCGACATTCCGTATACCGAGAGTTGCCGGTGCGCGCGGATGCCGGCGATCGAGGCGATGTTGACGATGGCTCCGCCGCGGTCGTGTCCGATCAGGTGGCGTCCGAATTCGGTCGCCACCAGCCAAGCTCCCTTCAGGTTGGTGTCCATTACCCGATCGAACGCGGCCTCGTCGATGTCGGCGACCCAACCCGCCTCGGCGATGCCGGCGTTATTGACGAGAATATCGAGGCCGCCGAGCGCGTCTTCGGCGGCGGCGACGCAACTGACGACGCTGCCGGCATCGGTAACGTCGAGCGCAATGGGCGCGGTCTGGCCGCCGAAGGCCTCGATCTCGCCGGCGAGCGCCTCGCCGAGCCGGAGCCCGACACGCGCGCCGGCACGAGCCAGGCACGCCGCCATCGGCAGCCGACGCGCCGCGCGGCCTTGCCTGCGAGCCCGACCGGGCCACCCCCGCCACCCTACCCCGCCGAAACCGGCACGAGCCAGGCACGCCGCCATGCGGCGCCCCAACCCGCTCGATGCGCCGGTCACCAGCGCGGCCTTGCCTGCGAGCGCGTCGTCCACCGGGCCATCCCCCGGACCACCCTACCCCGCCGAAACGGCGCGATGCACGCCTTCTTAACCATCGCACGCTAGGTTGCCGCCATTGTCTCGGTTCCGCCATACAGCCAGCCCAATGACTAGCGCCGCCCGCGTTCTCATCTATCATCACGATCCCCGGGCCGTGATCCCGCTGGAGTTTCAGCTCGATCAGCGCGGGTACCGCACCAGTCGAACCCAGGAGCTGGAACACGCGCGGAAGCTCGCTGGCGACGGGCACCCGGACGTCATCATCTTTGACGCCGGCGCCGCCGCCGCATCGGAATCGCTTGCAGACGCCGTGGAAGCGGTTTGGCGCCCCAGTGGCGCGCCGATGATGCTGATCACCGACGGCTTCGAGACCAACGGCGTGGCCGATGGCGTTCGGGGTGCGATGACGTTTGTCCTGCCGCGAGATTTTCACGAATCGCAGTTGTTCTCGCGCCTCGCCTCGCTGGTCCGCCTGAATACGACGCGCGAAGAAATCGCGCGACGCGCGGACACCTCGGAGCGCTACGGGGTCCAGAAGCCCCGTGAAATCGTGCCCCCAGACACCAAGGCGACCATGAACGTTCTCGTTTCCTGCAGTGATACCGCCGAGCGCGGGCGTTTGCAGGGAGCGTTGTCCGACGGTTTCGACATCGAGTTCATCGGCCCCGCGTACGAGGCGGTGGACCGTCTGCTGGCCGCCGACTTCGAGGCCTTCGTCCTCGCCGGTGGGGATGACCCGGCCGAGGACTTCGCCATCTGCGCTGATTTGCGCCACAATTCCAGGCTCTACGATTTACCGGTGATCCTGATTGCCGATTCCAAGGGCGTTTCCGCGGCCCACGACAACCAGGTCGATTTCGTCGACGACGTGGTTTGCCGACCCTTCGGCGAGGGCGACATCAACGTACGCGTCGAGGCACTGGTGAGACAGCGCCGCTACCGTCGGAAGATGCACGCCGTGTACGCCGACACTCACCATCCGATGACGAGCGACGTGCTGACGGGTTTGTTCAGCCACGGCTTCATCCACGCCCAACTCGCTCGTCAAATCGAGGACGCCGAGCGCTGGGAAAAATCGCTGAGCGTGGGTTTCTTCGATGTCGACAACATGGCGGCGATCAACACCGAGCACGGCTACGTCGCCGGGGATCGGCTGCTACACCAAATCGGCGGAATCATCGGCCGGCTTGTGCGTGGCGAAGACGTCGCGGCGCGATTCCGCGGTGACAAGTTCGTGGTTGCGCTGCCCGAGACCGCGGCCCAAGTCGCCGGGATCGTCATGCAGCGCATTGTCGGCGTCGTCGACAACACCGAATTTGCGATCGCGGACGGCTGCGGCGCCGTGAACGCGGCGCTGAAGTCCGCCGTCACCGCGTTCACCCCCGGCGATACGGCCGAAACCCTGATCGCTCGCGCCCGCGCGGATGTCCGATTGAGCTAACCGATTCGCGTGGCCCAGCGGGCCGCGCTCGGATATGCTCGGGCGTATGAGACTGGAAGTCTTTTCCGACACCATCTGCCCGTGGTGCCTGATCGGCAAACGGCGGTTGGAGAAGGCATTGGCCCAGCGCCAAGACCTTGAGGTCGAAGTCGTCTGGCGGCCCTTCGAACTCAATCCCGACATGCCACCGGAGGGCTACCCGCGAGCGGCCTATCTCGAGGCGAAGTTCGGCGGATCGCAGCGCGCCGACCAGATCTACGCGTCGATACGCGCCGATGGCGAAAGCGAGGAGATCGTCTTCGACTTCGAGCGTATTGCCCGAGTGCCCAACACCGTCGATTCCCATCGGCTGATCGATTGGTCTGCCGACGAGGGCAAGCAAGACGCCGTGGTCGAACGCCTGTTCGCGGCATACTTCGTGGAAGGCCGCGATGTTGGGGACCACGAGGTGTTGATCGACGCCGCCGCCGATGCCGGAATGAACGGCGCGCAATGCGCCGCGAGATTGGCGACCAACGAGGACCGGGGCCGCATCCGCGCCGAAAGTGGGGAGGCCAGAAGCCTAGGCGTCCAGGGCGTCCCGTTTTTCATATTTGATCGCAAGTACGCGATATCAGGCGCACAGGCGCCGGACGTCTTTATTCGGGCGTTCGAAATCGTCGAGAAGGAGAGCCCCGAGGCCGCGCCCGCGCTCGCTTAAGGCGGCGCCTCAGCCAAAGAATTCGGAAAGCGCGGCCGCCGTCTCGGCCGGCGCTTCCTCTGGCATGAAGTGCCCGCAATCGAGGGTTTGGCCGCGCACGTCGGCGGCCCGCTCGCGCCACGCCGCCATCACGTCGTGCGGCGCTTGCCCGGCCCCACGCTTAGCGCTCCATAGGGCAAAGACCGGGCAAGCGATCTTGCGGTCGAGGTCGGCTTCATCATGCTCCAGGTCGATCGAGGCGGCGGCGCGGTAGTCCTCGCACGAGGCCCGGATCGTCTCGGGATCGCTCATGCAACGGACGTACTCGGCCATCGCGGCGTCCGAAAACATCCCCGCATCGGCGCTAAACGTGCCGAGGCATGTCCGGAGGTAACGCTCTGGAGCGGCGCCGATGATCGATTCAGGGAAGTCCGCAGGCTGGCTGAGGAAGAACCAGATGAAATAATGGCGCGCAACCCTCTTGTCGACAGTGGAGAAGATCTTATGCGTCGGCACGATGTCGAGTACGGCGAGTTTGTCCACGCGTTCGGGGGAATCGAGCGCCATGCGGTGTCCGACGCGCGCGCCCCGGTCGTGCCCGGCGACACCGAAACGCTCGAATCCGAGCGCCTGCATGACCGCCACCTGGTCGCGCGCGCTCACCCGCTTGGAATAGGCGAGGTGCGTCGCATCGCTCTTGGGCTTGGCGCTATCCCCATAGCCCCGAAGGTCTGGAATGACCAGGGTGAAGGATTCGGCCAACAGCGGCGCGACCTTGTGCCACATGGCGCGCATCTGCGGATAGCCGTGCAGGAGCAGCAGGGGTGGCCCGGACCCGCCGTGCACGACGTGAATGGCCGTCCCTTCCGCCTCGATCTTGGTCTCGGTAAAGCCCTCGAACACTGGCCCGCCCCGGCCTAGACGTGGCGCTGGTCGACCCAGGCGTGGACCCGGTTTTCGGTGCCCTTGTAGGCGTGGGGGTCGGTGCCGCAGATCATCGTGATGTCGCGATTGTCGTGGGTCTTCTCCAGCATGCCGTTCCAGTCCCACGGGAACCACGATTCCGCGCTCATGTAGCCGAACGTGATGGCGCGGCGCGAGCCTGTCTTGGCCTCGTACGGCAGCGAGCCATGCAGCAGGTAGCCATTGAAGAAAATGGCCGAGCCGGCGGAGATCTCGAGGAAGACAGCCTCGTCGTCGGTGTACGGGAAGCCGTGGGTCTCGAGGACGCTGTCGTTGAATCGATCGGGATCGCTGCGATCGCGCGCCGGCCACAGGATTCCGGGCTTGTGGGAACCGGGAATCACCCGCAGGCAGGCCTTCTCGCGCGTCGCCTCGTCGAGCGCGATCCACACCTGGGCCAGCGACCGGTCGCGGGTCGGAATGTAGAACTCGTCCTGGTGCCACGATAGGCCCAACTCGTCGGGGTGGCGGTTGAACACGACGCAGTTCACGCACTTGACGTTGGGACCGATGATCCGCTGCAAGACCTCGACGATCCCCGGGTGCGCCAGCCGTTCGGTGATGAAAGGGGAGACCTTGTGCGGGTGGTTGATGCACAGCACATGCTGAAACGCCTCGTCATCGGGGGTGTCGGAAGGAAGCGGCGTCAGTCCGGCAACCTCGCCACGCTCACCACGACACACGGCCGCTATTTCACTTCGCAGCCCCTCGACCTCGTCCATCGTAAGGAGGCCGCGGACGACGAGGTAGCCCTCGCGCCGGTAGCGCTCGGCCTGCTCGTGCTCTGTTTCAGCCATGGCCCTCAACACCTCCTTGATGGTCGTGGGTGGGATCGACGGAAGCCCAAGTCAGCTCCTCGATGCCCTTGTAGGCATGCGGATCGGTGCCACAGATCATGATGATGTCGCGGTTGTCGTCCCGGAGCGGGATTGCGCTGCGAACCGTGTAACAGATAGCCGTTGAAGAAGATGGCCGAGCCGGCGCTCACCTCGAGGTACGCCGCGTCATCATCGGCATAGGGGAAGTCGTAGGTCTCGACCACGCCCGCGTTGAACTCGGAATCTGGTTCGGCTCGAGGTCGCGTGGGCCACAGCACGCCCGGTGCATGTGAGCCAGGGATCACGCGGAGGCAGCCGTTCTCGCGGGTCGTGTCGTCGAGCGCGATCCAGGTCTGGGTGAGCGAGCGGTCGCGGGTTGGGATATAGCGTTCGTCCTGATGCCAGCTCATGCCGAGTTCCTGGGCCGGCCGTGTGAAGAGCACGGTCTGCATGCATTTGACGTTGGGCCCGATGAGCGCGCGCAAGACCTCGACGATCGGCGGATGGGCGAGGTAGCTGGAAAGGAACGGCGAGGCCTTGTGCGGTTGATCGATGCACAGATAGCGCGCGACGACGGCCTCGTCGGGCTCCTCGGCGGCGACCGCGGTGACCCCCTTCACCTCGCCGCGCGCACCGCGGCAGATGAGCGCGATTTCGCCTCGAATCTCCTCGACCTCGCCCGACGTCAGTAGCGCCGGAACCACCAGGTAACCATCCCGCCGATAGCGTGCGGCGAGATCGCCATGGTCCGTGGCCATCGCCCGATCTCCGCGTTGCCTCGGTCGATCTTCCCAACCCTGCCGGGCGATGTAAAGTCTACAAGATGGTCGCGCTGGTCGAGGGTACGAACCTCGTGCGCAAGGAGCTCGGCCTACCCGAGGCCGAGGTCGCGCCTCGGACCCCCGCTTCGCCTTCAGCTACGGCGGCTAGCCCACGGCCTTCACGGCGGCCTTGGCTGTGGCGATCGCCTCGGTCGCGCCGACCCCTAAGAGATTGCCGTCCTTGGTGGTGACGATCATCGTCGCGCCCTTGCGCGCGAACTCGGCCGCGACGTCGGGGGCCCAGACGACGCCCATGCAGGCCGGGATGCCGCGTTTGGCGGCGGCGGCGATGATCTGATCGACGCCCTCCTTGACGGCGGGGTGGTCGAACTGGCGCAGCACCCCGGCGGTCCCGGAAAGGTCGTTGGGGCCGATCAGGACCGCGTCGACGCCCGGCACCGCCAGGATGTCATCGGCGTTCTTCGCTGCCTCGACGTCCTCGATCTGCGGCATCACGATCAGGCTCTCGTTGGCGCTGTCGGCGTAGCCGCCGACGTCGCGCCCGAAATCCGAGGCCCGCCAGGGACCGAAGCCACGGGTGCCCTCGGAGGGGTATTTGCAGGCACTCACGAAGGCCTGGCACTCCTCGACGCTGCCGATCATGGGCGAGATCACGCCGTCGATCCCGGCGTCGAGCACGCGTTTGATGAACACCGCGTCGTTCCAGGGGGTGCGTACGATCGAGACCGTCGGGCTGCCGGTGAAGGCCATCAGCGTGATCGGCAGGGTGGCAAGCGTGAGGGCGCCGTGCTCGGCGTCGAGCAGCAGGAAGTCGAACCCGGCGCCCGCCATGATTTCGGCGACGTGGGGGTCGGAGAGGCCGATCCAGGCGCCGTAGGTGACCTCGCCCTTCTTCCACCGTTTCTTGATATCGAGACTTCGCTGAGACATTCCTCCCCCTGTCCGTTTCTTTCGGACTTGGCCGAGACTTGGATCTAGCGCCGAAGCGGGGCCCGACGATGGCCGCCGACAGAGCTATTGGCGGGCGTGCCCGTCACGTCGCCTCAGTGCACGCCCGTTTCTCGCCCCACCGCTCCTGCATGTGTTCGTGCGCTTCCGGGGAGCCGTCGTGAAAGCTGCCGAACCAGCGGTCGAGAGGCACATTGGGGCTCCCATAGTTGCACTCGAAGTAGCGGTGGTGGAGGTAGTGGTAGAAATCACCCGCAAGCGTGACCTTCCCATTCACGACCACCTTCTCGAACCCACTGTGCCCGGGGGCGGGCGCCAGCGCCGCGAATTGAAGGAGGAATAGCGCGTGGATCGGATGCGAAGGTACGATCCAGAAGATCAGCACGCCCGAGAAGTAGATGATGTGCTCTATCGGGTGCATCGCCAAGCCCGACCACGGGCCAATGTTCACGTTCTTGTGGTGGATGTAGTGAGCGCTCCGATAGAGCGGTCTCCAGTGGAGTAGGCGGTGCGTGAAATAAAAATGCACCACATGCCACAGCAGGAGAGCGCATAGCAACAGAGCGAAGTAGACGGGCTCGGTTTCCCAGTCAACGTAAGGGGTCATGCCGTTGGCATAGGCCCACATCATCAGCACTTCGTAGGCCGTCCAAACGGTGCAGCCGCTCGCGACGCTCCAAAATATGTTGTCTCGCAGCTGATTGCCCCCCAAGAACGTCGGGTTCTTTTCGCCCAGCCATTTGGGGTTGAACTTGAACTTCGATCCCTGGCCCCTGAACGTGTAGAGCCTTAGATGCAATCCCCCCGCAAACAACACCAAGAGCGCGAGATTCCGAAAGTATATCTGGGCGATCCAGTCGAGCCGGAACTCGGCTATGCGCGAGAGCTCGGGTTGCGTATAGAGCCACGTGGCGATCGCGAGTAGACAAAAGACCGCGTTCCACGGGAACAGGTACCCGGGGTAGCCGAAGATCCACTTGAGCACCTTGCGTGGACGCGGCGGCCACGCCCAAAGCGGCGCCGGCGCCGGCCGTTTCGCCGGTTCCCATTCCCCTCGGTAATCTCGAATACCAGCAACGGCTTTAGACACTCGCTCCTCCACGTGCCTTTCGCCTGCCAAAGTGTGCCCGCCCTGACTCGGCAACGCAAGACCTGTCATGCGCGGTGTCCGGAATGGGTTCCATGAGCGGCCTTGTCTGCCGTTCTGTGGCCAAACCCAAGCCGGCGCGGCGGCGCAACTACAGCCCACGCGATCGAAGCTGCAGTCTGTGGTTATGACCAAGCACTCGACCGGGATGTATTCGATCGACTATACTGGAGGACAAGATCTCGACTTAAGAAGTCAGAGGGAGGATGCGATGAGTAGATTCTTGACCACGATCGCTTTGTCCGCGGCCCTTGCCGCAGGCTTCGGGCTTGCCGCGACGGGCGCGGCCGATGCCCAGGAGAAGACGTACAAGTTCCTGATGGTGAACCACGGCTCCACCCAATTCCCCTTCATCGCCAAGCAGGCGGCGGGGATGAGGGACGCGTGCGAGCTGTTAGGGGCCGAGTGCCAGTTCATGGAGGTCACCGACATCGGCAACGTCGACCAGGAACTCAGGAACCTCGAGCGGGCGATCCTGCTTCAGCCCGATGGGATCGCGGTTTCGATCCTGGACGATGCGGCCTTCGACGAGCCGATCCAGCGTGCGCTGGACGCGGGCATCCCGGTCATCGCCTACACGCTCGACGATACCGAGGGGGCCGCGGGCAACCCGCGGATGGCCTTCATTGGCCAGACCATGCCGGCGGCCGGATACGCGCTTGGCGAGGCGCTGGCGGAGTTCTTCCCAGACGAAGGCGACGTCCACGTCCTGATCGGCATCCAGGACTACGCGCAGGCCTGGGCCACGCAACGCGGCGCGGGCGTAAGGCAGTATCTCGAGGAGTGGAACGCCGCCCACGCCGACCGCGCCATGACGATCGACGAGATCGAGACCGGCATCGATGCCGGCGTTATCGCCAGCCGCGTGGGCGCCTATGTGCAGAAGAACCCGGAGACGACCGCCTACGTCGACGTCGGTTTCTTTCATGCCTCGGCCGCCGTGGGCTTGCGCGACCTCGGCTATGAGCCGGGCGACGTGCTGCTGGCCGGATTCGACATGGTGCAGATGGTCTTTGATGAGATGAAGACCGGATACATCCAGGTCTCGATCGACCAGCAAGGCTATTTGCAGGGCTTCATGCCGATCATGCAGCTTTACCTGATCGCCCTGACCCACGGCTCGGGGTGGGACATCGATAGCGGCAAGGCCCTGTTCTATCCCGACGACGTGCCGGCACTCGAGCCGCTCGTCCAAGAGGGCCTCCGCTGATCCCCAGCGATTAAGGCGAGGGGCGGGCGCGTCACTCTAGGGCGCGCCCGTTCCCGCTGCGAGGACGACCGTGGCGAATACGGTAATGAACGAGGCCCGGCCCGGCCCGGGTGGGGCCGTCAGGCGTTGGGCGAAGGCCGTCGTCACGCTGCCCGGGATGAGCGCGCTCATCATGCTGATCATCATCGCCGTCGGCTTCCAAATCTGGACCAATATCTTCCTCAACCCGCGCAACATCACCCTGATCCTGGGGATCCTTCCCGAGCTCGGCGTGGTGGTGCTGGGCGTGACGCTGTTGATGATCACACGGGAGTTCGACCTTTCGGTCGGCTCGGTGTTCTCCGCCGCGCCCATGATGATCCACTTTCTGATGACCTCTGTGGGGATCGATCCGTGGCCGGCCATTATTCTGGGTCTGGTTTTTGCGGCGATGATCGGTTTCACCAATGGATTCGTCACGGTGAAGCTCGGTATCCCGTCGTTCGTCACGACGCTGGGGATGTTTTTCATCGCCCGCTCGATCGCCATCGTCCTGGGCAAGGGCCCAAGGCTGCCGGTACCGGAGGACATGCCGCTCGACCTCTTCGTCCACAACTTCGGGTTCGTTCGCGCCTCGCTCTTCTGGTACCTCGGCCTGACGCTGATCCTCGGTTTCATCCTCCACCGCACCAACTGGGGGAACTGGATCTACGCCACCGGCGGCATGACGCAGGCAGCCAAGGACATGGGCATCAACACCGACCGTGTGAAGATGTCGTGCTTCGTCCTGTGCTCGGTGCTGGCGGCCTTCGGCGGCATGCTGCAGTCCTTCCGCCTCGGCGGATCGCCCTTGGCGAACATCGGCCTCGGCATCGAGCTGGAGGCCATCGCCTCGACCGTGATCGGGGGCACCGTCCTGTTCGGCGGCGTCGGCTCGATCTTCGGCGCCGTCGTGGGCACGCTGCTCATTCGCTCGATCGACAACGGGCTGGTGATGGGTGGGGTCGAGGCCGAGTACTTCCGCATCGCGCTCGGCGGGATGATAGTGTTCGCGGTGCTCTTGAATACCTACATCACCCGCTGGTTTGTACAGATGAGAGAACCTGACCGATGACGACAAGAGACGACACCGGACGCGGCGGCGTAGGGCCAAGCGGCGCGTCCTGGACGTTTAAGGTCCGCAAGAGGCACTAATCGCCGGCAAAGCACTCGGTGAACGGATTAGGCCGTCGAGGCCGGCGCCTCCGATCCTTCACCCGGCGCCGCCGCCGCAATCTCGGCCAAGCGCTCCACCAGGCGGCGAACGCCGGTGAGCCGCGCCTCGGGCGCTTCCCACGCGCGTTTGTAGACCAGCCGGTGGTCGGGCCGAAACTTGGTGGCCTGGGGATGCTGGTTGACGAACTCGATCAGGCCGGAAGGGTTGGCGAACACGTTGTCGCGGAACGTCAACGTCGCGCCCGCGGGACCGGCCTCGACTCGCTCGACGCCGGCGGCGCGGCACCATCGCTTGATGGCGAGGATATCGAGAAGGTGTGAAACCTCGTCCGGAATCGGCCCGAAACGGTCGATCAGTTCGGCCGCGATGGCGTCGATCTCGGCCCCGGTCTCGATCCGGGCGAGGCGCCGATACAGACCAAGCCGCACCGTCAGGTCGCTGACGTAGGTCTCGGGGATCAGAACCGCGGTTCCGATGCTGATCTGCGGCGAGTACTTGCGTTCCGCGGCTTCGGCGGCGTGCTCGGCCCCTTGAAGGTCGGCGATCGCTTCTTCGAGCATCTCCTGATAGAGCTCGAATCCGACCTCGCGGATGTGGCCCGATTGCTCGGTGCCGAGGATGTTTCCGGCGCCGCGGATGTCGAGGTCGTAGCTTGCCAGGCTGAAACCCGCGCCGAGGTCATCGAGGGTCTGCATCACCCGCAGCCGCTTTTCGGCATCCGCGCTGGGCCGGCGGTGCGCCGGCACCGTAAGGTAGGCGTACGCGCGCACCTTCGATCGGCCGATGCGGCCGCGCAGCTGGTAGAGTTGGGCAAGGCCGAAGTTGTCGGCACGATGCACGATCAGCGTGTTCGCGGTCGGGATGTCGAGCCCGGATTCGATAATGTTGGTCGACACCAGCACGTTCGACGAGCGCTCGTAGAAACCTCGCATGATGTCATCGAGTTCGCGCGCCGGCATCTGCCCGTGGGCGGTGGCGACGGTGACCTCGGGCACCTCGTCGGCCAGGAAACGCTGGGCGAACGGGAGATCGGCGATGCGTGGACAGACGTAAAAAGTCTGGCCGCCTCGCTGATGCTCACGGACGATGGCCTCGCGGACAACCACAGGATCGAAGGGCGTGATGTAGGTCCGCACCGCCAGGCGGTCTACCGGCGGGGTGGCGATCAGGCTCATTTCGCGCAGACCGCCTAGCGCCATTTGCAGCGTCCGCGGGATCGGCGTCGCGCTAAGGGTAAGCACATGGACGTCGGACCGGAGCTGTTTGAGACGCTCTTTGTGGACGACGCCGAAATGTTGCTCTTCGTCGACGATGACCAGCGCGAGATCGTCAAAGACGACACTCTTTCCGAGAAGCGCGTGGGTGCCGATGACGATCCGCGCCTCGCCATTGGCGATCCGGCGGCGCGCCTCGGCAGCTTCACCCGAACTCACCAGGCGCGAGAGTTGAGCGACGTCAAACGGGGTGGCGGCGAAGCGTTCACGAAAGGTTTCGGCGTGCTGGCGGCTCAACAGCGTGGTCGGCGCGACGAGCGCGACCTGGCCGCCGGCGCTGGCAACGATGAAGGCCGTGCGCATAGCGACCTCGGTTTTCCCGAAACCCACATCGCCACAGATCAGGCGGTCGAGCGGTCGGCCCGAATTGAGGTCGGCCAGCACGTCGTCGATGGCCCCGGCCTGGTCCTCGGTCTCGTCATAGGCGAAGCGCGCGCAGAACTCGTCATATTCGCCCTCGGGCGGGGCCATCGGCGGGCACGAACGCAGCCGCCGCGCCGCCGTCACCTGGATCAAGTCGCGAGCGATCTCGAGAATACGCTTCTTGGCCCGCCCCTTGCGGGCTTGCCAGGCGGTGCCGCCAAGGCGGTCAAGGCTTGGCGTGGCGTCGGATGAGCCAAACCGCGCCAGAACCTCGATGTTTTCGACGGGCACGAACAAGCGGTCACCCCCCTCGTAGGTGACGTGCAAGCAATCGTGCGGGGCGGCGCCGATGTCGATGGTGCGCAGCCCTTCGTAACGGCCGATCCCGTGATCGACGTGGACCACGAAGTCGCCCGGCGAGAGGCTCGAGGCCTCGGCCAGGAAGTTCTCGGCGCGTCGGGTTCGCCGTGGCGGCCGGGCGATGCGCTCGCCCAGGATGTCCTGTTCGGCGATGACGGCGCACGCGTCGGTTTCGAAGCCGTGTTCGATGCCGAGAACGGCGAGGGCGACCGCGCGCGGTGGCAGCGCCTGCGCTTGAGGCCAGTCGTCGACCGCGATCAGGTCGGCGACACCGTGGGCCTGTAGCATTCCGGCCAGGCGCTCGCGGGCGCCAAGGCTGAATCCGGCGACGATCACCCGACGCCCGGCGTCGCGTCGCGCGGCGATGTGCGCCTTGACGGCGTCGAACAGGTCGATTTCCGGTTGGTTGCGTTCGGGCGCGAAGTCGCGGCTCCCGCGCCCACCGGCATCCAAACCCGCAGCCTCCCTCGGCTGCGGCGTCGCGTAGGGCGAGAAGTCCACGACCGGCCGCTCGCCTATCCGCGCCATCCATTCGGCTTCGGCAAGGTAGAGATTATTGGGCGGCAACGGCCTGTAGCGTGCCTCACGCTCGCCATTGCCCCTCCCCTCGCCCGCCCTAGCCCTTCGCGCCGCATAGGTCTCGGCGATCGTCTCCTGGCGCGCTTCGCACGTGTCATCGGCGCCATGGTCAAGCGCCAGCGCGGCATCGGGGAGATAATCGAACAGCGTCTCCAGGCGTTCGTAGAACAGCGGCAACCAGTGTTCCATACCGATGTGATGGTGACCCGCGGTGATCGAGGCGTAGAGGGGATCGTCGGTCGAGACCCCGAAGCGTTCGGAATAGCCGGCGCGGAAGCGGGCGATCGAGTCGGCATCGAGCGGCGCCTCGCTCGCTGGCACGAGCGTGAACCGGCCGGCATTGCCGCTTGTGCGCTGGGTCAGCGGGTCGAAGCGACGCACCGATTCGAGGGTGTCGCCAAAAAGATCGAGGCGGATCGGTTGCGCCTCGCCGGGCGGGAAAACGTCGATGAGTCCGCCGCGTACCGCGTACTCGCCCGATTCGCGAACCGTCCCGCTTCGCGAATAACCATTGCGCACGAGATACTCGGTGAGCGCGCCGAGATCGATGCCGTCACCCAAGCTGGCGGTGAAGACGGCGCCGCGGACGGCGGCTGCGGACGGCACCCGTTGGAGGGCGGCGTTGACCGTGGTTAGGACGATATCGGGTCGGCTGCCGGATGCCGCGAGGCGGCTAAGACTCAGCATGCGCCGGCTTGCGATCTCGGCCCGCGGCGAGACCCGGTCATAGGGTAGACAGTCCCACGCCGGCAAGCCCAGCACCTCGCGCCCGGGCGCGAAGAAGGCCAGCGCCTGGGCCATCGCCGCCATGCGCGCATCGCCGATGGCGACGTAAATCACGCCCGCCGGTGCCGCCGCTGCGAGCGCGTCCAGGACCAGCGCGTCAAGCCCTTCGGGCGCGCCACCGATCGTCACACGGCCCGCGTCAGATACAATTTTTTCGCTTATTTGCAATCTATTACGTAAGTTTCGTTACGTCCTGAAGGAGTTCCATGACATCGTTGTCGTGGATGGCCGGCACCTCGCCGCGGCCGAGAATCCAAAGATAAAGGTCGGGATCGGGGCACTCGATGACCGACTCGTATCGGTCGAGCTGGGCCGGCGTAAGGCTGTCGAGATGGCGCTCGACGAATCGCCCCAACAACACGTCCAGTTCCTTCATCCCGCGATGACAGCTTCTAAAGCGCAGCCGCTTGCGGCGGATCTTCAACCGCTCGCGGCGCGCGGGCGGATCATCTTCGCCGCGAGTATCCGTTTCGTTGTCATTCATGTGCCTGATCCCGCGCCTACGCCCGCGCTTATAGTTGGCTTGGCGCAACCTGTCAGCACCGAGGCCGGCCGGATGACGGTTTTCCGTGGCCTCGGAGCGGGCTCAGCGGATAGGCTCGGACCGAGCAATGCGTCCCGAAGTCCTGTTCCCACTGTTCGCGCCGGTCACCGCCCTTGGCGGTGTCGGGCCACGCATCGGCAAGGCTATCGAGCGGATCGCCGGGGCCCAGGTCGTGGACCTGTTGTGGCACCTGCCGAGCGGCATCATCGACCGCCGTTTCGCGCCCAAGGTCGCCAAGGCGCCCGCGGGCGCCATCGTCACACTCAGCGTGATCGTGGACCGGCACCGGCCTGGGCATGGGCCGAGGCCATACCGCGTCGAGTGCTCCGACGATACCGGCGCCCTGGAGCTAGTCTTCTTCCACGCGCGCGCGGATTACCTACGAAGGGTGCTGCCGCCCGGCGAGCGCCGCGTCGTCAGCGGCAAGGCCGAGCGCTACCGCGGGGCACTTCAGATGACCCACCCCGACCATATCGCCACCCCTGCGGAGGCGGCCAAGCTTCCCGCGGTCGAGCCGGTGTATCCCCTGACCGCCGGGCTGACCGCGAAACCCTTGTTGCGCGCCGTGCGCGAGGCGCTTGAGCGAGCGCCCGAGCTCGAGGAATGGCTGGATCCGCAATGGCAGGCGGGCCGGGGGTGGTCGCCGTGGCGGGAGGCTTTGGGACAAGCGCACGCCCCGGCGGGCGAGGCCGACCTTGCGCCCATGGCATCGGCTCGCCAGCGGCTGGCCTATGACGAGCTGTTGGCCAACCAGCTCGCGCTCGCCTTGATGCGGGCACACCTGGGTGGGCGAGCCGGCCGCTCGCTTCGCGGGACGGGACAGCTCGGCGCCATGCTGCGGGGGGCGCTTCCCTGGTCGCTAACCGCGGCACAGGAAAACGCGATCGCCGAGATCGAGGCCGATATTGCCGCGCCCGCCCGCATGCTCCGGCTGTTGCAGGGCGACGTCGGCAGCGGCAAGACCATCGTCGCGGTGTTCGCCATGCTCACGGCGGTCGAGGCCGGCGCGCAGGCATGCCTGATGGCCCCGACCGAGCTCCTCACCCGCCAACACGAGGCCGTGGTGGCACCGCTGTGTCGCGATGCGGGCGTGCGCGTTGGCTTCCTTAGCGGCCGCGAGAAAGGCAAGTCGCGCCGCTCGATCCTGAGCGAACTCGAGGCCGGCGCCATCGACATCGTGATCGGCACCCACGCGCTGTTCCAACACGATGTCGCGTTCAAGGACCTGGGACTGGCGGTGGTCGACGAGCAGCACCGCTTCGGCGTCCACCAACGGCTTGCGCTCGGTGCCAAGGCGGGCCTGGGCGGCGCCGACATGCTGGTGATGACCGCGACGCCGATCCCCCGCACTTTGGCACTGACCGCGTACGGCGACATGGATGTCTCGCGCCTCACCGAGAAGCCCGCCGGACACCCGCCGGTGGCGACCAGTGCGGTGCCGCTTGCGCGTCTGACCGAGGTGGTGGCCGCCGCCGAGCGGGCCGTCGCCAAGGGTGCGCGGGTCTACTGGGTCTGTCCGACCGTCGCCGAGTCCGAGGCCCTTGACCTAGCCGCCGCCGAGGCGCGATACGCCGCGCTCGCCAAGGTTTTCGGGAACCGCGTCAGCTTGGTCCACGGGCGGCTCAAAGGAAAGGCGAAAGATGCGCCAATGGCCGCGTTCGCTGCAAGGGAGATCGCCGTCTTGGTGGCGACGACGGTGGTCGAGGTCGGTGTCGATGTCCCCGAGGCCACGGTCATGGTGATCGAGCACGCCGAGCGCTTCGGGCTGGCCCAGCTTCATCAACTGCGTGGCCGCGTGGGGCGCGGGAGCGAAGATTCGAGCTGTCTGATGGTGTACGCGCCGCCACTGGGCGAGGTGGCGCGCGCGCGCCTTAATATCATGCGCGAAACCGACGATGGCTTCCGCATCGCCGAGGAGGACTTGCGACTTCGCGGCGCGGGCGAGGTCTTGGGTACCCGTCAAAGCGGGCTTCCCGACTTCCGCATCGCCGACCTCACCGAGCACGCCGAACTATTGGCCGCGGCCCGCGATGATGCGCGCTTGGTGCTCGAGCGCGATCCCAAGCTCGAAAGCGAGCGCGGCCGCGCGCTCCGCGTGCTGCTTTACCTATTCGAGCGCGATGCCACCGCCCGCTATATCACGTCAGGATGAGCGGGCCCGGCTGGGCGGCCGCGATTCGGTGACCAGGTCTTTGTCGGCATCGGCCGGCTGGGGTACCGGCTGAAGGTGCTCGGGCCGCCCTGCCGTCGCCGCCTCGGCCGGCCGCGACGCAATCTGTGGGCTCGCCCGAACCTCTTGCGGCCGGCGGTCTTCGGGCGTGACCAATCCCCCCGATACCACCATTTTCAGGCCTTCCTCCACAGTCATATCAAGGGTGAGCAGGTCCTTACGCGGCACGAAGAGGAGGAAACCCGAAGTCGGGTTGGGTGTCGTGGGTAGAAAGATATTGACGACGTCGTCCTCGGTCATGTTCTGGACCTGGCCCTTGGTGGCGCTGGTCACCAGGCCGATGGCCCATATTCCGCGTCTCGGGTATTCGACCAGCACGACTTCACGGAACGAGGTCGACGACTGCGCAAGCACGGTCTCGAAGATCTGTTTGAGCGCACCGTATACCGATCGGATGACCGGCATGCGACTAACCACGCGCTCGCCCATACGGACGACGGTGCGGCCAAAAATGTTGACCGACAGGAAGCCAACGAGGGTCAGAAGGAGGAACAAAATGATCAGCCCGAGGCCCGGGATCCCGAACGGCAGGTAAGTCTCGGGGCTGTACTTCGCGGGAATAAGCGGGGTGATGCGGCTATCCGCGATATCGACAACGATCCACGCAACGTAGGCCGTTATGCCGATCGGCGCGGTGACGATGATTCCGGTCAGGAAATAGTTCCGAAGGCGCCGGAGAACGCGTGCGCGTCCCCACCGTTGCGCCCGCCGCGCGTGCTCCTTCGAAGGTTGTTTAGCCATCGTCGCCGTGCCCAAACACGGATATAGGCACCAAACGGCTTGGTGTCTAGTTGCCGGTGCCGCGCCGCCCGACTACATATACCTAGCCCCGCGGCCGATGTCGGCCCCACGCCTCAGTGTCGTGTACTCTGCATGCCACCCGTACCTCGAATCCGCTCGCTCGCCAAAGCGGTACCGCCGTACCGCATGAGCCAGTCCGACGTGGTCACGAAAGCCGCCGATCATTTCGGCGCCTCGCTCGATGGGCGGGCTCGCCTTGCCGCGATCTACGCCAACGCCGAGATCGAGAGCCGGTACTCGTGTGTGCCGCTGCAGTGGTACACGCAACCGCACACCTTCTCGGAGCGCAATCGGCTCTACGTCGAGAGCGCGCTGGATTTGTTGGAAACGGTGGCGGTCGAGGCGACGGAAAAGGCGGGTCTGACGATCGCCGATATCGAGGGGCTGGTGGTCGCCTCCTCGACCGGTATTGCGACGCCGAGCCTGGATGCATTGTTGATGGAACGACTGGGTATGCGCCGAACGACGATGCGTCTGCCGATCTTCGGGCTCGGTTGCGCGGGCGGTGTAATCGGACTTGCGAGGACCGCCGCGCTTGCGCGCGCCGAACCGACTCGGCGTTTCTTGTTCCTGGTGGTCGAGATCTGCGGACTTACCTTTCGCTTGGGCGATCTGTCAAAGGGTAATGCCGTGGCCGCCGCACTGTTTGGCGACGGCGCCGCCGGCGCGGTGATCGATTGTCAGGGCGACGGCGCCGCGATCACCGGTTGGGGCGAGCATACCTGGCGCGATTCCCTCGACATCATGGGTTGGCGTGTGCTGGATGACGGATTCGGTGTCATGTTCGCGCGCGACATTCCACGGCTCGTGCGCGAACGGCTGCGCGCGGCGACGGTCGACTTCCTGTCGCTCCACGCGATCGAGCTCGACGATATCGACACTTTCGTGTGCACCCCGGCGGCGCCAAAGTGATCGAAGCGCTGGAAGAGGTCTTTGAGCTGGGGGCGGGCGGGCTTACGCACTCTCGGGCGGTCCTACGCCAGTTCGGCAACATGTCCGCACCGACCGCCCTGTTCGTCTTGATCGAGGCGCTGGAAGAGGGAGCGAGTGGTCGCCATCTGATGTCCGCGTTGGGACCGGGCTTCACCTGCGGGCTGACACTCCTTGAGGACGGTTGAGCGCGCTTTATTGGATTGTCGCCGCGGTGGTGGCGGTTCGGTTGGCCGAGCTGGCGTGGGCGCGTCGAAATACACGGCGGCTCATGGCCGAAGGAGGCATCGAGCACGGGGCGCGTCACTACCCGTTGATCGTGGCTCTCCACGCGGCGTGGCTGGCGGCGCTAGTTTTTCTGGCCGATACAAGCGCGCCGCTCGACTGGACGTTCCTCGGCCTGTTTGCCGCCCTTCAGATTGCGCGGGCCTGGGTGGTCTCGAGCTTAGGACGGTTCTGGACGACACGGGTGATCACGCTACCGGGCGCGCCGCTGGTACGCCGCGGCCCCTACCGGTTCATGCGCCATCCCAACTATGCGGTGGTCGCCGGCGAGATCGCGATCTTGCCGCTCGCCTTCGGGGCTTGGGAGATCGCCATCGTTTTCTCCACTCTCAACGCGGCGATGCTCTGGCATCGGATCGGCGTCGAAGAAGCGGCACTCGCGGGACGGCGCTAAGCGGCTTCAACGGCCGCTGCCGATAGGATAAAGTCCGCGCATGCCGGCGAAGTACATTGCCCTGCTTTGTGCGACGCTCGCCCTCTTGGCCTCGCCGGCGTGGGCCGGCTATGAGGAGGGCGTCATGGCGTACGAGTGGGGAAATTATCGTGTCGCATACGAAGAGTTCAGCGCACTCAGCGCCGGTGGCCACGCCGGTGCCGAGTTCATGCTCGGCGCGATGTATTTCTACGGCAAGGGCAAGCCGCGCGATAACGCGCTTGCCGCGGCGTGGTTTCACAAATCCGCGAACAAGGGCAACGTCGCCGCGCAGCTCGCCTACGGCTCGCTACACACCCGCGGCTGGGGTGTGCGCCGCGATTTGGTCGAAGCCTACATGTGGCTCACGCTGGTTACCGAGCAGGACGTGTCGAGCCTGCACGGACAGGCGGTGCTGCTACGCGACGAGGGGGCCCACGACATGACGGCTTCTGAAATCGATCGCGCGCGGCGGAAAGCGCAGCAATGGCAGCCTGCGAGATCGGGCCTTACGGCCTCCTACTAGGTCGGCTCTCAACCTGCCGAAGCGGTGCGGCGCTCGCGTGAAATCAGGTGCAGATTGCGTATATAGATGAAGACGCCACCAAGCTGGCCCAGGAAGAAAACCGGGTCCTCGCGGTGAACCGCATAGATCACCAGGATCGTTCCCCCGATAAGGCTCAGGTACCAAAACGATGGTGGGATAACGCTTTGACCGCGACGCTCGCTAA
The DNA here is from genome assembly GCA_965219135.1 of Alphaproteobacteria bacterium. GTDB lineage: Bacteria > Pseudomonadota > Alphaproteobacteria > VGEJ01 > VGEJ01 > CAYUNL01. Next base: position 539,252 of record CBDCMV010000003.1, on the reverse strand, counting down.
TCAGCCATTGGACCAACAGCCGTCCGCCGAACAGGGCCTGCCCACCAAAGCCGACCGCGATCCAAATCAGCTCGTAGGTGTCGTTCCCCGAAAGGCCGACGCTTGTCCAAATACCGGCCCAAATGGCTCCAACCGATTCCATCGTGACAATCCCCATAGCAGCCCGCTGATTAAGTGGCTTTTTCCGGCTCTCACTCCCAGATGAGGAATGCGGCGGCGAAAGCCGTCTGGCCGCTTTGCGAGACCCCCCGTGCCACCAGCATGGCCCCGGTGGGCGTGAGCAGAACGAAAATACCGCCATATCCGCCCGCCACGGCCACCCGCGGGGTGCCGGCGCCGATGAGCTGGCGCATCAGTAACGATAGATTGTGGCCGGCGACGTGGAGCAGGTATCGCTTGTGCACATTCTCTCGCCCGCGCAGCCAGGTTCGTCGCATGCCGCCACGATCGAGGTTGTGGGCAAAGCAGCGCTCGACGATCTCGGCGCGCAGCTTGAAGGCCTCGCGGGCGACCCCGGACTTGAGCCGCGCACGGTTGTTGGTGACCGCGCGCCGCGCCGCCTCATCACCGTGCCAGCGCGAAAAGCCGGTCTGCTTGGGCGCCGCGATCCGGGTCTTCCAGGGACTGTCGTTCAGAGCCCTCAAGACCGCCCGTGAGTGATAACCTTTGTCGGCGACGCATTCGGCCGGGTCCTCCGACGTCGGTGCCGCATCCACCGCCTCGAGGTTTGCCTCGGCCTTCGCCAGGGTCTTGGAAAGCGTCGTGGTGTCGCCCTCATCGGCCGGGTGCAGCTCGGCCGCCACCACCGCGCCGGTGTCCAGATCCACCGCGTGCTCGGGCTTGTAGGCCAGATGCGTCGTGCCGTCCTTCATCTTGGCGATCTTGGCCTCGGGGTCGCTCTTCGAAACCCAATCCGTGTTGGAAAGCTTCTTGCCCTTGCGCTTGTGCTCCAGACGCGCCAGGTCCTCGGCCGTGGGTGTCTCGACCCCGCTTTCCCGGGCCAGGCGCTCCAGCATCTCCCGGTAGCCTTCGCCGTTGTCGCGCCGCACGATGTTCCGCAGCGCCGCGTTGGCCTCCATGGTCGAGGCATCGACGCCGATGCGCTCGCCCTTGATCAGCCCCGCCTCGGCGATCAGCACCAGAACCCAGTCGAAGACCGCCGCGTGGACTTCATGGGGCAGGCGCGTGCGGCTCCGTGACAGCCAGGAATGGTCCGGTACCCGATCACGGCTCCCCAGTCGCAGGAACGCCCGCAGCGAAAGCGAGTCCGAGCAGCGCCACTCCAGACCGCGCTCGCTGTCGATGCCCTCGAAGTAGCCCACCAGGTGCATCCGGAAATAGCGCCCGGGCGGCACCGAGGGCGCGCCCATCCGGGCCGCGTAATAAGGCCGGCAGCTCGCCTCGGCAAAGGCGTCGAAGCCACCCTCGATCAGCACCGACTGCACGCGGTCATAAAACACATGACCCGGAGAGTGCGGCATCTCCGACCAGCTCACCATCAGGTCCCCCTGACCATCCTTCTGCCGTCCCATCGCCATCGGCAAATCCCCCTGCAATTCAGAAAACCAGAGAATCAGACGGCGCCGACTTAATCAACGGGCTGATAGGGCCGGCGGAGGGCCGACCTCATTAGCGTCGATGGCCAAGTATACTGGGCGGTGCCATAATGTGGCGATTGCGCCGCCAGGCCCGATTCTCTAGATGCGGCGCACATCGACCCGCACCCATCCATATGTAGTAGATGTGTGTGGGTTTCGGCGACTTGGTGGGTCGCATTAAGGGTATGCCCCAGGGCTCTATCTCTCGATCGAACCAACTGGGTGGCCCGCGCTTGCGTTCCTCGCGCGAAGGGTGTAACCGTCGAAACATGAGGCCGTTCCCGCCAGGTTGGGCCTGCTCGCTACGGTTCCCAGACATGCGACCCATTGCTCTCACTCTTGTGCGGCCGCCGCTTTCGCGTGGGCGCACGCTCCCGAAGGCCTGGCCGCCGAAGCGGACGCACCGGCGACAATTGTTCTCGCCGCGGTCAACGAGGATGGTGATGCAGGATCGCAGCGCGACTTGCGGAGCGATCCGCTGGTGCGAAGCGTTCAAGAGTTGCTCGCGGAACTCGGTTTCTACATTGGCCGGCTGGACGGACGGATGAGCGACGTCACGGTTGCAGCGATACGCGAGTATCAGCGTCGCAATGGCCTTGCGGACGATGGTGTCGATGGCAAACGAAAACTGGACATTTCTGGCAATCGAAAATTGAATACTTTGGGCGTGGGGGCGTACCCCCAAGCGGGTGTTGGGCTCGGTGGAGCTGTGGGTAACTGGCTTGGCGACGCGACCGCCGACGAGTCTGGCGGCGACAAGCCAGTTATCCACAGCGGGCGGGCGGCACGGTTGCCGTTTTGGCCGGCGACCACTACGCGGCCCTCTTGCGGCGCCGATCCGAGCCGGCCTGCAGCAGGTTCTGATGATCGCGCATCCTGTAACTGTTCCCGCGGATGTTGACGATATGGCAATGGTGGACCAGACGGTCGATGAGAGCGGCCGCCATCACTTCGTCGCCGAGCACGCCGCCCCAGTCCTCGAAGCCCTTGTTCGACGTCAGAACCGTCGACGCCTTCTCGTGCCGGGCGTTGATGAGCTGGAAGAAGAGCACGGCGCCGTCCTGGTTGACCGGGAGGTAGCCGATCTCGTCGACCACCAGGAGCGCGGGATGGGTGAGCACGCGCAGCCTGCGCGACAGGTTGCCGGCGGCCTTGGCCTCGGCGAGGGACTCGATCAGCCCCGCGAGCGTGCCGTAATAGACGCGGCGTCCGGACTGCGCCGCAGCGATGGCCAGGCTTATGGCCAGGTGAGTCTTGCCCACGCCGGGTGGGCCGAGCAGGATCACGTTCTCGCGTCGATCGAGGAAGCCGAGCTCGTGCAGGCTCTCGATCTGCTCGCGCTTGATGCTGGGCTGGAAGGCGAAGTCGAACTGCTCCAGCGTCTTGACCGCGGGCAGCCGCGACGAGCGCATCGCGGTCTGGAGTCGGCGGTTGTTGCGCAGCACGATCTGGGCGTTCAGGAGCTGCTCGATGGCCTCGGCCGCCGAGATCGTGCCGCCGTCGGCCTCCGAGAGGATGCCGTCCACGGCCTCCAGCGCGCCGGGCATCTTCAGGTCTGCCAGCATCGCCCGCAGCCGGTCGCGCCGTGTCGGCGCCGGGGCCTTCATTGCAGCGCCTCCGCATAGACCTTGAGCGGTCGCCGCTCGACCTCCACGGTTGCCGCAAGGCGCCGCGGCGCTGGCTCCGGGGCCTGGCGGATGCCGAGGCGCCGGTAGGGGCAGTTGGCCAGGGGGAGAAGCACCGCCCGCTCGTCACGCTCGAAGCGCTCGACAGGGGGCTCTCCGATCGTGGCGTGCCGGCGAACGTTGGCCGTGCCCTCCAGCCAGCGCGCGGCCTGCTCGTTGAGATCGTTGTCGTTCGCGAACTCCCGCCCGTAGAAGAAGCTCTCGCGGATGTAGCGGATCGGGCGTTCGACCTTACCCTTGGTCCGGGCCCGGTAGGGACGGCAGGAGCGGGGAAGGAACCCCCAGTGCGCGGCAAAGCGCAGGAACTCCGTGTTGAGCACCAGGCCGCCGCCGGCGGCGCGGTCATCGGACAGCACGACGGCGCGCATCTGGTCGAACAGCAGCTCGTCGGGAACTCCGCCGAACGTCTCGAAGGCGCTCTCCAGCCCTTCCATCAGGATCGGCATCGTCTGACGCGGGAAGAAGCGCAGCCAAAGCAGCCGGGAGTAGCCGAGCACGACCACCAGCGCATGGCGCCGGCCCCAGGGAAGCGTGAACGTGCCGAAGTCCACCTGGCCCTGCCGGCCCGCCGGCGTCTCGAACCGGACCACCGGCTCGACCGGCTCGCACGGCCGGGCAACCCGCACGTAGTTCCGCACGCTCTCGTAGCAGCCCGGATAGCCCGCGGCGCGGACCTCGTCGAACAGCCGCTTCGCCGACAGCTTCGGAAACTCCTCGAGGCGCGCGTCGATGATCGCCTTGTAGGGATCCAGTTTGTGAGCCACCGGAGGGCGCGGCGAATACCCCCTCGGACCGGCGAGCAGATCCCGCTCCAGTTAGCCCGACTTCACCCAATGGTGGATCGTCGTGCGACTCACCCCGAAGCGACTCGCCAGCTCCGCCTTCGAGACGCCCTGGTCGAGATAGTGCTTGAGCAACATCCTGGTCTCCCATCCGTGCATCCGCGCCCCGCATCCAGCTCTGTTGGAAAAGCCCACAGAGCGGGACGGGAACGCCGGAATCGACAAGCCAAAACTGTTCAGTTTTGGCTTGCCACGAATGTCAGATTTACGAATGCCACCAACAGATGGCCTTGCGAATCAACCCCTTCTCGAACATCTGCAGGCGGTTGGCCAAGCGAAGAAGCTTCGTGAACGGATCGACGCGGTCAAGCGAGACAAGATTGAGGCCGCGAGCCGTGCGCTGGAGGCGAACCCCGCCACGCGCGAGCTGTTGGCTGGGCGCGAGCCGGACGAGGCCGCCGACCCGACGCGCGATCCCGCACCCTGCTTCGCCACGCCCACGGCGCGATGCATTCTCGAGGAGGCGATTGAGAGCGCGAAGGGCATCCATCGTTCCCACTTCAATGACTGGATTCTGCCCCGAGGGGGCGCTCATGATGCTGGCGCAAGTTCCGGAATCGGTTGAGCAGCGGGCCGCTGTGCTTGCTATCGCCGTTTCGCTTGCGCGGGCGGGTGATTACCAGCGGGCGCTCGAGATGGTCGAATCGATCGATGGTGCGCGATACCGCGCGCTCGTATTGGCGCAAATCGGGCTCGCCCAAGGGCAAAGCGGTGATGTTTCGAAGGCGCTGACGACCATGGACATGGCGCGGTCCGAGATCGAGACGATGGACCAAACGCTCGGCTATCCCCGCGCGTACGCGATGAACCGACTCGCTCAGGCGCTGGTGGGGATCGGCGAGATCGCGGCGGGGTTCGCGACGGCCGGCGACATCGAGATCGACCGCCTGCGGGCCCACGCCATGTGGGCGGTCGCCGCGGCGCAGGCAAGCGCCGGCGCGACGGAGGAGGCCAGGCGTACCGAGGCGCTATCGATGGAGAGCGTGAACGCGGTGGCAAGCCCGCTTGACCGGGCCTGGCTATTGAGCAACATCGCCATCTCTCACGCCCGGGCCGGACACACTGCCGCGGCGTTGAAAGCGTTTCGGCGCGCCCTTGACGTAGCCAAGTCGATCGAGATCGCGTGGGCACGCGCACAGGCCTTGGGCAAAGTGGCCGCGACCTTGATCGAACTCAACTAGCAGCTCCCAGCCGCGGCGCCACCCGCATCCGCCAGACCTACGGGCGGCCGCCCCGGCCCCGTTTGTGAAGGTGCTTGTCGATCGCTTGGCGCAACGCCTCTTGCAATTCGTTCCCCACTGCGCCGCCGTCACCCTCGATGCGGCCGCCGATGACCGCTTTCATGGCGTCGATGTGGGCCTTAACGATTTCCAGGTGGTTGTCGTCGCGCTTCGCGGTCCCCTCGGTAAAGTCATAGAGCGACTTGCCGAACGTCGTGATCAAGGGGTAGCCAAAGGTCCCCCGTCGGGTAGGGCACTGGCGCGCGCACCGGTAGGTGGAGGGTTTCCAGCCCCGCCCTTTCGGTTGCGGGGTGGGTTCACAGTTCCACCATTGGCCACGTTTCCAGCCGCCCCCCTAAAATTCCGGACATCGGGTTTTCCCCGGTCCGGCTTCAAGCATCAGGCACCTCACAGTTCGGAGTGGAGCCTTCCGCGGACGCGTCAGGGTTAAGGCCGACCCAGCCATTCTCCTGACCACAGCCCTCGTTTGCTCCGTCCTTAGACCGTGCCGACCGCCTTGAAGACCGTCCGCCTCTGTGTGCGGACCACACGGTAGCAGCACTGCCACCTGAGCCCTGAGGTCCTCGCTCCAGCCGGGTTATGTTGTCCCGCCCATCAACGCTTGACGACCTCATCCGCCAGTCTGGAGATCTCCGTCTCATTTCCCGGCACAGCCAGTTATAGACACGGTCTTTGACATCCAAGGATCATCCTGTCTGACCTCCACACCTTCCGGACTTTCACTGCTGTACTGTCCAGTATTGCCGCCTTCAATACGCCGGGAGCCCCGATGCGTGCGCCTCAGTTCTTCCGCACCGGCACTGGCCATCGGATAGGCAGGAAACCCTTGGCAGCTCCGATTACCCCGCAAATCAGCTTCATGCAGGACATGATTTTCGACGCTTAATCCGTTCACTTTCGTTACGGCCCTACTGTTCGCTCGCCCCACCGAACTGACCAGACCTGAGAGGCACTACGACCCTCCGGCCCTCCGGGGCTTTTACTTCCGGGCTTTCAGACCACCGGGTCGCCCCGCATGCCTGCCGGATATCACTACGGCGCTAAACTGAGAATTGCGCCGACGGGACTCTCACCCGCAAGTACAGCAGCTAGTCTCGCTGCACCCTGCCCCTTCATCTCGTGGGCGATCCCGTTGATCTCTCGAAAGGGCTTCGCCCGTAGGTCCGGCGCGACCTCCGCCGCGCGTCCGTGCGCCGTGTAGAGCGAGTCGATATAGCCGCTCACCCAGTCCGGGTAGTCTTCCGACATCTTGTCGAACTCGGCGGCCGCAAGCTCCATGAGCTCCTCCGACACCTTTCCGCCGCCGCCGCCGGAACCACCGCTTGCTTTTTCCTTCAACCGGTTGCGCAGCCGAAAGTGGCGTAGCTTGGGCTTGTCCCCCGCCGCCTTGTCGGCATTATCAGCTTGCTGGTTCGCCATATACGACCTCTACGTCAGATTCCTCAGATTCGCGTCGCTCGGCCCCGGCGTGCGCGAGCGACCGCCGTCGCCGATCCGGGCCAAAATACTTGGGCGCCAGCACGAACTCGCGCGGCCGATCGATAACCGCCAGCAGTCGCGAGACCAGCGATTGCACGGAATACGGCTTTGCCAGGAACTCGGTCACGCCGTGGTCGCGCGCCTGCTCGAGCTTGTCGCGATCGACGAACCCGGTGATCATCACGAACGGCATGAAGCGGTCGGGCGATTCCTTATTGCGCCGAAGCCATCGCAAGAGCATCAACCCGTCAACCGGATCCATCATCCAATTCGACATCACGATGTCCACCGATGAGACGCCGACCCGCTCGGGCTCGGTGCCCATCAGCTTCATCATCTCGATCGCCTCGCCACCGTTCGCCGCCTGCACCACGCCGACCGCACGCAACACCGACGAAAGAAGGCGCCGCATGTATGCGCTATCCTCGACGATGAGCACCGAGAAGAGGCTGAAGTCGTACCCACTCATACATCGCCGTTTCTACACGATGGATGCGAGCAAAACTACACGCCGACGTTACCGTGCCAGAGTGTTTCGCCTCGGCCGGGGAATGTTAATCCAGCATAACCCGATGTCTGCATAGGGCGATGCCGCATGTTCCAGGCTTGATTTGGCCTCGCTACAGGGCGGCCAGCATTTCGGCTACTGAAGTGAACTTGCGGCGTGGCGCCCCCGGTTTGGCGTTCGCGATTTGCGCGCGGTCAATTTGTTGCCATTCGGCGTACGTGACGGGCCTGAGACCGCGTTCGGCGAGCAGGCGCTCCATCGCTTCGCGCCCAGGCTTGACGCCGTCGCCGAAATCGGCGGCGATGTACTCGGCGACGATGGCCGCGTCTCGGCGGTTGGTGGAAATTACACCGGTAGAACCGCGTTTTACCCAGCCGGCTGCGTAAAGCCCCTCACCGATGCGCCCGTTCTCGCTGACGACCGCGCCGCGTTTCTGGTCAAAGGGCACGCCGGGGACGACCGGCGAGATCGTGCCGATCGCGGTGATGATCAGACCGCACGCGATCTCAAAGGTGGCGCCGGTGCCGACGGCCCGGCCGTCGACGAGCTGCGTGCGCTCGAGCCTCAAACCGCTCACGCGTTCGCCACCAAGAATTTTGATCGGCGAGGCGAGGAAGCGAAAGTGCGCTCGTTTGCTTTGCCCTGCGGCCTTGGCGGCCGCAAGCGTCTTGAGGGTGGCGAGGTTCTTGCCCTTGATGCGCCGTTCTCGCTCGGAAAGGTCGCCGATGTCGTCGGGCAGTTGATCGGCGTCGACGACCGAAAGGCAATCGGCCAAGTGCTCCATCTCGCGCAGCTCTACATTGGTGAAATTCGCCTCGACCGGACCGCGCCGCCCGCAAATATGGACCTCGGTGAGAGGCGAGGCATGGACCGCTTGCGCGGCGTGATCGGCCAGGTCGGTCTCGGCCATCTCGGCCGGTGTTTTGACCAGTACTCGGGTGACGTCGAGCGCGACGTTGCCGAGGCCGATGACCGCGACCGCGCCGGTATCGAGGTCGGGATCGAGATGGGTAAAGTCGGGATGCCCGTTGTACCAGCCGACGAAATCGGCGGAACCGATTACCCCCGACTTGTCTTCGCCGGCGATGCCGAGCCGCCGATCCTGGGGCGCACCCGTGGTCAGCACCACGGCGTCGTAACACTCACACAGCTCCGCGATGTCGATGTCGCGACCCACCTCGATGTTGCCGAAGTACCGTACCTCGGGCCGAAGCGCGGTACGCTCGAAGACGCGGGTAACGTTCTTGGTCGTCTGATTGTCGGGCGCCACGCCGAAGGCAACCAGCCCAAAGGGTGCCGGTAGGCGCTCGAAGATGTCGATGCGGACGTCGCGACCGGCTTTGGCGAGCGCTTCCGCGGAATAAAACCCCGCGGGTCCGGCGCCGACGATCGCTACGCCGATCGCCGCCATCTACCGGCACCCATCGCCGTCCGGCTCACGCCGACGGCCGTCCCTCGATCTCCCATGTTCGACCGCCGCGCAAGAGGGCGGCTATACTGCCATCGGTCGCCTTGGCCTTGGCCGCGTCGATTTGCGAGCGTACTTCGCTTTCGTAGGTCGGCGCCGGGTTGCAATAAAGGATGCCGAGAGCAACCGGCATGGGCGGCTCCATTGCCGCCAAAAGCGCAGCCAGGGTCCGATCGGTCTGGTCGTGTACCGCAAGGTCGGCCTCGCCGATCCCATTCTCACCCAAGCTCACCGCTTCCAGCGAGAGCGTCCCCGGCCTGATGCGCAAGCCGCGCTGGCCGTCCTTGCCGAACACCAGCGGGTGACCGTGCTCGACGTGTATCTGGGCCTCGGCGGCAATCTCGCGATCGGTGAAGCGATCGTAGACCCCGTCGTTGTAGACGATGCAGTTTTGCAGGATTTCCACGAAAGAGGCACCGTGATGCGCGTGCGCGCCAGCCAAGACCTGCGGAACGTGCTCTTGGAGTGTGTCCACGGTGCGAGCCACGAAGCGGGCACCGGCGCCGAACGCGAAGGCCGCCGCCGACACCGGATGCTCGATCGAGCCCAGAGGAGTCGATGGCGAGCGGGTCCCCGTACGCGACGTCGGAGAATACTGGCCCTTGGTCAGACCGTAGGTCTCGTTGTTGAACAACAGAATCTGGACATCAACGTTGCGTCTCAGCACATGGAGGAGGTGGTTGCCGCCGATCGACAAGCCGTCGCCGTCGCCGGAAATGACCCAGACGTCGAGCTCTGGATTGGCAAGCTTCACGCCGGTGGCAATCGCAGTCGCGCGGCCGTGAATTGTGTGAAACCCGTAGGTCGCCATGTAATACGGCAACCGCGCCGCACAACCGATCCCCGACACGAATACGGTATGTTCGCGCGTCGCGCCGATATCGGCGAGCGTACGCCGCATCGCCTTGAGGACCGCGAAGTCACCACATCCGGGGCACCAGCGCACCTCCTGATCGGTCGCGAAGTCGGCGGGCTTGAGGGCGTCGACGGTGTCGTCCATGACCCCTATCCTTGCAGTCTGTCACGTGCCGCACGCTCGATCTCGGCGACAGCAAACGGTTGGCCGGTAACCTTCGACAGACTCTCCGCGGGCACCAGATAGGTGCTGCGCAGGAGGGTCACGAGTTGGCCGGTGTTCATCTCCGGGACCAGAACGTGCTCGAACCTGGCCAGGAGTTCGCCGAGGTTCTGCGGCAACGGCGATAGGTGGCGAATGTGAATGTGTGAGACCTCGAAGTCGTCCGCGCGCAGCCGACTGACGGCACGCCCGATCGGCCCGAAGCTTGAGCCCCAGCCGACGATCGCGAGCTCCCCGCTGGGTCCGCCTTCGTCCACTGTCTGCGGCGGTATGTCGGCGGCGATGCCCAAAATCTTGGCCGCGCGCATCGCCGTCATTCGCGCGTGATTGTCGGGATCATAAGAAATGTGCCCGGTATCATGGTCCTTCTCAAGTCCGCCGATGCGGCCTTCCAGCCCCGGGGTGCCCGGCCTGACCCAGGGTCGCGCTAGGGTCGTCGCGTCGCGGCGAAGCGCACCCTCACGATCACCTTCGGCGCGGAAGACCACGGGGAAGCGCGGCAGTCCATCGACGTCGGGAATGCGCCAGGGCTCGGCCGCATTGGCCAAGTAAGTATCGCTCAGGACGATGACCGGGGTCATGAACTTGGTCGCCAGGCGCACCGCCTCGATGGCGACGGCAAAGCAATCGGCCGGTGAGCGCGGCGCCAGCACGGCCACCGGACTGTCGGCGTTGCGCCCGAACAAAGCTTGGTAAAGGTCGGACTGCTCGGTCTTGGTCGGCATTCCCGTCGAGGGGCCCGCGCGCTGCGAATCGATGACCACCAGCGGCAACTCGGTCGCGACGGCCAGGCCAAGCGCCTCGCCCTTGAGCGCCATGCCCGGACCCGAGCTCGAGGTCACCCCCAGCGCGCCGGCGTACGAGGCGCCGATGGCGCAGCACGCCGCGGCGATTTCATCCTCGGCTTGGAACGTCACGACGCCATGAGCTTTCATCCCGGCCATCGCGTGCAGGATCGGCGACGCCGGCGTGATGGGATACGAGCTGAAAACGAGCTCGAGGTCCGCGCGATCGCAGCCTGTGACGAGCCCGATTGCCAGCGCCTCACCCCCGGTTACAGCACGGTATAAGCCGGGCGCGATATCGGCCGGCGGTATGACGTAACCCCCGAGCCCCTGCGGCAGCTCGACGATTTCGCCGTGGACATAACCGGCATTTAGCGCGGCGATGTTCGCGCTTGCGAGGTCTGGTCGCGCGGCGAATTTTTCTTGCAACCACTCGGTGGTCGGCGCGCGGTCGCGGTCGTAGAGCCAATAGACCAACCCCAACGCCCACATGTTCTTGCAGCGGATGCTTTCCTTGCGCGAAAGGCCGAACTCGGCGACCGCTTCAAGGGTCAGTTTGGAAATGTCACGCGCGAAGGTGCGGTATCCCTTGAGGCCGCCGTCCTCGAGCGGATTGGCGCCGTAGCCCGCTTTGCGTAAGTTGCGCTCCGAGAAAGCGCCGGTATCGGCGATGACCAGCCCGCCCTCCCGTACGTTCCCGAGCTCGACCTTCAGCGCCGCCGGATTCATCGCGACCAGGGCGTCGAGCGCGTCGCCGGAGGTGCGGATGCGACGTGAGCCAAAGTGAATCTGAAAGGCGGAAACCCCGAAGCTAGAGCCCGCCGGCGCCCGGATCTCGGCTGGAAAATCCGGGAACGTCGCCAGATCGTTCCCCGCGAATGCGGTGGTCAGCGTGAACTGAGCACCCGTTAGCTGCATCCCGTCGCCCGAATCACCAGCGAAACGGACGACGACCGATTCCAGTTCTTCGCGTGAAGCGGCGCCGGTTTGCGGCGCCGCAGCCGTACTTGCATCCGAGGTCAAAAGCCGGCTTCCCAAAATCCGCCCGCTCGCGAACGAGACGTTAGGTCCACGGCGGACTGGCCTTCCCCCACGCCCGTCTTAACGACATATACCTCGCCGGGCAAGCGGCAAGCGGCCGCCGGGCAAAACATTCTTCCCTGGCTAAGGCGACGGGCGTGCGTTTAGAGCAGGTTGAAACCCATGTGTTCGCGCGCCACGAAGCAACCGGGCCAGGTCGCGTGGGCCTCGGTCTCCAACCGTTCCATAAACAAGTCCTCGTGATCGGGGTCGTGATGGAAGATCGCGAGTGTCTTGACGTTGGATGCTTTGCACAGACGCACCGCCTCTTGCCACGTCGAATGCCCCCACCCGATCTTGGCCGGAAACTCCTTGTCCGTGTAGGTCGAATCGTAGATCACCAAATCGGCGCCCTCGATCAGTCCAAGAATGTTTTCGTCGGGCCGTCCAATGATGTGCTCGGTATCGGTGACATAGATCATCGACTTGCCCTTGAATTCGATGCGGTAGGCGGTCGCCCCGTTGGGGTGGTTCAGCGCTACGGTCTTGACCTTGATCCCCTTGCCAAGTGCGAACGTGTCGCCGGCCCGAAAGTCTTCGTACTCGAGCTTGGCGCCCATCATCTCCATCGGTACGGGAAAGGTCGGCTGGGCCATCTGATCGGCCAGCACTTGTCGTATGCCGACCGTGTCGATCAAGTGTCCGGCCATGATGGTGAAATGGGTGTCTTTCTGAAACGCCGGGGTGAAAAAAGGAAAGCCGTTGATATGGTCCCAATGCGTGTGAGACATCAATAGTCGCGCGTAATGGACATTCTTCTTGAGCATCCAATGACCAAGATTGCGAATGCCGGTTCCGGCGTCGAGAATGATTCGCTGCCCGCCGAGCGCAACCTCCACACAGCTCGTATTGCCGCCGAACGCGATGTGCGTGGGAGATGGACACGCGATGGATCCGCGTACCCCCCATAACTTGATCATAAAACCCATGGTGCTTCCTCACGCGCCACTTCCGACGCTGGCCGCGACGACAACGAAGACGCCCTCCACGCTCCAATCGACGGCAGCAGCCGATGCGGCCGGGCACAGGACAGAGTGAATATTCTTGGAACGAAGGTAGCCAAAGCCGGACCCGCAACGGTAACCAAGTTGAAGCAATCTATGCAAAACGATTCCTTTTTCAACGCTTCTTCGAAATTGGTGAATCGCACACGAACGCATGTGGCAGTCGACGGGCCACATTGACCAAGTTTTTGCCGTTTCTTGTTGGCCGCGCTCGAATCGCGATTCGGCGGCCCTGGGCGGGGTTCCCGCCGCGTGTCAGCGCCCATGAAATCGTGGTGTTAACTTGGCCCGTCAGAGGCGATTAGGCCGGGCGACAGGCAGGCCAACCGTTCGATGAAGGCGACAGGTGGCTCGGCCACGGGATCGGGTGTCGCGCCGAATGGTCAATTTGACACCCCCGTAGTATCGGGAAAACCCGTATTATTGGGGAATTATATACGAAAGTGACCACCGCCCCTTGAAATCGTCCACCCCGGTCACTATATTTCTTTATATAAGGAGGCGGTCATGGCACACAAGGCACCTGGAAAACACTATCGCGCCGGCCTTTCTCTGGTCGAGGTCACCCGCATGTTTCCCGACGACGCGGCGGCGGAGAGGTGGTTCACTGAAATCCGCTGGCCCGATGGCCCGCATTGCCCGCACTGCGGCTCGGTCAACATCCAGGATCGCACGACGCACAAGACCATGCCCTATCGCTGCCGCGATTGCCGCAAGTGGTTCTCGGTCAAAACGGGAACGGTCATGCAGTCGTCGAAGCTCGGCCTTCAAGTGTGGGCTATAGCAAGCTACCTGCTGACCACCGGCCTCAAGGGCCAAGCGAGCATGAAGCTGCACCGCGACCTGGGAATCACGCAGAAATCCGCGTGGCACTTGGCCCATCGCATTCGCGAGACCTGGGTGAAGAAGAACAACGCGCCGATGGCTGGTCCCGTTGAGGTCGATGAGACCTACTTCGGCGGGCGCGAAGGCAACAAGCACGCGCGCAAGAAGAAGCGGCTGGGTCGGGGCGGGATCGGCAAGGCCGTCATCGCTGGCGCCAAGGACCGGGCCACCAACCGCGTGAGCGCCGAGGTCGTCGAGGCGACTGACGCCAAGACGCTACAGGGGTTCGTGGCAGATCACGCGGCCCCTGGCGCGACCGTCTTCACAGACGAGGCAGCGGCCTACAAGGGTATGCCCTTCAATCATGAGTCAGTACGCCACGGCACCAGGGCGCGCGCACCTCGGTCTATGTCGCCACCTCACCCGAGGTCGAGGGGGTGAGCGGACGATACTTCGACGATTGCCGCGAGGCCCCGACCTCGGCTGCCGGGCGCGCGGCCGACACCGCGGCTCGATTGTGGGAGGTAAGCGCGGGCCTCGCCGCCTTGAAGGATTGAAAGCGTTTGGCGCCGATTCCTAACCTAGATTAGTGCGTGCGCGGGGCCGAAGTGCGAAAAGTGGGCCTTCCCTGGCTTCCTCTATTGGGCCGCCTGCCGCCCACTTTTTCGCGCGTGTTCTCGCCGAGACCCGGCTCGGCCTAGAATACCCGCCAGTCAGGAGTCGCAAAGGACACCCAGCCATGGCCTTCAAGAACATCTGCACCGAGACCCGCGGTGGGGTCGGCGTGATCACGCTTGACCGGCCCAAGGCGCTAAACGCCCTCAACAGCGCGTTGGCGGCCGAGCTCGCGCGGGCGGTGGAGGGATTCGAGGCCGATGACGGCATCGGCGCCCTCGTCATCACCGGCGGCGACAAGGCCTTTGCCGCCGGCGCAGACATCAAGGAAATGCAACACAAGACCTTCGCCGAGGTCCTGGCCGAGGACTTCATGGCCGGCGATTGGGTGCGCGTGGCCGCGTGCCGTAAGCCAACGGTCGCGGCGGTCGCCGGCGTCGCCCTGGGCGGCGGCTGCGAACTGGCGATGATGTGCGACATGATCGTAGCGGCCGATAACGCCAAGTTCGGCCAACCCGAGATTCGCTTGGGCACCATTCCGGGCATCGGCGGCGCACAGCGTCTGGCCCGTGCCATCGGCAAGGCCAAAACGATGGAGATGGTTCTGACCGGGCGGACGATGGATGCCGAGGAGGCCGAACGGTGCGCGCTGGTGAGCCGTATTGTCCCGGCCGAGGCGCTACTTGAGGAATCAGTGAAGCTGGCAGCCGAGATCGCCGCGCTCTCACGCCCCGCGGTGCAGATGGCCAAGGAGGCCGTAAACCGCGCCTTCGAGACTCCGCTTTCGGAAGGTCTGCGGGCCGAGCGGCGTCTGTTTCACGCCACTTTCGCCACCCACGACCGCGCCGAGGGCATGGCCGCGTTCGTTGACAAACGCGCGCCGCGCTTCGATCACCGCTAAGCGCGGGGCCGCCGTCATTCCGCTCCTCCCGTGGGTTCGCCGCCACTCGCGCGACACTCGCTGAGGCGGCTACAATCCTCGGGTCACCGAAGGGCCGGCGATGGATTTTGAACTCTCCGACGAGCAGCTTGCGTTCCAGGAAACCGCACGCGCCTTCGCCCTCGAGCGCTGGGCACCCAACGCCGCGGCGTGGGACCGGGACTCGGTTTTCCCCGAAGAGGCGTTGCGCGAGGCGGCTCGGCTCGGCTTCGCCGCCATCACCGTTGGCGCCGGGCACGGCGGCTCGGGTCTGGGTCGGCTGGACGCGACGCTGATCGTCGAAGAACTCGCCGCCGCTTGCGCCTCGACCGCGGCCTATCTCTCCATTCACAATATGGCGGCGTGGATGATCGATACCTTCGGTTCGCCCGAGCAGCGCCGGGCATGGCTTCCCGATCTTTGCACAATGAGCCGGTTTGCCAGCTACTGCCTGACCGAGCCCGGCGCCGGTTCGGACGCCGCCGCGCTCGCGACCCGCGCCACCCGCGAGGGCGATGCCTACCTCGTCAACGGCACCAAGGCGTTCATCTCCGGCGGCACCCGCTCGGACCTCTACGTCTGCATGGTGCGGACGGGCGATGAGGGGGCGGGCGGCATCTCCTGCCTTGTCGTCGAAAAGGACGCGCCAGGGCTCAGTTTCGGCAAGCTCGAGACGAAGCTGGGATGGCACAGCCAACCCACCGCGATGGTGAACCTCGAGGATTGCCGGGTGCCGGTGGCCAACCGTGTCGGCGCCGAGGGCGAGGGCTTCAAGATCGCGATGCAGGGGCTCGACTCGGGCCGCCTCAACATCGCGGCGTGCTCACTGGGCGCGGCACGCACCTGTTTCGAGGCCGCGCGCGTACACATGATCGACCGGCGTCAGTTCGGACGGCCGCTGGCCGAGTTCCAAGCGCTCCAATTCAAACTCGCTGATATGGCGACCGAGCTCGAGGCCGCGCGCCTGTTGGTGCGCCGCGCCGCCGCCAAGCTCGACGCCGGTGCCGACGACGGCACCGCGTACGCGGCCATGGCCAAGCGTTACGCGACCGATGCCGGGTTCCAGATCGTCAACGAAGCGCTGCAGATCCATGGCGGCTACGGCTATTTGGGTGACTATCCGTTGGAGCGTTTCTTGCGCGACGTCCGCGTCCACCAGATTCTCGAGGGGACCAACGAGATCATGCGTCTGATCCTTGCCCGCAAGCTCCTCGATCTCTGACGAGCCTGCCTAATGCCGCGGGCGAGCGATATCGTGTTCGAGCGTGTGGGGCGCCTGGGCGTCATCACCCTCAACCGGCCACAGGCCCTCAACGCGCTGACATGGGGCATGACCCGGCGCCTACGCAGCCGTCTCCGAGCGTGGGCGGTGGATGCCGCGGTCCGCGCTGTTGTGATCGGGGGCGCCGGCCCGCGCGCCTTTTGTGCCGGCGGCGACATCCACGCGATCTACCAAAGCCGGCACATGGACCGCGCACCGCTGCGCCGCTTCTATCGCGACGAATACCGGCTCAACGCCGAGATCGAGCGCTTCCCCAAGCCCTACGTCTCACTCTTGGACGGCATCGTCATGGGCGGCGGCGCCGGCCTCGCCATGCATGGATCGCATCGGGTGGCGACCGAGAACGTCGTTTTCGCCATGCCGGAGACAGGGATCGGCCTTTTTCCCGATGTCGGCGCGACTTACGTCTTGCCGCGGTGTCCAGGTGAGATCGGCATGTACCTCGGCCTGACCGGCGCGCGCTTGGGCCAAGCGGACGTCTGTTATTCGGGAATTGGCAGCGCATTCGTGGCGGCGGAGCGTCTCGGCCCGCTGGCCCAAGACCTCGAACGCGACTCCCTCGCCGGTGACCCCTTCGACGCTGTAGACGCCATTATCGCGCACCACGCCGCGCCGGCCGGCTCGGCGCCGCTGGTGGCACGGCGGGACGACATCAACCGACACTTCGGCAAGGCGAACCTTGGCGCGGTCATAGAATCGCTCGACGCGGCGGACGGCGAGTGGGTAGCCGAGGTGTCGTCGAGTCTGCGCCGCAAATCCCCGACCAGTCTGGCCGTTACGTTTCGCCAGCTGCGAGAAGGCCGGACGCTCGATTTCGCCGCCTGCATGCGGCTCGAGTATCGTTTGGTGACCCGATTCATCGAGGGACACGACTTTTACGAAGGTATCCGCGCCGCGGTGATCGACAAGGACCGTCGTCCCAAGTGGAATCCCGTCGCGCTGGAAGATGTCTCGGAGGCGAGCGTGGACCGCTACTTCGCGCCGATAGGCCGCCGCGAGATGCGCCTGTAGGGAGGTTGGCAGATGTCGAAGCTCGGATTCATCGGACTGGGTAACATGGGCGGACCGATGGTTCGCAATCTGCTCGAGGGAGGGCACGCGGTGCGCGTTTTCGACCTGGTACCCCGGGCCATCGACGATGCACGCACAGCCGGCGCCGCGGCCGCCGGCTCGGCGACCGACGCCGCTTCAGGCGTGGATGCGGTGATCACCATGTTGCCGGCGGGGCGCGACGTCCGCACTGTCTTTCTCGACGAGGGTGGAGTGCTCGACGCCGTCGATCCCGGCACCCTCTTGATCGACTGTTCGACCATCGACGTCGCCACCGCGCGCGAGGTGGGTACGGCAGCGACGGCGCGTGGCTTGGAGATGATCGACGCCCCGGTATCCGGCGGGGTCGCGGGCGCCGAGGCGGCCAGCCTGACGTTTATGGTCGGCGGCGCCGACGCGGCGGTGGGGCGCGCCCGCCCGGTGTTGGAAGCCATGGGCAAGGCGATCGTGCACGCCGGCGGCGCCGGCAACGGCCAGGCCGCGAAGATCTGCAACAACATGATCCTCGGCATCACGATGATCGCCGTAGGAGAGGCATTCGTCCTCGGCGAGAAGCTCGGCCTGACCCATCAAAAGCTCTACGACGTCGTCGCGGCCGCATCCGGACAGTGCTGGTCGCTCACCCACTACTGTCCCGTGCCCGGCCCGGTGCCCTCCTCGCCCGCGAACCGCGACTACGCGCCGGGATTCACCGCCGCGATGATGCTCAAAGACCTGCGCCTCGCCCAAGAAGCGGCACAGACCGTCGACACTGCAGCTCCCCTCGGGGCCGAGGCCGCAGCGCTCTATGCGCTGTTCGCCGCCGCCGGCCACGCCGGCAAGGACTTCTCGGGGATAATCACCATGCTTCGCGGCGCGCACTAGCCCACGCCGCGCGATCGCGCGCCGCTAGTGGATCAACTCTAACAAAAGATTCCCATGGCTTGCACGATGTGCGAGTCTCTTGGAATGCGAAACGGTATCCATGTGAACGTTAGTTTTGCCGAGCGTACTCGTCTTGAGGTGGTTGTTGCGGACCGGAGCAGCCCGCAGAAGCACGTCTGGCGGGCTCGGATCATCGTGCTGACCGGCGATGGTCTTGGCACCGCTGAGATCATGCGGCGGACGGGCAAGAGCAAGCCCTGCGTCTGGCGCTGGCAGGAGCGGTTCATGCACGAAGGCGTGGGTGGACTTTTGCGCGACAAGACCCGACCCTCGCGCAAGCTCTCCACCGACCCCGAGTTCGTCACTAAGCTGCGCGATATCGTCGGTCTCTACGTCGATCCGCCCGCCCATGCCGTCGTGCTGTCGGTGGACGAAAAGAGCCAGATCCAGGCCCTCGACCGCACCCAGCCGGGGCTGCCGCTGAAGAAGGGACGCTGCGGGACGATCACCCATGACTACAAACGGAACGGCACGACGACGCTGTTTGCCGCCCTCGACGTCCTGGAAGGCAAGGTGATCGGGCGCTGCATGCAGCGCCATCGGCACCAGGAGTTCATCCGCTTCCTCAACGCCATCGAGGCCGAAGTGCCGGCGGGCAAGATCGTCCACGTGATCCTCGATAACTACGGCACTCACAAGCATCCCAAGGTCGTGGCCTGGCTCGAGCGCCACCCTCGGTTCGTCTTTCACTTCACGCCGACCTCTTGCTCCTGGCTCAATGCCGTCAAAACCTTCTTCGCCAAGCTCAGCAAACGCCGACTCAAAAGAGGAGTGTTCCACTCGATCGTCAATCTCCAGACCGCCATCAACCGCTTCATCGCCGAAACCAACGACGACCCCACACCGTTCGTTTGGACCGCCAATCCCAACAAGATCGTCGCCGCCGTCAAACGTGGGCACCAAGCGTTAGATTCGATCCACTAGTTGTACGAGATCTTCGGAAACCACTCGGTGCCACGGCCTTCGGGGGTGAGTAGAACAGCTCCGCGTCGTAGGTGTGAATGATTCCGTCCTCGGACTTGCGGAAGACGTTGATGGCCGGCAACTGCGCCCCCTCGGGGGTCTCGGCAAGGTAATCGACGTTGTAGGCGTTGTCGGCCGAGGACAGGACCCGCAGGTTGCGCCAGCCCCGCGAGCTCGCCCAGCCGCGAATCTTCGTGATCGGCGCCCGGGCAACCACCGCAAGGTTGATGCGGTCAACGATATGGGGTGCGCCTCCGTCGAGGCTGTCGAGGAGCGCCGTGCACATCGAACAAGGGGTATCCGCGTCTGGCGCGAACATGAAGCTGTAAATGACCAGCGAATCCTTGCCACGACCGAACAGCTCGGAGAATCGGGTTTGGCGTCGCCGCGTCGCCCTCATCGAATTCGTAATCTTCCTTGAGCTTGCCGCCGAGCGGAAGGTTGCGGCGCAGGGCCGCGACCTCCTCGATCTCGTTCCGCAACTTGCGCTCGCGCTCCAAGAACGTGTCGCGCGACCGGCGGTACGCCTCACTCTCGCCGGGGAACCGCTTGTCGTGAAAACGCCCCACCCCTCAGCTCGCCTGCTCCAGTGCGGGGGTCATGATCGATACGGTGGCACCAACCGGGTCGGTGATTACCGCGATACGGCCGATTCCGGGCACGTCGAACGGCGGCGCCATGACCGTACCGCCCGCACCCTCGACTTTGGTCACCGCCGCGTCGACATCGTCGACCGCGACGTAGCCCATCCAGTGCGGCGGCACCCCTTCGAACTGCGGTCCCTGCATCTTGAACATGCCGCCGATGTCGGTGCCGTTCGACTGAAAGATGGTGTAGGTACCGCCCTCGCCCATGTCCATGTCTCGGCTGGTCCATCCCAGAACCGCGCCATAGAAGGCGTTGCACTGGCCCGGATCGGTGGTCACAAGCTCGTTCCAGTAGAACTGTCCGTGATCCGCCATGGCTCCCCTCCTTCCCTACTCGGCCGCTTCTTGCTCAGGCGGGAACGGATTGGTCTTGCCGAAACTCTCGCGCGAGGCGACGCGCTCGAACCAGCGATTGATGTTCGGCTTGCCCTCCAAGAACCCGGCGCCTTCGGGCACCATGGGAAGGTAGGCGATCGCCGGCGCGTAGAGGAGATCGGCGAGCGACAGCGAATCGCCCGCGAGATTTTGTCGGGTAGGGCACTGGCGCGCGCACCGGTAGGTGGAGGGTTTCCAGCCCCGCCCTTTCGGTTGCGGGGTGGTTTCACAGTTCCACCATTGGCCACGTTTCCAGCCGCCCCCTAAAATTCCGGACATCGGGTTTTCCCCGGTCCGGCTTCAAGCATCAGGCACCTCACAGTTCGGAGTGGAGCCTTCCGCGGACGCGTCAGGGTTAAGGCCGACCCAGCCATTCTCCTGACCACAGCCCTCGTTTGCTCCGTCCTTAGACCGTGCCGACCGCCTTGAAGACCGTCCGCCTCTGTGTGCGGACCACACGGTAGCAGCACTGCCACCTGAGCCCTGAGGTCCTCGCTCCAGCCGGGTTATGTTGTCCCGCCCATCAACGCTTGACGACCTCATCCGCCAGTCTGGAGATCTCCGTCTCATTTCCCGGCACAGCCAGTTATAGACACGGTCTTTGACATCCAAGGATCATCCTGTCTGACCTCCACACCTTCCGGACTTTCACTGCTGTACTGTCCAGTATTGCCGCCTTCAATACGCCGGGAGCCCCGATGCGTGCGCCTTTCGACGCTTAATCCGTTCACTTTCGTTACGGCCCTACTGTTCGTTCGCCCCACCGAACTGACCAGACCTGAGAGGCACTACGACCCTCCGGCCCTCCGGGGCTTTTACTTCCGGGCTTTCAGACCACCGGGTCGCCCCGCATGCCTGCCGGATATCACTACGGCGCTAAACTGAGAATTGCGCCGACGGGACTCTCACCCGCAAGTACAGCAGCTAGTCTCGCTGCACCCCGCCCTTCCAGCCCCGCCTCGACGATGGAGAGATGTTGCTCGACCTCGGGCACCCGCCCTTTGATCTTGTCCTCGTCGGGCACTTCGCCGCGCCGTGGCTTGGCCAGGCGCTCGACGACGATGTCGGTGACCATCGCCGGATAGATGTAATCGACGAAGGCCGAAAACCACTGGAGCATGACCGCCTTGTCTTGAGCGCTCGACGGCTGCAGCGCGGGTCCGTCAAAAGTGGCGTCCGCGTACGTCCCGATCGCCAGAGTCTCGTACAGCAAAAGATCGCCATGGCGCATTGCCGGCACCTTGCCGAACGGATGCAGCTTGCGGTGTTCGCCGCTGGTGAAGTCGACCTCCTCGAAGTCGTGTGGCACCCCCTTCTCGTGAAGAATCATGCGTGCCGTGCGTGCATACGTTGACGGTGCTACACCGTAAATTGTTACCTCTGACATGTGGTTACCTCCTCTTTTCGATGTTATGGTTCAACTAAGGGCTTGTTCCAGGCAGACAAATGTACTGGTCCAACCGTGTTGATGCTGATCACGCGATTCGACGCTTAGGAAACGCTCGTGGGTCAGCACTACCTCGGTCATATCGCCGAGGTCACGAAACTCCACGGTCACCAGAGTGTCTTCCGGGCCGCCCATCGGCGGGTCCCACGCCCACGTGAACGCGAGCCTCTCGGGCGCCGCGATCTCGGTGTACTCGCCGACGACCGCCATCTCGGTACCGTCAGGGGCCCGCATGCCGGCGCGATAGCGCCCACCCACCCTCAAGTCGATGGCGGCGTCGGGCGAGGTGAAGCCCTCCGGACCCCACCACTGCTTGAGGTGCTCGGGCTCCGTCCAAGCGGCATAGACCTGGTCGCGGGGCGCCGCAAACGTCCGCGTCATGTTAAAAGAAACGTGTCGGGATCAGGGGTCGTTGCTGGGTTGGCTTCGGCCATCGCTTTCTTCCTCCTTGCGTCGCTGTTCGTGCTTTTGCCGTTCGAGGTAGTCGGAAAGCCGATCGAAGCGGCTCTCCCAGTAGCTGCGCCACGTTGCCACCCAGTCCGTGGGCTCACGCATCGGCCCGTCCGAGCCGCTGCGGTCCGCCGCGATCCTGAGCGCCATCGCTCACAGAACCTGTTCCAAACAGTCGAGCGAACTCGACCAGCCGTGGCGATGGTGGTCGCGTGACTCGACGCTGCCAAAGCGCTCGTGGGTGAGCGCTACCTCGGTCATGTCGCCCAGGTTCCGAAACTCCACCGTGACCAACGTTTCCGGGCTGTCGGCGGTGTAGTCGCCCTCCCACGACCAGGTGAAGACCAATCGCTCGGGCGGCGTGACCTCGGTGTATTCGCCGCCAACCCATCGGTCCCCTTCCGGCGTGCGCATGCAGGTCCGATACCGCCGGTCCTGAGATCGATCTCGACCACTGGCGCACTTACGCCCTCGGGGCCCCACCACTGCTTGAGGTGTTCAGGCTCCGTCCATGCGGCGTAGACCTGGTCACGGGGCGCCGCGAACGTGCGGGTGATATTGAGAAACGTGTCGGGATTAACGCTCGCGATTGGGCTGGCCAAGGCCATGGTGCTCTCCCTCTAGTTGCGTTCCTTCTGCTGTCGCTCGAGATAGGCCGACAGCCGATCGAGCTGCCCCTCCCAGAATCCACGCGTGGCCGCAATCCACTCCGCGGCCTCGTTCATGGGTTCGGGCGAGAGGTGGCAGCGGCGCACGCGTCCTTCCCTCCGCCGTGTGATGAGGCGGGCGTTTTCCAGGACGTTCAGGTGTTTGGTGATGGCGGGCAAGGACATGTCGAACGGCGCGGCGATGTCGCCCACCGAGGCATCGCCCGACGCCAGACGCGCCAATATGGCGCGCCGCGTCGGGTCCGAGAGCGCGGCAAACGTCAGATCCATCGATTTCGCGTCGGCACCGGGCATGATCCGAGCGTGCTGCAATCGACCATTGATTAACCATCTGGTTAAATATAGAAGCCGTGGCGGCGCTGTCAAGGCCCCGTCGCAGATCGCGTGGTCATACCGGCCATGGGGGCACGCCGAAGACGAACGGGTGGACGCCCATGGTGACGACGTAGACGGCGAGCGCGATGGCCGGCTGCCGCCAGCCGATCTCGCGCAGGCTGATCCGGGTACGGCCGGCGATCGCGGCGGCGAACGGTAGCCATGAGGTCTGCGCGGCCAGCGGCGTCCACGCCTCGCCCAGGCTGCGGCGATGCTTTGCGTCGATCTGTAGCGGCCCGAACAGCGCCACGCTCAAGAGCCCTCCAAACATCAGCACCGAGGCCGTATCGCCGTTGGCGATCAGGTGGGCTCCGGCCCACAGGCTCACCCCCCACATCATGGGATGCCGGGTGATCCGGACGATGCCGACGATCGGCGTCTCGACTTGGCCGCTGTCGTCGGGCGCGCGGGTGGTCGCGTTTGGCGAGACGACCCCACACACCACCAGAATCCAGGCGAACGGCATGATCAGCGTGGGGATCCACGGAAGCCATGCGGCGTGCCACAGGCTCACCACCGGGGCGTCGTGGTAGGCCCAGCCGATCCACCCCAACCCGAAGGCCGCGGCCAGCGCGAATGCCGCGCCATAGACGCGCTCGCCGGTGAGCGCCACGACGACGCCGCGGAGCGGCGTTCCCGAGATCAGCAAGTGAATACCGACAAAGAAAGCCACGGCCCCAGCGAGCCAAGATATCGATCCGGTCACGGCGTTCCCTCCATTTCGTTGAGCGCGCACCCGAGCGCGATCCGGCCGCGGCGGGTCAGCTTGCACACCAACCACTCCGGCTTGGTTGGGTTGGCAAACCAGGGCTCGGCCCAACCCTCGCGAACGCACGCGCGCACCGTAGCGGCGCCGATTTCTCGGCCATTGGCATCGAACAACGGTAGTTTTCCGCCCGGTTCGGCGAGTCCGCGTTCGAGATAGCGGCGCTGCGCGAAGCTCGGCCGTTTCACGGACACGACGCGCCCGCCCTCACTCCATCGTCGTCAGCGTCCACTCGACCACGCGTCGGAGCACCTTCCCCAGCGCTTCGTCGAAAGCGACGACGCGGCACGGGTCCCGCTGCCGCCGGCGCGCGCGGTGTGCTCGAAGGTCTGTGAGGCGACGATCTCGCGCCGCGGCTGGCGAATAAGTTTGGCGTTGATGCGCACGCGGATGAGCGGCGGCGAATCAGGATCTTCGTATTCGGCCTGGAACTCGCGCAAGTCGCTTCTGAGGTTGTAGTCCGAGCGCAAGCCGATCGCCTCGCGGCCAACCGCGACGATCTTGCCCGTATTCTCGAAGGACTCGACCATCAGCGTCTGGATCAGGCGTGGCGCGCGCTCGGTCCACCGCGCGCCGGCGAAATATTGTAGCTCCACCGGATCGGTGCGAATCGCAATGCTCTGTGTGGCCAGCGCGCCGGCGGCGCGCGGTTCCTCGACCACAAGCTGCCACTCGACCGTCGGAAGGTCGTCGCCAAACGTACTCTTGGGGGTGAGCGTGTAGAGCGTCGGCAAGGGCCCGGGGTCAGGGAGTAGCCCGCCGCAGCCCGCGAGCGCTCCGCCCAGCGCGACACCGCCGAGAACGACGGCCGCCAGGCGCCCAAAGAACGGGGACCGACGCCGTCTCATTCCGCTTCGAAGCCCTGGTCCGAGGAGCCAAAGAAGAATTGCGTCGGGTCAGATTCGAGCCGGTCGGCGAGCCGCGATAGCCCGGTCATAAGGACCCGCATGTCGGAAATCATGCCCGATAGCTCGTACAGGCCGTCGGTCGCGAAGTCGCCGATGGGTTCGCTGTTCGCGGCCACCAACGCGTTGAGCTGCTGCGAGGTTTCGGTAACCGATTGCGCCGTTTGCCGGGCGTCAGCAAGCGCGAGCCGGAGATCGTGGGCGACGACCTGATCGATTCCGGTAAGCGTTCCGCGGGCCACCGACAGTGTCGCATCGGTGCTGTCGGCAAGTTGTTCGACACTGCTCTCAAGCGACGTCACCAGATCGCTGACCCCGGCCGTCGCCTCGCGCATTTCGAAGGTCGCCTCCTCGACGTTGTCGAGAATGCGAACCAGGGTCTCGGACTTGCTTGCCAGGGTGCCGCTAAACTCACTTGCACCGGCGAGGATGGTCTGCACCGATCGCCGGTTGTCTTCGTTCAAGAGATCGACCGCCTCCGATGTCAAGACCACCAGCTGGCTCAACAGTTCCGGAGCGCCCGCGAAAAGTTGCTGGAACGACGACGGTTTGGATCGGATCACGGGCAGTGGCTGACCGGCTTTGGCCACCAGCACCGCGCTGTCCGCACTTCCACCGGTAATCTGAATCAGGGAGACGCCGGTGATGCCCTGAAGCTCGAGGGTGGCTACCGAATCCTCGCGAATCGGCGTGTTCGCAGCCAGGTCAACGGTAACGCGAACTCGTGCGCTGTCGTCGGGGTCGATGACGACCTCGTTGACCCTGCCCACCGGTATTCCCCGATAAAGGACATTGCTCGCCGAGCTCAGCCCGGTAACCGAGCCCTCGAAGAAGATGTGATAGGTGTTGAATTCGCGATCGATGTCGACCTTGGCAAGCCACGCGACGAAACCAACCATGCCGAGCACGACAATCAAGACGAATGCGCCGATGAACACATGATTTGCTCTGGTTTCCATGGCCCCGCCCCTTCAAGCCGCCGCCATGGCGCGGGCGCGCGGGCCGTGGAAGTACTCGCGAACCCAAGGGTGGCTCTGCCGAAGCATGACCTCCATCGGTCCTTCGACCAGTACCTTCTTGTCGGCGAGGACGGCGATACGGTCGCAGATCGCGTGAAGGCTGTCGAGATCATGGGTGACCATGAAGACGGTCAAGCCCAGCGCTTCGCGGAGACGCAGGATCAACTCGTCGAACGCCGCCGCGCCGATGGGATCGAGCCCCGCGGTCGGTTCGTCGAGGAATAGAATCTCGGGATCGAGCGCGAGTGCCCGCGCAAGGCCAGCGCGCTTGCGCATACCACCCGAGAGCTCGCCCGGATACTTGGTCGAGGCATCAACGGGCAGGCCGACCATGCTGAGCTTTAGCGCCGCGATCTCGTCGACCAAACGGCGCGGCAGGTCGGTGTGCTCGCGAAGCGGCACTTCGATGTTCTGGGCCACCGTTAGCGAGGAAAAGAGCGCCCCATCCTGAAACAGAACGCCCCAGCGTTCCTCGAGCCGCCACATCGCCGAATCCGAACACTCGGAAACACCCTGACCAAGCACTTCGATCGTTCCCGCGGCGCACTGGGTCAGCCCGACGATGGTTCGCAGTAAGACCGACTTTCCGGTCCCGGAGCCGCCGACAATACCGAGGATCTCGCCGCGCACGACGTCGAGATCGAGACCATCGTGGATGATTTCGGCGCCGAAGCGCGTGGTCAGGCCCCTGACCTTGATGATGGTGCCGTTGGCGGCGCTGGTCATCGTCATACCCCGACGTAGGCGAAGAAGATCGAGAAGAAGGCGTCGACGACGATGACCAGGAAGATCGAGATGACGACGGAGCGGGTGGTGCGCCTGCCGACGCTCTCGGCGCCGCCCACCACCCGCGATCCCTCGTTGCAGGCGACCAGCGCGATCAGAATCCCGAACACCGGCGCCTTGATAATGCCGACCCAGAACGCCCACAGCCCGACCGCCGCGTTGAGCCGCTCGATAAAGGCGGCGGGCGAGATTCCGAGCGCCACCCACGCCATTACCCCGCCCCCCAAAAGGCCCATAATGTCGGCGAAGAAGGCCAGCAACGGCATCGCGATCGCCAGTGCGAGTACGCGCGGCAACACAAGAATCTCGACCGGGTCGAGCCCCAGGGCGCGCAGCGCGTCGACCTCTTCGTTCGCCGTCATCGATCCGATGTGGGCGGTGAACGCGCTCCCCGAGCGGCCCGCCACAACGACGGCCGTGAGCAAGATGCCCATCTCGCGCAGCACCGCGACCGCCACCAGATTGACCGAGAAGATCTCGGCGCCGAACCGTTGCAATTGGGTGGACCCCTGGTACGCAAGCACCACCCCAATCAGGAACGCGATCAAACCGACGATGGGGACGGCGTTGAGCCCCGCCCGTTCGAGGTGGTGGACCACCGAGGTCATGCGGAGCCGGCGCGGCCTGCCAAGCGCGCCCAGGAAAGTGGTGAGGACGGCGCCCACCAGGCTCAAGAGTTCGCCGGTTTCGCGAAAGCCGTCGGCCACCCCTTCGCCGACTTCGGCCAGGACCCGGACCAGGGTGGCGCGGCGCGCGGGCTCGATTTCGCATGGTTTATCGTTGACCCGGATCTGGTCGAGCAGAACCGAATGTTCGGCCAGCGCGCCGCTGATCTCGATCGCGTGCCCGGCGCCGCGCCAGGCGCTCGCGGTGCGGTGGAGAATCCAGGCGCCGGCCGTGTCGAGCGCCTCGAGCGCCCCGATGTCGATACGGATCGCTTCGCCCGCGGCCGGTCTCATGCCGCGCAACTCCGAATCGAGCGCGGCGATGCCGCCAATGTCCCAACGCCCCCGCGCATGCACCACCAGCGCGTCGGCCTCCTCCGCCGTGGTCATCCAAGCTAATGGGTGCGTCGGTGCGGCCATGAAACGTGCCCCGCCTGACGATGCCGCCATTTCGCCGACCGAATATAGCCCGCATTTCCCAAGTGACCGCTTCGCCTGATGCCTGATTGGCACGATTCTGCTATAAGAATCACTGGCTTGAGGGTGTCGGAGGGCAGCTCGGATGCGGAACCCGGAGGGTGAACCGGATCATGGGCCACTCCGGCCTCATTTCGACCGCCGCCTGAAACTGGAGTTCCACGGATCGCGGGTGACCTCCGACGCGGGGTTGCTCGCTTATCGCGAACTGGACGACGCGCTCGGGCTGACCGCACTGGCGGGCGGCGTGCTCGCGGATAGCCGCACGGGCAGGAACGGCTGGCACGGCATCGTCAGTCTCCTTCGCCAGTCCGTCTATGGGCGTCTCGCCGGCTACGAGGATGTCAACGACGCCGACCGGCTCGGGCGTGATCCCGCGATGCGCTGGATCGTCGGCGGCAAGGCGGTCGAGCGCGGCGGGGCATCGACCAGCCAGATGGGGCGGTTCGAGACCGAGCTGCTGGCGAACAACGAGAACCTCGCGGCCCTTGCGGACCTGTCGGGGATGTGGATTGACCGGGTTCACGACCACGATCCGTCGAGGCGCGTCGTGCTCGACATGGACAGCTCCGTCAGCCCGACATTCGGTGAGCAGAAGGGCACAGCCTATAACGGCCACTTCGGCTGCACCTGCTATCACCCGCTGTTCGTGTTCAACCAGTTCGGCGACCTGGAGCGTTGCGCGCTGCGCCCCGGCAACGTGCATAGCGCCCACGGATGGCGTGATGTCCTGGTACCGGTGGTCGAACGTTACAAGGGACGAGCCATTCGCCTCTACTTCCGCGGCGATGCGGCCTTCGCCTCACCGGAGATCTACGACTACCTCGAAGCCGAAGGCATGCTCTACGCCATCCGGCTGCCCGCCAACAAGGTGCTGCAAGAGAGCATCGCTCATCTCCTGAAGCGCCCCGTCGGCAGGCCGCCCACGGACGTGCGCCGGTATCATGCCAGCTTCAGTTATCAAGCCGGAACCTGGGACAAGCCCCGCCGCGTCGTCGCCAAGGTCGAGTGGCATCCGGGTGAGTTGTACCCGCGGGTCGGGTTCATTGTCACCAACCGGGGCCGCCCCGCCGAGCGGGTGGTCGCGTTCTACAATCAGCGCGGCACGGCTGAGCAATGGATCAAGGAGGGCAAGAACGCGATCCGGTGGACACGCCTATCGTGCCGCAGGTTCGACCACAATGCCGTTTGCCTCCAGCTTCACGCGCTCGCCTACAACCTCGGCAACTTCATGCGCACCCTCGCGCTGCCCGATGCCGTGGAACAGTGGTCACTGACCAGCCTGCGAGAGAAGCTCATCAAGATCGGAGCGAAGATCGTGCGCCACGGGCGCTACGTCACGTTCCAGATGGCCGAGGTTGTCATTCCTCGTGACCTGTTCGCCGACATCCTGCGCCGTATCGACCGGCTCAGACCGCCGCCAGCCCCGGCATGAGCGACGGCACCCCGTTCCTTCGCGTCGCCGCCGACAGGATCGGTGCGCCCGGATCGCCGGCAAAAAATGCCATTCCGCGCCACCAACGCCGCCAATTGGCCTCAATCATCCGGATCGGCGCGAAGATGGCTGTCATTCGAAGGCAAATTTCACATCGAGCGGTTTCGAGCCACACTCAACGGGCTGGGAAGGTTCCATCTGGGGAATCCCGATTGAATACGGCCAGCCCCTTTGATCGAGAATCGCCTTCAACGTGCTTTCGAACGCATTGTTGGCGTCTGTAATCGCGGCCTTCGTCTCGCCAGCCCGGTAGTGACCATGCGCCTTTAGGAATTCCTCGCGCGGTCCCTCGAAGCCCTTCTGATGGAGGTATCGAAGTGCCGGCCGCACGACCTCGGAATGTACCCATTCCGAGTCCACGCGGAATATCCTGCCGTCTTCGAACTGATACCCCACACCGGCACGGCGGAAACGCTCGTTCAGCTCGTCGATCGCATCGCCGGCCGGCACTTTCATGCCACGGCTCTGCCGATCATGAGAGCTGAAATCCTGCTCCACTTTGTCAATATAGATTAAAGGCTTCTCCCTTTGCTTCCGGTCACACCAGATGTTGATCGGCCTTCTACGTTCCAGGCACGGTTCTTGGACCGTGCCTGGCGATGTGCGGGAGCTTTTGGCCTTGGGGAAGTAAGTTTCGAGTGCTGTCAGGCAGGCTGGAGGGCCGGTATTCGGCCCCGATTGAGGCGGATCGGAGGGCGGGCGGTGGCTGGCGCCCGGCCTGCCGGGATCAGCCGCGTTGTCCGACGATGTCGCGGTAGTCGGCGGGTCGGAGGCGCGTGCCGATGCCGAGCAGGGTGTCGAAGGCCGTTGCGGTATTTCTGAAAGGCTTATCCCTCTGAACCCGGTTTGACGACATGTTGGGTTTGCGGTTGCCATCGGCGGAATGTTCGCTTAATGTTCTGTCATGCCAGCCGCTGGAAATACGACCGCCCGATGTCCCGCGCCGCCTTCGAGGCGCGCTTTCCCGATGAAGCCTCCTGCGCCCGGCATCTTGCAGCCAAGCGCTGGCCCGACGGCTTCGTCTGCCCCGCCTGCGGCCATGACAGGGGCTGGGAACTGAAGCGTCGCCGGACGAGCTGGGAATGTGCGGCCTGCGGGAAGGAGACTTCGGTGACCGCGGGCACGATCATGCACCGCAGCCACTTGCCCCTGAAGACCTGGTTCATGGCCGTTCACATCGTGACCAGCCACTCGAACGGTATCTCCGCCCTGCAACTCCAGGCCCAGCTCGGGCTCGGCAGTTACAAGAGTGCCTGGCTCCTGCTGCACAAGCTGCGCCGTGCCATGGTTGATCCGGATCGCAGCCTGCTTGAGGACCTGGTCGAGATCGATGAGGCCACCCTACCGTTCCGCACCGTAAAAGACCCGACCACAGGCGGGCAAGGTCGCAGCCGGCAAGGCAAGATGCGCATTGCTGGCGCGGTCGAGCTATCGCCCGAGGGCGAGCCACGTCGCATCCGGCTGGCGCCGATCGGGGATTTCTCCGCGCGCAGCCTCCATGCCTTCGTTGCCGGGACCTCGGCGCCGGGCGCGCGGGTAACCACCGATGGCTGGAGCGGTTATCCTGGCCTGCCCGACCACGACCACCAGCCCAAGGTCGTCGGTGCAACGCCCGCCCATCTCGTGCTGATCTGGATCCATCGTGTGTTCTCGAACCTGAAGCGCTGGGCGCTCGGAACCTTCCATGGCCTGCGCCGCGCCCATCTGCGCCGCTATCTCGACGAGTTCGTGTTCCGCTGGAACCGCCGCCGCCACACCGCAACGGCCTTCGACACCCTGCTCGGCATCGGCACGCGCCTCCGACCCGCCGACTACCGCGACATCGTCGGACAACGCGGCTGATCCCGGCAGGCCGGGCGCCAGCCACCGCCCGCCCTCCGATCCGCCTCAATCGGGGCCGAATACCGGCCCTCCAGCCTGCCTGACAGCACTCGAAACCTACTTCCCCAAGGCCAAAAGCTCCCGCACATCGCCAGGCACGGTCCAAGAACCGTGCCTGGAACGTAGAAGGCCGATCAACATCTGGTGTGACCGGAAGCAAAGGGAGAAGCCTTATAGATTATATGGAATATAGACAGGTCTCCCGCAAATCGGCTAGACGTAGCGAAGCACGACTGGCGGAGGAACCACGATGGCCAACTTCGACGACGACACCACCAAGGCGCTCGTCAAAATGTGTCGGCAGCTCTATCCGCACGACTTCCTCGGCGACATGTACTACGCCAAGGTGGTCGAGGTCATCGACGAACAGACCGGTGACGACGAGACGTACAAGGCGATGATCGTCGACGGCGTCAAGGGCCTCGATGCGGTATTCAAGATCGACTTCGTCGAGCTTTCGAACGGCTACCAAGTCCAGGCGCTGGAGGCCATCGAGGGTTCGGAGTTCTTCGAATCGGTGCGTAAGGATACGGTCAAGCACCTCTACAACAACCCGCTGGTGTGGCGGTACTTCGGCTACGAGGGCCCCTCGGCCCACCTCGGCGGCTATATCAACCGCGGCTTCGACGACATTTCCTGGATACCGGACGAGGACTAGCGTGCGAGGGGCGCGGGGGTTCGCGTCCACGGTCGTTCTCGCCGCCGCGTTCGTCTGGCCCGCGCCGGTGCATGCGATCCCGGTCGATCTCGAACTGACGCTGTGCGTCGATTCCTCGTCGAGCGTGAGCTTCGACGAGTTCTTCCTGCAGACCGGCGGCCTGGCCGAGGCCTTCCGCAGCCGGCCGGTGATCGAAGCGATCCGCGCCGTGGGCGGTATCGCCGTGACCGTCATGCAGTTCTCTTCGGCCGACCGCCAGCACACCGCCGTTTCGTGGACCCATGTCGTCGATGGTGAAGGCGCCACCGCACTCGCCGAGGCCATAGGGCGAAGCCCGCGGTACGTGACCTTCGGCACCACCGCGATCGGCTCGGTGATCGCCGTGGCGGCAGACGGATTTCGCGACAACGGTTTTGAGGGCGCACGGCTCGCCATCGACGTGTCCGGCGATGGTCGCAGCAACGAGGGCGTACTGACGCCCTTCGCGCGGGATCGGGCGGTCGCTGCTGGCGTGACCGTCAGCGGTCTGGCGATCCTCAACGAGGAGCCTGATGTCGACCGCTACTACCTCGAAAACGTCATCGGCGGTCCCGGCGCTTTCGTCAGCTCGGCAGACGATTACCAGGACTTCGCGAGCGCGATTCTCGCCAAATTGCTGCGCGAGATCGGCGGGCTACCGCTCGCCCGGGCGGCTCAGGCGGCCGAGTAGGCGGTTAGCGAATCGTCACCGGCTGACCCTCTTGCGCCGATCGCGTCGCGGCGTCGGCGATCAGAAGGGAGCGGCGACCGTCCTCGAGGCCGGTTTCTAACGCGGTTCCGTCGAGGATCGCGCTGATGAAATGATCGAGTTCGTTCCGATAAGCTTCCGCGAAGCGTTCCTGAAAGCTGGGGAAGCTCCGTCTTACCCGCGGGCCGTCGGCGTCAAAACCCTCGGTCGCGGTCGCATACGCGGTGCCGACCCGAAGCAAACCCTTCGAGCCGAAGAAATGCGCGCCGCTGCCCTCGGCGCCCTGTGGCGCATGGCGGGCATTGGATATCGCGCAAAGCGTTCCGCTCGGCGTCCGCAGCATCAGCAGGGCGGAGTCGACGTCCCCCGCTCGGCCGATCGCGGGATCGATGAGGCATTCACCCATAGCAAAGGCCTCGCTCGGATCTTCCTCCAGGATCCACCGGACGAGGTCGATCGAGTGAATCATCGAGTCGCGAAAAATGCCGCCCGACTGCTCGACGTACGCAATCGGCGGAGGCGTGGGGTCGCGGCCGACGATGATGATCTGTTCGATATGGCCGATCACGCCGGCGCGAACCGCGTCGCGGACCTCGCGGAAGGACGGATCGAAGCGCATGTCGAAGCCGAGGTAGAACGGCACGCCGCTCTCGGTGACCACCTCGATGCATTGTTCGACACGTTCGATGTCGAGACCGATCAGCTTCTCGCAGAATACCGCCTTGCCCGCCTTGGCCGCCGCCTCGGTCTGATCGATGTGCGTGGTCGTGGGGCCACAGATAAGGACCGCACCGATCGAATCGTCGGCGAGTGGGCCTTCGCCGGTGGCGAGCGCTTCGGCTCCAAGCGGCTCGGCGAGTGCAAGGACCGCATCGAGATCGGGATCGACGATGTACCGGAGCCGCGCCTTCGGATGCGCGGCAATGTTGGGAGCGTGAACCTTACCAATCCGGCCAGCCCCATAGACACAGAAGTCGAGCATCGGTTTGTGATCCTTCCGTTGGTCGGCGCTACTTCCGGCGGCAATCCAGAGCGCAGGTCGAGCCTGCCGCCGACCGAATCAGTAGCACAACCTGGTGATCTGACGCCTCGGCTAGGATCGTCGGCTGGCAGGATTTGCCGGCTCCCACGGAGGACGTAGTAAACGCTCCACCAATCAACCGCCGGTTGCGAGCATGGCTATTCCAAGGAATTTAGCTTGAAAACAATAGCTTGTGAGATATGCGGGAAGCCCAACGGTTGGCACGCGACTTGCTGCGTGGGGTGCGGATTGCGCCCGCGGGACACGTGGGCCACGTCAGGAGTTGTACCATTGGTTGTCCGTGCGCCCAGTACTACGCCGCCCGATGTCGTCGCGCGAACGCTGCGCCGAACGAGCCGATTCCTTGACATCACGCACAACCGCCTGGTCACCGGAAATCGCGTAAACGGCCCCAAGGACGATCCCTCGAGTTTCATCATCGCCAACCTCGCCCGCGGTCAGGTCGTGGCGCTAAACAAGATTCGCGAGGGGCTTGCCCGCGCGACCTCGACTGGCGACGTGGCCATCAGCGCGCTCGACAAGACCATCGAGCTTTTGACCCAGATGAAGGCGAAGATCGTGCAGGCGCAGGACCAAAGCCTGGGCGTAGACAGCATCACCGCGCTCAAGAGCGACGTCGCCGCGCTTAAGGACGAAATCGCGACCATTGTCGATTCGGCCGAGTTCAACGGTGTGAACCTGCTCAAGCCGGCCGAGTTCAACACCGTGGCCTGGACTTCCAGGAACCAGGACGGCGATGACGACGGCATCTTCGCCCAGCGTTTCGATGTCGCCGGCGCCGCGGCGGGGAGCGAGTTCCAGGTCAACACCACCACCTCCAATGACCAGCGCCGTCCCGCGATCGCCACGCTTTCCCGCGGCGGCCACATCGTGACCTGGGAATCGCGCAATCAGGACGGTAGCGGCGACGGAATCTTCGCCCAGCGCTTCGATAGCGCCGGCAGCGCCCTTGGCAGCGAGTTCCAGGTCAACACTACGACATCGAGCAATCAAGAGGTGCCGGTCGTTACAGAACTCGCGGGCGTAGGGTTCGTAATCGCCTGGGAATCCGATAATCAGGACGGCAGCGGAGAGGGTGTGTTTGCCCAACGTTTCGATATCGATGGCAACGCGTTGGGTGGCGAGATTCAGGTCAACACGACGACCTCAAGCGACCAGCGGGACCCCGCAATCGCCGAGCTCGAGGGCGGCGGCTTCGTGGTCACCTGGGAAGCCTCCAACCAGGACGGTGACGGCAGAGGCGTTTTCGCCCAGCGTTTCGACTCCGACGGCGCCAAACTGGGAAGCGAGGTCCAGGTCAACACGACGACCTCCGAGGACCAGGACGATCCCTCGGTCATCGGCCTTGTCGGAGGCGGCTACGTGGTGACCTGGGAGTCCGTGGACCAGGATGGAGATGAGGACGGCGTCTTCGCACGGCGTTTCGACGCCGACGGCAACGCGGCGGGAGGCGAGTTCCAAGTCAACGCCACGACCGATGAGGATCAGGACGATCCCTCGATCGCCGCGCTGTCGGACGGCGGCTTTGCCATCGCCTGGGAGTCGTCGGACCAGGATGGCGATGACGACGGGGTCTTCGCGGGCCTTCGAGCGCGATGCCGGCCACTTCTGGGGCCTTCTGGAGACCCGCCCTTACATGCGCGCCCGCGCCGGTCTCGCCGAATGCCTGTGGGCGGCGGGCGAGCGCGCTGCGGCCATCGGCCATTACCGGGATATGCTGCGCCTCAACCCCAACGACAATCAGAGTCTGCGCCATGTCCTGACGTCCTGGCTGCTCGCCACCGGCGATCACGGCGCCCTGGAGGAACTGCTCACCGCCTATGACGATGATGTGTTCGCTGAATGGGCCTACGCCAGACCCTGCTGGCTTTGCGCAAGGGCGATGAGGCCGATGCCCGCACCGCCCTGGCTGCCGCCTGGAAGCGCAATCCCCATGTCCCCGCTCTGTTGACCGGCGCCATGCCGATCCCCGAACATCAGGACGACCACTACACGCTGGGCTCACCCGACGAGGCGGTCATCTATGTGTTGCAAAACAGGGAAAACTGGACGGCGACGCGGGGCGCATTGCAATGGCTCGCCGAAACCGTGCAAACCCTCCCGCCGCCGGACGAAAAACGGCCCTGAACGGACAAACACCCTGTATTTTTGTCGCTTCCCGAAAATTTCTATAACTGTTTGTTTACAATAGATAATCAGACTCCACACTATTCTTCGGTGAGAAATCCGGGTCAACGGCAACTCGTTTACGGTCGAGAACCAGGCGGTGACGACCCGCGCGCTGGGTTTGGAGCAGATCGATCTCTCCAACAACCCCGACGCCGCGCTTGCCATCATCGATGACGCCATCCTCTATGCCTCGCGCAAGTCGGCGGTGCTGGGCAGCCGTCTTCGCCGGCTCGATGCGCAAGACGACTTCACGACCAAGCTTCGCGATGTCATCAAGAAGAGCGTCGGCGACCTGGTTGACGCTGAGCTTGGCAAGGAGACCGCGCAGCTGGCGACCCAACAGATACGTCTCGAGCTCAGCATCTCGGCGTTCAATATCGCCAACGGGAACGCCAAATCGGTCCAGCTCCATCTCCTCAGGAGCGCCAAGAACGAATTCATCGGCTGACCCGATGCCGAATCTCGGGTTCTAGTTCTCCTCCCTCAGTCCGCGTCGAAACCCACCGGCAAGCGATCTAGCGGCGTGCGCCGCGATGCGGCCACAGCGCCGGGGTGGGCGTCAGCGGCCGCCCGGTCGCGGCCCGCTCGGCCGCGGGCAAGATTTCGAGACTCGGCCACAGGCCCGATTCGAGGGCATCGGCGTAGGCGTCGGGCAGCCCAGGCGCCGCCCTGATCTTGCGTGCCGCCGCCTCGTGGTCGTAGGGAAGCGAGTGGTGGACGACCTCGATGCCATCGCCAACCGGCGAGAGCACGCTGTACCAGACCCGCGGCGTACCGTCATTTGCGGGTACGCCGATCACGCCTGGATTGTGCCAGAGCGAATCGCCGATTCGCTCCGTGAATGGCAAGCCGGAGTGGCCGCCGATCACCCCGTCGGCCTCGGCGTGGGCGATCTCGGTGCGTTTGAGGTGCGCGGCGGTCGATGCGAAGACGTAGCGGTTGATTTCACCGACGCCGCCATGGATCACCCTGATGCGGCGGCTCGCCACGGCGAAGGTGACTGAACGCGGCAACGCCCCCATCCAGTGTTTACAATCCGCCGTGAGTTGGCGGCCGCAATAGGCGAACCATTGCACCGACCAAGTGTCGCACGCGCCGTCCTTCGCGTAGCCACAACCGCAATCGGCGGCGCCGGCCGCGAGCGATTCCTCACAGTTGCCCATGACGACGACGATTCCGGCCTCGCGCAACAGCGCGACGGTATCCCTTGGGTCGGCGCCGTAGGCGACAGTGTCGCCGGTGCAGATCATGCGTTCATGCGCCACGCCGGCCGACGCCCCGGCCTCGATCACCGACCGCGTCGCCTCCAGGTTGCCATACGGCCCGCCGAAAACGAGCACCGGGTCGTCGATATCGCCGAGGTCGACCATCGCCTGCGAGTATAGCCCAGGGCCGTCTGAGGCCCTTATCAAGGGATCGTGTTTTGCCGGGCCGCAGGCGCCGCCATAGGGTTAGCCCGAATCCCGCGCGGCCTTAGAGAGATTCGATGAACGTGGCTTCCTTGGCGCCCTGGGCGGTGCTTGCGGGATATTGTCTGATCGTCTGGCGGTTGAGCCCCCGCAGGGTAACCGCGCAGCAATTCTTTGGAGGGCAAAGCGCGAGGGGCAAGGCACCGGGCTTGTGGCTGCTGGTCTTCAGCGCCGCCATCACCTGGGTCTTCGCCAAATCCATCGCCAACGCCGCCGACCTCGCGAACGCGTTCGGCCCAATCGGTGGCGTCGGCTATGCAACCTATTACCTGAGCTTCTTCGTTGCCGCCGCCGCGATCTATTTCATCCGCGTGCGCGGCGGGCACGGCTCGCTGCCCGCCTTCCTGGTCTCCAAATACGGGCCGCTGTGCGCGCGCCTGTTCTTGATCGCCATTTCGATCCGTCTGTTCAACGAGGTGTGGTCCAACACCAAGGTCGGGGCGCTCTACTTCGGCGCCGAGGGCGAGGCGACGTACTGGCTCGCCGTCATAGCTGTTCAGCAGCGTGGGACTGTACGCCCGCGCTTTCGGCCTCGAGGGCAGCGCCGCCGTGGCGGTTCCCGTGGCACTCGGCTTGCCCCTCCTCCTGGTGTTCAACGCGATCATGCTGGCGAGCGCGGGCTCGACGCTCGATTCGACGTTCGCCAGCACCGCCAAGCTGACCGCGCACGACTGGTCCGACGCCACTGCCGAGGCGACCGAGCGTCAACGCCGCATCGGGCGGCGGGCGGTGATCGCCATCGCGGTGCTCGGCAACCTTCCCCTGCTCACGGTCCTGGTGGGCGATAAGGCCGGTCCGGCGATCATCGCCGCCACCACGATTAGCGGTACGATGGTGATGGGTCTGGCGCCGATCTTTCTTTTGTCCTTCGTTCGTCCGGCGGGTCCGCTGAGCTTTCATCTCGCGTTCTGGATCGGGCTCGGCCTCGGCGTGTTGATGACCGTCGAAAGCGCCACCGGGTTCGAGATCTTCCCCGGCTGGCTCGACATCGGTACCGGCCGTTATGCCGACGACCTTGGCGTGAACGTAGCCGGTCTGCTCGCATGCACGGCGGGCTACCTGCTGGGCGCCATCCGGCTTCCCGTTCGCCGATTGCTGCCGCAAGCCTCATAGCCCTTGAGCGGCATCGCGTTCGACGGTAGGCTCGCTCAATAAAAAAGCAGGCAAGAAAAGGGAGGGGTTGTGGGGAATTATCTCCTCATCGAATCCCGTGATCCGTTTGATTGCGGCGATGTCGGCTACTACTACGATCTCGCCAAGGGACTGGCCGCGGCGGGCAACACGGTCACGCTGTTTCTGGTCCAGAACGGCGTTCTGGCGGCGCGGCCGAACGCGCGTTCGCAGGCGCTTGCCGACGTGGCCGGCGGTGGCGTCAGCGTGCTCGCCGACGAGTTTTCGTTGCGCGAGCGTGGCATCGCGGCCGATCGGTTGATCGGGGGCGTGGCGCCGGCCCCACTGGACACCGTGATCGACCGTTTGGCGGACGGCGCCAAGACCATGTGGCATTAGGAGCGCGCAATGGCCGACAAGAAGACCTTGACGTTCGCGCTGATGGACCCGCCCTACGAGAATGCGCGCACGACGACGGCGCTCCGGTTGCTCGACATTACGGCCCGACGCGGCTACGACATTCACGTCTTCGCGTACGAGGGCGCGGCGGCGGTGCCATTTGCGAATCAGGCACCCCACCCCAATGCGGTGCATGGCCGTGACGCCGACGAAGAGGACCATCCGCTGCCCAAGGACTGGGTGGCCGCGATCATGGTCGAGGCCGAAGCGAACGGGGGCACGCTGGACTGGATCAACTGCGGGCTGTGCGTCGATGAGCGCGGCGTCGGCGAGGCGATCGCGGGCGTCCGCCGCGGCACCCCGGCCGATCTCGTCAAGTGCGCTCAAGAATCGGACAACACACTCATCATTCCGACCAAGTGACGCCCGACGTGAAAACCCTGAACGTCATCGAGACCGCCTATCGCGCGACCCTGGAAGAGCAGGACGACACGATCGTCTGGCTCACCCATGCGATGAAGGGCGCGGGTGGCGACTTCAACGTGCTTTTGCGCGGCAACGCCGTCAATTATCTGGCGCAAGGCCAGGACGCTTCAGGCCTCGCATTCGGCGCCAAGCAGCAAAGCCAGCCCCCGCGTATCGCCGAGGATCTTCTTGGCTTGATCGCCAAGGAGGTGGAGATTTTCTACGTCCGCGAGGATGCCGAAGACCGTGGGCTCGAAGCAGGCGATCGAATCGACGGTCCGCAGCCGGTAACCCGCGCGGAAATCCCGAAACTGTTCGACTCCCACGACAACGTTTGGCACTGGTGAGTCGACGTCGTAAAGCTCGCTCTCGGACGTGCCAACCGAGATCGAGCTTCGTATGCGCCGTCGCCGGCCCTTGGAAGGAAGGAAAAAGATGGAAAAGTTCCGCGTGGGATTGGACGAAGAGGTCATGACGACTGACCGCCGCTCGGTGAATCCGGATTTCGGCGTCTCGGACCTCGAGAACGAAGCCAACCTGGAG
Organism: Alphaproteobacteria bacterium; assembly: GCA_965219135.1. GTDB lineage: Bacteria > Pseudomonadota > Alphaproteobacteria > VGEJ01 > VGEJ01 > CAYUNL01. Next base: position 499,368 of record CBDCMV010000003.1, on the reverse strand, counting down.
TTCTTTCCCATCGATTGTAGCGGCACCGTGCGGCCCGAGCACATCGAGGACGTCGATGCCATGGTCTTGGGCGGTACCGCGGTCAACGCCGATAGTTTTCACGCCAACCGTCGGCTGACCATCATGGCGCGATACGGCGTCGGCTTCGACAAAATCGACCCCGCGGCCTTGACCGATGCTGGGGTCGTCCTGACGATCACCCCCGAAGGGGTACGCCGACCCGTCTCGGTGTCCTCGCTCGTCTTGATGCTCGCCGTCACGACCAAGCTCCTGATCAAGGACCGCCTGGTGCGCGAGAACCGGTTCTCTGAGCGCGATAAGCACAACGGTACGGGACTGCTGGGTCGCACGCTGGGTTCGCTGGGGCTGGGCAACATCGGTGGCGACTTCTTTCGCCTCGCCAAGCCCCTGGAAATGCGTTGCATCGCCCACGATCCCTATGCCGACCCGAACAAGGCCAAGGACTTGGGCGTCGCGCTGGTCGATATCGACACCCTGTTCCGCGAATCCGACGTCTTGTGCATTCACTCGATGCTGAACGATGAGACCCGAGGCATCGTCAGCGCCGAACGCCTGGCGCAAATGAAGCCCACGGCCTACCTCGTCAATACCGCCCGCGGTGGCTTGGTGGACCAGAAGGCGCTGACCGCGGCGCTCACGGAGGGTCGGCTCGCCGGGGCAGGGCTCGACGTCCTTGCGGCCGAGCCGCCCGATCCCGACGACCCGATCCTAAAGCTCGACAACGTGGTGCTCAGCCCCCACGCAACCTGCGCGACCGACCAGTGCGCGCAAACCATGTCCTCGCTCGGCAACCGCGCAACGATCGACGTCATGCACGGGCGCGAGCCCACGACCATCGTCAATCGCGCGATCATTGAGAACCAGGCGTGGCGTGACAAGCTGCAGTCCTACGGCGAGCGTTTCGGAGGTTGAGGCTCGCCCGGCCCACGGGCAGGAGACGACGACTCCCCTCGCGCGCCGACGACCGTCCGCGGCTCATCGTGCGCCGGCGAGGGCTTCCGCGAATCCGCGGAGGTCGCGAAGCAGTTCGGCATCGTCGATGATGCGAGGCACCTTGTTCTGACCGCCGAGCTTGCCGCGGCTTTTCATCCAGGCGGCGAAGGTGCCCGGCTGGAACGCTTGGACCAGCGGCGGATCAAGGCCAAAACCCTCGGCACGGTGGACGCGGTAGTCGTCGTTGGTCGCGGACAGGGCGCGGTCGAGGTCGCGAGCAAAGGCATCGATTCGGCTGGCGCTCGGGACGGCGGCGAATTCGACCATGAAGCGGTGGCCGCCGCGTTCTCCCTGGGCCTCCGGGAAACGGGCGGCCACGCAATAATCGGTGACCTCGGCGCCGATCGACGCGGCCGCCGCGGCGACGGATTCTTCGATTTCCTCGTCGATCAGGTGCTCGCCGAACGCCGAAAGCGTGTAAGAGGTGCGCCCGGTGATCAGTACCCGCGGCGGGGATCGCTCTATCAGCCGAACCGTATCCCCCAGAACATACGACCAGACGCCGGCGCAGCTCGACAGGACGAGCGCGTAATTCACTTCGGTTTCGGCGTTGGCGAGCCAATGCCGCACCGGGTTCGGTTGGTCGAGTTCGTCGACCGGAACGAATTCGTAGAACAGCCCGTTGTCGACGATCAATCGCAAGCCCTCGCCGTAACCACGGTCGGCGACCGCGATGAAGCCTTCGCTTGCTGCATAGACCTCCCTGAGCTCGGCGCGGCTTCCGGCGAGTAGCGCCGCAAACCGGCTCCGATAGGGCGTAAAGTTGATACCGCCATGGGCGAGCAGTTCGAGATTCGGATAGATGCCGGCGAGGCGCCCATCGGAGTCGGGCATCAGCGCGCTAAGCCGATCGATGAAGAGAAGCAACCAGCTCGGTGTGCCGCCAAGGACGCGAATGTCCTGTGCCCGCGAATGCCTTGCCAATCGCTCGGCCTTGTCTTCCCACTCCGAGATTCTCGCCAAGCGCGGCGGCGGATAGTAGCGCGATCGCGCCCACCACGGGACGGCCGCAGCGGCGATACCACTGATATCGCCCGAGCGCACCCCAGGCGCCTCCACATCAAGATCGGTGCTTCCGCCCAACATGAAGCTTTTCCCTCCTAACACATGGCTTTGTGGGCGATTGTTGATGTGATGGACTAATAGATCGATGGCCCCGCGGCGATTCGCTTGAATCATCGGCCCAGTGCACGGAACGAACTTTGAGGTGCCGGTCGTGGTGCCCGATGTCGCCGCGAAATAGCGGACGGTGCCGGGCCAGGTGCGGTTGGTTAGACGCGGAAACCCGTCCTTCCAGTACTCGTTCCAGAAATCCAGATGGCGCCGCAGCGGCACACGCCCCTGAAAATCGCCGACCGAGCCGATTCCTGCGAATCCGTGCTCGGCGCCAAACGCGGTGGCCCTTGCGGTTCGCAACAAGGAAAGCAGCAGCCGCTCTTGGGTGCGGGCCGAGTCCTGCCGTCGTAGGCGGCCCAGGCGGGCACGTGCATAGGCGCGCAACAGCGGCGTCGCGTCGATCACGCCGGATGCGCCCGCATGCGGCGCAAAGTCGGGCCTACGCCGGCGGCCCCGGTTGGAGCACCATGCGGTGCGGGAACGCCTCACGGACGGCCTCAATCCTCAGCGGCACGCGCACATACCGGCCCTCCCGCCACAGCGGCACCTGGTCCATCAGGGTCGAGGAGCCGAACCAACCGTCCTGTCCGCCCAGAAGTACGAAGTAGTTCTCGTCGGGGTCGGACAGGTCCGAGATATGACGAGAGTTCGAGCCGTAGCGGGTGCCGTGACGCCCATCGGTAGTGGAATGCGCGGTCTTCATCACGGTTTCCCGTGAGCCCGCGGCGGCAAGATCGGCGAAGCGGAAGCGGCTGCCGACAACTGGAATGTTGGCGAGCGGATGGCCAAGGTCAAGGCGATGCATTTCCCCCCAGTCTGCAAAATCGGCGAACTTGGGCGCGGCCTGCCTCAAGGCGGCCGCCAGCGCGTCAGAAATCTCGCCGTCCGCTCCATCCAGGTCTTCGGCGACGAACTCGAACACCCGCCCCGAGCCGGCGAGCGCGGCGATGTCCGCTTCGGTCATGCGCGGCGAATAGAATGCATCGATGAAGTGGCGGACCAGGATCTCAAAGGCCAGCGCGCCTGTCGATTCGCGAGAGTAGTAGCCGTCCCACGCGGCAAGTGCCTCGATCAGCCGCCGTTCGCCCTCGGTCCGCCCGAGTTTCGCGGTCGTGGCGGCGGCGACGAGGCGCTCCTTCAAATCCACCGACGAGGCGGCGTAGACATCGCGCTGGATATTGGCGATATCGTCGATGCCAAGCCTTTCGCGCGCGCGCACGAGCTCGGTCAAACGGCGCACGCGATCGCTGGACGAGAAGAAATAGCCGATCGGGACCTCCAGCGCCTCGACCGGACGATTGTTCGCCGAGGCGATCACGCCATCGGCCGGATCGAGGTTGAACGGCAGGTCGGCGGTGTCGAGGAATCCTCGCCATTCGTCTCGCTCGGGATCGAGTACGATATCGTCCGGCAAGCGACCATCGCGAATCGGTAATTTGACGGCCATCAGCTGGCCGATGCGTCCGCGGGTATCGGCATAGATCATGTTCTGCGCGGGCACCCCATAGGTGGCGAACGCGTCGCGGAAATCCTCCCAGCCGCGCGCCCGGTTGGCTTTGAGGAATGCCGTAATCTCGTCGGTAACCTCGTGCCCGACCCAGCGCAGCGCGAAGACCTCGCCGTCGCGTTGTTCGATCACCGAGGCATCGGACAGGACCGGGCCCACCGCGGTCTCGCGCACGGTCACATCGCGGTCGAACCACCACCGAACCTTGATGCGCTCTTGTCGCGTGGCAAAGGACTCCGGTCCAACGTCGGACTGCGCGAACAGATCGCTCGAGGCCGCCCGCATGTTGGTGCCACCCCACGCGATATCGAGATTGCGGCCGACCACGATGAACGGCAGCCCAGGCGCCATCAGTCCCACCGCGTGATACGAGGGCGAGCGGTAACCGGCGATGAGCCAGGTGTTGGGAATCATGATACCGAGGTGGGGGTCGCTGGCGATTATGGCGCCGCCGGTGGCGCTGTGCTCACCCGAGATCGCGAGCGAGTTGCTGCCCGAGCGGCTGAGCCCGGCCAGAAGCTGGTTCAAGATCGCGACCTCCCGCGTCGCCCCGAAACTCGGAACTGAGCTCGTGCCGTTGCGCAGCAGTCTTGCCCATCGCTCCGGCCAATCCGGTTGGTCGCGAAACTTCAGGTTCGAAAACCACACCAGCCAGTTGACGTCGCTGCCGATGAGCCGCCCGACTGTCAGCACGTCGGCGACGGTCCACGGCTCGGGCTCGATCGCCAAGAGCTGGTAATCCAAAGGCCGTGAAGCGGACCGCTGCTGATAGAAATTGGCCCCATCCACGAAGCGCTCGATCCACTGCCGTGTGTCGTCCGGCAGCGCGGCCTCGATCGCCGCCGCCGCCCTGCCGAAGTTCACGATCCTGAGCGCGTGATCGATGTCGGTGGCGACCGGACCTACCATCTCGGCCAGCCTGCCCTGGGCTGCGCGGCGAATCGTTTCCATCTGTCCGAGGCGCAGGTGGGCGTGGACCATGCCCAGCGTGAACGCGAGATCGGCGTCGGTTTTCGCATCGATAAAGGGAATCTGGTGATCGTCCCAGTGGATCGTGACCGGGTGCTCAAGAGGCACGGACTCGGCCGGAAACACGGCCAGCCGCTCCTCCAGTGTCGTCGCCGCCGGGAACCGAGAAAGGAGCCCACACCCCGTCAGAAGGAGTGCAAGCGCTGAAACGACGGCAGCCGCTTTGATCATCACACCCCCCGCGGTCTGGCTTCCACCGAACTGTAGTGGAAGCGCCAGGCCCCGGCAATCGACCGGAGCCATGGTGCTAGTGGATCGAATCTAACGCTTGGTGCCCACGTTTGACGGCGGCGACGATCTTGTTGGGATTGGCGGTCCAAACGAACGGTGTGGGGTCGTCGTTGGTTTCGGCGATGAAGCGGTTGATGGCGGTCTGGAGATTGACGATCGAGTGGAACACTCCTCTTTTGAGTCGGCGTTTGCTGAGCTTGGCGAAGAAGGTTTTGACGGCATTGAGCCAGGAGCAAGAGGTCGGCGTGAAGTGAAAGACGAACCGAGGGTGGCGCTCGAGCCAGGCCACGACCTTGGGATGCTTGTGAGTGCCGTAGTTATCGAGGATCACGTGGACGATCTTGCCCGCCGGCACTTCGGCCTCGATGGCGTTGAGGAAGCGGATGAACTCCTGGTGCCGATGGCGCTGCATGCAGCGCCCGATCACCTTGCCTTCCAGGACGTCGAGGGCGGCAAACAGCGTCGTCGTGCCGTTCCGTTTGTAGTCATGGGTGATCGTCCCGCAGCGTCCCTTCTTCAGCGGCAGCCCCGGCTGGGTGCGGTCGAGGGCCTGGATCTGGCTCTTTTCGTCCACCGACAGCACGACGGCATGGGCGGGCGGATCGACGTAGAGACCGACGATATCGCGCAGCTTAGTGACGAACTCGGGGTCGGTGGAGAGCTTGAAGTGGCGTACCCGGTGCGGACGGAGCTTGTGAGCCTGCCAAACCCGCTGCACCGAGCTGATGCTGATCCCGACCACCTTGGCCATCGCCGCCGCCGTCCAGTGCGTCGTCTCTCCGGGCGGTTCGGTGGAGGTCAACTCGACCACCCGCTTGACAATGGCACCAGGCAGCGGCGGGATGCGCGAGGGTCGGGTCTTGTCGCGCAAAAGTCCACCCACGCCTTCGTGCATGAACCGCTCCTGCCAGCGCCAGACGCAGGGCTTGCTCTTGCCCGTCCGCCGCATGATCTCAGCGGTGCCAAGACCATCGCCGGTCAGCAGGATGATCCGAGCCCGCCAGACGTGCTTCTGCGGGCTGCTCCGGTCCGCAACAACCGCCTCAAGACGAGTACGCTCGGCAAAACTAACGTTCACATGGATACCGTTTCGCATTCCAAGAGACTCGCACATCGTGCAAGCCATGGGAATCTTTTGTTAGAGTTGATCCACTAGTATCAAAATCGATCGAGCTTTCTGGAAAATCGCAGATGCCGGGACCCTTCACCACGTCCGACGTGCGCAATTTGAGCCAGAGTTGGCCGATGCCTTCCGACCCAAGGCCGATCGTGATCGTCGGCGCCGGCGAAATCGTGACCGAGGCGCACCTGCCGGCCTATTGCAAGGCGGCGTGGCCGGTGGCCGGCATCTACGACCTCGAAGCCGACAAGGCCCGCTCGCTTGCCACGCGGTTCGAGATAGACACGGTCTACGGATCGTTGGCCGACGCGGTGGCGGTGCGCGACGCTGTCGTCGACATCGCCGTCCCAGCGACCGCCCTGGTCGAGGTGGTCGATGCGCTGCCGAACGGCATCAACGTCATCATGCAAAAACCCATGGGCTACACCTTCGACCAAGCGTCGCGCATCCTTCGGGTCTGCCGCCAACGGGACCTCACCGCGGCGGTCAATCTTCAGCTTCGTTTCAGCCCCGTGTTCCTGGCCGTCGCCCACGCGATCGAGGCGGAGATGCTGGGCGAGCTCGCCGACCTCGAGGTTCGCCTCTCGTGCCACACGCCGTGGGAGGACTGGGGTGCGGACAACCAAGGCCTCGAGTTCGTCGAGGTGACGACCCACTCCATCCACTACATCAGTTGGATTCGCTCGGTGCTTGGCAACCCTCGTGCTGCCTACGCGCGCTCGGTCAAGCACCCTCGGTTCCCCGACGTCAGCGATTGTCGCACCAGCGCCATCCTCGATTATGGCGACATGGTGCGGTGCTGCCTGTCGCTTAACCACACCAATCACACCGGGCCGGCGCACCGCCAGGCGCGGATCACGCTCATGGGCACCCGAGGCGCGGCGATCGTCGATGTCGGCCTCATGCTACCCAAACGACGCGCCCGACCGCGTCGAGATCACGACCGAGGGCCTTCCGTGGACCGAAGTGCCCCTCCGGGGGCAATGGTACCCCGACGCCTTCCTCGGCATCATGGCCCACATGCAGCGCTATCTGGGAGGCGAGGATGAGGTCCTCACGATCTCGGTCGAGGACGCGATCCATACCATGGCCGTGGTCGAGGCGTGTCGCCGCGCCGATGCCGCCGGAGGCACGCCACTGCCGGAAGTCGTTGCTTGATCACGCGCGCGCCACCATATCCGGGATAGGATTGGGGGCGGGGGCTCATAACGAGGGCCGAGCTATGCACAGATCTTTTTCCGTCAGCCTCGTCGCGACCGTACTGGCGGCGGCAACTTCGGCCGCTGCCCAGGACTTTACGGTTCCAGACGTGGGGCCCAGCGGCTGCGTCGCGTTCTGCGGCGGCAGCTCATCGAGCGGGAGCAGCGGCGGATCGTCGGTCAACCTGCCCACCGGCTTTTCCGGTACTTCGTCGCTGGGCCGGGAGTTTGGATCCGGCGAAGGCGCCGAGGGTTTTGCCGACCGCTCTTCGGAAGGCGGCGACGGCGAGCAAGAAAAGACGCTAAGGGGTCTCCTCTCGACGGTCCCCGAAGGATCCACCGAGACCGCCGCCGCCCCGCTGTTCTCGGGGGATGGCGGGGGTGTCGTCGATCCCTCAACAGTCAGCGGCGAGTTTCGCTCCTCTGGCGATGCCGAGAACATCGTCAATTGGGTGAGCGTCGATCAGCTACCGACCGCTGAGCCCTATGTCGATTATTCCGAGATGGGACTGCTCCAACCGCTCAAGGACAGGGTCAAAGCGAGTGTCGTCGATCTCGTCAAGAGCGAGGTGGCCCAACAGATCATCGCGCGCATCCCGCACGGTTCGGCATTTGAAGCGATCTATGACGAAGGCAAATCCCTTTACGATGCGCTGGGCGAGGGGATCGTCGCACCCATGGCCGAGAAGACGCTGGGCAATATCAGCGACGCGACCGCGTACCCGGTCACCGGAGAGGGTGACGCCGCCCCGCACAGTGGCTGATCGGGTATGCCGAGCAGGGCGACGGCGGTGAAGCGGTAGAGGGCCAAGTTGACGCGCTCGTTCAGCAATAGATTCAGGATCGCGTGGAAGGGCCCATCTTCGAGGCCGAAGCGCCATCGTCGCAAGTTGACCAGAGCGGCGTGGTCGCCATCGAGGGCGTCGAGTCGGCAGATGCCGCCCGGGCAAGACAAACCCGCACGGGCCAGGATTCGGCGGACTATTGGTCCGACTCGCCCTCCAGTCTTCGCTCTTTGAACTACACCGGAGGGGGGTGACAGGATTGAACCGGCCCACCCTAGGCGTCGCAGTCCTTCTGTTGGCGGTCTGCAGCGCCGGGACGGCATCGCGCGCACTGGAAGCGGTCCTACCGCAACCACTCGAAACGCGGTTCATCCTGCGCATCGACCAGCTTCCGGACGGGATCGACATCGGGGGCGTGCGGTTCAACCTCGACCGTCAGGGCCGTCCGCATCTCGCCTTTGGCGACGTGTTGATCTCGCTCGGGCATCGAGACGATCTCGCCCATGAGATTCACCGCCTACCTGGGGGCACGGCCATCGACCGACTGGCGTGGATGCGCGACGGGACCCTTCTGGTGATATCCGGGCAAGAGCTAGGGGTCCCGACCGAAGACGGTCTCGCCGTAATCCTTGCCTTGCCGAGCGCGGACATGAGGATCGAGCCGGCCTCGAGCGAGGCTTTCTACCTCTACGGCGGTGATTCACCTGCCCAGCGGCGCAGCCTTTACATCCACAGGAGGGGGGGACGCCTCCTCCACCTCCTCAAGGCACCGACACCGATCCATGCGGTGGCCGGCGACAGCGATGTCACGTTTCTCTCCATCGACAAATCGATCTATCTACTCGTGCGCGGAGAGCCGTTGCGCTTCGTCTACGAGGCCGAAGAGGCCGTGACCGCGCTGGCGCTCGCACCGCCCTGGGGCCTGTTCTACGGCACCGAGCAAACATTCGGATATGTCACCGAATCGGGAATGGGCTTCGCGTTTCTCCGCGGCAAAGGCGGGGAGCCCAAAGTGCACGAGGACGACCTCTACCTATTCATTACCGACGAGGGGGTTGTCCGGAGCACCCCGGTATCAAGTTTCGAGCAGCTCGCGCGAGTTTTGGTGGAGGGCATTCGCGGATCAGGGCCGACGCCCGAGGCGATCGCCGCGCCGCTGGAACTCGACCTCGCGCCGGCGGCGGACGATTGAGCGATCAAGGGCGGCGACAGATTCTCGACGACCTGCGAGAGGTGGCGCGCTACCATTGCCGCGAACCGACCGAGGAGAGGTGACGATGCACCCGACGCCCATGCGTGCGATTGGCTTCGCTCTCGCACTGGCGTGCGGCGGCGGCGCCGCCTGGGCCGCGTCGTTGCCCGAGCCGGTCTTCGCGACCCGCGCGCAAATGACGCCCGACGCGGTCCTCGCCGCCGGCGCCATCGTCGCGGCCCTCCGCGGCAGCGACCTCGACGCGATCGAAAGAGCCCGCTTCGCGCCCGGCGTCGGCGAAACGCTGCGCGAGAAAGACTTCGCCTACGACGGCTTTACGTGGGATGAGGCCTCGTTGTTCAAATACGGTCCGCTGGCCGACAATCCCAACGGCCGAGACGTTCTCGGCAAGCTCGACTTCGCTGACGCGCTTGGACGTCGAGCCTCGGTATTTTACAGCGCCCAGTACCACGCGGTCCCGGAAGGCATCGAGATTACCGCTGCCCAGGCGGCCCTGATCTCGGCCGCGTCACCCGAGAACCGCTTCTTCGTTGTGCCGGCCGCCGCGGTCCCGGCCGATGGCCTTCCGACGAGCCACGCCGGTTTCCTGGCGTTCGCCGAAGCCAACTCGGCAGCGTGGAATTCGGGAATCGAGATCAAGGGCGGCGAGCAAGACTACGTGATCGCAACGGCGAGATACGCGGGACCTGGACGCACCGCGTCTGCGGCTGGGAATTCACCCTGACCCGCGAAGGGGCGTAGCACGTCCCTTTTTGGCGGGTGAGCCTCTATCGGGCGCCGCAGCAAATTGCTAGTGTCGCCGCACTGCAGAAAAAACTAGGGAGGCACCATGCGCGCAAACAAGATCCGCGAAATCTGGCAGGCGGGCGATGCCGTGGTCAACGGCTGGCTGGCCATACCGAGCGTCATCTCGGCCGAGACGATGGCCCACCAGGGCTGGGATTCGCTGTGCGTGGACACGCAGCACGGGATCGTCGACTACCAAGCCGCGGTCGGCATGTTCGCAGCCGTCTCGACGACCGATGTGGTGCCCCTCACCCGGGTGAACTGGAACGAGCCGGGCATCATCATGAAGATGCTGGACGCCGGCGCCTACGGCATCATCTGCCCGATGATCAGCACCGCCGAGGACGCCGAGAAGCTAGTCGGCGCCTGCCGCTATCCGCCGCGCGGATATCGCAGCTTCGGGCCGATTCGTGCGCTTCTCTACGCCGGGGCCGACTACCCCAAGCACGCGAACGACACGGTGATCGTCTTCGCCATGATCGAAACCGCCGAGGCGCTGGACAACCTCGATGAGATTCTCTCGGTCGACGGGCTTGACGCCGTCTACGTCGGCCCGGCCGACCTCTCGCTCGGGCTGGGCTGCACGCCACGGCTCGACCAGACGGAGAAGCCGGTGGTTGAGGCCATCGATCTGATCGTCCGCAAGTGCCGCGAGCACGGGGTCGTGGCGGGTCTCCACAACAGCACCCCCGAGTACGCGTTGAAGATGATCGAGAACGGTTATCAGTTCGTGACCGTCCAATCGGATTCGCGCTTCATGGCGGCCGGCGCCAAAGCCGCGGTCACGGCGATGCGCGCCGGCCTCTCCCCCGACGCCGAAATCAAGGTGGCGGCCGAGGCCGGCGTCTACTGAGCGGCTTCGTCCGGCAGCCGACCACCGACCGCCGCTAGGAGCGTGCACCGTAGAAGTTTTGATGTTGGGCGATTGGCGCGCGGCCGCCGGAGAGGTTGGATTTTGGCCCGAGTGTGGACATCTGGCCCGCCCGACTCTGGGATGGAAAGCCCGGACCGGAAGGCCGGAACGGAAGAGATTCGCGTTTCATACGCGGTCGATGGGCACTGCGCGCCCCGGAGCAAGTGCGTTGGCAGGCCAGCACCTGCCTCAGCACGTGGCCACCGTCCCCATCCGCTTGATGTTCAACGCCAAGCACACGAGGTCCCACTCGCCGCACACCTTCGCCAAGCCTCGCAGGCTGAATCGTCGGAATCCGAGCACCTCCTTGATCCACCCGTTCGGCGCCTCCGAGAGCCACTTGCGTTGCGCGTACCGGGCTTTGCCCGCGGGGCTCGCCAGTTTCTCACCCATGCGGTGCGTGGCAGGGAGCCGGGCCGGGTCGACCGCCACCTGGGACTTGCCTTCACGCCCCAGCGCTACGTGCGCGTCGATGCCGCGATCTTCCAGCTCCAACAGATCCGGCTCGTTGCAGTAGCCCGCATCGGCCAGTACCACCGCAGGCTCGACCCCAAACGTCTCGTTGATCTCGTCGAGCATCCCCACCAGCTGACCCTGGTCGCTGGCCTGTGGCCCCACCTGAGTCGCGACGATGATCTGGTGCTCCCCATCGACCGCCATCTGCGCGTTGGAGCACTGCTGGAATCCCTCGCTGCTGGTCTTCATGATCTGGCTCTCGGGATCGGTGAAATTGCTCTGCGCCTTCGGCTCGGGCTCGCCGTAGGCCCGCTTGTAGGGCCGCCCGCCCCGGGGATTGCGGTCCTGCCCAGGCTCGCGCCCGCGCTCATCGTCGCGCCCGCGTTGCGCCGCCTCCAAACGCGCTTTGGCTGCCTGGATCGCCGCCAGGCGCTTCTCCCTGCGTTGCAACTCCTCGGGCAACTCGTCGCCCCGGAAATCCTCGCCCCAACGCTCGTCTTCTTCGGCGTCCACCATCCCCGCCTTCGTCAGCAGCGCCTCGATCTCCGCCTGCAAGCGAGCCGCCTCTTTGCCCATCCGCTCATAGCTCATCGCCTTGCGCTTGCTCGCGTTCGCTCGCACCTTCGTCCCGTCGACCGAGAGCTTGCCGAACCGCGCCAGTCCCATCTCGCGCGCCACCTGCACCACCCCCACAAACAGCTCGCTGAACTCCGCCAGATGTCGGCGGCGGAACTCACATACCGTGCGATGTTGCGGGAAGTTGCCCGCCGCGAGCATCCGAAACGCTACTTCCTCCTCCAGCTTCCTCGCCACCGCGCGCGAGGAGAATGTGCCCGTCGCGTAGGCATAGATCAGCACCTTGACCATCATCGACGGCTCGTAGGGGGCGTTGCGTCGACCGTCCCCCTCGTTGGGCGCATAGAACGCCGTCAAGTCCAGTGCATCGACCACATCGCTGACGTGATGAGCCAGGTGCCCTGGGGGAACCCACTCCTGCAAGTCCAGCGGCAAAAGCAAGGGTTGGTCCGGCTGGTAGGCACGAAACGTGGTCGGCATCTGGAGTTCCCATACGCAACTGGCGTATCGGATCATACTTCCCCCTGCGCAAATCCACCCACAACCCGTCCGCTATCAACTTTGCCGCGCGGACCTTTCTACAGCGCACGCTCCTAGGGCGCTGCATGATCGGTGGCGGATCAGCGGGCGGGGCTGCGGAAGATCTAAAATCTCGGCATCGAAGCCGGCCTCCTCGGCAAGCCGCTCGGACCTGACACGGTCAAGGCTTCCGCGTTGCCCCCACCGGCTCAGCCCGCCCCGTCTTGCCGAGCGCCACGACGCTGCCGGCCAGAACTACGGCGGCGCCCACGAGCGAGACCGCGGTCCACTCGTAATCCTCGAAAACGCTCGAAATGGTGAGCGAGACGACCGGAACCAGGAGGACGATGTAGGCGACCCTGTCGGGGCCGATGCGGTCGAGCAGAATGAGGTAGCACATGAACGCGACCGCGGTTCCTAACACGGCGACCCAGAGAAAGCCGCCGATGAAAGTCACCGAGAAATCCCAAGTCGGCGTGCCGCCGAGTGCCAGCGAGATGCCGAAGGAGCAGCCCGCGCCGTAGACCATGCCAATCGCCGTGGTCTCCAGCACCGGCAGGCCGGCGCCGAAGTTTCGCGCAGCGGTGATGTTGCCGAGCGCCTGCGAGAGCACGCCTGCAAGGGCCAGACCCAGACCGACCAGGCCGGCACTCGAGAGATCGAAGCCATCGAGCTCGGGGGAGAACACCATTGCGATGCCGGTCAGCCCCACGACGGCAGCGACGACGACGCGCGGGCGGACCCGCAGGCCGATCAAAGGGGCACCGATAAGAATGGTGGCTATGGGTAGAAGCGAGAAGACCAGCGGCACCAGTCCCGAGGTCACGCGCGCGATAGCGTTGTAGACCGCGATATCGGTGAACGAAAACAGCAGCACGCCTTGAAGGGCGATAAACAGATGCTGGCGCAAGCTGAACCTGAGCGACCGCCGGCGCCACAGGCACCAGAGGAGAAGGAGAACGGCACCCAGCCCGAAACGGTAGGCGACCCCCATCTCGGGCTCAACGATAGCGAGCTGGAGTTTGATCGCGAATGCCGTCAGGCCCCAGGACATGACGGCGGTGCCATAGAGGACGGCATTGTGCATTTAGAGATTCCCCGCCCGCCGTCGTCATCTGCGATCACCGCCCGCGCTGCGGCAGACAGACCTCGTCGGACCGGCTAGAATCACCACGGCTTCGCTTCCGTAGCAATCAGAAAATACGTCAGCCGGTGGCCGTGGCTGCTGCAAACCGGTTGTGAGGCATTTGTGAAAGTCCGCTGTCGGCTAATAGCGGACGTTCCGACCCAGGCCGATTAATCTCTGCTTCTAGCTATTAGCGGACTTCATCGAGCTATGCTTCGGCGCTATGTAGCGGCGAATGAAAGTGCTAGGAGTCACGTCTTGGCCCCGCACGGCAGCCTCCGAGGGAGTGGGTGGAAAGAGAGACCGTGACCGAGTTCCTTTGCCCCAGGCCGCCCTTGTGAGGGCCGCGCCTGCATCGGCGCCCGCGGCCGCCGATCGAATCGGACTCGGGATGGTGAGCATGGTGGCGGGCGTATTCCTTTTCGCTATCGTGGACGCCACGGCCAAGTGGCTCGGCCAGTCCTATGCGCCGGTTCAGATCGTCTTCTTCCAGCATTTCTTCGGGCTGATCCCCGTCGCCGTGTTCGTCTGGCGGAGTGGCGGCTTTGCGGCGCTACGGACGCGGCGCCCGTTCGCACACGCGCTTCGCGGCGGTCTGTTGTTTGCGAGCATGCTTTTGTTCTTCACGGCCTTGCGCGGCCTGCCGCTGGCCGAGGCGATTGCGGTCACGTTCACCTTACCGCTTTTCATCACCGCGCTTTCGGGCCCGCTCTTGGGCGAGGCCGTCGGCGTGCGGCGGTGGGCCGCGGTCATCATTGGGTTCATGGGCGCGCTTATCATGGTGCGGCCCGGCACCGAGGCCTTCCGCCCGGAAGCCCTCTTGGTCCTGACCTCGGCGTTTATCGCCGCGCTCGCCATGCTGCTCACGCGACGGCTGACAAGGACCGAAACCGACGTCGCCCTGGTGACCCACACCACGGTGATCGTGAGCCTTGCGAGCCTGCCGTTCGCGGGTCTCGCTTGGCAGACGCCCTCCAGCGGCGACCTGGCGCTCTTTGTGTTGGTCGGCATCGCGGGCGGGAGCGGCGCCTACCTCTTGGTGGTCGCCTTTCGAAATGCGCCGGCTGCCGTCGTCGCCCCGTTCGATTACAGCGCGCTGATCTGGGCCTCCGTCTTCGGCTGGATACTGTGGCGGGAGGCACCCGAGCCGGCGGTCTGGATCGGCGCCGCCATCGTCGCGACGGCCGGCGTCTACATTACGCGCCGCGAAATGGCGATCGGCCAGCGTGCGAAGCCGCAACCGCCATTGAGGACTAACTTCTAGCGCTCGTCATATTTCTGCCGATGGGGTGTCCGCTTCTGGCTATCAGCGGCTGTTTAGGACCCCGTCGGGGCACGTCCGCTCTCTGGGCGAGCGTGTTGCAAAACTCGTCGGCGATTTCCGGCTTATGATCTGGCTCGTGGTGCCGGATTTCGGCACTGGCCGGGTTGGGTGAGAGGGGGTGCGAGCCGGCATGCCGCCTACGTAACACACTCGATTGCGGGTCTTGGCGGGGCCTTGAAGAGTAGCTTCGCGAGCGATCTCAGGTTCTGGGCCGTTGCGGTGAGCAGCACCTCGTCTTTCGCGCCATTGAGCCCACGCAGGCGCAGTCGGTCGAGCTGGTGGATGCCCTTCATATGGGCGAACTTCACCTCCACCTTCTTGCGTTCGCGGCGCGAGAGCTGGAAGGCCTCTGTGTTGGCGAGTGCGCGGATGTGGTCACGCACGTCTTCATCGATGTCGCGGGAGACCTTTCGTGCGACCGCCGTCGTGCATTTGGGTTTGAGCGCGCAGCTCGAGCAATCTTTCTTGCTCGCCCGATAGGGCAGGATACGCCCCTGATCAATGATGCCGGAGTGTGTGAGCTCGGCTCCAGCCGGGCAGATGTAGACGTTGCGCTCACGGTCGAAGACGAAGTCCTCCTTCGTGAACCGCCCGCCCGGCGGCCTCGACCTGTCCCAGACCGGCACGTGCGGGGTGATGCCTCGGTCCCACAGCCACTTCAGGAGCCGTGCCGCCCCATAAGCGGTATCGCCGGCGATCCGCTCAGGCCTCAAGCCGAAGCGGCGCTCCACTCGCTCCACCATTTTCGCGGCGACGGCAATCTCGTCAGTGCGATTGGCGCGGCTGCCCTCGGCGTCGATGATGATGCCGAGCTTGTTATCGATCAGGGAGTTCGCGTCGTAGGCGAAGAACGGCTTCGCATCCTTCCTGGCGACCCACGCTGACTGTGGGTCGGTCAGCGAGATCGCCTTCTGCGGCTTGCCTTTGCTGCGCTCGCTACCATCGCCATCGCCACCCCCGTCCTGGCCTTCGCCGCGCGCCGCATCGAGCGCTGCGAGATACTTGCGCACGGCGCGGGACGCTTCTTGCGAGGCCGGTCCATCGCTCGGCGTGCCGCCCGGCACGCGCTTCATCTTATCGACATCGGCTTTGATCAGGCTTGCGGGCACCTCTAAGAATTCTCCTTTTTCGGGCGTCGTCGATTTAGAATCGGGTTGCCGATTTGTTGATAGCGGGAGGCGTGGTTGATGGGTCAGATGGGGTTTTTCGATCTTGGGAACCGGTATTCCGGTCTTGACGCCAAGAACGAGCCGCTTTTGAAGATCGACGGGGTGGTTCCGTGGGAAGACTTGCGCGCGCGTCTTGAGGCGGTGTGGCGGTGTGCGGACAAGGCGCGTAAATCGCGGGCGGGACGCAAGCCGTGGGATGCGATTGTGATGTTCAAGACGATCATTCTGTGCGCGCTCTACAATCTCTCGGATGACCAAGTTGAGCATCAGATCCGTGACCGCCTGTCGTTCATGCGATTTCTGGGGTTGGGTCTGGAGGGCCGGGTTCCCGACGCCAAGACGGTGTGGCTGTACCGCGAACAGTTAACGCAAGCTGGCGTGATCGAGGCCTTATTCGAGACGTTCGATGGCTACCTGAAGGATCAGGGCTATCTGGCGATGGGCGGCCAGATCATCGACGCCTCGATTGTGGCGGTACCCAAACAGCGCAACAGCCGCGAGGAGAACGCGCGGATAAAGGCGGGCGAGACGCCGGCAGGCTGGGAGGACAAGCCGGCAAAGCGGCGCCAAAAGGATGTCGAGGCGCGGTGGACTAAGAAGCACGGCAAGAGCCATTACGGTTACAAGAACCATGTCAACGTGGACCGTCGGCACAAGCTGGTGCGGCGCTATCATGTGAGCGACGCGGCGGAGCACGACAGCCAAGTCCTCGACGATATCCTGGATGGGGACAACACGGCTTTGGGTGTGTGGGCGGACAGCGCTTACCGCTCGGCGGAGATCGAGGCGGTGCTGAAGGAGAAGGGGTTGCGGAGCCGGATCCATCGCAAGGGCCGCCGCAACAAGCCGCTGAGCGAGCGCGAGAAGCAGGGCAACAAGACCCGTTCGTCGGTTCGGGTCCGCGTCGAGCATGTCTTCGGGGCCCAGAGCAACGACATGGGCGGGACGCTGGTGCGTAGTGTCGGGCTGGTGCGGGCGAAGGCGCGGATCGGGTTGAAGAACCTCGCCTACAACATGCGCCGCCTGGTCCAACTGGAGCGTCTCGCGGCGGCCGTGTGACGATAATCGGAGAAGGAGACCGCCTGGGGACGGTCTTGTGGCGGAAATAACTCAATTGGAGCGTGGAAGACCCCGAAAATCTCGGCTCCGGCATGGCTGGAGCTGGTGACAGCCTGGTTAAACAATATCCTCCGACAACTCACCAATTCTTAGAGGTGCCCTTGCGTCGATGGAGAACGCCTCACCACCGACCCGGCCCGTCGCGATACACCTGCCACCACGCGTTCAAACACCCGACGTAACGCCTCACTCTCGCGAAACCGCTCGTGCCGGGCGCGAGAGAACACAGAATGGTTGGGGATCCGATCCTCGATACCCAAGCGGCAGAACCAGCGATAGGCGAGGTTCACCTGCACTTCGGCGCACAGGCGTCGCTCCGAGCGCAGCGCGAACACGTAGCCGACGATCAACATCCGCAACGCCAGCTCCGGGGCGACCGAAGGCCGGCCGGTGTGAGAGTAGTAGGGCTCAAGCTCCTGGTGCACCCAGCCGAGGTTGAGAACCGCGTCGATCTTGCGAACAAGGTGATCAGGCGGGACCACCTCATCGAGGCTGAACTCGTAGAAAAGCGCTCCCTGCCCCTGCTCTCGCCGACCCATCATCGCCCGAACCCGTTACTGCCCATGCCTCAATGACAGAATCACGCTCTGGCCAAATACACAACGAGAGTTTTGCAACACGCTCGCGGCCTAACCGGACGTTTTCGGTCACGGAGGTCCGCTATCGGCCGCGAAGCCGACCTGCGAACGGCTCCCGACGTACTTCCGGTGATGACCCATTGCGGACCTGAAAAGTGATCCAACCCGGCCCACACGGTCACGCGCGCGGCCTTCACGGTGGTGGCGGCGCGCTGAGCCGGCGGCGCGACCCCAAGCGCGGGGCCGCGCCGCCAAGCAAAGTCGACAATACGAAAACGGCGCTAGCGGTACTTCACCGCGTACGTCTCGGCGTAGATCGCGTTCTCCTCAGAGACCAACCCCGCGCTCGTGTCCATATCGCCAGGGATCAGTCCGTAGCGGACGTTGTAGGCGATGAACACGACCGGCATGAAACCTTGCCAGAAGGGTTGCTGGTCGGCGACAGCGTCGGTCAGCCCGTCCTTGATGTTTGCCATCACGCGCGGGTTCACGTCGACGTCCCCGTTGGGCAGCCGATCCAGGCCGGCCTCTTCGATGGCCTGGGGGACGGTCCCCTGGCACCCGGTGCAGGCGACGCAGTCGGTTTCGGGATGGGCCACCAGATACTCGGAGATAAAGCTGGTCACCTCATCGATGATCAATCCGACGTGGAGCGGATCCGAGGTAATGCCGTGCTCGTCCAGCGCCTTGTTCACCCCGAGAATCCGCTGCTCGATGTGATGCAACGAAGGATCGTGCGCCGGAACCAGGCAATGATCCCCTTCGCCGAGCCCGTACTTGTCGATCAGGGTCTTCGCCATCAGGTAGGCCTGGTTGAAGGGCTTCGCCCCAACATAGGCGATGCGCGCGGTTCCGCCGGTTCCGCCTCCTTGCGGATCGTCTACGTTCGAGGTCATGACCGAGATGCCAGCATCGCGTGCCTGTTGGATAGCATCGGTCAACGCACCCTCGACCGGATCCATCGCCACGATCCCGTCCACCTTGTTGGCGATCGCCGTAATGATGAGGTTCCGGTTGCGTTCGGCGTCGTTGTCGGCGTTCTGGAAGTCGATGTCGACGTTGTGAAGCTCGGCCGCCTCGCGGGCACCATGGAGCAAGGGCTCCCAGAAGGCGTTGCCCTCGCAGCAGTGAATGATGAAGGTGACCCGCAGCGTCTCGTTGGGGTCCTTGATTTGGGCTTGAGCGGAGAAAGTGACCACCATCAGGGCCAATCCCGCCGCCAGAGCCGCAAGAACGGTTCGTACTGTGTTCATCGTGTCCTCCCTAGCGGTATTGTTCAGAGATCATGAGTGTTGCAGCCGCCCCTTCCCGAAGTCAAGCGATCGCCGCGCCCGCTCAATCGGCCGCAAATCAAGACACGGCGCAATCACTAGGCGGCTGCGCGGAAGCACTCGGATTTGTTACGTGGGCAGTCTGCCCATGAACGCCTCGAACTCGTCGTCGGCGATCGGCACGATGTGCTGCGGTTGGGGATAGGCGCCCGAGTCGACATCGACCGCGTATTCCTTGAAGGCAGCGATGCGCTCCTTTTGCAGCCGGTCGTACTCGGCTTGAAAGTCGTGGTAGACCTTGGCGTGGCGCGGCCGATGCACGCGGGTATAGCCCAGCACGTCCTCGGCGAAGAGATAGTGGGCGTCGCAGCCGGATCCGGCGCCCATCGAAAGCATCACCAACGAGGTGCGATTGGTGATCTCCGCCGCGACCCGATCGGGCACCACCTCGATCTCGGCGGAAAACGCGCCGGCCTCCTCCAGCGCCTTGGTCTGTTCATACACCATCATGGCGGTGTCGGCGGTCTTGCCGACGGCGACGAACCCGCCCGTCCAGGTGCATTTCGACGGAATCAGCCCGACATGGCTCCCCACCGGGATGCCTTCGGCGGCCAGCCTGCGGATGATCTCAAGACTCGCTGCGCAATAGACGGAATCGGCGCCAAGCTGGACCATCGCGTGCGCCGCCCGGATGTTGTCTTCGTAGGTGCAGCGCTGGCCGTAGATCAAGGCGACCTGCACGAAGCAACACCCGGCGGCCTCGCGCATCTCGGGTGTCCAGAACTCCTCGGAGATCGAGAGCATGTCGATGCCGGTGGCGCTCGCCGCCCGCGCCTCGTCGAGGTTGTCCGGGGCAAGCATGGAAAGCTGCCGCTTGCCCTTGAGAGCGCGCATGTCGGCGACGGTCTTGCGGGCCGTTTGCATGGTTCCTCCTCGTGATTGGCCTGCTTCCCTGGACCTTGTCGTGCTGGGCGCTCGGGATGCGAACCCCGGACCCGCGGAACGCGCCATGGGGCAACGCCACAGGAGCGGCCGTTTCTCGACCACCGTCTCGCGAGTGAGCAGGTCTCAGGTGGCTGGCACCGTCTCGGCCGCGGCCGGCTCCTCGCGCGTATCCTCGGGCAGCTCCTGGCGCAACCACCAGCCGGGCTCGCGGCGCTGGCGAATCAGCGCGGGAATGAACACCCTCCACGCCGACCAGGTGGTCGTGAATGGCGGGGGCATGTACGCCTTGACCTCCTCGTGCAGCTTGGGCAGCGCGTGATAGGGCACCATCGGCCAGATGTGGTGCTCGATGTGATAGTTCATGTTGAGGTAGAGGAACCGGAACACCGGATTCATGTAGACCGTGCGCGTGTTGAGCCGGTGGTCGAGAACGTCCTCGCCCATCGCCGAGTGCTGGGTGATGGCGAAGAAAGGGATCAACCAGAAGCCGACGAAATAGGGCAGCCCGATGTAGAGGAGGGGCAGGACCGTCTCGAAGATGATGGCCAGGGCAACGACCGCCGCCCACAGAAGCACCCATATCCTTGCCGCGAAGAACACCTTCGGCCACTCGGTATCGGGAACGAAGTCGCTCTCGGGGAAGGTCTTGATGCCGAGCGCATGGGTAAAGGTGTTCCGCAGCGTCCCCGGCCCGCCCCTGGGGTCCAGCTGCAGGAGGTTGAACACGAGCAGGAACAGCTTCCCGAAGCTCGGCGGCCGATGGGTCAGGATCTCGACGTCGCGGCCGACGATGAGCGAGTCGGTGTGGTGCCGGGTATGACTCCAGCGCCAAGTCCCCGGCTCACGCAGCAGCATGAACGCCGCGTAGTGGTAGATGACGTCGTTCAGCCACTCGGTCTTGAACGCGGTGCGGTGACCGCTCTCGTGCCAGCGGGCATCCGCGGAGCCGACCACGAGGGTCGAGTAGACCCAGAACGCCGGCACCGCCCACCACGAGGGCCAGAGGAGAAAGGCGACGACGCCCGCACCGATGATCAGCGAGAACCACAGCAGGATGTGCCAGAGCGCCGGAAAGTCGCTGCGCTTCATCAGCTGCTTCATCCGCTCGCGTGGGATCGGCGGCCGGTACCACTCGGCCGAGATCAACCCCTCGTCGAACGCACGCTTGGTCTCCGCTCCGTTGAGGCTGTAATCCCTGGAATCGGCCATCAGGCTACCCCTAGCTCTGTCCGTTCAAAAGCAAAGGACTCCCCCGTCGGAGTTCTACCATAAATGCCGGGCCGCGGCACGCGCGATCAGACCCCTCGCCCCTGCGGGGGCTGGCTCCGGCGGCGCCCCTCGGATCAAGTCCGAGGGGCGCCCGTTTGTCGCGTGCGGCTCAAGATCCTGCAGAACCTATGACGTCACAACCGAATGCCCAGCTCCTTGGCCCGGGCGAGAATGATCTCCGAGCGCCAACTGAAGAGATCAAGGTTGTCCTTGGTCACCACGGCTGTGCCGGTATTCATGATCGGCGGTAGGTTACCCCGCTCCAACCGCGCCCAGGCGACGGGGCCGGGCAGATAGCCCTGATTGTAGAGTTCCTGATCGACGGCGAATGAGATGTAGCCCTTCTCGATGCCCTCGATGATGTCTGGTCCGGTGTCCGGACCGGCGACGGGGACTTCGCCCGGAGCCCTTCCGGCGTCCTCGAGCATGCGATACGCGGCCACCATGCTCTGGTAGCCGCTGGGGGTGAAGGCGGCAAGGTCGTCTCCGAGGCCTCTCATCTTGGTCGAGTAGAGCGGTACCGACTGGGCCATGTCGTCGGCGTGGTCTAGGAACTCTTCCACCACGAAGTTCGTGCCCTCTCTCTCGTTGGCCTCCGCGGCGGCGTCGGCGACTCCTTCCCTGCGAGCTACTAGAAACGGGCTCGCAGGTGCGTGGTTGCCAAAGCTCAACACGCCTCCCTTCCGGCCCTTCTTGATCAGGTCGGGGATCAGCGTGCGTCCGATGATCAAGCCCTGCGCGTGACCGGTGGCGCCGACGTAGCCCCAGTGGACGTGGCGGGCCTGCACCTCCTCGATGATCGTGTTGTTTACGAGGACCAGGATGCCGGCCTCCTCGGCCTCTTCGAGGACAGGCTCCATCGCGAGATCGAGGATGGGTGCGACGATCACGTCGGGCTTGATCTGGATCGCCTGCTTGACCCGGTTGACATTTTCCTCGGCGCTCCATGCCCCGCCCGGGACCCCGATCTTCTGGAAGGTCCAGCCCGCCTTCTCGCCGAAATCGGTGAACCCGGTCTCGAGCGCGATGTTCCACTCCCCTATCTGGTGGGTGACCCAGATGATCTTTCGCGGCGGCCCGAGGCCGACCTCGGCCATCGCGGCCGGCGCGAAGAGCGGCACCGAGGCCGCGCCGAGGGCTGCGGCGCCCCCGGCAATCATTCCGGTCTTCATAACGTCGCGGCGACTCACGCCGTCCGATGACTTCTCATTTGCATTGTCGAGTTCGCCGCGTTCGTCTTTCATTCTAGCTCTCCTCCCGTGTGGCAAGTACGATCAATGAATACACAATGTACGCAAGAATCTCGCAGGATCGTCCTTAGGAGTCACGCGGAACACCTTGCGCTTGCAACCACGTCAAAGGATCCAGCGATCAGCCGCTATCTCGCGATGGTCCGTCTCGCGGCCATGCGCACCTGGCTACGCGACAATGGGTACGCGGCCTAGTACACCCCCTTGGTGGCGCCGCCGTCGATAGCGATGGCGGCGCCCTGGATGTGGCGCGCGGCCGGCGAACACAGGAACGCCACCAAGTTGGCGACATCCGCGGGTTCGGCGAAGCGGCGAACGCCTTCGGACTCGATTCGTACGCGTTCCGCGTCTTCCGGCGTAATCCCTGCAAGCTCGGCCTGGGTCCCGATGATCCCGACCAGCCGATCGGTGCGCGTCGAGCCGGGATGAACGGCGTTGACGTTGACGTCGTCGCGCAAGCCCTGGCCGGCCAGCGCCTTGGAGAAGTTGGCCATCGCGGCGTTGACCGCGCCGCCGATCATGAAATCGGGATCCGGGGTCCGCGCGAAGCCGCCGACGATGTTGATCACGCTGCCGCGGCGCTCCCGGAGCATCGGCCACAGCAGGCGCGAGAGCCGCACGCAGGCGAAGAACTTGAGCGCGAAACCATCATCCCACACCTCGTCGTCGACCTCGAGGAAGGGGCCGCCCTGGGTGGCGCCCGCGCAGTTCACCAGGATGTCGACGGCGCCGTAGGCCCGCTCGACGGTTTCCGCGAGCGCTTGGCAACCGCCCAGGCTGCGAAGATCGCCGGCGAAATACTCGGCGCGGCGCCCGCTCGCCCCGGCAATCTCGGCCGCGGCGCCGCGCAAGTCCTGCTTGCTGCGAGCCGCCAGCAGGCTATCCGCGCCCTCGGCCGCCAACCTCGCAGCGATGGCGCGCCCGATCCCTCGACTGCCGCCCGTAATGACCGCGATCTTCCCGTCCAGTTCCCCCGCCATGTCGCCCGCCAAGTCCCCGTCGTGAACGTCCTCACCGATAGTATAGATCGGCCGGCGGCCAATGATGAGAGGCGGACCAACAAAGCGGTGAGGAAGGGAACATGGCGACGCCACCCATCACGAACATCGAGGACGCCCCGCTGCAGGAGCACTTCAAAGGGCCCAACGGGTTTCCCGACGCGATGCCGGAGTATGCCAAGGGAATTCGATCCGCGCGGCTCGGCCCGATGATTGGCGCCGAGCGCCTCGGTTGCTCGCTGGCGGTGGTCCCGGCGGGCAAGACGATGTTCCCCTACCACTCGCACCATGCGAACGAGGAGATGTTCGTGGTGCTATCGGGCCGGGGAACGCTGCGCCACGACGGCCAGGAGTACCCGATCCGACAAGGCGACGTGATCGCCGCGCCGGTGGGCTCGGCGCATCAGATCAGGAATACCTCGGACGCCGAGCTCCGCTACCTCTCGATCAGGACGATGATTCGGCCCGAGGTCTGTGAGTACCCCGACAGCGACAAGGTCGCGGCGTTGCCGGGTCCCGCCTCACCGGCGCCCACATATCACACCGCGAGGACATGAAGGCCTAGTGGGCCGGGGAGACGCTGGAGTAGGGACCGCCTTCAGGCAGTCGCGCGCCGTCGACCGAAAAGCACGACAATCGCGGCGATCCCCAGGACCATGGCGAGGTAGGCCGGGCCGGCGTGTGGCGAAAACGCGTCGTTCCCGCCCGGCACCATCGACGCGCCGCAGCCCATCAGCAGGCCGCCGAAGAGATTGCGTAGCCAGCGCAGTTGCGGGCGCCTGCGCGGCCGGAAGCTGCCGCGCTGCGCCGAGGAACCGATCACATGCCCAGCAAAAAGGCCGCGAACAGCGCCCACGCCGCGGCTGAGGGCGCCGGACCGCCCTCGCCCAGCCGACGCGCGCCCTGGCCGAGCACGCTCGTGTACGTCCAGCTCCCGTTCACTGCGAAGACCAGCCCGTTGGCGAGACCCATCAGGAGCGCCGAGGCGGCCAGCGTATAGCGGCTTGCCAATGCCAACCGGGCCAGCGGGCGTCCAGCAGGCCTGCTGCGCAGGAGGCGAAATATCTCCCACGCCGCCCAGATCCCGAGGGCGGAGGTCAGGACCGCGACCCACGTGGCCGTGGGATCGAATGACGAGGATGCCGCCGGCGCTGAGTCCCAAAGTGCAATTAGCGGCGCGAAGGCCGCGGCGCCGCTGACGAATGCGGCAAGCGTGACCAGCATCGCGCCATCGCCGAGCCGGCTGAGCGTCGAGAAGGCGCATCCGCCGTTGAGAGCCATGCCCACACCGCAGATCAACCCGCCCGTGAGCGAGATCAGCGAAACCGCGAAACCCGCGTGGATGGTGGGGCTGTCCGGCAGCAGGTAGGCGAGCGCCAGCGTGATGCCCATCGCCCACAACACGGTCTTCGCGAAGCCACCGAACATGTCCGCGCGTCGCTCGCGCACCACCTCCTCGACGGCCCTCACGTTGCAAACGCTGGCGCGATGGGCGGCGAATCCGACAATGGCCGCCAGCGGCAGCGAAAGTGCGAACAGATAAGTGCTGGAAGCCGCCCACGAAGGCGAGATCACGATGACGGAGCTTCGATGATTCGGTGCATGCCCGTACTTCAGGTGAGAGATGTGAGCCGTAGCGAGGCGTTCTACTGTGACCAGCTCGGGTTTGCTTCCCACGGGACCTGGGGCGATGGACCCGAGTTTTGCATCGTTCAGCGTGGCCCGGTGACGATCGCTCTCGACCGCGCGCGCGACCCGGGACCGCTGCCGATCAACCAATACTGGGCGGCGTACGTCTACGTCGCGGCGGTCGATGATCTGTTGAGCGAGGTCAGGGCGGCCGGCGTCGCGGTCGAACGGGGGCCCGAGGAGACGCTCTACGGCATGCGCGAGATCGATGTCCGAGACCCCGACGGCCACCTTATTGCCTTCGCCCAGGACCTTAACCCGGGGACGGCCGGCCCCGGACTTGCCGAGGAGTGAGGTTCCACTTCGACTCGGTCGCGCCAGGGCCGCCCCTTGCCGCATTCGTCGAAGCGATCTGGCACGCGCGCGGGCGCATCCCCTATCGCGCCGAGCGGATCTTGCCCAACGGCAAGACAATCTTGATTTTCAATCTCGGCGCACCTTTCCGCACCAGCGCCGCCGCGTATCCCGATGGCCGGATCAATCGCGACGCGTGGTTCGTCGGGCCGCATGCAACGTTCATGGTCAACGAACCGTTGGCCGAAACCCATGTCGTGGGCGTCACGTTCCGACCCTGGGGCGTCACGCCCTTCTTCAACCTCCACTGTGGCGAGCTTGCGGACCAAACCATCGACGCGGAACTTGTGGTCGGAGCCGAGGCGGGCTTCCTTCGGGCACGCCTTCACGACGCGCCTAGCGCGAGATCACGAATCGCGGCGATCGAGCGGTTCCTCGTCCGCCGTTTGCGCGACGTCGGAACGGTGCTCAGCCCGGTCCAATATGCGGTGGCCCGCCTGTCGAACGCCGATGCGTCGTCGATCGCCGCGATCACCGACGACCTGGGGGTCAGTCGAAAACACCTCGGCGCGATCTTCAAGCGCCGCGTTGGCCTGCCGCCCAAGGTCTATTCGCGGATTCGCCGCTTCAACCGGGCGCTCTCACTGTTGGGCGGCGGCAGCCCCCACTGCCTGCCGGAGGTCGCGCTCCAGTGCGGGTACTTCGATCAGTCGCACTTCAATCGCGAATTCGCCGCGCTAAGCGGGGGCAGCCCGACCACATATTCTGTGCGCCACCACCACCACCTCGCGCCGGGCAAGGACCCGAGTGGGCTCTTCATCCCGCTTGGCTGAGCGGTAACAAACGTCCAATACGCACCCAGGGGCAATCGCTACCCTGGCTTGTCTTAGCCACGCACAGAGGTGAAGAATCATGTTGGAAGCGCTCGAGGCATTCATCGGCACGTGGGAATCAGAGGATGGGCAGGCCAAACAAGAGCTTTCCTGGGGCCTGGACCGGCGGGTGGTCCGATCGATGCTTTATTTCAAGAATGGATCGGGCTGGAAGCCGGTCTCGGAAGGCGCCTACTACTGGGACCCGGCGACCCAAGACCACCGGCTTCGCCGTCGGCATCGACATGCCGGTTTCGCACTTCAACATCGTGGGCCGGCCATCGGACTATGGGATGGAGTGGGAGAACACGACGTTCACGCCCGACGGGACCGAGATCCAATCGGTCGAGGAGTGGCGCAACCCCTCGCCCGATAAGTTCACCTACGATGTCTTCAGACTCGAAGACGGGAAGAAATCGCCGTGGGTGAACGGTAAATGGACCCGCGCGACCTAGTGGATCGAATCTAACGCTTGGTGCCCACGTTTGACGGCGGCGACGATCTTGTTGGGATTGGCGGTCCAAACGAACGGTGTGGGGTCGTCGTTGGTTTCGGCGATGAAGCGGTTGATGGCGGTCTGGAGATTGACGATCGAGTGGAACACTCCTCTTTTGAGTCGGCGTTTGCTGAGCTTGGCGAAGAAGGTTTTGACGGCATTGAGCCAGGAGCAAGAGGTCGGCGTGAAGTGAAAGACGAACCGAGGGTGGCGCTCGAGCCAGGCCACGACCTTGGGATGCTTGTGAGTGCCGTAGTTATCGAGGATCACGTGGACGATCTTGCCCGCCGGCACTTCGGCCTCGATGGCGTTGAGGAAGCGGATGAACTCCTGGTGCCGATGGCGCTGCATGCAGCGCCCGATCACCTTGCCTTCCAGGACGTCGAGGGCGGCAAACAGCGTCGTCGTGCCGTTCCGTTTGTAGTCATGGGTGATCGTCCCGCAGCGTCCCTTCTTCAGCGGCAGCCCCGGCTGGGTGCGGTCGAGGGCCTGGATCTGGCTCTTTTCGTCCACCGACAGCACGACGGCATGGGCGGGCGGATCGACGTAGAGACCGACGATATCGCGCAGCTTAGTGACGAACTCGGGGTCGGTGGAGAGCTTGAAGTGGCGTACCCGGTGCGGACGGAGCTTGTGAGCCTGCCAAACCCGCTGCACCGAGCTGATGCTGATCCCGACCACCTTGGCCATCGCCGCCGCCGTCCAGTGCGTCGTCTCTCCGGGCGGTTCGGTGGAGGTCAACTCGACCACCCGCTTGACAATGGCACCAGGCAGCGGCGGGATGCGCGAGGGTCGGGTCTTGTCGCGCAAAAGTCCACCGTAGGGGCGTTGCGTCGACCGTCCCCCTCGTTGGGCGCATAGAACGCCGTCAAGTCCAGCCCGCCGGGGCCGCTTCGCGCGCCGTCTTCCACTTCTCGGCGAGCCGCCAATCGGGGTTTCCGATCTTGCCGGTCACCCGCGCGCACTCGATGCCGAAGCCGGCCTCGCCGAAGCTCTTGTGCACCATGTCGTCGGTGCTCACGCCACCGAGCCGCATCTGGTAGAACCAGTACATGTTCTCGCGATAGCCCTCGCCGTCGGTGACGACCTCGAGCCCCAGCGAGACCACGCCCACCGCCCAGCGGATCATGTCGCGAGCCACTTCCGGCGGGACCGAGGGCTTTTTCAACGTATCCGTCGGGGCGACCGGGCGCGGATAGTTGCCGGTGACGGTGGCAGTGAACGGCTCCATGAACCTCCCCTTAGACCGGATCGAGGCCGGCGGCCGAGCGTGCCTCGTTCAGGTGGGCGCGCACCCCTTCGGCCAGCGGCCGCGGCGTGAAGCCGATCTCGCCCGCGAGCCTCTGGCCGTCCATGCGCTCGATAAACGGGGTCGGCGGCTTGTCCGCGTCGAACGCGATCTCGGCCTCGGGCATCCAGCGCCGGATCAGCGCCGCGAGTTCCGCCGCGCGTACGCTCGCGCCGCCGGCGTTGTAGGCAAAATACTCGAGGCTCGGCGCCAGCGCCATCCGCACCAGCTGCTCGGCGCAGTCATCGACATAGAGCCAGCAGTCGGTGGTCTCGGGCGGGAACGGCAAACACACCGCGCGCCCCACGGCCGGCCCGGAAATAAAGTCTTCGCTCCACAGCAGGGACCCGTATTTGCGGCCGTGGCCGAACACCACCGGCGGGCGCAGACAGGCAATCCGAGGCCGTGTTTGGCCGCATATTTCCCGCCGACGAACTCGTTGAGCTGCTTCATCACGCCGTAGATGAAGGTGTGGCGCGTCGGTCCACAGCCATCGTCCTCGACCACGTCGCGGTTGCCGTAGTCGCTTTGATGGGCCCCGTAATAGGCTTCGCTGCTCGCGAACACCACGCGCGCGAGCGCGCCGCGCGCCGCTGCCTCGAACACCGCGGTCGTGCCGACCACGTTGATCTTGGCGCCCAGCACGGGGTCGGCCTCGACCTCGGCGCTCATAAGGTAGGCAAGGTGGATGACGTGGGTCGCGTCGGGGTGACGGTGGAAGATCTCCGTCACCGCATCGGGCTCGGCGATGTCGGTGTCGAGGAATTCCACCTGATCCGATTGCCCGCCCAGCACCTCGATCGCCGCCGGCGCCGGCGCGGTGTCGACCACGACCAGCGGTATGCCGCGGGCCGCGATGGCTCGGCAGACCCGGCGGCCGATGAATCCGGCGCCGCCAGTGACCACGAACTTCATAGCGCCTTAGCGGCGGTGGGCACTTCGTAGGTCAGGAACGCCGCCGCTTCGACGGCATCCCAGTCGGTGCGGACGCCAAGACCGGGCCCGTCGGGCGCGTGGACGTAGCCTTGCGCATCGGTGCGGATCACGTCGAGTGCGCCGTACTCCAGCGCTTCGTACGGCATCGGCTGCTCGAAGTAAGTGCAGTTGTGGTGGGCCAGCATGAGCTGCAGGTTGGCGGCCTGGGTCAGCGTATAGCCCCAGCTCTGAATCTCGACGTTCATCCCGTGGGCCTCGGCCACCGCCATGACCTTCTGCATCGGCGTGACGCCGCCGGCGACCGTGGTATCGACGCGCACGTCGGTCCAGCAGTCCATATCGATGACCACCTCGATCAGCCGCGCATCGAGGATCCAGTTGCCGTTGGCGATGATCGGCACGTCGACGCTTCGCTTGAGCTCGCGGTAGCCCTCGAAATCGAAATCGGGCAGCGGCGCCTCGAACCAGCGGTAGCCGAGCTCGCTCAGTTCGCGGCCCGCCCTGAGCGCTTCCTCGCGGGTGTAGCGCTGCTCGACGTCGAGCATGAAGCGAATGCCGGAATCGCCGAACCGTTTGTGCACCGCGCGCGCCATCGCCATGTCTTGTTCGTACTCGCACCAACAGTGGAATTTCACCGCGGTGAAGCCCTGCTCACGCAGTTGCGCCACATAATCGACATAGGCTTCGGTCGTGTGCAGAAGCGGCGTGCTGGCGTAGGACAGGATCTTCGGGCGCGGACCGCCCAGCATCTGGTAAAGCGGAAGTCCCGCGTGCTTGGCCGCCAGATCCCAGAGCGCGATGTCGAGGATGGCGTTGGCCTGCGGCGCCAGCGGCAGGTCGAAGGGCCGCAACCGGTACCACAGCGCTTCGCGGTCCGCGGCCGAGGCGCCGATCAGGTGCGGGACCATCGGCCGCATAGTCTCGGCGACCGCGGCCGAGAAGCCGAATTCGTTGACGCTCATGGCCCCGGCCACACCCTCGAGCCCGCCCTTGGTGGTAATCCGGGCGATGGTGTTGGTGACGAACTGCTCGGTGTGGTCGGTCGCCCAGGTGTAGCGCTCGGTCTCGGGCCCGACCGCGTAGATTCGCACCCGCTCGATATCGAGATCACTCATGGGCGGACCGCCGATGGACGGCTCAGCTCCAGCGCTCCATCCACTCGCCGGTGACGGTGGTGTCGAATTCATCGCCCTCGGCCCGCCCGACGTATTCGGCGAAACGCGCGCGGTCGGCGGCAATCCAGGCCGCCATATCGGGGCGAAAAGCGGGATCGTCGCCACGCCGCATAGTGACCGGAGGACGGTCCTCGTGGCCCTGGTAAATCCCGGGCTGGCGCCAGCGGAGATCGAGCGTCCACCTGACCTTGTCGGAGGTGTTTTCGAGCCCCCGGTGGGGCGTGATCTGATAGAAAAAAACCACCGTGCCCATGTTCACCTCGCAGGTGACGATCTCGCCCTCGGGCAGGTCGTCTTCCTCGATGTACAGGTGGAACGAACCCTCGTCGCCGTGCGTCGCGGCAAGGTGATGGGGCAACAGGCCGGCGCGATTACCGCCTCGGAGCACTTGCAACGGCCCGTTCGCCATCCTGATGTCCAACAGCGGAATCCACGCCGCGACCGTGAACAGTCTTTCCGTGCCGTCCTCGGTGTAGAAGGCCGAATCCTGGTGCCAGGGCGTCGACATGAAGTTCCCGGCCGGGGTCTGAGTGTGGGGATTGAGCGCGACCTTGGGGTGGGGCGTCTTGGGGTGGATGTTCCAAACCGGATAGCCGGCAATGTCGGGACCCATCAAGCGCTCGACGACGCCGAGCAGGCGTTCGCCCGACCACAAGTCGGCGATGGCCGGCTCCATGATCCCGCGCAGGTGGACCAGGAGCGCGGCGCCGGGATAATCGTTCTCCAGCGCCGTCATCCGCTCGTACAGGCCCTTGTCGGCGTGCTTGTCGGTGATCCGCCCGGCGGCGTGCAGACGCTCGGTCATCTCGTCGACGATGCCTTCGATGGCCTGCAACACCGGCTCGAGTTCGGACTTGGCGAACAGGTCCTCGACGATCAGCAAGCCGTCATCGAGATAGCGCCGGACATCTTCATCACTAATCGTCATTTCGCGCTCCTGGCATCGGCGATCGGTCCAATCATGGTGGTCATGGAGGGATCGTCAGTATACACTGAGAGAATATGCACCCAAGCAACCCGATCGGAGGGAGGATCATGACAAAGTTTGTTTCTATGCTCACAGGCGCCGCTTTGGTGGCGGCTGGAATCGTCGGGCTATCGACGCTCGCCCAGGCGGAGGAGGGGGTCGTCCGCGTCATCACCTTTGAGGGCTACGCCGACGACGACTGGCTCGAGCAGTTTGAGGAGCAGTACGACGCCGAGGTCCGCGTGACCTTCATCGGCGCAGTGGACGAATTGTTCGCCAAGCAGTCGGGGTCCCAGGGCAAGGACTACGACGTCATCATGATTGATACCAGCCTCTACCCCCGCTACAACGATGCGGGTCTGATTCGTGAGTTCGACATGTCGTTGGCGCCCAACTCGGCCAAGCTATTGCCCGCCTTCGACATCACCAAGCTCAAGGCGATCCAGTTCGACGGCAAGCCGTATGGCGTACCGTTCGCCTGGGGATCGATCGGCATGATCTATGACACCGAGGAGTTCGGCGACAACCCGCCGACCTCGTGGGAGGTCATGTGGGACCCCAAGTACAAGGGCCGGGTAACGATCCTCGATGACGCCAACAACAACATCACCAACACGGCGATCATCCTCGGCATGGACGACCCCTTCAACCTCTCGGACGCTGAGTTCGAGCAGGTCAAGACTAAGATGCTGTCGCTCCAGGACAACATCTTGACCTACTTCGCCGGCCTCGAGGAAGGGGTCAACGTGTGGGAGCAGAACGACATCGTCTTGATGTACGCCATGGGCGAATACCAAGAGCTGGAGATGCTTAGCCGCGATCTGCCCGTCAAGTACATCATCCCCGACGAGGGGGCGATCGGCTGGCTCGATACCTGGGTGATCAGCTCGGGCGTCGAAGACGTCAATCTCGCGCACAAGTGGGTCGATTTCTTCGTCCAGGAGCGGGTCTTGGGCGAGCTGACCGAGCGGCTCGGATTCGGCAACACCGTCATCCCGGCGCCCGGATTCGATTATGCCGATCAGCTAGTCTATCTCCTGCCGCCCGAGGATTTCGAGAAGCGGGTCGAGGTCTACGTCGAGATCAAGGCCGAGATGATGCAGTAACCGCGCAAGCGGTTCCGACGATTGGGAGGGGCCGCCAATAGGCGGCCTCTCCTACCTCTTGCGTCCCCTCGGCCGCCCGGTGCGGTGATCATGGAATCCAGAGTAGCCCTTCCCCGCGCGAACCTGGCCAATCCTCTGGGCCTCGCGGGAAGCGCCAGCTTCGTGCCGTGGCTGCGCGGCGGCGCAGTCGGCTTGATCTACCTGCTGCCCGCGTTCTTTGTCATCGCCCCGCTGATCGCGTTCCTGATCTCGAGCTTCTGGCACATGGACGGCACCACGACCGTCAAAGATCCCTCGCTCGTGAACTACGTCAAACTCTTCACCGCCGAAAGCTCCTCGGGACGGCGCATCTACACCTCGGTGTTCGGCGCCACCAGCTGGCTCGCCTTCAAGGTCATGGCCTTCACGGTGCTGGTCGGCTACTGCGTCGCCTACTTCATCCATCGCTCGCCGCCGCGATGGCGCTACGCCTTGCTGATGATTTCAGTCATCCCGATGTTCATGAGTTACATCATCAAGCTCTACGCGATCCGCAGCATCCTCGGCTTCCGCGGATTCCTCAACAAGCTCCTGGTCCCGGATATCCTCGACGAGCCTTCGAAGCTGTTTCTGTTCAACCTGACGGCGGTCCAGATCACGCTCTCGGCGATCCTTCTGCCGTTCGCGATCCTGCCGATCTATCTCTCGCTCGAGCGCATCCCGCGTAGCCTGTCGGATGCCTCGGCCGACCTCGGCGGCGGCTGGTGGCAGACCTTCCGGCGCATCACCCTGCCCCTCAGCTTGCCGGGGGTCTTGGGCGGCGGGCTGTTCACTTACGTCTTGGCGCTGGGCGACTTCGTGACCCCGCAGATGGTTGGCGGCACCCACGGCCTGACCTACGGCCGGGTTCTTCATAGCCAGTTCGGAATGGCCTTCAACTGGCCGTTCGGGGCAACCTTGGCGATGATCCTTCTGGTCGTTTCGCTGGCCATCATCGTCGTGGCCACGCGACTCATCCAGGACACCGGCATGAACAGGGGCTCGCGAGGCACCCTCGGCGGGGCGCTGTCGAACGCGACGGAGGTGGCCGCCGATGTGGCGGCGCGGGTGGTCGGGAGCATGGACCGCGTCCTCCAGGCCATCACGGTGGCGCTGCGGGTCATCGTTCGTGACCAGTTCGTCTACTGGGCGCTCGCCCTGGTCACGCTGGCCGCGTTCGCCGTTCTCTACGCCCCGGTCTTCCTGGTCGGCATCCTGTCGTTCTTCGAGAGCAAGCGCCAGGTCATCGATTGGGGAAGCTTCTCGGTAAACTCGTACATCGAGCTGGTGGGCAACAAGCGCATCCTCGGGGCTTTGGTCAGGACTTTGATCGTCGCCCTTTTCGCGAGCTTGGCCGCGCTCGTGGCCGGGACCGCGATCGCTTATTACTACAGCACCGCGAAGAGCCGGCTGCGCGAGATCCTCCAGTTCGCCGTCTTCATGCCGTTTCTGCTGCCGCCGATCATCACCGGCCTGTCGATGCTGGTCTTCTTCCGCGAGGTGGGTATCTCGACCGGCCTGATCGCCGTAATCATCGGCCATACCGCGTTCGTCATGGCGTTGGTGTACCGCACCTTACTGACCCGCATGCAGGCGCTCAGTCAGGCGCTC
Source organism: Alphaproteobacteria bacterium (assembly GCA_965219135.1). Classification (GTDB taxonomy): domain Bacteria; phylum Pseudomonadota; class Alphaproteobacteria; order VGEJ01; family VGEJ01; genus CAYUNL01. Next base: position 465,403 of record CBDCMV010000003.1, on the reverse strand, counting down.
GTCGAGGCCTCCAAGGACCTGGGCGCGAGCGGAATGCAAACGTTCCGCTACGTCGTGTTCCCGCACATGCGAAGCGCGGCGGTGACCGCGGCGCTGCTGGCATTCGTCATATCGTTCGACGAGACGCTGATCACGCTGTTCCTTGTCGGTGACACCTCGACCCTGCCGATTCGGCTATGGGCGATGATACGTACCGGCTTCTCCGAAGAGATCAACGCGCTGGTGACCATCATCATCGTCGTCTCCGGCCTTCTTACCCTGTCGGTCGCCTCGCGCTTGCGGCTCTCGGGCACCGAGTAGGTTCATGAAAATTACCGACATCGAGTGCCACGTCTTGCTGGCGCCGGACTTCAATCCCGCGTTCACCTCCTCGGCGCAGGACAGCTTCATCGTTGTCGTGCGCACCGACGACGATGTGTTCGGCATCGGCGAGGCCGACGTCAACCCGTGGATCGCCAAAGCCTGTATCGAAGCGCCGGGAACTCACACCATGGGCCGGTGCATCAAGGACATGCTGGTGGGCCAGAATCCGCTCGAAATCGCCCGGCTGTGGCAGGAGATTTACGTCGGCAGCTGTATGAATGGCCGCCGCGGCGCCGTGATAAACGCCATCAGTGCCGTCGACATCGCGCTCTGGGACATCAAGGGCAAGGTCGAGGGGAAACCGATCTTCGAGCTTTTGGGCGGCGCGGCGCAGCCGCGCGTCGTGCCCTATGCCTCGCTCCAGCCCGCCGGCGAAAGCTTCGAGGCCTACCGCGATTCGCTTTGCGAATGGGCCGAGCGGGCGGTGGCGTCGGGCTTCAAGGCGGTCAAGGCCGAGGTCACCATGAACGGACCGTACGCCCACTCGGGCCTCGACGAGCCCTTCGAGCGCCACACCGAGGTCGTCGCCGCGGTGCGTCGAGCGATCGGCCCCGATATCGCGCTGATGGTCGATGTCCAATATCTGTGGTCGGACGCCGACACCGCGCTGAAGACGGTTTCCGAGTGGGGCGAGTTCGACCTGACCTTTCTGGAGACCCCGATCTGGACCGACCACCTCGACGAATGCGCGCGCCTTCACGACAAGGCGCCGATGCCGATCGCCGCCGGCGAGTGGCTGTCCACCCGATGGGAGTTCGCCGAGCTAATGGACCGCGGCAAGATCGACGTCGCCCAGCCCGACGTGGGCCGCGTCGGCGGCCTCGGCGAAGCGATGCGGGTGTGCGACATGGCGCGCGAGCGCGGGCGCACCATCGTGCCCCACTGCTGGAAGACCGCGGTTTCGGTGACCGCGACCGCACATCTCGCCTTTGCCACCGAGCATTGCGCCTACATCGAGTATCTGCCGCCCGATTTGTGCGAAGAGACGCTACGCAAGGAGCTCGCCTCGGACCCTTTCACCCTGGCGGACGGGACGATCGCCCCACCCACGCTACCCGGCCTTGGCGTCGAGCTTAACGACGAGGTCGTCCAGCGTTTCAAGGTCGCCTGAGATGGGCCAGGGCGCACGGCTACAGGACCGGGTCGCCGTCGTCACCGGCGCCGCGCGCGGCATCGGTGACGCCATCGCCACGCGTTTCGCCAGCGAAGGGGCGCGGGTCTGCCTGGCCGACAAGCGCGCCGAGCTGGTCCGAGAATCGGCTTCGGCGCTCGCCCAGGCGCACGCGGACGCGGCGTTCGCGCAGACCGTGGATATCGCCGACCGCGAGGCGGTCAGGGCGATGGTCGCGGCAACGATCGAACGTTGGGGAAGGCTCGACATTCTGGTCAACAACGCGGCGATGCCCGAGCCAATGACGCCGTTCGCCGAACAGACCTGGGAGGACTACAAAGAGATGCAAAGCGTCAACCTCGACGGCGCCTATCTGTGCACCCTCGAGGCGCTCGCGCATCTGCAAGAGAGCCCGTGCGCCCGCATCCTCAACATTGCCTCAATCATGGGGGTGCGCGGCAGCCGCGATTCGCTTCCTTACTCCACGGCCAAGGGGGGACTCGTCAACATGACCCGGTGCCTGGCCGCCGATCTGGCGCCGAAGGGCATCCGCGTCAATGCCATCGCGCCCGGTTTCATCGACACGCCGATGGCGCGGCTGCCCGACGGCAGCCACGAGTTCAAGACCGAGTGGTTCGAGGAAATCTACGTGAAACACGGGCGCATTCTCTTGGGCAACTACGGCCAGCCCGAGGATATCGCCGGCCCCGCATTCTTCCTTTGCTCCGATGACTCGGGCTACGTCACCGGCCAGATCCTCCTCGTCGACGGCGGCGTCTCGTCCACCTTCTGAGAGCGGCGGCCGAAAAAATCCGCCGTTGGCCGTTTCGGGCGGGCGTGACCGGTCTTGAAATGACGCTGGGCGAGCGATGCCTTACAATGCGAGCCACGAGATGGGTGGCGGCACCACCCCGATGCATGGGGCGCAGACCGGCTCACGGCGATTGATCGAGTGGGCTGACAACACGCCGGCGGAGGCCACGGTTGGCAAGCACCGACGTTACGATCGCAATCGTGGGGGCGGGTCCGGGTGGTTTGAGCGCTGGCGCCCGCGCCAAGGAACTCGGTATTTCCTACGTCGTTCTCGATCGATCGGCGCACCCGTTCGATACGGTTGAAAAGTACCAGAAAGGCAAGTTGGTCATGGCGCAACCGGCGGCGCTGCCGCTGCGCAGCGACCTCCCGTTCGAAGCCGGCCACCGCGAAGAGGTTCTAGGAGCGTGCGCTGCAGAAAGGTCCGCGCGGCAAAGTTGATAGCGGACGGGCACCCCCACTGCATGTCCGACTGCCCGTCGAATTCCGTGCAGCGCGCCCCGAACGGCGAGGTCTTCATCACCGATACGTGCATCGGCTGCGGCAACTGCGAGCGCAACTGCCCCTACGATGTCATCCAGATGGCCGCCAAGCCTCCGGGCAAACCGGGGTTGCTGCAGTGGCTGCTTTTCGGCCGTGGACCGGGTCCCGGCAAGACCTCCGCCGCCGGCGTCAAGGATGGCGGGAACGGGGCGAAGAAAGCCGTCAAGTGCGATATGTGCAAGGACGTCGAGGGCGGCGCAGCCTGCGTTCGCGCGTGCCCCACCGGCGCGGCAAGCCGGGTGAGCCCCAAAGAATTCTTCCTGCTGACCTCGCACCGAAGCTAAGCCCGGCGTTCAAGCGGAACCTAGCCGGCGAAGCCGGGCTCGGCGATTCCCTGGACGGATGTGTCGAGGGCGAACAGCGAACCTGAGAGCGGCGCCTTGGCGAGGTCCTCTTGCGACATGCTTTCCGTCGCGGTAGTGACGAATAGCGTTCGCAAGTCCTCGCCACCGAAGCAGCAGCTCGAGACCTGCGGCACCGGGAACCTCACCACCTGCTCGATCTTTCCTTGTGGATCGTAGCGGGTGATCCGCCACCCGCCCCAGTGTGCACTCCACACAAAGCCTTCCGTATCGACGGTCATTCCATCAGGCCAGCCGTCCTCGGCCGCGACACGCGCGAACGGCCGGCGGTTTGCGGCCTCGCCAGTGGCCGGGTCCAGGTCGTAAGCGACGATCTCACCGGCAAAGGTGTCGGCGAAGTAGAGGGTACGCCCGTCGGGGCTGAACGCCGGCCCGTTGGGAACCACGAAGCCGGTCTCGATCACCGCGTGGCCGCCGTCGGCACCAACGCGGTAGAAGCTGCCCTCGGGGTCGGTCTCGGGCACGTGCACGGTGCCAATCCAAAGTCGCCCCTGGTGGTCCACCTTACCGTCGTTGTAGCAGGTGTCCTCGCGCCCCGCCTTGGGGTCGGCGAAGGGCGACAGCGTCGTCCCCGCGGCGTCGAGAAAGAACAGCCCGTCGAGCTTGGCGACAACGAAGCCGCCCTGTGCGCGCCGGACCAGCCCACCGGTCTGGACGCTGAGCCCGAGCGGGAGCACCTGGTCCTCGCCGCGTTCGGGATCGAGCCGATGGACAGCCGGCTCCAGGTGGTCGAGCCAGTAGAGCCGGCGCTCATCGGGCACCCAAAGCGGGCCCTCGCCGACCCGCGCGCGGGCCTCGAAGATCGGGCGCGGGGTCATGCGACGCGGAACTCTTCGATCGCCTTGTCGTTAAGCGTGACGCCCAACCCGGGCCGGTCGGGAAGCGCCATGGTGCCGTCCACCACCGGATACTCTTCGAGCACGAGATCGGTGCGGAGCCGCGTGTCGCAAAGTTCGCGGGGTAGGAACTCGATGTATTCGCAGGCCTGCGAAACCGCGGCCAGGTGCATCGAGGCGGCGATGCCGATGGCGGTCTTCCAGCAGTGCGGCACCACCGTCAGTCCCCGGTCGCGCGCCTCCACCGCAACCCTCCGCGCCTCGGTCAGCCCGCCGACGCGCCCCACGTCGGGCTGCACCACATCGAGCGCGTCGCGATCCATCAGCTCGCGGAATTCAAAGCGGCTGTTCAACAACTCGCCCGCCGCCACCCGGATCGGCGAGGCCGCGGTGAGCTTGGTGTAGCCCTCATAGTCGTCGACCCGCAGCGGGGTTTCGACGAAGTAGATATTGCTCTCCTCGAGCTTGGCGAAGACGTTGAGGGCGCTCTTCCAGTCGCCCCAGCAATAGAGCACGTCGAGCATCAGCGTCATATCAGGGCCGACCGCCTTGCGGCAGGCTTCGACGATGCGCACGATCTCGTCGTCGTCATCCACGCTGATCGAGTGATGGGTGAACGGTCCCTTGATCAGCACTTCCAATTTGGCCGCTTTGAAACCGAGATCACGGGCGGCGACGGTGCGCTCGACCAGGCTTTGGGTGTACTCCGGGATATTCTCGCCCTCGGGCAGCAGCGAAGCGTAAGGCGTGATCCGCTTGTGCGCGGCACCGCCCAACAGGCGCCAACAGGGCTGGTTCTCGATCTTGCCGCGCAGGTCCCATAACGCCATGTCGATCGCCCCGATGGCGCAGATGCCCAAGCCCCGCCGCCCGGTCATCAATGACCCGGCGTAAAGCTTCTCCCAAATCCGCTCGACATCGCGGGGATCCTCGCCGATCAGCATCTCGGTCAGCCCCTGGCCGATCTGGTGCGTGCCCTGGGCCTCGATCATGGCCTTGGCGACCCACGGGTTGGTGTCGGTCTCGCCGATCCCGAACATCCCCTCGTTGGTGTGGATCTTCACCACCAGGTCGTCTTGGGCTGAGGAATTGGCGTCGGTCCGATAGTCGGGGATGACGAGGACGATACACTCGATCTCGGTAATCTTCATTGGCTGGAACTCCCGGCGCCTCCTGCGGATCGGGGCGCACCGTACTGGACACCGTGGCGGTTGAGAAGTGGATCGTTGCCCCCTAGCCTGGGCCGCTACACCGATCTTCACCGGAGGTTCGACATGGCCGGACGACTTGAGGACCGCGTCGCCATCGTCACCGGCGCCGCGCGCGGCATCGGCTACGGCATCGCCGAACGGCTGATCGCCGAGGGCGCCAAGGTCGCGATTGCCGATGTCAACGCCGAGGGCGCCGCGGAAGCGGCGGTGACGCTGGGCACGGGCGGAGCGGAAAAAGCGTTCGCCCACCCCACCGACATCGCCGACCGCGATTCGGTCGAGGCCGCGGTGGCCGCGGTGACGGCGCGCTGGGGAGGCCTCGACATCCTGGTCAACAATGCCGCGCTCTCGGACGGCACCGCGTTCGAAAACCTCGACGTCGACCAGTACCGCACCATGCTGCGCATCAACCTCGACGGCGCGCTCCTGTGCATCCTGGCGGCGGTGCCGCACCTGGAGCGCAGCGCCTGTCCGCGCATCCTCAACATCGCCTCGATCCAAGGTCTGCGAGCATGGCCCGATACCATGGGCTACGCCACTGCCAAGGGCGGTCTGGTCAACATGACACGCGCCGCCGCCGTCGATCTCGCCCCGCGCGGCATCCTTGTGAACGCGATCGCGCCCGGCTTCATAGACACGCCCGCCTGCGTGATGCCCGATGGTGTCCACGAACACCAGACCCAGTGGTTCAAGGACGTCTACATGAAGTATGGGAAGATTCCCGTGGCCCGGCCCGGCCAACCCGCCGACATTGCCGGTCCGGCGCTGTTCCTCTGTTCCGAGGACTGTGCCTACATGACCGGCCAGATCCTTTCGGTCGACGGCGGTCTGTCGGCCACCTTCTAGGACGATCCGCCGTCTCGCCCTTCCATAGTCATCGCTGATGGACCAACCGCACCCCGGTTCCGAAGCCCGCCGCGTTCTCAAGGACGTGTTTGGCTACGATTCCTACCGCGGCGGGCAGGAGCCGGTGGTCTCGGCGCTGCTCGCCGGGGCGAGCGTGCTCGCTGTGATGCCGACGGGCTCGGGCAAGTCACTCTGCTTTCAGATTCCTGCGCTTGTCGGCGGCGGGCTGACGGTCGTCATCTCGCCCCTGGTGGCGCTGATGGAGGACCAGGTCGCGGCGCTCGGGCTCGCCGGCGTGGCGGCCGAGACCATCAATTCCTCGCGCGACCGCGAAACCAATATCGCCAGCTGGCGGCGGGTCGCCGCGGGTCAGGTGCGACTCCTCTACCTGGCGCCGGAGCGCCTAATGACCGAGGTGATGCTGCGCGCGCTCGGCCGCCTGCCGCTGCGGCTCATCGTCGTCGATGAGGCCCACTGCATCTCGCGCTGGGGCCCAGCGTTCCGCCCCGAATACGAGGAACTGGCGCGCCTTGGCGAGCGCTTCCCCGGCGTCGCGATCGCGGCATTCACCGCCACCGCCGATCAAGCGACGCGCAGCGACATTGCGGCCAAGCTGTTCGCCGACGAGGCCGATGTATTCGTCGCCGGTTTCGACCGCCCCAACATTCGCCTCGGCGTCGAGATGCGGCGCGAGTGGAAACGCCAATTGATCGATTTCGCGCGCGCTCGCGTCAACCAAAGCGGCATCGTCTATTGCCTGTCGCGCAAGAAGACCGAAGCGACCGCTGCATTCCTGAACCAGTCCGGCGTTCGCGCTCTCGCCTACCACGCCGGCATGGACAAGGGCGCGCGCGGCGCTAGCCAAGACGCGTTCATGACCGAGCCGGGCGTGGTCATGGTCGCCACCATTGCCTTCGGGATGGGTATCGACAAGCCCGACGTGCGCTACGTCTACCACACCGACCTTCCGGCCAACATCGAGGCCTATTATCAGGAGATCGGCCGCGCCGGCCGCGACGGCGAGCCGGCAGACGCACACATGCTGTATGGCCTCGACGACATCCGCATGCGGCGCGCGTTCATCGAAGAAGAGGGCGGTGACGAGGCGCATCGGCGGCGAGAGCACAAGCGTCTCGACCTGCTGATCGCCTTTTGCGAATCGCCGGAGTGTCGCCGCCAGGCGCTGCTGTCGTATTTCGGCGAAGGCTCGACGCCGTGTGGTAATTGCGACGTGTGCGATGATCCGCCGCGGGTCGAGGACGGCACCGTCATCGCGCAAAAGGCGCTCTCGGTCGCGCACCGCACCGGGCAGCGATTCGGCGCGGCCCACCTTATCGACGTGTTGCGCGGTGCCGACACCGAGAAGGTGCGCGCGACCGGGCACGACCGCCTACCGAGCTACGGGGTGGGTGAGGACATCGCCAAGGACCAGTGGCGCTCGATCCTTCGCCAGCTGGTGGCCACCGGCTTCCTGCAGCTCGACGTCAGGGGCCATGGCGGACTCAGCATCACCGCCAGGGGACGCGAACTGTTGGGCGGCGAGGAGACCTTCCACTACCGCCAGGACGTGAGGCCCGCCGCCACCGCGGCGCCCAAGCCCGGTTCGCCCCAGGCCGAGCTATCTGAATCGCAAGCGGCGTTGTTCATCGCCTTGAAGGAATGCCGCCTGACGCTGGCGCGTGCCCGCGGCGTCCCCGCCTACGTGATCTTCCCCGACCGCGCGCTGGCCGACATGGCGCGCCGGATGCCCGCCGACGAGAACGAGTTCGCCCAGGTGCACGGGGTCGGGGCAGCCAAGCTCCGCGACTTCGCCGCCCCCTTCCTCGCGGCCATCGCCGAGTTCCGGGAAACCGCGAGCTAGGCTCCCTCCCACCTCTGGGGCTCGAACGCGACCCAGGCGGAGATGCTTTCGCCGGGGGCAAGGACTCGGATACCGGTCCCCGATACGCCGCGCGAGAAATGGTTGATCGCATCGGCGATGTTGCTCACCGGCTCGACGCAAAAGTAGGGCCGGTCGTCGGGCGTCCACAGGCACAGGTGCTCGAGGGGCGGACCGGCGGTCATAACCACGGCGACGCCGCGGGTCGGCCAGGCGATGGTGGCGCGGCCCTTCCAGCCCGAATACAGAACCTCGAACGGCTTGGCGTCGAGCACCCTGGCGGTCGAAAAATTCCACACTGGCGGCACCGGTCCGGGCGCGGGCGGCCCCTCGCCCGCCTCGCGTACGTGTTCGGCTTCCAGTCCCAACATCGCGTCGGCGGTGCGATCGAAGTAGGGATGCAGCCCCGTGCCAGCGGGCATGTCGCGATCCCCGGTGTTGATCACCTCGACCTCGACCCGAAGCGACCGCGGCGTGAGCGCGAAGCGCTCGCGTGCGCCGTAGGGGAACGGAAAGCCTTCCCCGCCACGGTGATCGAGTTGGAGGACAGCGCCGGTAGCCGTGCTTTCCGCCACCCGCCACTCCGAGATCCAGCCCTCGCCGTGGACCGGCACCGGCTCCCAGGGATGATTGAGCGGGAGCGGCCAGTGCTTGCCCGCGAAGGTGAAGCCGCCGCCCTGAACGTCGCCCCAATAGGGCGCGAGCGGGAAGCACCCCATGCCCTGGGGTTCGCGGTCGGCGATGGTCCGGGCGGTGGCGGCGTGCAGAAGATCGTGGGTCTTGCCCGCGTTCCGCCAGCGAAACGCGGCGATCGAGCCACCGCACGGCGGACAGATCTCAAGGCTGAGATCCCCCGCCTCCAAACCAACGATGTCGCTCATGCCCGCCATACTAAGCCTTTTTGGCCGCCGTGATCTGGTAGACTTCGGCATGCAAAAACTGCTGGTCTACCAGTCGACATGGGCGATGGAGCGCCGCCGGCCCGATGGGCAAGAATGGCCGCTCGACCGCCAGCTCGAGATGATTCGCGATGCCGGCTTCGACGGTGTCGCCATGGACGTCCAGGCCGACCTTGGCTACGCCAGGACGGTCGACGAATTCCTTCGCGCCCATGGCATGAGCTGCATGTCCGAAACATATCCCGACACACTCGATGAGCTCGAAATGGTGATTGATCGCGTCGCCGGGCTCGAGGCGACCGATCACATCAATGTCCTGCCCGGCCCCCGCCCGCACTCGGTGGCCGAGTGCGTTCCCTTCCTCGAGGGCGTGCGTCGATTGGCCGAGGGCGCGAGCGTGCCGGTCTACGTCGAGACCCATCGCAATTTCATGACCACCGATCTTTTTTTCACGCTCCAACTTCTGGAGTGCTTCCCCGACCTCAAGCTCACCGCCGACCTCTCGCATTACGTCGTCGGGCGCGAGTTCGCCTGGCCGATCGACGAAGCAAATCACACCCTCATTCGCCGCGTTCTCGACAACGCCTGGGCGCTGCACGGCCGCGTCGCCAGCCGCGAACAGGTCCAGATTCAAATCAGCTTCCCCCACCACAAGGAATGGCTCGACCTGTTCATGGGCTGGTGGGCGTACGGCATTCGCGACTGGCGCAAACGCGCGCCCGCCGACGCGACGCTCACCTTTACCTGTGAGCTAGGACCGAGGGAGTATGCGATTACCGGCGCCGATGGTTACGAGCTCTCGGACCGCTGGCTTGAGGCCCAGACCCTCAAAGACATGATCCGGGAGGTCTGGCAAGGTATCGAGGACGAGGAGGCAAACCATGCCTAAGCGCAAGTTCCCGGCCCGCGGAAAGGCGTGGGCCGAGGTGAAAACGGCGATGGAAGCCGCCAAGAGCGACGATTCACCGTGGTATTCGGAGCGCGCGTTCCGCGGCGGCAGCTACTACGCCGGCGAGGACGTGGTGGCGGTCGCCAACCAGGCCTATCAGCTTTACATCAACACCAACGCGCTCTTCGGCAATCTGTCCTTCCCCAGCCTCTCCCGCTACGAGACCGACCTGATCGCCATGTTGCTGGAGATGATGAACGCGCCTCAAGGCGCCATCGGCAGCCTTACCGTCGGCGGCACCGAAAGCATCGTGATGGCGGTCAAGACCGCCCGCGACTGGGCCCGCGACGCCCATCCCCAAGCGAGCCAGCCCGAGGTCATCGTGCCCCGCGCCGCCCATCCCGCGTTCGACAAAAGCGCTCACCTGATGGGGTTCACGGCGGTCCGCGTTCCCGCCAGCGTGGATTTTCGCGCCGATGTCGAGGCGATGCGCGACGCGATCACCGCGAACACCTTCATGCTGGTCGCCTCGGCGCCCTCGTACCCTTACGGGGTCACCGATCCGGCAACCGAAATCGCGGCGCTGGCTGCCGAGCATGGCCTCTGGCTTCACGTCGACGCCTGCCATGGCGGCTTCATCTTCCCCTTCGCCAAAACACTCGGCTACACCTTTCCCGACTACGACTTCTCGGTTCCCGGCGTGACCTCGATCTCAGTCGACGTGCACAAGCTCGGCTACTCGAACAAAGGCGTGTCCGCGCTCCTGTTCCGCGACGCCGCCCTCGAGGCCTATCAGCGTTACACCTTCGACGAATGGCCCTCGGGCGTCTATTCGACGACCAATCTGACCGGCTCGCGTTCAGGCGGCGGCCTGGCCTCGGCCTGGGCGGTCGCGCACTATCTGGGCGAAGAAGGCTACTTGCACATCGTCGACAAGATCCTGAAGGCGCGCGATTCCCTGGTCGCGGGCCTCAACGCGATTCCCGGGCTCAGCGTGTGGGGCGAGCCCCATGCTTACCTCATCGCCTACGGCTCGCCAGACCTCGACATATTCGCCGTCGATGACGGCATGACCGAGCGCGGCTGGCTGACCATGCGCGGGCTGGAGCCCGACTCGGTCCATCTCTTCGTCGATGCCTCGCACGAGCCGGCGGTGGTAGACCGCTACCTCGCCGACCTCGCCGAGGTTGTCGCCCAGGTCAGGGCCGGCAAGATCGAGGCCCGCGGCAAGGGCGCCGTCTACGCGACCTGAGACCCGGCATGTCCGAACGGCGGTTGGCGGCAATCCTCAGTGCCGACATGGTCGGCTACAGCCGACTCATCGGCGCCGACGAGGCGGGGACGTTGGCGCGCCTCAAGGCGTGCCGCGCCCAAGTGATCGACCCCGCGATCGCCGAGCACCGCGGCCGCATCGTTAAGACGATGGGCGATGGGCTCCTGGCCGAGTTCGCCAGCGTCGTCGACGCCGTCGGTTGCGCCATCGCGGTCCAAAACGCGATGGCCGGAGGTGACGACCAAAGAATCGTCTTCCGAATCGGGGTCAACTTGGGCGACGTCGTGGTTGAGGACGGCGATATTTTCGGCGACGGTGTTAACGTCGCCGCGCGTTTGCAGGAGGCCGCCGAGCCGGGCGGATTGTGTATCTCGGGCGAGGCCCATCGCCAGGTCGAGGGCAAGGTGGCCGCCGCGTTCGTCGATCTCGGCGAGCGCAAACTCAAGAACATCGCCCAACCGGTCCACCTCTATGGCATCGCCGCCGCCGGCGGGCCGCGAACCCCGGGCGCGCCCGAGCAGGAGATACGCTTCTGCACCGCCGGTGACGGGGTAAGTTTGGCCTACGCCACGATCGGCAGCGGGCCGCCGCTCGTGAAGGCTGGGCTCGAACGGCTTGGCGATCACGTCGAGAACACCCATCTCCTTATATCGTTCGATGTCCTCTTTCATGACGTTCGCCGTCATGAAGACGGACGGGGTCTTCTCCAATCCGGGCAGTTGGCGCAGCGCCTCAAGAACCTCCGGACCGCTCATCCCGGGCATTCGGACATCCAACAGGAAGAGGTCGGGCTGGAATTCCGGTGCGACTCTCAGGGTTTCGGCGCCCGATGCGCAGATGGCGACGGTAAACCCACCAATCCGCTCCAGCGCCATCTTCGTGACGAACTGGATTCGTCGCTCGTCCTCGGCATACAGAATCTTGTTCAGTGGCGGCGTCAAACCTGGCTCCTCCGCGACTCCGCGGACTGCGCGGGCAAATCGAAGAAGAACGTGGTCCCAACGTCGACGTCCGAGGTGTAGTCGATCGAGTCCCCGTGGCTCTCGACGATGGACTTGGCGATGCTCAGACCGAGCCCGGTGCCACCTGGCCTATCGGCCCCTTTCGCGTAGACCTGGTAGAACTCGCCGAACATATTCTCGCAAATCTCCTCGGGGATGCCGGGGCCTCTGTCACGCACGTTGACACGGACGGCGGCATCGCGCCTCTCGATGGATACCTCGACCTCGCCGTCCTTCGGCGAGTACTTGGCGGCGTTGGAGAGCAAATTGTTCAGCAGCTGAATGAGCCGATTGCGGTCGCCGTTGATTCGGACACTGGCGCCGTCGGAAGCTCGCAACCGGAATCTGATGCCGAATTGATCGCCATACGAGCGACGCGGCGGAGCACGACAGCCAAGTCCTCGACGATATCCTGGATGGGGACAACACGGCTTTGGGTGTGTGGGCGGACAGCGCTTACCGCTCGGCGGAGATCGAGGCGATGCTGAAGGAGAAGGGGTTGCGGAGCCGGATCCATCGCAAGGGCCGCCGCAACAAGCCGCTGAGCGAGCGCGAGAAGCAAGGCAACAAGACCCGTTCGTCGGTTCGGGTCCGCGTCGAGCATGTCTTCGGGGCCCAGAGCAACGACATGGGCGGGACGCTGGTGCGTAGTGTCGGGCTGGTGCGGGCGAAGGCGCGGATCGGGTTGAAGAACCTCGCCTACAACATGCGCCGCCTGGTCCAACTGGAGCGTCTCGCGGCGGCCGTGTGACGATACTCGGAGGAGAAGACCGCCTGGGGACGGTCTTGAAGCGGAAATAACTCAATTGGAGCGTGGAAGACCCCGAAAATCTCGGCTCCGGCATGGCTGGAGCTGGTGACAGCCTGGTTAAACAATATCCTCCGGCAACTCACCAATTCTTAGAGGTGCCCTTTAGGACCTCCAGCTCGGCTAAACTTGAGGCGGAAGCCGTTTGCAGTAGCGCTCGGTTGATTGCCAAGGTCTCCGCGCGCGCCCTCTGCAGTTGCGGGCCCTCGGCGATCGAAGCAACCATCCGCTCGATCGTCTCGGCCCGTGCGTCCGCCGACAGATCCGGCTCTCTCGCGACCCTTCGCAACTCGAACACCTCCGCCTCTCGGGTCAGGATTCCAGGGCCCAACAGGCGCTGGAAGGCGACATCGATGTCAGCCAGTTGGCGGAGCAACTCCCGCTTTCGCCGATCGGCCGCCAGGCGCCTGGCGACCAACGCGTCCAGGGCTTCGAGATTGGACTCGATCAATTGCACGCGGCGAAGGATGTCATCCATCGTGGGCGCGTCTGCGCTACGGTCTCGAACCTCGGCCAACAGATCGTCGAGCCGACTGACCGCCGCCGCGATCTCGGCGGAGACCCGCGTATGCTGCTCGTCCGTGCCAACCGCTAGAAGCGCGGGAGCGACGGTCACGATGCGCTCGGCTTGTCTCGATAGCTCCTGAGAGGCGAGCGCCGAGGGGACGCGCTCTTCGGTGATCAGGTTGAGCACGTCGCCGACCTGGAGGAACGAATACATCGCTGCGGCAGCGGCCAACACTGCGAAACTTGCGATGGCGAAGAACGCCAGCAGCAGCCGACCCCGTACTCGAATGCGCCCCAGCATTCGGCGTCAATCCCGTGGCACGTAGTGGCCGTCACGCCACACGTACCATACGAAACTGGGCGTGGTGACATCCCCTTTTTCATCGAAATCGAGCGTCCCCAACACGGTATCGAAATGCTCGTCGCGAAGCGCGCTCAATTCCAGGGTTCCCGCTCTTTCAACCGCCTGCGCCCAAACCTGCACCGTCGCGTAGGCGTGGAGCGTGTAACCTTCCGGCTCAAAGCCGCGGGCACGAAATGCGTCTACCGCGTGTGCCGCTTCGGGGTTGCCGCGCGCATCGGGAAAGAAAGTCATTATCGTGCCTTCTCCCGCCGCTCCGGCGATCAGCCAAAAATCTTCGGTCACGATTCCGTCGCCCGATACGAGTTGGGCGCCATAGCCTCGGGTTCGCGCTTGGCGCAGGATCAGTGCGGCCTCGGTGCTATACCCACCGACGTAGAAAACCTCTATGCCCGCGGCTTGCATCCGCGAAACCAGCGCCGAGTAATCGCTTTCGCCGGGGGTGAAGGACTCGTACATAGCCTCGGTGGCACCGCGCGCGTTCAACTGCTTTTTTGCCGCGGCCAGCCCTTTGCCGTACGTCGTTCCGTCGTGCAGGATGGCGATCGATTCGCCGCCCCATTGATCGGCCAGATAGTCGCCGGCTATCTCACCCTGAAGATCGTCGCGGCCGGCCACACGGAAGATGTTCTCGCCGCCCTCGTCGGTCAGCTTGGGATTCGTCGAGGCCGGCGAGATCATGAGGATCCCGTGTTGCTCGTACACCTGCGACGCCGCGATCGAGGTGTGCGAGCAATAGTGCCCGGCGACAAACACGGCGCCGTCGTGAACCAGCTTGTTGGCTACCGCGACGGCCTGCGCGGAGTCGCAGGCATCGTTGCCGATAATCATCTGGATCTCTTGACCCAGCAGCCCGCCGCGCGCGTTGATTTCGGCCACCGCCGCCTCGACTCCGCGCTTGTTCTGCTCTCCCATCCACGCGTAGGTGCCGGTCATCGGACCGGCCATGGCGATTGCGATTTCGGCGCGAACCGGGGCCACGCCGAGTAGCGCGACCGCGACCGCGGAGAGGATGAGTGTTCTCACGAAACCTCCCGGCCTGACCGTGATGGATCGAGACGGAGTCTAGGCCCCCGATACGGTCCGCGCAAACAGCTGCCACCAGCGGCTCATACCGCTGTCTGGTAGCGCTCCTTGACGGTGCGGACGACCTCATCGGGGTCGCGTTTCCACCAGTCGCGGGCGGAAAATATCTCGATCTCGCGGCATCCGGTGTAGCCCGCGGCCTCCACGCGCTGGCGAATCGCGGGGATGTCGATCACACCGTCTCCGGGCATGCCGCGGTCGAGGCGTAGATCCGTGGTCTCGGCCAGCCAATCGCACAACTGGAGGGCGACGATGCGCGGCCCGGCGCGGGCGATTTCGGCCTCGAGTTGGGGATCCCACCACAGGTTGTAGACGTCGATGACGATGCCGAGTTCCTCGCCGCCGCCCAGGCGATCGCACCAGTCGTTGGCCATGGCCAACGTCGTCAGCACCGAGCGCGCCGCGCACAGCATCGGGCGCAAGGGTTCGAGGGCGAGGGTGACGCCGGCGGCGCGGGGCGCCGATCGCCGCCGCCTCGTCGATCATGCGGCGGTTGTCGTCGAGGCGGGCGCTGAATGCCTCCTTACCCGAGGCCGTAAGAAGGCCGCCCACACAGTAGGCGCTCACCGTCATGCCGGCCTCGCGCAACGACCTGGCCGCGGCGGCGGCGCCGATCTCGCTCAGCTTGTCACGCCATACCCCCATCGCCCGTACCCCGTGCCGCGCGTAGCCGTCGATCGCTTGGCGCAGCGACCACTGCTCGAGGGTCGTCACTTGGTTGATCGAAAGGAGCGCCTCGTCCAGCATGACCGCGCCCTAGTAGGTCGCGCGCCCGCCGGAAAGGTCGAAGACGGCGGCGGTCGTAAAGCTGCACTCGGCGCTCGCGATCCACGCGACCATGGCCGCGATCTCGTGTCTCTCGCACAGCCGGCCCATCGGGATCAACGCCCGCACCGCTTCG
This sequence comes from Alphaproteobacteria bacterium, assembly GCA_965219135.1. GTDB lineage: Bacteria > Pseudomonadota > Alphaproteobacteria > VGEJ01 > VGEJ01 > CAYUNL01. The sequence goes on along the minus strand of CBDCMV010000003.1, from coordinate 449,714 downwards.
ATGTAGTCCGGCGTCATCTCGTTCAAGAGCGCGGTCTCGGTCATCGCCGGGGTCACGCAATTCACGGTGACGCCATCGCCAACCAGCTCCTTGGCGAGCGCCTTGGTAAAGCCAATGACGCCAGCCTTGGCCGCGGAGTAGGCGCAGGCCTGGGCGTTTCCCTCTTTGCCGGCGATCGAGGCGACGTTGACGATGCGGCCCGCGCCGCGCGCCCGCATGTGTGGCGCCACCGCGCGACAGCACAGGAAGGTGCCCGTAAGGTCAATGTCGAGGACCCGCTGCCACGCCGCCAGCGGATAGTCCCACGCAGGCACGGTGGGCCCATTGACGCCGGCGTTGTTGACCAGGATATCGACGTGACCGAGCGCTTCCACGGTGTCCGCCATCGCCTGATCCACCGCCGCCTCGTCGGCGACGTCGACCGCCATCGCATCGCTCCCGTGGGGCTCGATGTCCCACACCACGAGCCTGCATCCCAGATCGCCAAAATGGTCGGCGATGGCCCTGCCGATGCTGCGCGAGCCGCCTGTAACCACCGTCGTAGTGCCGCTAAGATCGACGCCCATGCTCCGAGTCGCAACCGTTAGACCTCAATCACGATGACAGCAAAGGGAGGGTCATGGAAAGCTTCCACGTCGCCGTCGGCGATCAGGCCTCGTTCAGCAAGACCGTCTCCGAGACCGACGTCTACCTGTTCGCCGGCATCACCGGCGATTTCGCGCCCAATCATGTCGATGCGGCGTACATGGCGCGCTCGCGTTACGGGCGGAGGATGGCGCACGGGGCGTTGACGGTCGGCTATATGTCGACCGCCTCGTCGCTGGCCATCCAGCGTTGCCGCGACGACCCGCACGAGACCCCGGTATCGCTGGGCTACGATCGCATCCGCTTTCTTGGGGCGGTGTTCATGGGCGACACCATCACGGTCGAGTACACCGTCCGCGCGATCGATACCAAGCGCCGCCGCTCGACCGCCGAGGTCCGGGTAACCAACCAGGACGGTGCGTTGGTCGCGGTCGCCGACCATATCTTGAAGTGGGTCGCCAACGCGTGACGTCACACCGCCTCCGGCGTGACCGGTGTGCCCCGCTCGGCCGAGTGGAGGATCGCGACCGTGGCGGCCAGCGTCGCGAGCCCCTCGCGACCGTCGACCACCGGCGCCTCGCCCTCGGCGATCACCCGGCAAAGGTGCCGGAGCTGGGCCGCCAGCGCGGCGCGCGGCGCCGGTGGCCCGCTCTCGCGCTCTAGCGGGATCTCCCAGTCGTCGGGCCCCGCCGCCCCGCCGCGGTAGCGCCAGAGCGCAAGGCTCGGGAACTCGAGCACGCCTTTGGAGCCGAAGAAGCGGTAGCAGTCCTCGCCGGTCTCCGCGGCCGAGGGATTCTCGCCGGTCGCCGCCTCCCAGCCCCACGGTGAGGGGGTGGCGTCGGAGGCGGTGATCGTGCACACCGCTCCGCCGCCAAAGCGCAGCACGATCGCGGCGGTGTCCTCGACGTCGAACGCGCGGCCCACGCGGCCGGTTTCGGCGTAGACCCGCTCGACCTCGCCGCAGATCGCGCGCAGACAGTCGATGTCGTGGATCAGGTTGATCAGCACCGGGCCGCCCCCGGGCTGCCGCCGCCATTCGAGGTCGAAATAGGCTGCGGGCTTGCGCACCGCCCAGATGACCGAGACCGCGAGCAGCGTGCCGATGGCGCCGCCGCGAATGCATTCCTGCGCGCCCCCGACCGCGGGGTCGAAGCGGCGGTGGTGGCCGACCGCCACGCGCACCCCGGCCGCCTCGGCCGTCGCGACGATGCGCCTGCCGGCGGCCAACGAATCGGCGATCGGCTTTTCCATGAGCATGTGGACACCGCGCCGGGCACAGGCGACACCGACCTCGGCGTGTAGGCCGGTCGGCACCGCCACGATGGCGCCATCGGGACGCGCGGTGTCCAACAGCTCGTCATGGCTCACGTAGTGGGCCGCCCCGACCTCGGCGGCCAGCGCCGCCGCGGCGGGGTCCGGGTCGGCGATCGCGACCAGCTCGCAGGCTGGCTCGGTCGCGGCCATCTTGGCGTGGCGGGCGCCGATGCGGCCGGCGCCGATGACCGCAAGGCGCACCGCGGCCATCGCTCAAGCCGGCGCGGTGAAGTGCGCCGCCGGCATCACCGCCGGCGGGCTAGGCTGCAGCGGCGCGAAGTCCATGCGGTCGAGAACGTCGCGCGCGAGGTCGACGCCGGGGGCGACCTCGGTCAAGACGACGCCTTCGGGCGCGAGGCGAAAGACCGCGCGCTCGGTAACGACCACCACGTCCTGGCGCGAGCGCTGCGCCTGGACGCCGGAGAAGGTAACTTGGGCCACTTCGGACACGAATTTCTTGACCGCACCGTGACGACGGACGTCCAACCGACCACCACCGGTCGCGACCTCGGCCCCCTTGGCCTCGAAGGCCCCGCAGAAGACCACCTTGCGCGCGTTCTGGGCGATGTCGAGGAAGCCGCCGGGGCCGACGGTAAGCCCACCGAGTTTGGACGCGTTGACGTTTCCGGCTGCATCGAACTCCCCGAAACCGAGAAAGGCGATGTCGAGGCCGCCGCCGGAGTAAAGGTCGAACTGCGAGGGTGCATCGATCATGGCGGTGGGGTTGCGCGCGAAGCCGAACAGCATGCCGTCCAAGAGCGTGCCGCCGTAGGTGCCGTGCTCGATGGTCTGGTAATAGCGATCGGCCTCGCCCCGCGCGGCGACCAGCTTGGCCACTGCGTCGGGGATGCCGAAGCCGTAGTTGATGGTGGCGCCGTCCCGCAGTTCCTCGGCCGCTCGCCGGGCAATCGCCTGACGGACTCCAAAGGCCTCGGCCGGCTCGGGCGGTACCGGGCCCCACTGCTCGCCCGAGATCGTCGGATCGTAGACGATGTCGTAGCTCTGCGATTGTTCCGGATCGACCGCCACCGCGTCGACCAGCGCGCCGGGGACTCGCACCGCCCGCGCGGGCAGGGTGCCGAAGAGGACCTCGGTGCGCACCTGGGCCAGAACCGCCCCGCCCGAGTTGTGCGCGGCCAAGGCAATCGCGAACGCGCCGAGGTTCGCCGGTTCTTCTTGGAAGCTCAGGTTGCCCTGGTCATCGGCCGAGCTCGCGCGCACGATCGCGACGTCGACGGGAAACGGCTTGTAGCGCAGCAGCTCACGGCCATCGATCTCGATGACCTCGACCAGCGGCTCGACGGCGCGGCGGTTCATGCGCCCGCCCTCGAGGCGGGGATCGGCGAAGGTGGCGAGGCCGACGTGGGTGATCAGTCCGGGCCGGCCGGCGCCGATCTCGCGCAGGAGCTGCATGATCACCCCGCCCGGCAGGACATAGGCCTCGATCTTCTCGTCGCGCGCCATCTCTTGCATGCGCGGCGACCACACCCAGTGGCCGCCGATGACGCGCCGGACCATGCCCTCGTGCGCAAAGCGATTCATGCCGCGCTCGCCCCGGTCGCCAATGCCAAGCGCATGCACCACCGTGAGATCGCGGGGGTGCCCGGTTCCGAGGAACCGCGCTTCGAGCGCCGCCAACAGCGCCGATGGCTCGACCAGCCCCCCACCGCCGCCGAACACCGCGACCGTGGCCCCGTCCACCACCTTGGCCGCCGCGGCCTCGGCCGTGACGATCTTGCTCGGCATCATCGGCAGCACCGCCCCGCGACCGCATTCCTATCGCACAGCGCAGTCTCGGCCGCGCGTTGCGGAACCGCAAGCCCCCGCAATGCCGCTCTGTCGGCCTGTGTCTAGACCGGGCCGGCGACGTGGCTGTCGCTGAAGGTGATGGTGTGGCCCGACGGTTCGGCGACCTCGAAGGAACGGTGGATGCGGCCGCGACGGATCGGGCCGGGCGCGTAGCCGGCGCCCGTGAGGGCCGCGTGCTGCGCCGCCAGGTCGTCGACCATGAGATCGAAATCGGCCGGCGCCGGCTCTTTTTTCTTGGACCTTTGCAGCACCAGGTGCGTCCCGCCGCGCAGCTCGAGCACCGCGAGTCCGGGGAAGCGGGCGACGCGGCGCATTCCCAGCGAACCGAAGAACTTGTACAATTCGCGGAATTTCGCCACTTCCAAGAACACGTGGCCAATCCAAACCGGTGGTCTGTCGTCAACGCCGCCCATCGAACCAGCCTAGGAGCGTGCGCCGTAGAAGTTTTGATGTTGGGCGATTGGCGCGCGGCCGCCGGAGAGGTTGGATTTTGGCCCGAGTGTGGACATCTGGCCCGCCCGACTCTGGGATGGAAAGCCCGGACCGGAAGGCCGGAACGGAAGAGATTCGCGTTTCATACGCGGTCGATGGGCACTGCGCGCCCCGGAGCAAGTGCGTTGGCAGGCCAGCACCTGCCTCAGCACGTGGCCACCGTCCCCATCCGCTTGATGTTCAACGCCAAGCACACGAGGTCCCACTCGCCGCGCACCTTCGCCAAGCCTCGCAGGCTGAATCGTCGGAATCCGAGCACCTCCTTGATCCACCCGTTCGGCGCCTCCGAGAGCCACTTGCGTTGCGCGTACCGGGCTTTGCCCGCGGGGCTCGCCAGTTTCTCACCCATGCGGTGCGTGGCAGGGAGCCGGGCCGGGTCGACCGCCACCTGGGACTTGCCTTCACGCCCCAGCGCTACGTGCGCGTCGATGCCGCGATCTTCCAGCTCCAACAGATCCGGCTCGTTGCAGTAGCCCGCATCGGCCAGTACCACCGCAGGCTCGACCCCAAACGTCTCGTTGATCTCGTCGAGCATCCCCACCAGCTGACCCTGGTCGCTGGCCTGTGGCCCCACCTGAGTCGCGACGATGATCTGGTGCTCCCCATCGACCGCCATCTGCGCGTTGGAGCACTGCTGGAATCCCTCGCTGCTGGTCTTCATGATCTGGCTCTCGGGATCGGTGAAATTGCTCTGCGCCTTCGGCTCGGGCTCGCCGTAGGCCCGCTTGTAGGGCCGCCCGCCCCGGGGATTGCGGTCCTGCCCAGGCTCGCGCCCGCGCTCATCGTCGCGCCCGCGTTGCGCCGCCTCCAAACGCGCTTTGGCTGCCTGGATCGCCGCCAGGCGCTTCTCCCTGCGTTGCAACTCCTCGGGCAACTCGTCGCCCCGGAAATCCTCGCCCCAACGCTCGTCTTCTTCGGCGTCCACCATCCCCGCCTTCGTCAGCAGCGCCTCGATCTCCGCCTGCAAGCGAGCCGCCTCTTTGCCCATCCGCTCATAGCTCATCGCCTTGCGCTTGCTCGCGTTCGCTCGCACCTTCGTCCCGTCGACCGAGAGCTTGCCGAACCGCGCCAGTCCCATCTCGCGCGCCACCTGCACCACCCCCACAAACAGCTCGCTGAACTCCGCCAGATGTCGGCGGCGGAACTCACATACCGTGCGATGTTGCGGGAAGTTGCCCGCCGCGAGCATCCGAAACGCTACTTCCTCCTCCAGCTTCCTCGCCACCGCGCGCGAGGAGAATGTGCCCGTCGCGTAGGCATAGATCAGCACCTTGACCATCATCGACGGCTCGTAGGGGGCGTTGCGTCGACCGTCCCCCTCGTTGGGCGCATAGAACGCCGTCAAGTCCAGTGCATCGACCACATCGCTGACGTGATGAGCCAGGTGCCCTGGGGGAACCCACTCCTGCAAGTCCAGCGGCAAAAGCAAGGGTTGGTCCGGCTGGTAGGCACGAAACGTGGTCGGCATCTGGAGTTCCCATACGCAACTGGCGTATCGGATCATACTTCCCCCTGCGCAAATCCACCCACAACCCGTCCGCTATCAACTTTGCCGCGCGGACCTTTCTGCAGCGCACGCTCCTAGATTAATAAACAAATCTGGGGCCAAGGATCCGATGATTAACCGAGCCTGGTTCGACTAAGCGTGCCATCGATCTCTGCAGTCTCGATACTGCCGCAGGGGCCGCCCGAAAACGTCGGACGACCGCTGCCAGCAAACGACTCTTTCCCGCGCCTCGAGCCGCCTGCGCGGGGCTTCCGCTCGAACGGGTCGAAGGAAGAGACAGAGGCGCTTTTCCGGCGCCCGCGCCGGGCGGCGTTGGAGGCCCGCGCGCGGAGCAGCGCCCCGCATCGCCGGGAACCGCTTGCACCGCTCGAACCACGAGAGCGGCGGAGCCAACCGCCCGCGCTCGCCAAGCCGTCGAGCCAGTTCATCGCGCAGTTCATCGCCCAGCAGGTGCTGCCCCACGACGATCGCGAAGACACCGGCTTCGCAAGCGACGGGGCGCTGGCCTACACGGTAGCTCGTGCCCGCGCCGAGGATCGCATCGGGCCGGTCACCCCGGTCGAGGTCCGCGCCTGAGTCCAGCGTCAAGGGTTACTTAACCCGCACCCGATATAGTTGAAACGAATCCGGTGAAGTGCAACCTCGTTGTACGTCTGTAGCACCGAGCCGGAACGACGCTCGGCCGGAGGTTCGGCCCGTGAAAACTTGCGCCGTACTGGCTCTATCTTTGGTGCTTGCGGCCGTGCCGGCCGCGGCGAGGGAGACGTGTTTGAGACACGGCGTCCTCACCGCTCACCTCGCAAAATTCTACTCCGAGCAGCCCGTCTCGGCCGGCCTCGACGCTAGCGGCAAGCTTTTCGAGATGTTCGTCTCGCCGCGCGGTACCTGGACTCTATGGTTGTAACCACGCCGCGCGGCGTGAGTTGCATCCGCGCTGTCGGCAAGGCCTGGGTACGCGTCCCGTCCGCCGAGAGCGTCGATCGCCCGAGTTTCTAGACGCTGGCCGGGACGATCCCGGCTAATAGCCTAGCGCGCAGCCATCTTTGCGTGGTTCGGACGCGCCGATCAGCGTGCCCCCCTTCGCGTCGATCCAGATCGCCTGGGCGCCACCGAATGGCGCCTTGGGCCGCTTCACCTTGTGGCCGAGGCGGCGAAGGCGGCGCGCGGTTTCGTCGTTGATACCGCGTTCGAGGTTGAGCACCCCTTCGATATGAAGGGCGCGCGGTGAGTCAATCGCCTCCTGAAGGTCCATGCCGAAGTCGAGCACGTTGGAGACCAGGTGTGCGTGTCCTGCCGGCTGGTAGTAGCCGCCCATGACGCCGAAGGGCATGACCGCGCGCGCCCCCTTCATGAGCATTCCCGGAATAATGGTGTGGAGCGGACGCTTGGACGGCCCGATGCAGTTCGGGTGGCCGGGCTCGAGGGTGAAGCCGGCTCCGCGGTTCTGCAAGACCACGCCGGTCTTGGGGCTGACCAGTCCAGATCCGAAGGACCAGAACGTCGAGTTGATGAAGGACACCGCGTTTCTGTCGCGATCAACGACGGTCAGGTAGACCGTGTCGACGAGAGGCAACGCCGAGGCTGGGCGGAGGTCGGTGATGGCACGATCGCGTCGGATGCGCGCGCGCTCGGACTCGGCGTGGCGCCTCGAGAGCAGTCTCGCGGTGGGTACTTTGGCGGCGCCAGGATCGGCGACGAAGGCGTCGCGTGCGGCGTACGCGAGCCGCCCTGCTTCTGCCTCGAGGTGCAACCGCTTGTAACCGTTGGGATCAAGGCCGCCGAGATCGAATCCGCGCAGGATGTTGAGCATGATGAGGGCGGTGATGCCTTGGCCGTTGGGCGGAATCTCGCAAACTTTGTGGCCGTGATAGTGGGTATGGATGGGCATCACATAGTCCGAGGTGTGGTTGGCAAAGTCCTCGAGGGTGTGAAGTCCACCAAGCCGTCGTAAATAACCGACGATGTCGCGCGCGACGGCGCCGCGGTAAAAGCCGGGGGGGCCCTTGCGGGCGATGGTCCGGAGCACCTTGCCGAGCTCGGGTTGGCGGTGAATCTCGCCGACGCGCGGCGCCCGGCCCCGGGGCAGAAAGATGCGCTTGGCGGTCAGGTCCGCTTTCAGCGCGTCAACCAGATCGATCCAGTCCCAGGCGGTACGCGGCGAGACCGGCGCGCCTTCTTCGCTGTATCGGATCGCGGGTACAAGGCAGCGGTCGAGGCCCATGGTGCCGTGGTCGTCAAGGATGCGCGCCCAGGCGTCGATCGCGCCGGGCACCGTGACGGCATGCACCGAGCGCGGCTCGATGCGCGTGATGCCCCGCTCGTGAAACCACTCGGCGTTCGCCCGTGCCGGCGCCCGCCCCGAGCCGTTGAGACCGATAAGCGGACCGCGCCCGCCCGGCGCGTAGAGCACGAAACAGTCGCCGCCGATGCCGGTGGACTTGGCCTCGACCGCGCACAAGACCGCGCTCGCCGTCACGGCGGCGTCGATCGCGTTGCCGCCCTCGCGCAGGACTTCGATCGCCGCAAGGGTTGCCAAAGGGTGCGAGGTCGCGGCCATGCCGTTGACCGCGTGCACCGTCGAACGGCCAGGAAAATGAAAATCACGCACAAGCGGTCACTACAGTCGAATGATCACATATTTCATGAAGGCGTCGTCGACCGCCGCCTGACTGGCCCCCCGCCAAGCGGCGAAGGCCTCGTCATAGGTACCGAAGATGCCGCGAATGTCGAGAAGATCGGGGGCCATGAAATCCTGGCCGCGCAGATCTTGGACCTTGCCCCCGAAGACCAGGTAGAGCCCGCGTTCGTCTTGTTGGTTCACCGCCTCCCCCACTCAGGCCGCCAGCGCTTCGCCATAGTGGCGGCGGATGTGGTCCTCGGTGATATAGCCGTCACGGAGATCGGCCTCGACGGCGTGGCGCGGTCGCGCCGCCGGGGGACCGTACCCGCCGCCGCCACCGCAGCAGAGCTCGAGCGTCGTCCCCTTGGCCAGGCGATAGCGGGTCGATTTGCCGCGAAGCGGCGTTCGCGTGCCGTCCGGCGCGCGCACGAGGAGCCCGTTGGCGCGGCCCTCGCTGCCGCCGCCCAGTCCCCATGCCGGTACCTTGGTTCGTTCGAGCGCCGCGGACAGGTACGCGCCCTCGAGCATGTGGAAATGATAATCGATGCCGAGACCACCCCGGTGCGTGCCCGCGCCACACGAATCCGGCGCGAGCTCGGCACGTTCGAGCAGCCACGGGTTCTTGGCCTCCCACACCTCGACCGGGGAGATGCGGGTGGCGGATTGGCCGATGTGCATGAGCGTGCCGCCGTCTCCCGCGATGTGAGCGCCTTGGCCCACGGGGTGCGGCGAGCCATCCGCCCACACCTCGCCCGATCCCTCGCGCGCGCCCCACCACACCAGCGAGCAGAGGTCGGATGCGCTCCATGCCGGCACCGCCGCGGGCATGACCGCCGCGAGCGCCTGATAGATCACGTCGATCGCCTGCATGGCGATGCGACCGCAAAGGAAGCACGGCATCGGCGAGATCGCGTGGAACAGCGAACCGCGCCGCGTGAGGACTTCGATGGGCCGAAAGTGCCCCTCGGTCGGTGCCTCGGAGCCGCCAGCAAGCATGCTGATCGCAATTCGGCTGGCCGAGACCGTGCGGGGGAGCGGGCAGTTCATCGGCCCCGCCACGGCGTCGGGCGCGTCGAAATAATCGATGCGGACGGTCGAACCCTCCACATCGACGGCCAGCTCGAAGGGGATCGGCGTATCGCCAAGGCCATCGCTATCGAGCTGGCCGCGTGCGGTGTAGCGGCCGTCGGGAATGCGCTCGAAGTAGCGCCGCACCACGGCCTCGCCATGATCGTACATGCGCGCGACCGAGCGCCGGAACGCCGCAAGGCCGAACCGCTCGACGACGCGCACTAGCCCTTCGGCGCCAGCGCGGACGCCGGTGACCTGGGCGCTGAGGTCGCCAGCAAGGGTTTTCGGGAGCCGTGAGTTGGCGAGCACGGCGCGGTGGATATCGGCGACCGGCTGGCCGCGGCTATAGAGCTTGATCCCGGGATAGACGGTCCCCTCCTGGAAAACATCCACGGTATCGGTGCAGTACGGATCCTTGGCGCCGATGTCGAGCCAGTGCGCCTTGATCGCCGAGTAACCGATGAGTTCGCCGTCGTAGAACACCGGCATAACCAACGCCGCGTCCTGCGCATGCGAACCGGCGCCGTAGGGGACGTTGTAGAGGAGTACATCGCCGGGCTCGAGAGCGTCTTCGCTGCCCTGGCCACGGACCGCACCACCGTGCATCGCCTGGAGGGCGCGGCCAGCCGCGCCATGTTGCTCCGAACGGCTCTGCACCAGAAGATTCTGATAAACGACTTCCTGTACCAGCGTCTGCGTGAAGCGGTAGCACTGATCGGCACCGGTCTCCATCGCAACTTCCTCGACGATATCGGCCTCGCACAGAAGCTCAAGCTCCTGCTCGACGGCCTGCGGCGCGCGGGCGACGCTGCGCAGGAGGCGCGCCTCGAACGTCGGACCCAAGACCGCCGCGCTCTGCACGAGTTGGCTGCCGCCGCCGCGACCGATGATTCGCTCGCGCACGGCGGCGGGAGGGCCATCCTCGGAACCGCCCAACAGGGCCGCCACCATCTGATCACTCTCCGCCTTCGACAGCGGCGCAAGTCGCATCGCGGTTTGAGTCGCGTGTCCGCCAGCCAGCGGCCCCGCGTCGAATTCGGGGCGGTGCGTCAAGACCAGCATGAATGATTTGTCGTGCAGGCGATCGGCCAGAAATCGCAGGACCTCGATCGACGCGGCATCCGCCCACTGCAGGTCTTCCACCACCAGCGCTAGCCCGCGCTCCGCGAGCCGCCGTTCGGCCAGGGTGCGTACGGAGTGGAGAATCTGGCGCCTCAGCTGTTCAGGCTGAAGATGCTCGAGGCCACCGGCGCCGGCGTCGTTGCCGAGCACGAACGCGAGCGGCGGCAGCGTGCGGGCAATCTCGTCCGCACCGGCGCCGTCCGCCGCAAGCCCCGAGGTGAGCTTTTCTTCGACCTCGCCAGGCACGGCGTCGGCGCGAAGCCCATAGGCATCGCGAAGGAGATGGGCCAACAGACCGTATGTTTCGTGGCCGAGCGCCGAACACCCGGCGCGGCGAACGTCGATCGTACCCTCGGCGGCGGACCCGGCGAGTGAGTCGAGAAACGCCTCGATCAACCGCGACTTGCCGATGCCGGCCTCGCCCACCAAGCGCAGCACCTGGGCCTGTCCGCCGCGCATGTGCTCGGCCGCCGCCACCATCCGGCCGAGCTCATCCGTGCGGGCGATTAGCGGTGCGGTAAATCCCAGCGATTCGAGACCGCGGGCGGGGCCGGCCCCCGCCAGCTCGCCCAGCAACTGGTGCGCGGACAGGGCCTCGACCTTGCCCTTGAGCCTGAGATCGCCCATCGCCTCGAACTGGAACACGCTCCGGGTCAGGCGATGGGTGACCGGGCCGACCAGGATCTGACCCGGTGCCGCCGCAGACTGCAGGCGCGCCGCCGTGTTCACGGTGTCCCCGGTCACCGAGTAAGCGTTGGCCGCGCCCGCACCGACGGTACCGGCCACGACGGGGCCCGTGTTGACCCCGATGTGAAGGGCCAGCGGCTCGCGGATGCGGTCTTGCCAATGGCTGCTGAGGTCGGCGGTGCGCCGGCACATCGACAGCGCCGCGCGTAGCGCCCGCTCGGGGTCGTCTTCATGCGCCACCGGGGCGCCGAACAGCGCCAGCAACGCGTCGCCGACGTACTTCTCGACAAACCCATCGACGTCGGTCACCGCGGCCGTCAATTCGGCGAACAAATCGTTCTGAAGGGCCCGGATGTCTTCCGGATCGAGGCGCTCGCTCAGCGCCGTAAACCCGCACAGGTCGGCAAACAAGACGGTGACCGGACGGCGGTCGGATTCGGCGGCAGCCAGATCCGCCCCCGTGGGCGTCGTGGGCTCGGATCGACCGGCGAAAGCCGGTGGCGAGCGCGCCGGCGACGGCGATGGCTCGGCCGCAAGCGAGGTGCCGTATTTCGGGCAAAACGCGAACTCCGGCGGACAGGTGAAGCCGCAGCCCGGGCAATCGGCCGACAGGCTCTCGCCACACTTGGGGCAAAAGCTGAAATCCTCCGCCACGGTGCAACCGCAGCCGGCGCACTTCATCTCGCGGAATCCGCGGTGGATCCGGACATCACGGGGGAAGCTTACGTGCCATTTCAAGGTGCAGCAACCACGCCGCGGAACGACGGGGCGCCAGGCTTGTCCGGCTCGGGGGCCTTCGATATTCTCCGTCGCGGACCCAGGTCGGTGCGTTGGGGGCGGCCTGCGACGCCCTGATCGAAGAGTTCAACGGCTCGGAGGTGGTATCCAGCGAGGGCGCCGCGCACTTCGTCGACGATCAGATCGTCACCCGGAAGGCCGCCGACGGGTCCACCTTCCAAGCCAACACCATCAGCCACAAGTACGACCGTTATTTTCTTCAGAATTTGCACGAGCGCCAGGCCGCCGTCCGCGACGTGATCATGAGCCGCGAGATGGCCGAGGTCTGCGCCGCAACGTTGGGCGCGAGCGCGTACTATCGCGGTAGGGTCGCTGGTTGCCCAGCGCCCCCCGCACAGATCCGGACAGGCCCGCTAGGGCATCCGGCTCCTCCCTTGGGTTCCGCCCCGCATAGCGCTGACGGCAAATCGTTGGTCCGGCCACGGGTGTCGGATTTCCAGCTTGGGCCAATGGGTCTTGGTCAGTGCCGTGATATCGGCCCATGTCGTGCGGTCCTTCTGCGACCGTAGGCGTAGCGTGCGCAACCACAGTCGCTTCAGGCGGATAGTAAAACGGTCGAGGTATCGGTAGCTGTTCGGGACTGCGTAGTAGTTGAGCCATCCGTCGAGCACCTTCCCCAGCCATCTTGCCGTCTCCTTGGACTTGCAGTGCATCCGCCTGCGTAGCGCCTCCTTAATCCGCTTCAGTGTCCGGCTCATGCGCCTCGCGACCGGTTTGCGCCCCAACTGGAATCTCCCTCGTCTGTCTTTCGCGCAGTAGTGCGTGAAGCCCAGAAAGTCGAAGGTCTCCGGTCTGCCCTGCCCTCGTTGCCGACGGTCTTTCAGGGCAAACCGCCCGAACTCGATGAGCCGGGTCTTGTCGGGGTGTATGTCCAGTTCGAAGCTTTCGAACCGTTCCTTTACGGCGTTCAGGAAGCGCTCCGCGTCCCGCTTGTGCTGAAAACCCACCACGAAATCATCGGCGTACCGCACGATGATTGCGTCGCCTTCGACCTCGTGGCTGCGCCACTTCTTCTGGAACCACAAGTCGAGGACATAGTGCAGGTAGATGTTCGCCAAGACCGGTGAAGCCACCGAGCCTGCGGCGTTCCCCGCAGGTTGTCCCGCCACTCTCCATCTTCCATGACGCCAGCGTTCAACCACTTGATGATGAGCCTGATAACCCGCTTGTCCGCGATGCGGTGTTCGAGAAACCGGACCAGCCAGTTCCTCGACACGTTGTCGAAGAATGCACGGATGTCACAGTCCACCACCCAGTTGATCTTGCGCCGTTTGATCCCAGCCGCGAGCGCGTCGAGCGCATCATGCGCCCCACGCCCGGGCCGGAACCCATAGCTGGACCCCAGGAACTCCGCCTCGTAAATCGGCGTCAGGATTATCTCCGCCACAGCCTTCTGGACTATCTTGTCCTCTATGGCCGCGACGCCGAGCGGTCGTGTGCCGCCATCCGGTTTCGGAATATTCACCCGCCGTGATGGCGTCGCCCGGTACGCTCCCGAGTGCACGCGGTCGTGCAGGTCGGCCAACCGGCCTTCCAACCTTCCCTCGTACATTCCCCACGTCATGCCATCCGCACCTGCCGCCGCGTCCTTCTTCAACGCGAAGAACGCCCAGCGCAGCGCTTCGACCGTGACATGGTGGAGAAGCGTCGTCAGACGCTCCCGTGGCTCCCGTTGTACAAATTGCCGTATCCGGTCAGCCGCCTGTGTCACGCTTTCCCGGTCCTGTGTCCGGCGCGTGCTTTGGCCTTCCAGAATCCCCTTGGGCTCGGTCCTTCGCTCCATCGACTCCGCCGGGACTCTCATCCCTTTGTTCGCCGACTTCACAGCTACTATTCCCGAGTCTGACTTCTCCATGCCGTGCATCATCGGTTACGGATTCCTCCTTTCCTCTGCGACCCCGCCACGACAGCGGGATGGCATGGAGACCTCCCAGGTCCCGGTGCAGTGCGTACGTACGTGCATGGGTTCTTAGACACCGCGGGATTCTGACCCCCCAGTCGCCATATCGGTGGACCAGATGCTACCTTCGGCCTATGGAAAAGCCTCGGCATCCCGGATGAGTCTCTTTCGGTGCTCAATAGCCCTGCCCGCACGCGCCCCTGTCAACGCTTGACCCCCATCCTCGCGGATAACGGCCCATGACTCGGGGTGGAAGTGGTGGCTAGCCTTCTCCTTCCCGCCGGACTTTCACCGGCTGCACTGGCACCAGTTAGCCTGGCGCACTCCACAACAACCAGTTCGTGATCAAATACCCCGAACGCGGCGGTGCCTTCTCTTGGCACCAAGATTCGGGCTACGTGTCGTACTCGCACCGGCCGTACCTGACTGTCTGGTGCGCGATCGACGCGGCGAGCGAGGAAAACGGCACCATCTACGTCCTCTCCTATTCGCGCGCCGGGACGCGCGAGCGCGTCGAGCACGTGATCCGGCCCGGACTCAACGACAAAGTTGGATACTTCGGTGACGATCCGGGAATACCGGTACGCTTACCCGCGGGCGGGGTGGCGGTGTTCTCCAGCACCATGTTTCACCGCTCGGGCCCGAATCGCTCGAGCGCCATGCGCCGCGCCTTCATCAGCCAGTACGTCGCCGAGCCGCTCTACACCGAGGACGGATCGGCGGTGCGCTGGTTCGCCGATCCGATCCTCAAGAACGGCCGCTACGTCGGCGCTCGGTGAGCACCGTGCCGCCAGCCCTCGAGCACCGCGCGCGAGGCGCTGGACGCCGCTTATGCCGTCGGCGTCCGCTACTTCGACACCGCACCGGAGTACGGTTAGGGCTGCGCGAGTGCGGTCGCGCTAGAGCCGGACGGGCCCACTCACAGCCGCGGTGTGCGCTTTGATCTCGCGATAGAGGATGTATAGGCCGCTCGCGACCATGAGCGCGGCGCCGGCCCAAACGTTGGCTGCCGGCAACTCGCCCCAGATCAACCATCCGAACAGCACCGCCCACAGCAGCGCCGTATACATGAAAGGCGTGATCACCCCCACCGGGGCAAGGCTCAGGGCCCGGACCTCCATGTAGTAACCGAGCGTGTAGAATACGCCGAGCGCGGCGAACAAGGCGAAATCGGCAGCCGCCGGCGTGACCCATTGAAACGGCGTCAGCACCGCGCCGTACACGGTATAGCCGGTGATCATGTAAAGCAAAAGCGGCAGGCTGCGCTCGGTGCGGCTGAGCCAGCGGGTCGCGGTGATCATGAGCGCGAACCCGAGCGAGGCGCCGATGGCGAGCACCATCGCCGGATCGAGCGCGCCGATGCCCGGGCGCGTGATCAGCAGCACCCCTCCGAAACCAACGATCACTGCGCTCCAGCGCCGCCATCCGACGCGCTCACCCAGCAGTGGTGCCGAGAACGCGGTGACGAAGAGCGGGACCGAGAACATGATCGCCGTCGTGTCGGCGAGGGGAAGGCGTTTGAGCGCAAGCGCCAACAGGATCTGGCCAACGAGGCCGGCGGCGACGCGCAGGAGATTGCCGATCGGCCGCTTGGTGCGAATCTCGCCGAGCTCGCCTGCCCGCCACATGATCGGCACCAGGACCGCGAGCGAGATGAGTCCGGAAAGGAACAGCACCTGGCCGACCGCGTAGGTCGCCACCAGCTCTTTTAGCGTGGCATCGCCGGCCGCGAACATCGCCATGGCGGTCAGCACGCGCGATATTGCGCCGACGTTTCGCGGCTCAGGTCCGGTTGTGGCCGACGGGGCCATGGGGTCTCCTACGCCCGCTCGACCTCCTGGCGCAGCAGACGCGCGACGGCAAGAAACAAAGCCGCCGAGACCACGAGGATCAGCGTAACCAGGGCGTTCACTTCAGGGGTAATGCCGAGTCGCACCATCATCGTCCACAGGCGGACCGGAAGCGTCATCTCCTGGCCGAACAGGAACAGCGAAATCAGCGTCTCGTCAAACGAGAGCGCGAAGGCGAGCACCGCCGCCGTCACCATCGCTGTCAGGATATTGGGCATCAGCACATAGAAGAACGTCTGCCGGCGGTTGGCGCCAAGGTCATAGGATGCTTCGAGGATATTTCGGCTGAGCGCCTGCAAGCGCGACAGGATGACGCGGTAGCAAAGCGCGAGAACGAAGATGGTGTGGCCGAAAGCGACCGTAATCAACGATCGCGGAACGCCGAGCTCGAAGAAGAATATGAGCAGCGACAATCCGGTGATGATGGGCGGCAGCAGAAAGGGCAGAAATATCAGGATCTGGGAAACGTTGCGGAAGCGGCTTCGTGAGCCGTTGAAATGAATCGCGAACACCGTCCCGACCACCAGCGCGCAAAAGACCGATGCGAAACCGACCATCAGGCTATTGACCAGGGTGCCGAGAATATCGCTGTTGCCGGCGAGTTTGACATACCAATCGAAGGTGAAACTGTCCCACTGGACGACTCCGGCCTTTTTCGTGAAGAACGAGAAGAACGCCATCACGATCAGCGGCCCGTAGAGGATCGCAAGCGTAATCGCGGCGACGACGCCGAGCACCGAGCGCATGTACACGTTGCCGACCATCAGGTTTCTCCCTTGGGCCGGCCGAGCCGACCCGCCAGCACCATCGCGCCCAACACCACCACGAGTAGGAGGACGGCCAGCGTCGCACCAAAAGGCCAGTTGAACGCCATGCCGAACTGGCTGTAGACGGCGCGGCCATAGGTGAAGCCACTTACGCCGCCGACCAGCTGCGGCGCGATGAAGTCGCCGACCGCGAGCACGAAGGTGAACGAGACGCCGACCACCGTGCCCGGCAGGCTCATCGGGACGATGATGCGGCGGAAGGTCGGCCACGAGCGCGCGCCGAGGTCCGCCGATGCCTCGAGAAGCGCCGGCGGGATCTTCTCGAGCGACACGAAGATGGGCAGGATGGTAAACGGCAGGATCGCAATGGCGAGCGCAACCTTGACGGCGGTGAGGTTGAACAGAAGGAGGTCGGTCGGCTCGTCCAGCACGCCAAGGAAGACCAGCCCGTGGTTGAGGAAACCGGTTTTCCCCAGCATCCCTTGGATCGCGTAGATTTTGATGAGGTAACTCATCAAGAGCGGGATCACGAACATCAGGAGTGCGGCGTACTTGACGCGGCCACCGAGCGAAGCAAGAAAGTAGGCGACCGGGTAGCCGATCACCAGGCACACCAGCGCCACCTGGACCGCCAGCCAGCAGGTCTTCAGAAAGAGGGGAATGTAGATCTGGTCGGCGATCAGCCGTTCGAAATTCACCAGCGACAGCGGGCTCTTGATGATCTCGAACTCTTCGATATTGACGTGATAGAAGCTGTGGACCAAGAATGAGGCCACAGGGACGAAAATGATGAGGACCGGGAGCCCGTAGTTGAAGAACTCCCACGCCCCACGCCGCAGGCGAGCGGCGGTCTCGATGCCGGCAGGTGCGCCGAAACGACCGCGAGCCCTGTTGCCGCCGAAGCTGTCTAGGCCGCCACGGGCCTCGGTACGCGTACTAATCGCCCTGCCAACCGGCGCGTCGCCGCGTCGTCCCCGTCACCCGGCAGGCGATGAACGTTCCACCGAAGTGACGGGGCCGCCGCAGTTCCACTGCCAGCTGCTTACTGGCTGGCTGAGGCCTTAAGCTCGTTCCACATGTCGGTACGACCCTGGTCGGACTCGACATCGGTCTTCCAGATCACGCGATCGGTCGGACGATACGACGCCGCGGCACTGACGGTGCTGCCATAGCCGTAACGCTCGGTCATCTGCTCGCTGATCCTTTTCTGCAAGAAGAAATTGACCCAATGATGGGCGCATTCGTAACGCTCACTGCCCGGCTCGACGCCGACGGTTAGCGAGAACACATCGAGCCACGCGAAGGTGTCGTTCTCTTCCGGGAAGATGTAGCGGATGTTGTGCCCGGCATCATTGAAGTTGATCTCCTGCAGTTCGCCGAGATTGGCGAACATCATGACGATGTCGCCTTCCTCCCACATCCGTAGGCTCTCCTCCGCCGACTTGTAGATCGCCTTCGAGTGCGACAGCAGCTTGGCGAGCTTTTCTCTAACCTGAGCAAGTTGCGGCTCGGTGAGATGGAACGGATCCTTGATGCCGAGCGACTGGGCCGCCATCGTGATCATGTCGCTGTCGAAGTCCGACACCAGAATCTTGCCTTTGTACTTCGGATCCCAAAGCGCATCCCACGACGTCGGCGCCGGAACCACCTGGTCGACGTCGTAGATGATGCCCATGGAGCCCCAGGCCATCGGAATGCCGAAGGGTTCGCCGTCGTGGATGGCGTTGGGCACCCGCGTGAGATCCTGCATCGCCGCCAGCTGATTGCTGGTATTGGGAATCTTCGACAAGTCCCATGCCCGCGTGAGTCCGTGTTGCCAATACTTTAGCGACCCGCCCGTATCGAGCGCGAATATGTCGTAGTCCTTGCCTTCGGTCGCCTTGATCTTGGTCCACAGGTCGCCGAGGTCGGTGTTGTAGATGACGTTGGCCTTGCAATCGAAGTTCGATTCGAATTCGGCTACCCAGTCATCGTCGCCATAGCCCTCCCAGAAAGCCAAGCGAAGCTCGCCGGTGGCCGAAGCCGACTGAGTCAGCGCGATGACGCCCAAGAAGCCGAGGGCGGCACAGGCCGATCTGATGATGAATGATGTTCTCATTGTCTTCCTCCCATGGTAAAGCTTGAACGAGTGTGGCTCGGCTGGTACTCAAACGCAATTCAAATTGCGCGACCGGCCCGGTGGCTAGGTGTCCGCGGTGGGTCTGCCGCGCACCGATTCGGTCAACCAGACAAAGTTGAAGTGTTGCTCGGACGCGGCGTGGGCGTAGAGGTCCTGAACCCGCTTGTTGGCCGCGGACAACGCCGGCCGCCACGGCGCCTGCACCATCACGGCGTCGCCTTGGAGGGTCTTTTCGACCTTCTCCATCGCCCCGCGCCGCGCCACGGGGTCGAGGATCGCGCCAGCCTCGTCCAATAGCGAATCGAATGCCTCGTTGGCGTACGAGGACTCGTTCCATGGCGCGCCGGTGCGATAGGCGTGGGTTAGCACTTGGATGCCAAGCCCGCGGTGGTCCCACGCCGTCAGCCCGAACGGCGTCGTCAGCCACCGCTCGGCGTAGCTATCGGGCGGGACGACATTGACGGTTAGGGTGATGCCCGCGGGTTCGCACATCTCCGCCAGCGCGTTGCAGGCCGCCTGGTGCCAGACCGGCTCGGCAGCGCAGTCGATACTGATCGCCAAGCCGCCGGCATGGCCCGCTTCGGCCAACTGGGCCCGTGTGCGCTCGTGGTCTTGGGCGAGTTTCGGAAGTGGCGCGTAGTCGGGATGGACGGGCGCCACGTGGTGGTCCTCGCCCGCGGCGCCGAACCCGCCGTTCACCGCCATCACCAGCGCGTCGCGATCCACGCACGCCTGCACCGCCCGGCGCACCGCCGCCTGGTCGAAGGGCGCCTCGGTCACCTTCATGCGCATGACGCCGGTGTGCGCCGAGGCCGCCTCGTAGAGCGCGAGCTCGGGCGATTCCGCCGCGACCGCGGCTTGAGCCGCGTCCACGTGGTGGCTGAAATCGACTTCGTCCGCCACCAAGGCGCCGACCGAGGCGGCCGGATCGGCGCCATGATCGAAGTATCGAATTCGGTCGAGGTAGCCGCCGCCGCCCCACCACTCGGCCTTGAAACCGAACGCCGGATCACGCGTCCGCTCCAAAAGGGTGTGCTCGCCCTGCCGATACTCTCTGATCTTGTATGGGCCGGTGCCGATCGGGTTGGCCGGCAAATCACCGCCTTCCTCGTCGAACTTGCGGTGAAGGATGAGGGCCGGGTACTCGGCCAAGCTCTCGGGCACGCTCAGATCGGGTCGGTCGAGATGAAGGCGAACGGTGAAGTCATCCACCTTCTCGACCCCGCTTGCGTTCAGCGCGGCGAAACGGACCGCGTTCGACGAGCCCCGGGCGGGATCCAGCCAGCGTTTGAAGTTGAAGACGACGTCATCGGCATTGAATACTTCCTGGTCGAAGTTCGACCACTTGGCATCCTTGCGCAGGTGCAGGGTCCAGGTCTTGAGGTCTTCGGACACCTCCCAGCGCTCGGCGAGGTAGGGCTCGGCGATGTTGTCTTTGTTCAACCGCACCAAAGGCTCGACCATGTGGCGGGCGATATTCCCCTGCTCGGGCGAAACGTACGTCGCCGGGTCCGCAAGATCGTGCACCCGCATCGACACCCTGAGGGTGCCGCCAATATTGGGCCCCTTGGGCGCCTCGGGTTCAGCGGCGGCCTCCGGCTCGGGCGCGGGCGCCTCGGCCTCCTCTTCTTCGCCCTCGCCGCAGCCGCCAAGCATCGCCGCGGTTGCGGCGGTGACGCCGAGCAGGCTGGCGGTCCGCATGAACTGGCGCCGGGAGATTACGCCGCGGCGCAACTGGTCGACGAGTTCGGGTACGTACGCGTGAACGGATGTGCCGTGCTCACCCGCCATCTCTTCGCCCCTTTCAGTGCTTGCGTTTTGATCCACGATACCACGGCTCAGGCGTACCTGGGAACGTCGCCCGCGTGTCGCCGCGCGTGATAATGGGCTACACTGGCGCGCTTGAGACGAAGCTGGAGAGCCCAATGAGCCAAGTATCCGATCTCGACGCCGCACGAGATTCAGCGACGCCCCACGAGGGGTCGCTGCCCGGAATCGCCTACATCGACGGCGCCTACTGCCCGGTTACCGAAGCCAAGATACCGGTCTTGGACTGGGGGTTCCTGCGCTCGGACGCCACCTACGACGTGGTCCACGTGTGGGACGGCCGCTTCTTTCGCCTCGACAGGCACATCGCCCGGTTCATGAACTCGGCGGCACGGCTGCGGCTCGCGGTGCCGGTAGACGAGGACGAGCTTGGCGCCATACTGGCCGAGTGCGTGCGCCGCTCGGGCCTGCGCGAGGCCTATGTCGAGATGGTCTGCACCCGCGGATTCTCGCCGACGTTCGCGCGCGACCCGCGCGCGGCGATCAATCGGTTCTACGCCTTCTCACTGCCCTTCAGCTGGGTCGCCGATGCCGAGCAACGCGAGCGCGGGCTCCGCCTGATCGTGAGCTCGGTACGGCGCATTCCGCCCGAGGCGGTGGATTCCACGATCAAGAACTACCACTGGCTTGATTTCGTGAACGGCCTGTTCGATGCCTACGACCGCGGCGGTGAGAACGTCATTTTGGTCGATTCGCGCGGTGACATTACCGAGGGACCCGGCTTCAACGTCTTCATCGTTGCCGAGGGCGAGGTAGCGACGCCGGCGGTCGGGGTCTTGCACGGCATTACCCGCCAGACGGCGCTCGAACTGTGCGCCGAACTGGGGATCGCGACGAACGTTCGCACGGTCCCGGCCGAGGCGTTGCGCGCCGCCGATGAGGTCTTCATCACCTCGACCGCCGGCGGCATCATGCCGGTAACGCGGATCGACGATAGCGCGATCGGCGACGGCCGCGCCGGGCGGATGACCCGGCGCCTCACCGATCTCTACTGGGACAAACACCGCGATCCGGCCTGGACCACCGCCGTCACGTACTGACCCATGCGCAGCATGCAAATCGTCGCCTTCGGCGAGGCGCTCGAGGAGCGCACCACCGACGAGCCGCCGCCACCCCAAGGCACGGAGGTACTGATGAAGGTGACGGCCTGCGGGGTGTGCCACTCGGACGTGCACCTGTGGGAGGGGTTTTACGATCTCGGGGAGGGCCAACGCATCGACATCGCGGGGCGCTTCACCCTGCCGCACACCCTGGGCCACGAGATCGTCGGCGACGTGGCCGCGGTGGGGCCTGACGGCGGGCGCTTGGCCGTGGGCGGCCGGCGGCTGGTGCACCCATGGATCGGCTGCGACGAATGCGAGGACTGCCTCGACGGCGCCGAGAACCTATGCCCCACGCCGCGATTTCTCGGCACCCATCGCGCCGGAGGCTACAGCGAGTACGTCACCGTGCCGCATCCCCGCTATCTGTTGGATGCCGCCGCCATCCCGGAGGCCAAGGCATGCGTCTACGCGTGCTCGGGGGTGACCAGCTACGCCGCGCTCAAGAAAGTGATGCCGTTCGACAAACGCCGCCAGCTCCTGATCATCGGCGCCGGAGGGCTCGGCCTGATGGCGCTCAGCTTTGCCCGGGCGATGGGCGATAACAAGATTATCGTCGCCGACATCGACCCGCGGAAAATTGAAGCCGCGTGCAAGGCGGGCGCCCACGCCACCATTGACGCCGGCGGCGAGGACGCGGCCGCCGAGGTACGCGAGTTGGCCAAGGGGGGCGTCGGAGCGGCGATCGATTTCGTCGGCGCCCCGGCGACGGCGCGGTTGGGTCTCGATTCGCTGCGGCGCGGCGGCACGCTCGTTCTTGTTGGATTGTTCGGCGGCAGTTTGAGTCTGGCGCTGCCGCTGATTCCGATGCGCGCCAGGCGCATCGTCGGCTCTTTCGTCGGCACGCTCGAGGAGACGCACGAGATGCTGGCGCTCGTGCGCGATGGACGTATCACGCCGCCGCCGATCGAGACCCGCCCGCTGGAGCAGGCATCGAGCCCCTCGCAGACCTTCGCGCCGGCAAGGTCATCGGCCGCATCGTGCTAAGGCCATAACCAAGTTGACTTTCTTCCCCGTGATGCAATGATCCCCACAGGTTAAAGGGAGGAACTCATGAGAAAAAATCTCTTTTCGATTGCTGCTATTGCCTTGGCGGGCCTCGCCGGCAACGCGGCGCTGGCGCAGGACTAATGAAACACTCGTTGTCAACGTCGCGCCGGCGCCGGCCACACTCGATCCGGGCTGGACGTGCGGGCCGTGGGAGAACAGCTTCGTCCGAAACTTCTATACCCGGCTGACCAAGTACGCCGACAAGGTCAACCCCGACGGGGTCAGTACCGAAACCAATACCGACAGCATGGTCCCGCACTTTGCCCGGGCCATCAACATTAGTGACGACGGCCTCGTCTACACGTTCATCCTGCCCGCCGGCTATGCCTTCCCGAGCGGTCATCCGATGGACGCGGCTGCGGCTAAGTTTTCCTTCGAGCGCTCCATCAACATGGGCGGCTGTGGCTCTTATTTCATCTATGACGGCTTCTACGACCCGCCGTTGATCAAGACCATCGAGGCGGTAAGTCCGACCAAGCTGGTGATCACGCTCAACCTGCCCGACAAGAACGCGTTACAGGACTGGGCGCAGACCGCCGCCTCTTTGGTCGACAAGTCCGTCGTCGACCAGCATGGCGGGGTCGTGACCGGACCGAACGAGTGGATGACGTCCCACACCGCGGGCTCGGGCCCGTTCACGCTCGCCGAATACGAGCCCAACAGTCGGGCCGTTCTGAAGGCCAACCCCGATTACCACGGCTGGCGTCCGGGTGCCGATACGGTGGTCTACAACTGGATCAACACCAGTGCGACGCTGTTGTTGCAGGCCCGCACGGGAGACGCCGACATCACGCTCGGCATGGCCAAGAACGCGATCGATAGCCTCAGGGACGATCCTTGTTGCCGCATCGTCTCGACGGTTTCGACGCAATCACAGCAGATCGGCCTGCCCAACTCCAAGCCGCCGTGGGACAATCCCAAGGTGCGCATGGCCGTCGCCCACGCCCTACCCTACGAGGAGATTCTCGATAACGTCGCCTTCGGCTTCGGCGATCTCTTTGGTGGGCCCCTGGCGCCGGCGTTTCCCGAATACGATGGGGCGCTGACCCCGGCGCGTACCTTCGATATGGCCAAGGCCAAGCAGTTGATGGCCGAATCGGGGCTCGAAACGCCGGTGGAGGTGCCCCTGTACTTACAGGAGGGCGATGACGTCGCTGAGCAGATTGCCACGATCGCCCAGAACACGTGGCAAGAGCTCGGCATCAACCTCGTCATCCGCAAGGTCGCGAACGCCCAGTACATCGAGGCGCTCGAGAGCCACACCGCGCCGGCGTACATCCGGCTCGATGGACCCGGCGTCATTGAGGCGGGCTACTTCCACGGCTACGACCTCCTGTGCAACGTCGGCTTCAACCTGAGCGAGGTATGCATCCCCGCGGCCGACGAAATCCTGCACAAGGCGAGGCGGGAGACCGATCCGGCGAAGCAGCGCGAGATGTACCGGGAGATATCGAGTCTGTGGTACGCGGATCAACCGAAGATTCACGTCTTCGCCGAGCACTTCACGGCGGTCGTGAACAAACGGGTGACCTACTTCCAGTCGAGCCAGTTCTACGAAGCGAAGTACTGGTCCAAGCGCTAACGCGCGACGTTCGGCGACACTAAGCGGGCGGCGGCCGGTCCCGACGGACGGGCCGCCGCCCGCGGCGCTCCCGGGCCTCGCGGCCAAGGAGGCGAAGTTATGAGCGAGCCAGAGATCGTCATCACGAGGGCCGGCATCGGTGGCACCTCGGGTACCGCCGATGCGGATCCGGTCACGACCGAGATCGTTCGCCACTCGCTCGATTCGGCGGCCAACCAGATGAAGCGGGCGCTTGTGCGCACGGCGTTTTCGCCGATCATTTATGAGGTGCTGGACTTCGCGGTCGCGCTCTACGATCGCGATCTTAGGCTGCTTGCGCAAGCCCCCAGCCTGCCCCACTTCATGGGCACGCTGAGTTTTTGCATCGAGGCGGCGGTCGAGGCCTCCGGCGGTGAGAACGCGCTCGAGCCGGGCGACGTCATCCTCTACAACTGGCCCTACGGCACCGGTTCGCACCAGCAGGACGTGGCGATGGTGACGCCGGCGTTCCTCGGCGGCACCGAGCTTGTCGGCTATGCCGCCATCAAGGGTCACTGGCTCGATATCGGCGGCAAGGCGCCCTATTCGACGGACACCGTGGATGTCTTTCAAGAGGGGACGACCTTTCCCGGCATCAAGCTCTACCGTCGCGGCGAGCGCGACGAGGACCTCTACCGCACGGTACTCGCCAATTCGCGCCTGCCGCGGATGGTGGCCGGCGACATGAACGCTCAGGTAACCGGCGTGCGCGCCGGCGCGGCATCGCTTATTGATGTCGTCGAGCGTTTCGGGCTGGCCGAGTTCGGTAAATCGGTCGAGCGCATGTTCGATCACGGCGAGGCGATCGTCCGCAATTATTTCGCTAACCTTCCCGACGGCCGCTACGTCGGCCACGGCGAGATGGACAACGACGGGCTGGACGACGAACCGATCCCCTTCGAGGTCGTGGTCGAGATCGACGGCTCGACGGTGCGGGTCGATTATTCGGGCTGCCCCGACATGCTGGCCGGGCCGGTCAACTGTCCGCTACCCGAGACCGTTTCGGCCACCCGCATCGCACTCAGCGTGCTCGCCGGGGACTCCGAGGCGCCGAACGAGGGCCAGTTCCGACCGCTCAAGGTGATCACCCGCAAGGGCTCGCTGTTCCATCCCACGCCGCCGGCACCGTGCTTCCTTTACGGCTGGCCCTCGATGCAGGCGATGGACGTGATCTACGACGCCATCGCCAAGGCGATGCCCGAGGCGGTACCGGCGTGGTCGGGGGGCGACATTTGCGCGCTCCTGTGGTGGGGCGTGCGCGAGAAGACGGGCGAGGCGTGGGCCGATGGATCGCCTCATCCGGTGGGCCAGGGCGGACACAGCCGAGGCGACGGCGGCACCATGATGCACATCTGCGAATCCGCGACCCGCTTCTCGCCGATCGAGGTGTGGGAGGCTCGCAACCCGTGGCTTCTCGAAAGGGTCGAGCTGGCGGTGGATTCCTGCAGTCCGGGCGAGCATCGCGGCGGACTGGGGATGGACATGTTCTTCCACGTGCTTGAGGATTCAGAGGTAACGATCGCCGTTGAGCGCACCAAGAACCCGCCCTGGGGTTTCGAGGGCGGAAAGGAGGACCGCGCCAACGGTGCCGCCGCGCGTCGCGCTGACGGCACGCTCACGTTTACCGCCAAGGCCACCGGGCTGCGGGTGCCCAAGGGGGACACGCTTGAGCTCTATTGCGGTGGCGGCGGCGGCTATGGGCCGCCGGCCAAGCGGCCGCGCGCGGCCGTCCTCGCGGACCTCGCCGAGGGCTACATCTCCGAGTCCCACGCCCGTGAGCACTACCCCCACGCGTTCGAAGAAGACGGCGTCCGCCCCGCAGCCGAGTAGATGAGCTTCGCCGGTAAGGCCGCGCTGATCGTCGGCGCGGGCGGCGGCATGGGGCTGGCCGTCGCCAACGGTCTTATCGGCGAGGGGGTTGGCGCGACACTCCTCGACATCAAACCCCGGCCCGACGCGATCCGCTCGGGCCCAGGCCAAGCCTTCTACCGCCAGGGCGATGCTAGCGACGAGGCCGTGGTCGCCGACGCCGTCGCCGTAACCGTGACGGAATTCGGGCGCCTCGACTATCTCGTCAACGCGACCGGCGTTCTGTGGTTCGGGCGCGACCAGTCGCTGGTCGAGATGGACATGGCGGTGTGGGAGCGGGTGCTCGCCGTCAACCTCACCTCGTTCGCGCTGACCGCGCGCCACGCCATCCCCGAGATGCAACGCGCCGGCGGCGGCGCCATCGTGCATTTCTCATCGGTGCAGGCCCTACGTGGCGACACCCGAGCCCAGGACGCTTACGACGCTTCCAAGGGTGCGATCCTGTCGCTGTCGAAATCGATCGCCATCCAGTTCGCCAAGGATGGCATTCGCTCCAACGTCATCCTTCCCGGCCTCACGCTGACGCCGATGCAGGCGCGGTGGGCGGACAAGCCGGACGTTCAGGCTGACATCGCCGTGCGTATCCCGCTCGGCCGCCTGGGCAGCGCCCAGGATCAGGCCGGCGCATGCCTGTTCTTGCTCTCGGACCAGGCCTCCTACATCACCGGGACCGAGCTCATCGTCGATGGCGGCCTGACCGCCCTCCCCTGACGGGTCTACTCGGCGGGCACCGTTCCGGCGCCTTTTTCGGCCTCCTCCAGCGCGCTTAACCGCTTGGCGATGAAGCCCGTGGGCCGCGCAAAACGCGCCAAGAGATCGTAGAGCACCGGCACGACGAACAGGCTGAGGAGCGTCGCAAAGCCGATCCCGCCGATGATGACGATGCCAAGGGTGCTGCGCGCTTCGGCCCCGGCACCCTCGGCGAGCGCGAGCGGCAGCGCGCCGCACGCGGTGGCGATGGTGGTCATGAGAATGGGCCGGAGCCGGGTGACCGCCGCCTCGAGGATCGCGGCGCGAACCTCGCGGCCCTTGTCCCGCAATTGGTTGGCGAACTCGACGATCAAGATTGCGTTCTTGGCCTGCAAACCGATCAGCATGATGATCGCGATTTGGCTGTAGACGTTTAGCGTCGGCCCGGTCAGCGCCATCGCGCCCAACGCACCGGTCACCGCAAGCGGCACCGTGAGCATGATGACGAAGGGGTGGATGAAGCTTTCGAATTGGGCGGCGAGCGCCAGGAATACGATCACCAGCGCGAGCCCGAATGTCAGGAATATCGCGGCGTTCGAGCGCTGGTACTCACGCGCCTCCCCGGCGTAGCTGACACGGGCCGCCGCCGGGAGCTCGATCTCGGCCAAGCGGTCGAGCGTGGCGAGCGCACCGCCAAGGGTCGCGCCCGGCGCCAGGCCGGTCGAGATAGTGATCGCACGCAGCCGATCCACCCGCTCGAGCGCGCGCGCCGGCGGCTTCGGTGACGCGCACCAGGTTCGAAAGCGGCACCAGCGCGCCGGAGGTCTCGGCCCGCGTCGCGGTCGATCTCGACCTTAACCTCGGGGCGGGTTTCCTCGTAATCGGAGCGCACGTTCGTCAGGCCCGGCGCCTCGCGCGCCTTGGCCATGATGCGATCGCGCCATTGGGCCAGCACGTCGTAGCTGGGTCCGCCCAGCACCATCTCGACCGGCGCCGAGGAGAAACGCTGACCGAGGCCCGGCGGCGTGATGGCGAAGGCGCGCACGCCCGGCACCGCCATCAACTTGGGTGCGATCTCGGCCACGATATCGCTTTGGCTGACCTCGCGCTCGGCCCAGTCGCGCAGCCGGACGATGGAGAAGGCCGCGTTGACCGCGCCGGGCCGGCCAAATCCGGGCGCAAGAATGGTGAAGACCCGCGCCGCACCCCCCCGCTCGACGAGCGGGCGCAGCGCCTCTTCGATCTCGATGACGTAGCGCTTGGTGTACTCAAGGCTCGGGCCCTCGGGCGCGCTAATGGGAATGAAGGCGACGCCACGGTCCTCGGCCGGCGCAAACTCGCGCGGCAGCGATTCGAACAGGCGGCGCGCGGCCATGGCTTCCGGATCGAGCCAGATGCGCATCGCCGTGCGGCGGCCGCCGCCGACCATCACGCGGGCGACCCCCGGCACCGCCGAGAATCGGTCGACCAAGAAGCGCTCGGAATAATCGGTCAGCGCAAGACCGTTCATGTTCTCGCTGGTCACGGCGATCCAGATCATCGGCCGGGCGTCGAAATCCGACTTCGCGACCCGTGGTTGTTCGGCCTCGTCGGGCAAGCGCCCGACCGCGCGGGCAATGCGGTCGCGCACGTCGTTGGCGGCGCCCTCGATATCGCGCGCGGATTCGAACTCGATGTTGACCGAGGAGGACTCCTCGCGGCTGGCCGAGGTGATGGTATCGATTCCGGCGATGCCGGCGATGGCGTCCTCGACGACCTGCGTCACCTGGGTTTCGATGATCGGCGCCGAGGCCCCGCGGTAGGTCGTGCCGATCGAGATCACCGGGCGGTCGATATCGGGATACTCGCGCACCGTCAGCCGCTCGAACGCGAACAGGCCGAAAATCATGAGCACCGCGCTCAAGACGGTTGCCAGGACCGGACGGCGAATCGAGGGGTCGGAAAGCACCACCTCTCTAGCCGCCCTCGTCCGCCGCGCGATCGGCGATGACCACCGGGGTGCCGTCGCTAACCTTCTGGACGCCGCCCACAATGACTTCTATCCCGGGCGCCAGCCCCGAGATGATCTCGATCCTGCCGGCGACCGAATCACCGGTCTCGACCGTGGAGCGCACCGCCATTCCGTCGATCACCGCGTAGACGAACCGCTCCCGCGCGCCGCTGACGATTGCTTCCTCGGGCACCAGTACCGCGTCGTCACGCCGCGAAATCACCAGCGTCGCGCTCAGGAACATTCCCGGCCTCAGCACGTTGTCGGGGTTGGGCACACGGGTGCGCACGGTGACCGAGCGGGTTTCAGGATCGACCCGCGAATCGATGGTCTCGACGAGACCTTCGAATACGCGGCCGGGGTAGGCGATGCTGCGCGCGGTGATGGCAAGGCCGGGCCGAAGCGCCCCAAGCGCGCTCTCCGGGACACCTCGAAATCGACCTTCATGCGCGAGGTATCGTCGAGGGTGGTGATTTCGGTGCCGGGGCTTACGAATGCGCCAAGGCTCACCCGCCTGAGGCCAAGTCGCCCAGAGAACGGGGCCCGGATGACGTAGTCCTCAAGCGCGCTCTCGTCCGCCCGTACGCGCGCCTCCGAGGCCAGCACCTCGGCGCGAAGCTCGTCGATGCGAGATTTGGGCACGTTGCCCGATTCCACGAGTCTTTCGGCGCGTTCGTAGAGCCGCCGCGCAAGCTCATTCTCGGCCCGCATCTCGTCGATTTCGGCGGCCAGCCGCCCGGGGTCGAGTTCGACCAGCACCGCGCCTTGGGCCACCGTCTGCCCTTCGGCGAAGGCGATCGTCTTGATGACTCCCTGGACCTCGGGCGTGATGATCACCGATTCATTTGCGCGCGCGGTCCCAACGGTCTGGACGGTAGCTACCATTTCGCCGCTTTCGGCGGCGGCGACCTCGACCGCCACCTTGTTTTGTGACGGTGCGCGCGCCGCGCGCGCGCCGTCGGTCTCGCCGCCGCCCCACACAACGTCGCCGTATTGCCACGCGGCGACACCGGCGGCGGCGAGCGCCGCGACGACGACAAGTTGCGTCCCTATCTTCATTCAGTTCGGGCCGAGCTGGGATTGTGGCCAATCGCAGACTCTCGCATATAGGGTAGCATTTCCAACCAAATCGGTTGAGAGTCCTCACATGTCCAGTCCCTAGGAGCGTGCGCTGCAGAAAGGTCCGCGCGGCAAAGTTGATAGCGGACGGGTTGTGGGTGGATTTGCGCAGGGGGAAGTATGATCCGATACGCCAGTTGCGTATGGGAACTCCAGATGCCGACCACGTTTCGTGCCTACCAGCCGGACCAACCCTTGCTTTTGCCGCTGGACTTGCAGGAGTGGGTTCCCCCAGGGCACCTGGCTCATCACGTCAGCGATGTGGTCGATGCACTGGACTTGACGGCGTTCTATGCGCCCAACGAGGGGGACGGTCGACGCAACGCCCCCTACGAGCCGTCGATGATGGTCAAGGTGCTGATCTATGCCTACGCGACGGGCACATTCTCCTCGCGCGCGGTGGCGAGGAAGCTGGAGGAGGAAGTAGCGTTTCGGATGCTCGCGGCGGGCAACTTCCCGCAACATCGCACGGTATGTGAGTTCCGCCGCCGACATCTGGCGGAGTTCAGCGAGCTGTTTGTGGGGGTGGTGCAGGTGGCGCGCGAGATGGGACTGGCGCGGTTCGGCAAGCTCTCGGTCGACGGGACGAAGGTGCGAGCGAACGCGAGCAAGCGCAAGGCGATGAGCTATGAGCGGATGGGCAAAGAGGCGGCTCGCTTGCAGGCGGAGATCGAGGCGCTGCTGACGAAGGCGGGGATGGTGGACGCCGAAGAAGACGAGCGTTGGGGCGAGGATTTCCGGGGCGACGAGTTGCCCGAGGAGTTGCAACGCAGGGAGAAGCGCCTGGCGGCGATCCAGGCAGCCAAAGCGCGTTTGGAGGCGGCGCAACGCGGGCGCGACGATGAGCGCGGGCGCGAGCCTGGGCAGGACCGCAATCCCCGGGGCGGGCGGCCCTACAAGCGGGCCTACGGCGAGCCCGAGCCGAAGGCGCAGAGCAATTTCACCGATCCCGAGAGCCAGATCATGAAGACCAGCAGCGAGGGATTCCAGCAGTGCTCCAACGCGCAGATGGCGGTCGATGGGGAGCACCAGATCATCGTCGCGACTCAGGTGGGGCCACAGGCCAGCGACCAGGGTCAGCTGGTGGGGATGCTCGACGAGATCAACGAGACGTTTGGGGTCGAGCCTGCGGTGGTACTGGCCGATGCGGGCTACTGCAACGAGCCGGATCTGTTGGAGCTGGAAGATCGCGGCATCGACGCGCACGTAGCGCTGGGGCGTGAAGGCAAGTCCCAGGTGGCGGTCGACCCGGCCCGGCTCCCTGCCACGCACCGCATGGGTGAGAAACTGGCGAGCCCCGCGGGCAAAGCCCGGTACGCGCAACGCAAGTGGCTCTCGGAGGCGCCGAACGGGTGGATCAAGGAGGTGCTCGGATTCCGACGATTCAGCCTGCGAGGCTTGGCGAAGGTGCGCGGCGAGTGGGACCTCGTGTGCTTGGCGTTGAACATCAAGCGGATGGGGACGGTGGCCACGTGCTGAGGCAGGTGCTGGCCTGCCAACGCACTTGCTCCGGGGCGCGCAGTGCCCATCGACCGCGTATGAAACGCGAATCTCTTCCGTTCCGGCCTTCCGGTCTGGGCTTTCCATCCCAGAGTCGGGCGGGCCAGATGTCCACACTCGGGCCAAAATCCAACCTCTCCAGCGGCCGCGCGCCAATCGCCCAACATCAAAACTTCTACGGCGCACGCTCCTAGGGGCGCTTGTGCCGAATGCCCACCCTCTACTACACGCATGAAGCGTGCCTCGACCACAACACCGGTCCGGGCCACCCCGAGCGCGCCGAGCGCCTACGCGCGGTGCACGCCGCGCTCGACGAGCCGCCGTTCGCGGCGCTCGAGCGGCGTGCGCCTCCGCTCGCGGAAACCGACGCACTCGGCCAGGTTCACCACCACGACTACGTGCAGGCGGTCCTCGGGGCCGTGCCGTCTGCGGGTTTCGCGCGGCTCGATCCCGACACCGTGGTTTCACCGGGCTCTGGTCCGGCAGCGCTACGAGCCGCGGGCGCGCTGGTCGCTGCCGTCGACGCGGTCGTCGCGGGCGAAGCCACGAACGCGTTCTGCGCGGTGCGCCCGCCGGGCCATCACGCCGAGCCTAATCGCGCGATGGGTTTTTGTTTGTTCAACAACGTCGCCATCGGCGCCGTGCGGGCACGAAGCGAGCACGGGCTCAAACGCGTCGCTGTGGTCGATTTCGATGTCCATCACGGCAACGGCACCCAAGCGGCCTTCGCCGCCGAGCCCGACGTCTTCTTCGGGTCCTCGCACCAATACCCCTTCTATCCCGGCACCGGGTCGGCGGGCGAAACCGGATGCGGCAACATCGTCAACGCGCCGCTTCCCGCCGGCGCCGGGCGGCCCGAGTTCCGGGCCGCGTGGAGCGAGCGCATCCTGCCGGCGCTCGATGCTTTTGCTCCCGAGATCGTCCTGATCTCAGCCGGATTCGACGCCCACGCTGCCGACCCGCTGGCCGCCCTCAATCTCGACGAGGAGGATTACGCCTGGATTACCACCGAGATCGCCGCAATCGCGGGCGCACACGCCAAAGGCCGGATCGTTTCGACCCTCGAAGGCGGCTACGACCTGGAGGCGCTGGGGGCCAGCGCCGGCGCCCATGTCGCGGCCCTGATGGCGACGTGATGTGCGGGGCTTGCCTCGGGGCCGAGCGCATCTTATCTACCAAGCCAAGCCTACTCGTAGGAGCGCCCTAATCGTGGACCAAACGATCAAAGAGAACGTCACCCAGCAGAGCACGTGGATGCGGCTCGTCTACATGGTTTTGTTCGCCGTGATCTTTAACATCGCCGAGTTCGTCATCACGGTGGTGGTGGTGGTCCAATTCCTTTTCAAGCTCTTCATTGGCCGGGCCAACGAGAACCTGAGCGCGCTCGGCCAATCGATAGCGAGCTACGTCTACGAGGTGATCGCCTACCTCACCTTCCACACCGACGATATGCCGTACCCCTTCGGCCCCTGGCCTAACGGCACCCCCGGCGCGACCCAGGGCCGCCCGCGCAAGCCAAGAGCTCCCGGCAAGAGCGCCAGCGCGCGCCGCAGCCCAAAACCGCCCGCCGCCGGCGTCGCCGAGAAGGGCTGAACTCGGTCCGCGGATGGTGCCGCGGCTCAGACGTGTTGGCCGCCGTTGATGTGAATTTCGGCGCCGTTGACGTAGCTCGATCCCTCGGTGCACAGGAAGTAGATGGTCCGCGCCACCTCTTCGGGGGTGCCCAACCGGCGCAACGGAATCGTTTCAGCCAGCGATTCGTACTCGGGGCCGATCATTGCGGTACGGATCTCGCCGGGCGCGATGGCGTTAACCCGCACGCCGAGCGGGCCGAAATCAGCCGCCATCTCGCGGGTGAGCGTCGCCAGCGCGGCCTTCGAGGTCGCATAGGCCGAGCTTGCGAAAGGATGGACGCGGCCGCCGGCGATCGAGGTAACGTTGACGATCGAGCCGGCACCGGATTGGAGCTCTTCGATCAGACCGCGCGCGAGGACCAACGGCGCGTAAAAGTTGACGCGAAAGACCGATTCCCAGACCGCAAGGTCACCATTGAGGCAACCGATTCTCGCGCCGTCCTCGCCCCGAGGAGAGATCGCGGCGTTGTTCACCAGTGCGCGGAGCGGGCCGCCGTCCAGCCGCGCGCGAAGCGTCTTCACGCCGCGTTCAATACCATCGGCATCGGCGAGGTCGATTTCTGCGTGATCCTCGGGCCCGCCTTCCCACGGGCAATCTTCGGGAAAGGCGTGGCGCGAGCACGTGATGACGCGCCAGCCGGCGGCGCTGAAGCGCTTGACCGTGGCATGCCCGATCCCGCGACTGGCGCCGGTGAGAACGAGCGTCTTGCGCGCCTCGGACATGCCCCGATTGTAACACCGCCCGCGCGCGGCGGGTGCAGTCGATTGTCAACATGCGGCATCGCGGCGAGCCTGCCGCATGAGGGCGCGCCGTGCCGCAGCCTGTACTGCTTGCTGCGTCCCCCGTCCGTTCAACCTGGCCCACGCCACGTCCGACGTGTCAAAGCCGAGTTGTTCATCCAATACCGCCACCGTCGCGTCAGAGGCATCGCCTCGGTGCCCCTCGATGCGACGGGCCATGATGTTGCCCGGAACTTCGAGCCACAGGCCCTCGAGCGGAACCTTCGCCGCGCGCGCGACCGCCTCGATCCCCTCGCGCTCGCCGCGCCGGGAAAAGACCGCGTCGGCGATCACCGCATGCCCAGCGCCCGCGATCGCCGCCTGGTCCTGGATGGTCTGATAAACCCGGACCGAGATACCCGGTGTATGGGCCTCGGCCGGCAAACGTTCGCTGGGTTCGACGCCGAGTAGTAGGCGTTCGCGAATGACGCGCGAGTGCCCGTAGGCGCGCATCACGATTAGATCGACGCCGTGATGCCATGCGCGAGGTCGCGTTCGGCGGCGCCACCCGCCACGTATTGGGCCGCGCTGCGGTCCCCGTTCTCATGTCCCATTGAGGGCCGCGGGTTCCGTTTGATATCTCGGTGCGGGCATCATAAAACCTCTCGCGCGGGCTGGCCGCAGGAGTGCTCCTCCGGTCATCGCGCGCGGGGGGCGCGATGCGTTTTCGTTTGGGGTGCGACGGCGGAATCGGCGGTGAGTTTCGCACCACTTCATTTCTCGTCGATGACGATGTTCTGATCGACGCTGGCACCGGCGTCGGCGATTTGGCGGCTGCCGAGCTCGAGCAGATTACCGACGTCATCCTCACCCACGCGCATGTCGATCACAACTTATGTCTGCCGCTCCTGATCGACGCCACCGTCGCCGGACGGCGCAAGCCGCTGGTCGTACGCGGCACCGCGGAAACCTTGGACGCCCTCGGCCGCCACGTCTTCAACAATGAGATTTGGCCTGACTTTACCCGCATCCCAACGCCGGAGCAGCCGTTCCTGCGCTACGTGCCGCTGTCGCTCGGCGAATCGCTGGAACTGGGCAACCGTCGGATCACGGCGCTTCCGGTGGAACACACGGTGCCGGCGGTAGGTTTCCGCTTAGACAGCGGTCGCGCGAGCCTTGTCTTCAGTGGCGACACGGGTCCTTGCGATTTGCTGTGGCAGGCGATCAACGAGATCGAGAACCTCGCCCACCTCGTCGTCGAGACCTCGTATGCCGATGAGCATTTATGGATCGCCGAGGCCTCGGGGCATCTGTGCCCGAAACTGCTGGCCGAGGAACTCGAAAAGCTCGAGCGGCCGGCCGAGGTTCTGCTAACCCACATGAAGCCCGGCGCCCACGCGACGATCATGCGTGAGGTCGGCGCCCGCGCGTGGCGTAGCCGCCCGGGCCAGCTCAAGCGCGGTCAGGTCATCGAATTCTGAGACTCCGTTGAGGAAAATTCCGGCGCCATTTGCGTGACGGGGTAGCGGTCCAGTCGACGGCCGGGTGGGAGGCCGGTTCGGGCCGGTCGATGCCGCGACGCGCCCCACGGGGTCGACAGCCAGTTCATCCGCGCCAGTGCCCCCCACAACGAACCCGCTATCCGCGGTCCAGCCCCGACGGGCAGGACGTGGCAGGATTGTGGCGCGAATCCTCGCGCTGAAGCAGTGCCTACGCCCTAACCTGCGTCAAGTGGGACGCCGCCAGGGCGGCGGCTTAAACAAAGCGGGGGTGGTCCTCAACCAAACCGGCGGGATCCTGGTGGATCATGACCTCGGCGTCGGGAAAGACGAGCTTGATCTCGGCCTCGACCTCGTCCGCGATGTGGTGCGCGCGGTGGAGGGTTAGGTTGCCATCGAGCTCGAGGTGGAGCTGGATGAAGACCCGCGTGCCCGACGAGCGCGTCCGCAGGTCGTGGGCGGCGCGGACTTCGGGATGGGCGAGCGCAATGTCCTCGATCCTTCGCCGCTCCTCGGGCGCGAACTCGCGGTCCATCAGGAGATCGAGGCTGCCGCGCAGGATCTTCCAGGCGCCAAACAAGATGTAGATCGCAATGCCCAGCGCGAAAACCGGGTCGAGGGTGTGCCATCCGAAGGCGACCGATAGGGCCAATGCAACAGCGACCCCTAGGTTCATCAGAAGATCGCTTTTGTAGTGCAGGGAATCGGCGGCGACGGCCACCGATTCGGTGCGACGCACCACGTAACGCTGGAACTGGACCAGGCCCAAGGTCATGACGATGGCCACGGCCATCGTCGCGATACCAACGGTGCCGTTCTCGACCGGCATCGGCTGGATCAGCCGGCCTCCGGCCTCGATCAACAGAAAGACCACCGAGGCGACGATGAGCGCCGCCTGGCCTAAACCCGCCAATGCCTCGGCCTTTCCGTGGCCGAAGCGGTGCTCACGGTCCGCCGGAGTCAGCGCATGGCGAACCGCCAACAGCGTGACGAGCGAAGCCACGGCATCGATGCACGAATCGGCAAGCGAGGACAGCATGGCGACCGAATCGGTCATCAACCACGCCGCCGTCTTCATCGCGACCAGTGCGAGCGCCACCGTGACCGAGGCGTAGGTGGCGGCGCGCATCAAGCGGGCGCGGCGATCGGGGGCCAAGGGTGAACGCTTCACGTCGTCATGCCCTACGGATAGAGACGCTGGCTCGCCCAGCCGCCGGCCGTGTGGGCGTAGAGAACGCGCTCGTGAAGCCGCGAGGGCTTGTGGCGCCAGAACTCGATGCGTTCGGCAATGACACGGAATCCCGACCAGTGCTGCGGGCGCGACACCGGGCCGATGGCGAACTTGGCGGCATACTTCGCCACCGCTCGCTCCAGAGCGAGCCGGCCCTCGATTGGGCGCGATTGCGCGGACGCCCATGCGCCGATCTGGGCGTCGCGTGGTCTGGTGGCGAAATAGGCGTCGGCCTCGGCATCCTCGACCCGCTCGACCGCACCGTCGATGCGCACCTGCCGGCCCAGACTCTTCCAGTGAAGGCACAGCGACGCCCTCGGGTTGTCGTCGAGCTCCCGCCCCTTGCGGCTTTCGGTGTTGGTGTAGAAGACGATCCCGCGGTCGTCGATCTCCTTCAAAAGCACCATCCGTACCGAGGGCGCGCCGGTGTGATCAGCGGTGGCCAGCGCCATCGCCGTCGGGACGTCGGGCTCGCTCTTGGCGGCTTCGGCAAGCCAGGCCGCGCATAACGCGAGGGGATCGGCGCGCTTCGATGGTGACATGTTGGCTCCACGGTCGGGCCGGCATTCTAGTGTCAGCCCTCGCCCGCCCGCCAGGGTGGGCCGGATTTCCTTTTCCCGCGCCGTCGCCGGATCTATATAATAACCCAACGCGCGTTTTGATTT
This sequence comes from Alphaproteobacteria bacterium, assembly GCA_965219135.1. Taxonomy (GTDB): domain Bacteria; phylum Pseudomonadota; class Alphaproteobacteria; order VGEJ01; family VGEJ01; genus CAYUNL01. Next base: position 412,579 of record CBDCMV010000003.1, on the reverse strand, counting down.
GCGCGCACTCCATTCGCTACTTCGATGAGCGAGGCAATATAGGATGAAGAGCTTCAAACTCGCGGTGGCCGGTGCGGCGGCGCTCGCGTTGACCGCGTGCGCCCAGAACGAGGCCGGCCCAAAGGAATCGATCGGGACACTGCTTGGCGCGGTCGTCGGCGGCGTCGCCGGCTCGCAGGTCGGAAACGGTCGCGGTCAACTGGTGGCGACCGGGGTGGGAACACTGCTCGGCGCGTATCTCGGCAACGAGATCGGCAAGTCGCTCGATCGCGCCGATCGATTGTACATGCAGCAGGCCGAACAGCAGGCGACCGTGGCGCCCATCAGCGAGACGATCGCCTGGAGTAACCCCGATAGCGGCAACTACGGCACAGTGACGCCCAAGAGAGAAGGCACACACCAAGTAACGGGTGAGTACTGCCGAGAGTTCCAGCAGACGGTCACCGTCGGCGGCCGCAGCGAGGAGGCCTACGGTACGGCCTGCCGTCGGGAAGACGGTACCTGGGAGATCGTGGGCGGCTAGTTCGCAGCGGGCGCCGCAGCACTGGGCGCGCCCTCTCCCGACACGCCGATGATCCGAGCCACCCTCGGCGGCTGGGCCATTCTGTGGCTCGTGTTGATTATCCCGAGTGGCGCGGCCGCGGATCTCGGCGAGGGTGTTCGTGCCTACAACGCCGGCGACTATGTGGCGGCGCACGCAGCGTGGCTGCCGCTGGCCGAATCCGGTGACGCGGCGGCGGCGCGGAACCTCGGACACCTCTATCGTACCGGCCGCGGGGTCGCGCAGGATCCAGCCAAGGCGCTGGACTGGTACCGGCGCGCGGCCGAACAGGGTTTTGCCGGGGCGCAGGCCAACCTCGGCGTCATGCTCGCGCGCGGCCAAGGCGTGGCGCTGGACTACGCGACGGCGGCGCTTTGGTTTCACCGCGCGGCGGTGCAGGGGCACGCCACCGCCCAGTACAACCTTGGCTTGCTCTACGAAAACGGTCTCGGAGTCGCGCGCAGCGCGAACATGGCGATGGCGTGGTACCACCGCGCCGCCAGCGCCGGGCATCAGGCGGCACTTGAGCGGCTGTCGCGCCTACCGCGCCGAGGATTATGGGCTCGCGGCAACGGCATGGCTGCCGCTGGCCGAAGCCAGCAGCGCGTGGGCCCAGTTCTACCTCGGGGGCCTCTATCACGACGGCGACGGCGTGACCGAGAACCTTGCGCGCGCTCACCTGTGGTGGACGCTGGCCGCCGGTTCGGGGCATGCGCTTGCGGGCGGGCTCGTGGCCGAGCTCGAAGCGAGAATGGACGCCGACGCGCGGGCCGAGGCACAGGCGTTGGCCGCCGTGTGGCGGTCGCGCGAGCCAGGGTAAACACATGCCCGAGAGGAGCACGGAAATGACCAACCTCGTAGACCGGGAGCGTGCCTTCGCGATCATGGACGAAAGAGGCATCGACATCCTGGTCGGGGCCGGCTTCATCAACTACGGCTACCTGGCGGGATACTTCACCCACTTCGGAATGGACTATCCCGGTCCCTTGGCCGACGGCACGCCCTTGGTGCGACTTGCCGGCCTTCCCCGAGACCCGTCGTTGTCCCCTTTCCTGGTCACCTACCCAGACGAGGAATGGGACATGATCGCCTACGGTTCCTGGATCGAGGATCGGTGGTACTGGGGACAGCAGTACAACCCCCCGGGAAGCGACCCGCTCAAAGGCCTGGAAGACCCGGTGGACTGCCTTGCCCAAGCCCTGGCTGAGAGAGGCCTCGAGCAAGCGCGGATCGGGCTCGACATGTGGGAGGTCTCGGCGGCGCTCATGGAAAAGATCAAAGCGGCGTTACCCAAGGCCGAGTTGTTGGATGCCCACGAGGCCTTCGGCGCTCTGCGGATGATCAAGACGCCGCAGGAGATCGAACGGCTGCGCGGGGCGGTCGCGGCGGTGGAGGGGGCGCATAGGGTGGTCAGAGGGTCCCTGAGGGAGGGCATGACCGAGCTCGAGTTGGCCGCGATTGCCAAGAAGGCGGTCATCGCCGAGCAAACGGATCGCTACATCGTCCACGCGTGTTTCGGCGAGAAGGGGGCGACCGTGCTGGCACCCACCCGCAGAAAGCTGAAGAAGGGCGAGCTGGTGTTGGTTGACTGCGGCTGCGTCCACCGGGCGTACATCGGCGACATGGCCCGGGTTTACGCTTACGGCGAGCCGCCACGCGACGCAGTGAGGGTTCACGAGGCCATGGATCGGGTCAACGCCATCATCGTCGATTCAGTCAGGCCGGGGATCAAGGCATCCGAGCTTTATGGCGTCGCAGCCGCGGCCATGGACAGCGAGGGGTTGGACGTGTCGTTGGAGTTTGCCGGCCACGGAATCGGCCTCGATGTTCACGAGCCCCCCTTCCTGATTCCCGACGATCACACGGTTCTCTGTCCCAACATGGTGATCATCATTGAGATGGCGACGCGGAGACTTGATTTGGGCCTCATCTGTGCCGAGATCCCGGTCCTGGTGACCGAAGACGGGGCCGAGGTCTTGTCCTCGCTGCCCATCGAGTTGACGCTCGTCGATTAGGCCGGTCTCTGGCCCAGCGATTGACCGCCCACGCGGCTCGGCGGCCGGGGCCTTAACCGTTTGTTAGGCGCGCGCCCGATACGCTCGCGCAGCGATGAGGGATGCCTACGACGTGCTCGGAGTTCCGCGCTCGGCCAGCGAGGCCGAGATAAAGGACGCCTACCGGACCCTGGCGAAGGCCCTTCATCCCGACGCGCATTCCAGCGGCCCGTATCAGGCCGATCGATTCAAAGCCGGGATTCCCCATATGGAACCCTCCCAGCCCGTTGAGTGTGATTCGAAACCGCTCGACGTGCAATTCGCCTTCGAATGACGGCCATCTTCGCGCATCCGGATGATTGTGGACCGACTGGCGGCGTTGGTGGCGCGGAATGGCATTTTTTGCCGGCGATCCGGGCGCACCGATCCTGTCGGCGGCGACGCGAAGGAACGGGGTGCCGTCGCTCATGCCGGGGCTGGCGGCGGTCTGAGCCAGTCGATACGGCGCAGGATGTCGGCGAACAGGTCACGAGGAATGACAACCTCGGCCATCTGGAACGTGACGTAGCGCCCGTGGCGCACGATCTTCGCTCCGATCTTGATGAGCTTCTCTCGCAGGCTGGTCAGTGACCACTGTTCCACGGCATCGGGCAGCGCGAGGGTGCGCATGAAGTTGCCGAGGTTGTAGGCGAGCGCGTGAAGCTGGAGGCAAACGGCATTGTGGTCGAACCTGCGGCACGATAGGCGTGTCCACCGGATCGCGTTCTTGCCCTCCTTGATCCATTGCTCAGCCGTGCCGCGCTGATTGTAGAACGCGACCACCCGCTCGGCGGGGCGGCCCCGGTTGGTGACAATGAACCCGACCCGCGGGTACAACTCACCCGGATGCCACTCGACCTTGGCGACGACGCGGCGGGGCTTGTCCCAGGTTCCGGCTTGATAACTGAAGCTGGCATGATACCGGCGCACGTCCGTGGGCGGCCTGCCGACGGGGCGCTTCAGGAGATGAGCGATGCTCTCTTGCAGCACCTTGTTGGCGGGCAGCCGGATGGCGTAGAGCATGCCTTCGGCTTCGAGGTAGTCGTAGATCTCCGGTGAGGCGAAGGCCGCATCGCCGCGGAAGTAGAGGCGAATGGCTCGTCCCTTGTAACGTTCGACCACCGGTACCAGGACATCACGCCATCCGTGGGCGCTATGCACGTTGCCGGGGCGCAGCGCGCAACGCTCCAGGTCGCCGAACTGGTTGAACACGAACAGCGGGTGATAGCAGGTGCAGCCGAAGTGGCCGTTATAGGCTGTGCCCTTCTGCTCACCGAATGTCGGGCTGACGGAGCTGTCCATGTCGAGCACGACGCGCCTCGACGGATCGTGGTCGTGAACCCGGTCGATCCACATCCCCGACAGGTCCGCAAGGGCCGCGAGGTTCTCGTTGTTCGCCAGCAGCTCGGTCTCGAACCGCCCCATCTGGCTGGTCGATGCCCCGCCGCGCTCGACCGCCTTGCCGCCGACGATCCAGCGCATCGCGGGATCACGCCCGAGCCGGTCGGCGTCGTTGACATCCTCGTAGCCGGCGAGACGCCCATAGACGGACTGGCGAAGGAGACTGACGATGCCGTGCCAGCCGTTCCTGCCCGTGCGGCTATCCGCGAGCACGCCGCCCGCCAGTGCGGTCAGCCCGAGCGCGTCGTCCAGTTCGCGATAAGCGAGCAACCCCGCGTCGGAGGTCACCCGCGATCCGTGGAACTCCAGTTTCAGGCGGCGGTCGAAATGAGGCCGGAGTGGCCCATGATCCGATTCACCCTCCGGGTTCCGCATCCGAGCCACCCTCCGACACCCTCAAGCCAGTGATTCTTATAGCAGAATCGTGCCAATCAGGCATCAGGCGAAGCGGTCACTTGGGAAATGCGGGCAAAGAAGTCTCCGCGGCGTACGGTATTCGGCCCCGATTGAGGCGGATCGGAGGGCGGGCGGTGGCTGGCGCCCGGCCTGCCGGGATCAGCCGCGTTGTCCGACGATGTCGCGGTAGTCGGCGGGTCGGAGGCGCGTGCCGATGCCGAGCAGGGTGTCGAAGGCCGTTGCGGTGTGGCGGCGGCGGTTCCAGCGGAACACGAACTCGTCGAGATAGCGGCGCAGATGGGCGCGGCGCAGGCCATGGAAGGTTCCGAGCGCCCAGCGCTTCAGGTTCGAGAACACACGATGGATCCAGATCAGCACGAGATGGGCGGGCGTTGCACCGACGACCTTGGGCTGGTGGTCGTGGTCGGGCAGGCCAGGATAACCGCTCCAGCCATCGGTGATTACCCGCGCGCCCGGCGCCGAGGTCCCGGCAACGAAGGCATGAAGGCTGCGCGCGGAGAAATCCCCGATCGGCGCCAGCCGGATGCGACGTGGCTCGCCCTCGGGCGATAGCTCGACCGCGCCAGCAATGCGCATCTTGCCTTGCCGGCTGCGACCTTGCCCGCCTGTGGTCGGGTCTTTTACGGTGCGGAACGGTAGGGTGGCCTCATCGATCTCGACCAGGTCCTCAAGCAGGCTGCGATCCGGATCAACCATGGCACGGCGCAGCTTGTGCAGCAGGAGCCAGGCACTCTTGTAACTGCCGAGCCCGAGCTGGGCCTGGAGTTGCAGGGCGGAGATACCGTTCGAGTGGCTGGTCACGATGTGAACGGCCATGAACCAGGTCTTCAGGGGCAAGTGGCTGCGGTGCATGATCGTGCCCGCGGTCACCGAAGTCTCCTTCCCGCAGGCCGCACATTCCCAGCTCGCCCGGCGACGCTTCAGTTCCCAGCCCCTGTCATGGCCGCAGGCGGGGCAGACGAAGCCGTCGGGCCAGCGCTTGGCTGCAAGATGCCGGGCGCAGGAGGCTTCATCGGGAAAGCGCGCCTCGAAGGCGGCGCGGGACATCGGGCGGTCGTATTTCCAGCGGCTGGGCATGACAGAACATTAAGCGAACATTCCGCCGATGGCAACCGCAAACCCAACATGTCGTCAAACCGGGTTCAGAGGGATAAGCCTTTCCGGGAATATGCTGCGGCTCAAGAACAAGGGCGTCGCCGATTCCAAGAACGGCGAGCGTGGAGATCACTACGTCAAGCTCGTGGTGGTACTGCCGGCCAAAACCGATCCTGCCCTCGAGCGATTGGTGGCTTCGTGGGCCGAACACCACCCCTACACGGTGCGCCGGCCGACCGGCGTCGCGTAAGCCCACCGCCATTTGGGAGCCGCGCCCTTTGGTGTAGGATGCCGCATCTCGCGGTCCCACCCAGAGGCGCGGATGACCACCGCTACCCCGTTGCTGGCCGGCAAACGCGGCCTGATCATGGGCGTTGCCAACGAGCGCTCGATCGCCTGGGGAATAGCGCGCGCACTGGCCGCGCACGGCGCCGACCTGGCGTTCACTTATCAAGGCGAAGCGCTCGGCAAACGCGTGGGGCCGTTGGCCGCCTCGCTCGATTCTGATCTGGTCATGGAGTGCGACGTGACCGACGCCGATAGCATCGAGGGCGTATTCGTTGAGATCGAACGCAACTGGGGTGGGCTCGATTTCATGGTCCACGCCATCGCCTATTCGGACAAGGACCAGCTCAAGGGCCGCTTCATAGATCTGACCGCCGACAACTTCGCGCGCAGCCTCGATATCTCGTGCTACTCGTTCATCGCCGTGTGTCAGCGGGCCGAACGGCTGCTGAACGAAGGGGGAAGCGTTCTCACCATGACCTACTACGGGGCCGAGAAAGTGGTTCCCCATTACAACGTCATGGGGGTGGCAAAGGCGGCGCTGGAAGCGGCGGTTCGCTACCTGGCCGTCGACCTCGGCAGCCGCGGCGTCCGCGTCAACGCGATCTCGGCGGGTCCGATCAAGACGCTCGCGGCCTCGGGCATCGGCGATTTCCGATATATCCTGAAATGGAACGAGCACAACGCGCCGCTTAAGCGGACTGTCACCATCGACGACGTGGGCGGGGCCGCGCTGTACTTGCTGAGCGATCTCGGGCGGAGCGTCACCGGCGAGGTGCACCACGTCGATTGCGGCTACCACGTCGTCGGCATGAAGGCGGTGGATGCACCCGACATCGCCACCGTCTAGCCGCCGCGGGTCCACCCCCCAACCCGGCCGGTAGATGTCGCACAACAGCTTCGGCACCCTGTTTCGAGTGACCACGTGGGGCGAAAGCCACGGTCCGGCCATCGGCTGCGTCGTTGACGGGACCCCGCCCGGCATCGAGCTCGCCGAGGGCGACATCCAGTATTGGCTCGATCGCCGCCGGCCGGGCCAGTCGCGATTCACCAGCCAGCGGCGCGAACCCGATCAAGTGCGCATCGTGTCCGGCACCTTCGAGGGCGTGACCACGGGCGTCCCGATATCGCTCGTCGTCGACAACGTCGACGCCCGTTCGAAGGACTATTCCGATATCAAGGACCTCTACCGGCCGGGCCATGCCGATTACACCTATGCCATGAAATACGGGGTGCGCGACTACCGGGGCGGCGGCCGCGCCTCGGCGCGCGAGACCGCCATGCGCGTCGCCGCCGGCGCGATCGCACGCAAGATCCTAGGGCCGGGAATCATGATCCGCGCGGCGCTGGTACAGATGGGACCGCACCACATCGACCGCAACCGCTGGAACTGGGAGACGGTGGAACAGAACCCGTTCTGGTGTCCCGATGCGCAAGCCGCCGAGGAATGGGAAGGGTTTCTCGACACGGTGCGCAAATCCGGCTCCTCGGCCGGCGCCGTGATCGAGGTGACGGCCACGGGCGTGCCGGTCGGCCTGGGTGCACCGGTGTACGGCAAGCTTGACGCCGAGATCGCGGGGGCTCTGATGAGCATCAACGCCGTCAAGGGGGTGGAGATCGGAAACGGCTTCGCCGCCGCCGCCGCCAGCGCCGAGGAAAACGCCGACGAAATGCGCAGCGACGGCGACGACGTGCGGTTCCTGTCCAACCATTCCGGCGGCGTTCTTGCCGGTATCTCGAGCGGGCAGGACGTGATCGCTCGCTTTGCGGTCAAGCCCACCTCGTCGATTCCGAAGGCGCTCAAGACCATCGACCGGCGGGGCAACGAGGTCGAGGTCGAGACCAAGGGACGCCATGACCCTTGTGTCGGCATTCGCGCCGTACCGGTGGGCGAGGCGATGATGGCGTGTGTCTTGGCGGATCATCTCTTGCGACACCGCGTCCAGTGCGGCGGTGGCGCTGCGCCGAAGGGGCCCTGAGATGGCGTCGTCCGAACGCGTCTCGGCCCTCGATCTGCCGGAGGTCAACGAGCCCGACGCGGACAACGCGGCGCATTTCCAGAAATGCATGGACAAGCTTGGCTTGGTGCCCAACGTGTTGCGGGCGTACGCCTGGAATCAGCGCAAGCTCCGAAACTTCATCGCCCTGTACAACGAGCTGATGCTGGGTGAATCAGGGCTCAGCAAACTCGAGCGCGAGATGATCGCGGTGGCGGTCTCGGCGGCCAATCGATGCTATTACTGCGAGGTCGCGCACGGCGCGGCGGTGCGCCATCTCTCCGGCGATCCCGAGCTCGGCGAGGCCTTGGTGCTGAATTATCACGTCGCCGATTTGGCGTCGCGGCAGCGGGCGATGCTCGATTTCGCCGTCACCCTCACCGACCAATCACACCGCATCGACGAAGAGCAGCGCGCGCGGCTGCGCGAGGTCGGCCTCTCGGACGCCGACATCTTTGACATCTGCGACGTCGCCGGTTTCTTCAACATGTCGAACCGGGTCGCTTCCGCCATCGACATGGTACCCAACCGCGAATACCACGCGATGGCTCGCGGAAAACCATCGGGCTGACGGCGCATGCTGCTTCCGCTCAAGGACGACAACCCGCTCGAGATCATTCCGTTTCAGTACGTGACGGTCGGCATCATTGTCGCGTGTGCGGCGATGTTCCTGCTCCAGCTCGGCTCCCAGGGCGCGATCACCGCCGACTTCGGCATGGTGCCGGCGGCGCTATGGGGTGACGAGGCGGCGTCGGGCGCCCCGGTGGCCTCGCCCGTGAGTCTGATCACTTCGATCTTTCTCCACGGCGGTTGGATGCACCTCATCGGCAATATGCTCTATCTCTGGGTGTTCGGCGACAACATCGAGGACTCGATGGGACACGGCCGCTTCATCGCCTTTTTCCTGGCGTGCGGCATCGCCGGCGGCCTCGCCCACGCCCTGGCCAACCCTGACTCGCTGGTGCCGACGATCGGCGCGAGCGGCGCGATCTCGGGCGTCCTTGGCGCCTACCTGCTGCTGCACCCCAAGGTCAAGGTGCTGGTCATGGCCTTCACGTGGTGGATTCACATCCGCCTGCCGGCCTACATCGTACTGGGCGGGTGGATCATTCTGCAGATCGCCAACGCGATCTGGCTCCCGGGCCCGGAAAGCAACACCGCCTGGTGGGCGCACATCGGCGGCTTCGCCGCCGGATTGGTGGTAATCGTACCCTTGCACCGCAAGAGCATCCCGCTGTTCGACCGCGGCCGCTACCGCGGCCCGTGGTCGGGCAAGAAGCGCTAATGAGGGCGTGACCCGCGTCATTCTACGACGCCACGCGAACCTCGCGTGTGCCGCATGCCTTTCGGCGGCGCTGTTCGTCGGCCCTGGCCTGACCGCCGCCGCCGCGGAGGCGGTGCCGCGGGTGGTGGTTACGCTGATGCCGATGCATTCGCTGGTGGCGGCGGTGATGGAGGGGATCGGCTCGCCGGTATTGGTGGGCGGACTCTCGCCGCATGGGGGCGCGTTGAAGCCCTCGGGGGCGCGGGCGCTCGAGGCGGCGGACGTGGTGTTCTGGACCGGGACCGCCCTGGAGGGCGGTCTGGCACGGGGGATCGAGCAGCTCGCTCAAGGCGCGCAGGTGGTCGCGATGAAGGACCTGCCGAGCGCGGTGCTTGTCGGCGCGCGGGAGATCGACGGCCATATGTGGCTCGACCCGGCGAACGCGCGCGTGCTGGTCGAGGCCGCGGTGACGACGCTGGGCGCGCTTGATCCTGCCCGATCGGACACTTACGCGCGCAACGGCGCCAGCCTGACGGCGCGGCTCGATGCGCTCGATGCGCGGCTCAGAGCGCGACTTGGCGCGGTCGCGGAGCTGCCTTACGTCGTCACGCACGATGCCTACCGCTACTTCCAGGACCGCTACGGACTTGCCTCGCTCGGCGCCATAGCAGTGTCGCCGGAGCGACCGCCGGGTGCGCGGCGGCTTGCCGAACTCCGCCGACGCATGGTTGAGCGTGCGGCGCGGTGCGTCTTCACCGAGCCCGGTTTCGAGTCGGCACACGCGCGCACACTGGCCGCGGAGACCGGGGCGCGACTCGGCCAGCTCGACCCCCTCGGCGCCGGGCTCGCGCCCGGGCCCGCCGCCTATTTCACACTCATGGAGCGGCTGACCAGCGACCTGATCGCTTGCCTCGCTGAACAACCATAGCGCGGCGGCGGGTGCACAGACCAGTCGATTTCGGATAGCGTGCCGCGGGTCGGCAAGCAAACCGGTAAGGACGAGCCAATGGTGTTGAGCGTTCGACGGATCGCGTGGGTCACGATGGCGGCGGCGGTCGCTGGCTTAGCGCTGCCCGCGGCGGCGGCGGAGGGCGGCGGCGAGATTCTCGATTTCGCGGGGCACTGGGCGGGCTTCGTATCGCTCGCCGTGTTCGTCGCCGCCTATGCGCTGGTCATCGGCGAGGAGACGCTGCACTTGCGCAAATCCAAACCGGTCATGGCCGCCGCTGGCGTGATCTGGGTGTTCGTGGCCATCGCCTACGCAGAGGCCAACGCGAGCGCGGCGGCCGAGGCGGCGGTGCGGCACAACCTGCTGGAGTTCGCCGAGTTGTTCCTCTTCCTCTTGGCCGCGATGACGTACATCAACGCGATGGACGAGCGCGGCGTCTTCTCGGTTCTGCGCGCGTGGCTGGTCTCGCAGGGACTCTCCTATCGCGGCGTGTTTTGGGTGACCGGCGGCATCGCCTTCGTCCTCTCGCCGATTGCCGACAACCTGACGACCGCGCTCCTGATGGCGACGGTGATCGTGGCCATCGGCGTCGCTAGCCGCGCCTTCGTCGTGCTGGCCTGCATCAACGTGATCGTTGCCGCCAACGCCGGCGGCGCGTTCAGCCCCTTCGGCGACATCACGACACTGATGGTTTGGCAGAAGGGGATCGTGGCCTTCGAAGAGTTCTTTGTGCTGTTCGTGCCCTCGCTCGTGAACTGGCTGATTCCCGCGGCGATCATGACGCTGGCGGTGCCGCGCGGCCGGCCCGACCCGGTCCAGGAACGCGCTCGGCTGCACCCCGGCGCCTGGGTGGTGGTCGGCCTGTTCGCGCTGACGGTGGCGATGGCGGTGGCCTCGCACAGCTTCCTCCACCTGCCGCCGGTGCTGGGCATGATGACCGGGCTCGGCGTCCTCAAGCTCTACGGCTATTACCTCAAGCGCGGCGATTCGGCGTACCCGCCGCCGGCGGAACACGATCTGGGCGACAGCGGCCTCAGTATCGACGACCCGGCGCCCGCCGCGGCCGGCGCCGAGGCACATCAGACCGAGTCCTTCGACGTGTTCCGGGCGATGGAACGCGCCGAGTGGGACACGCTGATGTTCTTCTACGGCATCATCCTGTGCGTCGGAGGACTGGGCGCGTTCGGCTACCTTGGGCTCGGCGCCGATTGGATGTACGGCCTAGGGCCGACCACCGCCAACGTGCTCGTCGGCATTCTTTCGGCGATCGTCGACAACATCCCGATCATGTTCGCGGTCCTGTCGGTGGAGCCGACGATGAATCACGGCCAGTGGCTTCTGGTAACCCTCACCGCCGGCGTCGGCGGCTCGTTGCTGGCGATCGGCTCGGCGGCCGGAGTCGCGGTGATGGGTCAGGCGCGCGGGATCTATACCTTCACCGCCCACCTCAAATGGACGCCGGTGATAGCGCTCGGCTATGCGGCGTCCATCGGCGCCCACTTTCTGGTCAACGGTGCGGCGTTCGACTAGTCGGCGCCTGTCAGCCGTGCGGGATGGTGATCAACAGTTCCCCCTGACCCTCGAGCCACGCGGGCGGGGCGCGTAGAACGTCGACGAATCGGAGCTCGATGCTGTGGCGCACTCCGGTCATGGTCGGCGTTACGTGGGTGCGATGGACGCACATCGAATCGAACATCATCACGTCTCCGGCACCGAACTCGGGATGCCACAAGCGGTCACCGAAGTGACGCTCAACCACCGACGCGTCAATCTCCATGGGCGCGTGGTTGGTGGCGGGCACGTCGGTTATGGGCAGCGCCGAGTCCAGTCGCTCGGCGACGACCTCCAGCCCGGGCGCATGGACGCCGCAAGGGCTCAAGGGAATCCAGCAGGTCAACATCGGCGCGGGTACGGGGACCGCAACGCTGTCTTGGTGGAACGGGGAGATCGACTTTGTGTCGGTCCGCCAGTGGCGGCGGATGAAACTGTAGCCAAGGAACAGCGCGATGCGGTCGGTCCGGAAGTAGGCGTGCATCGCCTCGCTAGCCGGTCCCTGGGTCATGTACTTGTGCACATCCATCAGCGTCCGTTTGCCGAAGTCGGCGACCGTGGCGAAAAATATGTTGCCGTAGCTGGTATAGAGCGCGACCTCCTCCGCCCGTTCACCCTTCGCCAGCCAGCGGAAGTATCGCTCGATATCGTCGATCATCGGCGGCAGGAGGTGCGGTGGGAAAACGCCGCGCATCAGCGATGTCCCGCGCGCGCGCAAGGTATTCGCACACGCCCCGGCGTCCATGTCCGAGGCCCGAAAGGTCAGGCCGTCGCCATCAAACGTGGACCGCGGCGGCCCTTGAAACCGCTCGGCAAGGCTGTCGTCAAGCATGCGCCGAGTTTGGCCGTATCATGATTAATAATGCGTGAATCGCCCGACCCCTAGGGACCTGCTAAGGTGCTGGCTCACCGAGCGATGGGGAGGGGGCGACATGTCAACGTACGTTGTTCTGGCGAACTACACCGAGCAGGGGATCGCCAATATCAAACAGAGTCCCGGTCGACTGACGGCGGCAAAGAAGGCGCTGAAGGCCATCGGCGGCCGTTTCAAGGACTTCTATCTCACCATGGGCGGATACGACTTCGTCTGCGTGATCGAAGCGCCCAATGATCGAGCGGCGGCGGGTTTCGCCCTCGCGATAGGGGCCCAGGGCAACGTGCGGACGACGACAATGTTGGCGTTCCCGGAGCCCGAGTACCGCAAGATCGTGAAGTCCCTGCCCTAGACTCTTCGGGCGGCGCGCTCGGCACTCAGCCCGTCGGCAAGGCTTGGCCGTGATCGGTTTCGGCGGCCTTTCGCATCGCCGCCATCGCCTCGTCTATGGGAAAGAGAATCGTCGTATGGATGGCGGAGAAACCGCCCGTGCCGCTCATCGTCATCAGCGCCGCACCCATGCTTTCGCGGTCGGGAAACTCAGCGATGAAGACGCCGTCGTATTCGCCGAAAGCGAAGAACAGCTGCAGCAGCTTACCGCCGAACGCACCGATGAAGGCCTCGGCAACCTTCGCGCGGTCCGACGGCGCCTCGATCATCGCTTGCGCTTGCTCGGAACGGTAGCGGAATTGGACCAGGCAGTGTTGGGTCATGCTGTACTCCTCTCGCCATGGCGTCATTGCCGCAGCGGCTTGCGGAAAACCGCCCAGGCGGCCAGATAGGTCGCCGCAGCCAAAGCTATCACGGCGGAGAAGCCGAGGTGCAGGGCCAGGAGCGTCGCCAAGACAGCACTGACCACCGAGGCGCAACCGTTGATCCCCCACGCCCACGGAATCAACTCGCGCCAACCCTCATGGAGTCGTCGGATACCCAACGGGAAGGGCATGCCCATCGGCACCGCCAGCGGAGCGATGAGCGCCAGGGCGACCACCACCTTTGCCGGCTGTGGTAGCGGCATAAGCCAGCGTAGCACCGGCCCAAGCGCCACCAGGTAGAGCCCGGACGTCAAGGCGATCGCCGACACCGCGACGCCCAGCGTGGACACGCGCAGGTCCTTGAGGCGCGTTTCCTGCGCCGGGGCCGCACCCGCGCCCAGGCCAGCGAACACCAGGAACGCCGCGAGTACCACGGCAACCGCGTACAGCGGGTGACCGAGAAACTGCACGAAACGCTGAATGAAGGCGATCTCGACAAATAGGAATCCGAGTCCCAGGAGCAGGAAATAGAGTGCGATTCGCAATCTTGGCGCGCCATCGTTCCGACCTCCCGGCAAGGCCCGGAGCGGGACCAGAATCAGGACCACGCCCAGCACCACCGCCTGAACTAGCGTCGCAAACAGAATCAGAGTCCCCCACTCGATAAGCGATGCCGCGCCCTGGGTGCGCAGCGCAATCAGCTCGGGAAGCGCGCGCCAGCGGAAGAAATCGAAGAAATACGGGCGATCGTCGGTGGCCGGCTTCAGGTCGAACTTGTAGCGGGCGACGAAGTCGTGGCGGTCCGGGCCAAGGAGCGCCATCGCGCCGTCGTGGAAGAGCGGCGCGTCCAAAAGATTATGGCGATTCGCCTCCTCACGCCTCATGCCGGGGTAATAGGCGACGTCGAAGGCGCGGGCTGAGGTGAAGGCAAGCGCGGCTTCGATTTCGGGCGCGGTGAACGCGCCGTTCTTGACGACGAGCGTGGTCGTCTTCCAGCCCCGAATCAGGATCAGGCGGATCGCGGGGTTCGACACGCCCGACGCTTCCAGCGCCCCGATCGCGGTGGCGAAGAGCTTGAGCGAATCGCGGGGCGGCAGCTTCAGCCATCGGCTTACCGCTAGCACGCCGCCCGGGGCCAACCGCGCCAAATAGTCGCCGACCGCCTCGCGGGTATGGATGTAGCTTTCGCCGAGCCCTCGGACACCGCCGGCCGCGGCGGCGAAGGTATCGAGGATCGGTACCTGAATTAGGTCGTAGCGTTCGCGGCTTGTGGCGGCGAAGGCGCGGGCATCGGCGATGTGAAGATCGACGGTCCGGGCCGCATAGATACCGCCCGAGAATTGGGCGAATCGCTCGGCCACGAGATTCGCGATGGCGGGATCGACCTCGACCGCGTCGATGGCTGCCGCATTGTGATAGAGGGCCAAAAGGACGTGCGCACCGGTCCCGGCGCCGAGCACCAATACCCGCGGCCGCGCCGTCAGGTGATAGGGCAACGCCTCGGTCATAAAATCGAGATGGACCGCCGATTCCGTCGCCCCGGCGTAGCGTGTGATCGCTGCCGGCCCCTGGCCATCGACGAACAGCCCGAGCTGTTCCGGTGGCTCGGCGGTTGCGTTGAGGCTTAGCCCGGGCGCGTGCCGGAAGGGGACGATCGGGCTCTCGACCACCGTCAGCTGACCGAGGGGGCTTGCCCGGCTGGCGATGACCTCGGCGCCCGGCACGCGGAGCGCCATCGACAGCCCCTTGTATTGCGAGATCTGCGGCGCGATCCATTCGGCCGGCGCCGCTCCGGCAAGGACCAGCCCGACGGCCACGATGCCCAACGACCGCCACCGATCCCCGACGTCGAGCCCGGCGAGCGCCGCCGCCGCGAAGCCGAGGGCGAGAACGATCCGCAATCCGTCCTCGGCGTCGATCGCGAAAAGCACTCCGATCACCGCGGCCGCACCGACCCCCGCGCCGATCAGGTCGAAGCGATAGATGCGGCCCGGCACCTCGCTGAACCGGGCAAAAGCAAGGCCAACACAGTTGGCGGCAAAGAAAAACGGCACCATCAATATCAGGTACGTGGCCGCCACCGCCAGCAGCTGCGCCGGTTTCCACACCACCGCCAAGGAGTTGAACGGGATGCGCTGGACCACGGCAAAGGCAGGCAACGAGGTGAGCCCGAAGAGCGCGGCGTTGACCTGCCAGGCGGCGGTGTACCGCGCCAGCAGCCAGCCCCGCGCGAGCGCGATGAAGGTTCCCGACGCGCCATAGCCCAACAGCGCGATCGAGATGATCATGAAGGCGAAGTGGTGCCACTGCACGATCGCGTAAAGCCGGACCAGCAGCACCTCGAAGGCGATCGCCGCCGCCGAAACCAGCGAGATCGCGGCGAGCGGCACGCTTAGGGAGACCCGCCGGTCAGCGGGACGAACCGGACCGGCAGGAGCTGTCGGGTTTGGGTGCCTCCGTCCTCGTTCTTGGTGACCAGCATCAGTTGCTGGACGGTGAAGGGGTCTCCAACCGGAATTACCATGCGGCCGCCTGGTTTGAGCTGGCGTACCAGCGGCGGCGGGACGTGGCTCGCCGCCGCGGTGACGATGATGGCGTCGAAGGGTCCGCGCCGCTCCCAGCCGTAGTAGCCGTCGCCGAGGCGTGTCTCCACGGTTGTGTAGCCCAGCCGGTGCAAAAGGGCAGCAGCCGCGCGGCCAAGTTCGGTAACGATTTCGATGGTGTAGGCGTGGGCCCCGAGCTCAGCAAGGACGGCGGCCTGATAACCCGAGCCGGTGCCTACTTCGAGCACCGTATCGCCGGGCTCGAGGACCAGCAGGTCGCTCATCAGCGCGACGATATACGGCTGCGAAATGGTCTGGCCGTAGCCGATCGGCAGCGGCCGGTCGTCGTAGGCCGCGCCGCGCGCCGCCGCGGGAACGAAATCGTGCCGCGGCACGCGGCCCATCGCCTCCAGCACCGCCGACGATATCGTGCCGAGGGACGAAGAATAGGCCGACGCGTGGCCCTCGATGACCGCTACCATGCGCGCGCGTGACGATGCATAGGCGTCCTCGTCCGCGGCGGCGCCCGCGCTCACCGCGAGAGTGCTGAACGCCGCCCCCAGGACTAAGACCCGTGTCCACACCGCTTGCCTCATCGCACCCCATCCTTGGTCTGGATCGCGGTCATTATAACGGTGCCAAAAATTGTCAGTATGGTCGAACGGTGGGATGGACTTGGACGATCCGGGACCCTAGATTTATAGCATCCACGAGGTCCGTTTCGTGAAGCCTGAAGCTATCAAGCGCCGACTCGCCGCCGACATCGCGGGATACTCCCGCCTCATGGGCGCCGACGAGGAGGCGACGCTGCGCGCGCTCACCGAGTATCGCGACGCGATGACCGCACGCATCGAAAGGCGCGACGGCCGCGTCGTCGGTACCGCCGGCGACGCACTATTGGCCGAGTTCTCCTCGGTCGCCGACGCGGTTACCTGTGCGGCCGAGATCCAGCACGATCTGGGGCGGCGCAACGCCGACCTGCCCGAGGATCGGCGCCTCGAATTCCGCGTCGGCATTCACCTCGGCGACGTCATGGTCGCGGGCGAAGATATCTACGGCGACGGGGTCAACATTGCGGCGCGGCTACAGGAAATGGGCGAGCCCGGCGGCATCTGCGTGTCCGGTACCGTACACGACAGTATTCGGAACAAGCTTTCCTTCCACTACGACGCGGCGGGCGAGCAATCGTTCAAGAATATCGCCGAACCGGTCCGGGCTTTTCACGTCCGTACCGACTCACGGGCCCAGACCGCCGTGGCGCCGGCCGAAGATACTCACCCGCATCGGCCGTCGCTCGCGGTGTTGCCGTTCGACAACCTGAGCGGCGATCCCCAGGAGGATTACTTTGCCGACGGGATCACCGAAGACTTGATCACCGAGTTTTCGCGCTTTCAAGAGCTCATCGTCATCGCTCGCAACTCGGTGTTCAGCTACAAGGGCAAGGCGGTCAAGGTGCAGGATGTGGGGCGCGAGTTGGGCGCCCGTTACGTTCTGGAGGGCAGCGTACGTAAGGCGGGTGAGCGCGTGCGCATCACCGCCCAACTCGTGGAGGCCGCGTCCGGCCATCACCTGTGGGCGGAGCGCTATGACCGCGAGATCGAGGATGTCTTTGCCGTTCAGGACGAGGTGACACGCACGATCGTCGCCACCCTCGCCGGCAAGCTTGACGCCACCGAGCGCCGCCGCGCACGCGGCGATAGCGAGCGGACCGACAACCTCAAGGCCTATGACCTCGTGCTGCGCGCCCGCGAACTTTGGCTGCGCTTCACACCCGAGAACAACCTGGCGGCGCGTGATCTCTACGAGAAGGCGATCGCGTTAGACCGTGACTATGCCCGCGCGTACTCCGGGGTGGCGTGGACTTATCTTCAGGAGGCGTGGGCCACTGGATCGGAGGAAGCGCACGACCGTGCCTTGGAATACGCGCGCAAGGGGGTCCGCATCAACCCCGCCTCACACTCCAACTACCTTACGCTGGGCCAGGTTTGCCTGGCGAACGGCCTTGCCGATCAGGCCGTCGATGCGATGGAGCGCGGCATCGAACTCAACCCAAACGATTCCGACGGGCTGCCGTTTCTCGCCCAAGCGCTGAGCATGCAGGGAAAACCGGACGATGCCATCGCGCGCATCAACGAAGCGAAGCGCATCAACCCGGGCCTCCGCGATTGGCATCGCGCCCAAACCGTGATCGCCCACTTTGTCGCGCGGCGCTATGCGGAAGCGGTTGCCGTCATGGAGGGGCTCGGCGATCCCACCCCCTGGGTGGCCACGTGGTACGCTGCCTCGCTCGCCCAGCTGGGGCGAGTGGACGAAGCCAAGAAGGTGATCGCAGACTATCTAGACGACGCCCCCCCATTCGCGCTGGCAGGCCGCCTCCGAGGATTCAAGCACGAAGAGGACCGCCAGCATTATGCCGAGGCGTTACGAAAGGCGGGCCTGGAGTGAAGAACCAGCCGAAGGATGTCACCCAAGTTTCGCCGGCGGAGGCCTGGCGCGTTCTGAACGACGAGCCCGACGCCATGTTGATCGATGTGCGCACCCGGCCGGAGTGGATGCTGGTCGGCGTTCCCGACCTTTCGACACTCGGCCGCGGGCCCGCGTTCATCGAATGGCAGAGCTTCCCCACCATGAACCAGAACCCCGAATTCGCGACCGAAATGGAGGCTACGGGGGCCGCGCCCGATACCCCGCTACTGTTCTTGTGCCGCTCGGGCAACCGCTCCGATGCGGCGGCCCGCATGATGGCCGCGAGCGGCCATACGCGTTGTTACAATGTCGCGGAGGGCTTCGAAGGCGAGCTCGATCCTTCGGGCCACCGCGGCACGGTGAATGGCTGGAAGGTCGCGGGCCTGCCCTGGACCCAGGGGTGAGCGCATTTGCGCGGCTCAAGCAAGCCTGCGCCGCCGACTGGACCGCATACATCGAGCATCCTTTCGTCCGCCGACTGGGTGAGGGCTCACTCTCCCCGGAATCGTTCAAGCATTACCTAAAGCAGGACTATCTGTTCCTGATCCAGTTCGCCCGCGCGTATGGATTGGCCGTGTTCAAGAGCGAAACCATCGCCGATATGCGTCAGGCCAAGGACGCACTCGGCGAGATCCTCGATACTGAAATCGGCCTGCACGTCGCGTATTGCGGCGAATGGGGCATCCCCGAGGCCGAGCTCGCCCAACTGGCGACGGCCGAGGCCACCACAGCGTATACAGGTTACGTTCACGAGTGCGGCATGGGCGGGAATCTTCTCGACCTCCACGTCGCGCTAAGCCCTTGCATCGTCGGCTACGCCGAGGTCGCGCAGTGGCTCGCCGGCCAGCCCTTCACGGTGTGCGAGAGCAACCCCTATCGGCAATGGATCGACATGTACGCCAGCGATGACTACCAGGCGGTGGCACGTGCCGAGATCGTCCAAATCGACCGCCTATACGCGGCCGAGGCCGGCGAACCTCGCTTCGACGAACTCGCCGAGGTTTTCGCGAATGCCACCCGTCTCGAGATCGCCTTCTGGGACATGGGCCTGAACCGCCTGCCGTGAGGCAGCGCGCTACCCGCCGGTCCAGTCGTGGTTTGCGGCAAGATCGATGAGCGAGCGGACGGTAGGGGTGTAGCGACGGCCGCATACGGTCACGAGGCTCACGGTGCGGGTCACCTCCGGCTCGCAGATGCGCCGGGCCTCGATCCCCGGCAGCATGGGCATGGACTCGGCCATGACGCTGCACCCTAGGCCGGCAAGGATCATGGCCTGGATCCAGTCCTCGCGCTCGCTCCGGTAGCGAATGTTGACCTCGCACGCGTTGGGAACTCCGAGCGCGTCGAAATGGTCCGGGTACTCGCAGTTTATGCGCGACAGGTAATCCTCCTTGTCAAGCTCGGCGAGCGGCACCTCGTCCATCGCCTCGAATCGATGACCCTTTGCAAACGCAACCGCGTAGCGCTCGGAAAAGAGCGATCGCGCATCGAGGCGATCGGGGAAGTCCGGAAGGCCGATGAGTGCGATTTCCAGGTTCCCCTGCATTAGCTCCTCGACAAGCTCGCCGCCGGTCGCCTCCTGCGTGGCGACCTCGAGCGCCGGTATCTCATCGGCCAGTCGATCGAAAAAGCCAATCAGGCGGCTCGGCCCGATGGTGCACATCACGCCCAGGTTCAACGGCGCTTTACTCCGTTCCCTGTATCCTTTGGCCTCCTCGCGGGCCGAACGGTTGGCGGCATAGATCTGCTCAAGATGGGGCCGTACCAGCTTGCCGAGCTCGGTAATGTGGGTTCGGTTGCGCTCGCGCCGAAGCAAGAGCCCGCCCATCTCGTCTTCCAGCTTTTGCACGGCGCGGGTGAGCGAAGGCTGGGCCACATTGCACTGTTCGGCCGCGCGCGTGAAATTCAGGGTCTCGCATACGGCCAGGAAGTACCGGACCTGGTGCATCTCCATTCGCGCAACCCCGAATGCCATGGCGACCGGTCGCCATCTTAACGAATCGCGGTCGTAGGCGGTACGCGGGTTCATAGCTAGCGACTATCGGAACTGTACCAGCGCGGCATTTCACAGCCGCGATGACCGCCGCCATCTCAATGGGCAAGGAACGCGTCCGCTTGCGACGCATCGCATGACTCAAACCCTGGAGAATGAAATGTCCAATCCTAAGATGACTTCCCTGGCCGTTGCCGCCGCATTGGCGGGTGCAATCTCAATGGTTGGCGTTACCGCCTCGACCGCGGCCCTAGCCGCCGAAGACAAGGTCAAGTGCTACGGCATCGCCAAGGCCGGCGAGAACGACTGCGCCAACGCCGCCCGCACGCACTCGTGCGCCGGCCATTCGACCGCCGATTACTTCGGCGGCGACTGGAAGCTTGCGAAGTCAGCCGATTTCTGCCTCACCGAGGGCGGCATGCTCAAGCCCTTCGACGGCACCAATGAGATGAACAGCTAATCGGTCTCACGCTTGGGTCAAGGGCGATGGCGACCCGCACCCGCGAGTCCCTTGGCTCGTACGCCGTGGGCTCGGTCCCCGCGACCGCGGGGATCGGGCCCCGGCACCCCCACGTTCCGCATTTCCTCGATTCGAAACCGAACATCGACTGGATCGAGGTGCATTCCGAGAACTATCTCGCCGACGGTGGGCCCCGGCTCGGGGCGCTCGAGGCGATCCGCCAGGACTACCCGTTGAGCTGCCACGGCGTGGGGCTTTCCCTTGGTTCGCACGAGGGAATCGGCGCCGCTCACCTTGAGCGACTGAAGACTTTGTTCGCGTGCTTCGAGCCCGATCTTGTGTCCGAGCACGTCTCGTGGAGCGTGACGGACGGGGTCTACCTCATCCTCGGCGCGTGCGCCGATTTCGACGGCCGACCGAAGCAGACCCTGGGTGCGCTTTTGGGCGGCGGGCTCGGTGCGCTTGCCGGCTCCCAGTTCGGCAGCGGCAGCGGACAGCTCGCGGCGGTAGCCATCGGCACGCTGGGCGGCGCCTTCCTCGGCAGCGAAATCGGCCAATCGCTCGACCGGGCCGACCAGTCGTTCATGCGCCAGACCTCGGAGCTGGCGCTCGAACGAAACCGCACCGGCGTCGCTTCGGCCTGGCGCAACCCCGACACCGGCCACGCCGGAACGGTTATCCCGACCCGAACCTACCAAACCGCACAGGGCGATCCCTGCCGCGAGTTTCAACAAACTGTGACTATCGGGGGCAAGACCGAGACCGCATATGGAACGTCATGCCGGCAGGCCGACGGATCATGGAGAATCGTCAACTAGCCCGTGGTATAGCCGCTGACTATCGAATCGTAAGCCAAACGCTGCTTCCGCCCGGCGTCTTGGCCCCCCAAATCAAGAGATAGCAACCAAGGAACGGAGGCCCGAGATGTTAATAAGGACCAGGCGCGCGAGCGAGCCCCGGGGATCAGAGATCACGCCCCAGTCGATCTACCTCGACCGCCGCCGCTTCATGCGCGCCGCCGGCGCCTCCGCCGCTGGGCTCGTGCTGGCGCCGGCACTGGGCTTGCCCGCGGCCGCGGCGGCGCCGGACTTCGCCGATCCTCAAGACCGCGTACGGCTCGGACGAGGAACTCACGCCGTTCGAGAGCGTCACGACCTACAACAACTTCTACGAATTCGGCACCGACAAGGAAGACCCGGCCGAGAATTCCGGCGACTTCAAGCCTCGGCCGTGGACGGTTTCGGTCGACGGTGCAATCGAAAGTGCCGGCATCTACGACATCGACGACTTGATCGCACCGCACCGGTTGGAGGAAAGGATCTACCGGCTGCGCTGCGTCGAGGGCTGGTCGATGGTGATCCCCTGGGTCGGCGTGCCGCTCGGCGACGTGATCGCCCGGCTAGGACCCCGCGCAGGCGCCAAGTACGTTGCCTTCGAGACCGTCGTCCGGCCCGAGGAGATGCCCGGTCAGCGACGGAACGCCTTGGACTGGCCGTATGTCGAGGGACTGCGCCTCGACGAGGCCATGAATCCGCTGACCCTCCTCGCCGTGGGCCTTTACGGCAAGGAGCTGCCCAACCAAAACGGCGCCCCGATCCGCTTGGTGGTGCCGTGGAAATACGGATTCAAGAGCATCAAGTCGATCGTTCGGATGAGCTTTGTCGAGCACCAGCCGCCGAACACGTGGAACGTTCAAACGCCGAACGAATACGGCTTCTTCTCCAACGTCAACCCCGAGGTCGACCATCCGCGCTGGAGCCAGTCTCGTGAGCGCCGGATCGGCGAGTTCCGCCGTCGCGAGACGCTGATGTTCAACGGCTACGGCGAGGAAGTCGCGCACCTCTACGCCGGCATGGACCTGACCGAAAATTTCTAGGGACACCCGATCATGCAGCCATCGAGCACCATCGCCCGCGCCCTGATCCCGAGCCTTGCTCGTCCGGCGTGGCGGCCGAGCAAGGCGCAGGTCAAGATCCTGCGCCGCATCACGAAAGTGCTCGTGTTCGCGCTATGCCTCGTTCCGGTCGCGTGGCTCGCCACCGAGTTCTACTACGAGCAGCTCGGCGTCAATCCGATCCAAACGCTGCTGCGCGAGCTCGGCGACTGGGCGCTGCGGTTCCTGTTGATCGGCCTGGCCATCACGCCAATCAGAATCGCCACCGGGTGGGGCGAGCCCCTTCACTATCGACGCATGATCGGGCTCTTCGCGTTTTTCTATACGGTCCTGCACCTTGCGAGCTACATCGGCCTCGATCAGTTCTTCGACTGGCCGCTGATCGGCGAGGAAATCGTGAAGCGGCCCTTCATCACCATCGGCATGATCGCCGTGGCCCTGCTCATACCACTCGCGGCAACCTCGACCTCGGGCATGGTGAAGCGACTAGGAGCGCGGCGGTGGAAAATGCTCCATCGCGCCGTCTACTTTGTCGGCGTATTGGGCGTCGTCCACTTCTACATGATGATCAAGGCCGATTTTCGCGAGCCGATCATCTACGGCGCCATCTTGGCCGCCCTCCTCGCGGTCCGGCTTGCGGTCAAGCTCCGCCGCGAGGCCAAGCGCCGCACCAGGGCCGCCGCGACGCGGATGGCAACGCAAGCCGCCTAGGCCCCGCACGCGACCCTCCTCAGGGCATTTCGATCTGGTCGTAGACGGCTTCGGCGAGGCGCAGCAGTTGCGGCCGATCCATCTCGCCCGAGATGGCGTAGCTGAGCGGCCGGTCGATCCAGTAGAAGACGCCAATTCCGCCCTCGTGCTCGTAGCGAAAAGCGGTTTCCGGCACGTCTTCGCCGGGGCTCTTCACGTAGAGCGTCATGCGCTCGCCGCGCTCGCTCTCGTACATGAAGAGCGCCGCCGGTCCCTCGCCGGCCGGAAGCAGGCGTCCGCCGACCAGCGTGTAACCGACCGCCTGCAGCGAGGGTGCCTCGAGCGGCGCGCCAAGCCGTTTCGACAGCCACTTGACGAGGTGCGCCTCCTGATCCGCCGTGACCTCGACGGGATGCCGCACCTCGGGCGTATAGACGGCGTGTGCGATCGTCGCCTGGCGCACGAAACCGGCGGTGGCCGCGCCTTGGGGCACCGCGTCGTGGAGCCACCAACCGGCGACCCCACCCACCATCAGCAGGGCGAAAGCCGCCGCCGCGCGCAAGACGGCGGCCGCAATGGGGGGCCGCCGCACCGCCATCATGGGCGCCGGCAAGGGTTCGTCGAGGACCGGATCGTAAAGGCCATGCAGCGCTTGCTTGTGCTCGGCGTACGCTGCAAGTCGTGCCGCTTCATCAGGATTTGCGGCGAGGTACGCCTCGACCGCCGCCCGCCGTGTCGCATCGATCTGGTCGTCGAGAAAGGCGTGGAGGTCATCCTCGCTTATGCGCTTGCCGTCGGTCATTTCGTCCTCGCCACCACCGAGGGGCCCTCGCCGCTCATCAGACCCCGCAACCGCTTGCGGCCGCGCGACAGCCGCGACATGACGGTGCCGATCGGGACGCCCATCACACGCGCCGCCGCGGCATAGCTCATCTCCTCGAGGCCGACGAGGAGGATCACCTGGCGCTGCTCGTCAGGAAGCTGTGCGAGCGCCCATGCGAGACCTCGAATCGCGACCGCGTCGTCCTGCCGCGGCCCGGTTGCGGCGCGCGCCTCTTCGAGCGGATAGGTCCGCGGTCTCGCTTTAGCGCTGCGCACCGCGTTGACATGGAGGTTGTGCATGATCGTGAACATCCAGGCGCGAAGATTGCTGCCTCGCCGCCACAGGTGAAACCGCCCCCACGCACGCTCGAGACAGTCCTGGATGAGATCGGCGGCGGCGGGATCGCCGGTGAGGGCCCGCGCATACCGTCTGAGCCGCGGAATCTCCGCAACAATGAGCCGTTCCCTATCCTTCACGCGCCAGCGCTCCAAAAAAATCGGGCCGTCCGCCGGGGGACCGCCGCCGGCCCGGCGGGGATGCCGCTACAAGTTGTTGAGAAGAAGCCGCATGGCTTCGGCCAACGTCGTCTGCCCACCCTCGTGGTCGCCGTCGTTGTGCCGCCCGAGGCCCTTGTCCTTGAGCGCCTCGATCTCCGTTACGTCGGCCGAAAGGCTGGTCGCAGCCAATCCGGCGTCGATCGCCTTGCCGTCGAGCGGGCAGTGGAACGCGAACGCCGGCGTGGCGAACCCGACCACCAGCGCGGCGGCGATAAGCGTATGCTTGATCATGAAGGCCTCCTCTGTCAGGGCATGCTCTCAGATGAATTAACACCGGCCGCCCGCTCCCTATTCCCGTCCCTCACGCTTCATGTGGAGCGAAGCGGGCAGCAATGAAAAATTCCACGTTGCCGGCCGGGCCGGTGATCGGGCTTTCCTCGAGGCCGAGAACCGACCAGCCGGGCTGTGCCCCTAGCCAGCCGTGAATGCGCTCGCAGACTTCGGCGTGGAGCGCGGGATCCCGAACCACGCCAGAGCGGCCGACCCGGCCCTTGCCGACCTCGAACTGGGGCTTGATCAACGCCACCAGCCAGCCATCGGGTGCGGCCAAGCCAAGCGCCGCCGGAAGCGCTGTTTGCAGGCCGATGAAGCTGACGTCACAGGTAATGGCCTCGGGCGGCTCGGCGATCACGGCGGCGCCAAGATAGCGCACATTCGTGCGCTCCAGGACGACCACGCGCTCGTCGTTCCGCAGCCCCCAGTCGAGCTGGCCGTAGCCGACGTCGACCGCGTAGACCCGCGCCGCGCCACGTCGGAGAAGCACGTCGGTGAAGCCGCCGGTCGAAGCGCCGAGGTCAAGCGCGACGCGGCCCCGTGGGTCGAGATCGAATCGGTCCAATGCGTGAGCCAGCTTAACGCCGCCGCGCGAGACCCATTGGTGGTCGCGACCGCGCACCGTAACCGCCGCGTCGGGCGCCACCAGGGCGCCGGGTTTATCGAGCCGCGCCTCGCCCGAGAACACGTGCCCGGCCATGATCAGCGCGCGCGCCCGCGCACGCGAGCGGGCCAACTCGCGTTCGACCAGCAGTACGTCGAGGCGCATCGGCGCTGGCCGCGACGTCGGGTCGACAGATTGCGGCCCGGTCTGTCCCGGGGCACGAGACTGTCTTGCGATTCCCGAATTACGCCGACTATCGGTCACGGGTGACGGCGAAGTCGGCGACCGCGCGCAGGACCTCGGCCTTGTCGGCGAAGGGTTCGAGGTGGGTTGCGGCCTGCCGCGCCAGCATCTCGGCCTGGGTGCGCGCGCGTTCCGGGCCCAGCAGCGCCACCATGGTCGCCTTCCCTTTGCCACTGTCCTTGCCGACCGCCTTGCCCAGCTTCTCGGCCGAGCCCTGGTGGTCGAGGAGGTCGTCGGCGATCTGAAAGGCGAGCCCAAGATCGTGGGCGTAGGCATGTAAGGCATGGCGCAGCTGTCGCGGCGCTTTTCCCAGGATGGCGCCGGATTCGCAGCTGAAGGCGATCAAGCCCCCGGTCTTGAGTTGCTGCAACCGGGTGATGGCGCCGACGTCGAGGGGCTGGTTCTCCGCCTCGAGGTCGATCATCTGGCCGCCCACCATACCCTGACAGCCGGCCGCGGCGGCGATCGTGCGGATCAGCTCGCAGCGCACTTCGGGGTCCGAGTGGGTCGCCGCCTCGGCCAGCACCTCGAAGGCCAACGTCAAAAGCGCATCGCCCGCGAGCACCGCCGTGGCCTCGTCGAAGGCGATGTGGGCGGTCGGCTTACCGCGGCGGAGCGCGTCGTCGTCCATACACGGGAGGTCATCATGCACCAGCGAGTAGGTGTGCACCATCTCGACCGCCGCCGCGACGCGAAGCGCGCATTCGCGCGCGACCCCGAACATCTCGGACGAGGCGGTCACCAAGAATGGACGCAGGCGCTTGCCGCCGGCGAGCGTCGAGTAAGCCATGGCTTCGATGAGACGAGCCTCCGGGCCCTCGGGGACCGGCAGCAAGCCGCGCAACTTGTCCTCGACCGCCGCGGCATTCAGGCGGACCCGGCTTTCGAGGGCTGTCAAGGTGCCCTCAGTCGAGCGTCGCGGGTTCGGTGTCCAACGCACCACCCTCGCCGACTACGATCTTGTCGATTCGCTCCTGCGCGGCGCGCAGCTTGGCCTCGCAGTGGCGCATTAGGAGTGTTCCGCGGGTGTAGATATTAATCGATTCGTCGAGGCTTACTTCGCCATCCTCGAGCCGCTGCACGATCTCTTCGAGGCCTTCGCGCGCTTCCTCGAAGCTCATTTTCTGAATCTCGGGCGGGATTGCCACGTTCTCGCCGCGCCCGGATTCGGCGCTGCTCATCGGTTCCGTCCCATGGCCGAACTTAGCTTATGCCTCTAGCCCGCGCCGGCACAACCGGCGGCGGACTCGAGCCTTGCGATTGCCGATCCGATCACGCGGGCGCGCCGGTCTCGGCCAGGGCGGTCTCGATGGCGGCGAGCGCGGCCGGGGCGCCGTCCGGGTTTGGGCCGCCGCCTTGGGCCATGTCGCGACGGCCACCGCCGCCGCTGCCGCCAAGCGCAGCCACGCCGAGCCGGGTCAGCGATATGGCGTCGAATCGGTCGGTCAGGTCGGCGGTGACGCCGACGACCAGCGAGGCCTTACCCTCGCCCAGTCCGACCACGGCATAAACGCCCGAGCCGCCATCTTTAAGGTCGTCGACGAGCGCTTTGAGTTCACGCGCGGGCACGCCGGCGACCGTCCGCGCGGCGAAGCGTACGCCTGCGATCTCCCTCGCCGCCGGTCCGATCCCGGCCTCCCCGGCGGCGAGCTTGCGGCGCATCAGCGCGAGCTCGCGCTCGAGCCGCTTGCGTTCATCCAGCAGCGTGCCGATTCGCTCCGGCACCTCCGCCGCCGGCACGTTTAGCGCCGACGCGGCCGCGTCGAGCGTGCGCTCGTGCCCCTCGACGTGCGCGCGCGCCGCCTCGCCGGTCAGCGCCTCCATGCGCCGCACGCCCGAGGCCAGCGCCCCCTCGGCGACGATCTTGAAGAAACCGATGTCGCCGGTGCGGGCGACGTGGGTGCCGCCACAGAGCTCGATCGAATAGGGTGCGTCGCCCTCGGCTCCCATTGACAGGACGCGAACCTCGTCGCCGTATTTCTCGCCGAACAGCGCCATCGCGCCCGCGGCGACCGCGTCCTCGGGCGCCATCAGACGCGTCACCACCGGGCGATTGCGGCGGATCTGCGCGTTCACCGCCGCCTCGACCGCGGCGATCTCCTCGGCGCTCACCGCTTTGGCGTGGGAAACGTCGAAGCGCAGGCGATCGGGCGCCACCAGCGAGCCCTTTTGGGTGATGTGATCGCCAAGTCGGCGCCGCAGGGCGGCGTGGAGAAGGTGCGTTGCCGAGTGGTTGGCGCGAACCTCGTCGCGGCGGCCGCCGTCGACGCGGAGTTCCACCACGTCGCCCACGGACAATGCGCCGCTCACCAACGTGCCGACGTGCACCGTGAGCGAGTCGAGTTTCCGTTGGGTGTCCTGGACGGCAAACTCGGCCCCGCCGGCGCTGAACAGGACCCCGCGATCGCCCACCTGGCCGCCGGCCTCGCCGTAGAACGGTGTCTGGTTGACGATTACCGTGGCCTCCGCCCCTGCCCCAACCGCGTCGCACCGTTCCCCTTCGACGACGATAGCCAGGACCGTGCCTTCTGCCACTTCGGTTTCGTAGCCCAAGAACTCGGTCGCGCCCAGGTCCTGGACCAGGCCGAACCAAAGGGTCTCGGTCGCGGCATCGCCGGTGCCGGCCCAGGCCGCGCGCGCCTCGGCGCGCCGGCGCGCCATCGCCGCGTCGAAGCCTTGCGTATCGACGCCCAGGCCCTGGCCGCGCAGCGCGTCTTCGGTCAGGTCGAGCGGAAAGCCATAGGTGTCGTAAAGGCGGAACGCGACTTCGCCGGCGAGCCGGCCGCCGGCGGGAAGCTTCGCGACCTCGTCCGCCAGCATCCTGAGGCCGCGCTCGAGCGTCGCCTTGAAACGCGTCTCCTCCAGCTTGAGGGTTTCGGTCACCAGCGCTTCGGCGCGTACGAGTTCGGGATAAGACGGGCCCATCCCCGCCACCAGCGTCGGCACCAGGCGCCACATCAGGGGTTCGGCGGCGCCCAGAAGATGCGCGTGCCGCATAGCGCGGCGCATGATTCGTCGGAGCACATAGCCGCGGCCTTCGTTCGAAGGCATCACGCCGTCGGCCATCAGGAACATCACCGCGCGCAGGTGATCGGCGATGACGCGGTGCGAAACCGCGTGGGGTCCGTCGGGCTCGGTGGCGGAGGCCTCGGCCGAGGCCTCGATCAGACCGCGTAGGAGGTCGATGTCGTAGTTGTCGTGCACCCCGCCCATCACCGCGGCGATCCGCTCCAAACCCATCCCGGTGTCGATTGAGGGCCGCGGCAGCTCGACCCGCTCGCCGGGGCCGCGCTGTTCGAACTGCATGAACACCAGGTTCCAAACCTCGACGAAGCGGTCGCCGTCTTCGTCGGGCGAACCCGGCGGGCCGCCCTGAAGCGCCTCGCCGTGGTCGAAAAAGATCTCCGAGCACGGCCCGCAGGGGCCGATTTCGCCCATGCTCCAGAAGTTGGCGTCGCTGGCGACGCGGATAATTCGCGATTCCGGAAGGCCGGCGATCTTGCGCCACAAGGCGTACGCGTCATCGTCGTCGTGATAGACCGTGACCCACAGGCGCTCGGACGAGAGGCCGAATTCGCCGGTGACCAGATTCCACGCCAGTTCGATCGCAACATCCTTGAAGTAATCGCCGAACGAGAAGTTCCCCAGCATCTCGAAGAAGGTGTGGTGCCGGGCGGTGTAGCCGACATTGTCGAGGTCGTTGTGCTTGCCGCCCGCGCGCACGCACTTCTGGGCGGTGACCGCGCGCGCGTAATCTCGTTGCTCGACGCCGGTGAAGACGTTCTTGAACTGCACCATACCGGCGGAAGTGAACAACAGCGTCGGGTCGTTATGGGGCACCAGCGGACCCGAGGCCACCGCCTCGTGGCCATGACCCGCGAAGTAGTCGAGGAAGGCCCTTCGAATGTCGTTCGCGCTTTGCATTGGGTCAGGGGAAGCTACACGCCTACGGGTCGCCTGCACACCCTAGCCTGCCACCCGCGGCCACGCCATGACATCCCGTGCGCCGACCACGGCGCGTACATCACGCCATGGGTCGCTAACCCGCGTCGACCGCGCCGAGTTCTCCCGCGGTCTTGCCGCCCGCCAACGCCCCAATCCCGCGGCGAGATCGCGCCGCCCCCGCGGGCCGGCCCTGACGAAAGCCTTTTTCCGCCGCCCGCGGCGCCCGACTAGGCTTCGCTCGCCTCATCCGCAGGGTCAGCGGATTCGGCCTCGATCAAGGTCGGCGCCGCGGCATCGGTGGGGGTGAGCGCGGCGGCGGGCCCAAGGCCGGCGTCGCGGCGAATCGCCGTCTCGATCGCGTCGGCGACCTCGGGATGCTCGGCCAGAAATAGCTTGGCGTTCTCGCGGCCCTGGCCGATGCGCTCGGAGTTGTAGGAGAACCACGAGCCCGACTTTTCGACCACCCCGGCCCTGACGCCGAGATCGATGAGCTCGCCGCCGCGCGAGATGCCATGGCCATACATGATGTCGAACTCGATGACCTTGAACGGCGGCGCGACCTTGTTCTTGACCACCTTGACGCGGGTCTGATTGCCGATCACCTCGTCGCGGTCCTTGATCGCGCCGGTGCGCCGGATCTCGAGCCGCACAGTCGCGTAAAACTTGAGCGCGTTGCCCCCCGTGGTGGTCTCGGGGTTGCCGAACATGACCCCGATCTTCATGCGGATCTGGTTGATGAAGATGACCATGCAGCGCGAACGCGCGATCGACGAGGTGAGCTTGCGCATGGCCTGGCTCATCAGCCGCGCCTGGAGGCCGACGTGGCTGTCGCCCATCTCTCCTTCAAGCTCGGCCCGCGGCACCAGGGCGGCGACGCTGTCGATGACCAGTATGTCGACGGCGCCCGAACGCACCAGCGTATCGGTGATTTCAAGCGCTTGTTCGCCGGTGTCGGGCTGGGAGATCAGAAGCTCGTCGATATCGACCCCAAGGTGCCCAGCATAGGCCGAATCGAGCGCGTGCTCGGCGTCGATGAAGGCGGCGGTGCCGCCGAGCTTCTGGGCCTCGGCCACGGCGTGGAGTGCGAGCGTTGTCTTGCCCGAGGCCTCGGGTCCGTAAACCTCGATCACCCGCCCCCGCGGCAGGCCGCCGATACCGAGCCCGATATCAAGGCCGAGCGAGCCCGTGGGGATGGCCTCGATGTCCTCGACCGATTCACGCTGGCCGAGCTTCATCACCGAGCCCTTGCCGAAGGCGCGCTCGATGTGGCTCAAGGCCGCGTCCAACGCCTTGTTCTTGTTCATCAACTCCTGCTCGACGAGCTTCAGCGCCGGACTCGACATCACGCATCTCCTTTATTTCATAGCCGCCCTGCCCATGCAACGCGGCCACCGACAACGGGGCCATGTGTACATGATTTGTTCGCCACCGCAAGATTTTTTTCAACCTATTGTAAAAAACCCGCTTTCCGGTCCATGTTCGACGGGTGTTCACCCCAGCTCCGACGTCGGCGCAACGCGGCAGCGCCCGTAGCGATTACCCGGCGGGCGGCTCTTCGAAGACGGCTTTGACGGCGCCGGCCAGCTCCTTGAGGCTAAAGGGCTTGGGTAGGAAGCGCACGTCGTCCGCGCTTTCAAGGCTGCCGCGGAAGACATCCTCGGCATAGCCCGAGATGAGGATCGCCTTCATGTCCGGACGCGTTTCGCGCGCACGCCGCAACAATGTCGGCCCGTCCATCAAGGGCATGACCACGTCGGTGATAAGGAGATCGACGTTGGGGATGCGCGAGCCGAGGAGCTCCAGCGCGGCCTCGCCGCTCTCGGCCTCGAACACAGTGTACCCTTTGGCGCTTAGCGCGCGGGCTGCGAACACGCGGACCGGACCCTCGTCCTCGACCAGCAAGATGGTGCCGCGTCCGGTGAGGTCGCGCGCGCCCTTGGCGCCCTCCTCCTCCGCCACCCCGGCGTCGGCGCCGGCCGCGAACCGAGGGAGAAAGATGGAGAACGCCGCGCCCTCGCCGGAGGCACTGCGCGGGACGATGAAGCCTTCGGTCTGTTTGATGATGCCGTAGACGGTGGAGAGTCCCAACCCGGTCCCCGATCCGGCATCCTTGGTCGAGAAGAAGGGCTCGAAGATCTTATCGATGTGCTCGGGGGAGATGCCGCTGCCGGTGTCACGCACCTCAACCCGGACGTACTCGCCGGCCGGCGCCTGCTCGTGCCCTAGGGCGTGGGGTTTGTCGAATGCCACGTTGGCGGGGTCTCGATGGTCAGCACGCCTCCCTCGGGCATCGCGTCGCGCGCGTTGACGGCAAGGTTGATGATCACCTGCTCAAACTGGCCCTGGTCCACCTTGACCAGCCCGAGATCGCGATCGTGAACCAATTTCAGCGTGATCGTCTCGCCGATGAGGCGGCGCAGCAGGTGCGATAGCTCGGCGAGCACGTTGGTCAGGTTCAATGTCTTGGGCTGCAGCGTCTGGCGCCGGGAGAAGGCCAAGAGCTGGCGGACGAAGCCGGCGGCACGGTTCGCGTTCTGCTTGATCTGCATGATGTCGGCGAAAGACTGGTCGCCCGGCGTGTGGCGTAAGAGCAGCAGGTCGCAGAACCCGATCATCGCGGTCAGAAGATTGTTGAAATCGTGCGCGATGCCGCCGGCGAGCTGCCCCACCGCCTGCATCTTCTGGGACTGCACGAACTGTTCCTCGAGCGCCCGCTGGTCGGTGGTGTCGACGAGGTAGGCGATCAACCCGCCCGGCGTCTGCCCCACGCGTCCAAGATAGAGCTGGGCAAGGGTCCGGTTCCCGCCGCCGATGCCGACCTCCAGCGGCGCCCCACGGGCACCGCCCTCGCGCGCCGCCTCGATGCTCGAGGCGAGCTCGGCACGATCGTCTTCACGCACGATGTCGTGGAGGCGCGCGCCGTCGGCGGCGCCCTCGGAAAGGCCGGCAATCGAACGGAAGGCGGTATTGCTCTCGAGCACCCGTCCGGCTTCGTCGAGGACGGCGATGCCGAGCGGGGCGTGGTCGTAGAAATGGCTAAGCCAGGCACCGCCACCGTCGAAGGCGCCGGCCCTCGATCCAGCGCTACTCGCCGCTTCGCCCTGGGGCGCCGATTCGTGCCCGCGGGAGGGCATCGCCACCACCACGGGCGCCGCTGGCGGACCGTGATCGCGCCCACCCTCAGCGGTCGAGTCCGCCGGCTCGCGCCGCGGCACGACCACGAGGAGGGCGGCATAGACCACCGCGATGGCAACCGCGCCGAGCGCCGCCGCGCCCGCCGCGCCCGCCGCGCCCAACGCATAGCTCGCGTTCAACGCCACGAATAGCGCGATTCCACCGGCCGCCAGGCTTGCTGCCGCCGGCCACCACGCCAAGCGCGGGTCACGGACTGTCTTGGGCGAAGGGGCCCGTCTCGACACGGCGTGCGCGCTCCTAACCCGGTCCTCTAGGCACCCCGTCTTGAGGCAATCATGATTGCGCGCTCGCGCCACCCACGTGTTTTCTAAGCGGACCGCGTCAATGTGCCGCCTGGCGGCTCGCGCCACGGTCCCGCAGGCCCATAACATAGCCGATTATCTCGGCCACTGCCTTGTAGTGCTCGACGGGGATCTCGCGGTCGACCTCGACCGTGGCGTGAAGCGCCCGGGCCAGCGGCGGGTTGGCGATCAGGGGGATGGCGTGCTCCTCGGCGATCTCGCGAATGCGCTGGGCCACCTCATCGACGCCCTTGGCAACCACCGTCGGCGCGGCCATGACTTCGAATTCGTATTTCAGGGCGACCGCGTAGTGGGTCGGATTGGTGATCACCACGTCGGCGCCGGGCACCGCCGCCGCCCATAAGCCGGCTAAAGCCGACCACATCGGCGCTGAGAATCGCCGCCAGGCGGCGGTCGCTCTCGCTGCTCACCGCGGAATCCGGCCGTGAGTGTTCACTTCGGTGCGCCCGGGATCATCAGGTAGCGCTGGGCCGATTTCTCCTTTTCGTACTCTGCCCGGGCCTTGTTGACCGCTTCCATCTCGGAAACCTGGGCCGTCGCCATGTCCCACCAGCACGTGGCATAGCCGGGTACCCGCTCGTGCCAATCGGTGTCGATGACGATGCAGCTCGTGGTCTCGGCGGCGCGCGCCTCCTGAAGCGCGGTCTTGAACGCCGCCAGATCGTCGGCCTTGACGGCGTGGGCGCCAAAGCCCTCGCATAGCTTCACGAAGTCGACCGGCAGGACGTCGCCGTCGTACCAGCCCGAGTTTCTGCCGCGGTAGCGATAGTGGCCCCCGAAGCCCTCGCTACCCACGTTCTCTGAAACCCGTCCGACGCTTGAGAAGCCCTTGTTGTCGACGACCACGATGATGAGTTTGGCGTGCTCCTGAATGGCGGTCGCGATCTCCGAGCTCATCATCAGGAACGAGCCGTCGCCGACCATGACGTAGACCTCGCGGTCGGGCGCCGCGAGCTTGGCCCCGAGGCCGCCCGCGATCTCATAGCCCATCACGCTGTAGCCGTATTCGACCTGATAGCTGGAAACGTCGCGGCAACGCCACAGTTTCAAAAGATCGCCCGGCAGCGAACCGGCCGAGGTGACGACCACGTCGCGAGGCTCGGTCGATGCTTCGACCGCGCCGATCACCTCACCCTGACTCACCGGCGAGTGCTCGGCGCTGTAGACCCGCTCGACCTCATCGTTCCAGGCGATGTTGAGGGCGGTGGCGCGCTCGCGGTACGCCCCCGGGACCTGGTAGTCGCCCACCGCCTCGCCCAGCTCCTCGACCGAGACCTTGGCATCGCCGATGATCGGAATCGCGGCGTGCTTGTAGGCGTCCATCTCGAAGACGTTGACGTTGATAAAGCGCACGTCGGGATGCTGGAACGCGGTCTTGGAGGCGGTCGGGAAATCGGTCATTCGGGTGCCGATGCCGATCACCAGGTCGGCTTCGGGTGCAATCATGTTCGCCGCTTCGGTGCCGGAAACGCCCGCGCCGCCAAGGCTGAGCGGGTGGTCGTAGGGCATGGTGCCCTTGCCGGCATGAGTCTCGGCGACCGGAATGCCGGTCTGGTCGGCGAAGCGCTGCACCGCCGCTTCGGCCTCACTGTAGCGGACGCCACCGCCAGCGATGATCAGCGGCTTCTTGCTCTCGCGGATCCATTCGGCGGCGCGCTGGACCGAGGTTGTGTCGGGCCGGTTGCGCGGGATCGTCCAGGTTCGCTTTTCGAACATTTCCTCGGGGTAGTCGAAAGCATAGGTTTGGATGTCCTGGGGGAGCGCCAGGACCACGGCGCCGGTGTCGGCGGGCGAGGTGAGCACGCGCATCACCTCGGGTAGCGCGGTGATCGCCTGCTCGGGACGTTGCAGGCGGTCCCAGTACCGTGCCACGGGCCGAAATGAATCGTTGGACGAGACGTCTTGGGAGACGCTCGATTCCACCTGCTGAAGCACCGGCGCCTGGACCCGCTCGGCGAAGTAATCGCCGACCAGGATCAACACCGGAAGGCGGTTCACTGTGGCCGCCGCCGCCCCGGTCACCATGTTGGTGGCACCGGGTCCGATCGACGAAAGACAGGCGTAGGCCCGCATGCGGACGCTGAGCTTGGCGTAGGCGAGCGCGGTGTGGACCATCCCTTGCTCGTTACGCGCGATGAAGTAGGGAAACTCGGGACCGTACTGCTGCACCGCCTGGGCAATACCACCAATGTTTCCGTGGCCGAAGATGCCCCACAGCCCTCCGAAAAACGCCTGCGATTTGCCGTCGCGTTCGACATGCTGATTCATCATGTAGCGAACGATGGCCTGTGAGAGCGTCAGTCGGTTGGAAGCCACGGTGGTACCGCCCTGAGATTGTGCGCGATTGCGCGGGAATCTATCACGGGGCGACCGTTTCCCTTATTATTTCTGAAACGCGAGGCGCGCGATCACATCGGTGGCTCGCCGCGTCTCGCCATGTGGAGGATATCTCATGAAGACCATCCGGCTGACCATGGGCCAGGCGCTCGCCAAATACCTAGTCGCGCAGAGAACGCTTATCGACGGAGAAGAGAAGCCGTTGTTTCCCGGCGTTTTCGCCATCTTCGGTCACGGCAACCTAAGCTGCTTCGGCGAGGCCCTAGAGGGAATGCGGGATGAGCTACCCACTTGGCGCGGCCAGAACGAGCAATCGATGGCGCTCGCGGGCGTCGCCTATACCCGGGCCATGCGCCGCCGCCAAATCATG
This sequence comes from Alphaproteobacteria bacterium, assembly GCA_965219135.1. Classification (GTDB taxonomy): domain Bacteria; phylum Pseudomonadota; class Alphaproteobacteria; order VGEJ01; family VGEJ01; genus CAYUNL01. The sequence goes on along the minus strand of CBDCMV010000003.1, from coordinate 376,722 downwards.
GTCGCCTGCGCTTCGGTCGGACCGGGCACGACCAACATGCTGACGGCCGCCGCCACTGCCGCTTCGAATCGATTGCCGATCCTTCTCCTGGGCGGGGATTCCTTCACCAACCGGCTGTCCCATCCGATCCTCCAGTCGGTTGAGATGTTTGACGATCCGACCTGCACGGTGAGCGACGCCTTCCGGTCTGTGTGCCAGTACTGGGACAGGATCGTCGTGCCCGAGCAGCTCATCACTTCGCTTCCGAACGCGGTCCACGTGATGCTGGACCCAGGCGCCTGCGGCCCCACGTACCTGGGTCTGCCGCAGGACACCCAAGGCATTGCCTACGATTATCCCGAGGCTTTCTTCACGCCGACCGTACACCGGATCCGCAGGCCGCGCCCCGACACCGAGGACCTAGTGGCCGCGGCCGAAGTGTTGCGAAGTGCGAAAAAGCCGCTAATCGTCGCGGGCGGGGGCGTGCATTATTCGCTGGCCACCGAAGAGCTGAGAACCTTTGCCGAGCAGCACAATATCCCGATCGTCGAAACAATCGCCGGGCGCGCCAGCGTGACGTGGGACCATCCGCTGAACACCGGCTCGCTGGGAGTCTTCGGGTACCAATCGGCCAACAACGTCGCCGCCGAGGCCGACGTGGTGTTCGCGGTCGGTACCAAGCTCGCAGACTTCCCAACCGCTTCGTGGACGGTGTTCCAGAACCCGGACATGCGCCTGGTCGCGCTTAATGCTTCGCGGTTCGACGCGACCAAGCACCGCGCGCTGGCCGTGGTCGGCGACGCTCAGGTCGGGCTCACCGAACTCTCGGCGGCGCTCGGCGATTGGAAGGCGCCGAAGGCATGGACCGACAACGCGGCCAAGGAGTATGCCGCGTGGATCGAGGTCTTGGACCGCTACAACGGCCCGACCAATGCCGAACTGCCGACCTACGCCAACGTCATCGGCGCGGTAAACCGCAACTGTGACCCCAAGGACATCGTTGTCGCGGCGGCGGGCGGGCTGCCGCACGAGGTGACCAAGTCATGGCGGGCGCGGACCGTCGGGGCCTGGGATTGCGAGTTCGGTTTCAGCTGCATGGGTTACGAGATTGCCGGAGCCTGGGGCGCCAAGATGGCTAACCCCGACCGCGAGATCATCACGTTTTGCGGCGACGGCTCGTATCTCATGATGAACTCCGACATTTACTCCTCGGTCATGACCGGCCACAAGATCATTGTCATCGTCTGCGACAACGGCGGCTTCGCGGTCGTCGATCGCTTGGCCGAGGGCACCGGAACCACCGGCTTCAACAACCGGTGGGAAACCTGCAACGTCAAGGACCCCTTCTCCATCGACTTTGCCAAGCACGCCGAGGCGATGGGGGCGATCGCCGAGAGCGTCGTCCGCATCAACGAGTTCGAGCAGGCCTTCAAACGTGCCCAGGCGGCCGATCGCACCTATGTCATCCATATCAAGACCGACGGGGGCGATGCCGAGTGGATCCCCTCGGTGGCGTGGTGGGACTGCCAAATCCCCGAGGTCAACGAACGAGAATCGGTGCGCGCGGCGCGGGCAAAGTACGTCAAGGGCAGGGAGAAACAGCGCGCCGGGGTCTAGCCCGGAGAACCCGCCCGGCCTTCGGCCCTAGGGTCAAACGATGAGCGCGATCGACCGGGTCGAGGTTCACCCCTTTGCTTTCGAGGTCGATAACCTCGAGGCGACCGGCGCCGGGACGTTCGGCTAAGCGCGCGGCAGCCGCATGGCCGTGACCCGCTACGCCGTGACCATCAAGACCGACGACGGGCTCGTCGGTGAATACGTTACCCACCTCGGCGGATCGCCGGCCGCGCTCGCGCAAACCCTGATGTGCGCGCCGTACCTTATCGGCCGCGATCCCGAGCGGCGCGAATTGCTTTACGACGACCTCAAGCGCGAACTCCGCCAAAGGCTTCTCCCTTTGCTTCCGGTCACACCAGATGTTGATCGGCCTTCTACGTTCCAGGCACGGTTCTTGGACCGTGCCTGGCGATGTGCGGGAGCTTTTGGCCTTGGGGAAGTAGGTTTCGAGTGCTGTCAGGCAGGCTGGAGGGCCGGTATTCGGCCCCGATTGAGGCGGATCGGAGGGCGGGCGGTGGCTGGCGCCCGGCCTGCCGGGATCAGCCGCGTTGTCCGACGATGTCGCGGTAGTCGGCGGGTCGGAGGCGCGTGCCGATGCCGAGCAGGGTGTCGAAGGCCGTTGCGGTGTGGCGGCGGCGGTTCCAGCGGAACACGAACTCGTCGAGATAGCGGCGCAGATGGGCGCGGCGCAGGCCATGGAAGGTTCCGAGCGCCCAGCGCTTCAGGTTCGAGAACACACGATGGATCCAGATCAGCACGAGATGGGCGGGCGTTGCACCGACGACCTTGGGCTGGTGGTCGTGGTCGGGCAGGCCAGGATAACCGCTCCAGCCATCGGTGATTACCCGCGCGCCCGGCGCCGAGGTCCCGGCAACGAAGGCATGAAGGCTGCGCGCGGAGAAATCCCCGATCGGCGCCAGCCGGATGCGACGTGGCTCGCCCTCGGGCGATAGCTCGACCGCGCCAGCAATGCGCATCTTGCCTTGCCGGCTGCGACCTTGCCCGCCTGTGGTCGGGTCTTTTACGGTGCGGAACGGTAGGGTGGCCTCATCGATCTCGACCAGGTCCTCAAGCAGGCTGCGATCCGGATCAACCATGGCACGGCGCAGCTTGTGCAGCAGGAGCCAGGCACTCTTGTAACTGCCGAGCCCGAGCTGGGCCTGGAGTTGCAGGGCGGAGATACCGTTCGAGTGGCTGGTCACGATGTGAACGGCCATGAACCAGGTCTTCAGGGGCAAGTGGCTGCGGTGCATGATCGTGCCCGCGGTCACCGAAGTCTCCTTCCCGCAGGCCGCACATTCCCAGCTCGCCCGGCGACGCTTCAGTTCCCAGCCCCTGTCATGGCCGCAGGCGGGGCAGACGAAGCCGTCGGGCCAGCGCTTGGCTGCAAGATGCCGGGCGCAGGAGGCTTCATCGGGAAAGCGCGCCTCGAAGGCGGCGCGGGACATCGGGCGGTCGTATTTCCAGCGGCTGGCATGACAGAACATTAAGCGAACATTCCGCCGATGGCAACCGCAAACCCAACATGTCGTCAAACCGGGTTCAGAGGGATAAGCCTTCTCCGCCATTACGACCGCATGGGCGTCGGGCCGCTCGACATCGCGCTTTGGGACCTTGCGGGCAAGAAGTATGGCGCGTCCGTAACCGCCCTGCTGGGCGGCTATCGAACGCGGCTTGCGACCTACGCCAGCACCTACCCCGGCCAGGAATCGGGCGGCGGCCTCGATTCGTCGGCCGCCTATGCCGAGTTCGCCCTGCATTGCCGAGACCTCGGCTTCCCCGGATTCAAGATCCACGGCTGGGCCGATGGCGATGCCAAGCGCGAGGCCGAGAACCTTCTTGGCGTGCGGGCCGCGGTCGGCGCCGACATGGCACTGATGATCGATCCGCTGTGTCAGCTGCGGACCTTTGCCGACGCGCTTTGCGTCGGTCGCGCGTGCGACGAGGCCGCCTACTTCTGGCTCGAAGATCCCTTTCGCGACGGCAGCGTCTCGGCGCTCGCGCACCAGCGGCTACGCGGGCAAATCAAGACCCTGCTGCTGGTCTCCGAACACGTGCGCGGCCTCGAGCAGAAGGCGGACTTCGTCCTCGCCGGCGGCACCGACATGATCCACGTCGATCCCGAATACGACATGGGCATCACCGGTTGCATGAAGATCGCCCACCTCGGCGAAGCGCTGGGTCTCGACGTGCAGGTCCACGCCGCCGGCCCGGCCCAGCGCCACTGCATGGCGGCGATGCGCAACACCCATTTCTACGAGCTCGCCCTGGTCGGTCCCGACATGCCGAACATGGTGCCGCCGGTCTATGCCTGCGACTATTCGGACCAGATCGTGGCCGTCGGCCCCGACGGCTGCGTGCCGGTGCCCGATGGACCGGGCATCGGCGTGGATTACGACTGGGACTTTATCGCGGCCCGGCGCACCGATCTCCACGCGTTCGCGTGAAGGCGGGCGCTCACGCCGCTTGCGCCTGGCGGGCGGGCGGTGGCGGGGTCTTGTGGAAGCACCCGTCCTTCATGATCGCGACGATCTTGGCGAGGTCTTGCAGCAGTGTGATGTCCCGGGTCGGATCGCCGTCAATGCACAACAGGTCGGCGAGGTAACCCGGCCGCACCTGCCCCAACTCCTCGCCCATCCCCATCAGCTCGCCGCCCCACTTGGTCGCCGCCATCAGCGCCTCAGCCGGCGTGAATCCGAACAGGTTAACGAAGTGCTCGAGGTCTCGGGCGTTGGTCCCCATGGGGTTCCAGACGACGCCGTAATCGCCGCCCGGGACGATGCGGACGCCGCGTTTGCGGGCCTCGACGTGGAAACACATGCAGTGCTCCATCATGCGGGGAAGGCCAAGCACCGCATCGGCATACTCGGGCGTGGTCCCCCACTCCGCCGATTCGTAGGCCAGTGCGTAGGTGTGCCCGATGGCGGGGGCCAGGAACACGCTGTCCTTCCGCGCCTCGAGCGCGTCGAGCGCCTCGTCGTCGGCGAAGTCGCAATGGAAGATGGCGTTGAAACCCAGCTTAGCCGCTAGCTTGACGGATTCTCGGCCGCGGGCGTGACAGGACAGGTTGAGGCCATGGTAGAGGGCGATGTCGGCCACCGCGGCCACCTCGGCCTCGGTATAGGCCAGCATATCGGCACCGGTTCGCATGCCGGGATCGCCCGAGATGTTGACCTTGATGGAATCGACGCCCTCGCGGACCATTACCCGCGCTACCCGGCGCATCTCGTCCGCCCCATCGACCAATAGAACCACCGGATCGCGATCGGAATGCAGCTTGCGTTGATCGCCGAGCCCACCGCTTGAGACGAAGGCCGGCGAGGAGGCCCTCAGCCGCGGCCCGCTCATGCGCCCCGCCTCGATCGCCTCGCGCACCGCGAGATCCATACGCACCCGCAGCGAGCCGGCCGAGAAGACGCTGGTGAATCCGCAGTCCAAGAGCAGCACCGCGTTCTCCGCCGTCATCAGGGCGTGGTCCTCGGGCGGCAGATCGTCCACGTCGTTGAGCGTCGAGAAGTTGGTGTACGAGATGTGGCCGTGCCCTTCGGTCATTCCGGGCATCAACGTGGCGCCACCCCCGTCGATTACCTCGGCGCCGTCGCGGGCGATGCTGGTCGGGCGCTTCGCCACCTCCTCGATCCGGTTGCCCTGCACCGAGACCTCGCCGGCGAACGGCGCGGCGCCGGTGCCGTCGAAAATCTTGACGTTGGTGAAAAGCGTTCTCGGCACCGGCCCGAGTCTTCAGGCCGCCTGCGCCTGGCGGGCGGGTGGCGGCGGGGTCTTGTGGAACGAACCGTCCATCATGATTGCAAGAATCTTGTCGCGGTCCTGCATGATGGTGATGTCCTTGGTCGGATCACCGTCGATGCACAGGAGGTCGGCTAGATAGCCTGGCTTGACCATCCCCAGCTCGTCGCCCCTCCCCATGATCTCGCCGCCCCATTTGGTCGCCGCCTTGAGGACCTCGGCCGGCGTGTATCCGTAGAGCTTGACGAAGAGCTCGAGATCGCGGGCGTTCGCGCCCTGCGGGCAGCAGTTGATGCCGTAATCGCCGCCGGGGAGCGCACGGATGCCGCGCTTGCGGACCTCGGCGTAAGTGCGGCACGAGTATTCGAGGATGCGCCCGAGCTGCGCCTGTTCGACGAACTCGGCCGAGACGCCCCACTCGTCGTGCTCGTGGGTCATGACGTAGACGAACCCCACCGCCGGGGCGAGGAACACCTCGTCCTTCTTCGCCTCGAGCATGTCGAGCGCTTCTTCATCGGCGAAATCGGCATGGAAAATGGCGCGGAAGCCGTGCTTGAGCGCCATCTTAATGGACTTGTGAGCACGGCAATGGCCCATCAGTTCGATGCCGTTCTCGTGGGCGATCTCGGCCGCCGCCGCCAATTCGGCGTCGCTATAGGCGAGCGCCTCCGAGCTGACGTTGACGAAGTTCTCGCCCGAGACATTCAGCTTAATCGAATCGACCCCCTCGCGCAGCATCAGGCGACACCCCCGGCGTACCTCGTCGGCGCCGTCCGCGATATAGAAGACGCCCGGGTCGCCAAGGTGGGTGCGCCGCGAATCGCCGAGGTTTCCCGTCGAGATGATGGGCTGCGAGGCCGCCTTCAGGCGCGGGCCAACCACCTCGCCCGCCTCGATGGCATCGCGCAACGCGACCTCGAGCCGGGGCTTGGCACTTCCGCCCGAATAGATGCTGGTGAAGCCGCAGTCGAGCAGCAGCTGCGCGTTGCACATCGTCTTGAGCATGTGGTCCTCGGGCGGCAGGTCGCGAATCTCCCGGAGGTCGCCCAAATCGGTATAGCTGATGTGGCCGTGACCCTCGGTCATGCCGGGCATCAGCGTGGCGCCGCCGCCGTCGATCACCGTGGCGCCGTCGCGCGGGACGCGGGTCTTGCCCTTGGCCACCTTTTTGATGCAGTTACCCCGGACCAGCACCTCGCCGGCAAACGGTCGCGAGCCCGTGCCATCGAATATCTTGACGTTGGTGAACAGGGTGTCGCTCATGTCGCCCTCCCGCGCCCTGTGGTCGACACCGCGAATCATGCGCGCGGCGCAACCGCTAAGTCAAATGCGCCTCATTCGGGGACGCCCGCCGCGCGCATCGTTTCGGCAAGCGCCTCCATACGCGAGGGATCCTGGTAGGGCTGCATTGCCGAGAAATGGCCCACCGACAGGCCCGGATTAAGGCGCAAGGCTTCGGCCACCTCGGCACGCGCCTCGTCTTCCCGTCCCAGATTCATGAGGCTCACGATCGAGACCACGCGGACCTCGGCGATCGGATTGCCGATGCGCTCGATCGCCGCGATCGCCTGCTCGGGGCGCCCCGCCAGTTGCTCCGTCCAGCCGAGCATCCACAGGTACCACCACGGGCAGTGGGGATTGAGGCGCATCGCCCGCTGGATCGCCTCGACCGCTTCGTCAGACTGGTCGACGAAATTCAGGAAGCCCGAGAAATTGGCCAACACGTCGGCGTCGTCGGGGTTGAGCTCAAGCGCCCGGTCGTAGGCGGCGCGGGAGCGATCGTGCTGGCGCTGGTAGAGGAGGACGGCTCCGACGACCCAGTGGCTCCAATTGTAGGTGGCATCCATGGCCAAGGCCTTCTGCGCCGTCTCGAAGGCGATGCCGAGGGACTGCACCGGGTCTTCGCTCCAACCCATGAACACGTCGGAAAGGTGGCCCCATGCCAACAACGTCTGCGCGCGGGCGTAATTGGGATCGAGCGCCACCGCTTTTTCCATCATCTCGCGCACTTCCGCTCGGTCTTGCTGGGTGAAGCGGATGAAACGGTCGAACCCACGCAGGTAGCAATCATACGCCTCGAGATTGTCCGGCGCCTTCTTGATCGCGCGGTCGCGTTCCGCCAGCGCGAGCTTACCGGCGAGCCGGCCGACGATGGTCTCGGTGATCTCGTCCTGGACCGCGAAAATATCCTCGAGCTCGCGGTCGTAACGCTCGGCCCACAAGTGGTGGCCGCTCGTCGCCTCGACCAGCTGCGCGGTGATCCGCACCCGCTCGCCGGCCTTGCGAACGCTTCCTTCCAGGACATAGCGGACGCCAAGCTCGGTGCCGACGCCCTGCACCTTGACCGGCTTGCCTTTGTACGTGAACACCGAATTGCGGGCGATCACGAACAGGTCGTGGCGCCGCGAGAGCGCGGTGATGAGGTCGTCGGTGATGCCGTCGGGGAAATAGTCCTCGGCCGGGTCTCCGTTCATGTTCTCGAACGGCAGCACTGCGATCGAGGGCCGATCGGGCAGGGCCAAGCCCTCGTCCCCGGCGGCCGTGGCGGTCGGCGATCCCGCTTCCGACAGCGGCACGCGATAGACCCGAACCGGGCGGGTGATGTTCTTGACCGAGTGCTCGCCCAGGTCGTCCTCGAAGTCGTGGGGGATGCGGTCACGTACGTGCTCGAACACGGTGGCCGAGATGCATAGGCCGCCCGGCTCGGCAATCTTCTCGAGCCGCGCGGCGACATTGATGCCATCGCCATAGATGTCGTCGCCCTCGATCATCACGTCGCCAAGGTTGATGCCGATGCGGAACTCCATGCGCCGCTCGTCGGGAAGCTCGGCGTTGCGGCCATCGAGGTCGCGTTGGATCTCGATGCCGCATCGCACCGCCTCGATGGCGCTCGCGAATTCGGCCAGTACGCTGTCGCCGGCGGTTCCGACGATGCGCCCACCATGGCCGGCGATCAGCGCACCCATCGCCGTGCGGTACTCGGTCAGCGTCTTGAGCGTCGCCTCCTCATCGCTGCCCATGAGGCGGCTGTACCCGGCGACATCGGCCGACAGGACGGCGGCCAGCTTTCGTTCGACCCCTTGCGTTTTCATGGCTTTGAAGAGTCTAGGGTTGCACGGCGAGTGTGTCCATAATATGGGGTCGAGGAGGCGCCGATGAAACACCACGAGCCGCAAACCTACCGCTGCCCGCCGGGCTCATCGCATCGCCGCGGAGACGCCGACCCGGTCACTACCGAAATCGTGCGGCACTCACTTTACTCGGCGGCCAACCAAATGAAGCGCGCGCTGGTTCGGACCGCGTTCTCGCCGGTGATCTACGAGGTCTGGGACTTCGCGGTGGCGATCTACGACCGCGAGGTGCGCATGCTGGCACAAGCGCCCAGCCTGCCCGCGTTCATGGGAACCATGAACTTCTGCGTCGAGGGTGCGGTGGCGGCGGTGGGCGGGGAAGACGCGCTCGAACCCGGCGACATTGTACTCTACAACGTCCCCTACGGGACCGGCTCGCATCAGCAGGACATGGCCTTCGTCATGCCCGTCTACCTGAGCGGCACGACGCTAATCGGCTACACCGCGATCAAGGCCCACCTTCTCGACATCGGCGGCAAGGACCCCTACTGCACCGACACCGTCGATGTGTTCCAGGAAGGCACCACCTATCCCGGCGTCAAGCTCTACGCCCGCGGCGAGCTGGTCGAGGATATGTACCGTACCTTCCTCGCCAACTCGCGGGTGCCGAAGATGGTCGCCGGCGACCTCAACGCGCTGGGCGCCGGCGTGCGAACCGGGGCCGAGGAGCTGGTCCGGGTGGTCGAGCGCTTCGGCCTCGAATCGTTCATGGCCTCGGTTGAGCGCATGTACGACCACGGCGAGGCCGTAGTGCGCAGCTATTTCGACAAGATCCCGGATGGGCGCTACGTCGGCCACGGGCGGATGGACAACAACGGCCTCGACGAGATTCTGGTGCCCTTCGAGATCGCCGTCGAGGTCGAGGGCTCGACGGTACGCGTGGATTACACCAACACGCCCGACTCGCACCCCGGACCGATCAACACGCCGATCGCCTCGACGGTCTCGGCGAGCCGCATCGCCATCAGCATGCTCGCCGGCGGCGGCGAGGCGCCGAACGAGGGCCACTTCCGCCCCATCGAAGTGGTGACACGGCCGGGCTCGATGTTCCATCCGCTGCCGCCCGCGCCGTGTTTCCTTTACCTGTGGCCGGCGTTGCAGTCGATCGAGGTGATCTACGACGCCATCGCCAAGGCCCTGCCCGACGCGGTCCCGGCGTGCTCGGGCGGCGACCTCTGTGGCATCGTCTGGTGGGGAACGCGCGAGGCCACCGGCGAGCCGTGGGCCGACGGCTCGCCGCATCCGGTGGGCCAGGGCGGACACGTCGGCGGCGATGGCGGAACGCTGATGCACGTCTGCGAATCGGCGACCCGGTTCTCCCCAGTGGAGGTCTGGGAGGCGCGCAACCCGTGGCTGCTGGAGAAGGTGGAGCTGACCCCCGATTCGTGCGGGCCGGGCACCCATCGCGGGGGCCTGGGGATCGACATGTTCTTCCACGCGCTGGAGGAATGCTACGCCACGCCCCACGTTGAGCGGACCAAGACGGCGCCTTGGGGTCTGGCGGGGGGCCGCGAGGGCCAGCCCAACCGCTGCGTGCTCCGCTACGCAGACGGCCAGCACGTCGAGTTCGGCAAGAAGACTCGGCTTCACGTCCCCAAGGGCGCGACCTTCGAACTCCGCTGCGGCGGTGGCGGCGGCTACGGCCCGCCCGCCGCGCGCGACGCCAATGCGGTGCGCCGCGACCTGCGCGAGGGCTACATCACCGAGGCCCACGCCAAAGCGCACTACCCCCACGCTTTTGCCGAGGGCGGCGTCCGGCCTGCGGCGGAGTAGAGCATCCCCGGTGTCAGGCGTCCCGCCAATGGTCCGCCCGTCTGAGCTCGCCAGCCCGTCGGGCGGTTGTTCAGGCACCCCGAGCGCGCACGCGCCCCATCAAATCAAAGAATCAACCGACAATCGCAGCGTTAAGGTTCGGGTAACGGGGTACGGGGGAGCCTGCGCCTGGGGCACGGCAGGTAGCCGTTGAGAGCCTGGATCGTCGGCCCATCCGGGTTGACCAGCCCGTCCGTGGCCTCAGCGCCGCCGTTACCCGATGTCGCGAGCGCGGTTTCTCCGGGCGCCTCCTGATGCCGAATTGCTTTACTCGGCGTCGCTAGTCGGTCCGCCCACCCACACCACGTCCCGAGGCGGTCCTTCACCGTAGACAAGGTTGAGGTACGTTTTTCTATGCACCCACCGCCGCAACGGCTCAGGTATAGACCTCCACGACTCCGCGTCGGAGTAGATCGAGCGAACCCCGCCTGTTTCGACGCCAGCATGGACGGATCCATCGGAAACGCCGACAACGAGCATGGCGAACTCCGCGAACTCCTGCTCGGAGACGGCGCGCAGCGTTCCCTCCACAACGAGATAACGGCCTCGTACCCGATCGTGCCGGGACGGTCCATGTTTAGCCGAAGACGCGAGAACTCGGGCCCTAGGAGCGCCTCCAGCACAGGCTTGACGGCCGGGTCGTACATGACGTGAAAGCGTTTCCGGGTCCCGACATACTGCATGAGATGGCCAAACTCGGAGTCCCTGGCTTCGTATTCATCGTCGTCGTTTTCTAGATCGGGCGGTATCCGAACGCTCAGCTCAAGCACTTCATCCTCTCCAACGTAGGCGTACTCTGTTCCGGTCCAGCGCAGACCGAACAGTGTTGAGAACACTGATTTGTAGCCGCGTAGCCGCTTGCGGGGTCGGTCCAGACATCGAGTACTTGGACCCATCCGTCATCAACACTACGCGTCCCCAGCGCCATGAACCCGGAGACGGCCTCGATTTCCGACCAGGTAGCGCGCTTCCTCTCGAAGACGTGGGTTGGACACCCGACGGTGCCACACAGGGGCCCGTAGGCAGCGTACAGAAAAAGCTCGGTTCGAGCCCGGCGCGCGCCTCCCTCTCCAGCTGCGCGCGCGACTCCGTGGCTTGCTCATCGAGCATGTCGTCGATGTGGTTTCGCTCATACCGCCGGCCGCCGAAGATGTCGCCGAAGGGGTCCTCGGCGCGGCGTTCGGCCTCCATCGCCGCCTCGGCGCGCGCCTCCTCGGCGCGGCTCCGCGCCAGCGCCTCATCGCCCATGCCGGGGGCAGTGATCGGGCGGCCCGGCGAGACGTCGGGCGGCTGGCCCAACACCGCCGCCTCGTGCATCGGCGCGCGCGCGATGGCTTTCGGCACCTGGGGCAGCGGCAGGTAGCCGTTGAGCACATTGACGGTCGGGCCGTCGGGGTTCACCAGCCCGTCGGGTTTGAGGTTGTTCAACCTTTGGAACCCGGCGATGGCGGCGTTGAGCATCGAGTTGGGTAGGGCGGTGCGGGGCAGCCAGCCTGACAGACCGAGGCCTCCTAGCGACAGTAGTCCGTCCGTAAGCTCGGCCACGTCCTGCGGGTGATTGACACCCCCGGGCCCAACCGGGAGCCGCGGCGCCAACGGCCGGCCGAGTCGGAAAGTGCCGGGCTCAGGCGTTACGGCGTGCCATCGCCACCATGGAGCTTCGCCAGGCTACTCCTCCTCCGGCCGGCCGATCCACACGATATCGGGCGGCTCGTCGAAGTCGTAGCGATCGAGATGGCCACGAGCCCAGGCGCGTAACAGCCTCGGCAAGTGGGACCATTGCTTGGCGCGGGAGTAAATCGTGCGCGTTCCTTCCGAGTCTATGCCGACGTGGGCGCGGCCGTCATAGGTGCTTACGATCACCATGGCGGTCTGATCCCAGTCTCTGAGCGTCGGGCGGCGCGAACCCACCCGCCCTCGCCTTCGAAGTCCGGCGGCAATAGGGCGCTCACTTCGACCACCTCATTGTCGTCGAGGTATTCGTACCCCTGGCCGGTCCAGCGAAAGCCAGCGTAATACGAAAGGATACTCCTGTGTCCAGTCGCCGGATCGACCCACACGTTCATCGTCGAATCGCCCATCATCCCGGAGACGCCATCCACTTCAACCCACTCGCCGTCCTTCTTCTCGAAGACGTGGGTAGGGCAACCTACCGTTCCGCACAACGGACCGTAGCCGACATTCACGAAGAGTTCGGCCCGGCCGTCGCCGTTGGCATCGTAGCGGCCGACCGATACTCGATCGAGGGTCAGTTCCGGCCAGTCGAGGGGTTCATCGGGCTTGTAGTAGTGGCCCCAACTGCGCTTGAGGAAGCCATCGATGAACGCGAGGTCCTCGCCAAAGTTATCGCGCTCCATCGACACGCTCTCATCGGCGATTGCCGGCACCGCGAGTACGGCCGCGCCGAAGATGGTGCAACAAATAACGTACCTCAGATCGCCATGGATCGAGCTCAAGGGCACCTCTAAAAATTCTCCTTTTTCGGGCGTCGTCGATTTAGAATCGGGTTGCCGATTTGTTGATAGCGGGAGGCGTGGTTGATGGGTCAGATGGGGTTTTTCGATCTTGGGAACCGGTATTCCGGTCTTGACGCCAAGAACGAGCCGCTTTTGAAGATCGACGGGGTGGTTCCGTGGGAAGACTTGCGCGCGCGTCTTGAGGCGGTGTGGCGGCGTGCGGACAAGGCGCGTAAATCGCGGGCGGGACGCAAGCCGTGGGATGCGATTGTGATGTTCAAGACGATCATTCTGTGCGCGCTCTACAATCTCTCGGATGACCAAGTTGAGCATCAGATCCGTGACCGCCTGTCGTTCATGCGATTTCTGGGGTTGGGTCTGGAGGGCCGGGTTCCCGACGCCAAGACGGTGTGGCTGTACCGCGAACAGTTAACGCAAGCTGGCGTGATCGAGGCCTTATTCGAGACGTTCGATGGCTACCTGAAGGATCAGGGCTATCTGGCGATGGGCGGCCAGATCATCGACGCCTCGATTGTGGCGGTACCCAAACAGCGCAACAGCCGCGAGGAGAACGCGCGGATAAAGGCGGGCGAGACGCCGGCAGGCTGGGAGGACAAGCCGGCAAAGCGGCGCCAAAAGGATGTCGAGGCGCGGTGGACTAAGAAGCACGGCAAGAGCCATTACGGTTACAAGAACCATGTCAACGTGGACCGTCGGCACAAGCTGGTGCGGCGCTATCATGTGAGCGACGCGGCGGAGCACGACAGCCAAGTCCTCGACGATATCCTGGATGGGGACAACACGGCTTTGGGTGTGTGGGCGGACAGCGCTTACCGCTCGGCGGAGATCGAGGCGGTGCTGAAGGAGAAGGGGTTGCGGAGCCGGATCCATCGCAAGGGCCGCCGCAACAAGCCGCTGAGCGAGCGCGAGAAGCAGGGCAACAAGACCCGTTCGTCGGTTCGGGTCCGCGTCGAGCATGTCTTCGGGGCCCAGAGCAACGACATGGGCGGGACGCTGGTGCGTAGTGTCGGGCTGGTGCGGGCGAAGGCGCGGATCGGGTTGAAGAACCTCGCCTACAACATGCGCCGCCTGGTCCAACTGGAGCGTCTCGCGGCGGCCGTGTGACGATACTCGGAGAAGGAGACCGCCTGGGGACGGTCTTGTGGCGGAAATAACTCAATTGGAGCGTGGAAGACCCCGAAAATCTCGGCTCCGGCATGGCTGGAGCTGGTGACAGCCTGGTTAAACAATATCCTCCGACAACTCACCAATTCTTAGAGGTGCCCTCAAATGAAACGCCATGTCTCCGCCTCAATCGTAGGACGCGTTCTGAAACTTGCGCAGCCGGGTCTCGATGGCCATGAATTTCTTTGCCGTGTCCCCATCAAGGCGACTGAAGTCGCTGACCCAGCCGTTCTTTTCCAGGTGCTCCATGTACGCGCGAGTACCCTCGGCCCCCCACCGATGCCCGGCCGCCATCAGACCTACCGGTGTGATCGTGATTGGTTTGCTCGGATCGTGGATTCCGATGATCTGTTGGCCTCTGAGATCGAACAGATCAAGTTCGTCCTCGCCCCCACGCATATAGCCCTCGATATGGTCCATATACTTGACAAAGGCGCGATTTTGCAGCGCCTCACTCTCTAGGAACCGCTGCTTGGTACACACGTCTAGCTCACACGTCCATTGCTTGTTCGCATCCATGACGCCGATATCCTGTAGACCGATGATCGTCAACTGATACTGGCCGAAAGCGGTTCCCCAATCATCGTCGAGCTTCCCGTTCTCCGCCGCGATTATCCCTGCGCGAGATGCGTCGCCCGGAACGCCCATCGACCCCCACACCGCCTGCCCGTTCGGACGATAGCCCACCTTCGCCATCATGGAGTTGGCATCGAGCCCGGCGAGCGCCTCCCGCTCCTGCTGCGCGCACCTCGGCCTCTTGCTCGTCGAGCATGTCGTCGATGTGGTTTCGTTGATAGCGGCGGTGGCCGTCGAAGATGTCGTAGTTGGGATCGTCGGCGCGGCGGGCGGCCTCCAGATCGGCTTCGAAGCGCGCCTGAAGCGCACGCTCGGCGGCGAGCGCTTGATCGCCCATTGCGGGGGCGGTGATGGGGCGGCCGGCCGGCGACTCGGGCTGAGATCGCGGGTTCAGCGCCACCTCCTCGACCATCGGCGCGCGGTCCGCGATCGAATCCACTTGGGGAATGGGCAGGTAGCCGTTGACCACCTTCACGGTGGGGCCGTCGGGGTTGACCAGCCCGTCGGGCTTGAGTCTGTTCAGCCTTTGGAATCCGACGATGGCGGCGTTGAGCTTCGAATTGGGCAAGTGGGTGCGCTGCAGCCAGCCCGAGAGACCCAGGCCGCCCAGCGACAAGAGCCCGTCGGAAAGCTCGGCCACGTCGTTTGGGTGATTGACGCCGCCAGCGCCCATCGGCAGGCGCGGTGCCAAGGGCCGGCCGAGTCGGAAGGGCTCCGGCTTGGGCCACTTCTCGGGCGTCAGGTGGAAGGCGTGCAGACGATTGCCCATGGCGTTGTAGGCCTCGTGGTCGGGGTCGCGCTCGTCCGAGATAGCGCGAATCCTCCAATACCTCGTAGACCTGCTCCAGACTTGGCATTCTCGTTCGGTGGATCATCGCATCCTCTCGTCGCATGTTCATGAAATGTTCTCTACGACGAATATGTCTCCTAATCCCCGGTCTGTCAATTCAAAAATCTCATAAGACAAAAAATATCTCATATTGACCGAGCAGGACCGGTGCCGTCGGCGGACTCGCCAAAATTCGGTCCCCCCGACTCAGCTACCCGGCTTGGGTGCCACGTCGAGACGGACGACGATGCCTTCGAGGTCGGGGCGTGGCGCCGGGTAGAACTCCACCACCTTGGAATCGTGGCCCGGGATGACGTGGTCGTCCGATTCCGCCAGGCCGCGCATGATCTCGTAGCCGCGCACCATGTCGGCGACGTTGTAGACGATCGGAAACGGCCGCACTTTTTCGATGTTCTCGTAGTAGTGGGTGGCGTCCGAGGCCAGCACCACCCAGCCGCGCGCGGTCATCACCCGTACGCACTGCATGCCCATGGTGTGGCCGCCGATGCGGTGGATGCTGACGCCGGGCGCGATCTCGTCGTCGCCGTCGTGGAAGGCGACCCGGCCCTCGAAGGCCCGTTGCACCATGGTGCAGATGTGCTCCGGGGTATAGGCGTGGTTGAACGCCTGGTGGCACATGTGGCGGCCGGTGGCGTAGACCATCTCGGCCTCCTGCAGGTGAAAGCGGGCGTTGGGGAAGTGGTCCACGGTGCCGGCGTGGTCGTAGTGCAGGTGGGTCACCACCACGTCTTCGGCCTTGGCCGCGTCGACGCCGATCATTTCCAAACCCTCGCGCGGCAGCCGGAAGATCTTGCGGTCGCGCCGCTTGCCCTCGGCGTAGTCGAACCCGGTATCGACCACCACGGTGCGCTCCTTGCCGACGATGGCCCAGACGAAGTAATCGAGCGGCATCGGTCCGTCGTGGGGATCGCCGGCAATGAAGTTCTCGCTTCGCATGCGCTCGGGGCGCGAGCCGTAGCGGATGGCGAAGACCTCGTACGATTCCGGATCGCTCATCGTGCCGCATCCTCCCAACGATGGTTCCGTGCCATCATGGAGGGCGAATATGACCGGGCGGGGGGCGTCCATGCAACCGGAGCGGATCGGCGGAAAGGCGGACTACGTGCGCGGCTTCGCGCTGGCGACCGTCGGCGTCGTTGTGCTGAGCCCCGATTCGCTCTTGGTCCGCCTGATCGAGACCGATGTGTGGACGCTGTTGTTTTGGCGCGGCCTGTTGGCGGCGCTCGCGCTCGGGGCCATCTTGGCGGTGCGCTATCGTGCCGCCACGCCCGCGATGCTCCACGCCATCGGACGGCTCGGCGTCCTCGCCGCCCTATTGATGGCGGTAAGCACGATCTTGTTCGTGACCTCGATCCGCCAGACGAGTGTGGCCAACACGCTGGTCATCCTCAGCGCCGCGCCGCTGTTCGCCGCCGTCCTCGGCCGGATGTTTCTACGCGAGGCCGTGCCCGCCTACACGTGGTTGGCGGTGATCGCGGTGTTCGTGGGGATTGCCTTAATCTTCGCCGGCAGCCTGGGCGGCGGCACGCTCCTGGGCGACCTCAGCGCCGTCGGCGCCGCCTTCACCTTCGCCGCCGCATTCGTCATCTTCCGCCACGCGCGCGGCGTGGACATGGCGCCCACGCTGGTACTCATGGGCCTCATCCTGGCGGTCGGCGTCGCACCGTTGGCCTCGCCGCTGGCCGTCGATACGCTTGCCTTCACCTATCTCTTGGTGCTCGGCGTGGTGGTCCTGCCGATCTCGTTCGTGCTGATCGTCGCCGCGCCGCGCTATATCCCGGCGCCCGACGCCACCCTCATCACCCTCCTCGAGGCGGTGATCGGCCCGCTCTGGGTGTGGCTCGTCGTGGCCGAAGTGCCGTCGCGGGAGACTTTCCTCGGCGGCGCCGTGATCCTCGGCACCCTGGTGCTACGCGCCGCCGCCGGCCTCCGCCACGGGCGCTGAAGCTAGCCCTCGGGTGCAGCCGCGTTGGGGAAGAACAGCGGTTGCCCGTCCACCCGGAACGAGGCGATAGCGGCCTGACCGGGCGCAGAAAGGAGCCACGCGACGAAGGCGCGGCTTGCCGCCGCCGCGACGTGGGTGTGGCGCGCGGGATCGACCGCCACCACGCCATACTGGTTGCGCAGCCCGGGGTCGCCCGCGACCAGCACCGTCAGATCGCCTTTGTTGGCGAAACCGATCCACGTCGCGCGGTCGCTCAGCGTATAGGCGTTCAGTGCGGCCGCGGTGTTGAGCGTGGCCCCCATGCCGGCGCCCAGCTCGCGGTACCAGCGGCCGCTGGCGGCCTCGAGATCGACGCCGGTTCCCCGCCACAGCGCGCGCTCGGCCTTATGGGTGCCGCTGTCGTCGCCCCGCGAGGCGAACGCGGATGCGGCGGCGGCGATCTTGGCAAGCGCGGCGGACGGTTTCGCCATGCCGGCGACGCCCGCCGGATCATCGGCCGGGCCGACGAGCACGAAGTCGTTGTACATCACGTCGTAGCGGGCCAGGCCGACACCGTCCGCCACCAGTTGCTCCTCCGTGGGCGTGTGATGGACCAGCACCACGTCGGCATCGCCGTTTCGTGCCAGTCGGATCGCCTGGCCGGTGCCGACCGCGACCACTCGCACGCGCAGGCCGCTCACCGCCTCGAACTGGGGAAGGATGTGGGCGAACAGCCCCGAGTTCTCGGTCGAGGTGGTCGAGGCGAGCGTCAAGGTCCGCTCCGCCGCCACCGCCGGCAGCAGCGCGAGGGCGCCGAGCGCCACGGCGACCACGGCGCACGCCGCTCGGCTCACCATACCAATCGGCCCTCGAGAAACGCTTGGCCGGCCTCGCTCGCCGGACACCGGAAGAAGACTTCCACCGTGGCGCGTTCGGTCACCCGTCCGCGGTCGAGGAACACGACCTCGTCGGCGAGGCGGCGCGCCTGGCCAAGGTCGTGGGTGGTCATGACGATCTTGGTGCCGGCGTGGTGGATCTCCTCGACGATGGCCTCGACCGCGGCGGTGGCGCCGGGATCGAGGCTCGCCGTCGGCTCGTCGAGGAACAGCACCTCGGGCGCCAGCGCCCAGGCGCGGGCGAGCGCGAGGCGCTGGCGCTCGCCGCCCGAGAGCACACTTGCCGGCCGCGCCGCAAACTCGCTCAACCCCGTCCGCGCGAGCGCGCGTTCGATCCCCACCACCCGCTCCGGCACCGCGATACCCTGTAGCCGCATGCCATACCCGACGTTGGCCCGCACCGAGCGGCGCAACATCACCGGTTTCTGGAACACCATCGCCTGGCGCCGGCGGGCATCGCCACCATCCTCGCCCCGCCAGCGCACCGACCCGGCGGAGGGCCCGATCAGCCCGTGGCAGAGTCGCAGCAAGAGGCTCTTTCCCGCGCCGTTCGGCCCCAGGATCACGGTCTTGGCGCCGGCCCCGATTTCGAGCGTGACATCATCGATCAGCGTGAGGTTTCCCGCCCGGTAGGTGAGTCCGTCGAGGAACAGGGGCAGGATCGCCACGGCTTAGGCGCGACGATAGGCCGACACGCCCCCAAGGGTCACGGCCAGCGCGTTCACGCCCACCGCGATCAGCACCAGCACCAAGCCGAGCGCGAGCGCCAGTCCGAGATTCCCCTTGCTGGTCTCAAGCGCGATGGTGGTGGTCATCACCCGCGTGGCGTGGGCGATGTTGCCGCCGACGATCAGCACCGCGCCGACCTCGGCGCTGGCACGGCCGAAACCGGCCATGACGGCCGTCGTCAGATTGCGCCGGGCATCCACGATCAGCGTCCACACCGCATCCCGTGGCCGAGCGCCCAGCGAGCACAACTGCTCCATGTACTCCTCGTACAGCGTGCGGGTTATCTGGTGCGCCAGCGCCGCGATGATCGGCGTGATCAGGATGCACTGCGCCGCGATCATCGCCCCGGGGGTGAACAGCATCCCCAGGAAGCCGAGCGGTCCGGCGCGCGAGAGCAGAAGATAGACCATCAGCCCGACGAACACCGGCGGCAGGCCCATTAGGGCATTGAGAATCACCACGACCGCCTGGCGGCCGGGAAACCGGTACACCGCAATCGCCGCCCCCAGCGGCAGGCCCAGCGCCGAGGCGATGAGCACCGCGCTCAGGCTCACATAAAGCGATCGGCCGATGATCTCGGCGAGCTCCGCGTCCAGCGACACGATCAGGTCGAGCGCCAGGGCGAACGCGGCGGCGATGTCGGTCATGACGGCACTATAGGACGGCCCGCCACGCGCCGTCATCGGGTGGCGCGTATTGCGTCCGCCCAGTTTTTCAGCTGGCTACAGGCTTAGTGGCCGGGCCGGGCGCGGCGGCGGCAGACGGCCATGGCGCGGCGCGCCTTTTCGCCCCACTCGCTTTGCGGATCCAGGGTCAGGTAGCGCTCCCAGCATTCGAGCGCGAGGTCGTAGGTGCCGTCTTCGAAATGAAGCTGGCCAAGGTTGTAGAGCGCATCGGCGTAATTGCCGTCGATGGCAAGCGCCTTCTCCAGGCTCTCCTTGGCGCCGGCGCGATCGGCCGCGGTGTCGAGGAATCCAGCCAGGTTGTACCAGGCCTCGGCGAAGTCGGGATCGATCGCTAGCGCCCGCCGCAGATAGATCTGCGCCTCGGCGCCGCGGTCCTGGGCGGCGAGCGCGTTGGCGAGGTTGAACGCCGCGCTTTGATCGCCATCGTCGAGGTCGAGGGCGCGCCGGTAGTGGCGCTCGGCGGCGGGCCAATCGCCCGCGTCCTCGGCGATCTCGGCGGCCTCGAAGAGTTCGTCGGCCGTGGGGTTGCCGGCGTCTGGCATCGGCAGCCGCAGCTGGCCGTCTAGCTCGGCGTAGCCGTCCCCGATTCGCATGACGACCGCGCCGGAAGGCGCGCGCGCGAGGCGGACTTCGGAAAGGTGCGCGCCCGGTCCGAGTTCGGCGGCCCCGGCGACCACGTCGGCAAGGGCGACGTCTTCCGCGCACAACCGGGCGACCTCTTTCGCGGCTACCAGGTCCTGAAACCCGCAGCTCCCATCGACCGGTTCGATGACGTCGAACAAAGCGAGGATTCGCGCCGTCCGCGCGTCAAGCTCGGCCCGGCGGGCCAGAACCTCAAGCGGGATGGTGCGGTTGGTGGCTTCGGGGGGCGAGCCCAGCTCGGCCGCGGCGAGAAACGCGTTTTCGCTATGACAATCGAGCCCCAGGGAATCGGCTTTGGCGAGGATTCGTTCCAGTCGCCCCGAGCGGAGCAGGGTGTGAGCGCCGTGGCCGACGATCGCGACATCGGCGCCGCGCGCGAGGCCGCGTCGCGCCGAGCCTCCGCGGCGCGCGATTTCGGCAGCGGCCAGCCGGTGGCTCATGGACCCCAATCGGCCCACCAAAGCCACGACCTTGCCCTTGAACTCGACCATGTTCCGCCTCGGCGGGCTCCCCGCCGCCCCGGATCAGCCCGCCTTCCGCACCTTTGCCGCGGCCTTGGGCCGCGCCGTTTTGGTCTTGGTCTTCTTGCCGCTCGATGTTCGCCGTTTGCTCGCGGCCGGCGGCTTGCGCGCCGAGCGTTCTTCAAGGCTCTGTTTCAGCGCGTCCATCAGGTTGACGACGTTGCCGCGCTCGGGCGCCTTCGCCACCACCGGCGCGGCGCCCTTGAGCTTCGCCTTGACCAGCCCCAGAAGCGCGGTCTGATAGCGGTCCTCGAAGCCCTCCGAATCGAAGCTCCCGGCGTGCTGGTCGATGATCATCTCGGCCAACCCCATCGCCTCGCTGTCAACTTCGTCCTCGCCGATCTCGGCGAAGTATTCCTCGTGGCCGCGGACCTCGGCGGCGCTCCGCAGGGTCGTCATCGTCAGGCCCTTCTCGCGCGCCTCGACCACCACCAACCGCTCGCGGCTCGACAACACCACCCGCGCCAGTGCCGCCTTGCCGCGCCGCCGCATGGCCTCGCGGATCACGCGATAGGTCTCGTCGGCGACCGGCCCGTCGGGCGCGATGTAATAGGGCGAGTCGAGGTACATCGGGTCGACCTCGCTGGCGTCGATAAACTTCTCGATGGCGATCGTCTTGGTCGATTCGATCTGCACCGCCTCAAGGTCTTCTTCAGTGACCATCACGTAGCGATCCTTCTCGAACTCGTAGCCCTTGACCAGATCGGCGCGTTCGACCTGGCCGAGCTCGGGATCGACCGGCTTCATCTGCACCCGGTTCTGCGTGTCCTTGTGCAGCCAGTGGAAGGTGATGCGGTTGGTGCTGGTGGTGGCGTTGTAAAGCCGCACCGGGCACGAAACCAGGGAGAGCTTGAGGTAGCCCTTCCAGCTAGATCGTGGCGCCATGGGGTCGGTCCTTGGTGTACGCGTGCGCTGACAACTTCATAGCCTACCTGTATACCACCTTGCAATCACTTGTTAATCCCCAGTTTTCGTTCCGTCGACTTGGTCAACCGCTGGGCCGAGCCTTCGATGCCGTGCCATGGATCCGGGTTGGCGAGCCGCTTGGGCACGCTAGCGAAATCGAGCTCGCGCGGATCCTCGATGTCGCGAAGCTCGTCCCAGGCTACCGGGGTCGCGGCCGGTGCGCCGGGGCGCGCGCGTAGCGAGTAGGAGGCGACCGCGGTCGCGCTCCGCTGGTTGCGCAGGAAGTCGACGAACATCCGGCCACGCCGCGCTGCGCGCGACATCGAGGCCGTGAAACGCCGTGGCGCACGGCGCTCCAGCATCGCCACGAAGCCGTGCGAAAAATCTTTGAGCTCGGACCACGAGCTGTGCCGCTCCACCGGCACCACGACGTGAATCCCCTTGCCGCCGGTTGTCCGGACGAACGCGGGAAGCCCAGCGCGGTCGAGGTGATCGCCGATTTCAAACGCGCCATCCACCACCGCCCGCCAGTCGAGCCCCTCGTCGGGGTCGATGTCGAAGATCAGCCGGTCGGGACGCTCGGGCTTGTCGGTCCGGCAACCCCAGGGGTGGAACTCGACGACACCGAACTGGGCCAGCGAGAACAGGCCCTTGGCCCCGTCGATGTAGAGGTAATCGGCGCGCTTCTTGGAACCTTCTTCGCGCAAGGGGATGCGCCGTATCTCGGTCGGCATACCGGCGCCGGCGTGGCGCTGGTAGAAGCACTCGCCGGCCTCGCCCGTGGGGCAGCGCACCAGCGTCAGCGGCCGCTTCATCAGCTCGGGCATCATGCGTTCGCCGATCTCTGCGTAATAGAGCACTAGATCGAGCTTGCGGGGTCCATCGGCGCCGAACATCGGACGCTCCGGATTGGTGACCCATACGTCGGCGAGGTCGGCATCGCGGACGAAGCGGCTCTGCGGCGGCGCCGTCGAGATCACTTTGCCCTGAGCCAGGCCCTGGTACGCCGCGGCGCGAAGGGCGCCGCTACCGGTGCGCGCGCGGAAGTGGACCTCGGCCGCCAGTTCCGGCCGCACCCACACCGCATTGGCTATCTTGGGTGCCGGCGCCAGCGGCGCTTGGTCCACGCGCAAGGCAAGAAGTTTGGCGCGGAGCGATTTGGCCTCGCTCGCCGAGAAGCCGGTGCCGACCTTGCCGACATAACGGAGCCCCGAGCCCGCGGTCTCGGCCACCATCAGGGCGCTGAGCCCGCCGGCCGCGGCGGACTCGGTGTAGCCGACGATGGGGAAGGTGCCCGACAAAACGCATTTCGCCTTGATCCAGGTCTTGGAGCGTCCGGGCGCGTACGGCGCGTCCACCCTCTTCGAGACAATCCCTTCAAGCGAGAGCCGGGCCGCCTCGGCGAAGAAGGCGCCGCCGTCGCCTTCGAAGTGATCGCTGTACTGGACCGGCGAGGTCTCGCCGACGATGGGGTCGACCAGCGCGGCCAGCGCGCGCTTGCGCTCGATCAGTGGGGAGCGTCCGAGATCGAAACCATCAAGGTAGGTGAGATCGAACACGTAATAGATCAGTTTCTCCTGCGCGCCCTCGCCCAGCGCGTCCTGGAGCGCAGCGAAGCTGGTGGCTCCGTTGCTTTTCTGCACACACACCTCCCCGTCGAGCACCGCCGCCGTGCACTTCAACTTCTCGAGCGCGGCGGCCAATGCGGCGTAGCGGTCGGTCCAATCGTGTCCATTGCGGGTCAGCAGGCGCGCGCGGCCGTCCTCGATTCGGGCGATCGTGCGGTAACCGTCGAGTTTGATCTCGTGGACCCAGCGCGGGCCGGACGGCGGCTCGTCCGCCAGCGTCGCAAGCTGGGGCCGCGGCTTGGCGATGAGCGCGCCCTTGCGCGCGCCCGCGATACGCTCGGCGCGTATTTTCTTGGCCCGCTTGGCCGGACGCCGCCGCGCCTTGACTTTGGTTTCCGGCGCCGGCGCCAATTCTTCCACGGCGCGCCCTGTCAGAACGCTGAGCGGCGCTTCGTCCAAGATGTCGCCGTCGGCCTCGGGCCGCGCATAAGTGTCGCGCTCCTTGATGAACAGCCAGTTCTTGCCGTCCGCATCCTTGCCGCTCTTGAGCTGGACCAGGGTCCAGCCGCCGCGCAGCTTTTCCCCGAGCAGACGAAATTTCATCTGACCGTTGCGGTAGCCCTCGTCGCGATCACCCATCGGCACCCACGTGCCGCGATCCCATACGATCATTCCGCCGGCGCCATAGGAGCCATCGGGGATTGTAGCCTCGAATTCGGTGTACTCAAGCGGGTGATCCTCGACATGGACGGCCAGCCGGCGCACCTTGGGATCGAGGCTTGGGCCCTTGGTCACGGCCCAGCTTTTGAGCGTCCCGTCGAGCTCGAGCCGGAGATCGTAGTGCAGCCGCCGCGCGGCGTGCTTGTGGATGACGAAGCGGTCCCCCGGTTGCGGCGCTGGCAACCCCTCGGGCTCAGGGGTCGAGGCGAAATCGCGTTTGGCGCGGTAGCGTGCGAGCGCGGGCTTCGACCGGGTACCCTTTTTCGGCTTCGCGCGCGGAGTTGGCGCTGCCATCAGGAACGGGCGCTCTCAGGGTTGCTGTCGAAGGACTACGTCGCGCCGGGCAGGACCGAATCACCAGCCGACATCTTGGTGCAGGACCCCGCGCAGCGTGCGCAGCTCTTCCAGCGCCCGTCCGGTGCCCAGCGCCACGCATCCGAGCGGCTGATCGGCGACCGATACCGGAAGCCCGGTCGTGTGGCGCAGCACATAGTCCATGTTGCCCAAGAGCGCGCCGCCCCCAGTCAGCACGATGCCTTTGTCGGCGATGTCGGCGGCCAGTTCGGGCGCGGTGTTCTCGAGCGCGGCCTTGACCGCGTCGATAATCGCCCCCACCGGCTCGGCCAAGCTCTCGGCGATCTGTTGCTGATCGATCACCAGCTCCTTGGGTACCCCGTTCATCAGGTCGCGGCCCTTGACGCCCAAATCCTCGCCCCGACCGTCCTCGGGCGCGCAGGCCGTCCCGATCGTGGTCTTGATGCGCTCGGCGCTGCCCTCGCCGATCAACAGATTGTGGTTGCGGCGGATATAGGCGATTACCGCCTCGTCCATCTTGTCGCCGCCGACCCGCACCGAGCGCGAATAGACGATACCGCCCAGCGAGATCACCGCGACCTCGGTGGTGCCGCCGCCGATGTCGACCACCATCGAGCCGGTGGGTTCGGTAACCGGCAATCCGGCGCCGATCGCCGCGGCCATCGGCTCTTCGATCAAGAACACACGCCGCGCGCCCGCGCTCTCGGCCGATTCCTGGATCGCCCGGCGCTCGACCGCGGTCGAACCCGAGGGCACCGCGACGGTCACCTGGGGGCTGGCGAAGTTGCGCCGGTTTTGGGCTTTACGAATGAAGTGCTTGATCATCTCCTCGGCGACGTCGAAGTCGGCGATGACGCCGTCGCGCAAGGGGCGAATGGCCTGAATGTTGCCGGGCGTGCGGCCCAGCATGAGCTTGGCCTCGTCGCCGACCGCCAGCACTTGGGTCTTGCCGCGATGGGTGGCGATCGCCACCACCGAAGGTTCGTCGAGGACGATGCCGCGGCCCTTAACGTAGACCAGGGTGTTGGCGGTACCAAGGTCGATGGCCATGTCCGCAGACAGCATGCCGAAGACGCTGTCGAACATTCGATTGTTTCCCTTTGCCGGCCGGGCGCGGCGCTACTCCAGCCTACCGTACCGTTTCGCTAAGCCCTCGCGCACCAACCGCTCAATGGCCCCGCCGACGAGATCGAATTCGATCTGCCCGGCGGGAAAGAAGACGCGCTCCGAAGCGCCATCGTCGCCGAAGGTCACGATGCCATGTCCCTGCGGCAAGTCAACGGCGGCGCCGGCGACGCTGGCCGCCTTGGCGGCTTCGAAGTAGTAGTTCCACCGCTCCATCTGCGGACCCAGCAGCACGCGCGTTCGAACCAACCTTGGCACAAAATCCCGCGCCTGACTACCGAGCGCTCAGCGGCGCGCGCGCGGCGTTGTCTTGGCGGTCCGCGGGCACGCATTTGCGCTGCCCCGGGGCCGGTCGCGGCGAGCGGCGTAGGCGGCGCGTATGATACCGGCGATGGTCGGCGCCTTGTGTGTCGGAAACGACCACGCCAGCGCTTCAGCGGCCTGTCCTAAGCCCCCACGGTCGAAAGAGACCAGCCGCGCCTCGCAGAGCCGCTCGAAGGCGGCGACGATTTCCGCCCGACCCGCGCGTCCGGCACCGCTCGCGCGTGCCCATTCTTGTCTTAGCGCCGCTGCCAGCGCCCGCCGCGGCACCATCACCCCACCGCCTATCGTTCCCGCCGATAGGCCGACGCTATCGGAGAGTTCCGCGACACCGGTGTCAAACATCGTCGCCGCGTAGTCGGTGCTCCATAGTGCCATGGGTACGGCACGCGGCTTGCGTCGGCGCGGCACCACGATCGCCTCGACGGCTCCGCCGATCAGGATCTGGCGAAGGACCGCCCGACCAGACGCGGGGTCCACCTCGACAGGAGGGCGCGTGGCGTCGGCGAGCGCCTTTGCAGCGAGCGCGACCGCATCCCCAAGCGTCACATAGCCGCGCGGAAGACTGACCACCGTGCCCCCCTGCAACCGCAGCCGCCATCACATCGGTTCGCGTTGACGGTTGTCAAGCCGCCCGGCCGACCCCGCCTCACGGTTCGATCGCGAAGTCGAGGCGGTGGTGTGCCTCGCGGAGTGCCGCCTCCACCGTCGCCGGGTCATCCGCCCGCGCGAAGATGAAACCGAGGTAGCGTGCGCCTTCGGGCAATGGAACCACGGTCTGGCCAACGGGGATGGTGATGGACACCTCCTCGACCGCGGGCACCGCCCGGCCCATCTCGAGACCGGACACCTCCCGCAATGTTCCGGCTCTCGGGATCGGAATCATCATGACCCCGGCCGCGCACGCCTCACGCGCCAGCGGCGCCTGCGGCATGCCGAGCGCGTGGCGCAAGATCAGCTCTTCGAGGCGAATGCCGGCCCCGAAAAGCAAACTGCGCGAGCACAGCCCGCCGATCGAGCGGGCGCCAATCTCGATCACCACCGGCGGCAGATCTCCCTCGCCGAGCCGAACCTCAGCGTGGATCGGACCTTCGGTCAGGCCCAGTGCGCGGACCGCAGTGGCGACTGCGGCAACAATCCGCTCCTGGAGCGGCGGCGCAAACCGCGAGGGCGTGAGATAAATAGTCTCCTCGAAGTACGGCCCCGCCAGCGCGTCCGGCTTGTCGAAGAGCGCAAGCACACGAAGTCGCGCTCCCGCGAGTAGGCCCTCGAGCGCGACCTCCCGCCCCGGCACGTAGTCCTCGACCAAGATGTGTCGCCGAACCCGCTCCGGAACGTCGGCATCCAGCGTCGCCAGCAGGCGCGCGATTCGCTCGCTGGCGGCAACGAACTCTGCGCGATCGTTGGCACGGATCACCCCGCGGCTCGCCGAGAGCGCCAGGGGCTTGAGCACGCAGGGGTAGTGAACCTGCGGCGCCGCTTTGATGGCGTTGCCATCGAGCGCCAACAGCTCGAATTCGGGACCCGGAATTCCTGCACCGGCCAGAGTCGCGCGAAAACGGTGTTTGTCGACCGAGGCCGCGACCGATTCGGGCGGGTTATGGCGCAGTCCGAGCACCTGCGAGGCCATCGCCGCCAGCACCGTCGTCTCCTCGTCGGTGCCGAGGACAGCGGCCAAGGGATGGCGGTCGGCGTAGTCCGCGATCTCGCGCACGCCACTTTCGAGGTCGCGGAAATCGAATGTGGCGGTGCGGCCCTCGGCGTACTTCTCGAGTACCTGGCGGCGGTCGGAGCCGACGGCGACCTCGATTCCCAAACGGCGGGCCGCGGCTAGGAAATCGCCAACCCGGTACGAGGTGCTTGGAATCAGGAGAAGGAGCCGCTTCACGGAAAGAGCGGCCGGTCGGCGTCTAGAACGGGGCCGCGCCCCCTTTGCCGGGCTGATAGTAAGGGTTGGAACCGCCGGCATGGTCGGTCACGTCGAGCACGTTTCGTATACTGGGCACGGCGCGCCGTATCTCGACCTCGACTCCTTGTTTGAGCGTGACGTCGGCCATCCCACAGCCCTGGCAGCCGCCTTCGAGGCGGATGTACACGGTATCGTCCTTCACGTCGACAAGGGCGATGTGGCCGCCGTGCGCCGCCACCGCGGGGTTGACGCTCTCGTCGAGGAGCGCGCGAACCGCCAGCCCCTCGGGCGTCTCGAGCCCGGGCTTCGCTTGCGCGTCGCGCCAATCGCGAACCTCGGTGACCTCGGGGAAATAATGCCGAAGCATGTTGCCCATCCCAGCCAGGAGCTCGAAGGCCGCCCCCTCCACCTCGACAAAGACGACGCCCTCGCGATAACCCCTCATCGCGATACTGCCTCCCGATTGCGCCGCCGCCGGAGCCAGGCGGGTCTCGATCAGCTCTGCAATCTGGGCGACCAACTCGGCATCGTCCGCATCGAAGAAGGTCTCTGGCGCCTCGGCGGCCGGCTCGTCCACCAGAATCGCGTCGCCGGAGACGAAGTGCTCCATGATCACGCCCAGAACCACCGGGTTGAGGTGCTGCCACTGGATGTCGTCGGTCTTGGTGACGGTGATGAAGTCGGCGCCAAAAAAGACGCGGGTCACCGACCCGGTAGCGAAAAGTCGCGCCGCCAAGGGCGAACGCCGCGCCGCATCGGGATCGCGGAAGTCGACCGTTCCCGAGGGCAGCACTGGGCGGCCGGGAAGAAATTTCATGGTCGCCGGATTCGGCGTAGCGGCGGTTTCGATGAACATCGTAGTGCCCCGCGGTGGAGAGCTATCCCTTACTTGGTGCGTTCACGGCGAAAGTAAACCAAGCCCGGCCGCGTTACTCGGCGGCAACCGCCTCGCCGGACTCCACCTTGGCCCAGCGTTCGCGCACCAAGTCCTTCATCAGCTTTGCCTCTTCCCAGCGATCCGACAGCTCGTAACCATCGGCACCGGTAATCGCGTACTCCTTCGGCCCGAGTTCGCAGGTGAAGGTTAGGGTGGCGTGTCGTCCGGCGCGCTTGCGCCAGTCGGCGAAACCATACTCCCACCACCCGAGAAAGAGCTTGAGCCATTCCCTGTGGTGGGGGAAGCTGATCTGAATCTGGACCTGTTCGCGGCTTGCGACGCGGCCGTGAAAAGCCCAGCAGTTTTCGATAATGCGGCGCATCAGCGCGTGATTCTCGTCCGAGATCGGCCACGCGAACTCGCGCCCCACCACATAGTGAGACAGATCACCGACCAGCTTGAGATCGGGGAAGCAATCCAAGAGCTGTAGGGTGAAAAACAAATCCGTTGTCATGCGGTCGCGGTGGGTTTCGAAGTAGACCGGCAACGAGTACGCATCGGCGGCCCGCCGCCACGCTTCGAGATACGGTACGCACTGGTTTACGGAATAGGGTTTGACGTCGGCCTGGATGTTGACGTGATCGGCCGCCCCGATCTCTTCGACGGCCTCCAGCAACGGGGCCAGGTCGTCCAGCGCCTTCGGGAAGACCACCGGCTGCCACGACATGTCGTTGGCCTTGAGGAAATCGACGATCTTCCGGCTCTCATCGTTGATCCCGGAAAACCCATGGCAAATGCCGTCGAACCCGGCCTCGCCGATCATCTCCAACTTTTCCTCGTCCGACCATTCCTGGCAATCCGGACGACGGCGCTCCATTGCCCACCACGCTTGGTAGACGAGAAACTTCTGCATGATCGACCGTACTTTGTTGTGGCGTCGCGACGCAGTTCTTGTCCGCGCCCAGCGAGTCTACCAGGACGCGGGTCCCTGTCCAGAGTGGCCCCGGCGCCCTAGTTGACGGCGCTTAGACCACCGCTTTGAAGCTTCTCGCGGTACGGCGCCATGAAGGCGTCGAGGGTGTCGAGCTGGGCCACCGTGGTGGCCACCTCGCGGAAGGGAATGCTGGCGCGGTCGAACTCGGTCGTCTTCACGTCGAAGGCGTCGGACTCGGGGCTCTCGGCCATCATGGCGCCATACCGGGCGCGGACCGTATCGACGCCGGTGCGGTTCCCGCCTAACGACAGGGCGACCGTCATCCGCATGACCTCGCTCCGCTCGACGTCGTCGAGTGGGGTCTCGTTCTTCCAGCGCTCGCCAAGCGAAGCATCGATCGCCGTCGCGGCCGCGATCCAGTCCTGGCGCTGCCAGTGAATGTCAGCGCGAATCGACGACGCCGCGACCCCGGTAACGCCCTTGAGTCTAGCCAAGGACTCATCGAGGCGACCGAGACCCGCTAGCGCCCGCGCCTCGAGCAATCGCCGCTCCCGTCTCAGCTCGTCCGGCAACCGGTTCCATTCGCTCGCCGCCAACGTGGCTAGTGCGTCTTCGGGTCGATCGCCCAGGAGATAGATAACCGCCAGCTTGGCACCCACGCGCGCCTTCTCGGCGCCCGTCAAACGGAACTTGAACTGCTGCTCGATCGTCTGCGCAGCGCGGTCGTAAAGATCGACCGAGGCGAATCGATCGGCGAGCTTGCGCAGCATTTCATCGCCCTCTTCCTCCGCCGGTGTCAGTTCGCGAAAGTCGTAATAAAGCGCGTACGCCTTCACCGGCGACATGGAATCGGCGAGGCCATCGAGGAACAGGGCCCGGAAGGTTTCATTCAACGCTCTGGTGGTCTCCGGCGTCGAGGGGTGTTCGGGGAATATCGAGATTAGCTCGCGCATCGTCGACAAGCCGTTGTGATAATCCCCCTCCTCGCGATACATGTCGCTCAATCGATGCATGATGAGGTCGCGTTCGAAGTCGTTTCCGCGCCAAACGAAACGGAGCCGCTCGAGTTCCTCCATTCCTTCTTCGAACGGTATCTCGCCGCGCGCCATCAACAGCTCGGCGCGGTCGCGCCTCGCCTCGGCCGCCAGCGGCCGGTAGCCGCCGGCGATGACCTCGTCGTAGAGCTCGACCGCGGCCTCGACATCATCGCGCGCAGCCATGGCGCCGGCGAGCAAGAGCTTGGCCTCACTCTCCAGCGCGAGATTCGGTGCGTCCTCCAGGGCCAGCGCGAGGTCTGCGTCGCCACCCTCTAAATCCTGGGTCGCGAAGGCCGAACGGACCGACTTCAGGCGTAGCCAGGTGCGCATCTCTACCGGGGCGGTCTCGTAGGCCAACGCGCCAAAGGTGAATTCCTGCCGCGCTCGGTCCCAGTCCTCCGCATTGGCGGCAATGGCGCCGCGCCACAAGGCGACCTCGGGTGAGCCGTCCAGGGTCGGCTCCCCCAAAAGCTCCGCCGCCTCGTCCCAGCGCCCCAGCCGCGCCATGACCGCGCCGCGCACAGACCGATAGACCGGATCCGACGCGATCCCCGGGTCGGTCTCGGCAACCACGTCCATGACCCCGAGCGCCTCGAGATAGAATCCGTGCGCGAAGTTTAGGGTCGCAAGCTCCCAGCGCCCGGCGTTGCGCGCTTGCGGCGGAGCGCCGGCGACGGTCGCGCGCATCGCCCGGCGGGCCTCGAAGAAGGGGCCAAGCTCCTCGTAACGCCAGCGCTCGTACTCGAACAATCTGGCCGGCAACGGGGCCGTGGCACTTCCGGATCCGCCGTCGAATGCGGCCAGTTCACTCTCGCTTTCCCCCGGCGGCGGCGCGATCGGATCCTCGACCTCGGTCGCCGACGGGGCGCCACCCGTGGCGGCTGGATCCGACAGGATCAACTCTTCCCGACTCGTGATCTCGATGCCGTTGCGTACGGTGCGAACGGCGATCGGGTCGGCGCGCGGCAGAATCGCCACGCCCTGCGCGGTCGGCAGTACCGCGAATTGAAGAAATGAGCGTTCTGCAGCCACCCCTTGGCCTTGACCATGCACCGGCACCACGGACAGCCGGTCACCGACCTCGGGGTCCTCGATCTCTACCAGGTTGCCCGCCTCGGCGACTGGCAGGAAGACACGGGGGCCTTGCTCGGGCGCGGATTCGCGCTCGACGCCGATCACCGATCTGAGGGCACCAGCCTCGGCTGCAAACTCGATTCCCCAGACTCCGTTGACGTGGCTGACCGTCGGATGCAGGCCGGGCCGGACCTTGAACCGAAGCGCGGTCCCGCTTGAGTTCGCGACTTGCTCCGCCAGGAATAGGGTTTCCGAGAGCGCCGGCGGGATGGGATCGAAGCTCGCCCGGGCGGTACGATCAAAGACGGCCCATACGTGGCCGGCGCGCTCGAACACCGCCGCAGCAACCGGAGCGTTCCATCCGATCGCCAAGCGCAACAAGCCCTCGGTCTCGGGGAAACGAACCGCCAGTTCGCGCTGCGTTGGCGCCGCGGCTCCGGCAACCGAGTCGGCCTCGCCAGGCGCCGGCGTGAGGTCCTCGGGCAGAAGCGGCGCCGGTTCGCCTACCGCCGTCGATTGAGGGGCCGCAGCTTCGCTCTCGGCGGGCGGTTCCGGTTCTGGCGGCGGAGATTCGACCGCATCGGCCAGCGCCGCGGTTTCCGTGCTCGGCGCCGGCGCCGGAGTCGCCGCAGGTTCGGGAGCCGGAGCCTCCTCCGGTGCCGCTTCCTCGAGGGCAGCATCGGCCACCTGACCCTCCTCGATCTTGCCGAGGATGTCGACCACGACCTTGCTGCCGGAACGGAAATCGCGAAGCCGTGCCGATTCGGGAATCCCAAGTTCGACGGTCAGTCGGCCGCCCTCGATGCGCGAGCCCGCCGATTCGATCCAGCGCGGCGGTCGCCGATTGAGCGCCGCCAGATCGACGGTTGCCGGGCGCCCGAACGCGACATTAACCCGTCCATCTTCGCGCGATACCTCGTAGGTGACATCCACCGTCCAATCGAAGACGACCCGCGTGAATCCGGGGTGGATGCCGGTCCGAACACGCAACACCTCGGTCGATACGGTCCCGGGTTCCGCCTCGGCGGAGGCGGGCGCCGCCGCGCGCGCCGCGCCGCCTGCGGTCAGGTCTATCACTACCAAGTTGTCCAGGGCGGTTGCCTTCAGGCCATGGGGCCCGAGAAGCGCGAACTCGACCGAGAGCCCGTCGGGACCTTCGGCGATCTCGCCGACGTACGCGCCCAGGTGCTGGCGAACGCGCCCATAGTCGGCCTCGAATTCGCGCTCGAAACGGACCACGAGCGCGCCCTCGTCGATCCGCGCCTCGAAGCTGACGGGGCTCGACCATTCGAACACGATGCGGCCAAATCCGTCGTGGGGCCACGCCCTGACCTTCACCGCCTCGGCGCTGAGCGCCGGCAGCGCACCCAACCACGCTGTGAAGAGAGCGGCGCCGAAACCGAGGCTGATCCGTACCAGCGCGTTGCCCGCGGATGCCATCATTCGA
Source organism: Alphaproteobacteria bacterium (assembly GCA_965219135.1). GTDB lineage: Bacteria > Pseudomonadota > Alphaproteobacteria > VGEJ01 > VGEJ01 > CAYUNL01. The sequence goes on along the minus strand of CBDCMV010000003.1, from coordinate 343,738 downwards.
CCTCCGGGTCAGCCTCTTGGCGGATCACCACGTCGACGCGGCGCGCGAGGCGATAGCGCTCTTCGAGCGGAAGCGCCGTCGAGATATCCTCGAAGCGAGCGGCGCCATAGCCGAGCGCCGGGACGGGTCGGGAGTAGCCGTATTCATGCAAACCCTTGGCGAACGCCATGGCACGGGCAAGCGAGAGCTCCCAGTTCGACGGCGCGCCCGCGCCCCGCGCGGGTCTCGGATCGGCGTGGCCGTAAATCTCGATCCGGTTGGAGAAGTGACGCAGGGAATCACCCAACGCGAAAGCGGCATTGCGAGCCGCCGCCGACAGCGCGGCCTCGCCAGGCTCGAACAGCCCGTCTGCGGGTAATGAGATGACCAGGCGATCCTCGAGGCGTTGAACGATCGATCGGCTAAGCACCGGCTCGTCAACGAATTTCTCCACGATCAATGCATGAAGGTAGTCGATGTTCGCGGCCCTGGAAACGACAATCTTCTCGACCCCGAACCGAGGTCCCACGCCGGCGCCGGCACTCGATCGATTGGGGTTGAGGCTGGTGCTGAGCGCGTCCTTGACCGCGGTCCACTCCTCGACGGCAACCTGGGACATCGAAAACAGAAGCACGAAGAACGGGGTCTCCTTCAGCGCCGCGTCCGCGCGCACCTCGCGTAACAGCTGCAGCCCGTTCATCGGCTCCATGTTCCAGTCCGATATCACCAGGCCGTAACAGCCCGTTGATTAAGTGGCTTTTTCCGGCTCTCACTCCCAGATGAGGAATGCGGCGGCGAAAGCCGTCTGGCCGCTTTGCGGGAGCCCCCGTGCCACCAGCATGGCCCCGGTGGGCGTGAGCAGCACGAAAATACCGCCATATCCGCCCGCCACGGCCTCCCGCGGGGTGCCGGCGCCGATGAGCTGGCGCATCAGTAACGATAGATTGTGGCCGGCGACGTGGAGCAGGTATCGCTTGTGCACATTCTCTCGCCCGCGCAGCCAGGTTCGTCGCATGCCGCCACGATCGAGGTTGTGGGCAAAGCAGCGCTCGACGATCTCGGCGCGCAGCTTGAAGGCCTCGCGGGCGACCCCGGACTTGAGCCGCGCACGGTTGTTGGTGACCGCGCGCCGCGCCGCCTCATCACCGTGCCAGCGCGAAAAGCCGGTCTGCTTGGGCGCCGCGATCCGGGTCTTCCAGGGACTGTCGTTCAGAGCCCTCAAGACCGCCCGTGAGTGATAACCTTTGTCGGCGACGCATTCGGCCGGGTCCTCCGACGTCGGTGCCGCATCCACCGCCTCGAGGTTTGCCTCGGCCTTCGCCAGGGTCTTGGAAAGCGTCGTGGTGTCGCCCTCATCGGCCGGGTGCAGCTCGGCCGCCACCACCGCGCCGGTGTCCAGATCCACCGCGTGCTCGGGCTTGTAGGCCAGATGCGTCGTGCCGTCCTTCATCTTGGCGATCTTGGCCTCGGGGTCGCTCTTCGAAACCCAATCCGTGTTGGAAAGCTTCTTGCCCTTGCGCTTGTGCTCCAGACGCGCCAGGTCCTCGGCCGTGGGTGTCTCGACCCCGCTTTCCCGGGCCAGGCGCTCCAGCATCTCCCGGTAGCCTTCGCCGTTGTCGCGCCGCACGATGTTCCGCAGCGCCGCGTTGGCCTCCATGGTCGAGGCATCGACGCCGATGCGCTCGCCCTTGATCAGCCCCGCCTCGGCGATCAGCACCAGAACCCAGTCGAAGACCGCCGCGTGGACTTCATGGGGCAGGCGCGTGCGGCTCCGTGACAGCCAGGAATGGTCCGGTACCCGATCACGGCTCCCCAGTCGCAGGAACGCCCGCAGCGAAAGCGAGTCCGAGCAGCGCCACTCCAGACCGCGCTCGCTGTCGATGCCCTCGAAGTAGCCCACCAGGTGCATCCGGAAATAGCGCCCGGGCGGCACCGAGGGCGCGCCCATCCGGGCCGCGTAATAAGGCCGGCAGCTCGCCTCGGCAAAGGCGTCGAAGCCGCCCTCGATCAGCACCGACTGCACGCGGTCATAAAACACATGACCCGGAGAGCGCGGCATCTCCGACCAGCTCACCATCAGGTCCCCCTGACCATCCTTCTGCCGTCCCATCGCCATCGGCAAATCCCCCTGCAATTCAGAAAACCAGAGAATCAGACGGCGCCGACTTAATCAACGGGCTCTTGAGTAACAACTGGCTAAGCCGCTGATCTTACGGGTTCCTGCTCTTCGTCGTTTTCGACGATCTGGACCAGTTGGTACCCGAGTTGTTTGGCCCGTCGGTCCAGGTGCGCGAATGTGCGGTTGAGGCGGCGCTTCTCGTAGACCTCCATACCCTGCTCCAACATATTCCTCTCCCCGGGTGACCATCAGGTAGATCAGGCAGGCAAGCTCGCGCGCCGTCGCGGTGATCGCGACGGGTTTGTCCTTTCGGGCGAGGCGTGCACGGTGCTTGGCGCCGATGAACGTCTGGCTGCTGCGTGCCGTCATGGCCGCCATGCGCAGCGCCTGGGCGACCGGGTTGACCACCTTGTGCGCCCGGCCCGGCAACGGTTTGCCGCCGCTGATCCGGGTTCCCGGCGCCACCCCCAGCCAGGAGCAGAAGTGCTGCGCGGACGGGAAGGCAGAGAAGCTCGGACCGATCTCCGAGGCGATTACCAGAGCGGTGTTGACGCCGATGGTAGGGATCGCGGTGAGATCGACACCCATCATCTGGTGCAGCGCTTGAGCCATCGCCTTCTCGTTCGAAGCGACCGACTTGGCGCCGCTCTGGGAGGTGTTCGACGCCGTGGCGGAGGAGGCCCCGGCGTCCGGAGTCTCGTTCGCAGTGCCGCCGCCTGCGGGATCATCCGGCGGTGTCAGGCTGTCGATCTGCGCCGTGACCCGTGCCTCGCAGTCCTCGATTTGCGAATCCGGCGCGGCGTTGAACATGATCGTGGTGCCGACCTCCATCGCCATGACCGCCTTCAACGACATCACCTGCTGATCGAGCACCGCCTCGATCTCGACGTGGGTCAGCCACAGCTCGCTTGCCAGATGGCCCTCCCAGATCGAATCGCGTCCGAACTTCTCGCCCATGAACATCTGCAACAGCAGCTCGCGGATGGGTTCGAACGTGGCATAAGAGCCCGTTGATTAAGTCGGCGCCGTCTGATTCTCTGGTTTTCTGATTGCAGGGGGATTTGCCGATGGCGATGGGACGGCAGAAGGATGGTCAGGGGGACCTGATGGTGAGCTGGTCGGAGATGCCGCGCTCTCCGGGTCATGTGTTTTATGACCGCGTGCAGTCGGTGCTGATCGAGGGCGGCTTCGACGCCTTTGCCGAGGCGAGCTGCCGGCCTTATTACGCGGCCCGGATGGGCGCGCCCTCGGTGCCGCCCGGGCGCTATTTCCGGATGCACCTGGTGGGCTACTTCGAGGGCATCGACAGCGAGCGCGGTCTGGAGTGGCGCTGCTCGGACTCGCTTTCGCTGCGGGCGTTCCTGCGACTGGGGAGCCGTGATCGGGTACCGGACCATTCCTGGCTGTCACGGAGCCGCACGCGCCTGCCCCATGAAGTCCACGCGGCGGTCTTCGACTGGGTTCTGGTGCTGATCGCCGAGGCGGGGCTGATCAAGGGCGAGCGCATCGGCGTCGATGCCTCGACCATGGAGGCCAACGCGGCGCTGCGGAACATCGTGCGGCGCGACAACGGCGAAGGCTACCGGGAGATGCTGGAGCGCCTGGCCCGGGAAAGCGGGGTCGAGACACCCACGGCCGAGGACCTGGCGCGTCTGGAGCACAAGCGCAAGGGCAAGAAGCTTTCCAACACGGATTGTTTGATCCGAAAATTTACAGCGCTCTAGCAAGGGGTTACGAGCCTCCTTTGTCCAACCTTGAGTCCAGGTTGGACAACTCGTTGCCGCCCACGGATCGCAGCTTGGCGACACCGGCAGCGGCCATCGTGCCCCGGTTGGCGGCAGCACAGTAATGCGCCGCGACGGTCGGGTTTGCGTGGCCCAAGAACGCCATGATTTGATATTCCGTGGCGCCCGCTTCGGCGAGGCGGCGAGCCCCGGCCTTGCGGAGTCCGTGCGCCGTGCATTTCGCGGAAAGGCCGGCCTTGGCGCACCATGCCCGGAAGGATCGTCCGAGCGTACTGGCGCTCAGGGTGCGGCCCGAGCCCTTGGTTATCAGCACAAGGCGATCCGGCGGCACTTGTGAAACCTCGGCGGCAAGCTCCGGCACGATAGGCACCGTGACAGCCTGCCCGGTCTTGCCGCGCCGATAGGTCAGTTGCCCGCCGCGAATGTTGGTCCGCGTCAGCGCCGCCGCGTCTTGGCGGGCCGCTCCGGTGCCAAGGAAAATCTCAAGCGCGAGGCGCGGCATGGTACCGCTGGCGTGATGATCCCGATAGGCGGCAATCTCGCCGTCCGTCCAGGTGTGGAAACCGTCGCTTTCCGTCTTGTGCGAGTCCGTCAGCGCGGCAGGGTTGCGGCCGACGTAGCCTACGACCTTGGCGGCGAACATGAAGAGCTGGCTAAGGTCTTTCTTGAGCCGGTTGGCTGCGGCAGGCCCGCCTTTCTTTTCCATCAGCGCCGCGATATGGCGCGGCTCCAAGTCGGCATAGCGAACGTCACCGACCATGCGTCGAATCCAGTCCAGGCGCTGCAACTTGGCGGCTTGCGTGATGTCGGCGAGGTCGCGGAAGGGCCGCGATGCGATGTAGCGGTCCACCAGATACGCCACGGTACTGGTTGCAGGCCTCGCGGCGGTCGAGCGTGCGCCCGCCATCGCTTCCTCGTAGGCGGCGATGAATTCGACGGAACCAAACCGCCCAGGCAAGTAGGTGTCTATGCGGCGCCCCTCGACCGTGCGGCGCAGCCGGTGGCGCAGCTTGCCGTGGCGATCCGAAACCACGGTGACGCCTTGAAACTTGTTCGCGGTCCTCCGCCTCATGATGTCTCCCCGCCTCGTTTATTGATTTTGTTCATAATCGGGTCTTCGCCATCGGCCTCGGTTTCGGGCTCGGCGTCGTCGCCCGCCCCGGCGATGATCCGTACGGTTGCCCCGTCAGGACTTTGGATTTCGAGCCGCCCCCGGTCAAAGCCGGCGTCACGCAAGGCCCGCAGATAGTCGCGCGCCTTCGATGCTGTGATCGGAAGCGCCATCAGTCGCCCTCGGCTTTCGGTACAAGGCGCCGTCCAAGCCGCCCGCTTGTTACCGTCATGCCCGAGCCGTCCGGCCATTCCACAATCGGGGAATTCGGATCGGCCGATGGAATGGTGTTCGGGTTGTTCAGCCCGTCCAGGACTTCGATCATCGCGGCGGCGAGATTTGCGTTAGTCGGCTCGACTCCGACTCTCGCCAAGAGCGGGCTTAGCTGTGCCGCCACTCGATTCCACGCGGCCACGGAACGGCGCGGGATCATCACCCGAATGTCAGTGTCCTGTGGATTGCGCGGCATGGTCGCCATCCTGTCTCGGGTGGCACCCGTTGTCAACAAAAGAATTCAACCGCCGTCACGGTCGCTTGGCGTAATCGCGCAGGGTAACCCCCGGTCGGGTCGCCAGCGCGACGTGGCGGTGGTTCGCTAGGCCGCGGCAGGCGCGGAGTCGTCGGCGCCATGAAAACAGAAGGCGCAAAGCATCCGTCGCCGCATCGTCGGCTGGAAGGTCTTGCCGCACGAGGCACACTCGCGCGCCGGCCGGCCCATAAGAGGCGGGTCTTTCAGACGGCCCGAATATCCGCCATTGTGCCGGCCCTCAACTTCCAGGATAAGCCGGCGCCGATAGATTGCGTTCCGGGTCCGGCCAAGCGTCTCGGCCAGCTCGTCAATCGGTATGGCGAGGTTCCGCGTCAGCCGATCCTCTGGCTCGCTCCAGGCGCGGCGCGCGCGAGCAGCCATCACGCTTGTGGGAGATCGACTCGCGCGGGCAGGTCGCCCTCGGTGCCGGCGTCGCCAATGTCCGGCGTGGGCTTGCCGCCCTCAAGATCGAACGTCGCGCGCACCTTCAAGAAGTCGTCAAGTGGCCCGAAGCAATTCTCACTCGGTAGCAACTCAAGCGGCAACTCGACACTTACGGCAATACTGCCAACCCACAGATTTGCCAAGTCAAGCGCGCTATCTGTCTCAACGCCGATCCCCTCGACTTGCACTTGCGGCAGGCGTTCGCCGTTGGCGTCCGTCAGGATCGCGCCGTGCAACACGGCGCCGGCGCGGTGCAAGAGGTCGAAACCGGCGCCCGCGCCGAGTCTTCTCGCCTTTTGGTCGCGTCCGTTCCAGCCGGTCGCAATCAGGATTGACCATTTCCCCTGCATTTCGAGCACGGTTGAAGTCTTGGTGTCGTCAAACGGCTCGCCGCCGAGGAACGCCACGAGGATCGCCGGCACGTCGGCCAACAATCCTTGAACGAATCCGGCGTCCCATTCATGCGGCGCGCTCAAGACGGAAACGCCGGGGAAAGCGCAAGTTTCCAGCAAGCGGATAAGCGCATTGTCGGTCTCCGCAATCTGTGTCAACGCTTCTGTCCTTTCGCCAGGTGAGTATTGAGCGCTTCGGAAACCGCCCGCACGAGGTCTTTTTCGGCGGCGCGGCGCAAGTCGTACAGCTCAGGGTAGCCGTTCGCGGTGAACGCCTTAGCGGCGTTGGTGTAGACGCCGCCAAGGCCGCGCTCGGGAAGCGGCCCGGCTTGTAGCAGTCGGAAGCTCGCGCCGTCGCGGTGGATCGAGCGAAACACAATCTTGTCGCCGCCGGGCAGTGTGAGGTTGAGCGAAGCTCGGCCGCGTCGGCGCGTGATTTTCCGGCGTGACGCCTTCAGCTTGGCGACGGGAAATTTCCGCGCCATGCGGAGCGTGTAGGCTGGATTGGTCGAGCCCGGCCGCGCCGCCTTTCCCTGGATCGCCAGCGCCGCCGCCGACGTGCCTATCGCCAAAGGCGCAACGACGCGAGTTTGCTTCCGCACGTCCGAGCCAACGGCATTCACGGCGCGGCGACGAATCGCCATGAGCCCCTTTGGCCCAATGAGGTCTTTGAAGGATCGCGCGATCCGCTCGGCGTCCTTAGACGAAACAACAATTCGCGACATTGGTTACTATCCGTAATCTCTAACGTCGTAATCCTGCTCGCTGTAGTCAAGTTGCGTCGTGGGAATTGTAAGCCGTGACAGAATAATGCGGATCGTGTCCCAGCCGTTCGCGCCGGCAATGCGCTCGCTGAATACCGCCTTGCGCTCGACGCCCCGGCCGGTGGCGGGGTCGAGGTAGCGCGCCCGCTCAATCTCCGACGGGTCGCCAGACCATGACACCCAAACAGCGGGTCCGGCCTTGGGCAGCACTGCCCTTGCGTCGCCGTCGGTCGTTTCCACCAGCCCGGCAACGCCGCGCACCCGGACGGCGCGGCCGTCGTGAAGCGTGATCGTCATATCGGCGCCGTGCGAGCCCGGTCCCCTGTAGTGCAACACTGGATTGCGGCTCATGCCCGGCCCCTCGTGACGAAGGCGGGAATTCGGCGAAATCCGAGCGCGCGCATGGTTCGCAGCCGGTGGTCGCCATCCAGCAAGGTCAGCTTGCCATCATCGCCCGGCGCCAAGCGCAGCGGCCGCAGCTTGCCAATATCCCACGTTTTCAGGAGTCGCTTGGCTCGCGCGTCTTGTGTCGTGGGCTCGATATGCCGCAAGTCCGCGTCCGGCACGAGCTCGAAAGTCACAAACGGGTTTTCGCGCCGGACGCGGTGTATTTCGTCAGGCGACGCAAGCCGCAACAGCACGGCCATTTCAAGACGCATCGTTCCCGGCCGCTTCGTCGCCGCCGTCCGCCATGAGGCCCGAGATTGCCAGCGCCATCGCGTTCGTCATGCCCTCGGCCGCGATCAGCTTTGAGAACACTTGAGCTCGCGAAACGAGGTCGCGCCCGTAGTCGTCAAATTTCAGTGTGACGGGCGCGGCAAATTTCTCCGTCAGCTCCGTCGCCAGCAACCGCCCATACGGGCGCACAACGCCCATATGCCATTGCCGCAACGCCTCGCGCTTCGCGGTGCCGTCCGAGTCGTCGAACAGCGCGGGCGAAGCGCCGCACGCCGCCAGCACGCGGTCAAAGGCCGAGTCCCCCAGCTTGATCATTGCATCGGGCGGCATCGGCCCAAGGCGCGATTGCTTCCAGTCGCCGAGCGGCGCGCTTGCCTTGCCCTCTTGCCAGCCGCCCGCCGTCGTCTCGACCAGTAGGGCATCGCCCTTTGCCTTGCCGATATCGGCCTTGAGGCTAGCCAGCGGGTCCGTGTCATCGTCGCCGTCGCCGCCGTCTTGCGGAACCGGCATGAGTTGAGCGACAGGCCCGCCCGCTTCGTCCGCCAGGGATCGCTCGGCGTTCTCGTGCAGTCGCGCCGTCTCGGCCGCCCAGGTCGTCGGCCCGAGTCCATGATAGGGCCGCGCGGTCGGCGATCCCCACGTCACGAACACAACGGAGTCCATCGGCACACGCCAAGTTGAGGAACCGGACGGCCCGTAAGCGGTCGCGGTGCAAAGCCACGTCGCCGGGTCCGCGCCGCCTTCCCAGTACCAGGTAGACGCCGGCACCAACACCAGGCGCCCGCTCATGTAGCGGATCACATGCAGGCTTGCGCCGACGCGCACCAGGTCGCGCCCGATTTGAGCCAGACAGCGCGGAGAAACCGCCGCGACGATCCCCGGCGCGGCAACGACTTGAGCGCTCGCGAACGTCCGCGACAGCGCGCCCGCTACAGCTTCCAAGGCGGCGGTCGCCGACGCATGTTGCGAGCCGGCGGCGGTCGCCGAAATCAGTTGCGAGATAACCTGTGTGTAGCCGGAGCCAGTCTCGCGCGTCTCCGTCTTTGACCACGGCCAGCGCATTATCGCGTCTCTCCGATGATCGCCCCGGCGCGCCGCCTCACGTAGCGCGACAGCAACGCCCCGGCGCCGCTCGCCCGCATACCGTTCGCGGTCGCGGCGGCATTGTTGAATCGCAGCATCGTCTCGGTGCCGCTCGGGTCTTTGAAAGATTCTTCGGAAAGGTGCGGGCGCGATCCGTACATCCAGCCGCCCAAGCGAATACTCGCCTCACGCAAGATGGAGTCCGGAGCATGGGGCGCGAGATCGCAACAGAGATCAACCGCGGCGGTCGCGATGTTTTGCGCGACCGTGCCGGCGGCATCCTCGCGCCCTAGCACGGTGCCGACGATCCGGCCCGCGACCGTGACGGCCAGCGCGGCCCGTTCATTGTCGTTTAGAGCCATGCGCGCCGCCGCCGCGCCCGAGCCTCCACGCGAGCGCCGGCATAAGACGGATGACCTACCAGCCCGACGCCCGACAGGATCGCATCTTCGATCACGCGCACGTCGCCGTCGCGCGACTCCTTGACGGCCCGGAATTCAACGCTCAAGCCAGTCGTCTTGCCGGTGCGGATTTCCTCAAGCGCACGGTCGGCAGCGGGGATCGGCGGAAGGTCCGCCGCCAGCTCAAGCGCATCGTTGTCGCCGACAAGCTCAAGTCCGCCGTCCGGCATGTACGCGATCACCCGTTCGCGGTCGTGCGCGAGGTCCAGGTGCACGACGTCATCCATGCGGATCGCGCCGGGCGCGAAGCGTTCACGGTGCGACGGCGACACTTCGCCATAGCGCATGAGAACGCCCGTCAGCCGCCGCCCCTCAACGCGAACCTCGACGGCGGCCGCGCGGCGTTCGACGCCACCAGCCATCGGCTTACGTTACGAACTTGACGCGCCGGAAGTTCGAGGTCCGGGGAATGCCGAAATCCCACAACCAGCACATCGTCAAGTGGACGGTGCCCTTTGCCGCGTCGGTGTAGGGATCGCGGATCAACTCGCCCGCTTCCCAAACCGCCGCCACGCCCGCGCCGTCAATCCCCTTGCGCCGCCCGACGAACGCGGCGAAGTCGTCATTCGCGGTCGCGTCCTCGATGCTTCCCCGCGCCGACCATGACAGCCCGGCATCGCGGAGATACTTCGCCAGCGTCGTGACGGTGCCGGTCGAGTGAATGATGGTGTTTTCCCACAAGCGATATGCGCCCACGGCCGCGACCACGTTCAGATCGCCAACCATGTTGGCGTGAATGCCGTCAACCATGCCGGTGAACGCCGACAGGGTGCCGGGACCAAGAATCTTGTTCGCTTGGGTAATCGTGGTTTCGGTGATCGCGGCGCCGGTGAGCCCGAGGATATCGCCCGCGTTCGGGGTCGCGCCATCGTCGCCGATGAAGATTGCCCGGTCCACGCCCTCGGTCAGCGCCATGCGAAGATCGCGCGTCAGCGCCGACTCCAGGCCCGGAATTCGGGCGGTGTCCTCGATGCTGAATTTGAGAGTTGCGGCGTTGCGCTTGGGCTTCATTTCCACGACGCCGACCGTCCAGGCGGTATCGGCCGCCGCTTGGTCCTTGCCGCGCTGGGCCGCGGTCGCGCCCGCCGTCGTGACGGGGAAGCTCGCCGCCCCGGCCGGCACGCTTTCCATGCTGATACCAAGCCGCATCGCCGCCGTCTCCGCGAACAGGCGGTCAAGCCAGGTGCGCGGCATGGTTTGCACATCGGCGGCGGTGGTCGCGCGGTCCTCGCCGGCGGCGCGTTGCGCGGGCGGCGGCGCGAGCAATTCAAGCGGAAAGCGATTGCCCGCAATCCCCAGGCTCGCGTTGTATTCCGACTCCGGTCCGACGGCCGCGCGCTGTTCGATTGCAGCGGCAACGTAGGAGCCAAGGCGCACCTTGGAGCGAAGCTCGGCGCGCTCGCGATCCTCGGGGTCGCCGGTCGCGGCGGGATCGCCAGGTGCGGCGGCGCGCTGTTCGGCTTCCTCGGCTTCCACGGCGACGGTCGCGGCGCGGATTTGGCGTTCCAGGTCCGGCGTTCCCTGTTCGATGGTATCGAGCTCGGCGCGCGTTTCGTCGGTCAGCTCGGCCGCAACGGCCAGCTCGGCCATGCGGCCGCGTTCTTTTGACTGGCGCTCGCGGAGTTCGCGGAGTTTCTTCTGGCTCGGGGTCATGCGTGGTTCCTGTTCGGGGATCTGTGATTAGAAAGGTTCTAAGAGCGTTTCTAAAGTAGGCCGAATCACTTGGCAAGCAACATTTCGGCCACCAGGGATCGCCACGCGGCGCGGCCAGGGTCGCGCGCGCCCGTCCGGTGGCGCTCGATATGGCATCCCCGGCAAAGCGTCACGATCCCGCCGAGCTCGTAGGGATCACCCCCGTCGCGCAACGGTGGCTCGTGGTGAGCTTCGAGCGCGCCAGGTCGCCCACAGTTCCGGCAACGCCACCCGTCGCGGTTGAAGGCCGCTCGGCGAACGTGCTGCCATCGGCGGGTCCGCAACAACGGTCTGTGATTGTGGCTCATCCGACCAGCGCATGGCGCCGGCGCCGTGCCGTCGGTTGCGCCCCTTGGCGCGTGCCCGCCGCAACGGCCAGGATCGCGGCGGCGGCGGCATCGTCGCGTGCCCTCGTGCGCCGTCCGCCTTCGCTCGACTTCGCCAGCTTGGAGTTGCCCGCCGGGTCCGTCACGACGCGCGCCTCGGCCATGGCGTACCGCGTCAGAAGGGATCGTGCCGGCGTCACCCGGCCCTCGAGCACGGCACGCCGGAAGCCGCGCACATCCTCGGCGCCGTCTTTGAAACCTTGCCCCCGAATTTCGAGCGCAGCGGGCGGCACGCCGGCAGAGTCGAGCGCGTCTCGCAATTCAGCTTCGCGCCATCGGTCGGCCACGATCCGCGCCGGCCGGCCGAAGCGGTCAAGCGCCTCGCCCAAGAGTCCGCCAAGATCAACGGCACGCTGGCCAGTCAGGATCAGCTCGCCGCCGTCACGACAATTCTGGTAGAGCCCGCCTACGCCATCCCGCAATCCGCGCTCGGCCAGCGTCGGCTCGCATGGGAAAGCGGCGAGCGTCTCAAGCCGTCCGGTTGCAGGCCAATAGGCCGCGACCGCACTCATGGCCGCGTTCGTCCCCAGGTCGCAGCCCCACGTCGCCGGCCCGCCGCGATCGCACTCGCCCTCGATCGCCGCCCACGTCCCCGCGTCAATCAGCATGGACTCTTCGGTGTCGGAAGTTCCGCCGTTCAACCGCAAGGCGCGGAAGGTCGGAAACATCGTCGGGTCCGTCTTGGCGTGGCCCGCCTCGCGCCGGATCGTCGACTCCAGGTCCGGCATATGGTCAAGCGACGGGTTTGCCCGCGCCCACGTCCGCCGCGTGAAAGGGGGATCGTCCGGCCGCGCCGCGTGGCTCTGCGAATAGTCCGCCGTGCCCCCAAGCATCTTGGCGAACCAGTGATCGGTTGAAGCCGGCCGAGTGCCGAGCGCGATAAACCGCGAGCTCGGTAGCTTGCCCATCGCCGTCGTGAGCGCCGCCAGCATCCGCTCGCCCGACGCCGGAGGCCACTGTGCCGGCTCATCGGCCAGGATCAGGGACGGCGCGAGCCCGTGCGCCCGCCGGGGATCGGAGCCAAGGCAACGCACCATGGCGCCGGTGTCCCTGTTCTGAATTCGCGCCAACTGCCCCGTCTGCCAAACGCGGTAGCGGGTCCGGTCGTGCGCGCGGTCGCCCATGAACGCCATGACGTGATCGAACGCGATGCAGCTTTGGGCGAAACTTGACGCCACGATTACAGTCTCGGCGCGCGGCACGGAAAGCGGGCCCTCAAGCGCAGCGCACGCCACGCCCGCGACCAGCGCCGTCTTGCCGTTGCCGCGTGAAACCGACAGGGCGGCCGTGCCCGCGCCCGGAGCGAACGCGCCCCGGAGAAACCGCCGTTGCCACGCGAGAACCTTGAAGCGCTCGCCCGCCAGCCGCCCTTGCGTGATGGTCAGCCCGGCAAGGTAGTCAATCAGTCGGCCAACCATAGGATTTTTGCCCCCTCCGGTACTTCTCCCATGAGCGCGATGTCTTGGACATTAAGTTGGTCCAGTGAAAGCAGCCCGATGTCCACCACGGCGACCGGCCGAAAGGACGGCCAATCCCAGATTGAACTGGACGCACACATTCCCCCCACTTGGAAATCCCAGAAGGCCGCGTTCGCATCATCCGTCAAGACGTAGACCACCCTTGTCGGTAGCTGTTCGGTCACTCTCTCACTCATCGCAAATACCCTTTCTCTTGCCGACCGATAGGCGCGACGTGCCCTAAACGGCCGGTGCCATACCGCCCCGAGGCCGCTTGCGCGCCTTCACCCTGTGACGCTTCTGCGCCGCCGTCTGTAGCTTCCGGCACTTGGCACAGTTCACAAAGCGCTTGTCGCGCTTGCCACCCCCGCAGCTCGGGCACTGGTCCGCCGCCGTGCGCTTGGCTCGCCGCTTGACGTAGGCGGTGCGCATGATCCGCTGGCGAGCCCGCTGATACTCGGCGAGGTCGTGATAGACGCTTGACGCCAGCAGGCGCCAGGCGACGTGACGTTGCAGAAATTCGTGAATCATCCTTTCCTCTCCTTCGGCTCGCTCGCGACGTAGAAATACCCCTAAAGATTCCTTTAAAGAGAGCACTGAAAACACTGAAAACAACCCTTTTGTGGGGGTCATGCTCAGTGGTGAGGGTAGGAGCGGAGGCGAAATGGTCCGCCCCCGGGCGGCGCGTGTTCGCCCAAGACGGACCTTCGCCGGGGAATGCTCAGCGGAGCCGGGCAGTCGCTTGCGGCGGCCAGCACTTTTTGGGTATTGTGGCAATCGTCAGGCTGCCAAAGTCCCAATCGACTTTTGTACTGGCGGGCGGCTGCTTAACGACGGGTCGCCCGCCGCCTATCTCCCCTCCGCCCCGAAGCGATCCCCAAGCCGCGCTTTCGCAGGCCGGCAAGGTTGTGCTTCTCAGGTCTGGGATTGCCGCTTCGATAGGCCCCCCGGTAGCGGCGGTTGTCGTGCTGCGGCCCCGGTGCGAGTTTCGCGTCAGCCGGCACGAAACGCCCGATTCCAGGTTGGACAACCGGGCGAATTCTCGTTGTATTTCAATGGGTGTGTTTCGGGTGGTTGGACAAGCTAAGCCCTTGATTTCAAACGAAAGCTCCAGTCCAACACGGATTGGGTTTCGAAGAGCGACCCCGAGGCCAAGATCGCCAAGATGAAGGACGGCACGACGCATCTGGCCTACAAGCCCGAGCACGCGGTGGATCTGGACACCGGCGCGGTGGTGGCGGCCGAGCTGCACCCGGCCGATGAGGGCGACACCACGACGCTTTCCAAGACCCTGGCGAAGGCCGAGGCAAACCTCGAGGCGGTGGATGCGGCACCGACGTCGGAGGGGGCGAGAAGCGCAATCCGCACATCGTGGGCATTAAGGGCTAGCTCCCAACGCTCGTTATAGTGCTGATTAGCGTCAGCTTTTGGCTATTAGCGGACCCTTGGACGTGGTTGCGGAAGAGTCCGGTTGTGACCCAAACCGGACATGCGCACGACGAGGAGTCTTGAACCGACAAATTCCCAGATCACACCAGCTGACAAGAGCAAAGGCCCCGCCGTCGAGCGGGGCCAGGAATACGCTGCCGCGCCCAATCGAGAGCGGATCAGCAGTACTGGCAGGGGCGACCGTTGTCACCAGAGGAAGGCGTCGTCAACGTCATTCCCGGCTCGCGCTCCCGCGCCGAGGCGCTGGCCAATGCGGCGCTGATGGCCGAGCCGACCCCCGAGTAGTTGTGGGCCGACCTCAAGGCCGAGAAACTCTTGCGCGCGGACGCACCGACGCCGCCGGAGTCACCCTAGGGGAGCGGCTCAGCCTCGGACCGCGCCGAAAGAGAGGCCGCGCACCAGGTGGCGCTGGACCACGAAGGACGCGATCAAGAGCGGCAAAAGCGCGACGATGCCGATGGCGCTGATTTCGGCCCAGTCGATGTGCAGCACGCCGACTCGGCCGGCGACGGCGCTGGGCAGGGTCTGCGCGCCCTTGGTATCGGTGAGGATCAGCGCGAACAAGAGCTCGTTCCACGAAAGGATCATCGTGAAGATGGCGGTCGCGGCGAGGCCGGGCCGCGCCAGCGGCACCACGATGCGCCAAAAGGCGCCGAATCCGGTATCGCCATCGACCATCGCCGACTCCTCGAGCTCGCGGGGAATCTCCTGGAAGTAGCCCCTCATCATCCACACCACGAAGGGCAGGTTGAACGCGGTGTAGGCGATGATGAGCGAGGTCCGGGTGTCTATCAGATCGAAGAACATAAAGAAGATGAACAACGGGATGATGGTCACGATCGGTGGGATCATGCGTGTGGACAGGATCCAGAACGAAAGGTGGAACTTCATGCTCCCAGGATACCGGAAGCGGGCCAGCGCGTAACCCGCGAGCGTGCCGATGGCCACCGAGAGCAGTGTCGTGAGGAGACCGACGATGACGCTGTTGAGTATGTAGTTGGCGTACGGGCGGGTGGCGAACGCCTTGGTGTAGTTGTCGGTCACCGGATCGGTCACGATCCACACCGGCGGCATCTCGAAAACCGCCATTCCATTCTTGAACGAGTTCGACAGCATCCACATCACAGGGAAGAGGGTGTAGACGACGCCAAATGCCAACACGCCCGTCATGATCCAGCGGGTGCTGCGGTTGCGCGCGATTGCGTAGGCGCGGGTGCGCCGGTATCGGGTCTCGCTTGGTGCGGACGCGACCACCAGAGGGCGCCTACGCGGTCCCGACGCGGCGACCATCGACCACCAGCGGATCCGCGAAATGGATCTGCTGGCCGTCCTCGCCGGTGACCGGCTCGGCTATGTACTGGACGATGATCGCCCGCCTGAGCGCGTGGCTGCGGTTGGGCCGGGAGCAGTGGAAGACGTTGCTCGACATCACCACCGCGCCTCCAGCCGGAAGGAGCATTGCGATCCCCGACTCCGCGCCGAGCTCGGCGGCTTTGTGGTGGGTATCCAGCTGGACACCGTGTTCGACCGCCGTGCTGCCACCGGCCAGCGAGAAGGGCAGCACGCGGAGCGTCCCGTTTTCCTCGCTCATGTCGTCGAGCGCGATCCACACCGTGAGATGGGGCTTGTTCCAGGCCGGGACATATGCGCCGTCCTGGTGCCAGGCCCAGGAATTCGAACGATTCGGGTAGCCCTCGATGAAGTGGTTGTCGAAGACCTCGCCGTCACGGAACCCGGCCGGTGCATCGGCATCGCGCTCGCCCGCGCTCTCGGGTCCCTTGACGGTGAACTGGTCCCAATAGACGTAAACCTCGGGCCCGAGCACCGCCGTCGCGATCTCGACCATGCGCGGGCCGCGCATGAAGCGGCGCACGACCGGGTTGTCGAAATAGCGCCCGCCGAGAAAATAGCGATAGCCCTTGCGGCTTATCACGTGGGCGCGAAAGGTGCGGCCCTCGCGCGTCACCCGCAGCTTGCATCTCGACGCTGCCGTCGGTCGGACCTTCGGGCTCGGATACCGGTTCGGAGGAATCGAACTCGGCGACGTAATGCTCGCACGCCGTCCGCAAATCTTCGAGCTCGGCCGCGGTCAGCGCCTCGCGCAGGACGAAGTACCCCTCGTCGCGGTACCGCCTCTGCTGTTCCTCACTGACCATTCTTGGGCCGCGACTAGCCTCCCCATGGCGCCTGCCGATGGTACACCGACGGCATGCCGCCTGCCACCTTGCCGGGACCGCCGCGCGGTCCGCCAAGCATCGATCACCGAGCCGCGTTTCGGTGTCGATAACAAACTGAGTTGACCGCTTTATGTACCATATGAATTGACCGCTTCTGTTGTGGTGGTTTGGCTCGGTCGCGTCGAAGCGGGTCACGCGGCCTGGAGCCTGTCGTCGTCGATGGTTTCGCCGTCGGCGCGGTAGCGCGCCAGACACCTGGGTCCGTGGAAGACGGCCAGGTGGCCGTCGGGATATTCGTGCACCCGGACCTGCGCCTTGACGTAGTGGTGGCGGTGGCGATCGGCCGGGATCTGCAGCGTGCGGTTCTTGTAGCGCACGGTGTTGTCGCCCGCGACGACGCGGTCCTCCTGGGCGCAGAGGATGTCCTCGAGCGTGCCGGCAAAAGCCACGAAGGCCGAGCCGGTGTCCGCGGCCGGGCGGGCGAAGCGGGCGTTGTGCGCCGGCCAGAAGAGCTCCTCGAGAAAGCGATTGGCCTCGGCCATGGTGGCGATCCCGGCGAGGCGCAGCTCCTGGGGCAGGCGCTTCTGCAAGGTCCCGAACATGCGCTCCGAGCGGCCCCGGGCCTGCGGCGAATAGGCCGCGATCAACTCGATGCCGAGCTGCGCCAAGGCCCGGCCGACCTGGGTCGGGTTGTCCTTGTCCACACCGCCGCCTGCCTCGGGCGTGTGCCAGTAGTGCGAGGCCCGATCGGCGTAGAGCGAGCAGAACAGCCCGTTTTCGGCGATCACCTCGCCGAGCCCGCGGAACGTGCTCATCGTGCCCTCCTCGGCAACGAAGAAGCCCGAATAGACCTCCGATGTCGCATCGTCCATGGTCACGATCAGATCCCACCACTGGCCCGCAACCCACTCGTGGCTCGAGCCGTCCTGGTGCAGCATCATCCCTACCACCGGTCGGCGCGGCCGCTTCCGGCGGTGCGCCCCGCGCCTGGGCGCCGGCTTGATCTTGCCGTGCGCCTGCAAGCTCAGGCGAAGCCAGTTGTAGCTCAGCCCGAAGCCATGCTCGCAGACCAGCTTCTCGTGGAAGTGCTTGGCCGTGAAGTCCGGGTAGCGCGTCTCGAACAGCTCCAGCACCCGCATCACCTCGTCCACCGGCGCGCAGCGCGCCGAAACCCGCCCAAGGCGCCGGTCGTACAAACCCTCGGCACCCTCGGCCTCATAGCGCTCCCGCCAGCGCCAGAACGTCCGCTCCGACATGCCCAGGATCTCCGAGGCCTCGGCCTGGCTCAAATCACCCCGATAACAACGTCCGTAGACATCCTCGAACTTCATCAATCTCAGTCCCTGCAACTGCTCCGTCCGGCGCATCCGATTCCTCCAGATTTGGAGGAAATCTAAAACCGGACAGATCATCTGTTACATAGACCGGTCATATCGTGTGTTAGCGACACCGAGCCGCGTTTCGGTTGCCCCGTTGGGCCGCCCCTGGTAGAGTTTAACAAGATAGGAGGATGGCGATCCATGAGACGCCAACCAAGCCAGGGAGTGAAGATCATGAAAATTGGCAGATTTTTGACCGCGTGCGCGTTCGCCCTCGGCGTTGCCGGCGCGGCGGGCAGCGTATCGGCCCAGGACCTTACGGTCGCGGCGACGAGTGGCGCCCTGTTCGACGCCATTAGCCTTACCGCCGAGGAATACAAGGCCAAGACCGGGGTCGAGATCGAGTTCGTCGAGGCGCCGTACAACAATCTGTTCGGCAAGATCAACACCAACTGCACGACCCGTTCGGGCGCCTACGACGTCTTCATGATGGACGATCCGTGGGCCCAGGGTTTCATGGACAACAACTGTCTTGAGGACCTGACCGATTACTTCGCGGCCGACGGCACCGCGGGGCCGGACAGCGATTTCATGGCCAAGTCCCTGGCGGTGTGCCGGAACCCTTACGCCACCGGCCACTACTACTGCCTACCCTATGTTGGTAATGCCCAGATGTTCTTCTACGACCCGGAAGCGTTCGCCGCGGTCGGACTCGAGGGACCGCTTGACACCTGGGACAAGGTGATCGAGTACGGCGGCAAGATCACGGCGGCCGGCGGCGGACAGACCTATGGCTACGTCTTGCGGGGGGTCGAGGGCAATCCGGTGGTCGCACAGTTCATGCCGGTATTTTGGGCCTACGGCGGCCAGATGTTCGACGAGGCGGGCAATCCCCAGGTCAACGGCCCCGAGGTGCTCCAAGCGCTCGAGGTGTTCCTGAAGCTCCGCGATATCTCGCCGCCCGGGGCCGAGAGCATGGATACCGACGAGCTGGCCACGTACCTCTTGCAGGGCGCGGCGATGTCCTCGCTCAACTGGCCGAACTGGGTCGCCACTTTCGAGGATCCCGAGCAGTCGCGCGTGGTCGGCAGGATCACGCATACCCGGATCCCCGACGGGACCAAGGTCGGCGCGCCGGAGATCGGTCACTGGATGCTCGGTATCACGCAGGAATCGGATAACAAGCAAGTCGCCTTCGACTTCATCAAGTTCGCGACCACCGCTGATCAGCTCAAGAAGGCGGCACTCGCCGTCGGCAATCCGCCGACCCGGTTCTCGGTCCTCACCGATACCGACCTGACCAATCAGGAGGCGTTCCGGTACTATACGACGCTCATGACGGCGATCACGTACTCGCGCCCGCGTCCGCGCCACGCGCGCTGGTTCGAGGTCGAGAACGAGTTCGGTATCCAGCTTTCCAAGGCGGTTGCTGGCGCCTTGGGTCCCCAGGAAGCGCTCGACGCGGCGCAAAAGGGGATCGAGGAGCTTCTCTCCCGCTGATTGGTATTTGAGGGGTTCGCGGGCGTCCCTTCGGGGCCGTCCGGATGGATCGGGCGGCGGCGCGGCAAGCGCGCCGCCGCCGCCTCATCGGGTAACGGCATAGAGGAATCCATGGAGCGCGCAATCGACGGGCGCCGGGCGGATATGCAGCCGCAGGGAAGCGGCCTGGAGCGCTGGATCGATACCAACCGGCGCTGGGTCATGTTGGCGCCGGCAGTGATCGTGCTCTTGGTCCTGGTCGCGTTTCCTACCGTCTACATGTTCACGGTCGCGTTCCAAAAATTCAACCCCGCCCAGCTGGGGGCCAACGAGTGGATCGGCCTCGACAACTTCGCCCGCCTCCTGACCGACGAGAAGTTTCACAACGCGCTCAAGAACACGCTCGTGTTCACCGCGGTGGCGGTCACCATAGAGTTCTTGTTGGGCCTCGGTTTCGCGCTATTGGTCGACAAGTACCTGCAGCGGCTCACGTTCATCAAGACGGTCCTTCTGATCCCGATGATGCTGCCGCCGATCGCGGTGGCGCTCAACTGGCGGCTTCTCTTCCAACCCCGTTTCGGGGTCATCAACGACGTTCTCAGCCGGGTGTTCGGGATCGAGCCGGTACTGTGGACCTCGAAGATCGAGACGGCGATGATCTCGCTGATCATCGTCGATGTCTGGGAGTGGACGCCGTTCGTGTTCTTGATGGTCCTGGCCGGACTCGCGGGTTTGCCGCGTGAACCGTACGAGGCCGCCGACATCGACGGCGCCAACGCGTGGCACAAGTTTCGCGACCTGACCTGGCCCTTCTTGCGGCCGGTGATCGCGATCGTCGTACTGTTGCGGGTGATGGACGCCTTCCGCATCTTCGACCAGGTCTTCATCCTGACCCGCGGCGGACCGGCGGGCGCGACCGAGACCCTCAGCCTCTACCTCTACAAGATCGCGTTCCAGTTCTTCGACCTCGGCTACGCCTCGGCCATGTCGTTGTTCATGCTCGTCCTGACGATAGGGTTCAGTACGATCTTCTTGTTGCGGCTGAAGCTGGATTAGGACGATGGCGAGCACCGCGGCGATCAGCGACGCCCAGTACACCAGGGACCGCGGTTCCGCCATCGCGCGCGAGCGGACCACGCGATGGATCATCTATCTGGCGATTGCGGTCGGGGTCATTTACACGGCGTTTCCGATCCTGTGGATGCTGTCGAATTCGTTCAAAACCCGGCTCGACGTCTTCTCGATGCCACCGATCTGGATCCCCGAGGAGCCGACGATCGGTAGTTATGTCAAAAACTTCTCGGAGCGTCCCTACCTGTTGTTCATGCGGAACAGCGTCATAGTCGGTACGTTGACGACGATCTTGTCGGTAGCGATCGGAACCCTCGCCGGCTACGCGCTGGCCCGCTTCCGTTACCCCGGGAGCATGAAGTTCCACCTTTCGTTCTGGATCCTGTCCACACGCATGATCCCGCCGATCGTGACCATCATCCCGTTGTTCATCTTCTTTATGTTCGTTGGGATGGTGAACACCAAGACCTCGCTCGTCATCGCCTACACGGCGTTCAACCTGCCGTTCGTGGTGTGGATGATGAAGGGCTATTTCCAGGAGATCCCGCGCGAGCTGGAGGAATCGGCGATGGTGGACGGGGATACCGGGATCGGCGCCTTCTTCCGCATCGTGTTGCCGCTCGCGCGGCCGGGGCTCGCGGCAACCGCGATATTCACCATGATTCTGTCGTGGAACGAGCTTCTATTCGCGCTGATCCTCACCGATACCCCGAAGGTGACTACGCTGCCGATCGGCATGGCCGGGCGGGTTGGCGAGTACCGGATCGAATGGGCGGAAATAAGCGCCATCGCCATGGTCTCCGGCCTGCCGCTGATCGTCTTCGCTTTCATTTTGCAACGCCATCTCGTGCGCGGACTGTCGTTCGGCGCCGTTAGGGGGTGAGGCCATGGCCAATGTGACGTTCAAGAGCATCACCAAGCGCTTTGGCACCTTGGTGGCGGTCGACGATTTGAACCTGGAGGTCGCGGACCGCGAGTTTCTGGTGCTGCTGGGACCCTCGGGTTGCGGCAAGACGACGACCATGCGGATGGTCGCGGGCCTAGAGACCGAGACCGAGGGCGAGATCTATATCGGCGATCGGCTGGTCAAGGGTCTGTTGCCGAAGTACCGCGACGTGGCGATGGTCTTTCAGTCGTACGCGCTCTATCCCCACATGACGGTGTTCCAGAACATCGAATACCCGCTGCGGATTCGCAAGCACCCGTTGGCCGAGCGCAAAGAGACGGTGATGGCGGCGGCCAGGCGGGTGCAGCTCGAGGACACGCTGGACCGGCTACCGAGGCAGCTGTCGGGGGGGCAGCAACAGCGGGTGGCGCTGGCGCGTCTGTTAGTGCGTACGCCGCAGGTGTTCTTGATGGACGAGCCGCTGTCGAATCTCGATGCCAAGCTGCGGGTGCACATGCGGGCGGAGATCAAGCATCTGCAGCACGAGCTTGGGATCACCACGATTTACGTCACCCACGATCAGATCGAGGCGATGACGCTGGCCGACCGGATCGCGGTCATGGACGAGGGCGTGGTCCAGCAACTGGCGGCGCCGAAGGATATCTACAACGACCCGGCGAACCTGTTCGTCGCCGGTTTCATCGGCTCGCCGACGATGAACTTCATCCGCGGCGAGGTCAAAGACGGCAATTTCGAGGGCCCCGAGGTTCGGGTGGAGGCGATTGGCGGAGGCACCCGCGGATCGACCATACTGGGGGTCAGGCCCGAAGACGTGTCCTTGGTGAACGGCGAGGGCGGGCATTTCTCGGCGCCGATCTACTCGGTGGAGCTGACCGGCGAGGTGACGCTGGTGACGGTGAGACTCGATCAAGACTTCGTCTCCATCCGAGCCGACAAGGACTTTGGTGGCAAGATCGACGAATCCGTCAATGTCCGCATCGCCACCGACCATACCTTCCTGTTCGATTCCACTACCGAGCAACGCATCCGCGCCTAACCCACCGGTGCGCGGCCTTTCCGTCGGCGTGGGCAAGGACTGAGGCGATGCGATTGCGCTCGGGAATCTCCACCCCAAGCTGAGACGATCAGGCTGTGGCCGACAGCGAAGTCACCCCATTCGAAGCGCCCCACTTTCGCGCCTCGGCCATCGCACGCCAGACGGGCACGCGCTGGGTCGCTTACGCGGCCATCCTCGTCGGCCTCGCCTACACGGTGTTTCCAATATGGTGGATGGTGTCGAACTCGTTCAAGACCCGGCTCGATGTGTTTGCCATGCCGCCGATCTGGATCGTCACGAATCCCTCGCTGGTGAACTACACGCAAAACTTCAGCGAGTTTCGCTACGCGCAATACATCTTCAACAGCGTTGTCGTCGTCTTCACAACCACCGTATTCTCCGTTGCCATCGGCGCGCTGGCCGGCTACGCGCTGGCCCGGTTCCGCTATCCGTGGAACATGAAGTTCCACCTCTCGTTCTGGATCCTGTCCACGCGCATGATCCCGCCGATCGTAACCATCGTGCCCCTGTTCATCTTTTTTCACTTCGTGGATCTGGTGAACACGAAGACGTCGCTGATCATCGCCTACACCACGTTTAACCTGCCCTTCGTGGTGTGGATGATGAGGGCCTACTTCAAAGAGATTCCGCGCGAGCTCGAGGAGTCGGCGATGGTCGACGGCGATACCGGATTTGGCGCCTTTTGGCGAATCGTCCTGCCGCTGGCGCGACCCGGTCTCGCGGCGACCGCGATTTTCTGCATGATCCTGTCGTGGAACGAGTTGCTGTTCGCGGTCATCTTGACCGAAACGGCTTCGTCGAATACGCTTCCAATGGGCATCGCCTCGCGCATCACCCAGTTCCGAATCCAGTGGGGCGAGATCAGCGCGATCAGCCTCGTCGCGCTCATGCCGGCGCTCATTGTCGCCTTCGCATTGCAGAAGCATCTTGTGCGCGGGCTCTCCTTCGGCGCCGGCAAGGTTTGAACGGCGCCACTGCCTTGCGCGCTGTGGGCGTGGGCTCGCCGCGCTGGTCGCGCTCGGATCGCTGTCGCATGAGGTGGCGCGAGCCCAGGGCCCGCTCGAGGGCAATCCTCTGATCGAGATACCGGAGGGGCCCTTCGTTTTCGGCTCGGACGCGGGCGAGGACAACGAGGCGCCGGCCGGGGCGATCGATCTCGCCGCGTTTCGCATCACGAGGTCGCCGTTCGCCATGCGCTCATGATCCCAGGCCTCAATCCGATGTTCATACCGGAAATTTCGGGGACCCCGTGGGTGTCGAGGACCCCCATGCCACCTTCGAATCTCAGCGCCAATCCTTGCGGGGCCAACGTCGCCGCAGGTATTCTTCGCCGATCTCGGAGGATGGATTGCTCAGCCGCATCGACATGCCTTGCGCGATGATGACGTTCGGCGGCCTGCCGGAGTCGCGTCTTGCCGGCTGAGCACTGGCCCACCGGCGCGCTCGACGCGGTGATCGTCGGCGCCGGTTTCGGCGGTCTCTATATGCTGCACCGGCTGCGCGGCATGGGCTTGTCGGCGCGAATCCTCGAGGCCGCCGGGGGGCTCGGCGGCACCTGGTATTGGAATCGCTATCCCGGCGCCCGCTGCGACGTCGAGAGCATGCAGTACTCCTACCAGTTCGACGACGACCTGCAGCAGGAGTGGGAGTGGACCGAACGCTACGCCACCCAGCCCGAGATCCTGCGCTATATCGAGCACGTCGCCGACCGCTTCGACCTGCGCCGCGACATCCGGCTCAACACCCGTGTGGAATCAGCGCTGTTCGACGAGGCGGCCGAGCACTGGACGATTCGGACCGACGACGGCGCCCAAACATCGGCCGCATTTTGCGTCATGGCGACCGGCTGCCTGTCGGCTGCCAACCGGCCCGAATTCGCGGGTGCCGGAAGCTACCGCGGCGCCATCTATTTCACCAGCCGCTGGCCGCACCGCGAAGTCGACTTCACCGGCCAGCGGGTGGGCATCATCGGCACCGGCTCGTCTGCGATTCAGTCGATTCCGTTGATCGCCGAACAAGCCGCCCACCTGCACGTCTTCCAGCGCTCGCCGAATTACTCGATTCCGGCACACAACGCGCGGCTCGACCCGCGGGCGGTTCGCGAGATCAAGGACAACTACGGGGAGCTCCGGGCCCGGGCCAAAACGGCGGGGGGCGGCCTTGCCTTTCCCACCAACGACGCCAAGGCCATGGAAGTGGACGCGGAGGAGCGCCGGCGGGTCTACGAGCAGCGCTGGGCTTTCGGCGGCGTCACATTCATGGACTCCTTCTCCGACCTGCTGCTCAACGCCGATTCCAACGAAACCGCGGCCGAGTTCGTGCGCGGCAAGATCCGCGAGATCGTGGACGACCCGGCGGTCGCCGAGTTGTTGTCGCCGCGCGACGTCATCGGCTGCAAGCGGCTGTGCGTCGATACCGGCTATTGGGCCACCTTCAACCGGCCCAACGTTACGCTGGTCGATGTCTCGGCAACGCCGATCGAGGCGATCACGCCGGCCGGCCTGCGCGTCGACGGCCGGGGGTACGACTTCGACGCCATCGTGTTCGCCACCGGCTTCGATGCCATGACCGGGGCGATGATGCGGATCGATATTCGCGGCCGCGGTGGCCAGGCGCTGCGCGACAAATGGGCCGAGGGGCCGCGCACCTACTTGGGTGTGGCGATGGCCGGCTTTCCCAACCTGTTCGCCATCACCGGCCCAGGCAGCCCGGCGGTACTCGCCAACATGGTGCCCGGCGTCGAGCAGCACGTCGATTGGATCAGCGATTGCATCGACTTCGCGCGGGAACGGGGTGCCTCGCGAATCGAGGCGACGCTCGAGGCCGAGGACGACTGGGTCGCGCGCAACGGGGAAGCGGCCGATGGCCACCTGCGCTCGACCTGCAATTCCTGGTACGTCGGCGCCAACATCTCCGGCAAGCCGCGAGTCTTCACCCCCTATATCAGCGGCCTGCCGAGCTACCTGAACGAGTGCGAGCGGGTGGTCGCCGACGGCTACGCCGGCTTCACCTTCAGCTAGGACCACGCCACCAGTGAACGCCTACAACTTCGAAGGGCGCACCGCCGTGGTGACCGGCGGCGCGCGGGGTATCGGCCGTGCCGTCGCCGAACGCCTGCTGGCCTCGGGCGCGAACGTCATGCTCTGGGACATGGACGATGCGGCGCTCGAAGCTGCGCCGGTGGAACCGGGTGGCGGCGGCCGGGTGGCCATCGCGACCGCCGACGTGTCGGACGCGAACGCCGTCGAGGCAGCGCGAGACCGCACCGTCGAGCGCTTCGGCGGCATCGATGTCCTGGTCAACAACGCCGGCGTCTTGGGCCCCACGGTCAGCACCTGGGAATGCACGCTCGAGGACTGGAACCGGGTCGTCGCCATCGACCTCACCGGCACCTTCCTCTGCTGCAAGGCGGTGGTGCCGGGGATGATGGATCGGGGCTACGGGCGCATCGTCAACCTGGCCTCGATCGCCGGCAAGGAGGGATCCGACCTCGACCCCAGCTATGCCGCCGCCAAGGCCGGCGTAATCGGCCTCACCAAGTCGCTGGCCAAGGAGGTGGTGGGAGCCGGCGTGCTCGTCAATTGCGTCACCCCGGCCGCGATACGCACCGACATCTTCAAACAGATGCGCCCCGACCTCTTCCAACGAATCCTCGACACCAACGACGGTCTACCGATCGGGCGGCTGGGTGAGGTCGAGGAGGTGGCCCACCTCGTGGCGTGGCTGTGTTCGGAGGATTGTTCGTTCTCGACCGGCGCCGTCTTCGACCTCTCCGGCGGCCGCGCGACGTACTAAAGACGGCTCTTCGGAAACGCTATCGTGGAAGCCGACGACGACGAGTAAAGACCCAGCATCTGGTCGTCGTACAAGGCGTTCATCCCCGAGCTTATCCGGAAGCGCCGCCGCTGAGGCCGCGTTGCGCGACTGAGAAGAAGAACCACGACAAGCGGCCGCCCCGGCACCGCCAACGACCTCGATTCTTCCGCTAGGCCTGTTCCTGTAGCTTTGGCTCCTTGGCTTTGCGCGGCTTTGGCAGCGTGTTCAGCATCCGGCGTGAGACGCCGTTTTCTTGCGGAACCCCCTTTGGACATGCGCATGATACAGCCAGCTAATCCCGCCGACTGGGACGACTGGTTCGAGGGGCTGCGGAAGGCGGGTTGGGAGGAATGAGGCGGAGGAAGCGGCGATGAGCGAAACGTGGATGCCGGAGGTCGTGGTCGTGGGGGCCGGCGCCGCGATGGGCTGCCTGATCGGCGGCCTCCTCGGCGAGAGCGGTATCGAGGTGACGCTTGTGGACGTGTGGGCCGAGCACGTGGCGGCGATCGAGAAGGACGGTCTTCGGCTGATCGGCGACACCCACGACCGTGTCGTTCCGGTGCGGGCGACAAACGAGTCGGCTACGATTGACGGCGCCGACATCGTCATCGTGCAGTGCAAGGCGCTTCACACGTCGGCGGCGGTCGAGGGCGCGAAGGTGCTGTTCGGTGCAGACACAGTGGCGATCAGCTTCCAAAACGGGCTCGGCAACGAGGAGACGATCGGCGGGATCGGAAGCCCTCTTGGCCCTGACCTCGGCACTTATATTCGCGCTCTCCATGCTGCTCACGCGACGGCTGACGCGAACCGAAACCAACGTCGCCCTGGTGACCTACACCATGGTGATCGGGGGCCTTGCTAGTCTGCCGTTCGCGATCCTCGCTTGGCAGGCGCCGGGCAGCGGTGACCTGGGGCTCTTTGTCCTGGTTGGCATTGGGGGCGGAAGCGGCGCCTACCTCTTGGTGGTCGCATACCGAAATGCGCCGGCCGCCGTCGTCGCCCCGTTCGAATACACCAGGATGATCTGGGGCTCGGTCCTCGGCTGGTTGCTGTGGCGGGAAGCACCCGAGCCGGCGGTCTGGATCGGCGCCGCCATCGTCGCGGCCGCCGGCGTCTACATCACGCGCCGCGAAATGGTGCTCGGCCGGAGTGCGCACGAGGTGGACCACGGGGTGACGTGACTTCCGACATCGACATCTACCGCGCTGCCAAGCTCCTCGTCGATGGCCACGGCGGCGCTGCGCCAGTCCAGGCGGCGATGCGGGCGGACGCACCCATGGACGCCGGCGACATGGACGGGCGAGCGGCTAGCCTTCAAGGCATGGGGCGGAAGCCAATCATGGTTACGTCGTCGCGGCGTAATTCGTCACCTTGATATCGCAAGAACGTCTTGAGGATGTTGTCTCGTTGCGTCGCCAGCGGGCTTTCCAAATCACCGACGATCTGATTGATCAAGCGGCGCTTTCCGAAGCCACGGCGCCGGTCACCGCCGATCTGGTCCGCAAAGCCATCCGAAGAGAGATAGAACGAGGCCGTGTCGGATGCTTCGACGATATGGTTGTTGATCTCCAAGTTCAGCGGCGCGTCCTTGTAGCCGATGCCACTCTTGCTGCCCTTTACCTCCCGCATTTCATCGTTCTCGGCCACCCATAAGGAAAAGCGCGCGCCAGCGAATCTGACCGTACCACCATCGCCACCGACGTGGCAGAGGCCAAGTTCGAGGCCGTCGTCTGCAGTTCGCGCTTGCGGGCGGCGATCTCGGTTTTTGGGACATCGACTTGGAGACTGGCGAGAGTGCGGTCAACGACAAGTGGGCCGAGATGCTGGGCTACCGGCTCGATGAAGTCGATGATCTCACTGAGATCGCATCGAAAACCTTTCATCCCGACGACCGGGATCGCGTGGAGCGGTACAACCAGCGAAGCGCGGCCGGCGAGATCGATAATTACGAGATCGAATATCGGGTCGTGACCAAACAAGGCGAGACCCGCCGGCAACACTCAAAGGGCGGCACAATGCGGAGAGACCAGCAGGGCCAGGCAGTGCGCTTCGTTGGCACCGTCCTCGACATCACCGAGCGAAAGAAAGCCGAAAGACAGCTGCAGGATGCCTATGACGTCATCTCAAGCAGCATCGAGTACGCCTCCAACCTTCAGCGCGCCACGCTGCCCATTCCCGAGCTATTCGACATCGCCTATTCGGACCACTTGGTCATCTGGGAGCCGCGCGACAGAGTCGGCGGCGATATTTACTGGCTGCTCCCGGTCGACGACGGCTTCTTGCTCGGCCTCGCCGATTGCACCGGTCATGGCGTACCCGGCGCCTTCATAACCTTGCTGGCCTCCAGCGCGCTCCGGGTGGCGATTGCGGAAGAATCCTACGCCGACCCCGCGCGCGTGATCGCCTCAATGAACCGGTTCATCAAGGCGGTGCTGGCACAGTACACCGATGATGCAACGACCGATGACGGCCTCGAACTTGGCCTCTGCCACATCGGTGGCGATGGCGGAACGGTAAGTTTCGCTGGCGCGCGCTTTTCCCTATGGGTGGCCGAGAACAATGAAATGCGGGAGGTAAAGGGCGGCAAATCCGGCATCGGCTACAAGGACGCGCCGCTGAACATAGAGTTCAACAACCATATCCTCGAAGCATCCGAGACGGCCACGTTCTACCTCTTCTCCGATGGCTTTACCGACCAGATCGGCGGTGACCGCCGCCGTGGCTTCGGAAAACGCCGCATGATCGACCAGATCGTAGGGGATCTGGAAAGCCCGATGGCGACGCAACGGGACAACATCATCAAGACGTTCTCGCTGTATCAAGGTGACGAATTGCGCCGCGACGACATAACCATGATTGGCTTCCGGCCCATGTCTTGAAGGCAAGCCGCCCCCTGCCGTCGGAGCTGCAAGGGCCGGTCCACTGAGACCTGGCTCGAGCCGGCACGTCCTAGGGCACCAAACTTGATTCTGTCGCGTCCACCGATTCCGCCACGGCGGCGCGTGGAAGCGCGCTGATAGACCAGCCCCGAGGCCGCTCAAGCGGCCCTCCCGCGTTGCCTTGTCCCCCGACACCCTGTATAGCCCGGCGCCATGCTGCGCCGGCTTTACGACTGGACCATGGGGCTTGCCGCGCACCGCCGCGCACTGCCCGCGCTTGGACTGGTCGCCTTCATCGAGAGCTCGGTGTTTCCGATCCCGCCCGATGTGATGCTGATCCCCATGGTGCTGGCCGCGCGCCGCCGCGCTTGGCTCATTGCCGGTGTCTGCACCGTGGCCTCGGTCGCGGGCGGGCTCGCGGGCTATGCCATCGGCCTTTTCCTGTGGCAGACCGTGGGCCAACCGCTGATCGAGTTCTATGGCTACGGCCATGAGTACGAGCGCTTCGCCGCCGCCTACAACGACCGCGGCGCGTGGATCGTGTTTGTCTTCGGCATCACGTTCTTCCCCTACAAGGTCATTACCATCACCAGCGGCGCCACCGCGCTCGGCCTCGGCCCCTTCCTCATCGCTTCGGTCATCGCCCGGGGCTTGCGCTTCGCCATCGTCGCCGCGCTTCTCTACTACTTCGGCGAGCCTATCCGCGCGTTCATCGAGCGCCACCTCGCGCTGCTGACCACGCTCTTCGTCGTCTTGCTGATCGGCGGCTTCGTGATCGTGCGCTACCTGGTGTGAGCGCCCTACCCTTGGGCGGCGCGCGGCGCTATCGTGGGCCATGCCTTTGGTACTCCAGGCGCCCCGCGCCACTGGCGCCCTCATTCTGGTGGCGAGCATCGCCGTGCTCGGCGCGGCCTTTGGCTTTCAATACTTCGCCGCACTCGAGCCTTGTCCGCTGTGCGTCTACCAGCGTTATCCCTACGCCGTCACCATCGGCCTGAGCGCCGTGGCGCTGGCGTTGGCCGGGCGGCCGCCGCTCGCCGGCCCCTACTTCGCGCCGGCGCTGACCGCGCTCTGCGGCGCCGCCTTCGCCGTGGGCGCCGGCATCGCCGCCTATCACGTCGGCGTCGAGCAAGGCTGGTTTCAGGCGAGCGCGGCGTGCACGGCGCCGCCGCTCGAAGCGACCGAAATCGAGGACCTGATCGCCGAGCTCAAGGCTACGCCGGTAGCGCGCTGCGATCAGGTCGCGTGGTCGCTCTTCGGCGTTTCGCTGGCCGGCTACAACCTCGTCGCCTCGGCCGTGTTGGCCGGCCTCAGTTTCGCCGCCGCGGGCCGCCAGCTCGCGCGGACTTCGCGCCGATGAGCGACCGGCGCCCACCCTTCCTCCCCGGCGATTCGGGCGTCCGCGACCCGGTCGAGCGCTTCATCCGTGTCGATCACGCGGGCGAGTACGGCGCCGTGCGCATCTATGCGGGACAGCTCGCGGTGCTTGGGCGCGGCGGCGGCAGCGAGGCGGTGCGACGCATGGCCGAGCAGGAAAGCCGCCACCTCGCGACCTTCGAAAAGCTGATGGCCGAGCGCCGCGTCCGTCCCACCGCGCTGGCGCCGCTCTGGCACGTCGCCGGTTTCGCGCTCGGCGCGGCCTCGGCGCTCCTTGGCGAGAAGGGCGCCATGGCCGCGACGGCGGCGGTCGAGGACGTGATCGACGACCACTATGCGCGGCAAGCCGAGGCGCTGGGCGAAGATGAGGCGGCGCTGCGCGGGGCGATCCAAGAGGCCCGCGCCGACGAGATCGAGCACCGCGATACGGCGATCGCCCACGGCGCCGCCGAGGCCCCGGCGCAGGCCCTCTTCGGCGGGATTATCCGCCGCGGCACGCGCCTGGCGATCTGGCTTTCGGAGCGGGTCTAGACCCTAGGTCTCAAGCTCGGCGTCCCAGTAAAGGTAATCGCGCCAACTCTCATGCAGATAGTTGGGCGGAAAGGCACGCCCCTTCCGCTGCAACTCCAACGCCGTCGGCATATAGGGCTTGATACGGGGGTGCATGCGGCACTGTTCGGGCCGCCGTCCCCCCTTCTTCAGGTTGCACGTCGCGCACGCGGCGACCACGTTTTCCCACGTCGTTCGCCCGCCGCGCGACCGCGGCACCAGGTGGTCGAAGGTAAGCTCGTGCCCGCTCGCGCAGTACTGGCAGCGGAAGCCATCGCGAAGAAAGACGTTGAACCGGGTGAAGGCTGGGCGTCGCGCGGGATGAATGTAACGCTTGAGCGCGATCACACTGGGCAGGCGCATCTCGAAGCGGGGCGAGCGCACGGTGCGCTCGTACTCCGAGACCACGTTGACCCGGTCCATGAAGACCGCGCGCACCGTATCCTGCCAGCGCCACAGCGAGAGCGGAAAGTAGCTGACCGGCTGGTAGTCAGCGTTCAGCACCAGGGCGTGACAGTTTTCGAGCGAGGGCACTAAGCTCTCCCAATATCACACGAGAAGCGCTGCACCTGGCGCCGATCGGCCCGAGCGCAACGCCTCGCCGCGACAAAATACCGTGATTCTCGGGCCCTTTGCCACCCATTGTTTGCACGCCGCCGCAAGCAATCTATCGTGCGGATCGAGCAAACACGGAGGTAAGGTATGGACGGACCGCTTGCCGGTATTCGCGTCCTCGATCTCAGCCGCATCCTCGCCGGTCCTTGGGCGACCCAAGTCCTCGCCGATCTCGGCGCCGAGGTCATCAAGGTCGAGCGCCCGGGCGTCGGCGATGACACCCGGGGCTGGGGCCCGCCTTACCTCAAGGACCGCGACGGAAACGAGACCGCGGAATCGGCCTACTACCTTGCGTGCAACCGGGGCAAGCGCTCGGTGACCCTCGATTTTACGACCCCGGCGGGGCTCGCGGTCGCCCGCGCGCTGGCCACGAAATCGGACATCGTGATCGAGAACTTCAAGGTCGGCGACCTTGCCCGGCATGGCCTGGGCTACGACGCGCTCAAGGCGCTCAACCCGCGGCTCGTTTACTGCTCGATCACCGGTTTCGGCCAGACCGGCCCTTACCGCCACCGCGCCGGCTACGACTACGCGATTCAGGCCATGGGCGGCCTCATGAGCGTGACCGGCCACGCCGACGGCGCGCCCGGAGGCGGGCCGATGCGGGTCGGCGTCGCGGTGTCCGACCTGATGGCCGGCATGTACGCGGTTGCCGCGGTGCTCGCCGCGCTCCATCAGCGCGAACGCTCGGGCGAGGGCCAGTACATCGACCTCGCCCTCCTCGACGTCCAGGCCGCGTTCCTCGCCAACCAGGCCATGAACGCGCTCGTCGGCGGCGAGCCGCCGGGGCGCATCGGCAACGGCCACCCCAACATCGTGCCCTACCAATGCTTCGCGGTGGCCGACGGCGACTTCGTCGTAGCGGTGGGCAACGATCCGCAGTTCCACCGCTTGTGCGCCGTCGCCGGGCGGCCTGAGCTGGCCGAGGATCGGCGTTTCGCCACCAACGATTCCCGCGTCCGCCACCGCCAGGCGCTGATCGCTATCCTCGAGCCGATCTTCCGCACTCGCGGGCGCAAGGCCTGGCTCGACGCACTCGAGGACGCGCAGGTGCCGTGTGCGCCCATCAACGCCATCGACCAGGTGTTCGACGACCCGCAGGTCCGTGCCCGCGGCATGCGCCTCGATCTTCCCCATCCGCTCGCCGGCACCGTGCCGAGCGTGGCGACCCCACTGCGGTTCGGCGCCGCGCCGACCGGGGCACAGACCGCGCCGCCGCTTCTCGGCCAGCACACCGAAGAGACCCTGGCCCGCCTCCTCGACATGACCGCCGACGAGATCGCCGCCCTGCGTGAGGCCGGCGTGGTCTAGCCCGGCGTGCTTAGCGTCGCGAACGCGCGGACCAGGAAATCGGCGCCCAGGCGCAAACCCGCCTCGTCGATGGCATGCCCGGTTTCGACCGAGACATGCCACTGCACCGGAATCGCGGCCGCGCCCAACGCGCCGACCGCGGCGAACAGCGCCTCGGCCGGGATCAGATCGTCGGCACCGCCGTGAACGAGAAGGATCGGTGGCTTCGCCCGCACCTCACCCTCCAAGCTTTGCGGCGCGACGAGCACGCCCGAGTAGCCAACGATCCCGGCGCACGGCCGGGCGCGGCGCAATCCGACGTGAAGCGCCATCATCGTTCCCTGCGAGAACCCGACCAGCGCGAGGCGGAAATCCACCAGATCCAATCGCCCTAATTCGTCGTCGATAAACCGCTCGAGCGCCGGTGCCGCCCGCCGCACCCCCGCACTCCGGCCCGCCTCACCCTCCGCCGCCAAGCTGAACCACTGATAGCCGGACGGCGCCATGTCGCACGGCTCCGGCGCATTGGGCGCGGCGAACGCGGCGCCGGGCAGAAGCGGCGCGAGGGTCGAGCCAAGACCGATCAGATCGTTGCCGTCGGCGCCCAGCCCGTGTAAGAGCACCACAAGCTGCCGCGCCGGCTTGCCGTCCGCGGGGGCAAGCCGCGGACCCGACAACGAGGCCCGGGCGTCCAACCGGCGCCGTTGCGGCTAGCCGGCGCGGCGGATCAAGCCGACCAGCCAGTCCAATACCGGCGCCATGTCCTGAAACCGCACCAGGCAGTAGGCGGGGAAGGCAGGCGTCGCGAGCGAGACCGGCAGCGGTACTTCCTGGCCCAAGTGAAGCGCGTTGTGACGCAATAGGTCGGCATGCGGGTGCCCGGGGTCAAAGCCGCGCGGCACGCGCTTGAAATGGCTGCCGCCAACCTCATAGCCCCTGGCGCTCACCGCATCCAAGAGCGCGCGCAACGATTTTCCTTTGCGCGGCTCGGCGACCGCGGCCCGATAGGCCGCCAAAAGTGGCGCCTCGAAGCCGTGCATGCCCGCGCCCAATAACAGGCGCGTAGCGGTGAGGCGAAAGAAGAAGCCGGGGCGCTCGCGGCTCTTTCCATTGCCGCCGCCGTGCCAGAACCATAGATCGAGATGGGTCTTGTACGGTGTCTTGTCGCGGCTGAATCGGATGTCGCGGTTGATCCGGAAGATCGAACCCCCGACCCGCGGCTCGGCCCGTATGTCGTCGGAAACGGACGTCAACAGGTCGGCCATCGTCGTGACGAAACGCTTGGCCGGAGTCAGCAGGTGTTTCTCGTACTCGTTGCGGTGGGCGTCGAACCAGACCTTGTTGTTGTTCTCGGCAAGGCGACCCAAGAACGCCACCGACTTCTTTGGGAAGCCCGCGAACTCCTCGGTCATCGCGCCACTCCCCGCCACCGCGGTGTCGCTATTCGTCCCACGGCACCTCGAAGGTCGGCACCAGGCCTTCGACGCCCTTCATCTCGTATTCACTGCCCTTCTTGAACGTGAGCATCTTGCCCGCGCAGAGCTCGCGGACCACCCCGGCGGTGAGTATCTGGCCGCCGGTCGCCTTGTCGCAGATACGCGCCGCGAGCTGGACGGTGGCGCCGAAGAGGTCACCATCCTCGGCGATCGGTTCGCCGGCATTCAATCCGATGCAAATCTGTAACGGATGACTGGGATCCTCCACGTTGTGGGCCGCGGTGTTGCGCTGCATCTCAATACAGCTCTCCACCGCGTTCACGGTATTCTTGAACGAGGCCATGATGCCATCGCCGGTGTGCTTGAATTCGAGGCCCTCGAACTTGTCCAGCGCGCCGCGCACGATCTCGTTGTGTTTGCGCACCACCACTTGGGCGACCTCGTCGCCGAGCGTCTGATTCATTCGGGTCGAGCCGACGATGTCGGTGAACATCACCGTCGTCGGTCCGGTATTCTGTTCCTCGTCTTCGGCGCCGGTTTGCTTCCATCGCTCGACCGCCTTAGTCAACAATGTGGTCGCGTCGCCGCCGCCTTGGAAAAAGCGTTGCATGGCATCGCGCCCCGACTTGAACATTCGGGTGTATTTCGGCTCTAGAAGGTATTCCTCGTATTTTTCGCTGAATTGCATGGCGGTTTCTTTTTTGGTTCCCAGAATCTCGACCCCGCCTTCCAAGATGTCGAACATCTGCTGGTGGTTGAGCCCCGCCTTCTGCGCCGCGATCTCGCAGGCGCCGGCAAGGAAGAGGTGGCAGCCGAACCGGGTAGACCACCAGCAACTTGTACAAGACGATCGCTTCTCCGCTTTTTAGCCCACGGCCGGTGGCGGCGACCGCGACGCCACGCCCCGGAATTTTGACGTTCGAGACGATTCCCGGCCCCTCGTCGCTGGGGTTGGTGACGCCGCCGAAGTCGTAGCCTGGAATGTCGTAGACGATCGGCTCAGGCGAGCCGCCTCCACCCCCGCCACCGCCGCCGCTACCGCCGCCCGCGGAGGCGGAGGAGGGATCGAACGAGCGCGTCTTTTCGACGCTGTCCTCGGTCGTGTAGACCGTCTTTTCGCGGATCCGGTTGTTGTTGTTGTCGTCGTAGGTCTCGCGGACCACCTTCACCGCCTGCAGATGAGGCATATTCTGAAGCTGCTTGGCCTCGCCGATCGCCGCATCCTTTTGCTCGGCGTTGTAGCGCGCCTCGAGCGTCCAGCGGCCGTCTTTCTGGACGTAGACCTCGAAGGTGATCTCCATGGGCTCAGTTTCCCCGCGCGGCGGCGCGACGCACATCCGCGTCGCGCTCACCTGGCGACCCGGCAACGTACCTATCGGCGAACTTTAGCAATGCGCCTCAAGCGCTTGCGCCCCACGCCTTTCGTGCTGGGCAAGTCTCCACGGTTCGCAGTCGTTTTTCAAGGGTCTTTGCGGCCGCCCGGCCGCATCCCGGCGGGCGTCAAAAAAGACCCATGATCCGACCCTCGGCATCGACCGAGATGTCGCTTGCGGCGGGCCGCCTCGGCAAGCCCGGCATGGTCATGATATCGCCGCAGATGACGACCACGAACTCGGCCCCCGCCGCCAGTCGTACCTCGCGGATGGACACGCTATGCCCGTCGGGCGCGCCCTTACGGCCGGGATCGGTGGAGAAACTGTACTGGGTCTTGGCGATGCACACCGGGAAGTGGCCGAAACCGGCCTCTTCGAGTTCTTTGAACTGGGTCACGATCTTGGCATCGGCAGTGACGTCATCGGCACGATAGATGTCGCGTGCGACGGTGCGTACTTTTTCGAGAAGCGGCATTTCGTCGGGATAGAGGGGGGCGAAGTTGGCGGTCCCGCCGTCGGCGGTGCGCACCACCGCTTCGGCCATCGCCTCGGCGCCGGCGCCCCCGCGCGCCCATTGGTCGGCTACAACCGCATCAATGCCCAGCCCGCGGCATTCCCCGACCACGGCGTCCACTTCGGCCGGGGTGTCGGCCGAGAAGCGGTTGAGCGATACCACCACCGGGACCCCGAAACGGCCCAGGTTCTCGGCGTGGCGGGCCAGGTTGACGCACCCCGCCTTGACCGCCGCTAGATCCTCGAGCGCAAGCGCCTCGCGCGCCACGCCACCATGCATCTTCAGTGCCCTGATCGTCGCCACCAGGACCACCGCATCGGGGGCGAGCCCCGCCTTGCGGCATTTGATGTCGAAGAACTTTTCAGCCCCAAGGTCGGCGCCGAAGCCGGCCTCGGTGACCACGTAATCGGCAGCGACCATCGCCATCCGCGTCGCCACTACCGAATTGCAGCCGTGGGCGATGTTGGCGAACGGCCCGCCGTGCACGAACGCGGGATTGTGCTCGAGCGTCTGCACAAGGTTGGGGTTCAACGCGTCGCGCAGCAACGCCGCCAGCGCGCCCTGGGCGTCGAGCGCCCTGGCCCGCACCGGGGCTCGCTCGCGGGTGAAGCCAACCACGATGTTGCCGAGCCGGCGCTGCAGATCGTTGCGGTCACTGGCCAGACACAAGATCGCCATTACTTCGGAGGCGACCGTGATGTCAAATCCGTCCTCACGCGGGTAGCCATTGGCCGGCCCGCCGAGTCCGCAGGTAATGCGTCGCAGCGCCCGATCGTTGAGATCGAGCGCCCGCCGCCAGCTCACCCGACGCGAATCGAGGGCCTCGGCGTTGCCCCAATAGAGATGGTTGTCGACCAGCGCGGCCAACAGATTGTTGGCGACGCCGATCGCGTGGATATCGCCGGTGAAGTGGAGGTTGATGTCCTCCATCGGCACGACCTGCGCGTAGCCGCCGCCTGCGGCGCCGCCCTTCATCCCGAAGCACGGACCCAGCGAGGGCTCGCGCAAGCAGATGGCGGCGCGCTTGCCGATGCGATTGAGCCCATCGCCCAGGCCCACGGTCGTCGTCGTCTTGCCCTCGCCGGCCGCCGTCGGCGTAATCGCGGTAACCAGGACCAGCTTGGCCTTGCCGCGCGGCGCGCCGGGATCGGCGGGGGCGACCTTGGCCTTGTAGTGTCCATAGGGCTCGAGGCGTTCGCCGGCGATGTCCAGCCGCGCCGCGACCTCGGCGATCGGCCGCATCGGCGCGGCTTGAGCGATCTCGATGTCGGATTTGGGCTTGGTGTCGGCGGCTGACTCTGGCATGCGGGGTGCTCCGGAAGGTTGGCGCGGTGCGCCGTGGCCGCGTATTGTGCTCACCCCGATTGCGAAACTCAAGGCGTCGCAGCGCGGCGCCGCGCGAAGTGCCCCCCGATGGTAGCTGCCGGCGGCGCCCAGAACCCAGCGATCCGATCCTTCTCGCCGGCCGCGGCGGTGATCGCGTTTGCGCTTGCCGCGCTGTTCGTACCCCGCGGCATGGTCGTCGTCCTCGGCCTCGCGGCCGTGCTCGGTCTGGTCGCCGGCGAGGTGCGATCGGGTCTCGATGCGGCGCTCAAATCGCCGGTACTGGTTCCGATCGGGCTGCTTTTGCTGTGGGCGGCGGTGGCCCTGTGGTGGGCCCCGGACCGGGCCGAGGCGGCGCGCACATGGCACAGCCTCCTGTGGGTCGGGGTCGGCGCTTTGGTTGTGCTGGCGCAAGCGCACCGGGTCGCGCCCGCGGCCCGCGCACGGCTCGAGCGCGCCGTCGCCCTCGCGGCTGCAGGGTTCGTCGGCATCCTGGCGATCGAGGTCGCCACCGATGCCGTCATCATGGGCAGTCTGCGCGGCGCCCTCTACGGCGATATCTACCCCGCCGACTGGATCTTCCTCGGCCACTACCTGCGGCCGACCGCGGTGCTCGCGGTTTTCGCGTGGCCCGCGGCGCTGGTTCTGTGGCGCCGCTTTGGCCCTGGCGTGGCGCTGAGCTTCGTCGCCATCGCCGCTGCTCTTGCCTGGTTGATCGGCATGAACGCGGCGTTCCTCGCCATCGCGGCCGGCGCGCTGACGTTCGCTGTCGCCCTCCGCTTTCCCCGTGCCGCTGCCGCCGCGCTCGCGGTCTTAAGCGCTGCGGCGGTACTGCTGGCGCCGCTGGCGGTGGCGATACTCGCCGATCCCGGCCTCGCGGCGGTGCCCTCGAGCTGGGTGCACCGCCTCGTCATTTGGAACTTCGTGACCGAGCGGATCGCCGAGAATCCATGGATCGGCTGGGGCTTCGACGCCTCCAAGCACCTGCCCGGCGCGGCCGATCCCATCGTCATCTCCGGCATCGCGACCGTCACCTTGCCTTCGCACCCGCACAACGGCAGCCTCCAGGTGTGGGCCGAGCTCGGCGTCCCCGGGGCGCTCGCCCTGGCTGCCGCCTTCGCCGGCGCCGCTTGGGCGCTCCGTGGCGCCAATCTGCCGCGCCTCGACAGCGCCGCGCGCGCCGCCGGGCTGGCCGCCTTTTACGTGATGTTCTCGCTCAGCTATGGCGCCTGGCAGAACTGGTGGATGGCGCTGGCGGCGTTGATCGCCGCGCTCTATGTCGCCCTCTCGCCGCTGGGCGCGGCTAGGACGCGGTGAAGCGAGGCGTCGCAACCAGGCCGCCGTCGACGCGAACATCGATGCCGGTGACGAAACTCGAATCGGCGCTACCAGCAAGTTTCGCCATGCTTCCAGCCCGCAAGAACTGCCACCAAACACTAGCTTCGCGAGTCCGTGTTTGTTAGTCTGACGCAACTCGTCCTTGAAAGGGAGGTAGGTCATGAGATCGACATTGAAAGTTGTCACCGCTGCGATCGGCGCCAGTCTGCTGCTCGCCGCGGCCGCGCAAGCCCAAGACAAGCTAAACTTCGTTATCGTCACTCACGCCGCACCAGGACATCAGTTCTGGGAGATCGAAAAGAATGGCATGGAAGCAGCCTGCGAGCTGATCGACGCCGATTGCCAGATGATTTTCCTGCAGACCCAGGACGGCAACATCGGCGAAGTCCTGCAAATCCTCGAGGCGGCGATCGAGCAACAGCCCGACGGCATCGCCACCACCATCATGGACCCCGAGGCCTTCGACGACGCCATTCAGCGGGCCATGGACGCGGGCATCCCGGTGGTTTCCTACAACGTGGATGACAAGGACGGCGCGGCGGGAAGCGCGCGCATGGGGTTCATAGGCTCCAACCTCATCAGGGCGGGCTACACGCTGGGCTTGGGGATATCGAAGCTGTTCCCCGAAGAGGGCCCGATTCATGTCCTTCTCGGTACCAACGATCCGGGCCAGCAGTGGTCTCAGGAGCGCACCCAAGGCGCCGAGAATTTCATGAAAGAGTACGCGGCCGCCAACCCAGACCGTAAGATCACGTGGGACAACATCGACGCCGGTTACGACTTGGGCGTCGTTGGCAGCCGCGTCAGCGCCTACATCCAAACCCACCCCGAGACCACCGCCTATTTGGACAACGGTTTCTGGGAAGCCGGCGTGGCGCGGTCCCTGCGTGACCTCGGGTTCGAACCGGGTCAGGTCCTGCTCGGTGGATTCGACCTCAACACGTTCGTTCTGGAGGAGATGCAAGAGGGCTGGATTCAGGTCACCGTCGACCAGCAACCCTACCTGCAGTCGTTCCTCTCGATCATGCAGCTCTATCTCCACAGCCTTTACGGGCTGGGAAATTGGAGCGTCGACACCGGCGAGTTGATTGTAACGCCCGAGACCGCCGCATCGGTCATTGCTCTCTCCGCGAAGAACTTGCGTTGAGCCCGACGAGCTAGTTTGACCGATCGACTGAGATGGGCCCGGGCGCCGCAAGGCGTCCGGGCCCGGCGATCCGCGTATCATGTGCTTGACCGCATCTTTGCGCGACGCAGCGTCGTGGGCTGGGCCGTCGGCGCGGAAATCACATGAAGGCGCTGACAAAGGCGTTTTTGTCGCGACCCGAGCTCGCCGCGCTCGGGGTGATGATCATCCTTGGCGCCATATTCTTCGTCAACCAGCCGGTCTTCATGAGCTCCGGTAATTGGCGGGTCATGTTGGGCATCATCCCCGAGATCGGGCTGCTGGCGCTCGGCGTGACGGTCCTCATGATCTCCGGCGAATTCGACCTCTCGGTCGGCTCGGTGTTTGCCTTCGGCAGCATGCTCCCGGTTCTTTTGACCGGGTTCGGCGTCGATCCGTGGCTGGCGCTCGCCATCACGACTTTGGGCGGCCTTTGCATCGGCTACACCAACGCCTTCGTTACCCTTACCTTCGGCATTCCGTCTTTCATCACGACGCTGGGGATGTTGTTCGTCGCCCGTTCGGCCACGATCATACTGTCGGGCGGCCACATGCCGGTGTGGACTCCCGACTTGCCCGACGCGCTGTTCGCCGGGAACATCGTTAGCGGGGGCTTGGTTCGGGCTTCGTTCGTTTGGTACGCGGGCGTCGCTGTAGTCCTGGGGTGGCTCCTGCACCGCTCCAACTTCGGCAACTGGATTTACGCCACCGGTGCGCATCGCCAGTCGGCCCAGGACATGGGCATCAACACCCGGCGGGTGAAGACCGTGTGTTTCATGATCTGCTCGGTCCTTGCCACCTGGGGCGGCATCTTTGCGGTATTCCGCTCTCACATGGGATTGCCCAACCAGGGCGAGACCTTCGAGCTACAGGCCATCGCCGCCTCGGTGATCGGCGGCGTGGCTTTGTTCGGCGGGTTCGGCTCGATCCTCGGCCCAATTGTCGGGGCCTTCGTCATTCGCATGCTTGAAAACGGCCTGGTGATGCTGAACGTGGGCTCGGGCTGGTTCAAGCTGTCGATCGGCGCCTTCCTGATTGGTGCGGTCGTGTTTAACCTGTTCCTCCTTCGTCGCGGCCAGGGCATGCGCCTTGCCGAGGAGGAGGAGCGCGAGGCGTTATCCAGCGAATCCACTGAAACAGGGGCACAGGCATGACCTCGGAGACGCACCTCACCGAACCGGCCGTCACGCCGACGCCGGCCGCTGCACCTGCCTCAGGCGAGCCGCTGATCCGCTGCGCCGCACTGCAAAAATGGTACGGTGGCGTGCACGCCCTCAAGGGCGTGGACCTCGACCTCAGCCACAACGAGGTGGTTGGCCTGGTCGGCGACAACGGCGCCGGCAAATCGACCCTGATCAAGATCCTCTCGGGCGCCCACCGCCAGGATTCGGGACAGATCTTCTTCCAGGGCAAGCCGGTCAGCTTCGCCTCGCCGCGCGATGCCATGGAGCTCGGCATCGAGACCATCTACCAGTACAACGCGCTCGCGCCCACGCTCTCGATCGAGCGCAACATCTTCATCGGCCGCGAACCTATCAAGACGCGTATCGGCCGCATCGGCAATATGGACTTCCGCAAGATGGGGCGCGAGGCGATGGAGGCGCTGCGCGACGTCGACCTCCACCTGCGCTCACCCGAGACCGTGGTCGAGGAGCTCTCGGGCGGCGAGCGCCAGGGCGTCACCATCGCCCGCGCCATGTACTTCAAGACCAAGGTGCTGATCCTCGACGAGCCCACCAACCACCTCTCGATCAAGGAGACCAACAAAGTCTTGGGCTGGGTCGAGGGGCTGAAGGCGCAGGGCATCACTTCGATCTTCATCACCCACAACCTGCACCACGTCTATCCCATCGCTGACCGGCTGTGCGTGCTCTCGCGCGGCGAAAAGACCGCCGAGATGCCCAAGTCCGAGACCTCGATCGAAGCGCTCACCGATCTCATCGTCTGAGATGAGTCGCTAAGCTAGGCAGCGGGACGCCCAACCGTGAAAGCGCTCACCAAGCTCTTGCTATCACGGCCCGAGATCGCCGCGATCATCGTGGCCATTGCGCTCGCGGCGGGGCTCGGGCTCGGCGGCGAGCGGTTCATGACCGCGGGCAACTTGCGGGTGATCCTGGCCATCGTTCCCGAGCTCGGTTTGATCGCGCTCGGCGCGACGCTGTTGATGATCTCGGGCGAGTTCGACCTTTCGGTGGGCTCGGTGTTCGCCTTCGGCACCGTGGTCCCGGTTATCTTGGTCGCCAAGTTCGGCGTCGATCCGTGGGTCGGCTTTGCCGTCGCCACGGTGGCGGCCATGATCATCGGCTACGCCAACGCCTTCATCACGCTCACTTTCCAGATACCCTCCTTCGTCACCACGCTCGGTATGCTCTTTGTCATTCGTTCTTCGGCGGTGGTTGCCTCGGGCGGCTTCCCGCCGCGCTGGCCCAAGCACATGCCGGACCTGGTTTTCATCGGCTACCTCGGCGAGGAGGGGATCGGGGCCATCGTGCGGGCCTCGCTTCTGTGGTACCTCGGGGTCGCGATCGTCCTCGGTTGGCTGCTGCACCGCACCAACTTCGGCAACTGGATCTTCGCCAGCGGCGCCCACCGCCAGTCGGCCAATGACATGGGCATCAACACCCGACGGGTGAAGACGGTGTGCTTCATGATCTGCTCGACGCTGGCGGCTTGGGCTGGCATTATTCAGGCGCTGCGCAGCCACTCGGCCTTTCCCTCCGTCGGCAACGGTTATGAGCTGCAGGCGATCGCCGCCGCGGTGATCGGCGGGGTCGCGTTATTCGGCGGCTTCGGCTCGATCCTCGGTCCGATCATCGGCATCATCATTATCCGCATGCTCGACAATGGGATCGTGATGGCGCGCGTAGATTCGGCCTACTTCAAGCTGTTCATCGGCGGTCTGACCGTGGCCGCGGTCGTCTTGAACGTCATGCTGCGCCGGCGCGCCGAACGAATACGGCTCGAAGATGAAGCGGCGGCCGATCCTGGCGAGGGAGTGAAGGTACCGACGTAGCGGGCCTGAGCGCTAGCGCAGGAACACCTCGTAGACCGGGTTGTCGGTCTCTTCTATGAACGAGAACTTGGCGCCGCGAAGGAAGGCGCGAAACTCGCTCTCGGTTGCGGGGGGCACCTGAACGCCCATCAGCACGCGGCCGAAATCCGAACCATGGTTGCGATAGTGGAACAGGCTGATGTTCCAGCGCTCTCCCATCTCCTTGAGGAAGCCCAGCAGCGCACCAGGGCGCTCGGGGAAGTGGAAGCGGAACAGCTTTTCGTCGCTGAGCTCGCCGCCGTGGCCCCCGACCATGTACCGGACGTGCAGCTTGGCAAGTTCATTGTCGGTCATGTCGATGACCGGAAGCGCCACCCGCGCGAGCAGGTCCAAGATCTCTTGCTGTTCCTCCCTGCCGCGCTGGAGCTCGAGCCCGACGAAGATTCGGGCACACTCGGCCGCGGCGTAGCGGTAGTTGAACTCGGTGATCGAGCGCGCCCCGATGACCTCGCAGAAACCGCGAAGGCTGCCGGGACGTTCGGGAATGGTGACCACGAACAGCGCCTCGCGGTCGCTGCCGATCTCGGCGCGCTCCGAGATATGACGCAAGCGATCGAAGTTCACGTTGGCGCCGGACAGGATGGCCACCAACGTCTCGTCGCTTGCGTTTTTTCCCGCGGCGTACGCCTTGAGACCGGCGACTCCAAGCGCGCCGGCCGGCTCAGCGATCGAGCGCGTGTCGTCGTAGATGTCCTTGATCGCCGCACAAATTTCGTCGGTGCCCACCAGGATCATCTCGTCGACGCATTGTGAGGCGATGCGAAACGGCTCAGCGCCGACCGCGTTCACGGCCACACCGTCAGCGAACAGCCCAACCTCCTCGATCTCGACCGGCCGCCCCGCAGCAAGCGCCTTGCTCATCGTGGGCGCATCCTCGGGCTCCACGCCGATGATCTTTAGCGCCGGCCACAACGTCTTGACGTAGGCGGCGATGCCGGCGATCAGACCGCCGCCGCCAATGGGAACGAAGATGGCGTCGATGTCGTTGCCCGCTTGGCGCAGGATCTCCAGACCAATGGTGCCCTGACCGGCGATGATATCGGGATCGTCGAACGGGTGGACGAAGGCCATGCCCTCGTGGTTGGCGATCTCGTCTGCCTTGCCGAGCGCCTCGCGGACCGAGGTTCCGTGGCGGATGACCCGAGCACCTAGCCGCGCAACCGCTTCGGCCTTAATGCGCGGCG
Organism: Alphaproteobacteria bacterium; assembly: GCA_965219135.1. Lineage (GTDB taxonomy): Bacteria > Pseudomonadota > Alphaproteobacteria > VGEJ01 > VGEJ01 > CAYUNL01. The sequence goes on along the minus strand of CBDCMV010000003.1, from coordinate 299,528 downwards.
TCGTCGTGGGCATCACCACGATCGATTCAAGGCCGATCTTCCGCGCGGCGAGGGCGACGCCCTGCGCGTGATTTCCCGCCGAGGCGCATACCACGCCCCGCGACCGCGCGTCGTCGTCGAGATGAGCGATCTTGTTGTAGGCGCCTCGGACCTTGAAGGAGAAAACCGGCTGTAGGTCTTCGCGCTTGATCAGAACAGAGTGGCCCAGCGCCGCGGAGAGGAGCGGCATCGGCTCCAGCGGCGTCTCAACGGCGACGTCGTAAACTTCCGCCCGCAGGATTCGCTCGAGATAGGACCGTGGCATGCACACCCCGCCTCACAGGCTCAACGCCGCACGCCGGTTCAGCACGCGCTCACCCGTAGTCGGGTTCGATCCCGCGGCCCTCCTCGGCCGAGCGTTCGACCGCCTCGACGATGCGCAGCGAATCGATCGCGTCATCGAGGGTCGACAGCGGCGGCTCGCCCTTGTCGAGGCCGCGGTTCAGAAAGTGGGCCCAGGCGTGGCCGAAGGAGTCGGGATAAGTCGGCTTGTCCCAGCCCAGCCCGTTGGTCGGACCCAAATCGGTGAAGGGCGAGAGGTTGATCGAACCCTCGTTCCACGAATACGTCACCCCGCCTTCGGTGCCAAGCACCTTGTACATCACGGTCCAGGGATCGCTAGTGGGATCGTTGGCGGCGAAGCAGCCCCACAGGTTGGCGATCGCGCCGCTCGGGAATTCGCCCACGATCATCACCTGGTCGGGGATCTTGTCGTAGTAAGCGCTGGAGGTCACCGCGGTTATGCGGCTGGGGCGGCCGAGAAGATAGAGCATGGTATAGACGTGGTGGGTCGCGAGCTCGAGCGTGACCAGTCGGTCGACCCCCTGCAACGACAGCGGGTGCTGCATGTTGTACAGCATCCACACGCTCGAGATCTTGCCGATCCGCCCTTCGTCCATGTGCTGCTTGGCGCGGCGAATCGCCGGGGGATAAATGTAGTTGTGCCCCGGCATGAACTTGCCCCTGGCTTTGTCCGCCGACTGGCGCAACCGTTCGAGATCGGCGACGGTGTACCCGAGCGGCTTTTCGCACATCACGTGCTTGCCCGCCTCGAGGCAGGCGATGGCGGTGTCGATGTGCGCCCCGGCCGGGGTCAGCACGCCGACGGCGTCGACCTCGGGGTCCTCCAACAACGCGTCCAGGCTCTCGTAACCCTTGATGCCGTGCTTGGCGGCGAAGGCGTCGCGGTTTTTCGCGGTACGGCTGAACGCACCGACCAACCGACCGTAGTCGGTGGCGAAGCGCTCAAACCCCTGCGCGTGCATCTCCGCGACGCCGCCCGTGCCGGCGAACGCGACGCCGTATCCCTCCCCTGCCATGTCCGTCAGTCCCCCCGATCGGTTTGTCGGACCGCTATGATACTATAGAATTCGCGATCCAGGCACTGGAGATCGCCCATGACCGATACCAGCTCGCCGCTCAATACCGACCCCGCCCGGTTCGTCGACCAGGGGTACTGCGTTTTCCGCGACGTGCTGAACGCGGACGAGATCGCGGCGGTGCGCCGCGAGGTCGATGCCATGATCGCCGCGATGCCGTCCAAGCAGCGCATCTACCTCGAAGACGGCCACCGCGACATCGATTCGCGCCCCGAGTGGCTCACCGAACCGCACACTTCCGATCCGTACTGGTTGGAGTTTTGCCGTCGACCGGCGCTCCTGGACGCGGTCGAATCGATCATCGGCCCCAACCTCATGATCGTCATGTCCTCGCTCTTGGTAAAGCCGCGGGGCGACGGTATGGCGGTCCGCTGGCACCAGGACAATCCGTTCTGGTACTCGCTCGAGGGCACCGATTTGGTGTCGCTATGGCTCGCGATCGATGATGCCGATGCATCCAACGGGGCGATGAGCGTAGTGCCCGAGAGCCACGCCGGCTTTCGCGCGATGGCGCGCAGCGAGACCGACGGCTCGGACCTCCTAGGCCTCGCGGTGGACATGAGCGAGGCGATGGAGGCCCGCGCGGTGTGTCTCGAGATGACCGCGGGAAGCATGTCGATTCATGATTCCTTCCTCGTGCACGGCTCCGAGATGAACACCAGCGGCCGCCGCCGCGGCGCCTATACCATCCGCTATGCCAACCCGCTGACCCTTAAGATCGATTTCGACCGCCACTGGGTGCCCGTGTTCCTGGTGCGCGGCGAGGGCGGCCCGGATTTCGACAGGCTCGTCGATATCCGTCCCGGCAAGCCGCTTCCCGTGTCCCTGAGCGGGCAGGTCTGGCTCGACGCGGCGACCGCGTCGGCGTGATCTAGCCGTCGAAGCCGAACGCGAGGCGAGGGTCGGCGGCGCGGACCCGCGCCTCGGGCAGACCCAGTTCGCGGCGCACGACATTGGTGCCCCCCACCAAGGCCACCATCTTGTAGAACGCGATTCGACGCGACAGTCCTTCGCGGCCGAACCCGCAGTCGGTGGTCACGATCAGCCGCTCCACCGGGATGTGTTCGAGCCCCTTGCGGATGAGCGCCGCCACTTCCTCGGGGGTCTCGACCTGAGTTTTGACGTGGTTGACGGCGCCGATCGCCACCTTCTTGTCGCTCTTGATTCGGCCGATGGCGGCGAGGTCCTTGCCGCCCGTGGAGGCGCATTCGAAGGTCAACACGTCGGCATCGACTTGGAACAGGCCCTCCAGCGCAGGCTCGTAGGTCGTGTCTTCGCGTTGGATCGACTGTTGGGCGGGATTGCCCCAGCAGGTGTGACACCAGATCTCGGTGTCGACGCCGGCGACCGAGCGGTTGAACACCTCGATCAATAGCTCCTCGGCAAGGGGGTGCTCGGGCACGGTGATATGGAACATTGGCTCCTCGACCTGGATGATCGGGCAGCCGGCGGCGGCAAGCGCGCGGTATTCGGCGTTGAAGATATCGGCCAGGTCAAACAGCAACCCCTCGTCGGAATCGTACGCGCGTCGGCGGTCCTGGATCATGAAGAAGACCGGTTCGACGGCGATCGCGCCGAACTTCATGGGCCGGTCGGTAAGCTTCTGTGCGGTCTGCCAGATGGCGGCGTAGTGCAATGGACCGGGGCGCACTTTGCCGGTCAGTACCTTGGTCTGATAGGCCTCCATCAATTCCCAGAAGATGTGGCCCGGCCGGTAGCTGTCGACCCAGTTGTCGATCACGTCCGAGCTTTGGTCGAGTCCGCCCAACCGGTCCAGCGGATAAAAGAACCACCCGCGGCCACCGACGTCGTTATCGAAGCGAGCATCGCCATCGACCAGAATGTCGAGGCCCGCGCATTCCTGGTCGTTGATGTAGGCGCCGACGGCGTCCATGTACTGCTCACGGAAGCAACGATCGCTGAGCGCCATCTTGAAATCGCCGCCCTCGAGGCTACGCGTGTACCACGACGGCCGCGGGATCGATCCCACCAGCGCCGTTGGCAATACCATGTTCGCCGTCGTCTTCAGCATCGTCTCGCGTCCCCGGATAACTCGGCCTATCATGACGGCTCGGCTTGCCCGCGTCATCCTATGAAGACCCCCCCCCCGCCATGAAACTCAGTATCGACACCGAGTCGCGCACCGCCGCGATCGAGGATGCCCAGGGACGCCGCACATTCGATCTCTACGCGCCCGAGGTCTTCCGCGAGATCGCGGCGCTCTGGGTCAAGACCGGATGGGCCCAGAAGTACTCCTACGGCTTCACCTGGCTGGGCCGGCCGGTGATCCAACTGCCCGAGGACCTGGTGCGCCTTCAAGAGGTGCTATGGCGCCTTCAGCCCGACGTCATCGTCGAAATCGGGGTCGCCCACGGCGGTTCGGCGGCGTTCTTCGCCAGCCTCTGCCAACTCGTTGGCAGGGGTCGCGTGGTCGCGGTCGACATCGATATCCCGGCCGACAACCGAACCGCGATAGAGGCGCATCCGCTGTTCGAACGCATCACCCTGATCGAGGGCGATTCGACCGCGCCAGAGATCGTGGAAGCGGTACGGGCAGAAGTCTACGACAGCGAGACGGTGTTCGTTTTTCTCGACGGCAAGCACACCTACGACCACGTCTCCGCCGAGCTTAGGGCCTACAGCTCGCTGGTCACGCCGGGCTCCTACATCGTCGCCGCCGACGGCGTCATGCGCGAGCTCCACGATGTCCCCGGTGGCCAGGCCGGCTGGAAGACCGACAACCCGGCCAACGCCGCCCAGGACTTCGCCGCGCAACGCCCCGACTTCGCGCTCGAGGCCCCGCCCCGCCCCTTCGACGAAACCGCCACCGCCGTCGATCACACCTACCTCCCCTGCGCCTGGCTCCGCCGCCGCGAAACCGGTTCGCAAGGTTCCTAGACCGGCCCGCTCGTGAACGCCCTTCTCGACTCGGGGTCGCGGGAGCGCCCGCTCGCCACCTTCGCCGCCCTGGTGTGGCCGTTCGTCATGCTGGCCGTCAACGGCGTCGGCACCGGCCTCGCCTTTTCAATCAACCGGCTGGCCGCCGAGGGGGGCGTGCCGTTCATCGCCTACGTCTTTTGGGGTGCGCTATTCGCCGGCGGCGGACTGCTGTTGGTCGGCCTCGCCCGCGGCACGCTGCCGCCCCTGAGCTTACGCCATCTCCGCGTCTACACCGTTATGGGCGCCACCGGCGTCGCCCTGCCGATGACCATCTTCGCCTTCGTCGCGCCGCGGGTTCCGGCCTCGGTCCTCAGCCTCGGCCTCATTCTCACGCCGATGATTACCTACGCGCTGGCGCTGCCACTCGGGCTCGAGCGATTTCGCGGTCGTAGCCTACTCGGCATCGCCCTCGGCGTTGCCGGCGTCCTGCTTGTGGTTTTGCCGGAAACCAGCCTACCCGAGCGCTCGATGGTCGGCTGGGTTCTCGTCTCATTGATCGGGCCGACGAGTTTCGCGGTTTCGAACGTCTGCGCCGCGTACCTACGCCCGCCGCAAACACCGTCTGTGGTGATGGGCGCGACCATGCCGCTCTTTGCCGGGATCTTCCTGCTGGCGGCGATGACTGCTGAAGGTCGTTGGTGGTTCTTCGATTCCGGTCTTGATCAGGGCGGGGCTATGGTCCTCGCCATCGCCGCGCTCTACGCCCTTCTGTTCGTCTTCATGTTCGAGATGGTGCGGCTCAAGGGGCCGTTCTTTTTCTCGACCGTGAACTACATCGCACCGATCGCCGGGGTGGTTTTCGCCATGATCATCTTCGGCGAGTCATTTAGCCCTTGGCTGTGGGCTGCCCTCGCCCTGATATTCGCCGGTCTCGCCACCATGAACGCGGGCCGCCGCGCGGCACCCTAGCCGGCTACTCCAGACCGGCACGGGCGCACAATAGCCGGCCGGCGACCCAGGCGTCCAGCGAATCGAGATACTGCCGCTCGAGCCTCTCGTGCAACGTCTCCTCGGCCGCGGCCTGATGAGCAAATAGCACAGCCAAACACGAGCCAAACGGGGCCCGATCTGCGATTGCCGGTCACACGAAGTGGGTCTCGACCCCCGTGACCATGGCGATAAACGTGTCGTTCACCGGGGTCGGCACGCCGTGCTCGCGGCCGAGCCGCGCTACCGCGCCGTTGATCACCTCGATCTCGGTTTTGCGCCGGTTCAGCACATCGACACACATGCTCGATTTGTTGGCGCTGGTGCCGCCGGCGCCAGAGATCTTGGCCAACACCGCCTTGGTCTCCCCCTCGTCTAATGCGATTCCGGCGGCGCGGGCGACGGCGGCGGCCTCGTCCAACGCGGCCAGTGAGATCGCCTTGAGCTCCGGTACCGCCATCAACTCGGCGATGGTGAGATCGGCGACCGCCGAGGGTGCGCCTAGCGCGACGTTGGTCAAAAGTTTCTTCCAGATGTCGCGGCGGATGTCGGCGCTGGCGGTCACCTGAAGGCCGGCGGCGGTGAGGGCGCCGGCGATGCGCTCGGCTCGCTCCGAGATCCCGCCCGCGAGCTCGCCGATTTGCGAAGGGAGGTAGCCGTAATAGCGTACCGCGCCCGGCCCGATGATGCTTGCACCCTGCGCGGTCGTACCGCCGAGCACACGGTCGTCGCCGACAACGCTGCCGATCATCTCTTCGTTGCCAAGTCCGTTCTGGAAGCTGATCGCCGCCGTGTCGGGGCCGAACAGCGGCCGAGCCGCCTCGACCGCCGCAACGGTGTGATGCGCCTTGCAGTGGACCAAGACCACGTCGACCTCGCCGACCTCGGCCGGTTCGGTCGTCGCGTCGAGGGGCACCTTGCGCTCAGCCTCATCGCCGACCAGGCGAAGCCCATCCGCCCGCACCGCCGCGACATGCTCGGCCCACACGTCCACGAGCGTCACGTCGAGGCCGCCCTCGCCCAAAAGCCCGCCAAACATACTGCCCATCGCGCCGGCGCCGAGCACCGCGATCTTCGGCTTCTCCCATCCTGCCATCGCTCTGGCTCCCTTTGCTGGGCTAAAACGCAGCCTTGAGTGTGTCGGCCAAGTCGGTGCGCTCCCACGAGAACCCGCCGTCCCCGTCGGGGGCCCGGCCGAAATGGCCGTATGCGGCGGTTCGCGCATAGATCGGCCGACTCAGGCGCAAGTGCTCGCGGATGCCGCGCGGCGAAAGATCGACCAGCTCTTGCACGGTGGCCGAGAGCCTCGCCTCGTCTACCTCGCCGGTGCCGTTGGTGTCGATGTAAACCGACAGCGGCTTCGAGACCCCGATGGCGTAGGAGAGCTGGACCAGGCATTTGGTCGCGATCCCGGCGGCGACCACGTTCTTGGCGACGTATCGCGCGGCGTAGGACGCCGAGCGGTCAACCTTGGTCGGGTCCTTGCCCGAGAACGCCCCGCCGCCGTGAGGCGCCGCCCCGCCGTAGGTATCGACGATGATCTTGCGCCCGGTAAGCCCGGTGTCGCCCGCGGGACCGCCGACCACGAAGCGCCCGGTCGGGTTGACGAAGAATTCCTCCTCGGCGCACATCCAACCATCGGGCAAGACATTGACCACGTACGGGCGCACGATCTCGCGCACCTCGTCCTGGTCGAGCGTGTCGGCGTGCTGGGTCGAGACCACCACCGAGGACGCCCGCACCGGCGCCCCCTTCTCGTAGACCAGCGTTACCTGGCTCTTGGCGTCCGGCTCCAGCCCCGGCTCGGCACCCGAGTGGCGGGCATCGGCCAGCGAGCGCAGGATCTCGTGGCTCAAGCTGATCGGCGCCGGCATCAACGCCTCGGTCTCGCTGCAGGCGTAGCCGAACATGATGCCCTGGTCGCCCGCGCCCTCGTCCTTGTTGCCGCTCGCATCGACGCCGCGGGCGATGTCGGGCGACTGGGGCTGCACGTAGGTCTCGACCACCATGTCACGCCAGTGGAAGTCTTCCTGGGCGTAGCCGATCTCGCGCACGCACTCGCGCGCGATTCCCTCGAGCTTGGCGATGATCGCCTCCGGCCCCCGCACCTCGCCTGCCAGCACCACGCGCCTCTTGGTGCACAGCGTCTCCACCGCGACTCGGGCGTGCGGCTCGGCCGTTAGGTAGGCATCGACGATGGCATCCGAGATGCGGTCGCAAATCTTGTCGGGGTGCCCCTCCGAGACCGATTCGCTGGTAAAGAGATGGCTTTCTTGAGACATATCCAGCCTTCCTGCAGCAAATAGTTAGGGAAGCGTCACCCGGCCGCCGCTCGCGACCAGCGTTTGACCGGTGGTGAAGCTTGAGCGCTCCGAGGCCAAGAACAGCGTCATCGCCGCGATATCCTCGGGCGTGCCGATGCGCTCGAGCGGCGCTTCGTCGATCATCCTCCGGCGCGCCTGCGGACCCAGGTTGTCGGCCATTTCGGTATCGATTAACCCCGGAGCAATGGCGTTGACACGCACGTCCGGCGCCAGCGCCTCGGCAAAACTCCGCACCATGGCGATGACCCCGGCTTTCGAGGTGCTGTAGGGGATGAACTGGGGACGGGCGCGCAGCCCGGCGATCGAGGCCAGACAGACAATGCGGCCGAAGCCGCGCGCGATCATCCCGGTTTTGACCGCCATGATCGACAGGAACGTGCCGTCGAGATTGACCTCCATGACGCGGCGCCAATGGGCGAAATCGAGCTCGGTGTGCGGGACCACCGGGGCGATGCCGGCGCTGGTCACCAGAATATCGATCGGCCCCAGCGTGGTTTCGGTAGCGCCGGCCATCGCCGCCACCTCGTCCTCGCGCGAAACGTCGGCCTTGATCGTGGTCGCGCGCACACCTTCTGCCTCGACCGCGGCCAGCGACTGCCCGGCCGCGTCCGCATCGGCGGTGTAGTTGACCGCTATGTCCGCGCCCTCTCGCGCAAGCGCCACACAGATCGCGCGCCCGATCCCGCGCGATCCGCCGGTCACCAATGCTACCCGGCCCGCGAGTTCCTGATCCGCCATCCCCCGCCCCCCGTCACCAGCCGGGAAAATTGCATGCCCCGCCCGGTCCGTCAAACACCCTCGGCTGGCCAAGGTCGGATGCTTCGGTTATCAATGGCAGCGCAGGCAATTGACCGGACGGAGCGCCCTCGTGGACCTCGAATCCTTCAAGGCCTCACTCGACGGCGACGCGCCGCCTGCCGGCGCCGGGCCGGCGTTACAGGCGCTGTGGCACCTCGCCAGGGACGAGTGGGATGCTGCCCACCGCCTCGCCCAGGCGGCCGATGATTCCGCCGGCGCTTGGGTCCACGCCCATGTCCATCGGGTCGAAGGCGACGCGCGCAACGCCGGCCATTGGTACCGTCGCGCGGACAAGCCGCCGGCCTCGATCCCGCTCGAACAAGAGTGGGAGGAGATCGCCGCCGCGCTCGCCGACTAGGCGTCCTCGGCCAAGGCGGTGTAGGGCTCGTGTCCGTGGCTCAGCGTCGCGGCGCTGGCTTCGACATGGCTGCGCAGCAGCGTCTCGCGCAGCGTGTCGCCGGCGCCCTCCCACAGGTTTTCGAACTCGCCCGGGTCGGCCTCCAAGTCGAATAGCTCGTACAGATCGTGGCCGTGGTAGACCACCAGCTTGTGGCGGCCGTCGAAGGTCATCGTCGCGTGGGTCCGCTCGGCCATCGCCACCGCCGGGTCGTCGTCCGAGCGGTTGAAGTGGCAGATCACCCGCGCTTTGTGCGCACCCGGATCGCCCTCGCCCCGCAGGATCGGGGCCAGCGAGATGCCTTGCATGTAGGGCGGCACTACCAATCCCGCGGCGTCCAGCAGGCTGGGCGCGAGGTCGATTTCCTCAACCAGCGCCGGGCTCACCACCCCGCGCGCGAAACCTGCCGGCCAGGCGATGACCAGCGGTACCCGCACCGCGCCCTCGAAGAACCGGCAGCCCTTGAAGATCAGGCCGTGATCGCCCAATAGCTCGCCGTGGTCTGAGGTGTAGAGAACGATGGTGTTCTCGCGCTGCCCGGTTTGCTCGAGCGCCGCTACCAGCTCCCCGAGCGCCCAGTCGAGTTGTTCGATCATCGCGTAGTACGCGGCCTTGACGTCGCGCCCGTAGTAATGCCCGACGGTAAGGCAGTTCTCCCACCTGCCGTCGAAGCGGATCGGGTCGCCGTCGCCTGGCAGCCGAACCGTCGGGTCGATCGCTTCGACGGTGTTGTGCTGGATCTTCTTGAACGCCGGCTGGCGCGCAAGGTCGCTTTCCCGGAAAAGCGGGTCGGGCAGCGATTCGGCGTCATAGCGTTCGAGATATTCGGGCGCCGGGTCGAAGGGATGGTGGGGCGCAAACGGATTGACGCTCAAGAACCAGGGCTCACCGCGGTGGCGGTGAATGAACGCCGCTGCCTCCTCCGCCGCCCAGGTCGTTTGGTGGAGCGCCGCCGGCGCACCCGGACCCAAGAAGGCGTCCACCTCGGCGTACAACTCCGCCGCATCGACGCCCTTTTCGCGCAGCCAGTGGTGATAGTCGTTGTGCGCGCTGGTCCCGTCCTCGGGCCGTGGGCTGAAGCTCCATCGCCACGTCCGGTAGCCGTCCTCGACCCGTGCCTCGGTACCGCCGACCGGCGCGGCGAGGTGCAGCTTGCCGATCAGCCCGCAGTGGTATCCGGCCTCGGCGAACAGACGGCTCACCGGCACCTCGCCCGGCGGGAACGCGGTATCGCCGTTGCGAAACACCCGGTGGGCCGCGGGATAACGCCCGGTCAAGAAACTCGCCCGGCTCGGCGTGCAAAGCGGGTTCTGGACGTAGTCGCGGGTAAACGCCACCCCCGCAGCGCACAGCGCATCGACCGCCGGGGTACGCACGTGCGTGTTGCCCAGCGCGCCGACGGTGTCCCAGCGTTGCTGGTCCGAGCAAAACCAAAGCACGTTGGGCCGGTCGCCAGCCATCGCCGTGCCTTGCCTTAGCTCGCCTTCCGTTCCATTCCCGACCCGAACCTCGGCGCCACCTCTTCGGCGAAGCGGCGCAGACTGGCGCGTCGGGATTGCTCGGAGCGGCCGGGCTGCGCGGTGTTTATGCAGACGTGGGTGATGCCGATGTCGAGGTAGCGGGCGACGCGTTCCGCGACGGTATCGGGCGTGCCGACCAATTGGTTGACGATGAATGGCGGCAGGTTGGCGGGATCGGCCATCGCCTGCATGCGCTCCATCTGTTTGACGTTGTGCTCGTAGGTCTTGACCCCCTTCCACGGATTGAGATGGGTCTCGTAATGTCGCACCACGGCGCCGAAGAAAGACGCGAGGTGTTCGAGCGCCTCGGCGTGCGCGGCATTGTCGGAATCGGCGATGCAGCAGTGGATCCAGAACGGGATATTGACATCCGTTTCGCCGCCAACCTCCGCTGTTCTCGCCTTCCAGGCGACCAACGACTCCTGGTTCTGCTCGAACGGCGACGCCGAGGTGAGCATGGGCACGATCCCCATGTCGGCCATGCGGGCAGCGGTGTCGGGACTGTTGCATGCGCCGTAGAGATGGATCCTCTCGCGCCGCGCCTTGGGCCGCACGGTGACCTCGCGCGGCACCGTGAAGTGGGCGCCGGCGTACCGGAATGGCTCGCCCGACAGCGCCGCGTCGGTGATCTCGTAGACCTCGCGGAACAGCTCGCGCGAGTGCTCCATGTCGATGTCGCGGGCCTCGTACTCGATACGCGCGACGCCGCGCCCCAGCCCGAGGTGAAGCTCACCCTCGGACAACAGGCTCAGCATCGCGACCTCCTCGGCGAATCGTACCGGCTCGTACCACGGCAAGACGATCACCGCGGTCCCGAGGCCAAGGCCGGGGCACGCGGCGGCTATGTGGCTCAAGAAGAACATCGGGCTCGGCGAAGGGTAGTAGTCGGTGAAGTGGTGCTCGAGCATCCAAACGTCGTCGTAGCCGAGCGTCTGGCCGAAGCGGCAATCGTCGATCACCCCACGATAGCGCGCGCCATCGCCCTCGGCGCCCGACTCCGCGACCGGCATTACCGGCCCCACCGTGAAACCAAAACGCGTCTCGCGTACCATGCCCTACCCCATTCCTCGTGCCCGGCATGGTGCCACCGATCGCCAAGATTTGCACTCATCACAATTGCGGACGAGTGAAGGGAGAACGCGATGACCGAGACGAGCCCGTTCGACGCCGGGCTTGAGAAGAGCCCGGCCAACTTCCAGCCGCTGACGCCGCTCGGCTTCCTCGAGCGCGCGGCCGCGGTGTATCCCGAGCGCACGGCGGTGGTGTACGGCACGCAACACACCAGCTATGGCGATTTCTACCGCCGCTGTCGCCGCCTCGCCGCCGCCCTTGCCGGCCGCGGCATCGGCCCCGGCGCCGTCGTCGCAGTTATGGCCCCCAACGTGCCGGCACTCTTGGAGGCGCACTTCGGCGTACCCATGGCCGGCGCGGTCCTGAATCCGCTCAACGTCCGTCTCGACGCCCCGGCCATCGCCGAGATTCTCGATCATGGCGGCGCCCAGACGGTGATCTGCGACCGCGCTTACGGCGCGGTGATGACCGAGGCGCTGGGGCGGCTCGGGCGCGCCATTCCGGTGATCGCCATCGACGACGGCGATGGTCCGGGCGGCGAGCTGCCGGGGGCCACCGCCTACGAGGCGCTGCTGGGCGAAGGCGACCCGGACTTCGAATGGCGCCGGCCCGGCGATGAATGGCAGGCAATCTCACTCAACTACACCTCGGGCACCACCGGCGCGCCCAAGGGCGTCGTCTACCACCACCGCGGCGCATATCTGAACGTGCTCGGCAACGCGCTAGCCTGGAGCCTGCCGGCGCACCCGGTCTGCCTGTGGACGCTGCCTATGTTCCATTGCAACGGCTGGTGCTTTCCCTGGACCGTCACCGCGCTCGCCGGCACCCACGTGTGCCTACGCCAGGTCGAGCCTGGGGCGATCTTCGCGGCCATCGAAGCCCATGCGGTCACGCACTTCTGCGGCGCCCCGGTCGTCCTCAACTTGCTGGCCAACGCGCCGGAGGAGTCACGGCGGCCGCTCGGGTGCACCGTCGAGGTCATGACCGCCGCCTCCGCACCCCCCGCGTCAGTGATACCCCGTCACTTCCAGAGTTTTGCCGACGGCCTGCGTTCTTCCCTGCGCCGCCGCCCGGCCGCGGTGATCGTCGGCGAGGCCCGCGACCGCGAAGAACGCCCAGCGCAGCGCTTCGACCGTGACATGGTGGAGAAGCGTCGTCAGACGCTCCCGTGGCTCCCGTTGTACAAATTGCCGTATCCGGTCAGCCGCCTGTGTCACGCTTTCCCGGTCCTGTGTCCGGCGCGTGCTTTGGCCTTCCAGAATCCCCTTGGGCTCGGTCCTTCGCTCCATCGACTCCGCCGGGACTCTCATCCCTTTGTTCGCCGACTTCACAGCTACTATTCCCGAGTCTGACTTCTCCATGCCGTGCATCATCGGTTACGGATTCCTCCTTTCCTCTGCGACCCCGCCACGACAGCGGGATGGCATGGTGGAGTGACCCCCTAAAAGTGGTCCAGATTTGTTAAGAGAGTTTGGCGCGTTTTGCCCCCTCGAAAGGAGGACAAAATGAGCCGTAAACGCTACACCCCGGAACAGATTATCAGCATGTTGCGCGAAGCCGAGGTGGCCTTGGCGCAGGGCCAGTCCATTGGTCAAGCTTGTCGCACGCTCGGCGTATCGGAGCAGAGTTACTATCGCTGGCGCAAGGAATATGGCGGCCTTCGTACTGACCAGGCCAAGCGTCTGAAGGACCTGATGGGCTATGGTTGGCCCATCAACTTAACCCGCGCCAAACTCTAACTTAAGCGCTGGACCACTAATCGGGGGCAGGCCACTGCCCGCACGCGCCCCTGTCAACGCTTGACCCCCATCCTCGCGGATAACGGCCCATGACTCGGGGTGGAAGTGGTGGCTAGCCTTCTCCTTCCCGCCGGACTTTCACCGGCTGCACTGGCACCAGTTAGCCTGGCGCACTCCATATCGATCCGAGCCGCAGTGCCGAGGCGGCGGAGAAGCTGTTCGCCGAGGCCCTCCTCCACACGGTCATCGTCTGCAACCGCTACAGCGCTTACAAGAAGCTGGCGCGCCTGCTCGGCGGCCTGGTGACCCTCGCGTGGTGCTGGAGCCACATGCGGCGGGATTTTATCAACTGCGCGGCCGGCCAGGAGCGGCTGACGGAATGGTGCCAGCGATGGATCGAGCGGATCGCATCGATCTACCGCCTGAACGAGGCGCGGCTGGCTCATTACAATCCCGGGCTCAAGCGCCAGACGCCGATGTTCGACGCGGCCCAGGACGCGCTGAAGGAGGCGCTTGACGGTCTGTTCTCACACGCCGAACGAGAGCTCGCCGGGCTGCCGGACAAGGCGCGCGAGGGCAAGACGCTGCGCTCACTTGTCAATCATCGCGATGGGCTGAGCGTCTTCCTCGACCGCCCGGAGGTGCCGATGGACAATAATCTCGCCGAAAGGGTGCTCAGAGGGCCAGCCATAGGAAGACGCCTGTCGTTCGGCTCCGACAGCGCGACCGGCGCTCGATTCACGGCGCTGATGTACTCCGTCGTCGGCACCCTCAACTTGAACGGCATCGACGTCCTGCGCTGGCTGGAGGAATGGCTGGCAGCGTGCGCGGCAAACGGCCATCGGCCGCCGGAGGACCTGTCGCCCTGGCTGCCATGGTCGATGAGCGAGGAGCGCAAGCGCAGCTTTACGGCGCCGGGATGACCGGCGAGATCGAGTGCCGCTATTACGGGCGCGACTTCAGCGCCGGAGAAATGGCGCTGCTGCGCGCGCTGATCGCCGCTGAGCGGCCGCCGACCCGGCACGCCCTGTCGAGGGAGTTCTGCCGGCGCATCGGCTGGTTCAAGCCCGACGGCGGGCTCAAGGACATGATGGCCAGGGTCACCATGCTGGCCATGCACCGCGATGGCCTGGTCGCCCTGCCGCCACCGAAGCAGCGGCAGAGCCGACCCGGTCCGATCGTCTTCGGACCGGACACCGAGCCGCCGCTGTTCCCGGCCCCGACATCCCTCGACGAGATCCGCCCGCTCGACCTGCGGCCCGTCGGACGCGGGACCCGCGAGGGCATGCTGTGGAACGAGTTCGTCGCCCGCTACCACTATCTCGGCTACAAGACCCTGGTCGGCGCCCAGATGCGCTACGCCGTCCACGACCGCAACGGCTGGCCCGTCGCCATGCTCGGCTTCAGCACGGCCGCGTGGAGGCTCGCCCCGCGCGACAAGTTCATCGGATGGACGCCGCAACTGCGCGAGAAGAACCTCCCCCTTGTCGTCGACAACCCGAGGTTCCTCATTCTGCCTTGGATCAAGATCCCTAATCTCGGCTCGCACATCCTCGCCATCGTCCGCCGCCGCCTGCCCGACGACTGGGCAGAGCGCTACAACACGACCCCGGTGCTCATCGAGACCTTCGTCGAAACCCCGCCATACCGGCGCCGTCTACAATGCATCGGGCTGGATCCGTGTCGGAACCACCCAGGGCCGGGGACGATACGACCGCCACACGAAACGCGCCCAGCCGAAAAAGGACATCTGGCTTCGCACCCTCAGAAAAGACTGGAAGCGAACCCTCAACCGGTGAATCCACGTCGCCACCGGAGGGCTCGAGATGACTGCCTCAGTCATCTTGGGAGCTTGCCTGCCGCAGAAGCCGCCGGCCTCCACGGCACGACCGAATCCTTACGTGTGGCGCGTCGAAGCCGGCGACACCCTGCGGGCCGTGCTGGAGCGCTGGGGCACGCGGGCCGGAGTCGAAGTGCTGTTTCTCACCGACCGGCGCTACCGCCTGCACCGCGGCCAGGCGTTCGAAGGCGCCTTCATCGGCGCCGTGCGGGCGCTGTTCTTCGCGCTTTCCCATCTGCCGCACCCGCCCGTCGGCGAACTCGCGACCGGCGGCAAGTCGCTCGCCGTGACCCATCGCGCGCCGCGACGGACTTCATCTGGAGACAAACCATGAACTCGGGACCGATCGCGAAATTCGTACAAGACATTACACCGATAATAGCTGTCGTTTCGGTTGCTGCCGTTGCGATCCCGGCGTCCCGTGCCGCCGAGCCAGACCTTGTGACCGCGCTCCGGGACAAGGGCGCGCAGATCGTACCCTTGGGTCCGCGCGGCGGGCTTGCGGGCTATCTCGTGACCCCGGCGGGAGGCGCCGGTTACAGCCTTTATGTAACCGACGATGGCCATGGTGTCGCCGGGCTGCTTTACGGCCCGGACGGGGCGCTGATCACCGGCGGTCAACTCGCCGCCGTACGCGGCGAAAACCGTCCGGCAGGAACCGCGCCGAGCTCGGCATCGGGTGCGCCAAATCCCACGACGAATGTAGAGGGCGACGGGGTACGGGATTCCGGCATCTCCGCTGAGGCGGCAACGCCCGAAAGGTCCACCGGCGCATCCCGGGCGGCCCTGTTCGAGCGTTCGGCGTCCGCATTCGGTTTCACCCTCGGGGAGCGAGGGCCGCTGGTCGTCCTGTTCGGCGATCGCCGCGGTCGAGGCGATGGGCTTTCGCATCACCCACGTTTACGGCCTGACCGAGGTTTACGGTCCGGCGGTGGTGTGCGCCTGGCCGCCGGAGTGGGACGCGCTGGAGCCAGACCGCCGCGCGGCACTAAAGGCGCGGCAGGGCGTGCGCTATCCGGTGCTCGACGGCCTGATGGTCGCCGCGCCCGAGACCATGGTGCCGGTGCCGGCCGACGGCGAGACCGTGGGCGAGGTCATGATGCGGGGCAACATCGTGATGAAGGGCTATCTGAAGGACTGCGCGGCGACCGAGGAATCGTTCGCCCACGGATGGTTCCACAGCGGCGACCTTGGGGTCATGCACGGCGATGGCTACATCGAGATCAAGGACCGCTCGAAAGACATCATCATCTCAGGGGGCGAGAATATCTCGACGATCGAGGTCGAGTCCGTCCTTTATCGGCACCCCGATGTCCTCGAGGCGGTGGTCGTCGCCAAGCCCGACGAGAAATGGGGCGAGGTCGGTTGCACCTTCGTGACCTTGAAACCCGGCGTCCAAGGCGTGAGCCCCGAATCGATGGTCGCCTTCTGCCGCGACAACCTCGCCCACTTCAAGGCGCCTCGTCACGTCGTCTTCGCCGAGCTACCCAAGACCGCCACCGGGAAAGTCCAAAAGTATGCGCTCCGCGAGCACCCCCGTGAGCTATAGCGGCTGGACGGGAGCCGGCTCCGCCAGCCCCGCCCTCGACGCAGGCCTCGGCCTTGTACACTAGTAGCGAGTATTATTGAGGGTAAGGCTCTAAGTTTGGCGGTGAAATCGGTTCAATACATTTTCAACCGTCAATAGGCCCGGGCGCCCCCGCCTTGTCGCGAGGCGCGCCCGTTCAGGCGGCAACGAAGCGACCACAGGTAGATCAACAGGAACAGCGCGAAGCCGAACTCCTGGGGTTCGCTGGCGCGGAACACCAGCCACGAATGAAGCGTCGTGTCGAACCACAGGCGTGCATACTCCGGCAGCCGCACCACGACCGCCAACAGGGCGGCCGGTAGGCACACATATCGCGGCCAGAACCAGATCTGCCATGCGCTCTCCGACGACGGGGAGCGGAAACGGGTCCAGATCGGATAGAGAATCCCGCCGACCACCACCCACAGCAGGAGCAGCCCACGGGGCTTCTCAGCCCGTTGATTAAGTCGGCGCCGTCTGATTCTCTGGTTTTCTGAATTGCAGGGGGATTTGCCGATGGCGATGGGACGGCAGAAGGATGGTCAGGGGGACCTGATGGTGAGCTGGTCGGAGATGCCGCGCTCTCCGGGTCATGTGTTTTATGACCGCGTGCAGTCGGTGCTGATCGAGGGTGGCTTCGACGCCTTTGCCGAGGCGAGCTGCCGGCCTTATTACGCGGCCCGGATGGGCGCGCCCTCGGTGCCGCCCGGGCGCTATTTCCGGATGCACCTGGTGGGCTACTTCGAGGGCATCGACAGCGAGCGCGGTCTGGAGTGGCGCTGCTCGGACTCGCTTTCGCTGCGGGCGTTCCTGCGACTGGGGAGCCGTGATCGGGTACCGGACCATTCCTGGCTGTCACGGAGCCGCACGCGCCTGCCCCATGAAGTCCACGCGGCGGTCTTCGACTGGGTTCTGGTGCTGATCGCCGAGGCGGGGCTGATCAAGGGCGAGCGCATCGGCGTCGATGCCTCGACCATGGAGGCCAACGCGGCGCTGCGGAACATCGTGCGGCGCGACAACGGCGAAGGCTACCGGGAGATGCTGGAGCGCCTGGCCCGGGAAAGCGGGGTCGAGACACCCACGGCCGAGGACCTGGCGCGTCTGGAGCACAAGCGCAAGGGCAAGAAGCTTTCCAACACGGATTGGGTTTCGAAGAGCGACCCCGAGGCCAAGATCGCCAAGATGAAGGACGGCACGACGCATCTGGCCTACAAGCCCGAGCACGCGGTGGATCTGGACACCGGCGCGGTGGTGGCGGCCGAGCTGCACCCGGCCGATGAGGGCGACACCACGACGCTTTCCAAGACCCTGGCGAAGGCCGAGGCAAACCTCGAGGCGGTGGATGCGGCACCGACGTCGGAGGACCCGGCCGAATGCGTCGCCGACAAAGGTTATCACTCACGGGCGGTCTTGAGGGCTCTGAACGACAGTCCCTGGAAGACCCGGATCGCGGCGCCCAAGCAGACCGGCTTTTCGCGCTGGCACGGTGATGAGGCGGCGCGGCGCGCGGTCACCAACAACCGTGCGCGGCTCAAGTCCGGGGTCGCCCGCGAGGCCTTCAAGCTACGCGCCGAGATCGTCGAGCGCTGCTTTGCCCACAACCTCGATCGTGGCGGCATGCGACGAACCTGGCTGCGCGGGCGAGAGAATGTGCACAAGCGATACCTGCTCCACGTCGCCGGCCACAATCTATCGTTACTGATGCGCCAGCTCATCGGCGCCGGCACCCCGCGGGAGGCCGTGGCGGGCGGATATGGCGGTATTTTCGTTCTGCTCACGCCCACCGGGGCCATGCTGGTGGCACGGGGGCTCCCGCAAAGCGGCCAGACGGCTTTCGCCGCCGCATTCCTCATCTGGGAGTGAGAGCCGGAAAAAGCCACTTAATCAACGGGCTGTTCTGGTCGAGCCAGCTCGACATGTTGTGCAAGCTGGTCTCGCCTTGATCGTTGATCCGGGCGATGTATTCCGGTGTTTCCCAGCCGAACCAGGTGGCCGGCCGCGCCGGGGTCCGCGCCCGCGAGGCCAGCGATCCGATGGCCATGGGCGCCGCCGCTCAGTGCGATTCGCGCGGGACCGCCGCGCCCGAGCCGCCGACCAGGAAATCGAAATCGCAGCCGCAGTCGGCCTGGGTCACGTGGGCGACGTAAAGCTGAGCATAGCCGCGCGCGTGGGCCGAGGCGGGCGCCGTCCAGGCGGCCGCGCGCGCCGCGAGCTCATCCTCGTCGACCTCGAGGGTCAGCGATCGCGCGGCCACGTCCAACGCAATCCAATCGCCATTGCGCACCAGCCCGAGCGGGGCCCCGACCGCGGCCTCGGGGGCGGTGTGCAGCACCGCGGTTCCGTACGCGGTTCCGCTCATGCGCGCGTCCGATATCCGCACCATGTCCGTCACCCCAAGCGCCAGCAACCTACGTGGCAACGGCATGTTACCCATCTCGGGCATTACCGGGATAGCCCTTCGGCCCGGCGCCCTTGAGCACCAGGACCGAGGTCTCGTCGACCTCGAGGTCGGGCGAATCGATGCGCTCGCGAAATTCCTCGGGGGTCTCGAACACCACCGCCCGACCGCAATGCTGCATCAATTCGGGTGTGGCCGCCGAGGGCTTGATGATGGCGCCGTCGGGGCAGAGGTTGCCCCGCAGTACCGCGATGCCGGCGTTGGCCTTGAAGGGCGCGTCAAGCGGACGGATGACCTCCTCGCCATAGCGTTCCGCGTCGGACACGTTTTCGCCGATGGTCTTGCCATTGGCGGTCACGCAGTCGCGGTGCACCAGCGCGCCAAGCTCGCGGATCACGGCGGGCACCCCGCCGGCGTAATAGAAATCCTCCATCAGGTACTTGCCCGAGGGCATGAGATTGACCATTAGGGGCACGTCGTGGCCAAGACGGTCGAAGTCCTCGAGGTCGAGCTCGACGCCAAGCCGTCCGGCGATCGCCAGAAGATGAACGACGAAGTTGGTCGAGCCGCCGATGGCGGCGTTGACGACGATCGCGTTCTCCACCGCCCGGCGGGTCACGATGCGCGACATGCGCAGGTCCTCGTGCACCATCTCGACGATGCGCGCACCGGCCAGGTGGCCGAGCACGAATCGGCGCGAATCGGCGGCCGGGATCGCGGCGCCGGCGGGCAGCGTCATCCCCAGCGACTCCACCATGCTGGCCATCGTCGAGGCGGTGCCCATGGTCATGCAGTGCCCCGCCGATCGCGACATGCACGCCTCGGCCTCGAGGAAGGTGGCGAGGCTCATGTCGCCGGCGCGCACGCTTTCGGAGAACCGCCACACGTCGGTGCCCGAGCCGATGTCGGCGCCCTGGAACTTGCCGTTCAGCATCGGCCCGCCCGAGACCATGATGCTCGGCAGGTCGACGCTGGCCGCGCCCATGAGCTGGCCCGGCGTGGTCTTGTCGCAGCCCGCCAACAGCACCACGCCGTCGATGGGATTGGCGCGCAGGCACTCCTCGACGTCCATGCTCATCAGGTTGCGAAAGAGCATGGTGGTTGGCCGCATGATGGTCTCGCCCAACGAGATGGTGGGGAACTCGAGCGGCAGGCCGCCGGCCTCCCACACCCCGCGCTTGACCGCCGCGGCAAGCTCGCGGAAGTGGGCGTTGCACGGCGTAAGCTCGGAGAAGGAATTGCAGATGCCGATCACCGGGCGGCCGTCGAAAACGTGGTGAGGCAGGCCCTGGTTCTTCATCCAACTGCGGTGCAGGAAGCCGTCGCGGTCAGGCTTGCCGAACCATTCTGCGCTGCGGAATTTGCGCTTGCTCCCGGCCATGGTTGCCTCCTCCACCCCTCGGAATCGCGCGCCACCGTAGCCGCCGTCCCTCGCGACCGTCAATCGCCGGCGCGACCGCTGTCACCGCGTTCGTATTTTGTGTTGTAATCGGCTTCCTCGATCGGCACCGGAGCCCTCGCGGGAGGGGACATGACGCGGGAACAAAGCCTTGCCCTTTACGAACGCCTGGTCGCCACCAATCCCGACGTCCCGCGGAAGGGCGCCACCATGCCCTACACCTCGGTCAATGGTCACATGTTCAGCTTCCTGGGCAAGGAGCGTGCCGTGGCGCTTCGCCTCCCGACCGCCGAGCGCGAAGCGTTCATGCGGAAATACAAGACCGGGCTGTCCGAATAGTATGGCACCGTCATGAAAGAGCACGTGGTCGTTCCGGACCGGCTCCTGAAGAAGACCGGTGAGCTCCGGGAGCACTTCGCGGTGAGCTATGCGTATGTGAGCGCGCTCAAGCCGAAACCGACCAAGCGAAAAAGGCCGAAGGCGGCGAAAGCGGCCCAACCGACGAAACCGAAGACCTCATGACCGCCGTGGCAACGGCGACCCTGGCGGGCAAGGGTGCGCTCGTCACCGGGGCCTCGATCCGACCCGACATCGGTTTCGCGATCGCCGAAGCGCTGGCCGCGGCGGGCGCCGACATCGTGTTGAGCAGTCGCCGCGAGGCCGATGCCGAAGCCCTTTCGGTGCTCAAGAAGCATGGCGTGCGGGCGAGCTGCCGCGCCGCCGGCCTGACCGACTCCGGGCAAATCGCCGCGCTGATTGACTACGCCGAGGAGACGCTCGAGGGCATCGACTTTCTCGTCGACAACGCCGGAACCAACCATCCCAATCTGATCGAAGACATTCCGCCCGCGGACTGGGACGACGTCATCGCGGGCGAGACGGCGGGCCAGATTCGCGGCGCCACCCTGGCGATGGACGGCGGCTGGACCGCCCACTAGTCGGCCGCCGCTCTTTCACCGGATTATCCCTTGGGATCGGATGGGACACCATGACCAAGCAGAACGTTCTGATCACCGGCGCGAGTGGACTGATAGGCCAGGTATGCCTGAGGGAGCTGGGGGACCGCTACGCCATGAGCGCGCTCAACCGGCGCGCGGTGGCGGGCGTCCCCTGCCTACAAGCCGATATCGCCGACCTCGCGGCCATTCGGCCCGCCTTCGAAGGGGTGGACGTGGTGGTCCACTTGGCGGCCATGGCCAAGGGCGAGGCCACCTGGGAAGAAGTGCTCCCCCACAACATCGTGGGTACCTACAACGTGCTCGAGGCCGCCAGAGTGGCGCACGTCTCAAGAGTGATCGTCGCCAGCAGCGGCGCCGCCGTCAGCAACGCCGAAGCGGAGATGCCGTATCGCGCATTGGTGGAGGGGCGCTACGACGAGGTGAGCGATTGGGAGAGGCTGGATGCCTCGGTCGTCCGACCGAGCGGCCTTTATGGCTGTAGCAAGTTGTTTGGCGAGGCCCTGGCCCGCCATTTCTCGGACACTACGGGCATGTCCGTGATCTGCCTCCGGATTGGCGCGGTCAACGCGGCCGACCGGCCGGCCTCGACGCGGCAGTTCTCGGTCTGGTGCAGTCAGCGCGACATCGCCCAGATGATCCAACGCTGCGTCGATGCGCCCGAGGACCTCAAGTTCGCCTCCTTCTACGCGGTCTCCGACAACAAATGGGGCTACCGCAGCCTGGACAACGCACGCGCCGTACTCGGCTACGAGCCCCAGGACCAAGCGGAGCAACACCGCTGAGGTGCACGACCGGGTTCTCTCGGGTCCGGATTAGGTTTGGTGGGCGCTCGGATTGAGAGGCCGGCCACTGACGGAGAGGTACGAAAATGGCAAGAACATGGCGCGCAAGGGTGACTGGGTTGGTGTCCTATGAAGACGGCAATCTGCGCAGGCCCGCGCCGCACGGGGACTACGATATGATGGAAAAGACGACGGAGCACTACGACCCTACCGCATAAGGGATGCTGCTATAGACCTCAGGCACGCGCTTAAGATGATGATCGACAAGAAGGTCAGGCTGCCGCTGTCCGGTACCGCCCGGGTCCATCTTGACGTGTCCCCACGGACGCGGAGATCGCTATTTAAGGGCATTGTTGGACATATGTCCCGACGCGCCCGGCGCGGGTGGCGCAAAGAACGATACGGGCAACCGATCGTTCTTTAAGACTCGCGTGACCGTCGGGAGCGAAGATTAATACAGCGCGACCCGCCCCGGTTTGGGGGGGATGGCGGGGGTAGATGGCCAGCTTAGCCGACGTCGATCGCTGCGCTTTGCATCCCTTCCCGCTTCTCAGCGCCACGCCTCGGCTTGGACGGCGTACTCCGGCAGCGGTCCCTCCACCGTGCGGTCCTTGCGCGAGATCGGCATCGGGCGCCGGTTCTTCGACATCTGCGTCGGATGCGGCAGGTCGATACCCATGAGGTATCTCAGCCGTTCGCTGCATTGGTCGAGGGTTTCGCCGCTGACGCTGCGGCGGGAGTCCTCGAGCTGGCGGATGAACTTGCAGTGATAGCTGCTGAGCAGCGCGGTGCGCGCGGCCTCGCTTCGGTTCGCGCGGCCGGCGTGCCAGATCGGCGCCGAGAACATCAACAGCGATCCCGCGGGTCCGGTGGTCTGGATGTGGTCGCGCTCGAATTCTTCGGCGTCGGGCCAGACGCAGCGCTTGTGGCTACCCGGCAGGATCGCGGTGGCCCCGTTCTCGGCGGTGAAATCGTCGAGCATCAGCATGATCGCGACCGAGACGTGGAAGCTGGTGTTGAAGCCGAGCGGCCAACGCGCCGGGTCGTAGAGGTCCCAATACGGGTAATCGACGTGGGGCTCCTGCCTTGGTGCGCCAGGGTGCAAGATCGAGCCGGCGATCGAGGACAGGACCAAGTCGTGGCCGAGGACGGGCTCGAGGATCGCCAGCATCCGCGGCTCCTCGGCGATGGCGCGAAAGACGGCGCCCTTCTCGATCAGGTTCCACACCCGTTTTTGGGTCGGCACGGCGGCACGCATGGAGTATTCGGCGGCGCCCGGATCGGCCGGTTCAACCGGGTCGGGCTCGGACTCCTCGGCCTCGGCCGCCGCCCATAGCAGCGCCCGCGCCTCGGCCACGGTATTGTCCGTGAAAAAGCCGGGGAAGATGACGTAGCCTGGCCCCTCGGTCAGCTCGCGCACAGCGCTCTTTACGTCGATGTCCAAAGCGCTTGCTCCATCGTGTCGTTCGCCGTACGAGTCTATCATGGACGCAGGTACCTATGTGGTACCTGCCAGCAAACCGCCGTAGACAAGGACGACGGAAATCATTGATTTTGTTGGTGGGCGCTCGGGGACTCGAACCCCGGACCCGCGGATTAAGAGTCCGCTGCTCTGCCAACTGAGCTAAGCGCCCCAGGTCAATCTTGGGGCGCTGTGTAGCAAGCCGGCGGGGGCTTGTCGATGGGCTTCAGGAGCGCGTAGGTCGGGCGCCGGCCCTGGCTTCGGGCTGGCGCGATATCTGCACGTCGCGGTGGATCGAGGTGCACATGATGAAGCCAAAGCCCACCAGCAACGTCATGATCGCGGTGCCGCCGTACGAGATCAGGGGCAGCGGCACGCCGACCACCGGGATCAGGCCGGTGACCATGGCGATGTTGACGAAGACGTAGAGGAAGAAGGTGTTGGTGACGCCCATGCTGAGGAGCCGGCCGAAGTGGTTGCGCGAGTTCAGCCCCACGGCGACCCCGTACGCCAGAATCGCGGCGTAGAGCGCCATCAGGATGAAGCTGCCGGCGAGCCCGAACTCCTCGGCCAGCATGGTGAAGATGAAGTCGGTTTGCTTCTCGGGCAGGAAATCGAGCCGGCCCTGGGTGCCCTCCATGTAGCCGCGGCCGAACAGCCCGCCCGAGCCGAGCGCGATCTTGGACTGCAGGATGTGATAGCCGGCGCCCAGCGGATCGCGCTCGGGATCGAGGAAGGTCAGGATGCGCCGCTGCTGGTAGCCGTGCAGGAGCTGCCAGCCGAAGGGAATGGCGGCCAGAGTGGCGGCGAGCGCGAGGCCGAACTGCCACACCGCGACGCCGGCGAGGAAGAACATCGCGCCGCCGCCCAAGAGGAGGAGGATCGCGGTGCCGAGGTCGGGCTGACGCAACACCAGCGCCACCGGCGCCACCACCATCGCCGCCGGCGGCAAGAGCCACCGCAGCCGGCTGACCTCCTCGCGCTTGCGGGCATGGAAGTAGCGCGCGAGCGCCAGCACCAGGGTGATCTTCATGAACTCGGAGGGCTGCAGCCGCACGATGCCGACATCGACCCAACGCTGGGCGCCCATTCCCACCGAGCCGATGACCTCGACCGCGACCAAAAACACCAGCGTCGCCGCGTAAAGGACGTAGGCATAGCGGAGCCACACTCGAATATCGGTCAGCGCGACCACTATCATCGGCCCGAGCGCGATGCCGAAGCGCACCAATTGCCGCGCCACCAAGCCGTCGAACTCACCGCTGGCCACCGAGTAGAGCACCGAGATGCCGATGCCGGCGACCGCGAGGATCAGCAGCAACAGCCCCCAATTGAGGCTCCACAGCTTTCGCCGCAAGCTGAGGTTTTGCTCTTTCAGCCCGAGCTCGCCCCTCATGAGTCGCGCTCCGCGTCCGGGCGCGGCGCCGCGGCGGCGACGGCATCGACCGCAGGCCGGCCGAGCGGATCGCGACGCTGCACCTCGAGCAAGATGTCGCGGGCCACCGGCGCCGCGGCGCGGGCCCCCGAGCTGCCGTGCTCAATCACCACTGCCACCGCGTATCGCGGCGCCTCAGCCGGCGCGTAGGCCACGAACAGCGCGTGATCGCGCTCGATCCACGGCTTGTCCTCGTTCTTGACCTTCGGACCGGTGCGATCGCGCCGGGTGATACGCCGCACCTGCGAGGTGCCGGTCTTACCGGCCATCGCGAACTCGGGCTCTTCGATACGCGAACGGTAGGCGGTGCCGCGCGCGGTGTTGGTGACCCGGTTCATCCCCTCGCGCACCAGGGCGAGCCACCGTCGGTCGAGGCCCAGGCCCTGGTCCGCGGCGGGCTCGGCCGGCACTTCGGGGGCGCGCTCGCCGACGGTACGCACCACCCGCGGGACGACCCGAAATCCTCCGTTCGCGATTTCGGCCGTCATCACCGCAAGTTGCAGGGGCGAGGCGAGAACGAAACCCTGACCGATGCCGGTGATCAGGGTCTCGCCCTTCTGCCACGGCTCGCCCTGGGTCGCGAGCTTCCAGTCGCGATCAGGCACCAGCCCCGCACTCTCGGAGGGAAGCGCGAGACCGAACCGCGAGCCGAGTCCGAAGCGGCGCGCCATCTCGGCGATACGATCGATCCCGGTGCGCAGCGCGATATCGTAGAAAAACGAATCGCAGGACTGCTGGAAACTCTCCAACAGTCCCATGTCGCCATGGCCCTGTCGCTTCCAACAGAAGAACTCACGATTGCCGAGTTTGACCGAGCCCCTGCAGAAGATGCGGTGATCGGGGGTGATGGCACCGCTTTCCAGCGCGGCAAGGGCGACGATCATCTTGAACACCGATCCCGGCGGGTACTGGCCGGCTATGGCCTTGTTGGTCAGCGGTGCCTTGGGATCGCTGATGAGCGCGCGCCATTGTTCGCGGCGCATGCCGAGGTTGAAGGCGTTGGGATCGAAATCGGGCGTCGAGGCGAGGACCAGAACCTCGCCGCCGTGCACGTCGAGCGCGACCGCGGCCCCGCTTTCCTCGCCCAACCGCTCGACGGCGAACTCCTGGAGGGCCGCATCCAGGGTCAGCACCGCGTCGGCGCCGGGCTGGCCGTCGTGCCTTTCGAGCTCCTGGATGACCCGGCCATAGGCGTTCACCTCGACCCGACTGTTTCCCGCCGCCCCTCGCAGCGCCTTGTCGAAGGTTTTCTCGATGCCGCTCTTGCCGATGCGAAAGCCCGGCATCTCCAAGAGCGGGTCTCCGGTCAGCTCTTCCTCGGCGACCGCGGCGACATAGCCCACGACGTGAGAGAACGGGGCGCCATACGGATAGTGCCGCGATTCGTCTACCTCGGGCTGGATGCCGGGAAGGTCGGGGCTATGGACGTTGACCTCGGCGAATTCGCGCCAGCTGAGGTTCTCGGCCACGGTGACCGGAACGAAGGGCCGGTTGCGCCGGGTCTCGCGCAAGACGCGGTGGCGGTCGCGCTCGTCGAGCGGGATCAGGCGGCCGAGCGCCGCCAGCGTCGCCTCGACGCTTGCCGTATCCTCGGGCACCAAGACCACGCGGTAATTGCGCTGGCTGTTGGCGAGTTCGACGCCGAAGCGGTCGAGGATGCGCCCACGGTGCGGCGGCAGCAGCCGCATGTTGATGCGGTTCTCCTCGGCCAGCAGTTTGTACTGGTCGGCTTCGATCACCTGAAGATAGTAGAGGCGGCCGGCAAGAAGGCTGAGGAACGCCGCCTGGCCGCCACCGAGAAGGAGCGCGCGGCGCGAGAACGCCTTGGCGCGATCGAACTCGCGGCGCATGTCAGGCGTAGCGCATGAAGCGCCGCTGCACGCGCACGAACAGCCACGTCAGGCAGGGATAGAACGCCGCCGTAAGAAGCGCCTGGACGGCGAAGAGCCGGGGATCGAGGACCGCCGTGTAGTAGATCGAGGCGACCAGCCAGGCGACGACGGCGACGCCCGAGGCGACCACCGTGAACCCACACCACTCGACCACGAAGCTCTTGCCGAGGAAGAACCGGCGCTGCGAGACCCCGACGCCGTAGGCGGCAAGCAACAACAGCGCGACCATGCCCATCGGTCCGCCGCCGAGCGCGTCTTGAACCAGGCCGATCGCGAACACAGCCGGCAGCGGTAGTTTCTCGGGCCGGTAGATGCTCCAGTAGAAGACCGCCATGAGCGCGAACAGCGGCGTCACCGGCGCAAAATGGGGAATGCCATAGGGGAGCTGGGTGGCGAACACCAAGGCAAGGGTGACGAGGCCCGGCGCGAGGGCCGCGAGCGAGCGCTTGACGCGGTGGATCGGCTCGGGCTTCACGGCCGCCCGGGCGGGCCACCGCCGGCCGAGATTCGCGGCAGGTCGAAGCGCAGTACCCGGACGTACTCGAGGCGGTCCCACTCGACCAGCGGCTGAACCCGCACCCCACTGTCGCCGACCGCGGCGATGACTCCAACGGGAATGCCGGGCGGGAAGAGCCCGCCGTCACCGGAGGTGACGACACGCTGGCCGATGGCGACCCGGGCGTTGGCGGGCAGGAACCCGAGTTCGGGCTGGGCGGTGTTGTCTCCCGTGAGGACGCCGCGGTGGCGCGAGGATTCCACCACGACCGGCACCCGCGAGTTGAAGTCGGTCAGCAACAGCGCGCGCGAGGCGCGGCGGCCGGCCGCGACCACGCGTCCGACCAGCCCGGCGCCCGTGACAAGCGCCTGCCCGTTCTGGACGCCGTCGCGCGTGCCGCTCGCGAAGAGCACAGTACGGACGAACGGCGCCCCCGAATCTGCGATCACACGGGTCGTGATGGAGGAGACGCGCGGCTCGTTGCGGGCGCTCAAGAGCGCCCGATAGGCGGCGTTCTCACGCTCGAGATCGCGCGCTGAAGCCTGCCAGCGCCGCAGCCGCTCGTTCTCCTCCCGCAAGCGCTGATTGTCGCGGCTGAGATAGGCCCACTGGTTGACGCTCT
The DNA here is from genome assembly GCA_965219135.1 of Alphaproteobacteria bacterium. GTDB lineage: Bacteria > Pseudomonadota > Alphaproteobacteria > VGEJ01 > VGEJ01 > CAYUNL01. The sequence continues at coordinate 271,542 of CBDCMV010000003.1, read as the reverse complement.
CGACGCCGCGGCGGACCGCCGCCACCGGCTGAGAGAACGCCGCAAAGATGGGCGCCGCGGCGTCGGTGACCCCGAGGCGCAAGCGCTCGACGGCGGCATTGTCCGCCCGGCTCAGGATCATCAGCGCCAAGGCGGCCGCAATCAAAAAGGCGAGCGCGAAGCGTTGGGCGATCGCCCTGGGCGAGAACGCGAGCCGGAGCACCCGATTGGTGGGAGGAAGCCTCATGGGCGAAACATTCGGTACACCCGCGCCGCGCCGCCCCTAAACCTCCTGATGGAGAACGCCGCGCAGCGTGCGCAACTCTTCCAGCGCCCGCCCGGTGCCCATCGCGACGCAACGAAGCGGCTGGTCGGCAACCGAGACCGGAAGCCCGGTGGCGTGACGAAGGACGTAATCCATCTGGCCCAAGAGAGCGCCGCCGCCGGTCAACACGATGCCTTTGTCGACGATGTCGGCGGCCAGTTCGGGCGCGGTGTTCTCAAGCGCCGCCTTGACCGCTTCGATGATAGCCCCCACCGGCTCGGCCAGGCTTTCGGCGATCTGGAGCTGGTCGATCACCAACTCCTTGGGCACCCCGTTCATCAGGTCGCGGCCCTTGATGCCCATGGTTTCGCCGGTGCCGTCCTCGGGCGGCGAGGCCGTGCCGATCGTGGTCTTGATGCGCTCGGCGCTGCTCTCGCCGATCAACAGATTGTGGTTGCGGCGGATATGGGCGATTACCGCCTCGTCCATCTTGTCGCCGCCGACCCGAACCGAGCGCGAATAGACGATGCCGCCCAGCGAGATCACCGCGACCTCGGTGGTGCCGCCGCCGATGTCGACCACCAACGACCCGGTGGGCTCGGTGATCGGGAGCCCGGCACCGATCGCCGCGGCCATCGGCTCTTCGATCAAGAACACGCGCCGCGCGCCCGCGCTCTCGGCCGATTCCTGGATCGCCCGGCGCTCGACCGCGGTCGAACCCGAGGGCACCGCGATGATCACCTGCGGACTGGCGAAGCTGCGCCGGTTGTGGACCTTGCGAATGAAGTGCTTGATCATCTCCTCGGCGACGTCGAAGTCGGCGATCACGCCGTCGCGCAAGGGGCGAATCGCCTCGATGTTGCCGGGTGTGCGGCCCAGCATGAGCTTGGCCTCGTCGCCGACCGCCAGCATTTGGGCCTTGCCGCGGTGGGTGGCGATTGCCACCACCGAAGGCTCGTCGAGGACGATGCCGCGGCCCTTGACGTAGACCAGCGTGTTGGCGGTGCCAAGGTCGATAGCCATGTCAGCCGACAGCATTCCGAGCACGTTGGAGAACATCACCTTGTCTCCTAAGCCGGGCCGGCGCAGCGCCGGCGCGGCAACGCCTCAGGCGCTGAGGGCGGCCGGCGCGGACCGGCCGCGCTTGACCAAGAGCTTGTTGAGCGCATTCACATAGGCCTTTGCAGATGCCACGAGCGTATCGACGTCGGCGCCCTGGCCATTGACCGACTTGCCTTCCTCTTCGAGGCGCACGGTGACCTCGGCCTGGGCGTCGGTACCTTCGGTCACCGCGCTGACTTGGTAGAGCGACAGGCGGGCTTCGTGACGGAACAGCTTCTTGATGGCGTTGAAGGTGGCGTCCACCGGCCCGTCGCCGGTCCCCCGCGTGGACGCGACCCGGCCATCGATCTCGAGTTCGATATCGGAGGTCTTCTCGTTCCCGGTGCCACAGACCACATGGAGCGAGACCAGCCGGATGTGGTCGTTGGTGCGGATCACCGCGTCATCGACCAGCGCAATGATGTCGTCGTCGAAGACGTCCTTCTTCTTGTCGCAGAGATCCTTGAAGCGGCGAAAGGCGTCCTGCACCGAGTTGTCGCCGAGCTCGAAACCGAGTTCGCGCAGCTTCTCGCGGAATGCGTGGCGGCCCGAATGCTTGCCGAGCACCAGGTTCGATTCCTTCAGTCCCACCGATTCGGGGGTCATGATTTCGTAGGTCCCGGCATGTTTGAGCATGCCGTCCTGGTGAATGCCGGCCTCGTGGGCGAACGCGTTAGCGCCGACGATGGCCTTGTTGTTCTGGATCGCGAAGCCGGTGATTCCCGCGACCAGGCGCGAGGCCTTGGTGATGTGCTCGGTCTTGATCCCGGTGGCGAAAGGCAGGAAATCGCGACGCGTGCGGAGCGCCATGACCACCTCTTCCAGCGCCGCGTTGCCCGCGCGCTCACCCAGCCCGTTGACCGCGCATTCGACCTGGCGCGCGCCGCTCGCCACGCCGGCCAAAGAGTTGGCCACGGCCAGGCCGAGGTCGTTGTGGCAATGGGTAGAGACGGTGGCCTTGTCGATGTTGGGCACCCGGTCGAACAGCATCGCGATCAAAGCGCCGAACTCTTCGGGCACGGTATAGCCCACCGTGTCAGGTATGTTGATGGTGGTGGCGCCGGCCTTGATGGCGCTCTCGACCGTGCGGCACAATAAATCATGCTCGGTGCGGGTGCCGTCCTCGGGCGACCATTCGACATCGTCGCAAAGATTGCGGGCGTGGCTAACGCTATCGATGACCGCCTGGTGCACCTCTTCGGGCTCCATCTGGAGCTTGTATTTCATGTGCAGGGGGCTGGTGGACAGGAAGGTGTGGATGCGCTTGCGCGCCGCCGGCTTGAGCGCTTCGGCGGCGCGGTCGATATCGCCGCGGCTGGCGCGCGCGAGGCCACACACCGTGGCGGTCTTGACCACCTTGGAGATCTCGTGGACCGCCTCGAAATCGCCGTTCGAGGCGATCGGGAAGCCCGCTTCGATGATGTCCACGCCCATGCGCTCCAGCGCATCGGCGATACGCAGCTTTTCGTCGAGGTTCATGGAGGCGCCCGGCGATTGCTCGCCGTCGCGCATAGTGGTGTCGAAGATTAAAACCCGGTCGGGGTCTTGATCGCTTGCGGTCATTCGCTCGGTCCTTCGGTTCGGTTTTCAGCAGGCAAAAGCAGCTTGTCCCTGAACCGTGGTCGCCGGTTCAGGGGCGCCTAAGTCGAAGGATCCCTCGGATCGCGAACGTGAACATGATCTCACTTACCGTATTCGCCGCGGATAATGCATTTTTCACAGACAGTTACGACGATGCATGCCCGCACGAGGTTAAAAAAGCGTCAAACATGCATCGAATACAGGCGTAATCGACTTCTTACGCCGTTTCGGTGGCGTTCCGCAACAGGTTTGTGGTCGATCGGCGGGGCGGCGTTCAGTTCTTGGCCTTGTCAACCAGCCTACCCTCGGCGATCCACGGCATCATGGCCCGCAGTTTGGCCCCGACTTCCTCGACGTCGTGGGCCCCCGAGCGCGCACGCAGCGCCTTGAAGCTGGGCTGGCTGACCCGGTTCTCGAGCATCCACTCGCGGGCGAAGCGGCCCGATTGTATCTCATCGAGAATACGCCGCATCTCGGCGCGGACCTCACCGTCGATCACCCGCGGGCCGCGCGTGTATTCGCCGTACTCGGCGGTATTCGAAATCGAATAATTCATGTTGGCGATGCCGCCTTCGTAGATCAGATCGACGATGAGTTTGACCTCGTGGAGGCACTCGAAATACGCCATCTCGGGGGCGTAACCGGCGTCGACCAGGGTCTCGAAGCCGGCCTTGATGAGCTCGACAAGCCCACCGCACAGGACCACCTGTTCGCCGAACAGGTCGGTTTCCACCTCTTCGCGAAAGCTGGTCTCGATAATGCCGGCGCGGCCGCCGCCAATCGCCGAGCCGTAGGACAGCCCAATCTCCTGCGCGTTGCCCGAGACGTCTTGGGCCACCGCCAGCAAGCAAGGCACACCGCCGCCGCGCTGGTACTCGGAGCGGACGGTGTGGCCCGGCCCTTTGGGCGCGATCATGAACACGTCGAGATCGGCGCGCGCGTCGATGAATCGGAAGTGGATGTTGAAGCCGTGGGCGAAGGCGAGCGCGGCACCGTCCTTGAGGTTGCCGGCAATATGATCGTGGTAGAGATCGGCCTGAAGCTCGTCGGGCGCAAGCACCATGACGACGTCGGCCCACGCCGCGGCCTCGGCGACCGCAAGGACGTCGAGTCCGGCGGCTTTCGCCTTCTCGGCGCTCGCCGAGCCCTCGCGCAGTGCCACGACCACCTCGGCCACGCCGCTCTCTTTCAGATTGTTGGCGTGGGCGTGACCCTGGCTACCGTAACCCACTACCGCCACTTTCTTCGACTTTATGAGGTTCACGTCGGCATCGCGATCGTAATAGACACGCATCTTGGTCCTCCCGGCGAGACTCGCGCTCGCGCTATGTGGCTTCCGCCCCACGGGTGATCGCGACCACGCCGCCGCGCGCGATCTCCACCAGGCCCAGGGGCCGCATCAGCTCTATGAAGGCGTCGAGCTTGTCGGTCGAGCCGGTCATCTCGAAGACGAACGACGCGATCGTCGAATCGACGACGCGGGCGCGAAAGATGTCGGCGATGCGTAGCGATTCGACGCGTGCCTCGCCGCTTCCCATTACCTTGATCAGGGCCAGCTCGCGTTCGATGTGAGGACCTTCGAGCGTCAGATCGCCGACCTTGTGAACCGGCACCAAACGCCCGAGTTGGGCCTTGATCTGCTCGACGATCATCGGCGTGCCCGAGGTCACGACGGTGATCCGGGAGAGGTGCTCGATCTCATCGACCTCGGCGACTGTCAGGCTCTCGATATTGTAACCGCGGCCCGAAAAAAGGCCGATCACACGCGCCAACACTCCGGCCTCGTTGTCGACCAGAACGGAGATGGTGTGGCGACGCGCCCCCTCCGATTGCGGCGCCGTCACCGACCGCGACGGGCGCGCGCGGACGCCCCGCCGAGCTTTCCTGGCGGTCGTCTTACGCGCTGTGCTCACACCAGCGCCAAGCCCCGATCAGGCGCCTTCGGCGCCTTTTCGCCGGGTCCCAAGATCATCTCGTAATGCGCGGAGCCCGACTGAATCATCGGGAAGCAGTTTTCGTTCTGGTCGACCACCATATCGACGATGACCGCCCGGTCGGATGCGATCATCTCGTCGATCACGCCGTCGACCTCGTCGGGTCGGGTTGCGCGCAGTCCCAGTGCCCCGAAGCTATCGGCGAGCTTTACGAAATCGGGAAGCGCGTCCATGTAGCTCTCGGAGTAGCGCCCGCCATGCATGATCTCCTGCCACTGGCGCACCATCCCCATGTAGCGGTTGTTGAGGATGAACACTTTGACCGGCAGCCGGTACTGCGCGATCGTCGAGAGTTCTTGCAGGTTCATGAGGATCGAGGCCTCGCCGGCGACGTCGATGACCAGCGAGTCGGGGTGGGCCACCTGGACACCCATGGCCGCGGGCAGCCCATAGCCCATGGTGCCCAATCCGCCCGACGTCATCCACCGATTGGGCTCCTCGAACTTGAGGAATTGCGCGGCCCACATCTGGTGCTGGCCGACCTCGGTGGTGATGTAGACGTCTTGATGCTTGATCCGGTCGTAGAGACGCTCAAGCGCGTACTGCGGCTTGATGATCTTGGCCGAGTTCGCATACGAGAGGCAATCGCGCGCCCGCCACTCGTCGATCTGGTGCCACCAGTCCTTGAGCGCCTTCTTGTTGTTGCGGCGCTTTCGCGCCCGCCAGCGCTCGAGCATCTCTTCCAAGACACAGCCGACGTCGCCGACGATCGCCGCATCCACCGCCACGTTCTTGTTGATGGAGGACGGGTCGATGTCGATGTGGATTTTCTTGGAGCCCTGTGAGAATGCGTCCAGCCGACCGGTCACCCGATCATCGAAGCGGGCGCCCACGGCGAACATCACGTCGCAATGGGCCATCGCGAGATTCGCCTCATAGGTGCCGTGCATTCCCAGCATTCCCAGGAACAAGGGATCCGAGCCGGGATAGGCGCCCAACCCCATTACCGTGTTGGTTACGGGAAAGCCCGTGAGCCGCACGAATTCGGTCAACAGCTTCGAGGCCTTGGCCCCCGAGTTGATCACCCCTCCGCCGCTGTAAACGATCGGACGCCGCGCCTTGGCGAGCAGGTCGAGGGCATAGTCGATACGTTCGGAATCACCCTTGACCTGAGGCCGGTAGGAACGGTGGACGACGTCCTCGGGGCTGACATAGGGCCCGAGCGCGAGCTGGATATCCTTGGGGAGATCGACGACGACCGGCCCCGGCCGCCCCGAGCGGGCGACATAGAACGCCTCGTGCAAGGTGCGGGCGAGATCGGCGACGTCCTTGACCAGGTAATTGTGCTTGGTGCAGGGGCGCGTGATGCCAACGGTGTCGGCTTCCTGAAAGGCGTCGTTGCCGATCATGTGGGTCGCGACTTGGCCGGTGAGGCAGACCACGGGAATGCTATCCATCAACGCGTCGGTCAGCCCGGTCACGGCGTTGGTCGCGCCAGGACCCGAGGTCACCAAGACGACGCCCACTTCGCCGGTCGAGCGGGCGTAGCCTTCGGCCGCGTGGACGGCACCGGCCTCTTGGCGAACCAGGATGTGGCGCAGCCGGTTGTCCTTGAAAATCTCGTCGTAGAGTGGCAGCACGGCGCCACCGGGATAGCCGAATACGACGTCGGCACCCTGGTCGTGCAACGCCTTGAGAACGATTCGCGCCCCGCTCAGGCGTGGATCGGCCATGTGCTCTCCCTCGAACGGGGCGCCCGCCGCCACGCACGCCCAACCCCTCGCGAATCCTACGAATCGCGCGGGCCGGCGAAAGGTAGACTCTGCCTAGTGAGTGGTCAATGCGCGGCGCTTGAAAAAAGGATCGCCTGCGCCCGCGCGCCGGGATCGGAGTCGCTCAGCTCGGTCCACTCCGCCATATGACGGCGAAACCAGGTGAGCTGACGCTTGGCGTAGCGCCGAACCGCCGATTGCCCAGAGCGCACGGCATCCTCGAGGGAGGCCTCGCCCCGCAAGTGGCGGAGCAGTTCCGGCACGCCCACCGCCTTCATCGCCGGAAGCGAGGGGTCGAGCCCGCGAGCCTCGAGCGCCGCGACCTCTTGGACGGCGCCGCGCGCGACCATGTCGGCGAAGCGCACCTCACAGCGCTCATACAACCACTCGCGCGGCGGCATCAGTACGAATCGGGCATCGGCAGCGCCGATGCCCGACGCCGCGCTTGGACGCGATTGCCATTCGGCCAGCGAGATTCCGGTCGCCTCGATCACCTCCCACGCGCGCGCGACGCGCTGGCGATCGGCCGGTTTGAGGCGTGCAGCCATCACCGGGTCGCGCTCCGCCAGCGCGGCGTGCAGCATCGGAGCGCCCTCCGCCGCGAGCCGCCTTGCGCGCGCGCGGACTCCGGCCGGTATCTCGGGGACGGGCGCGAGGCCGCGCTCCAGCGCGCGGAAGTATAGGCCGGTACCGCCGACCACGAGCACCGCCTTACCCGAGGCGCGCGCGCCAGCGATCTCGGACTCGGCGCGCGACCGCCAGGCGGCGACCGAGAATGATTCCGCGACCGGGATCACGCCGTAGAGGCGATGCGGAACCCGCGCCTCGTCGGCAGCGCTTGGCCGTGCCGTGATGACCTCGAGCTCGCGGTACACCTGCATGCTGTCGGCGTTGACGATTACGCCATCGAGGGCTTCGGCAAGCCGCAGGGCGAGTTGCGACTTGCCGCTGGCCGTCGGCCCGGCGAGCAGTATCAACTCGGAGGACATGAGCGTGTGGGCGCGCCGCCTTCGGCGCGGCGCTACCGTCCCGGGAAGACCGGCTCTCGGCCGCTCAACTGCGGCCCAATCGAACGGCGACGAAGCTTAGATCGCCGCCACGCGAAAGGGTGAACACCACCGATTTGCGCCCGCTTTCTTGGACCTCGCGCACCAGCTCGACAAGCTCGGACGGCGAGGTCACTTCGTTTTGACTGACCTCGGTGATGATATCGCCGGCCTGGATTCCCTCGGCTGCGCTTGATTCCTGATCGACGCCGATGACCACCACGCCCGTCGCGCCCTCATCGAGATCAAACCGCGACCGGAGATCGGGAGTGATCTCGGCCAGCGCGAGTCCGAGGATCTCGGCGCTTTCGGGTTCGGCCCCGGCCAAGGCCGCGACTTGACGTTCGTCGCGGAGCTCGCCAATGGTGACCTGCACCGTCTCCCGCCGGCCCTTGCGCCAGACCTCGACCTCGACGGTGCGCCCCACTTCGGTCGCCGCCACCGCGCGGGTAAGCGCCCGCGTGTCAGGAATCTCGGTGCCGTCAAACTGCAAAATCACGTCGCCGGGCTCGATGTGACCGTACGCGGGCTCGCCCTCATTGACGCTGGCGACCAGCGCCCCTTCGGCAGCCTCCAGTCCGAGCCCTTCCGCAATATCGTCGTCCACGGTCTGAATGCGTACGCCAAGCCAGCCACGACGTACCGCGCCCGAGGCGGCCAACTGGGTGACCACCGGAATGGCCAGCGCGGATGGAATGGCGAATCCGACCCCGACGCTGCCGCCCGAGGGCGAGAAAATCGCAGTGTTGATGCCAATCACCTCGCCCGCCATGTTGAACAGCGGCCCGCCCGAGTTTCCGCGGTTGATCGACGCGTCGGTCTGGATAAAATCATCATAGGGCCCCGCATTGATATCGCGGTTGCGGGCCGAGATGATGCCGGCGGTCACCGTGCCCTTGAGGCCCAACGAGCTGCCGATGGCGAGCACCCAGTCGCCGACCCGGGCGCTGGAGGATTCGCCCCACATCACGGTCGGCAACGAACCCTCGACCTCGATCTTGAGGACCGCGAGGTCGGTACGCTGGTCGCGCCCCAGCACTTCAGCCGTTGCGCGGCGATCGTCGTGCAGCACGACCTCGATGGTTTCTGAATCGGCGATCACATGGTTGTTGGTGACGATGATTCCACTTTCGTCGATGACGAAGCCCGAACCGACTGAGTTCGGTCGCCGCCTGGGAGCCTCATCGCCGTCGGGCCGCTGGCGTTCAAAAAAGTCCCTGAAGTATTCCTTGAACGGCGAGCCAGGCGGGAACTGCGGGGTCTCAGGCCGGCCGGGACCGCGGCCACGTACCTGTTGCGTTGTCCTAATAATGACGACGGCCGGCGAGAGTCGCTCGGCAAGATCGGCAAAACTGTCGGGCGCACCCCGGGCGAGAACCTCGGGCGCGGACGCCAGTGCGATGGCCAGCAACAGCGCTGCGGCCACGCCGGCAAAAGCATGGTGGCCACGCCCGCCCGACGCCCACAGGCCAAGCCAACCAATCTCACGTAAGATCACCGTTCTCCCTCCGTTAAGACGGCACACCGGGGTTGCCCGCGGGATGCCGCGCAAGTGTCCAACTTTACTGGCGCGCCCGGATCGGCCCGCCTATTCTATCCTCGATCGCAACCAAATTGTGTCCTGGCGCCCCGCCATCGATCACACTCGCGCGATTATCCGCGAATCAGCCACACGACCAAGACGCCAAGCGCCGCCGCTGCGACTCCCGCCACTCGCAACACCCCGGTCGACTGCGCGAGTGCGAGCGTCATTGCCCGTTTCATGCCATCGGGAAACAGCGCATACAAGGTCCCTTCGAACACCAGGACCAACGCCAGTGCGAGCGCGAGCGTGGCCACCTAGTGGATCGAATCTAACGCTTGGTGCCCACGTTTGACGGCGGCGACGATCTTGTTGGGATTGGCGGTCCAAACGAACGGTGTGGGGTCGTCGTTGGTTTCGGCGATGAAGCGGTTGATGGCGGTCTGGAGATTGACGATCGAGTGGAACACTCCTCTTTTGAGTCGGCGTTTGCTGAGCTTGGCGAAGAAGGTTTTGACGGCATTGAGCCAGGAGCAAGAGGTCGGCGTGAAGTGAAAGACGAACCGAGGGTGGCGCTCGAGCCAGGCCACGACCTTGGGATGCTTGTGAGTGCCGTAGTTATCGAGGATCACGTGGACGATCTTGCCCGCCGGCACTTCGGCCTCGATGGCGTTGAGGAAGCGGATGAACTCCTGGTGCCGATGGCGCTGCATGCAGCGCCCGATCACCTTGCCTTCCAGGACGTCGAGGGCGGCAAACAGCGTCGTCGTGCCGTTCCGTTTGTAGTCATGGGTGATCGTCCCGCAGCGTCCCTTCTTCAGCGGCAGCCCCGGCTGGGTGCGGTCGAGGGCCTGGATCTGGCTCTTTTCGTCCACCGACAGCACGACGGCATGGGCGGGCGGATCGACGTAGAGACCGACGATATCGCGCAGCTTAGTGACGAACTCGGGGTCGGTGGAGAGCTTGAAGTGGCGTACCCGGTGCGGACGGAGCTTGTGAGCCTGCCAAACCCGCTGCACCGAGCTGATGCTGATCCCGACCACCTTGGCCATCGCCGCCGCCGTCCAGTGCGTCGTCTCTCCGGGCGGTTCGGTGGAGGTCAACTCGACCACCCGCTTGACAATGGCACCAGGCAGCGGCGGGATGCGCGAGGGTCGGGTCTTGTCGCGCAAAAGTCCACCCACGCCTTCGTGCATGAACCGCTCCTGCCAGCGCCAGACGCAGGGCTTGCTCTTGCCCGTCCGCCGCATGATCTCAGCGGTGCCAAGACCATCGCCGGTCAGCACGATGATCCGAGCCCGCCAGACGTGCTTCTGCGGGCTGCTCCGGTCCGCAACAACCGCCTCAAGACGAGTACGCGCGGCAAAACTAACGTTCACATGGATACCGTTTCGCATTCCAAGAGACTCGCACATCGTGCAAGCCATGGGAATCTTTTGTTAGAGTTGATCCACTAGGGCGCGCCGCGAGCCACCGGTCTACTCCCTGGGGGTCTCGCCGAAATAGCGAAAGAACTCGCTGTCCGGCGAGAGCACCATCGTCGTGTCGTCCTGCCCCAACGCCTCGGCGTAGGCCAGCATCGAACGATAGAAGTTGAAGAACTCGGGGTCCCGGCCGTAGGCCTCGGCGAAGATCTTGTTCTTGGTGCCGTCGCCCTCGCCGCGGATGACTTGCGATTCGCGCTCGGCCTCGGCCAAAAGCACCGTCCGTTCGCGATCGGCTCGGGCTCGAATTCGCAACCCGATCTCCGCGCCGCGGGCGCGGAACTCACGTGCCTCGCGCTCGCGCTCGGTGTTCATGCGGGCGTAAATCGCCTGGCTGTTGGCCTCGGGAAGGTCGGCCCGCTTGATGCGAACGTCGACCACTTCGACGCCGAGCCCGATCGCCTCGGCGTTCACCTGATCGCGGATATTGATCATCAGCTCGGCGCGCTCACCGGTCAGCACGACCGACAATGGCACCTCGCCCAGAACGCGCCGCAGACTGGACACCAGGATGGCGTTGAGACGCTGGCGCGCCACCCTTTCGTTGCCGACCGCCTGAAAGAACTGCAGCGCGCCGGTGATCTTGTAGCGGACGAAGGAATCGACGACCAAGCGCTTCTGGTCCGAGGCGATGATCTCTTCGGCGGGCGCGTCGAGGCCGAGGATGCGGTTGTCGAGCCGCTCGACCTGCTGGACGAAGGGAATCTTGAACTCAAGCCCGGGTTCCGTCACCACGCGAACCGGCTTGCCGAATTGTAGGACCAGAACCTGTTCGGTCTGATGCACGCGGAAGGTCGCGCTGTCGATGAGGAAGCCGACCACGAGGACGGCGACCGCCACTATTAGCAATAGCCCAGGTCTCATTCGGTTGCCTCCGAACGCTTGCGCAGCTCAGGCAGGGGCAAATAAGGCACCACGCCCGTGCCGCCCTGATTGTCGACGATGACCTTGTTCATCCCGGCAAACACACTTTGCATCGTTTCGAGGTAGATACGCTGGGCGGTCACATTCTTCGCTAGTGCGTACTCGCGGTAGATGGACAGGAACCGTGCCGCGTCACCCTCGGCCTGGGCGATCACCTGTTCGCGATAGCCCTGCGCCTCCTGCAGCATGCGCTCGGCCTCGCCGCGGGCGCGTGGGATGATGTCGTTCTCGTAGCCCTCGGCCTCGTTGCGCAAACGCTCGAGGTCGGCGCGTGCCCGCTGGACGTCGCGGAAGGCATCGATCACCGGCGACGGCGGATCGACCTTCTGTAGTTTGATCTCTTGAATCTCGACCCCGGCGATATAGGAATCGAGAATGCTCTGAAGCAGGAGCCGGGTCTGCTGCTCCACCTGTTGGCGTCCCTCGGACAGCGCGCTCTGGATCGGCGTGACGCCAATGACTTCGCGCATTGCGCTCTCGGCCGATTGCTTGACCGTGGCTTCGACGTTCTGGACGTTGAAAAGGTAGGACCGAGCGTCGTTGATCTTCCACAACACCTGAAAGTCGATATCGATGATGTTCTCGTCCCCGGTCAGCATCAGGCTTTCCTCGGGAATATCGCGCGAGATGTTGGTGCGCCCGGAATCACCACCCGAGAAGAAGCCCACGTCGACCCGCCGCACGCGCGTCACCTTCGGCTTCTCAACGCTCTGGATCGGCCACGGCCAGTGATAGTTGAGCCCCGGCTTCGTCGTTGCCGTGTATGCACCGAAGGTCAGGACCACACCTTCTTCTTCGGGTCCGACGCGGTAAATCCCCGTCACCATCCAGATAACGACCACGATCAGGGCGACGATCGCGATACCGCGCCAACCCCCGGTCCCGCCCGGAAGGAGACCGCGAAAGCGGTCCTGCCCTTTGCGCAACAGCTCTTCGAGATCGGGAGGCTTCGTTCCGCCGGCCGGCCCTTGACCCCAAGGGCCGCCGCCGCCGTTACCTTGATTACTCCACGGCATGGAAACAGATTCTGCTTACGTGGTACGAACGCTCAAGGCCGCGCAGAAACCGACTTCGGCTCGGCGGTGGCCTGCAACGCGGTTATATGCCAGCTTGGTCAAATGTGCAACGCGCTGTCGCGGTTCGAAAGTTCGATAGATACATAATTCGCAAGCGGGGGAATTTCAAGATGGCGACGCTGAGCGAGGACGATATCATGGCGGCGCTCAAGGGCGTGGAGGAACCGGCACGCGGCACCGATGTCGCGAGCGCCGGAATGATTTCAGGCCTCGCAGTTCGCGAAGGGCACGTGGTCTTTTCGATCGCGGTCAACCCCGAGGAAGCCGAGGCCAAGGAGCCGCTTCGCCAGGCATGCGAGCGGGCGGTCGATCAGCTTCCTGGCGTGTTGTCGGTCACCGCGGTGCTCACCGCGCACACGCCCCAAGCGGCGCCGCAGGCCGAGGCAGCGCGCGGCGACGGCCGGCTCGATATTCCGGGAATCCGCACCATCGTCGCGGTGGCCTCGGGCAAGGGCGGCGTCGGTAAATCGACCACCGCCGTCAATTTGGCCTTGGCGCTGCGCGAATCGGGTTTGCGCGTGGGGCTGATGGATGCCGATATCTACGGTCCGAGCATTCCACGAATGATGGGCATCGATGGCCGGCCGGACTCGCCCGACAACAAACGGATCGAGCCGTTGCGCGCCTATGGCATGCCGACGATGTCGATCGGCTACCTGGTGCCGGCGGACACGGCGATGATCTGGCGCGGGCCGATGGTCCAGAGCGCGATCGAGCAGCTCTTGCGCGAGGTCATCTGGGGCGAGCTCGATGTCTTGGTGATCGACTTGCCGCCGGGCACGGGCGACGCCCAGCTGACGCTCTCGCAGCGGGTCCCCCTGGCCGGCGCGGTGGTCGTGTCGACGCCGCAGGAGGTGGCGCTTGCCGACGTGCGCAAGGCGATCAACATGTTCAACAAGGTGAACGTCCGCGTGCTTGGCATCATCGAGAACATGAGCGCCTTTGCCTGCCCCCATTGCGGCGAGCGCACCGAAATATTTGGCCACGGCGGCGCCGCCGCGACGGCGGCGGAGCTGGGGATCGATTTTCTTGGCGAGATCCCCTTGATTCCGGTGATTCGCGAGACCTCCGACGCCGGCCACCCGATCGTCGTCGCCGATCCCGAGAGCGAGGCGGCGCGGGCCTATCGCGAGGTCGCGGCCGCGGTCGCGGCGCGCCTTGCGCCGGCCGAGGAGGGGCCGCGCATCGTCATTCAGTAGCCGGCGGGGCCGCCTCGTCGCGGCCCAGAACAGCCATAAGCTCGCGCCATTCGCGCTTCGAGAGGCCACTGTCGGACTGGGTCAGGGTCTCGCCGGCGATGAGGCGCTTGACGATGTCGAGGCCGGCGTCGGACAGGTTGGCACCGCCCATCTGGTAGTCGATGAACGCCTCATAGGTGTGCGGAACCCAGCGCCGCACGGTATCGAGCATCACCGCCGCGTAGGCGCGGATTTCGTACTGGGCATGGTCATCCGCCCGCAGGCCGAGGAAATGCAGAAGGTTGTAGAGGTCGATCTTCCAGTACCACTGGGTATAAAAGTTGAGTGAGAGATTCATGCGCGCGAGCTCGCGCGCCAGCCCCCGGCGGGACTCCTCGATCGGTTCGCCGGTGGCGTCCTCGTTCAGCATCTCGGTGTAATGATCGTAGGCGCGCGCGGCATCCTGGCGCAGTAGTTCGAGCACCCGCGCGGCTTCCTTGCCGGCGAGAATATCGCCGCGTCCCTGGCGGTTGGCGCTGGACTGCGCGGCCAGGTGCTCAGCGGCCGGGATATAGAATTCGTTGTCAAGGATCGAGTAGCGCGCCGAGTACTCGTTGACGTTGGCGGTACGGTGGCGGATCCACTGGCGGGCGACGAAGATCGGCAGCTTGACGTGGTACTTGATCTCGCACATTTCGAACGGCGTGGTGTGCCGGTGGCGCAAGAGGTAGCGGATCAGGCCGCGGTCCTCGCTGACCTTGCGGGTACCCCGCCCATACGAGACCCGCGCCGCCTGAACCACCGCCCCATCATCACCCATATAATCGACGACGCGGACAAACCCGTGATCGAGCACCTCCAAGGGCCGGTAGAGTATTTCCTCAAGCGCCGGGGCAACCGCCCGCAGCGTAGGCTCGGCCCGCGCCCGCTGCGCGTCTACTTCCGCTTGTTGCTCGGGGCTGAGAGGCATGGGTGTCCGCGAATCCGAGTCTAGCGGTTTGGCGGTGGAGGCGCCACAAAACCGCTTTCAAACCGACCCGGGTGTGACTATATTTGGTGTGTCGGGCGACCGACTATGGCGATAAACGTTGCATGGAATAAGCGCGACGGACCCGGGGGCGGTACCCGGCGCCTCCACCAAAAGCGCGTGAACCCGGTTTCTGGGCGCGCGTTTCTGATGGGGGCGAAACAGGATCGACGTGCGTGGTAAAGGTGTAATTTTTGCCCGGTATGACTCCGCCGTTATCGGGTCACATTGAAACTGCCAACGATAACCGTTTGGCTCTCGCTGCCTAGCACCGGCAACGGCGCTAGATAAGCGCGGCCCGGGGGGCGCCGGGCAACAGAAGCCCCCCACTTGAGCCTCGAGGACAAGGAGAACGAGGGGATCGGGGCGCCACGGCGGCGCGATCGGGGTTGACTCGCCGCGCCGCGCCGGTGACCCTGCATCCCTGGTGATTCGTAACGGAGCCGCTGGCATAGATCGCAACGACATTTCCGCGTCGGTCATGGAGCTGCTGCACAGCGTCGAGGGGTCCCTCAAGGCAGACCAAGCGGACAATGTCGTCGTCATCGATCTCTTCGGCAAATCCTCGCTCGCCGATTATATGGTCGTGGCCAGCGGGCGATCCTCGCGCCAGGTCAGCGCCATGAGCGAACACCTCGCGGAATCGCTCAAGCACCGCGGCCACGTCGTGCGTATCGAGGGCCGTCCGCAGTGTGACTGGGTCTTGTTAGATGCCGGCGACATCATCGTGCACCTGTTCCGCCCCGAGGTCCGCGCGTTCTACAACCTGGAAAAGATGTGGTCCGCGGAGCTGCCGGAAACCGAGCAGCGGGCGGTGTGACGCGGCCCTTTGCCTGAGCGGGTCGGCGCGCGGCCCCGCTGAGCGATGAACCCGCGCAAGCGAAGCTCCTCGCGGCCGCGTCCGGTCGTGCTCTGTGTACTTGACGGTTGGGGCCATCGCGTCGAAACCCGCGACAACGCCATCGCCCTGGCGTCGACCCCAGCCTACGACGGCTTGCTGGCACGCTGCGCGCACTCGCTGTTGGCCGCGTCGGGCGAGGCGGTCGGCCTCGAGGACGGCCAGATGGGCAACTCCGAGGTCGGGCACATGAACCTCGGCGCCGGTCGCGTCCTCACCCAGGATATGCCGCGCATCGACGCCGCGATTGCCGACGGCACCCTTGCGGCGGCGCCGGCGCTGACCGATTTGGTTGCACGGCTGCGCCGCAGCGGCGGCACCTGCCACCTCATGGGACTGCTCTCGCCCGGCGGCGTGCATGCCCACCAACGCCACATCGCCATGCTCTCGCGGCTGCTGACGGAGCGCGGCATCGATTTCGTCGTGCACGGCTTCCTCGACGGCCGCGACACCCCGCCCAGCAGCGCCGAGGGGTACATCGATGCGTTCTGTGCCGAGGCTCCCACGGCCACCATCGGCACCCTGAGCGGGCGTTATTACGCCATGGACCGCGACAACCGTTGGCCGCGGGTAGCCCGCGCCTACGCCGCTATCGCCTCCGCCGAGGGCGCGCGGGCCAAGGATTGGCGCTCGGCGCTGACGGCCGCATACGCCGCTGGCCAAAGCGATGAGTTCGTCATCCCGGCGGTGATCGGTGGGTACGCGGGCATCAGGGGGGGCGACGGCGTGCTGATGGCCAACTTCCGCGCCGATCGCGCGCGCCAGCTGTTGACGGCGCTGGTCGAGCCCGATTTCGACGCTTTCGCACGTGGCGCCCGACCCACGCTGGCGGCCGCTTGTGGCACGGTGTCATACTCGGAACAGCTGGACCGACGGCTCTCGCGGATCGTCGAGCCGCTGGTCGTGGAGGCTCCGCTTGGGGCAGTGGTCGCGGCCGCGGGCATGCGCCAGCTACGGATCGCCGAAACCGAGAAATACGCCCACGTCACGTTCTTCTTCAACGGCGGTATCGAGCATGCGCTCGCGGGTGAGGACCGCATATTGGTGCCCTCGCCCGAGGTGGCGACCTACGACCTGGCGCCGGAAATGTCGGCGTTCGAAGTGACCGCGCGGCTGGAGACGGCGATCGCGTCGGAGGACTACGACTTCATCTTGGTGAACTACGCCAACCCCGACATGGTCGGCCACACCGGCGATCTCGACGCGGCGGTCAAGGCAATCGAAGCGGTGGACGCGTGCCTGGGGCGGATCGAGGGCGCGATCACCGAGGCCGGCGGCGCGCTGGTGATAACGTCCGATCACGGCAACGCTGAATGTATGCGCGAGCCCGGTTCCGGCGAACCGATGACCGCCCATTCGACCGCCGCGGTCCCGTTGATCGTCGGCCCCGCCACCCTCGACGTCGGGGCGCTTGACGATGGTGGTTTGGCGGACGTGGCCCCCAGCTTGCTTGCCCTCCTGGGTTTGCCCCAGCCGGAGGCGATGAGTGGGCGCAACCTCGTGCGCCGCGGCTTCGACGACGCCGTGCCGGCGATGCTCGACCATGCCGCGTCTCCGTAGGCTCGCCGCGCTTCTGGCGCTCATGGCGCTTGTGGCGCCGATTGGCCTTTCGGCAGCGGTCAAGGCGGCGGAGGCCGAGCGCGATGACCTGCGCCGAATCGAGAGCGAAATCGATCAGGGCCGCGAGCGCCGAGACAACTTGGACGCCCGCTCCGGCGCGATCGAGGACGAGATTTCCGAACTCCAGTCGGCGGTGATCCTAGCCGCGTCGAAGGCGCAGGAGATGGAGGACGTGGTTTCCGGCCTGGAGACGCGGCTCGAGGGGTTGGCCGCCGAGGAGAGGGCGAAGGGGGAGCGGCTGGCCGAGCGGCGCGCCGTCTTGGCGGCAACACTCGGCGCGTTGGCGCGGCTCGGGCGACGCCCGCCCGCGGCCATGATCGCGGTTCCGGGCAGGGCGATCGACACCGTGCGAGGCTCCATCCTGCTGGCGGCGACCGCGCCCGAACTCGGGGCCGAGGCGATGGCGCTTGGGGCCGAGATTCGGGCGCTCGACCTCTTGCGTGTCGAGATCGATGGCGAACGGACCGAGCTTGTAGCGGCGCGGCGTGCACTCGACAAAGAGCAGCGCGCCATCGAGCGCCTGATGCGGCGAAAGGCCCAGGCGCAGCGCCGCGCCCTTGCCGAGAGCACGGCCGAGAGCGAGCGCCTGGGCGCCCTGGCGGCCGAGGCGGCGGACCTGCGAGCGCTGCTGTCTCAGCTGCAAGCGGCGGCGAGCAAAGCCGCCCCGGACTTCGCCGCGGCCCGCGGCACGATGCCCTTTCCTGCGCGCGGTCGTCTTGCCGCGCGCTTCGGCGACGCCACGGCCTTCGGCACCCGCTCCCGCGGGGTCACGATCGAAACCCAGATCGGCGCCCAGGTCATTGCGCCGCATGACGGGCGGGTTGTTTTCGCGGGCCCGTTTCGCTCCTACGGGCAACTCTTGATCATCGCTCATGGCGAGCGATATCATACGTTGTTGGCTGGGCTCTCACGCATCGACGGCGTCGTCGGCCAATGGGTGCTGGCGGGTGAGCCGGTGGGGCGGATGAGCGAGAACATAGGGGCAAAGCCACTCCTCTACGTCGAGGTGCGTCGTGACGGTGAGCCCGTCAATCCATTGGCGTGGCTGGCGGCGAGCGATGGGAAGGTAAGCGGATGACGATCAGGAGATGGAGGCGCGGCTTCGCTGTCGTCGTGGTGCTGTGTGCGCTCGCGGCGCCCGCACCCGGCATGGCGGCAGGCGCGGAGACCTACGAGCAGTTGGAACTATTTGGTGACATCTTCGAACGCGTGCGCGCGCAATATGTCGATGTGGTCGACGATAGCGATCTTATCGAATCCGCGATCAACGGCATGCTGCGGGCGCTCGATCCCCACTCGACCTATCTCAACGCCGAGAATTTTCAGGAGGTGCAGGTCAACACCCGTGGCTCGTTCGGTGGTCTGGGGATCGAGGTCACGATGGAGAAAGGACTGGTCAAGGTGATCACGCCGATCGACGATACGCCCGCTTTCCGCGCCGGAATCCAACCCGGCGACTTCATCACCCATCTCGATTCCGAGCCGGTATTGGGCCTGACCCTACCCGAGGCCGTCGATCGCATGCGCGGCCCGATCAACTCCAGCATCTCGCTGACCGTCCGCCGCGTGGGCGTTGAGAATCCGCTCGACATCGTGCTGACGCGCGCCGTCATCAAGCTGCGGTCGGTGCGCTGGCACGCCGAGGGTGATGCCGCCTACATCCGCATCACCAGCTTCAGCGAACCGACTCACGACGATCTGGTCAAGGCGATGGGCGAGCTCAAGGCCGAGCTCGGCCCGCGCTTCAAGGGCGTGATCTTGGATCTGCGTAACAACCCGGGCGGGTTGTTGAATCAGGCGGTGTCGGTGTCCAACGCCTTTCTCGACCGTGGCGAGATCGTATCGACGCGCGGCCGCGATTCTCAGGACGTTGACCGCTACAACGCCACCAAAGGCGACCTCGCTGATAGCAAGCCCGTGATCGTACTCATCAACGGCGGTTCGGCATCGGCCGCTGAGATCGTCGCCGGCGCCCTGCAGGACCACAAACGCGCGATCATCCTGGGCACGCCGTCGTTCGGCAAGGGCTCGGTCCAGACCGTAACCCCGTTGGGCCAACATGGGGCGCTTCGCCTGACCACGTCGCTCTACTACACCCCGTCAGGGATCTCGATCCAGGCCAAGGGAATCAGGCCCGACATTCTGGTCGACCAGATTCAACTGGCGGCCGCCGAGGCCGCAAGCGATCGGCGAGAATCGAGCCTTCGTGGCCACCTTCCCGGCGAGGCAGGGGTGGAAGGCGCCGGCGAGGGCGAGCTGGTAACGGCCGGCAATGAGCCCCAGGACTACCAACTTGCGCGCGCGCTGGACCTGTTGCACGGTCTATCGCTCTTCGGGGAAGGGACCGCCAACTAGCGACCGCCGCACCGGCGGCCGGCCGGAGGGCTAAGGTATCGTGGCGCTAAGAGCGCGCTCTTCAAGCGACAACGACGAGGGCGAGGAAGAGGCCGCCGTCGACGTCGACGTAGAACGAGCCGGTCGCCGGGTACCCGTTCTGGCCATCGTCTCGCTCAGCCAGATCGGCCTTTTCGGGGCGCTGATCGGCTGGCTGTGGGTGAGTTTCGACGAAACCGACCAGGCCGCGCTCGTGCCACCTGCGGTGCAGGGCGACATGCCACCACCGCCGGCCGCCGCGGTGGCGCCCACTGTTCCCCCAGTCGGTACGGCGGGCGTGACCGACGCCGCGGGCGATCCGGCGGAAGCCACCGACGGCACCACGCCGCCGGCTGACGACCTGGCGGGCACGGCGGAAGAACCGAGAGTGGAAGAATCGACGGTGGAAGCGCCGATTGACGCAGCGTCAACGCCCGAGGAAAGCACCGATGTCGCGGCGCTCGAGCCCGTGCGAGAGCCTGGAGAACCGCCTGAATCGGAGCCGCCGGGGCCAGAACCACCGGCGGCAGAGGCGCTGGCGCCGGACGCCCCCGCCGCCGAACCGCCAAGCCCGGAGGTGACAGCCCCGCCCGAGCCCGCGCTGACGACGCCCGAACAAGACATTGCGATGGCCCCGGCGCCGGATCCGGAACTCCTTGCCCCCGGCCCCGACGGCCCGCTACCCGTGATCGGGCCCGACGGCCGTCAAGCCTGGCAGGCCTATGGCCGTGCATTCGCCGACCCCGAGGAGCGGCCGCGGATTGCCATCCTGTTGGGGCCCCTCGGCCTTATCGAATCGGCGAGCTATTCGGCGATTCAGCAGTTGCCCGCCAACGTCACGCTCGCGTTCGCGCCCTATACCCGCAATCTCAGCGAGTGGATTGCGCAGGCGCGCGCCGGCGGGCACGAGGTCATCTTGCACATCCCGATGGAGCCATTCGACTACCCTGACAGCGACCCCGGACCCCACACGCTGCTCACCAGCGTCTCGGCCGACGACAACATCCAGCGCCTGGAATGGCTGCTGAGCCGAGCCTCGGGCTACATCGGTGTGAGCAATTTCATGGGCGATCGTTTCACGACCTCGGCCGACCACATCCGCCCCGTGCTTGGGGTGTTGAAATCTCGCGGCCTGATGTTCCTTGACGCCCAGGCGACCCGCAACAGCGTTGCCGCCCGCGTGGCGCTGGACCTGGGCGTGCCGCGGGCACTCAACAACCGATTCATCGATTCCGAGGCCTCGCGGATCGCCATCGATGCGCGTCTGTTCGAGCTCGAACGGATCGCCTCCTCGGTAGGCACCGCCGTCGGCATCGGCTTTCCCTATCCGGTGACCATCGAGCGCATCGCCAGCTGGGCAGCGACGTTGGCCGGCAAAGGGCTGGTCCTCGCGCCGCTGTCGGCGGTCGCCAACCGTCAGGACGTCGAGTGACGGCGCGGGCAATGGACGGGCGCGGATACCGGCGCTGCGCCGGTATCATGCTGTTGAACGCGCACAACGAAGTGTTCGTCGCCCGCCGCCGCGACATGCCGAGCGCCGCCTGGCAGATGCCCCAAGGGGGGATCGACGAGGGCGAGAGCCCAGCCCAGGCGGCGCGCCGGGAAATGCTCGAGGAAATCGGCACCGATCGCGCCGAACTCATCGCCGAAAGCCCGCGCTGGTTCACCTACGACCTGCCGGCGGAACTGGTCGACCAACTGTGGGGCGGCCGTTACCGCGGACAGACCCAGAAGTGGTTCGCGTTCCGCTTCAACGGCACCGATGCTGATATCGATCTGGATACCCATGAGCCAGAGTTCATAGAGTGGAAATGGATCGCGTCGGAGATGCTTCCCGCCATGATCGTGCCGTTCAAGCGCGCACTGTACGCCGACCTGCTGGTGGAGTTCGGCGACGTGCTCGCCGCACCGGTCCCGTCCAGCGATGAGGGGCCATGATCCACGTCGGCGAGGAACACCGGCGTCAGTTTCAGGAGGAGGGCTATTTTCTCCTTCCCGAGGCGATTCCGAAGGCGACGGTCGATTCCTTGCGCGCGGTGTGCGATCACTACATCGACGAATTCAACCGCTCCGAGCCGCTCGACGGTGAGGACGATACGCCCGAACACGACGGTGAACTCTACACGCGGGTGAGCGCCGATGGTCGGCGCTTCCGCGCCAACATCCTCAACCTCAAGGACAACCGATACTTCCTCGAGCAGCGGCACGTCGAGAACGCGACCATCCGCGAGTTCATCTTGGGTCCGTTGATGGCCGACATCTGTCAAGCGACCCTCGGTCCAGAGGCCTACTTCCACTTCGAGGAATTCGTCGTCAAGTTCCCCCACGGCGGCAGCTCGTTCTCATGGCACCAGGACGGAGCCTACGTCTCCAAACATCGGCGGCCCTACATGAGCGTGTGGTGTGCCCTGGATGCGGCGAGCGAAGAGAACGGCACGATCTACCTCTTGCCCTACTCTCGCGCCGGCACGCGCGATTTGGTCGCGCACGTGCGGGCCCCGGGCCATCACGACAAGGTCGGCTACACGGGCGACGATCCCGGCGTACCGGCGATCCTGCCCGCGGGCGGCGTGGCGGTGTTCTCGAGCCTGGTCTTGCATCGCAGCGGCTCCAACACGTCAAATGCGATGCGGCGCGCCTTCCTGGCCCAGTACAGCGCCGAGCCCATCTTGACCGAAGACGGCGCCGGGCCGTGGCATTCCGCCGACCCCTTCCTCAAGGTGGCGACCGTCTAAGGCCGGCGGTGGCCGGTTAGGCGCGGGCGCGGGACCCGGTCTTGCGTTTGGCCGCCGGCCTTTTCCTCGGCTTGGATGCGGCCCGCGCCTTCTTGGACGCGCGCGCCGCCTTCATCGCCTTGTGTTCGGCGGCGATCACCTTCCACGGCCGGTCCATGCCGAAGAAGTTCACTTCCACCTTGATGCCGTGGGGGTCGAAACAGAAGAGCTGGAAAAGGTCCATACCCGGTATCGGCCGCGCCTCATACTTGATGTCGTGGTCGTCGAGCCGGGCGGCGAACTGGTCGTAGCGGCTGCCACGAAAGGCGACGTGATCGACGGTGCCGCTCCCGGTACCGACATCTTCGTCAAAGCTGATAATGTGGACGACCGGGCGACCCTCGAGGTAGAGCCATAATCCCTGGCTTCCGACCTTGGGCCGAAAGCCCTCCTCGAGCCCCAGACCCTTGCAGTAGAACCGGCGACAGGCTTTGAGATCGTTGGTCGAGATATTGTAGTGATCGAGCGATTCGAGCGGCATCCATCCCCCCCTAATTCCGGCCTGGACCGTGATTCGATGCTCCATTGATGATAAAGAGCACCCAACCCAGGAGCAAGCATCGAGCGCGGCTGTGTCGCTAACACACGATATGACCGGTCTATGTAACAGATGATCTGTCCGGTTTTAGATTTCCTCCAAATCTGGAGGAATCGGATGCGCCGGACGGAGCAGTTGCAGGGACTGAGATTGATGAAGTTCGAGGATGTCTACGGACGTTGTTATCGGGGTGATTTGAGCTAGGCCGAGGCCTCGGAGATCCTGGGCATGTCGGAGCGGACGTTCTGGCGCTGGCGGGAGCGCTATGAGGCCGAGGGTGCCGAGGGTTTGTACGACCGGCGCCTTGGGCGGGTCTCGGCGCGCTGCGCGCCGGTGGACGAGGTGATGCGGGTGCTGGAGCTGTTCGAGACGCGCTACCCGGACTTCACGGCCAAGCACTTCCACGAGAAGCTGGTCTGCGAGCATGGCTTCGGGCTGAGCTACAACTGGCTTCGCCTGAGCTTGCAGGCGCACGGCAAGATCAAGCCGGCGCCCAGGCGCGGGGCGCACCGCCGGAAGCGGCCGCGCCGACCGGTGGTAGGGATGATGCTGCACCAGGACGGCTCGAGCCACGAGTGGGTTGCGGGCCAGTGGTGGGATCTGATCGTGACCATGGACGATGCGACATCGGAGGTCTATTCGGGCTTCTTCGTTGCCGAGGAGGGCACGATGAGCACGTTCCGCGGGCTCGGCGAGGTGATCGCCGAAAACGGGCTGTTCTGCTCGCTCTACGCCGAGGGAGTGTCAGAAGATTTGTGCTCGGGCCGTTTTGTCAGACATTGACGAACCTTTCGCCGAAGATGACGGCGAACTGTGTTTTGGCCTCGAACCATTCCCGCGGCGGACGTTTCCACGCCTCGGCCGCATGATCGAGAACGAGATATAACAACTTCGAGGCGGCCTCGTCACTGGGGAAGTGGCCGCGGGTGCGGACAGCGCGCCGGATCTTGGCGTTGAGCGACTCGATGGCGTTTGTGGTGTAGACAATCCTGCGTACCGCCTCGGGGAAGACAAAGAAGGGCGAGACGTGTTCCCAGTTGCGCCGCCAGCTCTGTGCGATGGCCGGATATTTCTCGCCCCAGGGGCCGGCCTCGAAGGCATCCAGCGCCGCCAGGCCGGCATCGGCGTCCTTGGCCCGGTATACGTCCCTGAGCGCCTTGGCCACATGTTTTCGATCCTTCCATGACGCAAAATTCATGGAATGGCGGATCAGGTGGACGATACAGGTCTGGACCACAGTCTCGGGGAAGGTGGCGTTGATCGCCTCGGGGAAGCCCTTGAGACCATCGACGACGGCGAGCAGGATGTCCTGCACGCCCCGGTTCTTGAGCTCATTCATGACGCGCAGCCAGAACTTGGCGCCTTCGGTCTGCTCGATCCACAGACCGAGGATCTCCTTGGTGCCATCGGGAAGAATGGCGAGGGCGATATACACCGCCTTGTTGCGAACGAACCCCTCGTCGCGGATCTTGACCCGGATGGCGTCGAAGAAAACGATGGCGTAGCAGGCATCCAGTGGTCGGTTCTGCCATTCGCTCACCGCCTCGAGAACGGCATCGGTGACCGTTGAGATCAGGTCCGGTGAGACCTCTATACCGTACAGCTCCTGAAGGTGACCGCGGATCTCGCGGACCGTCATGCCGCGGGCATACATGGAGATGATCTTCTCGTCGAAGTCCGGGAACCGGCGCTGGTATTTAGCGATCAGCTGCGGATCGAAGGTGCCGGCCCGGTCACGTGGAATATCCAGCGTCACCTTCGACGTACCCGTGAGGACCGTCTTCTGCGATCGGCCGTTATGGCGATTGGTTTTTCCATCCGCCGTTTCCGCATCAAGATGCGCGTCGAGCTCCGCATTCAGGACACGTTCCGACAGCCCTTTCTTCAACTCGTCAAGCAGACCGTCCTGGGTGAATACCGTTTCCGGATCACGCCCCTCCAACAGCTGGTCCAATAGTTCCTTCTCGATAGCCATAGGATGCTCCTTTCTTTTTCATCACTATGGCCCAAAGCACAAGATTCCGGATACTCCCTACGCCGATCGGGCCTCGCACTACTGGCACACGCCCGAGGCAGGCGGCGGTGTGGACAAGGACAACCCGACCCAGGTCGGCCGGGCCTTGGCGCAGCTCGGCATCGAGTTGATCGCGGCCTATTCGCCGCAGGCCCGGGGCCGCTCGGAGCGCATGTTCGGGACCTTGCAGAAGCGCCTGCCCCAGGAGCTGCGCCTCGCCGGGATCGCCACCATGGCCGAGGCCAATCGCTTTCTCGAGGAGCTCTTCTGGCCGGCGCACAACGCCCGCTTCGCCCGCCCGGCCGCGGACACCGGCTCGGCCTTCGTGGCTTTTGCCGGCACGCTCGAGGACATCCTCTGCGCCCAGGAGGACCGCGTCGTCGCGGGCGACAACACCGTGCGCTACAAGAACCGCACGCTGCAGATCCCGGCCGATCGCCACCGCCACCACTACGTCAAGGCGCAGGTCCGGGTGCACGAATATCCCGACGGCCACCTGGCCGTCTTCCACGGACCCAGGTGTCTGGCGCGCTACCGCGCCGACGGCGAAACCATCGACGACGACAGGCTCCAGGCCGCGTGACCCGCTTCGACGCGACCGAGCCAAACCACCACAACAGAAGCGGTCAATTCAGGGCACCTCTAAGAATTGGTGAGTTGTCGGAGGATATTGTTTAACCAGGCTGTCACCAGCTCCAGCCATGCCGGAGCCGAGATTTTCGGGGTCTTCCACGCTCCAATTGAGTTATTTCCGCCACAAGACCGTCCCCAGGCGGTCTCCTTCTCCGAGTATCGTCACACGGCCGCCGCGAGACGCTCCAGTTGGACCAGGCGGCGCATGTTGTAGGCGAGGTTCTTCAACCCGATCCGCGCCTTCGCCCGCACCAGCCCGACACTACGCACCAGCGTCCCGCCCATGTCGTTGCTCTGGGCCCCGAAGACATGCTCGACGCGGACCCGAACCGACGAACGGGTCTTGTTGCCCTGCTTCTCGCGCTCGCTCAGCGGCTTGTTGCGGCGGCCCTTGCGATGGATCCGGCTCCGCAACCCCTTCTCCTTCAGCACCGCCTCGATCTCCGCCGAGCGGTAAGCGCTGTCCGCCCACACACCCAAAGCCGTGTTGTCCCCATCCAGGATATCGTCGAGGACTTGGCTGTCGTGCTCCGCCGCGTCGCTCACATGATAGCGCCGCACCAGCTTGTGCCGACGGTCCACGTTGACATGGTTCTTGTAACCGTAATGGCTCTTGCCGTGCTTCTTAGTCCACCGCGCCTCGACATCCTTTTGGCGCCGCTTTGCCGGCTTGTCCTCCCAGCCTGCCGGCGTCTCGCCCGCCTTTATCCGCGCGTTCTCCTCGCGGCTGTTGCGCTGT
This sequence comes from Alphaproteobacteria bacterium, assembly GCA_965219135.1. Taxonomy (GTDB): domain Bacteria; phylum Pseudomonadota; class Alphaproteobacteria; order VGEJ01; family VGEJ01; genus CAYUNL01. The sequence goes on along the minus strand of CBDCMV010000003.1, from coordinate 245,064 downwards.
TTGGGTACCGCCACAATCGAGGCGTCGATGATCTGGCCGCCCATCGCCAGATAGCCCTGATCCTTCAGGTAGCCATCGAACGTCTCGAATAAGGCCTCGATCACGCCAGCTTGCGTTAACTGTTCGCGGTACAGCCACACCGTCTTGGCGTCGGGAACCCGGCCCTCCAGACCCAACCCCAGAAATCGCATGAACGACAGGCGGTCACGGATCTGATGCTCAACTTGGTCGTCCGAGAGATTGTAGAGCGCGCACAGAATGATCGTCTTGAACATCACAATCGCATCCCACGGCTTGCGTCCCGCCCGCGATTTACGCGCCTTGTCCGCACGCCGCCACACCGCCTCAAGACGCGCGCGCAAGTCTTCCCACGGAACCACCCCGTCGATCTTCAAAAGCGGCTCGTTCTTGGCGTCAGGACCGGAATACCGGTTCCCAAGATCGAAAAACCCCATCTGACCCATCAACCACGCCTCCCGCTATCAACAAATCGGCAACCCGATTCTAAATCGACGACGCCCGAAAAAGGAGAATTCTTAGAGGTGCCCATATGGTACATAAAGCGGTCAACTCAGTTTGTTATCGACAGCATCGAGCGCGGCTGCCGCACCGCCGCGCCGCAGGACGGAGAGCGCGAGCATGTCGACCGATGGTTCCGCAGCGATGACCAGGAGCCCGTTGCGACCGCCGATCGCGGGCACCCGCCACGGGATTTCCGCCGGACATTATCTGGCCGCCGAAGCAGGCTTCGCCATTCTTGAGGACGGCGGGAATGCGATTGATGCGGGCGTCGCCGCGGTGATCGCGCTTGCGGTGGTGCAGAGCAACTTCGTCAACGTCGCCGGGGTTGCGCCAATCATTCTCTACAGCGCCAAGCACGACGAAGTCGTCACCATCGACGGTCTGGGCACGTGGCCGGCCGCGGCCACGCTGGCGCTGTTCGAGGACGAGCACGGCGGGACCATTCCCGAGGGACTGCTGCGGACCGTGGTTCCGGCCGCCCCCGATGCTTGGATCACGGCGCTCGAACGTTACGGCACGATCAGCTTCGCCGACGCGGCGCGGGCCGCGATTCGCTTCGCCGCCGAGGGCTTCATCATGTACCCGATGATGTCGGAGCAAATCGCCGAGATCGAGCACTGCTTCACCCGCTGGCCGTCCTCGGCCGCGGTGTACCTTCCGGGCGGCGCGCCGCCGGTGGTGGGCGAGAAATTCGTCCAAACCGATCTCGGCCGCACCCTCCAGTACCTGGCCGACGAGGAGGCGGCGAGCGCGGCGAAGCAGGGACGCGGGGCCGGGCTGGAGGCGGCGCGCGGCGCTTTTTATCGCGGCGATATCGCGAGAACGGTGTGCGCCTACCACGTCGAGAACGGCGGATTGTTGACGATGGACGACATGGCGGGTTACCGGGTGAGCGTCGAGCCGCCGGTGCAGGTGCGTTTCGGCGATGGCGAGGTTTATGCCTGTGGGCCGTGGTGCCAGGGGCCGGTCCTGCTGCAGGCGCTCGGGATTCTCGACGGCTTCGATCTCAAGGCGCTCGGGCACAACACGCCGGAGTACGTCCACACCGTGATTGAGGCGACCAAACTGAGCTGCGCCGATCGCGAGCGCTATTACGGCGATCCCAAGTTCGTCGACGTACCGATGGAGCGGTTGTTGTCGCCGGACTACGCCGCCGAGCGCCGCGCGCTGATCCGGAGCGAGGCAGCATTTCCCGAACTGCCGCCGCCGGGCGCAGTGGCCGAGGAGGCCGCGTCACCGCCACCCCCGCGCGCTGCCGAGGCCACCGCCGGTGCGGCCCTCGACACCTCGTACGCGAGCGTGGTCGACCGCCAGGGCAACGTGTTCTCGGCAACGCCGAGCGACGTCGCCCACGACACCCCGGTGATTCCCGGCACCGGGCTGTGCGTCTCCTCGCGTGGCGCGCAGTCGTGGGCGGTGTCGGGGCACGCCAGCGCGGTCGCGCCGTGCAAACGCCCGCGGCTCACCCCCAACCCGGCGCTGGCGCTCGGGCCCGACGGCTTGCAGATGCCGCTCGGCACCCCCGGCGGCGACGTCCAGAGCCAGGCCATGCTGCAGACCTTTATCAACCACCGCGTCTTCGGCATGGACGTCCAGCAGGCGGTGGAGGCGCCGCGTTTCGCCAGCTTGAGCTTCCCCAACTCCTTCGAGCCCCACACCTATTTGCCGGGGCGCCTGCAGATCGAGAGACGCCTGGCCGAAACGGTGGCCGATGATCTTGCCGCGCGCGGCCACGACGTGGCGGTGTGGGATGACTGGACGTGGCTTGCCGGTTCTATGTGCACGATCGCCAAGGACCGCCGCTCTGGCCACTTTAGCGCCGGCGCCGACCCACGGCGCCCGGCCTACGCGCTGGGCTGGTAGCGGCGGAGGGATCGGGAGAGCGTACATGGGCGAACTGGACGGCCGCATCGCGTTCGTCACCGGCGCCGCGAGCGGCATCGGCCGCGCCATCGCAACCCACCTCGCGCGCGAAGGCGCCGACGTGGGCGTGATCGACCGTGACGCGGCGGGGGCTGAAGAAACGGCGCGCACCCTTGCCAGGATCGGCGTCAAAGGCCATAGCGAGACCGCCGACGTGGGCGATGGAGGCGCCGTCAAGCATGCCTTTGCGGCGCTCCGGGAAGCGCTGGACGATCCCAACATCCTGGTCAACAGCGCCGGAATTTCGACCTACGCGACGGTCCTTGAGATGACCACTGACCAATGGGACGAGATGATCCGCGTCAACCTGCGCTCGATGTTTCTGTGCTCGCGCGAGGTCCTGCCGGCGATGCTCGAGCGCGGGTGGGGCCGCATCATCAACGTCGCTTCGACCATCGCGCACAACGGCGGCGAACGTCAGTCGCACTACGCCGCCTCGAAATCGGGGGTTCTCGGGCTTACCCGGGCGCTGGCCCGTGAGGTCGCGCGCGAGGGCATCACCGTCAACGCCCTGTGCCCAGGCGGTGTGGACACGCCGATGACCCGCGGGTTTCCGAAGGAATGGTACGACGAGTACTTCGCGGAGCAGCCGCAGGGCCGCCTCGCCCACGTCGACGAGATCGCGCCGAGTGCGGTGCTGCTGGCCTCGGACGCGGGGGCCTATTACACCGGCGTCTCGATGAACATTAACGGTGGCGAGGTGATGGTCTAGGTGGGGAGGATTGTTCGTGGGTAACCTCGACGGCCGCACCGCCATCGTTACCGGCGGCGCCAGCGGCATCGGCCGCTCCATCGCAACCCACCTTGCGCGCGAAGGCGCCGATGTGGGCGTGATCGACCTTGACGCGGCGGGCGCGGAAGAAACGGCGCGCACGCTTGCGGGAATCGGCGTCAAAAGCCACAGCGAGGCCGCCGACGTGGGCGATGAAGGCGCCGTCAAGCACGCCTTCGCGGCCCTCCGCAAAGAGCTGGGCGACGCCAACATCCTGGTCAACAGCGCCGGAATCTGCGGCTACACCTCGGTCCTTGAAATGACCACCGAACAATGGGACGAGATGATCCGCGTCAACCTGCGCTCGATGTTTCTGTGTTCGCGCGAGGTCGTCCCGGCGATGCTTGAGCGCGGGTGGGGCCGCATCATCAACGTCGCCTCGACCATCGCGCACAACGGCCGCCAACTTCAGGCGCACTACGCCGCCTCGAAATCGGGGGTTCTCGGCTTTACCCGGGCGCTGGCCCGTGAGGTCGCGCGTGAGGGCATCACCGTCAACGCGCTGTGCCCAGGCGCCGTCGACACGCCAATGACGCGCGGCTTGCCGAAGGCGTGGTACGACGAGTACTTCGCGGAGCAGCCGCAGGGCCGCTTCGCCCAGGTCGACGAGATCGCGCCGAGTGCGGTGCTGCTGGCCTCGGACGCGGGGGCCTATTACACCGGCGTCTCGATGAACATTAACGGCGGCGAGGTGATGGTCTAGGTGGGGGGAACCGCTCGTGGGTAAGCTCCACGGCCGAACCGCCATCGTCACCGGCGGCGCCCAGGGGATTGGCCGCGCCATCGCCACGCACTTCGCGCGCGAGGGCGCCGAGGTTGGCGTGGTCGATCTCGACGCGGCGGGCGCGGAAGAGGCGGCGCGCGCGCTTTCCAAGCTCGGGGTGAGGAGCCACGGCGTGGCCACCGATGTTGGCGACGAGGACGCGGTCAAGGGCACCTTCGCCGAGCTCGGTCAGGCCCTGGGCGAGGCCGACATCCTGGTGAACAATGCCGGCATCTCGACGTTTTCGACGGTGCTGGAGATGACGGCCGAGCAGTGGGACGAGATGATCCGCGTCAATTTGCGCTCGATGTTCCTGTGCTCCCGCGAGGTCCTGCCGGCAATGCGCAAACGGAAATGGGGCCGTATCATCAACCTCTCGTCGAACATCGCGCACACCGGCGGGAAGTTGCAGGCCCACTACGCCGCGGCAAAGCCCGGTGCACTGGGCCTTACACGGGCGTTGGCCCGCGAGGTCGCGGAAGGGCATCACCGTTAACGCCCTATGTCCGGCGGCCGTCGACACGCCGATGGCAAGGGCGCTGCCGAAGGAGTGGTTCGAGGCGTTCTTCGCCGTGCAGCCGCTGGGCCGCTTCACCCAGGTCGATGAGGTCGCGCCGACCGCGGTGCTGCTCGCCTCGGACGCCGGGGCCTATTACACCGGCGCATCGATGAACATGAACGGCGGCGACGTGATGGTCTAGATGAGGGGAATAGGTCATGGGTAAGCTCGACGGCCACACGGCCATCGTCACCGGCGCCGCCCAGGGGATCGGCCGCGCCATCGCCACCCACTTCGCGCGCGAGGGCGCCGACGTCGGCGTCGCCGATCTCGACGAAGCGCGTGCGCAGGCGGTGGCGGCCGAGCTGACGGACTTGGGCGTCAAGAGCCACGGCGTGGCCGCGGACGTGGGCGACGAGGCCGCCGTCAAACGCGGCTTCGCGGCGCTCAGTCAGGCGCTCGGGGATGCCGATATCCTGGTCAACAACGCGGCGGTGGTGACCTTCACGCCGCTGGTCGAGATGAGCGCCGCGGAATGGGACGAGATCATTCGCGTGGACCTGCGTTCGGTATTTCTATGTTCGCGCGCGGTGCTGCCGGCGATGTTGGAGAAGAAGTGGGGCCGCATCATCAACGTGTCCTCCCAGCTCGGCCACCGCGGCGCGGCGACGATGGCGCACTACTCGGCGGCCAAGGCGGCGGTGCTCGGGTTCACCCGCTCGCTGGCCCGCGAGGTCGCGCGCGACGGTATCACCGTGAACGCGCTGTGCCCGGCAAGCGTCGACACCCCGCAAGGCCGCTCGCCACCCCTGGAATACAACGTCGAGCACTTCCGCAACCAACCGCTCGGCCGCTTCGCCACCGTGGACGAGGTCGCTCCGACCGCAGTGCTGTTGGCCTCGGACGCGGGCGCGTGCTACGTCGGCGCCTCGCTAAACGTCAACGGCGGCGACGTGATGATCTAACAACGCCCCGCTCGACCGCTACTTGCGGTCCGCGCTGGGCCTCGCACCACTAGGATGGGGCGGCCAAGTTGGTTACGCTGGCGGCGTACCCACCGCCGCGGCACGGAGACCGAGATGACTTTCCGCGTAATCCGATTGCTGGCGTATTTCGCCGCGGGCATGTGTTGGTCGGCAGCTGCCGGCTCCGAATCGCCCTCTGAGGATGCCGTGGGATCCCCGGAGAGTGTATCTGCTCCCGCGCCTTCGGCGGCGTTCGAACCCATCGACGCCGAGACGCTGATCACGACTTGCGCGGCGGCGGTGAACGAGCGTGGTGAGGACACCGCTCGAAGGAGGGAACGGCAGCGGAAGATCGCCTACGTCAAATGCCTGCGGGAGATGATCCTCGATCAGTTCTCGGGGTTGATGACGATCCATCTGTCACTCGCGGAGCGCGATGGCGCGGATATGGCGGAGCAACGAGGCTACTGGCAGGATCAGACAGAGCGGCTCGCTGACCCCGAACGCAGTTGCATCCCTTCCTGCGAGCCGATCGACCGTATTTACGGCACCTTCGACCACGAGATCATGGTCGGTAAGGCGGTGCTTAGGGATTTCGTGGCGGAACGAAATCTCTACGCCGATGGGCGAAAGAGGTTCTGGGAACCGGTCGATGCCGAGGCGTTGATCGAGGCGTGCCGGAACATATCGAATGAGATGGTGAACACAGGTGTTAGCGGCCTCATGCGACGGGGCACACTGCGGTCAGCAAACTGCCTCGAGTACGTGATCCTCGATCAGGTCGAGGTCATATTCGAACCTCAATACCTGTCGCGCCAGGACATGCGAAAAAAGCTCGACCAAATCAGTGATGTGTACCAATCAATATACTGGAAGCTATACAACGAACATCGTGGCTGTTTCTGCGGCACGATCAATTATGTCGTGCATCTGTCGGCTTACGAGGAGCTACTGAAGGACATGGTTCAGGCCACGATCTATCAGCGACATCAATACGGGCTCTAACCGACGCGATCTTCCCGTGCCACCTTAGGTTCCTGGCGCCAGCGCTCATGGCACCCTGAAGGACTTTGCCCTCGGAACCCAGCCGCCCTTGTACTTGTGAAAATCTGGGTGCTCTCGCATTGGGAATTATATACGCTAGTAACAATTTCCGCTTGAAACCCGCGGGCCAATCGCCATATAATAGTAACAACAGGAGGGGCGATATGGCACACTGGCCTGCCCCCGATTAGTGGTCCAGCGCTTAAGTTAGAGTTTGGCGCGGGTTAAGTTGATGGGCCAACCATAGCCCATCAACAGCGTAGGTTGGCCCATCAACGTTTGGCAAGATGGTTTCTGGGGCCGGCGGTCTGTATCCGAGCGAGCTATGCGGCCGGATGGTATTGTAGTGATGCCGCCATCGTTCGATCAGCACTTTGGCCTCCTTCAGTGTAGAGAAGATCTCCGTGTTCAGGATTTCGTCCCGGAGCTTTGAGTTGAAGCTCTCGTTGTATCCGTTCTCCCAAGGTGACCCGGGCTCGATATAGAGGGTCTTGACGCCGATCCTGCCGAGCCAGTCGCGGACGGCATGAGCGGTAAACTCTGAGCCGTTGTCGGAACGGATATGATCCGGCGGGCCATGTTGGACGAAGAGCTCGGTCAGACAATGGAGGACATTGTCCGAGTTCAATCTTCGCTCGACGACAACGGCCATGCACCGCCTGGTGAACTCATCGATCACGGTGAGCATGCGGAACTTCCTCCCATCGTGTGTTCGATCCATGACGAAGTCATAGGACCAGACGTGATTGGGCCAGCACGGCCGCAGACGGATGCAGGATCCGTCGTTGAGCCACAGCCTGCCCCGTTTCGGTTGCTTCTGTGGGACCTTCAGCCCCTCCCGCCACCAGATGCGCTGGACCCGCTTGGCGTTCACGTGCCAACCTTCGGTCCTGAGCAAGGCAGTGATCCGCCGATAGCCATATCTGCCATACTGGCTGGCCAAGCGGATGATCGCGGTCGTGAGTGCCTCTTCATCATCCCGACTACGGGGTCTCTTGCGCTGGGTTGAGCGATGTTGGCCTGCAACAGCACAGGCACGTCGCTCGGAGATTCCCAGTTCGGCCTGGAGATGATCAACACACCGCCGGCGACGGGCGGGGCTTAGCAGTTTCCCTCAAGCGCCTCTTTCAAGATCAGCTTATCCAACGTCAGATCCGAGATCGCCTTCCGGAGACGGCCATTCTCCTTCTCCAGGTCCTTCAGACGCTTGGCCTGGTCAGTACGAAGGCCGCCATATTCCTTGCGCCAGCGATAGTAACTCTGCTCCGATACGCCGAGCGTGCGACAAGCTTGACCAATGGACTGGCCCTGCGCCAAGGCCACCTCGGCTTCGCGCAACATGCTGATAATCTGTTCCGGGGTGTAGCGTTTACGGCTCATTTTGTCCTCCTTTCGAGGGGGCAAAACGCGCCAAACTCTCTTAACAAATCTGGACCACTTTTAGGGGGTCACTCCAATCATGCGGCAGCGATCGGAGATCGAGCGCGCGACCCGGCGGCGTCGAACCTGACGCTCAAGATACGACCGTTCTTCATCGCTCAGAAGCAGGACCGCCATCGGCCGGCCAATGCTACGGGCCATCGGAAAGACCTCCAAAATCCAACTCCGATGGTTAGTATGTTATGCTACTAACTTCAGTTTCGGGTGACTAGCGCCCGCTGGCTCAATGCCTGTCGGTACTGTCCGCCGGGCGACGGTCCGGCGGGGCGTCCGCGCGAGTGGTCTCTTTCTCGCTAATTCAACCCAGTGGCCCATAGAAGGAACGCAACTATGGGAATCTCACCATAGAGTTGAAGAACATAACTATGATAGCTCCCGGCGGTGGTGCCTGGACTGCATCGCGAGCCAACCGCGTCAGGCGCGTGGAGCGGGCGAAGGCGAGGGGGAGCCGCGACGACCGCGATGGCGACGTTCTCGTCGGCTGGCCTCCGCGCCGGGCTCGGCGGTCTGCTACACTGCCACGGTGTCGGTGCGGCCCAAGCCCCAGGTGTCGGTGAGGGTGAAACCTTCGGGGAACGGGTCGGAGGGATCGTGGCCGATCTCCATCACCGCCGAGATCCACGCCCGGCCGGATACGCGCGGCGCGATCGCCGGGGTGCGGCCAATCTTGGTGGTCTTGAGGACATCGGCGAGGAAATAGGTGCCGGTGACCGATTCCATATAGAGCGTCTCGCCCACTTTGAGCTCGCCTCGCGCGTGCAGGGCCGCCATCTTGGCCATGGTGCCGGTGCCGCACGGCGAGCGGTCGAGGCGGCCGGGCTCGACGACCACCGTCGAGCGCCGGCGCTTTTGCTTGCCGCGTGGCGGGCCGCCGAAGTGGGTGAACGCGATGCGGTTGATCCTGGGATTGCCGGGATGGCGCACCGCCACCTGGGCGTCGGCGGCGGCGGTGATCCGGTGGCCCAGCGCCGCCAGGTCATGGGCCTCGTCGGGCTCGATCTTGAAGCCGAGCGCGTGGGCATCGACCAGCGCGAAGAAGGCACCGCCGTAGGCCACGTCGGCGGCAATCGTGCCGAACCCTGGGACCTCGAGCGCGGCGTCGAGCTTGGCGACGAAGGCGGGCACGCTTTCGAGCGCGACGCGCTGGCATTTGCCATCGCGACAGCGCGCCACCGCCCGCACCAGGCCGGCGGGGGTGTCGAGAACGACCACCGTTTCGGGCTCCCTCATCGGCACGATCCCGGTTTCCAGCAGGACCGTCGTCACGCACATCGCGTTGGTCCCCGACATCGGCGGATAGTCCGTCGATTCCATGATGATCATCCCGGCGTCGGCCTTGGCCGTGGTCGGCGGGAGGATCAGGTTGACCGACATCGCCGCGCCGCCGCGCGGTTCGAACAGGACCATGCGGCGCAACCAATCGGCCTTGCGCTCGAGGTGGCGTTTCTTGTCGAACATGGTCTTGCCCGGCACGTCCAGCACGCCGCCGGTAATGACCCGCCCGACCTCGCCCTCGGCGTGGGCGTGGACCACGTTGAGCACTTTTTCCCAGCGCATCATGATCTCTCTCCGATCGCGATTCGACCCTTGGCGGCTTGATTGTACGCCGATCCGGCGTGTACGAAGAACACGGTACCCGGTTCGACGGCTCGGTGGCGCAAATGTCCGAAGATTTCGACGACCTCGCGGCGGTCACGTTCGATCGCGACGATGATTCGGTGGTGGTGATCGTCGGTTCGGGCGCGGGCGGCGGAACGCTCGCCAACGAGCTCGCCCAGAAGGGAATCGACGTGGTGGTGCTCGAGGCCGGGCCGCGCTTCCGGGCGGAGGACTTCGAGAACAACGAATACGCCATGGATGACAAACTCACATGGCGCGACAAGCGGCTGTGCACCGGCAGCTCGCCGATCGCCGAGAATTTTGCCGACGCGCCGACCTGGGTGTGCAAAGGCGTCGGCGGCACCACGCTCCACTGGACCGGCACGTGCGTGCGTTTCCAGGACTTCGAATTCAACGCCCGCACCACCTATGGCGACATCGACGGGGCCAACGTGGCCGACTGGCCGATCGGGCTGGCCGATCTTGCGCCCTATTACGACCGCGCCGAGGACAAGTTGGGGGTGACCGGCAGCCACGGCATTCCCTTCCATCCCGCCGGCAACAATTACAAAGTGATGGCCGCGGGCGCGCGCCGCATCGGCTACACCCAAATCGACACTAACCAGATGGCGATCAACCCGCAGCCGCGCGACGGGCGCAATGCCTGCGACCAGATCGGCTTTTGCATGCAGGGCTGCCGCTCGGGCGCCAAATGGTCGACCTTCAACGTCGAGCTGCCGAAGGCCGAGGCGGCCGGGCGCTGCGAGGTGCGCCCTGAATCGATGGCGCTGCGCATCGAGCACGACGCTCGCGGTCGGGCCTCCGGTGTCGTTTACGCCGACGCCGCCGGGGCGCAGCATCGGCAAAAGGCGCGCGCGGTGTGCGTTGCCGGCAACGCCATCGAGACGCCGCGGCTACTGCTTAACTCCGCATCGAGCGCCTTCCCCGATGGCCTCGCCAACGGCTCGGGCGCGGTCGGCAGGAATTACATGCGCCACGTCTTCGCCTACGGCTATGCGCAGTTCGAAAGGCCGGTGAATATGCATCGCGGGATCCCGGTCGCGGGCGCAATCCGCGACGAATGCCGCGACGACACCTCGCGCGGTTTTGCCGGCGGCTTCCTCATCACCACCGCGGCCTATGGGCTGCCCTTCTTTGGCGCCTTTCTCGATCCCATGCGCTGGGGGGGCGAGCTCACGAGCTGGATCGAGGCTTACGACCACCTCGCCTGTACCGTGGTCGTCGGCGAGGACATGGCGATGGAGACCAACCGTGTACAACTCCACGAAACGGAGAAGGACCAGTACGGCTTACCGATTCCCCGCCTGCACCTCGACGATCATCCAAACGACTTCGCGCTCAAGAACTACAGCCTGAAGAAGCTCGGCGAGGTCTACGACGCGGCCGGCGCGCGGCGTATGCGCGAGGGCCCGACGCTCCCGTCCTCGCACAACATGGGCACCTGCCGCATGAGCGCGAACACCGAGGACGGCGTCGTCGACGGCTGCGGCCGCGCCCACGAGATCGCGAACCTGTTCGTTTCCGATGGCAGCCAGTTCGCCTCGTCGATGGGCGGCAACCCGACGCTGACGATCGTCGCGCTGGCCATCCGCCAGGCCGAGTTCATCGCCGAGGTGATGGCGCGGGGTGAGCTCTAGGCCTACTCGCCGGCGGGCGCAGGCGCGGGCGTGAGGCCGACGGGCAGCGGTTCCTCCTCGGTCTCGGCCAGTACCTCGAGGCGCTCTTTGTGGGCGGCCTCTTCTTGCTGGCGCTGCCACATCGCGGCGTAGACGCCGCCGCGGGCGACCAGATTGGCGTGACGACCACGCTCGGCAATGCTCCCTTCTTCGAACACCAATATCTCGTCGGCATCGACGATCGTCGAGAGACGGTGGGCGATGACCAGCGTGGTGCGGTCGGCCGAAACCTCGCGCAAGGACGCCTGAATCTCTTTCTCGGTGTGGGAATCGAGCGCCGAGGTGGCCTCGTCGAACAACAAGATGCGCGGATCCTTGAGGATGGTGCGGGCGATCGCCACCCGCTGCTTCTCGCCGCCCGAGAGCTTCAGGCCACGCTCACCGACGATGGTATCGAAGCCGTCGGGCAGGGCGCCGATGAAGTCGTGGATGTGGGCCATGCGCGCCGCGTCCTCGACCTCGGCGTCGGAGGCCCCGGGGCGGCCGTAGCGGATGTTGTAGCCGATGGTGTCGTTGAACAATACGGTGTCCTGGGGGACGATGCCGATGGCCGCGCGCAGGCTTGCCTGGGTCACGCCGCGGATGTCCTCGCCGTCGATGCGAACCGCGCCCTCGTCGATGTCGTAGAAGCGGAACAACAGGCGTGAGATCGTCGACTTGCCGGCGCCGCTCGCCCCAACGATGGCGACGGTCGAGCCGGGGCGGACGGTGAACGAGACGTCGCCGAGAATCGGGCGGCGCGAATCGTAGCGGAACGAGACGTTCTCGAAGGTCACTTCGCCAGCCGTGACCTCGAGCGCGCCAGCGTCGGGCTGGTCCTCGATCTCGGTGTGGATGCGCAGGAGGTCGAACATCTTTTCCATATCGACAAGCGATTGCTTGATTTCGCGATAGACGAAGCCAAGGAAGTTGAGCGGCATGTAGAGCTGGATCAGGAAGGTGTTCACGAGCACGAAGTCGCCGAGCGTCATGGTGCCCGCGGCGACGCCTTGGGCGGCCAGAACCATGACGATGATCAGCCCGGTCGAGATGATGACGCCCTGGCCGATATTGAGGAGCGAGAGCGAGGTGTAGCTCCGCACCGCCGCGTCCTCGTACCCCGCAAGCGCGCTGTCGAAGCGCCGCGCCTCGTGGGCCTCGTTGCCGAAATACTTCACCGTCTCGTAGTTCAACAGGCTGTCGATGGCCTTGGTGTTGGCTTCGGTATCTCGGGTGTTCATCATCCGCCTGAACTTGATGCGCCACTCGGTGACGATCAGCGTGAAGGCGATGTAGATGGCGATGGTGAGGAACGTCACCAGGCCGAACCACACCTCGTAGCGCGCCAAGAGGATGCCGCACACCAAGAGCACCTCCAAAAGCGTCGGCAGGACGTTGAAGAGCATGAAGCTCAAGAGGAATTGGATGCCCTTGGTGCCGCGCTCGATCACCCGCGACAGGCCGCCGGTCTGGCGTTCGATATGAAAGCGCAGCGCCAGACCGTGGAGATGCTTGAAGGTTGAGAGCGCCACCGAGCGGATGGCGTGCTGGCCGACCTTGGCGAACAGCGCGTCGCGCAGCTCGCCAAAAGCCTGGGACAACACCCGGGTCCCGCCGTAGGCGAGGATCAGCCCGACCGGGACCACTACCGCCACCCCGACCTCGCCGCCTAGGGAATCGACCGCGCCCTTGTAGAGAAACGGCACGTAGACGTTGGCGATCTTGGCGGCGGCGATACAGCCCATCGCCAGAACAACCCGTGTGCGAAGCCCAACGCGCCCCACCGGCCACAAGAACGGCAGCAGCGACAGGATGGTGTGAAAGTGGTTGCGCCCCGAGGCTTCGGCCTCGGGATCGTAAGCACGCGTGCTCATGCGGGGTACATAGGTGGCCTAGGCACCGATTGCAGCACTTATTTGGCGGCGTTGGCCGGCCCGCCCGCGCCGTCTCGTTGGACAAGTCAATTGGATTGGGGCAGCGCGAATATCTGGCCGGGGAAGATCAGGTCGGGATCGTTGATCTGGTCGCGGTTGGCCTCAAAGATCATGGTGTAACGGATGCCCTGGCCATAGGTCCGGCGGGCGATCCGCCACAGGCTGTTGCCGGGCTGGACCACGACCTGGCCCTCGGCCAGCGACAGCTCGTCGGGACCGGCCCGGCTGAAAGGAAGGGAAAGCTCGGCCATCACCACTCCCGCCTCGCTAATTTGTTCGATGCGCAGGGCATGTTGGCCGGGCGCCACGGCTGCCTCGGGCGCCAGCCGCCAACGGCCCTCGGCCACCTCGACCACGCCGACCGCCTCGTCGTCGACGAACGCCCGGATGTACGTGCCCGGCTCGCCGCGTCCCGAAAGCACGAGGTTGCCCGCGGTGTCGTAATCGACGGTATCGAGCCGAAGGGCCGCGCCGACGACGCCGACGCCCGCGTCTTCCGGCCCTTGAAGCACCGTGCTCGCGCCGCCGTCATTGCGCGGCACCAGCACCGCCAGCGACTCGGACGTGCGCGGCGCAACCGTGGACGCGCCCTCTCTCGGCGTTAGCACCGCGCCGGTCTCGGCGGAAGGCGCGACTTTCGCCACGGTGGCCTTGGGCACGTCGACCACCAGGACCGATTCCGATTCTACGGCTGCCGTGTCGGGAAGCTTCGAGGCCAGACTGAGTGCCGACGGACCCGAGGGCAAAGGCCGGTCCGGCAAAAGCACCCACTCACCGCGGCCATCGGCGGTGGTGCTGCCCAGCAGGTCGTCGCCCGAGCGGACGCTGACCTCGGCGCCCGGCGCGGCCCGCCCAGCGATCACCGCCTTTCCCCTGCGATCGATGCGCACGACGTCGAACGAGGGGGCCTCAGGCGACGCCTCCACGGCACCTGCCGCGCCGAACTCGGTTTCCTCGGGCGCAGCGGCGATCTCGGCGGGCTCGGGTGACAACTCGGCAATCTCGGCGGGCTCAGACGGCGCTTCGGCTACGTCGGCGGGCTCGGGTGGGGCCTCAGCAGCGTCCGCGGGCTCGGGTACCGCGTCGGCGACGTCGGCGGGCTCGGGCGCGGCCTCCGCATCGTCGGTGGGCTCGGGCGGCGCCTCGGTGACGTTGGCGGGTTCGGGCGCGGCCTCCGCATCGTCGGTGGGCTCGGGCGGCGCCTCGGTGACGTTGGCGGGTTCGGGCGCGGCCTCCGCATCGTCGGTAGGCTCGGGTGCCGCCTCGGCAACGTCGTCGGTCTCGGGCGGGGCCTCGACAGCGTCCGCGGGCTCGGGTACCGCGTCGGCGACGTCGGCGGGCTCGGGAGATTTGCCTTCGGCCGGCGCCGTAGCGTCCTCGGCCGGGGCTTGCTCGGGTGGCGAGGTCTCGTCGCCGTCGCCGCCGAAGTCGCCGAAGATGAGGAGCGCCGCTATGGCGACGACGGCGATGGCGACGCCGATGTAGGCATTTCGCACGAAACTCGCCCTCAATCGCGGTGGTCGCAACCAGGGCTACCCTAGTACGCACCCCCGCCGCTGGCAATGATTCGGGGGCCCTATCGCCTTACCTTGTTGTCGATGGGATCGAGCGCCCGCAAATAGATCGCGACGGCACGGAGATCGTCGTCGGTGAGGTGCTTGAGGCCGTCGTCGATCGCCTCGGCCATCGCACCCTGAACGTTGTCGAAGTCGGGCTTGAACCCGGTCTTGAGGAGACTGACGATGTCCGCCTCGCTCCAGCCGCCGATACCGGTCTCACGGTGCGGGGTTACGTTGGGGACCGATCGCCGGTCGGGACCATCGGAGGTCCCCGCCATCGCCTTCGAGGCGCGGAGAGCGCCCAAGACGTTGCGCACCGTGTGGCATTCGGCGCAATGACCAAGCGCGTCAACTACGTAGCGGCCTCGGTTCCATTCCGCCGAACGCGTGGGATCGGGGTCGACCGTGCCCGGCTCGAAGAACAGGAGCTTCCACCCAGCGAGCAGGAAGCGCCAGCCGAACGGCGGGTCGAGGTCGTGGTCCTGGTTCCGCCGTGAAACCTCGGGTCGCGCGAACAAGTAGGCTTTGAGCGCGAGCGCGTCCCCTTTGGTCATCTTGGTGTACGACGTGTAGGGGAAGGCCGGGAAGTAGTGGCTGCCGTCGGGGGCTACGCCTTCGCGCAGCGCGCGCAGGAAGTCCTCGTCGCTCCAGTCGCCGATGCCGGTTTCGGGATCGGCGGTGATGTTGGGCGTGCGGAAGACGCCGAACGGGGTGTTCAGCGCGCGACCGCCGGCGAGCTCGGGCCCGCCGCCGGCGACGTCGGTGTGGCAGCTGACGCAGCCGGCGGCGCGAAAGATGTATTCGCCGCGCGAGGGTTCAGGCTCGGCGGCGAGCGCGGGCGTCGTGAGCGCGAGCGCGGCTAGCGCAAAGAGTGCTCCACGGATCACGCGCCAGCGTAGCAGGCTTTCGCCCGCCAGAGGCGGCTTATGCGCGGCTAGGAGCGTGCGCTGCAGAAAGGTCCGCGCGGCAAAGTTGATAGCGGACGGGTTGTGGGTGGATTTGCGCAGGGGGAAGTATGATCCGATACGCCAGTTGCGTATGGGAACTCCAGATGCCGACCACGTTTCGTGCCTACCAGCCGGACCAACCCTTGCTTTTGCCGCTGGACTTGCAGGAGTGGGTTCCCCCAGGGCACCTGGCTCATCACGTCAGCGATGTGGTCGATGCACTGGACTTGACGGCGTTCTATGCGCCCAACGAGGGGGACGGTCGACGCAACGCCCCCTACGAGCCGTCGATGATGGTCAAGGTGCTGATCTATGCCTACGCGACGGGCACATTCTCCTCGCGCGCGGTGGCGAGGAAGCTGGAGGAGGAAGTAGCGTTTCGGATGCTCGCGGCGGGCAACTTCCCGCAACATCGCACGGTATGTGAGTTCCGCCGCCGACATCTGGCGGAGTTCAGCGAGCTGTTTGTGGGGGTGGTGCAGGTGGCGCGCGAGATGGGACTGGCGCGGTTCGGCAAGCTCTCGGTCGACGGGACGAAGGTGCGAGCGAACGCGAGCAAGCGCAAGGCGATGAGCTATGAGCGGATGGGCAAAGAGGCGGCTCGCTTGCAGGCGGAGATCGAGGCGCTGCTGACGAAGGCGGGGATGGTGGACGCCGAAGAAGACGAGCGTTGGGGCGAGGATTTCCGGGGCGACGAGTTGCCCGAGGAGTTGCAACGCAGGGAGAAGCGCCTGGCGGCGATCCAGGCAGCCAAAGCGCGTTTGGAGGCGGCGCAACGCGGGCGCGACGATGAGCGCGGGCGCGAGCCTGGGCAGGACCGCAATCCCCGGGGCGGGCGGCCCTACAAGCGGGCCTACGGCGAGCCCGAGCCGAAGGCGCAGAGCAATTTCACCGATCCCGAGAGCCAGATCATGAAGACCAGCAGCGAGGGATTCCAGCAGTGCTCCAACGCGCAGATGGCGGTCGATGGGGAGCACCAGATCATCGTCGCGACTCAGGTGGGGCCACAGGCCAGCGACCAGGGTCAGCTGGTGGGGATGCTCGACGAGATCAACGAGACGTTTGGGGTCGAGCCTGCGGTGGTACTGGCCGATGCGGGCTACTGCAACGAGCCGGATCTGTTGGAGCTGGAAGATCGCGGCATCGACGCGCACGTAGCGCTGGGGCGTGAAGGCAAGTCCCAGGTGGCGGTCGACCCGGCCCGGCTCCCTGCCACGCACCGCATGGGTGAGAAACTGGCGAGCCCCGCGGGCAAAGCCCGGTACGCGCAACGCAAGTGGCTCTCGGAGGCGCCGAACGGGTGGATCAAGGAGGTGCTCGGATTCCGACGATTCAGCCTGCGAGGCTTGGCGAAGGTGCGCGGCGAGTGGGACCTCGTGTGCTTGGCGTTGAACATCAAGCGGATGGGGACGGTGGCCACGTGCTGAGGCAGGTGCTGGCCTGCCAACGCACTTGCTCCGGGGCGCGCAGTGCCCATCGACCGCGTATGAAACGCGAATCTCTTCCGTTCCGGCCTTCCGGTCCGGGCTTTCCATCCCAGAGTCGGGCGGGCCAGATGTCCACACTCGGGCCAAAATCCAACCTCTCCGGCGGCCGCGCGCCAATCGCCCAACATCAAAACTTCTACGGCGCACGCTCCTAGTTGGCCTCGGCGCGGAAGGGCTTGTGGCAACCGCCGCAGGCGCCGCCCATTTGACCGAGCGCGGCACCGATAGCGCCAGAATCGCCGGTCTTGGCGGCTTCAACCATATTCGCTGCCGCGGCTTGCAGGTTAGCCAAAGCCTCGTCGAACTTTGCCCGGTCCGACCAGATATCGGCTTTGGCGCGGGTATCACCCGAGTCGCTGCCTTCTGGGAACACGTGGGTGATGGCCTGGCTGATCTTGAGCAGCGCAAAGGCGTGCCCATTGGCGAGCTCGGTATAAGGCGCTTCGCCCTTGGCGATGGCGCCGAGTGCCCCGAGGTGTACCCCCTGGCTCGTCATCAGCGCTTGACGCACCTTGATCGGATCCTCCACAGCGCCCGCGCCCAACGCTACCGAAATCAGTCCCGTCGCCAAGAGCAACGCCCCGGCCGCAATTATCACTCGCTTCATTCGATGATGCTCCCTCTTTCCCGTGCATCGGATGTTTTTTCGCCGCCGCAACATGCGGGCTTCGCTCCGCGCGCGCAAGCGGCGCACACAACAACGTGAACACACCGGCCAGCGGTTTATTCCCGGCCGCCGCCGCCGCGGTGGACGGAGCGGCCCATATCGGCCACTGTTCGCGGCCGCCACCAGCGACCGCGTCATCATGGCAACCCTGACTTCCCTGAGCGTCTATTGCGGATCGTACGAGGGTGCGAAGCCGGCCTACCGCGAGGCGGCGAGCGCGCTGGGCGCGCTCTTAGCCGCGAACGGCATCCGTTTGGTCTTCGGCGGCGGCGACATCGGTATGATGGGCGCCGCCGCCGACGGGGCGCTTGCAGCGGGCGGGGAAGTGATCGGGGTGATCCCCGGGCATTTGAAGGAGCGCGAGGTTGGACACCTTGGGGTGACGACGCTCCACGTCGTCGGCACGATGCACGAGCGCAAGGAGCGGATGTTCGCGCTTTCCGACGCCTGCGCCATCTTGCCTGGCGGGCTAGGGACCCTGGACGAAGCGCTCGAGGTCCTGACATGGAAGCAGCTCCGCCTTCATGCCAAACCGATCGTGATCGTCGACATCGCCGAGTACTGGCAGCCATTCCTCGCGCTTATCGAGCAGGTGATCGCCGAGCGGTTCGCTGAGGCGGCGGCGCGCGAGCTTTACATGGTCGTCAGTAGCGTGGACGAGGTGATCCCGGCAATCCGCGCCGCGCCCGAGCCGCACCAGGCCGAAGGACGCCGAGCGTAGGCCAACACGGCGGTTGCAGGCGGCCTACGCGGTGTTATGGTTCGCCGCGCCCGGGACCGCGCGATGGGGGGAGAATACATGGCCAAGATCAAGGTCGAAGGCGCGCTCGTCGATATCGACGGCGACGAAATGGCGCGCATCCTGTGGGCGTTCATCAGGGAAAAACTGATCCTGCCCTATCTCGACATCGAGCTCAGACATTTCGACCTTGGTATCGAGTACCGCGACGCCACCGACGACACGGTAACCGTGGCCGCGGCCGAGGCGATCGCCGAATGTGGTGCCGGCGTGAAGTGCGCGACCATCACCCCCGACGAGGCCCGGGTCGAGGAGTTCGGCCTCAAGAAGATGTGGCGCTCGCCCAACGGTACGATCCGCAACATCCTGGGCGGCACGGTTTTCCGCGAGCCGATCATCTGCCGGAATGTGCCGCGCCTGGTGCCGGGATGGACCCACCCGATCGTCATCGGCCGCCACGCTTTCGGTGATCAGTATCGGGCGACCGACATGGTGGTGAAAAAACCCGGCAAGCTGACGCTCACGTTTACGCCGGCCGACGGCAGCGCCGCCGTCGAGCACGAGGTCTTCGATTTCCCCGGCGGCGGCGTCGGGCTGGCCATGTACAACCTTGACGATTCGATTCGCGGCTTCGCCCAGGCGTGCCTCAATTTCGGGTTGGCGCGCGGCTGGCCAGTGTATCTTTCGACCAAGAACACGATCCTCAAGGCCTATGACGGACGCTTCAAGGACATCTTCCAGGAGGTTTTCGAGGCCGAGTTCGCCGAGGCCTTCGCCGAGAAGGGCATCGTCTACGAGCACCGCCTGATCGACGACATGGTCGCGAGCGCGCTCAAGTGGTCGGGCAAGTTCGTGTGGGCGTGCAAGAACTACGACGGCGACGTGCAGTCCGACACCGTCGCTCAGGGTTTTGGCTCCCTGGGGTTGATGTCATCGGTGCTGATGACGCCCGACGGGCGAACGGTCGAGGCCGAGGCCGCGCACGGCACGGTGACCCGCCATTACCGCCAGCACGAGAAGGGCGAGGAGACCTCGACCAACCCCATCGCCTCGATCTTCGCCTGGAGCGGCGGTCTCAAGCACCGCGCCAAACTCGACGGCAACGAACCGCTGACCCGCTTCGCCGAGACCCTCGAGCGCGTGTGCGTGGACACCGTCGAGTCCGGCGACATGACCAAGGACCTCGCCATTCTGGTCGGCCCCGAGCAGAAATGGGCGACCACCAACCAGTTCCTCGATAAGATCGACCAAGGCCTGCAGGCCGCGCTTTCGGCGTAGTGGCGCGGTGCGCCGCGGCCTATTCCTCGAGAATTCGGCGGCGCTCCCGGAATTCCTGGGCGTCGTTCTCGCCGCGGGCGAAGCGCTCTTCGAGGATGTCGAGCGCCGTTGTCTTGCCGCCGCCCCGCGGCATTGGCCGCGGAGCGAGCCAGCGCACCACGAGGACGACCACACCGACAATCGCCGCGATCACCACGATCACCACGATCATGACGATGATGCCGAAGATCATGCCGAAGCCACCTCCGCCGCCCCACCTATGGCCATGTTCGAACGTTTGTCCGTGATCCCCGTTCGCCAGGGCCAGCGATACCGACAACAGCGCGCTCGCAAACGCGTACCACCAAACGCGGATCATCGATCCACCTCATTTTCGCCAAGGCCGCCGGACTGGATCCAGGCCCAGGTCTCGTCGAGGGCGGCGGCGTAGCGGTCGAACAGGGCGTCGATCTCGGCCTCGGTGATCACGAGCGGTGGGGCGAACACGGTGCGCTCGCCGAGCGGCCGCACGATCAGTCCGTGGCCCTCGGCCCGTCGGGCTACCTCGGGCCCGACCCGCCCGGCGGGCTCGAAGCTCGCCCCTGTCTCCTTGTCGGCGATGTACTCGATCCCCGCCATCAGGCCGACGACGGCGGTCTCGCCGATCATCGGATGGCCGGCGAAGCCGCGCACCCGCTCGGCGAAGCGCGGGGCAACCGCGCGCACGTGGCCGACGATGTCGCGCTCTTCCATCAGCTCGAGGGTTCGTAGCGCGACCGCCGAGGCGACCGGGTGGCCCGAGTTGGTGAAGCCGTGCGCGAACATTGCCTGCCGCTCCCCCTCCCCCGCCACCGCCTGGTAGATCTCGTCTGAAATCAGGACCGCTGAAATCGGCACGTAGGCCGAGGAAAGCTGCTTGGCCAACGTCATCGCGTCAGGCCTAAGACCATAGGTCTCGCAAGCGAACATGTTGCCGGTACGGCCAAAGCCGCAGATCACTTCGTCGACCAGGAACAGCACGTCGTGTTTGGCGAGCACCGCCTGGACCTTGTCGAAGTAGGTCGCGGGCGGCACGATCACCCCGCCGGCGCCCATGACAGGCTCGGCGATGAAGCCGGCAACGGTCTCCGGCCCTTCGGCGACGATCAGGCGGTCGAGGTTGTCGGCCATTCGGGTCGCGAACGCTTCTTCGGATTCGCCCGGTTGGACGGCGCGCGCGTAATGCGGGCAATCGGTGTGCAGAATATTGGCGATCGGTAGGTCGAACGCCGCGTGGTTCGCCGGGATGCCGGTCAGGCTTGCGCTGGCCACGGTCACGCCGTGCTAGGCGAAGCGGCGCGAGATGATTTTCTTCTTCTCGGGACGGCCGCGGGCGTTGTTGTAGTACCACACGATCTTCACCAGCGAATCGTTGGCCTCGGAACCCGAGCTGGCGAAGAACGCCTTGGCCATCGGCGCCGGCGCCATCTCGATCAGCTTCTCGGCCAGCGCGATCGCGGGCTCGGTGGAGCGATGGCTGAAGCTGTGATACGTCGAAAGCTTGCGCATCTGCGCCGCCGCCGCCTCGATCAAGGCCTCCTCGCCGTAGCCGAGCGAACAACACCACAGGCCCGCGAGCCCCTCGATGTATTCGTTGCCGGCGGCGTCGGTGACCATGACGCCGTTGCCCGAAATGAGGATGAACGGGCCCTCGGACTCGTGGGCGCGAGGGTTCGTGTAGGGGTGCAGAATGTGCGCGATATCGCGCGCCGCGGCCGACTGCGCTGGGGTCACTCTTTTTTTCCTTCTTGAAGACTGCGAAGCGCGGCCACCCCGACGGCAGCGCCGTCGAACTCGGCCATCGCATCGAGGAGGCAGGTGAACATATACCGCGCCGAGGCGAAATCGGTGAGGAGATGGTAGCCCGGCGTGGCGCCAAAGTCGTCGCGGATGGCGATGGCGTTGAGGCGCGCGACCGAGGTCTGCGCCACCGCCCCCGAATCGAAGCGCTCGTCTCGAAGATCGACGCCGCAGAGCTTCGCGAACATTGCGGCGGCGTGTATCCCGGTAACGGCGAACCAACAATTGGCGTCCGCGCGCGGCACCGGGTAGACGCCCTCGGGTCTGCCGTCCGACCACACCGCCGCCAGCCTCTCCGCCACCGGCGCGCGGCCCATCAAATCGCCGAGCAGTAGTACCTCGCTGTCGGCGAGGCGGGCAATGAGGGTGCCGTCCGGCTGCGGGTAGGCGCGATTGTTGTCCGGCCCGACGACGGCGTCGTTCTCGCGCGTCCACTCGATGGCGTTCCAGCCCTTGAACCCGCGACGCGGCAAGACCGAGAGATCGCAAACCCCAAGCCCGCGCGCACGCGCAACCTCGGCATCGGCATCGGTCCCGCAGCGGGTGGCGCACGCCGCGCCCGCCACCTCTTCAAACTCGGCGCCGAGCGCCGCGAGCTCGCGATAGAGCGGGCTGCGGCGGGAATAGACCGCTGGCTCGACCCCCGCCATCTACGTCTCCTGCCGCGCGCCAGCTGGGTCGTAGAAGGGCGGCTTCTCGACCCGCGCACGCACCAACCGTCCGCCCTCGACCTTGATCGTGAACTCGGTGTCCGGCTCGGCCTGATCGGGCGCGACATAGGCCAGGCCGACGACGCGCTCAAGCGTCGGCGAGCGCGCGCAACTGGTGACTCGGCCGGCAATCGCACCGTCGCGAATCACGAGGTGACACTCTTTGGGGGTCGGCGCCGCGGGATCGGGGACCGTGAACCCAACCAGCGTTCGCGCGATTCCGCGGGCCGTCTGAATCTCGATCGAGCGGCCGCCCACGAAGAAGGGCTTCTTGCGCGAGATCGCCCATGCCATCGCCGCCTCGTGCGGGTTGGTCAGCCCGTCAGTGTCCTGGCCGATCAGGATGTGGCCCTTTTCCAGGCGCAGGAGCCGTTGTGCCTCGACCCCGAAGGGTCGCAGGCCGTGGTCGGCGCCGGCCTCGATCAGCGCATCCCACAGCGCCTCGCCCGCGCCCGCCGGCGCGTGCACCTCGAAGCCGAGCTCGCCGACGAAGCCGACGCGAAGAATCCGCGCCCCAATCCCGGCGACGGTGCCCTCGCGCACCCCCATGTAGGGGAACGCCTGGGCCCCCAGATCGACGTCGTCGCACACCGCGGCCATCACCTCGCGCGCGCCCGGGCCGGCGACGTTGACGCCGCAGAGCGCCGCCGTCACGTTGGTCACGTCGACCGCGAGGCGCCACTGAGCGTTGTACCAGAGCATCTCGGTGTAGACGGCCTGGGCCCCGGTCGTTGTCGTGGTGACGTAGAAATGGTCCTCGGCCATGCGGCAGGCGATGCCGTCATCGACGATCACGCCGGAGACGTCGGTCATCAAGACGTAGCGGCTGCGGCCCACCGGCTGCTTGGCGTAAGCGAACGTGTACATGCGCTCCATGAACTCGGCGGCGTCGGGTCCGCGTACCTCGAGGCCGCCCAGCGTCGAGACGTCGATCATGCCGACCCCACCGCGGACGTTCATCGCCTCGTCCCGTATCGAGGCCTGGGCGCGCTCGGGCGGGCCGTAGTAGGCGGGGCGAGCCCAGGTTCCGGCCGGCATCATCCTGGCGCCGGCCTCAAGGTGGCGCCAGTGCATCGGGGTCTCGCGCATGGGCTCGAAACGCCGGCCCGCGAGCTGGCCAAAACTTTCGCCGGTGTAGGGCGGACGTACGGTCGTGCGGTCGAGCTCGGCGGTCGGTCGCCCCGTGGCCTCGGCCGTGAGCAGTAGCCCGGGAAGCGCGGAGTAGCGGCCCTGCGAGGGGCCCATTCCGAGGGTCGAGAAGCGTTTCAACAGCTCGGGATGGGCGAAGCCCTCGGCGGCGGCGTTGCGTACATCGCGCACCTCCAGATCCTCGTCGAAATCGACGAAATCGCGGCCCCTGGGATGGGGGAAGATGGGCCAGTGATGGCTGTGACCGCCGTGCCCGATATTGTTCGCCGGACGCGGCTCGGCGCCCACGGCAAGGCCCGCGAAACGCGCCGCCGCCCAGCCCGCGTGGCGGCCGTCGGCGAGCACCGAATCGAGATCGTGGCGACCGGTGACCGAGCCGGCGGCGAAGACCCCATCGGGTATGCCGGAGATCGCGAAGGTCAAGCTTTGGGTGTCGTAGCGGAGCGCCGCGCCAACGTGGCACAACAGGTGGGCGGTCGGCGTGTACCCCGTGCTCATGCACACCAGATCACACTCGATCCGCTCGGCCGCGCCCTCCACGCGCAGGCCAGCCACGTGCCGCTGTCCCGCGACCGCCTCGACCACCGCGCGCGCGCGCCGCACGTTGACTCCCCGGTCGGTCACAGCCGTCGCGAGCGGGCCCGCCTCGGCGGTCCGCCTGAGATCGATGACCGCCGCCACCTCGACGCCCGCCTCGGCAAGATCGAGGGCAACGCCGTGGCCGCCTTCGTTGGCGGTCAGCACGACGGCGCGGCGCCCCGGCCTCACGCCGTAGTGGCGGATCAGGCGCGACGCGGCGGTGCCCATCATCACGCCCGGGAGGTCGTTGTTGCGGAACACCGCCGGCTGCTCCATCGTCCCCGTCGCGGCGATCACCGCGGCCGCGCGCACCTTGTACAGGCGGTTGCCGGCGATTGCGGCGAGCCAGTTGTCGGCGTAGAGCGCGTTGGCCACCGTGCTCGTCATGGCACGAACGCGGGGCGAATCGGCGACCGCCTCGACCAACTCCGCCCGTAGCGGTCCGCCGCACCCGCCCTCGGCGTCGAAGCGCGCATAGCCCAGCGCCCCGCCGAGCACCGGGTGCTCCTCGATCAGAATCACCTCGGCACCGGCATCCGCGGCGCTGAGCGCCGCCGCCATGCCCGCCGCTCCGCCGCCGACCACGGCCACGTCGCAGAAAAGGTAGGCCTTGTCGAAATAGCCCCGCGGCGCGTCCAACGCGACCTTGCCGAGGCCGGCGTAGGCCCGGATCAGCGGCTCCCACCGCCGCCACGCACCGCGCGGCCGATAGAACGCCTTGTAATAGAACCCGACGGGCAGGAAGCGGCCGAGACGGTCGATGAGCGCGCGACGGTCGTGGGTCAGGCTGCCGGCGTAATTCTGGCCGGTCACCGCAAGACCCTCGGAGATCGCGCGGCGGTCGGCCATTACGTTGGGTTCGTCAGGCAGCTGAACCAGCGCGTTAGCGTCGTGGCCGGCCATACTCAGCGCGCCGCGCGGGCGGTGATACTTGAACGAGCGCGACAGCACCCATTCGTCGTTCGCCGCCAATGCACTGGCGATGGTGTCGCCGGCGTAGCCCCGAAACGCACGACCCTCGAAGGTGAACGCGACCGCGCGGTCACGGTCGATCCAACCCCCCGCCGGCGCGGCGAGCCGATTGGCCTGAGCGGTCATTTGGGCACCGCGTAGGTGCGGACGATGGTGTCGGTGACCGTGTCGCGCTCGGCGATAAACCAGTAGGCGGTGGGCACGTGCAGCCACCACTCGCGGACCACGGCGGCGCGGTTGCCCTCCATGAAGACGAACGCGGCCCATTCCTCGTCGCTGGCATGGGCGGAATCGGGTGGCGTCACGACCTCGCCGCCGTACGCGAACTCAAAGATATTGCGCGGGCCGTTGAGCGGGCAGTTCATGATCTTCATCGGTCTAGTGGCCCACCGAGGCCGCGCCCTTCTCGCCGACTAGTCGGAAATCGCGGAACCGATCCAGCGCGAACGGCTCAAGAATGTCGGGCACGTGTCCGTTGGCCAGTACCTCGGCCATCCGCTTGCCGCAGACCGGCGTGGCCTTGAAGCCCCAGGTGCCCCAACCGGCGTCGATGAAGTAGCCCTCAAGCGGGGTCGGTCCCATGATGGGGGCGAAGTCGGGCGTCATGTCGGCCATGCCGGCCCACTGGCGCAGCACCTTGACCGTCTCGAGGAAGGGGAAAAGCTCGAGAATGTGGGCGAACAGTCCTTCCTTGAACTCCAGGCTTGGGCGCGTCGAATAGAGCGGATAGGGATCGGTCGAGCCACCCATGACCAGCTCGCCGCGGTCGCTCTGCGAGACGTAGACGTGGAGGCTTCCCGAGACGACGATCACGTCGAGGAAGGGCTTCAGCGGCTGCGAGACGCAGGCCTGGAGTGGGATGGTGCGGATCGGCAGCGCAAAGCCCGCCATCCCGGCCAACAGCGACGAGGATCCGGCGACCGCCTGCATCGCAATGCCGCAGCGGATGCGGCCACGGCTGGTCTCGATGCCGACGAGCCGACCGTTCGCCCGCTCGATCCCGGTGACCTCGGTCAGTTGGTGGATCTCGACGCCGCGCGCGGCGGCGCCGCGGGCATAACCCCACGCGACCGCGTCGTGGCGGGCGATCGCGCCCGGCGGATGGTAGAGCGCCCCGAGGATCGGGAAGTGCGGCGTCTGTGAAAGATCGAGGACCGGGCACAGGCGAGCGATGTCGTCCGGGTAGATCAACGCGGAATCGACGCCGAGGTGCTTGTTCACCTCGGCGCGCCAGCGCATGGTGCGCAGCGCCGCGTCGGTGTGGGCGAGCGTCAGGTGGCCACGCTCGGAGTAGAGGATGTTGAAGTCGAGTTCGTTGCTCAATCCCTGGAACAGCCGCACCGATTCATCGTAGAAGCGGACCCCTTCGGGGGTCAGATAGTTCGAGCGCACGATGGCCGTATTGCGCCCGGTATTGCCGCCGCCGATGTAGCCCTTCTCGAGCACCGCCACGTCAGTGATGTCGTGCTCGACGGCCAAGTAATACGCCGCCGCCAGCCCGTGCCCGCCGCCGCCGATGATGACGACATCGTAGGAATCCTTGAGCTCCGACGGAGCGGCGAACCCCGCCTCCGCCGGGTACTCGGACGAGAGCCCGTATTTCAGCAATCCGAACGGCATCGCCATCAAGCCCACGGGTGGGTCGCACCCAACCCGCGACCCTTGCGGGGACGGCATAGAACCCGCGCCCGCCGCCGTCAAGCGACCGCCGGGTTGCACCCTCGCGGCCGGCGCGTGAGTATGCGCCCCGCGGGTCTTCGCCCGCGTCGGGGGAGGGGCGAGAATGGTGGCGTTTTGCTTGTTCGGGGCCGGGGTGATGGGGGCCGTGCACGCCGCCAATATCGCCGCCCACCCCGAGACTGATCTGCGTACGGTTGTCGATGTCGCGCCCGAGGCGGGCAAGGCGTTGGCCGAGAGGTACGGCGCCGACTACTCCGACGACGCCGAAGCCGCGATCGGCGATCCCGGCCACGATGCCGTCCTTATCGCCAGCGATGCCCGGACCCACGCCGACTTGGCGAGCCGAGCCGCGCGTGCCGGCAAACCGATATTCTGCGAGAAACCGCTCGATGCCGATCTCGCCCGGGCCGAGGCCGGCGCGCGGGTGGTCGAGGACGCTCGTGTCCCGTTCCAAATCGGCTTTCACCGCCGCTATGACCCTCACTATCGCGGCCTGCAGCAGGCGGTCGCTTCGGGCGAGGTCGGCGATGTCGCGCTGATGCGTATTGTCGCGCGCCAGCCAGAATCGCCCACGCTAGACGACGTGGCCAAGCTACCCGGCAACCTATGGAAGGACTTGCTCATCCACGACCTCGACCTCGCGCGCTGGGTGATGGCAGAGGAGCCAATCGAGGTGTTTGCCACGGCAAGCTGCTTGATCGCCCCGTGGCTGAAGGAGGCCGGCGAGGTCGATACGATCGCGATGACCCTTCGCACCGCGCGCGGCGCGCTCTGTCAGATCAGCGCCGGCGCCGGTAGCGCCTACGGCTTCGACCAGCGGGCCGAGGTCATCGGCTCGGCGGGCGTGGCGGCCGTCGACAACATCCGCTCGACTAGCGTCGAGCGCTACACCGCCGACGGGGCCAAGCGTGCCAACCCGCCCGCCGACTTTCTCGATCGCTACACCACATGCTATCGGGAAGAACTCGATCACTTCATCGAGGCCCTCAAGACAGGGGCGGCCCCGTCGCCGGGGCTCAAGGACGGGCTTCAAGCACTGCGGCTGGCCGCGGCGGGGATCGAATCGGCTCGCACTGGTGCGCCGGTAACGGTCGACAGCTGATACGGGAGGCGGAGATGAAGGTACGCGTGCCGAGCCCGGCGCAGCTGCGCGAGGTCGCCGAGCGAATCGGGTTTTCGCTCAGTGAGGCGGAACTCGGTTCTTTCATCGAGCTGATGGGGCCGAACATCGACTATTACAACCAGGTCGAGGCGATGGCGGACGAGCTGCCCGCGGTGCGCTATCCGCGCGAGCCGGGATATCAACCCGACGGCAAGGAGAACCCGCACAACGCGTGGTACGTCAAAACCGCGATCGCCGGTGCCGCTCAAGGCAAGCTCAAGGGCAAGCGGATCGCCCTCAAGGACAACATCATGCTCGCGGGGGTGCCGATGATGGTCGGCGCCTCGACGCTCGAAGGCTACGCGCCCGAGGTCGACGCCACCGTCGTCACCCGCATGCTCGACGCCGGCGGCGAGATCGCGGGCAAGGCACACACCGAGTACCTGTGCCTTTCCGGCGGCAGTCACACCAACGCCGCCGGGCCGGTTCACAACCCGCACCGGCGCGGCTATTCGTGCGGCGGCTCCTCGTCGGGCAGCGCGGCACTGGTTGCGGCGGGCGAGGTGGACATGGCGCTCGGCGGCGATCAGGGCGGCTCGATCCGCATCCCGGCCTCGTTCTGTGGCATCTGCGGGCTCAAGCCGACCCACGGCCTGGTGCCCTATACCGGAATCGTGCCGATCGAGGTCACCGTCGATCACGTCGGACCCATGACCGCGACGGTGGCCGACAACGCGCTTCTGTTGGAGGTGCTGGCCGGGCCCGACGCCTACGACCCGCGGCAGCGCGACCGCGAATCCCAGCCCTACACGACGCTCATGACCGGCGGCATCGCGGGCATGAAGATCGGCGTTGTGAGCGAGGGTTTCGGCCATCCCGGCGCCGAGACGGAGGTCGAGGCAAGGGTGCGCACGGCGGCGGAGAGGCTGGCCGCCCTGGGGGCCGAGGTGGCCGAGGTCTCAATCCCCATGCACCTCGAAGGCGAAGCGATCTGGACGCCGGTCCAGCTCCAGGGGATGACCGAGACGATGCTGTGGACCGACGGCTTCGGCGTGGGCCGCAATGACCTCTACGTCGGTAGCCTGACCGCGGCGCAGCGCGGATGGCGCGGCCGGGCCGATGAGTTTCCCGATTCGGTCAAGGCCTATATCCTGTTGGGCACCTACGTTCGCGATACCTACGGCACCCACCACTACGGCAAGGCGATCAACGTCTCGCGACGGCTCACCGCCGCCTACGACACGGCACTGGCCGAGCACGACCTTTTGCTGATACCGACGGTGCCGGTGAAGGCGATGGCGATGCCGAGCAAGGAAGCGAGCCGCAGGGAATACCTACACGCCGCCCACGGATTGTCGATCAACACCGCCCCGTTCAACATCACCCACCACCCGGCGATGAGCGTGCCCTGCGGGATGGCGGACGGCTTGCCAATCGGTATGATGCTGGTCGGCAAGCACTTCGACGAGGCGACCGTTTACCGCGCAGCGTATGCGTTCGAGCTGGCGGGCGATTGGCGCACGATGTAGGCGCGGCCAGGGAGGCGCAGGATGAAAAAAGTCGGGTTCGTGGGCCTGGGCGACATGGGCCTGGGGATGGCGAAGAATCTCGTTTCCGCCGGGTTCGAGGTCACCGGATACGATCTGCGCGACGCGCGCGTGGCGATGCTGACTGAGGCCGGCGGCAAGGGCGCGGACAGCTGCCGCGCCGTTGGCGCCGCGGGCGAGGCGGTCTTCGTCATGGTCATGACCGGCCAGCAGCTCTACGACGTGGTCGTGGCCGAAGACGGATTGCTGGCCGGCCTGCAGCCCGGCGGCGCGATTATCGTCTCGGCCACGGTCAAACCGTCCGAGGTCCGGGCCATCGAGGCGGCGGTCGCCGACGCCGATGCGGAGCTGATCGATTCGCCGGTGAGCGGCGGGCGGCCGGGCGCCGAGGGCGGCACCCTGACCATGATGGTGGCAGCCAAGCCCAAACTGCTGGAGGCGCACCGTCCGCTCTTCGAGGCCGTCGGCAAGAACATCTTCCACGTCGGCGATCAGATCGGCATGGGGCAGACCGTGAAAGCCGCGCTCCAGGGGATCATCGGCGCCAGCTTCGCCGGCATCTTCGAGGGGCTGGTGCTGGCGGCCAAGGCCGGGGTCAAGGGCGAGACGCTGTTCGAGGTGGTGCGCACGAGCACGGTCGCGAATCCCCTGTTCGAGATTTTCACGCCGCTGGTCATGGACCGCAAGTTCTCCGGTACCGGCAGCCAGATCGCGACCATGTATAAGGATCTTGGCATCACCATGGCCTTGGCACGCGAAGCGGGTACCTCGATGTTCGCCACCGCAGCGGCATTCGAGCTGTTCCAGGCAGCGATCGCCCGCTATCCCGGCGAGGACAATCAGTCGATTGTCAAGTTCCTGGAGGAGATTGCGGGCACCACGGTCGAATGGTAGGGAGGACACGAACATGGCGAACCTTGGCGTAATCACCGATGGAATCAGCCGCGATTTGCGGCACGCACTCGGGGTAATGACGGAGGTCGGCCTGACCCACGCCGAGTTCCAGTTCATCGGCGACAAGGAGGTCGGCGACCTCAGCCCTCAGGAGCGCAAGGACGCCAAGAGCATGGTCGACGACCACGGGCTTTCCGTCAGCTGCATCTCGCGCCACAACTTCGCGGGCGCCGCGGTGCGCGACGTCGAGGTCGGCGACGCCTTCCATACCAAGCACATGGACGGGCTCAAGCGGAGCATCGAGATGGCCCACGAGTTCGGCTCGCCGCTGGTGCGCATCATGAGTTTCAACAAGGAGATGATCCTGTTCGCCTCCCACGGCGCCGACCACTGGCAGATGGCCCAGGGCGCGTGGGACCACCTGCCCACGTTGCTCGAACCCCCGGTGCGGCTGGCCGAGGCCGAGGGCGTTACGCTGGTGCTGGAAACCGGGAACAACGCCATGGTCACCTCGGGCCAGCTCGGCCGGCGGCTGGTCGATGAGATGGGGAGCGAGCACCTGAAGATCCTGTGGGACCCAGGCAACAGCCTCTACTGCACCGAGCCCGCCTATCCCGACGGCTACGAGGCGCTGCGCGGTGGCGCACTGGGACATATCCACATGAAGGACGCCATCGTCCAGATCGCCAAAGCCACGGTCGAGGCGCGCGAACTCGGGACCGGCCAGATGGTACCCCATCTCGAGCCGATCGCCGCCGGGTTGAAGGCCGACGGCTACAAGGGCGCGATCTCGCTCGAAAGCATCTACCGGCCCGACGGCGGCGACTTCGAGGATGGTTTCCGCGCCTCGGTCGGGACGTTCAAGCGCATCTTTGGGTGAGGGTGGAGCATCATGAGCGCCATGACGCCGGATATCGACGAGATCGTTCGCGAGCTGACGGAAGGCCCGGGCTATGTCGTCCTCGAAGGCCTCTTCGACGGGGACACGGTCGCCGAAGCGCGGGCGCGAATCCTCGAGCTCGCCGCGACCGAGGCGCCGGAGATTGACGGCGGCGATCCGCTGGCGTTGTTCGACGCCACCGACCACGTCTGGAACCTGGTCGACAAGGGTGAGGTGTTCGAACGCATGGTCCAGGAACCGACGATCCTCGAGATCTTCTCGCGCATTCTCGGCGCCGAGGTCAGGTTGGGCTCCTTCGCTGCGCGCATCGTCAGGTCCGGTACCGAGCCGCAAACCCCGCACTGCGACTATCCATACTGGGACCTCGACAAGGCCGAGACCTTTCCCATGGGACTGAACAGCAGCTACTTCATGAACTGCCAGTCGACGATCATGCTGGAAGATTTCACGGTCGAGAACGGTGCGACACAGGTCGCCCCGGGCACCCAGTTGCACGGGCGCTTTCCGACCCAAGACGAATTCGATCCGATCGCGGTACAGACCACCGGTTCCGCTGGATCGGCGATGCTGATGACCGGACTGCTGTGGCACTGTGCCGGCGTAAGTCGCATCGACACGCCACGGGTCGGCATCCTGGGCCAGTACTTGCCCAAATTCGTCAAGCCAATGGAGGACCAGCTCGGAAGCGTCGACAAGGCGGTGATCGAGCGTGCGAGCCCGGCGCTGCGTTCGCTTCTGGGCGTCGACGATCTCTACCCGCAGATGCTCGACCCGGCGCGCGTATGAACCATGACGGACACCGATGAAATCGTTCGCGAGCTGACCGAGGGCCGGGGGTATGTCATCGTCGAGCGGTTATTCGACGCCGACACGGTGGGCGAGGCACGGGCGCGGATCCTCGAGTGCGCCACAGCCAATGTGGCCCTTGGGAAACGTGTGGAAACCAACATCTACCGGGCCGAAGATCAGGTGTACAATTTGGTCGACAAAGGCCGGATATTCGAGGAAATGGTGCAAGAACCGACGATCTTGGCCGTGTTCTCGCGCATCCTGGGCACCGAGCTGAAACTCGGCTCGTTCGCCGCCCGCATCGTGCGCCGCGGCGCCGAATCGCAGGCGGTCCATTTCGACTATCCCTACTGGACCCTGCACAAGGACCGCTCGCTGCCGATGAATATGAACCCGAGTTTCTTCATCAACTGCCAGGCGACGATCATGCTCGAGGACTTCACCACGCAGAACGGCGCCACCATGGTCGCGCCAGGCTCGCAGGTCTACGACCGCCGCCCGACCAAGGAGGAGTTCGACCGTCTGTGCATTCAGGCCACGGGCCCCGCCGGCTCGGTGATGTTGATGACCGGGCTGTTGTGGCACCGCGCGGGCGACAATCACACCGACAACCTGCGCGTCGGTGTTCTGGGCCAGTACTTGGCAAAATTCGTCAAGCCGATGGAGGACGTGGTCCGCGGACTGAGCGACGAGGTCATCGAGCGCGCCAACCCGACCCTGCGCGCGCTATTGGGCGTCGATTACTCCTACCCCCAGGTGCTCGACACCACCCGGGTCTAGACGCCATGCGCGACCTGGAAGCGATCGTCGCCGAGCTGACCAAGGGTCGGGGCTACGTCTTACTCGAGGGGCTGATCGACCGCGCGACCGTTGCCGAGGCCAAAGCGCGCTTGATCGAGCTTGCCACGGTCGAGATAGGCCCGAAATCGCTCCCGTCCGTGATGATGCAGGTTGAGGACCAGATCTACAATCTGATCGACAAGGGCCGCGTGTTCGAGCGCATGGCCGAGGAGCCGACCATCCTGGCCGTCTTCTCGCGCATCCTGGGCTCGGAGCTGAAGATTGGCTCGCTCGCCGCCCGCATCGTCCACCGCGAGTCCGATCCTCAGCCGCCCCACCTCGACTACCCCTATTGGGACTTCGACAAGCAGGCGACCTTTCCGAAGGGACTCAACGGCAGCTTCTTCCTCAACTGCCAGGCGACGATCATGATCGACGACTTCACCACCGAGAACGGAGCCACGCTGGTCGCTCCCGGCACCCAGCGCGACTCCCGCTTTCCGACTAGCGACGAATTTGACCCGATGGGCGAGTCCGTGACCGGGCCGGCCGGCTCGGTGATGCTGATGACCGGGCTGTTGTGGCACCGCGCCGGCGAGAATCGCACCGAAACCCCTCGGATCGGGATTCTCGGCCAGTACCTGGCGAAATTCGTCAAGCCCATGGAGGACCAGCGTCGGGGCGTCCGGCAAGAGGTGATCGAGCGCGCGAGCCCGACCCTACGCGCGCTCCTGGGCGTCGATTCCCCCTATCCCCACCCAATTGCTCGGCGCGACACGCGCCTGAAACGCCCGGCCTAGCGCGCGAGCCAGCCGCCGTCGACGGCGAGGGTGTGCCCGGTCACCATGGCCGATGCGTCGCAAGCGAGGAAGAGAAGCGCACCCATCATGTCCTCGACCTCGGCGATGCGGCCGATCGGCGTATTCGCCTCGATCGCCGCCGCCATCGCGGAATCGCCTAGGAGTTTGGTGGTAAGCGGCGTGTGGACGAAACCGGGCGCGATCGCGTTCACCCGTACCCCGCGACCAGCCCACTCGACGGCCAAGGTTCGCGTCAGGTTCACCATCCCGCCCTTGGCGGCGTGGTAGGCGACGTTGGTGTAAAGCGCATTGCCGACGAAGCCCATGATCGAGGCGACATTGATGATGCTGCCCGAACCCTGGCCCAGCATCCGGCGTCCGGCCTCGCGCGAACACAGGAAGGCCCCGGTGAGGTTGACGGCAATGACCCGGTCCCAGGTCTCGGCCGCCATGTCCTCGGCCGGCTCGCGCGCGGCCACGCCGGCGCAATTCACCAACACGTCGATGCGGCCGTAGCGCTCCTCGATGGCGGCGAACCCGGCGGCAACGAGATCGGGCTCGGCCACGTCGACGTGGTAAACGCTGGCACCCGCGCCACCCGCCTCGAGTTCGGCCGCGGCGGCATCGGCGGCGGCGGCGGCGATATCGACGATTGCGACGCTGGCGCCCGCCGCCGCGAAGGCGGCAGCGGCGCCGCGTCCGATGCCCGAAGCGCCGCCGGTGATTACCGCCACGCGGCCGTCGAGCCGGAAGTCGGCGGTTTGAGGGTCGCTCATGTCAAGCTCCTGCGTTTCGGCGATGGTATACTCTCGGCAGCGGGCCGGCTACGGCCTGCGGGTCGCGGCGAGGACCCGATGGCGGCGAAGTATTCGATTTGGAGCCTGTTGCGGAATGCCGCGAGCGGTCACCGCGATTGGCCGCGTGCTTGGCGCCAAGCGGAGCCGAAGAAGGCCTACGACGTCATCGTCATCGGCGGTGGCGGCCACGGCCTGGCAACCGCCTACTATCTCGCCAAAGAACACGGCATCACCAACGTCGCGGTGATCGAGAAAGGCTGGCTAGGTGGCGGTAACACCGCGCGCAACACCACCGTCATCCGCTCCAACTATCTCTGCGAGGAGAGTGCCGGGATTTACGAGTTCTCGCTCAAGATATGGGAACGGCTGAGCCAGGAACTGAACTTCAACACCATGTTCAGTCAACGCGGCGTCCTTACTGTCGTCCAGAACCGTGGCGGCATGAGCGAAATAAGGCGCCGCGCCGCGGCAATTGACCTCGCCGGAATCGATGCCGAGCTTCTAAGCCCCGCGGGAGTCAAGGCCTGGTGTCCGATCCTGGATACCTCGCCGAGCGCGCGCCATCCAATTGTTGGCGGCCTGCTGCAACGGCGCGGCGGCACCACGCGCCACGACGCACTGGCGTGGGGGTTTGCGCGCGCCGCCGACGCGGCGGGAGTCGACATCATCCAGAACTGCGAGGTCACCGGGCTGCGTCGCGGGCGGGCGGGCATCACGGGCATCGAGACGACACGCGGCACCATCATGGCGAGCAAGGTGGCGATCGCCGTGGCCGGGCACTCGAGCGCGCTGGCGGCGATGGCGGGGCTGCGCCTGCCAATCGAGACGCATCCGCTTCAGGCACTGGTGTCGGAGCCGATCAAGCCGGTGTTGAACACGATGGTGTTCTTGCAAGTCAGGCACGTCTACGTGAGCCAGACCGACAAGGGCGAGCTTTTGGTCGGTGCCGGCTACGACGAATTCAACTCCTACGCGCAGCGCGGCGGGCTCTCGATTATCGAGGACCAGCTTGCCGGCCTGACGGCGCTGTTCCCAATCTTCAGCCGCCTGCGCATGATGCGCCAGTGGGCCGGGATGGTCGACATCTGCGCCGATTCGAGCCCGATCATCGGGCCGACGCCGGTACCCGGCCTTTACGTCGACTGCGGCTGGGGAATGAGCGGATTCAAGGCAAGCCCCGGGACCGGGTTCGCGCTGGCCCACACCATCGCGACCGGCAATCTGCATCCCGCGATCGCGCCCTTCCGTCTTGAGCGCTTCAGAACCGGGCATTTGATCGACGAGCACGCCGCCGTGGGCGGCGGCGCGCATTGAGGGTGCGCCGGATCGCGATGCCCGCCGACCTGAGAAGCCTTAGAGCGAGCGCGCCGCCTCAACCATATTCGTTAGTTTGCACCATACGATCGAGGCATTCTCGTCACAGTAGTTCCCGAACCCGCAATCGGGAGCGACAACCAGGCGAGCGGCGTCAATGTGCTCAAGGGCGCTCTTGAGGCGGACGCGGATTTGCTCGACCGGTTCAATCTTGGTGAAGAGATTCGAAACCGCGCCGAACATGACGGAAGTTATCTCGAACCTCTCTAAAAATGAGAGGTCGTCGTGGTACTCGGAGGCGTCCTCGATCGAAAGCACGTCGGCCGAGCACTGCTCAAGTGCTTCCGCCAGGCGGGCATAGCAGCCCGTTGATTAAGTGGCTTTTTCCGGCTCTCACTCCCAGATGAGGAATGCGGCGGCGAAAGCCGTCTGGCCGCTTTGCGGGAGCCCCCGTGCCACCAGCATGGCCCCGGTGGGCGTGAGCAGCACGAAAATACCGCCATATCCGCCCGCCACGGCCTCCCGCGGGGTGCCGGCGCCGATGAGCTGGCGCATCAGTAACGATAGATTGTGGCCGGCGACGTGGAGCAGGTATCGCTTGTGCACATTCTCTCGCCCGCGCAGCCAGGTTCGTCGCATGCCGCCACGATCGAGGTTGTGGGCAAAGCAGCGCTCGACGATCTCGGCGCGCAGCTTGAAGGCCTCGCGGGCGACCCCGGACTTGAGCCGCGCACGGTTGTTGGTGACCGCGCGCCGCGCCGCCTCATCACCGTGCCAGCGCGAAAAGCCGGTCTGCTTGGGCGCCGCGATCCGGGTCTTCCAGGGACTGTCGTTCAGAGCCCTCAAGACCGCCCGTGAGTGATAACCTTTGTCGGCGACGCATTCGGCCGGGTCCTCCGACGTCGGTGCCGCATCCACCGCCTCGAGGTTTGCCTCGGCCTTCGCCAGGGTCTTGGAAAGCGTCGTGGTGTCGCCCTCATCGGCCGGGTGCAGCTCGGCCGCCACCACCGCGCCGGTGTCCAGATCCACCGCGTGCTCGGGCTTGTAGGCCAGATGCGTCGTGCCGTCCTTCATCTTGGCGATCTTGGCCTCGGGGTCGCTCTTCGAAACCCAATCCGTGTTGGAAAGCTTCTTGCCCTTGCGCTTGTGCTCCAGACGCGCCAGGTCCTCGGCCGTGGGTGTCTCGACCCCGCTTTCCCGGGCCAGGCGCTCCAGCATCTCCCGGTAGCCTTCGCCGTTGTCGCGCCGCACGATGTTCCGCAGCGCCGCGTTGGCCTCCATGGTCGAGGCATCGACGCCGATGCGCTCGCCCTTGATCAGCCCCGCCTCGGCGATCAGCACCAGAACCCAGTCGAAGACCGCCGCGTGGACTTCATGGGGCAGGCGCGTGCGGCTCCGTGACAGCCAGGAATGGTCCGGTACCCGAT
Source organism: Alphaproteobacteria bacterium (assembly GCA_965219135.1). GTDB lineage: Bacteria > Pseudomonadota > Alphaproteobacteria > VGEJ01 > VGEJ01 > CAYUNL01. The sequence continues at coordinate 207,991 of CBDCMV010000003.1, read as the reverse complement.
CACGGCTCCCCAGTCGCAGGAACGCCCGCAGCGAAAGCGAGTCCGAGCAGCGCCACTCCAGACCGCGCTCGCTGTCGATGCCCTCGAAGTAGCCCACCAGGTGCATCCGGAAATAGCGCCCGGGCGGCACCGAGGGCGCGCCCATCCGGGCCGCGTAATAAGGCCGGCAGCTCGCCTCGGCAAAGGCGTCGAAGCCGCCCTCGATCAGCACCGACTGCACGCGGTCATAAAACACATGACCCGGAGAGCGCGGCATCTCCGACCAGCTCACCATCAGGTCCCCCTGACCATCCTTCTGCCGTCCCATCGCCATCGGCAAATCCCCCTGCAAATCAGGCAACCAGAGAATCAGACGGCGCCGACTTAATCAACGGGCTGATAGGGCTGGATCGGATTGCGTCCCTGCTGGCTTCCGTCCACATCGGCGTAGCAGCGACAAATGTGAACGATGCGGCGGCAGTCCTTGGGTATGCCCGCGAAACATGCGTCGAACATTTCCAGCCCGTAGTCGAGCGCTATGTCCGGCTCGAAGCCCAGCCGCGGTTCGTCGAGTTGAATCCAGCGGCAGCCCGCATCGTAGAGACCGCGGACCTCAACGTTCAGGGCTTCCGCAAAGTCGTGACACAAGTCCTTCTTGTCGCCGTAGTGCTGATCTTGGATATACGCGCTGAGCGTCACCGGGCCAGCCATCGCGATCTTGATCGGCCTCTGGGTGCACGACTGCGCAAAACGCCAATCTGACAACAGCTGGTGCGGCACGGCACCAGGTAGGACTCTCCGCCGACCGCCATACGGCTTGCGATCCGGCAGATTCTTCGCGCCGTCGGGTGCCCTCAGGTTTCTACCACCAACTCGACTGGCTTCGCGTCTCGGGCGGCGCGCCGAAAACGTCGATCAGGGCTCGCACCCGTATGACTTCGCGCGTGGGACGGCGCGGCTCAGCGCTTGATGACCAGACCTTGGCCGGTCGGCAGCTCGAGAATCTCGTAACCGCGCGCTTTCATCCACGCGGATTCCTCGACGCAGAGGGACGCCAGATTGGCTCGGCCGAAGTCGTCGAACACGATATGGCCACCGGGCACGACTCGGTCGAAAATGACGTCGAGGGCCCCAACCTCGGCCTGCGCAGCATTCATGTCGAGGTGGAGAAATGCGAATCGTATCCGGGGAAGACTGGTCCAGCACGTCGGGCACGACGCCCTTGATGACGTGAACGTTCTCGAAGCGTGAAAACCGGTCCCGCACCGCGTGATGGAGATCGGGATGGGCGAACATCGCGTGCCGCGCGATCGCGCGCTCCAACTCGGAGGAGTATTTCTCGGACAGACCTTCGAAGGAATCGTAGAGGTAGAAAGATTTGTCCTTGAGCTGAAAATCGAGGACGTCGACGATGACGCGCGCCGAGTACCCCATGTAGACGCCACACTCGACGAAATCGCCGGTCAGATGGAGGGCCGAGCGCGCCGCCCAGACCAGCGTGTGAAGGCGCCAAACGTAGATCTTGTCGCGGCCGGTAACGTCGTGCCGCTCCACCGCCTCGACAAAAGCGGTGTCACGTCCGAACGAAAGGGATTTGTCGAACGAGCACATCATGTCGGCGACGAAAGAGCTCGTCCCGTACAGGCGGTGGAGAATCTCCAGCGCTTTTCGCAGATCGGCGGCTTCGGCATCGTTGTTGAGGCCGTAGAAGCCCACCTCTTGAACGCCAAAGAAGCCGCGCACCGGGACCGCGGGCTCGACCGCGCGGGCATCGGGCCGCGGCTCCGTAATTGAATCTGAGAGTTGCTCGGTCTGCATGTCGCGCTCTCCGTTACCGCCGGACCCGGGCGATGGTTGTCGATCGGTTAATAGCGCAAGCAAGCGGTATGCCACTTCCCGACCGTCACCGCCGCCGGATCTTTGATCGGTAAGTGTTTGTCTCAACTACCTTTTCCGGTGCGGGGCGGTGCCCCCCGAGGGCGCTTTGGCCCGCCGCCAGAGCGGGCGGTCGGGCAGGAATTACCCCAAGGGTCAGCAGGGACCGACCTAGCGGGCACTCGCCGCTTGAATGGTTTGCCAGACGCGGTGGGGGGTTAACGGCATTTCGATGTCGGTGACGCCAAGCGGGGCGAGGGCGTTGAGGGTGGCGTTGACCACCGAGGGCACGCCGCCCATGGTGCCGGCTTCGCCGCATCCCTTGACGCCAAGTGGATTGGTGCGGCAGAGAATCTCGTTATAGGAGAAATCGAACGAGGGCACGTCGTCGGCCCGTGGCATGCAATAATCCATGTACGAGCCGGTGAGAAGCTGGCCCGATTCGTCGAAGACCGTGCGCTCGCACAACGCCTGGCCGATGCCGGCGACGGTGCCGCCGTGGACCTGACCGGCGACGAGTAGCGGATTGATGACCCTGCCGAAGTCGTCGACCACGGTGTAACGAGCGATGTCGACGACGCCCGTCTCGGGGTCGACCTCGACCTCGCAGACATGGCAGCCGTTGGGGAACGAACGAGAGACCTCGGGCTTGAAGTGGCCCTCGGCGGCCAGTTCACCGTGGTCGGTGGCCACATCAAAAAGGCCCACGCTGCGGTCGGTGCCGCGAATCGTGAACTCGCCGTCGGCATAGGCAATGTCGGCCGTCGCGGCCTCCAGCATCTCGGCGGCGAGGCCCCTGCCCCGTTCGATGACCTTCTTCGACGCGTCCGCCATCGCGGCGCCGCCAAAGATGATACTGCGCGAGCCACCCGTGCCCGGTCCCTCGGGGATCCGATCGGTGTCGCCCTGGACGATCTCGATCGTCTCGTACGGGACCTCCAGGTGGTCGGCAACGATCTGCGCGAAGGTGGTGCGGTGGCCCTGACCGGTGTCCTGCGTGCCGGTCAGCACCGTCACGCGCCCTTCGGCATCGACCGCGATGTTGGCGCTGTCCTCGGGCAGGCCCTCGGTGGCCTCCATGTAATACGCCATGCCGATACCGCGCAGGCGGCCGCCGGCTCCAGAATCGGCGAGGCGTGCAGCGAAGCCCACGTGATCGGCGCGGGCCAGCGCATCGTCCATGTTGCGTTCGAATTCGCCGGAATCGTAGGTGTCGCGGAGCGCCGTCTTGTACGGAATCTTGTCGGGCGCGATCAGGTTGCGGCGTCTGAACTCGACCGCGTCGAGGCCAAGCTCGCGGGCCGCGCGATCGACGATCCGCTCGACGGTGTAGTTGGCTTCGGGCCGGCCCGAGCCTCGGAAGGCATCCACCGGGACGGTGTGGGTGAACACCGCGCGAACCTCGACGTAGATGGCCGGGTTGTCGTAGGCGCCGGCAAGGAGCGCCGCGCCGTCCATCGTCGGGATGAACGCCGCGTAGGTCGAGAGGTAGGCGCCCATGTTGCAGTTCTTCAGGACGTGGAGGCCAAGGATGCGACCGTCGGCGTCGGTCGCAAGCTCAGCGTGGGTCACGTGGTCGCGCGCGTGCACGTCGGTCAAGAATGACTCGGCGCGGTCCGGCGTCCACTTAATCGGACGGCCCAACCGCTTCGCCGCCCAGAGCGTCAGCGGGTATTCGGGGTACATGTAATATTTGGTGCCAAAGCCACCGCCCACGTCGCGGGTGACGACGCGCATCTTATTGCGCGGCACGTCCATGATCTGGTCGCACAGGACGTCGCGGATCATGTGGGTGTTCTGGGTCGCCAGCTGGAGCGTGAAGCGCCCGTCGTCGCCGTAGCTTGCCAACGCGCCGCGCGGCTCGATCGGGTTGGCGACCATGCGGTTGTTGACGAGATCGAGCCGGGTCACGCGCGCGGCCTTGGCGAAAGCGGCGTCCTTGGCGGCCTCGTTCCCGAGCTCCCAGTGAAAGCAGAGGTTGCCGGGCACTTCGTCCCACACCAGCGGCGCCCCGGCCCCCTGGGCGGCCATGACGCCGGTGACCGCGGGCAGCGGCTCGTAATCGACAACGATGTGCTCGGCCGCGTCCTTGGCCTGGTCGAGGGTCTCGGCAATCACCATGACCACGGCGTCGCCGACGTGGCGCACCCGGCCGATGGCGAGCGGCCAGCGCCCGGGATCGGCGCGGTGGCTGCCGTCCTTGTTGAGGATCGGCGTATCGAGATAGAGCTTCTCCGAGAACAGCTCGTGATAGCCGGCCTCGCGGTACTCGGGACCGGTCAACACCGCCACCACGCCGGGCGCCGCGGCGGCCCGTGCGGTATCGATGCGCACCACGTTGGCATGGGCGTGGGGCGAGCGCAGGAAGTACGCGCGCGCCTGGCCAGGCAGGTTGAGGTCGTCGATGTACTGGCCCCGGCCAAGCAGCAGTCGGTCGTCTTCGATGCGTCGCACCGGCTGGCTGATGCCGAACCTAGCCATGCATCACCCCAAGGGCCTGCGGTAACCGTGCCGATCGAGGCTAGGCGAGGCCGCGGCGGCGCGCAAGCCTCGCGCTCAGAAGATCGGGCGCGGTCCGCCGCGGCGGAACTCCTGGATCATGACAGCGCCGGCGAGCAAGATGCCCTTGGCGAGCATCTGATAAAAGGTCGGCACCTGCATGAGGATGAGCCCGTTGTTCAGCGTGCCGATGATCACCACCCCCAAAAGCGTCCCCAAGATCGAACCGGTGCCCCCGCGAAGACCGCATCCGCCGAGAAAGGCCGCGGTGATCGCATCGAGCTCAAGGCCCGTCGCCGCGGCCGGCTGGCCCGAGTGCGCGCGCGCCGTCAGGATGATGGCCGTGAGCCCGCACATCAGGCCCGAAAAGATGTACATGCCGAATCGGTATCGCGTGATGTTGATGCCGGCGAATAGGGCGGCTTCGATGTTGCCGCCGATCGCGCGGATGTGGCGGGCGGGACGGCTATGACGCATGAAGGTGATGAATAGAAAGGCGACGATGACAAGGATGATGATGGGGACAGGAATATCAAGAATGCGCGACGATCCGATCCAATTAAAACTCGGCAGGAGGACGCCAATCGATTTGCCGCCGGTGATGATGAACGCCAGCCCCCGAAAGGCGGACAATGTGGCCAGCGTGGCGATGATCGGGTTGATGCGGCCGTAGGTTACCAAGAGCGCGTTGACCAGACCGGCCGAACCCCCGACGAGGAACGCCACGCCGATGCCGGCGGCGGCGCTGTCCACGGCCGCCAACACCGTGGCAACGATGACCGCACACAACGACGTGTTTGAGCCCACGGAAATGTCGAGCCCACCGCCGATGAGGAGGAGCGTTTGCGCCATGCCCAGCAAGCCCAACAGCGTAACCGCGTTGAGGATGTTCAGCAGATTGCGGGGCAGGAAGAAGATCTCGCCGCGAAGCGAGCCGAAGATAGCGACCAGAACGAGGAGCGCGAGGAACAGGCTGATGTGCAGCCCGCGGTCGCCCTTCATGATTCGGGAGAGCGATTTGCCGATGGCCGTTCTTGCCGTGTCAGGTGCGCTGGCGCTCGCCATTCCCTAGACCCGATCCGCCCGATCCGATTGTGCCAGGGCGCTCCGCTGCGGTCGAGCGCCCTTAGGCAGGCGGCGAGAGAAAGGGGCCGGCGGGATGCCGGCCCCTTTCGCGACGTTGCTCTCGGATGAGGCTCAGACCCCCGCCCTCAGCACGCCAACAGCGGGTGGTTATCCTTGGTATACTTGAACAATGTCATGCCCGTGAATTCGGGCAGCGGCTCGCCGCTCTTGAGGTGGTCGTAGAGGGTCTTGATGATGACCCTGCCGCTATCACCGGCGTCAAGGAAGACGACGCTGCGGAATCCCGTCTCCTTGGGCGCGGCCCACTCGGCGCAGGCGAGCTGGCCGCCGATGCCCACGCCGATGATCGACTCACCCGTGAAGCCGGCCTGCTCCAATGCCCGGATCGCCCCGACGACGGGGTTGTCGGAGCACCCCCAAATCAGCCAATGCGTGACCTGAGGGTTGGCCGTGGACACCGTCGCCATTGAAGTGATGGCGTATTCTACGGTTTCCGGAACGGCGGGAATGTGGAGGACCTTGTCCGCAAAGCCGGGAACAGCGTTTTGGAAAGCCTCGGTGGCGAAGTCGCTGCGCTGCATGCAAACATCGATCGTCGACGTCTCCATGGCCGCTATGCGCACCTCGATGTCTTGGCCGCCCCAGCCAAGCTCGTTGTAGATTCGGGCGGCCTCCTCGCCGACGGCTTTGCCCATTTCGGGCGAGGACCACGAGATAAAGGGCGCCGGATTCCCGTCCGCGTCGGAGATCGGATCGTGCGGCGCGATCAGCAAAACGCCCGCCTCCTTGGCCTTGGCGATAACCGCCGGTCCGATGCCCTGGTCCGGAACGGTGAGCGCGATCGCCTGCACACCGGCCGCGATCATTGTATCCATCGTCGTGATTGTAAGATCGGCGTCCAACTGCACATCCTGAACCAGTAGCTCGATGCCAAGTTCCTCGGCCATCGCCCTCATGCCCTCCGTCTCGTCGACGAAGAAGGGATCCGTGCCCACCTTGACAATCCGAGCCATCTTGATGTCTTGGGCAACGGCATATCCGGAAAACGCCATCAGCGCGGCGAGCGCCACCGCCAAATGACGAAGGCCCACTCCATTTTTTCGGTTCATTGTTCTCATTCCTCCCGTGTTCTGCCTACGAACTCGTTTGTTTGATATCTTTCACTTGCTCATACTTTTTCTTAAACATAGCCAATCCCTCTGGTCCGGTCTACTGAATTATCCGACTAGAACGGCTGATCCGAGGCGAACCGGTTGAGGACATTCTCGGTTAGTCGCGACACGTTGTTGTCGTAGTTGCTCCACGCCAGGCTCGCGCACCAGGCGATCGAGCTGAACGCGAAAACCGCCCCGCCGTTTGCGGTTTCGAGGAACACCAGTTCGGCGCGGATCCTCGGGTTCATCGTGCCGGTAATATCGGACAGAAAGGTGTGCTCCTCGGTGGCCAGCACATAGTTATCGCTGTGGCCATCCGAGGCCGCGACCACGAGCGCGTGGGGCGGCGTCCCCAAAGATCGATCGGCGATGTCGATCTCCAGACCGGCCGCGCCGCCGCCGATCAGGCCGAAATCGCCGATCAACTCGTCGCCCCCGATGCCTTCGAATGCGAACGCCACGCGCGGATCGAAACTGTCGGGCGTGCGCCGATAATGGCTGCATCGATCAAAGCCTAGCGCGAACATTCCGCTGCCGGCGAGCCGCTGCGGCGCACGCCCGAGGTTGCGCCACAAGCCGCCGGGTTCGCCATCGAAGCTCTGGCTGTACTCGCCCGGCTCGGCTTGCCACGTCCTCACGCCGCCCTCGGCCCGGCGCACCTCGATGACACCGGGAAGTTCCGGGTGATACGCGATACGCCAATAGAAACCGTTGCCACCCATGTACATCAGGCGGCCGCCCCCTTCGGTGTAGGATTTGATAGCCTCCCACATGGCGGCCGAGGTGTACTCCGGGTGAGTACCGGTGAGGACCGCGCGATAGGGGCGCAACAGCGCCACGCCTTCCTGGTCCAGGTCCTCGTCGGTGATGACGTCGAAGGCTATTCCCTTGGCCTCGAGCCAATCCGTTAGATGGGTGTCTGCGTTGTACCAGTAGAGCGAAGAATCGCCGGGTGGGGCCGAGAGCGTGATCTTCGGCCGCATATTGACCACAGGGCGCAGCCGTGAGGAGTAGCAAGTGCCACTGCCGTCCGAGTGGTGGTCGTAAAGGGACGCGCCCAGCTCGGGGTGGGAATCGAGATACAGCTCCCAAGGTTGAACGACGAGTAGACGGTCCGTCATCATCTCGGCCGCCGATCCGCTCAGCGCAAACACATTGTTCGCATAGGCCGAATAGGTCGCGGTTGGCGCAAGATATGCGACCTTGGCGGTAGGCCGACCCCGCCGGGGCCGCACGAAGAAGGGGATGTAATCCTCGTTGGGCCCGGCCCGCAGCCGCACGGCATAGGCGCCGCTCCTCATCGACTGTGGAATCGTCAGCTCGAAATCGGGCTCCCACCCACAATCGTAAAGATCGTCGTCGTGGAAATGGATGGCCCCATACTCCTGGGGCGCCGCCGTCCACGTCATCTCCCGGCCCGACCAGTTGAAGCCGGTCATTCCCCGCGTCGGCAGATTGACCGTCTCGCCATGCAGGCGGTTACCCGAAACATCGACGATCCGATGGCTGGCGATTTGCCGGGAGAAGTCCCACGCCGCGACCAGCGAGGGCCTGAGCCGCGGCGGGATGGCGGCGTTCATCATCGCGCTCATCTCGGCCCGAGCGAGCGCGCGATCGGCGAGCCGTGGCGAGTCTATCTTGCCGTTGTAATGCGCCGCCGTCGGCAGCCTGCCCTTGCGGACCGCCGCTATTCGCGCCGCCATTACCAAGGGGCCCTGCCCTCGACCCACGGCGCGCAGCTTCATCGTTTTGTGCGCCGTCGCCGCGCTCTCGACGGTCGGGTAGTGAACCAAAGGCTCTTGATAGACGGCGGCACGCCCGGTGTTCGAATCGAAACTTGCACCGGCAAAGGCCCATTCGCGCTCGATCAACGGCCGGGCGGCGCTGAGTGTTTCGACGGTGCCGCTTCCGTCACCAAGCCGCAGCGCCACAGCGCCCAGGGCGTCGATCATCAGCTGAAAACCGGATGCCCTGCGCTCCGACCATTTCGCGATCACCACCTGCTCGCCCCGGTCGGGGGTAGTCGGCCAAATCATGGCCTGAACCGAAAAGCTCGTCAGACCGGCCAGCATGGGATGGCGCGGCACGATCGCGTAAGAGCCGCAGTGCACCGCCTGCTTGAGGCCCTTGTAGGTCCCGCTGACCGAGGTCTTGACGAGCTCCTCCTTGTAGCCCGGCCCAGCCGGGTTTTGGTCACCGCAGATGATCCGGACAACGTCGGCGCGATAGGACTTCGGTCCTTCGGAGCTGACCATGAACCGGATGGCCTCTCCCTGCGCCACACTGATCTTGTCGCTGTACCCGATGATTTTCATGTTCGTATCGCTGGAGGTGAGCGGTCCCGTATCCCGGCCGCCCCTCGACAACGTCAGGATGCTACGCCGGAGCGTATATCAGCGGATTCTGCCGCTCGTCACAGAGCTCATCGCCGATCGTAAGTGCCGCCACCTGCTCCGTCGAAAGGACGTTTTGGTTGCCGTTGAAGGTCGAGCCGATCGGCATCAGGTTGAAGGTCATCGCGCGCCGCGCACGAGGTGTCATGTTCGTCCCGGCGCCGTGCACGATCATGGAATTCTGAATCGCGCACGAGCCTGCGCTCATGGGCTGCGGTACGGCCTCGATCTCGGCGAACTCGGGATACGCTTCGAACACCGTTTTCATGTTCGGAAGAATGTCTGCCGGCTCGAACCGCGTCAGCTTGTGGGTTCCGGGCAGGTAGTAGAGGCATCCGTTGACCAGCGTCGCATCGTCGAGTGCAACCCAGATCGTGACCGCGTGGCGAGAGTCGAAGGACCAGTAGGGGACATCGAAGTGGAAGGTCGTCGCATTGTCCCAAGGGCGCTTGATGAGCGCTTGGTCGTGCCACATGCGGTAGCCAACGACACCCTCGAGCTCCGCCGCCATTCTGCCGATACGCTCGTCGAGAACCAACGATCTCACCCCCTCGTGGTCCTGCCAAATATTGATCACCTGCAGGAAGGTGTTGACGATGTAGTCGGTTTTCGAGCTCGTATCCTCGGGGCGTGGCGCCTGGATCGGCTTGCCCTCTCGGGCGGCGACAGCTTCTTCGACGGCATCGCGCCACTCCGCCAGCTCCTCCGGCGTTAGAAAGTCCTCGATCACCAGGTAGCCGTTCTCACGGTGAAAGACGATCTGATCAGGCGTCAATTCGGTTCGCATCGGGTAGATTCCCCTAGATTTCCACGGTCGTTGCATCTCGGATCGTCCGCCACACGCGCTCGGGCGTGAGCGGCATGTCGATGGCACGAATACCCAATGGGCCGAGCGCATCGAGCGCTGCGCTGACCACCGCCGGTGTCGCGCCGATCGCGCTCGCCTCGCCGCACCCTTTCATGCCGAAGGGGTTGTTGCGACAGGGGCTGGAATCGTCAGTGAAGAAAGCGAACGAGGGCAGGTTGTCGGCGCGCGGCATGCAATAATCCATGAACGAGCCGCTGAGGAGCTGACCCGATTGCGGATCGAATACGGCGCGTTCCAGCATCGCCTGGCCAATGCCCTGCGCCGTGCCCCCGTGTACCTGACCGGCGACCAGAAGCGGGTTGATTATCTTCCCGAAGTCATCGACGATGGTGTAGCGGGCGATCTCGACAAGACCGGTGTCGGCGTCGATCTCCAATTCGCAGACGTGGCACCCGTTGGGGAACGAGCGCCCCTTGCCGACCTCAGGCAGATAGCCCCCGTCGGCCTCGAGGCCCTCGCCGCTGGCCGCCGCATCCGCCGCGACCTCGAAAATGCCGACCCGCCGGTCGGTTCCGGCGATGGTGAACTGACCCTCGGCATAGTCGATATCGGCGGCGGCCGTCTCCATCATCTCGGCGGCGTGGACCCTGCCCCGCTCGATCACCTTGTCCGCGGCGTCGATCATCGCGGCGCCGCCGTAGATCACGGTGCGCGAGCCCCCCGTTCCCTGGCCCATGCCGATGTCGTCGGTATCGCCCTGGACCAACTCGATCGATTCGAAAGGGACGCCGAGGCGGTCGGAGACGATCTGCGCAAAGGCGGTGGCGTGGCCCTGGCCATTGGTCTGGGTGCCCGAGACCACCTCCACGCCGCCTTCGCCGGTGACGCGGACGATGGCGCTGTCGCCCAACAGCGATTCGACGCCCTCTTGTCCGGTGACCGGGATTTGTAGCTCGTGGTCCATATCGTCGAGACCGACGTCGCCCTCGGGCAATGTGCCGGTGGCCTCGACGTAGTACGCCAGCCCGATTCCGGCAAGTTTGCCGCGGCCGCGCGCCGCCGTGCGGCGGGCCTCGAAATCCGACCACTCGGCTCGCCCCATCGCCGTATCCATGACGTGCGCGAAGGCACCCGAATCATAGGTGTGCACGAGCGCGGTCTTGTACGGCATTTTGTCCGGCGGGATGAAGTTGCGGCGGCGCAGCTCCGGCGGACCCACGCCGAGGTCGCGTGCGGCGGCCTCGACCAGACGCTCGATCGCATAGTTGGCCTCGGAGCGTCCGGGACCGCGATAGGCGTCGACCGGCACGGTATTGGTGAACACGCCCTTGGCCTCGACGTAGATCGCGGGGTTGTCGTAGACGCTGGCCAACAACGGCGCCCCATCGTAGGTCGGGATGTAGGGCGCGAACGTCGAGAGGTAAGCGCCCATGTTGGCGATGGTCGAGACTCGCGCCCCCAGGAACCGGCCATCGGCATCCATCGCAAGCTCGGCATGGGTGACATTGTCACGGCCGTGAACGTCGGTCATGAAGGCGTCGCCGCGCTCGGGGATCCACTTGACCGGCCGCCCCAGTCTCTCGGCCGCCAGCAGGAGCACCGGGTATTCCGGATACAGCAAGATTTTCATGCCGAATGCGCCGCCCACGTCCGGGGTGAGGACGCGCATGCGCTCGCGCGGGATGTGCATGACCGAATCGCACAGCCAGTCGCGGAACATGTGCACGCCCTGCGAGGAGACGTGGAAGACGAAGCGCCCATCGGCGGTGCGTTCGGCGATGGCGCCGCGCGGCTCCATCGAATTGACGATAACGCGGTTGTTGACGATGTCGATTCGGGTCACTTGCGCCGCCGCAGCGAATGCGGCGTCTGTGGCCGGTTTGTCGCCGACCTCGTAGTCGAAGCAGAGGTTGCGCGGCGCCTCGTCCCAGATCTGCGGGGCCTCCGCCGCGAGCGCTTCCGCGGTGCCCGTCACCGCTGGCAACGGCGCGTAGGCGATCTCGATGAGCTCCGCCGCATCCTTGGCCGCGGCAAGCGTCTCGGCGACGACCACCGCCACCGAATCGCCGACGTATCGGACCCGCTCGAAAGCCAAGGGCCAACGTGGCGGATCGGCCCGCAGGCTGCCGTCCTTGTTGGTTATGGGGACCTCGCACGGCAGTGGGCCGTAGCCGGCCTCGCGGTACTCCGCGGCGGTCAAGACACCGATCACCTGCGGCGCCCGCGCCGCCGCGCCCGTTTCGATGCGCGAAATCTCGGCGTGGGCGTGCGAGGAGCGAACGAAGAAGGCGCGGGCCTGGCCTGGAACGTTGACGTCGTCCATGTAGCGGCCGTTACCAGTCAGCAAGCGAACGTCTTCGGTGCGTCTGACTGCCTGGCCTATTCCGTACCGGCCCATCTGGCCCTCCGAGCCGTGTAGTATGGTGGTGAACGGCGTCACTATGAAAATAGACGGAAGCGTCGGCCGCCGGCAAGCCGCGCGGAGAGCAAACGATGAATGAGGCGTTCCTGACCCGGTGCGAAGACTCGCTGCGCCAACTCCGTGGCGAAGGGTGGCTGAAATCCTATCGCGTTCTCGAGGGCGCGGCCGGGGCGCGGGTGCGTGTCGAGGGCCGGGGCGAGGTCGTGCTGATGTGCTCGAACGATTATCTCGGTCTCGCCAACCATGCTGACGTCGTCGCCGCCGGGCACCAGGCGCTCGACACCTTTGGCGCCGGCACATCGGCCGCCCGGTTCGTGTGCGGCACCAACACCGCGCATCGCGCGCTTGAAGACGGGCTTGCCGGATTCCTCGGCACCGAGTCCGCGCTCAGCTTCGGCTCGGGCTTCACCGCCAACCTGGGGCTGATCCCCTCGATCGCGCGGCCCGGCGATCTTGTGGTCTCGGACGCGCACAACCATCCGAGCAGCGCCGATGGCTGTCGTCTGGCCGCCGAGGGCGTGGCGCGCGAGGTCTATGCCCACGGCGACATGGCAGACCTCAAGGACAAGCTCGCCGCGCATCCGGACGCCGAATGCCGGTTCGTCGTCTCGGACGGAGTCTTCGGATCCGCAGGCGATATCGCCAGGCTCGACCGCATCGTCGAGATCGCGGGCATCTACGAGGCGACAGTGGTGATCGACGATTCCCACGGGCTCGGCGTGCTCGGCGAGAGCGGCCGCGGCGTGGCCGAGCACTATGGGCTGATGGACGCAGTGGACATCTTCAGCGGCACGCTCGGCAAGTCGCTAGGCGGTGCCGGGGGCGGCTTCGTCGCTGGGCCGCGCGCGGTGATCGAGACCCTGATCCAGGGCGCTCGCCCGCACCTTCACACCAAATCGATCCCGGCCTCGGGCGCCCTGACCGCGCTTGCGGGCCTTCGCATCCTCGAGGCCCAACCCGAGATCGTCGCCGAGCTGCACGCCAAGGTGCGTCATTTCCGCGACGGACTCGCGGCTTTAGGCATTGCCGCGCTCCCTGGCGAAGGCGCCATCGTCGCCATTCCGGTGGGGGCGACCGCCGCCGCGCTCGCCATCACCGAGGCGCTACTCGAGGAAGGCGTCTTCGTCGTCGGTTTCGGCGCCCCCGTGGTCCCCGAAGGCTCGGCTCGCCTGCGTGTCCAGGTCTCCAACGCCCACGCCATCGAGGACCTGGATGAATCGCTTGCCGCCTTCGCCCGCGTGTGGCCGCAACAGGCCGCCGCGAGGGCGTAAGGGTGGCGCCCGCCGGCACTGAGCACCCCGAGCGGCGCCTTGAAACCCTGTCAATCGGTGTGTTTCTTCGTTACAACGTGGCGCATTAGGTAAGGGGAGGGAATCGTGGTTCAACTCAATCGGGACGAGTTGCTGCAGGCTTATCGCAGCATGCGCACCATCCGCGCCTTCGAGAAGGCGCTGGAGCACGAGGCGGCGACCGCGCCGATGCCCGGCGTCGTGCACCTCTACATCGGCGAGGAGGCCTCGGCGGTCGGCATCTGCACCAATCTCGACGAGCGCGACCGAATCTACAGCACCCACCGCCCGCACGGGCACTGCATCGCCCGCGGCCTCGACGTCAAGGCGCTGATGCTGGAGCTCTACGCCCGCGAGGGAGGCATTTGCAACGGCAAGGGCGGCTCGATGCACCTCGCCGATCCCGATCTCGGGTTGATGGGGGCCAACGGCATCGTCGGCGGTGGCATGCCGCTGGTTGGCGGCGCGGCGCTGGCGGCGCAGCGTCTTGGGACCGGTGGCGTCGCGGTCGGATTCGTCGGCGACGGCGGTTCGAACCAGGGCCAGTTCCTGGAATCGCTCAACTTCTCGTCAGTCTTCAAGCTGCCGGCCATCTACGTCATCGAGGACAACGGCTACGCCGAGGTAACCGCCAGTGTGTGGGCGTGCGCCGGCGACCACGTCAAGCGGGCCGAGGGCTTCGGCATTCCCGCCCGCCGCGTCGACGGCTTCGACTTCTTCGACATGCACGACGCGGCGCACGAGGCGGTAAACCGCGCTCGCGCCGGCGAGGGGCCCTCGGTCATCGACGTCAAGTTCGAGCGCTTCAACCCGCACGAGGAGGGCATCAAGGACAGCCATCGCCTGCCCGAGCACGTCGCTTGGCTGAAAGAGAACAAGGACCCGCTTAACCTCTTCCGCGCCCGGGTGACGGAATCAGGCGAGCTCGACGATGGCCAGCTCGACTCCCTCGACACCGAGATCGGGGCGCTGATCGAGGACGCGGTCAGCGAGGCCAAGGCGGCGCCGCCGATTTCGGTCGATCAGCTCCTGACCGACGTCTACGTCTCCTATTGAGCCGCGCCACCTAGGGAGGGCACCACATGACACAGGACTTCTACGATACCAGTGCAAAGCGCCCCGAAGGCGCGACCAGGATCTCGTTCCGAATGGCGCTCAACGAGGCGCTGGCCCAGGAGATGCGCCGCGATGAGAAGATCATCATCTTGGGCGAGGACATCTCGGGCGGCATGGGCGCGCCCGGCGAGCAGGACACCTGGGGCGGCGCGTTAGGCGTCACCCAGGGCTTAATGCCCGAGTTCGGACGCGAGCGGGTGATGGACACCCCGTTGCAAGAGAGCGCCATCATGGGTGCCGCCATCGGCGCCGCCCAGAACGGGCTGCGGCCGGTGGGCGAGCTGATGTTCATCGACTTCATGGGCGTGTGCATGGACCAGCTGCTGAACCAGATGCCCAAGTTCCGCTACATGTTCGGCGGCAAGGTGACGACCCCGGTGACCATCCGCACGGTCTATGGCGCCGGCCTGCGCATCGCCGCTCAGCACAGCGCGAGCTATCACTCGATGATCACCCACATCCCTGGGCTCAAGGTGGTGATGCCGTCGAATCCCTACGACGCCAAGGGCTTGCTGATCCAGTCGATCCGTGACGATGACCCGGTGATGTTCTTCGAGCACATCGTCATGTACGACGACGAGGGCGAGGTGCCCGAGGAGGCCTACACCATCCCCTTCGGCGAGGCCAACCTGACCCACGAGGGCAAGGACGCGACCATCGTCGCGCTGGGCCGCATGGTGCAGTTCTCCAACACCGCCGCGGACAACCTGGCCGCCGACGGAATCAACTGCACCGTGATCGACCCGCGGACCATCTCGCCGATGGACGAGGACACGATACTCGAATCGGTCGAGGAGACCGGGCGCTTGGTCATCGTCGACGAAGCCACGCCGCGCTGCAGCATGCCGACTGACATCGCCGCGCTGGCCGCCGAGAAGGCGTTCGGCGCCCTCAAGGCGCCGATCAAGATGGTGACCGCGCCCCACGCGCCGGTGCCGTTTGCGCCCGAACTCGAGGACGCCTATCTGCCGAGCCCCGAGAAGATCGAAGCCGCGGTGCGTGAGGTGGTGGGGTACAAGAAATGAGTGAGGGCATCTACGCCCTCATCATGCCCAAGTACGGCATGGTGATGACCGAAGGCGTCGTGGCGGCGTGGCACGTCGAGGAGGGCGCCGACCTCCAGGCCGGCACCGAGATCGTCGACATCGAGACCGAGAAGATCGCCAATGTTTACGAGTGCCCGACCGACGGCGTCCTGCGCCGCCGCGTCGCGGCCGAGGGCGACACCGTTCCGGTGGGCGGCCTGTTCGGCATCATCGCCCAACCCGCGGTGTCAGATTCCGAGGTCGAGGGCTTCATCGCCGAGTTTCAGGCCAACTTCGTACCGCCGGAGGCCGGCGCGGATGGGCCGGCGCCGGAGATGATCGACGCTGGGGAATGGCGACTGCGTTTCCTCAAGCATGGCGAAGGCGAGGACGCGCTGGTGTTGCTGCACGGCTTTGGCGGCGACCTCAACAGCTGGATGTTCAACCACGAGCCTTTGGCCGAGAATCGCGCCGTGTACGCGCTCGACCTGCCCGGCCACGGCGGCTCGCAGAAATCGGTTGGCACCGGCGATGTGGCGACCCTCGCCGCGGCCGCTCTTGCCTTCCTCGAGGCGGCCCGGATTGGACGCGCGCATCTCGCGGGCCACTCGCTGGGCGGCAGCGTTGCACTCTCCCTGGCGCTCGAACACTCGACCCGCGTGGCCTCGGCCAGCCTGGTATCGCCGCTTGGACTCGGCCCCGAGATCAACATCGGCTATGTCGAGGGTTTCATCGAAGCCAGCAAGCGCAAGGAAATGAAGCCGGTTCTGCAGCAACTCTTCGCCGATCCCGAGCTGGTGAGCCGCGACATGGTCATGGACGTGCTGAAGGCCAAGCGCATCGATGGCGCCATCGACAGCCTCAAGACGATCGCCGGGGCGACCTTCGCGGGCGGCAGCCAAACCCTAAAGTTGGCCGACCGCCTCGCCGACCTCGCCGCACCGGCCCAGGTAATCTGGGGCGCGGAAGACCACATCATTCCCGTGGGCCACGCCGACGCCGTCTCCGAGGGCATCGCCGTGCACCGCCTCGACGGCGCCGGCCACATGGCGCACATGGAGCGCGCCTCCGAGGTCAACAAGCTGATCGAGACGCTGATCGCCGCCGCCTAGAACCGCCGCCAAACGGGCATTGCCGCGGAGACGGAGGCACTGTCGTGAAGGTCGTCATCCTGGCCGGCGGGCGGGGTACGCGGATCGCCGAGGAATCGCACCTTCGGCCCAAGCCGATGGTCGAGATCAGCGGGCAGCCGATGCTGTGGCACATCATGAAGGGCTATGCCCACTTCGGCCTCACCGAGTTTGTCGTGTGCCTCGGCTACCGCGGCTACATGATCAAGGAGTACTTCGCCAATTACGTGATGCATCGCTCCGACATCACCGTCGACCTGGGTGAGAATGCGATCACCTACCACGACCGACCCGCCGAACCGTGGCGCGTGACGCTGGTGGACACCGGCGCCGATACCATGACCGGTGGGCGGCTCAAGCGGGTCGCACCCCATTTGGCGGACGGCGAGAGCTTTTGTATGACCTACGGCGACGGGGTGGCCGACCTCGATATCTCTGCGCTCCTCGCCTTCCACCGCGATCACGGAATGGAGGCGACCGTGACGGTCGTGCGCCCGCCCGGCCGTTTCGGTGCGACCCACCTTGTCGGCGACCGCGTCGAGCGCTTCGCCGAGAAGCCGGCGGGCGGCGAAGAGGGCTTTATCAACGGCGGCTTCTTTGTCCTGGAACACCGTGCGCTGGAACGCATCGACAAGGGCGATGCGACGGTGTGGGAGCGCGGACCGCTCGAGGGATTGGCGCGCGAGAACCAGCTTGCAGCCTACCGTCACGAGGGCTTTTGGCAGCCCATGGATACGCTTCGCGAGCGCGAAGAGCTCGAGCGCCTGTGGGCGGAGGGTCGAGCGCCATGGCGGGTCTGGGACTGATTCGGTGATCGAGCCCGCGTTCTGGGCGGGGCGGCGCGTGCTTCTCACCGGACACACCGGCTTCAAAGGTGCGTGGATGGCGGCCTGGCTCGAACACCTGGGCGCCGAGACCACCGGCTTCGGGCTTGCGCCCGAGACCGACCCCAATCTGTTCGCGATGCTTGAGCCGTGGCCCGCGCTCACCTCGCGGATCGGCGACATCCGCGAGGGCGGTGCGATTGCCGAGGCGGTGGCCGAGGCGGACCCCGAGATCGTCATCCACTTGGCGGCGCAATCGCTGGTCCGGCGCTCGTACCGTGAGCCGGTGGAGACGATCGACACCAACGTCGTCGGCACCGCGAACCTGCTGCAGGGTTTGCGCGGCCGCACCAATCTTAGGGCAGTGCTGGTGGTGACCAGCGATAAGACCTATGCCAACCGTGAGGACGGCGCGCCGTTTCGTGAGGGCGATCCGCTGGGTGGCGACGATCCTTACAGCGCTTCGAAGGCAGCGGCCGAGTCGGTGACGGCGGCTTATGCGCAGAGCTTCTTCGAGGACGACGGCGTTGCGGTGGCGACGGCCCGTGGCGGCAACGCGCTCGGCGGCGGCGACTGGGCCGAGGACCGGCTCATCACCGATCTATGGCGAGCGGTGCGCCAGGGCGAACCCTTGGTTCTGCGTTATCCCACCGCGAAGCGCCCGTGGCAGCATGTCTTGGACCTGGTCGGTGGGTACCTCTGCTACGCCGAGCGGCTTGCCACCGCCGCGGGCGGCCTGCCGCGGGCGCTCAATTTCGGTCCTGTCGCGGCGGGGCAGATATCGACCGCCGAACTCGCCGAGCGCTTGCTCGGTGCCCTGGATGGCACGCACGGATGGCGCGAGCACGAGGGTGCCCGGTCGCCCGAGAAGATCACGCTCAACCTCGATTCCTCGCTCGCACGCGAAACCCTCGGCTGGCGGCCGCTACTGTCCACCGACGAAATGCTCTCTTGGACCACCGAGTGGTACGGCTCGATGGAAGCCAGCGAGGGCATGCGCGGCGTTACGATGGACCAGATCACCCGCTTCATGGGCCGCATGTGAGCGCCGGACCGCGCTGCCGATTCTGCGAGGCGCCCCTCAACCGGATCTTCGTCGATCTCGGCGAGACGCCGCTCGCCAACCGCTTCATCGCGCCCGAGGACGCCGAAACCCCCGAGCCGATTCATCCGCTGTGCGTTTACGTGTGTGATGGGTGTTTCTTGGTCCAGCTGGGCACCACCGTGCCGCCCGAGGTGTTGTTCGCCGATTATCCGTACTTCTCCTCCTACGCCCGGAGCTGGATCGAGCACTGCGAGCGCTACGCCGGCATGGCGCGCGAGCGCTACGCGCTCGGGCCCGGCTCAAAGGTGGTGGAGGTGGCCTCGAACGACGGTCACCTCCTGCGCGCCTTCCGCGACGCGGGCGTGGACGTGTTAGGGGTCGAGCCCGCGGCCAACGTCACCCGCGTGGCCGAAGAGAACGGGGTACCCACCGAGGTCGATTTCTTTGGGCGAGCGACCGCCCAGCGCTTGATTTCGCAAGGGCACGCCGCTGACCTTGTGGTCGCCAACAACGTTCTCGCGCACGTGCCCGAACTCAACGATTTCGTCGCCGGGCTGGCGCTGTTGGTCAAGCCCGAGGGCGCGGTCACCGTCGAGTTTCCCCACCTCCTGCAGCTGATCGAACGGGTGCAGTTCGACACCATCTACCACGAGCATGTCTCGTACCTATCGCTGGGCGTCGTCGAGCGCGTCTTCGCGGCCCACGGGCTTGTCGTCACCGAGGTCGAGACGTTGCCGACCCACGGCGGCTCCCTTCGTGTCCACGCCGGCCGTAGCGGTGCGGCGAGCGTCGGGAGCACTCCGGTGCACACGGCGGAGGCAACGGCGGAGCTCGGTTCCGCGGCGGGCTACGCCGGCTTTGCGGCGCGAGTCGCCCACGCCCGCACCGCGCTCTGCGGCTTCCTCGACCAAGCCCGACATGAGGGCAAGTCGGTTGCCGCATACGGCGCCGCGGCCAAAGGCAACACGCTTCTCAACGTCTGCGGGCTCGGCCGCGAATCCATCGACTATGTCGTCGACCGCAGCCCGCACAAACAGGGTAAGCTCCTTCCCGGCAGCCGGATTCCGGTCTACCCGCCGGAACGGCTTGACCAGACCAGGCCGGATTTCGTTTTGATCCTGCCGTGGAATCTTCGTGACGAGATCGTGCGCGACATGGCACACATCGCCGGATGGGGCGGGCACTTCGTGATTCCAGTCCCCGAGTGCACGGTCGTGGGCTAGTTCGCGGACACATGCGGTTCATCAAGACGCGGGTTCCAGGGGTCAAGGTCGTCGAGTCCACGCCACTCGAGGACGAACGGGGCAGTTTCGCGCGCGCCTTCTGCGCCGAGGAATTCCGCGCCGCGGGATTTCCGGTGCGCATCGCCCAGTGCAACACCTCGTTCAACCGCGCGCCCGGGATCTTGCGTGGATTACACTACCAGGCGGCGCCGGAGGCCGAGGTCAAGGTGGTGCGGTGCACCCGGGGGCGGATCTTCGACGTGGCGGTGGACTTGCGCCCCGAATCGCCGGCGTTTTGCGCGTGGACCGGCACCGAGCTGGCGCCAGAGGAGCATCGCGCGCACTTGATTGGGGAAGGCTGCGCGCACGGCTTCATCACGCTGGCCGAGGACAGCGAGGTCTTCTACTTGATGGGTCGCGCGCATTCGCCCGAGCACGCGCGCGGCGTTCGCTGGGACGACCCGGCCTTCGCCATCGAATGGCCGCTGCGCCCGAGCGTGATCTCGGAGCGCGACGCGGGCTTCGCCGATTTCGTCCCTGGGTCGTGCGATGAATGAGGTCCTCGTCACCGGTGCGACCGGGCTCATCGGGCGCCATACCACCGTGGCGCTCGAGGGGCTTGGCTATCGCGTTCATGGGCTCGCCCGCAAGGACGCCGAGCACGCTGTCGATATCCTCGATGCCGAGGCCGTGCGCGCATGCCTCGAATCGGTGCGGCCCAGCCACCTCCTCCACCTCGCCTGGATCACCGAGCCGGGACGGTACTGGACGGCGCCCGAGAACCTGGAGTGGCAATCGGCCAGCCTCGACCTCGTCCGCTCGTTCTATGCCGCCGGGGGACGCCGCGCGGTCTTCGCCGGAAGCTGTGCCGAGTATGACTGGGGCACTCTACCCGACGCCCCG
Source organism: Alphaproteobacteria bacterium (assembly GCA_965219135.1). Taxonomy (GTDB): domain Bacteria; phylum Pseudomonadota; class Alphaproteobacteria; order VGEJ01; family VGEJ01; genus CAYUNL01. The sequence continues at coordinate 187,220 of CBDCMV010000003.1, read as the reverse complement.
ATCGCGGAGAGCTTCGCCTGTCGCCCGGCGAGCCTTTACGGCGCCGCCAAGCAGGCGCTTCGCGTCGCCATCGCGGCCTTCGCGCGCAAGCGCGAGCTGAGCTACGCCTGGGGCCGCGTCTTCTACCTCTACGGTGGGCCGGAGCCCGAGGAGCGCTTGGTGCCATCGGTGGCCCGCGCGCTGCTGGCGGGCGAGGAGGCGCAATGCGGCCCGGGCACGGGGCGGCGCGATTTCGTCGAGGCGCGCGACGTGGGTGCGGCCTTTGGCGCGCTGGTCGATTCCCAGCTCGCCGGACCCGTCAACGTCGCATCGGGGGAATCGCATACGATCGCCGAGGTGGCGCAAACCATCGCCGAGATCATCGGCCGGCCCGAGCTCTTGCGCCTGGGGGCGCTCGCCGAGCGTCCCGACGAGCCGGCGACCCTGACCGCGGACATCCGCAGGCTGCGCGAAGAGGCCGGCTTCACCCCCGCGGTGTCGCTGCGCGAGGGCCTGGCTGAGGCGGTCAGGTTCTGGCGGACTGGCGCCCCATAAGCCGGCGAACCGACGCTCGGGTGCCGCCCGGCATCAGGTACCAAGCGACGTTGCGTATCTCGCGCAAGGACAGCAGAGCGCCGGCGAAAAGGGCCAGCCCAGGGCCGCGCGCGCGCCGAACCGAGTGAAAGCTGGTCGTGATCACCTGCAAGGGGAAGAACCACGAGGCGCTGGCGCGCCCCGTCTGGCGCTTCTCGGATTGGCGTAGCGACTTTCCGGCATCGAAGTAGTGGAAGGTAGCGCCGTCGGCGCGGACGAATGTGCCCATGCACGTGGCGGCGAGCACGATCTGCATGTCCGGCCAATACCAGCAATCGACAAGATCGATTTGCTTTAGGGGTGCGGTGCGCCAGACCCCGTAGATGTGATAGCAGGGCTGGAACACCGACCGCGCCAAGCGCGCGAGGATACCTCGCCCCGCGTTCTCAAAATCGAGCAGCACGGTGCGCGAATCCGCGACATCGCCGGAGAACACGGCGAGCTCGCCGAAGCATAAGATGGCCTCGGCGTCCCCTTGAAGGCGAGCGAGCAAATTGGCGATGTATTCGGGGTTGCGGTGATCGTCGTCGGCCGCCCACATGAAGTACTCGCCCCGCGATTCGCCCAGGGCGCGGCGCAAGTTCTCGAAAGCGGAAACCGGCGCGGGCTGGCGCACGTAACGGATCTGAGGGAAACGCGCGGCATGATCGCGCGCGATCTCGGCTGTGCGGTCCGACGAGGCGTTGTCGGAGACGATGATCTCCAACGCCGGGTGGGTCTGGGCGAGTAGTCCGTCGAGGGTGCGCGCCAAGGTCGCCTCGCCGTCGCGAACCGGAAGCCCGACGCTGACGAGCGGCGCGTCCGTCATTCCGCCGCCCTGGCCGCGCCAAGGCGGCGCGCGAATGCGCCCCGAACCTCGGGCGCGGCGGCTGCCGCGGCCAGCACCGTCGTTAGCGAGGCGCCGATCAGCACCGCCAGGAGCGCCGGCATCGACATCGTCTCCGTCGCCACCAGGCGCCACAGGCCGGCCACGATCAGCGCCGGCGCGAGCGGCGCCGCGATATCGACCAGGTACCAGCGTCGCTTCTCGCCCTGCAATATGCGGCGGTGCATGAGCTGGATCACGATCATCACGTATCCGGTGTTCAGTGCCAGCCACACCGCCGCCGCCCCGGCCGCGCCGTAAACCCGCGCCAGCGCGATGACCGCCGGGACCAACACGACCGCGGCGCCGATATGGTAGAGCACCGACAGCCGGGTCCAGCCGTGGGCGAGCTGGGTCACGAACGGCAAGATCATGACGCAGTTGAGCATCGTTCCCGCGGCCAACAGCGCCAAGAGCGGGGCGGTGTTGGCGGCGATCTCGGCGCTGCCGGTCCACAGCCGGATGACATCGCCGCCGAAGAACATCAGCACCACCGCGGGCGGCACCACCAGGACCGAGATCGCTTGGGCGCTACGGTGATAGAGGGCCCTGAGGTCTTCGTCCTCGCCGCGCTCAACCATCTGCGACAGGCGCGGAAAGAGCGCGGTGGTAACGGGCGTGGTGATCTGGATGAGGCCGCTCGCGAACAACCACGCCAAGAGATAATAGCCAAGCGCCTCGAGCGACAAGAGGCGGGTGAGGATGAGCTTGTCGAGCTGGGTCATCAGGACGGCGATCACCGTGGTACCGGTGATGCCCGCGGCGAACCGCCAGACACCGCGCATCAGCGCGGCATCGAACCGCGCGCGCCCGCCGGACGGCAGCCCGCGCCACAGCACCAGCATCGTCACCCCTGCCTGCGCCGCGGCGGCGATCACCTGCCAGGTGAAGAAGGCCTCGATGGTGGGCGCGATCCACCACAGCACCAACGCGGCGCCGCCGGCCTGGACGGTCGAGGCGACGACGATGATCTGGTTGAGCGTGACATGGCGCTGCAGGCCCATCAGCCCGCCGGTGTAAAGCGCGAGCGGCCAACGAAACGCAAGCGCAAGCCCCATCATGACGATGGCGCGCTCGATATCCGCCGGCTCAAGGTCCTGGGGCTGCACCCAATCGCCGGCGATGACCGGCGCCACCAGGATCAACGCCGCCGCCAGCACCGCCGCCAGCGCCCACGACAAGAGCTCGAGGGAGCGCACCAGGCTGCGCATCGCGCCGGCATCGCCCTCGCCCGCGCTGCGCCGCGCGAGCTCGCGGTTCAGCGTGGTGCCGAGCCCAAGATCCAAGAGCGAGAAGGTCGTCTGCAAGACGAAGAAGATACCGATCAGCCCATACGCCTCGACCCCGAGAAAATCGAGATAAAGCGGAATGAACGCCACCGACATCACCACCATCCACGCCCGCCCGACGTAGTTGGCGGCGATGTTCTTCCTCAACAGAGACATGGGTCCGGCGGCGAAGGAAACAGCCTTGCGCACGATGATAGCAGATGGGATTCGCTGCGCGAGCGCTGCCGCGCCGGCTTCAGCGAGGGCCAAGCCCTCGCGCTCCCATCAATTGGGGTGTGGGGTGCAACCCCATCGCCGGAGCCGAGCGGAATCTGGCTGACACGCAGAAGCCACAAATCGCCTGACACATTTCGGCCGTCCGGATCATAATGGTCATCGAGGAGAGGCCACCATGGCACGAGCCAAGACTTCGTGGCTATTCGCAGGTGCACTGTGCCTGGCACTGTGGCCCGGCGCGGCGCATGCCCAGTCGCCCGAGCTCCTGGACGCTATCGACCGCGCTACCGAGTTGCGCGCCGAGGGCCGCTACCAGGCGGCGCTTGTGTTCGCCGAGAAAGCGTTCAGGCTTGGCGAGCGCGAGTTCGGCCCCGACCATCCGGACACCGCCACGTTGCTCAACTACCTGGCGGTGCTCTACCAGACCCAGGGTCGGTACGCCGAGGTCGAGCCTCTGTATCAGCGGTCCCTGGCGATCTTGGAGAAGGCGCTGGGGCCGGAGCATCCGAACGTGGCCTCGGGGCTCAACAACGTCGCGGCGTTGTACCAGGCCCAGGGCCGCTATGCCGAGGCGGAGCCACTTCATGAGCGGGCGCTGGCGATCCGGGAGAAGGCGCTCGGGCCGGACCATCCGTACGTGGCCCTGAGCCTCAACAACCTGGCGGCGCTGTACCAGGATCAGGGCCGGTACGACGAGGCGGCGTCGCTTCATGAGCGTGCGCTGGCGATCCGGGTAAAGGCGCTGGGGCAGGAGCACCCAGACGTCGCCATAAGCCTCAACAACCTGGCCGAACTCTACGACACCCAGGGCCGGGTCGCCGAGGCGGAGTCACTCTATCGGCTAGGAGCGTGCGCCGCGGTGGATTTGCGCAGGGGGAAGTATGATCCGATACGCCAGTTGCGTATGGGAACTCCAGATGCCGACCACGTTTCGTGCCTACCAGCCGGACCAACCCTTGCTTTTGCCGCTGGACTTGCAGGAGTGGGTTCCCCCAGGGCACCTGGCTCATCACGTCAGCGATGTGGTCGATGCACTGGACTTGACGGCGTTCTATGCGCCCAACGAGGGGGACGGTCGACGCAACGCCCCCTACGAGCCGTCGATGATGGTCAAGGTGCTGATCTATGCCTACGCGACGGGCACATTCTCCTCGCGCGCGGTGGCGAGGAAGCTGGAGGAGGAAGTAGCGTTTCGGATGCTCGCGGCGGGCAACTTCCCGCAACATCGCACGGTATGTGAGTTCCGACGCCGACATCTGGCGGAGTTCAGCGAGCTGTTTGTGAGGGTGGTGCAGGTGGCGCGCGAGATGGGACTGGCGCGGTTCGGCAAGCTCTCGGTCGACGGGACGAAGGTGCGAGCGAACGCGAGCAAGCGCAAGGCGATGAGCTATGAGCGGATGGGCAAAGAGGCGGCTCGCTTGCAGGCGGAGATCGAGGCGCTGCTGACGAAGGCGGGGATGGTGGACGCCGAAGAAGACGAGCGTTGGGGCGAGGATTTCCGGGGCGACGAGTTGCCCGAGGAGTTGCAACGCAGGGAGAAGCGCCTGGCGGCGATCCAGGCAGCCAAAGCGCGTTTGGAGGCGGCGCAACGCGGGCGCGACGATGAGCGCGGGCGCGAGCCTGGGCAGGACCGCAATCCCCGGGGCGGGCGGCCCTACAAGCGGGCCTACGGCGAGCCCGAGCCGAAGGCGCAGAGCAATTTCACCGATCCCGAGAGCCAGATCATGAAGACCAGCAGCGAGGGATTCCAGCAGTGCTCCAACGCGCAGATGGCGGTCGATGGGGAGCACCAGATCATCGTCGCGACTCAGGTGGGGCCACAGGCCAGCGACCAGGGTCAGCTGGTGGGGATGCTCGACGAGATCAACGAGACGTTTGGGGTCGAGCCTGCGGTGGTACTGGCCGATGCGGGCTACTGCAACGAGCCGGATCTGTTGGAGCTGGAAGATCGCGGCATCGACGCGCACGTAGCGCTGGGGCGTGAAGGCAAGTCCCAGGTGGCGGTCGACCCGGCCCGGCTCCCTGCCACGCACCGCATGGGTGAGAAACTGGCGAGCCCCGCGGGCAAAGCCCGGTACGCGCAACGCAAGTGGCTCTCGGAGGCGCCGAACGGGTGGATCAAGGAGGTGCTCGGATTCCGACGATTCAGCCTGCGAGGCTTGGCGAAGGTGCGCGGCGAGTGGGACCTCGTGTGCTTGGCGTTGAACATCAAGCGGATGGGGACGGTGGCCACGTGCTGAGGCAGGTGCTGGCCTGCCAACGCACTTGCTCCAGGGCGCGCAGTGCCCATCGACCGCGTATGAAACGCGAATCTCTTCCGTTCCGGCCTTCCGGTCCGGGCTTTCCATCCCAGAGTCGGGCGGGCCAGATGTCCACACTCGGGCCAAAATCCAACCTCTCCGGCGGCCGCGCGCCAATCGCCCAACATCAAAACTTCTACGGCGCACGCTCCTAGTGGATCAACTCTAACAAAAGATTCCCATGGCTTGCACGATGTGCGAGTCTCTTGGAATGCGAAACGGTATCCATGTGAACGTTAGTTTTGCCGAGCGTACTCGTCTTGAGGCGGTTGTTGCGGACCGGAGCAGCCCGCAGAAGCACGTCTGGCGGGCTCGGATCATCCTGCTGACCGGCGATGGTCTTGGCACCGCTGAGATCATGCGGCGGACGGGCAAGAGCAAGCCCTGCGTCTGGCGCTGGCAGGAGCGGTTCATGCACGAAGGCGTGGGTGGACTTTTGCGCGACAAGACCCGACCCTCGCGCATCCCGCCGCTGCCTGGTGCCATTGTCAAGCGGGTGGTCGAGTTGACCTCCACCGAACCGCCCGGAGAGACGACGCACTGGACGGCGGCGGCGATGGCCAAGGTGGTCGCGGGATCAGCATCAGCTCGGTGCAGCGGGTTTGGCAGGCTCACAAGCTCCGTCCGCACCGGGTACGCCACTTCAAGCTCTCCACCGACCCCGAGTTCGTCACTAAGCTGCGCGATATCGTCGGTCTCTACGTCGATCCGCCCGCCCATGCCGTCGTGCTGTCGGTGGACGAAAAGAGCCAGATCCAGGCCCTCGACCGCACCCAGCCGGGGCTGCCGCTGAAGAAGGGACGCTGCGGGACGATCACCCATGACTACAAACGGAACGGCACGACGACGCTGTTTGCCGCCCTCGACGTCCTGGAAGGCAAGGTGATCGGGCGCTGCATGCAGCGCCATCGGCACCAGGAGTTCATCCGCTTCCTCAACGCCATCGAGGCCGAAGTGCCGGCGGGCAAGATCGTCCACGTGATCCTCGATAACTACGGCACTCACAAGCATCCCAAGGTCGTGGCCTGGCTCGAGCGCCACCCTCGGTTCGTCTTTCACTTCACGCCGACCTCTTGCTCCTGGCTCAATGCCGTCAAAACCTTCTTCGCCAAGCTCAGCAAACGCCGACTCAAAAGAGGAGTGTTCCACTCGATCGTCAATCTCCAGACCGCCATCAACCGCTTCATCGCCGAAACCAACGACGACCCCACACCGTTCGTTTGGACCGCCAATCCCAACAAGATCGTCGCCGCCGTCAAACGTGGGCACCAAGCGTTAGATTCGATCCACTAGCGCTGGCGATCTTGGAGAAAGCGCTGGGGCCGGATCACCCGAACGTGGCGACGACCCTCGGGAACTACGCTGCGTTGCTACGGCAGGTAGGACGCGAGACCAAGGCTGCGGAAATGGAAGCCCGCGCCGAGGCAATCCGGGCCAAGCGGGCCGAGGAGAATAGCCCATAAGGCGATCGCGCGGCGCGCAGGCGGTGGGCGCCCTCGGTTCGCCGCGCGAGCGCTACCGCGCGGGCTTCAGCGAGGGCAAAGGCCTCGCGCTCCCATCGATCGGGGTGTGGGGCTTGCCCCACGACAAGCGGGGCGTGGGGTGCAACCCCACGCCGCCGCTATGGCGGGCGGGCTGGATTTGCTAGGGTGGCGCACGACAAAGCGAGGAGGGCGGCATGAGCGTTTGCATGGTGGGCTGGAGCCACACCAAGTTCGGCAAGCTCGACGACATGGACCTGGAGACATTGGTGGCGACGGCCGGGCGTGAGGCGATCGACGATGCCGGCCTCGCGCCGGCCGATATCGACGCGATCTTCCTCGGCACCTTCAACGCGGGGATGGAGAACCAAGATTTCGCGGCATCGCTCGCGCTCGGCATCGATGAGAGCCTGCGATTCAAGCCTGCGACGCGCGTCGAAAACGCATGCGCGTCGGGCTCGGCCGCGCTGGCCGCCGGCGTCGATGCCATCGGCGCGGGCCGCGCCCGCTTCGTGCTGGCCATCGGCGCCGAGAAGATGACCGGCGCCGACACGCCGAAGGTTACCGAATCGCTGGCCAAGGCGAGCTATTATAAGGACGAAGCCGGACAGGGGCTTTCGTTTCCCGGCATCTTCGCCCGCCTGGCCCAGCTCTACGCTCAAAAGCACGGTGATGCCGGAGACGCGCTGGCGCGCATCGCCGCCAAGAACCACAAGAACGGATCGGTCAATCCCCTGGCCCACCTGCAAAAGGACCTGGGCTTCGAGTTCTGCAACACGGTCTCGGACAGGAACCCCATCGTCGTCGATCCGCTGCGGCGCACCGATTGCTCGACCATCGCCGACGGCGCCGCGGCCGCGGTGCTGACCGACGTCGATACCGCGCTCGGCATGCCCAAGGCGGTGATCTTCCGCGCCATCCAGCACGTCAACGACTTCCTGCCGATGGCCAAGCGCGATGTCCTGGCGATGGAAGGACCGCGGCTGGTGTGGCGCCAAGCGCTGGACGAGGCGCGGGTGGGGCTCGACGACCTGAGTTTGGTGGAGGTCCACGACTGTTTCACCGTCGCCGAACTGCTGCTCTACGAGGCGATTGGTTTGACCGAGGCTGGCCACGGTCGGCGCGCGATCGACGAGGGCTGGACCGAGAAAGAGGGCAAGCTTCCGGTCAATCCATCGGGCGGGCTCAAATCAAAGGGCCACCCGGTGGGCGCAACCGGGGTCAGCATGCACGTCTTGGGCGCCCGCCAGCTGTGTGGGTCCGCCGGCGGGATTCAGATTCCGGACGCCGCGATGGTCGGGATTCTCAATATGGGCGGCGCCATGGTCGCGAATTACGCGAGCATCCTCGAGCGCCTGCGCTAGCGGTGAGCGAAACCTTCAAGGCGCTCGTGGCCGAGGAGCACGACGGCGCGGTCACGACCCGGTTCACCGAGCTTGACGCCGCCGATCTTCCCGAAGGCGAGGTCACCATCGACGTCGCCTACTCGTCGCTGAACTACAAGGACGGCTTGGCGCTGAACGGCAACACGGCGCGCATCATGCGGCGGCTGCCGATGGTTCCGGGCATCGACCTCGCCGGTACGGTCGTCCAATCGGGCGCCGCGGAGTACGCCACCGGCGACAAGGTGGTCGCCACCGGTGGCGGCCTCGGTGAGGCGACGTGGGGCGGCTTCGCCGCCAAGGCACGGGTCAAGACCGCCTGTCTTGTGCCGGCCCCGCCGGGGCTGGATCTTCGTCAGACGATGGCGGTCGGCACGGCCGGCGTCACCGCGATGCTGGCGGTAATGGCGGTCGAGGATGCGGGCGTCGTGGCGGGCGGGGGTGAAATCATCGTCACCGGCGCCGCTGGCGGCGTGGGCAGCATGGCGGTCGCGCTCTTAAGCGGTCTCGGCCACAGCGTGGCTGCCGGCACCGGGCGAAAGGACGCGCACGATTACCTCGGCGCGCTTGGGGCGGCGAGTATCGTCGAACGGTCGGAACTCGCGGCACCCACGGACCGGCCGCTCGAATCGGCGCGCTGGGCCGGCGGCGTCGACGCGGTTGGCGGCGACGTACTGGCCGCCCTTCTGCGCCAGACCCAATACGGCGGCGCCGTGGCGGCATGCGGCAACGCCGGCGGCGTGGCCCTCAACACGACCGTGCTCCCCTTTATTCTACGCGGCGTCAGTCTCCTAGGGATCGACTCGGTGCTGGCCGATCACGACAAGCGCCGTGCGGTCTGGGCGCGGCTCGATCGCGACCTCGCGCGCGACAAGCTCGAGGCCATGACCACCGTCGCGCCCTTCGCCGCGCTCCCCGAGCTTGCCGCCGACATCGTGGCCGGCAAGGTGCGAGGCCGCACCGTGATCGACATCAACGCCTAGGCAAGCGCGCGGACCCCCGGGGATGAAACACCGCGTGGTGCTAATCGGTTTTGGGGTCGTCGGCCAGTCGGTAGCCGAGATCCTGAGCCGCAAGGGCGAAGACTTCCGCGCCCGTCACGGGTTCGACTGTGCGGTGGTCGCCATCTGCGACCGGCGCTGGGGCACGGTCTACGACCCGGGCGGGCTCGACCTCGCCGCGCGGCTCGGTGAGGTCCGCTCGGGCGAACGGTTCTCGGGCGACCTGGGCTGGGACGCACCCAAGACGATCGCCGAGGTCGATGCGACGGCGGTGTTCGAGATGACCTTCACCGACCTCGAAACCGCCGAGCCGGCGACCTCGTACTGCCTGATGGCGTTCGAACGGGGCATGCACCTGATCACCAGCAACAAAGGACCACCGGCCTTGGCGGTCCGTCCGCTTCGCGAAGAGGCGGCGCGCCGCGGCGTACGGTTTCTCTTCGAAGGCGCGGTATTGAGCGGCACACCGCTGTTTAACCTAGCCGAGGGATGCCTGACGGGCAATGAGATCGAGGCGGTGAGCGGCATCCTGAACGGCACCTGCAACTACATCCTTTGCGAAATGGAGGCCGGGGTCGGATACGAAGCGGCGTTGAAGCAGGCCCAGGAAGCGGGCTACGCCGAATCGAAACCCGACGCCGACGTGAACGGGACTGACGCCCTCGCCAAGGTCGTGATTCTGGCCAATACCTTGATGGACGGCACCCTCACCCCGGCCGAGGTGCCGTGCGAGGGAATCACCGGCATCACCGCAGAGGACATCGAGCGCGCCAAGCGCGAGGCCCGCCGCTACAAGCTCATCGGTAGCGTGTTCAGGGAGAACGGTGTCGTCCGCGGGCGGGTGGCACCGGAGGCGATCGTGCTCAGCGACCCGCTGGCCGGTGTCTCCGGCGCGACCAACGCGCTGACGCTGAAGACCGATCTATTGGACGAGATTACCATCGTCGGCCCCGGCGCCGGCCGCACCCCAACCGGCTACGCGCTGCTCATCGACCTCATGCGAGTCGGCTGATCGTCGCCCGCCCGACCGCGCTGAAGGCCAGTAACCAATCCACTGACCCGCCGGGCGCGATGGCGCTATTCTCCGCCGCGCGCGACGAAGTGTGGATTCTCGAATTCCGGTTTGCCGTAGGTAAGATCGTCGCCCTTGAGGGTGCGCACGCTGCCGCCGGCCGAGGACAGAATGGCGTGGCCGGCGGCGGTGTCCCACTCCATGGTGCGCCCGAAGCGGGGATAGAGGTCGGCCTCACCCATCGCCAAGAGGCAGAACTTAAGCGCGCTGCCGGCGGGCGTGACGAGCTCAGCGTGCATCGAGGCCAGCCACGCGTCGGTGTGCTCATCGCGATGGGATCGGCTGGCTACCGCGACCGGGCCGCGAGCACCGGGACGGCGCACCGCGATCGGGCGCGGCGCCTCGTCGCCCGCCTGGCTGAACGCCGTACCGGGACCAGCGCCGTAACATGTCAGCCCCGTGACCGGCACATGGATGACCCCCAAAACGGCGCGGCCGCCTTCGATGAGCCCGATGTTGACGGTGAACTCACCGTTCCGGTTCAGATACTCGCGGGTACCGTCGAGGGGATCGACAAGCCAAAAGCGGCCGCCGGATACATCCGGCGATTCTCCCGCCGCGACGCGCTCCTCAGACACCACCGGAATCTCGGGGGTCAGCCGGCGAAGGCCGTCGAGAATCACGTCCTCGGAGGCGATATCGGCGGCTGTGACCGGTGAGCGGTCGGACTTACTCCGCACTACTGGCGGTTCGCGGTAGTGCCCAAGGATCGCTTCGCCCGCGGTCAATGCCAAAGCCGTGACCGCGGCAATGTCGATCGCCGTCCCGCTCACCGCGGGGGTGCCAGGGCTTCGATCACCGCACCACTCCTCCCATGCAACACACTCGGCCAGAGTGAATCATCGGCCTACAGTTGGGTCAAGGCTGATCCTGGTGCTACTTTTACGAGAATTCTAACCAATTCTCTCTATTAAGTTGCTGTCAGGGGGGTGGCATTAGTCTATAGTTGTGCTCGCAGACACCCCCGTCGCTTCGTATGGAGGGGAATGTTGGCGCGCATCCTCGTTATCGACGATGAGGCTCAGGTTCGGGCGTTCCTCCGCAGCACGTTGGAGGCCTCGGGCCACGACGTCGCGGAGGCCGCCGACGGGGACGCAGGACTGCAATCCTTCGCGACGCGGCCCGCCGACCTCGTGATCACCGATATCGTCATGCCGAAAAAAGAGGGAATCAAAACCATCCGCACGCTGCGGGAACACAATCCGGCGCTCAAGATCATTGCCATCTCAGGTGCCGGACGCGTCGGCGACTACGACTTCCTGGACATCGCCAGCAAGTTCGGGGCGGCGCGGACCCTCGCCAAACCCTTTGGCGACCGGCAGCTCGTGCACACGGTGCAAGACATCCTCGCCGACTGACTGAGCGAGGTGACCAGCGTCTTTGGTCCGATCGATCGCTCAATCGTAGATAGCGTTAGGCATTCTTTATTCTCCTTTTGAGAGCATTCGCGTTCACTGCGGCGCCCGACGTGCGATGATTCCGATGATTCAGAACCCGATCTCAAGGCTATTTCACGGCCACCGCATTCGCCTCGCGCCGCCGCCGGACTCGGCAGATCGAGAGCCAAACAGCAATGCACTGCTCGCAACCTTGGAAGAGGCGCAAGCCGACCTGTTGGACGCGATCGAGCTTTCCTCGGACGCGTACGCGCTATTCGATGCCGAGGACAGGCTGGTCCGCTGCAACCATCGTTACCGCGAGTACTACGCCCACGACGACGCAATTGTGGTTCCCGGCATGAGCTTCGAATCGATCTTGCGACGTAGCGCGGTCAGGCGCTTCGCCCCTGAACAGCTTGACGAATGGGAAGCCTGGATCCAGCGCCGACTGCGCAGTCACCGCGAGCCCGAGGGGACCTTCGAGCACCAGCTCCCTGATGGTCGTTGGCTCAAGACCACCGACTACAAGACCGCTCGCGGCACGGTCTTTACGGTGCACGCCGATATCACCGATGAAAAGCGGTCGCGGCGGGCGGCCCAAGAGCGCGAGCAGCGGCTGCGCGCAATCTTCGAAACCGTGCTCGACGGAATCGTCACCCTCGATGCCGACGGCACGATCGAGTCATTCAATCCTGCGGCCGAGCGCATCTTCGGCTATACCGCCGACCGGATCGTCGGCCGGCACATTCACGCACTGGTCGCCGACACCGCCGGGGGCTCGATTCATTCATCAACGGCGATCTCGCGCGCAACACGACAGCGGTGATGGGCGGCCGCGGCGACCCCATCGAGGGCAGGCGTAGCGACGGCCAGACGTTTCCCATGGAGTTGCTGGTAAGCGAGATGTGGCTTGGCGGCACGCGCAAGTTCACCGCGGCCGTACGAGATGATACCGAGCGCCAGAAACTCGACCGCATGAAGAACGAGTTCATCTCGACCGTGAGCCACGAATTGCGAACGCCGCTCACCTCGATCGGCGGCGCCCTCGGACTGATCGAGGGTGGGCTCGCCGGCGAGGTGCCGGAGAAGACGGCCCACCTGATATCCGTCGCGCGCGCCAATTGCGAACGGCTGGTGCGGCTCATCAACGACATTCTCGACGTTGAAAAGATGGAATCGGGGCGCATGGAGTTCCAGATCAGAAGCATGGATCTGGGCTCGGTGGTTTCGAAGGCGATCGAGGCCAATGCCGCAGCGGCCGCCGCATTCGACGTAGCGCTCATGTTTCGCGAACCGGAACGGGGTGTCGGCGTAGAGGCCGACCACGACCGCCTGATGCAGGTGCTCACCAATCTGATCTCGAATGCCGCCAAGTACTCGCCCCCCGGCGACACGGTAACGGTCTCGATCGGCGAGGACGGCGACCTCGTACGCGTAACCGTGGCCGACAACGGCCCCGGCATACCCGCAGAGTTTCACGCCCGCATATTCTCCAAGTTTGGACAGGCGGATTCGTCCGATAGCCGCGCCAAGGGCGGCACGGGTCTTGGTCTGCATGCCAATATTGGTTTCGGTATCACGGCCGAACGCGGCCGATATCGCGCGCGACATCGCGGCAGCGCTGCACGGCTCGATCTTGACCGCCGATTTGGTGCGCTCGGCCACCCGGGCCGCGCTCGAAGATGCGCCGGCGCAACCAACCTCGCACGCGCTGGACCCGCACGGTCAACGCGCTGTCGCGCAATAGGGAGCGAGCATGACGGACGCCCCCCTGGAACGCATCCTCTACGTCGAGGACGAACCGGATATCCAAGAGATCGCACGCATGGCGCTGGAGATGACGGGCGGATTTGACGTGGAGGTCTGCGATTCAGGCCAAACCGCGTTGGACCTGGTCGAATCCTTTCGTCCCGACCTCATTTTGCTCGACGTGATGATGCCCGGCATGGATGGCCCTGCCACGCTTTCGGCACTCCGGGGCACCCGACACGGGTGTGAGATTCCGGTCATTTTCATGACCGCAAAGGTGCAGCCCCAGGAAGTCGAGGGCTACCGCGACCTCGGGGTGCTCGATGTGATCGCCAAGCCATTCGATCCCATGACGCTGACTCGCCGCATTCAGACGATTTGGGAACAGCACTGTGGCTGAATCGACCGAGGAACTCGTTGGGCAGCTATCGAGGCTCCGCGAGACTTACGTCGCCGGTCTGCCGGAGAAGATCCGGCGGATCGAGGACGCGTGGCGCGCGGTGCGCGAGGACGGATGGACCTCGAACGCACTCGGCAACCTGCATCGGCTGAGCCATGGTCTAGCCGGCTCAGGCGCTACCTTCGGCTCGCCCCGATTTCGAGCGCGGCCAGGGCGCTGGAGCAGAACGTTCAGCTGATCATCGAGGCGGCCGCCGATGGGGACGGCGGCGCGGGCAAGGCGCGCGAGACGGACGATCTCTCGGCACTTACCGCCGCGCTTTCGGTTGCCGCCGCGAGTGTTGAAGCCACGGTCGAGGAAGCGCCGACGTGGGGCTTTGCCGCTCCGACTAGCATCGGTGAAAACGCGGACGGCAAGCGGATATTAGTGGTCGACGATGACCGTGAGACCGCGGAGGCGCTGGCGGCGCGCATCCGACTGTTCGGCTACCGGGCGGACACGGTTTGCGAGCTTGACGGGCTGGCCGCCGCGGTCGCCGAGGCACCACCGGCGGTGGTCGTGATGGACCTCATGTTCCCCGAGGGCGGCCTCGCGGGCGCCAAAGCCATGCGAGAGATGCAGAGCGCGCGCGAGGCGCCGCTGCCGGTGGTCTTCGCGTCAGCCCGCAACGATCTTGCCGGCCGCGTCGAATCGGTACGCGCCGGCGGCCGCGCGTTCTTCGCCAAGCCCGTCGACGCGACGTCGCTGGTCGAGGCGCTAGATCGATTGAGCGGCCGCAACGCGCCGGATCCGAATCGAGTCTTGATTGTCGACGATGTAACCTCGGTCGCCAGTTACTTCGACATCGTGTTGAACCAGGCGGGCATGGAAACGCTGGCCATCAACGACCCCATGGCGATCATTGGGGCGCTGGTCGATTTCCGCCCCGATCTCATTCTCATGGACCTCTACATGCCAGGCTGTACCGGCATCGAGCTCGCCCACGTGATCCGCCAACAGCCGCCGTACGCCACCATTCCGATCGTCTTCCTGTCCAACGAAACCGATCGCGACAAACAGCTCGACGCGATGCGTATCGGCGGCGACGATTTCCTGACCAAGCCGGTCTCGCCCGAGCAACTGGTCTCGGTCGTCTCGATCCGGAGCGAGCGATGGCGATCGCTGCGCGCCCTCATCGCCCACGATAGCTTGACCGGGCTCGCCAATAAGAACCACACTTATGACGCGCTGGACGCGGAAGCGGCGCGAGCGCTTCGTCACGACAACGCGCTGAGCTTCGGGCTCATCGACATCGATCACTTTCGGACCGTCAACGAGACCCACGGCTATCCCACGGGCGACCGCGTGCTCAAGGGTTTGGCGCGACTGTTCGAAGAGCGGCTACGCCGGTCTGATCAAATCGGGCGCACGGGCGGCGGGGAGTTCGCGATCATCGTCCCGCACAGCGACACGACTGCCGCCACCACATTGCTCAACGACGTTCGCGAGCGATTTGCCGGCCTACGCTTTCAGACCGAGGCGGGATCGTTCAACGCGACGTTCAGTGGCGGGATCGCCTCGCTGCCCGCCTTCGGCGATCCGGTCGCGCTCGACCGCGGCGCGCGGCGCGCGCTCCGCGAGGCCAAACAACGCGGCCGCAACCGGATCGTGCTGGCCGGGAACTGACGGGGCTCAGAAGGGGTTCCCGAGTTGGGCAATCTTATCGACCGCGCCGGCGCAAGGCCGCGCACCTCGATGCGCTGCGTGTCCGCATCGGCACGATCGAGCGCCGTGGGTCCGACACCGGTGGCGTGATGCCCTTCGGCGTGGAGGAGATCGACGCGGCGTTGCCGTGGGGCGGACTGCCGCTTGGCGGCCTGCACGAGGTGGTGGGAGGAGCCGACGGCGCCGCCGCCGGGTTTTGCGCCGTGATGCTCGGCCGCCTGTGCGCCAATGGCGAGGAAGGCTGCCGCGGGGTGGCGCTGTGGTGTTTGGGGCCGGCGCTTTCCGATGCGGGTGATCTCTACGGCCCCGGCATGGCGGCCAGCGGACTCGATCCCGACCGCCTCGTCGTGGCGCGCGGTTGGCGCGAGAGCGAGGTCTTGTGGGCGATGGAAGAAGGGTTGCGCTGTGTCCGCCTGGCCGCGGTACTGGGCGAGGCGCGTGCGCTCGACCTTACCGCAAGCCGTCGTCTCCCCGCCACCTCTCGCAGCACGTGGGCGGCTTCGTCATCACCCGCGGGCCGTTGTGCGAGTTGGTGCCGATCGCCAACGCGGCGATGGAGAACCGCACCGTGGTCGAATGGGACAAGGACGATCTCGATGCGCTCGGCATCCTCAAGATTGACGTCTTGGGGCTGGGCATGTTGAGCTGCATCCGCAAGGCTTTCGAGCTTCTCGCTCGCCACCACGACCGCGCCGAGGTGGCGATCGTCCGCCCCGGCCCCATCCAGGGCGACATGGTGCACCCGTACTTGCGCCGCCGTCGCGGCGAGGAGCCGGTGGTCTATCCCTCCGAGGATTTGCGCGGGGTGCTGGGCAAGACCCTCGGCGTGCCGCTCTTCCAGGAGCAGGCGATGCGCATCGCCATCGTCGCCGGCGGCTTCACCCCCGCCGAAGCCGATTCGCTACGCCGCGCCATGGCCACCTTCCGCCATACCGGCACCATCCACACTTTCCGCGACAAGCTGGTCGAGGGGATGGCCGCGCGCGGCTACGAGCGCGATTTCGCCGAGCGCTGTTTCCACCAGATCGAGGGCTTCGGCGAATACGGCTTCCCCGAATCGCACGCCGCCTCGTTCGCGCTCTTGGTCTACGTCTCGGCCTGGCTCAAGCGCCACTATCCGGCGGCGTTCGCCTGCGGGCTCTTGAACAGCCAACCGATGGGCTTCTATGCCCCGGCGCAGATCGTGCGCGATGCCCGCGATCACGGCGTCGCGGTACGCCCGGTCGATGTCAATTGCAGCGACTGGGACTGTACGCTCGAGCCCGACAGTGGCGGCAGCGTGGCGCTTCGCTTGGGGCTGCGCCAGGTCAAGGGCTTGGCCGAGGCCGAGAAGCTGGTGGCGGCGCGCGGCAAAGGTTACGACGAGGTCCACGACCTGTGGCGGCGGGCCGGCTTGGCGCCGACGGTGCTGGAGCGCCTTGCCGGATCGGACGCCTTCGGCTCGATAGGATTGTCGCGGCGTCAGGGCCTGTGGGCGGTTCAGGGACTGGGGCCTGAGCCGCTGCCGCTGTTCGCCGCCGCGCCCGCCGCCGACGGCGCATCGCCGCGTGAAACCGTGCACGAGCCGGCCGTCCACCTCGCCCCGATGCCGCTCGGCCAGGAAGTGATCGAGGATTACCGCGCGATCCGCCTGTCGCTGAAGAAGCACCCCTTAGCGCTGTTGCGCCCCGCGCTTTCCGCAGAACGCTACATGCCGAGCGGGCGCCTTGAAGAGACCCCGGCGGGAAGCCGGGTGCGGGTGGCCGGCCTGGTGGTCTGCCGCCAGCGTCCAGGCACCGCGTCGGGGGTGATCTTCATGACGCTCGAAGACGAAACCGGCATCGCCAACGTCATCGTCTGGCCACGGGTCTTCGAGCGATTCCGCAGGGTTGTCCTACGCGCCCGCCTGATCGGCATCCTCGGCAAGGTCGAACGCGAGGGCATCGTCATCCACGTCGTCTCCGACCGATTGGTCGACCTCTCGCACCGGCTCGCTGAGCTCGTCCACACCGACCGCCCCCACGGCGACGGCCCCACCGCGTCCCTCGACCCACCGCCCGCCCGCGGCTCGCATCCGGTCGGTCCGCCCACCATCAACCCCGCCAACTTCCCCTCCCGCGATTTCCACTGATCACGAGTGCTCGACGATGTGGGCCTCGATCAAGGGGTTGACGGCATGCGGGTGGGTCACCGGCGCCATGTGCCCGGCGCCGCTGATCTCGGCGAAAACGTGGTTGGGCAGGCACGCGCGCAGGATGTCCGCCACGGCGGTGGCGGCAGGCGTCGTATCGCCGCCCTTGACCAACAGCGTCGGCGCGCTCAAGCCGGCCAAATCGGCACACGCCGGGCCGCCGCGGTCGATGCAGAATGGCGACCTCGTCGGCCAACAGATCGTCACGGCCCGCGGGCCACTCACCGCTCCCGCCGTAGCCGACGAGATCGGGTGCCAGCACGCGATAGCGATCGCAGAGAAGCTCGATGAGCGCGCGCCACTGACCGCTGAAGCTCGATGAGGAATGCGCCAGCACCACGGTCTGTCCGCCGCCTTCGTCGCGGTAGGCGACCTCGATCCCGTTTACGTTAAGCCCCGGGGCACGCGTTCCCATCCTTTTGCTATGATGGAGGACACCGCGGGTCGCGGCCAGGAGCAAGACGGATGACGAAACTGAGCGGGATTTGCGTGCCGATTTGCACCCCATTCGACGAGCAGGGCGAGCGCCTCGATGAGGGTGCGTTGCGCAACCACATAGATTCGATGATCGACGCCGGCGTGCACATCGTTCTGGTGTGTGGCGGGACCGGCGAGTTCGCGTACCTGCGCACCGACGAAAAGCGGCGCATCGCAGAAATCGCCAGCAAACACATCGACGGGCGTACCGGCTTCATGGTCCAGACTTCGGCCATTAACACCCAAGACGCCATCGAATACGCAAAGCATGCCGAAGGGCTGGGCGCCGACGCCGTGATGATCCTGCCGCCGTACTTCGAAGGGCCGGACCGAGCCGGGGTGCGCGACCACTACGAGCGGATCGCGCACGCAACGGAACCGCCGATCATGGTCTACAACATCCCACAGGCGACCAACATCGACATCACCCCAGACCTCTTCCGCGAACTCCTGGAAATCGACGGCATCGAGTACATCAAGGACTCGACCGCGGACCTGGTGCGCATCCAACAGCTTTTGGCGGTCGGCGGCACGATATTCAACGGCGCCGATCCCATCGCCTTTGCCGCCCTGCTCGCCGGATGTCCGGGATGCGTATGGGGGGCGGTGAACGCCATGCCCGTCGAGGCGGTGGCGCTCTACGACTTGGTGAGTGAGGGCAAGCTCACCGAGGCCCGCGCGCTGTGGCAGCGTCTGCTGCCCTTCCAGCTGTTCCTGTGGGAGCACATCTACAACGCCGCGGCGAAGGCGGCGACCAACCTGTCGGGGCGGCCGGTCGGCCCCTGCCGGTCGCCGGTACAGCCGCTCGACGCGGCGGCGCTGGCTGAGCTCGAGACGGCGTTGGCGGGGCTCATCCAGCCCCCTGCACCCGAGCGAATCGCCGTGTGAGGCGCGGCTATTCGTCGTAGCCGAAGGCGCGCACGAATCGTTCGAGCATCGGCAATACCGGTCGAAGGTGTGTCTCGTACCCGCGCCATCGGCCGATCGAGCGAGCGCTAAGGGGCTCGGCGACCGCCGCGCGGCTGG
Organism: Alphaproteobacteria bacterium; assembly: GCA_965219135.1. Classification (GTDB taxonomy): domain Bacteria; phylum Pseudomonadota; class Alphaproteobacteria; order VGEJ01; family VGEJ01; genus CAYUNL01. The sequence goes on along the minus strand of CBDCMV010000003.1, from coordinate 168,136 downwards.
GGGTGTCGATGGAGTGCGCCGCACCCGAATCGCGGTACTTGAGTACGGCGTCCGACCACGGCACGCCGATGAACTCGACGACCGCGCGGGCCGTCTCCTCCGGCTCGGCGATCAGATCCTCGTAACGGTACTCGAGAACCGGCAATCCCAAGCGCTCCCGGTATTGGATCCAGAGATCCATCACCGCGGCGTAGAGCGTGGCCGCGCCATCGAGGGTGCTGAAATGGGCCATCGCATCGTTGAGCTCGAACTCCTGCATGAAGCAGCTCAGCACGGTGTCACGGGGGTCGCGGCAGGCCATGACGACGGCAGCCCCGGGAAACAATCGGGCCGCCAGTCCGAGCTCGACAATGTTGAGCGGCAGCTTGTCGACGAGCCGTCGCGACCGCGCCGCGCCGATGGCGACGTCCGCGTGCTCCCAGAACCAGCCCCGCGCCTCGGCCACCTGGGCCGCCGCCATCACACCGATGCACTCGGGATAGGCGGCGCGAGTGTGGCGGTCGATCAACCGGCGCCGCACTTCGCGCAGGGGGCTTCGCTCGCCCGTAGTGGCGACCGCGGGATGGGCGTCAAGCATCGCCTCCATCAGGGTGGTGCCCGAACGCGGAAATCCGACAAAAAACACCGGATCGGGCCGGCCGTCATCGGCGGCGGTTCGCTCCCATCCGGCGACGCGCGTGGCAGTGAAGTACTCGCGGTTGCGTCCGAGGCGCTCCATGAAACGCTCGGGCTTCGCGCCCGCCGCGTCGGGAAGTTGCGCCTGCGCGGCGTTGCCCCGGAGAAAAGCGGCGAAGGCGGCGTCGGCATCGCCCAACCGGTCGTGGGCCAGGCCGAGATGAAACTGGGCGCTCGCGGCCATCGCCGGGGGCGGTCCGGTAGCCAAGAGTTTCTCCAACCGGGCTCGTGATTCATCGATCCGTCCCGCGCGACGGAGGATGGCCGAGACCAGGTTGCCGGCGCGGTGGTCGGGGCGCTGCGCAAGCACCGCGCCAGCGACCTCGGCCGCCTCGTCGAGGGCGTTTACCGCCTCGAGCACCGCCGCAAGCGTGGCCGCCGTATCGACCGAGTCCGGCCTGCGCGCGACGGCGCGGCGGAGCAGAACCGCGGCGTCCGCCATTTTGCCGCGGAGCCGCAACATGCGGCCCAGGTTGTTCAGCGCGCCGAAGTGGTCCGGGTCGAGTTTCAGCGCCTGACGGTAGGCGTCCTCGGCGGCCTCGTGTCAACCGCTGGCGTGGAGCGTGACTCCCAAGTTGAAGTGGGCCTCGACGGCTCCTGCGTCGAGCTCGATCGCCCGCCGAAACTCGGCCTCGGCCTGCGCCGGCGCTCCCAAGGCCATGTGCGCGTTGCCAAGGTTGCCGTGGTAGGCGGCCTCGCCGGGTCTGGCGCCGATCGCACGCTCGATGAGGGCGATCGCGCTCTCGCTATCGCCGCGTTGCAGGGCAACCACGCCCAAAAGATGGAGCGCGTCGGGGTGCTCGGGCTCTTCGTCAAGAATCCGCCGGTACATCGGCTCGGCCGCCGCCAGGTCACCGGCACGATGCAGCTCGCGCGCGGCAAGAAGGCTCTTATGGCTCACGTGGGCGACTCGCTGTCGGCGTGGTACCCAAATGCCTGCACATAGGTCCCCACGGTTGGTAGGACCGGCCCGAGGTGCCGGCGGTAGCCGCGCCAACGGCCGACGGCACGGGCGGTGAGCGCCTCGGTCACCGCTTGACGGCTAGGCGTTGCGACATAGCGTTCGACCGACGCGCCCCGGTAATGCCGGACCGCGGCTGACCACGGCTCGCCGATGAACTCGATGACCCGGCGCATCGTTTGTTCCGGTGCCGCCACCAGGTCTTCGTATCGGTACTCAAGATAGCGGAGTTCCAAGGCCTCTCGGTAGTGCAGCCACAGGTCCATCACCGCGGCGTAAAGGCGCGTCACCCCGGCGAGAGTGAAAAAACTCGCCATCGCATCGTTGGGACGAAACTGCTGCATGAAACAGCTCAGGACCACGTCGCGGGGATCGCGCAACGCGACGATAACCGGCGCCCGGGGGAAGAGCCGCGCTACCAGCCCCAACTCGACGAGGTTGAGCGGCAGCTTGTCGATCAACCGCTGGCCGTCGAGCGCCGCTCCCAGCGTGGCGCGCGCCTCGTCCCAATACAAGGCCCGTGCCGCAGCGACGCCAGCGGTCGAGAGAGCGTCGAGTCCCTCAGGATAGGCGACGCCGATCTCGCCCCTGACGCGCACCAGCGGGCTTCGCTCCTCGGTGGTGACGAGGCTCGGGTGGGCGCGCAACATCTCTTCCATGAGCGTCGTCCCCGAGCGGGGAAAACCGACGAAAAAGACCGGATCGGGCCCCTTCTCCTCTTGCACCGCCGGCCATTCGCGCACGCGGGCGCGCGAAAACCACGAGCGGTTGCGGTGCACGGCGTCAAGGAAACGCTCGGGATCGTAGGCCTTCGCGTCATCGAGTCCGGCGCGCAACGCGTTGCCGCGGCTGAACGCCGCAAAGGCCGCGTCCGTGCTGCCGAGCCGGTCGCAGCATTGCCCGAGCTCCATCTCGGCGTTGGCCGCCAGAAGCGCCGGTCGCGGCGCGCCGAGCAATCGCTCGAGCCGCGCCCGTGCTTGCTCGCACCTGCCGGCGCGGCGATCGAGGGTTGCCGTGACGAGGTTGGCGACGGCGTGGTCGGGCGCGCCGGACAACACCCGCTCAGCGACCCGACGCGCTTCGGCCGTCTCGTTCATGCGTTCAAGCGCAACCGCCAAATTGGCGCCCGCTTCAGGAGAATCGGGTCGTATCGCGAGCGCCCGACGGTAGAGTTCCACAGCGCGGGCCACGTCGCGTTCGCCCTGCAGCAGCCCGGCGAGATTGTTCAGCGCGTCGAAGTAAGTCGGATCGAGCGCAACGGCTTGCTCGTACGCCTCGCGCGCCGCGGCCCGCCGGCCTAGCGCCTGAAGGGCGCAGCCGAGGTTGAAACGGGCTCCGGCGAAGGTCGCGTCCAACTCGCTGGCCCGGCGAAACGAATCCTCGGCCGCCGCGACGGCGCCGAGCGCCATGTGCGCATTGCCCTCCGTATTACGATACCTCGCCGCGCTGCCATCCACGGCGATCGCTCGCTCGACCAGTGCCAGGGCGTCGTCCGCGGCGCCGCGCTGCAGGGCAAGCACCGCCAGCAGGTGGTGCGCCTCGGGGTTCGCGGGATCGGTCTCGATGATGCGACGATAAATGGGTTCCGCCGCCGCCGCATTGCCGGCGCGGTGCAGCGCCCGCGCCTCCTCGAGTTGCGCCTGTTGCTCGTCCACCGTCGGCGATCTTATCGTAGGCATCATGTCCCGCGAGCTTGCCAGACTTCTTGGCGAAATCCGAGCCTGCCGGATATGCGAGGCGCACCTTCCGCTCGGCCCGCGGCCGATCCTCGCCGCCTCGACGACGGCGCGGATCGTCGTAATCGGGCAGGCGCCGGGCACCAAGGTACATGCGAGCGGTATCCCGTGGAACGATGCTTCGGGCGAGCGGCTGCGGCGGTGGATGGGAATTGACAGCGGGACATTTTACGATTCCGCACGCGTGGCCATCGTCCCGCAGGGTTTTTGCTACCCCGGCCGGGGCAAGAACGGCGACCTTCCGCCACGCCCGGAGTGCGCGACGAACTGGCATCCCCGGCTGTTTCCCCTGCTCCCCGCGCTCGAACTCTACGTCCTGGTGGGACGCTACGCACAAACCTACCACCTAGGGCCGCGAGCGAAGAAAACGCTGGGCCAGACGGTGCGGGCATGGCGGTCCTATTTACCGCGGTACCTGCCCCTGCCGCATCCCTCCTGGCACAACAACCGGTGGCTCGCCGAGAATCCCTGGTTCGAGGCCGAGGTCGTCCCCGGGCTGCGCACACGGGTGAGGAAGCTGGCCGGGATGCGCGAAGGGGTCTAGGGATAGGGGTCTTTGCGCACGTTGAAGGATACGGTGATGCGCGGCCGCCGGCCGGTGTACGGGTGCACCATCTGAAGGACGTAACTTGGCCACACCACCATCAGGCCAGGCTCGGGGTGGATGATGTATCGCATCGGGATCGCCGCCCGGTAGAAGCTCATCGGCGCGCCGAGATTTGGGTTTATGAGCGCCACGGCGCCGCCATGCGTGTTGGTGGGGTCGGGGTTGCCAGGGTCGACGAAGTAGATGCCCGACCAGGTCGAGCCGGGATGGCAATGATTGCGATGGTAGTCACCGGGGCCATAGACGTTGCTCCACATCGCGATCGACCACTCGGTGTGGTCCTCTTCGTGGCGATAGGTCGCGTGAATTTGTTGGGTCGCGTGCTTGACCAACTCGGCGACCCGGTTGAGCATGACCTGCCCACGCTTGCCGGCACATTTGTGATAGTCCTGGTTCGACTGCCAGCCCCCGACCGAGGGATTGCGCTCGCCACCCTGAGTCTGGGATTGCTTGATGATGGAGCCAGTCAATTCACGGTTGAGCGCTTGGCTGCGGGGCCATTCGTGCTTGAGCATCGGCGAGGTGAAGAGGTGAATGAGTTTCTCGCCCTTGAGCGTCGCCATACGAAGATTCCTGGTGCTGAAGCGGTCCAACCGGAGGCATTAAAGCGTATTTCCCGACAGCCGTCATTGCCGTCCCTTGCTTGGGCTGGACAGGGGCCGAGGCTACAATGTTGATGATGCCGCCATTGCCGGAGCCGCAGCACCTTGTTGCTTAGGATCCTTCTAGTCCTGACGCTGCTGGTTGCAGCGTGCGCGCCGCGCGCGCAGGCCCCGGCGGAAGGGACCGCCCGGACCGAGGCGCGGCCGATTGATGACGCCGACGAATTCCGGGCCGCCGACGGGCTCGCGCTGTCGACACGAGTGTGGCAGGCGCACGACGCGCCCAAGGCCATCATCGTCGCGCTGCACGGATTCAACGACTATGCCAACGCGTTTGCCGTACCCGCCGCCTGGTGGGCTGCGCGTGGGATTACCACCTACGCCTACGACCAGCGGGGGTTCGGCAACGATCCGGACGCCGGCATCTGGCCCGGCGTGGCACCGCTGGTGGATGACCTGTGCGGGGTGATCGGTGCGGTTACGCGGGACCATCCGGGAATTCAGGTCTTTGCGCTGGGCGCGAGCATGGGCGGCGCGGTAATCATGAAGGCGGCTGCCGAACCGAGATGCGGTGAATTCGACGAACTTGCCGGACTGATCCTCGTCGCGCCGGCCGTGCGCGGGCGCTCCAGCCTCAACCCGCTCTACCGCACAGCATTGTGGTTGGGGGCCCACCTCGCCCCGTGGGCTACCGTCACCGGTCGCGGCCTGGGCATCATCCCTTCGGACAACGTGGAAATGTTGCGCGCGCTTTCGGCCGATCCGCTGGTCATCAAGGAGACCCGGGTCGATGCCGTGTTCGGCATGGTGAACCTGATGGACGCGGCGCTCGCGGCGGCGCCGCGGATCCGCACCCCGACGCTCCTTCTCTATGGCGTCAACGACGAAATCATCCCGCCGCAGCCAACGCGCATGATGGTCGAGCGCTGGACGGGCCCGCTGCGTATCGGGCTCTATCCCTCCGGCTACCACATGCTGCTGCGGGATCTCGGGGCCGAAGCGGTCTGGGGCGACGCGGTCGCCTGGACGGTCGATAGCCGGGGGACCCTGCCCTCGGGCCACGAGGTCGGCGACCCGACGCAGTTCGCGGCGCGGATCGCGGACCGCTAGGTACGGATGCCGTCGCGCACCCCGAAAATCGGACGCGCCCTGTGGGTCGCACTCGCGTGGCAGGCGATGGTGTCTGCGGGCGGCGCTATCGGGGTCACGGCAGCCCACGGACAGACCCCGCCGGTCGACGAGAACGCGCTCGGCGACACCGGAGTTTTGCCCGGCGACGCGCGATGGTTGGCGCCCGGTACCGATATCATCGCCGCGTTCGCGCGCAAACCGGTCGAGGCGCTGCGGACGGAAACGGCGGGCGGCACACCGTCGTTCCGCGTCCGCCTCGGCCGACTCGCCTTCCGCTCGCCCTCGGTCTTGGGCGGCGCGGCGGGAAAGTTGGGTCTCGCGTGCGACACCTGCCATCCCAATGGCGGCACGAATCGGGATTTTTTCGTACCAGGCGTGTCGGATCGTCCCGGAAACGTCGACCCGAGCCATGGCTTCTGGCATTCCCGAAGCGACGACGGCATCGCCAATGCCGTGAACATTCCGGCCCTTCGCGGGGTCCGGTTCAGCGCGCCCTACGGCTGGGACGGCCGCTTGGCGGAGCTCGCGAGTTTCACTCGACAAGTGATCGTAGGCGAGTTCAGCGGGCCGGATCCACCGCCCCTGATCCTCGACTCGCTAGTCGCCTATCAGCACGAGTTCCAGATTCCCGCGAGCCCGCGCCTTGGCGTTGCCGGCGATCTCGACGCCGGCGCCCCGGCCGCCGCGCGACGCGGGCAGGACATTTTTCGACACGACTGCGCGCAGTGTCACATTCCCTCGGCCGTGTTTCTCGACCGTCGCAGCCACGACGTCGGCACCGGCGGCGTCTTCGACACGCCGACGCTACGCGGGATCGGCGATACCGCGCCCTATTTCCACGACGGACGCGCCGCGGACCTGGCCGCCGTCGTTGGCCACTTCGAGCGCGTGTTCGGGCTCGACTACGATGGTGGAGAATCGGCGGATCTCGTCGCCTATCTCGAAGCCGTGGGCGGCGGCGGGTTTCCCGTTGAGCAGGTGACCCTCAAGTCGGACGCCGCGGATATACGCGATTTCGGCGCCCTCCTTATCGATCCGCTAGGCGCCGAGGACGCGGCGCCGACCGAGCAAATCGCCGACATGGTGCGGGCCCAGATCGGCCGCATCCACCAACGCTTCCACCGCCCGGGCGACCCGGCGCATCAGGCCGCGCGAATGACCCTCGTCGCCTGGTCGCGCGCGCTGCAGGAGATCGCGGCGTTGGCCGAAATGGGCGACTTCGCCGCCGCGCGAGTGGGTTTGGACGCGTGGCTCGCGCGAAGCGCCGCCGCGACGCCAGGGCTTGCGGCGGCCGCGGCGTCGTCGCTCTACGAGCCAAGCGAGTTGGCGGACACCCAGTGATTCATCAGCACGAGCGCTTCTTGGTCCGCGCCAACGAAGGCATGAAGCGCTAGCCCGGCGCCACGATCACGAATCCTCGAGCGACATGAGGTCGGGGTTGCCGCCGGTGGCGGTGGTGTTGACGGTGATCGTGCGCTCGGTGGCAAAGCGCGCGAGCGTCCGGGGGCCGCCGGCCTTGGGACCGCTTCCGGACAACCCCTCACCGCCGAACGGCTGCACGCCGACGACCGCGCCGACCATGTTGCGGTTTATGTAGGTGTTGCCGACGCGGACCGCACGGCTGATCCGCCGCGCCGTTTCGTCGACACGACTGTGGATCCCAAGCGTTAGCCCATAGCCGGTGCGGTTGATAGAATCGCACACGGCGTCGAGGTGCTCGACACGATAGCGGACGACATGCAGGATGGGGCCGAAGACCTCACGGTCGAGCAGATCGAGGCTCGCGATCTCATAGGTCCGCGGCGCGAAAAAGGAGCCATGCTCGGTGTCGGGGCCAAGCGGCGTCTCGAAGATGGGACCTCCCTCCGTCGCCATCCGCTGGGCGTGCGCATCGAGGGTGGCGCACGCCTCGTGGTCGATCACCGGCCCGACATCGCTCGCCAGCAGCGCCGGGTCGCCCACGCGCAGCTCGGCCATAGCGCCCGCCAGCATTTCGAGAATCTTGTCCGCCACGTCGTCTTGCAGGAACAGCACGCGCAGCGCCGAGCACCGCTGCCCGGCGCTCAGGAAGGCGGACTGGATGACGTCCACCGTCACCTGCTCGGGCAGGGCCGAGGAATCGACGATCATGGCGTTCTGGCCGCCGGTTTCGGCTACTAGCGGCACAATCGGCCCCTCGCGTGCGGCGAGGTCGCGGTTGATACGGCGCGCGGTTTCGGTCGAGCCGGTAAAGGCGATGCCGGCGATGCGCTCATCGCGTACCAGCGCCGAGCCAACGCTTTCGCCCTCGCCCGGAAGGAGGTGCAAGACATCGCCCGGCACGCCCGCGCGGTGAAGAATCTCGACCGCCGCGTAAGCGATCAGTGGGGTCTGTTCGGCCGGCTTCGCAATGACCGCGTTGCCCGCCGCGAGCGCCGCGCTCACCTGACCGGTGAAGATGGCGAGCGGAAAGTTCCACGGGCTTATGCAGACGAAGGCGCCGCGGCCATGAAGCGCGATTCGGTTGTCTTCGCCGGTCGGACCCGGCAGGGCGACGGGCTCGGCAAATTCGTCGCGGGCGCGCCACGCGTAATAGCGACAGAAATCGGCCGCCTCGCGTACCTCGGCCAAGGCGTCGGGGATCGTCTTGCCCGCCTCGCGGACGGCGAGCACCATGAGCCGGGCGCGGTTCGCCTCGATCAGGTCGGCGGCCGCCTCCAGCACCTCGGCGCGACGGCCCGCGGGGGTGCGGTCCCATTCCTCCGCCGCCGCCGCGGCGCGCGCCAGCGCCGCCTCGACGGCATCCGCGTCCGCTTCGATGACCCGGCCGACTTCGCGGCGGTTGTCCGAGGGGTCACGGAGGGGCCGGGCCACGCCGCCAAGGATCGGCGCGCCGCCGACGAGCGGCGCCGCCGGCGGGGCACCCTCGGCCGCATGCATGTCGCGGGCAAGCGCGGAAACCGCCGCGGGATCGCTCAGATCAATGCCCTGGGAGTTGCGGCGATCGCCGCCGAAAAGCTGCGCCGGCAGCGGAATGCGCGGATGCGGCTTGGCTTGGAGCCCGGCAAGGGTCGCGGCGGGATCGGCGATGAGGTCTTCGATCGGCGCCGCGTCATCGACAATCCGGTTGACGAACGAGGTGTTGGAACCGCTCTCCAGCAGCCGGCGAACGAGGTATGGCAGCAGGTCTTCGTGGCTTCCCACCGGCGCGTAGACCCGGCATGGCATCGCGGTGCCGGAGATTTCGGAGAGCGCATGATAGAGCGCCTCGCCCATGCCGTGCAGACGCTGAAACTCGTAGCCTGTGCGCGCGCCCGCCAATGTGGCCACCGCGGCGACGGTGTGCGCGTTGTGGGTCGCGAACTGCGGGTAGAAGGCCGGACCCGCGGCCAACAAATCGCGCGCACAGGCGAGGTAGGAGACATCGGTCGCGACCTTGCGCGTGAACACGGGGTAGTCCTCGAAACCCCGCTCCTGCGCGCGCTTGATCTCGGTGTCCCAGTAGGCGCCCTTGACGAGCCGAACCGGGATGCGGCGGCCGGCGCCGCGCGCTAGCGAGGCCAGCCACGCGACGACCGCGCGGGCGCGCTTCTGGTAGGCTTGCACCACGACTCCCAGTCCGTCCCAACCGGCGCACGCCTGGTCGTCGCCGTACACCGCGGCAAAGAGATCGAGCGTGAGATCGAGGCGCTCCGCCTCCTCGGCATCGATCGTGGCCGCGATGCGCTGGCCCCGCGCCTCCAGCGCCAGCGCGCGCAGGCGCGGCCCGAGCTCTGCCATGACGCGCTCGGATTGCGCGAACTCGAACCGCGGATGAAGCGCCGAGGGCTTGATCGACAGGCCGGGCCGCGAGGCTGGATCGCCGACGCGATCGGCGCTGTCGCCAATCGCCGCGATCGCCTTGCGATAGGCTTCGAAATAGCGCTCCGCATCGGCCGCGGTGTGCGCCGCTTCGCCTAGCATGTCGAAGGAGTAGCGCCATGCCGGCTCGGCATCCGCCCGGGCAAGCGCTTCCCCGATCGTGCGCCCCATCACGAATTGGCCGGCGAGGATGCGCATCGCCCGGTTTAGCGCCTGGCGAATCAGCGGCTCGCCCGAGCGCGCCACCAGGCGGGCCACGAACTCGCCCAGATTCCCCACGGTCTCTGGGTCCAGGCCGATGACCCGGCCCGTCAGCATCAGCCCCCAGGTCGAGGCGTTGACCAATACCGAATCGCTTTGCCCGAGATGGGAGTCCCATTCCGCCCCACCCAGCTTGTCGCGGATTAGACGGTTTGCAGTCTCGGCATCGGGAATGCGCAGGAGCGCCTCGGCGAGGCACATCAAAACCACGCCCTCCGGGCTCGACAGACCATACTCGTGGAGGAACGTATCGAGGCCGCCGGAACGCCTTCGCGCTTCGCGGACCTCGGTCACCAAGCGAGCCGCCAACGCGGCGGTGGCGCGCCGCTCGGTGGGCGAGGAACGCGCGTCGGGCAGCAGGTCCTCGACCGCGGCCGCCTCGTCAGCTCGGGCCAGCGCATCGATGCGGGCGCGAAGCAGGTCGCGCTTTGGAAGGTCCGAGGCGAAGATCACCGCCGCGGTCCCGATTGGGACACGGCGCCGGGCGCGCCGCGCGCGTTACCGGAGCGGCCGCGCAGTGATTGCCCCGCGAGGGCCTTCGTGACTTTGGAGGCGGGCTCGCGGCCGAGCGCTTCGCAGATCGCCCGACCCGCCTCGACCACCACCTCGAGCCCGACGCCGGTGGCGACGTCCAGGCCGTTGAGCATGTAGATGACGTCCTCGCTGGCAACGTTTCCGCTGGCGCCAGGCGCAAACGGGCAACCACCCAGCCCGGCGATCGAGCTGTCGATCGTCGCCGCGCCCTCCTCCATTACGGCCAACAGATTGGCCAGCGCCTGGCCATAGGTATCGTGGAAATGCGCCGCCAGGTGCTCGACCGGAACACGCCCGGCAACCGCCCGGACCAGGGCTCGCGCGCGGTTCGGCGTGCCGATGCCGATGGTGTCGCCAAGCGAAACCTCGTAGCAGCCCATCTCATGGAGACCCGCCGCCACCTCGACGACCGCAGAGAACGGCAGCTCGCCCTCGTAAGGACAGCCAAGCGCGCACGAGACGTAGCCCCGCACCGCCACGCCGCGCGCCTGGGCCGCCTTGCAGATCGCCGTGTAGCGCTTGAGGCTGGCCGCGATCGAACAGTTGATGTTGGTGCGCGAGAACGTCTCCGAGGCCGCGGCGAAGACCGCCACCTCTTTGGCGCCTGCCGCGATCACGGCTTCGAAGCCCTTCATGTTCGGCGTCAGTACCGGGTAGCTGACGCCGTCTCGGCGCATGATGTTGGCCATCACGGCCGCGGTATCGGCCATCTGCGGCACCGCTCGGGGCGAGACGAATGCGCCGATCTCGATCACCTTGAGCCCCGACTGGGAGAGCCGGTCGATGAGTGCGGTCTTCACCGAGGTTGGTACCACCGTCGCTTCGTTCTGTAGCCCGTCGCGCGGACCGACCTCGACCAACTTCACCTCGAGCGGCAACGCCATGCCTCAATCCTCCTGGCGCGGCACGAAAACGACGAGCTCGGCGCCCTCGTCAACCAAGTCCCCGAGGCGGTACGGGATTCGCTCGACCCTACCATCCACGGGCGCCCGGAAGGTATGTTCCATCTTCATCGCCTCTACGATCACGAGCGCGGCGCCCTGCTTCACCGATTGACCGGGTTTGACCAGAACCTTCACGATTCTGCCGGGCAGCGACGCAACGATCTCCGGAGCCGGGCCATCGGCGCTCGCGGCGGCGGCGACCGGATCAACTAGCGCGAGCACGTCCGTGGCGCCCCGGACCATGACGTGAAGCTCGGCGCCGTCGCGGACCACGGCCGCCTTGATCTCCGTGCCGTCGATGCAGGCGAGTAGCGTATCGGCGGGCCCCTTCTCACCCCGCGCCTCGACAGCGCCGCTGGGAAGATCGAGCGTGTCGGGTAGGGCACTGGCGCGCGCACCGGTAGGTGGAGGGTTTCCAGCCCCGCCCTTTCGGTTGCGGGGTGGGTTCACAGTTCCACCATTGGCCACGTTTCCAGCCGCCCCCTAAAATTCCGGACATCGGGTTTTCCCCGGTCCGGCTTCAAGCATCAGGCACCTCACAGTTCGGAGTGGAGCCTTCCGCGGACGCGTCAGGGTTAAGGCCGACCCAGCCATTCTCCTGACCACAGCCCTCGTTTGCTCCGTCCTTAGACCGTGCCGACCGCCTTGAAGACCGTCCGCCTCTGTGTGCGGACCACACGGTAGCAGCACTGCCACCTGAGCCCTGAGGTCCTCGCTCCAGCCGGGTTATGTTGTCCCGCCCATCAACGCTTGACGACCTCATCCGCCAGTCTGGAGATCTCCGTCTCATTTCCCGGCACAGCCAGTTATAGACACGGTCTTTGACATCCAAGGATCATCCTGTCTGACCTCCACACCTTCCGGACTTTCACTGCTGTACTGTCCAGTATTGCCGCCTTCAATACGCCGGGAGCCCCGATGCGTGCGCCTTTCGACGCTTAATCCGTTCACTTTCGTTACGGCCCTACTGTTCGCTCGCCCCACCGAACTGACCAGACCTGAGAGGCACTACGACCCTCCGGCCCTCCGGGGCTTTTACTTCCGGGCTTTCAGACCACCGGGTCGCCCCGCATGCCTGCCGGATATCACTACGGCGCTAAACTGAGAATTGCGCCGACGGGACTCTCACCCGCAAGTACAGCAGCTAGTCTCGCTGCACCCCGCCCGCGGCATGTTCGGCGGCGTGAATCGCCACCTCGCTCCCCTGGTAGCACAAATGGACGAGGTCCGAGCGGGTCCCGTTCAACCGCCAGCCGTCGACCCGGAACCATGGCGAATGGGAATCGGACGAGGCGCGCGCCGCGGCCGCGGCCGCGGCGCGACGACGCAACAGCGTATCGAGGCACGCGATCGCCAACACCAATTCCGCATCCGTCTGCGACCGGGCAAGCAGGGCGCGGCGATGCCGCGCAAGCCGCAGTATCGCCGCCGGTCGGTCATGGTCCCAGGCGATGACCTTGGCGATCAAGGGATCGTAGTCGACGCCAACCGCATCACCCTGCGCATAGCCGGTATCGATCCGCAGATGGAGATCCTCGGCCGGCATCCGGAAGCGGTGCAATCGCCCGGCCTGCGGAATGAAGTCTCGAACCGCATCTTCGGCGTAGAGGCGCGCCTCGATCGCGTGCCCGCGGCGGGCGAGCGAGTCCTGCTCGTGAGGAAGCGGCTCGCCCTCGGCAACCCGCAACTGCCATTCCACGAGATCGTGCCCGACGACCATCTCGGTCACCGGATGCTCGACTTGAAAGCGGGTATTCATCTCCATGAAATAGTACGCGCGGGCGCGGGCATCGACGATGAACTCGACCGTACCGGCCCCGACATAGCCGATGGCGCGGGCCGCCGCAACCGCGGCCTCGTAGAGCGCAGCGGGTAAACCCTCGCCAATTCGCGGCGCCGGCGCCTCTTCGATCACCTTTTGGTGGTGTCGCTGGATCGAGCAATCGCGCTCGAACAGATGGACGACGGCGCCGTGGGAATCGGCGAAGATCTGAATCTCGACGTGCCGTGGGCGCGCGATCCATTTCTCGATCAGCACCCGAGCATCGCCGAACGCGCTTTTTGCCTCGCGCCGCGAGGCCCGTAATGCGTCGTTGAAATCGACCGCCTTCTGGATAACCCGCATCCCCTTGCCGCCGCCGCCGGCCACCGGTTTGATGACGACGGGGTAGCCGATCCGTTCGGCCGCCCGCCGCAACCGCGACGGGCGCTGATCGTTGCCGTGGGTGCCCGGCACCACGGGCACGCCCGCCCTTTCCATCAGCGCCTTGGCCCCACCCTTCTCGCCCATGGCGCGGATCATCGCCGGCGACGGCGGACCGACGAACGCGAGGCCCACGTCCTCGCACGCCTGGGCGAAGTCTGCGTTCTCGGCCAGAAAGCGTATCCCGGATGAACCGCCTCGGCCCCGGCCGCCCGCGCCGCGGCGAGGATGGCATCGATGCGGAGGTAGCTCTGCGACGCCGGTGCCGGGCCGACACGGTGGGCCGCGTCCGCCATCGCCACATGGCGCGCCCCGGCATCGGCATCGGAATAGACGGCGACGGTCCGAATGCCGAGCCATCCGGCCGTGCGCATGATCCGGCAGGCGATTTCGCCGCGGTTGGCGACCAGCAGGCATTGGAACATCGGGCGCGGCCTAGCCGGCCCAGTGGGGGGAGCGCTTTTCCAGGAACGCGCTGAGGCCTTCGCGGGCCTCGGCGCTGGCGCGGCGGGCGGCGATTCGCCGCGCGGTGGTTGCGATCAACGCCGAGTCGACGGGGCGTCCGGCGAGCGCCGCGATCAGCGCCTTGGCATCGGCCAGCGCCCCGGGCGCCGCGGCCGAAAGCGCTCGAACGACGCGTTCGCGCGCCGCCGTCAGCGCGGGGAGGTCGTCCAGCACCTCATGGATCAGCCCGAGCCGCAACGCTTGGTTTGCGTCGATCGGCTCGGCGGTCAGAAAGTATCGCCGAGCCTGGCGCGAACCCATGGCCGCGATCGCGTAGGGCGCGATCACCGCGGGGATGAGGCCGAGCTTGACCTCCGAGAAGCGGAAGCTTGCTTCACGCACCGCGAGGGCGATGTCGCAACAGGCGACGAGCCCGACGCCGCCGCCATAGGCCGGTCCCTGCACCAGCGCCATCGTCGGCTTGGGCAGCGCATTCAGCACCCTTAGGAGCTCGGCAAGCGCGCTGGCGTCGGCGAGATTCTCGGCCTCGCCGAAGGCGGCCGCGCACCGCATCCAAGCGATGTCCGCGCCGGCGCAGAAGCTCTTGCCCCGCGCCGCCACGATTACCGCTCGGACCGTCCCGTCCTCGCCCCAGCGCGCAAGACACTCGGTCAGCGCCGCAACACCGTGCTCGTCGAAAGCATTGTGGGTCTCCGGTCGGTCGAGCGTAAGCGTCGCCACGCCGGCGCCGTCGATCTCGGTGACGAACAGCGGACCGGTCACGCTACATCCGGAAGACGCCAAAGCGGGTGGCGGCGACGGGCGCGTTGAGCGCAGCCGAAAGCGACAGCGCGAGCACCGTGCGGGTCTCGGCCGGATCGATGATTCCGTCGTCCCACAGTCGCGCCGTGGCGTAGTAGGGGTGCCCGGCGCGGCCACACATGCCGTAGTTGCCGGCGCCGAACGAGCCGCCGACGATGACGGTGATCTTGGGCACCGCGGCGCAGCTGACCGCGGTTACCATCTTGGCGCCGTCCTTGGCGATGCCGCCGGCCTCATACTTGCGCCCGACCATGAAGCCGGTGATGTTTTGCAAGAAAATCAAAGGGATGCCGCGCTGCGTGCACAGCTCGATGAAATGAGCGCCCTTGAGGGCGGATTCCGAGAACAAGATGCCGTTGTTCGCGACGACGCCCACCGGGTAGCCGAGAATGTGGGCGAACCCGGTGATCAGGGTCTCGCCATAGAGCCGTTTGAACTCGTCAAATTCGCTGCCATCTACGATGCGAGCGATCACCTCGCGCACGTCGTAGGGCGTTCGCGTGTCGCGCGGCACGATGCCCCCGATTTCCGCCGCGTCGTGCGCGGGCACCGCCGGCGTGCGGCAATCGAGCGTCGCCGGCTTGGTGCGGTTGAGGTTGCCGACGATGCGCCGCGCGATACCCAGCGCCTGGGCATCATCGTTGGCCGTGTAGTCGGTCACTCCCGAGACTCGCGAGTGGACCTCGGCCCCGCCGAGTTCTTCGGCGCTTACCTCCTCGCCCGTCGCGGCTTTGACGAGGGGTGGCCCGCCGAGGAAGATGGTGCCCTGGCCGGCGACGATGATGCTCTCGTCGGCCATCGCCGGCACGTACGCCCCGCCCGCGGTACACGAGCCCATGACCACCGCAATCTGAGGAATGCCGGCCGCCGAAAGTCGCGCCTGGTTGTAGAAGATGCGCCCGAAGTGGTCGCGGTCGGGGAATACCTCGTCCTGGCTCGGCAGGTGGGCGCCACCCGAATCCACAAGGTAGACGCAGGGCCAGTGGTTCTCACTCGCGATCTCCTGGGCGCGCAGGTGCTTCTTGACGGTGATCGGGAAATAGGTGCCACCCTTGACGGTGGCGTCGTTGGCGACGACGACGCACTCGCGTCCGGCGATGCGGCCGATACCGGTAATCAGCCCGGCGGCCGGCACCTCGCCCTCGTACATCCGGTGCGCGGCGAGCTGCGAGAGTTCCAGGAAGGGCGCGCCAGGGTCGAGGAGAAGGCGCACCCGTTCGCGCGGCAAGAGCTTGCCCCGCTTGGCATGGCGAGCGCGGGCCCGCGACGGTCCGCCCTCGGCCGCCCGCCCCACCGTGGCGCGCAGGTCCGCCACAAGCCCATCCATATGTGCGGCGTTGTCGCGAAACTCCGCGCCGGCGGTATCGACGTTGGTGCTGAGAACCGTCACCAGGGCGAGCCCTACCAGCCACCGGATTCGAGCCAGGCGGCGACGTCGTCGAGGCGGTCGTTGCCCCAAAACGGCTCGCCGTCCGCGAATATGAAGGGCGAGCCGAACACGCCGCGTTCGATCGCGTCGTCGGTCACCGCCCGGAGCCGGTCCTTGATCGCCTGTTCCGCAATGGCGCCGACCAGCGCCTCGGCGTCCAGGCCAATCGCAGCCGCGATCTCGGCCGTGATCTCGGGTCGGCTAATATCCCGCCCCTCGCCAAAGTAGGCGTGGTAGGTGGCGCGCGCGAAGTCGTGGGCCAGCGCCGCATCGGTCGCGGCAAGCCAGTAATAGGCGCGCGCCGGCGCCAGGGTCGCGTGGGGAAAGCCCGCCGGAAACCGGAACGGCACCGCCAGCCGCCGCGCCGCCCGCGGAATATCGCGACCAGCGTAGGCGCCCTTCATCGGGGTCTCCACCAGCGGGCCGCTTCCGGTCACCTTGAAGACCGCCCCCAGCATGAACGGCTTCCACGCCACGCTGCGCCCGGAGCGCTCGGCGATGGCGTCGATGCGATGGCTCGCGAGGTAGCCATAGGGCGAGGCGAAGTCGAAATAGAACTCGATCGCCTCGACCATCACCGCGCCTCGGGTCGTCGCGCCGTGACTTCGATCTCGATCCGCATCCGCGGATCGACAAGGTCGGCGACGAAGGTGGTGTTGGCCGGCCGGGCGGTGGCAAAGCATTGACCGATCAACGGGGCAACCGTCTCGAAATCGGCACGGCTCGCGCAAATGATGCGACTGCGAACGACGTCGTCCAGGGTGGCCCCAGCCTCGGCGAGCGCGGCCTCGATATTGCGCACCGCCCGATGGGTCTGCGCGACCACGTCCTCGGCGATGGTATGGTTCCGATAGTCGAAGCCGGTGGTGCCGGAAACGAAAATCCATTCGCCATCGACCACCGCCCGGCTATAACCGGCCAGCGCTTCGAACTCGGAACCCGAAGAGATTCGCCGGCGGCTCATCTAGGGGATCGCCGGCGGTTCATGGTCGGTGGGTATTCCCACCAAATGGCGATACTCGGCGACGGCGCGGTTGACGTAGGAGGGGATGCGCTGGCGCGCCCGCCAGGCGATGCCCTCGCCCGTCCGCGTCAGGCTGTAGAAGCGCCACACGCCTTCGCTTTCGCGCTCCAGGAACACGAGCAGCTCCTGTTCGCCGGGCGCTAAGACCGCTACGCGGAAGAGCCGGATCGGGCTCGAGTTCTCCACTTTGAGCGTCAGCCGGTCCTCGTCACGCGTCAGAACCACCATCTGGAAGACCGCGGCACCGATGGGACTGTTGGGCTCGCGCACGAAGTGAAGGACCTTGCCGGGCACCAGCTCGTCGGCCGAGAAATCCTGGCGCCGGGCGGCCGGGTCGGCCGAGGACAGCGCGTACGCGTCATCGACCAGGTCGCGCCAGCGCTTGCGGGTCACCGACCAATAGCGGATGCGCCTCGAATCAGAGATTCCGCCGATCCTGGCGAGCAGCGGCTCGAGCCCGCCGTCGTGGTGGAACCGGGCCGCCATCCCGTTCGTGACGACGCCAACCAAGTTGGCGCGCACCGTCATGTGCGCCGCCTCGTCCTCATCCTCGACGATGAGCATGCAGGCCTCGGCCACGCCCGGTGAGTAGGCCAACGATAGATCGCGCTGGTTCGCGAGCGCGGTCGTGGGCGTTACGCTGATTTTCCCCGGCGTCGGAAAGCGGTGATAATCGAGCGCCATGTCGCGTCGTTGGCCATACCAATCCCCCCTGCTGACGGATCCGCTGGTGCGTTCCTCCCGTATCACGTCCCGGCCCCGGCCCAGCCGGCCAAGCCCGCTCGATGCACACTATCACGCCCGCGGATGGTCGCGGGAAGCCCTAGATGATGTGCGTCGAAGCGTCGAGGAGAAAGTGGTGCGGTCGAGAAGACTCGAACTTCCACGGGATGTTATCCCACAGCGCCCTCAACGCTGCGCGTCTACCAATTCCGCCACGACCGCGTAGGTGCGAAATAGCAAATCCGCCGCGCGCCGGCAAGGCCCGCATGGCGGCCGTCAGAACGCTGGCTCGCTGGCGCTAGTGGATCGAATCTAACGCTTGGTGCCCACGTTTGACGGCGGCGACGATCTTGTTGGGATTGGCGGTCCAAACGAACGGTGTGGGGTCGTCGTTGGTTTCGGCGATGAAGCGGTTGATGGCGGTCTGGAGATTGACGATCGAGTGGAACACTCCTCTTTTGAGTCGGCGTTTGCTGAGCTTGGCGAAGAAGGTTTTGACGGCATTGAGCCAGGAGCAAGAGGTCGGCGTGAAGTGAAAGACGAACCGAGGGTGGCGCTCGAGCCAGGCCACGACCTTGGGATGCTTGTGAGTGCCGTAGTTATCGAGGATCACGTGGACGATCTTGCCCGCCGGCACTTCGGCCTCGATGGCGTTGAGGAAGCGGATGAACTCCTGGTGCCGATGGCGCTGCATGCAGCGCCCGATCACCTTGCCTTCCAGGACGTCGAGGGCGGCAAACAGCGTCGTCGTGCCGTTCCGTTTGTAGTCATGGGTGATCGTCCCGCAGCGTCCCTTCTTCAGCGGCAGCCCCGGCTGGGTGCGGTCGAGGGCCTGGATCTGGCTCTTTTCGTCCACCGACAGCACGACGGCATGGGCGGGCGGATCGACGTAGAGACCGACGATATCGCGCAGCTTAGTGACGAACTCGGGGTCGGTGGAGAGCTTGAAGTGGCGTACCCGGTGCGGACGGAGCTTGTGAGCCTGCCAAACCCGCTGCACCGAGCTGATGCTGATCCCGACCACCTTGGCCATCGCCGCCGCCGTCCAGTGCGTCGTCTCTCCGGGCGGTTCGGTGGAGGTCAACTCAACCACCCGCTTGACAATGGCACCAGGCAGCGGCGGGATGCGCGAGGGTCGGGTCTTGTCGCGCAAAAGTCCACCCACGCCTTCGTGCATGAACCGCTCCTGCCAGCGCCAGACGCAGGGCTTGCTCTTGCCCGTCCGCCGCATGATCTCAGCGGTGCCAAGACCATCGCCGGTCAGCACGATGATCCGAGCCCGCCAGACGTGCTTCTGCGGGCTGCTCCGGTCCGCAACAACCGCCTCAAGACGAGTACGCGCGGCAAAACTAACGGGCACCTCTAAAAATTCTCCTTTTTCGGGCGTCGTCGATTTAGAATCGGGTTGCCGATTTGTTGATAGCGGGAGGCGTGGTTGATGGGTCAGATGGGGTTTTTCGATCTTGGGAACCGGTATTCCGGTCTTGACGCCAAGAACGAGCCGCTTTTGAAGATCGACGGGGTGGTTCCGTGGGAAGACTTGCGCGCGCGTCTTGAGGCGGTGTGGCGGCGTGCGGACAAGGCGCGTAAATCGCGGGCGGGACGCAAGCCGTGGGATGCGATTGTGATGTTCAAGGCGATCATTCTGTGCGCGCTCTACAATCTCTCGGACGACCAAGTTGAGCATCAGATCCGTGACCGCCTGTCGTTCATGCGATTTCTGGGGTTGGGTCTGGAGGGCCGGGTTCCCGACGCCAAGACGGTGTGGCTGTACCGCGAACAGTTAACGCAAGCTGGCGTGATCGAGGCCTTATTCGAGACGTTCGATGGCTACCTGAAGGATCAGGGCTATCTGGCGATGGGCGGCCAGATCATCGACGCCTCGATTGTGGCGGCACCCAAACAGCGCAACAGCCGCGAGGAGAACGCGCGGATAAAGGCGGGCGAGACGCCGGCAGGCTGGGAGGACAAGCCGGCAAAGCGGCGCCAAAAGGATGTCGAGGCGCGGTGGACTAAGAAGCACGGCAAGAGCCATTACGGTTACAAGAACCATGTCAACGTGGACCGTCGGCACAAGCTGGTGCGGCGCTATCATGTGAGCGACGCGGCGGAGCACGACAGCCAAGTCCTCGACGATATCCTGGATGGGGACAACACGGCTTTGGGTGTGTGGGCGGACAGCGCTTACCGCTCGGCGGAGATCGAGGCGGTGCTGAAGGAGAAGGGGTTGCGGAGCCGGATCCATCGCAAGGGCCGCCGCAACAAGCCGCTGAGCGAGCGCGAGAAGCAGGGCAACAAGACCCGTTCGTCGGTTCGGGTCCGCGTCGAGCATGTCTTCGGGGCCCAGAGCAACGACATGGGCGGGACGCTGGTGCGTAGTGTCGGGCTGGTGCGGGCGAAGGCGCGGATCGGGTTGAAGAACCTCGCCTACAACATGCGCCGCCTGGTCCAACTGGAGCGTCTCGCGGCGGCCGTGTGACGATACTCGGAGAAGGAGACCGCCTGGGGACGGTCTTGTGGCGGAAATAACTCAATTGGAGCGTGGAAGACCCCGAAAATCTCGGCTCCGGCATGGCTGGAGCTGGTGACAGCCTGGTTAAACAATATCCTCCGACAACTCACCAATTCTTAGAGGTGCCCTTATCTTAGTATGACCAAATCGTTAATGGCGGGCGTGGAGACGGTGTTGGACTCCGAGATCGCGACCCCAACCGACGAGGACGGCATGGTCGAATGGCGGATCGCCGAGGCCCTGGTCCCCTATCCTCGCGCGGTCGAGGAGATGGAGCGCCGGGTTGGAGAAATCCGCGCCGGGCAGGCCGGCGACATGGTCTGCCTGCTGGAGCATCCGCCGCTCTACACCGCCGGCACCAGCGCCGATCCGGCCGACCTGCTCGATCCCGATCGCCTGCCGATCTTCGCCAGCGGCCGCGGCGGGCGGTACACCTACCATGGCCCGGGCCAGCGCGTGGGATACGTTATTCGCGACCTACGGGCGAGCGGTCGCGACGTTCACCGCCACGTGCGAAACCTCGAATCATGGGTCATCGAGGCGCTATCGCGGTTTGGCGTTCCTAGCGAGCGGCGCGCGGGGCGGGTGGGGATCTGGGTGGATCGCGGCGACGGGTCCGAAGATAAGATTGCCGCCATCGGCGTTCGGGTGCGCCACTGGATCGCCTATCACGGCGTCTCACTCAACGTTTCGCCCGACCTGCGAAACTATGGCGGCATCGTGCCCTGTGGCATCACCAGCCACGGTGTCACCTCGCTCGAGGCGATGGGCATCGACGTCGCCATGGCGGAGGTCGATGCGGCGCTCCGCGGCGCGTTCGCGACCGCGTTTGCCGAGTAACCCAGGCACGAGGCGTTGGGACCGACTCATAGGGTGGGCCGTTGACCAAAGTTCGTGCACGCCTCGACCACTGCGGGCTCGGTCTCGGCCGCGCTGACCTCGGCCAGCGGCGGTCCTTGGCGACACGACGTGACGGCCGCCTCGATCGCCGCGGGGAAGCCGATGAAGAGCGCGTCGACCGAGCCATCGCGTCGGTTCCGCACCCAGCCGTCCAACCCCAAGGCCACGGCGCGTTCGATCAACCAGCCGCGGAAGAACACGCCTTGGACACGGCCGCGAATCCGTACCCGCATGGCGGTGCGCCGAGACGCGGGCGCATCCGCGGTCACGGATCGCCCGCGAACGCAACAATCACGGCCTCGGCGGCGATGATCTCGCCAGCGCTGACGTGGACCGCGCCGATGATCCCGTTGCGCTCGGCTCGAACTACGTTCTCCATTTTCATCGCGTCGATAATCGCCAGGGTCTGTCCCGCCTCGACCGCATCCCCCGCGGCGACGGCGACCAATATCACGAGGCCGGGCATCGGCGAGAGCACCTGCTGCGCGGCGCCCGCGGCAGCCACGGCGGGCATGAGGCCGGCCAACTCGGCGACGCGCGGGCGACGCACGATCACCGAGACGGCCGCGCCGGCGTGGCTCAACCGGTAGCCCTCGTCAAGCTTCACCAGAACAACGCTCAACGCCCGACCCTCGACAATCGCCTCCACCGCGCCGGATTCGTAGCGCCATGCGAACTCCACCAGGAGCACGACGCCGTCTACCGCAACCTCCCAGGCCCCCACGGCGGTGGCGGCGACGGTAACCGCGTAATTGCGCTCGCCGGCACGCGCCACCCACTCGACTGGCGCGCCCTCGTCCGACCATCCGCGGCGCGACTCGCGATGGTGCGCGATCGCGCCGATCGCGACCAACGCCCGGACAACCCGGTCGGGGGCGCTTCCGACATCGAAGCGCTCACCGAAGGTCTCGTCGATGAACCCCGTGCTGAGCCGACCCTCGGCGAACCGGGGGTGACCCACGACCGCGTTGAGAAACTCGACGTTGTGGTGGATGCCGCGGATGTAGAAGCGGTCGAGCGCTGCACGCATGCGCGCGATCGCGTGGTCGCGGTCCCGCCCATGGCTGCACACCTTGGCGATCAAGGGATCGTAGTGGACGGAGACCTCATCGCCTTCGACGACGCCGCTGTCGATGCGAACGCCGCTTTCCTCAGGGGGCGGCACGTAGCGAACCAGCCGACCCGAGGAGGGTAGAAATCCCCGTTCGGGATCCTCGGCACAGACCCGCGCCTCCATGGCCCAACCGTCGACGCGCACCGATTCTTGGGTGATGCGCAAGGGCTCCCCCGCGGCGATACAGATCATTTCCTCCACCAGGTCCAGTCCGGTTACAAGCTCGGTAACCGGATGCTCCACCTGCAGCCGCGTGTTCATTTCCAGGAAGTAGAAAACGCGCTCGGCGTCAACGATGAATTCGACGGTGCCGGCCGAGCGGTATTCCACGGCCTGCGCGAGGGCGACCGCTTGCGCCCCCATCGTCCGGCGCGTGATGTCGTCGAGGTGGGGACTGGGGCACTCCTCGATGACCTTCTGGTGGCGTCGCTGGATCGAGCACTCCCGCTCGCCGAGATGGATGATGGTGCCGTGGCCGTCGGCGAGGACCTGGATTTCGATATGGCGGGGCTCGGCGATGTAGCGTTCCACGAAAATGCGCCCGTCGCCGAAGGATGCCGCCGCCTCGCTGGCGGCGCGGGCGAACGCCTCTTGCACCTCGCCCTCGCTTGCGGCGATTCGCATGCCCTTACCGCCGCCGCCCGCCGCCGCCTTGAGCATCACCGGATACCCCACGACCGCCGCGGCCCGCGCGGCGGCTTCGCCATCGGCAAGCGCGCCACCGTCCCCGGGAATCGTAGTGACGCCGGCGGCGCTGGCGATCCGCTTGGCCTCGATCTTGTCGCCCATGGCGGCGATGGCACCGGCGCCGGGTCCGATGAAAACGAGCCCGGCGCGCTCGACCGCCTCGACGAACTCAGGGTTTTCCGAGAGAAAACCGTAACCGGGGTGCACCGCCTCGGCGCCTGATTCGAGCGCCGCCGCCACGATGCGCTCGATATCGAGATAGCTTTGCGCGGCTGGGGGCGGCCCGACGCCCACCGCCTGGTCCGCCTCGTGGACGTGACGGGCCCAGGCATCGGCGTCGGAGAACACCGCAACGGTCGCCACGCCCATGCGCCGCGCCGTCCGGATCACGCGGCACGCGATCTCGCCGCGGTTGGCGATGAGGATCTTGGAGAACATGGATTGGCGAGACCGAGCTTGCCTTAGAGCGGGATGTTGGCGTGCTTCTTCCACGGGTTCTCGAGGCGTTTGTCGCGCAACATGTCCAGAGCGCGGCAAATCCTTCGCCGAGTGCCGTGCGGCACGATGACGTCGTCGATGAAACCGCGGCGCCCGGCAACGAACGGATTGGCAAAGCGCGCGCGATAGTCCTGGGCACGGGCCTCGATCTTGTCGGCATCGCCGAGTTCCCCACGGAAAATGATCTCCACCGCGCCCTTGGGGCCCATCACCGCGATCTCGGCGGTCGGCCAGGCATAGTTGACGTCGCCACGCAGGTGCTTCGAGCTCATCACGTCATAAGCGCCGCCATACGCCTTACGCGTAATGATCGTTACCTTGGGCACGGTGGCCTCGGCGAAGGCGAACAGTAGCTTGGCGCCATGCTTGATTATCCCGCCGTGCTCCTGCGTCGTTCCCGGAAGGAAACCCGGCACATCGACGAAGGTCACGAGTGGGATGTTGAAGCAATCGCAAAATCGCACGAAGCGCGCCGCCTTGCGCGAGGAATCGATATCGAGACAACCCGCCAGCACCAGCGGCTGGTTGGCGACGACGCCGACGGTAGCGCCGGCCATGCGCGCGAAACCGATGATGATATTGCGCGCGAAAGCGGATTGGAGCTCGAAGAAATCACCCTCGTCGACGATCCGATCGATGACCTCGAGCATGTCATAGGGCTTGTTGGGCGCGGCCGGAATAATGTTGTCGAGGGCGGGCTCGGCCCGCTCGGGCGGGTCGGAGCTTTCCCACCGCGGCGGCGGGTGGCGGTTCGATTCCGGGAGGAAGCGGAAGAACCGGCGTAACTGGACCAGCGCCTCCACGTCATTGGCGAAGGCAAGATCGGCGACGGCCGATTTGGTGGTGTGGGTGGACGCACCGCCCAAGTCCTCGTGGGACACCGTCTCTTGGGTAACGGTTTTGACGACGTCGGGTCCGGTGACGAACATATAGGCGGAATCGCGAACCATGAAAATGAAATCGGTCATCGCCGGCGAGTACACCGCGCCCCCGGCGCACGGCCCCATGATGACCGAAATCTGAGGCACGACGCCCGAGGCCAGGACGTTGCGCTGGAACACCTCGGCGTACCCGGCGAGCGAGTCGACGCCTTCCTGGATACGCGCACCACCGGAATCGTTGAGACCAATGACCGGCGCGCCCACCCGCATGGCGTGATCCATGATCTTGCAGATCTTGGCCGCGTGGGCTTCCGACAGCGAGCCGCCGAAGACCGTGAAATCCTGGCTGAAGACGAACACCCGCCGCCCGGCGATGGTGCCGTGGCCGGTGACGACGCCATCGCCCGGGACGCGCTGTTCGGCAAGCCCGAACTCAGTCCCGCGGTGCTCGACAAACATGTCGTATTCCTCGAACGAGTCTTCATCGAGGAGCACCTCCAGACGCTCGCGCGCGGTGAGCTTGCCCTTGGCATGCTGGGCCTCGATGCGCCGCGCTCCGCCGCCAGCAAGCGCCCCACGGCGCATGGTTTCGAGTTCGGCGACGATGTCCCGCTCCGCGGTGATGCTCGCGGTCGCCGGCGCCGGCGGTGGTTGCGGCGCGACGTCGGCGGCGAGGAACTCGGCGGGCGACAGCGCGATCCCGCCAGCGCGCGCCGCCTCGAGCACCTCGCCCTGGCGGCGCGCCGGGATGAACCCGCGTTGCTTCCAGCCCTGAACCGTGGTCGGGTTGCGATGCCCCAACGCGCGTGCGAGCGCGCTCATGCCGCCGAATTTGGCGATGATCGATGAGGCAGGCGTCGGCATACAAAGAGGTATTGCGCGTATTGACGTGCGGATGTCAACGACAATAGGCCAACTTCTACGTTTATTACGTCATGCCGAGGTTGTGCGGGAGCTCTTCGAACCGTTCCAGGACGACCCGCGCGCCAGCGTCGCGGAGCGCTTGAGGATCGTGCGCGCCCCACGAGACACCGATCGCCTCGACCCCCGCGTTCCGCGCCATTTCGATGTCGTAGGTGGTATCACCGATCATCACCGTGTTCGTCGCCGGTGCACCCGCCGTTGCCATGGCGCGTTCGAGGAGAAATGGGTTCGGTTTGCATGGCCCATCGTCGGCGGTCTGCAGGGTCACGAAACGCGCGCCGAGGCCGTGCCGGTCGAGCACCCGGGTGAGTCCGCGGCGCGACTTCGAGGTGACGACGCCGCACACGGCTCCGGCGGCATCCAGAATGTCGAGAACCTCGCGAACCCCAGGGAAGAGCGGATCGATGTGGTCAGACCGGGCAGTGGTAGCGCCGTAGACGGTCCGATAGTGGCCGCCGATGGCCGCGATCTCCGCTGGATCCCGCGCATCCGGCGGCAGCAGCCGAGCCACCGAGGCGTCGAGCGGCAAACCGATGATGTGGCGCACCGCATTCGCCGGCGGCGGGGGCCGCCCGCGCGACTCGAACGCCGCGATCATCGTGGCAATGATGGTCGCGTGACTATCCACCAGGGTGCCGTCGAGATCGAACGCGACAAGCCGGATGCCCTTAGCGTTGTCGCGGCGTCCATGCATGGCGGCGACTGTGCCACAGGTCCCGGCCGCACACCAAGTCCACCGTGGACGACGTCGCGGACCGCCGCGACGGACCCTAGTGGGACAGCAGCGCCGGCAGCGTCATGTCGCGCAAGACCGATCGTGTGACGCCACCCAACAGATACTCGCGAATTCGGGTGTGTCCGTAGGCGCCCATCACCAAGAGGTCCATCGCCCGGTCCGTGGCCGCGGCCAGAAGTGCCGTGCCCACGTCGACGCCCTCGGCCGCGGTGCGTTCGGTCTGTGCGCTGATTCCGTGCCGGGCAAGATGCGTGGCGATGGCGGCGCCGGCGGACTGATCGGCGTCGGCGGGACCCACGCAATAGACGATCACCCGCTCCGCGGTGCTGAGGAAGGGCATCGCATCGCGCACCGCGCGACTGCTTTCTCGGCTTCCGTTCCACGCCACGATCACGTTCCGTCCGACGCCCTCGAAGGCGCCGCTGTGTGGGACGACCAGGACCGGGCAGCTCGCGGCCATAACGACGTCGCCGGCGAGCATAGGATCGACATAAGGATTCACCTCCTTCGGGTCGAACTGCCCGAGCACCAGGAGATCGGTGCAATATGCGTATCGTACCAGCTTGCCCGGCGTGTTCCCGGCCTCGGAACGCCACTCGAAAGACACCGCGGCGGCGGTGGCCGCGCCTTCGAATTGCGCGCGCGACGCCTTGGCTGCGTCGAGCGCTTCGGCCGCGGTGCGGTCGATGATTTCCTGCATGAGTCGCGCATCGGCCGGGCCGAATCCATAGTACTGGGGCTCAGAATGCGCGAAGAGTCCGATGAGATGGGCCTGATGCCTGACCGCAAGGTCGATGGCGATATGGGTCCGCGCCTCGTTCCGTTGGTCGCGCTCGAGATGCACAAGGATGCTCTTCAGGGTCATCGCCATTCCCTCGCGGATGCGCTTAGTCGGGACGACGCGGAAGCCTAGCGCCTCACCCATCCATTGTCCTTCACTAGTTGCGCCACCGGGCCGGCGCATCAACAAGCGTTAGGTTGAATCCGGCGGCCCAACCCGAACGCGACGGGATCGATTCAGCCGGCCCTCCGTTGCGCGTCCGAGGCTCCCTGCTAGAGTGCCCCCGACAGCGGATTGGAGGCGTGATGTCTGACGAAAAGCTGACGATCCTCGGGGGGCGCGAGGCGCCGCCGCCCTCGCCCGACGAAGCCAGGCTCGAGCGCGTCGCGAACCCGCACACCGAGTCTGCCTATCTCGTGCGCTTCACCTGCCCCGAGTTCACCAGCATCTGTCCGGTAACCGGCCAGCCCGATTTCGCCCACCTGGTGATCGAGTACGTGCCCGAGGCGTATCTGGTCGAGAGCAAGTCGCTGAAGCTCTATCTCGGCGCCTTCCGAAACCACGGCGCCTTCCACGAGGACTGTACGGTGGCCATCGCCAAGCGTCTGGTCGCCGAGATCGCGCCGCAATGGCTGAGGATCGGCGGTTACTGGTACCCGCGCGGCGGCATCCCGATCGACGTCTTCTACCAAACCGGGCCACCGCCCGAAGGCCTGTGGCTCCCCGATCAGGGCGTCGCACCCTACCGCGGGCGGGGCTAACGCGGGACAACCCTACTCACCCGGGATCGGGATCGAATCCCAGGCGGCGCCACGTCTCGCGCATGTGCGCGGCCAGGGGCGCGACCACGCGCAAAGGGCCGGCGCCGTCCGGCCGCGGAAGCTCGATCTCGCGTGCGTGCAGGTGCAGTCCCGGGGCGGCGGCGGCGCCCGGGAGGAAGGCGAGGCCGGCGCCATACTTTCGGTCGCCGAGGATGGGCGTGCCGAGCGCCGCGCAATGGGCCCGAAGTTGGTGGGTGCGGCCGGTGTGCGGTGCGAGCGCGAGCCAAGCCGCGCGTTTGCCGGCGGTCTCGATCACGCGGTATTCGGTGAGCGCGGCGCGGCCCGATCGGTCGCCGACCACGCGCTCGCCGCCACCGGGGCCCGCGCGCTTGGCGAGGGAAAGCGCGATGCGGCCGACCCGCGGCTTGGGAACGCCGACGACGAGCGCCCAGTAGAGCTTACGCACCTTCTTGCCACGAAACGCCGCGGCCAGCGCCGCGGCCGCCGCTGCCGTTCTGCCAAGGACCAGCACGCCGCTCGTGTCCTTGTCCAGGCGATGGGTAAGCCGCGGGCGCTCGGGCGCGCCGAAGGCCAAAGAGTCCAGCATCGCGTCGAGGTGGCGCACGGTCTTGGTTCCGCCCTGGACCGCGAGACCCGCCGGCTTGTCCAGGGCGATGACAGCATCGTCGCGATAGAGGACGCGGGCCCGAAGATCGGCGCTCGCCGCGGCATCGGGCGGGCGCGCGGGCGTTTTCACACTCGGCGCGTCCGATGGGCCAAGCGGCGGGACCCGGATGCGCTGGCCGGCGACCAGCCGGGCGCCGGGTTTCGCGCGCGCGCCGTCCACCCGCACCTGACCGGTGCGGATCAGCTTCGACAATCGCGCGTGGGTCAGCCCGGGATAGCGCCGCTTGAACCAGCGGTCGAGCCGCAGACCCCCCTCATCGGCGCTCACCTCGATCGTCGCGACGCCACTCACCGGCGGACTCCCTGGGGCGAAAAATCCGCCGGAACCTTGGCCTATGCCACGCCGAATATCCAGCCTTCGCGGAGTCGCGCCTCGGCGGTGAGCCCACGCGGACGCCACATCGCCCGATCAGACCCCAGCGCGCGGAGGGCGGCAGCCGACAGCAGGGCATCGGTCTTGTCGGTGAGGTTGGCCGTGGCGCCCAGTGCACCCGCCGCCACGGGGCGAGTGCCGTAGTGTTTGAGGACGGCGTTGAGCGCCGCCCGATCACGGACCTTGCTGGCGCATCCAGCCCGAGCGGCGAAAACGTGGGGATAGATTTCGACCAGGCACGATGACCCCGGCCGCACGCGGTCGAAGGGCCAAACATCGAGCTCGGCATGGGCCGCGGTTACTCTGTCGAGCAGGCGCATGCCCGCGAGCGCGGCCTTGCCGACCTGGTTGGGGCCGATCAGTTTGAACGCCGTTTCGGGGCGGCCGAGACCGGCCGTGCGACAGTGTGAATCAGTACTGCGCATACGGCGAGCATAGTGGCATCCACGCTGGCTTGGGGTGAGGAACCAAGCGCCGAATCGGGCGGAAAAAGGGCCGGCGTATAGGTCGGCGGCGCCGTCGCAGGTCTCGTCCACTCGACGCCACAGTGCGCGCGCGGTGCCCGCCCGCAAGCCGCTGCGCGGTAAGTAGCGGCCGTCGTAGGGAAGCGCGAAGGCGAAATCGAGCCCGCACAGCACCGGCCGGTCCGCTTGCAGCCGTCGGCCCAGCCAATCCGCGAAGGCGGTGCGCGTCCAATGCCCGCCGCCGGGACACGCCACGAGCCGCGGCGCGGCGCGGCCGGGGCGACACACCGCCACCTGAAGACCGGGTAACGCGGGGCCGCGCGCGCCCGAAAAATCGACGCCGACGAAAAGGCTAAACTCCCCGGCGGCCATGGCGGCCCGGCCGCTAGCCGGCGACTACGTCGTCGCCGGCTAGCTTGGCGCGGAGTTTCGCCCAGTAGTCCAGGCGCTTTCGCACCTCGCGTTCGAAGCCCCGGTCGGCGGGGCGGTAGAAATCCTGGCGCGCCATACCGTCGGGGAAATAGTCCTGGCCCGAGAAGCCAAGCGCCGTGTCGTGGTCGTAGTGGTACCCCTTGCCGTAGCCGATACCGGCCATCAGCCGGGTGGGCGCGTTGAGGATATGCTTGGGCGGCATGAGCGAGCCTGATTCCTTCGCCGCCGCCGTGGCGGCGGCCAGCGCACGGTAGGCGGCGTTCGACTTGGGCGCGGTCGCGAGGTAGATCACGCATTGCGCCAGCGCGAGGTCACCCTCGGGGGAGCCCACGAAGTCATACGCCTCCTTGGCGGCAAGCGCTTGCACCAGCGCCTGTGGATCGGCCATGCCGACATCCTCCGAGGCGAAACGCACCAGCCGGCGGGCGATGTAGAATGGGTCCTCGCCGCCCGCCAACATGCGCGCCAGCCAGTAGAGCGAAGCGTCAGCGTCGGACCCGCGCAGCGACTTGTGAAGCGCGCTGATCAGGTTGTAGTGGCCCTCTTGCGCTTTGTCGTAAAGCGGTGCGCGCTGTTGCACGGCGGCGGCGAGCGCGGCCGTGTCAAGACGCGGTGCGGGCGGCAAGTCCGAGAGCTCCTCGGCGAGGTTAAGGACGTAGCGCCCATCGCCATCGGCCATCGCCTTGAGCGCGGCGCGGGCCTCGGGCTCGAGCGGAAGCGGGTGCCCGAGCGCAATCTCGGCGCGGTCGAGCAGCACCTCGAGCGCAGCCTCGTCAAGCCGGTTGAGGACCAGCACCTGGCAGCGCGAAAGAAGCGGCGCTTTCAGCTCGAAGGAGGGATTCTCGGTGGTCGCCCCGACCAGGATCACGGTGCCATCTTCGACCACCGGCAGGAAGCCGTCTAGCTGGGCCCGGTTGAAGCGATGGATTTCATCGACGAACAAGAGCGTCCCCTGCCCGTCTCCGCGTCGAAGGCGCGCCTCGTCGAAGGCTCGG
Source organism: Alphaproteobacteria bacterium (assembly GCA_965219135.1). GTDB lineage: Bacteria > Pseudomonadota > Alphaproteobacteria > VGEJ01 > VGEJ01 > CAYUNL01. The sequence continues at coordinate 137,455 of CBDCMV010000003.1, read as the reverse complement.
CGCAAATCGGCGACGCCCGAGAAGACGGCCGAGAGCTGGGTGAAGTGGAGGCCCGTGTCCCGCGCAAGCAAGCGCGCGATCGTCGTCTTCCCCGAACCCGGCGGCCCCCACAGTACCGTCGATACCAGGCGCCCGCTTGCCACCATGCGTCCGATCGGACCCACTGCGTCCAGCAAGTGGTCTTGGCCCACGACGGCATCCAGGGCCTCGGGGCGCAGCCGTTCGGCCAACGGCTGCGGCGCGGCATCGGCGGCGCCCGCAGCGTCGAACAGGCTACTCATCCGCGCACCGTCACCTGGATCAGACGCTCACCCCGGCGCACCGCGATCCGCCAGTTCCCGCTAGGTTCTTCGAGAGCCGCGATGAGGTCGACCACACGCTCGACCACATGATCGTTGACCCGCGCAATCAGGTCGCCCGGCCGGAGGCGCAGGCGACGGGCGGGGCTGCGCGCGCTTACCTCGAGGACGATCACGCCACGAGCCATGGTCGAAATCCCAAGCTCTTCGGCAAGCGCCGGCGATAGGTTGGCCACCGTGCCCCCGGCCAGCGGATGCCGGCCCGACAGCGTCGTGGCATTGCGCGGCGCCTCCTCGGGTGGCGCCCGCAGGGTGGCGCGCGCCTCGCCAACGCGGCCTTCACGCAAAAACGCGAGGTTCACGATGGTGCCTAGCGCTCGCGTCGCGATCCGGAATTGCAAGGCCTTTGGATCGGCGACCTCGCGCCCGTCGACAGCGGTGACGATGTCGCCGACGCGAAGCCCCGCCTCGTCCGCCGGTCCATCGGGGTGGATCGCGTTGAGGATGACGCCGCCGGGCCGCTCGAGTTCGAGCGCCTGGGCCATCTCGGCGGTTACCTTCTGGCCTCCGGCGCTAAGCCAAGCGCGGACGAAGCGGCCACCGGCGGCAGCCCCGGCGATGACCACGCGCGCCATGTTGGCGGGAATGGCGAAACCGATGCCGATCGAGCCGCCGGAACGAGAGAAGATCGTGGTGTTGATTCCGGCCAGCCGGCCATCGAGGGTGACCAGCGCGCCACCGGAGTTGCCCGGATTTATTGCGGCATCGGTCTGGATGAAGAAGCTGTAATCGGTGACGCCGATTTGGGTCCGGGCGAGCGCCGAGACGATGCCGCCGGTCACGGTTTGGCCGACGCCGAATGGGTTGCCAATCGCGAGCACGATGTCACCGACCTCGAGTTCGTCCGAATCCATGAGATCGAGGTGTGGAAGCGGCGTGCCATCGTTATCGACGCGCAGCACCGCGAGATCGGTACGTTCGTCGTCGGTGACGATCGTCGCCTCGAATTCGCGGCGATCGGCCAGCGCGACGATGATCTCCTTGGTGTTGTCGATGACGTGATGGTTGGTGACCACGAGGCCGTCGGCGCTCACGATGACGCCCGAGCCGAGCGAGTTCTCAAGTCGCTCGCGCGGCGCCCCAAAGAGGGAATCCTCGCCAAAGAAGCGCCGAAAAACGGATCGTCGAAGAAGGGCCGCGATCGCACCAGGCGGCGGGCGTAAATGTTGACCACACTCGGCGCAACCTGTTTGACCAGCGGCGCATACGAGAGCTGAAGCTGGGCGCCCGATTCGGGGACCGACCTCGTGACCTCGTCGTCGGCCGGCGACGTGTGGGCGAGCAGGGTAAGGCCGAGGGCGCCAAGCGCCCGTGCGAGCCAAGTGTGGGTGCGCGGCATGCGGCGCCGATCCTCCCCGGCCGTCCTCGTCCAGCGAAGGTGCGGCAACAGTCTAGACACATTGCCGTCCTTTGTGGATGGTAGGCGTGGGATCCGGTCGAACAGATGGCGGGAGGCAGTGATGGGGGTAGTTCGTGTAGCGTTCCTACAACTGAGCGTCGGCGCGACGGTCGAAGACAATCTGCGATCGGGACTCGATGCCTGCCGCGAAGCACGCGAAGGTGGGGCGGACATCGCGCTTCTGCCCGAAGTGTGGAGCCACGGCTACGCGCTGGCGGACACCGATGACAGCGGTGCCGTGGAGCGCTGGCGGGGAAGCGCGCTGGAGGAGGATTCCGATTTCGTCAACGCCCACCGCGAGCTTGCCGCCGAAAGCGGGCTGGCGATCGGCTTGACTTTCCTGGAAGCCAACGCCGAAGGGCCGCGTAATTTCTTTGCCCTGATCGATGGCTCGGGCGAGATCGTGCTCCGCTACGCGAAGGTTCACACCTGCGGTTTCACCCCCGAGCGGCTGTGCGCGCCGGGCGATGGCTTCTCGGTCACCACGCTGCGGACCGACAAGGGCCCGCTCGAGGTAGGCGCGATGATCTGCTACGACCGAGAGAACCCCGAGAGCGCGCGGATACTGGCCATCAAGGGGGCCGAGCTGGTGCTCGTCCCCAACGCGTGCCTCATCGAGGAGCACCGCGTCGCCCAGATGAAGACGCGGGCCTTCGAAAACATGCTCGCCCTCGCCATGACCAACTATCCGGACTCCCACCCCGAGGGCAACGGCCACTCGCTAGGCATCGTCCCGATGGCCTTCGACCTGGGCGGTGAAAAGAACGGGCAGGGTCGGCATCGCGAAACACTGATTCTCGAAACCGGCGCCGAGGCCGGGGTCTACTACTGCGATTTCGATCTCGACGAGATTCGCGCCTACCGCCGGCACGCGATCTGGGGCCCCGTGGGCCGCCGGCCGGCGGCCTACGGCGAACTCCTGGCGGATGCGACGCCGCCAGCCCTCGAGCCCGAAACCATGATTCACTGAGGCGGCGACGGCCGCCCCCTTATGCGGCCGCTTCGGCGGCCTCGCTCTCCTCGGCGTCTTCGTCCGGCTCTCCGGTGGGGCCCGAATCGAGACCCTTCGCATCGGGATCCCGATCGACCAGTTCGATGTAGGCCATCGGCGCGGCGTCGCCATAGCGGAAGCCCGCGTGCACGATGCGCGTGTAGCCGCCGTTGCGGTCACCGTAACGCGGACCCAGCGTGGCAAAAAGCTTATCCACCATAGCCCCGTCGCCGAGGCGGGCGATCGCCCGCCGTCGGGCATGCAGCCCGCCGCGCTTACCGAGCGTGATCAGCTTCTCGACCACCGGGCGCAGCGCCTTCGCCTTCGGCAGCGTGGTCTCGATCTGCTCGTGCTTGATCAGCGCCGCGGCCAGATTGGCAAACATCGCCTTGCGGTGCGCGCTGTCCCGGTTGAGCTTGCCGCGGCGCATGCGGTGACGCATTAGAAGGGCTCCTCGAGCCGTTTCGCCACTTCCTCGATATTCTCAGGCGGCCAGTCCGGGATCTCCATGCCGAGATGCAGTCCCATCTGCGCCAGCACCTCCTTGATCTCGTTGAGCGATTTGCGCCCGAAATTGGGGGTTCGCAGCATCTCGGCCTCGGTCTTGCGGATCAGATCGCCGATATAGACGATGTTGTCGTTCTTGAGGCAGTTGGCCGATCGTACCGAGAGCTCGAGTTCGTCCACCTTGCGCAGGAGATGACGGTTGAAGGCCGGCGGAACCTGCGCTTCCTCGTGCGATTCGACCGTGGGCTCGCGGAAGTTGACGAAGAGCGCGAGCTGGTCTTGCAGGATGCGCGCGGCGTAGGCCACGGCGTTCTCGGGCGTGACCGCGCCATTCGTCTCGACGTGCACGGTCAGCTTATCGTAATCGAGGATCTGCCCCTCGCGCGTGTCCTCCACCTTATAGGAGACCTTCTTGACCGGGCCGTAGAGGGCGTCGACCGGTATCAGCCCGATCGGCGCGTCCTCGGGCCGGTTGAGGTCCGCGGCGACATAGCCCTTGCCGATGCCGACCGTCATCTCGACCGAGAGCTTCGCGCCATCGTCGAGCGTGCAGATCACCAGGTCGGGATTGACGATTTCGATGCCGTGGCCGGTGTCAATCATGCCCGCGGTCATCTCGCCCGGCCCCTGGCCGCGAAGCGTCATTCGCTTGGGGCCGTCGCCGTGCATGCGAACGCTGATCGATTTGACGTTTAGGACGATGTCGGTCACATCCTCGCGCACACCGGGTACGGACGAAAACTCATGCAGCACGCCATCGATTTGGATCGCCGTGACGGCGGCGCCTTGTAGCGAGGAGAGGAGGACGCGTCTCAGCGCGTTGCCGAGCGTTAGGCCAAAGCCGCGTTCGAGCGGCTCGGCCACGACAACGGCGAACCGCTCCGAATCCTCGCCCGGTTCGATGACCAGCCGGTCCGGTTTGATCAAGTCCTGCCAGTTCTTTTGGATCACGTGTTGTCCCTCTGGGGTTGTACGCTTTTATTCGCCGCGGTCCCGACGACCGAGCCGCCGGGCCGGGAAACTCTTGGCGGGCGCCGCTCAGACGCGGCGGCGCTTGGGCGGCCGGCAACCGTTGTGCGGGATCGGCGTAACATCGCGAATCGAAGTGATCGTGAAACCCACCGCCTGCAGCGCCCGCAGTGCCGATTCGCGGCCCGAACCCGGTCCCTTGACCTCAACCTCAAGCGTCTTCATGCCGTGCTCCTGGGCCTTGCGCCCTGCGGTCTCTCCCGCCATCTGGGCGGCATAGGGGGTCGACTTGCGCGAGCCTCGAAACCCCTGTTGCCCCGCCGAAGACCACGCGATCACGTTGCCCTGTACGTCGGTGATCGTGATCACCGTATTGTTGAAGGTCGCGCTCACGTGGGCCACGCCCGACGTGATGTTTTTTCGCTCGCGACGACGGACGCGCGTTGTTTCGCGGGCCACGTCTATTTCTTCTTGCCAGCGATGGGCCGGGCCGGGCCCTTGCGGGTGCGGGCGTTGGTGTGGGTACGCTGACCTCGGACCGGCAGCCCGCGCCGGTGCCGCAACCCGCGGTAGCAGCCCAGATCCATCAACCGCTTCACGTTCATGGCGGTCTCTCGCCGGAGATCGCCCTCGACCGTGTAGTCGCGGTCGATGATCTCGCGCACCTGAATCACCTCGGACTCGTTGAGCTCGTTGACCCGGCGCTCGGCCGGGAGGCCCGCTTGCGCGCGGATTTGCCGCGCCCGCGTCCGGCCGATCCCATAGATATAGGTCAGCGCGATTTCGACACGCTTGTTCGTGGGTATGTTAACGCCCGCTATGCGCGCCAATCTCGCCTCCAGAATTGATTGCGTGTACACGCGGCCCCGCGCCGCCCACTGCGCGGGATGAAGCGCGCGATTATTGGCAAATGCGTGGCCGCTGTCAATCTTCAACCCGCGGCGTCGAGGAGGGCGTCGATGGCCTCCCCGACCTCGGCAATCGGCGTCATGGCATCGACGCTCGCCAGGACCCCGCTGCCGGAGTAGTAGTCGAGAAGCGGCGCGGTCTCGGCACTGTAGGCGGCAATGCGCTGGGCCACGGTTTCGACGGTATCATCCGCGCGGCGATCGAATTCGGTGCCCCCACATGCGTCGCACACGCCAGCAACCTTGGGTTGCCGGTAAAGGTCATGATAGCCCTCGCCGCACGTCGTGCACGCGAAGCGGCCGGTAATGCGGTCGACCAAGACGGCGTCGTCGACCTTCATCTCGATCACGCGATCCACCGCAAGACCCTTACCCGCCAGCATCCGATCAAGCGCTTCGGCTTGGGCGATGGTCCGCGGGAATCCGTCGAGGATGAAACCCTTGGCGCAGTCGGGGGCCTCGATGCGATCGGATATCATGCGGATCATGGTCGCGTCAGGCACCAGCTCGCCGGCCTCCATTATCGCCCGCGCTTGGCGTCCGATCTCGGTACCGGCCGCCACTGCGGCGCGCAGCATGTCCCCGGTCGACAGCTGGACCACGCTCAACCGATCCTCGATTCGCTTCGCTTGGGTTCCCTTGCCCGCGCCGGGTGGCCCCAGCAGGACCACGATCACCGATTGCGCCCTCGCAGCCGCGATTTCTGTATTAGACCCTCGTACTGATGAGCAAGGAGGTGGGATTGGATCTGGGCCACGGTGTCCATAGTTACCGTAACCACGATCAGGAGCGAGGTGCCGCCGAAAAAGAACGGCACCGCCAGCCGTGAGATCAGCATCTCCGGCAGGAGGGCCACCGCCGTCAGGTAGATCGCGCCCACGGTCGTCAGCCGGGTAAGGACGAAATCGAGGTATTCGGCGGTGTTCTTGCCGGGGCGGATGCCAGGCACGAATCCACCATACTTCTTGAGGTTGTCGGCAGTGTCCACGGGATTGAACACGACGGAGGTGTAGAAGAAGCAGAAGAAAATGATCCCGGTCGCGTAGAGGATCAGGTAAAGCGGCTGGCCACGGCCCAGCAGCGACGTCACGGTGGTCAGCCAGCCTGGCCCCTGCCCTACGCCGAAGTTGGCGACGGTCAGCGGAAGCAGCAAGAGCGAGGAGGCGAAAATCAGCGGAATTACGCCCGAGGTGTTAAGCTTGAGCGGCAGGTGAGAGCTCTCGCCGCCGAACATGCGTTGGCCGACCTGGCGCTTAGGATATTGAACCACGATCCGCCGCTGCGCCCGCTCGATGAACACGATGAAGGTGATCACGGCAATGACCAGCAGAAAAAGAAAGAAGATGATCCCGATCGATAGCGCGCCGGTGCGCCCGAGCTCGAGCGTGCTGGCCAAGGCACGCGGAAGCTCCGCCACGATGCCCGAAAAGATGATCAGCGAGATACCGTTGCCCACGCCCCGGGCCGTGATCTGCTCACCGAGCCACATCAGGAATATGGTCCCGCCGACCAGGGTGATCACCGTCGTTGCGCGGAAGAACAGGCCAGGATCGATGACCGCGCTGCCCGAGATGCCGGCCATGCCCTCGAGCCCGACCGCAATCCCGTAACCCTGTAGCGCGGCCAGCAACACCGTGCCGTAACGCGTATATTGATTGATCTTCTTGCGCCCCGCCTCTCCCTCTTTCTTCAGCTGCGCGATGTGCGGCGAGACCGTCGTCATCAGCTGAATGATGATCGAGGCGGAGATGTAGGGCATGATGCCCAAGGCGAAAATCGTCATCCGCCCGAGCGCACCACCGGCGAACATGTTGAACATGCCGAGGATGCCGCTCTGGTTCTGCTGGACCAACTCGCCCAAGACGTTGGGGTCGACGCCGGGCACCGGGATATAGGTGCCGAAGCGGTAAATGATCAGCGCCCCGAGCGTGAACCATAGGCGCCGTTTAAGCTCGGTCGCCTTGGCGAAAGCGCCGAAGTTGATGTTGGCGGCTAGTTGTTCGGCGGCGGACGCCATTCCCGATCCCCGGTCTTAGGACGCGCTTGGTTGAGCGTCGTCCGGTTGGAGCTTGGCGCGGCGCTTCTTGGTGCCACCAATAAGGATCACCTTCCCGCCCGCTTTCTCCACGGCGGCGGCGGCGGCCCGCGACGCGCCATTCACCTCGATATTTAGGCGCGCGCCAAGCGTACCTTTGCCGAGCAGTCGAACACCGTCCCAGCGGCCCTTGACCAGCCCCGCATCCCGTAATGTGGCGCGGTCGATCGGCGTTTTCGAGTCAATTTTTCCGGCGTCGATCGCGGCCTGGAGACGGCCGAGATTGACGATCTCGAAGCGCGTCGAAAAAACGTTGCCAAACCCGCGTTTAGGCACCCGCCGCGTGAGCGGCATCTGGCCACCCTCGAAGCCCTTGATGCTGACGCCGCTGCGCGATTTCTGACCCTTGTCGCCGCGCCCGGCGGTCTTGCCCTTGCCCGAACCCCGGCCGCGGCCCCGGCGGGGTGCCGTGGTGCGTGCCCCGCGCCGATCTGAAAGCTCGTTCAGCTTCATGTCTGCGCCTTCCCCTGCGAGGCGTCCGTCGGCTCGACGCGGATCAGGTGGCTGACCTTGGCGATCATGCCGCGCACCGCGGGGGTGTCTTCGAGCTCGACGGTACGGTGGCGCTTGCCGAGTCCAAGCCCGAGGAGCGTAGCCCGTTGTCCGCGCGGCCGCCCGATCGCGCTGCCAAGCTGGGTTACGCGGACCCGAGGTGGCTCAGCCATCGGATTTCACCGGCGCTGCGCCCGCGCGGATGCGCCCGCCGCCAAGCTGGCTCACCTTCTTGCCGCGGCGCGCCGCCACCGAACGCGGCGACATTATCGTCTGCAGCGCATCGAAAGTCGCGCGCACCATGGCGTGAGGATTCGAACTGCCGACCGATTTCGTCACCACGTCCTGGACGCCGAGGGTCTCGAATACCGCCCGCATCGGGCCGCCGGCGATGATGCCGGTCCCGGGCGGCGCCGCCCGCAGAATGGCGCGGCCCGCCCCCGAGCGGCCTTCGACGTCGTGATGCAACGTTCGGCCCTCGCGGAGCGGCACCTGGATCATCTTGCGCTTGGCCGATTCCGTCGCCTTGCGGATGGCCTCGGGAACCTCGCGTGCCTTACCGCTGCCGAAACCGACCCGACCTTTCTGATCACCGACCACGACGAGCGCGGCGAACCCGAATCGGCGCCCACCCTTGACGACCTTGGCGACGCGATTGATGCTGACCAATCGGTCGACCAGTTCGCTATCGGATTCCGCCATCCTCTGGGGTCGATTCGCCATTATCCTACGCCTCGATCATCCTTGCCAGCGGCACGCCTAAAACACCAGTCCGCCCTCGCGGGCAGCCTCGGCCAGGGCCCTGACGCGGCCGTGATAGAGATAGCCCCCACGATCGAACACAACCTCTGCTACGCCGGCGTCGCCCGCACGCTTGGCGATCAACTGGCCGACCTGCCGCGCGGCCTCGATATCGGCGCCCGACTTCAGTGAGGCCCGGAGCGCCTTGTCAAGGGTCGACGCTGCCGCCAGCGTCGCACCCCGGTTGTCGTCGATGACCTGCGCATAAATGTTCTTGCCCGAGCGAAACACCGACAGTCGCGGCCGACCGCCACCGAGTTTGCGCAGTCGGGCGCGAGTCCGCGCGCGCCTCCGTTCGAACAACGGTTCCCGCTCTGGCATCTATTTCTTCTTGCCTTCCTTGCGCTCGACCCGTTCGCCGACGTAGCGGACGCCCTTGCCCTTGTACGGCTCGGGTGGTCGCAGCCGACGAATCTCAGCCGCGACCTGGCCCACCTGCTGCCGGTCCGCGCCGGAAACTTTGATCGCCGTGGGCCGCTCGCAGGCGATCTCGATGCCCTCGGGGATAGGATAGGCGATCGGGTGTGAGAAACCGAGCTGCAGGTTGAGCACCCCCTCGCCCGGCGCCGCGCGGTAGCCGACCCCGTTTATTTCGAGATCGACCGAAAAGCCTTGGCTCACGCCGGTCATCAAATTGTCGATCAGCGTCCGCTGCGTGCCCCACATGGCGTGCGCCCGCCGGGTGTCGTGGCGCGTCGCCACCGTGATCTCGGAATCGGTTCGGGAAACGATCAGATCGGGCGCCAGCGCCAGCGTCCGCTCTCCCTTCGGGCCCTTGGCCGAGATCGCGCCCTCGTCGAGTTCGACGCTCACACCCGAGGGGATCGGGACCGGGTTTGCACCGATGCGCGACATGACGGCTAGATGACCCCACAAAGGACTTCGCCGCCGACGTTGGCGGCGCGCGCCTCGGCGTCCGACATGACGCCGCGCGGTGTTGACACGATCGACATGCCGAGGCCGCTTTGGATCCTCGGCAGCGCCTTGATCGAGGAGTATACCCGGCGCCCCGGTCTGGAAATCCGCCAGATACGTTTGATGACCGGTTGGCCGTCATAGTACTTGAGTTCGATTCTGATCTCAGCCTGTCCCCTCTCGGTCTGCTGGCGTTCGTAGCCGCGAATGTAGCCCTCGCGCTCCAGTACGTCCAAGACGTTGGCCAAAAGCCGCGAGCCGGGGCTGCGGATCGTGTCCGTGCGTTTGTGCTGGCCGTTACGGATGCGGGTCAGCATGTCACCGAGTGGATCGCTCATCGTCATCTCAGCACCACCCTACCAGCTCGACTTGACCATCCCCGGGACGTAACCGGCGGAGCTCAGTTCGCGCACCGCGATCCGGGACATCTTGAGCTTGCGATAGTAGCCGCGCGGCCGGCCGGTGAGCAGACAGCGGTTGCGAATCCGCACCGGTGAGGAGTTGCGCGGCAGCTGGGCGAGTTTTAGGCGAGCGGCGAATCGCTCTTCCTGTGGAAGGGTTTCGTCGCGCGCCGCCGCCTTTAGCCGTCCGCGCGCGGCCGCGTACTTGGCGCACAGCTTTCGTCGACGGTTGTTCTTTTCGATCGCACTCTTCTTGGCCATGCTCAAACCTCAGAGGTTGGGAACGGCATGCCGAAGCCCGACAACAGGGCTTTGGCCTCAGCGTCGGTTCCGGCGCTGGTGACGATGACGATGTCCAAGCCCCGGATCGTATCGACCTTGTCGTAGTCGACCTCGGGAAACACGATCTGCTCCTTGAGCCCGAGAGCGAAGTTGCCGCGCCCGTCGAAGCTGCGATCGGATACGCCGTGAAAATCACGCACTCGCGGAAGGGCGATGGTGATCAGGCGATCCAAGAACTCGAACATGCGCGCACGACGCAGCGTCACTTTGCATCCGATTTCCATGCCGGTGCGGAGCTTGAAGTTGGCGACCGACGTGCGCGCCTTGGTAACCACCGGCTTTTGCCCGGCGATCGCGGTGAGATCAGCCACCGCCGCGACCAGCACCTTGGAATCGCGCGTGCCCTCTCCGACCCCCATGTTGAGGACGATCTTTTCGAGCCGCGGCACCTGCATGATGCTGGCGTAGCCGAATTGCGCCACCAGGTCGGACCGAAGCGCCGAATCGTAAAGTTCGCGAAGACGTGCCGCCATCCCTGTCATCCTCACGCGTCAATGACCTCGCCCGAGGCCTTGGCGAATCGCACCTTTCGACCGTCGGCGAGGAACTTGTAGCCGACCCGCGACGCCTGTCCGGTCTTGGGATCCTGGATCGCGAGATTGGAGATCGAGATCGGTAGCTCTTTCTCGACGATGCCACCGGATTGGGTGCGGGTCGGGCGGGTGTGGCGGCGGACCGTGTTCACGCCCTGGACGATCACGCGTCGCGAATCGGGAAATGCGCGCAGAACCCTGCCGCTTTTGCCTTTGTCTCGGCCCGCGATGACGATTACATCGTCGCCCTTCTTGATCTTGAGCTTTGCGGTCATCACAAGACCTCGGGCGCGAGCGAGACGATCTTCATGTGTTGGCGAGCGCGAAGCTCGCGCGTGACAGGGCCGAAAATCCGCGTGCCGATCGGCTCGCCCTGCGGGGTGATGAGCACCGCGGCGTTGCGGTCGAAACGGATGGCGCTGCCGTCGGCCCGGCGAATCTCCTTGGCGGTGCGAACGATGACGGCGCGGTGGATGTCGCCCTTCTTCACCCGACCGCGTGGGATCGCCTCCTTAACGGTGACGACGATAATATCGCCGACCGAGGCGCTGCGCCGCCGCGAGCCCCCGAGGAGTTTGATGCACTGAACCCGGCGCGCGCCCGAGTTGTCGGCCACATCGAGATTGGTTTGGGCCTGGATCACGTCGCCGCCTCCTGGACGCTCGTCCCCTCATCGACGCCCGATATCACCTCCCAGTGCTTGGTCTTCGACATCGGCCGGCACTCGCGGATACGCACCTTGTCGCCGAGCGCGCAGGCGTTCGAGGCATCGTGGGCGTGCATCCGCTTCGAGCGGCGGATGTACTTCTTATAGAGCGGATGCATGACCCGCCGCTCGACGCGAACCACCACCGTCTTGTCGGCGGCATTGCTAACAACCACGCCTTGGAGCACGCGTCTGGACATGCTTGCGCCCTACCCCGCCGCCGGCGCGCGAGCTGCGCCCAAAGCGGTCTTGATCCGCGCAATGTCGCGCCGCACTTGACGGATGCGCGCCGTGTTCTCGAGCTGGCCGCTGGCGCGCTGGAAGCGGAGGTTGAACGCTTCCTTCTTTAGATCGAGGAGCTGGGTCTGGAGCTCGTCGCCGCTCTTGCCCTTCAGTTCTTCCGCCTTCATGGCTCAGCCCCCCTCCCCGAGGCGCGAAACCACCCGCGTGCGCAGCGGAAGCTTGGCGGCGCCGCGCGAGAACGCGTCGTGGGCGAGCGCGGCGGAGACGCCATCGACCTCGAACAGGATTCGGCCGGGCTTGACCCGTGCCGCCCAGAATTCGGGTGTCCCCTTGCCTTTGCCCATGCGCACCTCGGTCGGCTTCTTGCTCACCGGAACGTCCGGGAACACACGAATCCAGACCCGTCCGGATCGCTTCATGTGACGGGTCAGAGCGCGCCGGCACGCCTCGATCTGGCGCGCGGTCAGCCGGCCGGGGGACATCGCCTTCAGACCGAAGGAGCCGAAGTTCAGCCGCGCACAGCTCTTCGTCTTGCCGTGAATGCGGCCTTTGTGCGCCTTGCGGTACTTGGTTCGTTTGGGCTGCAACATGGTGCTCGATCCCGCTAACGCTGCGCCTGTTCAGCGAGGCGCTTGTCCTGCGCCATCGGATCGTGCTCCATGATCTCGCCCTTGAAGACCCACACCTTTACGCCGCACGTGCCGTACGCGGTGCGTGCCGTCACCTCGCCGTAGTCGATGTCGGCCCGCAGCGTGTGAAGCGGCACCCGACCCTCGCGGTACCACTCGCTTCGCGCGATCTCCGCGCCGCCCAGCCGACCGCCGCAGCTGATGCGAATCCCCTGCGCGCCGAGCCGCATCGCCGACTGGACGGCGCGCTTCATGGCCCGGCGGAAGGCAATGCGGCGCTCCAACTGCTGGGCGATGTTCTCGGCGATCAAGCGCGCGTCGATCTCGGGCTTGCGAATCTCGACGATGTTGAGATGGACCTCGCTCTTGGTGATGCCGGAAAGCGCCTTGCGCAGGCGTTCCACGTCGGCGCCCTTCTTGCCAATGACGACGCCGGGCCGCGCCGTATGGATGGTCACGCGAGCCTTCTTGGTCGGCCGCTCGATCACCACCTTGCTGACCCCCGCCTGGCTGAGTCGGCTCATGAGGTAGGCGCGAATCTGCAGGTCTTCGTGGAGAAGATCGCCGTACTCGGGCGTATCCGCGTACCACCGCGAATCCCACGTGCGGTTGATGCCGAGCCGCAGCCCAACAGGGTTGACCTTTTGGCCCATCAGGCAGGCTCCTCTCGCTCGCGGACGACCAGTGTCAGATTCGAGAACGGCTTGTGGATGCGCCCGACGCGGCCGCGCGCGCGGGCGCGCCATCGCTTCATCTCGAAGGCCCGGCCGACGCTGGCTTCGGCGACGAAAAGCCGATCGACATCGAGCTGATGATTGTTCTCGGCGTTGGCAATCGCCGACTGCAGCGCCTTGCGCACGTCGGCGGCGACGCGCCGGCGCGAGAACGCGAGTTCGGCAAGCGCGGCGTTCACGTCTTTGCCGCGAATCGTCTGGGCCACCAGGTTGAGCTTGCGCGCCCCTGTGCGAATGGCGCGCGCACCGGCCTTCGCCTCCAGATCGCTGAGCTTTCTTCCCTTCGACTGTTTGCCCACGTTAGACCCTCCGCGCCTTCTTGTCGCCCGAATGGCCGTGAAACGTGCGCGTCGGCGCGAACTCGCCGAACTTGTGCCCGACCATCGTCTCGGTAACCAAAACGGGGATGAACTTGCGCCCGTTGTGAACCCCGAACGTGAGGCCGACGAACTGCGGAAGAATGGTCGAACGCCGCGACCAGGTGCGGATTACTCCCTTGTGCCCCGCCGCCGCCGCGGCCTCGGCCTTCTTGAGGAGATAGCCGTCCACGAACGGGCCCTTCCACACCGAACGCGCCATCGCCTATTTCTTTCCCCGCCGACGCATGATGTAGCGGTCGGTCCGCTTGTTGCTCCGGGTGCGCTTGCCCTTGGTTGGCTTGCCCCACGGGGTCACGGGATCGCGACCGCCCGACGAGCGGCCCTCGCCGCCGCCATGGGGGTGGTCGATCGGGTTCATGGCCACGCCCCGCACCTTGGGCCGGCGGCCCAGCCAGCGCGAGCGGCCGGCCTTGGCGAGCTTGATGTTCTTGTGATCGGGATTGGAGACGGCGCCAATGGTTGCCATGCACTCGGCGCGCACCATGCGTTGCTCGCCCGAGCCGATGCGAAGGAGCGCATAGCCGGCGTCCTTGCCGATCAGCTGTGCGTAGGCACCGGCGGCGCGTGAAAGCTGGCCGCCCTTGCCAGGCTTCATCTCGACATTGTGGATGATGGTGCCGAGCGGGATGTTGCGCATGGGCATGGCGTTACCCGGCTTGATGTCGGCGCGCTCCGCGGCCACGACCGTGTCCCCCACCGCGAGACGTTGCGGCGCAAGGATGTACGCCTGGCTCTCGTCGCCGTAGGCCACCAGCGCGATGAAGGCCGACCGGTTGGGATCGTATTCCAGGCGCTCTACCGTGCCCACCACGTCGAACTTACGGCGCTTGAAATCGATCACCCGGTAGCGACGTTTGTGCCCGCCGCCGCGGTGGCGGACCGTCATCCGCCCAAGATTGTTGCGCCCGCCTTTGGAACTGAGTCCCTGGGTCAAGGCCTTGACCGGCTTGCCCCGCCACAGTCCGGTGCGCTCGACGAGCACCAGCCCCCGGCTTGCCGGCGTGCTTGGCTTATAGCTCTTGAGCGCCATCGACTAGATCCCCGTCGTCACGTCGATAGCATCACCCTCTTTGAGGGTGATGACGGCTTTCTTGTAACCCGGACGGCGCCCGAGGCGACCCTGGAATCGCTTCGTTTTACCCTTTGTTTTCAACGTGTTGACCGCAACCACTTGGACCGAGAAAACGGCCTCGACGGCGCGCTTGATCTCCGGCTTGGTGGCGTCGACGGCGACCCGGAAGGTCACCTGATTGTGCTCCGCGCCAAGCGTCGCCTTTTCGGTGATCACCGGCGCACGAATGATATCGAGATCGCGCTCGCGGCTCATCGCAGCCGCTCCTCGATCCGCTCGACCGCGGCCTTGGTGAGGACGAGCGTGTCACGACGCAGGATGTCGTAAACGTTCAGCCCCTGGTGGGGCAGCACGTCGATGCCGGGGAGGTTCGCCGCGGCGCGCGAGAGGTTGGTGTCGACCTCGGCGGCGTCGACGATCAACGCGGAGCCCCACCCCAGCCGAATGAGTTTTTCGGCGAGCACCGACGTCTTGGGCTCGTCGAGCCGTGCCTGGTCGAGGATGGCAAGGCGTCCATCTTGGCGTTTGGCGGAGAGCGCGATCTTGAGGCCGAGTCTTCGCACTTTCTTGGGCAGCGCGTGAGCATGCCCGCGAACGACGGGGCCGAAGATGATCGCGCCGCCGCGCATTTGCGGCGAGCGGCGGCTGCCCTGGCGCGCGCGACCGGTTCCCTTTTGCTTGTGGGGCTTGGCGGTGGTGCCGCGAATTTCGCTGACGCTCCGAGTCTTGTGGGTGCCGGCCCGACGTTTCGATAATTGCCAGTTGACGACGCGGCTGAGGATGTCGGCGCGCGCAGGCACGTCGAAGATCGCCGCATCGAGATCGATGGTGCCCGCCTTGGCGTTGTCGAGGCTGGTGATCTCTGCCTTCATCGCCTCACGCCTCGGCCTCGGCGTCTTCATCCGCAGCATCTTCGGCGGCGGGCGGCGCCACCGCGGAGAGGTCAGGGGCCGCCTTCTTGAGCGCGTCGCGGACTAGCACCCACGACCCCTTGGCACCGGGCACCGCGCCCCTGACCATGACCAAGCCGCGCTCGATATCGGTGGCGGCGATCCTAAGGTTCTGTACGCTCACCCGCCGCCCGCCCATGCGCCCGGCCATCTTCTTGCCCTTGAACACGCGGCCGGGGTCTTGGCTGTTTCCGGTCGAGCCGTGGGCGCGGTGTGAAACGGACACGCCGTGGCTGGCCTCGAGGCCGCTGAAGTTGTGGCGCTTCATGGCCCCGGCGAAGCCCTTGCCGAGCGAGGTGCCAACGACGTCGACCCATTGTCCGGCCACGAAGTGATCCGGCCCCAGACGGTCGCCGACTTCGAGCGCTGAATCGGGCGCGACACGAAACTCGGCGAGTTTGGCCTTGGGCTCAATCTCGACCTTCGCAAAATGGCCGCGCTCGGATTTGGTGAGACGCTTCACCTTCACGCGCCCGGCGCCGATCTGGACCGCATCGTAACCGTCGCGCTCGCGGGTGCGCCGACCGACGACTTGGCAGTCTTCCACGTGCAGGACGGTCACCGGGATGTGCCCACCCTCGTCCGAAAAGAGCCGAGTCATGCCGATCTTGCGCGCCAATAGTCCGCTTCGCATCCGCTACCCCTAAAGCTTGATTTCCACGTCGACGCCGGCCGCCAAATCGAGCTTCATCAATGCGTCAACGGTCTGCGGGGTAGGATCGATGATGTCGAGAAGCCGACGATGGGTTCGAATCTCGAACTGTTCTCGCGACTTCTTGTCAATATGCGGCGAGCGCAACACGGTGTACTTCTCGATCTTGGTCGGCAGCGGGACCGGGCCGCGCACCGCGGCACCCGTCCGCTTCGCGGTGTTTACGATCTCGCCGGTCGATTGATCGAGGACGCGATAGTCGAACGCCTTTAGGCGGATGCGGATGTTTTGGCCTTCCATGTCGCCGCTCCGCCGCCCTTCTACACTACTCGACGACCTGGGAGACGACGCCGGCGCCGACGGTGCGGCCGCCTTCGCGGATGGCGAAGCGTAGGCCCGCATCCATGGCGATCGGCGCGATCAGCTCGATGTCCATCGCGATGTTGTCCCCCGGCATCACCATCTCCGTCCCCTCGGGCAGCTCCACCGTTCCCGTCACGTCGGTCGTGCGGAAGTAAAACTGCGGGCGGTACTTGGTGAAGAACGGGGTATGCCGGCCGCCCTCGTCCTTGGTCAGGATATAGGCCTCGGCCTTGAACTTGGTGTGCGGCGTGATCGTTCCCGGCTGCGCCAGCACCTGGCCGCGCTCCACCTCCTCGCGCTTGGTGCCGCGCAGCAGGCAGCCCACGTTGTCCCCCGCCTCGCCCTGGTCCAGCAGCTTGCGGAACATCTCGACCCCCGTACACGTCGTCTTCGAGGTCTCCTTGATGCCCACGATCTCGACTTCGTCGCCCACGTTCACCATTCCCCGCTCGACCCGGCCCGTCACTACCGTCCCCCGACCCGAGATCGAGAACACATCCTCGATCGGCATCAGGAACGGCTGGTCCTTGGCCCGCTCTGGCTGCGGGATGTACGTGTCCACCGCCTCCAGCAGCGCCATCACACTCGCCTTGCCCGTCTCATCATCCTTGCCCTCGAGCGCGTTCAGCGCCGAGCCCGAAATCACCGGGATCTCATCGCCCGGAAACTCATAGCTCGACAACAGCTCGCGGACCTCCAGCTCAACCAGCTCCAGCAACTCCGCATCGTCAACTTGGTCCACCTTGTTCAGGTACACCACGATCGCCGGAACCCCCACCTGGCGCGCCAGCAAGATGTGCTCGCGCGTCTGCGGCATCGGTCCGTCCGCCGCCGATACCACCAGGATCGCACCATCCATCTGCGCCGCACCGGTAATCATGTTCTTCACGTAATCCGCGTGGCCCGGGCAATCCACGTGCGCGTAGTGGCGGTTGTCGGTCTCGTACTCAACGTGCGCCGTCGCGATCGTGATCCCCCGCGCCTTTTCCTCCGGCGCCTTGTCGATCTCGTCGAACGGCGTGAATTCCGCCCCGCCCGCCTCCGACAATATCTTCGTGATCGCCGCCGTCAGCGTCGTCTTCCCGTGATCAACGTGGCCAATCGTCCCCACGTTGCAGTGCGGCTTGGTTCGCTCAAACTTCGCCTTCGCCATCGTTTTATCCCCGTGTTGCTCGTGGGTCCCGCACTCAGGCGAGCTTGGCGGTAACCTCTTCGGATACCGACTGCGGCACCCGTTCGTAGTGATGGAAGTGCATGGTGAACTGGCCACGCCCTTGGGTCATCGAGCGCAGTCCATTGACGTAGCCGAACATGTTGGCAAGCGGCACCACAGCGCTCACGACCGTGGTCATGCCGCGTTTGACGGTTCCCGAAATGTGGCCGCGGCGCCCGTTGAGATCGCCGATGACATCGCCCATGTGCTGGTCCGGTACCACGACCTCGACCGCCATCATCGGCTCGAGCAACTGGGGTGCCGCCTTGTACGCCGCCTCGCGAAACGCCGACCGGGCGGCGATTTCGAAGGCGAAGGCACTTGAATCGACGTCGTGCGCGGCACCGTCCAGGACGGTCGCCTTGAAGTCGACTACCGGGAAGCCGGCCAGGACGCCGGACTTCGCGGTCTCCGCGATGCCCTTCTTGACCGCCAGCAGGAACTCTTTGGGGATGGCACCGCCGCGGATCGCGCTCTCGAACTCGACGCCGGAGCCGGCGCTCAGCGGTTCGAGGTTCAACTTGATTCGCGCGAACTGGCCGGCACCACCGGTCTGCTTCTTGTGGGTGTAATCGACTTGGGCTGCAGCAGTGATTGTCTCGCGGTAGGCCACCTGCGGCGCTCCGACACCGGCTTCGACCTTGAACTCCCGCTTGAGGCGGTCGACGATGACTTCAAGATGAAGCTCGCCCATTCCGCTGATCAGTGTCTGGCCGCTCTCCGGATCGGACGAGACTCGAAAGGACGGATCCTCCGCGGCAAGACGGGCGAGCGCGGTGCCCAGCTTCTCCTGATCGTTCTTCGTCTTCGGCTCGACCGCGATCTCGATCACCGGTTCGGGAAACTCGATGCGCTCCAAGATCACCGGCTTCGATGCGTCGCTCAAGGTGTCGCCGGTGGTGGTGCCCTTGAGCCCGGCGAGCGCGACGATGTCACCGGCGCGCGCCACCTTGACGTCTTCGCGGGAGTTGGCGTGCATCAACAGCATGCGGCCAACCCGCTCGCGCTTGTTCTTGATGGTATTGAGGACGCTCGACCCCGCTTCGAGGACGCCGGAGTAGACGCGGACGAAGGTCAGCGAGCCGACAAAGGGATCGGCCATGATCTTGAACGCGAGTGCCGAAAACGGCTGGTCATCGGAGGACTCTCGGACGACGTCGCCTTCACCCTTGGGATCGTGCCCGTGAACCGACGGAACATCGGCCGGCGAAGGCAAATAATCGATGACGGCATCCAACAACGGCTGAACGCCACGATTCTTGAAGGCCGAGCCGTTGAGGACGGGGACGAACTTGCCGGCGATCGTCCCCGCGCGGATGCAGCGCTTGAGCGTCGCCTCGTCGGGCTCGCGGCCCTCAAAATACGCTTCCAGTGCCTCATCGTCGGCCTCGAGCGCGGCCTCCACCATCCGCGCCCGCCACGTCGCGGCGAGTTCCGCCATATCGGCCGGCACGTCCTCGCTGGAGAACTCGGCGCCCAGGGTCTCCTCTCGCCACACCAGGGCACGCATACCGACCAGATCGACGACGCCGCGGTAGCCGGATTCGGCGCCGATGGGAAGCTGGGTGAGGAGGGGCTGGGCCGACAGACGCTCACCGATCATGTCGACACAGCGGAATAGGTCGGCGCCGACGCGGTCCATCTTGTTGACGAAGCAGACCCGTGGCACGCCATAGCGATCGGCCTGGCGCCAAACGGTCTCGGTTTGCGGCTCGACCCCGGCGACGCTGTCGAAGATGGCGACCGCCCCGTCGAGCACCCGCAAGGAGCGTTCGACTTCGATCGTGAAATCGACGTGCCCGGGCGTGTCGATGATGTTGACGCGGTGGTCGCGCCACGCGCACGTCGTCGCCGCCGAGGTAATGGTGATACCGCGCTCCTGCTCTTGCTCCATCCAGTCCATTACGGCGGTGCCGTCGTGGACTTCGCCCATTTTGTAGGAGCGGCCGGTGTAATAGAGAATGCGCTCGGTGGTCGTCGTCTTACCGGCATCGATGTGGGCCATGATGCCGATATTTCGGTAACGCTCAAGCGGAGTGGTGCGGGACATGGCCGTAATGCTCGATCTGGACGCGGGGCCGCTTACCAGCGGTAGTGCGAGAACGCCTTGTTGGCCTCAGCCATGCGATGGGTGTCTTCGCGCTTCTTCACCGCGGTCCCGCGATTGTTCGCCGCATCAAGAAACTCGGCCGAAAGCCGCTCGGTCATGGTCTGCTCCGAGCGGCTTCGCGCGGTGATGATCAGCCAGCGAATCGCCAGCGCCTGGCCCCGCTCCGCGCGAACCTCGACCGGGACTTGATAGGTCGCACCGCCGACGCGACGCGAGCGCACCTCGATCGCCGGCCGGACGTTGTCCAGGGCGTCGTGAAAGACCTTCAGCGGATCTTGACCGGTCCGCTCCTGGATGCGGCCAAAGGCGCCGTAGAGGATGCCCTCCGCGATCGATTTCTTGCCCGCATACATCAGCGAGTTCATGAATTTTGTCACCACGCGGTCGCCGAACTTGGCATCGTTCAGGACTTCACGTTTCTCGGCGGCGCGGCGGCGGGACATCGGCGGGGCTTCCTATTTGGGCCGCTTGGCGCCGTACTTTGATCGCCGTTGGCGCCGGTCCGACACCGCCTGGGTGTCGAGTACGCCACGGATCACGTGGTAGCGGACGCCAGGCATATCCTTGACGCGGCCGCCGCGGATCATGACGACGGAGTGTTCCTGAAGATTGTGACCTTCGCCGGGAATGTAGCTGATCACCTCAAAGCCATTGGTGAGTCTCACGCGCGCGACCTTGCGCAGCGCCGAGTTGGGCTTCTTCGGCGTCGCCGTGTAGACCCGCGTGCAAACGCCTCGGCGCTGCGGACACGCCTCGAGAGCCGGCACCTTATTGTGCCCGACTTGGCGCGCGCGCGGCTTGCGCACCAATTGGTTTACAGTCGGCATCCCATCGTCCTTCGTCCATCCTGGCAAGGCAGAACAATACACGGCAGCACGCACGCTCGGTCATGCTGGCTGCCGCCGGGGGCGCCCGAGGCGCCCCAATCACCAATCCCCAAAATGCTGCCGGCGCATCGTCTGGGCTGCGCGCCCACCACCTGCGCCCGAATGAGCCGCAGAGTGTAGTTAGCGGCCGGTCGTGCCGTCAAGCAAAAACCGGGCAAATTCCAGGGTTTCCGCGCCCCCGCGCGGTTTTTCAGGGGCGCGGGCAACGGCCCCGGGGAACCCGGAGAATCGGCCTATGCGACAGAGCTCGCTTCGTCCGCTTCGGCGGCGGCGCGCTCGGCCTCCTCAGCGCTCCGTTCCGCCTTGCGCTGCGCCTCGATCGCCGCCTCGACCTCGTGGTCGCGCTCCGAGGCGATTTCCTTGAAGCGGTTCATCGCGTTGCCCGTCCCGGCCGGAATCAGGCGCCCGACAATCACGTTCTCCTTGAGACCAATCAGCCCGTCGACGCGGCCCGAAACAGCGGCCTCGGTGAGGACCCGGGTGGTCTCCTGGAACGAGGCCGCCGAGATGAACGAGCCGGTTTGCAGCGACGCCTTGGTGATACCGAGAAGGACGGCATCCGCCGTCGCCGGCTTGCGGCCTTCCTCAACGGCTTGGGCGTTGATCTCGTCAAACTCGATTCGGTCGACTTGCTCACCAACCAGGAACGTCGTTTCGGCGGGATTGACGATTTCGACCTTCTGCAACATCTGGCGGGCGATGACCTCGATGTGCTTGTCGTTGATCTTGACGCCTTGCAGCCGGTAGACCTCTTGAATTTCGGCGATCAGGTATCGCGCCAAGGCCTCGACGCCGAGGATTCGCAGAATGTCGTGCGGCACCGGGTTGCCGTCGAGCAAGAGGTCTCCCTTCTCGACAAAATCGCCCTCGCGGACGCTGATGTGCTTGCCCTTGGCGACCAGGTACTCGGCGGGATCGCCGCCGTCTTCGGGGCGAACGATGATGCGTCGCTTCGCCTTGTAGTCCTTGCCGTACTCGACGACGCCCGAAATCTCGCTCATTACGGCGTGGTCCTTGGGGATTCGCGCCTCGAAGAGTTCGGCGACGCGCGGCAGACCACCCGTAATGTCCCGCGTCTTGGTCGATTCACGGGGGATGCGGGCCAAGACATCGCCGGCGTGTACCTCGGCCGAATCCTCGACCGACAGGATAGCGTCCACCGAAAGGAAGTAGCGCGCCTCCATGTCGTTCGCGAGTGTGACCACCTCGCCCTTCTTGTCGCGCAAGGTAATACGCGGCCTAAGCTCGGCCCCTTTGGGTTGCTGGCGCCAGTCAATGACCACCTTGTTGGCAATGCCCGTCGCTTCATCGACGTACTCGCGCATCGAAACACCCTCGACGAGGTCCCGGAACGTAACAATGCCCTCGCGCTCGGTGATGATCGGGATGGTATAGGGATCCCACTCGAGGAGCTTGTCGCCCTTCTCTACCGGGGCGCCATCGTCGAACAGAAGCCGGGCCCCATAGGGCACCCGATGCCGCGCTTTCTCGCGACCCTTGTCGTCGACGAGACAAATCTCGAGGTTGCGTCCCATGACGACCAGCCGCCCCGCGGAATCCTCGATGACGTTGCGGTTGTTGATTTTGATGGTGCCGGAATAGGCCACATCGACGCTCGACTGCTCGGCCAGCTGCGCGGTTCCGCCGACGTGGAAGGTGCGCATGGTCAGCTGGGTGCCCGGCTCGCCAATCGACTGCGCGGCAATGACGCCCACGGCCTCACCCATATTGACAGGTGTGCCCCTCGCGAGATCGCGCCCGTAGCACGATGCGCACACGCCGCGCTGGCTCTCACAGGTGAGAACCGATCGGATCACAACCGATTCGACGCCGGCACTGTCGACGCGGTCGCAGGCGTCCTCGTCTATTTCTTCGCCGGCCTTTACCACGACGTCGCCAGACACCGGATCGACGATCTTCACCGCCGCGGTGCGGCCGAGAAGCCGCTCGGACAGCGGAACAATTACCTCGCCGCCCTCGAGCACCTCGCTGACCGTAAGGCCCTGCACCGTACCGCAGTCGAACGCTACGATGATGCAGTCCTGCGAGACATCGACCAGACGTCGGGTGAGGTAACCAGAGTTCGCCGTCTTTAGCGCCGTGTCGGCAAGGCCCTTTCGCGCGCCGTGGGTCGAGTTAAAGTATTCGAGGACGTTCAGGCCCTCTTTGAAATTGGAGATGATCGGGGTCTCGATGATTTCTCCCGAAGGCTTGGCCATCAGCCCGCGCATACCGGCCAGCTGTTTCATCTGCTGGGCCGAGCCGCGGGCCCCGGAATTAGCCATCATGGCGATCGAATTGAAAGAGGTGTGACGGCCCGTCTCGGGGTCGACCGAGGTGTCGATCGCAGAAATCTCCTTCATCATCTCATCGGCGACCTGATCGGTGCACTGGGACCACGCATCAACCACCTTGTTGTAGCGTTCGCCGTGGGTGATCAGGCCGTCGAGGTACTGCTGCTCGTACTCGGCCACCAGGTCCCGGGTGCTCGAAACCAGCTCGTCCTTCGCCTTGGGCACGACCATGTCGTCCTTGCCGAACGAGATTCCGGCTCGGCACGCGTAGTCGAAGCCGAGCGCCATCAGGCGGTCGGCGAATATCACGGTTTCTTTCTGACCGCAGTGCCGATACACAACATCGATGAGTTGGCTGATCTCCTTCTTGGTCAGAACGCGGTTGATCAGTTCGAAGGGGACCTTTGGACTGACGGGAAGAATCTCCGACAACATCATGCGGCCCGGCGTCGTCTCGACCCGGGACACGGTCGCCGCGCCCGCCTCGTCGACCACATGGGCGCGGGCCATGATCTTGGTGTGAAGGGTCACCACGCCGGCCTCCAGCGCGCGCTCGATCTCGCCCATATCAAGGAACGACGAATCCTCGCCCGGCTCGCCGTCGCGACGCAACGTCAAGTAATGAAGCCCGAGAACGATGTCTTGCGAAGGCACGATGATGGGCTTGCCGTTCGAGGGGCTGAGGATGTTGTTGGTGGACATCATCAGGACCCGCGCCTCAAGCTGGGCCTCGAGCGAGAGTGGGATGTGCACCGCCATCTGGTCGCCGTCGAAGTCGGCGTTGAAGGCCGTACAAACCAGCGGATGGAGCTGGATCGCCTTGCCCTCGATCAACACCGGCTCGAACGCCTGGATGCCCAGACGGTGGAGCGTCGGCGCCCGATTCAGAAGCACTGGGTGCTCGCGGATCACCTCCTCGAGAATGTCCCACACCTCGGCCCGCTCCATCTCGACCATCTTCTTGGCCATCTTTACCGTCGCCGCCAGACCCATCGATTCGAGCCGCGAGTAGATGAAGGGCTTGAACAGTTCGAGCGCCATCTTCTTCGGCAATCCGCACTGATGCAGCTTGAGCTCGGGCCCGACCACGATGACCGATCGGCCAGAGTAATCGACGCGTTTGCCCAAAAGGTTCTGGCGGAAACGGCCCTGTTTCCCCTTGAGCATGTCACTGAGCGACTTGAGCGGCCGTTTGTTGGCCCCGGCGATGACGCGCCCGCGACGGCCATTGTCGAACAGCGCATCCACCGCCTCTTGCAGCATGCGCATCTCGTTCCGAACGATAATGTCGGGAGCGCGCAGCTCCATGAGCCGCTTCAGCCGGTTGTTGCGATTGATCACGCGGCGGTAGAGGTCGTTGAGGTCCGAGGTCGCGAAGCGGCCGCCGTCGAGCGGCACCAGCGGCCTAAGATCGGGGGGAATGACCGGCACCACGGTGAGAATCATCCACTCCGGCCGGTTGCCCGAGGTGATGAACGATTCGATCAGCTTGAGCCGCTTGACGAGCTTCTTGGGTTTGACCACCGAGGTGGTCTCGGCCAGTTCGGTGCGCAAGTCTTCACGGGTCGCCTCAAGGTCCACCGCCGAAAGCATCTGACGAATCGCGGCGGCGCCGATGCCCGCGGTGAAGGCGTCCTCGCCGTACTCGTCCTGCGCCGCCAAGAACTCGTCTTCGTTCAAAAGCTGGTTTTGCTTTAATGGCGAGAGGCCGGGCTCGATAACCACAAAGCTCTCGAAATACAACACCCGCTCCAGGTCTTTCAGGGTCATGTCCAGCGCCAGTCCAATACGCGAAGGTAAGGACTTTAGGAACCAGATGTGGGCAACCGGCGCGGCCAGCTCGATATGGCCCATCCGCTCGCGCCGCACCTTCGAGAGCGTAACTTCGACCCCACACTTTTCGCAGGTGATGCCGCGGTACTTCATGCGTTTATACTTGCCGCACAAGCATTCGTAGTCCTTCACCGGCCCGAATATCCGGGCGCAGAACAGCCCGTCGCGCTCGGGCTTGAAAGTGCGGTAGTTGATCGTCTCCGGCTTCTTGATTTCGCCATAGGACCACGAGTGCACGCGCTCCGGGCTGGCGATCGAGATCTTGATCTGATCGAAGGTCTGGGCGGGCCCGACCTGGCCAAAGATCTTCATCAACTCGTTCATAGCCCTATCTCCTTGCTGGCACCGGCATCACACGGAAACGGCAACCGCGTTCAGTAGTTTCGCTGCGAGAGCTCGACATTGAGACCGAGCGCGTGCAGCTCCTTGACCAGCACGTTGAATGATTCGGGAATGCCCGCTTCGAAGGTATCGTCGCCTCGGACCACCGCCTCGTAGACTTTGGTGCGCCCGGCGACGTCGTCCGCCTTGACGGTCAGCATCTCCTGCAAGGTGTACGCGGCGCCGTACGCCTGTAGGGCCCACACCTCCATCTCGCCGAAACGCTGGCCGCCAAACTGCGCCTTGCCGCCCAACGGCTGCTGGGTGACGAGACTGTAAGGGCCGATGGACCGCGCGTGGATCTTGTCGTCGACCAGATGGTGAAGCTTCAGCATGTAAATGTTGCCGACGGTGACTTTGCGGTGAAATTCTTCGCCACTTCGGCCGTCGATTAGCGTTACCTGGCCCGAGCCCTCGAGACCCGCGCGCTCCAAAAGCGCGACGATCTCGCTTTCCTGGGCGCCGTCGAAAACCGGCGAGGCGAGCGGGATGCCGCTGCGCATGTTGCCCGCCAGGTCGATGATCTCGCCGTCGTCGAGCCCGGCGAATGCGCCATCGTACTGACCCTTGCCATAAAGGGTGCGGACCCAGCGCCGCAGCTCATCGCTCTTCGCACCCCGCCGTACCTTGTCAATGAGCTGGCCGAGTTGCCGGCCGAGCCCGGCCGAGGCCCACCCCAGATGGGTTTCAAGAATCTGGCCGACGTTCATACGTGAAGGCACGCCCAACGGGTTGAGGACGATATCCACCGGCGTGCCGTCCTCGAGGTGGGGCATGTCCTCGACCGGAAGGATCTTCGAGATCACACCCTTGTTGCCGTGACGCCCGGCCATCTTGTCGCCCGGCTGAAGCTTGCGCTTAACCGCGACGAAGACCTTGACCATTTTCATGACGCCGGGCGGCAACTCGTCGCCGCGCTGCAGCTTGTCGACCTTGTTCTGAAACCGTGCCTCGAGGTTGGCGTGGGCCTCGTCGAATTGCTTCTTGAGCGCCTCGACGTTGGACATGACGCGCGGGTCCTTGAGACCGATCTGCCACCACTGGCCGCGGCTCAAATCGCCAAGCGTCGCCTCGGTGATCTTGGCGCCAGCCTTCATGCCCTTCGGTCCGCTCACTCCGATCCGCCCAAGCAACAGTTTCTTGAGGCGGTCGTAGGTGTTGCGCTCGAGGATCGCCTGTTCGTCGTCGCGGTCCTTGGCGAGGTGCTCGATCTCCTCTTGTTCGATCGCCAGCGCGCGCTCGTCCTTGTCGACGCCGTGCCGCGAGAAGACGCGGACCTCGACCACCGTTCCCGCAACGCCGGGCGGCAGCCGCAGCGAGGTATCGCGAACATCCGAGGCCTTTTCGCCGAAGATCGCGCGCAGCAGCTTCTCCTCCGGCGTCATCGCCGATTCGCCCTTTGGCGTGATCTTGCCGACCAGAATATCGCTCGGGTTCACCTCGGCCCCAACGTACACGATGCCGGCTTCGTCCTGGTTGCGCAGCCCCTCCTCGCCAACGTTGGGGATATCGCGGGTTATCTCTTCTTGCCCGAGCTTGGTGTCACGGGCCATCACCTCAAACTCGTCGATGTGGATCGAGGTGAAGACATCGTCGCGGACGAGGCGCTCGGAAATCAGGATCGAATCTTCGAAGTTGTAGCCGCCCCACGGCATGAACGCGACCAACACGTTGCGCCCGAGCGCGAGCTCGCCACGGTCGGTCGACGGTCCGTCGGCGATGATCTCGCCGGACTGAACGACGTCTCCAACCCGAACCAGCGGCCGCTGGTTGATGCACGTGTTCTGGTTCGAACGCTGGAACTTCAAGAGATTGTATATGTCGACCCCGGGGACCGAGAGGTCTTTCTCCTCGCTGGCGCGCACGACGATTCGCGTGGCGTCAATCTGCTCGACCACACCGGAACGCTTGGCCGCGATCGTAACGCCCGAGTCGCGCGCGACGATCTCCTCCATGCCGGTGCCGACCAGCGGCGCCTCGGTGCGCACGAGCGGCACCGCTTGGCGCTGCATGTTCGAGCCCATCAGCGCGCGGTTGGCGTCATCGTTCTCGAGAAACGGGATCAGTGCGGCAGCAACCGAAACCACCTGCTTGGGCGAAACGTCGATGTACTCGATCGCCTCGGGCCGCACCATGACGAAGTCGCCGCCCTTGCGGCAGCTCACCAGCTCGGCGGCGAGACGGCCGCGCGAATCGAGCTCGGCATTGGCCTGGGCGATCACGTACTTGCCTTCGTCGATGGCCGATAGATAGACGACTTCATCGGTGACCCGGCCCTTGGTCACTTCGCGGTAAGGACTCTCGATGAAGCCGTACTTGTTGACCCTGGCGTAGGTGGCGAGGCTGTTGATCAGGCCGATGTTGGGCCCCTCGGGCGTCTCGATCGGACAAATGCGCCCGTAGTGGGTCGGGTGCACGTCGCGCACCTCGAAACCGGCGCGCTCGCGGGTGAGCCCGCCCGGACCAAGCGCCGAGAGGCGCCGCTTGTGCGTGATCTCGCTTAGCGGATTGATCTGGTCCATGAACTGAGAGAGCTGCGAGGAACCGAAGAACTCGCGCACCGCGGAAGCGGCCGGCTTGGCGTTGATCAGGTCGTGCGGCATGACGGTGTCGATTTCCACCGAGCTCATGCGCTCGCGGATCGCGCGCTCCATGCGCAGCAATCCGATCCGGTACTGGTTTTCCATCAGCTCGCCGACCGATCGCACGCGGCGATTGCCGAGGTGGTCGATATCGTCGATCTCGCCGCGCCCATCCTTGAGCTCGACCAAGGTCCGGATGACGAGGAGGATGTCTTCCTTGCGCAGGGTACGGACCGAGTCGTCGGTTTCCAGCCCGAGCCGCGCGTTCATCTTCACCCGCCCCACCGCGGAGAGGTCGTAGCGCTCGGAATCGAAGAAAAGCGACCGGAAAAGGTTCTCCGCAGTCTCCTCGGTGGGCGGCTCGCCCGGCCGCATCACGCGGTATATCTCCTGCAGCGCCTTGATCCGGTCGGCGTTCTTGTCCGCCGCCATCGTGTTTCGGATGTAGGGGCCGATGTGAACGTGATCGATGTCGAGGGTGGGCAACATCGAAACCCCCGCCTCTTCGAGGGCGGCAATGTTCTCCTCGGTCAACTCTTCGCCAGCCTCGACGAAGACCTCCCCGGTCCCCTCGTCGATAACGTCGCTCGCCAAATATCGCCCCGCCAGCTCGTCGCTCCCGACCAAAAGCTCCTTCAACCCCTCGCTTTCGAGTTTGGCCACCAGGCGCGGCGTGAGCTTGGTGCCCGCCTCGGCAACCGGTTTGCCGCTACGGGCATTGACCAGGTCGGCGGCCAACTTGAAGCCGCTCAGGCGCTCGGCGACGAACGCCGTCTTCCAGCCGTCTTTGTGCCGCTTGTACTCGACGCTGCGGAAGAAGAACGAGAGAATCTCCTCGGCCGTCATGCCCAGGGCGAACAATAGCGTCGTCACCGGAAGCTTGCGCCGGCGGTCGATGCGCACGAAGACGATGTCCTTGGCGTCGAACTCGAAGTCGAGCCATGAGCCGCGATAGGGGATCACGCGGGCGGCGAACAGGAACTTGCCCGACGAATGCGTCTTGCCCTTGTCGTGATCGAAGAAGACCCCGGGCGAGCGATGCATCTGGCTGACGATGACGCGCTCGGTGCCGTTGACGACGAACGTGCCGTTGTCGGTCATCCGCGGCAGGTCGCCCATGTAGACGTCTTGTTCTTTGATGTCGAGTACGGACTTGGCCTGGGTGTCTGGGTCGACCTCGAAAACGATGAGCCGCAGCGTCACCTTGAGCGGCGCGGCGTAAGTCATTCCTCGCTGCTGGCATTCTTCGACATCGTATTTCGGCGCCTCGAGCTCATACTTGACGAACTCCAGCGACGCGGTCTCGGCGAAGTCGGTGATCGGAAAGACTGATCGGATCACGCCCTGGAGACCGGTGTCCGCGCGGTCGGCAGACGGCACGCCGTGTTGCAGGAACGCCTCGTACGAGCTTCGCTGCACCTCGATGAGGTTGGGCATCGACGAGGCTTCGGGAATGCGGCCGAAGCGCTTGCGGACGCGCTTGCGCGCTACGAGCGAGCTATTTTGCATTGCGGTTCCTCGTTGAAGACGTGCGCGCCGGCCGCACGCGGCTGATACAGAAGCGCCGACCGCACCCGGTGCGGCCGCAGCCCGAGATGACGGGGGCCACGCACGAAGTTACTTGACTTCGACGGTCGCGCCCGCGGCCTCGAGCTGCTCCTTGAGCTTTGCGGCCTCCTCTTTGGAGACGCCTTCCCTTACTTCCTTGGGCGCCGCCTCGACGAGATCCTTGGCCTCCTTGAGGCCAAGCCCGGTGATCGCTCGCACCTCTTTGATCACGTTGATCTTCTTTTCGCCGAACGCCGCCAGCGTGACGGTGAACTCGGTCTGCTCTTCGGCGGTGGCCGGGGCGTCGGCAGTGGGCGCGGCGGCGGCGGCCACTGGGGCGGCGGCTGATACGCCCCACTTCTCTTCCAGCATTTTCGAGAGTTCCGCGGCCTCAAGCACCGTAAGGTTCGAAAGGTCGTCCGAGATCTTCTGTAAATCCGCCATGTTCTCCAACTCCTCGGTTCGGGCGCCGACCGCAGCCGCGGGGCTCGCCGCACGCCAAATTATTTAGCCTGAATCGGACTCCGCTTGGCTCGCTCCGTAAGCACCCACAACGCGCGCGGCCCGGCCCGCGGGCGCCTGAATTACCGTCGCCACGCGGGTCGCCGGCGCCTTCACGAGCGCGACGATCTTGGCCCTTAACACGTCCAGCGAGGGCAACGCCGCCAGACCGGCGACGCCACCCGCGTCGAGCACCGTCTCGCCCATCGCGCCGCCGATGACGACCAGCTTGCTGTGCTCTTTGCCATACTTCACCGCGACTCGGGCGGCTGCAATCACATCCTCGGAGTAGGCGATCGCGGTCGGCCCCGAGAACAGCTCCGAAAGGGCGCCATAGGGTGATCCTTCGAGCGCGAGCTTGGTCAGTCGATTCTTGGTCACGTTGAAAACGGCGCCGGCCTCTTTCATGTTGCGGCGAAGCTCGTTCATCTCCGCCACATCCAGGCCGCTGTAATGGGTCACGACCACGAGCCGAGCCTCGGCGAAGATCTTCTTCAGCCGGGCCACCTGCGCCTCTTTCTGTTCGCGGTTCATCTCACGCCCCGACGACACTGGCCACGTCGATTCGCACGCCGGCGCCCATGGTTGAGCTGAGCGAGACTTTCTTCAAAAAAGTACCCTTCACGCCGGTCGGCTTGGCCTTGACGATGGCGCCGACGACCGCTTTGACGTTCTCGGCGATCGCGTCCTCGGTGAAGCTCGCGCGACCGACGGCGGTGTGGACGATTCCCGCCTTCTCGGCACGGAACTCGATCTGTCCACCCTTTACATCGCCCACCGTCTGCGCCAGGTCCTGAGTCACGGTTCCGAGCTTGGGGTTGGGCATAAGGCCGCGTGGACCGAGTATTTTCCCCAGCCGCCCCACCACCGCCATCATATCGGGGGTAGCGACGCAGCGGTCGAAGTCGATCTCGCCCGCCTGAACCTTCTCGGCCAAGTCCTCGGCTCCGACCACGTCGGCACCGGCCGCGCGCGCCTCGTCGGCCTTTTCGCCTTTGGCGAACACGGCCACACGGACCGAGGCACCGGTGCCATGCGGCAGGGCAACCACGCCCCGCACCATTTGATCGGCATGGCGCGGATCGACTCCCAAGTTAAGGGCAAGCTCGATCGTTTCATCGAATTTCGCCTTGGCCCCCGCCTTGGTCAGTTTGACCGCCTCGTTCAGAGGATAGACCTGCCCCGGCACGATCCTCTCGCGCGCGGCACGGTACCGCTTTCCCTTGCCGGCCATGGCGCTACTCTGCGACCTCGATGCCCATCGAGCGGGCCGAGCCCGCGATCATGCGGCACGCGGCTCCGATATCGTTGGTGTTGAGGTCGACCATCTTCTTCTCGGCGATCTCGCGCACCTGCCGCGCGGAGACGCGGCCAACCGGTTCTCGGCCCGGCTCCGGCGCACCTTTCTCCAGCCGCGCCGCCGCCTTGAGGAAGTGCGAAACCGGGGGCGAGGAGGTCGTGAAGCTGAACGACTTGTCGACGTACACGGTGATGACGGTCGGGATCGGTACCCCATTCTCCAAGTCTTTGGTCTGGGCGTTGAACGCCTTGCAAAAATCCATGATGTTCAACCCTCGCTGACCCAACGCCGGCCCGATCGGCGGTGAAGGATTGGCGGCGCCCGCCGGTACGTGCAGCTTGATGTAATCCTCGATCCGCTTTGCCATTCGGGAATCCTACGGTTTCAGTCGTCGGTGCGGCGGGCGCGTCCCGCTCAGACCTTCTCGACCTGGGTGTATTCCAGTTCCACCGGCGTCGCCCGGCCGAAGATCGACACCGCGACCTTCAGCCGCGCACGCTCCTCGTCCACGTCCTCGACCAGGCCGTTGAACGAGGTAAAGGGACCGTCGCAAACCCGCACTTGCTCGCCGATCTCGAAAGTGATCGAAGGCTTCGGCCGCTCGATCCCCTCCTGCACCTGGCGCATGATGCGATCGGCTTCGGCGTCGCTGATCGGCGTGGGCTTGCTGCCACTGCCAAGAATCCCGGTGATCTTCGGCGTGTTCTTGATCAGGTGGTACATCTCGTCGGTCATGTCCGCGTTGACCAGGACGTAGCCGGGAAAGAACTTCCGTTCGGCGTTCACCTTCTGGCCGCGACGCACCTCTACCACCTCCTCGACCGGCACCAGAATGTCGCCGAACAGATCGTCCATGCCCTGCGACCCCGCCTTCTCGCGCAATGTCTGCGCAACCTTCTTCTCGAATCCCGAGTAGACGTGAACGATGTACCACCGCTTGGCCATGCCGCCTCAATTTCCGATCCCCAGCGCCAGGCCGACGATGAAGGAAAGCACCTGATCCACCAGCAGGAAAAACACCGCGGCGAGCGCGACCATGATGAACACCATCATCGTCGTTACCCCGGTTTCCTTGCGCGTGGGCCACGTGACCTTGGCCGTCTCCTGGCGGACCTGGCGGATGAATTGCCCTGGGCTCGTTTTCGCCATCACGTCACCGTCGGTTGGCAGCGCACCGGCCGCGCGTCGCTGGCAGGAGTGGAGGGACTCGAACCCCCAACCCCCGGTTTTGGAGACCGGTGCTCTGCCAGTTGAGCTACACTCCTTCGCCGGCGGCAGGGGCGCATGGCGACCTCGCGGTACACTACTCGACGACCTGGGAGACGACGCCGGCGCCGACGGTGCGGCCGCCTTCGCGGATGGCGAAGCGTAGGCCCGCATCCATGGCGATCGGCGCGATCAGCTCGATGTCCATCGCGATGTTGTCCCCCGGCATCACCATCTCCGTCCCCTCGGGCAGCTCCACCGTTCCCGTCACGTCGGTCGTGCGGAAGTAAAACTGCGGGCGGTACTTGGTGAAGAACGGGGTATGCCGGCCGCCCTCGTCCTTGGTCAGGATATAGGCCTCGGCCTTGAACTTGGTGTGCGGCGTGATCGTTCCCGGCTGCGCCAGCACCTGGCCGCGCTCCACCTCCTCGCGCTTGGTGCCGCGCAGCAGGCAGCCCACGTTGTCCCCCGCCTCGCCCTGGTCCAGCAGCTTGCGGAACATCTCGACCCCCGTACACGTCGTCTTCGAGGTCTCCTTGATGCCCACGATCTCGACTTCGTCGCCCACGTTCACCATTCCCCGCTCGACCCGGCCCGTCACTACCGTCCCCCGACCCGAGATCGAGAACACATCCTCGATCGGCATCAGGAACGGCTGGTCCTTGGCCCGCTCTGGCTGCGGGATGTACGTGTCCACCGCCTCCAGCAGCGCCATCACACTCGCCTTGCCCGTCTCATCATCCTTGCCCTCGAGCGCGTTCAGCGCCGAGCCCGAAATCACCGGGATCTCATCGCCCGGAAACTCATAGCTCGACAACAGCTCGCGGACCTCCAGCTCAACCAGCTCCAGCAACTCCGCATCGTCAACTTGGTCCACCTTGTTCAGGTACACCACGATCGCCGGAACCCCCACCTGGCGCGCCAGCAAGATGTGCTCGCGCGTCTGCGGCATCGGTCCGTCCGCCGCCGATACCACCAGGATCGCACCATCCATCTGCGCCGCACCGGTAATCATGTTCTTCACGTAATCCGCGTGGCCCGGGCAATCCACGTGCGCGTAGTGGCGGTTGTCGGTCTCGTACTCAACGTGCGCCGTCGCGATCGTGATCCCCCGCGCCTTTTCCTCCGGCGCCTTGTCGATCTCGTCGAACGGCGTGAATTCCGCCCCGCCCGCCTCCGACAATATCTTCGTGATCGCCGCCGTCAGCGTCGTCTTCCCGTGATCAACGTGGCCAATCGTCCCCACGTTGCAGTGCGGCTTGGTTCGCTCAAACTTCGCCTTCGCCATCGTTTCGCTCTTCTCGAATGCCTAAACCGGTCGCGTGAACGTCCTTGAACGTGGAGCGGGTGACGGGGATCGAACCCGCGTAGCCAGCTTGGAAGGCTGGAGCTCTACCACTGAGCTACACCCGCACGATTGCGCCTCCCTGGTCACGCCGACCCTCACGCACCATCCCGCCTACCGGCGTCGTGGTGGAGGGGGTAGGATTCGAACCTACGTAGACGTACGTCGGCAGATTTACAGTCTGCTGCCTTTGACCGCTCGGCCACCCCTCCCCGCGAACACCGAAGCGACCGCCGCCATGCTCACGCCGTAATCCATGGTATCGGAGTATGGGAACCCGCCGCCCGCTGGAAACCGCCGCCGCCATCACCGACCAACGCAGCACAAAACGCGCAAAAACCCCCTCCCCGTGGCGATTCAGCACCACCACCATGGAAGAGGGCATCGCTTGCGCGCGTCGGTGGGTGCAATATACGCCTGACCATGGCTGCAAGCAAGCGATCTTCCGGACTTATCCGCGGCTCGGGCAAGCCGCGGCAGCCGCGTTCGCGCGGCCGTCGCGAGGCCGAGTTCTGGTTCTACGGCGTCCACGCGGTGGTGGCCGCGCTCGAGAACCCGCGCCGACCCTGCCACCGTCTTCTCGTTTCCCGCGAATCGGGAGCGGCGCCGGCGCGCGCGGTTTCGAGTGCGCTGGGGCGAGATGGCGGGCCGCTCCTAGAGCGGACCCATCGCGGCGAGATCGAGGCCGTGCTGCCTTCGGGTGCGGTCCACCAAGGGATCGCCCTACGTGTCGGCCCGCTGCCCAAGGTCGGTCTCGGCGATGCCCTCGGCGAAGGCGGCGGGCCGGCCCGACGGGTGGCGGTCGTCCTCGATCGACTGAACGATCCTCACAACTTGGGCGCGATCATACGCTCGGCCGCTACCTTTGGCGCCTGCACCGTGATCGCGACCGAGCGCCACGCCCCGGCGGCGACCGGCACGGTGGCCAAGGCCGCCTCGGGCGCGCTGGAGGTCGTGCCGTTGGTGCGGGTGACCAACCTCGCTCGCGCCCTCGGGGAGCTAAAGACGGCCGGTTTTTGGGTCCTCGGCCTGGATTCCCGCGCCGAGATATCGCTCGCCGAGGCCGCCCCTGGGGGTGACGTCGCCATCGCGCTGGGCGCCGAGGGCACCGGCCTGCGCCGCCTCAGCGCCGAGCGTTGCGACGCCCTGTGCCGGATCCCCACGCCGCACGGCACGGAAAGCCTCAACGTCTCCAACGCCGCCGCGGTGGCCCTCTACGAGTTGCGCCGTAACCCCACCGCCGCCGTTGACGCCGGCGGCTGAACCGTTCTATGTCAACCGCTTAGCCGGATTAGCTCAGGCCGGTAGAGCAACTGATTTGTAATCAGTAGGCCGGGGGTTCAAATCCCTCATCCGGCACCATATTTATCAACGGTATTGAGGGTTAGCGCATTCGCAAGATTTCTGTGGGGTAGCGTATGGGGTAGCGAAAGAGGCCGTTTCGGGCTGGTCTCGGCTGTGACGATTCCGCCGCCCAAGGCTGATATATGCCCGAATCGAACTACACAACCTCGGCCGCGCCAGTCCTTGACGTTTTCTACCTACGACCTAGGAGCGTGCGCCGCAGAAAGGTCCGCGCGGCAAAGTTGATAGCGGACGGGTTGTGGGTGGATTTGCGCAGGGGGAAGTATGATCCGACACGCCAGTTGCGTATGGGAACTCCAGATGCCGACCACGTTTCGTGCCTACCAGCCGGACCAACCCTTGCTTTTGCCACTGGACTTGCAGGAGTGGGTTCCCCACTCTGCTGGCGCATTCGAGATCGGGTGACCCGAAAGGCCGTAATGGGCCGGTCCGCTAATGAGAACGAGTGCGCGCCAATACCCATCATGGCCCGGAGCAAAGAGGCTCCACGACGAGGCCGGATACATTGACGCAGCACCACTTGCCCCAACCCACTGGGGAACCGTCGGCACCATGATTCCCGCTCGGCACTGCTTACAAGGCCGGCCCAGCGGTTGCCGACAGCTCGACGGAGATCGCCGTCCTAGCCGCCCAAACGCGACCACGACGCGGGCGCTTCGACGATGTCGTCCAACGGAATGTGCGATCAACCATCGCCCTCAACCGCGGTGCGGCTCGCGGAGACGGTGCCGGGAAGCGGGGAGTTGACGACCCGGTCTAAGAATCAAGCCGTGACGATCGAGGCCAGCAAGAAGCCCGGCTTCAACTATGATAACGTCGCCGATATCCTCACCGGCGGCGGCGAGCACATTAGGGCTGCATCCATGAATGATCCGCGAGGGCCGCGGCCGAGCTACGCCGGCGGCACCATCAGCGAGCGGGCCGCGGCGCTCTACGATGAGGCGCTGGTGTGGGACATGACGCTGCCTTGGGTCGAGGGGTATGCCGACGAGGACGTGACGCTGCCCCGATTCCGGGCCGCCGGGATCGACGCCGTCTCGCTCACGGTCAACGACTTCCCCGGCTCGATCGACGGAACGGTCCGCCACATCGCCAAGGTCAGGGCGCACGTCTCGGCGCGTTCCGACCAGATGGTCCTGATCCACGGCGCAGACGACATCGTCGCGGCCAAGCGGGAACGAAAGCTCGCGCTGACCCTAAACCTCCAGGAGACCAACCCGCTCGAACGGTCATTGGAGATGATCCAGGTCTATTATGACCTCGGCGTGCGGCACATGCTGTTGGCGTACAACCAGAAGAACTTCGTGGGCGATGGCTGCGCCGAACCGACCGATGCCGGGCTCAGCCGCTTCGGGGTCCGCGTGGTCGAGGAGATGAACCGGGTCGGCATGCTGGTCGACGGCACCCACTCGGGCCGCCGCACGACGATGGAGGCGATGGAGGTCGCGACCAAGCCGTTCATATTCTCGCATTGCTGTGTGGCGGGCGTGGTCGAGCACTACCGAAACATCACCGACGAGCAGATCAAGGCCTGTGCGGCCAGCGGCGGCGTTATCGGCA
This sequence comes from Alphaproteobacteria bacterium, assembly GCA_965219135.1. GTDB lineage: Bacteria > Pseudomonadota > Alphaproteobacteria > VGEJ01 > VGEJ01 > CAYUNL01. The sequence continues at coordinate 100,889 of CBDCMV010000003.1, read as the reverse complement.
TGAACGGTGTCGGAAGGTTCTTGGACGACAAGGACGCGACGACCGAATCGATGTTCCGCCACCTCGACTATGTCGCGGGGCTCGTCGGACCCTCCCACGTCGGCATCGGCCTCGATTACGTCAAGAACGCGCCCCGCTTCTGGGACTCGGCGCGGGCAGCGCCGGAAGCATGGCCGCTGATTGGAGGCAAGCCGCATGAGGACCACGCGAACGCCCAGCCCGAGCAACTCCTCGAGCTCACCGAACTGATGCTCGAACACGGCTACGCCGACGACGACGTGCGCGGCATTCTCGGCGAGAATTTCCTGCGCATCGCGCGCGAGGTCTGGGCCTAGGCCGGGACGGCGGCCCGGTCTTTCGTCGGCAACACGCAGGCGACGCGATGGCCCGAGCCGAGGTCGACCACCGGGGGCACCTGGTGGCACGCGAGCTCGGCGAACGCACAGCGGGGGTGGAAGCGGCAACCCGGCGGCGCCGCGGTGTAGTCGGGCACCATGCCCTCGATCGGGCGCGGCAGCCCCGTCCCGGTGAGCTTGGGGACGGCGTCGAGAAGGGCGCGGGTGTAGGGGTGTACGGGATCGCGAAACAGGGTCCCGACGTCCGCCTCCTCGACGATCGAGCCCGCGTACATGACGTAGACCCGCTGCGCGAATTCGCGAACCACGCCCAGATTGTGGGTGATGATCAACACCGCCGCCCCGGCTTCCTGCGTCAAATCGTGCATCAGCCTGAGCGTCTGCTCCTGCACCGTGACATCGAGCGCCGAGCCGGGCTCGTCGGCGAGCACCAGCTCGGGCCGGTTGACGAGGGCCATGGTGATCAGCACCCGCTGCGCCAGTCCTCCCGATAACTGAAAGGGATAGGCAGCGAGCACGCGGTCGGGATCGACGATCGCCACCCGGCGCAGCGCCGCGCACGCGATCTCATAGGCTTCGCGCCGCGACTCGACGCGCCCACCGCGGCGGATGACGTTGACGAGCTGGTCGCGGACGGTGAACACCGGGTTGAGCGCCGCCGTCGGATCCTGGAAGATCATCGAGATCCGGCGCCCGCGAATCGCACGCCACGCGCTTTCGCGCCGCCCCAGGAGCTCATCGTCGTGGAACCGGATCGAGCCCTCGATCGATACGTTCTTCTGCCGCAGCAGTCCTAAGATCGCGCGCACCGTCACCGACTTGCCGCACCCCGATTCGCCGACGATGGCCACCCGCTCGCCCTTCGCGACCGACAAACTCACGCCATTGAGGACGTGCGAGAGCCCCTCGAACAGCGAGAACCTCATGTGTAGGTCGCGGATCTCGAGTAACGGCGCCATGGTCAGAGATTGACATCCAACATGTCGCGCAGCCCATCGCCCAGCAGGTTGAAGCCGAGGACGACGATCAGGATCGCGAGTCCGGGGAAGACCGGAAGCCACCAAAGCTCCGGCACGTACTGGGTGCCGTCGGCGACCATTGTGCCGAGGTCGGGGGTCGGGGCCTGAACGCCGAGACCGAGGAAGCTCAATGCCGATGCGATCAGGATTACGAAGCCCATGTCGAGCGTCACCTTGGTCATGATGGAAGGGAGGCAATTGGGCAGGATCTCGACGAAGATGATATGGGCGTCCGAGGCGCCGACGACCTTTGCCGCCGTGACATAGTCCTCGGTGCTCAACGCGCGCGTGATGTTGTAGGCAAGCCGCGTGTGCCACGGCCACCACAACGCGGCGAGCGCGAGCATGGCGTTGAAGAGGTTGGGCTCCAGAAAGCCCATGATGGCGAGTGCGAACACCAGCGCCGGGATCGCCAGGAAGACGTCGGTCATGCGCATGATCAGGGGCTCGATGCGCCCGCGGCAATAAGCAGCAAGCATTCCGGGCGTCAGCCCGAAGCGTCGACAATGCCAGGAAAACGAGCGCCCGCGAGGGTAGTAACCGGCGAGCAGTCCCAGCGTGGCCCCGAAGGGGACCCCCAAGACGAGGACCACAATGCCGAGGCCGAGAGAAACCCGATAGCCGAAGATCACGCGGGTGAACACGTCGCGCCCGAGCCCGTCGGTGCCAAACCAGTGCGTCATACTAGGCGGCTTGTTTTGGTTGGCGAAGTCGATGGCCGCGCCGGCATGCTCCGGAAACGGCGTGATGACCGGGGCGAACGCCGCGATCAACGTCACTACGATAACGATCGCGGCGCCGGTGACCGACAGCGGGTTGCGGCTGAACCGATACCAGGTGGGCGAGCGATGGAAGGCCAGGACCCTCATGCCATCAGCCGGATGCGTGGGTTGAGGTAGGCGACCACGAGATCGATGACCACGTTGACGATCAGGAAGAACGTAGCGATGACCAAGACCGTGCCGACGATCGCGTTGAGGTCCTTGTGCAAGATCGCTTCGATGCCGTATTGCGCCATGCCACCCCAAACGAACACCGCCTCCACCAGAAACGCGTTTCCGAGCATCACCGCGAAGTCGAGCCCGAGGATCGTGAGCGTAGGGATCATCGCCGGGCGTAACGCGTATTTGAGCGCCATCTCCCGCTCGCCGTAGCTAAAGGCCCGGGCGAACTCGATGTAAGGCTTCTGGAAGCTCTCGACCATGTTGGTGCGGGTGAGGCGCGCCGCCTGCCCCATTCCGGTAAGCGCCAGCGCGACGGCCGGGAGGATCAGATGGACGATTGCGTCCACGAAGGTGGAGAACTCGCCGGCGAAAAGAGAGTCGAGGGTATATAGCCCGGTCACGTTCGGCGGCGGCGCCGTTCCCTCGCTTAGGCGCCCGATCACGGGCAGGAGGTCAAGCGCGAACGCGAACAGTAGCATCAGGAAGATCGCCCAAACGAACGTCGGCGTCACCACACCGAGCAAGGCGATGACGCGGGCCACATTGTCGGTCAAGCCGTCTCGGTGGCGGGCCGCGAGTATCCCAAGCGGGACGCCCGCCAGCACCATGAACAAGCCGGCGTAGAGAACGAGCTCAAAGGTTGCCGGGAAGAACTCGGCTAGGTCCGTCACCACCGGTCGGTTGGTATAAAGCGAAAGGCCGAGGTCGCCTTCGGTCAGGCCTTCGAGGAAGTAGTAATACTGAGCCGGAATGGAATCGTTGAGGTGGAGCCGATCCCTCAGTCGCTCGACCATCTCCGGCGTCGCGGTCGGACCGAGCGCGACGCGCGCGGGATCGCCCGGCATGATTCGGGCCAAGAGGAAAATGACGATCGATACGCCGACGAGCACGATGATCGAAGCGATCAGCCGGCGGGAGAAGTAGGAGCCGACGCTCAAGGAGAATCACCGCGAAAGAAAGGGGCGCGGACCGGCCACCCCAAACCGCGTCCGACGTGGTGGGGCCGAATACAGCCGCCGAGGACTGAATTCGGCCCGTTCACGACCGGCCTTGGCAGCCCGTTGATTAAGTGGCTTTTTGCGGCCCTCACTCCCAGATGAGGAATGCGGTGGCGAAAGCCGTCTGGCCGCTTTGCGAGACCCCCCGTGCCACCAGCATGGCCCCGGTGGGCGTGAGCAGAACGAAAATACCGCCATATCCGCCCGCCACGGCCACCCGCGGGGTGCCGGCGCCGATGAGCTGGCGCATCAGTAACGATAGATTGTGGCCGGCGACGTGGAGCAGGTATCGCTTGTGCACATTCTCTCGCCCGCGCAGCCAGGTTCGTCGCATGCCGCCACGATCGAGGTTGTGGGCAAAGCAGCGCTCGACGATCTCGGCGCGCAGCTTGAAGGTCTCGCGGGCGACCCCGGACTTGAGCCGCGCACGGTTGTTGGTGACCGCGCGCCGCGCCGCCTCATCACCGTGCCAGCGCGAAAAGCCGGTCTGCTTGGGCGCCGCGATCCGGGTCTTCCAGGGACTGTCGTTCAGAGCCCTCAAGACCGCCCGTGAGTGATAACCTTTGTCGGCGACGCATTCGGCCGGGTCCTCCGACGTCGGTGCCGCATCCACCGCCTCGAGGTTTGCCTCGGCCTTCGCCAGGGTCTTGGAAAGCGTCGTGGTGTCGCCCTCATCGGCCGGGTGCAGCTCGGCCGCCACCACCGCGCCGGTGTCCAGATCCACCGCGTGCTCGGGCTTGTAGGCCAGATGCGTCGTGCCGTCCTTCATCTTGGCGATCTTGGCCTCGGGGTCGCTCTTCGAAACCCAATCCGTGTTGGAAAGCTTCTTGCCCTTGCGCTTGTGCTCCAGACGCGCCAGGTCCTCGGCCGTGGGTGTCTCGACCCCGCTTTCCCGGGCCAGGCGCTCCAGCATCTCCCGGTAGCCTTCGCCGTTGTCGCGCCGCACGATGTTCCGCAGCGCCGCGTTGGCCTCCATGGTCGAGACATCGACGCCGATGCGCTCGCCCTTGATCAGCCCCGCCTCGGCGATCAGCACCAGAACCCAGTCGAAGACCGCCGCGTGGACTTCATGGGGCAGGCGCGTGCGGCTCCGTGACAGCCAGGAATGGTCCGGTACCCGATCACGGCTCCCCAGTCGCAGGAACGCCCGCAGCGAAAGCGAGTCCGAGCAGCGCCACTCCAGACCGCGCTCGCTGTCGATGCCCTCGAAGTAGCCCACCAGGTGCATCCGGAAATAGCGCCCGGGCGGCACCGAGGGCGCGCCCATCCGGGCCGCGTAATAAGGCCGGCAGCTCGCCTCGGCAAAGGCGTCGAAGCCACCCTCGATCAGCACCGACTGCACGCGGTCATAAAACACATGACCCGGAGAGCGCGGCATCTCCGACCAGCTCACCATCAGGTCCCCCTGACCATCCTTCTGCCGTCCCATCGCCATCGGCAAATCCCCCTGCAATTCAGAAAACCAGAGAATCAGACGGCGCCGACTTAATCAACGGGCTGTTAGGTCTCTTTATCAACCGCCCACGTGTAAAAGCGGAAGTTGCCGCCCATGACTGGAATGGTGTTGCTCGGGTCATCGAGCGAGGGTGCCATCACGTGCGGAGCCTTGGCGAAGTATGCCTCGAACTCGTAAGCGTAGATGGCGGGCGCGAGATCGATCAGGCGTCGCTGCAGCTGTTTGAGAAGGTCCTCTCGCTTAGCGGTATCAACCTCAGTCCTGGCTGCCTCGATCAAGCGATCGACGTCGGCGTCGTCAAGCCACCACATCGACAAGTACGAACCCCGCACGCCCGAATGATAGTCGCCGAGCAGTGACAGCGGGTCGGGCCACGTCGCCGAGAACAGGAGCTGGCCCACATGCGGCGTACTTTCGGGAGTAGCGGCCCGGTCCGAGAACAACACCCACGGGTTCCCGACGACCTTCGACTTGATGCCGATCTGGGTCAGGTTGTTGTGCAGGAGAAGAGCGATCTTCTCCTCATAGGGTACGTTCGTGACCCAGGCGATCTCCACCTCGTGCTGATCGAGCTCGTCCGCGTACCTCGACAGTGCGAGCTCCGCCTTCGCCGCGTCCAGATCCTGCGTGAAGGCCGGCGCGTCCCGATCGTAGGCGAACAGTGCGCTCGGGATCGTCGTCCGCGAGGGCGATGCCGGCGAGACCTGCTCGCTGACCCTAATGGCCTGACGCGCCGCGTCGTAATCGAAGGCGAGCATCATGGCACGGCGGAAGTGCACGTCATCGGTCGGCGCCTTCTGCGTGTTGATCGGGAGCACGTTGTAGCCGACACCGGCCTCGGTCGTCAGCTCAACGTTTTCATCGTTGGCCAAGGAGTCGAACGTCTCGTACGCGTGCCACTGGTCGGAGAGATCAAGCTCGCCGCGGACCATCAGCGTCTTCAGCGTCGCCTCTTCCATTCCGTATATGACTTTCACCGTATCCGGCGCTTTGGCGTTGAACGGCTGGAAGTAATCGGCGAATTTCTTGAGGACGGTCAGCTCTTGCATGTTGTGCGATTCGACCCAGTACGCGCCCGAGCCGGCGTCGTTCGCCGTCAGGAACGCCTCGCCGTAATCGCCGTTGTCGCCGAAGTCTCCCGCCTGCTGGTTGGCCTTCACCAGATCGCTGTTCAGGATGGCGAGCCGGACCATGGCGCCTAGGAGTGTGGCGTTGGGCTCGGGCAAGGTCAGCTGTACCGTGTGCTCGTCCACCTTGCTCGCCGTCGCCGCGGAGAACAGGTGCGAGTAACCCTGGCCGAGGGCCACCGAACGATGGTGCGAGTAGACCACGTCGTCGGCATTGACCTCGGAGCCGTCGTGGAACTTGACGCCTTGGCGGAGTGTGAAGGTATAGATCAAGCCGTCGTCGGACACGGTCCAACTCTCGGCCAGCTCGGGACCCATGGCGCCGCCCGGCTGGGGCCAGGCGAGATAGTCATAAACGTTGTAGTTGATGATTGAATCGATGTAATCGAGCGCCTTGTGCGGATCGAGTTCGCCGACCGGCACCTCGACGATGCGCAGCACACGCTCGGCAAGCGCGCCGCTCGCCGGCAGCGCGAACACCATCGCGAGCGCGATAGCCCTGACTAACGATTTCATGATCCTGGCTCCCTTCCCGGGGTCTTTCTCCATTCTGTGTCGCGTCCACATTGGAGCGACTGATGAAATCCTGGCATAGTTGCCGGGGCCCCGCAAGCGGCTCCGGGGGCGGCGCCGGGGGCGGCGGACTCGCTCCGTGCCATGTGCTATGTTGCCGATTGGGGTTGGAACACGGGGGTACCCAGCATGCGCCCAGCCGGCCGCGAGAGCGAGGCCCGCACCTACCGCGCGGCACCGAGCAAGAATCTCGGCGAGGATGCCGACCCGGTGACCACCGAGGTCGTGCGTCATTCCCTGCAGGTCGCGGCGAACTACATGAAGCGCGCGCTGGTGCGTACCGCGTTCTCACCCACCATCTACGAGGTCATCGACTTCGCCGCGGCGATCTACGACCGCGAGGTGCGCATGCTGGCGCAGGCGCCGACGTTGCCGCTGTTCATGGGCACGATGAACTTCTGCGTCGATGCGGCGGTCGCGGCGGTGGGCGGCGAGGAGGCACTCGAGCCCGGCGACATCATCCTTTACAACGATCCCTTCGGCACCGGCTCGCACCAGCAGGACGCGGCGCTGATCATGCCGGTCTTCTTTCACGACGAAACCCTGATCGGCTACACCGGCATCAAGGCCCATCTTCAAGACATCGGCGGCAAAGAGCCTTACTCCACCGATACCGTCGATGTGTTCCAAGAGGGAACCATTTTCCCCGGCCTCAAGCTCTATCGGCGGGGCGAGCTTTCCGACGAGGTGCACCGCATCCTAGTGGCCAACACGCGGGTGCCCAAATACGTCGTCGGCGACGTGGAAGCGCTGGTGGTCGCGGTGCGCGCAGGCGCGGCGGCGCTCTGCGACGTGGTCGACCGGTTCGGGCTCGAATCGTTCGACACATGCGTCGAGCGCATGTACGACCACGGCGAGGCGGTGATCCGCAGCTACTTCGAGAAAATTCCCGACGGCCGCTACGTCGCCCACGGCCTGATGGACAACAACGGCGTCGACACCGATTCGATCCCGTTCGAGGTAGCGCTGGAAGTCGACGGCTCGACGGTGCGCGTCGACTACTCCAACTCGCCGCCCATGCAAGGCGGGCCCGTGAACTGCCCTATCGCCTCGACCGTCTCGGCGACGCGGATGGCGATAATGTGGATCGCCGGCGGCGGCGGCATGGCGAACGAGGGCCACTTCCGCCCTGTCGAGATCGTCACCCGGCCCGGCACCATGTTCGATCCGGTGTGGCCGGCGCCGAGCTTCCTTTACTTCATCCCCGCCATGCAGGCGATGGAGGTGATCCTGCGCGCCATGTCGGAGGTCATGCCCGACGCGGTGCCGGCGGCCAGCGATTGCGACATCCAGGCCACCGTGTGGTGGGGCGTCGACGAGGAGACCGGCGAGCCGTGGGCCGAGGGCATGCCACACATGGGCGGCCAGGGCGGCTGGGCCGATGGCGACGGCCAAAGCTGCCTGATGCACCCGATGGAGGCGGCCACCCGCAACATCCCTTGCGAAGTCTACGAATCGCGCGATCCATGGCTGATCACTAAGTTCGAGATGGCGCCCGACACCTGCGGCGCCGGCCAGCACCGCGGCGGCCTAGGGCTCGACATGGATTACACGATGCTCGCCGAGTCCTTCGTCACCGTGGTCATCGAGCGTCACGAATCCAAGGCCTGGGGTCTTGCCGGCGGCGGCGAAGGTTGCCGCACCAACGTCGCCTACGTGCGCCGCCCGGACGGCGGGCGCGAGAAGATCACCAAGGCGACGCGGCTCAAGCTGCCCGCCGGTGCGACGCTCGAAATGCGCACCGCCGGCGGCGGCGGCTACGGTCCGGCGGCCGAGCGTAGCGCCGAGGCGGTGCTTGCCGACCTGCGCGAGGGCTACATCACCGAGGACCACGCCCGCATCCACTATCCCCACGTCTTCGAAACCCGCGCGGCTGCTGCCGAGTAGACACCACGCCAGCCGGGAGAAGCCGATGACCCGCGAGCCCATCACCTATCGGGTAGCCCGAGGATCGCGCGCCGTGGACGCCGATCCGGTAACCACCGAGGTGGTGCGAAACTCGCTCAACGTCGCCGCCAATCACATGAAACGGGCGGTGGTGCGCACGGCTTTCTCGCCGTGCATCGTCGAGGTGCTCGACTTCGCCGTCGCCATCTACGACCGCAAAGTGCGCATGCTGGCCCAGGCGCCCAGCATGCCGATCTTCATGGGCACGATGAACTTCTGCGTCGAAGGCGCGGTGGCGGCGGTGGGCGGCGAGCACAACCTCGATCCCGGTGACATCATCATCTACAACGACCCCTTCGGCATGGGCTCGCATCAGCAGGATCTGGCGCTGGTGATGCCGGTGTACCTGAACGATTCCGAGCTGATCGGCTACACGACGATCAAGGGCCATCTCCTGGACATCGGCGGCAAGGACCCCTACTCAACCGATACCGTCGATGTGTTCCAGGAGGGCACCATCTATCCCGGCGTCAAGCTCTACAAGCGCGGCGTGCTCGACGAGGAGATGGACCGCATGCTATTGGCCAACTCGCGGATGCCCAAGATGGTCGACGGCGACGTCCGCGGCGAGGTGGTGGGCTGCCGCGCCGGCGCCGCGGCGCTCGTGGAGGTCGTCGAGCGCTTCGGGCTCGAGACCTTCAGCCAGGCGGTCGAGCGCATGTTCGACCACGGCGAGGCGATCGTGCGCAGTTACTTCGCGCGCATCCCCGACGGCCGCTACGTCGGCCACGGCGTCATGGACGACGACGGGGTCAGCGACGAGAAGGTGCCCTTCGACGTCATCGTCGAGGTCGAGGGCTCGACCGTGCGCATCGATTATTCCACGGTCCCCGACGCCCGCCCCGGCCCCATCAACTGTCCCCAGCCCTCCACCGTGTCGGCCAGCCGCTGCGCGGTCACCATGTTGGCCGGCGGCTCGGAGGCTCCCAACGAGGGCCACTTCCGCGCCATCGAAGTGGTGACGCGTCCGGGCTCGATGTTTCATCCCGAATGGCCCTCGCCCTGCTTCCTATACGGCTGGCCGGCGATGCAGGCGATCGAGGTCATCTACCAGGCGCTCGCGCAGGCCATGCCCCAGGCGGTGCCCGCGTCCTCGGGCGGCGATGTGTGCGCGCTGATCTTCTGGGGCAACGATCCCGAAAGCGGCGAGCCATGGGCCGATGGCGCTCCTCACCCCATCGGGCAGGGCGCGCATGCCCGCGGCGACGGCGCCTCGTCGATGCACATCATGCAGGCCGCAACGCGCTATTCGCCGGTAGAGATCTGGGAGGCCAAATTCCCATGGCTGGTGGACGAGGTCGCCTTCGCCGTCGACAGCTGCGGACCGGGCAAGTACCGCGGTGGCTTGGGCGTGAGCTTCCACTTCCGCATGCTCGCCGATTCCTGGGTCACCGCCACCGTGGACCGCACCAAGACCACACCATGGGGGCTTCAACGCGGCGGGGAGGGCGTCTCGAATGCCATTTACATGGAGACGGCGGACGGCGATCGCATCGGTCCGTTCGGCAAGGCCACGCGCATGTTCCTACCGGCGGGCGCGGTGCTCGAGCTATCGAGCGGCGGCGGCGGCGGTTACGGCCCGGCCAGCGAACGCGACCCGGCGGCGGTGCACGGCGACCTTCGTGAAGGCTACATCACCGAGGCGCACGCGCGCGCCCATTACCCTCACGCCTTCGCCGAGACGCGCCCCGCGGCCGCCGAATGAAACGAGGCGGGCGGCGCACGGTGCACCTTCTACCCGAGGTCGAGCTGCCAAGGCCGAGCCCTTGATGCCGCCCTCCACCTGGTCTACGTCGAGGAATCGGGCAACTCGCCCGGGATCGCTGGTGGGGTGAAACCCGCCCCTACTCGGCGGCTTCGGCGGGGGTGTAGCCGTAGCTGGCGGACGCCTGCTCCGGCGTGATGAAGCCGTCCTTGAGGTCGGCGGCGACCTTTTTACGGGGCCGCTTCTTGGGATCGCCGTAGCCGCCGCCAGTGGCGGTGACGCAACGCACCACGTCGCCCTTCTTCAAGGGCACCCGGTGGAACATGGCGTGGGTCTCTTGGGTGCCGTCGGCGCGGATGACCTGGACGTAGTTGGGCGAGGCATCGCCGCCGCCCGCCATACCCCAGGCCTTGAAGCGGTGGCGGCCGAAGCTTCCGGTCGTGCTCGCCTCTTCCGACAGGATGCGGTAGTCCAGCATCACGCCCTTGCCACCGCGGAACTCGCCGTGGCCGCCCTCGTCGCCGTGAAAGGCGTACTGATCGCAGATCACCCCGTAGCGGGTCTCGGCGACCTCGATCGGGATGTTGTAGGTCTCGCCATCGGCCGAGGCGAACTGGCCGCTCTCGCCGTCTTTGGTCGCGCCCGCGCCCCAGCCGCCGACCAGCGGCTCGACCAGAAGATAGAACTCGCCGGTATCGGGGTGGTTGCCGGCGATGATCGTCGCGCACACCGACAGGAAGTGCCCCGCGGTCAGGCGTTCGGGCACGTGCGGCACCAGCGCCTTCCAGATCAGATCGGCGCCGGCCATCATCGTCTCCCAATAGAGCGAAACCGGCGCCGGGCGTTCGCAAGTGAACAGAGTGCCATCCGGACAGATCACCTCGATGGCGCGGAAGCAGCCGCCGTTGGCGGCGATCTGCGGGTTGGTGATCGCCTTGAGGATCGTCCGTACCGCCGAGATCAAGCCGGTGCGCGAGTTGTTGATGGGCCCCGGCACCTGGGCGTGGCTGCCAGTGAAGTCGGCGATGAACTTGCCTTCCGTGACGGTCACCTTGACCTGGATTTTGAAGGGACCGTTGCCGAGACCGTCGTCGTCGATCCAGTCCTCGGCCTCGAAAGTGCCCTGCGGCAGTGCCTTGATCTCGGCGAGGGTCATCTCCTCGCCGTAGTCCAACAGCTCGGCCATGGCGCGGGTGATCGCGTCCCTGCCGTACTTGGTGAAGATCTCGAGGATTCGTCGTTCGCCCACCCGGTTGCAAGCAACGCCGGCCCACATGTCGCCGAGCGACATGCGCGGCAGACGGACGTTGGCCTCGATGATGTCGATGATCGCTTGGTCGGGGGTTCCGCGGTCGAACAGGCGAATGTTGGGGAGCTGCAGGCCCTCCTGATAGATCTCGGTGGCGTTGGTGGTGAAGCTGCCGGGGTCCTTGCCGCCGACCTCGGTCCAGTGCGCCTTGTTGACGACGAAGGCGACGATCTCGTCCTCGTTGCGCCGCCTCCAAACGCGCTTTGGCTGCCTGGATCGCCGCCAGGCGCTTCTCCCTGCGTTGCAACTCCTCGGGCAACTCGTCGCCCCGGAAATCCTCGCCCCAACGCTCGTCTTCTTCGGCGTCCACCATCCCCGCCTTCGTCAGCAGCGCCTCGATCTCCGCCTGCAAGCGAGCCGCCTCTTTGCCCATCCGCTCATAGCTCATCGCCTTGCGCTTGCTCGCGTTCGCTCGCACCTTCGTCCCGTCGACCGAGAGCTTGCCGAACCGCGCCAGTCCCATCTCGCGCGCCACCTGCACCACCCCCACAAACAGCTCGCTGAACTCCGCCAGATGTCGGCGGCGGAACTCACATACCGTGCGATGTTGCGGGAAGTTGCCCGCCGCGAGCATCCGAAACGCTACTTCCTCCTCCAGCTTCCTCGCCACCGCGCGCGAGGAGAATGTGCCCGTCGCGTAGGCATAGATCAGCACCTTGACCATCATCGACGGCTCGTAGGGGGCGTTGCGTCGACCGTCCCCCTCGTAGGGCGCATAGAACGCCGTCAAGTCCAGTGCATCGACCACATCGCTGACGTGATGAGCCAGGTGCCCTGGGGGAACCCACTCCTGCAAGTCCAGCGGCAAAAGCAAGGGTTGGTCCGGCTGGTAGGCACGAAACGTGGTCGGCATCTGGAGTTCCCATACGCAACTGGCGTATCGGATCATACTTCCCCCTGCGCAAATCCACCCACAACCCGTCCGCTATCAACTTTGCCGCGCGGACCTTTCTGCAGCGCACGCTCCTAGAAGCTCTTGAGGCCGGGCACGCGGCACTGACCGCGGGTGTAGGCTTGCTTGACCCGGCAGCCGTTGCTCAGGTCGATGACGACCGAACCCTCGCACGAGTGGAGACTTACCCACGCCGTAACGCCGCTGATCCGCCTTCCCGTGCGGCCGACCGCCCTGACCTTCTGTGCATAATAGATGCTGGAGACTTCGGACTGCTCAATTCCGAAACCGGCGAGCTGCTCGGCGACGGTGCTCTGGCAGCGCGGCGTGTTGGCGGCGAGCGTGGGCGAAACCGCGAGTGCCAGGCCGGCGAACAGCAAGACCCTTAGAATGCTGCGGCCCATGCGCGTGATATGGTGGTTGGCTCGCCCCGGGGCAATGCCCGATCCGGGGACAAAGACGCTTGTACACGCCTTCGGCCCGTGCCTATGTTCGTAGCAAATAGGGAACGCTCAGGCGCGCGGCCTGATCGAGGAAGCGGTGGGCGAGGCAAAGGCGGCGCCGGAACCGAAGGCCGAATCGCTGCTGACCGACGTCTACGTCTCCTACTAGGGATCGAATGACCCAGAAATCCTTCCGGCAGGCGATAAGCGAGGCCCTCGCGGGCGAGATGCGGCGCGACCCGAACGTGATCCTGATCGGCGAGGACATCAGCGGCGGTAAGGGTACCGAGGGCGACGACGACGCGTGGGGCGGCCCCTGGGGAACGAGCAAAGGCTTTCTCTCGGAGTTCGGTCCGGACCGTGTCCTCGACGCGCCAATCACCGAAAGCGCCTTTATCGGCGCCGCCGCGGCAGCCGCGGCGACCGGCTTGCGGCCCGTGGCCGAGCTGATGTTCGTCGACTTCATGGGCGTGTGCTTCGACCAGATCTATAACCAAGCGGCAAAATTCCGTTACATGTTCGGGGGCAAGGCAAAGACCCCGCTGGTGATCACCACGACGTACGGCACCGGCGTCAGCGCGGCGAGCCACCACAGCCAGAGCCTCTACCCGATCTTCACGCACATCCCTGGCCTCAAGGTCGCGATCCCGTCATCGGCTTACGAAGCCAAGGGTCTGCTGATCGAAGCGATACGCGACGACGACCCGGTGGTCTTCTTCCAGCACAAGGCGATGTTCGACGACGAGGAGGAAGTGCCCGACGAGGCGTACACGCTTCCCTTCGGCGAGGCCAACCTCACCCGTGAAGGCGACGACGTGACGGTGGTCGCCATGGGTCGAATGGTGCAGGTGGCCAACGAGGTCGCCGACAAGCTGGAACAGGACGGCATCGGCTGCACCGTCGTCGATCCGCGCACGACCTCGCCCATGGATATGGACACGATCATCGAGGCCGTCGAGGAGACCGGGCGTCTGGTGATCCTCGACGAGGCCTCGCCACGCTGCAACATGGCCACCGACATCTCGGCGCAGGTGAGCCGAGATGCCTTCAAAGCGCTGAAAGCGCCGATCCAAATGGTAAGCCCGCCGCACGTGCCGGTCCCGTTTGCGCAGGTTCTGGAGCAGGCCTACACGCCCGATGCCGGGAAACTCGAAGCCGCGGTGCGCGAGGTCGTCGCCTACGCGCCGTAACTTCTGTCGACTGATTGGGGAGGAATCTCGTGCAACTAAACCGCGATGATCTCATCACCGCCTACCGGGATATGCGCACCATCCGCGTGTTCGAGGACCGCACCAAGATAGAGTTCGAGACCGGCGAGATGCCAGGTTTCATTCATCTCTACGCGGGCGAGGAGGCCTCGGCGGTTGGGATGTGCATGAATCTCGACGATCGGGACACGATCGCCAGCACCCACCGCGGTCACGGGCACTGCATCGCCAAAGGCTGCGACGTCAAAGGCATGATGCGCGAGCTCTACGGCAGCGCCGAAGGCATCTGCAAAGGCAAGGGCGGCTCGATGCACATCGCCGATCTCGACCGCGGAATGCTTGGCGCGAACGGCATCGTCGGCGGGGGTCCGCCGCTCATCTGCGGGGCCGCGTTGGCGGCAAAGACGCTAGGCGAGAACGCGGTGGCGATCGCCTTCGTCGGCGACGGCGGCGCCAACCAGGGCACCACCGCCGAGTCCCTCAATCTCGCCTCGGTGTGGAAACTGCCGGCGATCTTCGTCGTCGAAGACAACGGCTACTCCGAATCGACGGCCGCCGCGTACTCGGTGGCAGGCGATATCGTCAAACGGGCCGAAGGGTACGGAATGCCGGGCACCTATGTGGACGGCTCCGACTTTTTCGCGGTCCACGAAGTTGCTGGCGAGGCTGTGGCCCGCGCCCGCGCCGGCGAGGGCCCGAGCCTTATCCACTGCGAGGTTCCCCGCTTCCACGCCCATTTTGAGGGCGACGCCCAAACCTATCGTGGGGCGGGCGAGGTCGAGGCCTTGCGCCGCGACAAAGATGTGCTCGTTGGCTTCCGCGCCCGCGTCACCGAAGCCGGCCTCCTGGAAGCCGATCAGCTTGACGCGATCGATGCCGAGGTCGATGTGCTGATCGACGAGGCGGTGGCCGAAGCCAAGACGGCCCCGCGACCGAGTCCAGAGTCGGTGCTGACCGACGTCTACGTCTCCTACCAGGGGTTCGCACGATGTCCATGAAGTCGTTCCGACAGGCGCTCAACGAGGCGTTGTTCGATGAGATGCGCCGCGATCCAAAAGTAATCGTCATGGGCGAAGACATTTGCGGCGGCGCGGGCACCGCCGGCGAGGACGACGCCTGGGGCGGGCCCTTCGGAGTCACCAAAGGCCTGTTCGGCGAGTTCGGGCGCGAGCGCGTGCTGGATACGCCGATCAGCGAGAGCGCTTTCATCGGCGCCGCGGCGGGCGCCGCGGCGCGCGGGCTGAGGCCGGTGGCCGAATTGATGTTCTGCGATTTCCTGGGGGTCTGCTTCGACCAGATTTTCAATCAAGCCGCGAAGTTCCGCTATATGTTCGGCGGCAAGGCGGTTACGCCGATGGTCGTGCGCATGATGTTCGGCGCCGGCTTGCGCGCCGCCAGTCAGCATAGCCAGAGTCTGTACCCGATCTTCACCCACATCCCGGGGCTCAAGGTCGCCATCCCATCCTCGGCGTACGAGGCGAAAGGACTGTTGACCCAAGCCATTCGCGATGACGACCCGGTCATGTTCCTCGAACACAAGGCCATGTATGACGTGGAGGAAGAGGTACCGGACGAGCCCTATGTCATCCCCTTCGGCGAGGCCAACCTCACCCGCGAGGGCGAGGATGTGACGATCGTCGCCATCGGCCGCATGGTCGACCTGGCCAACCAGGTGGCAGACGGGTTGGACAAGGACGGGATCGGATGCACGGTCCTCGATCCTCGCACCACCTCGCCGCTGGACGAGGACGCGATCATCGAGAGCGTCGAAGACAGCGGGCGACTGGTCATCGTCGATGAGTCCTACCCGCGCTGCAACGTGGCCACTGACATTTCGGCGCTCGCGTCCCGTCACGCCTTCGCGGCGCTCAAGGCGCCCATCCACATGGTAACGCCGCCCCACACCCCGGTGCCGTTCTCACCCGAACTTGAGGACGCCTATGTGCCAAGCGCCGCCAAGATCGAGGCGGCGGTTCGCGAAGTGGTCGCCTACGCGCGCTAGTTGTCTCGGGCCTACAACGTCTCCAACGCGTGGCGCCGCAAGAGCTCGAGGGCCTCGAGCGAGGGGCGGTGATCGGGATCGTAGCCGAGCGCGCGCTCGAAGGCGCGTTTCGCCGCCGCATCTTGACCCCGCATGAGATGGATCCGTCCCAAGTTGAAGTGGGGAAACGCGGGGCAGCAGTAGCGCTCGGCGCGCATCGCCTTCTCAAGCCACGGGATCGCCTCGTCGGCGCGGTCGAGTTCGATCAGATAGACGCCGATATCGTTGTAGGGGTTGCCGTAGCCGGGGTCGAGCTCAATCGCCGATTGGCACTCGCCGATCGCGTCGTCGAGCCGCCCGACCTTGCTGAGAGACCAGCCAAGGAACGTGTGCGCCGCGGCGGTCGGGCGGACCTCGATC
The DNA here is from genome assembly GCA_965219135.1 of Alphaproteobacteria bacterium. Lineage (GTDB taxonomy): Bacteria > Pseudomonadota > Alphaproteobacteria > VGEJ01 > VGEJ01 > CAYUNL01. Next base: position 84,511 of record CBDCMV010000003.1, on the reverse strand, counting down.
GACTTTCGGTAGGCCTCGATCGCCGGTTCAAACGCGCCAAGCATGTGCAGGACGTACCCTTCCTCCCACAACTCGTACGCCGGATCGCCGGGTCGGGGACGCTCCGTTTCCTGCGCGATGGCGGGTGCGCCGAAGGGCAGGGCCAGCGCCAGAACGAGGCCAAGGGCTAGCCAGTGTCGCATCACAGCCGGTGGGCGACGCCGCGCTTTTCGAAGTATTTGTGGTGGTAATCCTCGGCCGGGTAGAACCGTGAGGCCGCCGTGAATTCGGTGACGATCTCGCGCGAGTGCCGTCCCGATCGCATCAGCGCCTCTTTGGAGGCGCGTGCCGCCGATTCTTGCTCGGCGTCGGCGTAGAAGATGGCCGAGCGGTACTGGCTGCCGATATCGGGACCTTGGCGGTCACGCGTGGTTGGGTCGTGGATCTCCCAGAAGAGCGCCAGAAGTTCCTCGTAGCCCACCTGCGTCGGATCGAACGTGACCTCGACCACTTCGACGTGGCCCGTCCTCCCGCTGCAGACCTCTTGGTAGGTCGGATCCGCTAGCGTCCCGCCGCTATAGCCGACCATTGTCGCGGTCACGCCGCGCAACCCCTGGAACGCCGCCTCGACGCCCCAGAAGCACCCCGCTCCGAATATCGCTTTCGCCATCGCCTCACTCTCCCGAGAATTCACCCATCTCTAGGTAGCTCGGTTGGACCGCGGTTGCAAACCCAGGGCTTGAACCCGCCACGGCCCGCACCTACATGCGTTTGAGACGGTCGCCAATGGTGGGGCCGTCGGTAACAGGCGGGGCCAGCAAGGCCCGTCTCGGCCAAACCTGGCTCGCCGTGATGTCGCTCAAAGGAGGATATCATGAGAACGACAACGTTTGACTTCACCCCGCTATTTCGAACCACGATCGGCTTTGATCGGATTTCGCGCGCACTTGAGGCCGCGTCGCGCGTAGACGACAGCGCGCTGTCCTACCCGCCCTACAACATCGAGCAGGTGAGCGAGGACCACTACTGCATTACGATGGCGGTTGCCGGATTCGGCGCCGAGGACATCGATGTGATCGCCCACGAAGGCGTGCTGACGGTCAAGTCCTTGCCCGCCAAGAACGGCCAGGACGACGGCACGTACCTGCACCGCGGCATCGCGGCGCGGGCCTTCGAGCGCCGCTTTCAGTTGGCGGACTACATCGAAGTCAAGAGCGCTGAACTCGAGAACGGTCTGTTGAGCGTCGAGCTTGAGCGTCAGGTTCCCGATGAGATGAAGCCTCGCTCCATCGCCATCGGGACGCCTTCGCGCAAGAGGATCAAAGGCCAAGCGGCCTAAGCCGCGCGGGGTGGGGGCACCGCACGGGCCCCCGCCCTTATCGATTCTTCAGGTCTTCCGCAATGTCAAGGACGCCGAACCGTCCCGTAGCGGTGCTTTTCAGCGCCGAGAAGATAGCGGCGCGCATCGACTCCTTGGCCTCTGAGATTGCCGCGAGCATGGGCGCCGAAGCGGTTGTGATAACGGTGCTCAAGGGCAGTTTCGTGTTTGCCGCCGACCTGATGCGCGCGCTTCACCGCGCCGGTATGCAGCTCGAGGTCGATTTTCTCACGCTGTCGAGCTATGGCACTGGCACGACGAGTTCCGGCCGCGCCGAGATCGTCCGCGATCTGACCGAGCCCGTGAGCGGACGCGAGGTGCTACTGGTCGACGACATCTTGGAATCGGGACGCACCCTTGGCGCTGCAAAAGAGCTGCTGCTGCAACGCGGCGCCGCCAAAGTCCGGCCGTGCGTGCTGCTGGACAAACCGGGCGATCGGGCGCGCGAGATCGCGGCCGACTTCGTGGGCTTCACGTGTCCAGATCGCTTTGTCGTCGGCTACGGGCTCGACTACGCCCACGCCTATCGCGAGCTACCGTTCATTGGTACGCTAGACGATCTCTAGGGCTTGGCGTCACCCGGGCGCCGAGGCCATCGCGGCGCCCCGTAACCATGCCCAAGCCCGCCCGACGCAGGATTCGCAAGCTCTTGGTCGCGAACCGGAGCGAGATCGCGATCCGCATCTTTCGTGCCGCCACCGAGCTGGGCATCCGCACGGTTGCGATCTACGCCCACGAAGACCGCTTCGCGCTCCACCGGTTCAAGGCCGACGAGAGCTACCGCGTCGGCCACGGTCTGGAGCCGATCCGAGCGTACCTCGAAATCGATGAGGTTTTGCGAATCGCCGCCCAGGCCGGCGTGGATTCGGTCCATCCCGGCTACGGCTTCCTCGCCGAGAACCCTGATTTCGCGCAGGCGTGCCAGGACGCCGGGTTCACCTTCATCGGCCCCGCGCCCGAGGTCCTGCGGGGCCTGGGCGACAAAGTCACCGCCCGTTCCCTCGCCGAAGCCGCCGAGATTCCCGTCCTGCCCGCGAGCGCCGAGGTCCCGCCCGATGCGGCCGCGGCAATGCGAATCGCCCGCGAAGTAGGCTTCCCGCTGATGGTCAAGGCGAGCTGGGGCGGTGGAGGCCGGGGCATGCGGGTGGTGCGCGAGGCGGAGGAACTGGAAGCGGAACTCGGCGCCGCGCGGCGCGAAGCCGCCGCCGCCTTCGGCAACGACGCGGTGTTCTTCGAAAAACTGGTCGACCGCGCGCGCCATCTTGAGGTGCAGATCCTGGCCGATTCGCATGGCAACGCGGTCCATCTGTTCGAACGCGACTGCACCGTGCAACGCCGCCATCAGAAGGTCGTCGAGACCGCGCCGGCGGTGTGGCTGGACGCAGACACACGCGCATCGCTTCATGAATCCGCACTCCGGCTTGCCCGCGCGGCGGCATACCTGAACGCGGGCACCGTCGAGTTCCTGTTCGACGTCGATTCCGGGCGCTACTACTTCATCGAGGTCAATCCGCGCATTCAGGTCGAGCACACGGTGACCGAGCAGGTCACCGGCGTCGACCTCGTCAAGGCTCAAATCCGCATCGCCGGCGGCGCCCGGATCGGCAGCCCCGAGAGTGGCGTGCCGCCCCAGGATCAGATTCGGGCCCAGGGCTGTGCGATCCAATGCCGGATCACCACCGAGGACCCGGAGAACCAGTTCATTCCCGACTATGGCCGCATCACCGCGTACCGTGGCGCGACGGGCTACGGGATCCGGCTTGACGGCGGCACCGCGTTCTCCGGGGCGCTCATCACGCCGCACTTCGATTCACTATTGGAGAAGGTGACCGCATGGTCGCCGACCCGCGAGGAAACGATCGCCCGGATGGACCGTGCGCTCCGCGAGTTCCGCATTCGCGGAGTCAAGACCAATCTGCCGTTCCTGGAATCGGTGATCAATCACCCCAGCTTCGCCGCCGATACGATCACGACCCGGTTCATCGACGATTCCCCCGAGCTGGTGCGGTTCCCGATGCGTCGCGACCGGGCAACCCGGCTTCTGTCGTTCGTCGGCGAGGTGCTGGTCAATGGCAATGCCGAGATCGCCGGCCGGCCCCGGCCCGAGCGGCGACCCCGCCCCGAGGTGCCCGCGGTCACCGCGAGCGACACGGAGGGGAGCCGCGAGACGCTTCAGCGGCTTGGCGCGGCGGGATTTGCACGGTGGATGCGTGATGAGACTCGGCTTCTGATCACCGACACCACGTTTCGCGATGCCCACCAATCGCTCCTGGCGACGCGCATGCGAAGTTACGACCTCAGGCGCATCGCCGCCACCTACGAAACCGGGCTAAAGGGCCTGCTCTCGATCGAGGCGTGGGGCGGGGCGACCTTCGATGTCGCGATGCGCTTCTTGAAGGAAGATCCGTGGGAGCGCCTGGCCGAGCTTCGCGCACTGATCCCGAGAACGCTGCTGCAGATGCTGCTGCGCGGCTCCAACGCGGTCGGGTACACCAACTACCCCGACAACGTGGTTCGCTTCTTTGTCGCGCGGGCGGCCGAGGCCGGCATCGATTTGTTCCGGGTCTTCGATGCCCTCAATTGGGTCGAGAACATGCGTGTGGCGATCGATGCGGTGTTGGAAACCGGCGCCATTTGCGAGACGGCGATTTGCTACACCGGCGACATCACCGATCCGACCAAGACCAAATACGATCTCGGCTACTACCTCGAGCTTGCGCGCGAGCTCGAGGCCGCGGGCTCGCACGTGCTGGGCATCAAGGACATGGCCGGCCTCCTCAAGCCGGCGGCGGCGCGACAGCTTGTCGAGACGTTGCGCCGCGAGGTAGCGATCCCGATTCACCTGCACACCCACGATACCGCGGGCGCCGCCGTGGCCACCGTGCTCGCCGCCGTCGACGCCGGCGTCGACGCCGCCGATGCGGCGATGGATTCGATGAGCGGCATGACCTCGCAGCCAAGCCTCGGCGCCATCGCGGGCGCGTTGCGCGGTGGGGCGCGCGACCCCGGGTTCGCCGCCGAAACCATTACCGCGGTGTCGCACTACTGGGAGGGCGTGCGCCACGCCTATGCCGCGTTCGAAAGCGACATGCGCACCGGCACTTCCGATGTTTACGTTCACGAAATGCCGGGGGGCCAGTACACCAACTTGCGACAGCAGGCGCGGGCGCTGGGGCTGGAAACGGCATGGCCGGCGATCGTCGAGACCTACGCCGCGGTCAACCGCATGTTCGGAGACATCGTCAAGGTCACGCCGTCGTCGAAGGCGGTGGGCGACATGGCGCTTTACATGGTCTCACAAGGCCTGACCCCTAAGGATGTGCTGGATCCCAACCGGGAAATCGCGTTCCCGGAATCCGTATTGGCGTTTTTGCGCGGTGAGCTCGGGCAACCGCGGGGCGGCATCCCCGAAGCGCTTCAGCGCAAGGCGCTCAAGGGCGGGCCGGCGCTCACCGAGCGGCCCGGATCGCAACTTCCACCCCGCGACATGGACGCCGCCCGAACCGAGCTGACGCACAAGCTCAGGCGCGAGGTGTCCGAGCAACAGCTCGCCTCTTACCTCCTCTACGACACGGTTTTCACGGACTATGCCGAGCACCGCCGCCGCCATGGTGACGTCAGTCTTATCCCGACCCCGATTTTTCTCTACGGCCCCGAGCCCGACGAGGAGTTCAACATCGACATCGGCCCGGGCAAGCGCCTCATTGTCCGGTACCTGGCGACCGGTGAGCCCGACGACCAGGGTCGGCGCACCGTCTTTTTCGAACTCAACGGTCAGCCCCGCGCGATCGCCATCGCCGACGCCCTCCTCGCCGTCGCACCCGAGCGGCGCAAGGCTCGCGAGGGTATGGCGGGCGACATTGCGGCGCCGATGGCGGGCACCGTGGTGAGCGTCGCAGTCGAACCCGGCGCTGAAATCTCGCGCGGCGATGCGTTGGTCGGGATCGAGGCGATGAAGATGGAAACCACCGTGTTCGCCGAGACCGCCGGCACGATCGGCGAGGTCGCGGTCGAACCGGGCGCCGCGGTCGAGGCGCAAGACCTTCTGGTGGTGATCGAGCCGGCCGCGGCGTGAGCCGCTATTGGCCGGCAAGCCCGGGCGGCGCGGTCGTCGTGGAATCCGCACGCGCGGCCTCGAGCTGCTCTCGGGTCAGACCGAAGGTATCGGTCAGGTCGACGCCGGCCAGGCTGCACCGCCCGAGGTCGGCTTCGTGGAGATCGGCGAGTTCGAGTTCGGCCCCGTCGAGGATGGCTTTGGCTAGATAGGCGAAGCGGAGGCTGGCGCGAAACAGGTTGGCGCCTTCGAGGTGCGCGCGGTAGAGATTGGCGTCGCCGAGGTTGGCGCCGATCAGGTTCGCGGCTTGGAGCTTCGCGCCCCGTAGGTCCGCGCCCCCGAGGTCTGCGTCTTCAAGAACCGCTTGGCAAAGATCGACGCGGAACAGATCCAGCTCGCGCAAGTCGGCGGCGCGGAGATCCGCCTGGCGACCCTTGGCACCTTCGGAATCGAGCCACCAGCCGTGGACGAGGAGAATCCGCTTCAGGTCCTCTTCGGGGATCCGCTGGGTCTTTGCCGCGTCCCGCGCGCCGCGCTCATCCGTCATCGCCCCAAGAGTGTAGCCGGAAACCGCGTTGTGACGTATGGCCAGCGCGGCGCCGGCGCGGTCACTTCAGCACGGGCATCACGTATTCAGCGCCGGCGCGAATACCCGTCGGCCATCGCGACGTCACGGTCTTCGTCTTGGTGTAAAAGTGCACCGCGTCGGTCCCGTGCGCGTTGTGATCGCCGAACAACGACCGCTTCCAACCCCCGAAGCTGTGGTAGGCGGTCGGGACCGGGATCGGTACGTTGATCCCGACCATCCCGATATTGCATTCCTGGGCGAACGTGCGTGCCGCATCGCCGTCACGCGTAAAAATCGCCGTCCCGTTGCCGAATTCGTGATCGTTCACCATCCCGAGCGCGGTGTCGAAATCCGGCGCACGGACGACCGACAGGACGGGGCCGAATATCTCTTCTTTGTATATCCGCATGTCGGGCGAAACGTTGTCGAATACCGAGCCGCCGATGTAGTGGCCGTTTTCGTAGCCCTGCAGCGTGAACCCGCGGCCATCGACCGTGAGATCGGCGCCTTCCTCGACCCCGAGGTCGATGTAGCCGCGTACCCGATCGAGATGCTCTTTGGTGACCAGCGGCCCCATCTCGGAATCGGAATCGCTGCCGGGTCCGACCTTGATCGCCGAAACCTTGGGCACCAGCCGCTCCATCAGCGCATCGCCTGCCTCGCCCACCGCAACCGCCACCGAGATCGCCATGCAGCGCTCGCCCGCCGAGCCATAGGCGGCGCCCATCAGGGCGTCCCTCGCCTGCTCGAGATCGGCGTCGGGCATCACCACCATGTGGTTCTTGGCCCCGCCCAGCGCCTGGACTCGCTTGCCGGTGGCGGTCCCGGTCCGATAGATGTGCTCGGCGATCGGGGTCGATCCGACGAAGCTCACCGCGGCCACGTCGGGATGGGCGAGAAGTGCGTCCACCGCCTCGCGGTCGCCGTGGACGACGTTGAATACGCCTTCGGGCAGCCCGGCTTCCGCCAACAGCTTGGCCATGAACAGCGCGGCCGAGGGGTCCTTCTCCGAGGGTTTGAGGACGAAGGTATTGCCGCACGCAATGGCGAGCGGGAACATCCACATCGGCACCATGGCGGGGAAGTTGAACGGGGTGATGCCCACGCATACCCCAAGCGGCCGGCGCATCGAGTGCATGTCGATGCCGCCGCCGACGTTGTCGGTGAAGGCCCCTTTGAGCAGATGCGGGATGCCGCAGGCGAACTCGACGACCTCGACGCCTCGGGTGATCGAGCCCTTGGAATCGCTCAGGACCTTGCCGTGCTCGGCGGTGATGACGGCGGCGAAGGCATCGGCGTTTTCCTCGACCAGCTGTTTGAACGCGAACATGACCCGGGCGCGGCGCACCGGGGCGGTTTCCGCCCACGCGGGGAAGGCCGCCTTCGCCGCCTCAACCGCGGCACCGACCTCGTCGGCACTCGCGAAAGGCACCTCGGTCGTGACTTCGCCGGTGGCCGGATCATCGACCGCGCCGAAACGGCCGTTCCCCCCCGGAACCAGCGCGCCGTTGATGTAGTGGCTCAATCTCTCCGTCATGGTCGCTCCCCAATGCTCACCCGGTCCGGATCCACTCAAGCGTCGACGTTGGACCAAGTCTGTTCGTAGGAATGCGAGTTGATCTCGACGATGTTGCCCCACGGATCCTCGCAGTAACAAACTTTATACGGTTTGCCCGGCGCGAGCGACCAGACCTTGGAACGCTGCTTGCCGCCGGACTCGGCGATGCGGCTCGCCAAGCCCTCGATATCGGGATCAACCACGCAAAAATGGAAGATCCCGATCTTCCAGTACTCGAAGTTGTCTTTCGGCCGCTCGACCGCGGGCTCGACGAACTGGAATATCTCCAGCCCCGCGCCGCCGGCGCCGGCCATGTGGGCGAGCCGAAAGCTGCCCATGCCGGGGCCGAAAATATCGCCGCTGGCCGCGCCCGTCTCGCCCTCGCCACCGCGCACGATCATCGGTCCCGCGAGCAGCGTCAAGCCGAGCGCGCCCGCGTACCATTCGACGGCCTTGTCAATATCGGGGACCGTGATCCCGACATGGCTGAAGGCGCGGGGATAGGTCATGGTGGCCGCCCCTTATCCCACCTCGTCGGTGCTCACCCAGCGGCGTTCATCGATCGACTTGAGGACCGCGTCCACCACCTGAAGGTTCTTGTAGCCAAACCGGAAATCGGGCTCGGCCGGTTGGCCCGAGGACACGGCCTCGATCATCGTGCGGGTTTCGATCACCTTCTGGTCGTTATAGCCGAGTTCGTTTCCAGCGATCGGGTGAAAGGCGCCATACCACGGCTGCTCGGCGTTGGTCAGGACGTCCTTGTAACCGCGCTCGGCAGGGGGGTCGGTGTGACGGTAGAACATCAGCTCGTTCATCCGCTCCTGGGTGAAAAAGAGCGCCCCCTTCGAGCCCTGAATCTCGAACGTCAGCCACATCTTGCGACCGGTTCCGACCCGAGAGGCCTCGATGATTCCCATGGCGCCGTTCTCATAGCGGGCGAGGAATTGCACGACGTCGTCGTTCTCGACCTCGCGCATCGGCGCATCGGCGGCGGCCCGCGCCGTGTGACCCGAGCCCCCGCTGGCGACCGGGCGCTCCTTGATGAAGATGCCCGAATGGCCGCACACCTCGACGATGTCGCCGACCAGGAACTGAGAGAAACTGAGCACGTGGGAGGCCATGTCGCCGAGCGCGCCGGAGCCCGCAAGTTTGCGATCGAGCCGCCAGCTGAAGGGAAATTGGGGGTCGCACATCAGGTCCTGGTCGAAGGTGCCGCGAAACTGTGTGATCTCGCCGATGTCGCCAGCTCTGATCAGCTCGCGCGCGTACCCGACCGAGGGGATCTTGAGATAATTGAAGCCGATGAGGGTGGTGACGCCGGCGCTCTCGGCCGCCTCGACCATGGTTTTGGCTTCCACTGCGTGCATGGCGAGCGGCTTTTCGCAATAGACCGGCTTGCCCGCTTCGGCGGCGGCGATGGCGACCTCGGCATGGACGTTGTTGGTCGCCGTGATATCGACAATATCGACGTCGGGATCCTTCACCAGCTCGCGCCAGTCCGCAGTCCAGCGCCTGAATCCCATGCTCTCGGCGCCGGATTCGGCGCGCTCGGGGTCGATGTCGGCGATCATTTCGAGCGCCGGCACCGCAGGCTCGTTGCCAAACACCAGCGGCACATTCTTGTACGCCGCCGCATGGGCCCGACCCATCCAGCCCGCGCCTACCAACCCGATCCGCACTTCCGGCATCCTCGCTCCCTTCTTTGCTACTGAAAACTGAGACTGCAGTCGCGCCATACGCCGCCGGCGCGGCCCGATTCGAGCGCCGCCTCGACCCATTTCACGCCGCGTGCGCCGTCCTCGACCGTCGGATACTCGAGCGCCTGGGCATCAACCGCCACGCCCTCGCGCCGTGCCTCGATGGCGATCGCGACCTCGCCATAGAGGTTCGCCCAGGCCTCGATCCAGCCCTCGGAGTGACCCCGCGGGGTGCGGGTGCCGCGCGCGGCCAGCGCGCGCACGCCGCCGCCGCCGCCGCGGCTGATGATCTGCTTGGGTTCGCCGAACCGGCTGTAGACCAGGTACTCGGGATTCTCGTGATCCCACTCGACGCTGGCCTTGTCGCCGATGACGCGAAAGCGGAGGCCACCCGGGTTGCCCGGCGCGACCATGGTGGCGAGCAGCGTGCCCGGCACGTCGCCGTAGCGCACCATCGCGAAGACCGTATCGTCGAGCTCCATCTCCACGACCCCGGTGCGCAGAACCTCGGCCCGGACCTCGGTCATCTCCATCCCCGAGACGTACCGTCCCATGTGGTGCGCGTGGGTGCCGATGTCGGCGGTGCAGAAGGCCGGGCCCGAGCGCGCCGGGTCGCTGCGCCAGGCCGCCTGTTTGTTGGTGGCGATGATGTCCTCGGTGAACCATTCGGCGAAGAACTCGGTGTGGATCTGGCGCAGGCTGCCGATCTCGCCGGCCGCGATCATCTCTTTGGCTTGGCGCACCATCGGGTAGGAGGCGAAAGAATAGGTGACGGCGAAGATCAGCCCGGTCTCTCGCACGCGGCGGACCAGGTCGAGAGAGTCTTCGAGGGTGGTGGTGAGCGGTTTGTCGCAGATCACATCGATGCCGGCTTCGAGGAAGGCGACACAGCCGTCGTGGTGGATGTGGTTGGGCGTGGTGATGGCGACGGCATCGACGCCGTCGGGGCGGGCGGCCTCGGCCTCGGCCATCTCGCGATAGCTGGTGTAGCTGCGATCGGGATCGAGGTACCACTCGGCGCCCGACAATCTTGCCACCTCAGGATCCGAGGAGAGCGCCCCCGCCACCACCTCGTAACGGTTCGAAAGCCGCGCCCCCATCGCGTGCACGCCGCCGATGAAGCCGCCGCGGCCGCCGCCGACCATGCCCAGCCGCATGCGCCGCTTCGACTGCGGGAGGCCGGCGGCGTCATGGACGAAGAAGCTGCCTCTAGGCTCTTCGCTCATCGCTCGATCTCCGGGCAAGTCGCGCAGCGTACGGGTTGGCGGCCCTAATCGACGAGCCCGGTCTCGCGTAGGAAGGCGAGGCTGCGCCGCGCGTCGGCCGATGGGTCGCCGCCGCCGCGCGGGTCGGTATCTTGCTCGATGGTCGCCCAGCCGTCGTAGCCGTGCTCATCGAGCGCTACCTTGAGGGCGGGGAAATCCACGACGCCGTCGGCGAGCGAGCAGAAGACGTCCTCGCTCACCGCGCTCTCGAAGTCGACCTCGTGTTCCACGACGCTGGCATGGACCGCGGCATCGATGCTCTTGAAGTGCATGTAGTGGACGCGCTCGTGGTACTTGCGGAAGAGCGCCACCGGCTCGACCCCGGCATAGGCCTGATGGCCGGTATCGAGACACATGCCCACCAGCTCGGGCTCCAGCTGGTCGAATGCCTTGTCGATCTCGTCGGCGTATTCGAGGTAGCTGGCCCCATGGGGGTGCAAGACCGGGGTCAGTCCATACTCACCTCGGGCTATGTTCGCGGCCTCGCGGATCGCTTCCATGAAGACCTTCCACTCCCCCGCATCCAGGCGGCGCGAATCGTCGGGACGCCCGGCGGTGGCGATCCGCTCAGGCCCGATCTTGGGGATGATATTGAAGTAGCGGCCGCCCAGCGCCTGCAGCATGCGGCAGGTGCGGTGGGTGACGGCACGGTTGTGGTCGGCGAGCCGCGCGTCCTCCAGCGCCTCGAAGATAAAGCCGCCAATCAAGGTAAGTCCACGGCGCTCATACTCCGCACCCAGGCGCTCGGGCTCCTGGGGACAAAAGCCGATGGGACCAAGCTCGACCCACTTGAAGCCGGTCTCGGCAACCTGGTCCAGCACCCACGACCAGTCCGGATTGGTCGGATCGTCGCCGTAGAACACACCCCACGACACCGGTGCGTTACCAATCTTTACCGTCATGAATTCCCCCCATTCGGCGTCATTGCGCCGCCCGCGCCGGCCCCGAGGCCGCCGCGTCCCACGATAGCCGCTCGGTCCCAGATTACAAGCTACGGCGCCTTGGCTTTGCTGCCGCCCAAACAAACCGGGCTCTCGGGCGCTGATTGGCGTGCGCCGGCCCATTCGGCGCCGCTATAGGTGTGAAGAGAAAGCGCGTGAACGCCCGCCGCGAGTTCCGCCGCGAGCAGGCCATTGACCGTGCGGTGACGGGCGAGCCGCGACTGGCCGTGGAAGGCATCGGCCACGACAATCACCTTGAAATGGGATTCCGAGCCCGGCGGCACGCTATGCATGTGGCTCTCGTTCTCCACTTCCAGATGATCGGGGTCGAGGGCGGCACGAAGCTTCCGCTCAATGTCGTGTTGGACGGTCATAGCCGCGGCCATGGTAGCACATGTTTGCTCGGCCAACGGGGCTCGATGCCAGGCGGATTATGTGGTGGCGCCCCGTCGTGGGTAAGGACACGACATGAATCCGATGGAACGACGCTGAGTTTCGCCGTTCGATACCCCTTCCAGATGGCAATCGATCAGCGTGACGGCGCCGACACAAATAACATTAATATACGTGGTTTATGTTGACAACAGCGCTATCGCGGCGGAAACCACTGCGGTACGTCGATCCGGTCGATCAACCGCTGGCGTTTCCGGTCGAGAGCTTTAGGATGGCCGACGGAGACACTTGGGGAGCGCGCGAGTTCGGCGCGTCGCGGGATAGCGGCACTCGACCTCGCGGCCGAGCCGGGAGATCAGGTGACGCCTGCTGCGAGTGGGACCGTGACGAAGACCGGTCTGGCGTATGAAAGGGTCGAGGGTCAGCCAGCATACCGATACGTCGAGTTGACAAAGGACGACGGGAAGGTCGTGCGCCAGCTCTACGTCGATCCCTCGGTCAAAGTCGGCGACCGAGTAGAGGCCGGTGAGACGGTGATTGGGCTCGCACAGAACCTCGGACCCAGGTTTCCGGGCATGTCGAACCACGTTCATGTCGAGGTGCGGGATTCTGGAATGCCGCTCCCATCGCTCGACGCGATCCGCCAAGGGCATGTTCATCCCCGCTACGATGCGTACCCCCTACTCAATCCGACCCAGGCGTTTCCTTGGAGGTATGTGCCACAATGGTAAGTTCCAGATTCCTCAATCTCGCGATTCGGTCACGGCTGCTCTTGCTTTCGGCGATCTGCGCGGGAGCATTCTTGCTGGCGGACGCGCATTTGAGCGTCTCCTCAGATTTGCGGCACATCGCGAGCGACGACAACGCGTCAAGCGATTGCATCGGCGAGCCGCGGACTCCACTCTGCGCTCTCGATACGTGGAAGGCGTGCCTCATGTGGGGCGAGCCGCCCCTGTGTGAAAAGGTCGGGTTCCGGGGCATGGTGTTTCGCAAGGGGACGGGCGAGGCGATTCATTACCTCTATTCGTACCACGTGGACGCCGTGCTCGACATCGAGGCCAAGAATCTGTCGCAGCCGCTACCTGACCAGGAATGGTTTCGCGAGGGCTACCTCGACGTACGCTACGACGATCAACTCTGCGACCTTCCCAGCTACGACAAGTGCACGACCTTTGGCGGCGGGAACGTCTGTCGATGGCAAACGAAAACTGGACATTTCTGGCAATCGAAAATTGAATACTTTGGGCGTGGGGGCGTACCCCCAAGCGGGTGTTGGGCTCGGTGGAGCTGTGGGTAACTGGCTTGGCGACGCGACCGCCGACGAGTCTGGCGGCGACAAGCCAGTTATCCACAGCGGGCGGGCGGCACGGTTGCCGTTTTGGCCGGCGACCACTACGCGGCCCTCTTGCGGCGCCGATCCGAGCCGGCCTGCAGCAGGTTCTGATGATCGCGCATCCTGTAACTGTTCCCGCGGATGTTGACGATATGGCAATGGTGGACCAGACGGTCGATGAGAGCGGCCGCCATCACTTCGTCGCCGAGCACGCCGCCCCAGTCCTCGAAGCCCTTGTTCGACGTCAGAACCGTCGACGCCTTCTCGTGCCGGGCGTTGATGAGCTGGAAGAAGAGCACGGCGCCGTCCTGGTTGACCGGGAGGTAGCCGATCTCGTCGACCACCAGGAGCGCGGGATGGGTGAGCACGCGCAGCCTGCGCGACAGGTTGCCGGCGGCCTTGGCCTCGGCGAGGGACTCGATCAGCCCCGCGAGCGTGCCGTAATAGACGCGGCGTCCGGACTGCGCCGCAGCGATGGCCAGGCTTATGGCCAGGTGAGTCTTGCCCACGCCGGGTGGGCCGAGCAGGATCACGTTCTCGCGTCGATCGAGGAAGCCGAGCTCGTGCAGGCTCTCGATCTGCTCGCGCTTGATGCTGGGCTGGAAGGCGAAGTCGAACTGCTCCAGCGTCTTGACCGCGGGCAGCCGCGACGAGCGCATCGCGGTCTGGAGTCGGCGGTTGTTGCGCAGCACGATCTGGGCGTTCAGGAGCTGCTCGATGGCCTCGGCCGCCGAGATCGTGCCGCCGTCGGCCTCCGAGAGGATGCCGTCCACGGCCTCCAGCGCGCCGGGCATCTTCAGGTCTGCCAGCATCGCCCGCAGCCGGTCGCGCCGTGTCGGCGCCGGGGCCTTCATTGCAGCGCCTCCGCATAGACCTTGAGCGGTCGCCGCTCGACCTCCACGGTTGCCGCAAGGCGCCGCGGCGCTGGCTCCGGGGCCTGGCGGATGCCGAGGCGCCGGTAGGGGCAGTTGGCCAGGGGGAGAAGCACCGCCCGCTCGTCACGCTCGAAGCGCTCGACAGGGGGCTCTCCGATCGTGGCGTGCCGGCGAACGTTGGCCGTGCCCTCCAGCCAGCGCGCGGCCTGCTCGTTGAGATCGTTGTCGTTCGCGAACTCCCGCCCGTAGAAGAAGCTCTCGCGGATGTAGCGGATCGGGCGTTCGACCTTACCCTTGGTCCGGGCCCGGTAGGGACGGCAGGAGCGGGGAAGGAACCCCCAGTGCGCGGCAAAGCGCAGGAACTCCGTGTTGAGCACCAGGCCGCCGCCGGCGGCGCGGTCATCGGACAGCACGACGGCGCGCATCTGGTCGAACAGCAGCTCGTCGGGAACTCCGCCGAACGTCTCGAAGGCGCTCTCCAGCCCTTCCATCAGGATCGGCATCGTCTGACGCGGGAAGAAGCGCAGCCAAAGCAGCCGGGAGTAGCCGAGCACGACCACCAGCGCATGGCGCCGGCCCCAGGGAAGCGTGAACGTGCCGAAGTCCACCTGGCCCTGCCGGCCCGCCGGCGTCTCGAACCGGACCACCGGCTCGACCGGCTCGCACGGCCGGGCAACCCGCACGTAGTTCCGCACGCTCTCGTAGCAGCCCGGATAGCCCGCGGCGCGGACCTCGTCGAACAGCCGCTTCGCCGACAGCTTCGGAAACTCCTCGAGGCGCGCGTCGATGATCGCCTTGTAGGGATCCAGTTTGTGAGCCACCGGAGGGCGCGGCGAATACCCCCTCGGACCGGCGAGCAGATCCCGCTCCAGTTGGCCCGACTTCACCCAATGGTGGATCGTCGTGCGACTCACCCCGAAGCGACTCGCCAGCTCCGCCTTCGAGACGCCCTGGTCGAGATAGTGCTTGAGCAACATCCTGGTCTCCCATCCGTGCATCCGCGCCCCGCATCCAGCTCTGTTGGAAAAGCCCACAGAGCGGGACGGGAACGCCGGAATCGACAAGCCAAAACTGTTCAGTTTTGGATTGCCACGAATGTCAGATTTGCGAATGCCACCAACAACGTCCTGATCCTCAAGCCAGTCGGGCCGGAATGGCACGTGTCGGGCTGGCTGATCGATGCCGGCGACGTCGCCTGTGAGCACTACAGTTGGGAGCGCGACTATCCCCCCTGGGACCATCACTGCCAGCTGAACATCTCGACGTGGGAATTCAACCAATACGAGGCGTCAAGGGCGCAGGCTGAGTAGTTGTGCGTGAGGAGCCAGGCCTACGGTGGCAACTCGTTCACCCTGGGGCTCTTGGGTGATCTTGAGGTCACCACGGGAGACGGGTACGTCACGCGAACCCACTACGTCGATCACGCGTTTAAAAGGTGGGTGCACGGTGAGGGCGGGCGAGCAGATCGGCGTGGCACGGGACGTCACCCTACGCTACCCGCCACACCACGTTCACTTCGAGATGCGGAACTCGGGCAAGCCACTGCCGACCATGGACCAGATCATGGCGAGAACGTACGAGCAATCCAAGATCGACTATCACGTATGTCCCCGCGGGTCGATCCGACCAACCTCTTCTCGTGGCCGTGGCCGTTCGAGGTCAGGCGCCCGCCTCGGTAGGGAATGGAATGAGGCACCGGATGACACAGATCGAGTTGCCGCGCTCGATCTTCCGGATCTGGGCGGGCCTGATTCTTTCGTTGCTTGCTTCCCAAGCAGCGGGCGCGGCGGAGATACGGACCATTGCATCGACCGGTGAAGCCTCGAGCGAGTGCATCGGCGATCCACGAACCCCGCTGTGTGCGCTCGACACTACGTCGATGTCCGTTACGTCTTCTGCGATTACGAAGAGCGAGATGAGTGCGAGAGGGTCGGCGAGGGGACGGCAATCATCCTCAAGCCGGTGGGCGAGATGTGGCACGTTTCAGGCTGGCACCACGAGGGTGGTCTGGATTGCGAGTACTTCGACCCAACGGATCGCGATTCGCCGGAGTTCGGCAAGTGCAATCTGATGGTCCCGCAGCACGATTTCGTCGACTACGACATATCGCGGCGCGCCGGGGAAAGACGGCAACAGGCTCAAGGCGGTTGAAGACATCGGCAAGCGATCCTTCGAGCGTCGAGGGCGATTGAGCGACACGGGGAAACCGAGGGTAAGCTAACACACTGCCGATCCCGCGCCCGGCCGGCAGTACCGCCAGGGCATCCGCCAGGGGGCGCACGCCCTCCTCGGGGTGATGACGACGCCCGGCGGCGAAGCACCCAGCGGGGGATACCGTCAGGCGGCAAGCGATGCGGCGCGCAGAATCGCCGCGGCGAAAGCGGCCCTGAACGCAGACATGGCCTTGGGCGCGGCGGCAGGGGACTTGCCACCGGCGTTGGCGTCGCGACCGGAGACGGGCCGGTCTAGTAGCCGCCGGTGCTTGCGGGCGCGTTGAAGCGGCCGATGTTGCCGAAGAGCTGCTCTAGTAAGCCGAGCTCCTGCCCGCGCGTCGGGGTGCGGGCGTCGGCGATCTCGATGATCCGGCCGTCCTCGACCCCGTAGTGACGGATCTCCTTGACCAGACCCGCCGGATCGAACTCGATGGCGACGACCCGTTGATCGAGCACCTCCTCTTCGAAGAAGGCGAGACTTTCCGTGCGCTTGGAAATGTAGTACCAGGTCGTGCCCCCGAACGTCGCCACGCTCGACGGTGAGCCCAGTTTCTCCTCGACCTCGAAGGAACCGTCGACGCCCTTGGCTATCGCGCCGATCAACTCGTCATCGGGGACGTAGCCCCGAACCTCGACGGTTGGCGTACAACCGAGAAGCGCCACCACCAACGCCCCGCCGACGAGCATCGCTGGCCACGCGCGAGGGCGCGCCAGGGAAGTCATCGTGGTTGCCGTTCGCCAGGGTTGATACATGGCGGCCGCACCGGTCCGAGCCACTCGGACACAAAATGGCACTGCGCGGCGAGCGCTGTCAACGGCGGTTCGGGTAATGCGGCTTGGCTGGTCGCGGCGACGCCGCCAGGACACCCGAACGGCTGAAGATCTCTACCGGCGGATCGTCACCCAGGCGCGCCAGCCCGGCTTTTACCGCGCGCTCGGGGTGCCCGATACCGTCGACGGGAGGTTCGAGATGGTGACGCTGCATGCGTTCCTGGTGATCCGCCGCTTGAAGGGCGAGGGTGAGGCCGGGCATGGTCTGGCGCAGGCCGTCTTCGATACCATGTTCGGCGACATGGATCGGGCGCTTCGCGAGATGGGCGCAGGCGATCTTGGCGTCGGCAAACGCGTCAAGAAGATGGTATCGGCGTTTCTCGGTCGTACGGCGGCTTATGACGCCGGGCTTGGCGCGGGCGAGGAGACCCTGATCGCGGCGCTACGGCGGAATGTGTATGGGACGGTACCTGCGAGCGATGCCCACGCCGCGACACTGAGTGGATATCTGCGCCGCGAGGCGGCCGGGCTCGAAGCACAGGACCCCCGGCGATTGCTGGCGGGGCGGGTTGAATTCGGCGCCCCGCCCGAGGCTGGCGCCGGCGCCCCATGAACGAGGCCGCGGACAGCCGAGAGAATCGGCCCGGGTGCCAATTGTCGAGCGATATGATAGAGTGGGCAATCTTGATCGGCGACCGGTCGCGGGTCGCATCGGTGGTCGAGCGTGGATCGTTGCGTGAGTGGAGTGGCCGTCGAACCGGTGAAACCTGCGAAACACAGGGATCGGTCAGCGTACCGGGCCCGCTTCGCCGCACCGGAGAACCCTGGCCCATTCGTTTCAGTCTCCGTTCACCTCCAGCCCCTAGAAGGACGTCAGCATGGCAGTGCCGAAAAAAAAGGTGTCCAAGTCGCGACGCGATCAGCGGCGTGCCCACCATCGTCTGGCCTCGGCAAGCTATGTCGAATGTCAGAATTGCGGTGAGCTCAAGCGCCCCCATCACGTGTGCCGGGCTTGCGGACACTACAAGAGCCGCGAGATCGCGGAGGGGGTCGGCACAATCTAGCGGCGGGGCATGGTCTTGACGGGTCAAGGTCTCGATTGACGGAAACCATCACCATAGCGCTCGACGCGATGGGCGGTGATACGGCCCCGCGTCTGGTCATCAACGGCACCAAAATCGCCCATGAGCGGTTTCCCGCCGTGCGCTTCTTGCTCTACGGCGACGAGCGGCAGATCGCGCCCATTCTTGACCGCGAACGCGGCCTTCGCGAGGTCAGCGAGATCCGTCATGCCGACAAGGTCATCGGGCCCGAGGACAAGCCCTCGCAAGCGCTGCGCCGCGGCGGACACTCGAGCATGCGCCTGGCCATCGATGCGGTCTCCGGCGGCGAGGCCGGCGGCGTGGTATCGGCCGGCAACACGGGCGCCCTGATGGCGATGGCCAAGTTCGTGTTGAAAACCGTCCCCGGTATCGACCGTCCAGCGATCGCCTCGTTCTTCCCCACCATGCGCGGCGAGAGCACGATGCTCGATCTGGGCGCGAACGTGGATTGCGACGCCAACAATTTGGTCCAGTTCGCGGTGATGGGGGCGGCCTTCGCGCGCACCTCGCTCGGGATCCAGCGGCCGACAGTGGGTCTGCTCAACGTCGGTGTCGAGGACGTCAAGGGAAACGAGGCGGTGCGCAACGCGGGACAGATCCTGAAGGAAGTGCGCTTGCCATTCGAGTTTGCCGGCTTCGTCGAGGGCGACGACATCGGGGCCGGGACCGCGGACGTGATCGTCACCGACGGCTTTACCGGCAACGTCGCGCTGAAAACCGCCGAGGGAACCTCACGGCTTTACACCAGCTTCCTGGCCGCCGCGTTTCGGCGCTCGGTAATCTCGCGGCTCGGCTACCTACTGGCCAAGCCCGCGCTCGAGGCGTTGCGCCAGCAAGTTGACCCCCGGGTTTACAACGGCGCGCTGTTCGTCGGCCTGAACGGGGTCGTGGTCAAGAGCCACGGCGGCACCGATGCGACCGGGTTCGCAAGCGCCATCGGCGTCGCCGTCGATATGGTGTCGGGTCGATACAGCGATCTGATCGTCGCCGACTGCGAGCAATTCAGCGCCGCGGTGGAACCGGTCCAGCGCGCGGCCGCGCTGTGACCGTGCGATCTGAGATCATCGGCTGCGGCTCGTACCTGCCCGAGAAGGTCCTGACCAACGAAGCCATCGCGGCACTTGTCGATACCAGCGATGAGTGGATCGTTTCGCGCACGGGAATCCGCGAGCGCCGGATAGCGGCCGACGGGGAGAAGACCTCCGACCTTGCCGCCGAGGCCGCCCGCCAGGCGCTCGCAGCCGCCGACCTCGACCCGATGGACGTCGACCTGATCGTGCTGGCGACCGCGACGCCCGATGAGACCTTTCCCGCCACCGCCACCGCGGTCCAGTCGTTGATCGGCGCGAACCGGGGCGCCGCGTTCGATGTCGGCTCGGTGTGCTCGGGCTTCGTCTACGCCTTGGCCGTGTGCGACAACTTCATCAAGGCGGGCCAAGCGGAGACCGCGCTGGTCATCGGCGCCGAAACCTTCTCACGCATTCTCGATTGGAACGACCGCTCGACCTGCGTGCTGTTCGGCGACGGGGCGGGCGCGGTGGTGCTGCGCGCCGCCGAGGGCACGGGCAACGTCGAGGATCGCGGAATTCTTGCCACCATCCTGCATTCCGACGGTCGCAAGCACGACCTGTTGTACGTGGATGGCGGACCCTCTTCGACCCAGACCACGGGCCACCTTAGGATGCTCGGGCGCGAGGTGTTCCGTCACGCCGTCGTCAACCTTTCGGCGGTGATCGGCGAGGCGCTGAGCATGACGGGGCTTGCCGCCGAGGACATCGACTGGTTCGTGCCGCACCAAGCGAACCAGCGGATTCTCGATGGGACCGCCCGCAAGGTCGGCATCCCGCCGGAGAAGGTGGTGATGACGATCGAGCGTCACGCCAATACCTCGGCCGCCTCGGTGCCGCTGGCGCTGGATACGGCGGTCCGCGACGGCAGAATACGGCGTGGCGACGCCGTGCTTATGGAGGCCATGGGCGGGGGAATGAGCTGGGGCGCATGCGTCGCCCGCTGGTGAAACGGCGCCATCGCCATCCAACTTAAACGTCGCCCCGCATCCCTTTGATATTGACGGATTTCTCACTCCGGGTTACGGTTCTCGCAAAAGGCGAACGGGGATTACCATGGCCGGCAGAACCGTTACCCGCGCGCATCTCAGCGACGCGGTCTACCAGGAGGTCGGACTCTCGCGCAACGAATCGGCGGAACTCGTCGAATCGGTACTGAGCGAGATCACGACGAGCCTGTCGAGCGGTGATGCGGTCAAGATTTCTTCGTTCGGTAGCTTCTATGTGCGCGAGAAGGGCCAGCGGATGGGCCGCAACCCGAAAACCGGAGAAGAGGTCCCCATCCTGCCGCGCCGCGTCTTGGTTTTTCGGCCCAGCCACGTCCTGAAAGATCGCATCACCGGCGCGCTCTCGGAGGGGGCGGCGCGCTAGATCATGGCGGAAGCGGCGGAACAGCGGCGCGGCGCAAAGTCGCCGGATGCGTTCCGCACCATCAGCGAGGTCGCCGCCGAACTCGACGTCCCCCAGCATGTGCTGCGTTTCTGGGAGAGCAAGTTCACCCAGGTGCGCCCGCTCAAGCGCGGCGGCGGACGGCGATACTATCGGCCCGAGGACGTGGAGCTTCTGCGCCGCATCCGCGCCCTTCTTTACGAGGAGGGCTACACCATCAAGGGCGTGCAGCGGGTGCTGCGCGAGAACTCCCGGAAATCGGTCATCGAGGCCGAGCGCTCGCCCGCGGCGGCGGCGGCGGACGAGGCGAGCGGCCTGGCGAAAAGCCAGCGCCAGACGATCCAATCGGTAATGGCGGAACTTGTCGCGCTGCAAAGACTGCTGAAGGAACGCGAGCGCTAGCGTGTCGATAACAAACTGAGTTGACCGCTTTATGTACCATATGAATTGACCGCTTCTGTTGTGGTGGTTTGGCTCGGCCGCGTCGAAGCGGGTCACGCGGCCTGGAGCCTGTCGTCGTCGATGGTTTCGCCGTCGGCGCGGTAGCGCGCCAGACACCTGGGTCCGTGGAAGACGGCCAGGTGGCCGTCGGGATATTCGTGCACCCGGACCTGCGCCTTGACGTAGTGGTGGCGGTGGCGATCGGCCGGGATCTGCAGCGTGCGGTTCTTGTAGCGCACGGTGTTGTCGCCCGCGACGACGCGGTCCTCCTGGGCGCAGAGGATGTCCTCGAGCGTGCCGGCAAAAGCCACGAAGGCCGAGCCGGTGTCCGCGGCCGGGCGGGCGAAGCGGGCGTTGTGCGCCGGCCAGAAGAGCTCCTCGAGAAAGCGATTGGCCTCGGCCATGGTGGCGATCCCGGCGAGGCGCAGCTCCTGGGGCAGGCGCTTCTGCAAGGTCCCGAACATGCGCTCCGAGCGGCCCCGGGCCTGCGGCGAATAGGCCGCGATCAACTCGATGCCGAGCTGCGCCAAGGCCCGGCCGACCTGGGTCGGGTTGTCCTTGTCCACACCGCCGCCTGCCTCGGGCGTGTGCCAGTAGTGCGAGGCCCGATCGGCGTAGAGCGAGCAGAACAGCCCGTTTTCGGCGATCACCTCGCCGAGCCCGCGGAACGTGCTCATCGTGCCCTCCTCGGCAACGAAGAAGCCCGAATAGACCTCCGATGTCGCATCGTCCATGGTCACGATCAGATCCCACCACTGGCCCGCAACCCACTCGTGGCTCGAGCCGTCCTGGTGCAGCATCATCCCTACCACCGGTCGGCGCGGCCGCTTCCGGCGGTGCGCCCCGCGCCTGGGCGCCGGCTTGATCTTGCCGTGCGCCTGCAAGCTCAGGCGAAGCCAGTTGTAGCTCAGCCCGAAGCCATGCTCGCAGACCAGCTTCTCGTGGAAGTGCTTGGCCGTGAAGTCCGGGTAGCGCGTCTCGAACAGCTCCAGCACCCGCATCACCTCGTCCACCGGCGCGCAGCGCGCCGAAACCCGCCCAAGGCGCCGGTCGTACAAACCCTCGGCACCCTCGGCCTCATAGCGCTCCCGCCAGCGCCGGAACGTCCGCTCCGACATGCCCAGGATCTCCGAGGCCTCGGCCTGGCTCAAATCACCCCGATAACAACGTCCGTAGACATCCTCGAACTTCATCAATCTCAGTCCCTGCAACTGCTCCGTCCGGCGCATCCGATTCCTCCAGATTTGGAGGAAATCTAAAACCGGACAGATCATCTGTTACATAGACCGGTCATATCGTGTGTTAGCGACAGAACGCGAGCGCTAGCGTTGCCGCCGGCACGGCCGGTGGTATAGTCGGGCGCGGCGCCGGCGCGATTCGAACGTCGGCAGGGACCGGAGCGTGGCGCAGCCTGGTAGCGCACCAGACTGGGGGTCTGGGGGTCGCGGGTTCAAATCCCGCCGCTCCGACCATCTTTTCAAGGACTTAGCGGAGATCGCAGGCTGGTCAACGGGGTGCGGGTACCACATGGGTACCACGCGAGAGCATTTCGGAGACGGTTTGGGTCCCGGCAGGTCTTCGCCCACGGCACGTTGTTCGCTGCGGTCAAAACAACGGTGGGAGGTAGCATGCTCACTCAGACGACCCACGGGCAGCTCCTCGGCCTCCCGAAGTACGACCATCGACACGGTCTCACGGTCGGCGGCACCGCGAGCTAAGCGTGGCTGACATCGCGCGGCGAGAACAAGCGGCCCTGCCCACGCGCGAAGGTCTCGTAGTGGTCGCGGCACTCCCTTCGTCCGCTTCGGGTCATTCGGAGACATTTGGCTGCTCTTCTCCGAATGTCCGCTAAGGATCTTAGCAGACACTCCGGCAAACACGTCAAAAGGCCTGAGCCACCAGGCCGTCCACGAGCGCCGCGGCATAGTGTAGCCTCGCTGAAAGAAGGTAGGGCGCGATGACCGAATCAGGGACATGCGGCGTCGGATTCGTCGGCACGGGCAACATCGCGCACATGCTCGCGCGCGCGGTCCAGGGTGACCCCGGGAGCGCACCTGGTGGGCGGGTTCGACCGCGCGCCGGCAAAGGCAGAGGCGTTCTTCCGGCGCTATGAGGGACGTGCCTACGGCTCGCTCGATGAGCTCCTCAACGATCCCGAGGTCGCGGCCGTCGAGGTTCTCACCCGGATGGAAGACCATGTCGAAACTGCAATCACATGCCTCGAGGCTGGCAAGCACGTGTTCTGCCAGAAACCGCTGGGCAGCAACCTTGCCGAGATCGAGTCACTGAAGGCGGCGGCCGCAAGCACCGACCGAGTGCTCATGCCCGTCCACAGCCAGATCTATGGACCCTGGATGGAGCGTATCAAGGGCAGCATCGAGGCCGGCAAGTTGGGCCGCATTTCGAGCCTGTGGATCATGTTCAACATGGTCCGGTCCGAGGAGTTCTTCACCGGCTATGCTGACATCCTGCGCGAGGTTTGTACGCACCACCTCTATACGACTTTCTATCTGCTTGGCCGACCCAAGCAGGTGCGCACGGTCATGGGAAACGTCCACTTCTCCACCCTTAAGCGCCCGGACCAGGTGATGATGGTGTGCGAAATGGCCGACGGCGCCATCGCCAACCTGTGGGCCAGTATGGCTGCCAACGATCCAACCTCCAATCCGTGGACCCTCATCCACAAGGTGCTCGGGACCGAGGGCGGCATCAACCACAACGTGGAACGACGCCGTTTTCTTTGATCCCGACGACCCCGACTTCGGGATTCCGCACTACTTACGATGGCTTTCGCTACGCGTTCGAGCATTTCCTGAATCGCTGCATCGCCAAAGGCGAGGCGCCGCTTTCGACGATCGACGACGCCCTTGACGTGGAACGTGTCATCGAGGCCATCGAGCGCGGGCTCGAGCGCGGCGAGGACACGGCCACGCCCGAGTACGGTCGGGTGCGAGATTGAGGTGCGCCTTTCACCCGCGGAGGTGTGACCGCCCCTATGCCGCGTCGCAAGGCCCGGTCCTGCGCAATGTCCGGTATGGGTCATCACCGGACCTTGGGTGGTGTGGCGTGTGGCGTCCGTTCAGATATTGTGTCGGCTACAGCGCCGGATTGGGCGGTTTCTAGTTTTCAGGGGATGTCGATAACAAACTGAGTTGACCGCTTTATGTACCATATGAATTGACCGCTTCTGTTGTGGTGGTTTGGCTCGGTCGCGTCGAAGCGGGTCACGCGGCCTGGAGCCTGTCGTCGTCGATGGTTTCGCCGTCGGCGCGGTAGCGCGCCAGACACCTGGGTCCGTGGAAGACGGCCAGGTGGCCGTCGGGATATTCGTGCACCCGGACCTGCGCCTTGACGTAGTGGTGGCGGTGGCGATCGGCCGGGATCTGCAGCGTGCGGTTCTTGTAGCGCACGGTGTTGTCGCCCGCGACGACGCGGTCCTCCTGGGCGCAGAGGATGTCCTCGAGCGTGCCGGCAAAAGCCACGAAGGCCGAGCCGGTGTCCGCGGCCGGGCGGGCGAAGCGGGCGTTGTGCGCCGGCCAGAAGAGCTCCTCGAGAAAGCGATTGGCCTCGGCCATGGTGGCGATCCCGGCGAGGCGCAGCTCCTGGGGCAGGCGCTTCTGCAAGGTCCCGAACATGCGCTCCGAGCGGCCCCGGGCCTGCGGCGAATAGGCCGCGATCAACTCGATGCCGAGCTGCGCCAAGGCCCGGCCGACCTGGGTCGGGTTGTCCTTGTCCACACCGCCGCCTGCCTCGGGCGTGTGCCAGTAGTGCGAGGCCCGATCGGCGTAGAGCGAGCAGAACAGCCCGTTTTCGGCGATCACCTCGCCGAGCCCGCGGAACGTGCTCATCGTGCCCTCCTCGGCAACGAAGAAGCCCGAATAGACCTCCGATGTCACATCGTCCATGGTCACGATCAGATCCCACCACTGGCCCGCAACCCACTCGTGGCTCGAGCCGTCCTGGTGCAGCATCATCCCTACCACCGGTCGGCGCGGCCGCTTCCGGCGGTGCGCCCCGCGCCTGGGCGCCGGCTTGATCTTGCCGTGCGCCTGCAAGCTCAGGTAGAGGTCATCGTCGACCAAGATCGCGTCCGCGGGCACCGGCGGCAAGGCGGCTTCCCCGGGCGCAGTGTCCGCAGCGTTCCCGCCGCTGGCGCAGCCACCAACCGCGCACGCGACCAGCAGGGCGCCGAGCATCGGTGCGCGCCTTGTCATCCCCATCGCCGCTAGAATCCGAGCCAGAACTGGACGCGCACAGCCGTCTCCGGCCCGGCCGCGGCGAGGCGGCTACGCGCGGCCCGCAGGCGATCGGGAAACGAGCGCTGGGACACCCGCGGGCGGACGCCAATCTCTACGCGGCAGATATCGCCCTTCCTTTCTCCTATCCACGGACCGCCGGCGAGCGCGGCATGGGTTCCCGGCTAACTTACCTCTCGGAAGGACCTCAACGCCACTCGCGTGGGCGCTCGCGAGGGCTCGGCGAGCCAGCTTGATTCGTTTCTCGATGAGCCGGCGATCCTCGGCGATGCCGCTCGACCGCTCGTATCGTTCGACGTGCTCGCGCGGGACCCGCGGGCCTACGAGGGTAGCCGCTTCATGAAGGCCGCGAGTTCGTCGTCGGCGATCTGCACGATGTGCTCGGGCTGGGGATAGGCGCCCGATCCGACATCGGCCGCGTATTCCTTGAACGCGGCGATGCGCTCGTTCTGGAGCCGATCGTACTCGGCCTGGAAGTCGCCATAGACCTTCGCGTGGCGTGGCCGATACCCGCGGGTATAGCCGAGCACGTCCTCGGCGAAGAGAAACTGTCCGTCGGCGCCGGGACCCGAGCCCATCGACACCAGCACCAACGAGGTACGCTTCGAAATCTCCGCCGCGACCCGGTCGGGCACCACCTCGAGCTCGGCCGCGAAAGCGCCGGCCTCCTCCAGCTCCTTGGCGTGCTCATAGACCCACATGGCGCTGTCAGCGGTCTTGCCGACGGCCACGAACCCGCCCGTCCAGGTGCATTTCCTCGGGATCAGGCCGAGGTGGCTCACTACCGGGATGCCCTCGGCCGCAAGGCGGCGGATGATCTCCGTGCTCGCCGAGGTATAGACGCAATCACCGCCATGCTGAATCGCCTGATGAGCCGCCCGGATATAGTCCTCATAAGTGGCGCGCACGCCGTCGAGGAGCGACACCTGAACGAAGCAACTGCCGGCGGCCTCGCGCCACTCGGGCGACCATAGCGTCTCGGCGACGTCCAGCATGTCGACGCCGGCGGCGGCCGCCGCCCGTGCCTCGTCGATGTTGTCGACGTAGAGGCTACAAAACTGGCGTTTGCCCTTCATCGCTCGCATGTCGGCGACGGTATTGCGGGTTTTGGACATGGTTTCTCCTTGTGATCGGCTCGTTCTCGATCGCCGCTGGGCGTCGACTCGTGACTTGCTACGCGGTCTTGAGGGTTCGGCTCAGCCACGCCGCGCTTAGCTCGACGATGCGGTCGAACTGGTAGCCCGCGTACATCTTCTCGAAAAAGTGGCCGACGCCGTCCAGGACCTCGAGGCTGCAATCGGAGTTCCCGGCTTCGACCAGCGCATCGTACATCCATTGCGAATGCTCCAGGGGCGCGTGAAGGTCCTGGGTTCCGCATACCAAGAGGACCGGGACCTTGATCCGGTCGGCATAACCGAGCGCCGAAATCTCGGCGTAACGGGCGGGTTCGGCTTCCTCGGTTCCGCCCATCGAGGCGATCATCCCTTGGTAGCGCTGCGGCGAAAGATATTCCATTGCCTTGACGTAGCTCGAGAACTCGGTGGGTGGCGCCAGTGCGACGACCGAGCGCACGCGCGCGTCCTTGGCCGCGCAGCGAAGCGCGGCCATGCCGCCCCGCGAGTGGCCGACGATGGCCAGACGCGCCGGGTCCACTTGGTTGATTCCGGCGAGGGTGTCGAGTCCGGCCGCGGCGTCGACATCGTCGGTGAAGAAGTCCATGCCGCGGTACCGGGTCGCCAGGACCACGTGGCCTCGCGCGGCGAGCGCCTGGGAAAGGAATCCGAGACCGTCGATGTCGCGGAAGCGACCCGGGCACAACAAAATCCCGGCTGCCCCACTCGTTGACCCGCCCCGGTAGACGCGGGCCGGGACCTCGGCGTCATCGCTCAGATAGGTGACCTCAAACGGCTCCGACATGGCCTATTTCTCGAGCGTTTCGGTCTTGAGCCAGGCGAAGATGCGCTGGAGCTCGGGCTCGACCTGGGGGAGGGCGGCGTCGAACTGCGCGAAGAAGTGGGCCGTTTTGGGCAGGATCGAGACGGTCGTTGCAACGCCCGCATGGGCCAGGGCCCGGGTCATGGCGAGGGTGTGGGGCAAGAGCGGGTCTTCGTGCCCACACGTGAGATAGGTGGGCGGAAAGGCATCAAGGTTGGGGGCGTAAATCGGGCTCGCCAGCGGGTGGCGAACGTGGTGGAGGAAGTGCGGGCCCATGTAGGCGTGGTGCCACATGACCTCGGTGACGCCGATCAGCTGGCCGGGCTCGGCGAATCCGAGCAACGAATCGAAGGGCCCATAGAACAGCACCGCGCCCGCGAAACGCACCGGGACGCCGGCGAGATCGCCTTCGTCCAGCTCATGATCGAAGCCGCCGAGCGCGATGATGGTGGCCGCGGAAAGATTCGCGCCGGCCGAATCCCCTGAGATCACCAGCCGCGAACCGTCGCCTCGATACTCGGCGATGTTGCGGGCGATCCACCGCGCCGCATAGACACAATCCTCGACCGCCCAGGGGAACGGATGCTCGGGCGCCAGTCCGTAATTCAGGTTCACCACCACGTACTCTTGTGCGGCGAAGCGCATGGCGAGCCGGCGCACGTCCTCGGCGTTCTCGAGACAGAAGGCACCGCCGTGAATGTAGAGGAAGGCCGGAAACGGGCCCTCCCCCGGGGGCACGTAGATCTCGGCGCTGAGCCGGATCCCTTGACGCTCGCGCAGCACCACCTCGTCATGGATCTCGGCCATCTCCGGCAGGTCGACGTTGAGGTGCGCGAGGCTGAAACGCTCGCGGCCCGCGACGACGTCCTCGAGGCTAAGCGGAACCTCCCACTCGCCCATCGCCTGGACAAGGTAATCGGGGAGTACATCACTCATCGGCGCTCCTCCCGTTGCCGAACCGTGGGCCCGAGTTTAGCGCCTCGCTCGGGCGAACCAAACTCGTGTGAGACCTTAGAAACTGTGGCTCTCTGGACCCGAGGGCGCCGTGGGGGCGCCACAAGAGCAGCACGATCAGGCCAATGCCGACGCTCAAGAGCGCGAGTCCGTTGAGGGCGGGAAAACCGAGGACCCCGGCCTCGATGGGGCGGATGAGCTCGAGCCACGCGGTCAGCACCACGGCGCCGACGAGGGCGCCGGCAACGCTGTTGGTTCCGCCGACCACGAGCATGACGATGATCGGAATGGTCTGCGCGACGAAGAACGAGTTGGGCGAGAACGCCGTCAGATGGTGCGCCCACAGCACCCCGGCCACGCCAGACAGGAAGCCGAACACCAGGTAGGGCCAGAGCCGCGCGGTGAGCGGATTAATACCGGCGGTGGTGGCGGCCAGGGCGTCGTCGCGGACCGCACGCGCGCGGAGGCCCAGCGACGAGGCCTTGAAGAGCATGCTGAGCCCCACCGCCGCGACCAGCGTGCCGAACACCCACGGCAGGTCGGCCGAGGCCGGAACGCCGAAGAAGGTCCGGCTGCCGCGGGTGAACGCCTCGGCGTTGCGCAGAAGCTCGTTGACGATCACCAGGACCCCGAGCGAGGTGATGCCGGCGGCGATACCGGTGAGCCGCATCAGGACGAGGCCGGTGAACAACGCCAGCAACGCCGCCACGCCCCCGCCGATCAGCATGGCCGGCGCCAGCGGCAGCGCGAGGTCCTGGAGGAAGAGCGGCAAGTCGGGCAGCATCCGCGCCTTGGCCGCCGGCGGCACCGCGACGATCCCGGCGGCATAGGCGCCGACGCCCATGAACGCCATCGGCGCGAACGACATCACGCCGGTGTTGCCGACAAAGCTTTGCAGGCCGACTACCAGGATCGCGCTGATGCCGAAGCTTATCAGGAGGTCGGTGTCGGAACCGCCGGTGAGTGCGAGGTAGGCGAACACGGCGCCCCCGACAACTGCCGCGAACGCCATGTTGCCGAGAACGATGCCGGCGAGCGCGCCGCGATGGAGACCCCTGTCGAGCACCCATCGGAGCGCGATCATTTCGATACCTCGACGATGCGGCCGGCGATCCCGGAGGGGCGCACCAATAGCACCGCGATGACCAGCCCGAAGGCGATCGCCTGCTGGTAGGAGAGGACGGCGTCGGGCAGATAGGTGGCGAGGGAAGCCTCGAAAAAGCCCAACACCAATCCGCCCACCAGCGCGCCGCGTACACTGCCCAAGCCGCCGAGGACGATGGCGATGAAGGCCTTGAAGGTGGGGGCGAGGAACGCCCCGGGCGAGACGGTGCCGATCTTGGCCAGCCACAGGATCGCGACGATGCCGGCGATCACCCCGCTGACGGCGAACGCCCACATTAGGACGCGGTCAGCGCGGACCCCCATCTGGCTCGCGATCTCGGGATCCTCGGCGACCGCACGAATCTGCAGGCCAATCGTGGTGCGCTGGAGCAAACCGTAGAGACCGAAGATGACGCCGGCGCCGGCGCCGATGGTGACCACCTGGAGGACCGAGACCCGAACCTCGCCCAGGTGCCACACGTGGCCGAGCGCGGCGGGCAGGGGAACCACCCGGCTCGCCTGGCCGAACACGAGGATGGCGACCGCCTGCAAGGCCATGGCGACGCCGAACGAGGTGAGCATCAGCGTGAGTGGGGGCGCCGATTTGAAGGGCCGAAAGGCGAACTGGCCGACCACGAGCGACAGCGCCGTGGCGGCGGCGATAACGAGGACCACGACGAGCACGAACGGCAGGTCCCATGGGGCCAGCACCACCACCACATACCCGCACCACACAATCAGTGCGCCGTAAGCGAAGTTGACCAAGCCCATGACGCCAAAGAGAAGCGTCAGACCGAGCGCGAGCAGCGCGTAGGTCGAGCCGATGCTGAGCGCATCCAGCACGAACTGGGCGAAGTTGGTCACCGCGATGACCCGGCGGCGACGGCGTCTTCGCCAAGGTAGGCGGCGGCGACGCGAGGGTCATCGCGGATAGCGGCCGCGGTGCCCTGCAGGAAGGCGCGACCGCCACGCATGACGATGGCCTGATCGGCGAAGCCGAGCGCGCGAGTCGATCCTTCCTCGACGACGACCATGGTGAGACCCTCGCCCTTTAGGGTCGCCAAAAGCCCGTACACGTCGTCGATGATGCGTGGGGCCAGACCGAGCGAAGGCTCGTCCAGCAACAGGAGTGTGGGGCGAGACATGAGCGCGCGCGCGATCGCCAGCATCTGTTGCTGCCCACCCGAGAGTGTCCCGGCGGCTTCGGCGGCGCGCGCGGCGAGCAGCGGAAACAGATCGTAGACGCGCTCGAGGGCCTCGCTCACCAGGCGCCGGCCGCGGCGCCCGCCCCACCGTCTGTGCAAGGCGGTGGCGCCGATCCGCAGGTTCTCGCGTACCGTCAGGCCGGAAAGGATGCGCCGGCCTTCGGGACAAAGCCCGACACCGCACACCGCGCGCTCGTCGGGCCCGAGCGCGGTGATCTCGTGGCCCGCGAAGACCACCCGCCCTGACCATAGTGCCAAGCCGCCGGCGAGCGCCCGGATCAGCGTCGTCTTTCCCGCCCCGTTGGGGCCAACGACGCACAGGACCTCCCCCTCTGCAAGCGCGAAGGACACCTCGTCGAGGGCTCGGCTCCTGCCGTAGCCGGTACTCGCGCGGTCGAGCTCAACCAGGGCCATCGGCGGCGGCCGGGGCGCTGAAGTAAGCGTCGAGCACCGCCGGCTCCCTGGCCACCTCATCGGGGGTTCCCGAGAAGATGAGCCGCCCTTCGTGGAGCACCGCCACGCGGTCACTGAAATCCATGATCAACGAGACGTCGTGGGCGATGATCACGATGGCGAAGCCGTCCTCGCGTTGGGCGGCCCCGAGATGCTGGCGAAGCGCCGAGGTTTCCTCGCGTCCCAGCCCTGCCGAGGGTTCGTCGAGCAAGAGGGCGCGAGGCGCTCCGATGAGCGAACGGGCGATCTCGACGCGGCGCTGCAAGCCGTAGGATAGGCTGCCGGCCGTCGCCCGCTGCAGGTGGTCGAGTCCTTGGGTCTCGAGCATCCGTCGGACGCACGCGCTGCGACCGCGCCGACTGGCACGGCCGCGCGCGAGAAGCCCGGCCTCGACGTTTTCGGCGACGGTGAGTTCGGGAAAGAGCCGCAGGTTCTGGTAGGTCCGCGACAGCCCGGCGCGCGCGCGGCGGTGGCGGGACCATCGGGTGATGTCGGTCCCGCCGAGGTATACGCGACCGGCGCTCGGGGGGAGCACCCCCGAGACGCAATTGACCAGGGTCGTCTTGCCCGAGCCGTTGGGGCCGATCAGCCCCAGCACCGCCCCGGCCGCGAGCTCAACGCTTACCTCGGAGAGCGCCCCGACGCCGCCGAAGTTCTTCGCCAAGCCCTCGGTGCGGAGGACCGGCCGCGCACTCACCGGGCCTGGCCGCCGCCGATCACCGCGCGCGTGGGTCGAAGCGGTCGACCTCGATAAACCCGCCCGCCGAGTCGAAGCCGACGACTGACACCGTCTTTTCCGTCGTCCTTTCGACCCAGCGCAACAACGTCGCACCGGGCAACCCAAAGCTGCGCTGGGTGCTCAAGGCATGGGCGAGCGCGCCGGCCTCGGCCGATCCGGCCTTGCGCAACGCATCGGCGATCAGCAGCCCGCCCCAGTAACCCAGGACGGCGTTGACGTTCTCGGGGAAGACTTCGAACCTTTCCTGGTAGCGGGCGACGAAATCCGCGGTCGCCGCGTCCACCCCGGCCCCCTCGTAGAAGGATTGGCTCACGTAGTAGATCTCTTGGACGCGGTCGCGGCCGACCAGGTCGGGCAGCGCCTGGGACGAATAGGTCGAGTTGCCGAGCACCGGGGTGTCGATGCCGGCATCCCGCAGCTGCTTGATGAAGGTGCCGACGAAGGGGAAGAAGTCGTTGCCGACGATAACATCGACCTCACCCGCGTTGCGGATATTGGAGATGACCGCGGAATAGTCGGGCTGCCCCATCGCGACGACGTCGCGGCCCAGGATCTCACCGTCGAAGTTGGCGGCGAAGACCCGTTCGAGATCGATGAAGAAGGTCAAGGCCTCGTTGGTGACCACGTACGCGGTGTCCCAACCCTTGTCGCCGGCGAACGCCGCCTGTCCGACGCCGAGATCTTCGTTGGTGGTGCCGCCGACGAAAAACTCGCCGCCCGCGGCGAAGGGCCAGTCGACCGACGCGGATTCCGCCGACATCGCCAGAATGCCGGCCTCGGCCGCCGCTTGCGAGGCGCCGATTCCGAAATCGAAGTCACCCGGCACGAAAAGGATCTGGGCCCCTTTCGCGATCACCTCCTTCGCGGTCTGGCGGCCGAGCGCGGGGTCGGACTTGAGGTCGCCGGCAATCACCTCGATCGGGCAGCCGTCGATGCTGAGGGTCTCGAGCGCCAGCATCTCGCCTTGGGCGCCGGCGTTGTCGAAGAACGAGAAGTCGCCGGTGAGCGATTTGACGATCCCCACCTTGATTGAGCCGCCGTCGCAGTGGCCGGCCGCGGCGGCGGGTAGGGCGGTCGCCAAAACCCCGTATGCGACCGCGAGAATTCCGATACTGATCTGACGCATGTGCCTCCCTCCATTCATTGTGTGGCGGTCGCCGGATGCGCGAGCGTTGCCGACCGCGCGCGCATTGTTCGCCGGATCACGCCAATAATCAACGGCGCGGCGGCAAAACACGAGAAAGCACGCGGGCCCACCTTGGATCATCACCCTCGCCGCCCTCATACGAGCGGGGGCTCCGATTGCCAAAGTCCTCTGGCCCGTCGGGTCAGGCCATGGCTATTGGCGGTGGGGCCTGATCGCCTTTAGCGGAACCTGAGTGATGGCTCGGTCCGAACAGGACGGCGTCACGAGGGAAAAACTGGTTGACAAGGGGAAAGTGAGTGGCTGTTCACTCATTATAGGAGATCAGGTTGATGCGCGACGGTTCGGCCACGTTACGCCTGTTCGTGGAGAAGGGAATTCACGAGACTACCATTCGCGACATCGCCGGCGCCGCCGGGGTGGCCGAAGGCACGCTATACCGCCACTACGACGGCAAGGACGAGCTTGCCTGGGACCTTTACATCACCAGCCTGTTGGCCTTCGGCGCGGAACTCGATGAGCTGAAACGCCGGCACCGGAAGGTCAAGGCGCAGCACAGAGCGATGATAGAGCGATTCTGTCGCTTCTTCGACGATGATCCGGTGCTGTTCGGTTACCTGTTGCTGGCCCGGCACGAGATTAGAAAGAGGCTTACGTCCAAGATGCGGACCCCGTTCGCGGCGGTGCAGGAGTCCATCGCCGAGGCCATGGAGAGGGAAGAGGTCCGCGTGCGTAACCCGCTCCTCATGGCCGCCATGATATTCGGCGTGGTTCAACAAGTGGCGGACGCGGTTGGAGTAACCCCCTAAAAGTGGTCCAGATTTGTTAAGGGCACCTCTAAGAATTGGTGAGTTGTCGGAGGATATTGTTTAACCAGGCTGTCACCAGCTCCAGCCATGCCGGAGCCGAGATTTTCGGGGTCTTCCACGCTCCAATTGAGTTATTTCCGCCACAAGACCGTCCCCAGGCGGTCTCCTTCTCCGAGTATCGTCACACGGCCGCCGCGAGACGCTCCAGTTGGACCAGGCGGCGCATGTTGTAGGCGAGGTTCTTCAACCCGATCCGCGCCTTCGCCCGCACCAGCCCGACACTACGCACCAGCGTCCCGCCCATGTCGTTGCTCTGGGCCCCGAAGACATGCTCGACGCGGACCCGAACCGACGAACGGGTCTTGTTGCCCTGCTTCTCGCGCTCGCTCAGCGGCTTGTTGCGGCGGCCCTTGCGATGGATCCGGCTCCGCAACCCCTTCTCCTTCAGCACCGCCTCGATCTCCGCCGAGCGGTAAGCGCTGTCCGCCCACACACCCAAAGCCGTGTTGTCCCCATCCAGGATATCGTCGAGGACTTGGCTGTCGTGCTCCGCCGCGTCGCTCACATGATAGCGCCGCACCAGCTTGTGCCGACGGTCCACGTTGACATGGTTCTTGTAACCGTAATG
The DNA here is from genome assembly GCA_965219135.1 of Alphaproteobacteria bacterium. Classification (GTDB taxonomy): domain Bacteria; phylum Pseudomonadota; class Alphaproteobacteria; order VGEJ01; family VGEJ01; genus CAYUNL01. Next base: position 50,259 of record CBDCMV010000003.1, on the reverse strand, counting down.
GCTCTTGCCGTGCTTCTTAGTCCACCGCGCCTCGACATCCTTTTGGCGCCGCTTTGCCGGCTTGTCCTCCCAGCCTGCCGGCGTCTCGCCCGCCTTTATCCGCGCGTTCTCCTCGCGGCTGTTGCGCTGTTTGGGTACCGCCACAATCGAGGCGTCGATGATCTGGCCGCCCATCGCCAGATAGCCCTGATCCTTCAGGTAGCCATCGAACGTCTCGAATAAGGCCTCGATCACGCCAGCTTGCGTTAACTGTTCGCGGTACAGCCACACCGTCTTGGCGTCGGGAACCCGGCCCTCCAGACCCAACCCCAGAAATCGCATGAACGACAGGCGGTCACGGATCTGATGCTCAACTTGGTCATCCGAGAGATTGTAGAGCGCGCACAGAATGATCGTCTTGAACATCACAATCGCATCCCACGGCTTGCGTCCCGCCCGCGATTTACGCGCCTTGTCCGCACGCCGCCACACCGCCTCAAGACGCGCGCGCAAGTCTTCCCACGGAACCACCCCGTCGATCTTCAAAAGCGGCTCGTTCTTGGCGTCAAGACCGGAATACCGGTTCCCAAGATCGAAAAACCCCATCTGACCCATCAACCACGCCTCCCGCTATCAACAAATCGGCAACCCGATTCTAAATCGACGACGCCCGAAAAAGGAGAATTCTTAGAGGTGCCCTTAAGAGAGTTTGGCGCGTTTTGCCCCCTCGAAAGGAGGACAAAATGAGCCGTAAACGCTACACCCCGGAACAGATTATCAGCATGTTGCGCGAAGCCGAGGTGGCCTTGGCGCAGGGCCAGTCCATTGGTCAAGCTTGTCGCACGCTCGGCGTATCGGAGCAGAGTTACTATCGCTGGCGCAAGGAATATGGCGGCCTTCGTACTGACCAGGCCAAGCGTCTGAAGGACCTGGAGAAGGAGAATGGCCGTCTCCGGAAGGCGATCTCGGATCTGACGTTGGATAAGCTGATCTTGAAAGAGGCGCTTGAGGGAAACTGCTAAGCCCCGCCCGTCGCCGGCGGTGTGTTGATCATCTCCAGGCCGAACTGGGAATCTCCGAGCGACGTGCCTGTGCTGTTGCAGGCCAACATCGCTCAACCCAGCGCAAGAGACCCCGTAGTCGGGATGATGAAGAGGCACTCACGACCGCGATCATCCGCTTGGCCAGCCAGTATGGCAGATATGGCTATCGGCGGATCACTGCCTTGCTCAGGACCGAAGGTTGGCACGTGAACGCCAAGCGGGTCCAGCGCATCTGGTGGCGGGAGGGGCTGAAGGTCCCACAGAAGCAACCGAAACGGGGCAGGCTGTGGCTCAACGACGGATCCTGCATCCGTCTGCGGCCGTGCTGGCCCAATCACGTCTGGTCCTATGACTTCGTCATGGATCGAACACACGATGGGAGGAAGTTCCGCATGCTCACCGTGATCGATGAGTTCACCAGGCGGTGCATGGCCGTTGTCGTCGAGCGAAGATTGAACTCGGACAATGTCCTCCATTGTCTGACCGAGCTCTTCGTCCAACATGGCCCGCCGGATCATATCCGTTCCGACAACGGCTCAGAGTTTACCGCTCATGCCGTCCGCGACTGGCTCGGCAGGATCGGCGTCAAGACCCTCTATATCGAGCCCGGGTCACCTTGGGAGAACGGATACAACGAGAGCTTCAACTCAAAGCTCCGGGACGAAATCCTGAACACGGAGATCTTCTCTACACTGAAGGAGGCCAAAGTGCTGATCGAACGATGGCGGCATCACTACAATACCATCCGGCCGCATAGCTCGCTCGGATACAGACCGCCGGCCCCAGAAACCATCTTGCCAAACGTTGATGGGCCAACCTACGCTGTTGATGGGCTATGGTTGGCCCATCAACTTAACCCGCGCCAAACTCTAACTTAAGCGCTGGACCACTAATCGGGGGCAGGCCACCCACGACCTCATCCCCCGAAACCAGTTGCCAATCCCCGCGTCGGATGTTGCGGTCCATTTGAGGGACCTGCCGCACCGCGGCAAGTATTAGACCAAGCGTATGTTCCGCAACCGCGCGATCACCATACCCCTTAACGTTGCGCACGCGCACGCCGAGGCGCTGCACGGCTGGGAGGTCGACGTGGGTAGCGAGCCCGGTGGATAAGTAACTAATGGACTTGAGCGTCGGGCAGTTCTCAAGCGTATTATCTGAGATGTATTCCATATAATCTATATTGACAAAGTGGAGCGGGATTTCAGCTCTCATGATCGGCAGAGCCGTGGCATGAAAGTGCCGGCCGGCGATGCGATCGACGAGCTGAACGAGCGTTTCCGCCGTGCCGGTGTGGGGTATCAGTTCGAAGACGGCAGGATATTCCGCGTGGACTCGGAATGGGTACATTCCGAGGTCGTGCGGCCGGCACTTCGATACCTCCATCAGAAGGGCTTCGAGGGACCGCGCGAGGAATTCCTAAAGGCGCATGGTCACTACCGGGCTGGCGAGACGAAGGCCGCGATTACAGACGCCAACAATGCGTTCGAAAGCACGTTGAAGGCGATTCTCGATCAAAGGGGCTGGCCGTATTCAATCGGGATTCCCCAGATGGAACCTTCCCAGCCCGTTGAGTGTGGCTCGAAACCGCTCGATGTGAAATTTGCCTTCGAATGACAGCCATCTTCGCGCCGATCCGGATGATTGAGGCCAATTGGCGGCGTTGGTGGCGCGGAATGGCATTCTTGCCGGCGATCCGGGCGCACCGATCCTGTCGGCGGCGACGCGAAGGAACGGGGTGCCGTCGCTCATGCCGGGGCTGGCGGCGGTCTGAGCCGGTCGATACGGCGCAGGATGTCGGCGAACAGGTCACGAGGAATGACAACCTCGGCCATCTGGAACGTGACGTAGCGCCCGTGGCGCACGATCTTCGCTCCGATCTTGATGAGCTTCTCTCGCAGGCTGGTCAGTGACCACTGTTCCACGGCATCGGGCAGCGCGAGGGTGCGCATGAAGTTGCCGAGGTTGTAGGCGAGCGCGTGAAGCTGGAGGCAAACGGCATTGTGGTCGAACCTGCGGCACGATAGGCGTGTCCACCGGATCGCGTTCTTGCCCTCCTTGATCCATTGCTCAGCCGTGCCGCGCTGATTGTAGAACGCGACCACCCGCTCGGCGGGGCGGCCCCGGTTGGTGACAATGAACCCGACCCGCGGGTACAACTCACCCGGATGCCACTCGACCTTGGCGACGACGCGGCGGGGCTTGTCCCAGGTTCCGGCTTGATAACTGAAGCTGGCATGATACCGGCGCACGTCCGTGGGCGGCCTGCCGACGGGGCGCTTCAGGAGATGAGCGATGCTCTCTTGCAGCACCTTGTTGGCGGGCAGCCGGATGGCGTAGAGCATGCCTTCGGCTTCGAGGTAGTCGTAGATCTCCGGTGAGGCGAAGGCCGCATCGCCGCGGAAGTAGAGGCGAATGGCTCGTCCCTTGTAACGTTCGACCACCGGTACCAGGACATCACGCCATCCGTGGGCGCTATGCACGTTGCCGGGGCGCAGCGCGCAACGCTCCAGGTCGCCGAACTGGTTGAACACGAACAGCGGGTGATAGCAGGTGCAGCCGAAGTGGCCGTTATAGGCTGTGCCCTTCTGCTCACCGAATGTCGGGCTGACGGAGCTGTCCATGTCGAGCACGACGCGCCTCGACGGATCGTGGTCGTGAACCCGGTCAATCCACATCCCCGACAGGTCCGCAAGGGCCGCGAGGTTCTCGTTGTTCGCCAGCAGCTCGGTCTCGAACCGCCCCATCTGGCTGGTCGATGCCCCGCCGCGCTCGACCGCCTTGCCGCCGACGATCCAGCGCATCGCGGGATCACGCCCGAGCCGGTCGGCGTCGTTGACATCCTCGTAGCCGGCGAGACGCCCATAGACGGACTGGCGAAGGAGACTGACGATGCCGTGCCAGCCGTTCCTGCCCGTGCGGCTATCCGCGAGCACGCCGCCCGCCAGTGCGGTCAGCCCGAGCGCGTCGTCCAGTTCGCGATAAGCGAGCAACCCCGCGTCGGAGGTCACCCGCGATCCGTGGAACTCCAGTTTCAGGCGGCGGTTGAAATGAGGCCGGAGTGGCCCATGATCCGGTTCACCCTCCGGGTTCCGCATCCGAGCTGCCCTCCGACACCCTCAAGCCAGTGATTCTTATAGCAGAATCGTGCCAATCAGGCATCAGGCGAAGCGGTCACTTGGGAAATGCGGGTATAAACCATCGCGGCCGAGTGAGGGCGAAGACGCGAAATCAGTTCTTCTTCGTTATTTGGCGCGGTCCGATGGATAACGAGGCCCGGAACCACCTTCATAAGGTCCGGGCTCAGGTGCCGCGCGACATCGGGGGTGCAGTCGACGAACACAGCTGTCGGGGTGCGCACCATGAACGGTTGCCTTGGCCGCCCGACGGGGCAGCAGCTAGGGGAACGCTGGACCTGTGAGCAGGTTACGGGTCAGAGTGCCCGAACGTACCACTTCGTTGCGTAACTCGAAACGCCACGGCTTGACCGAAATTCTTCTTTCGCGGCGCGGATTTGGCTATCCTAAGCGTGGTCGTTCGTCTAGCGGAGGGACACTCTCCAACCAGAGGGAAGCAGATGGAAATCGAGCGATCGAGGCAGGCCCTAGTGGGCCAGGCCCAAACGGTACTAGGGCCAATGGACGCCGCGGACCTTGGCACGACCATCACCCACGAGCACCTTCTCGTGACGCTGGCACATGTGTCGAAGGAACCAGCCGATCCCAGCCGCCGGGCCGCCTTCCATGCCCCCGTCACCCTGGAGACCCTGGGAGCCCTGAGGTTCGGCAGCCAGCCCAGCAAGGACAACCTCGGACTGGCCGACGAACGCGCCACCATCGAGGAGGTGTCGCTCTACAAACAAGCGGGCGGGTGCTCGCTCGTAGACGCGACCAGCATCGGTCTCGGCCGTAACCCCGCCGCCATCGCTCGCATCTCCCGTGCCACGGGCCTCAACATCATCATGGGCTCGTCGTATTACGTGGAGGAGAACTACCCGCCCGAGTGCCGTATGGACACCAAGACCGAGGACGAGATCGTCGATGAGATTGTCCACGACATCTTTGAGGGCATCGAGGAGACCGGCGTACGAGCCGGTCTGGTTGGTGAGGTCGGCTGCTCAACGCCGCTGACCGCCAACGAGCAGAAGGTGCTGCGAGCCTCGGGGCGGGCGCAACGGCTGACCGGGGCGCCGCTGATGATCCATCCCGGCCGGCACTTGGGCTCGCCCTTCGAGATCATCGATGTCCTGCGTGAGGTGGAGACCGACCTTTCCCGCACCATCATGTGCCACATCGACCGTACGATCGACCAGAAGGCCACGCTCAAGGAGCTGGCCGAGACCGAATGTATCCTTGAGTACGATCTATTCGGGATCGAACACTCGTATTTCCCGTGGACGCTTCCGGTGGACATGCCCAACGATGCCGGGCGACTGCGCTGGTTGGAATGGTTGATCGCCGAGGGTCACGGGGATCAAATCGTCATTTCCCATGACATTGCCATGAAATACTTGCTGGTCCGCTACGGTGGGGCCGGTTATGCGCACATCCTTGACAACGTCGTGCCTCTCATGCACCGAAAGGGCTTCAAGGAAGAGGACATCCAAACCATCCTGGTCGACACTCCGGCGCGCCTTTTCGCTTTCCAGTGACCGGCGGCCGGGTCGAGGGGCTGGGCCGGCGGCTCAGGCCGCCGTGCCGCGGCCGCAATCGGCATGGATCTGGCGGCGCAATTCGGCCGTGGCCGCGGCGTCGAGGGTTGGCGGCTCGCCGGCTTCGATGACGACGCCGTAATCGGCGGCAGCACTTTCTATGCTCACTTTTTCGGCGATCACGTCGTCCAGGACGTGCTCGGGATCGCGCTCCAGAGGATCGCCGTAGCCGCCGGCGCCTGACAAGATGGTGCGGAAGAGATCGCCGCGCTTGAGCCGTTCGGGCGTCATCAGCAGCACGGGCAGCACCCGGTCCTCGCTGCCGGGATTGATGACGTTCCACGACGGCGCGCCCTCCTTGCAGCCGTATAGCCCGTGCGGCGGACGCCGACGTTTGTCCGAGCGCACGTTGAGCTCGGCGGTATCGGTGAGGACGCGGTACTCGCGCATCAGCGACAGGCCGCCGCGGTGCTTGCCCGGACCGCCGGTGTCGGACACGAGGCCGTAGCTGTCGATGCGCAGGGGGTAGCCGGACTCGATCATCTCCACCGGCACGTTGCATTGGTTGGCGCCGATGTGGGGAGCGCCGTCCTGGCCGTCCGAGGTTGACGAGCCGCCGGAATTGCCCATGAAAGTCTCGCAGAAGACGAAGGGTGTGCCGTCGCGCCAGCCGCTGATGGTGGGCAGGGTCGAGCCGCCGGAGCCGTCGGCGCGGACACGGTCAGGGACGGCCTGGGCGAGCGCTCCGAACAGGCAGTCGACCATGCGGTAGCCGGTGATGCCGCGGGCCCCGCACGGCCCTGGCAGGACAGGATTCGTGATCGAGGCTAGGGGCGCAATGGTGTCTATGGCCCGGGTGTAGCCGAAGCAGTTGGGGACCTCGGCCGGCATGATCGAGCGCAGCGCGACGTACGCGCAGGCCCTGGTGAACGGCAGCGGCGAGTTGATGCCGCCCTCGACCTGGGCCGAGCTGCCGGTCCAGTCCACACATACGCCATCGCCATCGACGGTCACCGCCGCTGTCAGAACGATCTCTTGCGGGTCGGCGCCAAGGCCGTCGATGTGGTCGATGAAGCGGTAGGTGCCGTCGGGGATGTCGCGAAATTCGGCCCGCGCCAGCCGCTCGGCGTAGTCGTGCAGGTGGCGGGCGTACTCGGTCACTGTGTCGAGGCCGTAGCGGGCGAACAGCTCCTTGAGCTCGCGCTCGCCGATGGTGCACGCCGCCACCTGGGCCTGGAGATCACCGAGCACCTTGTCGGGGGTGCGCACGTTGGTGGCGATGATGTCCCACACCACCTTGACCGGCTTGCCACGCGCCATGAACTTGATTACCGGCAGCCGCAATCCTTCGTCATAGACCTCGGGCGCGCCAAGCGCGTTGGAGCCGGCGACGATACCGCCCACGTCGGAGTGGTGTGCGACCGTCGTCGCCCAGCCGGCCAACGTCGTGCCCTCGAAGACCGGCTTGACGATGTAGATGTCGGGCAGGTGCTGGCCGGCGGCGACGTAGGGATCGTTGAAGATGAAGACATCCTCGGGATCGACCCGGCCCTCGTACTCTTCGATCAGATTGCACATGGCGTCGTAGAAGCTGCCGAGGTGCAGCGGCGTTGTGACGCCTTGGGCCAAGGTCTGGCCGTGGGCATCACAGATGGCGGTCGAGAAGTCCATCGATTCGCGGACGATGCCGGAATAGGACGTGCGCAGAAGGATCAGCGCCATGTCGTCAGCAATGGTGTCGAAGGCGCTCTTCAGGATCTCGAGCACGAAGGGGTCGAATCGCGGTTCGTTCGCGCCGTCGTTCTGGACGTCGGTGGTGCGTGTCATCGCTGACTCGCAGAAGGCCGAACTCGATCAGGCTCCGAGCGCGTCAATGATGTGTGCCGTATCGAAATAGGAGCGGAGCTTCATGATCTTTCCCTCGCTCAGCGTCCAGACTTGCGCGAATTCCATCTCGAACGGCTTTCCGGTGGCGATCGCCGTGCCCTTTTGGTGTCCCAGGACCACCACCTTATCCCCGTCGGCAAGGTAATCGTGAGCCGTAAACGAATCGACCTTGAGAGAAGCGCTCCGCACCTTCAGGAATTCGACCACGCCCTCATGGCCGCGGTGTGGAGCCGCCCAGGGAATGCGGTCTTCCGGCCCCGCGGCGGACCACTCTGTGTCTTCCGCCTGCAGGTCGACGATGGCCTGAACGTCTTGCCGCACGAAAGCGTCGTGCAGCTGTTGAATCACTTCGACGTTCGTCTGATCGTTCATCCCGATCTCCCGTGCACGTACCTCGGTCTTACGCTGATAGCGATGAGCCTAGGCCGAACGACTCCGGATGGTCCGGGCGCGCCTGCCCGGCCCATCACGAACCTTGCTTCGAAACTACTCGGCGAAGCCGCTCGGGGCTACTTGCACCCGCCCTTGGCGCGCTCCAAGCGCTCCTTGACTTCCGCCGCAAGGGCGGGCGGTGGATCCTCGCGGGTTCCGTCTAGGATTCCGTTCGCCCACGCAGTGTCCATCCCAAGGACTCTCATGGCGATGAAGTCCGGCACGGATTCGCCATGCACGATCATGATCGCCGCGTCGATCATGTCGGCCCCGATGGGTCGGGCGAAGATCATGTTGGTAAAAGCTAGCTCGCCCTTGATGATGCTGCCGAGCGCCTCGCAAGTCCCGGCGTGACCCACGACCGTAACTTGATCGGCCAGACCGGCCACCTTGACGGCCTGCAAGACCCCCATCGCGACATCGTCGTTGGCCCCGTAGATGCCCTGAATGTCTGGGTGGGCGGTCAGCATGTCCGTGGCGATGGACATTCCCTTCTCGCGGTCCCAGTTGGACGGCGCCATGGCCACCGTTCCGTCGATGCCACCGGCCTTGATGCCCTTGAGGAAACCCTTCGTCAGCGACGCGCCGGCCTCATCGGCCGGGTTGCCCTCGACGTGCGCGACGATCGCGCCCGGCCCCAAGGTTTTCGCCAGCCACGTCCCGACGACTTCGCCGTTTCCTTCCCAATCGGCCGACAGGAAACTCACGTCCTCTCCCTTGGCGCCGCGCGAGAAGATCGCGAGCACCGGGATACCGGCTTCGTTCGCCTGCACGACGGCCGGACCGGTGGCGGCGCCATCGATCGAGTCGTAAGCGAGGACGTCCACACCGGCGGCGATGTAGTTCTCCATCGCCTTCGCCTGCTCTTCGCCGGAGTACGTCCCGGTTGTCTGAAGATCGACGCCGCCGACTTCCGCAGCGCGGGCCTTGGCGCCGATATCGATGTCGAGAATCGCCTCGTTGGAGAGCTCCGGCAGCACCATGCCTATTCGGATGACCTTGTGGTCGGCGCTCGCCGATTGCCCAAGCATCACAACGGAAACCGCGACGCCGAGCGCAATTATTAGCTTGTGTCCTGTGCGCATCTCTCCTCCCTCCCGCCCTCGGGCAAGTGCCGAGCGCATTGCCGCGCGATTATATCCAACGTGTATGCAGAGCAAGTGTAGGCAAGGCATCTATCGGGCGCAAGCGGAACCCAGCAGGGGGACGCTGGGCCGCCGCCGGAGCACGCTTGCAAACGTAACGGCGTTGCAAAGGGCCGGCGCATGAGGCATCGGCGGTCGGTAGCCGGCTCTCGCGACGCTTAGAAACATGAGGAATAATCGCGGACTCCAGCTCCCGCAGCTCTAGGGCCGTGACTTCTCCTGTTCAGCCGAAGCCAATCTCGCGCAGGTATTCGCGTGTACGCTTCGCGATCGGTAGGGGCTTGTCGAAGGGTGCCGGATACATGTCCTGCTCGGCCATCGCCCAGCCTTCGAAATCGACGCGCTCCAAGACCTCGCGGACGGCCTTGAAGTCGATGACGCCCCTCGCTAGCTCGCAGAAGACTCCCATCCGCACGGCCTTGGCGAAGGGGATGTCTTGCGCCTCGACCCTATCGCGGACCGCACCATCGACGTTGGTCAGATGCAGCGTATGAACTCGCTCGTGGTGCTTGGCAATGAAGGTGAGGGGATCGCCGCCGCGAAACACGTGGTGACCGAGGTCGAAGCAGAGTGGCAAGAGATCGGCGTCGGTTTCGTCCATGAATCGCTCGAGCTGATGCTCGTACTCGAGATGCGAGTTGGAGACGGCGTGCACGAGCGGCGTAAGCCCGTATGCGTCGCGCACGACCTCGGCGGCGCGAGCGAGCGTCTCGACCATGCGCTTCCAGCCCTCGTCGTCGAGCTCTTTGGCGAAGGTCTGCTCGCCCGTCACGGGGTCCGTGTAGACTTCGTGAACCAGGTTGACGTAAGTGGCACCAAGCTCACCGAGGACGGGGCCAAGGGCGCGCAGCCGCATCTCGATCGCGGGCCATTCCTCGGCGAGGTGAAAGTAGCCTTCGACCATCGATCCGGTCACGGTGAGGCGGCGGCTTTCGAGCTCGCGCTTGAGGATCGGAATGTCGGTGGGCAGGTAGCCGTAAGGGCCGAGTTCGGTGGCCTCGTACCCGGCCTCGACCAACTCGTCGAGGAAGCGCGGCCACGGGATTTGCTTGTCGTCGCTCGGGAACCACACACCCCAGGAAACCGGGCAGCTTCCGACCCTCACCTTCATTGGCCTTCCTGTTCGGCTATGAATGACCCGCGGCCCGAACCCTATGGCCCGAGCGGCTGGCGATCAACCGGGCCGACTTGATCGTCGCGCGCGGCGGCCTTGCGCAACCCTGTTGCGGCGCGCACACTTCACGAGGTGGCGGCGCGCTGGGAATCATGTGAGTCGAACCATGCACGACCTGGTCATCCAGAACGCGAGAATCTATAACGGGAGCGGCGAGCCCGCGTTCGCGGGCGCTGTCGCGGTCGAGGCCGGCCGGGTCGTCGGGGTCGGCGCCGACGTGGGCCGAGGCCGCGACGAGGTCGACGCCGAGGGCTTGGCGCTGGCGCCCGGCGTCATCGATGCCCACACCCATTACGACGTCCAGCTAACGTGGGACCCCCGCGCCGTGCCTTCGCCCCTGCTTGGCGTCAGCACCGTGATCATCGGCAACTGCGGCTTCGGTATCGCGCCCTGCCGTGCCGAGGATCGTGATCACACGCTGCGCCACCTCGAGCGGGTCGAGGCGATGCCGCTCGCGGCGATGCGGGCCGGCGCGCGCTGGGAATTCGAAACCTTCGGCGAATATCTGGACATGCTGGAACGCGGCGGGACCGTCCCCAACGTCGCCGCCTATTGCTGCCATTCGGCCCTACGCACCTGGGTCATGCGTGGGGACGCGACCGAGCGCGCCGCGACGGACGACGAGCTCGCCGAGATGAAGGCAGTCCTGCGCGGCGCGCTGGACGCTGGAGCGATCGGCATATCGACCTCGATGTATCCTGGACACTATGGCGCCGACGGGGTGCCGATGCCCTCGCTGCGCGCTGACGAGCGCGAATTGCGGGCGCTGGCGGCGACCCTGGGCGAAGCCGGCAAGGGCAACTTCATCGCCTCGCAGGGCGCCAAGGACGTGCCCTTCGCCGAGTCCCTGGCCGCGGAGACCGGGCGGCCGGCGCTGGTGACCGGCGTCCTCCACGATCCGGCCGAACCACATCGCTGTTTCGACGAGTTGGACGCGGTCAGCGCCGCCCAGACGCGCGGTCTTCCGGTCTACGCGCAAGTCGGGGTCAGCTCGCAGACGATCATCTTCACGCTGACCTCGCCCTTGCCGTTCGAAGGGCTCAAGGCGTGGCGACCCGCCTTCGCGGTCTACCGAGACCCGGCCGCCTTGGCAGCGCTGTACCGCGATCCCGCCTTCCGCCAAGCGGTGCGCGAGGAGCTGGTGGCACCGGCCGATTTCCCTAAGCTCTTCACCGAGCAGTGGAATTACATGGAGATCGTGGAGGCGGAAAAGCCCGAGAACAAACACCTTGAGGGCCGCAACGTCGGTGAGCTCGCCGCCGCGGAGGGCGCCGATCCCCTGGATTGGTTCCTCGATTTCGGCGTGGCCGATGATTTCGCTACCCGCTTCTGCGCCGCGACGCTCAACTACGAGGACGATGCGGTCGAGCGCCTGTTGCAGCATCCGGGTGGACACCCTTCACTCTCGGACGGTGGCGCCCACCTTGCGATGCTGTGCGACGCCGGATTCGCGCTCCACATGCTCGGCTATTGGACGCGCGAGCGCGGCGCCTTCACGGTAGAGGAGGCGGTGCGCAAGCTAACCTCGGTGCCGGCGGACATCTACGGCATTAAGGATCGTGGCCGCATCGCGCCGGGCATACACGCCGACCTCTTCCTGTTCGACCCCGACACCGTGGCGGCGGGGCCCGAGTACGTGGTTCACGACCTGCCGGCCGGGGCGCCGCGCATCACCGTGGACGGTATCGGCGTGCGCGGCGTGTGGGTCAACGGGCAACGTATCGTCGATGACCACGGTTTCTGCGAGAGCGAGGCACGGCCCGGCGCGATCCTGCGCGACTTCGCCGCGTGAGGGAAATTCCACGCGAGGCCTGATGCTGTTCCGTCAGGCGATCGATTCGCCGGCGCGTGGATCGCGGCCCTCGGTGCAGCCGCCGGCCGCCGAGGGGCTCGCCGATAGCGAAGCCGGGACCGCCGCGGCGGCGCCGATGACGGACCATTCTGCCAGGCGCTGCGCACCGTCACGGACGGCGGCACGGGCACGGGTGACCTCGTCTTCGTAGTGGCCTTGATCGAACACCGCCGGACGGCGGCGGTCGCGGATGGCGTTCAAGCGCGCCTCCGCCGCGTCCGCCGCGGCTAGGGCGGACAGTGTGCGTCGCGCTAGTGAGTCGAGTCGGCGGATGCGCCAGCCGGAGACACGATATTCGCTGAAGGGGCTTATCATGGATCAAGCCGCCGACCGCGACCGTGTCGAGGCACGGACGCGCTTGAGCACCTGCCCTCCGCGCCGCCGGTCGGTTGCGCTTCGCTTGGCCTCGATACCATTAGTGTTCGCAGTCCCGTGGAAGGATTGACTTGTGTCTGTTATATCATGTAAATGATATAACGTCAAGCCGATAGGCATCTTCGTACGTTCACTCGTCGCGCGCGGCGCCAGGGACAGTCGTCATTCCTCGGGATGGTAGGCACCGATGACGACGGCGAAGACGGTAATCTCCTCGATGCCCTGGTCGTCGTCGTGCTGGGCGGGATCTGGGGGCCAAGGGATGTTGACCGGCTGCTGGTGCTCGGGGTGATCGGAGCGCGGCCAAAGCCATGCGCGCCGCGCGTCGTCGATGATCAGCTCCTTGACCGTGGCCTCAACAAGTCCGTCGCGGTTGCGGCGTTCGACGATGACGCGGTCGCCCGACTTGAGGTCGCGGCGTAGATCGAGGAGTGGGGCGCACACGAGGATCGTGCCGTCGGGATAACGCTGATTCATCGAGGGGCCATGCACGATGAGGCCGAACAAGTTTCGCCGTCCCTTCTTGGGCGTCACCATGATCTCGTACTGATCCTTGAGGGGCCACTCGAAGGCCTCGACCCAATGCCCAGCCTCGACCGTGCCGAGCACGGTAACCGACTGGACCGGCGCGGCGAGGCGAATGCCGGTCTCGCCGGTAATCTCCGAGACCGGCCGGCCGACCGCCCGAGCCAGCGCTTCAAGCGTTGGCTGAGAAAGCGATTCGGCGCGCCCGTTAAGGAAATTGTAGATGGCCGAAGGCGATATGCCGGCGGCGCGCGACCAGGGCAGTGGCCGAAGATCGAATTTCGTCATGAACGCGCGCAGCGCCTCTCGCCTGTGGTCGGCGTACCCCTTGTCCCTCACCGCGCCCCTCCTATATTGACTGCGTTCGGCCTCTAACACTCTCATGCGATCACTTGCTTGACAATAGCATTATTATGATTTATAGTAGCATAATGAAGCGATCAGAAGTCGCCACGGGCCTGTCCCGAAACCAGGGGGGAGAATCCTGCTGGTCGGGGACGGGCCCCGTCGGTCGCCTACGACCGGCCCCCGCAGGCACCGAGAAGCCTCACCACGCGTGCTGTCCCTGGACGGAAGACGATGATCGACTGCTTCGCGAGCTTTGGGCGGAGCGGGTGCCGGCCGCCGGGATTGCCGAGCGGCTGGGTCGAACCCGGGCCGCCGTGGCCGTACGGGCGAGCAACGCCGGCCTGGCCCTGCGCACCTCTCTGTGGGGCGGACGCCGAAGCGCCCAGTGCCGGGCCGGGGATCGCGCCGAGCGCCGCTGCCTCAAGTGTGGCCTGTCCTTCGCCAGCGCACACAGGGGCAACCGCATCTGCGGCCCCTGCGCGGCGGACGAAGATCGGGGCAGCGGTGCCGATTTCTCCCAGCGGCGCATCCCGCGCCGGCGTCCAGAGGAGATCGACGGATGAATCAGGCGCCGGTGCGGCACCTCAGCCGCAGGCGCTACGAATCAGGCAAGGCACAGCGAGGAGAACAAGCATGAAGTCGATGAATCGCCGGCGGGGCCGGCCCCGCGGAGAGCGCGCCTCCGGGCCCGACCTTGGGACCCCGGAAGCCCAAAGAAAGCGTCTGGAGTTGGTGGGCGGCGCGCCGCCCGAGCTCGCCGAGTACCCGCTCGGCGTCCTGTTGGCGCGCGGGATGATCGCACGCGAAGAGCACGACGCCGGCTGCCGTTACGCCTATCTGCGCGGCAAGGCGCTGGGCAACGCGACGATGATAGGGATGTTCCGAATCCTGTTCCCGAGTGGCGGCGGCCGCCCCTTCGAGGAGGACGTGCAGGCGACCGTCGAGGCGCGATGGCGGTCCGCCGCGGAAGCGCTACTGATTGCAGGCCGGCCGGCAAAAGACGCGGTTGACAATGCCGCCGTGTATCTCCGGCTGCCGCGATGGCTGGTAACGGGACTCGAGGGCGGTGGCGGGAGGCACCCCGTGGGCGAGCGCCACGCTGCGTCCATGGGATCGAAACGAAGCGGCGAGGGAAGCGATGTTGTCGACGGTTGCGATCTTGTCCCGCGCTCGGCAAACATCCGGGCCCAAAGGGACGACATTCGAGTGCGCCAACGACGTCATAATCTTCCTCTCTCCGCAGCGAATCCATCCGTCGGGGATGGGCAACTCTTGCCGGTTCTCCGGCAACTTCTGCCGCGGCCGGCAATTTCTGCATCGCGCCGCTTCGAAACCGGCACTGCGGCAACCATCTTCGGCGACCAGTGTTAACAAGGATTTAAGCCTGGTCCGCCGCCGCTGGTGCCGGCTTCAGGCCCTGGTCTCGCCTGGCGGTTCGGCGGCAACGCTCACCGCGGGCGGTCCGCCGGATCAGCCGCGTGCGCGCATCGCCTGGCTTGCGGATTGCATGCAACAAGCGTGCGCAGAACAGGCTTTTGTCGAGCCCAGCCCGGTGCCACTACCCAAGACCATCCTTGCGATCCCGACCTTCGACTACAACGCGCTTGCCTCCTACTACACCTCCGGCTCGGCGCTCGGGATCAAGCTGCAAGCCGAGATATTGAAGCAGGGACCGCTCGGCGACCTGCTCCGACAGCGCGAGATCGGGGTCATTCCGCCGTGGGAGCTTCCCCCGCGGGCGCCGGCCCTCCCGGGTGAAGAGCTGCGGCGAATCTTTTCGACCCGTACACTGATCGACCGCGATTCGGACCTGTTCGAGCGGACCGACGTCGACGACAATTTCAAGAATCTTTTCGCTCTCTACAGCGGGTTGACGCTCCTTAAGGAGCTCGTCACCTTCGCCAAGACATCCGCTGCCGATTCCACGCGGACGATTCTCGAGCGGCAGTACCAATCCTACGTCGGTCAAGCCAAGGACTTCGTCGAGGACACGCGGCTCAGCGACGTATCGCTGGTCTTCGGGCTCAAGCCGGATACGCTCGCCTCGACCGTCGTGTTGCCGCGCAAGTCGAATTCGACCGTGTTCTTCGGCGCCACCGCCTCGAAGGTCGACAACATCGTGAGTGAAATCAACGCCCAGCTCACCGCGGCGCTGGTCGACACCACGTTCCTCGTCGAGCGGATTAACGAGACGGCCTATCAGCCCGTTGATTAAGTCGGCGCCGTCTGATTCTCTGGTTGCCTGATTTGCAGGGGGATTTGCCGATGGCGATGGGACGGCAGAAGGGTTCGACGCCTTTGCCGAGGCGAGCTGCCGGCCTTATTACGCGGCCCGGATGGGCGCGCCCTCGGTGCCGCCCGGGCGCTATTTCCGGATGCACCTGGTGGGCTACTTCGAGGGCATCGACAGCGAGCGCGGTCTGGAGTGGCGCTGCTCGGACTCGCTTTCGCTGCGGGCGTTCCTGCGACTGGGGAGCCGTGATCGGGTACCGGACCATTCCTGGCTGTCACGGAGCCGCACGCGCCTGCCCCATGAAGTCCACGCGGCGGTCTTCGACTGGGTTCTGGTGCTGATCGCCGAGGCGGGGCTGATCAAGGGCGAGCGCATCGGCGTCGATGCCTCGACCATGGAGGCCAACGCGGCGCTGCGGAACATCGTGCGGCGCGACAACGGCGAAGGCTACCGGGAGATGCTGGAGCGCCTGGCCCGGGAAAGCGGGGTCGAGACACCCACGGCCGAGGACCTGGCGCGTCTGGAGCACAAGCGCAAGGGCAAGAAGCTTTCCAACACGGATTGGGTTTCGAAGAGCGACCCCGAGGCCAAGATCGCCAAGATGAAGGACGGCACGACGCATCTGGCCTACAAGCCCGAGCACGCGGTGGATCTGGACACCGGCGCGGTGGTGGCGGCCGAGCTGCACCCGGCCGATGAGGGCGACACCACGACGCTTTCCAAGACCCTGGCGAAGGCCGAGGCAAACCTCGAGGCGGTGGATGCGGCACCGACGTCGGAGGACCCGGCCGAATGCGTCGCCGACAAAGGTTATCACTCACGGGCGGTCTTGAGGGCTCTGAACGACAGTCCCTGGAAGACCCGGATCGCGGCGCCCAAGCAGACCGGCTTTTCGCGCTGGCACGGTGATGAGGCGGCGCGGCGCGCGGTCACCAACAACCGTGCGCGGCTCAAGTCCGGGGTCGCCCGCGAGGCCTTCAAGCTACGCGCCGAGATCGTCGAGCGCTGCTTTGCCCACAACCTCGATCGTGGCGGCATGCGACGAACCTGGCTGCGCGGGCGAGAGAATGTGCACAAGCGATACCTGCTCCACGTCGCCGGCCACAATCTATCGTTACTGATGCGCCAGCTCATCGGCGCCGGCACCCCGCGGGTGGCGAGCGGATATGGCGGTATTTTCGTTCTGCTCACGCCCACCGGGGCCATGCTGGTGCCACGGGGGCTCCCGCAAAGCGGCCAGACGGCTTTCGCCGCCGCATTCCTCATCTGGGAGTGAGAGCCGGAAAAAGCCACTTAATCAACGGGCTGCTATGGGCTCCGCATGAACGTCGGCACCGACAAAACGGTCTCCTTCAGCACCGATTCAACCTCGGAATCGAGCGCCGTCTACGTCGCCGGAAGGAGCGGTGCCGGCGACACCGGCAGCGGTTTCCTGGCCAAGCTCGATGACCTCGCGAGCGCAGACCCGAACGAATCGTTCCGCGAGGTGATCAACACCGTCGGCGCCGCCGACGACGCTAACGGCGTCGCCGTCGATAGCCTCGGCAATGTCTACGTCGTTGAAACCACGGCGGGCGACTTGGACGGTCAGGTCAATACCGGCGGCAACGATGTCTATCTGACCAAGTTCGACGCAGCGGGGAACGAAATCTACACTCGACTGCTTGGCTCGGCTGAGGACGCAAGCGGCTTCGCGGTGGCCGTGGATTCGGGCGACAACGTCATCGTCGCCGGCCAAGTATCGGGCACCTTGACCGACATCGCCTTCGGTGGCGGATACGATAGTTTCATGACCAAGTTCGATTCCAAGGGGCAGGAAACCTTTACCCGCCAGGTAGCGCCCTTCGCAAGCGACGGCGCCATCAGCCTGGCCGTCGATTTCAAGCGACAACATTATCCTCGCCGGCTTCACCAACGGCGCGATCGATGCCTCGCAGACCTACGGCGGCTCGAGCGACGCCTTCATGACCAAGCTCGACAGCGGCGGAACCCTCATCGCCAACCGGCAGTTCGGCGATTCCGGCTCCGAGGTGGCGACCGCCGTCACCGTGAACGCCGCGGGTGACGTATTCGTCGCCGGCAACGACGACGGTAACGGGTTCCTTCGTCGCTACAACGCAGCCGACAGTTCCCTTGCCTACACGTTTGATCTCGGTTCCCTCGGCACTGACGGCGGCGTGACTGGTATCGCTGTCGATTCCAATGGCGATCTCCTGATCGCGGGCCACTCGACCAATGCCGCGCTCTCGAACACGGTGAAGAACGCGCACTCCGGCGGTCTCGACGCGTTCGTCCTTGCCGTCGACGATCAGACGACGACGGCGGTGACCAGCTTCGTCACCTACGCGGGAACGACCGGGACCGAGCGCGGCTTCGGGGTTGCGGTCGACACGAGCGACAACAGCTTCTACCTAACGGGCAATACCGATTCGACCTTCGCCGGCGAAACCAGTTCGGGCGCAGTGGACGCATACATCACCAAGTTCGATAGTCTCGGAAACCTTGCCTACACCCATCAGTTCGGCGGCGCCTTCAACTACACGGGAACGGCGATCGCCTTCGACGCAAACGGTACTTCGGTCCTGTCGCGGCTCGGGCTCCCGACCGGGCCCGCCCCAGGCGAATCGGCGGACACCGTGACCGCCGAAACCAGCGTCCGCCCGCTTCAATCGTTTTCGATTTCGATCGACGGCAGCGCCAGCCGGAGGATCACGATCGAGGACGACGACAGCTTCGGATTCTTGGCCTTTCGCATCAACAGCGTTCTCGGCGACAAGGGGAAGGCCTCGTTCGTCGAGGACATTGACGGTCAGCATCTAGAGATCAAGGCGGTCAACGGCGCCGTCATCGAGATTCAGTCCGGTTCCCCGGGGTTCGATGCGCTCGCCGGTCTTGGCCTCCGGGAGACGCGTCTATACGGCGAACCCGCCGACCTCGGGGAGCTTGACGCCGCCTCGGCCTCCGCTTTCGAGCTCGGCTTCGTAAGCGGGACCAGCGTGCTCTCGCAGGCCACATCTGCCGAGGCCGAAGCCATCGTCGATGGCGCTCTCCTCGCGATTGAAAAGGCGTACCGATTCCTCACCGGTGAGCCGGAGAACAAGAAACCAATCCCGACCGGAACGGTCTCCGCGCGGACCCGATCTCAGATCGCAAACTTCCAGGCCGCCCTCGATCGGCTCGAGGCGGTGAGTTCGTCAGCCAGTTTTAGCCCGATTTTCGATCTCGTCGGCTAGGCACGCCGGCCCTCCCGCGACCATGCGCGGTCGCTTGGACCGGAGAAGCAATAAGCTGATATACTGGCGCGGGAGGCTGGTGGCAGACGAGCCCCTCGCCAACCCGGTCAGATCCGGAAGGAAGCAGCCGTAACGAGTGCGGCTCGGGTTGTCGTGCCAGTCTCCCGCTCGCCATCGGCGGCCGGAGCGCCGCCGATGAACACGGCTTGGAGTACATGACGGACGCCGTCACACCTGCCGCCTATGCGGTTCTTGCCCGCAAGTATCGCCCCACCAATTTCGACGACCTCATTGGCCAGG
This sequence comes from Alphaproteobacteria bacterium, assembly GCA_965219135.1. Classification (GTDB taxonomy): domain Bacteria; phylum Pseudomonadota; class Alphaproteobacteria; order VGEJ01; family VGEJ01; genus CAYUNL01. The sequence goes on along the minus strand of CBDCMV010000003.1, from coordinate 31,082 downwards.
ACGCCTTGGTGCGGACCCTGACCAACGCGATCGAGGCGGACCGAGTGGCGCACGCGTTCATGCTGGCGGGGGTCCGCGGCGTCGGCAAGACAACGACCGCGCGTATCATCGCCCGCGCCCTCAACTGCGTCGGACGCGACGGCGGCGGCGGCGTGACGGCGCGCCCCTGCGGCGAGTGCGATCACTGCCGCGCCATCGCCGAGGACCGGCACGTCGATGTCCTCGAGGTCGATGCCGCGAGCCACACCGGCGTCGACAAGATGCGCGAAATCATCGACTCGGTGCGTTACGCGCCAGCCTCCGCCCGGCACAAGGTGTACATTATCGATGAAGTCCACATGCTTTCGCAGCAGGCGTTCAACGCTCTGTTGAAGACGCTGGAAGAGCCACCCCCGCACGTGACATTCGTGTTTGCGACGACCGAGATTCGCAAGGTGCCAGTGACGGTGCTGTCGCGCTGTCAACGCTTCGATCTGCGCCGCATCGGCGCTGCGGCCTTGACGGACCACTTGAGCGCGGTCGCCGAGCGGGAACGGATCAGCGTCGAGCGCGATGCGCTAGCGCTGATCACACGGGCGGCGGAAGGCTCGGTCCGCGATGCGCTTTCCCTGTTGGACCAGGCGGCGGCGCACGGCGGCGGAGGGGTCTCCGCGGGAGCCGTCCGCGAGATGCTGGGCCTTGCCGACAATGCCCGCATCCTTGATCTGCTCGAGCGACTCTTGGGCGGCGACGTGGCGACGGCGCTCGCCATGCTGCGGGAACAGTACGATGCCGGCGCCGATCCGGTCGTGGTCCTACAGAGCCTCCTGTCGTTGGCCCACTGGCTGACCAGACTCAAGGTTGTCCCCGACGGTGAACAGGGGGTGGCCGAGGAGGAGCGCGTTCGCGGGCGCGAGATGGCAACTCGGTTATCGATGCCCGCGTTGACCCGGTGCTGGCAGATACTCCTCAAGGGCCTAGCGGAGACGCGCGACGCGCCGGAGCCTCTCGCTGCGACCGAAATGGTGTTAGTGCGCGTGGCCTATGCCGCCGGCCTGCCAAGCCCGGCCAACCTGGTGGGCCGTATCGCGGACACGGAATCGGACCCCGGGGGTCCGGTGGCCCCGCGCAGCCAGAACGGTGAGGGCGATCGTGCGAGTGCCGCACCCACCGCGTCGGCCGGCTCGGATTCCCCACCACCACCGTCAGCAAGCTCGCCCGATGACAGTCTGGGCGTCACATCCGAGCCGCCGTCGCCTTCGCCTGCCGACTTCAGAGCTGTCGCCAATCTGGTCAAGGCAAAAAAGGAGATGCGCCTGTACGCGAGCTTGATGAGCGACGTCTGTCTCGTTAGCTTCGAACCCGGGCGCATCGCGCTTCGGCTCGGCGATTCGGCGCCTACCGACCTGCCCCGCCGACTCGGCGCGTTGCTTCAGCGCTGGACCGGCGAGCGGTGGCTGGTTGCCACGTCGGGGGAACGCGGTGCGCCGAGCCTCGGCGCGCAGGATGCGGCGGCGGACAACGATCGGCGCGCTGCAGTCGCCCGGCATCCGTTGGTTGCGCGCGTCCTGGAAGAGTTCCCTGGCGCGGAGATTGACGGAATTCGGGATCTTGCGCCGGCGGGCGATCTTGACGGTGCCAATCTGGAGGATGAGAGAACCGATGAGAAACCTCGGCCAGATGATGAAGCAGGCGCAGGAGATGCAGTCCAAGATGGCGAAGCTCCGGGATGAGCTTGAAGGCATCGAAATCACGGGCGCTTCGGGTGGCGGAATGGTTACCGTGACCCTGACCGGAAAGGGCGAGATGCGGCACCTCCGGATCGACCCTTCGCTGATCGACAACGACGCGGTCGCGGTGCTCGAGGACCTAATTGTCGCCGCCCACAACGATGCCAAGGGCAAGCTCGAATCCCGCCTCTCCGAAGAAATGAGCAAGCTGACCGGCGGCCTGCCGTTGCCCGAAGGATTCGAGCTTCCGTTTTAGTTGATCATCATGGTTGGACCGGAGATTGATCGCCTGATCGAGCTCTTGGCCAAGCTGCCAGGTTTCGGTCCTCGCTCGGCGCGGCGCGCCGCCCTTCACCTCATCAAGCGGAAAGAAGCGCTGATAGAGCCGCTCGCCCTGGCACTATCGGCCGCGGCGGAGCGGGTGATCGCCTGCGCCGCGTGCGGCAACCTCGATACCGTCGATCCGTGCGCGATCTGTGCGGACCCCCGCCGGGACCGCGCATCGCTTTGCGTGATCGAAGACATCTCGGACTTGTGGGCCCTGGAGCGAAGCGGTGCGTATCGCGGGCTCTACCATGTCCTCGGCGGCACCCTGTCGGCGCTGGACGGCGTCGGGCCCGAAGATCTAAGCGTCGCCGAGCTGATTACCCGAGCCCGCGCATCGCAGATCCGCGAGGTCATCCTGGCGACCAGCGCCACCGTCGATGGGCAGACCACCGCCCACTACATCACCGATTGCCTCAGCGGATGCGACGTCGCGGTATCGCGTATCGCCCACGGCGTTCCGGTCGGCGGCGAGCTCGACTATCTCGACGACGGCACGCTGAGCGCGGCGCTGCAGGCCCGCCGACCGTTTTGACCGAACCCACCACGGCCATCGTTTCGTGGTCCAGCGGCAAGGACTGCGCACTCGCGCTGTATCGAACCCAGCAAGCCAGCGCGCTTAGCAGCCCATTGATTAAGTGGCTTTTTCCGGCTCTCACTCCCAGATGAGGAATGCGGCGGCGAAAGCCGTCTGGCCGCTTTGCGAGACCCCCCGTGCCACCAGCATGGCCCCGGTGGGCGTGAGCAGAACGAAAATACCGCCATATCCGCCCGCCACGGCCTCCCGCGGGGTGCCGGCGCCGATGAGCTGGCGCATCAGTAACGATAGATTGTGGCCGGCGACGTGGAGCAGGTATCGCTTGTGCACATTCTCTCGCCCGCGCAGCCAGGTTCGTCGCATGCCGCCACGATCGAGGTTGTGGGCAAAGCAGCGCTCGACGATCTCGGCGCGCAGCTTGAAGGCCTCGCGGGCGACCCCGGACTTGAGCCGCGCACGGTTGTTGGTGACCGCGCGCCGCGCCGCCTCATCACCGTGCCAGCGCGAAAAGCCGGTCTGCTTGGGCGCCGCGATCCGGGTCTTCCAGGGACTGTCGTTCAGAGCCCTCAAGACCGCCCGTGAGTGATAACCTTTGTCGGCGACGCATTCGGCCGGGTCCTCCGCCGTCGGTGCCGCATCCACCGCCTCCGAGGTTTGCCTCGGCCTTCGCCAGGGTCTTGGAAAGCGTCGTGGTGTCGCCCTCATCGGCCGGGTGCAGCTCGGCCGCCACCACCGCGCCGGTGTCCAGATCCACCGCGTGCTCGGGCTTGTAGGCCAGATGCGTCGTGCCGTCCTTCATCTTGGCGATCTTGGCCTCGGGGTCGCTCTTCGAAACCCAATCCGTGTTGGAAAGCTTCTTGCCCGCTTGCGCTTCGGCCGTGGGTGTCTCGACGCCGCTTTCCCGGGCCAGGCGCTCCCCTGGACGCGCCAGATCCTCGGCCGTGGGTGTCTCGACGCCGCTTTCCCGGGCCAGGCGCCCAGCATCTCCCGGTAGCCTTCGCCGTTGGCGCGCCGCACGATGTTCCGCAGCGCCGCGTTGGCCTCCATGGTCGAGGCATCGACGCCGATGCGCTCGCCCTTGATCAGCCCCGCCTCGGCGATCAGCACCAGAACCCAGTCGAAGACCGCCGCGTGGACTTCATGGGGCAGGCGCGTGCGGCTCCGTGACAGCCAGGAATGGTCCGGTACCCGATCACGGCTCCCCAGTCGCAGGAACGCCCGCAGCGAAAGCGAGTCCGAGCAGCGCCACTCCAGACCGCGCTCGCTGTCGATGCCCTCGAAGTAGCCCACCAGGTGCATCCGGAAATAGCGCCCGGGCGGCACCGAGGGCGCGCCCATCCGGGCCGCGTAATAAGGCCGGCAGCTCGCCTCGGCAAAGGCGTCGAAGCCGCCCTCGATCAGCACCGACTGCAAGCGGTCATAAAACACATGACCCGGAGAGCGCGGCATCTCCGACCAGCTCACCATCAGGTCCCCCTGACCATCCTTCTGCCGTCCCATCGCCATCGGCAACCCCCCCTGCAAATCAGGGAACCAGAGAATCAGACGGCGCCGACTTAACCAACGGGCTGCTATGCACAGCGCAAAGCAGCGATATACCAATTGCAGCCAACGACGGACAACTAAGGCTGCTCGCCGCAGTATGCCGTGGGAGTGAAGCGCTCGGCTGGGCGATTGCCTCGGCCAACGAGGTTACCGGCATTCAAGGTCCATCGTTTCAAACACTTGTATCGCAGACCGCCGATGCAACGCTTCAAGTACAGCCGTCATTCCGTCGTCACGGCCAGGAAGATCAGCGCTAGCGCCGACGGCTGTTGGCCAGCTTGCAAGAGTCGCTGAGGTTTAGAATCATTGGATGGCGCACGGTTTCATCGCGTTGCAAGTTCGACGCATGTCGAACAGGTTATTACCCACACGATCGAAGATGATATTGCACGCCAAATCGATTGACAGGGACGCTGAGCGCCATATGATCCGCGGCGACCCGACTGGGCTGGGATGCTCTCCGACAATAGTAACCTCTTCCATTATTAACATATGAATTTCGCCGACCTTGGGCTCAGCGAGCCTGTGCTGCGCGCCGTGGCGGACGCCGGGTACGAGTCTCCGACTCCGATCCAAGTACGCGGCATTCCCTACGTGTACATGAACCGCGACCTCTTGGGTTGCGCGCAAACCGGAACAGGCAAAACCGCATCGTTCACACTGCCGATGATCGATATCCTCTCGCACGGCCGCGCACGGGCGCGAATGCCGCGTTCGCTTATCGTGGAGCCAACGCGGGAACTCGCCGCTCAGGTCGCGGCAAATTTCGAGACGTACGGCAAATACAATAAGCTTTCCAAAGCTTTGCTCATCGGTGGCACCTCTTTCGCCGACCAGGAAAAAGCGGTCGACCGTGGCGTCGACGTGTTGATCGCAACACCGGGGCGCCTGCTTGACCATGTCGAGCGCGGCAAGGTTCTGCTGTCCGATGTTCGGATCCTAGTGATCGATGAGGCTGACCGGATGTTGGACATGGGATTCATGCCCGATGTCGAACGTATCGTCTCACTCCTCCCATCAAACCGTCAGACGTTATTCTATTCCGCGACCATGCCGCCGGAAATTCGCCGCCTGGCCAACAAATTCTTGAGCAATCCCAAAGAAGTTGCGGTGGATCCTCCGGCAACCGCCGCGACGACCGTCGTGCAAGGATGCGTGACCGTCGATCCCAAGGCTAAGCGCGCAGCGTTGCGTGACCTACTAAAAGGGCAAAACGTCACCAACGCGCTTATCTTTTGCAACCGCAAACGCGACGTCGGCATCCTCTATCGCTCCCTAAAGCGCCACGGGTTCGACGCTGGAGAGCTGCACGGTGATATGGATCAGTTTCAACGAACCGACACGCTTGAGAGCTTCAAGGCAGGAAAGATTACCCTATTGGTGTGTTCCGACGTCGCCGCACGTGGACTGGACATCCAAGGCATGAGTCACGTTTTTAATTTCGACGTGCCGACGCACGCGGAGGACTATGTGCATCGTATCGGCCGCACCGGCCGCGCCGGGCGCGAGGGTCACGCGCTGACGATCGCCGTACCGGAGGACAGTCGGCACCTGGCGGCCATAGAAAAACTGATCGGATCAAGAATTCCAAGGATCGATCTCGGTGGCTCCGCGGTCGAGGCGCGCATTGAGGAAGAAGCACCAACAAACGGGAATCGAGACGAGGAAGGCACGACGCGGCGCACGGCGCGCCGGCGCCGAAGTGGTAGACGGTTGGAAAATTCAGCGACAGCGAAAGAACCAACGCAGAGCGGCCACAACAGTAAGGCAAAACCCTCAGAGCAATCCGAAGATACGCCGGTTGGCCTTGGCGATCACGTGCCTGCATTCTTGCTACGCCCCTCCGGTACGCGATCGGATTGACCGAGATCATCTTCGTACGCCATTCTCGCCTTGGCTGCGTTCAAACACGCCGGTCGTTTAAGCAATTGGCTCGGTCACGACGCCAATCCCTAATTGGTATCGGTAGAACTGAAACAACGCCGCATTGACGGCAGAGTGGAGCGAGGCAGTGCCAACTTACGTATTCCTGTCGAAGCTGACCGATCAGGGCATGCGCAACATCAGGCAATCGACGCGGCGCATGAGCGCAGGGAAAAAGGCCGCCAGGCAGTTCGGCGGTCGGTTCCGGCATTGGTATCTGACAATTGGTGCGTATGACGGCGTCTTCGTCGCAGACTTTCCCGACGACAAGGCCGCAGCACAGTTTGCCCTCGCCCGCAGTTCCCTTGGAAACATTCGCTTCACGATGCTTACGGCATTCTCAGAGTCCGAGTTTCGCAAGCTTATCGAAACACTCCCGCCCGCGTGAGCACAGTTGGTGCAGTGAGCTGCGGGGGCTCGCAACAGCCTTAACTTGCTGTTGTTCGCGCGCAACCTCCCTGCCGCATCTGACTGGTTGCAATGTTCTGTGGCCAGCGTCGTTTGCTTCTTGATCTCGCGACACTGGGTCCATCCTCCGAATGTCCGCTTTCCGCCCCAATTCGGACCAATGAACTGTGGGAGTAAGATGCCTGCTATGGCTTTTGGCAGTAGCACGAAGATCGGATTTGACGGAAAGACAGGACGCGCATAAGCCGAAACAACAGGAGAATTAAGATGAGCGCACTTATCCCTCTTCACGATATCGACCAACTTGCGCCCGTCGGTGCACCAAGACCTGGGTCCCAGGAGTTCGAAAAGCGGCTTCTGCTCGGATGGAACGAGAGCCCGTTGGGCGCCAGCCCGCTGGCGCTGGAGGCGTACGAGAACCGCGGGCTTAGTCTCAACCGTTACCCCAATCCATCCTATCGCGAGCTACGTGAGGCTATCGGCAAGCGGTTCGGATGTGATCCCGAACGCGCCGTCGTCACGTGCGGTTCGGAAGCGCTCATCAACATGATCATCGCCGCCTATTGTGGCCCCGGCGACGAAGTTCTCTACAGCCGGTACGAGTTCCTCATGGTGGTTCGGGCAGCGCGTCTCTGCGGCGCTACGCCGGTTGAAGTATCAAGCGCAGGATGGGAAGTGGACGTCGACGCCATGTTGGCGGGGATCACGGACAAGACGAAGCTCGTGTTCATCGCCAACCCCAACAATCCGACGGGCACATACCTGCCGGATAGCGAGATTCGGCGGCTGCATGCGGGCGTTCCAGAACATGTGCTCTTTTTCCTCGACTCCGTCTATGCCGAATACATTACGAAAAGCGACTACAAGTCGGGAATCGAGTTGGTGGACGAGTTCTCCAACGTCGCGATGATCCGCACATTCTCGAAATTTTACTCACTGGCGGCCCTTCGGCTCGGCTGGGCTTACAGTAGCCCCGAAATCGCGCGGGCTCTCAATATCTTGCGGGCGCCTTTCAATGTCGGTTCGCCCGCGCCGGAATGCGCAGTTGCGGCGCTTTCAGACCCTGATTTCGACCGTATCGTACGCGAGCATAACGATAAATGGCTGCCCTGGCTGTCGAGTAAACTCACGGCGATGGGCCTCGAAGTACCCCCTTCGGTTGGCAACTTTGTGATGGCGCGCTTCAAGGACGCTGATGCCGCCGAATCAATGTACAAGTGTCTGCTGGCAAAGGGTATCGTAACCACACACCTGACATCGTACAGACGCAACGATTGCCTCCGCTTCACGGTCGGATTCGAGGAGGAACTGCGCGAACTGGTTGATGTGATGGCTGTGCATTTGGCGCCCGTATAAGCGAATTCAAACAGCTCACGAGATCCGTAGACTCTCATGCCCAGATCCAATTGCAATACATGGATTGAGATGGGCCACACTCAAATCCCACCGCAGATCACAAGTGAAAGTCAAACTCGCGATATTTGAAGGGAGAGCATAGATGACCATCGTTCGGCATCAATTAGGGCATTTATTTAGTGAGATCGTAATCCACAATAACGTCGTGCATCTCGCCGGCGTAATTGCAGATGATACGAGCGGCGACATTACAGCGCAGACCAAAGGTGCTCTTGCGGTCATCGACAGATGGCTCGCCGTGGCGGGCACTGACAAATCGAAACTGCTCACGACGCAAATATGGATTACCGACATGGCTGATTTCGCGGCGATGAACGAAGTTTGGACCAGTTGGATTGATCCCGACAATCCGCCTGCGCGCGCGACCTGCGAGGCAAAGCTGGCACGGCCCAACTGGAAATTGGAGTTAATCGTCTCTGCCGCGCTCGACTGAAAGTCGGATCAGAGCAACTATTTCCATGGATGGTCTGCCCGCTGATTTCATGGAAATCCCTTCTATGGTTATGGAATTAAGCGGTCCTGGTCGGGCGTTTGGCGGACCTCTTGCCTCGGCGGCGTTTGGCCGTACGTTTCACTGGCCGCTTGGGCGAGCGCTTTCCCGCCTCCCGCTTCAGGAGGCGCTCAATGACCCGACAGGCCTGGATCGGCCCGGCATCGTAACGAATATCCACAGTGGGTGCGTCGGGATCGAGGCTGGAACACATCGTCAAGATAACGATCTATTTGACGGACTGGCGCCACCGATATGCCGTCTATGGAGTGATCGCCGAATGGATGAAAGGCATCCATTATCGTTCGACGCGGGTCGCCGTCACAGCACTCGGGCGCGTCGAGTTTGTCGTCGAAATCGACGTGCATGCCGTCATTCCTGACAACGAGGCATGAGTGCGTTCCTCACCGCCTGGCAGATCGTAATCAGGTTCGACGTGTATGTCCGCTAATGGGACGCAGCGTGTAACCGAATCAGACGCCGCCCTGCTTTGTGGGTGGCGAATGATCGAGGTCCGGTGCACCGTCGTGCGCGTGCATGGCGTTCAGGATGCGACTTAGAATATCTGAGTCCCCTCCGCCGCCCATATTCTCCTCTTCCGCAGCTTCCATCGAATGTGCGTCATATTCCCAGCGGCGCAGGATTTCGATCTTCTGTTGAACGGTAAGGTCATTACGCGGAGGGAATCTCCTCGGGAGTGCGGAACACTGCCGCAGGGTCTAGCAATGCCTTCTCAACATCAATTGGATCGTAGTTGCCGGTCATGTCCAAGCTCCCCTGCGATTGGTTTGAAACGGTTCATTGGTCTACCATGGAAATTGCATCGGCTAAAATCAGCAGCCGCGACGCCGTATTGCCATTGAGAGTGTCTCGTAAGATCGAGTTTTGCTATGGCTCATCTACAAATGATCTACTTGCATTGACTTCTGCTGGATAGCAGCCTGATCACCGAAATGGACTCCTGATCTAAGGCAGAAAAGGATGACAAACTCTGAAGAACGACCAGTAGTGTCCCGCCGGAGCTTTATCTCCTTTCCCGGGTTGATGCCAGAGATGCTTCCAAAGGCGTTGGCAAGCGGCGCGGATATGGTCGGTGTAGATCTTGAAGGTCGCATTGCACCCAAGGACAAAGTTACGGCGCGAAAGAATACGATGGCGCTGTTTGAAACGCCACAAGCCGATGACGGGATCGAGCGATACGTCCGTATCAATTGTCTGCGCGAAGCTTTCGGCTTGGCCGACGTGCGGGCCGTCCTCGCCACGGATACGCCACCGCCCGCGCTCATGCTGCCGAAAGTGGGATCACCCGAAGAGGTTGTCTGGCTCGACAAACTTTTGACCGAGCGCGGACATAGGTGCCGTCTGCACGTAATCATCGAAACAAATGAAGGATTGGAAGCGGCAACTGAAATTGGCCGATGCAGCCCCAGGATCGATGCGCTGTTCTTTGGCGGCCACGATATGTCGGCCGAGTTGCGCTGCCAGAATGCATGGCAACCGCTGCTCTATGCCCGTTCGCGCTTGGTTCAAGCCGCGGCCTCGGCTGAACTTGATGTCATTGATACCCCTTTCTCCGATCCTGAAGACCCTGAGGGGATGAAACGCGAGGCGGTGTTGGCCCGTGAATTGGGCTACAGCGGTAAGGGCTCGATCCATCCGAAACAGATTCCTGTTCTAAACGAAGTGTTCACGCCGGATGAAGCCGCCGCAAAACCTACAAGGGATCGGTGGTATTGTTAACTGCTTAGCGCCGAGCGCGTTTAATGTGGGCTTGAAGAATGTCCGCATTTGGCTACAAGCAGACCATCAGCGCGAGTTTGAAAGACGTCTGCTTATGACCCAAAGCAGACATGGGGCACAACGAACTTCTCTCATCGCAACGGACTGATATTCGTGCCCGAAACCACGGCGACAACTAGAGCATTTTCGGATCAATCCGGCTTGTAACCCGAGTTTGTAAAATAGTTGTTGCATTCACTGGGGGTGAAGGCATCGAGCGCTGTCGCGATGGCGGCCTTGAGTGTGTCGATGGTTCTTGCGGCGGCTTTTCGCAAGATCGCCTTGAGCTTTGCGAAGACCTGCTCGATCGGATTGAAGTCCGGCGAGTAGGGCGGGAGGAACATCAGTGTCGCTCCGGTCCGTTCGATTGCCGCCCGGGCGTCCGCGGCCTTGTGGGCGGGGAGATTGTCCATGATCACGATGTCGCCGGGGTTCAGCGTCGGCGCGAGGAGGGTCTCGGCATAGGCGGTGAAAACCTCTCCGTTCATGGCGCCGTCGATGATCATGGGGGCGGTCAGGCCGTCGAGGCGCAGGCCCGCGACCAGCGTCGTGGTTTTCCAATGGCCATGCGGCAGCGCGGCACGGCAGCGGTCGCCGCGCGGGGCGCGCCCACGCAGGCGGGACATCTTTGTGGTTGCGCCAGTCTCGTCGAGGAACACCAGCCTTGTCGGATCGAGATCTGGCTGAAGGGTGAACCAAGCCCCGCGCCGGATTCTCACATCCTCGCGCTCTTGTTCGCTGGCGTGGGCAGTCTTTTTTTAAACGTCACCTCGTGGCGGCGGTAGAAAGCGTGGAGTGTGCTGATTGCAAAGCTCTCGCCCCGCTCGGCGATTAGCTTCTCGCGCAGTTCCATCAACGTGATGTCAGGTGTCTCCTCAATGGCGCGCATCAGAAGATCAGCCTGCGCCTCGATCCGGCCGTGACCCCCTATCGGCGTGCAATATTGACCCCCTGAGTGGCACGGCGGAGGTTGTCCCGGTAGTCAATAGGGGGGACCCGAGCGGCTTCGTGTAGCGCCTTGCGGTGCGCGGAGCGAAGCCGCGTGGGCTTGACGTATACGTCAAGCCTGTTGACCCACCGGGGCAAGCGGGCCGCAGGCACGGCCTGCCGGGTCAGCAGCGGTTCTTGAAGCGCCAGCTCTCGTTTCGATGATCTCGCAATGGTGGGTCAGGCGGTCGAGCAGCGCGGTGGTCATCTTGGGGTCGCCGAAGACGGAGGGCCATTCGCCGAAAGCGAGGTTGGTGGTGACGATGATCGAGGTGCGCTCGTAGAGCCGGCTCATCAGGTGGAACAGCAGCTGGCCGCCGGCCTGGGCGAAGGGCAGATAGCCGAGTTCGTCGAGGATGACGAAGTCGCGTCGGACGAGTTGGTCCGCGGTACGGCCTTGGCGTCCGGAGCGGAGTTCGGCCTCGAGGTGGTTGACCAGGTCGACGACGTTGTAGCAGCGGCCACGGGCGCCCTTTCTGATACAGGCGCGGGCGATGGCGACGGCGAGATGGGTCTTGCCGGTGCCGGTGCCGCCGACCAGCACGATGTTGCGCTTGCTCTCCAGGAAGTCGCCGCCGGCGAGTTCCTGGATCAGGGGCTCATTGCCCGGGGAAGCGGCGAAGTCGAAGTCGGCCAGCTCCTTGGCCGTCGGCAGCTTGGCGGACGTCATCTGGTACTTGATGGAGCGCGCCTGCTTGTCGGCGACCTCGGTCTGCAGCAGCGTACCGATGATCTGCTGCACCGGATGACGGCGCTTGAGCCCGTCGGCGAGGATGTCGTCGTAGGCGGCGCGCATGCCTGCAAGCTTCAGCGCCGTCATCATCGCCAGCACATCATGACGCTCCATGACCGGCCTCCCTCAGGCGGTCGTAGCGGCGGCAGTCGGCCACCGGCTGGTGGCGAAGCTGCAGGCCCTCGGGCGTTGGGATGGCCGGCGGCGGCGGCTGCTGGCACTGCCGGGCGAGGATGTTGAGCACAACATCAGCGCTGCAGGCGCCGCAGGCGAGCGCTTCGGCGCAGGCCGCCTCGACCGCCTCCAGCCCGTCCTCCAGCACCGCCGCGAGGATCCTCACGAACTGCCTGTCACCGTCGTTGCAACCCGTCAGCCGCGCCCGTATGCGGCCCAGCGCGCCGGGCAGTTGCCAACCCTTGAAAGGCGCGCCATTCCTCAGCGCACCGGGCTTCCGTGTCAGGATCGGCACGTAGTGCCATGGATTGCAGGCGATCTCACCGCGTCCAAAGCTCCGGGGGTGTTCGGCAACAGTCTCGCCATCCTGGCGGATGACAATACGATCGGCATAGGCCCGCACGTCGACCGTCCGCCCGACGGCGCGGGCCGCCACGCTGTAGTGATTGTTGTCGAAGCGCACCAGACAGGTCTTGGAGACCGATACCTCGGTGGCGTGGAAGCCGTCGAAGGGGCCGCGATAGGCCATCAGGAAGGGCCGCTCCTCCTCGAACACCTGCCACACCGTCTTGCCCTCGATCGTCGGATGCGGCCGCTTCTTGGCGTCCTCGATACACCGATCCATCAGCCACGCGTTGATCTCGGCGTAGGAGCCGCCCCGCGGGATGGGCACGAACAGGCGGCCGCGGACGTCACCCACCTGCCTCTCGACCTGGCCCTTCTCCCAGCCCGCACCCGGAGTGCACGCCACCGGCTCCACCAGATGGTGGGAGCACAGCTCCAGAAAGCGCCGGTTGTAGGCGCGCTCCTTGCCCACGAAGACCATGCTCACCGCCGTCTTCATGTTGTCGTAGATGCCCCGCCGGCAGACCCCGCCGAAGAAGTGGAAGGCGCGCTCATGCGCCTCGAACACCATCTCCTGGCTCTCGCGCGGGAAGATCTGAACCAGCTGCATGCGGCTGTAGCAGAGCCGCATGTGCGCTGCCTTCACCTTGGTCGTCACACCCGACAGGCGCGCGTATTCGTGGCTCCAGTCGAACTGGTAGGCCTCGCCGGGATCGAAGCTCAGCGGCACAAAACCCTGCGACGGCGACAACAGCCGCCACCGCCGACGCCAGGTCCTGGCGTAGCGGCGCACCGCGTCGTAGCCGCCGCCATAGCCCAGAGCCGCAAGGTCTTCATGAATCCGCAGCAGAGAAAAGCGGTCCCGGCGCGGCTTCTTCTCGTTGGCCTCAAGCCGGCGCTCCAACTCCTCCACCCACGGCCCAAGCTTCGGCAGCGGCTGGATCTTGCGCTCGTAGCTGTACGAGGTCTCATCGCCCCGTACCACCTTGCGCACCGTGTTCTTCGAAACCCTCAAATCCCGGGCGATCTTCTTGATCGGAACGCCCTTCACCAGATGATCCCGACGGATCCGCGCAATCGTCTCCACAACCAGCATCTCCCCCACCTCGTCTGTCCAAACAACAAGGTGTGTTCAAGAGCACAAAACCAGGGGGGTCAATTTTGGACGCCGATTACCCCACCAAGGGGGTCAATATTCCACGCCGATCCGCGAGCCGGGGGGAACGGCCGCCTTGAGCACCCGCTCCTCGTCGATCACAAGCCGGTCGATCTTGCCACCCCGGCGGCCCGCCTTGCGTTCCGCGCGCGCCGGCTCGGTGGCCTTCTCCATGCCGCTCGGTTTGAGCTTCGGCGGCCCCTTGAGCCCTTTCAGCCGCGCAATCTCTTCGCGTAACGCGGCGTTCTCGGCCTTCAGCGCGACAACATCCTCAAGCAGCTGTAACACCAACCCCTTGAGGTCATCAGGCGCCAGAGCCTCAATATCTGGTAAACATCCGGCCATGCCCGGATCGAATCAGAATTCGGAAGCCTTGTGAATCCCTAAAATGCAAAGTCGCCCGGACTTTTGCCCCTGTTACGCCGATCGGCGTTGAACACCCACGCCGATCAACACCCGGACCTATCTGCCATCAAGGAACCGACAGGTTGAGATACCGAAGGACGGCGGCAAGGTCCGCACCCTCGGGATCCCGACCATCCGGGACCGAGTGGTGCAGGGAGCGTTGAAGCTGATACTGGAGCCTGTCTTCGAGGCTGACTTTCAGGAAGGGTCCTACGGTTACCGGCCCAAGCGCACGGCCCATCAGGCGGTGCACAGGGTGGCAACGGCGGTTGTCCAGACCAAGACTATGGTCATAGACGTTGACTTGGCGTCGTATTTCGACACGGTTCGGCACGATATCCTGCTTGGGAAAGTGGCGATCCGGGTGAACGACGATCAGGTTCTGAGGCTGCTGAAGCTCATCCTGAAGGCCGGGGGCAAAAGGGGCGTTCCCCAGGGTGGGGTGATTTCACCGCTGCTCAGTAATCTCTACCTCAATGAGGTTGACAAGATGCTGGAGCGGGCACAAGAGGCCACCCGACAGGGGCGATACCACTACATCGAGTACGCTCGATTTGCCGACGACCTGGTGATTCTGATCGACAGTTACCGCCGGTGGCGGTGGCTTGAGAAAGCCGCATATAAGAGGCTTCTGGAGGAACTGGCCAAGCTCGATGTTGAACTCAATCGTGACAAGACGCGGCGGGTAGATCTCGCCAAGGGCGAGAGCTTCAGCTTTCTGGGGTTTGAGATCCGCCAGGTGAAAACGCGGCGGGGCAAGTGGGGGGTCAGATATGTGCCGACAATGAAGGCACGCACAAGACTCCTGCGCCGGCTCAAGGAAGTATTCCGTCGCTATAGCTCGCAGCCGGTAGAGAGGGTCTTGGACCTAATCAATCCGATCCTGCGTGGATGGGTGAACTATTTCCGTGCAGGAATGGCGAGCAGATGCTTCATTCACATCAAGGATTGGGTCGAGAAGAAGATACGGCGACACCTGATGCACCAGCGCGGACGCCGGGGATTTGGCTGGAAGAGGTGGAGTAGGCGGTGGCTATATGAGCGGCTCGGATTGTTCTCACAATACCGGGTCCACTATCTCCCGCTGAAAGCGCTCTCCGGTCAATAGGCCACATAAACCGTGGGATGAAGGCAATAGGAAAGCGCAGTGCGGGAAAACCGCATGCTGCGTTTGACGAGGCGGGAGTTGGAAACGTGGTCATGGGAGCTGGACTGAGGCCCCGAGCGAAAGCAATGGAACAGCCACCGGACCCTAAATTCGGCGCGCCAGGTCCCGACCCTACTGATGAGCGGGGGTGAGTGAAACGTGGCTATGGTTGAGGCGGAGGCACCGGCACCTGGCGAAAGCCGTCGGCAAACAGCGACTCCCTTGATCTACGGCAGGGCGCGCCTCCCCTCGACTCTACCGCGCCTCTCCAGAGTCCGCTTCTGACCCATAGCGGACATCGCGGCGACGTGCACCGGATAGGTAAAACCGCGGTGCCAGTGGGTGATGGAGACTGCATGAAGCATCGCCTGCTGCTATAATCGCCGACCTGATCCTTGGCGTGATGATTACCGGGGCACGTTGCACGTCTTCATCGAAGAAGCGGCGATCGCCTGGAGCCGTTGGGTAACGGTTGCAGATAGGCCCGACGAGGAAGGGATATGGCAATGCAGACTGAAGGATCAGGACTGGATTTGATGTCAACCGCTGTTATTGCTACGCTATTCGTGACCGTGACTGGTCATCTGGGGAATCACGGTCAAGAGCATCACCCGCCGAGACCCGACCATCGCGGCATTTGAGTCGGGCGCATCGAAGAAAGGTGAACTAATGGCCCATGTCATGCCCCGCGCAGGCATTCTGGAAATCAAACCCTACATGCTGGATGCCGCCGCTTCCGGGATGAACATGAGGCCGCCAATCTACGTCGACAACAACGAAAATGCGCTCGGTGCAAGCCCGCTTGCCATCGCCGCAGCCAGGGAGGCTGCGGAAAGCATCGAACGCTATCCGGAGAACGGCCCTGAGAGGCTTGCGAAAAAATTGGCGAGGTGTTTTCGCTCGATCCGTCCCGGATTGTCTGCGGATATGGTTCAGACGATCTTCTGGCGCGGTTTGCTTCGGCCTATCTGTCGCCTGGAGACGAGTTGATCTACAGCGTCAATGGCTTCCCGAAGTATCCGAACTACGCCCACGCCAACGATGCACGGCCGGTGGCCGCGCCGGATAACATGTTCCGGGCGGATATCGATGCGATCCTCCGCTGCCTCACCGATCGGACCCGTGTCGTAATGTTCGCCAACCCGGACAACCCGACGGGTTCTTACGTTTCCGGGCAGGAGGCTCGGCAGTTGCGCGAAGGGCTTCCAGAGCACGTGCTGTTGGTCGTCGATTCGGCTTACGCAGAGTATGCGGAAGCCCCCGACTACGAACTGGCCACGATGCTCGTCGATGAGCATGACAACGTGGTCATGACCCGAACCTTCTCGAAGATCTTTGGCATGGCCGGCCTGCGTGTCGGCTGGCTTTACGGATCACCGGATCTGGTCGACGTGATCAAGCGAATCGGCATCTCGTTTCCCATCAGCGGCCCGGCGCTGGCGGCCGCGACTGCGGCGCTAGATGACAAGGCCCACGTGGAGCACGTCTTTGAACACAACCGGACTTGGCGCCAATGGTTCCGCGCCGAAGTATCGCGCCTCGGCTTGCACCCCTATTCCAGCCAAACGAATTTTGTCCTGGTCCGGTTCGACGATCCGGCCAAGCCGGCGATCGAGGCGGACGCGCATCTGCGAAGCAGGGGAATTGTCGCAAGGAGGTTCGGCGCTCCAGGCTTCCGGGATTGCGTCCGTTTCACCATCGGCCTCGAGCGGGAGATGCGAGAAATCGTTGACGCGCTGGCCGAATACCTGGATACGTGAGAGCGTCCAACCATGACCACCACCTCGACTGGACCCGTGGCCAACGAGCTCGCCCTCGACGGCGCGGCGATCACGTCGTCAGCCTGAAGATTTGCCCATGGGCACGCAATCCGGATCAGTTAAAACGCCTACGGAAAAAGTGAGCGTTCGGTACGAGTTCGACGGTGGACCAGCGCGTGTTCGCATCGGCTTGATAGCGCTCAGTACGGACGTCGCCATGGAGCGCGATTTCCGCAACATGTTACCCGACGACGTCACGTTTCATACCAGTCGTGTCATGGCTGCGGACCCCGTGACGATCGAGAACCACCGCGCCATGGGTCCCCATCTCACCGAAGCGGTTCGGCGAATCCTACCGGGCATGCGGCTCGACGCCATC
Source organism: Alphaproteobacteria bacterium (assembly GCA_965219135.1). Lineage (GTDB taxonomy): Bacteria > Pseudomonadota > Alphaproteobacteria > VGEJ01 > VGEJ01 > CAYUNL01. The sequence continues at coordinate 13,864 of CBDCMV010000003.1, read as the reverse complement.
GCTTATGGCTGCACGTCCGGAACCGTGGCGCTCGGGTACGACGAGGTCGCGGCTCAGATTCGGCGGGGTCGTCCCGATGTGCCGGTCGTGACACCTATCACGTCGGCCATTGCGGCTATGGAGAAGCTTGGTATCCAAAAGATCTCGTTGCTGACGCCCTATGTGGATTCTGTCAACCAGGCGATGCGCGAGTTTTTGGAAGCTCACGGGATCACCGTCCTCAACATTGGCAGCTTCTGCATCGAGAGCGGCACGCTCTTCGCGGAGCTGCCGCCGGACGCGATCTTCGAAGCGGCTCTCGAGGTCTGCCGGCATGACGCGGATGCCCTGTTCGTCCCCTGCACCGCCATCCGGGCAGTCGAGATCATAGAGCGCTCGGAACAAGCCCTCGGCAAGCCGGTGTTGAGCGCGATCCAGACGCTACTCTGGCAGTGTCTGCGCGACTCCGGATACAACGAACTCCTATCAGGCTACGGCCAACTGCTGCAAGAAGCGTAAGCCCAGGTCGCCTGCCCGGCGCAGACCCTGTGGCTCTCACAATTATTGCCCGGGCGAGGAGCTAGTATGGAACTCTCGGATCAGCAAAAGCGCATGCTCGCGGGTGGTGACGGTGCAGGCCGCCAGCTGGCGATGCGAATGGTCACGAAGGCAGCTGAAGCACTGGCAGCACCACGCCTGATCGACATTCAATCGGCGCACGTCACCAGCTGCTTCTACTCCGGAAAAGTGAACGTCGATTTCGCCGAACATCTCGTCGCGAATGGCGCGAAGGTCGCGGTACCGACGACTCTCAATGCGAGTTCGATGGACTTCGTTCACCGGGACCTTCAAATCGTCGACCCGGATGAGGCGGTAATCACCGGTGCTGGGCGCCTCAGGGAGTGCTTTCAGGCGATGGGCTGTAATCTGACTTGGACCTGCGCACCATATCACCTCGAGCCACGTCCAGGCTTCGGACAGCACATCGCCGGATCGGAATCGAATGCCGTCGTGTTCAGTAACGCTGTCTTGGGTGCGCGCACCAATCTGTACGGCGACTTTCTGGATATTTGTGCAGCGATCACCGGCTGCGTTCCCGATGCCGGCTTGCACCGCGACGAGCACCGACGAGGCGAGATCCTCTTCGAGCTGGACGCCATCCCGTCCCAGCTGCTGCATGAGGATATCTTCTTCAACGTGCTCGGATACCTGATCGGGCGCGAGGTGGGAAGCCAGATACCGGTCTTGTCTGGCCTTCCGACCACGACCACCGAAGATCAACTTAGAGCCGTGGCGTCCACCGCGGCATGTGCGGGCGCAGTCAAGCACTTCCACGCCGTCGGTATCACGCCCGAGGCGCCAACCCTCGAGGCGGCCTTTGGCGGGGGCCAACCCGTACGCACCGTTCGCATATCACCCGCCCAGGTCGTCGCGGCGAGAGACGCCCTCTGCACCACCACTACCGACGGCGAGCTCAGTGCCGTGTGTATGGGCACTCCGCACTTCTCCGTGACGGAGTTCGAGGCGCTTACCCCCATGCTGGCGAAGCGCCAGGTGCACCCGAGCGTTCGCTTTTATGTCTCGACCAGCCGGTACGTCCTCGACGCCATCAGGGAGAAGGGCTGGTTGCCTGTGTACGAAGAATCTGGGGTGAAGATCGTGGTCGATCGATGTACGTACAACATCCCCAAGCTGGATGGCTGCGGCGGCCGGGTCATGACGAGTTCCGCGAAGTGGGCCTACTATGCGCCCGGCAATGTCGGTGCTCAGGTGATCTTCGCGAGCCTGAAGGAGTGTGTTGACTCAGCCATTGCGGGTCACGTCGTACGTGACGAGGCGCTTTGGGCAGGTGTCGCAGGAGCCGAACGGTGAAGGCGCAAGGAAAGGTCCTGTTCGAGGGTCAGGTGAAAGGTGAGGCGATGGTGCTCGAAGACTGGCTCAGCTTCGGGGGTGGTTTGGATCCGGAGTCGGGGAAGATCGTCGACCAGCATCACCCGCAGGCCGGAGAACGTGTCACCGGCAAGGTCGTGGTGCTGCCCGGCATACGAGGGTCCGCCGGTTCCCCGAGTACACTCGCAGAATCGATCCGCCTGCGCACAGGACCCTGCGGCATCATCCTGGGTGAGGCCGAGACCTCCGCGCTCGCCGCAGCCTTTGCCGCGAAAGAGCTTTACAGCATCAGCGTTCCCGTCGTCGTGCTGGTGGGGACAGGGTATGACGCGCTCGAGACAGGGCAACAGGTGGAAATCGACGAGTTGGGCCACGTGGTGACGATCGACGAGACCGGCAGCAAATGACTCGACCGGCCCGTGGGATAGGGCCTCGGCTCGTCACGCGGGCATTGCTCTTGAACTGCCTGCGGGCGCCTATCACATGTAGCGCTGGTCTGCCTTCATCTTTTCCTCTAACCGACGCACCAGGTAGGACGCGATCAAAATCAGGACGAGATACTCGAGCACAAGGAACGAATAGATCTCCAGTGGTCGATATTCAGTGACCACCAGTTCGTTGGCTTGACGAGTGAGTTCCGCTAAGCCGATGATCGAAACCAGGGCGGACGTCTTGAGCATGTACACGAACTGATTTCCGAGCGGCGGCAGTATGCGGCGAATGGCCTGGGGGAGGACGACATAAAGCATCTTGTCCTTGTAGGTCAATCCCAGACTGTCCGCTGCCTCGTTCTGACCGCGACCGATGGACTGAATACCGGCCCTGAAGATTTCCGCCTCGAAAGCGCTGTCGCATAAAGCGAGCGCCCATAAGCCGGACATGAAGACGCCGATCTCGATGTTGAGCAGCACGGGTAGGCCATAGTAGACCCAGAGAATCATCACCAGTATGGGGATCGAGCGAAAGGTCTCCACGTAAATCCTGTTGAACGTCCGAGCAGACCGCTTCTTGGACAATCCCGGTAACGCGACCAAGAGCCCGATGACCACGGACAGAACGATGGCGATGAGAGCGATGCTGATCGTAACGCCGATACCGTTCAGCAGGAACAAGATGTTGTTCCGGCCCTGCAGCGTGGTCGGCAATACTACGTACCAGCCCCAAGTATAACTGCTGCTGCATCCGGTCAGTGCCAATGCGCCGAGCGCGGCTACCGATCTGCCCCACCAACGTTTGTCAATCGAAATTCGTCGACGTGCTGTCGGCGTTCGCATCACGTGACAATCACCGGTTACCACCGCTTTCCAGAAGACTTGGTTTCGCCCAATGGCGAAGTATCGCAACCTCTTGTGGCTTTGGTGAGTTCAGGACCGACCTCTCTGCCGGCCCCGAACCGCCTCGGCCAGGCAGCCCTACTTCATCATGGCGCCCTCTTTTTCCGGCTCCAACCACTTGGCTTCGAGCTCCCTGAAGAAGCCTTTGGCCATCTTCGCTTGGATCCAGTGATTGACGAAATTGATCCAAATCTGGTCCTGCTGAGGAAGCAGCGCACCAAGCGGGCGATTGCTGCGCCCCTTGACCGGCAAGGCTTTCAAATTGGGAAATTTCTGGTTAAGCGTGACCGCTTCGACGTTGGAAGTAATGTGCAAGTCGGCACGACCGGCGATGACCTCTTGATAAGATAATGCCGGAGCCTCGACGACTCGTTGCTTCGCGTTCGGAAAATACTCCTTGGCCTGCAGCTCCTGCACTGTTCCCAACGTGCTCGCGACGGTCACATCGGGCTTGTCCATAGCTTCCCAAGTCGAGAGCCTAGCATGATTCTTCAGCAGCGCCAGGGGTACGGTGCCGAGTTCGTAGTAGGGGGCCGAGAAGCCGACGCTTTTCGCTCGTTGCGGCGTCAGCGAGGCGCTATTGCTGATGTCGAACTTGCCGGACACAACGCCCGCGAGCAGCGTTTTCCACTCCGTTTTGACGAACTCGATCTCCACACCCATGTCCTTGGCGAGCTCTGTACTCCAATCGATATCGAATCCGACTATCTTGTTGTTCTGGACATCGCGAAACGACATCGGATTCCAGTCTAACGTGACGCCCATCCGAAGCGTGCCTCGCTCGAGAATCTTATTCAACGTGGACTTGGACTGCGCGTAGCTCCCGCCCGCTCCGAAACCTAGAAACAAAGCCGCCGTCCAGGCAGCCAGTAGCACCTTCTTCATCTTCGCTCTCCCTGAATTTGGTGCGGTGGCATAGCGGCAATCACGTCGTCGGCCTGAGCGGCTCGTATCGGATGGATCAATCGGAAGCCATGCGCGCGCACGAATAGATTTCTTATCACCTTCAACTCTGCCTGGCAACATCCCCTCACCACCGACATTCGCGTAACGCGCGGGCGCACTGGGTCGTCGTGGTGTCCGGCGACTTGGGGCATATCTTGGAGGCTTGCGCGACCTCGGCTTGTATGATTGAAGCGCTCGGCGCTCCGATCGTATGCATCTGGCTTTGAGCGGACGTTCAGCGAGATGGGCGATTTGGTCCGTTCCTGACCCATTGCGGTCACTTCGTGTGGTGAGGTCCGCAATTGCATTTGGCCACGAATTACTGGACCTTATTATTCTGTTCACCAGGCATGGAGGGGTGTGTGAAATACCGTACGCATTTCACTTAAGAGACTGCGTCAGGACAATTCAAAGCCCGCTTCTGGCTACAAGCGGACCATCATCGTGAGGTGAATTAACGACCGCTACACTCCGCAAAGCAGACTAGTTCGGAAGTTGGAATTTAGGTCCGCTTATGACCCATAGTGGACATAGGTCCTTGCCACCGGGTTGATCGCTGACGGCGGTGCGGTGGCTGTTCCATGTGCGCTGTTCGCCGACAGCTTATGTCGTCAGCTGGGCCGTTCGCCCACGACCAGGCAAGTGCAATTGGCCCTATGTGTAATCTTATTGGCGGTGCTTCCCACTGAGGTCACATGCGCCGCCGCATGATGCGCCCCGTGCCATGATTTCGGCAGAACTGCGACTACCCAATTGACGCCTGTTGAACAAAAAACGGGATTGAGGCACGGTCAACCGGATCAAGGTGTTCCATATGGTGAATCCCGAATCAAAAAACGGGTTTGAGGAGAAATTTATGCCGATCACATTGCAGGAGTTCGCTGGCGAATGTCACGCCTTCCTGAAGGCCGACCCGGGCCCCAAAGGGCGTGAAAAGGTACGCCGCCGGCTTGAGGACGTGCTTAAGGACGATGCGTTCGTCGCCGCCAATCTCGGGCCTGACAACAACCAATCTCGTTCCGTCATCTACAAAGACCCGGAAATCGGCTTCCTGATTTGCGCCCATGTCCACGAAGGCGCGACGGCAGGCGGACGCCCCCATGATCATGGGGCAAGCTGGGCCATCTATGGCCAGGCCCATGGCCATACGGACATGACCGAATACCGCGTCGTCAGCGAAGGCAAGGGGACGAAGGGCTGGATTGTCGCGTCCAAGGAAACCTACCGGCTCGAACGAGGAATGGCACGGACCTACAACGAACGTGACGTGCATTCGACCCGCCGCGACGGCGAAACGCGGCTGATCCGGATCGAAGGGCCGAATATCAGCTCAGAGGACCGGCGGCAGTACGAATCGACCGATGACGCGGCCACCGCCTAAGGTTGGCTGACGCTGGAGATCGAGGCGTCATAGGCGAAGGGCCGGTCGTCCCAATAGAGGCGGATGAAAGGCCCGGTCTCTCCCCAGCGACGGCAGCGGCGCGAATGGTCATCTGCTGGCTATTGGTAAGGCGCAACTTGCGCTTGGCCAAGACCGCCTTGTTGACGAGGCGGCGAACGCTGAGGGCACTTTCCTACTATTCTAAAAGGAACGGTGCATTGATCATGCGTAATGTCCGCTTCTGGCTATTAGCAGACATACCGAGTATGCGCAAAGTGCGTCCGCTATCGGCCTCAAAACAGACATCAGAGCAAGACACTGAGGTAGTCCGCTTGTAGCCAATAGGAGACATCGCAGAGTCGCGTCCGGTCGTGTCGACAATCGGCCGATCCGTGAGGTCCGCGCGAACTCCATTTCCGGCAATACCCATATGGGCCGCCGACTCTGCGTCATTTAGGCCGTACGGCCTAGCTTCGACCTCATGCTCAGGCTCGCAGCAATTGGCCATAGCCTGGTAGCGGCTCACTGTACCCAGCATCGCGCAAACACTGCCAGAGGAGCGTCTGGATCGCGCTCAATACCGGCTTGCCGAGGGCCTGCTCCGCGCGCTCTATGATCTCGACCGCCCGGATACCGGTGCACGGAATAAACAGCGCTTCCGCGTCATCTCGGCAGACCTCAAGGGCCGCTTCGAGGATTGCGTCGGGCGGCAGCTCCGCGAAGAGTGCGCCGTTCTCAATGCAGAAGCTGCCGATGTTGAGGACAGTGATCCCGTGAGCTTCGACAAATTCGCGCATCGCCTGGTTGACGGAATCCATATAGGGCGTCAGCAACGAGATCTTTTCGATACCAAGTTTCTCCATAGCCGCAACGGCGGACGTGAGGGGGGTCACGACGGGCACATCGGGACGGCTCTCCCGAATCTGCTCGGTGATCTCGTCGTAGCCGAGCGCCACGGTTCCGGACGTGCAGCTATAGGCGATGGTGTCAATCCTCATGCCCGGCAGGATTCTCCTCGCCGCTTCGGTGAGACGGGGACCCATGGCGCGGTAGTTCTCGATTGTCACCGGGCCCTCAGCCGTCACACGGCTGGTATGAAACACAACGTCGTCCGGCAGCATGTTACGGAAATCTCGCTCGATGGCGGCGTTCGTGCTGAGCGCGATCAAGCCGATGCGAAGACGCGCCGGTCCACCATCGAACTCGTAGCGAACACTTACCTTTTCAGTAGGCGTTTCAACAGATTCGGATTGCGCGCTCATGATGCATTCCCCAATATTGTTGTGGGGTGTCGATCGAGACTGGCCGAGTGCTGCATTCGCATCCGCTCACTGAGGTACCTGGACCGTTGCCGGTCGTTGTGGGGTCATGACGGTGTCCATGGCGACTTGTGAGGAAGATGACGTCACTAGACGCACTGTATCTGACGGTTCTCTATATCTATTGAGATCATATCGCCGTCTTTGATTTGCGAGATGGGCCCCCCTTCGTCAAAGCTAGGGCGAACTTCTGCAATCATAACCGGACCGCGCCCCATGCCAATGATCGAGGAATCAGAGATGATAGCCACGTCTTGTATGCCGGCACCGTAGAGTAAGGAGGCAAACTCGTTCGTGCTGCCGTGCATGACAAGCACGTCACCCAAAGCAATTCGGCCCGATCGCAATGCTTCAATTGCATCGTCCAAACCTTCAATACATCGCGCCGGTCCTTTAAAGCTCTTCCGATGTCGACTAGTAAACGGACGAAGATACGCACCGCCTGGGGCAATATCTCCGTTCAGCAGTACGATCCCTGGTAAATCGTCCACCGGTTCGTCAAGCGTTCGTATGACCGCTTCGTTGGGTGGGGCGGCAGCGTCAAGTTGATCGCGCAGCCTACCGCCGCCAACCGTCGGAACGTCGGTATCCAGTATGCTAGCGATTTGTTTCATGACGCCGAGGGTGCCGCCGGCAGCCTCAAAATCCTCAATTCGAAGGGACCCATTTGGGATAATGTTGTGCAGCAACATAGGAACCCGTCCATCGCAGTTCCTAATCTCTTGACGCGTGTTCAGGTCCAGGCCGATATCTGCCGCAACTTCTTCCAAGAAAGTAACCGCAGTTGTGGCACCGCCAACGGCGACGGCAACCTTGATACTATTGATGAAAGACGTCTTCGTTATGATCTGCCGAGCCGTCAGACCTTCGTTGACGAGCCCAACCGCTCGTGCGCCAGCGCTTTTCGCGTAGCGGCGAAGCTTGGCACTGCCTCCGCCAATGGGCGATGAACCGGGCAACGCCATGCCAAGCGCCTCACAAATGAGGTGCATCGTGCTTGCTGTGGCGACGCCAGGACAAACGCCTAGAGAACCGACGGCGCTCCTTGATAAGGTGTCGATCTGCTCAATTTCGATCTTCCCCGACAGGTATGCGCCGAAGCCTTCATACGCGTCATAAAGGCTCGTTTCGGTATCGCTACCACCCGTTCCGCTCTGATACCCGCACGGCACGACAATGCTTGGAATATCTAACCGCACAGCTGCTCTTAAATGGGCGGGCGTCGTTGAATCGCATGACGAGAGCAGGACCATACCGTCTAGGCTGGTGCCGCGGATCATCAACTCAATGTCGTTTACAATTGCCGCCCGAGCTTCAGAGAGTGACTCAGCTTGGCCGCTGCAAGCAAACAATGCTTCCGACGGCGCAACGGTATGAATTTCAAACGGATATCCACCGGCCTCGCGAATACCATCTTGAACATGTCTCGAGATTTCATCCAGTTGACCGTAACAAACCGACAATGTTGACGACGTGTTGACGACGGCGATCTTCGGCTTGGCAAAGTCCTCTTCCGACAAACCAAGCGCCGACCATTGAGTGCGTTGTATGACCCAACCCCAAGTTCCGCTTGCATATCTGGGATCACTCATCGAACTTTTGCTCCCGTAGACTGCGAGTATTAGAGATGGAAGATACAGATCGCTCCGTTAGCCAAACTTCACACTTTAGGAGAACTCAAAGGCTCATGCATTGCTCCTGAGCGAACCTGGCGCACGTTGTTGAAGGCGTGCCCGTCCAATTCTTCAGCATGCAACTCATCGGCGGCAGATGCCCATGTGGGTCCCGAGATGTCCATGTCTTGAGGCGCAGCCTCGTCTGTGACGGTAGAAGAAGCGGACCAGCGCCGCGCTGAAAGCTGACGCCGTCTTGCGGTACTGGTCCGACCTTATGCGCTAGAGCGTATCGCGGGTCTGCGCTCCCACTTTACCCCTTGGACCCCGGCGGGTTATTGATCAGCCCATACCAGGCATCCGTCGCGAACCAGAAGTTGTGCCGCTCCTCAAGCCACCCATCGGCCTTGATCTGCTCGATGTAGCTGTTGAGGAAGAACATGAAGTCCGGGTCGCCCTTGCGGATCGCAAAACTTGCAATCTGCGTTGTCAACCGTCTCTGGCCCAGCGGCTTATTCAGGGCGTCCAGATTGGCAAGCACCCACTGAGTCGGAATCGGCTCAAGTGCGATCGCCGCGTGGGCTTTGCCATTCAGGACCTCCTGGAAGACGCTGGGATCGTCGTCGAAGTGGAGATGCGCGGCCTTCGGAAACAGCTTCTTCGCCGCCTGCGAGCCCACCGAACCCCGCCGCGACGAGATGGAGACCGATGCGTTGTTGAAGTCCTCAAGCGTGCTCATGCCCGCGGTAAGCTTCTTACTCCCCACAAGCACCTGGCCGGAGCGCGCATAGGGAATCGTGTAATTGATGCTGAGCGCCCTCTGGGTGCGGACTGAAATACCGGTGATGATGACGTCGAACTTGGCCCCCAAAAGCCCCGCGATGATCCCGTCGAAGGCCGTCGGGACAAGCTCGAGCTTGATCTTCATGTCCTTCGCCAAGCGCTCTGAGACATCGACTTCGAAGCCGACCAATTTGCCCGCCTTGTCGCGCATGACCCAGGGCACGAAGGCGGAAACGCCAACCCGCATTGTGCCGCGTTTCTTGATGTCTTCGATCGTGCTCGCCGCGGCGATATCCTGCAGAATATTCTGAGCCAGTGCCTCACCAGGAACAGTCCACAGAGCAAAAGTGAACAGCGCTATAGCCGCTATCCAAAGCGGTTTGAATTGTCTCATGACGCCATTACCTCCCCATAATTGTCATGTTGTTTCATTATTTTTTTTCAAGTCGCGGCGAACCCTTAAGTGTCCTCGGGGACACGTCGATGCCCGAAGCGACCGCGCAATGTGCAATAGGTACCTGATGAACACAAGGTTAAGGTCTAGTTAATTTCGGCAAGTGCACTTGCGAACCTCAAACCGCAATGTCTGCTTTGGGTCGCGATCTCAACTGATCGACGCAACACTTTATCTCAAACGAAGAGGTGGAGTGTATGCAGATGAAGCAAAGATATGGTCGAGGGTTCAGTGCGGTAGAGAAGACGGAGTTGTGGGATCGCTGGCGGCGCGGGGAGTCGTTGGAGGCGATTGGTCGGGCGTTTGGCAAGCCGTCATCGTCGATTTATTTCCAGCTGGCGCCGCATGGCGGGATCCGGCCGTCGCCTCGCTGTCGCTCGCGGCTGGCGTTGACCTTATGGGAACGCGAGGAGATATCCCGCGGGATCGTGGCCCGGCACTCGATCCGATCGATGGCGTCGTTGCTGGGCCGGTCGCCGTCGACGGTGAGCCGAGAAGTTCGCCGTAATGGCGGCTATGATCGGTATCGAGCCGCGCTTGCCGATGACAGGGCCTGGGCTCGAGCCCGTCGCCCGAAGCGATGTAAGCTGGCTACGAGTTCTCGGTTACGCTGGGCGGTGGCGCGGATGCTCGGGTTGAACTGGTCACCGGAGCAGATCGCCGGATGGCTCAAGCGAGCGCATCCGGGAGACGGGTCTTATCAGGTGTCTCACGAGACGATCTATCGCAGTCTATTTGTTCAAGCCCGCGGTGTGCTTAAGAAGGAGCTGCTTCAGCATCTTCGCTCGAAGCGGACGATCCGTCGCTCCAAACAGGCGTGCCGGAAAGGCGTTGGACGAGGTCAAATCACGGATATGGTGTCAATCCGTGAGCGGCCGGCCTCGGTTGAGGATCGGGCAGTGCCGGGTCACTGGGAAGGCGATCTCTTGTCGGGATCGAAGAACAGCTACATTGCGACCCTGGTCGAACGTCAAACGCGTTACGTGATGTTGGCGCAGGTTGCCAACAAGGAAACCCTGACAGTGGTATCCGCGCTCATCAGGCAGGCGAGGAAGCTGCCGACCGAACTCTACAAGTCCCTGACCTGGGACCGGGGCAAGGAACTCGCGGACCATCGCCGGTTCAGCCTGGCGACCGACATCGATGTCTACTTCTGTGATCCGCAAAGCCCATGGCAACGGGGTTCCAATGAGAACACTAATGGCCTGCTCAGACAGTACTTCCCCAAAGGCACCGAGGCTGTGTCTCGAAAGTGGTGGAAATTTGAGGATGGCGTAATCTCCGGGTGACAAGACAACCACCCAACCGGCGGCTAGCACCGCCAAGGAGATCACGCCATGAAGAACACTACCGAGACTTCGGCGCTTTCGCTACTGGCCAATGACGCCGGCTATGATCCGCTCGAGGACCGGCTGCGGGAGAACATCAGATCCACGATCGAGGCCGTTTTTGAGGAGGAACTTGCGCAGTTTCTCGGGCGCTGCCGATACGGTCGAGAGGACGCGCTTCGGCAAGGGTATCGGAACGGGCACCGGGAGCGGCAACTGACGGGGACATTCGGGACCGAGAGGGTGAGCGTGCCGCGTGCACGGATCGTTGAGGAAGACGGTCGGGCGTCGGAATGGCGTTCGCGGGCGCTGCCGCGCTACCAGCGGCTGACCAGAAAGGCCGAGGCGCTGATCGCTTCGGTGTATCTGTCCGGAACCAACACGCGGCGGGTGAAACGCGCGCTGTTCGGGCTCTTCCGGGGTGCTGTGAGCAAGGACGTTGTGAGCCGGGCGTGGCGCAAGGTGAAGGTCGATTGGGTCGCCTGGTGCAGCCGTGGCCTCGCGGATGAGGATATCGTTCGGCTGATCCTTGACGGCACTGTGATCAAGACCCGACTGGATCGCAAGGCCACCAACATCTCGGTTCTCGCGGCTATAGGGGTGCGCCGGGATGGCCAGAAGGTCTTGCTTTCGATCGGGAATATGGGCGGAGAAAGCCAGGCGGCGTGGCGCCAGTTCCTCGACGACCTTGATGCGCGTGGACTGAAACGGCCCGGGTTTGTCATCGTCGATGGCGCGCCGGGACTGGAGGCGGCTCTGTCGGCGCTTTGGGGCGATAACCTTCCCGTTCAACGCTGCACCGTGCACAAGCACCGCAACCTTCTGGGTCATGCTCCCAAACACATGCATGACGAGCTGAGCGAAGATTACCGCGATATGATCTATGCCGACACTGCCTCCGAGGTGGAAACCCGCCGCAAGACGTTTGTCCGCAAGTGGCGGCTGAAATGCAGGGCCGTCGCGGACAGCCTCGCAGAAGCGGGCGACAAGCTCTTTACCTTCACGCGCCTGTCCAAGAGCCAATGGAAATCAGCCCGAACGACCAACGCCATTGAGCGTCTCAACGAGGAGTTCAAGCGCCGGATCAAAACACAGACCGTGCTGCCGTGTCCCGAAACAGTGCCGATGCTCCTCTGGGCGCTCCTCGCTTCCGGCCAAATCCAGATGCGCAAAGTCGATGGATGGGAAACCCTCGATCAGCTAATCGCCGACGAAACCCTTGACCGCGCGGCCTGACCGCCGCAAAACTCAGCCCGCTCGGAGAGGCGCCAAAACCAATTTCCACCACTTTCGAGACACAACCGGCACCGACGTGTCGGTATACTCGCAGGCTCATCTGAACAAAGTGGCGCGTCAGCTCAACGAACGGCCACGCAAAACCTTGGGGTTTGAAACACCGGCAGAGAGATTCAACGCTTGTGTTGCGTCGACCGGTTGAGGCGGCAGTCATTAGCGGACATCCAGCGATATTGCCTTGAACGTCCGGTTCGGGACAAGAAGCAGACTTCCGAGCATCTGATCGTCATGGCGCCTATCGGCAACTGGCCATTCACTTCTGAGTTCGCGGCCTAGATCTCGATACGCAGAATTGGTGTTTATACATTCAACGAATTTCGAGCTGAGGCCGACGACCTGGATGCAACAAGTTTGGAAGCCATCATGGTGGCAAAAGCCACGGCAACGGCGTCTGACGGGGCTTTTCTTTTATGGTGGTTGGATCGGAGCGCATGATGCGCTGAGGTGCAATTCAAGAACATGATAGTCGCTTCATGTTGTCCCTCCCATTTATTCCATCCATAGCAGAAACCTTGGAATTTTGCATCACCACCGGATACCTTTTCCGGCATGCACAGCCGTCGGGGCACCGGCACGGCCGCCGCACTGGCTATATTTCGGAAATTCCCGGGAAACTGGCGTGTTGCTCAGGATATAAGAAATACGCAAGCACAGGCTTTTTGGCGAAAAGTCATTGATCAGTTCACCGATGGTTATTTCCAGGAGGGTTGGTCAGAACAACAACGCCGTGGGCCTCATGCAATCTTTCATAAGCACCGTCGAGCCGATAGCAACACCCGGTTGGTAAAGGTGTCGATCTGATGGATCGTGATACGCTGCGTCGGCATTGTCATGTATGGACGCCCCCGGTGTTGCAAGGGAGAAACTGACTTAAAACGGCGGTAGAGCTTGCAGTCATGTATCCGGCCTTTGCGCTGCGGTACGCTGACCGCTGGCCCTGATGGAATCCGAAAGATCGACGCCCAGTCAGATTAACGAGCTCAAAGCTCTGACAATGCCTCGGGTTTGGCCGATCTCGGGTGGAGCCCTGTTTCGCCATCAAATCGTCGTTACCCTCGCAAGTTTGTATCCGCTTTCCAGCTGGTCAGGCGGGCGTCGGTCGGTAGATACGCTCGTATCTGAGCAGTGCCCAGGCGACGCGGGCTGTCTTATTGGCCATGGCGACCAGCACGACGTTTGTCGGCCGCCGCGCCAGGAGCCGGTCGCTCCAGCCAGGCCCCGTGCCCGGCTTGGCGCGGCGCCAGCGCAGCACGCTTCGCGCACCATGCACGAGCAAGCGCCTGATATAGCCATCCCCGCGCTTCGAGATCCGCCCCAGCCTGTCCTTGCCGCCACTCGAGTGTTGTCGGGGCACCAGACCGAGCCAGGCCGAGAGCTGCCGGCCCGAGCGAAACTGCGCGCCATCTCCGATCGTCGCGACCAGCGCCGTCGCGGTGATGACACCGACGCCGGGGATCGTCGCAAGCCGGCGGCTCGCCTGGTTGGATCGGTGCCAAGCCAAAAGCGTCGCCTCCAGCTGCTTGATCCGGGCCTGAGCGGAAT
>CBDCMV010000002.1:0-1033643 GCA_965219135.1 Alphaproteobacteria bacterium | reverse complement strand
GATCGTCGAGCGTCCCCATGAAGTCGACCGCTTCGCTTGTCGTGCCGTTGCGGTTGATCGCGCGAATCGTCATGCCCAGGCACCGCATGAGGCGAGCGACGGCCTTGCCGATGCCGCCGAACCCGAGGATCGCGCACGTGCCGCCGCGAAGCGTAGCCGTGCGTTCGTGCTGGTTGAACGAGCGGCGCCTCAGGTTTTCGTGCTCCGGGATCAGCCTCTTGGCGGCCGCCAGCGCCATCGCGAGGGCGTGCTCGGCAACGGGCTCCGCAAACGCACCGGCGTTTCCGGCGAAGAGGATTCGGTCGGGCAACTCGGCCACGGGGAAATGGTCGATGCCGGCGGTCAACGCTTGTACGAGCTTAAGGCTCGTGAGGAGCGCGTATTCGTCGCCGCGCAGATCACTCGCGAGGTCCCATGCAATCAGCACCTCCGCCGCGGCGATAGCCGCGCCTCGCGAAGCGGGCGGAACATCGGCCAAGAAGGTGACCTGGGCTAACTCGGCCAGCAAGCCGGCGTAGACCTTGCGGGTGTCCTCTTCAGCCGCGTGCGTGACCAGGACCCGCCGTTCGCCTGCGCTCAATGTCCTCGGCCCCGTGAAAAGAAAAAAGGACCCCGCGCCAACCGTGCGGGGTCCCAGCGTTTTCGCGCAGTAGTTAGCTTCCGGCTTGCCAGAAGTCCTCACGGATGTTGACGATCTCGCCGTTGAGCCAAGCGACCACGATGATGCCGCTGCGGATGGCTTCGCCTGACCCTTCCCATCCGATGTTTCCGCTCACGCTCTCGATCGACTTGGTTTTCGAGAACGCCTCGCGAATCGACTCCCGCGACAGGTCCTTGGCCGAGTTCATGATCTTCGCCATTTGCAGTGCCGCGTCGGTCGAGATGGCGGACCAGGTGCTGGGGTCCTCGTCGTACCGCTTCTTGTAGGCGGCGATGATGTTCTGCACGTAGGGTTTGGGATCGGTCGGGTCCCACATGCCGACGAAGAAGGTGTTGTTGACCGCATCACCCGCCATCTTCTTGTAGTCGGGATGGCTGGCACCGGGGCCGGCCACGATGGGCTGATTCATGCCGACATCGCGTGCCTGGCGTACCATGATTCCCCCGTCAAAGGGCTGCTGGGCGGTGAAGATGAGGTCGACCCCAGCGGCGTTAATGCGGGTCACCTGGGCCGAGTAATCCGTCTCCTTGCCCTTCGCCGTCACCTCCACGAGCTCGATCCCGTGCTCCTTGGCGGCATTGCGCATGGCGTTGGCGCGGGCAACCATGGCCTCGTCGTCAACCGACCATACGAGCGCCGCCTTCCGGACGTTGAATTTCTTCTTCAGGAGCGGCATCAGCACCGGCATCGTCGACCAATCCTGAGGCAGCGACCGGAAGGTCCACTTGTTGAACCCCTGCTTCCAGCGGCCACCCGAGGAAAACGCGTACATCGGGACCTCGTACTTGTCGGCCAAGTCATGAACGGCTTTGACCACGGTGCCGGCGCCGACGTCGAGGATGATGGGCACGCCCGGGTCGCGGCCCAGCTTCTTGAACATGGTCACCGCGGTCGGCAGGTCGTCGTAGGGTGCGTCCGCCTTATAGAACTCCAAGGGGCGGCCGTGAATCCCGCCGGCGGCGTTGATCATATCCTGACCGGCGAGGGCGCCCTGAAACATGATCTTGCCCCAGTCGGCGGCGGCACCGCTGAAGCTCTCCATGAACGGAACGCGAATGGGATCGGCCGCCTGGGCCGGAGTTGCCAACGATCCGGCCGCGACAAGCCCTAAGGCTGCCAAAACCACCGATGTCGTGCGACGAATCGGGTGCATGTTTTTCTCCTCCTCTGCGACTCGGGGCCTGTGCGGGCCTCGCATGCCGGCGACAATGCTTCGCCGCGGCACTTAACCGTCAGTCTATAGGGGAAATGGGGGCGGGGAAAACGCGAATTCCGCAGCCTTTCCGGTCGCTCGGGCCGTTACTGGCAAGAAAAAGCCCCCGCCCACGAGGGGACGGGGGGGGTCACGACGTGTGTGTGGCTTAAGAGTCCCAGAACTCGGGCGGGACGACGATGACCTTGCCGTCCTTCCAGGTCAGGATCAAGATCGACTCCCTGATCGCTTCGCCTTTGCCCTGTCCGCCGATGGCCTTGGCCCAGCCGACGTTGCCGCCCAGCGTATTGATGAACCCGGTTTTCGCGAAAGCCCGGCGAATGCCGTCGCGCGTCAGGTCCTCGGCGTTCCAGTTGATGACCCGGCCCATGGTCAGGGCGCCGTCGGTCGTGATCGCCGCCCAGGTGGTGATCTCCTCACCGTACTTTTCCTTGTAGCGGCGCTGCATTTCCTTGACCCAGGGCCTCGGGTCGAGCGGGTTGTACAGGCCGTAGAAGAAGGTGTTTTCGACCTTTCCCTGCGACATGCGCCAGTAGTCGTCGGCCGAGCCACCGGGACTGGCGAGGATCGGCTGGTTCATCCCCATCTCACGCGCCTGCTTGACCATCAGGCCGCCGTCGAAGGCCTGCTGGGCGGTGACGATGAGCTGGACGTCGGCCGCCTTGAGCCTGGTGAGCTGGGCCGAGTAGTCGGTGTCCTTGCCCTTGGCCGCGGCCTCGATGACCTCGATCCCCTCCGCCTCGGCCGCCTTGCGCATGGCGTTGGCGCGCGCGACCATCGCCTCGTCATCGACCGACAAGATCATCCCCGCTTTCTTGATGTTGAACTTCTCCTTGAGCAACGGCACGAGAATGGGCACCGCCTCGGCCTCCTTGGGAAGCTGCCGGAAGATCCACGGGCTCCACTCGCCGGGCCAGTCGCCGCCAGAAGAAAAGGCGTAGTAGGGCACCTTGTGCTGCGTCGCCAGGTCGTGGGTGGCGAAGATGACCGTGCCCGCGCCGCCATCGAAGACGAGCGGAATGTTGGGATTGCGCGCGAGCTTCTTGAACATGGTGACGGACGCCAGCTTGTCGTCGTAGGGCGCGTCCGCGCGATAGAACTCGAGGCAACGGCCGTGCAGGCCACCGCGATCGTTGATCATCTCGGCGCCGATCACCGCCCCCTTGAACATGAGCTCGCCCCAGTCCGCGGCGGCACCGCTAAAGCTCGTCATGTGGGGGAGGCGCACCGTCTTGCCGGCGTCGCACTCGGCTGCCTGCGCCGACGGCGTCGTCACTAGCGCGGCAGCCAGGGCAAACCCTGATGCCGCCAAGACCGAGAATACTAGGCGTGCTCTCATCGAAAACCTCCCTTTGATCCCGCCCGGTTGACCCCGGGAGGGCGTATTCCAAGTCCAGGAGCTGCACCTCGCAGCTCGAAAGCCAGCGAGTCTATACGCCAACTTTCGCCTAAGGAACCGGAAAAACCGCCGGCTCCGCAGGTCCGGGAACCCCGCTAGGAAGCGGCGCGCGCGGCTGCGACCGGCTCGTCGCTCGCGGGCAGGTCGGCCGCCGCGGCAATCGATTCGATCTCGCGCAGACGGTCGAACAGCTCCTCGGCGCGCGGCTTCGCGTAAGCCGGGCCGACGCAGTCGTAAAACTTGTCCCACAGCTGATCGGCGCGGATCGGGTTGCGGGCGTGACCCAGCGCGTACTCGATCGCGCCGCTGTCGAGGACCTCGCCGGTGCCGAGGGTCATCGTGACCTGATCGTACGGCGCGAAAATCGCATCGGCCGGATGGCGCTCCTCGGTCGTGGTCATCGCGATCTTCTTCATAAACGCCTGCACGTCGCCGCGCCGAACGAAGGCATCGGTGAGCTCGGCGAGGCCGGCACGCCCAACAACGACCGGCGCGGTCATCGCGAACTCGAGGCTGAACTTGGCCTCGAGGCCGGTCTGCGGCTGATGGTTGCGTAGGACGGTGGCTTGCGTGCGCCCAATCAGGACCTCGATGCGGTCGATCTCGTCGGCGGCGAGCGGGCGCCGCGACAGCATGTCGAAGACGCCGTCGACGGCGCGATGGACGCAGTAGCACATCGGGTACTTCTTGATGTTCAGACCCTCTTCGATGATGTGCCACTCGCGGCCCAGAGCTGGGGGCGAGTCGACGTCGACGCGACCCTGCGGCGAGAAGGCGTTGAGGAATCCGAGCGGGTGCTCGAAGGCATCGGCCGCTGCCGTCATCCCCGCTGCCGCCAGCCGCGTCGCCACGATGCCGCCGCGCGCCGCCTGGCCGGCATGGTAGGGCTTTGTCATGGTGCCGAAATTAGCGCCGATTCCTGACGCGGCGGAGGCGGCGAGACCAAGTGCCATGGTCGCCACGCCAGAATCGAGCCGCCGAAGCACGGCGCTCGCCGCTGCGGCGGCAATAACGCCAAAGATGGCCGTGGGATGCCAGCCCTTTTCGTGATGCTGATCGGCATCGCGGCGCGCCAGTTCGTGCCAAACCTCGTAACCGGCCACGAAAGCCGTCACCATGTCCCTACCCGTGGCGCCCGTGGCCTCGCCCTCGGCCAGGATCGCCGGCACCAGAACGGCGCTCGGGTGACCATTTAGCGCTACGTCGTCATAGTCCAGCGCGTGCGCGGCGGTAGCGTTGATCAACGCCGCATCAGGTGCCGCAGCGCGGGCCGACGAGAAGCAGAGTCTCGCCTCGCCCGTCGCGTCCTGACGTGTCGTGCTGCGGACGATATCGGTTGCAGGCTCCCGGCTGCCGGCGATGAGCACGCCGGCGCAATCGGTGAAACCGGTGCGGACGATGTCGACCGCCGCGCCTGGCAGCTGATCGTAGCTCACGCCGGCGATGAACTCGCCCATCGCTCGTGTAAGACCTGTAGCCATGCCGTACCCTCCGCGTTAGCGCGGCCGCGTCATGGCCGCGACGGGCGTCGCCGGATCTAGTGCCCGGGCGATGATGCCCGAAATCGGCGCCGAACGCCATGCGACGCGGGTGGCTTGCGTTAGGACCGCCGCAGGCACGGGTTGACGGGGTGTGTGGCGGCTTGTATCGCTTTATCAAGGGCTCGCGCGGGCGGTCGTTGAGCCGACATGCGACAGGAGGGGAGGGTCGAAACTTGGCCGACTATGACGTGATTGTGGTGGGCGCCGGAAACGCGGCGTGCGCGGCTGCCGTCTCCGCGCGCGAGCAGGGCGCGGCACGGGTCCTGTTGCTGGAGAAGGCATCGGAGGAGATGCGCGGCGGTAACACGCATTACAGCGGCGGCCTGCTGCGGATATTTTTTGACCGAACCGAGGACCTGCTGGCGGTTATTCCCGATGTCGAAAAGCAGGCGCCCGGCTTCGTCAAGGGCGTCCCGCCCTACCCGAAAGACGAGTTCTGGGCCGACCTACTGCGCGTTACCAATGGCCGAACCGACGCCGAGCTGGCGGAGATTCTCATTGGCCGTTCGCAGGACACCATCCGCTGGATGTCGGGCAAGGGCATCCGCATGGAGGCGTCCGTTTCGCTGACCGCGATCAAGATCGGCAACGAGATCAAATGGCCGACCGGCGCGGTCGTGAGGGCCATTCACGAGGGCGTCGGCCTATCGAAGATGTGGTTCGATATTGCCGCTGAAAACGGCGTCGAGATCCTCTACGCGACGCGAGCCGGTTCGTTGTTGCAGGACAAGTCGGGCCGGGTCAGCGGGGTCGTCGCGCATGGACCCGACGGCGTGCGCGAGATCAGCGCCCGCTCGGTCGTGCTCGGCTGCGGCGGCTTCGAGTCGAACCCGGCATGGCGGGCCCGCTATCTCGGCCGACCGTGGGATCACGCCAAGGTCCGCGGTACGCCCTTCAACACAGGTGACGGGCTGAGCATGGCGTTCGCCATGGGCGGTCAGCCCTACGGCCACTGGACCGGCTGCCACTCGACGCCGATCAGTGCCGATGCACCGGCATACGGCGATCGCAAGCTGACCGACAAGACCAATCGCCTGTCGTATCCGTTCGGTATCCTGGTCAACAATCTCGGCCTGCGCTTCTTCGACGAGGGCGAGGACTTCCAGTGGTACACCTACGCCAAGCTCGGCGGCATCATCCTCAACGAACCGGGCGGGGTCGCCTACCAGATCTTCGATTCCAAGGTGACGCACCTGCTTGAAGGCCGCTACAAGACGACCGAGCCGATCGTTGCCGACACGCTCCATGAGCTGGTCGACAAACTTGCGGTCGACCACGCGCAGTGCCGCACGACGGTCGACGAATACAATGCGGCCGCCGGCAACGGCGCCTTCGACCCGACGATCAAGGACGGGCTCAGCACCAACGGGCTCGCGCTGCCCAAGTCGAACTGGGCGCAGCGCCTCGATTCACCGCCGTTTCTTGCCTATCCGGTCACCGGCGGCGTCACCTTCACGTTCGGTGGCGTGCGCATCAACGAGCGCGCGCAGATCGTCGATGTCGGATGGCAGCCGATCCCCGGGTTGTATGCCTGCGGCGAGATGGTGGGCGGGCTATTCCACACCAACTACCCGGGCGGCACCGGGCTCGTCTCCGGCGCCGTGTTCGGCCGCATCGCCGGGGCCGAGGCGGCCAACGCCTGAGGGACGATGACGGTCCAGGTCCGCATCCCCAGCGTCTTCATGCGCGGTGGCACGAGCCGCGCGTTGATGTTTCGCCGCGAGCACCTGCCGGACGACCCGGCCGACTGGGACGCCATTTTCCTTGCCGCCATCGGCAGCCCCGATCCCAATGGGCGCCAGCTCGACGGCATGGGCGGCGGCATATCGTCGCTGTCGAAGGTCGTGGTGGTTGGCCCGCCGAGTCGCGACGATGCCGACGTCGACTACACCTTCGGCCAGGTCGCGGTCGACAGGCCGATGGTCGACTACAGCGGCAATTGCGGCAACATGTCCTCGGCGGTCGGGCCCTTTGCGGTCGATGAGGGCCTCGTCACCCGCGCCGATTCCCCGGCCACGGTCCGCATCCATAACACCAACACCGGCAAGCTCATCGTCTCGCAATTCGCGCTCGAGGGGGGTGTAGCCGCGATCGAGGGCGACTACGAGCTGCTCGGCGTGGCCGGGCACGGTGCCCGTATCCGATTGGAGTTCCTCGATCCTGGCGGTGCCGCCACGGGGCGCCTATTGCCGAGCGGACAGGTGACCGACGCGCTCGATATTCCCGGCCATCCCGCGGTGACGGTCTCGCTCGTGGATGCGACCAACCCGTGCGTGTTCGTGGCCGCCGAGTCGCTCGGTCTCGCCGGAACCGAGCCGGCGGAGGCGCTCGAGGGGCGACCCGAGCTCCTCGAGCTGCTGGAGCACATCCGCGCACACGCGGCCGTGCGCATGGGGCTGGCGACGAGCCCCGAGCAGGCCAGCGCGGCCTCGCCGAGCAACCCCAAGATCGGCGTGGTCGCGCCGCCGCAATCCGCGGCGACGCTATCGGGCGCGAGCCTCGATGCGGACGCCTTCGATGTCACGGCACGCATGATGTCGATGGGGCGGCCGCATCGCGCCGTGCCTCTTACCGGCGCCATGTGCCTGGCCGTGGCGGCGCGCATTCGCGGGACCGTCGTGCACCAGGTGACGCGCGCAGCGACCTCCGCCGAGGCCGACATTCGCGTCGGCCACCCCTCAGGCGTCACCGCGTTTGCGGCCGCGGTGTCGGAGGAGGGCGGCTGGCGCGCCGACAAGGTCGTCGTCTACCGTACGGCGCGGCGGTTGATGGAGGGCAGCGTGCTGGTGCCGCAGTCCAGGCTCACAGACAGCCGACGCGCGACGGCGTAAAAGGTTCGGCAAGCCCCGAGGATGCCATGAAAGCAACGACCACCTTGCGGGCCATGATCGGCCAGGATGAGACCTTCGTCGGGCCCGGCGTTTATGACGGGCTGAGCGCCCGCCTCGTCGAGCGCGCCGGTTTCGACCTCGTCTACGCGAGCGGCGGCGCCATCGCGCGGAGCATGGGGTTTCCCGACCTCGGCCTGATCAGCATGGCCGAGGTCGCGGCGCGGCTGAACCTCATCACGGACAGCGTTGCCCTGCCGGTGATCGCCGACGCAGACACCGGCTACGGCAACGCCCTCAACACGCGGCGCGCGATGCGCGAGTTTCAGCGCGCCGGCGTCGCCGGTCTGCACCTCGAGGACCAGACCTTCCCCAAGCGCTGCGGCCACTATGACGATAAGACGGTCGTTCCGACGGGCGAGATGGTGCAGAAGATTCGGGCCGCGCGCGACGCGCTCGCCGACGACGATCTCGTCCTCATCGCGCGCACCGACGCCCGCGCCGTCGAGGGCTTCGATCGTACGATAGAACGTGCGCACGCCTATGCCGAAGCGGGTGCCGACGTGATTTTCTTCGAGGCCCCGCAAAGTGTCGAAGAGATCGAGCGGATCGGGCGCGAGCTGCCCTACCCCAAGCTCATCAACATGTTCCAGGGCGGCAAAACGCCGCTCGTGCCAGTGGCGCGCTTGCGTGACTGGGGCTACCGCCTCGTCATTATCCCGTCGGACCTGCAGCGGGCCGCGCAACACGCGATGGAGGAGGCATTGGCGCTGATCAAGAGCGACGGCAACAGCGCGGCGATGAGCGACCGCCTGACCTCGTTCGAGGAGCGCGAGGCGACCATCGGCACGCCCGAGTATCTCGAGCTCGACCGGCGCTATCGCGCCTAACCGCGGCGTGGTGGGCGCTCAGGCCGCCGCCACCTCGTCGATCGCCGGCCCGCTCGCACTGAAGGGCTCGCGCGCGAAAATACGGTGCACCATCGGCGCGAAAGCCTCCATCGGCATCGTATCGATGGCCGGGTCGAAGGCGTTCTGATCGTATCTGTGGCAGAAATCCACCGTGGCCTCGAAGCAGGGATGCCCGCGATACCGCTCGCGCACGTTTCGGTCTCCACCCATGTGATGGGCGAAATAGTAGCGCTGGAACAGGCCGTGTTGCTTGACCAGCCAGGTGTTGGACTCGGAGACGTACGGGCGCAGAATCGTGGCGGCAAACTCGGCGTGGTTGGCGGGCGCCAACATGTCACCGATATCGTGGAGGAGGGCGACGACGACCGTTTCCTCGTCGGCGCCGTCTCGCGAGGCCAGGGTCGCGGACTGTAGGGAATGCTGGAGCCGATCGATCTTGAACCCGGAGCTCGAATGGGCGAGCGATTCGAGATGGTCGAGCACCCGTTCGGCCGTGCCCTCGATGAGCGGACTGTGCAGCCGCTCCAGCAATTCGTAGTCTTCGCGCGTGCCTTCCTCCATGCTGGTGAAGCTCACCGTCTCCATCTCGGTCTCCCTTGTGGGGTCGCGAACGGTCGCCTTCCGGACCGCTCGCGGCCACGATAGACTCCGCCGGGCCGACTTGTCGAGGTAGCGGCTCCGGCCCCCGTCTGCTCCTGTTGGGATGAGATCATGTTCCTGCCGCTGAAGGACGACAACCCGCTCAAGATCATCCCCTACCAGTACGCCACGATCGGCATCATCGGGCTGTGCGCGCTGACGTTCCTGTGGCAGCTGTCGTTGACGTCGGCGGACGCGGAGCGCGCCATCGGCGGACTGGCCGTCGTGCCCGCCGCGCTGTTGGGGGGGCGCACCGACCTCTCGCTCGTGCCGCCAACGGTCACGCTGATGACGTCGCTCTTCCTACACGGCGGCTGGCTCCACCTGATCAGCAACATGCTCTATCTGTGGGTGTTCGGCGACAACATCGAGGACGCGATGGGACACGGCCGCTTCGTCGCCTTCTTTCTCGTTTGCGGGGCCGTCGGCGGCCTCGCTCACGCGATCGTCAATGCGGATTCGACGATACCGACGATCGGCGCGAGCGGCGCGGTCTCCGGGGTGCTCGGCGCCTACCTCCTGCTCCACCCGCGCGTCCGCGTTCTGGTGCTGGTGTTCAAGTGGTTTCCGATACGCCTGCCGGCCTACGTCGTGCTCGGTGGCTGGATCATCTTGCAGGTTATCCCGGTGCTGCGCGGCTCAGGTGCCGGATCGGACGTCGCGTGGTGGGCCCATATCGCCGGCTTTGGCGCCGGCGTCGCCCTGATCGCGCCGATGCGGCGTAAGACGCTGCCGCTGCTCGACCGCGGCCCCGACGCGCGGCCGGGGCCCTGGGATCGCTGAGGAGGCTCGGGCCACGGCCCTATCCGGGGCGAAGGTCATTCTGTCGATCTATCGTCGTTTCGAAGCGCTGTACCGCTTCCACGAGGAAGGCCGGATACAGCGCGCAGGCTAGTAGCGGTCGCCATCCAGCACAGGGGAAGGCCCAACCGGCCGACCACGCAGATCTGGCGTAACATCGACCCGCGCCGCGTCCACCAGCTCCCCGATCTCCCAAATGTGGTCAGTCACGCGCCCACCGCCATCGCTGGCGTGATCCGTAGCGCCTCGTGGACTCGGCAAAGTTGTACCATGCGGATGCAGTGTCGGCGCTTCACCCGCCTAACCAACGAGTTCAGCAAGAAGCTTTCGGAACCACAGGCGGCCATTGCCTTGTACGTCGCTTCCCGCGGCCTCATCAGGGACACGGGCTTTCCGGCGTCCACTCGCGGGCTAGGTGCTGGGCCTCGGCGATCTGAGCAGCTGCAACACTGGGGGCTTGTCGTCGGCGTATGCGAGCGCGAGCCTCAACGTTAGAACCCGCAAAGTTGCCGTGTGATCGTTACAGTGCCGATCTCTGAGCCGTCGCGACGCAGATAGACATGCGCGAGCGTTGCGCCTGCCTCGATCCAGGGACGCAGGCCAGAGCAGTTGCTCTGCGTGAGGCTCGTCCGCATCGAGGTCGAGAGAGCATGCCTATCTACTGGTAGCTCGTAGATGTAGCGGAACGTCGATCCCTGCCCTTCGACCTGCTGAAGAGTCGTTATCTCATCCACCTGCTGCGGCGTTGGAACCTCAGCGGACATCTGTTGGAGTGCGGCCTCAAGACCTTGGCTGCGGATCAGGGAGGCGAGAAGCACCGATTGCTGCTCAGTGCCTGCCTCGGCAACCCTCCGCTCTACCTCGACCTCGGCGTAGGCGGACAAATAGACGCCTGCGACGATCATGACGATACCGGACACGACGCCACGGCCATCTGTTAGCAGGGGAATGGTCGGAATACGGTTCGCGGACACTTCGTTCTTGGAGCGCGTTGCCAGCAGCAAGAGGTTCGCGACCGGGATGAACGCGAGCGCAGCCATCCGACCATGCCCATAAGCATCGCGCGACCGTTCTATGGCGATGATCCCGATGAAGTAGCCGACCAATACTAGGGTGACGAGCTGCACCGCCAATAAGACCCATAGGTACGCCCCAGCCATCGCGGGCAGTGAATTAAGCCTTGCCTATCCGGTTAACGCCCATGACCGCTACATGTAGGGTGCCGCCACTCTCCCGAGTAAAGCTCGGCATAGGTTGGAGCAGAGGTGTCGCCCGCGATGCCGAGCAATGAGCGGAAGGCGTTGAACGGGTAGCACCGCCTGTTGAAGCGGAAGGTGAACTCGTTGAGGTAGGCTTGTAGGTGCTGGTGGCTAACGCCGTGGTGGATACCGATCAGCCACGTCTTCAGGTTGGCGAAAACCAGATGGATGATCGGCAGGTATTGCTCGGCAACCTCTGGATCACCACACTCGGCAACAGCGAAGTGCTCATAGCCGCGCTTACCGAGGCCAGCATAGCCGCTCCAATCGTCAGTAACGATCAGCGATCCCGGCGCGACGGTGCTCTCGACGAACCCACAGAGCGACTCGGCGCTACGGTCGAGCACGACGGCGAGCCGAACGCGTCCGGCATAGCGTCCGTCTTTCCGGTTGTCGAGCTTGGTGCCCGGCTTTCGATGACGCACCTCGATGGCACAGGAGACGGGAACCTTGTGGTGAACACCACGGCCTTCCCCACGCGTTCGCCCGCCAACCCAGGTTTCGTCCACCTCAACATGGGTTCTTGGGCTGTCCACCGATCCTGTCTTGGTTGGGCCGCACCATGCCCGAGCGGAGCTTGTGGAGAATTTGAAAGGCCGTCTCGTAGCGCGAAAGACCAAGTTGCCGCTGAAACTGCACGGCGGACATGCCGGGCGTCTGACTGGCGACCAGATAAGCGGCCCAGAACCAGACGTTCAGCGGAGTGTGGCTACGCTCCATCACTGTTCCCACCGTCAGCCCGGTGTTCTGGCGGCACTTGCGGCAGCGCAGCTCGCCAGGGCGGTTTTCAAAGTGGAACGGCTCTCCCGCCGTGCCGCAGTGCGGGCAGGCAAAGCCGTCTCCCCAGCGGGCTTTCTCCAGGTAGGCGGCGCAGGCCGCATCATCGGGGAAAAGTCGCTGGAACTCGGGTAGCGAATGCGGGAATGGGAGATCGGCACGGTCGAGAACATCCATGGCGCGCTCCCCTATATCCGGTTTGCGCCCATTCTAGCCCTAGTGGGTGTGGGTGTAAACCGGATAGGCAAGGGTCGTTTTCCGTCTGAAAGACTAGCTGGATGGCAACATCTTCAAGCATCCGCTTGCCATCTTGATGCTGGCGAGGCACGGCATCGACGCCCCGCTGGAACTGCTCTAGCTAGCGACCGAACACGACGAGTCTGTAGCGAGAAATACGGCATGTCCGTTCTCGACCGCATTCTACGGACTACGCCAACTCATGCTTGGAGAGCGGGCGCGCTTGAGCGTCTTAGTTCGGCGCTCGGTGATCCGCCGGTTTTTCAAATCTGTCGACGCAGCCTATGCCGGGCGCGCCGGGGTTACGCCAACCATGCTGTCGCGGGTGACAAGCGCCGCGAGCTGTGCCGCCGACCATCCCTCGGTGCCCGCGGGCCGCACCGGGATCACGATGTAGCGGAGGTCGGCCGTGCTGTCGACGACCCTAATCTCCGTGTGCGCCGGGAGCTCGGTGCCGAACTCCTCGAGCACGCCGCGCGGGTCGTTGACGACGCGCGAACGGTAGGCGCGGCTCTTGTACCAGGCGGGCGGTACGCCGAGCAGGGTACGCGGGTAGCACGAGCACAGCGTACAGACGACGACGTGATGCAGGTCGGGCGTGTTCTCGAGTGCCAAGACCGGCGGCGATGCGCTCATATCGACGCCCTGGCGTGCCGCGGCGGCCTTGGCGTCGTCGAGAAACTCGGCACGGAAATCGGGCACGACCCAGGTTCGCGCCACCAGGCCGGCGCCGAGTGCAGGCGTGCGCGTTTCCATGTCGTTGATCTCGCGCTGGACGTCCTCCGCGGTAAAGATCCTTTTGTCGATGCACAGCTCGCGAAGGGCCTCGGCGAGAATCTCATAGTCCCCCGGCGGCCGATCCGTATGTTCGATGGCCTCGTGCTCGCCCGGCGCATGAACGTGATCGCCCTGACCGATCATCGCCGCGCCGGGGGCCGTCGCCGCGTGGTCGGCCTCGAGCCGGGCCCTTACCGCCGCTACCTTCAACGCCACCTCCTCGTCGGTGATGGCCTCGCGCTCTACCATCAGGGTCTTGAGCGAGTTGACCCAGCGCTCGTAGTAGAGGAATCCCCAATAGGTCTCGGCCGGCGTGTCCTCATTGACGCGCCGTGACTCATCGACGCGAAAGTAGGCGCGCGAGGGATGGGTGAGCAGCATCATCATCGCGTCGACCCGCCGATCGGTGATCGTGGGATTGTGCTCGGCTGTGTCGATGGGGTCGGCGTCGAGGCCGCCCACGTCATGGTGTCCGCGCATGAGGAACCTCTTGGCCAAAGATGCGCCGGCGCTCGCGCTGAGCCGCAAGTATATTTTCCGCCGGCGCGGGGCTCAACGTCCTAACGACCGGCGGGGGTAGGGCCTGGGGCCGCCCCGGTTGGCGCGCGCCGGCTGCGACTCTATGATCCGGGCCGAACTGGGGGCGTCACCGTTTCATCACAGGATACAGGACCGGGTGCCGAACCTGCCGGCGGGCGCGAACGCCCGACGCGCTGGGGCCTCGTCGCCGTGATCCTCTTCGCCGGCGTCGCCGCCGCGACGCAGATCGGCAAAGTGCCGCCCGCGATCCCGGACATCCGCGCCGAGCTCGCTCTCGGCATGGTCGGGGCGGGATGGGTTGCCTCGATCATCAACCTGACGAGCGCCCTGTTCGGTATCATTCTCGGCGCCCTCGCCGATGCGCTGGGTCACGCCCGCATGCTGACGGCTGGGCTCGCGCTGATCGTCATAGGCTCGCTCGTGGGCGCCAGCGCCGACGCCGGCAGTCTGCTGCTTTTCACACGCTTCCTAGAGGGTGCGGGCTATGTGAGCATTACCGTGGCGGCACCGTCGCTCCTCCTGAGCGCGACGGGCGGGCGCGGGCAGCGGCTCGTGCTCGGCATATGGAGCGGCAGGTTCCCGGCCGGCATAGGCGCCATGCTCGTGATCTCGCCACTCTTCCTGACACCTTACGGGTGGCGCGGCCTGTGGTACGCGAGCGCCGCGCTCTTGGCGGTGGCGCTTGCCCTCGTGGCTGCCGCCCAGCGCCCGCGGCGAGCGCCCGGCGCGCTTACCGCCCCGGCGCCACCACGCCGGATCGCCGAGCTCGGCAGCCCACTACGCAGCCGGGGCGCTTGGCTGTTAGCCGGTTCGCTGACGATGTGGAACCTGCAGTGGCTCGCCATCATCGCCTGGCTGCCGACTTTCCTGATCGAGAGCGAGGGCTATACGACCGCGGCCGCGGCCCTGGTGGTTGCGCTGGTCGTGATCGCCGAATTGCCGGGCAACGTGCTGGGCGGCGTATTGATGCATCGCGGCGTTCCGTGCTGGGTGCTCTTGGCCCTCGGCACGACGACGGCCGGCGCGGCGGCGATCGGGATATTTTCGGCGGCGGTTCCGGTCGGGCTCAAGCTGGTGTTGGCGCTGTGTTTCGCGTTCGTGGGCGGGCTCGTGCCGCCGGGCGTGATGGGCGCCGTGCCGACCCACGCGCCGACGCCGGGCCTCGTCGGCACGATCATCGGGGTCGTGGTCCAGATCTCCAGCATCGGGGCCCTGACAGGGCCGCCACTGATCGCCGCCGCCGTCGTACTGCTCGGCGGCTGGCATGAGGCGAGCTGGCTCCTGCTTGGCGCCGGCGCCGTGGGTGCCGTTTTCGCGCTCTCGATCCGCTCGCTCGAGCTGCGAATGCAGACTTAACCCCGGCACAAAAGGACGTTGGCCGCGAGCGGAGGCTCGCCTAACATCGCGCCGCCGGGAGGGGCATCGGGCCATTACACAGCACCCAACAGTGGCGCCGCAGGCAGCGTCCGCGGAGCCCGTCGCGCCGACGCGATGGGGCATTGTGGCCATCGCCGTGGCTGCCGGCGTGGTCGCCGCGACCCAAGTCGGCAAGGCGCCGCCGTCGCTCCCTGACATCCGCGCCGAACTTGCGGTCGGCATGGTCGGCGCGGGTTGGATCGTCTCGATACTGAACGCCACGACCGCCACCCTCGGTATCGCCATCGGCACCATCGCCGACCGCGTTGGCCACAACCGGGCGCTCGCCTTCGGCCTCGCCCTGCTGGCCATCGGCAGCCTGCTCGGTGGTATCGCCGGCAGCGCCGGCGCGATGCTTCTCACCCGTTTTCTCGAGGGCATCGGCTTCGTCTGCATCATCGTCGCGGCACCGTCCCTAATCGCCGAAGCCGCATCGCTCCGCCACCAGCGTCTCGCCCTCGGCCTCTGGAGCGCCTACTTCCCGGCCGGGATGGGGGCGATGATGGTGGCCTCGCTGTTCGTCCTCGAACCCTACGGATGGCGCAGTCTGTGGTTTGCGTCCGCGGTGCTGATCCTAGTTTTCCTCATGGTTTTTCTGGTGGTGGCGGCGCGCGGGCGGCGCGGTGGGCGGTTGCCTAGCGGTGCCCGTGCCGGGCGTGGGCGCGCGCTCGCGGATGTCCGGCGGGCGCTGGCGCGGCCGGGACCTTGGCTGCTAGCGTTTACGTTCACCGCCTTTTCGTTGCAGTGGCTGGGGCTCCTCGCGTGGCTGCCCACCTTTCTCGTCGAGCAGGGCTACACCCGGGCGACGGCCGCGCTGGTGACGGCGGTGGTAGTCGTGCTCGAGGCCCCCGGCAACCTTATCGGCGGCTGGCTCCTGCATCGCGGCGCGTCGCGCTGGGCCCTGATCTCGGTGGCGATGCTCGCCATGGCCACAATGGGCGCGGCGATCCTCGTGCCAGCCGTACCGCCCGTCGCGAAGGTCGTCTTGGCCCTCGCCTTCACGCTGATCAGCGGTCTCGTGCCGGCGGCGGTGCTGTCGGGCGCGCCCGTTCATGCCGCTGCGCCCGGCCTGATCGGCACCGTCAACGGGGTCATCGCCCAAGGCTCGAACCTCGGCAGTCTCATGGGGCCACCAGCGTTCGCCGCCGTCGTCGTGGGGTTCGGCGGTTGGCAGCATGCGAGCTGGTTGATGCTCGGGGCCGGGCTCGTCGGCGTCCTTCTGGCCCTGGCCATCCGCCTCGTTGAAGAGCGCCTGTGAGGAGGCGCGCCTACGCCCAGAGCCCGTGGCGGCGGTGCCACGCCTCCAGTGACTCGTCGGGGTAGTCGGCGAACGTCACGTCCTTTGCCCCCTCGGGGATGCGGACCCAAGGCGCCGCGGAGCCGGTCATCATGTGAACACGCTCCGGCGGCGCCGGCAGCGGCGTGTCGATGGCCGACGCGAAGGGGTAGATCCACTGCGGGTAGTGCTCGTTGGCCGCCCACAGGGCGGTGCCGCACGAGCCGCAGAAGAAGCGATGTGCGGTGCCGGTTTCGCCCGGTTTGAGGTCCGGCCGTCGCACGCAGTAGTCGACGATTCGATCGCCCCCGGTGACCGAGAGGGTTGCAGCCTCTCCCATGATGTTGATGGCGCTACCGCCGCCGCCGCCAACCTTGCGACAGATCGAGCAATAGCAGTGGAGGAACGGCTGCGGGGCGTGCGACTCGACGGTGAAGCGGACCGCGCCACAATGGCAGGAGCCTTCGAGCTGCATGGGCTGCCTCCGCGGATAAGCCCACGCCAGACGGGACGCGGGCCACCATTCTGCGGAGGGCGGTGGCGCGCCGCAAGGTCAAAGAAGCGTCCCGGGCGAGCTCTCCGTGGCGACGGGTCGGCGCGCCTGGCGCGTCAGCCGCTCTGGAAGAGCTGGAGAATTGTGCCCGGCCCGGCATTGGCGATCGACAGCGACTGCACGCCGAGCTGCTGCTTGATCTGGAACGCCTGCAGGTTGGCGCTTTCCTCGGCGAGGTCAGCGTCGACCAGGTTGCCGAGACCTTCCTTGAGAATGTCGACGAGCTTGCCCGTGAAATCGGCCTGGATTTCGATCCGCTTCGAGGACGAGCCGAGCGCTGCCAGCTTGTTCGAAACCAGGGTAACAGCCGAATCGATGGCGGTCAGCGCGACCGCCGCGCCAGAGCTCGTGTTGATGACGCTGGACGCGATTCCGAGCGAGGAGGTATCGAGCATTTGCGCGCTCACGTTGATGACGCTGCCGTCGATGGTGCTTAGTACGGTGAGGTCGGTCGCGGCCGAGGTGATCAGATTCTTGCCGTTGAACTCCGCGGTCTCGACGATCGTCGTAATCTGATCGCGCAGGGACAGGAAGTCGTTGTGCAGCGCGGTACGCGACGCGGAATCGAGACCCGACTGGTTGGCCTGAACGATTTTGGCCTTCATCTCGATGAGCAGGGAGGCAACCGACTTGCCGGCGGTGATCACCACGTTGACAGTCGATTCGCCGGTCGCCAGCGCGATCTTTACCGCCTGCATGCCGGCGATGTCACCGCGCATGTTCTGGGCGATGGCAAAGGTCGAGGGGTCGTCCTTCGGGCCGTTGACTTTGAGGCCCGTGGTGACTCTAAGCTGCGTCTGGTTGAGTTGCCGGTTGGTTGCCTTGAGGTTCTGCAGCGCGACCACCGCCGCTGCGTTCGTATTTACGGACATAACCATGGCGTCAATTCCTCTCGCGCCCAACAACGCAATGAACGTGCCAGCGCGGAGCTACCGCCGCGTAACGCGCCAAGTGTTTGAGATTGGTTAACTTTCCGTGTCCACGCCGTCGAAGGGCCGGGCTTTCGCCGCGCTGCGGCAACATTTGCCGGGCCGTATCTTCGTGCCGCGGCTAGCGCCGGGGCCGGCGCGTGCGACCGGAATCGCCGGCCGGAGGCTTAGGCACTCACTCGCTGTGGTTGAAAACGTCGAGTTTCAGCGCGAGCTTCTCGCCGAGCCACAGGGCGTGGACCGCGTGGTCGGCATAGTCGTCCGACGTGAGGGGGTGGATGAATACGACCAATCCGGCACGGTTCAGCGCGAGCCAGGGGACGACACGGGCGAACTCGGCCGGTGCGAACGCGACCTGATACATCGACTGCGGGTGCGGGCCAACGGGCTCGTCGCGCCAGCGCCCCATCTGCACCTCGAAGTGTTCCTCAAGGGCGTCACGCACGCGCGCGGCCGCGTCGCGCGTTGTGGCGTCGTAGTAGACGTGGGCGTGGTATCCGGTGATTGCTTCGATCGACTGTCCGCTCATAGCCGCCTACTGACCGCCCCCCTTCTCGCTTTGCGCACGGCGCGAGGTCGACTCGATCCACTGTTTGTCGCGGGCGATGCATTGCTCGAAGGCGGTCGTTCCCTTCGACAGGCCGGTCCGGTTGCAGCGCGCCTCGTACCAAGTTTAGTCTTGCGCACACGCGGCAAGGCCGAGAACAAAGATCAGGACCGGGGCGCTTCGTGCTCGCATCGTCTCCCTCCGTTGCGAAGGATGCACGCTAGCGTACGGGAGCCCGCGTGGCCACCCCTCGGAGGTTTGCGGAGTGCGCCTAGGCTGCCATGAAGCGCGCGGCCGTTCGATGAAGGAGGGCGTGACGTCTCGCCAACCGATCGACGTCGCGGCCGTAGCCGCCGCCGGTGACGCCCGCCACCGGCACCGCGGCCGTGTGGCATGCCTGAAGGACCCGGCGCTCGCGCTCCGCGAGTCCGGAGTCGGTGAGCGCGAGGCGGCCGAGCCTGTCCTCGGCATGCGGGTCGACACCGGCGTTGAAGAACACAAGGTCGGGGCGCGCCAGAGCGATGAGGTCGTCGAGCCGGCCGCTGAGCGCCTCGAGATAGACCGAGTCGCCGGTGCCTGGGGGCAGGGCGATGTCGAGGTCGCTGCGCTGCTTGTGCGGTGGGTAGTTGGCCGCGCAATGCATCGAGAAGGTGAATACGGAGTCGTCGCCGGCAAAGATCTCGGCGGTGCCGTCACCCTGGTGCACGTCGAGATCGACGACCAGCGCGCGGCCGATTCGTCCCTCAGCCTGAAGCACGCGGATGGCGACCGCGACATCGTTGAAGACGCAGAAGCCGGCGCCGTGGTCCGAGAATGCGTGGTGGCCACCGCCGGCCGTGCTGCAGGCGATGCCGTGATCGAGGGCGAGGCGTGCGGCCAGCACGGTTCCGCCCACCGAGGTCTCCGCGCGGAGGGTCATCGCGGGCGACAGGGGAATGACAATGCGCCGGGACGTCGCGGGCGGCAGCGCCTGGCCGAGCACACCCTCGACGTAGCTGCGATCGTGAACGCGCTCGAGCCAGGCCTGCGGCGCCGGCTCGGGCTCGATCACCCGGTCGCGGGACGTCAGGCCGTCCTCGATCAGCACCTCGATCAGGCGGGCAAACTTGGCAGTGGGGAAGCGACGCGCCGTGTGTAGCGACGCAACGTGGACCGGATTGTGAACGATGGGGAGGTATGGCACCGGCCCAGGATCGTCAGAACGACGAATTCGGCTCTTTGAGGAAGGCCATCTCCTCAGGCGTACTCTCTCGACCCAGCACGGTATTACGATGGGGAAACCGGCCGAACCTTTCGATGATCTCGAGGTGTCGGTGCGCCGACTGCACCGACCGCTCAGCGTTCTCGAAATCGCCCAGGCCCTCCATGAGCGCCACGGACCGGCGCTGCGCGTCAAGGCTTTCGCTGTGCTCGAAGGGGAGGTACAGAAACAGGCGCTCGAGCGCGTCTAGGTCGCGGTCGAGGCCACGCGAGAGCGCCCCGTCCGCCACCGCCGCCGCCTGCGGATCGGTCGCGAACGCGCGCGCATCACCTCGGAACATGTTGCGCGGGAACTGATCGAGCAGAAGCACCAGCGCCAGCGAGCCGCGCGCCGTCTCGCGAACGGCGTCGAGAGCCCCAGTGGCGGCCGCCTCGTGGTCGGCGAGGAAGCGCTCCCGTATCTCGGAGTCGAGATCGGGCGGGCCACGAAACCAGAACTCGCGAAAGCGACCATAATCGGCGTCGCCGAAGCGGCCAAACCAGAATAAGAGAACGTCGTCTGCGGGCCTCGCGGGTGAACCCTTCTCGGCCTCAGACATCGACCTCCTTTACGTCGACGATGACGAAACCCCGGTTCGCCGGTAGGCGTACATTTACCTTGCTGCGCGCCTGCTCGGGCGTTTTGGCCTCGATCTCTTCGTAGTGGATGTCGGACCAGCTGTCGTCGAAATGCTTGTGGTGTTCCCCGCGCTCGACACGCTCACGCACGACCGAGTTGTAGACCCCGACCTCGTATTTGCGGATTCGTGCCATCGAATTCTCTTTACTGGCCCTCGCGACTGGCCCGATGCGGCGTCCCCCGACCACGACCCGCGCCGCTAACCGACGCTCGGCTCGGGGGAGCGAGGCTCGCTCCCGCCGTCATGCGGCTGCGGCTGCACGCCATCATGCGATGGCGCGAGCCGCCTGCATAGTGCACATGAACCCGCCTCGCGCTTCATGCGGCGCTCCATTCCGGCGCCGCCGCCTTTAACAGCCAACCACCCGCCAATATACTCAGCGCAATAAGCTCCGTCGATAGGCCACGCCGCGACGGGGCTCCTTGCCGCGGCAACGAGGTGTGAGGTGGCCAGTCGCATCGATAGGGCCTCGGCGTTCATCGCCGGTATCGCCGTCATAAGCGGTGGCGCCTGCTACGCACTCGCCGGTACGGCCGGTGTAGCCCGCGCGTTCGCGAACGCGTTCGAACTCTTCACGCGAATCTTTCCGCTGCTCCTGATCGGCGTCGTCATGGCGGGGCTGATTCAGGTGCTGGTCTCGCACGATTTCATCACCCGCAGGCTCGGCCGCAATTCGGGATTTGGCGGCATCCTGCTGGCGTCCGTGGCCGGGGTGGTAACGCCGGGCGGCGTGTGGTCGGCGATGCCCATGCTCGCCGCGCTCGGCGCCAGCGGCGCGGACGCCGGCGCGATGGTCGCCTATGCGACCGCCTGGTCTCTCATCGGCGTCCACCGGGTGGTGGTGTGGGAGATTCCCCTGATGGGCGCGGACTTCAGCTTGCTACGGGTGTCCGCCTCGCTGCTGTTGCCGATTGTTGCCGGGCTCATTGCCCGCCAGCTTATGCGGATCGCTCCCGCCTTGCGTCGCGGCGGCTGAGCCGTGCCCCCGACCCTCGGCCTCCTCTTGCTCGCGCTCGTGGTATTGGTCGCGACCGCGGCCCTGAAGCCGGGGCGGCTGGTCGAAAAGGGGCTGGCCCTCGCTTGGCGGCAGGGGCGGATGCTGCTCGTGCGCATGCCCCTCAGCTTTGTCGCCGCGGGGTTCCTTATCGAGATCATGCCACGCGAGACCGTGGGCGCATGGCTGGGGGCCGAAAGCGGGTTGACGGGCATTCTCGTCGCGGTCGGATTGGGCATCCTGATTCCGTCGGGACCCATGGTGATGTTTCCCGTCGCGCTGGTCTTCCTGCAAGTCGGAGCCGGTACGCCACAAATCGTGGCTTTCATCACCGGTTGGGCGCTGCTCGCCGTCCACCGCGTCCTGCTCTGGGAGGTGCCCATGGTTGGCGCCAATTTCGCCATGGTTCGTGTTGCCTCGAGTATCGCGCTACCGCCTCTCGCGGCGATCGCCGCCGGCATCATAGCCGCGGCCTTTCGCCCGTAATGCACGAGGCGCTAGGCGAAGAGGCGGAGAATGGGCCCACCGGCCGCCGCCGATCCGCCGGCAGCTCCAACGTCGGGGTTTGCCGCCGCCGACGACGGCTGTGCGGCGCGCTGGTAGGCGGCGATGGCCCGGCGCGCCCGTGGTGGTGTCGACGATGGCGAGGCGGTCTCGGGGTCCCCGCGGCCAGGCTCGCCAATCCCGAGAGATTCGGCCCGCTCCGCTGCCCGTTCCTGCGCGAGTTCGGTCTGGGCGCGGGTCCGCTCGGCGGCGGCCTGGCCCGCCACCGCCCGATCCTGCCCGGATGGATCGGCCGGGGCCAGGGCGGCGCGCTTTACCATCTCCATTTTGCGTATGGTGGCGGCGGGATTGCCGCTCACCGGGCTCGCATCGACGGGAGTGGTGCCGGCGACGGCGTAGAGATGGCGGTCGGGCCCGCGCTCGGTCGAATAGGAGGGGACGCCAGCGTAGGGGCCGCCCGCGTTCGCGTGCGCCTGCTCGTGGGGCGGCGCACCTCGCGGTCGCGGGCCTTCATCTGGGCGACGATCCTCTTTTCCTCTTCACTGAGCTCGCCGAGCCCAGGGCCCGCCCGGGAGGAGTCGCCGAGCGCCACGATGGCCGCTGGGCCGCGTCCGTCTCTTTCTGGCGGGGTCGACAGCGTGGACGCCGCCGATCGACTCTCGCGGCCGAAGTCCGCGCGCGATTCGGATGTAGCGCCGAGCGTCGGCGGAAGAACCGGCGCGCTGCCGAGGGGGGGGGGGATCATGGCACGATGAGGATGTGTTCGAGGGCGAGCGCCGCCGTTGTGTTCATGTCCACGCCGTTGCAGTCTGGCGAAATGGGGCAAAAAATTCGTGTGTGGCCGCGACAGCAGCGGCAACGCGCGCGATTGGCTGCCGCCAAGGCGTCAGGGAGGGTATGAACAGATTACCCCTCAAGGATCGAAAGCTGATCATCCGGTGCCTCGTAGAAGGGCAGAGCGTCCGGGCTACAGCGCGTACCGCCGATGTCAGCAAGAACACCGTCACCAAGCTACTGATCGACGCTGGCAAGGCATGCGCCGACTATCAGGACAAGGTGCTGCGGGGCCTACCGTGCCAGCGCATCCAGGTCGATGAAATCTGGTCCTTCATCTACGCGAAGGAAAAGAACGTAGTGCGCGCCAAGGCCGCGCCGCCCGAGGCCGGCGATGTGTGGACATGGACGGCGATCTGCGCCGATACCAAACTGGTCCCGTCATGGCGGGTCGGCGATCGCTTTGGCGAGACCGCTATCGAATTCATGGACGACCTGCGGCCTCGTCTGGCCAATCGGGTGCAACTGACCAGCGACGGACACAAGGCGTATCTGGAAGCCGTCGAGGGCGCCTTCGGCGGCGATGTCGACTATGCCCAGCTTGTGAAGATCTACGGGGAGGCGAAGGATCGTGAGAAGCGGTACAGCCCGCCCACCTGCGTCGGAGCCCGCAAGCGCCGCGTGGAAGGCAAGCCTGACCCGGCCCATGTCTCGACTAGCTATGTGGAGCGGAATAACCTGACCATGCGCATGTCGATCCGCCGCTTCACCCGGCTGACCAATGCGTTCTCCAAGAAGATCGAGAACCACGCGCACAGCGTGGCGCTCCACTTCATGCACTACAACTTCTGTCGCCAGCACAAGAGCCTGGAAGGCACCAGCCCGGCTATGGCCGCGGGCGTGACGGATCGTCTGTGGGATATCGAAGACATCGTGCGGCTGGTGGATGAAGCGGCCCCGCAGCTTGGCCCTCGCGGCTCCTACAAGAAAAGAAGTTCAAACTGACCCACTACCCAAGATCGTCGTTAACGAAGTGGGCCTTAGGGACGGGCTCCAGATACACCCCACGTTCGTTCCCACCGCCGACAAGCTCGCGCTACTCGACGCGCTGATGGCCGCGGGGCTGCGCTCGTTCGAAGTCAGCAGCTTCGTGTCGCCCAAGGCGGTCCCGCAAATGGCCGACGCGGCGGCACTGTTCGCCGGTCTGCCGCGGCGCGCCGACGTTACCTACGCGGCTCTGGTGCCGAACGAGCGCGGTTATGAGCGGGCCGCAGAGGCGGGCGTCACCTCTGTCGCCCTGGTTCTCGCGACGACCGACACTTTCAACCGCCGCAACATCAACATGACGCTTAATCGCGCCACCGAGGTTTGCAGGCGCGTCATCGGCCGGGCTCGGACGGACGGCCTGCATGTACGGGCCTATCTCTCGGCGGCATTCGCTTGCCCCTACGAGGGCCCGACCCCGCCCGCGGTCGTCTATCGACTCGCCGCGGAGCTGTTCGATGCGGGGGCGCACGAGCTTGCGATCGGCGATACCATCGGCGCCGGAAATCCGAGCCAGGCCTCGGAGGTGTTCGGCTTTCTCGCCGGCGAGTATGGGCCCGAGCGCCTCGCTGCCCACTTCCATGACACTCGCGCGATGGGACTCGTGCTGGCTTGGGCCGCACTCGAGGCGGGCGTCCGCAAGTTCGATAGTTCGGTAGGCGGGCTCGGCGGCTGTCCCTTCGCACCAGGTGCATCGGGGAATCTTGCGACCGAGGACCTCGTCCTGATGTTGAACGAGTCGGGTTACGAGACGGGGATCGACGTGGCCGGCCTGCGCCGGGCGGTCGGTATCGCCGAAGAAATCACCGGCGCCACCCTCGGCGGGCGGGTCAGCACCTGGCTGCTGGCGCAGGAACGGCGTCATGCCGCCGGCGCGTAGCAGCCCGCGCCGCGGTTAGAGTTGGGGCACCCGCCCGCGATCTGAGTCTTGCAGAAATGAAGAGCGCGTGATTTTCTTCCGCGCGCATGCCCAGGCCCACGACTTCCCTCTCGCCCGCATCCACCGATGCAACCGGCGCCACTTCCCGCAGGCCGCGCTTGAGAGCTTGGCTCGTCGCGACGACGGCGTGCCTCCTGGTCGGCGTCGCCGTACAACCCGCGCCGGCGCAGGTCGGCGCCCCCGAGACTTACGGCGACGCGATGCGCTGGTACCGAGCGGCCGCCGAGGCGGGCCAGCCGAGGGCGCAATTCTATTTGGGCCTCAAATACCAGACCGGCCTCGGGGTAGACCGTGACCCCGCGACAGCTGTTCGCTGGTATCGGCAAGCCGCCCGTCAGGGACACCTGCAGGCGCAATTCAACCTCGCGAAGATGCTCGTCGGCGGGGAGGGGCTCGCGCGCGACTACGGAGAGGCGAGGACGTGGTTCGAAAAGGCGGCTGAAAA
Source organism: Alphaproteobacteria bacterium (assembly GCA_965219135.1). Lineage (GTDB taxonomy): Bacteria > Pseudomonadota > Alphaproteobacteria > VGEJ01 > VGEJ01 > CAYUNL01. The sequence goes on along the minus strand of CBDCMV010000002.1, from coordinate 1,008,758 downwards.
GGGCTCGGCGGAGGCCGCCCATCGGCTCGCGACCCTCTATGAGGCAGGGCTCGGCGGCGAGCGCGATACCGGCAGGGCTGTGGCCTGGTACGAGCGCGCGGCCGGCGCGGGCCTTGCCGTCGCGCAAAACAATCTCGCGATACTGCTGGCTAACGGGGACGGCGCCGAGCCGGACGCGGTGCGGGCTCTGGTGCTATTCCACAAGGCCGCGATGCAGGGCCTGGGCGATGCCCAATTCAACCTCGGCATCATGTACGCGGGTCACGAGGGGGTCGCCCCCGATCTTGTCCAGGCGCACGTGTGGTTGAGCCTCGCCGCGGAACGGGCCAGCGACGATACGAAACCGCTCGCCAAGCAGGCGATCGATGGCATCGAGCCGCTGTTGACGCCCGAGCAGCTCAACCAGGCGCGCCGCCGCGCGAGACCCAATCCGTGGTTGAAGGTGCCGAGCTCTGGGGACTGAAGCACTTCGACGGCAGGCGTCGTCCGCCGCGTGTTCGCCCGGCGCTCCTACTCCAGCCGCTCGCGTTCCAGAATCCGCCACCTCGAGAGCTTGGTCTCGGCGAACTGCACGAGCTGCGTCATCAACACGCCGACGAGGCCGATCACGAGAATCGGCACGAACAGCTTGGCGGTCGCGAAGACGTTCGCGTACTTGATAATCAGGCCGCCGAGCCCGGTGATGGCGGTGAAGAACTCGGCCACGACCATGCCAATAATGGCAAGGCCGACCGACAGCCGGACCCCGGCCATGATGAAAGGCACCGCCGCCGGTAGCGTGATCTTGAAGAAGATCTCTCGTTCGGAGGCGCCGAAGGCCTTGCCGATCTCTAGGAAGGATCCGCGGACGTCTTTGATGCCGGCGTAGGTATTGATCATAACCGGGAAGATGGCGATCGAGACGAGGATCGTTACTTTTCCCGTCGTCTCCAGCCCCGCCCACAGGATCACAAGCGGAACGAGAGCGATACGCGGGATGGCATACAGCGCATTGATGAACGGATCGAGCGTGTACTCGAAAAACCACCATTGACCGATCATCACGCCGATGATGATGCCGCCGACGATAGAGATGAACATGCCGAGGAAGAACGGAAACATGCTGGCGGCGAAGCCCTCGACGAGGTCGCCGTTGAGCAGAATCTCCCAAAACGCCGCGAAAATGGCGCTGGGCGGGGCCATGAACAGCGGGTTCGCCTGCCGGCCCGCGTACTCCCAGAAGATGAAGAAGATGGCGACCGAGACCGTTCGGATCAGATTCGGCCTATCGCGCAAGTAAGCGATGATAGCTGAGGCCGTGCTCCGCCCTTGTTTGGCGGGGGTGACGAGCTTGGTCGTCTCGATGCTCACTTGCGCTCGCTGCGCAACAGCCCGCGGATGTGGGCGCGCGCCGAGATGAAGTTGGGGTTGCTGCGCGGGTCGCCGCTCGCGCGGTCCGTCGCCAACGGCGAATCGATCACCTCTTTGATTTGGCCGGGCCGGGCCGTGAACACGATGATACGGTCCGAGACGACGAGCGCCTCATCGATGCTGTGGGTAACGAACAGCACGGTGGTGCGCAGGTCCTGCCAAATCTCGAGGAAGTCTTCCTGCAATTGTTCGCGCGTTTGCGCGTCGAGCGCACCGAACGGCTCGTCCATCAGGAGCAGGATGGGCTTGCGCATCAAGGCCCGGGCGATGCCGACGCGCTGCTGCATGCCTCCGGAAAGCTCATGCGGGTAGTGTCCCTCGAATCCCGTCAGTCCGACCACACTGAGATAGTGCGCGGCGACGTCCTCGCGCTCTCCCTTCGATACCTTGTCGAGCTCGAGCGGAAACTCGACATTGCCCTGCACCGTGCGCCACGGCAGGAGGCCGAAGTCTTGAAACACCATACAGGCATCCTTGCGCGGCATCTCGACGATGTCGCCAGCCACCCGCACCTCGCCCTCGTCGCAGGTGAGGAGCCCGGCAACGATGCGCAGCAGCGTCGTCTTGCCGCAGCCGCTCGGGCCAAGAAGGGACAGGAACTCGCCGGCCTGGACGCTGATGGAGACGCGGTCGAGCGCGGTCATCATTTCGCCCGCCTTGATGTCGCCTTCTTCGGTCGCCGTCCGCACTCGGAAGCGCTTGATGACCTGATCGATCGACACCATCGTCGAATCGGTCGCCCGCGCTGCGCTCTCAGTGGTTACGCTCATCGCTTCCCGCCGTTCAGGGCTGTACTGGCAATAGGATCGGGCAAACGCCCGAGTCCCCCCTTTTGACCCGGCTGCGTTACTGCAGCGTCTTCATGTGGCTCCATATATCATCGTACATGAGGAACATCATATCAACCGTCTTGCCGACGGTCTTCAACACGAGTTCGAGTTCCGCCTGGCCGCGAGCGAAATCGTGGAGGAGTTCGCGCCCGGCGTCGGAGTGGTCCTCGTCGGCCTTGTCGTGGACGTACCAGTAGGCCAGCCCCTCGTCGTCGAGGCCGAATTTCTCGCGCAGCTTGTCGGCAATACGCCCGTAGAGGCCTGGTATCTGGGCCTCGCCCGCGAGCATGTGGGCGGATACGCCCTCGAGAAAGCTGCGCCCGCAGATGTCGCTGAAATAGGCCTTGAACGCGAGCGCGCCGGCGCAGTAATCCGTCCCGTACATGTCCTCGCGATCAAGGCCGAGGGCCTTGCCGTAGGCGAGGTAGAGCTTGTGGTGCGAAACCCCGTTGGCGAAGAGGCGCCCGGTCGCCTCCTCATAGGAAACTTCGGCAATGCGCTCGCGCCATTCCGGGTCCGGGCACACGACGTAGAGCCGGCCGTGATAGTTGTGATTGTGCAAGGTGATGATGCTGTGCTGGCGGCAGAAATACCGCACCTGCTCAAGATTGTGGGTGCCCGTGACCATGCCGCTCCACAGTGGATGGTCGTAGTTGGACCTTTGCTTGTGCAATTGCGCGATCAGTTCGAGCACGCGGTCTGCAGAAAGGCTCATGTCGGGACTCCACCGCCTGGGGCGCGCTTGCGCGATCGAGGCCGGCGTCAGTGGATGGCTTGAACCCGGCGATAGATGTCGTCGTACATGAGCAGCATCATGTCGAGCGTCTGATCCACCGTGCGCAAGACGAGACGGAAATCATCGTCGCCCTTGGCGAACTCCTGGAGCAGCTCGCGACCGATGTTGGAATGGTCCTCGTCCGCCGTCTGATGGACGCTGAAGAACAGCAAGTCCTCATCGGTCAGGCCGTAGTGATTGCGGAGCGCGTCGGCGCGGCGGCTGCCGTGACCCGGGACCGGCGCTTCGCCGGCGAGCATGTGGGCCGAAACGCCTTCCATGAAATTGCGGCCGCACACGTCGCTGAAATACGCCTTGAAGGCGAGCGCACCGGCGCAGTAGTCGGTGTTGAACATCTCCTCGCGGCTAATGCCGAGAGCCTCGCCGTAGCGCAGATAGAGCTCGTTGTGCGAGATGCCGCCCGCGTGGAGGCGGCCGGTGCCTTCCTCGTAACACACCTCCGCGATGCGGGCCCGCCACTTCGGGTCGGGACAGGAGATGTAGAGCCGGCCATGGTAGTTGTGGTTGTGCAGCGGAATGATCCCGTTCTGCCTGACCAGCTCTTTGAGCTGCTCCTTGCTCAGCTTGCCGTCCTCCATGTCCAACCACACGGGGCAGCCGAACAGCGGCTTGCGCTTGTGAATCTCGCCGATCTCCTCGAGCACGCTGTCGACCGTGAGTGCCATGTCGTCCTCCTGTCTTGGGGCTGCCGCGCCCGACCGTTTCCGGCCCGTCAGCCCGACCCCCGACCCCCGACCACTGCTCGCCGCGCGACCCGCGGCCGTTCCCGCGATCTTACCAAACACCGCGCCCGAGGTCAGGCCGGTGCCGCCGGGATAGTTGAAATAGAAGAGGCCGCCGACCATCTCGCCCGCCGCGTAGAGGCCGGGCATGGGCTTGCCATCGGTATCGATGACCTGCGCGTCGTTACCGACCCGGACTCCGCCGAAGGTAAAGGTGATGCCGCACCCGACGCCGTACGCCTCGAAGGGGGGCGTATCGAGGGCGTTGGCCCAGTTTGATTTCGCGATGTCGAGGCCAGCGGTCCCGCGGCCATCCTTGATTGTCGGGTTGAACGGCACGTCCTCGGCGACCGCGGCGTTGAATGCCGCCACCGTCTCCAGAAACCGCCCCGCATCGACGCCTTCGAGCTTGGTGGCCAGCTCTTCCAGCGTGTCGGCCTTGGCACGGGTTACCTGGCGTATCCTGTACTCGTCCCTAAGGAGATGGGTCACGCGCGAATCGAAGACCTGCCACGCGAACTGGCCCGGCTGTTCGAGGATCGCGCGACCGTACTTGGCGTAGGTGTAGTTGCGAAAGTCGGCACCCTCGTCGACGAAACGCCGGCCTTCGGCGTTGACCATGATGCCGAAGGGATAGCTGTGTTTCTGAAAGCCGTCGCCGACCGCAAGATCGCCGAATTCCGGGGCGTTCATGTCCCACCCTACCGAATGGCAGCCCGACCAGTTGCCGTAGGGCATGGCCCCGGCCTCGAGCGCCATGCGCAGGCCGTCTCCGGTGTTGAACCGCGTCCCGCGTACCCGGGCGAGCTCCCAGCCGGGGCCGAGATAGCGTGTGCGCCATTCGGTGTTGGCCTCGAAGCCGCCGCACGACAGAACCACCGCCTTGGCCTCGAGGTCCTGGGTCGTGCTCTCGCTGCGCAGGCGCACGCCGTGGACGCCGCCATCGTTGCACAGCAGGGCCTGCGCCCGTCCTTCATACAAGATGCGAATGCCGCGCTTTTCAGCCTGCGCGTAGAGGGCCTCGATGAGCCCCGGACCGCCACCCCACGCCTCGACGGTGAGGCCGCCCCAGAACTTGAAGCGACCGTCCACCTTGAACGCCTGGCGCCCATACATCGGCGCGAATCGCACGCCGTTTGCGCGCATCCATTTCAGGGTCGAGAGACTTCGCGTGACCAGCAGTTCGGTGAGATCGGGATCGCACCGGAATTGCGTCACCCTCGACATGTCGTCGTAATACTGGTCGCTGGTGTAGGCGCCGAAGTCCGAGTTCTTCTGCTCCTCCTCGGAGAGATCGGGCATCAGCGCGAGCAGGTCCTCCACCCCCTCGTAGACGACCCGCATCGCGCCGGCGGTGAACCGGCTGTTACCGCCGCGCTCCTCTTCCGGCGCGCGCTCCAGCACAACCACCTCGGCGCCATGCTCGCGCGCAGCCAGGGCCGCGCAGAGGGCGGCGTTGCCGCCGCCAATGACCACGACGTCGCAGGCTTGAGACATGATGTGCTATGCGCCGGGGCGAGCGGCCGGCAGCGCCTACCGCGCGCGCTCGCGCTCGAGCGTGCGCCAGTGCGACAGCCTGCGTTCGATCCACCCCGTGACTTCCGTCAGCACGATGCCGATGAAGCCGATAATGACGATCGCAATGTAGAGTTCCGCCATGTAGAAGGCATCGCCCGAATCGCGGATCATCCCCCCGAAACCGGTCGTCGCCGTGAAGAACTCGGCGACCACCATGCCGATGATAGCCAGGCCCACGCACAGGCGGACGCCGGCCATGACGTAAGGAACCGCCCCCGGCAGCGTGATCTTGAAAAAGATCTGCGACTCGCTGGCACCGAACACTCGTCCGATGTCGAGCATGGCGCCCCGCGTGTCTTTAATTCCCGTGTAGGTATTGATGATTACGGGGAAGATGGCGATGGAGACGAGGATCACCACCTTGACCGTGGTCTCAAGGCCGAACCACATGATGAACAGAGGGATGAACGCGATACGCGGCATGACGTAGAACCCGTTGATGAACGGGTCCATCGTGTACTCGAAGAACCACCACTGGCCGATCATCACGCCGATGGCGATGCCGCCGAAAATGGAAATCCCCAGGCCGATCAGGAAATGTTCCATGCTCTCGGCGAAGGCATTGCCCATCGCGCCCGTATTAAAGATGTCGACTCCGGCCCAAAACACGTCGATGGGGCCGACGAGGAACAACTGGTTGGCGTCCCTCGCGGAGATGTGCCAGAAGATGAAAAAAGCGATGACCGCGACGGTGCGGACCGTGTTGGGGACCGAGCGGACGGCGGCCATAGCGCGGCCGAAATCGTTCTTTTCTCCGCGTCCGCGTGCGCTGATTTGTTGCACGGCCATCGGCGTAGCGTCGGGCTAGAGTCCGGCGTTCACTGGATCGCCTTAACCAGGCGATACATGTCGTCGTACATGAGGAGCATCATGTCGATCGTCTCCTCGACGGTCCTGAGAACGCGCCGTACGTCGTCGTCGGTCTTGGCAAACTGGCCCAAGAGCTCCTCGCCGATGCCGGAGTGGTCCTTGTCGGCCGTTTGGTGGACCGTGAAGAAGCGCACGTCCTCGTCCGACAGTCCGTAATACTTGCGCAGCGCATCGGCGCGGCGGCTGCCGTGGGCCGGGACCGGTCCCTCGGCCGCCAGCATGTGGGCCGAGACGCCCTCGAGAAAATCGCGTCCGCAAACATCGCTGAAGTACGCCTTGAACGCCAGCGCGCCGGCGCAGTAATCGGCGTTCCACATCTCGTCGCGGCTGATGCCGAGCGCCTCGCCGTAGCGCAGATACAGTTCGTTGTGCCCGACTCCGTCCGCGTAGAGGCGACCTGTGGCCTCTTCGTAGCATACCTCGACAATGCGGGCGCGCCATTGCGGGTCCGGGCAGACCACGTAGAGCCGCCCGTGGAAGTTGTGGTTGTGCAGCGGAATGATGCCGTTCTGCTTGGCGAACGCCTTGACTTGCTCCTTGCTCAGCTCGCCGTCGCACAACTCGGTCCACAGGGAGTGCCCGAAGCGCGGCTTGCGCCGGTGAATCGCCTCGATCTCCTCAAGCACGCTTTCGGCAGAAATCGTCATCGTCAACCCCTCGAACGCTTGCGCAAAATGGAGAAGCGCGGACCGCCCGATGGTGGCGGTCCGCGCCTTCCGGGCTGAGCTAGAACGAGCCCAGTTCCTTGATGATCGGCTCCACGATCGAGGTGTCGAGCACCTGGTCGGTAGAGATCGCTTTCTTCAGTACGCCGTATTCGAGGTACCTGCTGGCCGTGAAATCGGTGACCTCGTTGGGAACGCCGCCGTCGACGCCCCATACCGGAATCGCATTGAGCTGGCCGACGACCATCTTGATGAGGGCGAGGTCGATGTCGGGCGTGCGTTTGTGCATCGCCGCCGCCGCCTCGTCGGGATGCTGGATGGCGTAACGCGCCCCCATGATCGAGCCCTTCATGAACTTGGTGAAGGCTTCGCGCTTGACCGGATCTTTCAGGTCTTCGCCCTTGACGGCAAGGTAGACATAACCCAGGGCGCCGAGCTCCTTGGCCACCGGGGTGATCCAGTTGATCTGGTCGCTCGCCCTGGAGGCGGTTAGGGTATTGACCAGCGTGAAGTCCGCCTTGTCCGAGAGCACCGCCGCGATGCGATCGGCGTGGCCGCCCACGGGAAGGTATTTGAGCCGCTTTTGGACATGGCCGTGTTTCTTCAGGATCATCGTCGTCATGTGGTTGATCATGCCGACGCCGCCGCCGCCGGCCAACGTCTTGCCGAGCAGGTCTGTGATCTTGGTGATCTTGCCTTTCTTGCTGCTGATCAACTGGTAGTCCACGCGCGGCTGCCACGAGCCGATGACCTTGATATCGGCGCCGCCGAGAATGCTAAGCATGGTCGTCGACGGGGCGAGAAGCGTGACGTCGCCGGTGCCCGAAACCATCGCGCGTATCGCGTTGGGGCTACTGGTCAGGTAAATGTCCTCGACCTCGAGGTCCATGTCCTTGAACCAGCCCTTGTCGGTGGCGATGTAGTAGGGGATGCCGTACGTCGTGGGCGCCGTCGAAAAGATCATCTTGAGCTTGGACATCGCCGCACCGGCCGGGGTCGCGCCAGCGAGCACGGACGCCGCAGCGAAAACCGCCGCGATGAAGAGCGTGTGGCATGAGGCTAGCAATGATTTATTCACCGGTAATTCCTCCCATTTTGATTGTATGACATTCGTCTTGTTTGCATGACGTTGGTCGTTGCAATACCATCCCATACCATCTCTGCCTCGTCAACGCGCCGCAACCACAGCACATCCCCCCGCTCAGGCCGATTACGTTCGCAACCAAGCAGGCGAAAGCCGGAGCGCGGCTCGAATAGCCGTCGTCCAGCATCCCGGCGCCTGGGCCGGGCATCGAGCCAGCGCCGGCGGTTACTGAATCGCGGTAACCCGGCGGTACATGTCGTCGTACATGAGGAGCATCATGTCGATCGTCTCCTCGACCGTCCTGAGGACGCGCCGTACGTCGTCCTCGGTCTTGGCGAACTCGCCTAAGTTGAAAGCGCTGAGCTTGCCGCCGTTGAGCCGCGATCTCCGCCGCATGGTGCTCCCGTTCCGACCCGCCATGAGGTGAGTCCGGTGGGGGATTGGATGTGGCGCGTGGCGGGATGATGATTTCAGGTGGTGAATTTGGTGGCCGAACTTCTCGGATCGCTCTTGTCACGGGCTCCCCGTCATAGGCGCCGTCGGCAAACACGCGCCGGATCATCCCACCGGAATCGGCGACCAGCGGTCCCGCCATCGGTGCATCGGCCGTGTCGTCACCGGTCAATTCATGCGTCCGGATCTCGCTGCTGGCCGGGTCAACCGAAATATGCAGCTTGCGCCACCAGCGCCGCGTTTCACCATGCTTGGCGCGAGCACGGCGATTCCGGATGGAGTTCCGGACGGGTTGTCGCCGGCGTTCGCAGACGACGCTGTCAAGCGCCAGCAATGGGAGAGTTTCAAGCAGGATCTTAGTGTTGACCCCGGGCCGCTCGACGGTGTTGTCAGTGCGCTTGAAGCCTTTCTGATGCCGGCTGCGGCGACCGCCCGCGACAGGGGTGGGCCAGCGGGCCATCGACAATGAGGATTCGCGGGCTCATGCCCGAAAGTTCCGCAGTGTTGCCGAGGGTATCTGAACTCCGCGAGAAGGTATTGTTGCATGCCGAACGCCTCCGCGAATTCCGCTCCGCGCTGATTGCCGCCGCCGTCACCTGTCAGATCGCCTTTGAGGCCTGGGGCAGGTGCGGTGAGACCGACCGGCGTCTGGACAAGATCGAGGAAGATATGGCCGAGCCGAGTACCGCCGGACAGGTGGAGGCGCGGGCATGAATATATCCGCGAAAACCATCGGGCGCCTAGTGGACATCATCACGGGCAATTCGGAGAAAAGCCCGTACCGTTCCGGTCCGCGGCTTATCGAGTTCTTCCGGGACTTCGGTGAACGTGACCTGTACGGGCAAGGCTTCCCGTCACGGGCATCCTACGTGCAGGAGAAGCTGAGGAAATTCAACGGCATGGAGGCGATGGAAAAGATCGTTTCCGCTGCATTCGATTTTTTCGAGGATGGGTTCAATCCCGAGGAAGAGGCGGAAGCGTTCAATCGCCTCCTGGTCCGGGACGGATACCGGCTGGTGATGGAGTACCGGTCGGGCTGGATGGAAGGTGACCAGTATGTCGATGCCGATCCCTATTTCGAGGTGCAGCCGGTTTTGCCGGCCGCCATCGTTCCGCAAGGGCTTGCAGCTATCAGCCATCACGCGGTCAACGAGCAGATTTCGAAAGCCAACAAGAGAATAGCGGCGGGAGATTACGCAGGCGCAATCGCCAGCAGCTACACCCTCACGGAACACCTGCTAAAGCTCATCCTGCGAATTCCAATGGGCGAATGGCTCGAATTGCTAACAGTTGACAAAACATGAATTAATATCCGCGTTGTATGCGGAAAATTGGATATTGCTTGGAACAATAAAAAATCATATTGCCATAACCGTTCTTACGGAAGATAATCCATCATGCTTCACGATCAGCGATCCGCCCTGTCAAGCTATGTCAACGGCCTGCTCTCCTCTGGCCGGACGGTCTTCACCGCTGAGGAGGCCGAGCAGGCTCTCGGCGTCGGGCACGGCGCGTTCCTCGATGCCGCCGAGCGGCTGCAACGCCGCGAGGCCTTGCTGAACCTGCGGCAGGGTTTCTATGTAGTCGTCCCACCGCAATACGCATCCTGGGGCGCGCCGCCACCGGCCTGGTACATCGATGCGCTCATGCGCCGGGAGGGCCAGACTTACTATGTAGGGCTCCTCAAGGCCGCCGAACTGCACGGCGCGACGCATCAGGCCGTCATGGAGTTTCAGGTCGTCACGGCGAAGCGTCTGCCAAGGATCCGCGCCGGCCGCAGCCTGATCGTTTTCTACTTCCGCAAGGACATGGAAGCGGTGGGGGCGGGGATCGAGGACTGCAAGACCGACACCGGCACGATGAAGATGTCGTCGGCCGCGCTGACCGCCCTCGACCTGCTGCGCTATCCGCAGGCGTCGGGCGGCATCGACAATGTCGCCACGGTCCTCTCGGACCTCGCGGAGAAAATCGACCCTAAGCAACTCGCCGCCCTTTCGGTTCGGTCGGAGCGTCCGGTCGTGCAGCGTCTCGGTTATCTGCTGGAGCATCTCGGCCATGACGCACTGGCAGAGCCGATGCTGGAGGCGCTGCGTGCGCGAGGGTCGCTGCCCTGGTCCGAGCTCGACCGACAGGAGGCACGGGACTCGGACATCGCGCCTGAGCCGCGCCTGCGCGATCTGCGATGGCGCATCATCGTGCGACGCGTGCCCCAGGTCGACGCATGATCCCGGCGCAGAACATCGTAGCCTGGGGCAATGTCGTTCCCTGGGCCGACCAGCGACAGATCGAGCAGGACCTCATCATCTGCCGTGCTCTGGTCGAGATCTTCTCGGACGACATGCTGCGCGACGCGCTGCGAATTCGCGGTGGAACGGCGCTCAACAAGCTGCACTTCCCGGCGCCGCTGCGCTACTCGGAGGATATCGACCTGGTGCGCACGTCGGCCGGTCCGATCGGGCCGATCCTCGATCGGTTGCGTGTTGTCCTGGAGCCGTGGCTGGGGCGGGCGCAGTTCGATCAGAGCCCTGTCGCGCCGAAGTTCCGCTTCCGGGTCGAGGCCGAGGACACCGGCGGCGTGCCGATTCGGCTGAAGATCGAGATCAATACCCGGGAGATCGAAGCGTTCGATGGGCCGATGGCATTGCCGCTGGAGATAGTGAATCCCTGGTTCTCGGGAAAGGCGGCCATTCAGACATTCTCCCGCGAGGAAATGCTGGCGACGAAGCTTCGCGCGCTGCTGCAGCGCGACAAGGGGCGCGATCTCTACGACCTGGCGCACGCCCTGGAGGTCTTCGAGGACCTCGATGTCGGCCGCATCGTCGAGATGTTCGCGCGGTATCTCGGCCTTTCCGGCCAGGCCATCGCTCGGGCACAGGCCCAGGAGCGCATGTTCGCCAAGCTGGCCAATCCGCGCTTCTTGCTCGACATGCGCCCGTTGCTGTCGGCCGCCCAGGCGGAAGCCCTGACGGAAGAGGCTACAGCGGACTCGTTTCGGCGCGTGTTCACGATACTTGTCGATCGGCTGCCCGGCGAGCCCTGGGGCAGGACGGCGGCCATGAAGGAACGCTTCGGTTCAGACGAGTCATGACGCGCCGACTCCAGTCTGGGCTCTACGAAGAATTGCTGACCTCTGCCCTGGAGGCGGAAATCGATGCCCGAACGGCAGAGGGCTGGTGGGTGGATGTCGGTTCGGCCGACGCAACCGTCCGTCCCGAGTTCCTGGCCCGTCACGTTTATCAACTCCTTCGCCGCGCGCTCGAAGGAATTCCCGAAGAAGACGGCACTCAGTCCGCCAACCAGATCGCCCTCGCGAACCGGTTGGTGGAGGTGCTCTTCGAACATGGCGCGATGGTCGACGATCGGGTCGCAGATGCTGCGCGTCTGCTTCTGGAAGCTGTCGAACGCCGCGTTCTGGGAGATACGCCTGCGCCTGTCCCTCGCCCGACGCTGTCTCTCCGTCGGACCCTCGATTCGAAGATCGACGGATTGGAAAAGGAGCTCCGCGCCTGCGCGCGCCAGGACGAAGACGCGGCACGGCTGATGACGATACCGGGGATTGGGCCGATCAGCGCGATGGCGCGCCAGGCCTTCGCGCCGCCGATGGAGAGCTTTCGGCGCGGCCGCGACTTCTCTGCCTGGTTGGGCCTCGTGCCGCGACAGCACACGACCGGCGGCAAGCCAAGGCTGGGCAGGATATCGAAGATGGGCCAACGCGATCTGAGGCGCCTCTTGATCATCGGCGCCATGGCTGTCGTCAGCTCGGCGGTTCGTCGCGGCGAAACGAACGACCCCTGGCTGGCCAGGATGCTGGCGCGCAAGCCGCGAATGCTTGTCGCGGTGGCGCTGGCCAACAAGATGGCGCGCATCGTCTGTGACCCACCACACAGATAGACTCACGCTCAACACCCTCATTTCGCCATGCTGTGTCAGGTATGGTATCGCAAGGTGGAAAGATCCCCGCCTCGACGGCCTGGTGCCTTCGACGCACGATGCGGCGGCGCCCCGTCCATGAGGCGCCGCCGCTATCATTCTACGCGTCAGTTGAGATAGTCGTAGGTGCCGTTCTTCCACTCGTAGAAGACATAGCCGGGAGCTGTCACGTCGCCGGTCATGTCGAAACCGATGGTACCGAGCACCGTGTCGAAGCTCTCGGCCCTGAGCGTCGCGATCAAGGCGTCGAGGTCGGTCGAGCCGGCCTTCTCCACCGCTTGGACGAAGGCCTGGATGGCGCCGTAGGTGTAGAGCACATAGCCCTCCGGCTCGATCCCCTTGTCCCGGAACTTCTGTACGACCGGCGCCGCGGCCGGGTTCTTGCGCGGGTCGGGGCTGAAGGTCATCAGCGTGCCCTCGCCCGCATCGCCGGTGATCGACCAGTACTCGTTGGTGACCAGAGCGTCGCCCGAGACCAGCCGGGTGGCCATGCCCTGTTCGCGCATCTGACGGACCATGAGGCCGGCCTCGGTGTGATAGCCGCCGACATAGAGCACGTCGATGCGGTTCTGCTTGAGCTTGGAGACCAGCGCCGAATAGTCCTTCTCGCCGGCGGTATAGGCCTCGTAGAGCGCCTCGGTCACGCCTGCGGCGTTGAGCGCCTTTCTGGTCTCGTCGGCCAGGCCCTTGCCGTAGGCGGTCTTGTCGTGAACGATCGCGATGTTCTTACCGGAGAAGTTCTCCGCCAAGAACGCGCCCGCGACCTGACCCTGCTGGTCGTCCCGCCCGCAGGTGCGGAAGACGTTGTCGCCGCCTTCCTCGGTCAGCGCCGGGTTTGTCGACGCCGGCGAGATTTGCAGGATGTCCTCCTCTTCATAGACCTTCGAAGCCGGGATCGACGAGCCGGAGCAGAAATGACCGGCCATGAAGATCACGCCCCTGTTGACCATCCGGTTGGCAACTGCCACCGCCTGCTTGGGGTCGCAGGCGTCGTCGCCGATCGACAGCACGAGCTGCTGGCCGAGGACGCCGCCGGCCGCGTTGATATCCTCTACCGCCTGCTCGGCACCGGCCCGCATCTGAGCGCCGAAGCTCGCATACTGGCCGGTAATAGGCCCGGCGGTTGCGATCTCGATGTCAGCTCTCGCCGCATGTCCATCGAGCAGGAACGCGGCAGCTGCGACGGCAGCAATTGTCATACGCTTCATGACTCTAACTCCTCTTCTCGTTGTCGTGGCAACAGGATAGGGAATTTGGTTCGCCGCCGAAAGCGCCTGTTGTGCGTGTTGTTCCTGCAGCGGCGTCCGGCGGGGAAGATGTATCTCGCTCCCGCCATGTGAGCGGCGTATGAGGCACGTACAGCCACGGATACTGTGCAGTCATGCGCCGGACACGCGTAACGCGAAACGCAACGGCGGCGATGAAGCCGATCACCACCGTGTCGATCGCATAGCCGGTGGTGGAGAGTATCTCTCCGTCGAAGAGCGCGTAGGTGAGGAACCGGTCGCTCACGCCGAGCAGCAGCGTATAGGGCACAAGTTGCCAAGCCGGCCGCCAGTTGCCGGCGATCGCCTGGCCGGTCATCCACGCGGCACCGCCGGCGACCACCACGGTAATCGCGATGAAGACCCAGATGCTGGTGCCGAGCAGCGCGCTCATAGCGTTTCGGCCGCGGCACTGCCGGCACCGCCTTCGAGATAGGCGGCGCGCACCTCCGGGCGGACCAGCAGCTCCACCCCCGTGCCGCTGAGCGAGATCGTGCCGTTGACCATCACATAGGCGCGGTGCGCGATCTTGAGCGCGTGATAGGCGTTCTGCTCGACGAGCAGAATGGTCATGCCCTCGTACTGGTTGATCTCGCCGATCACCCGGAAGATCTGCCGCACAACGAGGGGCGCGAGGCCGAGCGAGGGCTCGTCCAGCAGCAACAGTCGCGGGCGGCTCATCAGAGCGCGGGCGATGGCAAGCATCTGCTGCTCGCCGCCGGACAGCGTGCCGCCCCGCTGGGAGCGGCGCTCCGCCAGGATCGGGAACAGTCCGAACACACGGGCGAGGTCCTCGTCGAAATATGCCGGCTCAGCGATGGTGGCGCCCACCTGGAGGTTCTCCATCACCGTCATGCGCGGAAAGATGCGCCGGCCCTCGGGCGCGTGCGCGATGCCGCGGCGGATGATCTCGAATGTCGGCTGATTGGTGATGTCGGTGCCGTCGAGTCGGATGCTCCCGGCCGACGCCCTGGGGTTGCCGCAAATGCTCATCAGCGTGGTTGACTTGCCCGCGCCGTTGGCGCCGATCAGCGAGACGATCTCCCCCTCGCCCACCTCCATGTCCACCCCGCTCAGGGCCTCGATGCGGCCGTAGGACGCGTAGATGCCGGCGAGCGAGAGCACCGTCTACTCCGCCTCGTCTTCCTCGCCGAGATAGGCGCGGATCACCGCCGGATCGGCACGCACCGACGCCGGCGTCCCGTCGGCGATCTTGCGGCCGTAATCGAGGACGACGATATGGTCGGCGATCTCCATCACCACCCCCATGTCGTGCTCGATCAGCAGCACGCCGATCCGGTGTTCGTCCCTGATGAAGAGCAGCAGCGCGTTGAGACCGGCTGTCTCCCGTGGATTGAGCCCCGCCGCCGGCTCGTCGAGGCAGAGCAGCACGGGTTGCGTGCACATCGCCCGCGCGATCTCGAGCCGCCGCTGGGCGCCGTAGGGTAGGCTGCCGGCGTCGGCGTCGGCCAAGTCTAGCAGGCCGACTCGGTCTAGCCAGTAACGCGCGCGGTCGACCGCCTCTTGTTCGGCGCTGCGGTAGGCGCCAAGCCCGAAGAGGCCGGTCACAGAGAACCCGGAAGCGCGCATAAGGCGGTTGTGCTGGGCGACCACCAGGTTCTCCAGGATCGACATCGCCGGGAACAGCCGGATGTTCTGAAAGGTGCGGGCGACGCGTGCGCGCGCCGCGATTTTGTAATCGCTCATCCGCTCCAGCAGCTGGATGCGGTTGCCGGAGACGAGCGCGAGCCAGCCGACGCTCGGCTTGTAGAATCCAGTCAGGCAGTTGAAGACCGTGGTCTTGCCGGCCCCGTTGGGGCCGATAATGGCGGTAATCTCGCGGTCAGCGGCAACGAAGGAGACATCGTCGACAGCGGTGAGCCCCCCGAAGCGCATGGTGAGATGCTCGACTGTAAGAAGCGCCCCGTCCGCAACTGGGAGATCAGCCGCTCCGCTCCGCTGTCCCACGAATGCGGTCACGGTTCATCGCCCCCATCCCTTGCCCGGCGCTCGGGATGAAGCCTGATCGTAGGCTCGCGGTGGGCGAGCAGGCCGCGCGGGCGCCACACCATGATAGCCACCATCGCGGCGCCGAAGGCGAGCATCCGGTACTCCTCGAGCTCCCGCAAGAGTTCGGTGCCACCGATCAGCACGACAGACGAGATGACCACGCCGATCTGGCTGCCCATGCCTCCGAGCACGACGATGGCGAGGATCACCGCCGATTCGATGAAGGTGAAGCTCTCGGGGCTGATGAAGCCCTGCCGGGTGGCGAAGAAGGAGCCGGCGAAACCGCCGAACATGGCACCGACGGCGAAGGCCGTGAGCTTGGTATTGGTCGGATTGATGCCGAGGGAGCGGCAGGCGATCTCGTCCTCGCGCAGCGCCTCCCAGGCGCGCCCTATCGGCAGTTGACGGATTCTGAGGGTGAAGAGGTTGGTGATCAGCGCAAGCGCCAAGATCACATAGTAGAGGAACACGATCCTCTGCATCGACGCGTATTCGAGGCCGAAGTATGTGTGGAATGCCTCGACGCCCTCGGCCGGCCGGCGGGTGAAGGGAAGCCCGAAGAAGCTCGGTCGCGGAATGCCGGAGAGACCGTCAGGCCCCTTGGTCACCTGGTACCAGTTGAGCAGGATCACCCGGATCATCTCGCCGAAGGCGAGGGTCACGATGGCAAGATAGTCGCCCCGGAGCCTGAGCACCGGGACGCCCAGAAGGACACCGAAGAGCGCGGCAAAGGCGCCGGCGAGCGGCAGGCAGGCCCAGAACCCCCAGTCCAGATGAAGCGCGAGGAGCGCAAAGGAATAGGCGCCGATGGCATAGAACGCGACATAGCCGAGGTCGAGCAGGCCGGCCAGCCCGACCACGATGTTGAGCCCCCAGCCCAGCATGATGTAGGTCACGACCAGCGTCGCGATATCAACCACATAGCGGTTGGCGAACGGCAGCCAGGGCAGCACGATCGCAAAGGCCACTAGCACCGGGCCGGCGTACTTGGCGAAGAGCCGGACCCCGGTGGCCACGCCGTCGGCGATGCGCTCGCGGCGCTCCCGCGCCGCCGGGCGCCGTGTCATGCGGCGGATCGCGAGCGCCGCGCGGCCGATGAAGACGGCGCTGACGGCGACGCCGACCCACAACCAGCGCTGCTCCAGCGCTAGTCCGCCTGGCACGTCGGTCACTTGCAGGCCGATCATGAAGATCGCGAGACCGAGCGCCACGAGGGCGGCGAGCCCTGCCTCCTTCACCACGGCGCGGAGATCGATCTCCGCCAGGTGCCAGTGCCCTCTCCCGATGATGGCCACGCGCCTAGATCTTTTCGATCTCGGGTTTGCCGAGCAGCCCGTTGGGCCGGAAGATCAGCACCAGGACGAGGATCGAGAATGCGGCGACATCCTTGTATTCGATCGTGAAATAGGCGGACCAGAAGGTCTCGATCAGGCCGATCAGGAGACCGCCCAGCATCGCGCCCGGTAGGGAGCCGATGCCGCCGAGGACGGCCGCTGTGAATGCCTTGATGCCTGCGAGGAAGCCGATGAAGAAGTCGATGACGCCGTAATAGACGACGAACATCAGCCCGGCCACGGCCGCGAGCGCCGCGCCGAAGACGAAGGTCAGAGATACGGTGCGGTCGACGTTGATCCCGAGAAGGCCGGCCATCACCCGGTCTTGCTCGCAGGCACGCTGGGCGCGGCCAAGCGCCGTCCGCGCGATGGTTATGGAGAAGGCGCCCATCAGGACGATCGTCACGACGACGACGATGATCTGGACATAGCTCAGGAAGACCGTGAAGCCGTCCCTCTCCATAACCGTGAAGCCCCCCTGAATCACTGGCGGCAGCGGCCGGACGCGCGCGCCCTGGAGGAGCTGCACGTAGTTCTGCAGAAAGATCGACATGCCGATGGCCGAGATCAGCGGGGCCAGGCGGAAGGAGCCGCGCAGCGGCCGGTAGGCCAGCCTCTCCACCGCCCAGCCATAGACCGGAGTCAGCAGTATCGCGACGACCAGCACGAGGAGCAGCGCGAGCGGCACCCAGGTGACGCCGAGCACGCCGAGGATGAGGAAGGAGATCAGCGAGATGAAGGCGCCGATCATGAAGATGTCGCCGTGGGCGAAGTTGATCATGCCGATGATCCCGTAGACCATCGTGTAGCCGATCGCGATCAGGCCGTAGATCGATCCCAGCGCGACGCCGTTGATCAACTGCTGGACGAAGTATTCCATGCCCTCGACACCCGCCCAATTCCGCGCGCGCCGTACCGACCGCTGCGCCCGAGCCCATGGGAGTAAACGACGCTTGGCGAGTCCGGACGGCCCGGGGGCCGGTCATCTCGCGCCTGCGTCCACACATGCCCTGTCTTGGTCATGCCCGGGCCTGGATCGGGAACCCGCGAACCCTGGTCTCGTCCGGTAACAGCTTGCAGCACGTCTTCAGTGCCGCCCCACCGGTACGTTGTCGCGCCACCATTGACGGGCCTCCTGGAAGCATTGTCAGACTAACTGGGTCGGACCTGAGGAATCTACAATCGAGGACTTTTTGGGCTGCAAGTTGACGCCACTCGGTCAGGGCAGCGGCACGGGCTTGTTTGAACCGGGATTTCCCATGTGGCACCCTTCAGCCAAGTTGAGCGTGGCTCGAAATCGCTCAAAGGGCAAGTCCGATGGACACGAGTGTCCGCATGAAGTTGCCGAGATTGTAGGCGAGCGCGTGGAGTTGGAGCCGGACGGCGTTGTGACGGAACTTGCGGCACGACAGGCGTGTCCACTTGATGGCGTTTTTGCCTTCCTTGATCCATTGCTCGGCCGTGCCGCACTGATTGTAGAATGCGACGACCCGCTCGGTGGGTCGGCTCAGGTTGGTTACAATGAACCCGACGCGCGGGTACGACGCGGCGGGGTTTGTCCCAGGTCGCGGCCTGATAGCTGAAGCCGGCATGATACCGGCGAACATCATTGGGCGGCCTACCGAACATAGAATCAGCCTTCAAAGGGTCCAACGCCGAAGTTCACCTGGGAAATGCGGGTTGAAGTGGTTGTCGATAACAAACTGAGTTGACCGCTTTATGTACCATATGAATTGACCGTTTCTGTTGTGGTGGTTTGGCTCGGTCGCGTCGAAGCGGGTCACGCGGCCTGGAGCCTGTCGTCGTCGATGGTTTCGCCGTCGGCGCGGTAGCGCGCCAGACACCTGGGTCCGTGGAAGACGGCCAGGTGGCCGTCGGGATATTCGTGCACCCGGACCTGCGCCTTGACGTAGTGGTGGCGGTGGCGATCGGCCGGGATCTGCAGCGTGCGGTTCTTGTAGCGCACGGTGTTGTCGCCCGCGACGACGCGGTCCTCCTGGGCGCAGAGGATGTCCTCGAGCGTGCCGGCAAAAGCCACGAAGGCCGAGCCGGTGTCCGCGGCCGGGCGGGCGAAGCGGGTTGTGCGCCGGCCAGAAGAGCTCCTCGAGAAAGCGATTGGCCTCGGCCATGGTGGCGATCCCGGCGAGGCGCAGCTCCTGGGGCAGGCGCTTCTGCAAGGTCCCGAACATGCGCTCCGAGCGGCCCCGGGCCTGCGGCGAATAGGCCGCGATCAACTCGATGCCGAGCTGCGCCAAGGCCCGGCCGACCTGGGTCGGGTTGTCCTTGTCCACACCGCCGCCTGCCTCGGGCGTGTGCCAGTAGTGCGAGGCCCGATCGGCGTAGAGCGAGCAGAACAGCCCGTTTTCGGCGATCACCTCGCCGAGCCCGCGGAACGTGCTCATCGTGCCCTCCTCGGCAACGAAGAAGCCCGAATAGACCTCCGATGTCGCATCGTCCATGGTCACGATCAGATCCCACCACTGGCCCGCAACCCACTCGTGGCTCGAGCCGTCCTGGTGCAGCATCATCCCTACCACCGGTCGGCGCGGCCGCTTCCGGCGGTGCGCCCCGCGCCTGGGCGCCGGCTTGATCTTGCCGTGCGCCTGCAAGCTCAGGCGAAGCCAGTTGTAGCTCAGCCCGAAGCCATGCGCAGACCAGCTTCTCGTGGAAGTGCTTGGCCGTGAAGTCCGGGTAGCGCGTCTCGAACAGCTCCAGCACCCGCATCACCTCGTCCACCGGCGCGCAGCGCGCCGAGACCCGCCCAAGGCGCCGGTCGTACAAACCCTCGGCACCCTCGGCCTCATAGCGCTCCCGCCAGCGCCGGAACGTCCGCTCCGACATGCCCAGGATCTCCGAGGCCTCGGCCTGGCTCAAATCACCCCGATAACAACGTCCGTAGACATCCTCGAACTTCATCAATCTCAGTCCCTGCAACTGCTCCGTCCGGCGCATCCGATTCCTCCAGATTTGGAGGAAATCTAAAACCGGACAGATCATCTGTTACATAGACCGGTCATATCGTGTGTTAGCGACATGCGGGTTGAAGTGGTTTGAACTGAAGCGTGGATTGAGGTAAATTTCTGTAGCGTCCTTTCACTCTTGAACCTTGCCATTGCGCGTTCTCGTCGCCGAAAGGGTTGATGTGAGTTTTCTGACCGGTTGTTAAGCCAACGACCGCAGGTCTGGGCGGCCGCATTGCCGATCACATTCATCGCAGCTCGGTATGACGGAAGCCCGTCCGTGACGACCGAAGCCAGCCGGCCATAACGCTTCATCGCGCGTTTCAGAAACCTGAGTGCAGCCCTGCAATCCCGCCGTTTCGTGGCAAGAGGGCGACACCACGACGCTTTCCAAGACCCTGGCGAAGGCCGAGGCAAACCTCGAGGCGGTGAATGCGGCACCGACGTCGGAGGACCCGGCCGAATGCGTCGCCGACAAAGGTTATCACTCACGGGCGGTCTTGAGAGCTCTGAATGACAGTCCCTGGAAGACCCGGATCGCGGCGCCCAAGCAGACCGGCTTTCCGCCTGAACCTGCGTCACCAACTTTTGACAATAGCTCCGTTCACTTCACCGCCTCCCGCACCGTGTCGCAACAGGGGCCGGGTGAATGAGCGATGGTCGGGAAGAAGCCGTAGCGGGATATGGCGCCCGGCCAGGGCCAAGTTCAGGCAGAGGAGTTGGATAGCTGCGATCCGGCCTCGCGCCGAGCCATCTCTTCCGCGACCAGCTCCTTCTTCGACAGCTTGCCGATCATGGTCTTCGGCAGCTCATCGCGGAACTCGATGTGCTTCGGCATCTCATGCTTGCCCAGCTTGTCCGCGAGGAACGCCTGAAGCTCGCCGGCTTCGAGCGGCGAACCCTCCTTGAGCTTGACGAAGGCCTTGACCGCCTCGCCGGTGTATTCGTCGGGCACGCCGATGACGGTGACCTCGGCCACGGCAGGATGGCGGTAGATCCCCTCCTCCACCTTGCGCGGGAACACGTTGAAACCGCTCACCAGAACCAGGTCTTTCTTGCGGTCGATGATAAAGACGTACCCGTCCTCGTCCATGTGGCCGACATCGCCCGTGCGCAAGCGGCCTTCTACGATGGCCTCGCCCGTCTCATGCTCACCCCGCCAGTAACCCTTCATCACCTGGGGCCCGGAGACGCAGATCTCTCCGTCCTCGCCGAGCGGCAGCACCCTGTGAGGATCGTCCTTGTCGACGATGGCGATCGAGGTGCCGGGCAGCGGCACGCCGATCGATCCTTCCTTGTTGACACCGTCGAACGGGTTGGCAGTCGCTATCGGCGAACATTCGGTCAGCCCGTAACCCTCTACCAGCTTGCAACCCGACAACTGCTCAAAGCGCCGCTTGATCTCCAGCGGCAGCGGCGCGCCGCCGGACATGCAGATCTTGATCGACGCCAGATCGAAGCGATCCAGCTTGGGATGGTTGACGATCGCCGTGTACATCGTCGGCACACCCGGAAACAGCGTCGGCTTCTTCCGGGTCACGTCCTTGAGAACCGGATCGAGCTCGAAGCGCGGCCGCATGACGATCGAGCCGCCGATGGCGACGGTGAAGTTCATCACCACCGTCATCGCGAAGATGTGGAAGAAGGGCAGCACGCCCATCATGCGTTCCTTGCCCGGCTCCAGATCGGGGCTCCACATCAGCGCCTGATGGACGTTCGCGTGCAGGTTGGCGTGGGTGAGCATCGCCCCCTTCGAGACGCCCGTCGTGCCGCCGGTGTACTGAAGCACGGCGATATCCTCGCGCGGGTCGAGATCCGGTGGCGTGTGACGCCGGTCATTGTCGAGTAACCGGCTGAAGGCGATATGGTCGGAGTCGCTCGGAACCCTGGCGACCTCGGCACGCTTGACGAGCGGGAACAGGAGGCTCTTGGGAAACGGCAGGACGTCCTGAAGGGCGCCGACCACCAGCTTCCTGATCCGGGTGTGCCTCAGGAGCGCCGCCATCTTCGGGTACAACGCGGCCAGGCTCAGCGTCACCATGATGTCGGTCCGGGAGTCCTCGATCTGCCGGGCGAGCTGGTCCTCCGACGAGAGGGGGCTGTAGTTGACGACGGTCCCGCCGGCCTTGAGGATCCCGAAGTAGGAAACCACGAACTGGGGGCAGTTGGGCAGGAACAGGCCCACCTTCACTCCCTTGCCGACGCCGAGCCTCTGAAACCCGGTGGCGGCGCGGGCGACCATGTCGCCGAGGGCGGCATAGGTGTAGGTCCTTCCGAGGAAGTCCATGCTTTCGTGGGTCGGGTAGCGCTCAACCGCGTCGTCCAGGATCGAGAACAGCGGCCCTTCGGGAATCTCGGCATCCCAGGCGATGTTTTCCGGGTACGTGCCGAGCCACGGATGCTGGTCGCTCACCTTCTTCGTCCTCCTCGATGGCCACGCAAGATGGAGGCCGCCGATCCTAGCGCACCCTTGGCGCGATTGGCGACCGCCCCCTTATGCGTTCATGGGCACAAACCATGGGGGGGGCAATTTTGGACGCCGATCACCCCCAATAGGGAGTCAATTTTCCACGCTTAACAACACCGAGCGATGCTTGCTGGCATTGGCCTTGAACTTGGAGCCGTCGACGCTCACCAGGCCTACCGGCCCGTTGACTAAGTGGCTTTTTGCGGCTCTCACTCCCAGATGAGGAATGCGGCGGCGAAAGCCGTCTGGCCGCTTTGCGGGAGCCCCCGTGCCACCAGCATGGCCCCGGTGGGCGTGAGCAGAACGAAAATACCGCCATATCCGCCCGCCACGGCCTCCCGCGGGGTGCCGGCGCCGATGAGCTGGCGCATCAGTAACGATAGATTGTGGCCGGCGACGTGGAGCAGGTATCGCTTGTGCACATTCTCTCGCCCGCGCAGCCAGGTTCGTCGCATGCCGCCACGATCGAGGTTGTGGGCAAAGCAGCGCTCGACGATCTCGGCG
The DNA here is from genome assembly GCA_965219135.1 of Alphaproteobacteria bacterium. GTDB lineage: Bacteria > Pseudomonadota > Alphaproteobacteria > VGEJ01 > VGEJ01 > CAYUNL01. The sequence goes on along the minus strand of CBDCMV010000002.1, from coordinate 985,880 downwards.
CGCAGCTTGAAGGCCTCGCGGGCGACCCCGGACTTGAGCCGCGCACGGTTGTTGGTGACCGCGCGCCGCGCCGCCTCATCACCGTGCCAGCGCGAAAAGCCGGTCTGCTTGGGCGCCGCGATCCGGGTCTTCCAGGGACTGTCGTTCAGAGCCCTCAAGACCGCCCGTGAGTGATAACCTTTGTCGGCGACGCATTCGGCCGGGTCCTCCGATGTCGGTGCCGCATCCACCGCCTCGAGGTTTGCCTCGGCCTTCGCCAGGGTCTTGGAAAGCGTCGTGGTGTCGCCATCATCGGCCGGGTGCAGCTCGGCCGCCACCACCGCGCCGGTGTCCAGATCCACCGCGTGCTCGGGCTTGTAGGCCAGATGCGTCGTGCCGTCCTTCATCTTGGCGATCTTGGCCTCGGGGTCGCTCTTCGAAACCCAATCCGTGTTGGAAAGCTTCTTGCCCTTGCGCTTGTGCTCCAGACGCGCCAGGTTCTCGGCCGTGGGTGTCTCGACCCCGCTTTCCCGGGCCAGGCGCTCCAGCATCCCCCAGTAGCCTTCGCCATTGTCGCGCCGCACGATGTTCTGCAGCGCCGCGCCAGACCGCGCTCGCTGTCGATGCCCTCGAAGTAGCCCACCAGGTGCATCCGGAAATAGCGCCCGGCGGCACCGAGGGCGCGCCCATCCGGGCCGCGTAATAAGGCCGGCAGCTCGCCTCGGCAAAGGCGTCGAAGCCGCCCCCGATCAGCACCGACTGCAAGCGGTCATAAAACACATGACCCGGAGAGCGCGGCATCTCCGACCAGCTCACCATCAGGTCCCCCTGACCATCCTTCTGCCGTCCCATCGCCATCGGCAAATCCCCCTGCAAATCAGGGAACCAGAGAATCAGACGGCGCCGACTTAATCAACGGGCTGCTACGCGCAACAGCTTCAACTCCTTGGCCAGCAGCAGAACCTGCAAAAAAGCTCTCCGATACCGCAGCGAAGTTCTCCCGCCGGAAGCGCGCGATCGTGTCGGGGTCGGGGTGACGGTTCGCCGCGACGAAGCGAACCCCGATATCACGGTGCGTCGCACGCTCGATCCGACGGCTGGAGAAGATCCCGTTGCCGTAGCACTAGCAGGCTGCTGAAAAAGTCATCATTGTCGGGCCTTGAACTCGGATTCATCGCCGAAATGAAATGGGATTTCGTGTCTTAGGGTGAAACCGTCTTCAATCTCGACCGATCCGATGCCCTGGGCTTCGTCCAGTTCGATGATCTGCCACTTTGCGGTCAGCGGCGTGCCGGCATCGCCCGTCATGTTGGCGCCTCCGCCAGCAGTCTGGGTAGATGGGATAAGCGGGCGCCAACTTGCGAGGGTAACGACGATTTGATGGCGAAACAGGGCTCCACCCGAGATCGGCCAAACCCGAGGCATTGTCAGAGCTTTGAGCTCGTTAATCTGACTGGGCGTCGATCTTTCGGATTCCATCAGGGCCAGCGGTCAGCGTACCGCAGCGCAAAGGCCGGATACATGACTGCAAGCTCTACCGCCGTTTTAAGTCAGTTTCTCCCTTGCAACACCGGGGGCGTCCATACATGACAATGCCTCGTTATGGCATGCTCGCTGAAAGAGTCACCAGGACTTATGCATGCACGGGAACTGGCCCATGAGATCCTTGGGCGTCGCATGACTACTGCCGATATCGTCGCCCTTCCACTTTGGCTCGTGGTTGCCGGCGCGGCGCTCGCGCTTTGGTCGGTTTTCGACCGCATGCTGGTCCCGAGCGTTCGCTGGTTTGTCCGCCGACGCCTCAATCGGGTGATCGACGACCTGAATGCGCGCCTGCAATTCCAGATTCCCCGGTTCGCCAGCACCAAGCGCCAGGTTCTGATCGATCGCTTGACGTACGACCCGGAAGTCCTGGAAACGGTCGACCGGCAGGCTTCGGTGTCGGGGACTCCCAGAGATGTCCTGATCGCCGAAGCCGCCCGTTACGCGCGGGAAATCGTGCCGTCGTTCAATGCGTATGCGTATTTCCGGATTGGCCACTACGTGGCCCGCCGGATCATTCGGTTGCTGTACCGCGTTCGGTTGGGTTCGGCCAACGAACAAGCCCTGTCCACGATCGACCCCAAGTGCAGCATCGTGTTCGTGATCAACCATCGCAGCAACATGGACTACCTGATTCTGGCCTACACGGTGGTGAATCGTTCTGCGTTGAGTTACGCGGTTGGAGAATGGGCGCGGATCTGGCCGCTCCAGACGCTGATCCGAACTCTCGGCGCGTATTTTGTGCGTCGCGGCTCCGGAAATGCCCTGTACCGCAAGGTTCTCGCCCGCTACGTCCAATTTGCGACCGCGGGCGGTATGGCGCAGGCGGTGTTTCCGGAAGGCGGGCTGAGCCGTGACGGTCGCATCGGGGCGCCGAAGCTCGGCCTGATCAAATACATGGTGTCGGAGTTCGACCCGGACGGCGAACGCGACCTGGTATTTGTACCCGTCGGGATCAACTACGACCGTGTTCTGGAGGATCGTTCTCTGATCCGGACGCTGGATCCCGGCGCTGCGCGACGAACCCGAGGATTCGTCATCAGAACGGTGTTGGCGTGGGTCGCTCACAACGTCTGGCTGATGCTGAATCGTCGCTGGTATCGCTTCGGGTATGCCTGCCTGAACTTCGGCCCACCGCTGTCGATGCGAGCATACGCGCGCGACCGGAAGGTCGATTTCCGGACGAAGGAACCGGACGCGCGCCGGGCGGCGCTGCAGGCTCTGGGAGAGGAACTGTTGGAAGCGGTTGCCCGCTGCATACCTGTCACGCCGGTGGCCATCGTTGCAAGCGTATTCGTGCGGAACCCGACCGAGGCCATGAGCGATCTCGAAGTCAAGGCGCGGGCGCAGCGTCTGGTCGAAGCGCTTGAACGCTGCCATGCCTACGTTCACATCCCGCGCGCAGACCGCGACTACGCCGTGACCGTCGGTCTGCGCATGCTCATGCTTCGCCACTTGGTGACGAGGTCGGAAGGGCTATACCGGGCGAGCGGCGACGCCTTGGAACTCCTCGCCTACTATGCCAATTCCATCAAGCATTTCCGCGCCGCGCCGCCAGGGACGAACGCCAGCGGTTGCCCGGGAGTTCCGTGACCGATAGAGCCTGCGCATCCCTCCGGAACAAGATGTCGGGCGTGCGGTTCAGGAAAGGGGCGTGAAGTTGGCGATAAATGTATTCTTGGTACTTGCACAAATACAACTATCTCAAGTGGCGTCCCCGCAGGAAGGCTCCACACCTCTGTTTTCGCGCTGGAAAGCTGTGTCATGGGAGTTTGTTTGTCTCGATACCCGCATCAGGGTGTAGCGGTCCGCCGTTTCCATCAGGACGTCAATGAATGGAATGGGTGTCGTCAGGCGCATCTCCCGCGTTGAGGCGATCCTTGCGCACCAGAACAAGGCGGTGCTGCGCCATGCCGACGAGACCGGTTGGCGCGTCCAGGAGCTTCGCGGGGAAGACCGGTCGAGCCGTGCCTGGCTGTGGGCCTCGGTGAGCAGTGACACGGTCAGCGCCAGGTTCACGGCGATCATGTACTCGGTGGTGGGCACGCTCTCGATGAATGGCATCGACATCCTGAGCTGGCTGGACGCGTGGCTCGCAGCGTGCGCGGAGAACGATCGTAAACCGCCGGGCGACCTGTCGTCGTGGCTGCCATGGTCGATGAGCGAGGAGCGCAGGCGCGAACTCATGGCGCCGGCGTGACCGGCGCGATCGGGTGCCGTTATTACGGCCGCGACTTCACCGCCGGGGAAATGGCGCTGCTGCGCGCGCTGATCGCCGGGCCGCCGCCGTTGAACCGCCATATACTGTCGAAGGAGTTCTGCCGGCGCATCGGCTGGTTCAAGCCCGACGGCGGCCTCAAGGACATGATGGCCAGGGTCACCATGCTGGCCATGCACAGGGACGGCCTGATCGCCCTGCCGGCGCCGCAGGGACGGCAGAACCGGCCCGGGCCGATCGTCTTCGGGCCGGACACCGAACCGCCGCTGTTCCCGGCCCCGACAACCCTCGACGAGATCCGTCCGCTCGACCTGCGCCCCGTCGTGCGCGGCACCCGGGAGAGCAAGCTCTGGAACGAGTTCGTCGCCCGCTACCACTATCTCGGATACAAGACCCTGGTCGGCGCCCAGATGCGCTATGCCGTCCATGACCGAAACGGCTGGCCACTCGCCATGCTCGGCTTCTCCACCGCCGCGTGGAAGCTTGCCCCGCGCGACACCTTCATCGGATGGACACGGCAACTGCGCGAGAAGAACCTTCCCTTCGTGGTCGACAACCCGAGGTTCCTGATCCTGCCCTGGATCAAGATCCCCAACCTGGGTTCGCACATCCTCGCCCTCATCCGCCAGCGCCTGCCCGACGACTGGACCGAGCGCTACAACACCACGCCCGTGCTCATCGAGACTTTCGTAGAGACCCCGCGATATACCGGCGCGGTCTACAGGGCATCGGGCTGGATCCATGTCGGCGCCACCCAGGGGCGCGGGCGCTACGACCGGGACAGGCAGTACGACAAGCCGAAAAAGGATGTCTGGCTCCGGCCCCTGCGACGGGACTGGAAACGCACCCTCAATCGCTAAGATCCACCGGGGCGGATAGAAACGTCCGCGCTGATTCCACGGCCTGAACGAACACTTACATTCGGAAATCATACGCCCCCACCGGACGTGTTGGTAACGCCGAGCCGTGGAATCGTCCGGCCGGCGACTGAGGCCGGCGCGTGCAACCAACCGCACTCCCCCCTCAGTGGCCACTTATTACCTTCACCCGTGCGGACCACCACGGTTTGACGGAACGAATCCTCACCACCGCTGCGACAGGTCGTTCCGTTAACTTGACGATCCTGTGCTAGTGGATCAACTCTAACAAAAGATTCCCATGGCTTGCACGATGTGCGAGTCTCTTGGAATGCGAAACGGTATCCATGTGAACGTTAGTTTTGCCGCGCGTACTCGTCTTGAGGCGGTTGTTGCGGACCGGAGCAGCCCGCAGAAGCACGTCTGGCGGGCTCGGATCATCGTGCTGACCGGCGATGGTCTTGGCACCGCTGAGATCATGCGGCGGACGGGCAAGAGCAAGCCCTGCGTCTGGCGCTGGCAGGAGCGGTTCATGCACGAAGGCGTGGGTGGACTTTTGCGCGACAAGACCCGACCCTCGCGCATCCCGCCGCTGCCTGGTGCCATTGTCAAGCGGGTGGTCGAGTTGACCTCCACCGAACCGCCCGGAGAGACGACGCACTGGACGGCGGCGGCGATGGCCAAGGTGGTCGGGATCAGCATCAGCTCGGTGCAGCGGGTTTGGCAGGCTCACAAGCTCCGTCCGCACCGGGTACGCCACTTCAAGCTCTCCACCGACCCCGAGTTCGTCACTAAGCTGCGCGATATCGTCGGTCTCTACGTCGATCCGCCCGCCCATGCCGTCGTGCTGTCGGTGGACGAAAAGAGCCAGATCCAGGCCCTCGACCGCACCCAGCCGGGGCTGCCGCTGAAGAAGGGACGCTGCGGGACGATCACCCATGACTACAAACGGAACGGCACGACGACGCTGTTTGCCGCCCTCGACGTCCTGGAAGGCAAGGTGATCGGGCGCTGCATGCAGCGCCATCGGCACCAGGAGTTCATCCGCTTCCTCAACGCCATCGAGGCCGAAGTGCCGGCGGGCAAGATCGTCCACGTGATCCTCGATAACTACGGCACTCACAAGCATCCCAAGGTCGTGGCCTGGCTCGAGCGCCACCCTCGGTTCGTCTTTCACTTCACGCCGACCTCTTGCTCCTGGCTCAATGCCGTCAAAACCTTCTTCGCCAAGCTCAGCAAACGCCGACTCAAAAGAGGAGTGTTCCACTCGATCGTCAATCTCCAGACCGCCATCAACCGCTTCATCGCCGAAACCAACGACGACCCCACACCGTTCGTTTGGACCGCCAATCCCAACAAGATCGTCGCCGCCGTCAAACGTGGGCACCAAGCGTTAGATTCGATCCACTAGAAACCGCAGCATCTACCCAACCCGGTGGATTCTCGGCAATCCAACGCGACCCGGGCGCTAGGATTGCAACTTCGCGATGCGGTTCTTCCGTGCTGGCATTGTCGTAAAGCCTGGCAATATCGGAACGCGCAATAGCCGCCGGGAGGTTCGCCAATGAGCGGGCAAAGCGCCGCCTCACATCCAGCTCCGGCACATCATGGCCACCCTGCACAACGCGGCTGGCAATTCTGTCCAGCGCCTCGGCGACGGAATTCACAGAGACGTAATGCAACTCCACCCTGTAGCCCGCGGCCCGCGCCTGCTCCATGACGCGAAGCATCGACTTGCCCGCCAACGTGGTTTCCACCACCAGCGTCCGCCTGCCGGCGAGTATGACGCGCCGTTCCCGCGCTGCCTCGCGGCCGGCCGACAGTGTCGCGCTTTCGAGATCGCCCGGTGCGATTCGGCGGGCGATCGCATCGGGGTCGATGACATGGGCCCCGCCAAATCGCCTTGACCGCGTCAATGTAGATTTTCCCGAACCGTTCGGGCCGGCCACGATGTGGAGCGTCGGCATGGCCGCGGGAGCTGGCGGCCGGATCAGGCTCTCTCGCGCACACCCGGCGTGACGATCCGGTCTCCGTCCCTGGTCCGGGCAATGTAGGCCCCGTCCTTGCGGTAACCGTACAGTGTGCCCCCGGCCTCGACCTGGGCAGCCAGGTCGGCCTTGACCCGGTCACGCCACGCAGCCCGCCGAACAGGCTTCACGCGCGTCACTATGTCCCTATCCTTGAGCATGGCTCGAACTCTAGGCCGACAACGTCCCAATTTCAAGATACCCGAGCCCGGGCCGAACGACGGCACCGCCGGTTCCATCGTCCCGGGCGCGTGTGCATCGCCGCGAATTCGGCGCGCATCCCGCCGGGTCCTTCGCCGGCGGCACGGCATCCTTATAAGTCCGCACCCTTCCGGCGCAACGACGTCCTGCTGAACTTCCTGCCGAAGGTGGAGTGACCCCCTAAAAGTGGTCCAGATTTGTTAAGAGAGTTTGGCGCGTTTTGCCCCCTCGAAAGGAGGACAAAATGAGCCGTAAACGCTACACCCCGGAACAGATTATCAGCATGTTGCGCGAAGCCGAGGTGGCCTTGGCGCAGGGCCAGTCCATTGGTCAAGCTTGTCGCACGCTCGGCGTATCGGAGCAGAGTTACTATCGCTGGCGCAAGGAATATGGCGGCCTTCGTACTGACCAGGCCAAGCGTCTGAAGGACCTGGAGAAGGAGAATGGCCGTCTCCGGAAGGCGATCTCGGATCTGACGTTGGATAAGCTGATCTTGAAAGAGGCGCTTGAGGGAAACTGCTAAGCCCCGCCCGTCGCCGGCGGTGTGTTGATCATCTCCAGGCCGAACTGGGAATCTCCGAGCGACGTGCCTGTGCTGTTGCAGGCCAACATCGCTCAACCCAGCGCAAGAGACCCCGTAGTCGGGATGATGAAGAGGCACTCACGACCGCGATCATCCGCTTGGCCAGCCAGTATGGCAGATATGGCTATCGGCGGATCACTGCCTTGCTCAGGACCGAAGGTTGGCACGTGAACGCCAAGCGGGTCCAGCGCATCTGGTGGCGGGAGGGGCTGAAGGTCCCACAGAAGCAACCGAAACGGGGCAGGCTGTGGCTCAACGACGGATCCTGCATCCGTCTGCGGCCGTGCTGGCCCAATCACGTCTGGTCCTATGACTTCGTCATGGATCGAACACACGATGGGAGGAAGTTCCGCATGCTCACCGTGATCGATGAGTTCACCAGGCGGTGCATGGCCGTTGTCGTCGAGCGAAGATTGAACTCGGACAATGTCCTCCATTGTCTGACCGAGCTCTTCGTCCAACATGGCCCGCCGGATCATATCCGTTCCGACAACGGCTCAGAGTTTACCGCTCATGCCGTCCGCGACTGGCTCGGCAGGATCGGCGTCAAGACCCTCTATATCGAGCCCGGGTCACCTTGGGAGAACGGATACAACGAGAGCTTCAACTCAAAGCTCCGGGACGAAATCCTGAACACGGAGATCTTCTCTACACTGAAGGAGGCCAAAGTGCTGATCGAACGATGGCGGCATCACTACAATACCATCCGGCCGCATAGCTCGCTCGGATACAGACCGCCGGCCCCAGAAACCATCTTGCCAAACGTTGATGGGCCAACCTACGCTGTTGATGGGCTATGGTTGGCCCATCAACTTAACCCGCGCCAAACTCTAACTTAAGCGCTGGACCACTAATCGGGGGCAGGCCAGACGACGCACTGGACGGCGGCGGCGATGGCCAAGGTGGTCGGGATCAGCATCAGCTCGGTGCAGCGGGTTTGGCAGGCTCACAAGCTCCGTCCGCACCGGGTACGCCACTTCAAGCTCTCCACCGACCCCGAGTTCGTCACTAAGCTGCGCGATATCGTCGGTCTCTACGTCGATCCGCCCGCCCATGCCGTCGTGCTGTCGGTGGACGAAAAGAGCCAGATCCAGGCCCTCGACCGCACCCAGCCGGGGCTGCCGCTGAAGAAGGGACGCTGCGGGACGATCACCCATGACTACAAACGGAACGGCACGACGACGCTGTTTGCCGCCCTCGACGTCCTGGAAGGCAAGGTGATCGGGCGCTGCATGCAGCGCCATCGGCACCAGGAGTTCATCCGCTTCCTCAACGCCATCGAGGCCGAAGTGCCGGCGGGCAAGATCGTCCACGTGATCCTCGATAACTACGGCACTCACAAGCATCCCAAGGTCGTGGCCTGGCTCGAGCGCCACCCTCGGTTCGTCTTTCACTTCACGCCGACCTCTTGCTCCTGGCTCAATGCCGTCAAAACCTTCTTCGCCAAGCTCAGCAAACGCCGACTCAAAAGAGGAGTGTTCCACTCGATCGTCAATCTCCAGACCGCCATCAACCGCTTCATCGCCGAAACCAACGACGACCCCACACCGTTCGTTTGGACCGCCAATCCCAACAAGATCGTCGCCGCCGTCAAACGTGGGCACCAAGCGTTAGATTCGATCCACTAGGTCGTCTGCCGGTCCAGATCCCGACTCCATCACTGCAAGCAGCGCAGTATCGGGCCGGAGCCGCTTGGCAAGTGCAACGAAATGAGAGATGTGTCCGGGTCGAAGGCCATGCCATGACGACTTAACCTCGCAAAGCATTGCTTGGCCATCGCTGATGGCAAGTAAGTCTGCCTCCGCGCCTGGCGAATCCGACTCATGAGTAAAGTCGAACCACATAGGCTCAACGAAGATGAGCGAGCATCGAGAGCGCTCGTACAAACCGACAACAGCCAGACGAGTGAGAGAACGCTGTGATCTCGTAAACTCTCGATAAGAAATTCGTTCGGACGAAACAGCCAGTGGATATCTACGGGTGCTCGCCTTGGCTGTTTGCAAACCTCACAAGACAGTTCAGATGAGAGTGCGGCGAAATCAACCCAATTCTGATGATGGCATTTCCGGCATGTCCATTGATGTCCCTGAAACATCATCTTCTGCTGTCGCAGTTCAATAAGGCACGCCTCAAGCTCCTCCTCGTCGTACTTGTTCCAATCGCGCTCCGCCTCCCCTTGCTGTGGATGCTGATCCTTATCCGACGCACAGTAAACTTTCCATCTCTCCTTAAGGGCACCTCAAAGAATTCTCCTTTTTCGGGCGTCGGATTTCTGGGGTTGGGTCTGGAGGGCCGGGTTCCCGACGCCAAGACGGTGTGGCTGTACCGCGAACAGTTAACGCAAGCTGGCGTGATCGAGGCCTTATTCGAGACGTTCGATGGCTACCTGAAGGATCAGGGCTATCTGGCGATGGGCGGCCAGATCATCGACGCCTCGATTGTGGCGGCACCCAAACAGCGCAACAGCCGCGAGGAGAACGCGCGGATAAAGGCGGGCGAGACGCCGGCAGGCTGGGAGGACAAGCCGGCAAAGCGGCGCCAAAAGGATGTCGAGGCGCGGTGGACTAAGAAGCACGGCAAGAGCCATTACGGTTACAAGAACCATGTCAACGTGGACCGTCGGCACAAGCTGGTGCGGCGCTATCATGTGAGCGACGCGGCGGAGCACGACAGCCAAGTCCTCGACGATATCCTGGATGGGGACAACACGGCTTTGGGTGTGTGGGCGGACAGCGCTTACCGCTCGGCGGAGATCGAGGCGGTGCTGAAGGAGAAGGGGTTGCGGAGCCGGATCCATCGCAAGGGCCGCCGCAACAAGCCGCTGAGCGAGCGCGAGAAGCAGGGCAACAAGACCCGTTCGTCGGTTCGGGTCCGCGTCGAGCATGTCTTCGGGGCCCAGAGCAACGACATGGGCGGGACGCTGGTGCGTAGTGTCGGGCTGGTGCGGGCGAAGGCGCGGATCGGGTTGAAGAACCTCGCCTACAACATGCGCCGCCTGGTCCAACTGGAGCGTCTCGCGGCGGCCGTGTGACGATACTCGGAGAAGGAGACCGCCTGTTCCCCGTCAGCGCTTATGGGACAAATTGAGGTAATTGGATAACGGAGGATTTCTGGCTCATCGTAGTGACCGAAGGGAACGAAGATGAGGCAGCAATCCATGAGCAAGAACGACCCGGCGGAAAGAGCTGTTCGGGATATTCGCCGCAAGATGCGCAAGCAGTATTCGGCTGAGGAGAAGATCCGGATCGTGGTGTCGGGCCTGCGCGGCGAGGACAGCATCGCCGAGCTGTGCCGCCGGGAGGGGATCGCAGAGAGTCTTTACTACAGCTGGTCGAAGGAGTTCCTCGGGGCCGGCAAGAAGCGGTTTTCGGGAGATACCGCCCGCCAAGCGTCCTCGGGCGAGGTCAAGGACCTGCGCCGCGAGATGCATGACTTCAAGGAGGCGCTTGCCGAACAGGTGCTGGAGAACCGGCTGCTTAAAAAAGGCGATTGTATACTTGACGCCACCAACTTAGATACCCATATCTTACTCATACAAGGAGTGAGATATGAGCATTCTCAGCGATCCGATCTTCCACGATGAACAGGCTGCGTACGCCTATGTGGAAAGCATCCTGTGGCAGGACGGCCCTGTATGCCCGAAATGTGGCGTTGTGGACAACGCCTATGCGTTAAAGGGCAAGCGGGCGCGGCCAGGGTTGCGGCGTTGCAAAGACTGCAAAAAGGATTTCACCGTAAAGGTCGGAACCGTCTTTGAGGCCAGCCACGTTTCAATGTGTCACTGGCTTCAAGCTACGTACCTTTTGACCGCCAGTAAGAAGGGCTTTAGCGCTCATCAGCTCCACCGGACGCTGGGCGTGACCTACAAAACGGCATGGTTCATGTTCCATCGGCTTCGCGAGGCTATGAGGACTGGAGAACTCGCGGCGTTCGGTGCAGGTGGTGGTATTGTCGAGGTGGACGAAACGTTCATTGGCCATGACAAAACGATCAAACCGACGCACTCCAAAAAGGGCCGCGGTTATGCTCATAAGCACAAGGTTCTGACGTTGGTAGACCGCACCAGCGGTTACGCTAAGTCCATGGTCGTGGATAACCTTAAGGCCAAGACTCTGGTTCCGATCCTGAAAGAGAACATCGCCAAGGAAGCGACGGTCTATACCGACGAGGCTGGCCAGTACCACTACTTGGGCCGTGAGTTCGCCGATCACGATTTTGTCCGCCATGGCGCTGGAGAATATGTGCGTGGCGAGGTCCACACCAACACCATCGAGGGCTACTTCTCGATCTTCAAGCGGGGCATGAAGGGCGTCTACCAGCATTGCGCCAAGAAACACCTACACCGCTACGCGGCGGAGTTCGAATTCCGCTATAACAACCGAATCGCAAACGGTGTGGACGATGCGAGGCGGGCGGTCCTTGTCCTACGTGGCGCAACGGGCAGACGACTGAAATACGCTGAACCTACAGGCTAAAGCACTGAAAAAAATAAAGATTATATAATTTCCTTTTGAATCAATATGTTGTATAAAAGTGGTGCGGATGGCGGGGCTTGAACCCGCACGGACCGTGTGCCTTGGAGAAGGCGGTCCACCCGGTCCCAAACCGGGCGCGTCTACCAGTTTCGCCACATCCGCGAAGAAGAACCCGCCCCATTCCGCATAGCGCTGGTCCGGGGCGGGGAATCGGGTTCAGGCTATGCCTGTCACCCTTTTCAAGCTAAGGCGGCGGCATCACGCTGTAGTCCTTGGTTGTGATTCGAAGCGGAGGGCTTGTCCTCGGCAGGGTTGCCCTCCGCTTCATTTTTCTTGGGATCGGCCAAGTACCAACGACCGCGAGTACGGCGGTACTGGCCTTGCTCCCGTCCTCTCCGCAGTTGATTGCGGAGAGACGGTGCCTGGACCATCTTTTCGTAATCGGTCTCCGCACACCTCAGGATTTCCATGGGCCTAAGCCCTGGACGCGACAAGAGAACGCGGTTGATCAACTTCCCTACGGTGCCTTTCGGAGCACGCTTCCTGTCAGACGCTGGACGAGTGCTGCCTGCCTCTATGGCACCGCTACGCGGCGGCTGAGGTTCCGTGCCTTGTCGTGACGCCTGTTGCTTCGCCCGTGCACTTGCGATAAGTTCGTCTAGCATCTCTCGTCTGCCATCCTCCTTGCCGCGTTCGTAGGCGGCTGCCTCCGCGCGGGAGAGCGTGTCAGCTATCTCGTCGAGGAATGTGGCAATCATCACTCACACCCGTAATTACGAATTTATCTTCAAGAACGACGCATCATACTACGAGAACGCACTTACGGTCAAGCCCCTCATTGAGCGGAGAGCCATGGATACGGAAAAGAAACAATTGAGGCGTTTCAAAGAAGCCGCCCGCGAGGCGGGCACCGACATGACTAAGGAAGAGTTCGCCCGTGTCATTGGTGGGCTGGCGAAGCCTAAGTCGCAACCACAGGCGCAGCCACCCGACAAGGATCAGGAAGCCAAAGACGCATCCTGACGGTATCACGTGATACCGTGGCAGCCCACACTCTTGTGGTGCAAAATATATAAACGCCTTAAAAAAAGCATGATCGGGGATGGGGGAGGCGGCGCATGAGGTACCCCGCGTCTGAGAAGCTGGAGATCATCCGCCTGGTCGAACGCTCCCACCTGCCGGTCCGGCGCACCCTGGACAAGCTGGGCATTCCGGCGACCACATTCTACAGGTGGTACGATCGCTACCGGGCCTTCGGCGAAGCCGGCCTTGAAGACCGTACCAGTGGTCCCGGCCGGATCTGGAACCGCATCCCCGACGATGTCCGCCGCCGGATCGTCGACCTGGCCCTCGATGAGCCGGAGTTGTCGCCGCGGGAACTGGCGGTGACGTTTACCGATACCAAGGGCTACTTCGTCTCGGAAGCGTCCGTCTACCGCCTGCTCAAGGCCCACGACCTGATCACCAGCCCGGCCTTCGTCGTCATCAAGGCAGCCGATGAGTTCCGCGACAAGACCGCAGCCCCGAACCAACTGTGGCAGACCGACTTCACCTACCTCAAGGTCATCGGCTGGGGCTGGTTCTATCTGTCAACGATCCTCGACGACTTCTCGCGCTACATCATTGCCTGGAAGCTGTGCACCACCATGCGGGCTGAAGATGTCACCGACACGCTCAGGCTGGCCCTCGAAGCGTCAGGTTGCAGCAGCGCGGAGGTCGTTCACAAACCCCGGCTCCTCAGCGACAACGGCTCGTCCTACATCGCCGGCGATCTTGCAGCCTGGCTTGAGGATCAGGGTATGGATCACGTCCGCGGCGCACCGAACCATCCCCAAACCCAAGGCAAGATCGAGCGTTGGCATCAGACCCTGAAGAACCGTGTCCTGCTGGAGAACTACTATCTGCCGGGCGATCTCAAGGCTAGCGTCGGCACCTTCGTCGAGCACTACAACCACCGCCGCTACCACGAAAGCCTCGCCAACCTCACCCCTGCCGACGTCTACTTCGGCCGGGACCACGCCATCATCGAGAGAAGAAGAAAGATCAAAAACCTGACCATCAAAAAACGCCGCTTGGCCCATCACAACCAAGCAGCTTAACATCAACCAGGATGAGCCAGAGCCTCCGTTAAGAAACAGGCCCAGATGTCCCAAATGTTTTGATGACGGACAGAGACCGCCTGGGGACGGTCTTGTGGCGGAAATAACTCAATTGGAGCGTGGAAGACCCCGAAAATCTCGGCTCCGGCATGGCTGGAGCTGGTGACAGCCTGGTTAAACAATATCCTCCGACAACTCACCAATTCTTAGAGGTGCCCTTAAGATCTTCGTAGCTGGCAAAACTCAGCGGTCTCTTGAGCTCCCTTGCCGCCTTGACGATCAAGTCCGAGAGCGCATGCTTCTCAGCTTCAACTCTCAAATCGAATGTGCCTTCCCACCGTGCTCTCTTCCGAAGACGATTAACGGTAGGGACCATCTTGTCAGCAGCGAGGTTCGGTGTCCCGCCAAGCCTGGCAAAGGTCTCCCGAAGGAATGGATGTAAAAGAAACTGGATGGCCTGCTGAAGCCCTCCAGCCATTCCAACAATGCCCGTCAAGTAACGAGCCTCGTTCGATGTGCGAGTCCAAACGACCTTGTTTGGCGGATAGAGAAGACCCGGATCGCGGCGCCCAAGCAGACCGGCTTTTCGCGCTGGCACGGTGATGAGGCGGCGCGGCGCGCGGTCACCAACAACCGTGCGCGGCTCAAGTCCGGGGTCGCCCGCGAGGCCTTCAAGCTGCGCGCCGAGATCGTCGAGCGCTGCTTTGCCCACAACCTCGATCGTGGCGGCATGCGACGAACCTGGCTGCGCGGGCGAGAGAATGTGCACAAGCGATACCTGCTCCACGTCGCCGGCCACAATCTATCGTTACTGATGCGCCAGCTCATCGGCGCCGGCACCCCGCGGGAGGCCGTGGCGGGCGGATATGGCGGTATTTTCGTTCTGCTCACGCCCACCGGGGCCATGCTGGTGCCACGGGGGGCTCGCAAAGCAGCCAGACGGCTTTCGCTGCCGCATTCCTCATCTGGGAGTGAGAGCCAGAAAAAGCCACTTAATCAACGGGCTGTTAAGCCCCATCCTGTCTCAAATCATCTGACGACGGACACTCGACACCGGCCTGCAGCGTCCGCACCACGCGCCCATCGAAGAAATCGGGCACCGGAACGAACCCGTCAGCGCGCCAGCGCTCGACTTGTGCGTCTGTTAGCACCATGGGACCAGACTAGCGCAAGCGTCTCGGTTGCACCACGGATCAATGGGTGACGATGGTGTCGGTCAGATCCTCGACGCTGGTCTCGCCCTTGGGTACGTCCCGGACGACGCTTCCGTGCGACATGATAACGAAACGGTCGCAGACGGAGTACGCGTGCGAGAGGTTGTGAGAGATGAAGACGCCCGACATCCCGTCCTTTCGAAGCTCGGAGACGAAGGCGAGCACCTTCCCGGTCTCGATCACCGAAAGCATGCTCGTGGGCTCGTCCAGCAACAGCATCTCGGTCTTGAAATGGACCGCGCGGGCGATCGCCACCGATTGCTGCTGTCCGCCTGAGAGTTTCTCCACCAACAGGTCGGGCGAGGTGATCCCGGCGATCCGGATGGTGTGCTCGAGGACGTCCATTGCCGTGGCCCGCATGCTCTTCAGGCGCAGGGTCCCTGGCCACACGCTCATCTCGCGCCCGAGAAAGATGTTGCGCATGACCGACATCGACGGCACGAGCGCCGCGTCCTGATAGATCGTCTCGATGCCCAGCCGTTCCGAATCCTTGCGCGAACGAATCGACACCCGTTCGCCATTCCGAAAAAACTCGCCGTGGTCTGGCGTCACCACACCGGACATGATCTTTACCAAGGTGGACTTGCCGGCCCCGTTGTCGCCCAACAGGCCCACGACCTCGTTGCGGTCGACGTGGAAGTCGACGTTGTCGAGGGCCTGAACGTGGCCGTAAGACTTTGAGACTCCTGTGAGGTCCCAGAGGCACGCGTTGGCGGTCACCACCGGTCCTCGCGGCGCGCGGCCCAGGTGTTCATGATCACCGCCACGACTATGACGCAGCCGATGAACAGGTCCAGGAAATGACCCGGTGCGCGGATCAAGAGGAGCACGTCCTCCACGGTATAGAACAGACAGGCGCCGATGAAGATGCCAATGATCGTGCCGCGTCCGCCCATCAGCGCCAGTCCGCCAATCACGCACATGGCGATCACCTTGAGCTCGACGCCCAAGCCCTGTGCCGGGGTCACCGAGTGCACCCGCGTCAGGCTCAAGACTCCTGCTATGGTCGCCGCGGTCGAGGCCAGCATGAAACAGATCAGCTTGACGCGATCGACGTTGACCCCGGTCGCGATGGCGGCCGCCTTGTTGCCCCCCGAGGCGTAGATGTGGTTGCCGAGCTTGGTACGGTGGAGGATGTACCAAGCCAGCAGCGCCAATCCGAGGAACCATACGAACTGGGCCTGCATGACCCCGAGCTTACCGACCGTCACCGATTGAAACAGCGCGCCCGGATTGAACCTCTCGGTGTCCATGCCCGAAACCCACCGCACGAGCCCGCGAACGATCAGCATCGTCCCGAGCGTCGTGATGAACGAAGGGATGCCCGCGATCACGGTGATGAGCCCGTTGACCAAGCCGACGCTCAGCCCGGCGGCCAGGGCCAGCGCGAGTGAGGCGAAGAGCGGCCATTCCTGGGAGTTGTAGGTGATCGCCAGGATATAGGTGGTTAATCCCACCACGGACCCGACCGAAAGGTCGAACTCGCCGGCGATCATCAGCAATCCGACCCCCAGGGCCATGATCCCCAGCGTCGGGATCGCTCGAAGCATGATCAAGATGTTGGGGCGCGAGAGGTACCGGAAGTCATCGGGGAAGACAGTCCCAAAAACGACCAGGACGATCTGCACCAGGATGAAGACGATGATGATGTTGCCCGCCGGCATGCGCCGCAGCCCCTGCCACAGGCTAACCAGTGGGCTGGGCCGCGCCGCCGCAGTCTCGGAGGTGCGAGCCGTCATCGGTCTATCGGCGGGATCTGGACGGACCGGAGAAAGGAAAGGGGGCGCGGCCCCTTGGAGAGGAACTCGCGCCCCGTGGTTGCACCGCTCGGATCAACGCCAAATCAGCGTGTCTTGCCGGCCCACTCCAAGGCGGTCTGAGCAGTCGATTTGTCGATCGTCTCGATCCCCACCAGCATGTCCGAGGGCGGGATGGCGTACTTGGAGAAATAGACGAGCTGCGTGATCGTCATGTAGCCCTGATACCACACCCCGGAATCGCCGGTGGCGATGGTCCGGCCGTCCAGGATCGCCTGCACGACCTCGGGGTGAACGTCCATACCAGAGTTGGGAAGCATATCCATGCCTGCCTCTTCCATCGCTTGCGGCGCCGCGATCGTTGGCGTGCCGCCGAGGCTCATGACGGCGTCGGTCTCGGGATGGCCAACCAAGTACTCGCCGATGCGGGTCTGACAGCCATCTATGTCGACGCCACAACTGATCATTTCCGTGGTGATGCCCGCCGGATCGAAGGCCCGCTTGGCGCCTTCGAGGAGCTCGATGGCGTAGATACCCTCCGCGTGCTCGACGGGATTGAACACGTGATCGCCACGCTTCAACCCGGCGTTGTCGATCAGGTGCTGGGCCACGTTCTCGCCCAGGATGTGGAAGTCCTGGCCGACGAAGGCCTGGCCACAGGTGTCCCGCGAATCGATGTTGAAGATCACCACACCGATCCCCAGCTCGCGCGCCGCGCAGGTGCTCTCGATGAACCCGCCTTCGGCGAAGGCGGCCAAGCCGATGCCGTCGACCCGGTTGACCATCGCGGTCTCGATGATATTGTTCTGTTTGACTGGGTCTTCGTCGGCGAACTGGATGTCGATGTTGGCGCCGAGGTGCTTGGCGGCTTCCTTCGCACCGTTGACGACCGGATCCCAATAGAGGTTGGGTCCGGTCCAAATGATGAAGGTAATATCGACCTCGTCGTCGTCGAGGCCGGCCCAACTTGGAGCTGACAAGCTGGCGAGCAGCAATCCACCAACCAAGGCGGAAATGACGCTACGAATCATCGTGCTCATGTCTTCATTAACCTTTCTCATGTCTTCATTACCTTTATGGCAGCTGCCGAAACATACCAGTTTTCTCATATTGCAACGAGGCTTTTGGTCAGCCGAAGGCCAGTACGCGCCGACGCCGGCATCATACTTGCGCGGGTCGATCTCGTCCACCTCCTTGACCTCGGCTTTCTCGCGACTGATCTCGCCGGCGGCAACGCGGGCGCCGGACTCGATGTTGCGAACCGTTTCGCGACGTCCGTCTCGCTGAGCTCAGGGTTCATCGGACCATGACGGTGCGGCCGAGGATGTCGAGCGAGCGGGGGCACAATGTCCTTGGCATAGGTTCCCCGCGACGTTTGGGACCGCGACGACGCCATGGACGCGGTGAGCGAGACGTTCCGCATCCTCGCCGAGGGTGTCGCGCCCGACGGCTTCCAGCTCGCCGACGAACGCGAGAGCCTGCTCTGGGGATTCGTCAACACCTTCGACGCCCAGGTGCGGCGCCTCGACCGCAGCGTCGACAAGCTCTCGCCCGAGCTGCGCGACCTCCAGGGCGCGCAGGACGGCAGCGAGGTGAAGTCCCGCGAGCTGGAGCTGGTCACCGACCGCGCGCAGAACCTCGGCGACCGGCGCGACGCGTTCGAGAAAATGCGCGACCTCGCAGCCGACGTCTACCGCGCACAGACCGGCGACACCTGGCGCCCGCGACGCGGTTCGCACACGAGCCAGACCGGGAAGCTCACCTCGGCCGCCATCGACGCGCGCGACTTCATGCGCGCGAGGAAGAACCGCGAGACCCGGGCGCACCTGCCCGAGGGAACGCTGGTCGCCATCGCGGGCGGCAAGCACGTCGCCGACGCGGGCGCCGTCATCGCGCGCCTCGACAAGACGAAGGCGAAGTACGACGACATGGTGCTCGTGCATGGCGGCGGCCCCGGCGTCGAACGCATCGCCGCACAGTGGGCCGAACGCAACGGGGTGCACCAGGTGGTGTGCAAGCCCGACTGGGACCGGCACGGGCGGGCCGCTCCGTTCCGCCGCAACGACGAGCTGCTCAACCTGTCGGGTAGGGCACTGGCGCGCGCACCGGTAGGTGGAGGGTTTCCAGCCCCGCCCTTTCGGTTGCGGGGTGGGTTCACAGTTCCACCATTGGCCACGTTTCCAGCCGCCCCCCTAAAATTCCGGACATCGGGTTTTCCCCGGTCCGGCTTCAAGCATCAGGCACCTCACAGTTCGGAGTGGAGCCTTCCGCGGACGCGTCAGGGTTAAGGCCGACCCAGCCATTCTCCTGACCACAGCCCTCGTTTGCTCCGTCCTTAGACCGTGCCGACCGCCTTGAAGACCGTCCGCCTCTGTGTGCGGACCACACGGTAGCAGCACTGCCACCTGAGCCCTGAGGTCCTCGCTCCAGCCGGGTTATGTTGTCCCGCCCATCAACGCTTGACGACCTCATCCGCCAGTCTGGAGATCTCCGTCTCATTTCCCGGCACAGCCAGTTATAGACACGGTCTTTGACATCCAAGGATCATCCTGTCTGACCTCCACACCTTCCGGACTTTCACTGCTGTACTGTCCAGTATTGCCGCCTTCAATACGCCGGGAGCCCCGATGCGTGCGCCTCAGTTCTTCCGCACCGGCACTGGCCATCGGATAGGCAGGAAACCCTTGGCAGCTCCGATTACCCCGCAAATCAGCTTCATGCAGGACATGATTTTCGACGCTTAATCCGTTCACTTTCGTTACGGCCCTACTGTTCGCTCGCCCCACCGAACTGACCAGACCTGAGAGGCACTACGACCCTCCGGCCCTCCGGGGCTTTTACTTCCGGGCTTTCAGACCACCGGGTCGCCCCGCATGCCTGCCGGATATCACTACGGCGCTAAACTGAGAATTGCGCCGACGGGACTCTCACCCGCAAGTACAGCAGCTAGTCTCGCTGCACCCTGCCCAAGGGTGTCTTCGCCTTCCCCGGCTCCGGCATCACCGACAACCTGGTCGACAAGGCCCTTAACAGCCCGTTGATTAAGTCGGCGCCGTCTGATTCTCTGGTTTTCTGAATTGCAGGGGGATTTGCCGATGGCGATGGGACGGCAGAAGGATGGTCAGGGGACCTGATGGTGAGCTGGTCGGAGATGCCGCGCTCTCCGGGTCATGTGTTTTATGACCGCGTGCAGTCGGTGCTGATCGAGGGCGGCTTCGACGCCTTTGCCGAGGCGAGCTGCCGGCCTTATTACGCGGCCCGGATGGGCGCGCCCTCGGTGCCGCCCGGGCGCTATTTCCGGATGCACCTGGTGGGCTACTTCGAGGGCATCGACAGCGAGCGCGGTCTGGAGTGGCGCTGCTCGGACTCGCTTTCGCTGCGGGCGTTCCTGCGACTGGGGAGCCGTGATCGGGTACCGGACCATTCCTGGCTGTCACGGAGCCGCACGCGCCTGCCCCATGAAGTCCACGCGGCGGTCTTCGACTGGGTTCTGGTGCTGATCGCCGAGGCGGGGCTGATCAAGGGCAAGCGCATCGGCGTCGATGCCTCGACCATGGAGGCCAACGCGGCGCTGCGGAACATCGTGCGGCGCGACAACGGCGAAGGCTACCGGGAGATGCTGGAGCGCCTGGCCCGGGAAAGCGGGGTCGATACACCCACGGCCGAGGACCTGGCGCGTCTGGAGCACAAGCGCAAGGGCAAGAAGCTTTCCAACACGGATTGGGTTTCGAAGAGCGACCCCGAGGCCAAGATCGCCAAGATGAAGGACGGCACGACGCATCTGGCCTACAAGCCCGAGCACGCGGTGGATCTGGACACCGGCGCGGTGGTGGCGGCCGAGCTGCACCCGGCCGATGAGGGCGACACCACGACGCTTTCCAAGGGAAATTATATACTTGACTGACAGGACGGCGCTTCGGTAGCTTCCTCCGGCTTGTCACCGTCGCCCTCCCGCTCGGCCTCTTTGGCGGGCCGCATCAGGGCTGTAGCCACCATCCCCGGCGTCGCGCCCTCGTAAAAGGGATTCAGAATCTCAGGCTCCTTCCGCTTCTTGGTCATGAGATTTCCTTGTCTTTGAACATGTCGGTGCTGTAGGCGGCATGATCCTGCCCTTCGGCGCGGAACGCGATTCACCCTAGCGCCGCTTGACTCGCCGGGTCAACACCTAGAGGCTATCCACCTGCATGCGTCCGGGACCCGCTACGTCGGGTTGCCCGTTGAATAGAACAGCCGCTTCTGCGGCGCGGGGTAGCTCCCCGCACGTGGCGAATAGGCGGGGCTTCACGATAAATCCCGTGACGTATGCACGGCCCGACACCAGCTTGAGATCGGGTTGTTGAGTGGTCAGAGATTTTAGTTTGTCGGCCCTTTAGAGGGCCGGGACCGGGCTGACACCCGATCCCGGCTTGGCAAAGGGTCCGGTGTACACCTTGGGGAAGCGCACCGAACCAGCAGAGCCGCGCGGAAACTAGCCGTTTCCCGCATGCTGTCAAGCGCGCTCTCCCGCCAAACGGGAGGGATGCGGCATGGGTGTCTTCAACAGCATCAAAAAATCCAGGTTCATCAAACACGCCAAGCCTGCGGATGCGGATTCCGATCTGGATGTAGCCATTTCAGCCTTCGTCGAAGCCGATAAGCGAGAGAGGCGAAGGGAGGCCCGGAAGGCGGAGCGCCATGCGGGGCAGAACCGCCTAAAAGCTCACATCAGGAACTCGTGGAAGGAGCTAATCTTCGACACGAAGATTGGCGCTGTCCTCGCCGGCGTGACGCTCTTAGTGATTCTGCTTCTATCGCTCACGGCGCACACGAAACCTCTTGATCCAGAGTGCATTTCCTACGGGGATGCCAAGGCGATCTACGATGAGAAAATGGAGGCCCTGGAGACGAGTGATGCATTCGAGGATGCGCGCAACAAGGCCGACAGGTTCCTCTATCTGGCATACAAGCAAGCCTACCGAGGTCCTCATGGAACGGAGGAGCAGTACACAGCAATGCTCATCGCCGAGGATGTTGCGAGATGCAAGATAGACAGCTTCATGTCTGATCTAGAGTGGATGGATGGCATGGAGCTAGGTTCCGATATTGAAGACGAGGAAAGCCTGGCTGATCTTCTTGAGTCTCTTGGACTTATCGCCGATGAATAGGGAAGAATTATGATTGCCCGCGTCGCGATAATGGCCTGCCCCCGATTAGTGGTCCAGCGCTTAAGTTAGAGGGCACCTCTAAGAATTCTCCTTTTTCGGGCGTCGTCGATTTAGAATCGGGTTGCCGATTTGTTGATAGCGGGAGGCGTGGTTGATGGGTCAGATGGGGTTTTTCGATCTTGGGAACCGGTATTCCGGTCTTGACGCCAAGAACGAGCCGCTTTTGAAGATCGACGGGGTGGTTCCGTGGGAAGACTTGCGCGCGCGTCTTGAGGCGGTGTGGCGGCGTGCGGACAAGGCGCGTAAATCGCGGGCGGGACGCAAGCCGTGGGATGCGATTGTGATGTTCAAGACGATCATTCTGTGCGCGCTCTACAATCTCTCGGACGACCAAGTTGAGCATCAGATCCGTGACCGCCTGTCGTTCATGCGATTTCTGGGGTTGGGTCTGGAGGGCCGGGTTCCCGACGCCAAGACGGTGTGGCTGTACCGCGAACAGTTAACGCAAGCTGGCGTGATCGAGGCCTTATTCGAGACGTTCGATGGCTACCTGAAGGATCAGGGCTATCTGGCGATGGGCGGCCAGATCATCGACGCCTCGATTGTGGCGGTACCCAAACAGCGCAACAGCCGCGAGGAGAACGCGCGGATAAAGGCGGGCGAGACGCCGGCAGGCTGGGAGGACAAGCCGGCAAAGCGGCGCCAAAAGGATGTCGAGGCGCGGTGGACTAAGAAGCACGGCAAGAGCCATTACGGTTACAAGAACCATGTCAACGTGGACCGTCGGCACAAGCTGGTGCGGCGCTATCATGTGAGCGACGCGGCGGAGCACGACAGCCAAGTCCTCGACGATATCCTGGATGGGGACAACACGGCTTTGGGTGTGTGGGCGGACAGCGCTTACCGCTCGGCGGAGATCGAGGCGGTGCTGAAGGAGAAGGGGTTGCGGAGCCGGATCCATCGCAAGGGCCGCCGCAACAAGCCGCTGAGCGAGCGCGAGAAGCAGGGCAACAAGACCCGTTCGTCGGTTCGGGTCCGCGTCGAGCATGTCTTCGGGGCCCAGAGCAACGACATGGGCGGGACGCTGGTGCGTAGTGTCGGGCTGGTGCGGGCGAAGGCGCGGATCGGGTTGAAGAACCTCGCCTACAACATGCGCCGCCTGGTCCAACTGGAGCGTCTCGCGGCGGCCGTGTGACGATACTCGGAGAAGGAGACCGCCTGGGGACGGTCTTGTGGCGGAAATAACTCAATTGGAGCGTGGAAGACCCCGAAAATCTCGGCTCCGGCATGGCTGGAGCTGGTGACAGCCTGGTTAAACAATATCCTCCGACAACTCACCAATTCTTAGAGGTGCCCTAGAGTTTGGCGCGGGTTAAGTTGATGGGCCAACCATAGCCCATCAACAGCGTAGGTTGGCCCATCAACGTTTGGCAAGATGGTTTCTGGGGCCGGCGGTCTGTATCCGAGCGAGCTATGCGGCCGGATGGTATTGTAGTGATGCCGCCATCGTTCGATCAGCACTTTGGCCTCCTTCAGTGTAGAGAAGATCTCCGTGTTCAGGATTTCGTCCCGGAGCTTTGAGTTGAAGCTCTCGTTGTATCCGTTCTCCCAAGGTGACCCGGGCTCGATATAGAGGGTCTTGACGCCGATCCTGCCGAGCCAGTCGCGGACGGCATGAGCGGTAAACTCTGAGCCGTTGTCGGAACGGATATGATCCGGCGGGCCATGTTGGACGAAGAGCTCGGTCAGACAATGGAGGACATTGTCCGAGTTCAATCTTCGCTCGACGACAACGGCCATGCACCGCCTGGTGAACTCATCGATCACGGTGAGCATGCGGAACTTCCTCCCATCGTGTGTTCGATCCATGACGAAGTCATAGGACCAGACGTGATTGGGCCAGCACGGCCGCAGACGGATGCAGGATCCGTCGTTGAGCCACAGCCTGCCCCGTTTCGGTTGCTTCTGTGGGACCTTCAGCCCCTCTGGAGTGACCCCCTAAAAGTGGTCCAGATTTGTTAAGGGCACCTCTAAGAATTCTCCTTTTTCGGGCGTCGTCGATTTAGAATCGGGTTGCCGATTTGTTGATAGCGGGAGGCGTGGTTGATGTGTCAGATGGGGTTTTTCGATCTTGGGAACCGGTATTCCGGTCTTGACGCCAAGAACGAGCCGCTTTTGAAGATCGACGGGGTGGTTCCGTGGGAAGACTTGCGCGCGCGTCTTGAGGCGGTGTGGCGGCGTGCGGACAAGGCGCGTAAATCGCGGGCGGGACGCAAGCCGTGGGATGCGATTGTGATGTTCAAGACGATCATTCTGTGCGCGCTCTACAATCTCTCGGATGACCAAGTTGAGCATCAGATCCGTGACCGCCTGTCGTTCATGCGATTTCTGGGGTTGGGTCTGGAGGGCCGGGTTCCCGACGCCAAGACGGTGTGGCTGTACCGCGAACAGTTAACGCAAGCTGGCGTGATCGAGGCCTTATTCGAGACGTTCGATGGCTACCTGAAGGATCAGGGCTATCTGGCGATGGGCGGCCAGATCATCGACGCCTCGATTGTGGCGGCACCCAAACAGCGCAACAGCCGCGAGGAGAACGCGCGGATAAAGGCGGGCGAGACGCCGGCAGGCTGGGAGGACAAGCCGGCAAAGCGGCGCCAAAAGGATGTCGAGGCGCGGTGGACTAAGAAGCACGGCAAGAGCCATTACGGTTACAAGAACCATGTCAACGTGGACCGTCGGCACAAGCTGGTGCGGCGCTATCATGTGAGCGACGCGGCGGAGCACGACAGCCAAGTCCTCGACGATATCCTGGATGGGGACAACACGGCTTTGGGTGTGTGGGCGGACAGCGCTTACCGCTCGGCGGAGATCGAGGCGGTGCTGAAGGAGAAGGGGTTGCGGAGCCGGATCCATCGCAAGGGCCGCCGCAACAAGCCGCTGAGCGAGCGCGAGAAGCAGGGCAACAAGACCCGTTCGTCGGTTCGGGTCCGCGTCGAGCATGTCTTCGGGGCCCAGAGCAACGACATGGGCGGGACGCTGGTGCGTAGTGTCGGGCTGGTGCGGGCGAAGGCGCGGATCGGGTTGAAGAACCTCGCCTACAACATGCGCCGCCTGGTCCAACTGGAGCGTCTCGCGGCGGCCGTGTGACGATAATCGGAGAAGGAGACCGCCTGGGGACGGTCTTGTGGCGGAAATAACTCAATTGGAGCGTGGAAGACCCCGAAAATCTCGGCTCCGGCATGGCTGGAGCTGGTGACAGCCTGGTTAAACAATATCCTCCGACAACTCACCAATTCTTAGAGGTGCCCTTAAGAGAGTTTGGCGCGTTTTGCCCCCTCGAAAGGAGGACAAAATGAGCCGTAAACGCTACACCCCGGAACAGATTATCAGCATGTTGCGCGAAGCCGAGGTGGCCTTGGCGCAGGGCCAGTCCATTGGTCAAGCTTGTCGCACGCTCGGCGTATCGGAGCAGAGTTACTATCGCTGGCGCAAGGAATATGGCGGCCTTCGTACTGACCAGGCCAAGCGTCTGAAGGACCTGGAGAAGGAGAATGGCCGTCTCCGGAAGGCGATCTCGGATCTGACGTTGGATAAGCTGATCTTGAAAGAGGCGCTTGAGGGAAACTGCTAAGCCCCGCCCGTCGCCGGCGGTGTGTTGATCATCTCCAGGCCGAACTGGGAATCTCCGAGCGACGTGCCTGTGCTGTTGCAGGCCAACATCGCTCAACCCAGCGCAAGAGACCCCGTAGTCGGGATGATGAAGAGGCACTCACGACCGCGATCATCCGCTTGGCCAGCCAGTATGGCAGATATGGCTATCGGCGGATCACTGCCTTGCTCAGGACCGAAGGTTGGCACGTGAACGCCAAGCGGGTCCAGCGCATCTGGTGGCGGGAGGGGCTGAAGGTCCCACAGAAGCAACCGAAACGGGGCAGGCTGTGGCTCAACGACGGATCCTGCATCCGTCTGCGGCCGTGCTGGCCCAATCACGTCTGGTCCTATGACTTCGTCATGGATCGAACACACGATGGGAGGAAGTTCCGCATGCTCACCGTGATCGATGAGTTCACCAGGCGGTGCATGGCCGTTGTCGTCGAGCGAAGATTGAACTCGGACAATGTCCTCCATTGTCTGACCGAGCTCTTCGTCCAACATGGCCCGCCGGATCATATCCGTTCCGACAACGGCTCAGAGTTTACCGCTCATGCCGTCCGCGACTGGCTCGGCAGGATCGGCGTCAAGACCCTCTATATCGAGCCCGGGTCACCTTGGGAGAACGGATACAACGAGAGCTTCAACTCAAAGCTCCGGGACGAAATCCTGAACACGGAGATCTTCTCTACACTGAAGGAGGCCAAAGTGCTGATCGAACGATGGCGGCATCACTACAATACCATCCGGCCGCATAGCTCGCTCGGATACAGACCGCCGGCCCCAGAAACCATCTTGCCAAACGTTGATGGGCCAACCTACGCTGTTGATGGGCTATGGTTGGCCCATCAACTTAACCCGCGCCAAACTCTAACTTAAGCGCTGGACCACTAATCGGGGGCAGGCCACCTCCCGCCACCAGATGCGCTGGACCCGCTTGGCGTTCACGTGCCAACCTTCGGTCCTGAGCAAGGCAGTGATCCGCCGATAGCCATATCTGCCATACTGGCTGGCCAAGCGGATGATCGCGGTCGTGAGTGCCTCTTCATCATCCCGACTACGGGGTCTCTTGCGCTGGGTTGAGCGATGTTGGCCTGCAACAGCACAGGCACGTCGCTCGGAGATTCCCAGTTCGGCCTGGAGATGATCAACACACCGCCGGCGACGGGCGGGGCTTAGCAGTTTCCCTCAAGCGCCTCTTTCAAGATCAGCTTATCCAACGTCAGATCCGAGATCGCCTTCCGGAGACGGCCATTCTCCTTCTCCAGGTCCTTCAGACGCTTGGCCTGGTCAGTACGAAGGCCGCCATATTCCTTGCGCCAGCGATAGTAACTCTGCTCCGATACGCCGAGCGTGCGACAAGCTTGACCAATGGACTGGCCCTGCGCCAAGGCCACCTCGGCTTCGCGCAACATGCTGATAATCTGTTCCGGGGTGTAGCGTTTACGGCTCATTTTGTCCTCCTTTCGAGGGGGCAAAACGCGCCAAACTCTCTTAACAAATCTGGACCACTTTTAGGGGGTCACTCCAACAACGACAGGACCCTCCCATATTGTCACGGTCCAGAAGCGAATGATCTTAATTGTTATAGCGGGGGGTACGCAGCCCGGCGCGGCTGTGGTGATTGGCAGAGACGGAGTTCCTGACTCAGGCACAAACCACATAACCCAAGACACCTACCGCCATTTCATGAGGTGCCTGGATTGACTTGATCCCCGCCCGCTGCCACGGGCGGGGCCTAACCCACGAGAAGGAGAGTTCTCATGAGTGAAGTGACCGTTCAAAAAATCCTTATAGACATGAGGCAGTCAGACTCGCTCAAGGCAGTCGTCTACTTTGAACGCACTTCATCGAGTGGGTGTATTATTCATGAGCAAGCGTATGTGTCTTTTCGATCTCTTGGCGAATCGGTTCAAGAGATAATCCAGGCTGGCCGTGACGCGCGATGAATTCCTCGTAAGGAACATATGTCAAGCCTTCCTTGGCAAACAATGCCGTAAGTTCTTCGTGAACTGTTGAGGAACGTTTCGGCGCGGGCATAGTATGGCTCCACTCTTCGGCAATCGGAAACTCCCGATATCCTAGTCGCTCCGTGCTCCACTCGCCAGCCCGTTATCGGCGATCAGATTCCGATACATCAGGCGCTTCCCAACCAGCCCGATCACGACCGACTCCATCTGGTCGATGGTGTCCAGTTCCCGCACGCCGTGGCGTCCGGCGAACTCATCGACGTAGCGTTGCAGATGTTTGTGGGAGAGCTTGTGGAAGGTTCCCTTGTGCGCCCTCTTGAGCATGCTCCAGAAGGACTCGATCCCGTTGGTATGCACCATTCCGCGGACGTATTCGCCGACGCTGTGCGTGACGCTCTCGTGGTCCTGGGGGATGCCCTTGTAGGCGCTGGCCTCATCCGCGTAGACCGTGGCGTCAGGAGCCGCGTTGTCTCCCACGAACCCCTGTAGCGTCTCGGCGTCTGTGCCCCCCACTACCGCAGCGCGGACCTGATTCGTCTTCCGGTCCTTGGCGCCCACCACGACCGCCTTGCCGACCGCGCCACGCCCTTCCATGGTCTTCCGCTTGGACTTTGACATGTTCTTCCGCAGTCCGCCGACGTGTGTCTCATCGATCTCAACCGGCCCGGTGAATAGCGCGGCCCGCTCGCCGCGCCAAGCCTCGCGGATGCGGTGCAGCATGAACCATGCCGTCTTCTGGGTCACGCCGATGTCGCGGTGCAGCTTCATGGACGACACGCTTTTCAGGCCGGTCATATCCAGATAGATGGCGAACACCCACTTGCGGAGCGTCACCTTGGAGCGCTCCAGCGCCGTACCGATGCGAACTGAAAACACATCCTGGCAACCGGTGCAGTAATAGGGCAGGCCCGCCGTCTTCGCGGCCGGCCGCGTCTCGGTGCATCCGCACCGTGGGCAGTAACGCCCGTTCGGCCAGATATTCGCCTCAAACCATGCCGTCGCGGACGCTTCATCGGGGAACATGTCTGCAAGCTGCATCACCGTGATGCCTTCGCGGTTTGCCTTGCCCGGTCCCTTGTGCTTCGTCATGGCTAAGTCCTTGATTCAGCGTTGATACACTGAATATGGTAATTCAGCCACCGTCAGTCAAGTATATAATTCCCCAAAGAAAGGGGCTTATCAAGAATACTTGAAGCAGCGCGTGCCAGGCCTCTCAGGGAGTGTCTCCGACCCGGTTGCCCGACGGCGCTCTGCTCACTAGTGGATCAACTCTAACAAAAGATTCCCATGGCTTGCACGATGTGCGAGTCTCTTGGAATGCGAAACGGTATCCATGTGAACGTTAGTTTTGCCGCGCGTACTCGTCTTGAGGCGGTTGTTGCGGACCGGAGCAGCCCGCAGAAGCACGTCTGGCGGGCTCGGATCATCGTGCTGACCGGCGATGGTCTTGGCACCGCTGAGATCATGCGGCGGACGGGCAAGAGCAAGCCCTGCGTCTGGCGCTGGCAGGAGCGGTTCATGCACGAAGGCGTGGGTGGACTTTTGCGCGACAAGACCCGACCCTCGCGCATCCCGCCGCTGCCTGGTGCCATTGTCAAGCGGGTGGTCGAGTTGACCTCCACCGAACCGCCCGGAGAGACGACGCACTGGACGGCGGCGGCGATGGCCAAGGTGGTCGGGATCAGCATCAGCTCGGTGCAGCGGGTTTGGCAGGCTCACAAGCTCCGTCCGCACCGGGTACGCCACTTCAAGCTCTCCACCGACCCCGAGTTCGTCACTAAGCTGCGCGATATCGTCGGTCTCTACGTCGATCCGCCCGCCCATGCCGTCGTGCTGTCGGTGGACGAAAAGAGCCAGATCCAGGCCCTCGACCGCACCCAGCCGGGGCTGCCGCTGAAGAAGGGACGCTGCGGGACGATCACCCATGACTACAAACGGAACGGCACGACGACGCTGTTTGCCGCCCTCGACGTCCTGGAAGGCAAGGTGATCGGGCGCTGCATGCAGCGCCATCGGCACCAGGAGTTCATCCGCTTCCTCAACGCCATCGAGGCCGAAGTGCCGGCGGGCAAGATCGTCCACGTGATCCTCGATAACTACGGCACTCACAAGCATCCCAAGGTCGTGGCCTGGCTCGAGCGCCACCCTCGGTTCGTCTTTCACTTCACGCCGACCTCTTGCTCCTGGCTCAATGCCGTCAAAACCTTCTTCGCCAAGCTCAGCAAACGCCGACTCAAAAGAGGAGTGTTCCACTCGATCGTCAATCTCCAGACCGCCATCAACCGCTTCATCGCCGAAACCAACGACGACCCCACACCGTTCGTTTGGACCGCCAATCCCAACAAGATCGTCGCCGCCGTCAAACGTGGGCACCAAGCGTCGACCCCGGCCTAGATTCGATCCACTAGGTCTCGTCTCACCGCTGAGACAAGGGAGAGATCGCATGATCTTCAAGGGTACGGTGTACAAACGGAGCTCAGCTGATCACCCAAGCCAACCTGAGGTGGCGGGGGAGAGGGAGGTCTTCAAGTGCAATCTGCAGCGTGTGCGCCGAATAATGAAAGAGACCGGTTGTGGCCTGCCCCCGATTAGTGGTCCAGCGCTTAAGTTAGAGTTTGGCGCGGGTTAAGTTGATGGGCCAACCATAGCCCATCAACAGCGTAGGTTGGCCCATCAACGTTTGGCAAGATGGTTTCTGGGGCCGGCGGTCTGTATCCGAGCGAGCTATGCGGCCGGATGGTATTGTAGTGATGCCGCCATCGTTCGATCAGCACTTTGGCCTCCTTCAGTGTAGAGAAGATCTCCGTGTTCAGGATTTCGTCCCGGAGCTTTGAGTTGAAGCTCTCGTTGTATCCGTTCTCCCAAGGTGACCCGGGCTCGATATAGAGGGTCTTGACGCCGATCCTGCCGAGCCAGTCGCGGACGGCATGAGCGGTAAACTCTGAGCCGTTGTCGGAACGGATATGATCCGGCGGGCCATGTTGGACGAAGAGCTCGGTCAGACAATGGAGGACATTGTCCGAGTTCAATCTTCGCTCGACGACAACGGCCATGCACCGCCTGGTGAACTCATCGATCACGGTGAGCATGCGGAACTTCCTCCCATCGTGTGTTCGATCCATGACGAAGTCATAGGACCAGACGTGATTGGGCCAGCACGGCCGCAGACGGATGCAGGATCCGTCGTTGAGCCACAGCCTGCCCCGTTTCGGTTGCTTCTGTGGGACCTTCAGCCCCTCCCGCCACCAGATGCGCTGGACCCGCTTGGCGTTCACGTGCCAACCTTCGGTCCTGAGCAAGGCAGTGATCCGCCGATAGCCATATCTGCCATACTGGCTGGCCAAGCGGATGATCGCGGTCGTGAGTGCCTCTTCATCATCCCGACTACGGGGTCTCTTGCGCTGGGTTGAGCGATGTTGGCCTGCAACAGCACAGGCACGTCGCTCGGAGATTCCCAGTTCGGCCTGGAGATGATCAACACACCGCCGGCGACGGGCGGGGCTTAGCAGTTTCCCTCAAGCGCCTCTTTCAAGATCAGCTTATCCAACGTCAGATCCGAGATCGCCTTCCGGAGACGGCCATTCTCCTTCTCCAGGTCCTTCAGACGCTTGGCCTGGTCAGTACGAAGGCCGCCATATTCCTTGCGCCAGCGATAGTAACTCTGCTCCGATACGCCGAGCGTGCGACAAGCTTGACCAATGGACTGGCCCTGCGCCAAGGCCACCTCGGCTTCGCGCAACATGCTGATAATCTGTTCCGGGGTGTAGCGTTTACGGCTCATTTTGTCCTCCTTTCGAGGGGGCAAAACGCGCCAAACTCTCTTAACAAATCTGGACCACTTTTAGGGGGTCACTCCATTCAGCACCGCCTCGATCTCCGCCGAGCGATAAGCGCTGTCCGCCCACACACCCAAAGCCGTGTTGTCCCCATCCAGGATATCGTCGAGGACTTGGCTGTCGTGCTCCGCCGCGTCGCTCACATGATAGCGCCGCACCAGCTTGTGCCGACGGTCCACGTTGACATGGTTCTTGTAACCGTAATGGCTCTTGCCGTGCTTCTTAGTCCACCGCGCCTCGACATCCTTTTGGCGCCGCTTTGCCGGCTTGGAGGCGGGGCTCGTCAAGTAGCCTTATAAGGTCCCAAAGAAAAACGGGCCACGTTCGCGCAGACGCCGGAGCAAGCGCGGCGGCGCCCGGCAACGCGAAGCAAGTCTGCCAACCTGTATTTGGCAGGGGATTGGATCGATACCGGTCTGCCCGCGACGATCGAAAGCGCCGTTCATTCCGGTCACATGGCCGCGCGCGCCATCGCCGGCGGCGTACGGACCAACACCAAAGAATGAGGTAGGAAATCGCCACGAAAACGACGTAGTATCGGTAACGCTTCCTGGTCCGCGCAATTATGTGGAAACGGCTTTGACTTCTGTTAGTTGTCCGGCGGTGAGGTTTATTGCATCGGGATCGAAGGCGATGGCGCAGCCATCCGCATGGTGGTGATGGCCGGGGCGACCCAGGTGGCGAAAAAAGCGTTGCGGATCGTTTTGGCGCAGCCGAGAGGATTTTGCGCCGGTGTCGTTAGAGCCGTCGACATTGTCGAGCGCGCGCTGCAATACCACGGTGTACCCGTCTATGTGCGGCACGAAATCGTCCATAACAAACACGTTGTCGATAATCTGCGCGGCAAAGGCGCGCGTTTCGTTGAAGAAACCGCGGATATCCCACGGGGTGCCGTCGCCGTGTTTAGCGCTCACGGCGTGTCCCGGAAGGTGGAGGACGAGGCTGTCGTTCGGGGCTTGCAGGTGATCGATGCGACCTGTCCGTTGGTGACAAAGGTACACAACGAGGCAAAACGCTACGCGCGGCAGGGTCACGAGATCGTCCTCGTCGGACACGCCGGCCACCCGGAGGTCGAAGGGACGATGGGACAGGTGATCGGCGAGGTTCACCTTGTATCGAATGTGGCCGACGTGGCGGCGTTGAGTCCGACCGATCCGGCCAAGCTTTCCTATGTGACGCAGACAACGCTCAGCGTTGACGATACCCACGAGATTATCGCGGCACTCAAGGCACGCTTTCCGGAGATCGTGGGCCCTGATGTGAAAGACATCTGCTATGCAACGCAGAATCGGCAGACCGCAGTACGACGGCTGGCGGCCCGATCCGATGTGATCCTGGTCATTGGTGCCCACTACAGCTCGAATTCGAACCGGCTGCGCGAGATTGGGGAAGAGAATGGAACCGACAGTTACCTTATTCCGGATGCCGAGAGTTTGAAGCCAACTTGGTTGGAGAGGGCGCAGACGGTGGGAATCACTGCCGGTGCATCGGCGCCGGAAGAGCTTGTCCAAGGTCTGATCGACCGGCTTGGTGACATGTTCGACGTTACCGTGACCGACCTCGACGGCATCGAAGAAAACGTCACCTTCAATCTGCCGCGAGAGCTGCTCGACGCTAAAGCACGGGCGATGTGAAACGCAGTGCTCAGCCGCTGCAGGTGCGGCGAGCGCGTGCCTTTCCTCGGCGAAGAACGGTTCTGCGTAGAGCAGCGTACGGGAGTCCCACCGAGCGGGTTTGTTCGAAATTGTCGCCGCCTCGACTATTGGCCGTCAACCGCACGACCGCCCGCCGGTGAATGATACGGTCGTGGGCGTCCTCCGGCGGTATCTCGATCGCGCGCATCAGCAAGTCACGCGCCTGCTCGCGGTTCCTATCCTCGTCCAGGACCAATAGACCGAGCGCGTATTCAACGAGCACCACTTTCTTATCAGGCGCAAGCTCCAGAGCCTTCCGGTAGTGTTCGAGAGCGCCCTTTTTGGTGGCCCCATAAAGCACACTCGCCAGGAACCCTCCGACGTTGACGGCTTCCGCATGCCAGGTAGCCAAGCTCAAATGAGCGGGCACCATTTCCGGGTCCAGCCGAAGCGCCTCTTCGATCGCCTCGCGCACTTTACACCGCATATCCTTCGTTGACGGCTTTCAACACGCCGAGCGTCTGCGCCTGCCTGCCCAGACGTGGGCCAACTCGAAATGCGCCTCCGGATTGGCCGGGTCCAGTCGAATCGCCTCTCGCGCCAACAGCGTCGCGCGGTCGAACAGGGCCTGTTTTTCGTCGTCTCGCGCAATATAGTAGCTGTGTATCGTCAGCGATTTGGCCGCCAGCGCATACCTGCCGGAGGTCTCGAGGGATGCTGCGAGTCCGGCGGCATCGATGAATCGGCCTTCAGCGTACGCGGTGCCCGCGGCTTCGATCGATTGGGCGCTGGCGGCGCTGGCCAACAGGAGTGCTTGCACGACCGTCGAGCAGATCAATGATATGGCTTTGAGCATGTTCCAGCCGATCGAATCTTTCGGATGTCCAAGGGATCGGCACCGCGATAGAATGTTCTGTGGATAACTTGTCGGGATCTTGAATGATGGCGCACTGTCCCTCAGCGTACCACGAAGGTTACGCGAAAGCCCGCCTCCACGACCAGACGGCAGCCGACAATTATATCGAGCACACGGAGATTGGCGATCCCGCGCTGGATTCGATCATGGAGGAACTCTCCTCGCTGCCTCCCGCCGATCTGCACCGGTTCACCGGAGCCGGCATAGAGCAACGGGACGGCATTCTGCAAGACGCGCCGCAGGTGCTGCGCGATTTCTTCAAGACTCTCGATAATGGACCGCAATGGCTCGACCACGAGGCCTTTCTTCCGGGGGTTCGCGCCTTCCATAAAAACGTGGACCTCATGCTCGTCGCATTCGTTACCGGGGTGCTGGTGGAAGGCTTTTCGACGCTTATCGCCAAGTCTTTCAACATTACCGGGCGCGTGGCGTCGACCAAAAGACGGCTACAGCAGAACAACCGTCACATGATGGACATATTTTTTCCTCACGGCTTGCTCAGAGAAGGCGATGGGTGGAAGCTCAGCACGCGCATTCGCTTTATTCATGCTCGAATCAGGAACCTGCTGGCGAAATCGGACGAGTGGAATCACGAAGCCTGGGGCACGCCGGTAAGCGCGGCGCATCTCGGCTTCGCCATCTCCGTCTTTTCCCAGCGCCTGGTGGAGTACTCGCTGCTGGTGGGCGCGTCATTGAACGAGGAAGAACAAGAGAGCGTTCTCGCCGTCTGGCGCTATACCGGCTACCTCATGGGGATTCCCGAGACCATCCTCTATACCGACCGCGCGGACGCGAAAAAAATGTACCAGCTCGGATATATGTGCGAGCCGCCGCCGGATGCCGATTCGATAGCCGTGGCGAACATGTTGATCCAGGCCATTCCGGCGGTCGCGGACATAACGGACCCGGTCGAACAGAAAAAACTTACGGAGCAGGCCTACCGCCTCTCGCGAGCCTTCATAGGAAACGAACTCGCCAATCGGTTCCAGTTTCCAAAGATCCCTACTGTGGGTGCACTGTTCAGTTACCGGATGAAACAACGCCTTCAGAGATTTCTGAAGAACGACCAGCTCATCAGGTCGGGAAATTTCACTCAGCTTCTCCAAATCTCGGTGTACGACGACGAAGGACTGAGCTACAAGATGCCCGACCACGTCCACACCTCGAAATCGAGCCTGTGGTGAAGATGCGCGCGGCATCCGAATCGGCGAATTCACCGATACTCCCAGCCGACGATGGTTGAGACGACATCCGGTTTGGTATTGGAGCGCTATATCGCTGTCGTTCTGCGCCGCCGCTGGCTGGTCGCCGCGCTCGCGGTGCTGGTCATGCTGGGCATGACCGCGGGCGCCGGCTTAATCGGCGTCACCAACGATTACCGCAGTCTGTTCACCGAAGACAATCCCGAGCTCGCCGCGTTCGACGCGCTCGAGGACACCTACTCGGCATCCAATGCGGCGTTGATCGCCGTTGCACCCGGAGCGGGGTCGGTGTTCACCCGCGAGGCGCTCGGCGCTATCGAGGAGCTGACCGAAGCCGCTTGGCGCGCACCTTATTCCACCCGGGTCGACTCGCTGACCAACTACTCCCATAGCGAGGCGCTCGGGGACGAGCTGGTCGTCGAGCCGCTGGTCGACGGCGCGCGCGCGCTCGGCGACGCCGACCTCGCGCGTATCGAAGGGATCGCGCTGAACGCGATCGAGACTGCCGGCCGCCTGGTCTCCCACGACGGACGCGTCGCCGGGTTGGTGATCAATTTTGCCCTTCCCGAAAACGCGGACGCCGCGGTGGTCGAAATAACCGACTATCTGGTTGTCCTTCTGGATAAGGCCCGCGCAAGCCATCCGGAAATCGCTTACTACCTGACCGGCGATGTCGTCATGAACCGCGCCTTCGCCGACGCCACGAAGGACGACCTCGAGAGGCTCTCGCCGATCGTGTTCCTGATCATCGCGGTCGCGACCGCCGTCCTGCTGCGATCGGCATTCGGCACCCTGGCCATTCTCCTCGTGCTCGTATTCGTCATCAACACCACGATGGGATTCGCGGGCTGGCTGGGCACGGTGTTCAATCCCGCCAATTCCGGCGTGCCGATCATCGTCATGACGATCGCCGTCGCGCACTCGGTCCACATCGCCGCGGCCACCTTGCTGGGTATGAGCCAGGGTCTGAACAGGAACGAGGCGGTCGCAGAATCGCTCCGCATCAATGCTTGGCCGGTGTTTCTCACCACGGTCACCACCATGATCGGATTCCTCAGCCTCAATGCCTCGGATTCGCCGCCTTTTCACGTGCTGGGCAATCTCGTGGCGTTCGGCGTGCTGTGCGCTTTCGTCTACTCCATGACTCTCCTGCCGGCGTTGCTGTCGATCCTGCCACTGCGCGCGCGTCCCGCCCACGCCGAACGACCTGGCTTCTTCGACCGCTTCGGCGCCTTCGTCGTCGCGCGTCGCACGGTCCTGCTCTGGTCCATCACACTTCTGGCCACCGTTCTGGTGATGGGCATTCCCCGCATCGAGCTGACCGATAACTGGACAAAGCTTTTGGACGAGACTTACGAGTTCCGACGCGATACGGACTTCGTGATAGAGAACCTGACCGGCATGGAAACGCTGGAATACTCGCTGAACGCGGGCCAGGAAGGCGGAATCACCGATCCGGGGTATCTGCGCGAGGTCGATGCCTTCGCCGAATGGTACCGCGAGCAACCCGAAGCGACCCACGTCCGGACCTTTTCGGACATCATGAAACGTCTGAACAAGAACATGCACGGCGACGACCCGGCCTTCTATCGGCTGCCTGAAGATCCAGAACTCGCCGCGCAATATCTGCTGCTTTACGAGCTCTCGCTCCCGTTCGGCAGCGACCTCAACAACCGCATCGACATCGCCAAGTCCGCCACACGCATGACCGTGGTACTCCGAAGCCTGACGTCCCAGGCCCAGCGCGAGCTCGATGGGCGTGCGCAGTCCTGGCTCCGCGCGAATTCGCCCGGCCTCGCGACCGAGGCATCGGGTATCAGCATCGTCTTCGCTCACCTTTCCCAGCGAAACATCGAGAGCATGCTGCGCGGCACGATTATCGCCATGGGCCTCATCTCGCTGATCCTGGTCCTGGTTTTCAAGAGCGTGCGCCTGGGTCTCGTCAGTCTCTTGCCCAACTTCGTCCCCGCGGCCATGAGCTTCGGCCTGTGGGGCTATTTGGTCGGCCATGTGGGTCTTTCGGCCTCGGTGGTCACCGCGATGGCCTTCGGAATTATCGTCGACGATACGATCCATTTCCTGAGCAAGTATCTGAAGGCCCGCCGCGAGAGCCTCCCGGCGCCCGAGGCCGTGCGCGCCGCCTTTCGCACCGTCGGTCACGCGTTATGGAGCACGACCGCGGTCTTGTCGTTGGGCTTCCTGGTGTTCGCTTCGTCGGGATTCGAGCTCAGTTGGGCGCTCGGCCTGCTGGTCACGATAACGATCGCGTTCGCGCTCCTCACCGACTTTCTGCTGCTCCCGCCTCTGCTAATGGCCATCGATCGGAGAAAATCATGATCTCCGCCTGTCCCACCCGATCGGCGCTTTTTCCTCTCGCGTCCTGCCTGGCCTTCCTGGCTTGTCTTGGCGCGCCGCGCGCAGCCGACACCACGCCCGAGGAAGCCGGGCTCAAGATCGCGCGCGAAGCCAGCGCGCGGGCGGACGGTTTCGGCGACTTCACGGCCAGTCAGATCATGGTACTGCGCAACAAGCAGGGTAAGGAGAGTCTGCGCCAGATCCGCGTCAAGATCCTGGAGGTCGATGGAGACGGAGACAGAAGCTTGTTCGTGTTCGACCGTCCGCGCGACGTCAAAGGGTCGGCGTTGCTCATCCATGCCCACAAGGAGGAGGCAGACGATCAATGGCTCTACCTGCCCGCCCTGAAACGGGTCAAGCGCATCAGCTCGTCGAACCGCTCGGGCTCCTTCATGGGCAGCGAGTTCGCCTACGAGGACATGAGCGCCCCGCAGGTGGAGAAGTTCACCTACCGTCATCTGCGCGACGAGCCTTGCGGCGACTCGACGTGCACGGTCTCCGAGCGCATCCCGAAAGACAGAAAATCGGGCTACAGCCGCCAATTGGTCTGGCGCGACCGGGACGAGTTCCGCGTCCGGAAGGTGGAGTACTACGACCGCAAGGACGCGCATCTGAAGACGCTGACCCTGGGGAGCTACGAACGGTATCTGGATCGTTACTGGCAGGCCGGCGAGATGACGATGGTGAATCACCTCACGGGAAAGAGCACCGTTCTGACCTGGACGGACTTCCGGTTCCGAACCGGGCTTGACGCCGGCGACTTCACCAGCACCGCGCTGAAACGGGCGCGTTGATGCGGCTGCGAGCCGGCCTTCATCGAACGGCGGCTCTCGGCGCAGTCTGGCTTCTGGTTTCGATCCCCGCCGCCGGAGCGCGCGCCGGATCCGGGATCGTCGACCACGAGTTTTCGGGGAGCCTGAGCCTCGAAGGCCGATGGTATCCCAGGACCGCCGCTCATCCTGGCCAGCGCGCGCACGCCAGCGGCTTCGTCGTGGTGCCGAAGCTATATCTCGAGGACGTCGATGGCAGGAGCCTCACGCTGGCGCCGTTCTTCCGCTACGACGCCGCGGATCCGCACCGTACCCATGCCGACCTGCGTGAAGCCTATCTGCTGCTGTTCGGCGAAATTGGCGATGACGAGTGGGAACTGCGCCTCGGCCTCGATCAGGTGTTCTGGGGAGTCGTCGAATCGCACCACCTGGTCGATATCGTCAACCAGACCGACCTCGTCGAACATCCGAACGAGGAGGCTAAGCTGGGACAGCCCATGGTCCATGCCACGTGGTCCGGAGACTGGGGCGCGGCGGAGATGTTCGTTCTGCCCTATCACCGCGCGCGCACCTTTCCGGGCCGATCCGGCCGCCTGCGCCTGCCGCTCGTCGTGGACAACGAACGGGTCTCATACGAGAGTGCGGCTGAGGAATGGCGCCTCGACTTCGCTGCCCGATACAGCCACGGTTTCGGACCTCTCGATATCGGCACAAGCGTATTCGACGGTACAAGCCGGGAGCCTGTTCTGATGCCAAGTGCGGACCGCAGCGGCACACCGGCCCTGGTTCCGCATTACGGGCATATCCGCCAGTTCGGGCTGGACGCCCAACTTACGACCGGCTCCTGGTTGCTCAAGCTCGAAGCCATTCACCGCGCCGGCGCTCGAAACCGCATCGCCAGGGAACAGGACTACGCCGCATTCGTTTCCGGCGTCGAATACACGTTCTATTCCGTATTCGGCTCCACGGCCGACCTCGGCCTGCTCGGCGAGTGGAACTACGATGGGCGAGATCGAAATGCGACCAATCAATTCCAGAACGATTTGTTTCTCGCCGCGCGCCTTGCGTTCAACGACGTTCAGAGCACCGAAATCGTCGCCAGCATTCTGGCGGACACGGACTATGCCACCCGTGCTCTGACCGTCGAATTGAACCGGCGCCTCTCGGATCGGTGGTCTCTGAACCTGGAGGCGTTCGCTCTTCTCGGTGTCGACGAAGCGGATATCCTCCTCCATGAGACGCGGCGCGACAGCTTCATCGTGCTAAGCCTGAAATACAATTTCTAGCGGAGCGTCGGACCTGCCGTGCTTGAGGCGCCCATACCGCGGCCTCGAGCACCGCACGGACCGGGGCGACTACACCTGCTGGGGCCCACGAGAGGACCTGCACCATGGCAACGATCGGCGGCTTGGATACTGCCGTAAGAACGCCGGTGCTTTCTGTATCCGGCAGCCGACTCAATGGCCGGAGCATGCCAACCCGGACTGCTGACCCGTTGGGATCGGATCGAGCGGGCCACCCAGGGGACTGTTCTCACGGCGAACCAACTCGTGATCTAGCTCGCCATCAAGGCCCTCGACCGTCGCGAACGCTCCCGTACCGAAGCAGAAATCCGCGACTTTATCTCCACCATCGTGGCCAATCCGGACGCGGACCCACTGTCGGCGGAAGGAACCAGCACCCGAGTAGCAGCGAACGAGGACGACAATCGCCAAGCTTAGCGCCCATCAAACTCCCGGCGGTTGCACAGGAATCAACAGACACCAACGAGAAACCTGATCCGATGATGCAATTTGACCTCGCGACCGCGTCTGGATCGAAATGCTACGCGCCTCACAGTATTTTGCGCGGCAGGCCGTCGAAGAACGACTCTCTCTGACGAGGACAGACATGCAGAACAGCTTCGATTCCAGGGAATTCGTGAACAGGATAGGCAAGAATCTCGTCGTTGCGTTCGACAACGCCCGCCAGCTGGCCACAACTCCGGAACTTGTCGGCGATGCGATGGAGCACCCCGTAATGGAGAAGCTTGGACAGATTCTTCCAAACGGGATCGGGATCGGCTCCGGCTGCGTGATCGACACCAAAGGCGCCACAAGCCGCCAGATGGATGTGGTTCTCTACGAAAGGGACATTTGCCCGGTCTTCTGCGTGAACAACAGTCCGGAGACCACCTATTATCCATGTGAGGGCGTAATTGCCGTAGGCGAAGTTAAGAGCAAGATTGGGAAGACTTGGCCGAACCTTTACGTTTGGCGGTTTGGCGTGAAGGTTGGGCCAAGCCGGTATCCAATATGTTTGCCGGATCTGGAGGCGTCGCGTGGCAACGGTCTGAACAACGATGAAACGGAAATCACACCTTGCCGCGGCAATGTCGGGTAGGGCGACGTGGCGGCGCTTGTTGGCAGTCTTGGTTGTGGCCGGTGCGCTGATGAGCTCAGGATGTGTCGGCCCCGGGGAGACGTTCACCCCGACGCCGGGCGACGCCGGGAAACCTGCGCGGGCTTGTCAGGCGGTGGACGAGGCGACGCCGCTCGCGATGAGTTTCGCTGACCGGCGCCAGTGCGAGGCGACGATGCGCGGGTGGTATGGCGAGACCTGGTACCCGGGTCCGGATCCGGCGGACCGCTACGAGGGCGAGGCGCAGCTCCAATACCTCCGCGCAAAGGCCCTCGGGTGCCGCCGCGCCGCCGACGCCTATCGGGTCACGGGCAAAGAGCGCTGGACGGTGCTGATGCGGTGCCTCGTGATCGTTCGCAAGCGCTGAAGGCTGGAGGCGCGTCGGAACCGCGAGGTGGCCAGCGATCAGCTGCGGACCGTGGCGGTGCCGGAAGCAACTGACTAGGCCGAAGAAGGGTGGCGAAGCCGTGGAATCGTTCGGCGCTGGTGAGGTGGTCCATCTAAAGCCGCAGTCTCCGATGATTCTCGATTCTCCACGGGTCGATTGCGTCCACCATCGGCAAATGGACACTATCGGAGGAGGTTTTGCGGTGCCGCGTCACACTCGCCGGTTCCGGTCGGAGGATGGGAGGCGCCGTGTCGCTTGTGTATCACACTCGGCGCTCCTAGCATCTCTCCAGAGAATGATAACGCGAGCGAGGAAGAACATGTCCTTAGGCAAAACCATCGTTGCGGCGTTGCTCGCCGTGGCAGGCGTGACGCTTTCGCTCCAGAGCGCCATCGCCGAGGAGAGTGGCAGCTTCAGCAGGATCGGAAGCTCCGTCTATACCTACACGGCGCTCGAACACGCCGGGGAAACGCTGCTCCAAGGTACCCTCGAGGGGGCCGTCACCGTCACCAAGAGCAGTGGCGGCCCTTTCGTCGAAGGCGAGCACGGCCTTATGAAGTGCCTGCTCCGGGGGAAGAGGTTGGAGGCAGGCGTGGATGTTGAGTCCACCTGCTCCGTGACCGCTGCCCCCGGCAACAGCTGGTACTTCCTGTCGACGCAGCGCGCGGGCGACGCCAAAGGCAACACGGAACTGATGGGAGGAACCGGTAAGTATGCCGGCGTGACCGGAAGCTGTACCTACGTCGTCGATATCCTGGAAGGCAACCGAGCGGTCACGATGGCGGACTGCACGTGGCAAAGGCCGTAGGCGGGGCAACCGAACGGCCGCCTAAAGCTCCAAGCCGTATCTTCCGCCCCGTGCCGAAACAGACAAGGAACCATAGGCGGCGCATCTCTGGACGTACGTGGACGCCCCCTTCCGATGAAAGTGGTCTTCGGTCAGATAGATTTGGCATGTGGCCTTCGCCTCGCGCTACGTCGGGTGCTGTCAACTCCATGCCACGGTCTCGCGTTTCGTCCATGGCGCAACAAGAACCGATCCAGCGGCCCATCGTACGCTCGCGGCGGGACCACTTTCACGGATAAGCAGCAAGGGACTCGGACATGCGTAAGTCGTCTCTCATTGGACAAGCCTGCATACTCACTTTCATGGTCCTCGCGATTTTCGCGTCCAGCAGCGGTTTCACAGCGGGGCTACTCGGTGCGGTCGAGATCAAGCGTGGCCAACCGATCGAGATTCGCGCGCTCCTGTCCGATTCGGTAGTGCCGTCCGTGTCCCTCGTGATTCAAACCGCCATCGAGATGGCGATCGAGGACTTCGGCCCCGTACACGGGCACCACGTTTCCGTCGAGACCCTCGACGAGATGTGTTCGGGCGAAGGTGGGCGCGCGAAGGCTGAGGCTGTCGTTGCCGACGCGCAGGTCGTTGGCGTCATCGGGACCCTGTGCTCCGGTGCGGCGGTGAAAGCATCGCCAATCCTCAGCAAGGCGGGTCTGTCCATGATATCGCCGGCCAACACATCGCCCGTGCTCACGTCGGACCTCGCCGGTAATGTCGGCCCGGATTATCACGAGGGTTACTACCGCGTTACCGACAACGACCTCATCGAGGCGGCCGTTGTCGCGCATTTCAGCTACGATGAACTAGGGCTGCGCACGATGGTGACGGTCCACGATGGCGACCCGTATACCAGTGCCATCGCGAATGCTTTTGCCGTTGCTTTCCGTGAGCGTGGGGGTGCGGTTCCGGTCGTCGCTCTGGTGGCAAAGGGCCAGACTGACATGGCCGCCGTTCTCGCCCAGTTTTACGAAGCCAACCCCGACGGCGCGTTCATCCCCCTCTTCCCGAACGAGGCAAGGGCCCTGATTCAGCAGGCAGCCCGGCTCGACGCCCTGGATGGTGTGACGATGATCGGCGGCGGCGCCGTATTGGCGACGGAGCTTCTCGCGTTGCCGGAGTCGGAGGGCCTCTATTTCGCAGCACCTGATCTAGGAGACAGCGGAAACATGGAGTGACCCCCTAAAAGTGGTCCAGATTTGTTAAGAGAGTTTGGCGCGTTTTGCCCCCTCGAAAGGAGGACAAAATGAGCCGTAAACGCTACACCCCGGAACAGATTATCAGCATGTTGCGCGAAGCCGAGGTGGCCTTGGCGCAGGGCCAGTCCATTGGTCAAGCTTGTCGCACGCTCGGCGTATCGGAGCAGAGTTACTATCGCTGGCGCAAGGAATATGGCGGCCTTCGTACTGACCAGGCCAAGCGTCTGAAGGACCTGGAGAAGGAGAATGGCCGTCTCCGGAAGGCGATCTCGGATCTGACGTTGGATAAGCTGATCTTGAAAGAGGCGCTTGAGGAAAACTGCTAAGCCCCGCCCGTCGCCGGCGGTGTGTTGATCATCTCCAGGCCGAACTGGGAATCTCCGAGCGACGTGCCTGTGCTGTTGCAGGCCAACATCGCTCAACCCAGCGCAAGAGACCCCGTAGTCGGGATGATGAAGAGGCACTCACGACCGCGATCATCCGCTTGGCCAGCCAGTATGGCAGATATGGCTATCGGCGGATCACTGCCTTGCTCAGGACCGAAGGTTGGCACGTGAACGCCAAGCGGGTCCAGCGCATCTGGTGGCGGGAGGGGCTGAAGGTCCCACAGAAGCAACCGAAACGGGGCAGGCTGTGGCTCAACGACGGATCCTGCATCCGTCTGCGGCCGTGCTGGCCCAATCACGTCTGGTCCTATGACTTCGTCATGGATCGAACACACGATGGGAGGAAGTTCCGCATGCTCACCGTGATCGATGAGTTCACCAGGCGGTGCATGGCCGTTGTCGTCGAGCGAAGATTGAACTCGGACAATGTCCTCCATTG
This sequence comes from Alphaproteobacteria bacterium, assembly GCA_965219135.1. Lineage (GTDB taxonomy): Bacteria > Pseudomonadota > Alphaproteobacteria > VGEJ01 > VGEJ01 > CAYUNL01. The sequence goes on along the minus strand of CBDCMV010000002.1, from coordinate 941,800 downwards.
TCTGACCGAGCTCTTCGTCCAACATGGCCCGCCGGATCATATCCGTTCCGACAACGGCTCAGAGTTTACCGCTCATGCCGTCCGCGACTGGCTCGGCAGGATCGGCGTCAAGACCCTCTATATCGAGCCCGGGTCACCTTGGGAGAACGGATACAACGAGAGCTTCAACTCAAAGCTCCGGGACGAAATCCTGAACACGGAGATCTTCTCTACACTGAAGGAGGCCAAAGTGCTGATCGAACGATGGCGGCATCACTACAATACCATCCGGCCGCATAGCTCGCTCGGATACAGACCGCCGGCCCCAGAAACCATCTTGCCAAACGTTGATGGGCCAACCTACGCTGTTGATGGGCTATGGTTGGCCCATCAACTTAACCCGCGCCAAACTCTAACTTAAGCGCTGGACCACTAATCGGGGGCAGGCCGGCACTGGCCATCGGATAGGCAGGAAACCCTTGGCAGCTCCGATTACCCCGCAAATCAGCTTCATGCAGGACATGATTTTCGACGCTTAATCCGTTCACTTTCGTTACGGCCCTACTGTTCGCTCGCCCCACCGAACTGACCAGACCTGAGAGGCACTACGACCCTCCGGCCCTCCGGGGCTTTTACTTCCGGGCTTTCAGACCACCGGGTCGCCCCGCATGCCTGCCGGATATCACTACGGCGCTAAACTGAGAATTGCGCCGACGGGACTCTCACCCGCAAGTACAGCAGCTAGTCTCGCTGCACCCTGCCCATCGTGTACAAGGGTGCGCACAAGAGCGTGCCGGCTTCGCACCTGCCTAAATAGTGCCGTCCAAGGAGGCGAGGGTCTTTCCGGGGAGCGAGTGGGCCCTCCCTTTGGCCTGCCCCCGATTAGTGGTCCAGCGCTTAAGTTAGAGTTTGGCGCGGGTTAAGTTGATGGGCCAACCATAGCCCATCAACAGCGTAGGTTGGCCCATCAACGTTTGGCAAGATGGTTTCTGGGGCCGGCGGTCTGTATCCGAGCGAGCTATGCGGCCGGATGGTATTGTAGTGATGCCGCCATCGTTCGATCAGCACTTTGGCCTCCTTCAGTGTAGAGAAGATCTCCGTGTTCAGGATTTCGTCCCGGAGCTTTGAGTTGAAGCTCTCGTTGTATCCGTTCTCCCAAGGTGACCCGGGCTCGATATAGAGGGTCTTGACGCCGATCCTGCCGAGCCAGTCGCGGACGGCATGAGCGGTAAACTCTGAGCCGTTGTCGGAACGGATATGATCCGGCGGGCCATGTTGGACGAAGAGCTCGGTCAGACAATGGAGGACATTGTCCGAGTTCAATCTTCGCTCGACGACAACGGCCATGCACCGCCTGGTGAACTCATCGATCACGGTGAGCATGCGGAACTTCCTCCCATCGTGTGTTCGATCCATGACGAAGTCATAGGACCAGACGTGATTGGGCCAGCACGGCCGCAGACGGATGCAGGATCCGTCGTTGAGCCACAGCCTGCCCCGTTTCGGTTGCTTCTGTGGGACCTTCAGCCCCTCCCGCCACCAGATGCGCTGGACCCGCTTGGCGTTCACGTGCCAACCTTCGGTCCTGAGCAAGGCAGTGATCCGCCGATAGCCATATCTGCCATACTGGCTGGCCAAGCGGATGATCGCGGTCGTGAGTGCCTCTTCATCATCCCGACTACGGGGTCTCTTGCGCTGGGTTGAGCGATGTTGGCCTGCAACAGCACAGGCACGTCGCTCGGAGATTCCCAGTTCGGCCTGGAGATGATCAACACACCGCCGGCGACGGGCGGGGCTTAGCAGTTTCCCTCAAGCGCCTCTTTCAAGATCAGCTTATCCAACGTCAGATCCGAGATCGCCTTCCGGAGACGGCCATTCTCCTTCTCCAGGTCCTTCAGACGCTTGGCCTGGTCAGTACGAAGGCCGCCATATTCCTTGCGCCAGCGATAGTAACTCTGCTCCGATACGCCGAGCGTGCGACAAGCTTGACCAATGGACTGGCCCTGCGCCAAGGCCACCTCGGCTTCGCGCAACATGCTGATAATCTGTTCCGGGGTGTAGCGTTTACGGCTCATTTTGTCCTCCTTTCGAGGGGGCAAAACGCGCCAAACTCTCTTAACAAATCTGGACCACTTTTAGGGGGTCACTCCACGCTTCCTCACCGGAAATGCGCCGCCACCAAACTCAGCCCCAAATACCCCGCGGCCTTCGGCGGATGCTTACGTTTCAGGCGGCGCGTTCGGTTAGCTTTTCTCCGTCCTTGAATTTGACGCCTTGAATGATGTCGGCGCCAGAAGAACTGGAAGTCCTCCTTAATCCGCTTCGTCCGTTTCTGCCTAAAATTGCTGCAGCTGCTGCGTGGTTGGCTCCGCGCAGCAGTACCATGGTTCCGACATGTGAGGAATCGGATCACCGAGATCCGCAGGGAGAGCAGGAACAGGTTCACCCGACGCCTTGTGCGCCAAAAACCATATCTCGGCAAAGACGGCTTTGCGATCGAGCGCCAGTTGTTCCGCTGATTCCACCAGCCCCTGAATTCGGCACTGCAATTCGTCCACCGCCGGATCCTCGTGTTTCCATGGGTATCCAAGGAGTTGCTCGTCATACGTCTCAATCATCTCGACAAATCCCGGAATATGAAGCAGGTAGGAGCCCAACGGAATCAGCAGACGTATCGCGAGCTGAATTGGAGGAACACTCTCGACTAACCTGAGTGACACCAACCTCTCCAGTAGCTCGATGTAACCCCTTAGCGTCGTCCATGGTGTGAAAGCGACAAATGTCGGTGCAAATGAGATGCCGACATCTCGAAGCAGAGCAACCGCACGATCAAAATCGGCGTTGGTATGGTTCTTGTCCAAATGACCCAGCACCACGTCGTCGACCGCTTCGACGGCCGAAATAACGAAAAGGCAACCCGTTTCCTTGAGAACAGGTAACACCCGTTGCAGCTTGATAATATGCTCGACCTTGATAGTGGCGTCGTAGGTGAGAGCGGGAAATTCCGAATGCAGCGCGTGAGCCAGCCGCAACGCATGGGTAGGTCCATTGAGAAAGTCGGGATCGCCAAACGATACATGCTCAGCTCCGACCGCAACCTGCTGCCTGATGTCGCCCATCACTACATCCACCGGGACCACACGAAACTTGCCCTTATACACCGGGACCACAGGGCAGTGGCGGCACAAGTGTTTACAACCGCGACTGCCTTCGACAAATCCGACAATACGAGTGGCGCCGTCTCCCAGTCGCAGATGCGCGTAGCGCGAGATCTCGGGTAAGGTCGAGCGATCCGGCACTCTAAACGTGACTTTGGATAGATTGATCTGGGCCTCGTCCTGGGAAGGTGATTCACCGCGACTCAACTGGTCGGCTAGCGACAATAGATGTGGCTCGACCTCACCGCCGAACACGGTTTTTGCACCGAGTGATCGGAATAGACCATCGTTCATCGGAGCATATAGACCGTAGACGCTAACGTGCGCCTGGGGCGCAAGCGCGCGGATGCGGGGCAAAGCCTCCGCGGCAATACGAGCTGCTGTATGCATGCCTACGTATACGGCAACAAGCTCGGCATGGCCCAGTGCAACATCGTCTAACTGCTGCAAGGACAGCTCGAGGCAGCACACCTGGTGACCCGCTTCCTTGAGCCACGCTGCCGGCTGCGCGAGGGCGAAGGGTTGGCGGCCCAGCTCATACGGGTTGATCAGGACAACCTTCATAACGGGGATGGCCTCGCGTATCCGCTTTAGAAGAGGCTAACCGGGCAGGCGGGACAAGGACTCGGCGACACTTGGCAACTCGCCTGACTCTATGTCGCTGCGCCGTCGTTCGTGGAACTGAGTGAGTATCGCGTTAGCCTTGGCTAGGGTCTCGATCTCCGAGACATACTGCTCGATCTTTCCACCATGCAGACCCCACATTGCCACATCATCACTCAGTACGTCGAGATACGCTCGGGCGCCGCAGCAGCCCAAGCTCGCGGCCGAGCGTGCACTGTTTGCAACCTGGGGAATCAGTGCACAGGCAGGTCTCCCCATGGCGATTGGCACGGCGCCGTCTACCCGCGCCAATGCCTCGGATAACACCAAGCCCTGGGCGGAATGTGCAAACAGCAGCACTACCTGGGGTTGCTCTGCCATCTCTCCCAAGGGGCAATAGACAACATAGGATACCGAATTCTTCATAACCGGAAGGGCTGCAACCTCGTCGGGCCGCACATAGTCCAAGCCCTGCATGGCCGCGAGCGCATCCTGCAGTTCGCCCGCTTGGGAGTCGGGTGCTCCAGCGATGTTATGGGTGTGTATCCCGATAGAGCAGAAGCGATGGTCACTCGCGGTAGTAGTTACCGCTCGATTTGCCCCTTGCTCCCAGAATGCACAGCCAGCCGCTACCGGGGTTGCCGGCCTGCCCATCGCCGACGGTGCTCGGCTTGGAAAACTGACCGCTACCGGCGGTACCGCCAAATGCAGAGCAGCCATCAGTCTTTCAGAAAGCTTCTCATACATGCTCACCCAACCGCTCCTTCTCACAGTCATGGACTGGAGCATGTTACCTGTGTTGGCGATCACTGAGAACGGCGGCGCAATAATCCCCCACTGAGGCGGCCGGTTGATCCGGCTGCGGCGGACCAAAATGGGACCGCGTATAGCCTTCTGTCAGGGTTGCTCTGACTGGAAGGCGGGGGGATGTATCGGGTGGATATGTACGGGCGGGTCCGGCGGGCGTGTCGTGTCGAGGGGATGAGCAAGCGCGACATCGAGCACCAGATCGAGGAACGCCTGCACGACGCGGTGGCCGACCTCTACCGGCGCCCGGGCGAGGCGGTCGAGCGTGTCTCGGAGCGCTTGCAGGAGGACGAGAACGGCAAGCCGCTGGTGTTCCGCGACTCGATGATCGAGAACATCCGCGGCCTGGTCGACGTGGTGCCCCGCCTCAACATCTTCGGCGACGATCACCTCGCGCGCCTCTGCGAGCAGGTGAAAGATTGCATCGCCGGCGCCGATCCAGGCACGCTCCGCCCGTCGCGCACCTTCAATCCGAATGTCCGCCGCCAGGTGAAGCGCGACGCCGACGCGCTGATGGAGCAATTCGCCGGGTATTTCGCGCCCGCCGGCTCGGCCGACCGGGAGGCCGCGTGATGCCTACCTCGAAGCTGAACCGCTCCCGCATGAACCGGCTCTCCCCGATCAGCCGCAGCAGATCCGCATCGTGTTCTAGGACATGGAAGACTACGTCCCCACCGCCCTGGTGGCGCTCCAGCTCGACGATGCCTTGCGGCTGTGCGACCGCCTCAACGCCCGCCTCGGACTCGACCGCGAGGCATGGACGAGCCTTGCCGCGCGCTCCATGACCGCCGCCCGCAACCGCGCGCCGGTCCACTGAGTTCCGTTCTGCCGCGCCACCGCATTCCCGAGTGAGGGGAAGCCGGAAGAGGGGCAGCCTGCCCGGAAGTGGAGAGAGACCCTCCGGACCGGGCGGCGACCGAACCCCACAACCGGAGAATTGACATGTTCAATCGCCAAGCCGCATCAAGCGAACCTCACCCCCTGTCCGACAGCACCCCCGCGGGCCCCCACGACTTCGAACCGGGCTCCGTCCCGCCGCTCCCTGACGCCGGCACACTGCTCGCCTCGATCGGGCTGCCCTCGCACACGATCCGCGAGGTCCAGAGAGGACGAGTACATGATCGTTGTCTACGGCGAAACCGTCGGCTTGGTCACCCGGCGTATCGACTACGCCACACCGGATCGTTCGCACTACTACGTCGTGCATCTCTCCGAAGATGGGAAAGGACACCGCCAGGTCGACAAACGGAGAGAGATCCGTCCGGCCGCCGCCGCGATGCTCGTTGAGCGCGATCTCGTCCCCTGGACGCCGCCTCCGATGCACCCGCATTTTCGAAAACGACGGCACCTTACCGCCTGATCCGCTTCCTCCTTATCTTCAACAGGGCCGCTCCCGCGCCGATAACCGGCACGGGGCCGGCCCTTTCTTTCTGTAATCCGCCCCGAGCCGTAACCGGCCGCACGGCGCGGCGCGCGCTTCGCGCACCGGCCGTCGATCCGGCACCGCCGAGAGACGGAGAGGGGCCGCGATCGGAACGTTCCCGGCAGCCGCGAGAGAGGTCCCTGATGCTCCCGATTCCCGTGCCCCATTCAAGCCCCTTCTTTATTGCCAGGCCTGTGCCATGAGCGCGGCCTCCGCTCTCGCCGCCGCTCTTGGCGATCGCGCCGAGGAGGTTTGCCGGCGATACCTCCCCCACGGCCGCAAGCAGGGCCGGTATTGGACTGCCGGCGATATTCGCGGCGCCAAAGGGCGCTCGCTCTTCGTCCGCCTCGCGCCTCCAGGCGTTCCCGGAAAGTGGACCGACGGCGCCACCGGGGAGCACGGAGATCTCCTCGATCTGATCCACATCGCCTCCGGCTCGGGCTCGCTTTGCGCCGCCCTTGCGGAGGCCCGTGGCTTCCTCGCCATGCCGCCAATCCCTACCCCCGATAGCCCCGGGACCTACGACCGGATTGAAGCAGCGCGCCGCCTGTGGCGATGTTGCCATTCCATAGACGGCACCCACGCCGAGGCCTATCTTCGAGCCCGGGCGATCCACCATTGCCGTTTTCCGGCGCTTCGCTTCCACCCCGCTCTGTTCTACAGGGACGGCGTAGCGGTTGCGGCTTCCGTGCATACGGGTCCGATATCGACGCTCACCTTGCCGCCGCGCACCACGATGGTGACCGTGCGGCCGCGCGGCATGAGCCAGAAGATTTCCCGCCATACCGCATCGGCAATGGTGCGCTGGCGGGCTTCCTCGACCGAGCACATGAGCTTGAGCGACATATGCAGGGCGGTTTCCTCGAAGCGAGTGAGTTGCGTCTCCCAAGAGTCCGCTTCCGCGTCGTCGCTGGGACTGAAGTATGCGGCGCGCAACAATCGGGCGAGTTCCTAGGGCGCGATATCGCTGTCCGCGGTCACCAGGGGCAGCGCGTCATGGACCGATGACCAGGCCTCGCCCGCGAAGGCAAGATCGGCGGGAATGGCGATGGTGTCGCATTTGCGAAAGCAATGGCGTGGGGACTTAGGCGGATGCAGAACGTTCAGGTGCATCACGATGGTTTCGGGCCGTTCCGGCTCGCCGCCGTTCTCCCGGTTGGCGATGAAATCCAGCGAACGGACGGCGCCATCCACGGTAACAAGGGTCTCGATGCCGGTGACGCGCACGAGCAGCGATAACCCTCGAAACGTGGCTCGGGGGCGAATAGCCGGAGCGTGCGTTCCGATCCGCCCTGGAGCCCGGTAAGGGCGAGGGCGCGATGGAGCGCCTGGGCCTCGGGCGGCTCGGGGTCGGCCTCCATTACCAGAGTGTCGGAACCTAATGCCGTAAGGGCGGACCGCTCGTCCCAATAGTCCGTGTCGGCGATGGCGGGACGCCAGGGACGCAACTCGGTGGGCAGCTCGGGCATCTCGATCCCGGCCTCTTTCGCCTTGTGCCAGTCGGTCCAGGCAACCCGTGGGGCCGGATCGGCCTGCGCCATGGCGCGGTAGACGGCAAGCCGCGCGGCTTCGCGTATCTTTTCCAGAAACGGGGTCTCCACCGCTTCCTTTCTCGCGGGCAGGACCAACTCCAGATCGGGGCAGGAGTCGATGTCGGCCCGCGCCGACCAGACACCGCCTTCCACGGTGTCGACCTGGGGCAGGCGCACCGGCAGGGTCAGGCCATGGAAGTTGACGTCGGGGACGCGGTAGCCCGCATGGCTGTCCTTGAAGACCCCGAACACGAGGCCCTTCCATGGTTCCACATGGAGCGCGCCATCGAGGAAGGCGCGGCGCTCGACAACCTCGCCGTCGATGGTGACCGGCAGGGGATAATGCCGCGCGGCGGTCTCAAGGATAGCGCGGACCGCGTGGGGCGCCTCGGACGCCTCGAAGGTGACCGCGGTTCCATGGGGCCAGGGGGCGCTGTCTTCCGGGACGACATAGGCCGCATCGCGGCCAAGAAAGTGAGCGGGCTCGAGCACCAGGCGGTAGCCGGGGCTTGGGTCTCCGCCGGGGAGGCGCCAGCGCAGCGTGCAGCCCCGGCGCGAGAGAGCGAGAAGCCCGAACCCGGCGGGATCTTCGGCCTCGGCGATGCCGGCCTTCCAGTTGCTCTCGCCGAAGGTCAGCAGGATTGCGGGATCGGCGATCCCGGCGCCGTCGTCGGCGAGGGTGACGCGGGTGATATCGCCATCCTGCTCGATGGCCGCGGCAACGCGGTTGGCCCCGCCACGGCGTGAGTTTTGCAGTGTCTCGGTGAAAATATCGGCGAGGCCGGCCGAAAACAGCCGGGTTACCTTGTAGATGGCGCTGGCGCCGACCCGGGCGCGGATCGCGGCCGAACCGTTGCCGGGCTCGGCCGTAACGGCATTCTGTTCGGTAGACATTGGGAAACTCCTGGTTGTCGATACGGGAATGAAAAACGCCCCGCCGGAACGAAGCCGGCGGGGCGGTATGGAGGGCGATGAACGCGGTGGCTCAGCCGCGGCGCAGGAAGGCCGGTATCTCCAGCAACTCCGCATCGCTGTCGTGGCCGTTGCCGCGTGGCGGGGCCAGGACCTGTTCCCGCTCTACGGACACGTCATGGTCGGCCGCTTCCGGCGCGGACGCCACGACCGGGAGCGTGGCATCGCTGTTCTTGGCCGAGGCGAGCGCGGCGGCGCGGCGTTCGGCCACGGCGGGAGCATCGATGCTCTCGACGACGGATTGAACGCCTGCGTTCATGGGCTGCTGTGCCTCCGCCGGAGCGGGATCGGCGCCACCGTCTTCCGGCGTATTGCCCAGCGGCGCATCCTCCAGCGGCGTATCCGCTTTCGCGGGTTGCGGGTCTCCCCGTCGCCGGTATCGTCTTGTCCGGCCATGTTCGCATCGTTGGATTCGCGCGCGGGCATATCCTCGGGCCTGACAAGGCCCTGGATCAGCTTGAGTTCGCTATCGTTGCCGATGGTGGCGATGCACCCGGCGATGGCGATATCCTCGCGACGGTAGACCGCGCGGGCCTCGATCACGGCTTCGATCTCGTGGAGCCGGGTTTCGTTGGCATCGGCTTCCTCGACCAATTCTTCGGTCCAGTCCTCGTCGTCCATGTTGGCGAGTTCGTCGTTGCGGGTCCTCAAGCGTTCGATCTCGGCCTTCTAGGGACCCGATCCGGCGCGGTGACGCTCCGCACTCCGTAGAGTTGGCGCCGGCAGGTACGATCAAGATCTACAATCCGAAGAGGAGCTCTGGCTCTGTTGTGCCGGAGGGTGGCGGTCGCGAGGTGTTTGTGCATAAAGGCGTCCTGCTGCGTTTGGGTCTGGGCAATTCGCTACTCGGGCGACTCGTCAATGTAAGGTTCGAATGCGCGCTGCGCAGATTCCAAGCCACAGAAGTCTCCCTGCCTTGCCTCGGCCGGCATGGGTCGAGCTCTGAGCATCGAGTTACCTTTCTTGCCGCACCTCTCCGGAAGGGTTCATAATTCCGATGCTGCCATCATGAGTCCAGACGGCACTTCCCTTAGCCCCTGACCCGCCTTTCAGGCATTCTATCGCCAGTCAGTCTTACGCAGGTTCGTCGTACTTGCTGGTGCGCACCCGGTCATGCCGCCGACGGCTCGGACATAGCTGCCGTCCCCTCTTGGCTAGGCGGCTCCAACTCAATTTCAGAAGACGGAGCCAGCGTTTCTTTCGGCTTCTCATTTTTGTATGCGAGGAAGCCCGACGCGCCTTTGCCTTTGGCTCGGCGTAATGTGTACCCATGATTGCCGAGATTGAACTTCGGGTCATTCTCAAAGCCTGCAAGAACCTCGGCGATCTTCACCGCCACGGGATCAGGGTTGCCTTTTGCTTGTGAGGCCGCCTCGCGCTCCAGCCACTTTGCGAAAACCTCTTCGGCGAGCTCGTCACCGACAGATTTGCGAAGCGCGTTCAATTTTCTCACCAAACCTTTGGTGAGCCCGGTTTTATCGATAGCCATTTCCTATACCTCTCGTTTCCAGACGCCCGCGGCACCATATATTGCCGCAAACGCCTACCCACTCATCCATCGCTCGCCATTCGGGTTTTTGCGCAGCTACACAGCACAATAAAGCGGCCAGGATGGCCAACGGATCATCGTCCCGAAGAACACCCGCGCCCGCCGCATGACCGGCGTGAATTGCATGCGCGCAACATCGCGACACACTCATAGTCGTTCCATGCCTGACCGTTAGCTCTTCCCGTAGCTAAATCCTTTGAAATATACCCTTTTGAGCCATTCCTGGTGTACATATGGCCAAAGCCCTACTTATGCAATGTCTTTACAAGGACCGTTTCGGTTCGGTGAACGATAAAGGAGCTCCACATCATGAGCAGAGCCGCATTCATCGAGAATGTCGCAAAGAAGGGCAACATCAGCAAGGCCGAGTCCAAACGCGTGGTCGACCTGGTGTTGGGCGAGATCGAGGCTGGGTTGAAGAAGTCGAAGAAGGAAGGCCGCTACACCATCGGCAACTTCGGCACCTTCACCATCACCAAGCGCCCGGCGCGCAAAGGCCGCAATCCGCAAACGGGCGAAGCGATCCGGATCAAAGCCTCCAAGGCTCTGAAGTTCCGGCCGTCTGCCGCGCTGAAGAGGGCCGCAGGCGCCTGATCCCAGCCGACATCTCCGAAGATTTGGGCTAAACCCGGCTCTTCGCTGCGGCAGGTTCTCGTTTCAGGGGCCTCACCCCGCACCGTCTGGGCGGCCAGAGCTGACGTCATGGTAGCCACTCTGGCCCAAGCCGCATCGGCGGCGTACTACCTGGAAAGCCAGCGCTCCTTCCGTCATCCCAACGAGTACTACACGGCGGGTGAGGAACCCGACGGCGTCTGGTTCAACCCGAAGGGCCTGTTCGGTCTTGCCGACGGCAGCAAGGTCGACAGCAGTGACTTCCATCGGCTGTACAACGGCTTCGCACCGAACACCGGAGGCAAGCTGACCCAGAACGCCGGCAGCGAACGCCGATCGGCGGGTCTGGACATGACCTTCAGCGCCGACAAAAGCGTCTCGGCCCTGTGGGCGGTCGCCGGCCCCGGGCTGCGTTCGGAGATCGAGCAGGCGCATAACGATGCGGCGCGTGTAGCACTTGAGGAAACAGTGCTGAGGCATTGCGCCTATACCCGCATCCGCAACCGGGACGGCGATATCGAGGTCCTGCCGGCTGACATATCCGCCGCGATGTTCCAGCATGGCACCAGCCGGGACAACGATCCGCAGCTTCATACTCATTGTGTGATTTTCAATGCCGCCCGTACACACCGGGACGGCAAGTACCGGGCGCTGCATCAACACCCGGTCTACACATGGATGAAGGCGGCGGGGGCAGTCTACCGCAATGCCCTGGCCTGGAGCCTGCAAGAGCGCCTCGGCATCCGCATGGAACAGTACGGCAAGGATGGAGAGTTCACGCGCATCGCAGGTATGCCCGGAGACCTGATCGGACACTGGTCGAAGCGCCGTGCGGCGATCATCGAAGCGGCCCGGGAGATGGGCTTTACGGTCGAAGGCAACGCGCCGCGTGCGGCAGCGGCGAACAAGATCACGCGAGTCGGAAAGTCACCGGACAATGACCCGGAGATCCGCCACCGGCGTTGGCGTGGCGAGGCGGACGCCTTTATCGAACGCGAGGCGCTGATCGCCTCACTTTTGGGTAAGGCGGAAACCATTACCCCGCAACAGATCCGGGATCTGACGGCGGTTCTGGAAGACCTCCCGGATCGCCTTACGCGAGCCAGATCCAGGCCCTCGACCGCACCCAGCCGGGGCTGCCGCTGAAGAAGGGACGCTGCGGGACGATCACCCATGACTACAAACGGAACGGCACGACGACGCTGTTTGCCGCCCTCGACGTCCTGGAAGGCAAGGTGATCGGGCGCTGCATGCAGCGCCATCGGCACCAGGAGTTCATCCGCTTCCTCAACGCCATCGAGGCCGAAGTGCCGGCGGGCAAGATCGTCCACGTGATCCTCGATAACTACGGCACTCACAAGCATCCCAAGGTCGTGGCCTGGCTCGAGCGCCACCCTCGGTTCGTCTTTCACTTCACGCCGACCTCTTGCTCCTGGCTCAATGCCGTCAAAACCTTCTTCGCCAAGCTCAGCAAACGCCGACTCAAAAGAGGAGTGTTCCACTCGATCGTCAATCTCCAGACCGCCATCAACCGCTTCATCGCCGAAACCAACGACGACCCCACACCGTTCGTTTGGACCGCCAATCCCAACAAGATCGTCGCCGCCGTCAAACGTGGGCACCAAGCGTTAGATTCGATCCACTAGGAGTCGGTCGGGGTAGACGAGGCCGTTGGGGCATTGGCGTGCGAAAGCACCCGTTTACCAGCGTGGTCCGAACCATGATCGGCTTCCGTCACTGATGGCGCGGCACTCCCGCGACCTCGTTCGAGAGATTGAAACTTCGCCGTGGTTCCTCCCCGCCCACACCGCAACGGAGCTTTGGAGAGTTTCGCATGGCACGCAAGAGCAGAAGGACACAGCGCCTGAAGGTGGTGAACCCGGACTGTGCGGGGATCGACTGGCCTGCCCCCGATTAGTGGTCCAGCGCTTAAGTTAGAGTTTGGCGCGGGTTAAGTTGATGGGCCAACCATAGCCCATCAACAGCGTAGGTTGGCCCATCAACGTTTGGCAAGATGGTTTCTGGGGCCGGCGGTCTGTATCCGAGCGAGCTATGCGGCCGGATGGTATTGTAGTGATGCCGCCATCGTTCGATCAGCACTTTGGCCTCCTTCAGTGTAGAGAAGATCTCCGTGTTCAGGATTTCGTCCCGGAGCTTTGAGTTGAAGCTCTCGTTGTATCCGTTCTCCCAAGGTGACCCGGGCTCGATATAGAGGGTCTTGACGCCGATCCTGCCGAGCCAGTCGCGGACGGCATGAGCGGTAAACTCTGAGCCGTTGTCGGAACGGATATGATCCGGCGGGCCATGTTGGACGAAGAGCTCGGTCAGACAATGGAGGACATTGTCCGAGTTCAATCTTCGCTCGACGACAACGGCCATGCACCGCCTGGTGAACTCATCGATCACGGTGAGCATGCGGAACTTCCTCCCATCGTGTGTTCGATCCATGACGAAGTCATAGGACCAGACGTGATTGGGCCAGCACGGCCGCAGACGGATGCAGGATCCGTCGTTGAGCCACAGCCTGCCCCGTTTCGGTTGCTTCTGTGGGACCTTCAGCCCCTCCCGCCACCAGATGCGCTGGACCCGCTTGGCGTTCACGTGCCAACCTTCGGTCCTGAGCAAGGCAGTGATCCGCCGATAGCCATATCTGCCATACTGGCTGGCCAAGCGGATGATCGCGGTCGTGAGTGCCTCTTCATCATCCCGACTACGGGGTCTCTTGCGCTGGGTTGAGCGATGTTGGCCTGCAACAGCACAGGCACGTCGCTCGGAGATTCCCAGTTCGGCCTGGAGATGATCAACACACCGCCGGCGACGGGCGGGGCTTAGCAGTTTCCCTCAAGCGCCTCTTTCAAGATCAGCTTATCCAACGTCAGATCCGAGATCGCCTTCCGGAGACGGCCATTCTCCTTCTCCAGGTCCTTCAGACGCTTGGCCTGGTCAGTACGAAGGCCGCCATATTCCTTGCGCCAGCGATAGTAACTCTGCTCCGATACGCCGAGCGTGCGACAAGCTTGACCAATGGACTGGCCCTGCGCCAAGGCCACCTCGGCTTCGCGCAACATGCTGATAATCTGTTCCGGGGTGTAGCGTTTACGGCTCATTTTGTCCTCCTTTCGAGGGGGCAAAACGCGCCAAACTCTCTTAACAAATCTGGACCACTTTTAGGGGGTCACTCCACTCTAATCTATTGGAATAGCGGGGATTATTTGGTTGCGGGGGCAGGATTTGTTGAAGACCCTACAATCAGTCGCGCCGTTTAAGCTGCCAATCGGCGGGTATTATTCGGCGGGGAACTTCGACCTCTCAGAACCAAATGACGTCAATGGGTTAGTTAGCATGCCGACCGGCGTGGAATCCGCACGCCGAACAACACATGCACCGAAAGATCTGGAGCGCAGGCGACGCGGGAACGAAGGTCAGTATGATTGTTCTCCACGATGGCAAGAATCATCGACGTCCTGATGGAAACGGCGGACCGCTACACCCTGATGCGGGTCTCGATACCTCACTGATCGTGAGCGCCTCCCACCCATACTCGCCTAAACCGAGCGCTCCATTGGCTCCAGCGTGGTTCCGCCGCCGAACCTGGAGAACCGGAAGGGCGTCGGGTCTACTCGGGGCGCGGTGCCGCGCACGAGATCGGACATCAGGAAACCCGCACCCGGTCCAATTCCGAAGCCATGCCCCGAAAACCCGGAAATCAAGAACAGACCCGGCACTGATTCGATTTCCGAAATGACAGGCAGGGCATCCGGGGTTGCATCGATCGTACCCGCCCAGCACTGCTCGATGGACCTGTTCTCGAATATCGGAAAAGCCGCCGACAGTGCCGCATAGGCGGTTGTCATCGCTTTGCGGGACGGTTCCGGGTCGAGGGCGCGAACCCGTTCGAAGGGACTGGTTCGGTCGAGATTCCACGATCCCCGCTGCCGGGCCTCTTGGAAGAACCGGCGACCCAGACGAAACCGTAGCCTCCTCCGTTCCTTCTTGAAGGCTGTTATGAATTCCTTCATGAACCTGATGCTGTCCGGAACAATATCGACATCGTTCCAGTTGCCATTGGCGACGCTGTAGCCGCCGTCCAAACGCTTTCGGAATGCGAAACCGTCTCCCCAGGCCGCCGTCTCGGGACCACCGTCAAACGCCTCGGTACGGAAAACCGACGCAATGACTCTTAGCTGCGGGAACCGCACGCCCAGACTGCGGCACAACAGGCTCGACCACGCGCCTGCGGCGATCACCACTGCCCTACACGACACGCGACCCCGTTCCGTTACGACCCCGGCGACACGGCCTCCTTCCACGTCCAGCCCCCGCACGGCGCACTTCGTCACCACGGTCGCGCCATTGTCTTGAGCACCACGAGCCAAGGCAGGCGCCGCTCTCTGTGGCTCGGCACGAGCGTCGCTCGCCGTGTACAACGCCGCTGGACAATTTCCCTGGTAGCCGGGGAGGACATCCTCAATTTCGGCCCGTGCAATCACCTTTGAATCGAGTTGAAAGTCATGCACTTCCTCAAGCCAACGTTCGTATCGGGCGACATCCTCTTGTGTTTCGCATAGGTAGGCGATGCCGCTTCGGCGAAATCCGGTTTCCATCTGAAGGGCTTCGTTCAACCCTTCCCAAATCCGCATCGACTCCATCATCAGCGGCAGTTCCCGTGGGTCACGATGCATCTTGCGGACCCACCCCCAGTTGCGGCTCGATTGCTCGCCGGCCACGGCGCCCTTTTCACAGAGCACCGTCGGCACGCCGTTCCGCGACAACGCATAAGCGGTGCTTGCGCCGGCAATACCGGCGCCGATGACAACAACTTCGCACCGCTCGGGTAATGTCGGCTCAGGCCGAACGGAGATGGGTTTCGGGGATTGCCACTGCCCAAACATCATTGCCTTCTGAGACACCCAGCCGTCCTGCGTTAGCCCAGAGCACGAGGTTTCTGTCAACGGCGGCGTAAAAATATACTGGCGCGGCAGCGCAAAAATGTACCAGGGGCTCGGTGGCAGCTTGTCCCCGTAGATCCTATGAGGCCGAATCGGGGCCGGCGTTACGGTCCTGGTATTTCGAAGCTTCACCAGGAGACATCAAATGCTTTCGAGGAAGGAGACCGCCGCGCCGGCTGGTGCGGAGTATGGCACGCTGTATGTCGCGATCGAGATCAGCGGGAAGAGTTGGGTAGTCGGAATCAAGGGGCTGACGAGCGAGCGCATCGGCCTGAACTCGCTTGGCAGCGCGGATGTGGAAGGCCTCAGGGATTTGATTGAGCGTCAGCAGGCGAAGGCCGAACGGGGTCTCGACCGGGAAGTCCGCGTTCTGTGCTGCTACGAAGCCGGCTATGAAGGGTTCTGGCTGGCGCGCTGACTGGGCCGGATCCTGTCTGTCGAGACGGTCGTTCTGGACCCTGCGAGCCTTCTGGTGAACCGGCAGGCGAAGCAGCGCAAGACGGGACCGGATCGACGCGAAGAAGATGGTGCGTGCGCTGCTGGCGCACGACCGCGGCGATGCAGCTGTGCTGAGCCGCGTACGGGTGCCGAGCGTGGAGTAAGAGGATCGCAAGCGACTGCTTCGCGAGCGCCGGCGCCTGGTGAAAGAGCGAACATCGCTGACCAACTCGATCAAAGGGTTGCTGAAGCTGCACGGTGTCTTCCACCTGGAGCCTCGCACCAAGAGATTCGAGGCGAAGTTCGCCGAGGTGACCACCGGCTACGGAGAGCTGTTCCAGCCGCGAGCCCGGCGCGAGATCCTGCGGCTTGCGGAGCGGCTTGCACTTGTGGAACGGCAGATCGCGCAGGTCGAGGCCGAACGTGACGGTGTAGCACGGTCAGGAGCGAAGCTCTCGATCGCGGCTGTTCCCGAGGGCAGCGACGCACAAGCGGCGGTGAAGATCGCAACGCTGACCCGACTGAAGGGGATCGGCGCGAACGACGCAACCCTGCTGACGCACGAGATCTTCTACCGCGGGTTCCGCAACCGCCGGGAGCTCGTCGGCGACGCCGCGACCCGCCCCCCGCTCTTCATTGCCGCGGCGCCGATGCCATAGAGCTCCGATGCCTTGAGGCCGGGGCCGATCGCGGCGACGATGGTGGCGTTCACCTTGTCCATGGCTTGGTGGACCTTCACCGCGTCGGGCGGCGGCTCGCCGAAGGCGTAGACCCGGGCCATGTCGCCGATGTAGGCCCGGTGGACGCAGCCGCAATCGACCAGCACCAGCTCGCCCTTCTTCAGTTGCCTCTCGGTGGGCGCGAGGACGGTCGCCTCTTTTTCGCCAAAACACGCATGCACGATGTAGCGGTCGGTGCGCGCATCGATGACCGCCTTCTTGGCGATCGCCGCAAGCTCCAGCTCGGTCATGCCCGCGCGGAGGGATTCGCGGACCACCCGGTGCGCCCCCTCCCCGCCGCGACGGCGCCCCGCAGCCGTTCGACCTCGGGCGGGGTCTTGACCATCCGCAGGGCGCCGAAGGCCTCGCCGGCGTCCACCACCGCGGCGTTCGGGATCGCGTTTCGGATCCGCTCGGTCAGCGCCGCCGAGGCATGCCACAGGTCGAGCCCGACCCGGCCCTCGGCGAGCCCCCGCTCGGCCAGCGCCTGGGCGAGGCAGTCCACGGGGTCCTCCAGCCCCTTCAGCGCCTCGGTGCCGGGGAGATTGTACTGCTGCCCCCAGTACCACCGGTCCTCGATCCACGACCCGTAGGCGATCATGTCCCATTCCTCATCTGGATAGGTGACCTGGAAGGGAGACAAGGAGGGGTCCCGCGGGAGCCCGGCGAGGCGCACGAGCGGCGTGCCGTCGGCCAGGGGTCCCGGATAGTCCATCCCGCAATGGGTAAAGTACCCGGCGATGTAGCCGTAGTTGATGAACCCGGCGCCGAGCAGGACGTCGATGTCTCGCTCGTCCATGATCGCCGAGGCGCGCTCCCGATCGACGAGTTGGGTCATATTCTGCCTCCTCCCGAGCCGGATCGATCGTGCCCCAATGTCGCTCGATGCACAATCGGACTGCATTACACGGGCGGCATCAGATGGGCGCTAGGGGAGAGCGGTTGGGATAACTATATAGAGGGCTTCTCCCTTTGCTTCCGGTCACACCAGATGTTGATCGTCCTTCTACGTTCCAGGCACGGTTTTCGGACCGTGCCGTGCGATGTGCGAGAGCTTTTGGACTTGGGGAAGTAGGTTTCGAGTGCTGTCAGGCAGGCTGGGGGACCGGTATTCGGCTCCAATTGAGGCGGATCGGAGGGCGGGCGGTGGCTGGCGCCCGGCCTGCCAGGATCAGACGCTTTGTCCGACGATATCGCGGTAGTCGGCGGGTCGGAGGCGCGTGCCGATGTCGAGCAGGGTGTCGAAGGCCGTTGCGGTGTGGCGGCGGCGGTTCCAGCGGAACACGAACTCGTCGAGATAGCGGCGCAGATGGGCGCGGCGCAGGCCATGGAAGGTTCCGAGCGCCCAGCGCTTCAGGTTCGAGAACACACGATGGATCCAGATCAGCACGAGATGGGCGGGCGTTGCACCGACGACCTTGGGCTGGTGGTCGTGGTCGGGCAGGCCAGGATAACCGCTCCAGCCATCGGTGATTACCCGCGCGCCCGGCGCCGAGGTCCCGGCAACGAAGGCATGAAGGCTGCGCGCGGAGAAATCCCCGATCGGCGCCAGCCGGATGCGACGTGGCTCGCCCTCGGGCGATAGCTCGACCGCGCCAGCAATGCGCATCTTGCCTTGCCGGCTGCGACCTTGCCCGCCTGTGGTCGGGTCTTTTACGGTGCGGAACGGTAGGGTGGCCTCATCGATCTCGACCAGGTCCTCAAGCAGGCTGCGATCCGGATCAACCATGGCACGGCGCAGCTTGTGCAGCAGGAGCCAGGCACTCTTGTAACTGCCGAGCCCGAGCTGGGCCTGGAGTTGCAGGGCGGAGATACCGTTCGAGTGGCTGGTCACGATGTGAACGGCCATGAACCAGGTCTTCAGGGGCAAGTGGCTGCGGTGCATGATCGTGCCCGCGGTCACCGAAGTCTCCTTCCCGCAGGCCGCACATTCCCAGCTCGCCCGGCGACGCTTCAGTTCCCAGCCCCTGTCATGGCCGCAGGCGGGGCAGACGAAGCCGTCGGGCCAGCGGGCTCGGGTTCTCGGGGCACGAGCGCCCCGGCGATCAGGGGCCCAAGGCCGCGAGGCGCCCCGCCAGCAGGCGGAACAGGGCGGCGTCCAGACAGGCCGAAGCGAAGTGGATGCGGATGCGGGCGGCCTTTTCTACCACGCGGGCGCCGATCTTGAGCAGGCGCGCCCTGAGGGTCGCGAACTCGGCCCAGGCGAGCGGCATCCTGCGGGGCACGGCATCTCGGAGGGCGAGCATCAGCCAGTAGGCCGCGGCGGTGCAACTACAGCCCACGCGATCGAAGCTGCAGTCTGTGGTTATGACCAAGCACTCGACCGGGATATATTCGATCGACTATGCTGGAGGACAGGATCTCGACTTCAGAAGTCAGAGGGAGGATGCGATGAGTAGATTCTTGACCACGATCGCTTTGTCCGCGGCCCTTGCAGGCTTCGGGCTTGCCGCTTGGGCGCCGGCCGGGGCCCAGGAGAAATTCAAGTTCGCCTTCGTGTCGCACGGCAGCGTTCAGTACCCCTACTTCGTCAAACTCAAGAAGGGCATGGAAGATGCCTGCGAGCAGGTCAAGGCCGAGTGCCAGTTCGTCGAAATCGTCAACATCGCCAACATCGAGGAGCAGCTGAGGGCGCTGGAGACGGTGCTCGTCAAAGGCATCGACGGCATCGTCATCCCCTTGATCAACGACGACATCTTCGACGAGCCAATTCAGCGCGCGATCGATCAAGGCATTCCGGTCCTGACCGCGACCGTGGACGACACCGAGGGCGCCGCCGGCAACGCGCGGCTCGCCTTTATCGGCGGGAATCTGCCGCAGACCGGTTACACGCTTACCGAAGCGCTCTCGGAGTTCTTCCCGGCCGAGGGCGATGTCCACGTCCTCCTCGGCATCCAGGCATTCGACCAAACCTGGGCGATACAGCGATCCGACGGCATCAAGCAGTTTCTCGAGGAGTACAAGGCGGCCAATACGCGGCGACAGGTGACCTGGGATGAGATCGAAACCGGCATCGACGCCGGTGTCATCTCGAGCCGCGTTGCCGCTTATGTGCAAAAGAATCCGCAGACCACCGCCTACATCGACGTCGGCTTCTTCCACGCCTCGGCGGCGGTGGGGCTGCGCGAGATCGGCCATGAGCCAGGCGATGTGTTGCTCGCCGGCTTCGATGCGGTGCAGATGGTCCTGGATGAGATGAAGACCGGCTACATCCAGGTCTCGATCTCGCCCCCGGCCTACTTGGAGGGCTATCTACCGATCATCCAGCTCGACTTGATGAAGCGGATAGGCGTGCAGCCTTGGGACGTGGATACCGGTCAGGGGCTGTTCTATCCGACCGACGTGCCGCATATCGAGGCCCTGGTCCAAGCAGGACTACGCTGATCACCAGCGATTGAGGCGAGGGACGGGCGCGTCGCCTGGCGGCGCGCCCGTTCTCGCTGGGCTGGCAAATCGGATCTAGGGCGCAGAGGTCGACCGTGGCGGATACGGTGATGAACGAGGGCGGGCCGAGCGCCGGCAGGGGCGCCAGGCGATGGGTCAAGGCGGTGGTCACGCTGCCCGGGATGAGCGCGCTCATCATGCTGATCACCTGTCCGTCATCAAAACATTTGGGACATCTGGGCCTGTTTCTTAACGGAGGCTCTGGCTCATCCTGGTTGATGTTAAGCTGCTTGGTTGTGATGGGCCAAGCGGCGTTTTTTGATGGTCAGGTTTTTGATCTTTCTTCTTCTCTCGATGATGGCGTGGTCCCGGCCGAAGTAGACGTCGGCGGGGGTGAGGTTGGCGAGGCTTTCGTGGTAGCGGCGGTGGTTGTAGTGCTCGACGAAGGTGCCGACGCTGGCCTTGAGATCGCCCGGCAGATAGTAGTTCTCCAGCAGGACACGGTTCTTCAGGGTCTGATGCCAACGCTCGATCTTGCCTTGGGTTTGGGGATGGTTCGGTGCGCCGCGGACGTGATCCATACCCTGATCCTCAAGCCAGGCTGCAAGATCGCCGGCGATGTAGGACGAGCCGTTGTCGCTGAGGAGCCGGGGTTTGTGAACGACCTCCGCGCTGCTGCAACCTGACGCTTCGAGGGCCAGCTTGAGCGTGTCGGTGACATCTTCAGCCCGCATGGTGGTGCACAGCTTCCAGGCAATGATGTAGCGCGAGAAGTCGTCGAGGATCGTTGACAGATAGAACCAGCCCCAGCCGATGACCTTGAGGTAGGTGAAGTCGGTCTGCCACAGTTGGTTCGGGGCTGCGGTCTTGTCGCGGAACTCATCGGCTGCCTTGATGACGACGAAGGCCGGGCTGGTGATCAGGTCGTGGGCCTTGAGCAGGCGTGTCCACGCCGGCGAACACTAGGTGACAGGCGGTCGTATGTCTCAGCGCATGTGGCGTTATCTTCCTCCCGGCCAGCGCCGGCACCTAGGCCGCGCAGCGCTCGACGACCGAGTAGACGCCGAACCGGGTGAACGGCTGCTGGCGCCTGTTGAGGAAGACAGCGTCATCTGCGGCACGGCCGTCGACCAGTTCGACCATGACGCGCTCGATCTCCGGCCGAAGGGGGCACTGGCGCACCTTTCCACCCTTCCCGTGCAGGGTGACGAGTGCGTGCCCTCCATCGCGGCGTCCGACTTGCAGATCGCCCACTCGCAGCTGCGTGGCTTCCGACACACGCGCTCCGGTCTTGTAGAGGAACAGCAGGATCGCGTGTTCGATCCGCCCGTGCCGCGTCGTGCGATCGGGCACGTCGAGCAGGGCGTGCATCTCGTCCACGCTCAGCCAGGCCACCGGCTTTATCGTTGTCTTTTTCGACGCGATGGCGCTGATTTGGCCGCGCCATACGACATGGGCGGGATCGCGACTCGCGACGAAGCGTGCGAACGCCCGGATCGCCGTCAGGCGCAGGTTGCGCGTGTGTGTGCAACAGCCCCGCTCATCCTCGAGATGATAGAGGAACCGCCGAACCAGTTCCGACGAGAGGTTCGGGACGGTCAGCTGATAATCCTGTTTCCCGAGTTCGGCGCAGGCGAACGGGACCAGCAGCTTGAAGGTATCGCGGTAGCTCTTGCAGGTGTTGCGCGAGAGATTCCGCTCGGTCACGAGGTGGTGCACAAGAAAGCGCTGGACCCAGGGACCCAGCAGGGCATCGGTGTCATTCATCGTTGTCTCCCCCCGCATAGTGCTCGAACCGCAGCGCCGCCTGGTGCAACAGCTCCGGCGTCATGGACAGGTACACCTGGGTGTGCCGCAGCCTGGCGTGGCCGAGATAGGTCGAGAGCACCGGCAAGAGGCGTTGCACGTCGGCGCCTTGGCGGTACCAGTCCGTCAATCGATGGACGGCAAAGGAATGCCGGAGCGAATGCATGCGCGGGGCTTGCCGCGAGTCGTCCGTTGACTCGATACCGGCGTGGCGTAGCAGCCTCACGAAGGCGTTGTAGACCGTATCCTTGTGCAGCGGCGTTCCGTCCATGTTCGCTAGGAACGTGGATGCCCGGCCATGCGGAAGGGGCCGATTTGCCCGGATCTCCACGTAGTTTCTCAGCCGATCCGCCAGTTGGGAGCCGACGGGAACGAGGCGGCTTGTAGAACTTCGCACTGCGCACGGTCAGCACCGCTGCCGACAGATCGACATCGTCGACCGTGAGCGATCTGGCCTCGCCGCCCCGCAAAGCCGCTCCATAAAGAAGCAGAAGCAGCGTATGCAAGGTCTGGCTGTCCAGCTGGACCACGTACGGTTGGAACGTCTCGACAGCGCTGAACAGGCGGCACAGTTCGTCGCGGGAGTAGATGTTGTCGATGGCAAACGAAAACTGGACATTTCTGGCAATCGAAAATTGAACACTTTGGGCGTGGGGGCGTACCCCCAAGCGGGTGTTGGGCTCGGTGGAGCTGTGGGTAACTGGCTTGGCGACGCGACCGCCGACGAGTCTGGCGGCGACAAGCCAGTTATCCACAGCGGGCGGGCGGCACGGTTGCCGTTTTGGCCGGCGACCACTACGCGGCCCTCTTGCGGCGCCGATCCGAGCCGGCCTGCAGCAGGTTCTGATGATCGCGCATCCTGTAACTGTTCCCGCGGATGTTGACGATATGGCAATGGTGGACCAGACGGTCGATGAGAGCGGCCGCCATCACTTCGTCGCCGAGCACGCCGCCCCAGTCCTCGAAGCCCTTGTTCGACGTCAGAACCGTCGACGCCTTCTCGTGCCGGGCGTTGATGAGCTGGAAGAAGAGCACGGCGCCGTCCTGGTTGACCGGGAGGTAGCCGATCTCGTCGACCACCAGGAGCGCGGGATGGGTGAGCACGCGCAGCCTGCGCGACAGGTTGCCGGCGGCCTTGGCCTCGGCGAGGGACTCGATCAGCCCCGCGAGCGTGCCGTAATAGACGCGGCGTCCGGACTGCGCCGCAGCGATGGCCAGGCTTATGGCCAGGTGAGTCTTGCCCACGCCGGGTGGGCCGAGCAGGATCACGTTCTCGCGTCGATCGAGGAAGCCGAGCTCGTGCAGGCTCTCGATCTGCTCGCGCTTGATGCTGGGCTGGAAGGCGAAGTCGAACTGCTCCAGCGTCTTGACCGCGGGCAGCCGCGACGAGCGCATCGCGGTCTGGAGTCGGCGGTTGTTGCGCAGCACGATCTGGGCGTTCAGGAGCTGCTCGATGGCCTCGGCCGCCGAGATCGTGCCGCCGTCGGCCTCCGAGAGGATGCCGTCCACGGCCTCCAGCGCGCCGGGCATCTTCAGGTCTGCCAGCATCGCCCGCAGCCGGTCGCGCCGTGTCGGCGCCGGGGCCTTCATTGCAGCGCCTCCGCATAGACCTTGAGCGGTCGCCGCTCGACCTCCACGGTTGCCGCAAGGCGCCGCGGCGCTGGCTCCGGGGCCTGGCGAATGCCGAGGCGCCGGTAGGGGCAGTTGGCCAGGGGGAGAAGCACCGCCCGCTCGTCACGCTCGAAGCGCTCGACAGGGGGCTCTCCGATCGTGGCATGCCGGCGAACGTTGGCCGTGCCCTCCAGCCAGCGCGCGGCCTGCTCGTTGAGATCGTTGTCGTTCGCGAACTCCCGCCCGTAGAAGAAGCTCTCGCGGATGTAGCGGATCGGGCGTTCGACCTTACCCTTGGTCCGGGCCCGGTAGGGACGGCAGGAGCGGGGAAGGAACCCCCAGTGCGCGGCAAAGCGCAGGAACTCCGTGTTGAGCACCAGGCCGCCGCCGGCGGCGCGGTCATCGGACAACCGGAGCTATGTGCATAAGCGATTGCGCCTATATCCTTTGTAGTAATTCATTCTCATTTCCGCACCGGCGGATTCTTGCGCTGCTGATTCTTCCAATTCTGGCAGGCGCAGGTCCTGCGAACGCAGGGAGTGCCGATGGCGGCTTCGATTGGACGGGAACTTACGCAGGCGTCTTCGCCGGCTCCGGACGGACGGACAACCGGATCGTCGATGCGGAGGGCTTTGCGAACTGGGGCAATCCCGGCTGGGCCGTCGATTACGACGATGCGGGGTTCATCGGTGGCGCGCTGGTCGGAAAGAAGTTCGAGGTTGGCAATGTGCCGCTCAGGATCGAGATCGA
This sequence comes from Alphaproteobacteria bacterium, assembly GCA_965219135.1. GTDB lineage: Bacteria > Pseudomonadota > Alphaproteobacteria > VGEJ01 > VGEJ01 > CAYUNL01. Next base: position 917,508 of record CBDCMV010000002.1, on the reverse strand, counting down.
TGGCACGTTCGGCGGCTTGTCGGCGACATCGAACAGGCTCGACCCGGAGGGCCTGGACGAGACGGTGAAGTCGGAGTTCAGGTGGATTGCAACGGCGCGCGCCGGGATCGAGCAGGCCGTCGGCCCGGCGACCGTATTAGCCTCCGGCGGGCTGGCGGCCGCGTGGATCGTCAATTCGGTGACCGACATCGATTTTGGCCCGGACATGCCGTCGCGGATAGACCCTGACGATTCCTTTCGCGACAGTTCGACGGAAATCGGTTGGGTGATCGGTCTCGGTGTCGAAACCCCGCTGGCCGATGCCTGGGCGCTACGGCTTGAGGGCTCGTACTTGGATTTTGGGCGGAGCACCCATTACGTGAACCGCTTCGGCGATGGCCGCTGCGGGCCCGGAAACCCTCGCAGACCTTGCCCATACGATGTCGAGAACAAGCTTGGCATCGTGCGCCTGGCAATCATCCACCGTTTCGGCCTGTAACGGAGACCCGGCGCGCCACTTTGAGAAACCCGCAAATCAAGAACCAGCACGACCCACACGGCGGCGTCCCACAACCTGACGACGAGCGATCAGTCTACTCCCCGCAACAATCCGGATTTTCTATGTCCCGCAACAGGACATGGTTGGTCCCCGCGAGGCACGGTAGCTCAGGCAAGAGGTTCCCGCACATCACCGTTGCGCATAACCCCTGGATCGGCGCCTGCGGCATGGCCCGCTCGGGGCCGGCATCGGCATGCTGGTGGACGCGTTACGGATATCAGATCGTTACGAACGTACCGTGCAGTGCGAGAGGCAGCGGGTAAGGCAGCATGCCCTGCCACAACGGTCCTTCGGCCAGGATCTAGAAGGCATGCCCCTCACTCAATGCCGTTTCCTCGGACAATGCCCGGTGAGCTTCAGCGTTGTTATCATCGCCACCGTCGAGCGGTCGCTGTCTTCCCCGGCCGGACGAGCCACGCGCCCAGCGCTGGCAGTAGCACCACGGCCCCCACCATGTTGACCAGGAACATGAACGTCAGCACCGTGCCCATGTCCGCCTGGAACTTGAGCGGCGCCACGATCCACGTCGCCACTCCCGCGGCGAGGGTGAGGCCGGTAAGCACGACACCAGCTCCCGTGGTGGCGAGCGTTCGCTCGTACGCCGCGGCGAAGTCGAGCCCCTGCTCCAGGTGGATGCACAACTTCCCGTAGATGTAGATACCGTAGTCCACTCCGATCCCCACGCCGAGCGCTACGACCGGCAGGGTTGAAACCTTGAGGCCGATTTCCAGCAGCGCCATGAGTGCGTAGGCGAGCAGGGAGACCACGGCGAGCGGCACGATAATGCATACCGTAGCCGCCACGGATCGGAACGAGATCAAGCACAGCACGATGACCGCGGCGTAGACGTAGGCGAGGATCGGGAACTGGGCCGCCTGGACCTCCTCGTTGGTCGCCGCCATCACCCCGACGTTGCCGGACGCGAGCCGGAAGTTGATGCGCTCGTTACGGTTCGCGCCATTGAATTCCTTCACCGCCTCCACGACCCGCGCGATGGTTTCGGCCTTGTGATCGGCGGTGTAGACCGACACCGGCATCACGCTGCAGTCGAGATTCAGCAGGCCGCTGCCGGTAGGTACTGGGGAAACGGACTGCACCAGCATGTAGTGGTTGCGGGGGAGGGTCCGCCATTTGAGGCTGCCCTCGTTCCAGCTCGCGTTGATGTTGCGGGCAATCCCCGCGAGCCCGAGTACCGACTGGACGCCGTCCACGTTGCGCATGTGCCATTCGAAGTCGTCGAGGGTGCGCATCACATCGTAGTCTATACAGCCGTCCTTGACGGTTTCCGAGATCACTGTCAGTACGTCCACGCCGATCTCGAAGCGCTCGGTGATCAGGGCGGAGTCGAGGTTGTACACGGAATCGGCCCGCAGCTCCGGCACGCCCCGGTGCTCGTCGCCCACGCGAACTTGCTGAGCGAATCGCGCACCCGCGACCAGCAGCACCATCGCCACGCCGATTACCACCACGGCCGGTCCCCGGCGGGCCACACCGGCGACGCGCGACCACACCGGCCGCAACAGACGGTCGCGCTCCCGGGCGGTGCGGCGCTGTTCTTCATCCGCGTCTACGTAGGATAGCAGCACCGGTAGCAACGCCAGATTGGTGAGGATAATCGCGGCGACGCCGAGGCTCGCGGTGATCGCGATCTCCTTGATGACCTGCACCTCGATTAGCGAGATGGTGATGAACCCCACGGAGTCGGAGGCGAGGGCCACCGCGCCCGGCAGCAGGAGAGCGCGCAAACTCGCCCGCGCGGCATCGATGCCGTTCGCGCCGCTGGCTACCTCCGAGCCGACCGAGCTCACCATCTGCACCCCGTGGCTCACCCCGATGGCGAACACCAGGAATGGCACCAGGATGGACATCGGATCGACACCGAACCCGAACGCGGCGAGCCCGCCGAGCTGCCATACCACCGCGATCAGGGAGCATGCGAGCGGCGGCACGGTCAGCCGGACCGAGCGGGTGTAGGCGTAGACGAACAGGGCGGTGATCAGGAACGCGATCCCGAAGAACGTGATGACGCGGATCGCGCCGTCCGCAACATCTCCCACCATTTTCGCAAACCCGATGACGTGCAGATCCACATGCACGTCTACGTCCGCACCCGTGCTGGCCTCGCGGCGGATGCGTTCCAGCTCGTGTGCGACTTCGATGTAGTCGAGCCGTTCCCCGTTGTTGGGGTGCGACTCCTGGAGCTTGGCGGCGACGATCGCGCCCGTGAAGTCGTTCGCCACAAGGCGCCCGACGATTCCGGCCTTGATGATGTTCTCGCGTACTCGGGCGAAGCCGGCCTCGGTCGGCTCGAAGTCCACCGGCAGCACGTTGCCGGCCACGATGCCGTCCTCGACCACCTCGATGAAGCGGACGTTCGGCGTGAGGATCGAGTACACCTGAGACCGATCCACGCCCGGCAGAAAGAACATTGCGTCGGTCACCTTACGCAGCGCGGCGAAGAACCCGGGCGTGAACATGTCGTCATCGCGGGCCATCACCGCGATCAGCACGCGATCCGCGCCGCCGAACTCCTCGCGATACTGGAAGAAGGTCTTCATGTATTCGTGCTCGACTGGCACCAGCTTGGTGAAGCCGGTATCGACCCGCAGCCCTGTCGCCAGCCACCCCATCGCCAGGGTGACGAGCACGAACGCTGCCAGCACGAGACGGCGTCGGTGGAACAGCAGATTTTCGATCCCGCTAGTCACGGAAGAATCCGGGGCATCAATCAGTCAAGCGCCGGACGCCGAAATCTCCGATCAGCAGCACCCCGCCATCCGCGAGCGGCAGTGCGGCGGAGATTCCCTCGCGCAACGGCAAGCTCCGGGACGACACGCTCCGCCCCCCGTCCCGGCTGAACAAAACGCTGCCTTCCAGTCCGGTGATAACGATTGAACCGGAAGACAGCCGGACGGCTCCGGTCAGGGTCGCGTTGATCCCGGTGGGCACCCGCGTCCAGCTTTCGCCGGCGTCTTCGGAGCGGAACAGGTGACCTCTGAGCCCGGTCAGAAGCACTTCACTTTCGTTGAGCGCGAGCCCCCCGAACCACGAGCCGGCGTAGGGAGAGGGCATCTCGTGCCAGGTCTGACCGCCGTCGTCGGAGCGATACACGACCCCGGCCTCCGCCGCGATGTACAGCCGGTGCGCTTTGGGTTGTCGCAACTCGGGACTCCACGCCACCGCCGGGACGAGCGCGTTCAGATGGAAGTCGTTCTCGCTGATGATCCGCGAGGTCCAGGTCGCTCCACCGTCTTCGGTGGCGAGGAAGTAGCCGTAGGCCCCGATAGCGAATCCCGCCCTCTCGTCGCGGAACCAGACATCGAGCAGGGGAAGCTCCTCTTCCGGTGCCTGGTGTACCAGCTTCCAGGTCTGGCCGCCGTCGCCGGTTCGGAGGATCACCGCGTCGTGTCCCACCGCCCAGCCGGTGCGCTCGTCGTGCATGTGCACCGCGGTGAGCATGGAGCGGGTCGGTACCTTCGATTGCGTCCAGCTTGCGCCGTCGTCGGTGGATACGAGGACGTGGCCGCGTTCGCCGACCACCACCAGCCGCGAACCGACCGCGGCTCCGTCGAGCAGTAGGGATTCGATCGCGAGCGGCGCCTCCGCCGCGTCCCTGGTGTCGGCGCCGGCCGGCGCCAGGAGCCCGAGCAGGAATACCAGCGCTAGACGACCGGTACTCGCAACGTACCGCGCGCGGGCGCCGCGCGCAGAAATCCTGCTCTCTTGAATCGGCGGTGTCTCCCGTAGCGTCAATCTCGGAATCTCCAGGAGCCCAAGCGTAGAGGAATCCGATTCGGGGTGCCCGGGCGGCCTTGGCACGGATCCCCTCCGGCCGCCGACGCGGCGGCCGGCGTTTCAACGGACCGGGGTCATCGCCGCCCCTCGCGGCGCAGGGCAGCCGGCGTGAAGTCCCGGGACCGCAATCTGGTGTCCCAGGTGCACATCGGAAATTCGTTGTCAAGACCGACGGCGAGGTAGCGCCCGGCCTGCAGATCGGTATGCACCTCCAGGGTCGGCCACATCAGAGGCTTCTCGTAGTAGTTGATAAGGTGAGCTTCTGATACTCGCCAGAGCTGATCCCGGTTATCGTAGATATCCGCGACCAGAATCTGCCATGAATCCTCGTCGACATACAGGGTGCGCCGCTTGTAGGTGTGGGTCGCGCCCTCCTTGAGTGTCACTTCCACCACCCACACCCGGTGCAGCTCGTAGCGCAGCAGTTCCGGGTTGACGTGCAGGGGCTTGAGGATGTCGGTGAACGTGAGATCGCCGCTGTGCAACCGGTACGAGTTGTACGGAACGTATATCTCGCGCTTGCCGACGAGCGTCCAGTCGTAGCGGTCCACGGCGCCGTTGAACATGTCGAGCTGGTCGGCGGTGCGCAGCCCGTCGGAGGACGTTCCGGGGTTGTCGTAAGCGATGTTCGGGGCACGCCGCACCCGGCGCTGACCCGGGTTGTAAGTCCAGGCGTTGCGCGGCTCGCGGAACTGATTCATGGTCTCGTGCACTAGGACGATGTCGCCCGCGAGCCGCGCCGGCGCAAGCGTCTTCTGCTTGAACAGGACCATCGTGTTGCCGAGCTCTTCCAGCGTCATGTGCGGGAGCGAGTAGCGCAGCTCGATCTCCAGACTCTGCTTGACCAGCGTGTAGGCGCCGCCACGGGTGACCGCGGCCTGGCCGATGACGCATGCCACCGTCTCGCCCCGGTAGCGCAGCAGGTGGTTCCAGATCACCTCCAGGCCGTTCTGCGGGATTGGGAACGGGATGCCGATGACTGCGTCGGCCACTCCGTTGCCGCCGTCCACGAGCTTCGCGGTGGCGGCGGTGTTTCGGGTGGCGTCGTAGATCCGCTGCGGGACGGAAGCGCTGCGCCGGGTCGGATAGACCGGCATGTTGAAGCTCGGGTACGTTTCCAGTATGCGTTGATGTCCGACCGAGAGCCGGTCGCGATATTCGTCGAGGTTGGCGGCGTCGATGACGAAGCGCGGTTCGTCGCCGGCGTACGGATCGCGGTGATGCTCGCCGACTTTGTAGCCGGCCGGCGGCTCGGTGATGCCGCCGGTCCATTCCGGGATGGTGCCGTCCGCGTTACCCGCCCGGTCTCCGCCGAGGGGGGTGAGGTCGACACCGAGCCGCGCGATCTGGTCGACGGCAATCTTAGCCGATGCGGGGGAAGCGAGGACGCACCCAAGAAGGAGTGCGGAGCCAAGTCGAAGCGTGGTGGCTGTTGTGATATTGATGGCGTTCATAGGCTCGGAAACCTCAGAACGAGTATTTGACGGAGGCGTAGACGAAGTCGCGATCGCTCAGCTCGTTTCCGTCGCCGGCGTACCGCGTGTAGCCGAGATCGGCTTGCCAGCGGCTCAGGTAGTCGGCCCGCACTCCAAGGGTAAGCGCGGTCCGGCCGTCCACGAACGGGCCGCTCGGCGCAGGGCTGTTGCCGCTGACGTCATGCAGGAACTGCGTGTAAGGGTACAGGTTGATGGCGCCGATGGCGTTGTTGTAGTCGAGACGCGCCGCGAGGCGATAACCCCAAGAAGTAGCGTCCGCGTCGGCGTCACCGGTTGCAAGGATGCCGCCGGCGGGACTCTCCAGGGGTGTCGTGTGCCTGTTTGGCATGTCATGGACGTGCATCAGCGCGGCTTCCGCGACGAACACGAGGCCGTCCGCACCCATGGTGGGTCCGAATACCCTGGTGGCGGTGGCCTGGATCTGACTCACGTCGCGCTCGACGTAGCCTTGGACTTTCGTTGGCTTGTACCCGGCGAGATAGGCGGGGAGACGTTCGGGGGCGGTAGCGGGCAATCCCAGAGCATCGATTATCGGTTTGAGACCTTCCTCGAGCACCGTCCGCGCGGCTCTCTGCAGCGGCGCGTTGGGACGCAGAGAGTACTCACCCTGCAGCGCCCAGCCCGAAGCCCCGAGCGCAGTGTTGAAGCTCAGTCCGAAGAGCTGGATGTCCTCGACATACTCAAGGAAGTAGTGCCCACCCTTCGCGTACCGGTCGAGCGCAAGGACGCTGGCGATTTCCCCAATTGTCTCCTTGACCCGCTCTGCGATTACACCTTGCGCAGCCGATGGAGGGATCGATCCAGCCTGGACCGCGCGCTGGATTTCGTAGGTGATCAGTTGGGTTACGACAGCGACGGTTGTCGAATTCGGGTCGCTTACCGCGCCTGCCGCCGCAAGACTCGCTTGCACGCTGCTCAGGCTGGCGGTCTGTGCACCGACCGTGGGCAGTCTGCTGTGATAGTTGATGAAGTAGAAGCCGAACTCGGTATGGCTCAGGTCCTCGGCAAGGTAGCGCAGCGCCAGCCCCCACTGGCCTGAGTCGTCGGGCGAGCGGTCCGGGCCGCGCAGTACACTTGCGAAATCTTCGTCGAATTCCCGCTGAGGCGGTTGCGGTGCAGGGATCGGATTCCCGCCCTGCGGATTGGGTACTGTGTATCCAGCCAAGTCGGCATTGATCAATGCCGTGACGGGACCCAATCCGAATCCATCGTCCCTCTCCGAAATATTGGTGATCACCACCTTCCTCGCCCCAGGCCCCGCGTAGTCGACGCTGGAGAAGTAGCTGCCGACCGGATCGATCTCGGTCTCCTGCCAGTCGAACTGGTAGAAACCCGCCACCGATAGGGCGTTGGTCGGCGCTACCGCCACCGACGCCAACCCGACGGGAAGCAGCGCTTCACGTAGCTCCGAACCCGGCAGCCTGAGCTTGCTCACGTCGAAGGGGTTGATGGCACTGATGCCATTCGGGATGAAGGTGCTCTCCCCCCAGTTCAGCACATGCTTACCGAGCCGTATATCGATGGTCGTGTCGCCGGCGTCGAACGTGGCGGTGACGTACGCGTCGAGCACGTCGACATCCCTGCCCACCCGTTTCTTCGCTGCGTCGCTCAGCGGGGTGCGCGCCCGCTCGCCGTTCTGATTCTCGAAGTCGATGAATCCCGTGGTCCGGACGAACGCACCGAAGTCGCCGATGCCGATGTCAAGGTCGGTGGTGAACTTGGAGGCGTTGCTCACGACGCCGCGGTCGTAGTTGAGATCCCCGTCATTGCCGTTCGTGTCGGCGGCCAGGGTGCCGTCGCGCCCCTCGACCCGGAAGGTCATGCCGTGGGAGATCGTGGTGTCCAGGCTCCCTTTGAATTCACCGTCCCCGAACTCAATCGCCTGCGCCGGTAGCACGTGCAGGAGCCCGCCGAGGGTGAGGGCGCTCGCCACCAGCACGATTGAGCCGTTCAGGTACTGGCGGCAATATCCCGATCCGGACGTTGCACATCGCGACCGCGGCAAACACTCGGGATGTAGTCGCGTGCTGGTGTGGGGTTCGCTCATCTTCCTCATCGAGCCTCCCCGTCGTGGTCTCCGTTGCGGCATCGAAGCCATTCCCCGTCGGTGAGACGACCGGAATCCCCTATCTGGGGAACTTCAGCACCGAATATGGGCGCCGAATAGACCGCAATCTTAGCCTAACGATAGACAATGGGGCACCTCAAAAAAAGACTGCCCCCGCCAGCGAACAGGACCGCGAAGATGTGAGAGCCCGGCGCGAGGCCTGGCTCGCCCTGCAGCCGGACCTCGACCCGACAAGGCTGATGTTCCTCAACGAGACTGGCGCAATCCGCTCCGTTGCGGCCGGGACTCGGAATGAAACGGCGCCAAGGCGCCTAGGCCCGGCGGCGCGCGCGCACACCGCCGCGCCATTCATTCCAGCCCCGGTGGCTCCGCTGCGCGCGCGTGAACCAATAACTCATCACATCGGAGCGACGCTCCGGTCCCGGGCGAAAAAGCCCTTCATCCTGAAGTAGGAAAGCACCATGTTCGATATCAACAGTATCGACACTCAGAACCAGTCCGTCACCGCCACCGTCTGCGAGAACGCAGCCGTCTACGGCGCCACCCCCGAGCGCGGTGAGTTCGACCCCCGCGACATCTGGGACCGCGACGACGCGATGGAGGCCGTCAGCGAAGCGTTCCGCATCCTCAGCACGGGCGTTGGCCCCGACGACACCCAGCTCGCCGACGAGCGCGAGAGCCTGCTGTGGGGCTTCGTCAACACGTTCGACGCCCAGGCCCGGCGCCTCGACCGCGCCACCGACAAGCTCACCCCCGAGCTGCGCGACCTCCAGACCAGCCAGGACGGCTCCGAGGTCAAGTCCCGCGAGCTGGAACTGGTTATCGACCGCGCGCAGAACCTCGGCGACCGCCGCGACGCCTTCGAGCAGATGCGCGACGAAGCCGCCGACGCCCACCGCGCCGAGACCGGCGACACCTGGCGCCCGCGACGCGGCTCCCACGTCTCGCAGACCGGCAAGCTCACCTCGGCGGCCATCGACGCCCGCGACTTCCTCCGCGCCCGCAAGGACCGCGAGACCCGGGCGCACCTGCCCCAGGGAACCCTGGTCGCCATAGCCGGCGGCAAGCACGTCAGCGACCCCGGCGCCGTCATCGCGCGGCTCGACAAGGCGAAGTACGACGACATCATCCTCTGCCACGGCGGCGGCCCCGGCGTCGAGCGCATCGCCGCCCAATGGGCCGAGCGCAACCGCGTCCACCAGGTGGTGTGCAAGCCGGACTGGAACAGCGCATGGCAGAGTAGTTGCTGACATGGCAGTGTGAATTGTGCTCGACTGCCTCGGCACTGTCCTGTAAGAGGGTGGTGTTCTCAGGGAGGAAGTCATGGCGAAGGCACCCGGCAAGGCACACCGCGAAGGTATCTCGCTGATCGAGATCATGCGCCGGTTCCCGGATGACGCAACCGCCGAAGCATGGTTCATCGAGCGCCGCTGGCCCGATGGGATCAGCTGCCCGCACTGCGGATCGCTGAATGTGCAGACCGGGGCGAAGCACAAGACCATGCCCTTCCGGTGCCGCGAGAAGGAATGCGCCAAGCGCTTCTCCGCCAAGACTGGCACGGTCATGGAAGGCTCCAAGCTGGGCTTTCAGGTGTGGATGATTGCCACCTACCAGATGACCACCAGCCTCAAGTCCGTTTCGTCCATGAAGTTGCACCGCGACCTGAACATCAATCAGCGCAGCGCGTGGTTCTTGGCACACCGGCTGCGGGTGGCGCTGGCGGACAAGGGCGGTGAATTCTCCGGGCCAGTCGAGGTCGACGAGACCTACATGGGCGGGAAGATGCGGAACATGCATGGCGACAAGCGCCGCGAGGCTCGTCAGAAGGCGGACTACGGGAAGACCATCGTTGCGGGGCCCGTGACCGCTCGACCGGCACCGTGCGCGCCCAAGCGATCGAGGCGGCGGATAAAGAGACCCTGAGCGCGTTCATCGGTGCCCACGCCGCGCCAGAGGCCACCATCTACACGGATGAGGCCCGCGCCTACAGCGGAATGCCCAACCGCGAGAGCGTGAACCACTCGGCTGGCGAGTACGTCCGGGATGACGGCGTATCGACCAATGGGGTAGAGTCCTTTTGGTCAATGCTGAAGCGGGGCCATACCGGCACCTTCCACAAGATCAGCCCGAAGCATATGGACCGCTACGTTCAAGAGTTTGCCGCTCGGCACAACCTGCGGGAAGCGGACACCATCGACATCATGGGCGCGGTCGCCGATGGCGGGATTAGCAAGCGTCTGCGCTACCGGGAACTGATCGCGGACAACGGGCTGGCGTCGGGAGCGCGGGCATGATGCGGACGATGCTGCTGGCACTGGTGGCGATTTGCACGACGCTGCTGACCAGCGTGCCCGTTTCGGCAACCGATCCATGCGGCGAGTATCTGGAAGCAAAGGCCGTCAATAAAGAGACGCTCCGACTCTGGAAACAACAGCCCGATAGCGAGGCGGCCGCCGAGTTGGCGGCAGAGACGGCGGCGCGATGGCGGCAGGCACGGGAGGCCGTGATTGCCAGCCTTCGCGCCGATGGCGACGCGCTGCTTGATCGTATTCTTGTGTCTTGGGAGAAGGTGAGAAACGAGAGCGAGATAGCGGTTGGGGATACGCTGTTTTGGTTCATGCTCGCGCCCGGTCAGAATCCCCAGGGGGAGGCGAGTGCGGAGTTCATTGCAGTCGCAGACGCTGTAGATGCGATCTACGCTGCGGAGCACGCGACGATTGCTCTAGCCTGCCGTCTCAGAGTCCGGATGTAGTGGTTTGAGAGTCTAGCGGAGGGCCCCGCAATGACCAGAGACCAGAGACCGCGCGAGGTCGAGATCGTAAAGCCCGACTACCAGCCGAGCGCTGCGGAGCTTGCGGAGGATGCGACGGTCAACGCGACGTTCGATGAGGCCGTGGACGCGCTCACGCAGCCCGTGAATATCACCTACATAGACCGCCCGAAGTCTGCGGATTGAGCGGCCGTCGGCACTTTCCTGCATAATCCCCGTTTTTCCCGATCAGAATCCTTTGCCTTCCGAAGTAAGATCGCAACCCGCATCGGGTAGTAGGGATGGTTATCCCAGAGACCAGCCTTAACGAATGTGGTTTCCACGGGTCTTACTGCACTCGACCGTACGCCGATGACGACCACGCCGCCTCGTCCGCTGCTGCCCAGGAATTCCCCCGGTCGCCCGCTCGGCGCGACGCTGCTGCCGTCAGCAACCCCCGCGGAGGAGAGGTAGCCGCCGGCGACAGCATCCCAAAAGGTGACGAGGTGGCCGCGCGGGGCGGACACGGCGATTATCCGACCACTCGAATCGAAGCAGATGCTGCCGCAATACTGCTTCATTGCGCGCAAGACATGGGGCGGACCCTCCAAGAGACGCAGGTTGCCGTCGCGATGCAGGGCGACAAGCGGCACTAGATGGCCAGCGGGGCCCATATGCTGCATGGCGACTGCAACCGCGTCGTCCTTGCTGACGGCAAGGTGGTGGATGCTCAGTTGATGCAGTGTGCGATCGGGCCGAAGCGGAGGTGCTGAACCCCTATCCAAGCGTCCATTATGTCATTGAATCTTGCCCGCGCACGGGCCAGCCCCGTTTCGTCGGGGCTGGCCCACAAGTCTTGGGCGGCTGTCACGAACGCCTCGGTTGCCGCTGATAGGCGCGCATAACGCGGCCGAACATGGGTTTCGACCAGGACTGTGTTGACGCCCGCATAAGCTGCCGACTCGATCCGCTCTCCACTCAGGCCAGGAGCCGCATTCATCACGACAAAGATGGCGATGATCGCGGATGCGAATGTGCGAGTCATGGCGGGGCCTCCTCCGTCAAAGCGAGCGCAGGAACGCGAGCAGCGCCGCACGCTCCTCGCGGGTCATGGCGACAACGCGCTTTTTCGCCGGCTCCGCTTCACCACCATGCCAAAGGATCGCTTCAAGAAGATTACGCGCACGGCCGTCGTGCAAGAACAAAGTGTGGCCGCTCACGGTTTCCGTGAGTCCGATACCCCAGAGCGGCGGCGTGCGCCATTCATGATCGGTTGCTTCACCCTCGGGTCGATTGTCGGCCAGCCCATCGCCCATGTCATGAAGCAGAAGGTCCGTATAGGGCCAGATGAGCTGGAAGGACTGTTCCTTGCCAATCGAATCACGCCGGGTCACGAATTTGGGTCTGTGGCAGCCGGTGCAGTTGGACTTGTAGAACAGGCGCTTGCCTGCAAGCACCTGCGGGTGATCGATATCGCGGCGGGCCGGAACCCCGAGATTTCGGGTATAGAATGCGAGCAAGTCGAACATCGTGGCGGTCGCTTCCACGCTCTCCGCCCCCGATGCGCCGCCGTGAGGTGCGGTCCGGCACTCTCGTTGCGCCGGCGTGCAGTCGCCGTGTGGGTGGGGGTAGAGAGGTGTGGAGACACCAATATCTCCCCGGAAGGCGCTCGCCACCTGTTGAGCGACAGTCGGCTGTCCGGCTTTCCAACCGAGTCGTCCGAGCATGACTTTCCCGTGCTCGTCGCTCCATACCCAGTTCGAACGCCCGGAAATGCCGTCGCCGTCACGATCATCCGGGTCGACACCGGCAAGGATATCGGCGTCCGCGATGGCTTCGAGCAGGCCCATGCCGATGATTGGCGGGGCGACGCGCGGCGACAGCATCACGCCGGGGTGAAGTGCCCCGTAGTGGAGGCCCGAGACACCGTATGTCGGCGCGCGCAGGCGCACGACCGCGCCATCAGCCAAGGCCACCGATGTCTCTTCATAGGCGATCATCATCTCGCCCTCTGCGAGTATGCCCTGGACCGAAAAGTTCTGGAGCTGGCCGCCATAAGCGGGCTCAGGAATGACGGCTTGCCGGTGTTCCCGCAACGCCGCTCGATCAGCCTCGGTCTGCGGCGGGATCGAGAGCCGCAGGAACATCGATTCGGCTCGTTCGCCTGCAGCCGGCGGATGGCCACGACTGTCTTTGAGGTGGCAGCGTTGACAGGACCGCGCGTTGAACAGGGGACCGAGGCCGTCCGAGGAGGAGGTAGAGCTGGGTGCCGATACCCAGACCTTCTTGAAGATTCCGTTGCCGACCTTGAAGTCGAGCTGCTGCTCGAACGACATGTTCGCGGATGGATGCGAGAACGCGTCGCGGTTTGGTACCTTGAACACCGTCGCCGCTCCTCCAGGCCGGCGTTCGTGCCGCTCGGGCCGGGAGAAGTCCGTTGCCGGGAGGGTTACCGCCGCGATGCGCGCTCGCTCGCCGTCGGGTTTCGCCGACAGCGAAGTAAGGACCGCGATAAAGGAGGCGGCAGCGACGGCAAGCGACAGTGTGATCCCTTGGCACAAGTTGCCCAGAAGAGTCCAGGCCTTATACACAGACTGATTCGAAGAGAGATATCTCAGCATCGTCCGCACCCTGGGCAAAGAGAGCTTGACAAGAAGCTTATTGCGAATGATTATCATTCGCAAGTCAAATGCCCGACTAGGTCCACTAAGAGAGGTCGTGCGCTATGAAGACAATCCTCACCGGGATGGTGCTCCTGGTCCTCCCCGCATTCGCTCTCGCCACGCCGCAGGAACGCACGGTGCTATCGCACTACGCCGCGCTCGCCTATGCGATCTACGAAGACTCGCTAACTACGGCGAGCAATCTACAGTATGCCGTGGATCGGTTGATCGCGAGCCCGACTGAGGAGAATCTCGGCGCGGCACGAACCGCATGGAAGGCGGCGCGTGTCCCCTATCAACAGAGCGAGGTCTATCGCTTCGGCAACGCGATCGTCGACGATTGGGAAGGCAAGGTGAATGCCTGGCCGCTCGACGAAGGTCTGATCGACTATGTCGCCGCGAGCTATGGTGCGGATTCGGAAGAGAATCCAGGCTTCAGGGCCAACGTCATCGCAAGCCGGTCATTCACCTTCTCCGGGCGGACCGTCGATGCGCAACGCATCACCAAAGACCTGCTCGCCGACACGCTCCACGAGCTGGGCGGGGTGGAGGCGAACGTGGCGACCGGTTATCACGCCATCGAGTTCCTCCTCTGGGGCCAGGATCTGAACGGTACGGGTCCGGGAGCGGGCAAACGGCCGGCAAGCGACTTCGATCCGGCCAACTGTTCCTCGGGGAATTGCGACAGGCGAGCGACTTATCTGAAAGTCGCCACCGATCTCCTTGTTGAAGAGCTGGCGTGGATGGTTGCCCAATGGGCTCCCGGCGGCGACGCCCGCGAGGGATTGGTCGACGGCAATGTCGAGAAGGGTCTTGTCGCCATCGTTACCGGCATGGGCAGCCTGTCCTACGGGGAGCTTGCCGGTGAGCGGATGAAACTCGGACTGCTGCTGCACGATCCGGAGGAAGAGCACGACTGTTTCAGCGATAACACGCATTACTCGCACTACTACGATGCGCTCGGCATCCGTAACATCTATCTTGGGGAGTACCGGCGCATCGACGGCACGTTGGTTGAGGGTCCGAGCCTCTCGGGTCTCGTCGCGACCGCTTCGGCCGACGTCGACACAGATCTGCGGCGGCGGCTGGATGCCACCGTGGCGTCCATGGACGAGATCGTGAGAGCTGCGGAGAGTGGCCAAGCGTACGATCAAATGATCAGTGCCGGCAATGAAACGGGCAACGCTCGGGTGCAAGCGGCCATCGATACCTTGACTATACAGACCCGTGGGATCGAGAAAGTCGTTGCGGCGCTCAAGCTGGACTCGGTCGAATTCGAGCGCTCGGACAGCCTCGACGATCCCGAGGCAGTCTTCGAATGAAAATAGTTTGGCTAGGAGCGTGCGCCGTAGAAGTATTGATGTTGGGCGATTGGCGCGCGGCCGCCGGAGAGGTGGATTTTGGCCCGAGTGTGGACATCTGGCCCGCCCGACTCTGGGATGGAAATCCCAGACCGGAAGGCCGGAACGGAAGAGATTCGCGTTTCATACTCGGTCGATGGGCACTGTGCGCCCCGGAGCAAGTGCGTTGGCAGGCCGGCCTTTGATTCAGGAGGGCGTCATTACCAAGGAATGGAGGCAGGTATGGGCCGGGCCAGGAAAACCAGGCGAGTCCGATGACAGGATTGGGCAGAGCGCAGAACCGACGATATCAAATTCAGGGTCTGGATATTCCAGATCGTTCAAGAGTACTGAGATATTCGCCGACGCCCGAGAGGTCTTCATTGAGCACGAGGGTGATCAGTACCGACTGCGGCGCACCAGCAAAGGAAAGGTAATACTGACGAAGTAACCTCGCTAGGTCGGCACCGCGGCCGTTCTCGGATTCTCCGCCGGCCTGCCGAAATCGATCGTAAACAGTCCTAGCCAGCCATTCACGGCCAAAGCGCCTAAGGCAGCCAGCACGGACAACACACCAAAGGCTGAAGAGCCGAAGGGGAAGTGTCTATGGCCGGTAAATTTCTGTCGAGTGGCGTATGCGCCGCATTCACCATCTGGGTTTTGGGAAGCGTTGCGCTGGCCCAAAGCGCTGGCGTACCTAAATCCCCGGTGTCCCCACCGGAAAGTTCGAAGGCCCAACCGCCCGCGCAGGCGGTAACCAATAAGATACTCGATACCATCTCGGTCACGGCGACTAGGAACCCGATCAAGGCCTTCGAGTATCCAGGCATGGTATCGGTGATTGGGCGCGAGGGAATCCAGACCCGACAACCTTCCACGCCCGACGATATCCTAAAATTCGTTCCGAATGTCGAGTTCACCGGCGGTCCGCGACGGACCGGCGAGACGCCTAGCATTCGGGGCTTCTCCGGTCCCGACGTCATCGTGATGTTCGACGGCGCACGGCAAAACTTCGGTTCCGCGCACGACGGGCGGTTCTTCATCGATCCGAGCCTGCTTAAGAGTGTCGAGGTTCTGCGCGGACCCGCGTCTTCACTCTACGGCAGTGGCGGCACCGGTGGCATCATCGAGTTCCGCACGATGGGCGCGGCAGATTTCCTGGCACCCGGTGAAACCGTTGGTGCGACGATCTCGGGCGGCTATCAGACCGTGAACCGAGAGCGCCTCGGGACGTTGACAGGTTACGCAAGACCAGTCGACGGTCTCGACTTCGTCGGTAGCGTTACGAAGCGGGATTCAGGGTCCATCGAACTCGGCGATGGCAACGAACTCACCAACACGGACGATAACATCATCGCAGGTTTTGCAAAGGCCGGGTTCAAGTTCGCGGACCATCATCTTATCGAAGGGTTGTTCATCAGCTTCAACAATGACGCGGAAGAGCCGAACAACGGCCAGGGAGCCGGCGAAAGTGACAGCGTTGACAAGGATATCCGCTCGAATACCTTCCGCGCCGCCTATAGTTACAACAACTCCGCCGACAACCTCTTCGACCTCGATCTCGTCACTTACTACACCGACTTCCAAGCGGATGAATTGCGGCTCGATGTCCTCGGTGTTGGTCCGATCGGTGAGTTATTGAAGCGTGACGTCAACACGACCGGTGTTCGACTAGACAACAGGCCAGGCGATGGTCGAGACCGAGTCTCATCATCTTGCCGACCGCATCTATAACACTCTCTCGGGGGGGGAACGCCAGCGCGTTCAGTTGGCTCGCATCCTAGCTCAAATCGATTTCTCAACAACGAACAACCATACCGCCGATCGCTACCTCCTGCTCGACGAGCCGACCTCCAACCTCGACCTTGCACACCAGCACAGGATCCTCGAGACGGCACGGCGGGCGGCCGAACGAGGGGTCGGTGTGATGGCGATCCTCCACGAGATCAACCTGGCCGCCATGTACGCCGACCGGATCGTGGTTCTGAGAGGTGGACGTCTCGCCGCGGAAGGCGTGCCGGTAGATGTCCTGACCGAGGCGATAGTCCGCCACAACTTCGATCTGTCGGTCAATATCACCCGCCATCCGACTCGGGAGTGTCCGCATGTCATCGCGGTTTGATCAGAAGAGCTGACATGGATCAGAGATACGCGGCGTCGACAATCCCGACAATGCCTAGCGCTACTACCGGGCATGCCGCGCAACGAGCCGCGTCGCTTGGCTGGATGTTTCCGCGACACTCATCGGACCCGCCGCCGGCGCCCAGGGCAAAGGGCTTCGCGTCGAGTTCAACAAGCTCGAGAACATCGGCGATGGATGCCGTGCGCATCTTGTATTCGGGAACGCAACGGACGATGTCTTCTCCGTCTTCAAGATCAACCTCGTGGTATCATCAGCAAGCGTCTGGCCGTTGATGTCGCACCGCTACCTTGTAAGACGACGGTAAAGCTGTTCGACATTCCAGGCATCGCCTGTGCCAGCACGGGGCGCATTCTGATCAACGACGTCATCGAGTGCCACGATGGAGAGGTGGAACGCCGGGACTGCGTTGCGCTCGTGACGCCCACCAGCCAGGCCAATGCCGAACTCGTCAAATAGGGATTCGCCCCAGGGAATACCTCAAGCCGTTCACCGCTGAAACGAGGAAAAAGACAGTGCTTGAAGCCGTCACTGCATCGGAAGACTTGATCGAGGCTGCAATCTCGACACTTCGGCTTGGCGGGCCAGTTGTCGCTATCCTGTTTGTCATGTCCATCGTTGCGCTCGCGATCACCTTTCTGAAGCTTTACCAGTTTCGTACCACTCGGATTGGCGACACGCAGGCTTTACGCGAAGCGCTCGTACATCACCGTGCTGGCCACAGCCGCGTGGCCCTCCGATTGCTCGTGGGCATGCGCAACCCGATGGCCGAAGTCCTTGCGCTCGCCATTCGCGGCCAGATGCGCGGCGACCTTGCCGAGACGATGGTGCGCGAGGAAGCTGCGCGGGTCGGCGGCGACCTTCTCGATAAACTACGCATCTATCTTCGTCCGCTCGAGGTGATCGCGTCGTTGGCACCGCTTCTCGGCCTGTTCGGGACGGTCCTCGGCATGATCGAAGCTTTCCGACGGCTTGAAGAATCGGGCAACCAAGTCAACCCGGCTATACTCTCCGGCGGCATCTGGGAGGCGCTCCTAACCACCGCCGTCGGTCTCGCCGTGGCCATCCTGGAGTGACCCCCTAAAAGTGGTCCAGATTTGTTAAGGGCACCTCTAAGAATTGGTGAGTTGTCGGAGGATATTGTTTAACCAGGCTGTCACCAGCTCCAGCCATGCCGGAGCCGAGATTTTCGGGGTCTTCCACGCTCCAATTGAGTTATTTCCGCCACAAGACCGTCCCCAGGCGGTCTCCTTCTCCGAGTATCGTCACACGGCCGCCGCGAGACGCTCCAGTTGGACCAGGCGGCGCATGTTGTAGGCGAGGTTCTTCAACCCGATCCGCGCCTTCGCCCGCACCAGCCCGACACTACGCACCAGCGTCCCGCCCATGTCGTTGCTCTGGGCCCCGAAGACATGCTCGACGCGGACCCGAACCGACGAACGGGTCTTGTTGCCCTGCTTCTCGCGCTCGCTCAGCGGCTTGTTGCGGCGGCCCTTGCGATGGATCCGGCTCCGCAACCCCTTCTCCTTCAGCACCGCCTCGATCTCCGCCGAGCGGTAAGCGCTGTCCGCCCACACACCCAAAGCCGTGTTGTCCCCATCCAGGATATCGTCGAGGACTTGGCTGTCGTGCTCCGCCGCGTCGCTCACATGATAGCGCCGCACCAGCTTGTGCCGACGGTCCACGTTGACATGGTTCTTGTAACCGTAATGGCTCTTGCCGTGCTTCTTAGTCCACCGCGCCTCGACATCCTTTTGGCGCCGCTTTGCCGGCTTGTCCTCCCAGCCTGCCGGCGTCTCGCCCGCCTTTATCCGCGCGTTCTCCTCGCGGCTGTTGCGCTGTTTGGGTACCGCCACAATCGAGGCGTCGATGATCTGGCCGCCCATCGCCAGATAGCCCTGATCCTTCAGGTAGCCATCGAACGTCTCGAATAAGGCCTCGATCACGCCAGCTTGCGTTAACTGTTCGCGGTACAGCCACACCGTCTTGGCGTCGGGAACCCGGCCCTCCAGACCCAACCCCAGAAATCGCATGAACGACAGGCGGTCACGGATCTGATGCTCAACTTGGTCATCCGAGAGATTGTAGAGCGCGCACAGAATGATCGTCTTGAACATCACAATCGCATCCCACGGCTTGCGTCCCGCCCGCGATTTACGCGCCTTGTCCGCACGCCGCCACACCGCCTCAAGACGCGCGCGCAAGTCTTCCCACGGAACCACCCCGTCGATCTTCAAAAGCGGCTCGTTCTTGGCGTCAAGACCGGAATACCGGTTCCCAAGATCGAAAAACCCCATCTGACACATCAACCACGCCTCCCGCTATCAACAAATCGGCAACCCGATTCTAAATCGACGACGCCCGAAAAAGGAGAATTCTTAGAGGTGCCCTTAAGAGAGTTTGGCGCGTTTTGCCCCCTCGAAAGGAGGACAAAATGAGCCGTAAACGCTACACCCCGGAACAGATTATCAGCATGTTGCGCGAAGCCGAGGTGGCCTTGGCGCAGGGCCAGTCCATTGGTCAAGCTTGTCGCACGCTCGGCGTATCGGAGCAGAGTTACTATCGCTGGCGCAAGGAATATGGCGGCCTTCGTACTGACCAGGCCAAGCGTCTGAAGGACCTGGAGAAGGAGAATGGCCGTCTCCGGAAGGCGATCTCGGATCTGACGTTGGATAAGCTGATCTTGAAAGAGGCGCTTGAGGGAAACTGCTAAGCCCCGCCCGTCGCCGGCGGTGTGTTGATCATCTCCAGGCCGAACTGGGAATCTCCGAGCGACGTGCCTGTGCTGTTGCAGGCCAACATCGCTCAACCCAGCGCAAGAGACCCCGTAGTCGGGATGATGAAGAGGCACTCACGACCGCGATCATCCGCTTGGCCAGCCAGTATGGCAGATATGGCTATCGGCGGATCACTGCCTTGCTCAGGACCGAAGGTTGGCACGTGAACGCCAAGCGGGTCCAGCGCATCTGGTGGCGGGAGGAGCTGAAGGTCCCACAGAAGCAACCGAAACGGGGCAGGCTGTGGCTCAACGACGGATCCTGCATCCGTCTGCGGCCGTGCTGGCCCAATCACGTCTGGTCCTATGACTTCGTCATGGATCGAACACACGATGGGAGGAAGTTCCGCATGCTCACCGTGATCGATGAGTTCACCAGGCGGTGCATGGCCGTTGTCGTCGAGCGAAGATTGAACTCGGACAATGTCCTCCATTGTCTGACCGAGCTCTTCGTCCAACATGGCCCGCCGGATCATATCCGTTCCGACAACGGCTCAGAGTTTACCGCTCATGCCGTCCGCGACTGGCTCGGCAGGATCGGCGTCAAGACCCTCTATATCGAGCCCGGGTCACCTTGGGAGAACGGATACAACGAGAGCTTCAACTCAAAGCTCCGGGACGAAATCCTGAACACGGAGATCTTCTCTACACTGAAGGAGGCCAAAGTGCTGATCGAACGATGGCGGCATCACTACAATACCATCCGGCCGCATAGCTCGCTCGGATACAGACCGCCGGCCCCAGAAACCATCTTGCCAAACGTTGATGGGCCAACCTACGCTGTTGATGGGCTATGGTTGGCCCATCAACTTAACCCGCGCCAAACTCTAACTTAAGCGCTGGACCACTAATCGGGGGCAGGCCACCAGAGTACGGGCAATACATCCCATTAGCGGTTTTCGCTACGTCCGCACAATCATTCCATCGGCTAGGGATTGACGGTAGGCTCGGTATGCGGGAATGGCGCCGGCGACGAACCCCGCGACAATTACCAGCCCGACAACGGCTAGGTCCCGTGCCGTTGGCAAGCCTATGGAAAGATAGAGGCCGAATCGGTTGTCGACGATCGGCTGTGCGATGATGAGCGCAACGTAAAGCAGGGCGACTCCTGCTACGGAGCCGATACCGGTTAAGAGTGTCGCCTCCACGATAAACAGGCCGAACACATGGATAGGCCGCGCTCCGACCGACCGCAAGATTGCCATCTCACGTCGGCGCTCGTTCAAGCTGGCCAGCAGCATCGTCAACATGCCAAGTAGTCCG
Source organism: Alphaproteobacteria bacterium (assembly GCA_965219135.1). Lineage (GTDB taxonomy): Bacteria > Pseudomonadota > Alphaproteobacteria > VGEJ01 > VGEJ01 > CAYUNL01. The sequence continues at coordinate 896,680 of CBDCMV010000002.1, read as the reverse complement.
GCGACGACAACAGCGCTTGAGATTGCCGCTAGTGCCGTCTCGGCCGTTCCCAAGAGGTTCCAAAGTTCCTGCAACGCTACGCCGGGGAGGATGGCGAGCAAGGGCTCCTCGCGATAGCCGTTGACACGCCGCTGGACAGAGAAAGCGGCGAGCCTGGAGTCGAGACCCACCAGAAAGGCAGTAATCGCCTTGGGCCGAAGGTCCATGTCGCGCACCTTGTCGACGCTTATTGTCATTCCTGGAATTCGCGTCCCGCTGCGCCAGTCGACATGGATCGCCTCGATCGCCTCCAAACTCACATGGACGGTGCGGTCAACCGGCGTCCCCGTCTTGGCGAGTATGCCAGTCACTCGAAACGGCTTGTCTTCGTGTTTCGTAAACCCAACGTCGCCAATACCGTGATCGACAACGATCGGATCACCAATCTGGTAATCAAGAGCAAGGGCAACATCAGCGCCCAAGACCGTGTCAAACAGGTCCACGAACGGCCCCCCTTCCGCGAAGACCAACGGCCGCTTTCCGCCAAATCGAAAGTTAATGAAGTAGTCCTGATTTGTACCGAGGACTCGGAATCCCCGATGCGAATCCCCGAGCGACAGCGGAATGGTCCACGCGACCTCGGGCCAGGCGGCGATCTCGCGGTAGCTTTCCCACGAAATGTTGGTGGTGGCGTTGCCAATTCGGAATACCGAATAGAGTAGGAGCTGAATGGCCCCACTCCGCGCGCCCACGATAAGGTCGGTTCCCGAAATCGTGTTGGCAAAACTCGCCTTCGCTTCGGTCCGCACCTTTTCGACACCCAGCAGCAGCGCAACACTCACTGCGATGGCGAAAGTTGTAAGCGATGCCGTGACCCACCGGTTGAGTAAGCTCTTCAGTGAAAGCGAGATGACAGGCATCACCAAGGTCACCCTTGGAAAGCGGCTCGGTTGATGTCAGCCAAGGGTATCGTACGCCCGAACGTGGCTTCCAAACCGGAATCGTGGCTCACAAAAAGGAGTGTCGAACCCGCGTCGCGTATCTCGCTGAACAGGAGCTCGAGAAACGATCGCCGCACGTCCGCGTCGAGTGATGAGGTTGGCTCGTCGGCAATCACCAACTCAGGCGCTCCGATGAGGGATCGCGCAGCCGCCACGCGTTGTTGTTGACCCATGCTCAGTCTGGATACCGAGCGGGATGCGAGCGCTTCCACGTCGAGCTTCATGTGGCCAAGAATGCGCCGGGCCTCTCCCTCCACGGTGCCCGCTCGACTCAACGCCCGCTGACGGCGGAACGACGAGAACCGGCACGGCAGAACAACATTGTCGATTAGGGACAGGTATGGGACGAGGTTGAACATTTGAAAGATGAAACCGACGTGGTCGGCTCGAAAAGCGTCCCGCACAGAGCCACCCAAGGCCGAGATCTCCGTATCATGAATCGAGACCGTACCGGACTCAGGAACGGCCACGCCTCCGAGAAGATTGAGGAGTGTCGTCTTTCCGCTGCCGCTGGGACCTTTGATGAAGACACGCTCGCCGGCCCCTACCTCCAGAGTCGGGATATCCAGTACGAGTGGGTCCTGCCGTCGCCAACGGAAGCGGACATCGGAGACGCGGATCATCGCACCGGCCATTCAGGCATCCGATCTCATCGATTCCATAACGAGCGGTCTAGAAATTCAGTCGAGACGATGCGGGCGTCAATTCATGGGCGCTTTGGCCGTTGGGCGAGATCGTTTGGACCTCCAATTCGTTCGTCCCGGGAAAGTGCTCGAACAGCTTGACGTCGATATACTCTAATCGTTCGGGTTGACCGCATTGAAAGTGATAGCGGACGTGGAACTCGTTGTGTTCTGCGTCTTCGGCATGCTCGTCCGTATGCTCGTCCACATGGTCCTCGTTTTCGTGAGTCTCATGTTGGTCGTCCTCACCGTGATCCTCTCCGATCAGGCCCGACTCGACCTCAGCCACCTGCAAACGGCACTCGGCACCAGAAGGAAACGCGAATAACTCCTCGCCGTCATGGAGGACAGCAGTCGCGTGCGCGACGAGAGCCTTATCGTCCGCCGACTCTGCCTTGTGTTCGAACCCGACGATGTTGGCACCGGGCGAAAGGAACTCCATATCAACCGTATTCCCTTCAATCGCGATGTTGAGACGGCTGACACCATGCACATGGGCATCGTGCACACGTTCCTCGGCGACACCTTTGGTTGCGATTGCCAACGACAGCATCACCACACCCGACAAGACATCGAGCCGACGCGGGGTGGTCTCCTCGAGAAGAACTCTGAAATCCATGTCCCCTCTCTTCCTATTAGGCACTCATGCCATAAACTCAGTTCCAGATGTGGAACGATATAATATTACGTTAAAACGCGAATTCAACACGTGTTAACGGCGGAAGAATAATGCTCCACAGAGGCGGCCGGGTGGTTCGGTTGCGGCGGCTCAAAATGCGCCATTGATTGCCCCTTGTCGGAAGTGTCAGGGGGCGGGAGATGTACGGGGTGGGGCTTTATGCGGCGGTTTGGCTGGCGGTTGTCGAAGAGGGTCTGAGTCATCATGAGGCGGCGCGGCGGTTTTGGCGTCGTTCAGCAGATACATCGCCACCACGAGGTCGACCTATCCGGAAGGTTCGAGAGCCGCAACATCCGCCTGTAGATACCTGCAGCCGAGCGGATGCCGCCTCTCCTCGTCTTCGGCGAGTCGAAGCATCGCCCCGGAGATGTCGACGCCCGTGACTTCGGATGCGCCTGCCCGCTTGAGCAGGCGCGTATAGAAACCCTCGCCGCAAGCGACGTCCAGGACCGTCTTCCCGCGCACGTCGCCGATCAATTGGAACAGGGTGTGCCGCTTGACATGCTCCCGGTACGGCAGCTGCTTGGAATCCGGTATTCTTCGGCGATTGCGTCGTATTCTTCCATGTGACCTGCCATGCTCACTTCCAGGACCGATGTGAGGCTCCTTAGTTCCGTCCCGGGGCTGTGACAATATAGGGCACCTCTAAGAATTCTCCTTTTTCGGGCGTCGTCGATTTAGAATCGGGTTGCCGATTTGTTGATAGCGGGAGGCGTGGTTGATGGGTCAGATGGGGTTTTTCGATCTTGGGAACCGGTATTCCGGTCTTGACGCCAAGAACGAGCCGCTTTTGAAGATCGACGGGGTGGTTCCGTGGGAAGACTTGCGCGCGCGTCTTGAGGCGGTGTGGCGGCGTGCGGACAAGGCGCGTAAATCGCGGGCGGGACGCAAGCCGTGGGATGCGATTGTGATGTTCAAGACGATCATTCTGTGCGCGCTCTACAATCTCTCGGACGACCAAGTTGAGCATCAGATCCGTGACCGCCTGTCGTTCATGCGATTTCTGGGGTTGGGTCTGGAGGGCCGGGTTCCCGACGCCAAGACGGTGTGGCTGTACCGCGAACAGTTAACGCAAGCTGGCGTGATCGAGGCCTTATTCGAGACGTTCGATGGCTACCTGAAGGATCAGGGCTATCTGGCGATGGGCGGCCAGATCATCGACGCCTCGATTGTGGCGGTACCCAAACAGCGCAACAGCCGCGAGGAGAACGCGCGGATAAAGGCGGGCGAGACGCCGGCAGGCTGGGAGGACAAGCCGGCAAAGCGGCGCCAAAAGGATGTCGAGGCGCGGTGGACTAAGAAGCACGGCAAGAGCCATTACGGTTACAAGAACCATGTCAACGTGGACCGTCGGCACAAGCTGGTGCGGCGCTATCATGTGAGCGACGCGGCGGAGCACGACAGCCAAGTCCTCGACGATATCCTGGATGGGGACAACACGGCTTTGGGTGTGTGGGCGGACAGCGCTTACCGCTCGGCGGAGATCGAGGCGGTGCTGAAGGAGAAGGGGTTGCGGAGCCGGATCCATCGCAAGGGCCGCCGCAACAAGCCGCTGAGCGAGCGCGAGAAGCAGGGCAACAAGACCCGTTCGTCGGTTCGGGTCCGCGTCGAGCATGTCTTCGGGGCCCAGAGCAACGACATGGGCGGGACGCTGGTGCGTAGTGTCGGGCTGGTGCGGGCGAAGGCGCGGATCGGGTTGAAGAACCTCGCCTACAACATGCGCCGCCTGGTCCAACTGGAGCGTCTCGCGGCGGCCGTGTGACGATACTCGGAGAAGGAGACCGCCTGGGGACGGTCTTGTGGCGGAAATAACTCAATTGGAGCGTGGAAGACCCCGAAAATCTCGGCTCCGGCATGGCTGGAGCTGGTGACAGCCTGGTTAAACAATATCCTCCGACAACTCACCAATTCTTAGAGGTGCCCTATAGACCCTACCTTCGGTGAGAGACAGTTGGCCCCTAAATGCGTCGGGTCGCTCCACGAGGATTAAGTGCCGTTACAATTTTCAGTCGCCTTGGAGCTTTGTCCTGCGAATGAATTGGTTCGGATTCGTAATCAATCTTTATAAGAAACGGATTTGCCACCCGAAGCAAAAGCGACGTTCCAAATATCGAGGACGACAGAGTGGCGAAAAATGGCAGCTGTCAACGGCAACGTAATTTGTACCAGCGCGGCGGGACGAAAATATACCACGGATTGGACGACAGCTTTTCCGCGTAGTCCATGGGAGGGGTGTAGCGAGACTAGCTGATGTGTGTTAAAGCGTTCGCGGAACATGAACACGGCGGACCGTTCGACGAGATGAAGTACGCCGAAAAAGTAATTGAGTGTTGCTCTTTCTGGAAGGCCTGCCCAACCTCCAGGAACTCAACAAGCTATATCGGAGAGGCCGCTTATGCACTTAGTTCTGGCAACACAAGGTGTTGCGTTGGGGTTTGCAAGGGATTAGAGGGTTCTTTTTTTGTTCCACAGCGAGGAGCCGCCCCATGGAACGCTTCCCCGATGGCCTGATCGCCTTCCAGCGCATGTTCCCCGATGATGACGCCTGCGCCGCCTGGCTGGCGTCGGTGCGATGGCCATGCGGTTTAACATGCCCCGGCTGCGGCCATGGTCGTGGCTGGACACTCCGCGGCAAGGCTCACACCTTCGAATGCGTGCGCTGCCATCGCCAGACCTCGGTGACGGCGGGGACCATCATGCATGGCAGCAAGCTGGCGCTCACCGTCTGGGTCTGGGCCGCCTACCTGATGGCGACACACTCCAACGGCATCTCCGCCCTGCAACTCCAGAAGCAGCTCGGCATCGGCTCCTATCGCAGCGCCTGGTTGCTGGCCGCCAAGCTCCGCCGGGCCATGGTCGATCCCGACCGCAACCCCTTGTCAGGCTTGGTTGAGATCGACGAGACCTCGCTGCCCTTCTGGACCAGGGACGATCCCCCGGCCGGCGGACCCGGCCGCAGCCACGACGGCAAGCTGCTCGTCATCGGCGCGGTCGAGATCGGCGACGGCAACACCCCCGGCCGCTTGCGCCTGGCCCGGATCGCATCCTACGGCACCGGCGATCTCAACCGCTTCATCGGCCGTGACATGGCCGCCGACGGCACCGCCAAGACCGATGGCTGGGCCGGCTATGCCCGCGTCCCGGTCGCCGGACACCAACCCCACGTCGTCGGCGCTATGGCCGCCCATGTGGTGCTCCCCTGGATCCACTAGGTGTTCTCCAACCTCAAGGGGTGGGCGCGCAGCGTCTACCACGGCCTGCGGCCCAAATACCTGCAAAGCTATCTCGACGAGTTCGTCTTTCGCTTCAACCGCCGCACAACGCGCCATGCCGCCTTCCGCTCCCTGTTCGACATCGCACTCCGCGCCAAACCCGTCACATACAATATCTTGGGCGATTTCTCGGCGGTGGCTCACGGAGATTTGACTTTGCGTGCGTGGCGAATTTGTTATCGTTCGTGTCAATTGTGGATAGGATGCCCCATCCGCATGAGTGAGACTTCCAATATGCTCCGTCCTTTTTTCATGTTGTTCGGTTTGATCGTTTTGGCGGCGTCGCCAGCTATTGCCGATGTCGCCCAGGAGGTTACATGGGATAACCTCGTGCCGTCGACGCTGCCCTTGGAAGACCCGTTCGCGCATTTGACCGCGCTTCAACGCTTCGACCTTGGATATCTTGTCGATCTCCGTAGATATCAGGTCGAGGGTTTAGGATCAGAGGTCTCTCCTGATGCGGAGGAAGCGGTCGAATTGACATACAATCTCGAACGGGAAGGCCTCGACGTCGAATCTCTTTTGGCAGAATATGCGGCGATTGAAGCGCAAATCCTTAAGCGAAACGAAGCGGTTGTTGGCGAGCTGGAAGGCCAGTTGGTCCGGCTTGCCGGTTACGCGCTGCCCTTGGAATTCAGCGATACCGGTGTTACCGAGTTTCTTCTGGTTCCGTATATCGGCGCCTGTATTCACGTTCCACCGCCACCACCGAATCAGATGGTTTTCGTACGTCTGAATCAGACGTTCAACGCGGATGATCTCTACACGCCGGTATGGGTGACCGGACGGATGACGGTCAAACCCTCGAACAAGGAACTCTCGTACGTCGATGGCGAGTCCAATGTTAACGTGGGCTACAGCTTGGACGGTTCCACGGTCGAGCCCTACGAGAATTAAACGCGACGTTTTCCCGACGACGATTGGGCCCCGGCCGGAAAGATTTGGGAATAAGGCTTATCCCTCTGAACCCGGTTTGACGACATGTTGGGTTTGCGGTTGCCATCGGCGGAATGTTCGCTTAATGTTCTGTCATGCCCAGCCGCTGGAAATACGACCGCCCGATGTCCCGCGCCGCCTTCGAGGCGCGCTTTCCCGATGAAGCCTCCTGCGCCCGGCATCTTGCAACCAAGCGCTGGCCCGACGGCTTCGTCTGCCCCGCCTGCGGCCATGACAGGGGCTGGGAACTGAAGCGTCGCCGGGCGAGCTGGGAATGTGCGGCCTGCGGGAAGGAGACTTCGGTGACCGCGGGCACGATCATGCACCGCAGCCACTTGCCCCTGAAGACCTGGTTCATGGCCGTTCACATCGTGACCAGCCACTCGAACGGTATCTCCGCCCTGCAACTCCAGGCCCAGCTCGGGCTCGGCAGTTACAAGAGTGCCTGGCTCCTGCTGCACAAGCTGCGCCGTGCCATGGTTGATCCGGATCGCAGCCTGCTTGAGGACCTGGTCGAGATCGATGAGGCCACCCTACCGTTCCGCACCGTAAAAGACCCGACCACAGGCGGGCAAGGTCGCAGCCGGCAAGGCAAGATGCGCATTGCTGGCGCGGTCGAGCTATCGCCCGAGGGCGAGCCACGTCGCATCCGGCTGGCGCCGATCGGGGATTTCTCCGCGCGCAGCCTTCATGCCTTCGTTGCCGGGACCTCGGCGCCGGGCGCGCGGGTAATCACCGATGGCTGGAGCGGTTATCCTGGCCTGCCCGACCACGACCACCAGCCCAAGGTCGTCGGTGCAACGCCCGCCCATCTCGTGCTGATCTGGATCCATCGTGTGTTCTCGAACCTGAAGCGCTGGGCGCTCGGAACCTTCCATGGCCTGCGCCGCGCCCATCTGCGCCGCTATCTCGACGAGTTCGTGTTCCGCTGGAACCGCCGCCGCCACACCGCAACGGCCTTCGACACCCTGCTCGGCATCGGCACGCGCCTCCGACCCGCCGACTACCGCGACATCGTCGGACAACGCGGCTGATCCCGGCAGGCCGGGCGCCAGCCACCGCCCGCCCTCCGATCCGCCTCAATCGGGGCCGAATACCGGCCCTCCAGCCTGCCTGACAGCACTCGAAACCTACTTCCCCAAGGCCAAAAGCTCCCGCACATCGCCAGGCACGGTCCAAGAACCGTGCCTGGAACGTAGAAGGCCGATCAACATCTGGTGTGACCGGAAGCAAAGGGAGAAGCCTTTTGGGAATTAACCCAAGTTGGCACTTTTTTGATCCCTGCGCCTCCGCGCTGATCTAGAACGTTAGTTTTCGGAGACCGCGCCAACTTGGCACTACATTTGTGCGATTCTGTCAGCTAGCCCAACCCTAAACCGGAACCGCGATGGCCTCCGCTGTGGATAGCCGGCTTGCCTACGCCAGACTCTCGGCGGTCGCTACGGCAAGCCGCCTACACACAGCTACCAGAGGCTCCAACAACTCCTACACCACGTCCTGGGACACGACCATTCTCTATAATCCCCGCGATGATCCGCCGCGCCAGATTGAGGCTGTGTCACGAAACTGCGCCGGTAGGAATCGAACAAGCTTGCGGGTGCAAATCGGAAGAAGTCAGCAGACTGGAAAGGATGGCCGTGCGCCGAGCCAATTTGAACAATCACCAGGAATTGCCTGAATTGCGCCACAGGCGAATGCCGAAGGCACTCACCACGATCATGCAAAGCGGATCGATGCGAGCTGGCGGTCGCGATTGCCCGTCGAGCATGAAAGACAGTACCGGCTCTCCATCTGCCATGCCGGCATGCACGGCGCCGTTGCGGGTGAAATGCCTCCATTTGGCGGCGACCCTGGTCGGTATCGCGGCAACCATGGTCCCAGGGGTCGGGATCGCGGACGACGTCTATCTGCGAGCCGGGATCGGTTTCGAGCGCCCCGCCGAGACCCGGTTCATGGACAAGGATTGTTCGAGCGTTTCTCCGGCGGCGCTGTATGGCTGCGGCACGGGCGGCGACGGTGCGCCTCTGCGTTCGCTAGGCGATTTTGGGACGGTGGCCGGCGTTGAGTTCGGGGTCGGCCATATACTCACGCGCGCCACGCGGGTCGAAGTCCTGGTCGAATATCGGCCGCGCTTCGCATTCGATGGCCGCGCCAATTTCCTGGAGCCCACTCGCCAGCAGTCGGTCTCGGCAGACCTGTCCTCCCTGTCGGGCATGCTGGCCGCTTACGTGGACTTGCCGGAACTGGGCGTGCCGAGGCTGGGTCGTTTCAGCCCGTTTCTCGGAGGCGGCGCCGGAGCCGTCCGGGTCGAGATCGGAGAAACCCGCATGGCGTTTCCGAGGACGACGACCATCGTTCCGGGCGGGCGTCGTGTCAACCTCGCCTGGATGCTGACGGCGGGGGTCGCGACATCTCTGGGTGACAACACGACGCTCGAACTCGCTTGGCGTTACACGGATCTCGGCCCGGTCGAGACCGGCGAAGGCAGGGGCCGGGTCGTCTGGCGGGACGGGAGCCGGGAGCCGCTGCCGCTCAAGCTCGCCCCGACGCGGGCGAAGTTGAGGAGCCATGGTCTCCGCCTGTCTCTGCGCTACGGGTTCTGAGGCCGGATGCGCGCCTTGCGATGAAGTCTCACGGTGCGCACGATGAATGGCCGTATCGGATATTCTGCGATAAACGTTCAGCCGGCGGGTGAGGTGGGCGCGGGCAGCCAACCGGTCTCGCAACTCAGCGGACTCTCACAACATCAACCCGTCCGGGCCGTCACGCCGCGACCGAACGCTTTCCCTCCAGAAATTCAGAAATGCCGATGTTGGTGAAACGTTACGACAAATGTGCGCTTGGATGCGCCTGAATTAGAACGAATGCTCTTGCGAAATGATTACGTATATTCGAAGGTGCTTGTGCGACGATTCTCCAGAGTGAACATAATATTGAATAATAACAGCATGTTATTGCGGTATCCGGGTCGAAATAGATTGAGATAGAAGAAATTGTTTACAAATCCGACTGGGACCGGCACGGGCGGGCCGCTCCGTTCCGGCGCAACGACGAGCTGCTGAACCTCCTCCCGAAGGGCGTCATCGCGTTCCCCGGCTCCGGCATCACCGACAACCTCGTCGACAAGGCCGTCAAGCTCGGCATCCCGGTGCTCCGCGCGGCATGAACCGCAGCACCTCCCGAGGGTCGCGTCGCTTCGGCGGCGCGGCTCTCTTCTCTTGGTCGGAGCAGACCGTCGACGACACGGGCAGCGCCACCGTCGGCGCCCGCCTTCGCTCGCGCGTCGCACTCCGCGGCGGCTCCGCCGCTTTTCCCGCGCACCATGCCGGCACCGTTTCCCCTATCGTTGATGCCGCTTCTCGGTGCCTTCATGGACGCCGGAGGCGGTTGGTCCTCACACCTGACGCATCAGGATGCGGCTATGTGTCATGTCTGCTCAGGCGTGCGCAGAGCATACCTCCACCTACGATAAATCGCTGACGAATCGTAGCTGTGTCGTGCCGGGAAAGTACCACCAATTTGGTGTACGGCCCATACCGGCCGTACATCGGGTCTATTTCATATAATGGCATCAATGGACTGGGCGTCACACATGGAAACTGCACCGCCTTCCGGTAGGGGTGGGATATAGCCTGTTTTCCACAGAGCTACCAAATTGGTGGCGCGCAGATCTGCGCACCTTGTTGACAGCTACTAATCTGGTAGCTTGATGACAAGCCTCACTCAGGCGCTTCTGCGGTCCATAATCGGGGTAAAGGCTTATCCCTCTGAACCCGGTTTGACGACATGTTGGGTTTGCGGTTGCCATCGGCGGAATGTTCGCTTAATGTTCTGTCATGCCCAGCCGCTGGAAATACGACCGCCCGATGTCCCGCGCCGCCTTCGAGGCGCGCTTTCCCGATGAAGCCTCCTGCGCCCGGCATCTTGCAGCCAAGCGCTGGCCCGACGGCTTCGTCTGCCCCGCCTGCGGCCATGACAGGGGCTGGGAACTGAAGCGTCGCCGGGCGAGCTGGGAATGTGCGGCCTGCGGGAAGGAGACTTCGGTGACCGCGGGCACGATCATGCACCGCAGCCACTTGCCCCTGAAGACCTGGTTCATGGCCGTTCACATCGTGACCAGCCACTCGAACGGTATCTCCGCCCTGCAACTCCAGGCCCAGCTCGGGCTCGGCAGTTACAAGAGTGCCTGGCTCCTGCTGCACAAGCTGCGCCGTGCCATGGTTGATCCGGATCGCAGCCTGCTTGAGGACCTGGTCGAGATCGATGAGGCCACCCTACCGTTCCGCACCGTAAAAGACCCGACCACAGGCGGGCAAGGTCGCAGCCGGCAAGGCAAGATGCGCATTGCTGGCGCGGTCGAGCTATCGCCCGAGGGCGAGCCACGTCGCATCCGGCTGGCGCCGATCGGGGATTTCTCCGCGCGCAGCCTTCATGCCTTCGTTGCCGGGACCTCGGCGCCGGGCGCGCGGGTAATCACCGATGGCTGGAGCGGTTATCCTGGCCTGCCCGACCACGACCACCAGCCCAAGGTCGTCGGTGCAACGCCCGCCCATCTCGTGCTGATCTGGATCCATCGTGTGTTCTCGAACCTGAAGCGCTGGGCGCTCGGAACCTTCCATGGCCTGCGCCGCGCCCATCTGCGCCGCTATCTCGACGAGTTCGTGTTCCGCTGGAACCGCCGCCGCCACACCGCAACGGCCTTCGACACCCTGCTCGGCATCGGCACGCGCCTCCGACCCGCCGACTACCGCGACATCGTCGGACAACGCGGCTGATCCCGGCAGGCCGGGCGCCAGCCACCGCCCGCCCTCCGATCCGCCTCAATCGGGGCCGAATACCGGCCCTCCAGCCTGCCTGACAGCACTCGAAACCTACTTCCCCAAGGCCAAAAGCTCCCGCACATCGCCAGGCACGATCCAAGAACCGTGCCTGGAACGTAGAAGGCCGATCAACATCTGGTGTGACCGGAAGCAAAGGGAGAAGCCTTTCGGGGTATTCGCCGGCCGCGGCGCCGGCAACCCCCCGGCGGATTACCTGACCGAATTTCGTTCGAGACCGCGCCAAAAGGGTGGAAAAACACATGGCAAAGACACTGCAAAAGAATATTCGGATCACGTCCGAGCAATGGCATCGTATCGAAACCGCTGCAACGAAGCGCGATGTGACGGCAAACCAACTCCTCGTCGAACTCGCCATGGAGGCGCTCGACCACCGGGGATGGCCGCAGACCGATCTCGAAATTCACATGCTCCGGTCATGTCTCTTCACCGCCCAGGCCGTCGCGCACGACATGATCGCCGCCGGACGCGAGAACGAGGTAGAGGCAATCCGCCCGGACGTCTCGCGAATTGCGCCCGAACTGCCCGGTGAGCCGACGAAACGGGAACCGGATCGAACGGTTTCGACCGATCCCGCGGAATATAGTGCTTGAGATTTCAACTAAAATTCGCGCGCTTCGGAAGTACCAACCATCGTAGCCGCCGAGTAAACCGGACCGGTTTTGGTCCGGTAATCGCAGCCACCGGTCCACACCCGTCTCATCCTCTCGATGGCGTTCGCCCTCTATTTGGCAGCCTCGACGGTATTGGGCCGTCTCCACAGGCATATGCAACGGCATCGACAAGCCGGCAACTGCCGGGTCAAACAGAAGGAGCACGACGATGAGTCAATTTGGCGCGTTGTATTCGGGCGTGAGCGGTCTGTCCGCCCAGAGCCAGGCGATGGGGATCATCGCCGACAACATCACCAACGTGACCACGACCGCTTTCAAGCGCACGACCAGCGAGTTCTCGAGCCTGGTCACCTGCCAGCGCACCGCGACCGCGTTCTCGCCCGGCGGCGTGCAGCCGGCGATCCGCCAGCTCGTGGACACCCAAGGCCTCTTGCAGTCCTCGAACTCGCCGTTCGATCTCGGCATCAATGGCGACGGCTTTTTCGTCGTCTCTTCGATCACCAACCCGTCAACCGCGGATGGCACTTTCTTTTACACCCGCGACGGGACGTTCGTGCCGGACAAGAATGGAGACCTGAAAAACGCCGCCGGCTTCTTCCTACGCGGCTACGAGGTCACCAACAAGATCACCGGCGCCATCCCCAGCGATCGGGCCAGCTTGCTGACGACGAAGACGGTCAACGTCAAGAACCTGAGCGATGCCGTCGCGGCGTCCACCAGCGTTTCCCTGCAGGCCAACCTGCAATCGACGCAAACCGTCAACGCGAGTATCGGCACGTTCGCTTCGGGTGTCGCGACCACGAACATGGCCCCCTCGGCAACGGGCGTCGTGAACTTCACGCTCGATTTCGCGCGGTCGGTTTCGATCGTCGACTCGCAGGGCGGCACGCGGACCCTTACGTTCGCATTCCTCAAGAGCGCGACCGCCAATACATGGGCCAATACATGGAACGTGGAGGCTTTGCGAAAGGCTATGCAGGAGCGTCTGGCGGTCCATCTTTGCGACATAGTCGATGAAACCGGCGTCGCGGCCGCGGTCCATGTCCGTCGGCGAGGAGTGCGAGCTGAGCGCGACCATCGGCGTGTCCTTCCACCGCGAATCCCCGCGCACGGCCTGGATGAACTCGAGGCCGTCCATCCCCGGCATCTCGATATCGCTAACGATGACGTCGAAGTCTTCGCCGGCCTCGCGCATCTTGAGCGCGGCGTCGGCATCACCGGCGGTGGTTACCTGGTACCCCGCCGTCGCCAGCAGCGGCCGCATCAGATCGCGGAAGAACGAGCTGTCATCGACCAACAGCACCCGCCGCGCGCCGTTGGCGCCGCTGGTCGCGTCGTCGGCCGCGAACCAATTGGCGAAGGCCTTGGTCAGGTAGGAGCCGGTATCGAGAACCTCGGTCGCCTTTCCATCAATGATCGCGCTTCCCATGACGCCGTCTTGGGCGGCGGCGATTTCGATATCCAGCACGTCCTCGACGATGTCGACGATCTCGTCCACCAGCAGTCCCATCGTGTGGTCGCGATCGGCGAAAACGAGGATGGGCTGCCGCCCTTCGGCCTTCATTTCGAACGAGGGATCGACGGGGATCAGCGGCATCAGCTTGCCGCGGTATTGCACCATGTGGAGTCCGTTGGATTGCTCCACCTGCGCCACATCGATCTCTTCGAGCCGGGCCACCAGTGAAAGCGGGACCGCCCGCGGGACATCGCCCCCGGCCCGGAACACGAGGAGCGCGGTCTTGCGCGTCTCATCGGATGATTCGGCCGCCTCCTCGTCGTCGCCGGCCTTTGCCGCCAGGGCCCGCTCGCCGACGCTAGCCGCGATGCCGTTGGGATCCAGGATCATGATGACGCTGCCGTCGCCCAGGATCGTGTTACCCGAATAGGTATTGATGTCGCGCAGCATCGGGGCCACCGGTTTAGCACGAGTTCGCTGACCATGTTCATCAGGTCTTCGAGTACGTCCACCTGGACTCGAATGGTTTGACGTGCGATCGCGGAATCTGCGGCCGGAGCGGCGTCGGGCTTGGCCTCCACCGGAGGGGCGGCGGTCTCGTCGGATGCCTCCACTCCAGCACCGATCTCAAGGGTGGCCGCGGTGCCGTTTCCCTTCGGTGTCAGGGATTCGGCCTCGGCCTTTTCGTGCGGCGCATCGGCCTCGTCGAACGGTGGACTGTCCGGGGCCGCTGGCTCCTGCGCTTCGGCCTCGGGCGTGGGCTCGGGATCGAGGGCTCCCGGGGTGTCCGGCGCCAAAGCGCCGGCGGCAACGGTCCCAGCCGATGCGAAGTCGAATGCGCTCGCCGCGGCCTCATCGACCGTGCCACCTGAGGCAGCGGGCGGAGCGTCGCTTTCGGCCATCGCGTTCAGCCGGTCCACGAGATCGGAATCATCGCCTTCGGGCTCGGCCTCGGTGGTCTTGAGTATCCCCACCAGCTCCTTGATGCGATCGAGCGATTCCAGGATCAAGGATACCGTCTCTTGATCCGCCTTCAGCTCGCCATCACGCACCTTGCCCAGGACGTTCTCCCCGGCGTGCGCCACCTTCTCGAGCCGTGGCAAGCTAAGAAATCCGCACGTTCCCTTGATGGTGTGCACGAGGCGGAAGATGTTCGCCAAAAGCTCGGGGCTGTCGGGGTTCCGCTCCAGCTCCACTAGCTCGACATCCAAGACCGCGATGCTTTCGTTGGTCTCGGTGAGAAATTCGTTTAGGAGGTCATCCATGGCGGTCCGTGATTACTCCGGCCGGGGTCGGGTTGGACGCACGGCGGGAGGGCGAGCCGCGCGCCGTCGTGAGCCGCGACAATCACGGATAGAGCCTAAGAAACAGGGAACGAGCGGCGTAAAAATACGATGAAGTCGGTGAATTACGCCCTAGTCCGGGGGTGGCACAGGGGCGATAGCGGTGCTCAAACCGATCCGGTCGGCGGCCTCTGAAACCTCGATGGTCGCGCCCAGCCGCTGCGCCAACCGGGCCGCAAGATAGGGCTGGGCAGTGCGCGGCTCGACCATCGCACCGGCCGAGCCCACATCAAGCGCGGCGACGATTTCCGCCTCCATCGCGGCCCGCTCGCCGGCCGCGGAAACCGCGAGTGCCATCGATTCCTCCGCCTCGTCAAAGGCCACCGTCACGGTACCGCCGCGAGGCAGCGCGGCGGCCGCGATCAAGACCAGGTTGAGCGCGAGTTTACCGACTTCGATGGCGATGGGCTTAGAAGCATCCGGGTGCTCGGGCCAGTCGAGCCGCACGCGGCCGTGTTCGAACATCGCACCGGTGATGCGTCGCAACTCGTTCACCTCGATGTCGCCGCCCAGCCCCGACGCAGCCCCGAAGGCGACCCGGTAGTACTCGATTCGATGCGCCGCTTCGCCGGCGCTCATCGCCATAAGGTCGAGGGCCTGGCGCCGCATCTCGGGGTCGGTTTCTTCGTACAGGAGCTCGACGCCATTGCTCACCGCGCCGATCGGACCGATCAGATCGTGGCACAGTCGCGAGCACAGAGCGCCGCCAGCCGGACCTCCTCCATATGGTCATCTCCCCATCCCTGGCGCCGCCCGGCTTGCCCCAGCCCCGGGCCTGCGCTACATCACCGAGCATAGCACCACAGGCGTCCACATCCGTGCAAACCCATGACCGCCAGCCCGTTTGTCCCCGGCACGCTAGTCCGCCACCCGACCCAGCCCGAATGGGGCATCGGCCAGGTGCAGTCCGCGGTCGGCGACCGCGTGACCGTTAATTTCGCGCACGGCGGCAAGCAGCTCATAAATGTCGGGCGCGTCGACCTGGAACTCGTCGAGGGCGGGGCCCGGCCGGGCGGGTAGCACGCGCGGCAACCGCGAAAACGGTTTTACAACATTTACCGCTTCTGACAGATTCGCCATCCCGAAGGAACCCGCGATGCCCAGTGCCGGAGCCAAACCCCAGACGATGCGCGCTCCCGGCGCCGGCCGCGGCAAGGCGCGCGGCCATCCCAAGGGCCGCCAGGTCGAGCCCGCGGCGCTGTCCGAGATCGAGGCGCTGCTGGGCGATGCGCCGCGGCGCCGCGAGTATCTGATCGAGTACCTGCATCGGGTCCAGGATCATTACAACTTCATCTCGGCGGGGCACCTGGCCGCGCTGGCCCAACATCTGCGACTGGCGTTGGCCGAGGTTTACGAGGTCGCCACGTTTTACGCTCACTGGGATGTCGTACCCGAGGGCGAGGCGCCCCCGCCGCCGCTCACGGTCCGGGTCTGCGACAGCCTGCCCTGCGAGATGGCGGGCGCGCGGTCGCTGTTGGCAGAGCTCGAGCGAGACGGGGGGACCGAGGTACGGGTCGTCCGCGGCCCGTGCATGGGTCGCTGCGACGGCGCGCCGGTGGTGTGCGTCGGACACAACCATATCAGCCGATGCAACGCCGAGGAGGCGCGGGCCGCGATTCGCGGCGGCGCGATCCATGAGCCGATCGCGCCCTATGCGGGATATGAGGAATATGCCGCTGACGGCGGCTACGCGCTGCTCAAGGCGTGTCTCGGCGGCGCGCGCGATCCCGAGGAAATCGTTGCGGCGCTCGAGGCAAGCGGTCTACGGGGGCTTGGCGGCGCCGGCTTTCCGGCGGGACGGAAATGGTCGTTCGTGCGCGCCGAGCCCACGCCGAGGCTCATGGCGGTCAATGCCGATGAGGGTGAGCCCGGCACCTTCAAGGACCGCTACTATCTCGAGCGCGACCCGCATCGCTTTCTCGAGGGCATGCTGATCGGCGCCTGGGCCGTCGAGGCCGAGGCCGTGTACCTCTATTTGCGCGACGAGTACCCGGCGATACGCGAGATGCTCACGACCGAGATCGCGCGGATTCGGGCCGCAGGGTTGTGTAAGGGCACCGAGCTCCACCTCCGCCGCGGCGCCGGCGCCTACATCTGCGGCGAGGAATCGGCGATGCTCGAATCGATTGAGGGCAAGCGCGGTCTCCCCCGGCACAAGCCGCCGTTCCCCTCGCAGGTCGGGCTGTTCGGTCGGCCGACCCTGATCAACAACGTCGAAACGCTGTACTGGGTGCGCGACATCGTCGAACGCGGTCCCGAATGGTTCGCCGCTCAGGGCCGTGAGGGACACAAGGGACCGCGCTCATTCTCGGTTTCGGGCCGGGTCAAGGAGCCCGGCGTCAAGCTCGCGCCCGCCGGCATCACGGTCCGCGAGTTGATCGAAGAGCACTGCGGCGGCATGGCAGAGGGCCACACCTTCAAGGCCTATCTTCCGGGCGGCGCCTCGGGCGGTATCCTGCCCGCTTCGCTGGGAGACGTGCCGCTCGATTTCGGCACCCTCGAGGCGCATGGCGGCTTCATCGGCTCGGCCGCGGTCGTCGTCCTGTCGGATCGCGACGACATCGGCCGCAGCGCGCTCAACCTGATGCGCTTCTTCGAGGACGAAAGCTGCGGCCAGTGCACGCCCTGCCGGCTCGGCACCGAAAAGGCGGTGGGGTTGATGGCGGCACCCACGTGGGACGCCGGCCTGCTCGAAGAACTCGGCCACTGCATGACCGATGCCTCGATCTGCGGGCTCGGGCAGGCGGCCCCCAATCCGCTGCGCCACGCGCTCGAACACTTCCCCGAGGAGGTGACGTGAGCGGTCCGATCGCCTTTACGCTCGACGGCGTCGAGGTGACGGCGGCGCCGGGCGAAACCATCTGGCAGGTCGCCGAGCGCCAAGGCACGACGATTCCCCACCTCTGCTGGTCGACCGCCCCGGGCTATCGCGCCGACGGCAACTGCCGCGCGTGCATGGTCGAGATCGAAGGCGAACGCGTGCTGGCCGCCTCGTGCATACGCGAGCCGGCGCCGGGCATGAAGGTGGCGACCGGCGGGGATCGTGCCACCGCCGCGCGGGCGATGGTGATGGAGCTGCTGGTGGCCGACCAGCCACCCCGCGCGGCGGCGCACGATCCCCGCTCGCGCCTGTGGCACTGGGCCGAGGCGCTGGAGCAGGACACCAGCCGCTTCGCGCCGCGGCGCACCCCAGAGCCCGACCCCAGCCACCCGGCGATGGCGGTCAATCTCGACGCCTGCATCCACTGCAACCTGTGCGTCCGCGCCTGCCGCGAGGTCCAGGTCAACGACGTCATCGGCATGGCCGGCCGCGGCCATGCGGCCAAGATCGTCTTCGACTTCGGCGATCCCATGGGGGCGAGCACCTGCGTCGCCTGCGGCGAGTGCGTCCAGGCCTGTCCCACCGGGGCGCTGATGCCCGCGGGCGAGGTCGGCAAGGTCGTGCCCGAGCGCGCGGTCGACAGCGTTTGCCCCTATTGCGGGGTCGGCTGCCAGATCACCTACCACATCGCCGATGACGCGATCCTCCACGTCAGCGGACGCCCGGGGCCGGCCAACCAGGGCCGGCTGTGCGTCAAGGGACGCTATGGCTTCGATTACGTGACCCACCGCGGCCGCCTGATGACGCCGCTGGTGCGCCGCGAAAGCGTGCCCAAGTCGGCGGCCTTCGACATCGACCCGCACGATCCCTCGAGCCACTTCCGCGAGGCAAGCTGGGACGAGGCGCTAGACCTCGCCGCCGCCGGCCTCGTCGGCATTCGCGAGAAGCACGGTGGCAAGGGACTGGCCGGCTTCGGTTCGGCCAAGGGTTCCAACGAAGAGGCCTATCTGGTGCAGAAGCTGGTGCGCGCCGGCCTCGGCACCAATAACGTCGATCACTGCACCCGGCTCTGTCACGCCTCGTCGGTGGCGGCGCTATTGGAGACCATCGGCTCGGGCGCCGTGACCGCGCCCTTCACCGAGGCCGCCAACGCCGATGTGATCGTCGTCGCCGGCGCCAACCCGACCGGCAACCATCCCGTCGCCGCCACCTTTTTCAAGAATGCGGTCAAGAACGGGGCCAAGCTGATCGTCATGGACCCCCGCGGCCAAGCGCTGGCCCGCCACGCCACCCACATGCTGCGCTTCAAGGCCGGCGCCGACGTGGCGCTCCTCAACGCCATGATGCACGTGATCGTGGCCGAAGACCTGCTGGATCACAATTACATCGCCGGCTACACCGAAGGCTTCGAAGGGCTGGCCGAGCACCTCAAGGCGTTCACGCCCGAGGCTATGGCGCCGGTTTGCGGGATCGACGCCGAAACGATCCGCACCGTGGCGCGCCTGTTCGGACAGGCTGATTCGGCGATGATCTTCTGGGGCATGGGCATCTCGCAGCACGTCCACGGCACCGACAACGCGCGCTCGCTGATCTCGCTGGCGCTGATGTGCGGCCAGGTCGGCCGCCCCGGCACCGGACTCCACCCCCTACGCGGCCAGAACAACGTTCAGGGCGCCTCCGACGCCGGCCTCATCCCGATGTTCTTCCCCGACTACCAATCGGTCGAGGACTCGCCCACGCGTGAGAAGTTCGAACGTCTGTGGGACGCCGAACTCGACCCCAAGAAGGGGCTGACCGTCGTCGAGATCACCGAGGCCATCCACGCCGAGGTTATCCGCGGGCTCTACATCATGGGCGAGAACCCGGCGATGTCCGATCCCGACGTGAGCCACACGCGCGCCGCGCTCGCCAAGCTCGAGCACCTTGTGGTGCAGGACATCTTCATGACCGAGACCGCCGCGTTCGCCGACGTGGTTCTGCCGGCCTCGGCGTGGCCCGAGAAGGACGGCACGGTGACCAACACCAACCGCCAGGTGCAGATGGGCCGCGCGGCGCTGCCCTTGCCCGGCGAGTGCCGCCAGGACTGGTGGATCGTCCAGGCGCTCGCGCGGCGCATCGGGCTGGAGTGGAACTACGCCCATCCCCGCGAGATCTACGAGGAGATGCGCGGTTGCATGGATTCGATCAAGGGCATCAGCTGGGAGCGCCTGGATCGGGAGAGCGCGGTGACCTACCCCTGCGAGGCCGAGGACACATCGGGCGAAGACATCATCTTCGGCGAGGGCTATCCGACCCCCTCGGGCCGCGGCAAGTTCGTGCCCGCCGGCATCATCCCGCCCGACGAGCCGGTCGATGCGGACTATCCAATGATCCTCACCACCGGGCGGTTGTTGGAGCACTGGCACACCGGCGCGATCACACGGCGCGCCAGCGTCCTCGACACCCTCGAGCCCGAGGCGGTGGCCTCGCTGGCGCCGGCGGACTTACGCGGCCTGGGGGTCGCGCCGGGCGAGCATGTCCGGGTGAGCACCCGGCGCGGCGAGATCGAGATCGCGGCCCGTGCCGACGCCGATGTCAGCCCCGGCACGGTGTTCATCCCCTTCGCCTTCGTCGAGGCCGCCGCCAACCTCTTGACCAACCCCGCGCTCGACCCCTTCGGCAAGATCCCCGAGTTCAAATACTGCGCCGCCAAGGTCGAAAAGGCCGGCGCCGCGGAAGCCGCCGAGTAGGGCCACTTCTTCAGCTCGCCCTACCTTGGGCTTAACGCGTCACAACGCGGGGCGACCAAGGGCCGTTGGTTATCCCCGGCCATAGCTCGGAGTGTTGCGGTGGCATGTTTGACACATTGCCACCAGATTGCTCATCACGTATGGGCCGCTGGCACGAATGCGGTGCGCATGCCACGGACCCCGCGGCATAGCCGTACACCGGCCACGGTGATGTGAGCACCGGGACATTGTGCACTCGTAGCGACCGGCGGCACGCCCAAAGAGCGTGTCGCGTAAATCATCTGTAAGTGTTACTGACATCACGATCTCCTTAATACTCAATCGGTTTGGCCGCACACCATGAGCCCGCACTCGGGCACCCTGTGGATATGTTCCTCTCGGTCCAGCTTTGGGCTGAGGTTGCAGCGGTCATCCGAATTGCTTACCTCCTGTGCAGGGGTCGAGCGATATGTAGATGACCATCCACAACGTAAAGATCGAGGTCGTTGCCCTTTTTGAGCGTGATTTCCAGCCAGGACTGACCATGATCGTCCTTGTGGACCAGCTGACCACCTGCCTTTCCTCGAACGTTGAGGAGGATTGCGCTGGTCATCCCGTCTTCCGTCATCCGAATTGCTTACCTCCTGTGCAGGGGTCGAGCGATATGTAGATGACCATCCACAACGTAAAGATCGAGGTCGTTGCCCTTTTTGAGCGTGATTTCCAGCCAGGACTGACCATGATCGTCCTTGTGGACCAGCTGACCACCTGCCTTTCCTCGAACGTTGAGGAGGATTGCAGTAGGAACATCTACAACGCCCAGTGGGCAGCCGAGACTCGATTCCGGGTCTGGATCGTTACGATCCCCATCTGGCGGTGGCGGTGCCTGCCCAGCGCACCGGCGCAATCGTTACTTGGTGGGATCGTCGGCCTGTTGCCGACGTACGGACAAAGGCGCGCATGGCGCATGTCGACTGTGGCGCTCTGGCACGCCTTGGCTTTTCACCGCGCAGTAGCGGCAGAGTGCCGCGAGGCCGGCTTTGGTGACCGTGACGCCGCCGCCGCCCTAGCGCCGATCTCAGTGCCGCAAGCGGTCTTCGGAAGGCGCGGATCGCTTCCGGGAGCGCTGCCTGCAACCGCTTCGGGACCCACGCTCTCCACGTCCCAAGAAGGCGCTCGCGAAGGGCGAACCCCGCCGCGGATGCGGGCGGGGTTCTGTGTGGCAGTTCATGCCGTCTCCCGCGACGAAGCAGGGATTTTTCGCGGCGGGCGGTGAAGCGCGGCCCACGTATAGCGCTGGGTTTTTCTGCGGCTTGGCGGGTTCAACGCGCCGCCGTCACCGTGCCCCCTCGCGCAAGGGGGCCAATCGGCTGTCCGGTGGCTTCATACAGCTACCTGCCCTCCCTACTGGTCATCGATAGGGGTCGATATCGACCCTTCCTATGTACTCTGAATCGCCCCTGAATTCAATCGATGGCGGCGCGCCCCTTTCGAGGTGTGGCGCGCATCAGGGCGCGCATTTTGCGCATGTCGGGGACGACGCTGCGGTGCGCCTTCGCCTCCATCGCGCGGTAGCGGCTCAGGGCCGCGAGTCCGGTCTTGGTCACGACCGCGCCGCCGCCGCGGCGGCCGCCGGTTGCGGTGGTGACCAGCGGTTTGCGGAAGGCGCGGTTCATGGCATCGACCAACACCCAGGCGCGGCGGTAGGACATGCCCATCGCCCGCGCCGCGCCCGAGATCGAGCCGTGCGCGGCGATCCCTTCGAGGAGCGCCGCCTTGCCCGGCCCCAATGGCCACCGCCGAGCCCAGTAGCACGCGAAGCTGCGGTCCGGCGGCGGGGGCGTGCTTGACCATCGCGCTCAGGCCGTCAGGCGCTCGGCCTCGGCGAGATCGGCGGGCGCATTGACGTTGAAGAAGGGATCGAGCGGAGTAGCGGCGAAGGCGACCTGGGCCAACGCGAACCGTGCCGTCCAGCGATCGATCTTGCGAATCTCCTCGGCGACAATCGCGGCGCGCAGCGCTTCGGCGAGACCCACCGGCCACAGCCCGAACACCGGATGGGCACGGTCGCCCGACGCCGCGCAGGCGAGCTCCGCGCCGCCGTCCTCGACTGCCGCCCGTAGGCGTGCCACCAGATCGGTGGGGAAGAACGGCGCGTCGCTGGCGAAGCTGGCGATCCACGGGCAGTGCGGCGCGTTCGCCCGCGCCCACTCCATGCCGGTGAGTATTCCCGCCAAGGGCCCGGCATGGCCCTCGATCACGTCGAGCGCCACCGGCAAGCCGTGGGACCCGAAACGGTCGGGATCGCCGTTGGCGCTCAGTACCAGCGTCTCGACCTGGGGCCGGGCGCGGGCGATGGCACGCGCCAGCAGGCTTTCGCCACCGAGGTCAAGCAGGCACTTGTCGCCGCCGCCCATGCGGCGGGACCGACCGCCCGCCAGGAGCAGACCGGCGACGCCTTGCACGATCTCAGACGGCATCCTCCGCCAGGCTCGCCTTGCGTTGGACGGCGCGGCTCTCCTCGGCCACCGCCGAGGGATCACCGTCGTAAAGGATGCGCTCGGCCCCCGAGGCGGCAATGAATCGCTTGCCCCGGGCGCGGCCGATCAGCGTCAGATTGGCCTCTCGCGCAAGCTCGACCCCCCAGGCGGTAAAGCCCGAGCGCGAGATCAGGATCGGGATGCCCATGGAGACGCACTTGATGACCATCTCGCTGGTCAGCCGTCCGGTGGTGTAGAAGATCTTGCGCGCCGGCGGAATCCCGTGGAGCCACATGTAGCCGGCGATCTTGTCGACCGCGTTGTGGCGGCCCACGTCCTCCATATAGAGCAAAGGCGAGTCGGCCTCGCACAGGACGCAGCCATGGATCGCCCCGGCCTCAAGGTAGATCGAGGGCTGGGCGTTGATCTTGCGCGAAAGTGCGTAGATCCACGAGGTACGCACAACGGCGCCTTCGGCGAACCGCGCCGCCTCAAAACGTTCCATTACGTCGCCGAACATGGTGCCCTGCGCGCAGCCCGAGGTCAGCGTCTTCTTGCGTAGCTTGGCCTCGTAATCGGTGCGGCGCTTGGTACGCACCACCACCGTCTCGACGTCGTCGTCGTAATCGATGGCGGTGATCTCATCGTTGGGCCGCAGCATGTTCTGGTTCGCGAGGTACCCCACCGCCAGGCACTCGGGGTAGTCGCCGATGGTCATCATGGTGACGACCTCTTGGCGATTGAGAAAAAGCGTCAGGGGCCGTTCGACCGGCACCGAGGTCTCGATCGCGGCGCCGTCGTGATCGCTGCCTGAAATCCGCTGCACCAGCCGCGGATCGCTGGGATCGGGCCGAACCGCGAACTCTTTTGGCTTGCGCATGCGTCGAATATGCGCCCTCGCCGCGCCCGGGGCAAACCCTGGCACTGGCGAGCCGGCCGCAACGTGCTATATTCAACCGGATATAATGCCATGATCGATCCCTTCGGACGCCACATCAGCTACCTCCGCGTCTCGGTCACCGACCGGTGCGATTTCCGCTGCGTCTACTGCATGTCCGAGCACATGTCGTTTCTGCCCAAGGCGGACCTGTTAACGTTGGAGGAACTCGCCCGCCTGTGCTCGGCGTTCGTCCGCAAGGGCGTTCGCAAACTGCGGATCACCGGTGGCGAACCGTTGGTGCGGCGTGGGGTCATCGAACTCATGAAGGGTCTCGGCCGCCACCTTGAGACTGGCGCGCTCGACGAGCTCACGCTCACCACCAACGGCTCGCAGCTCGCCCGGTTCGCCGACGATTTGGTGGAAGCAGGCGTGCGCCGCATCAACGTTTCGCTCGACACCCTCGATGCAGGTAAGTTCGCCGAGATTACCCGTTGGGGCCGCTTCGACAAGGTCATGGACGGCATCCGCGCCGCCGGCGCGGCGGGCCTGCAGATCAAGATCAACACGGTCGCGATGCGCGGCGTCAACGACGACGAGATTGACCGCCTCTTGGGCTGGTGCGGCGAGCGGGGCTTCGATCTCACGCTGATCGAGACCATGCCGTTGGGCGAGATCGACCAAAGCCGCGCCGATCATTATCTGCCGCTCTCGATGGTGCGCGCAGAGCTCGCCGGGCGCTGGACGCTCGAGGATTCGGATCTCAGCACCGGCGGTCCAGCGCGCTACGTCACGGTGCGCGAGACCGGACGGCGCCTGGGTTTCATCACGCCCTTGAGCCACAACTTCTGCGAATCGTGCAACCGCGTGCGTCTGACCTGCACCGGGACCCTGTACATGTGCCTGGGTCAGGACGACGACGCCGACCTCAGGACCCCGCTGCGGCAAAGCGAATCCGACGCCGCGCTCGAGCGCGCCATCGACGAGGCGATCTCGCGCAAGCCCAAGGGCCACGACTTCTTCATCGACCGCCACCACGACGGCCCCGCGCTCACCCGCCACATGAGCCTAACCGGCGGCTGAGGCCGCGGTTCAAACCAGGTCGCGCGCGCCTCCGGAGAGGTCGGCAAGCTTGCGGACCGTGTTCCAGTTGCGGGCGGTGCCGCGCACGCCAAGCGCGGCTTCGATGCGCGCGAGGGTCAGCTTGGAACGGCCCACCCCGTCGGGGTAGGTGATGTACGCGTTGGCAGCGGCCACCCGCGCCACCTCGTTGCCTTGGATCGCTGCGGCAAGCGCCTCTTCTGCGCCTGCGGCGGGCGCCGACTTCAGCGCCATGGCGAGGAGGTGACCGGGATCGCGGGCGGCTTCCTCGAGGAACGGATTCGCGGATATCAGTTCGGTCCATTGCGCGGCGCTGCGGACCATGAAGTCGGTATGCACATCGAGGCGGTCGGCTGCCGCCCGTTCGAGGACGTCCTTGAGTGCGCGGCCTCCGGCTCCATCGCTCTGGAAGACGAGATTTCCGCTGTTCAAGAGCGATCTTGCATCGGTGAAACCCAGCCAGGTCGCCGAGCATGGCGCGGAGATCGGCCATCGCGACCTTAGTGCGTCCACCGACGTTGACGCCGCGCAGCAGGGCGATGAACACGGTCATGGCGCAAGCATGGGCTGCCACGCCGCCTACGTCTAGCTGGTCCCCCTCGACCGCTCCGCTATACTGCGGGCCCGTCCGCTCCGGGCCCCGACAATGCCTCCAACCAAAATCGCCCTCGTGGCCTCGAACGCACCCGCCGCACAGAAGGCGTTGGACCGGCTCCGTGGACGCTACGGGTCGGTTGCCCCGGCCCGAGCGGAGGTCATCGTCGCCCTGGGCGGCGACGGGTTCATCCTGCAAACCCTACATCGTTACGCCGGCCGCGATCTTCCGGTCTATGGGATGAATCGGGGCACGGTCGGGTTCTTGATGAACGCCTACCGCGCAACCGGGCTACTCAAGCGGCTGGCCAGCGCCGAGCGCGTGATGCTTCGCCCGTTGCGTATGAAAACCACGCGGGTCTCCGGCGCGGTCAGCGTGGCTCTGGCGCTCAACGAGGTCTCGCTTTTGCGCCAGACCCGGCAGGCGGCCAAGGTGCGCATCTCGATCGACGGCGTGGTTCGGGTGCCCGAGCTGGTGTGTGACGGAGTGCTCGTGGCGACGCCGGCGGGCAGCACCGCCTACAACCTCTCGGCGCATGGCCCGATCTTGCCGGTGGGGGCCGATGTCCTGGCGCTTACGCCGATCAGCGCCTTCCGCCCCCGGCGCTGGCGCGGGGCACTGGTGCCGCGCGATTCTCGGTTGCGTTTCGATGTGCTGGGTGGCGCCAAGCGACCGGTCAGCGCGGTCGCCGACCACACCGAGGTGCGCAACGTCGCCCGGGTGGATGTTCGCGAGGACCGTGAGCACCGCTTCCAGTTGCTGTTCGATCCCGAGCACAATTTCGAGGAGCGAATCGTCCGCGAACAGTTCGCCTCGTGATTCAACACTGCCGGCCGCGGGCCCCATGATCGCCGCGCGAGGCCCGACCGCACCGCCGCGGCCACCCATCCTCGATCGCGCCGTCGTGCTCGGCCTGGGACTGGCCGCGGCGGGTGGCGCGCTCGCGACGTTCGCCGGTATACCGCTTGCCTGGATGCTGGGCGCGCTCGGCGCGACGACGGCGGCGGCGCTCGGCGGCGCCCGGGTCCGCGTACCGGCGGTCCTGCGTACAGTGATGGTCGCGGTCCTCGGGACCATGCTGGGTAGCGCTTTCACGCCGCAAGTATTCGCCGACCTCGGACGCTGGGTGTTCGGCCCCCTGGTCCTGATCGTGTACCTCTCGCTGGTCGCTGCGCTCGGCCTGTTCTACTTCCGAAGGCTGGCGAAGTTCGACCCCATCACCGCGTACTTCTCGGCCATGCCGGGCGGTTTGAGCGAGATGGCGGTGGTCGGCGAGGCGACGGGCGGCGACGCCCGTACGATCTCGCTCGTACACAGCGTCCGCATCCTCCTGTTGGTGCTGACGATCCCGCTCTATTTCCGTTTCGTCGAGGGCCTCGAGGTCCCGGCACTGGCCGCAAGCACCGCCGCGGCCGCACTGGGGATGGCGGACGCCGCCGTCCTCGTGGGGTGCGCCGTAATCGGGTATAAGGCTTATCCCTCTGAACCCGGTTTGACGACATGTTGGGTTTGCGGTTGCCATCGGCGGAATGTTCGCTTAATGTTCTGTCATGCCCAGCCGCTGGAAATACGACCGCCCGATGTCCCGCGCCGCCTTCGAGGCGCGCTTTCCCGATGAAGCCTCCTGCGCCCGGCATCTTGCAGCCAAGCGCTGGCCCGACGGCTTCGTCTGCCCCGCCTGCGGCCATGACAGGGGCTGGGAACTGAAGCGTCGCCGGGCGAGCTGGGAATGTGCGGCCTGCGGGAAGGAGACTTCGGTGACCGCGGGCACGATCATGCACCGCAGCCACTTGCCCCTGAAGACCTGGTTCATGGCCGTTCACATCGTGACCAGCCACTCGAACGGTATCTCCGCCCTGCAACTCCAGGCCCAGCTCGGGCTCGGCAGTTACAAGAGTGCCTGGCTCCTGCTGCACAAGCTGCGCCGTGCCATGGTTGATCCGGATCGCAGCCTGCTTGAGGACCTGGTCGAGATCGATGAGGCCACCCTACCGTTCCGCACCGTAAAAGACCCGACCACAGGCGGGCAAGGTCGCAGCCGGCAAGGCAAGATGCGCATTGCTGGCGCGGTCGAGCTATCGCCCGAGGGCGAGCCACGTCGCATCCGGCTGGCGCCGATCGGGGATTTCTCCGCGCGCAGCCTTCATGCCTTCGTTGCCGGGACCTCGGCGCCGGGCGCGCGGGTAATCACCGATGGCTGGAGCGGTTATCCTGGCCTGCCCGACCACGACCACCAGCCCAAGGTCGTCGGTGCAACGCCCGCCCATCTCGTGCTGATCTGGATCCATCGTGTGTTCTCGAACCTGAAGCGCTGGGCGCTCGGAACCTTCCATGGCCTGCGCCGCGCCCATCTGCGCCGCTATCTCGACGAGTTCGTGTTCCGCTGGAACCGCCGCCGCCACACCGCAACGGCCTTCGACACCCTGCTCGGCATCGGCACGCGCCTCCGACCCGCCGACTACCGCGACATCGTCGGACAACGCGGCTGATCCCGGCAGGCCGGGCGCCAGCCACCGCCCGCCCTCCGATCCGCCTCAATCGGGGCCGAATACCGGCCCTCCAGCCTGCCTGACAGCACTCGAAACCTACTTCCCCAAGGCCAAAAGCTCCCGCACATCGCCAGGCACGGTCCAAGAACCGTGCCTGGAACGTAGAAGGCCGATCAACATCTGGTGTGACCGGAAGCAAAGGGAGAAGCCTTTCGGGTATTTCGCGGCCCGGCGTTTGCGCCTTCCAGCGGCCGCGCTGGTTGGCCCGATGGTGCTTTCGGCAGCGGTCCACCTCGCCGGGATCACCGCCTCGGCGCCACCGAGCCCGGTGGTCGCCGCGGCCCAGGTCGTGGTCGGCGGCGCGGTCGGCTGCCGTTTCGCCTAGGGGCGCCTCTGGCGCGGTCACGGCTGCGGTGGATGTCGGTGCGACGTCCTCAGGGAAGCCGGCGGTCGGGGTCGCGTTCGCGCTTGTTGCGTCGCCCGCTACGACAGGGACGGCCGGAGCGGCCGCGAACGGATCGGCCGGTTCGGTTGTTTGCGGTTGGACGGTGGCGGTCTCAGGCGCCGAGCCTGGTAGCGTTGGGTCGGCTGGTGTTGGACCAGCGGCGGTCTCGGTGGCCGAGGCCTGAGGTGTGACTGTCCCGGTGACCGACGGTGCCAAGCTCGCAGTGGTGGTGGTGCCGAGGGTAGTCGTCTCGGGACTGTCGCCCTCGGCCGGCGGGAGCCGCGTGGCGTCGGTGGTGCGGCGGGGGTCCGCGGTGCTCTCACGATCGGCGCCGGCTTCGGCCCTCGGGGTCGCCGCCTCGTCTTCGCCGGGACGGCCCAGCGCGCGGGCGATTTGCGCCCGGTCTTCGCCGTCGAGATCGCGTTCGCGCAAACCGTGCGCGGCCTGGCGAACTTCATGACCGTGTTCCCGACGGTCTTGGCCCCGCGCCCGGTCGTCACTGGCGGAACGGGCGCGTTCCTCGGCCCGGGCCGCCGCCTCGGCGCGAAGCTCGGCCAGGTCTTCATGGAGGCGGGCCAGCAACGCATCAAAGCCGTCCTCGTCGCGCCCGAAATCGGGTACGTCCGTGGGCGGCTTCGTGACGGCATTGATAATCGAGCCGATGCTGTCCATGAGAGTCCTGTGCGATTGGTTTCCCATCCGGTCTGCAAACCGCGGGCCAGTCGCGGCCCATCGCGCCAAGCCGAGGAAGCCTGCGGATAGCCGGCGCGGCGGGGACACCACGGTTCGCGGAGGCGGGCAAATATTTCATCGTCACGGCGCCAGCTTTGCCGGGTGGAAGCGAACCCAGCGGGGGCCGCGCCCTAGTGACCGTCGTCGCGTTTAACGAAAGTTTAACCATAGTTTGGTCGACTCCCGATGTTGCGGGCCGCCGTCGGCGCCGCCGTGTCAGCTGGAGTGGGGACGAGTCAATGTTGGAGAACGCTGTAGCAGAGGCAGAGAAACCATCCCTATTTGAAGCCGGCGCCGAGGCGCATTCACGCAAAGACTACTCCGAGGCAATGAAACAGTGGACCGCCGCGGCTGAGGCCGGCGATACCGACGCCTCGTACAATCTTGGGTTGATGCACGGCAACGGCTTCGGCGTGGACCAGGATTTCGAAAAGGCGCTCACGTACTTCTCCGGCGCCGCCGAAGCCGGGCACGCTGAATCGGAATATAGCCTTGGCGTCATTTATGACGTCCGTTTCAGCGACGAGCCCGACAAGGCCGAGGCCGCGTACTGGTATACCAAGGCGGCGGATCAGGGCCACGCGCAGGCACAGTGCAACCTGGCCGGACTCTATGAGGCCGGCACTGGGGTGAGCCGCGATTATCTCAAGGCGGTCGAGCTCTACGGCAAATCCGCCGAGCAGGGATATCCGGTCGCGTTCCACAACCTAGCGGTCATGTGCGAGAACGGCACCGGCATGGACCAAGACTACCCGCGCGCCGCCGAGCTCTATGAAATGGCGGCGTCGTACGATCTCGGTCCGGCGCAATACAATCTCGGGGTCATGTACGCCAAGGGACTCGGCGTCGCCCAAGACGTCGAGCGAGCCAAAGATCTTGTTCAGCGCGGCCGCCAGCAAAGGGCACGATCTCGCGCGCCAGAACCTGATCGCGCTCGAGGCCCTGGAGAAGAGCGAAACCCAGTAGTTCCGGCGCGGCCCTC
This sequence comes from Alphaproteobacteria bacterium, assembly GCA_965219135.1. Classification (GTDB taxonomy): domain Bacteria; phylum Pseudomonadota; class Alphaproteobacteria; order VGEJ01; family VGEJ01; genus CAYUNL01. The sequence continues at coordinate 866,649 of CBDCMV010000002.1, read as the reverse complement.
CCGCGCCGCCTCATATCTATTTTGTCGGGCGCGCGCTCCTCGCCGGCGCGCCCGCCGCTGCCCTGTCATTGCTGGCCCATTCATTGCAGGAGAGCCCCTAGCAACGGCGAATCACGGGTCAGTTCTCCATGCATAGTGAGCCGGCGAGTATGGCATTTGCGGTCCCCAGCACGCCTCCTTCGCGTGCCCACGCGGTCGTGGGGCTAGGCAACACTTGCCAGCGGCAGCGCTGCCAGAAGGCGGCCCGCAGTAGGACTTGCCGCCTCGCGCGGCTCCTGCGGTGCCGCCAGGGGCCCCGCCCATGACCTCAATCGATTCGATCCTCAAGACCGCGGTCAGCGGGCTGAACACCAGCCAGGCGGCGGTCAAGACCACCTCCGATAACATCACCAATGTCAATACCGAGGGCTACACGCGGCGCATCGTCGAGCAAGAGGCCCAGCTCGCCGGCTCCGATCCATCGTCGACCTCAATCCCAAGATCGCGCTCGAGAAGAACACCGGCGGCGATCCGACGGCGCTTGAAGAAAAGCGCGCTCAGGCGGTGGCCGAGATCTCCGAGTTCATGGACCTCGAGCTCATTGAGCTCAGCAACAATTTCCTCAACGTGTCGACCTCGGGCGGCATCGTCCTCGTAGACAGCGCCGCGCGCAAGCTGGCGTATACGGCGTCCGGCGTCGTCTCGTCGGCAACGCGATTCGACCCGATCACCGTCAACCGCGTTGATCCCTCGACCGGCGCGGCCGCGGCGTTCGGCCAGGAACTCGATCGCGCCCTCCGTTCGGGCAAACTGCGCGGCCTCTTGGACGGGCGCAACGTCGAACTGGTGAACCTCGCCAACGAGCTGGGTAACCTCTCACGCGGCGTGATCGACCGGCTTAATGCCGCACACAACCAGAACACCGCAGTGCCGCCCCCGGCCTCGCTCACCGGGCGCCAGACCGGTCTGGTGACCACAGATGCCGACGGTTTCACCGGCACGGTCACACTGGCGACGGTCAGCGCGACCAACACGATCGTCAACCGGATCGAGATCAACTTCACCGCCAATACCCAGAGCGTCAACGGCGGCGCTGCCACCGCGCTCTCCGGATCGACCGTCGGCACGTTGATCACCGACGTGAATGCCGCGCTTGGCGCCGGCACACTCGCGCTCGCCAGCGGTGTCCTCACCTATGCGGCGCCGGCCGGATCAAGCGGGGTCTCGCTCTTGCAGGACGCGACCACCGCCAGCGCGCGCGGCGGCCGCGGTCTCTCCCACTTTTTCGGCTTGAACGATCTCATGCAGACGGCGGTTCCTCGATGATCTGCAGCGCCGAGGGCGTCCGCGCTCGGTAACCAACGCCACGCTGTTGCCGCTCGCGTTCGTCTCGAACGTGTTCATCGCGCCCTTCGAGGATATGCCGGCGTGGGTCGCGGTGGTGGGCGATATCTTTCCGCTAAAGCACTTCGCGGTGGCTTTTGGCGGCGCCTTCAATCCGACGCTCTCGGGCTCGGGCTTTCAGTGGAGCGCCGGCCCCGGCGAATACGCGGTCCTTTCGCACCTCGCGGCAATGGCCGCGTGGGGTCTCGGCGGGGCGCTTGTGGCGCTGCGTACCTTCACGTGGGAGCCCCGAGGCGGGGAGCGCGCAACGCGCGGCCGAAGGCGGCGGCGCAAGGCCGTTACGACGTGAGACGCTGCTCCAACGCGGCGTTCCGCATCGCTTTTTGCAGCTTCTCGAACGCGCGGACCTCGATCTGGCGCACGCGCTCGCGGCTGATGCCGTAGACCGCGCTCAACTCCTCCAGCGTCGAGGGTTCCTCGCTCAGCCGTCGCTCGTTAAGGATGTGACGCTCGCGCTCGTTGAGCCCCTCCATCGCGTCCTGCAACAGTGCGCGCCGCCGAGTCAGTTCCTCCGTCTCTTCGTACACCATCCCTTGGTCGGGGCTCTCTTCGACCAGCCAATCGATCCACTCGCCGTCGCCGTCTTCGCGAAGCGGTGCGTTCAGAGATTGGTCGCCGGCCGCCATGCGGCGGTTCATGCTCACCACCTCGGTTTCGGACACGCCCAGCTTGGTCGAGATCTGCTCGACGTGCTCGGGCGTCAGGTCGCCTTCCTCGATCGCCTGAATCTGGCCCTTGAGCCGGCGCAGATTGAAGAACAGCTTCTTCTGCGCTGCCGTGGTGCCGATCTTCACCAGCGACCACGAGCGCAGGATGTATTCCTGGATCGCCGCCCGTATCCACCACATGGCGTAGGTGGCGAGACGAAATCCGCGGTCGGGATCGAAGCGCTTCACCGCTTGCATGATGCCGACGTTGCCTTCCGCGATGAGATCACCGACCGGCAACCCGTAGCCGCGATAGCCCATCGCGATCTTCGCCACGAGTCTCAGATGACTGGTGACCAGGCGCGCGGCGGCGTCGGCATCGTCGTGCTCGCGCCAGCGCTTCGCCAGCATGAACTCTTCACCCGGCTCAAGCATCGGGAAGCGCCGAATCTCTTGCAAATAGCGGGAAAGGCTCGCCTCGGGCGAGACCGCCGGAAGGCGCACTGCGCTGGTCACAGGTTTGTCATCGGCCATCGGACCGCAGCCTCGTTGGCAGGGTGCAAAATCGGTTCTTAGGGCTTCATGGCGGGGCTGTCAAAAACCCCCGCCGGGCAACCGCTCACGGAACAACCAAGGAATCGATCAACGCCGCCATCTCAGATGGTATCTCGCTCACGAATTGCAACCTCTCGCCACTTTCGGGATGGCGGAAACCCAACTCCCTGGCGTGGAGTGCCTGGCGGCCGAGCCGCCGTAGAGCCGCGCTCGCGCCCGCTTCGAGCGGGGCGTGGCGGCGACCATAGAGGGGGTCGCCGAGGACGGCGTGCCCGAGGTCGGCCATGTGCACCCGAATCTGGTGGGTGCGGCCAGTCGCCAAGCGGCACTCGACCACGCTCGCACGCGCGCCCAACACCCGTACCACGCGATAGCGCGTGAGCGCGGGCTTGCCGCCCCGTGCGAGGACGGTCAGCTTCTTGCGGTTGACCGGATGGCGGCCGATGTTGCCGGCGATCTCACCGCGGCTCGGCGCCGGGATGCCCCACACCACCGCACGGTAGGCGCGGTCGATGCGGCGCGCCGCGAAGTCGCGTACCAGCGCCTGGTGCGCGGCATCCGACTTGGCCGCCACCATCAGGCCGCTGGTGTCCTTGTCCAGACGATGGACGATGCCCGGGCGCCGCACCCCGCCGATTCCCGAAAGCGCCTCGCCGCAATGCGCCAAAAGCGCGTTGACGAGCGTTCGGTCGGGGTTGCCCGGCGCCGGGTGGACGACCAGGCCGGCGGGCTTGTCGAGGACGATTAGCGCGTCGTCCTCGTAGACCACCTGGAAGGGGATCGCCTGTGGTAGGGGCCGTGCGTCGGTCGGCGGCGGGATGCTAAGACGCACGGGCTCCCCTGGTTTGACCCGTACCGAGGGGTCCGTTATCGTCGCTCCACCGAGCGCCGTCCGCCCGGCGCGGATCAACGCCTGGGCGCGTGTGCGGCTCAGCCCGGGGACGGATTCGGCGAGGAACCGGTCGAGCCGAGTTCCGGCGTCCGTGGCCCCGGCCGCCAGGTCGTGGATCTTGTCCTCGGCCATTTTGATTCGCAGACTGATCCCGGCTTTTGTGGTGCAATGAGACTGGACTCAAGCGAACGCGCGCTCAAGGCCCTCGTCATCTTCCTCGGCGTGCTGATCGTCGGTGGCGTGGTGGTGATCGGAGTCACCATCTATCAGCGAGCCACCGCGCCGGCTAGCGAGGGCGCGACGGCCGATGCGCCACCCGCGGTGTCTCCGTCCGGTTTCGGTGCGCGCCGCATTGGTCTGCCTCAGGGCGCCGACATCGTCGAGGCCGTGGCCGAGGGCGACCGGCTGATTCTCATTGTCGCGCTACCCGAAGGGTCACAACGGGTGATCGTCCTCGATCTAGCAAACGGCGCCGAGCTTGGCCGCATCGACCTCGAATGGACCGAGTGATCACGTTCGATCCCGCCCACCTCGATGCGGTTGCCGAGCACGCCGAGTCGGCTTATCCCGCGGAGTGCTGCGGACTGTTGGTCGGAACCGCCAAAAACGCCCGCGCCTGGCACGTGCGCCGCGTTGTGCCGAGCCGCAATCTCGCGCCGGCCGGCGTCCGCGACCGGTTCGAGATCGATCCGGCGCTGCAGTTCGACTTGCAGCGCCGACTCTGGGGTACCGCCGAGACCGTCGTCGGCATTTACCATTCGCATCCCGACGGTGATTCGGCGCCCTCGGCGACGGACCTCGAAAGCGCGTGGCAGCCCGGCCTCGTCTGGCTCATTGCGGCGGTACGCGCCGGACGCTTGAGCGCGACCGCGGCGCACCTTTTCGTCGAGGCGAACGAGGGCGCGCGCTTCGAGGAAATCCGGGTGCGGGCCGAAGCGGGGGTGTCGGGCGATGAATTTTGAAAGCGATTACATCGGCGGCGCCTGCGCCGAGATCATGGATGCGCTCAACGCCGCCAATGCCGACGAGACGCCCTCCTACGGCGACGACGCAACGACGCAGGGCCTCGAGCGCAAGTTCGCGGTGGTATTCGAGACCGAGGTCCGCGTCTTCCCGGTGATCTCCGGCACCGCCGCCAACGCCCTCTCGGTCTCCTCCTTCGTCCCGCCCTATGGCTCCATCTATTGCCACGCCCGGTGCCACCTCACCCGCCACGAGGCGGGCGCCCCGGAGTTCTTCACCGGCGGCGCGAAGCTGGTGTTGGTGGAGGGTGGCGACGGCAAGATCGCGGCGGCCGACCTTGAATCGGCGCTCGGCACCGCTGAGCAAAGCGATGTCCACTGCGTGCTGCCCGCGGCGCTCAGCCTCAGCCAGGCGACCGAGGCGGGCACGGTGTACACCGCGGACGAGGTGCATGCGCTGAGCGCGGTGGCCCGCGGATATGGCCTCGGCGTCCATATGGACGGTGCGCGGTTCGCCAACGCCGTGGTCCACCTCGGTTGCGCGCCGGCGGATGTGACGTGGCGGGCCGGGGTCGACATTCTCTCCTTCGGCGCGACCAAGAACGGCGCGCTTGGCGCCGACGCGGTGGTCTTTTTCAAGCCCGAGCTCGCGACCACCTTTGAGCGCCGCCGAAAACGCGGCGGGCATCTGCTGTCGAAAATGCACTTCGTCTCGGTCCAGCTCGACGCCTATCTCGAGAACGGCCTGTGGCTCGACAAGGCCGGCCACGCCAATGCTATGGCGCGGCGGCTGGCCGACGGGCTGGCAAGCATCGAGGGTGTCTCGCTGGCCCACCCGGTCGAGGGCAACCAGGTCTTCGCCAGCGTTCCCGAGACGCTTGCCGCCGGCCTCGAGGCCAAGGGCTTTCGTTTCCACCGTTGGCCCGGCGGACCACACGCCGTGATCCGCCTCGTCCTCGCCCACGACACCGCGCCCGACAAGGTCGATCATCTGCTCGCCGCCGCCGGCCGGCTCTCCGTCTCGGCAGCCTAGGGCCCCGCTGTTGGACGACCGCAAATCGACAATTCTCGCGACGGAAGATCGATGAAAGCAATCGTGTATGAAGCGTATGGATCTTCGGATGTTCTGGAGCTAAGGGATGTTGAGAAGCCCACCCCCAACGACAACGAAGTACTGATAAAAGTCCACGCGGTAGAAATATCGCCGGCGGATTGCGAGATTCGAAGTTTCAAGCTCCCGGTCTTGTGGTACTGGCTCCCGCTGCGCGCCTACATCGGCTTCAGACGGCCGAGAAAACCGAGGATACTGGGATTTTGGTAGTGGTACAGTTTGGTCACGATGCGGCCTGTGACGCCTCCCAATCCTCTAGCACCTTCACGAGATCGGACATTTCCCAAAGCTTGGGAGTGACCCCGGCTGCCATCGCTGGCGTGACTCGCAAAGTTTGGTGGATACGAACGAAATTGTAGTGCATGAAGTAGATCGCCATCATGTGCGCATGGTTTTCTGCCTTCTTCGAGAACGCATTCGTGAGGCGCGTCATGCGGCGATTGCCCATGCGCATCGAAAGGTTGCTGCGCTCCACATAGCTAGTCGATACATGGGCGGGGTCAGGCTTGCCCTCAACGTTGCGCTTGCGAATGCCCGTGCATTCTGCGGGGCTGTACCGCTTGTCTGACGATACGCCGCCTTCCGAGCCGTAGAGCTTCACCAACTGGGCATAATCCACGTCATCGCCGAATGCGCCCTCGACCGCTTCCAGATATGCCTTGTGCCCGTCGCTGGTGAGTTGAACGCGGGAAGCTAGGCGTGGCGCGAGATCATCTATGAACGTCGCTGCCGCTTCGCTATCGCGCCCGCCGACATACCAAGAAGCAACAAGCTTCGTGTCGGCATCAAGGCCCACCCACGTCCAAATATCTCCGGCACCTTCGGGGGCTGCCTTCGCGGCCTGGACGTTCTTTTGCTTTGCATAGCAAAAGGCCCATGCTTCATCGACCTGGATGCGCTTGCAAGGTAGGCTCACAAGAATGCGGTCTTGATACTCGGAGAACGCCTGTCCGGCATCCTCCAAGAGCTTAATCAGCGTGGTTCGGCTTATGCCGGTTAGCCGCGTCATCGCCCGGAGCGAGATACCTTCCGCCATCATCTGGAGGGCTTGGGAGCGTTTCTCGTGAGGGAGCTTGTTCATAGGCACGATAATGCACCATCATGCCTGAACGGTCAAGCATAAAGTAACAGAACTTGCAGGTTTGGAGAACTTGAGGGAAAATGCTTTGACCGCTGGGTTTGGAGTGATCAGCCCGCCCAGCGGTCAAAGGCTTACATGCGGGGGTTACCTCCTCATGTTCCACCGCCCGGCACGGCTTCACGGCCTTGCGCACGGGGTTCCGCCGGATGATCAGTCCGGTGCTCGACTATGGCTGGTGACGGATTCGTAGACGCAGCACCGTCACCAGCCTTTTCTGTGTCATGGCGATCCGGGACCGATAGAGTCCATCCAGACCGGCCATGGGAAACGAAGTCAGCCGATTTCGACAACATTGAACTGACGTTGTTCTGTGGCACCGTGCCGCCAACCCGAACACCGCGCTCAGCCAACGTCTCCATGAGGCTTTTCGTAGAGGTCGGTTCGGCCCGTCCCGTCAATACGTCTTTGGCGACACGAAGAATCTCTGCAGAGATGCCAGACTGGAATGGGCGGGCGTGAGATTGAGCAGGCGGCGGTTGCGGCGACGTGACACTGCTGTCGGTGTACATCGCCGAAATGCGGCGAAGCTCTCGGAGCCTAATATATGTGGGGCTCTCTTCGAGCTGTCGCTCAAGATGTTCGATTTCGGCCTTCAGTGCTTCAACAAAGCTGGTCACGGCACACCTCTTTTCCGGGGGTGCCCCAACTCTACGTCAGAACGTCCGTAGATGTACAGCCTAGACGTAAACTTTTTACGATTTCTCCCACCGAGCCGTCGCCGCCTTCTTGGCGATGGCCTGGCGCTGTCTGGGTGTCAGTGACTTCGCACGTGCCGGACCGCCCTTTAAGCCACCCTTACGGCCCAACTCAACCGCTGATTTGTTCTTGTTGTGGTCTATTGGTGGTGTCGGCGCGTGATCTTCGACCTGGCCTGTTAGAATATCGCCGATCAGCTTGCCAAGCTCGACGGGATCGCGTGGGCGCTTGAGGCGGTTTCCTGTCATGGTGAGAGTATGCCATGGTTCGCCGGTTGGCCAAAACTGGTGAGTCTGAAACTGTACCACTACCGGGATTTTACCTGGCTGGAGAAATCGAGTCCGTCGGCAAGGCCGTAGCGGGTTTCACCGGGGGTGATCAGGTTTTTGCCGCCAGCGGTATTCGTTTTGGCGCCTGTGCCGAGTACACGTGCCTGCCGAGCACCTATACGATCGCGACAAAACCGGCGAACATGAGCTATGCGGAAGCCGCGGCCGTCCCTCTTGGCGGACTCAACGCACTCCATTTCATTAGAAGAGCGAAGATCCAGAGCGGAGAGAAAGTCCTCGTCAACGGCGGGTGCGGGACCATCGGCACGTTTGCGGTGCAGTTGGCCAAGTATTTTGGCGTGGAAGTCACCGGAGTAGACAGCACGGATAAATTGGACGTCATGCGTTCGATTGGCGCGGACAAGGTCATTGATTATACCAAAGAAGACTACACCAGGAGTGGCGAGACCTATGACGTTATCTTTGACGTCGTGGCCATGGCCACGATGTTTTCAAGGAGCAAGAAATGCCTGAAGGAAAATGGCCGCTTGCTCTTGTCCAACCCTCGGCTGTCCCAGATGTTTGGCGCCCTATGGACGTCGGCGACAAGCAGCAAGAAGGTGATATTCGAGTTTGCGGGCGAAAAGACCGAGGATCTGAAATTCCTGAAAGCGCTTATCGAAGCGGGAAATCTGAGATCGGTCGTCGACCGATGCTATCCCTTGGAACAGACCGCCGAGGCCCACCGCTACGTCCAAAGCGGGCAAAAGAAGGGCGTGGTCGTGATGACGGTGGCCCATGGGATCGAAAATCAACAGCGTTGAGGTCCGCTAATTCGCCGGGTCCGGGAACCGCGGAGGCGATGCGGGCAAGCAATCTAATTCGGCGCGCCAAAGCGCACGAGGCAAGGGCGCTCAGCGACCTCGCCATGCGCTCCAAGGAACACTGGGGCTACGACGCCGCGTTCATGGCCGCATGCCGCGATGAACTGACGCTGACGCCGGCCGACCTTTCGCGATCGCCCGCTTTCGTGTGCGCGACCGGGCGCCGCATCGCCGGGTTCTACCGGCTCAACATCGCCCACCGCGATGCCGAGGTGGGCCATTTCTTCGTCGCCCCGGCGCACATCCGGCGCGGCGTCGGCGCACGGCTGTGGCGCCATCTCGTGGCCCAAGCGCGGCGCCGTGGGGTCGCGCGGATCGCCATCGCCAGCGATCCTTCGGCGGCGGCGTTCTACGCATGCATGGGCGCCAAACGGGTCGGCTCGGTGGCTTCGGAAAGCATTGCCAATCGCCGACTTCCGCTCTTGGCGTACGATGTCGCGGGTTGAGCGTCCGCCCCTCAGACCCCATATCTGGCGGGGTGGCGGCGCCAGGGGGTTAGTTGTGGCCAACGAAGATCCATACGCAGTGTTAGGCGTCGGCCGCGACGCGAGCGCGGCGGAGATCCGCAAGGCGTACCGCGCGCTCGCCAAGAAGCACCACCCCGACCTCCATCCCGGGGACGCCCGCGCCGGGGCGCACTTCAAACGGGTGTCGGCGGCATACGATCTCCTGGGCGACGCCAAGAAACGAGCACGCTTCGATCGCGGCGAGATCGACGCCGCGGGCGCCGAGCGCGCCCCGCATCACGCCTTCCGCCACAACGCAGCCGGCGGGGGCGCCCAAGGCTTCGCCGGCCGCGGCGGCTTCGGGGCCTTCGGCGACATCGGCGACTTCGGCGACGTCTTTGCCGATCTCTTCGGCGACGCCGGTCGCGGCCGCCGCGGCCGGCGTCCCAAAGCCCGCGGGGGCAACGTCGCCTACCAGCTCACCGTTTCGTTCATGGAGGCGGTCAAGGGCGCGAAGAAGCGAGTCGGCATGCCCGATGGAAAGCGTCTCGACGTGACGGTGCCGCCGGGGACCCGCGAGGGCCAGACGCTGCGGCTCAAAGGCAAGGGCGCACCCGGCGTGGGCGGCGGACCGGCCGGTGACGCGCTGGTCAAAATCTTGATCCAGCCCCACCCCCGCTTCGAACGCGATGGCGACGACCTTCGCCTCGAGGTGCCGGTTTCCCTGGTCGAGGCGATCCACGGCGCCCGTGTCCAGGTGCCGACGCCCTCGGGCGACGTCAGTCTGCGCGTGCCCAAGGGGTCGAACTCGGGCAAGGTGCTGCGGCTCAAGGGCAAGGGCGTCGCGCGGCCCAAGGCCGAGCCCGGGCACCTCTACGTGCGCCTTTGCGTCAGCCTGCCCGACAAGATCGATCCCGAGCTCGAGCGGTTTGTCACCGAGTGGACCGAGGACCACCCCTACGATCCTCGCGGCGAGGCCGAGGGGTAAGCGAACGCCCTTGATCGCGGCCCGTTTCCTCCTGTAAGACTCGGCCCGCGTCCCCATCGTCTAGTGGCCTAGGACATCGGCCTCTCACGCCGAAAACGGGGGTTCGAGTCCCCCTGGGGACGCCATATTTTCTGCGACTTTGGGCGGGAACGGGCGGAACGGCTCACCAATCGCCCACAAAGGCGGTGCTTAAACCAAACCAAGGAGAACAGAATGTCCGTGTTCGCCGTCGTCCGCCTGAACGCGCATCCCGGCAAGGGCCGTGCGATTCGCGACATGCTGAACGGGGGCTTGCCCGAGGTTGCCCGAGGAGACGAGGGTGTGATCAAGCTGGAGCTCTTCGTGAGTGACGACGACCCCGACAAGATCGTCGTCCTTGAGGAGTTGACCTCGATCGAGGCCCACACCCGCTATGTCGATTCCATGGGTGATTCCTTCGACTCGTTGATGGAGCTCGTGGCCGAACGCACCTCACACCACTACGGGGCGATCGACTGAACAGACCGGCGGAGTTGTCAGAACCGGGGCGCCGGTGCCAAGCGAATTTGCGGCCCCTATGGACCGAGCGCGGTTTCGTCGGTGATCGTCATCTCGATGCCGGCGCGTTCGAGCGTGGCGGCGATTTCCGGGGTGTAGCTCGGATTCATGACCACGGCCGCGCGGACGCCCGCGGCGCTGGCCGCGGCAGGATCGAGAACGCGGTGCGCGCTCAGCGGCACGTAGTGGTTCTGCTTTCGCGGGTTGATGTCGATCAAGCAGGCGATCCGGCCCCCCTGGGGATCGATCACGTTGGCCATCGTCACGCCCTTGGCGCCGGCACCCCACAGGGCCACGCCCCCCGCCGCGGCGAGCGATTCCAGCGTTTCGGCCCAGGCCTCGAGCGCGCGTGACTCGGCGTCCGCATAGGCGCGCGCTAGCGCCAGTGGCACGCTGGGCTCGGGCGCCGCCGCCGTCCCGCCATCGCTCGCCTCAAGCCACAAGTATTGTCCGTCGAAAACGTGGTCCACCCGGTCCGGCGTGAGCCCCGCATTGGCGACCGCGCGGCAGAGCGAGATCTCGGTCCAGTAGTTGCAGTGCTCGTAGAAAAAATCCTGGATCACGGTGTGTCGGAGGATCCATTCCAGGCATGGGGTTTCGATGAAGAGCCGCACCGGAGCGGCCTCACCGATGGCGGCGCGAATGTCGCCAAGGAATCGCAGCGGCTCGGGCACATGCTCGATCACGTGCCGGCAGATGACCAGCACCGGGCCGCTCCCCACCAGGCCGGCGGCCGCGCGCCCGAAGTAGTCCTTGAAGAACCGCTCGCCGTTGGGACCCCGCTCGGGCCCGCGGTACGCCGGATCGAACCCGAAGGCGGCCTTTGGGTGGGCGCTTGAGGGTGCGCAACAGGCGGGCGAGGAACCCCCCTTGGCCGCCACCGATCTCGATGATCGTGGCCTCGGCAAGGTCGTGCGCCGCGACACGCGCGATCAGGCCCTCGACGTGCTGGCGAAAAAGCGGCGAGACACTCTGGTCGTTCTCGTAGTCCGAGGCATATTCGACCAGGCCCACGTCGTTAGGCCCGGTTGAAGCTAAAACCGCAGCCCGTACATATCGCCAGGGCCAAGGTGCCGCGGCCGGCGCGGCGCGCCGCATCGGCACTTTCGAAGACCCGGTTGAGGAGCACCGGGACCGACCGCCGCTCGACGAACGGGACGAGATCGCTACCGCCGCACACGGGACACTCGCCGGTCATGGCGCGATGTTTACGCGCCCGCCCGACGACGATCAACCGCCTCTTCGGACGCTTTCAAACCGTCTGGCGAAGGTGCTACGTTACGCGGCGAATCAATGGCTGCGCGCGAGGGAGGTTTTGATGCGCCTCAGCGACGAACAGGTCCAGCAGTATCTCGACGACGGCTTCCTTCTCGTCGAGGACGTGTTCACTCAGGAGGAATTGCAGCCCGTCATCGACCATTTCGACATCATCGTCGACGAATGGGTCGGCAAGCTCCACGATGCCGGCAAGCTCGCGAACAAGTACGAGGGCGAGGACGTCTACACCCGCCTGGCCTCGGTGGAGAAGGAATGGCCCGGCGCCGCGGCGCTCGTGACCCAGCGCAACAGCATGTTTCCCGCACTCGCGCATCTCTGGAACTCGGACAAGCTCCTCGACATGGCGGCGCAGTTCCTCGGTCCCGACATCGACGGCCACCCCATCAGCATCTTCCGCTCGAAGACGCCGACCACGGCCTTGATGACCGTGCCCTGGCACCAGGACGCGGCCTACTTCGTCGAGGGTGGCGAGCGCACCCTGCAGCCCACCGCTTGGATCCCCTTCATCGACACCACTGTGAAGAACGGGACGCTGCAGATCGTTCGCGGCAGCCACAAACCGTGCAAGGTCTACCCGCACCGATTGGAAAAGGAGATCGGCCACCGCGAGTCCTGGTACCTCTACATCCCCGAGGACGAGATGCCGCCGGGCGACCGCGCGGTGCTTGAGGTCAAGTTGGGTTCGGTCTTGTGGCACCAGAACATGGTGGTCCACCGCTCGACCGAGAACCACTCCGACAAGGTGCGCTGGACCTGCGATTTACGCTATCAGCGGCCTGGCGAGCCGACCGGGTTTCCCGCCGACACCGCGCTGGTGCCGATGCGCCGGGCCGACGATCCCGACTACCGCCTCGACGTCGAGACCTGGATCGCCCACGAGGCCGAGGGCAACCAGAGCTACCGCCGCCTGACCGCGGACGATTTCGAGTACTCGGCGCCGGATTCACCATGGCTGGTGCGCTGGCAGAAGTATTGGGAAAAGGCAGCCTAGGCGCGGGCGCGCTGATTGACATTCGGGCCGCTCGGTGGCTAGGTTTCGGCGCCTCTGCCGCTAGGCGGAGGCACTCAAGTGAACAGGGAGGAATTCACCATGAAGAGTACATCGGGTATCCGTGCGCTCGCATTGGCCGTGGCGGCGGCCATCGTCGTCGCAGTGGCGCCTGCAGGTGCGCAGGACAAGCTCCAATTCAACTACATCATGCACGCCGAACCGGAGGGCGTGTTCTGGAACATCGTCTTGCAGGGCATGAACGACGCGTGCCGCGACCTCGACGTCGACTGTCTGATGATCGGGGCGGGCGGCGGCGGCGACAACCCAAGGCAGCTCGCGAACTTCCAGGCATCAGTCGCCGCCGGTGTCGATGGCATCGTCACGACGATTCCCGATGACAACATGTTTGATGCGGCGGTGCAGGAAGCGCTCGATGCCGGCATCCCGGTGATTGCCGCCAACGTCGACGATTCCGAGGGCAGGGCCGGCAATCCGCGCCTCTCCTTCGTCGGATCGGGCTTGTGGCAAGCCGCTTACGACGTCGCCGAAGCGCTGGGGACGCATTTCCCCGCAGAGGGCGATATTCACCTCTTGCTCGGCCACTCGGATTTAACCCAGGGCTTTGCCATTCAACGTGCCGCGGGGATCACCGCGTACCTTGAGGAGTACAAGGCCGCGCATCCGGAGCGGAAGATCACCTGGGAAGTGGTTGAGGTTTCAAACGACGGGGCAAAGGTGACAACCCGTGTGGGCGCGTACCTCCAGGCGGTTCCCGAAACCAACGCGTACATCGACACCAGCATCTGGCATGTGCAGGTGGGGCAGATGCTGCGCGAGCAGGGCGGGAAAAAGGGCGAGGTCGTCATCGGTGGATTCGGTACCTATGACTTGGCCGTCGACGAGATCAAGAAGGGCTGGGTGGCGGTCACGCAGGACCAGGGTGCCTATCTTCAGGGTTATCTGCCGATCGTCCAGCTCAAGCTCCTCGCGGCGGGGTTGCCACCGTTCGACATCGACACGGCGGGTTCGCTGAAGGGCGTTGTGGACGCGGAGGTAGCCGAGACCCTTTCGGGTCTTCGCGTGTGGTCGTTGCAATAGTAGCCGATCCGGGCCAGTCACTCCCGGTCACGAAGGATCCCCTGGCGCTACTGCTCCCAGCAGCAGCTCCAGGGGGATTCCACCGGAAACCGAAGGGACCGATCGCGCTTCTCGTCCTTTTGTGGGTGAGGGTGGCTGAGGCTGTTGAAAAACCATTTTGAGAGTCTGATCGAGATTCGATCAATAAATCAATAACTTAGCGAATTCACAAAATTGGCAACCCGACGAACTCCGGCACCAAACGGCCGATCAGGCGAGTTTTCAACAGCCTCGGCCATTGAGAGTCTCGCCTGCGGCGTTGGGGCGCGGCGGGCCCATCAAGCATGAAAACACTGAAGACGGTTATCGGAGCGCCCGGCGTCAGCGCGCTCCTCATTCTGATCGTCATCCTAGCGACGTTTCACCTGTACACCGGCATCTTCCTCACCGAGCGGAACATCGAACTCATGTTGACCATTGTGCCTGAGCTGGGGATCGTCACCCTGGGCATCGTGATCCTGATGATCGCGCGCGAATTCGACCTCTCGGTGGGATCGGTCTTCGGCCTCGGCCCGATGGTCATGAACGCGCTGTACACGAGCGGGGGCCTGCCGCCCTGGCTCGCGATCATTCTCGCGCTCGCCGCCTGCGCCTCAGTGGGTCTGCTCAATGGGGCGATCACCGTTTATCGGCGCATCCCCTCGTTCATCGTCACGCTCGGCATGCTGTTCATAGCCCGCAGTGTCGTGATCATCCTGGTCGGGAAGCGTCCACCGATGCCCGACAACGTGCCCTTCGATTTCTTCGTATACGATTTCGGGCTCGTACGCGCTTCGTTGTTGTGGTTTCTCGGGTTGGCGCTGGTACTCGGCATTATTCTTCACCGGACCAACATCGGGAACTGGATCTACGCGACGGGCGGACACACCGAGGCAGCAAAAGATATGGGCATCCCCTGGCGCCGAGTGAAGATCGGCTGCTTCATGCTGTGCTCCACGCTCGCAGGGCTCGGCGGGATCCTGCAGACCTTTCGCGTGGGAGGGAGCGTGTTGCCGGAATATGGCGTGGGCCTCGAACTCGAGGCGATCGCGGCCGCGGTGATTGGCGGTACATCCTTGTTCGGCGGCGCCGGCTCGGTGCTGGGCGCCATCGTCGGTGCGCTCCTCATCCGCTCGATCGACAACGGTTTCATCATGGCGCGCATTCCCATCGAGTTCTTCCGCCTTGCGCTGGGCGCGCTCACCATCGCCGCCGTCATCTTCAACACCGACCTCCAGCGCTTCGTCTCCGGGCTCAAGGTCAGAGGTAAACATGACGACAGTTGATACGTCAGCGCCCCCCGCCACGGAGTCAGGCACCGCCGCGGTGCCCGTGATGCAGGGGGTCGACCTGCACAAATGGTACAAGGGCGTCCACGCCCTCAAGGGCGTGAGCTTCGACCTCGGGGATAGCGAGGTCGTGGGGCTGGTGGGCGACAACGGCGCCGGCAAATCGACGCTGATCAAGATTCTCTCCGGGGCGCACCGACAAGATCAGGGGCAGGTCGTATTCGAGGGCAAAGAGGTTCGGTTCTCTTCGCCCCGGGACGCCATGACGCTCGGCATCGAAACCATTTACCAATACACCGCGATGGTTCCGCAAATGAGCATCGCCCGGAATATCTTCATCGGCCGCGAGCCGGTGCGGTTTCGTGTCGGCCCCCTGGGATACCTCGACTATCCAAAGATGGGGCGCGAGGCGCTGCAGGCGCTGCGCGAGGTCGAATTGCACCTGCGCTCGCCCGACACCCCGGTCGACGAGCTCTCGGGCGGCGAGCGTCAGGGCGTGACGATCGCTCGCGCCATGTACTTCAAGACCAAGATCATGATCCTGGACGAGCCCACCAATCACCTCTCGATCAAGGAGACCAACAAGGTCCTGGGCTGGGTCGAAGAGATGAAGGGCCAGGGCATCACCTCGGTCTTCATCACCCACAACTTGCACCACGTCTATCCCATCGCCGATCGCATCGTCGTCCTCTCGCGCGGCGAAAAGACCGCCGAGATGAAGAAACAGGACACCTCGATCGAGGAGCTGACGGACCTGATCGTCTGAGACCGGGCAGCGGCGGTTACGATTGAAAAAATCGCCAGATTTGGTAGGACTCGGCGAGATCTGAGCGAGATGCGGAGGTAACGCCATGGTCGCGAGAAGGGACTACAGCCTCGGGGGCGCCGAGACCAAGCGCGCCTTCGAGCACGGCCTGGTATCGGCCGAGTGGTACAAGCCCGAGATTTCGCGCGCGCGCATGAAGGAGCTGATGAGGCGGCGCGACTTCCCGGCGCTCTGGCACCTATTCCTGTGGCTCGGGCTAATCGCGGGGCTGGGGGCGGCGATGTACTTCCTGTGGCCCAGCTGGTGGATGGCACCGGTGTTCTTCGTTTACAGCACGCTACTCGTCGGCTCGTCCGATCCGCGCTGGCACGAGTGCGGTCACCGAACCGCGTTCAAGACCGACTGGCTGAACAACGCGGTCTACTTTTTCGCCTCGTTCAACTTATTGCGCGAGCCGACGGTCTGGCGCTGGAGCCACACCCGCCACCATACCGATTCCATCGTCGTTGGCCGCGACCCCGAGATCATCACCCCGCGGCCCCCGGATTTCCCGACGCTGTTGATCGTCGCCCTCAATCTCCATCAGTTCAAACCCAAGGGCGGCGTGCACACCTTCCGCCACGTCTTCACCCATGCCCTCGGCATCAAGACGTTCCCGGAGAGTGACTTCGTGCCCGAATCGGAATGGCCGAAGATCTTCTGGACCGCGCGCGCCTGGCTCGTGGTGTGGGCTGCGGTGATCGCGATCGCCATCGTGACGGAGTCGATCCTGCCCTTCTTCTACGTCGGCTTGCCCTGGTTCTTCGGCCATTGGATCGCGCTGTACTTCGGCGTCACGCAGCACCTGGGCTTGGCCGACGACGTGTTGGACCATCGCCTCAACACCCGCACCATCTACATGAACCCGGTGCTCCGGTTCCTTTACCTGAACATGAACTATCACATCGAGCACCACATCTTCCCGATGGTGCCCTACCACGCCCTGCCCAAGCTGCACGAGGAAATCAAGTCGCAGCTGCCGGTGCCCACCCCGAGCATGTGGGCGGCGTACAAGGAGTTCGTGCCGACGCTGATCCGCCAGCTCCGCGATCCGGAGTTCTGGATCCGCAAGGATCTCCCGGCCGCCGAGCCCAAGGCCGTGTCCGCCGGCTAGATATTCCAACCAAAGGTCGCGGCGATCTCGCGCGGCAACGTGTCGCTGACGCGGGCCTGCTGCTCGGCGCTGAACACCCGCCGCCACTCGTCCATCTCGCCCTTTCGGAAGCGATAATCGGCGCCCTCAATCCACGTGAGTGCCGCGGCGCCGTCGAGTTCGGCCGGGTCGGCCGATGCGCACAACACATGGCCCTCGTCGTAGCGGCCCTGGGCTTGCAATAGCTCACCGAGATGCGCCGCCAGTCCAGGTGCGCCGGAACGCTCGGCGATTCTCTCCAGTCTCGGCAACGCCTGGCCGATCGAATCGCCGCGGCCCTTGAGGATCTGCACCAGATGCTGCATGCGCAAGGCGCGCCGGCGCGGTCGTCAGATCACGCCGGGCTGAACTCGAAATTAGGCGCGCCGTCCTCGCCGCGCACCACGCCCAGCGGCGCGTACTGGGCGAGCGTCGGGAAGACGTAGCCGATCCGCGCGTTGCCGTGACGGCGCATCAGCACCTCGGCCAGCACGGTGCGATAGTCGGTGGTGACGCCAAGGTCGAGGCCGCGGTCGAGCGCCGCGGTCGCCAGCCCCGGCCAGGTCCCGTGCAGGCGGCCGCCGTTGACGTTGCCGCCCAGGACGAACATGTGGTTGCCGTGGCCGTGGTCGGTGCCCCAGCTCTGGTTGGCGCGCAGCCGGCGCCCGAATTCGCTCATCACCACCACGCTCATGCGGCCGTGGTGCGTCGCCACGTCGTCGTAGAACGCGGCCAGTCCGCGCGCCAGATGGTCGACCAGCTCGTTCATCCGCCACGACTGGCCGATGTGCGTGTCCCATCCGTCGAGGTCGATAGCCGCCACCTCGAGGCCGAGGTCGAGCTTGATCAGGCGCGCGATCACCGCCAGCGCGTGGCCGAAGGGGTGCTCGCCGTATTCCCCGTCGGCCTCCGGCCCATAGGGAAGCGCATCGCCCGAGGAATCGTGGGGTAGCGCGTCCTGGACGCGGTCGATGGTGGCCAGCGTTCGCTGGATCGCGCGATGCGCCGGTCCCGATCCCCTGCCCAGCTTGCGCAGGGCATCGACTAGGCTGTCGTCGGCCCACACCCCGTACTCCTCGAGTTTGGTGATGGCCGCCGCCGGAGCGCCATCAAGCGAGCGCGGCGGGACGCTCGCCGGCGCCACCGCCGCCAGATCGCCCGCGGCGCCGGTGACCTCGAGGTGGCGGCCCAGCCAGCCGCTCGCGACGTGACCCCAATTGGGCTCGGGCGTGCCGTGATCCATCATCGCCTGGCATTCGAAGTGGCTGCGCGAGCCGTGCATCAGCCCGCTCGCCATCACCGCCGCCAGGTCCCCCGACTGGAAGAGCTCGCGAAGCGGTCCGGCCTTGGAATGAAAGCGGAAGTCGTGGCTCGCGCCCGGCGCGTCGAGGCGCAGGCCCGCGTTCTCGCCGCCTTCGTCGACACGCAAATCCCGGGCGCGCGCTGCCACATAGTCGGGATCATCCACCGGGGCCAGGAGGTGCAACCCGTCGGCGCCGCCGCGGAGGAAGACGATCACCAACAGCTCGGGCGCGGTCCCCTCGGCGGCGAACGCCACCCGGACCGCCGGCGCCAGCGGGACAAGCGCGAGCGCTCCGGCGGCCGACGACAGCACTTCGCGCCGGTTCAGCATCATGCCGCACGTCCCCGACGCAAACGGTACTCCGGTGTCATACCGATCAGCGCCACCATCAGCCGCAGTCGCGTGGCGAGCCAGTCCTCGCGCAGCCGCAACGGACTCGCGTGTTGTTGCCATTGACCAAGAAGCGCGACAGCGTGCTCAGCGTCGCCCCTTCGGATTCCTTGCCCAAGAGCCGCTCGTACCAATATTTGGCCAGCGCGCGGGCCGAGGTGCCGCGCGCGCCGGTCTCGCCGATGGCGTCGAAGGTGAGAATGTCGGCCTCGCCGTAAACCATGGCCAAAAGCGCGTTCCACGTCGCCAGCGTGGTCGCCGAGTTGAGCCACACCTCGTCCGTCTTCGGCCGGCCCGCCGGCGTCGGCCAGTTGAACGCCCGCCACCCGGTCTGTTCCATCAGCCAGTAGAACTCCTGGGTCGGTCGGAATTCGGCATTGGTGGCGCGCAGAAGCGTAGCGATAAGCTCGACCGGCGTTTTGATGACGGCGCGCGCGTTCGGGTGGGTCACCGTGGCGACGAACTCGGGCGCGAGGACGATGGCGCGAAGCGTGCGCGCGATCTGGTCGGGCTCGGCCGCGGCCTCGCGCCAGACCGCGACCGCCGCCTCGACCAGCGTTGGCGGCGGTTCGCCGCCCACCAGGTGGCGGCATAACTTGGCGCACACCGTTCGCGCGGTCGCGGGGTGGGCGGCGACCAGGTCGAGGATGCGATGCCCGTCGGCCAGCGGCTCTTGGTGCGAGCTGAGCTCGATCCCCAGCACCCGCTTCTGGTAGTCGTCGTGCCAGCCATCGAAGTAGTGAAATCCGCCGCCGCCCGGTAGGCGCTCGTCCCGTCCGGTTTCTCCGCCATCGGCGATGGTCCAGCCGGTAAACGCGCGCGCCGCCTCGTAGACGTCCTCGTCAATGTAGCCAAGCGCGATTCCCGCGGCGCCCTTGGGCACCTCGCGCCAGTTCCCATATCTCTCGCCGCCGGACCGCGCGCTGGTGCTCTGTGTCGACGAAAAGAGCCAGATCCAGGCGCTGGACCGCAGCCAGCCGGTCCTGCCGATGCTGCCGGGCATGCCTGAGCGGTGCACACACGACTACAAGCGTCACGGCACCACCTCGCTGTTCGCAGCCCTCGATGTCGCCACGGGCCGCGTCATCGGCAAGTGCTACAGACGCCACCGGGCCAGGGAGTTCCTCGACTTCCTGAAGGAGATCGACCGGTGCGTCCCCGAGGGGCTGGACGTCCACATCGTCATGGACAACTACGCCACCCACAAGACCGCGGCGGTCAAGGCTTGGCTGGCGCGGCGAGCGCACTGGCACATCCATTTCACGCCGACCTCCGCTTCCTGGATCAATCAGGTCGAACGCTGGTTCGCCGAACTGACGCGCAAGCAGTTGCAGCGCGGCGTGCACACCTCGACCCGCCAGCTCGAAGCCGACATCCGCGCCTTCATCGAAAAGCACAACGAAGACCCCAAGCCCTTCAGGTGGACCAAATCCGCAGACGACATCCTCGCCGCCGTCAAACGCTTCTGTCTCCGTGCCGATCAAAACTTATGCCACGAACTTTAGATTCAGGTGACTAGTATGAAACCGCCGTGACGGGCAACACGGGGACTTCCAGGTGTTCCGTTCGTGGTCGATCATTTCGCTGGCCGTGCTCCTCGGTGGTTGCGCAGCGTCCGACGCGGGTTGGGATCGGGCCGACCTGACGCTGGACGACGATGCGCTGTGCCTAACCGCGACCCCGGGCGGGACCGGATGGCCTGGTCTGGGAGACCCGTTCCAACGAAGCCTACGTCGCCGAGGCGCACCGTCGCGGGCTCACCCTAGCGACGTGCAGCCGCGTGCGCGACCGGACCCAACTGGCGAACCTTCGCGTGCTTACGGACGCGCAAATCTGCAGGTGGGCGGTCTCGGGTTCCGGTTGGGAGGCCGGCTTCGATCGGCGGAACCACGTCGCCGAGGCCAAACGCCGCGGTCTCACGCCGGGCCGTTGTGCGACGCAGCCTGGCGAACCGACCACGCTCGCCTCGGCCACGACCTCTGCCCAGCCGGAGCAGCCCCGTCGGTCCACCGACCAAGCCAGCCGCGACACCACGAAGCCGGTTATCCAAGTCCCCTCGACCCTGACCATCGCAACCGGCGAATACGAGATCGCCGGCCGCGTCATCGACGATAGCGAGATCGCCGAGGTTCGTCTGCTGGGCACGGCGGTGCCGGTGTCGAGCAACGGGCGTTTCCGCGTTTCGGCATTCGCGGCCGTGGGCTCGAGCGAAGTTGAGATCGAGGCCATCGACGTCTGGAACAATCGCGCAACCAAGACCATCGTCGTGACCCGCACCGTGGCGGACGGGCCCCGGGCAGCCCAGTTCGCCGCGCTAAACCCACGTAACATCTCGGTCGCTCCAAAGCCGGCCGCCGTCGCCATCATCGTCGGATTGGAGAGCTACGAGAACGCGCCGACGGCAAGCTTCGCCGACCGTGACGCCCAATATGTCGATTACGCAACCCGAGCGCTTGGCGTGCCGCCGCGCAATATCAAGTTGTTGGTGAACAACAAGGCGGGTCTGATCAGCATCAAGTCCACCCTCAAGCAATGGCTGCCCGCGGTCGCCGGCGCCGGCGGCTCAGAGGTCTATCTGTTCTTTGCCGGACACGGTCTGGCCTCCGCCGATGGCGACCGACTCTTCCTCCTGCCCTTCGACGCCAACATCGGACTTCTGGAAGACTCGGCGCTGGTTCGCGAGGAAGTGTTCGCGGCGCTTGTCACGGCCGCACCCAAATCGGTCACCGTGTTCCTGGACACTTGCTTCAGCGGGGGCACGCGGACCGAGGATATGTTGGTGGCGGACGCGCGGGGGCTCAGGGTCTCGGCCAAGTCGGACGACCTGCCGGCGAACTTCACGGTCCTCTCGGCCGCTGCCAACGACCAAATCTCGAGCAGCCTGCCCGAAGCGAAGCACGGCCTGTTCAGCTACCTTCTGATGCGCGGGCTCGAGGGAGACGCCGACGCGGACCGCGACCGCATGATCACCGCCGGCGAACTTTATGGCTACATCGTTGGCAAGGTTCCGCGGGAGACGGTCCGGCTGGGACGCGTGCAGAACCCGCAATTGGCCGGCGACCCGGACCAGGTCATCGTACGGATGTAGCGCGCGGCGTCGGCGGGCTTCGCTACCGTTCCACGATCGCCGGGATCTTGTCGTTGTTGGCGCGGTAATCGACCTCGGCCAGGTAGCGCTCGCGATCGGCCTCGAAGGTCTTGCGGGCGAGAATGGCGTTGCGATCGATGGCGCGGTCGACCGCCAACGTCCCGTCGAGATGGTCGATTTCGTGCTGCAATAGCTCGGCGAGCTCGACCTCGACCTCCTCGCGCGCCTGCGCCTCGCCGGACGCCTCGAGATAGCGGATCGAGACCGAGCGGTGCCGTTCGGTGCGTACCAGCATGAACGGAAAGCTCATGCAATTCTCCCACAGCGTGAAGGTTTCCGGGCTCTTCCACGTGTACTCGGGGTTGAAGATGAGGTCGGGCCAGTCCGGCATGTGAAGCGCGATGATCCGACGTGGGATGCCGAGCTGCGTCGCCACCGTCCCGCGCCCAAAGCCCCAGCGTTCGCGAAAGCTCATCAGCGCCGCGTGGACCTTCGCCCCGTCCGCCCGCACCGCCGGGTCGCGCACGTCCTCAACCGCAGCCGCCCGCTCGCGCAAGCGCGGATCGCCGATTTGTAGAATGTCATCGTGGGTCGTTGTTGGCTCGCTCATGCGCGTCTTCCGAACGGGGCCTAGGCGTGCTTCTCCCGCCACCTTTCTTTCATCCGCGCGTGCGCCTCCGCCGAGCCGTCATGAAAGGTGCCGAACATGCGGTCGAAGGGTACGGTCGAACTCGCGTAGTTACATTCGAAGTAGCGGTGGTGCAGGTAGTGGAGCAAATCCCCCGGCACCGTCGCCTTGCCCTTGACCACCATCTCGTCGAACCCCGAATGCCCCGGCGCCGGCGCCAGCGCCGCGAGCTGCAGCGCGAACATCGCGTGGATCGGATGTGAGGGCACGACCCAGAAGATCAACACGCTGGTGAAATAGATGAGGTGCTCGATCGGGTGCATCGACAGGCCCGACCACGGCCCGATGTGGACGTTCTTGTGGTGCAGGTAGTGGGCGGCCCGGTAAAGCGGCTTCCAGTGGGTCAGCCGGTGGGTGAAATAAAAGTGAGTTTCGTGCCACAACAAAATCGCGACCATCAACAGCGCGAAATAGCCCGGCTCGCTCGCCCAGTCGACGAAGGGGATCATGCCGTTGGCATAGGCCCACATCATCAACGCCTCGTATCCGGTCCACACCGTACAGCCGCTGACCACGCTCCAGAAGACGTTGTCGCGCAACTGGTTGCCCCATAGGAATGTTGGGTTCCTATCGCTCCGCCATTTGCTGTTGAACTTGTAGCGGGAGCCCTGGCCACGCAGGACGTAGAGCCGCAGGTGCAACCCGCCCGCGAACAGCACCAGAAGGGCGAGGTTGCGAAGGTAGATCTGGACGATCCAGTCGGCGCGGAACTCGGCCATGCGTGCGAGTTCGGGCTGGGTGTAGAGCCATGTGACGATGGCCAGCGCCCAGAAGACCACGTTCCACGGCCACAGGTAGCCGGGGTAGCCAAAGAACCACTTCAGCACTGCGCGCGGACGCGGTGGCCACGCCCAAAGCGGCGCCACCTCTTGGCGCGCCGCCGGCTGCCACTCTCCCTGGGATCCGCCTGCACCAGCGGCAGCGTCAGCCATTGGAATCGCCTGCCCCCTTCTTGCTCCCGAGCCCCGCCTCCCACCGTTTCTGCATGTGCGCGTGGGCCTCGGGCGTCCCGTCGTGGAAGGTCCCGAACCAACGGTCCAAGGGCACCATGGGCCCCCCGTAGTTGCATTCGAAGTAACGGTGGTGGAGGTAGTGGAAGAAGTCGCTCGGCAGCGCGGCCTTGCCCGTGCCGATTTCGTTGAAGCCGGCGTGCCCCGGCGCCGGCATCAGCGCCGCGAACTGCAGGGTGAACATGGCGTGAATCGGGTGCGAGGGCACGATCCAGTAGATCAACACGAGCGAGAAGTAAATGACGTGCTCGATCGGGTGCATCGACAGGCCCGACCAGGGGCCGATGTTGACGTTCTTGTGGTGCAGGTGGTGGGCCGCGCGGTATAGCGGCCTCCAGTGCAGCAGCCGGTGGCCGAAATAGAAGTGCACCATGTGCCAGGCCATGAGCAACAACAACAGCCCGACAAAATAGACCGGGTTGGTTTCCCAGTCGACGTAAGGAAGCAGGCCGTTGGCGTAGGACCACATCATCACCGCTTCGTACGCGGTCCACACGGTACAGCCGCTGGCGACGCACCAGAAGACGTTGTCGCGGAGCTGGGTGCCGCCCAAGAACGTCGGGTTCTTACCGCCGAGCCACTTGGGGTTGAACTTGAGCTTGGTTCCCTGACCCTTGAAGGTATAGAGCCAGACGTGCATGCCACCAAAGAACAGCACCAAGAGCCCCAGATTGCGGACGTAGATCTGGGCGATCCAGTCGAACCGGAACTCCGCCATCCGCGCGAGCTCGGGCTGGGTGTAGAACCACGTCACGATCGCGATCGCGGCGATGATCGTGTTCCACGGCCACAGGTACCCGGGGTAGCCCAACAGCCACTTCAGCGACGCGATCGGCTTGGGCGGCCAGTCCCAGAGCGGTGGCGCCGCCGGCCGTTCCGCCGGCTGCCATTCGCCTCGCGAATCCGTGGTGCCAGCGCCCCGAGAATCGCCGTTACGGATCGCGGTGTCAGTCATTCGCCCCTCCTCGCGACGTTCGTCCCAAAGTTTGCTCGCCCCGTCGCCGACATGCAAGTCCGGCCCCGTGTCTTGTTCGGATGGCCTGCCGGGATCAAACAGAACCCACCGGGAACGAGAGCGATTCGTGCTAGGGTCGAAAAGGGACGCATCCGCGGAGGCTGCGGGCCAAGGCATGGAAGCAATCGCGACTGGCGGGATAGCCGATCCCCCGCACGGCGACGTGAGCGACGCGGAGTTGAAGCGAATCCTTCGTGCGCATCAGGCTTGGTTGGACAGCGATGGCCAGGATGGAGAAAGGGCCGACCCAAGCCGCGTGGTGAATCTGAAAGGTGGTCGACTGGCCGGCGCAAATCTGGCCGGTGCCGTAGTGCCCCTTTCGATGAAAAGACCCGGACAACTGAGCCACATCGACCAAACGGTGACCATCGCGCGGCCGCTGTACCTTGCCATGCTGATCGCCTGCGTGTTTACGACTGTCGTTGTGGTATCCACCGACGACTTGAGTCTCGTTACAAACTCCGCGATTCAATTGATCCCGGAAACTGGCTTTGGAGTGCCCGTTGCCGCGTTTTTTATTATCATGCCCATTCTATTATTTATGTTCTACATTTATTTGCATCTTTATCTGTATCGACTGTGCCAAATACTTGGCACCCTTCCGTCTGTGTTCCACGACGGGACGCCCCTGGATCAGGCGGTGTCCCCGTGGTTGCCCACTGCATTCGTCCGCTTCTTTCAGAAACATGGGGTGCGCCCCCCGTCCCTAGTGGGATTGTCACAAAAGTGGGTGACAATCATGGTGGTTTGGTGGGTCGCCCCCGCGGCGCTCGCGCTCTTCTGGGTCCGCTATCTCGTCCGGCACGACTGGGATGGGACCGCGCTCCACGCTCTATTGGTCGCGGTTGCGGTCTGGAGCGCCGTGGTGCTCCACCGACTCGCGGCCGCCGCGTTGCACGGGGGCCGGAGGCCGTTTCGCGGCCTGGGCGGCGCACTGTACAGCGTCGGCCTCCTTGCAGCGATCGGCGCCGTCGTGGTCGCGATTTCGATTGGCGCGATAGAAGGGGTACGCGGCACTACGTCGCTAGACACCCCTAGGAGCGTGCGCTGCAGAAAGGTCCGCGCGGCAAAGTTGATAGCGGACGGGTTGTGGGTGGATTTGCGCAGGGGGAAGTATGATCCGATACGCCAGTTGCGTATGGGAACTCCAGATGCCGACCACGTTTCGTGCCTACCAGCCGGACCAACCCTTGCTTTTGCCGCTGGACTTGCAGGAGTGGGTTCCCCCAGGGCACCTGGCTCATCACGTCAGCGATGTGGTCGATGCACTGGACTTGACGGCGTTCTATGCGCCCAACGAGGGGGACGGTCGACGCAACGCCCCCTACGAGCCGTCGATGATGGTCAAGGTGCTGATCTATGCCTACGCGACGGGCACATTCTCCTCGCGCGCGGTGGCGAGGAAGCTGGAGGAGGAAGTAGCGTTTCGGATGCTCGCGGCGGGCAACTTCCCGCAACATCGCACGGTATGTGAGTTCCGACGCCGACATCTGGCGGAGTTCAGCGAGCTGTTTGTGGGGGTGGTGCAGGTGGCGCGCGAGATGGGACTGGCGCGGTTCGGCAAGCTCTCGGTCGACGGGACGAAGGTGCGAGCGAACGCGAGCAAGCGCAAGGCGATGAGCTATGAGCGGATGGGCAAAGAGGCGGCTCGCTTGCAGGCGGAGATCGAGGCGCTGCTGACGAAGGCGGGGATGGTGGACGCCGAAGAAGACGAGCGTTGGGGCGAGGATTTCCGGGGCGACGAGTTGCCCGAGGAGTTGCAACGCAGGGAGAAGCGCCTGGCGGCGATCCAGGCAGCCAAAGCGCGTTTGGAGGCGGCGCAACGCGGGCGCGACGATGAGCGCGGGCGCGAGCCTGGGCAGGACCGCAATCCCCGGGGCGGGCGGCCCTACAAGCGGGCCTACGGCGAGCCCGAGCCGAAGGCGCAGAGCAATTTCACCGATCCCGAGAGCCAGATCATGAAGACCAGCAGCGAGGGATTCCAGCAGTGCTCCAACGCGCAGATGGCGGTCGATGGGGAGCACCAGATCATCGTCGCGACTCAGGTGGGGCCACAGGCCAGCGACCAGGGTCAGCTGGTGGGGATGCTCGACGAGATCAACGAGACGTTTGGGGTCGAGCCTGCGGTGGTACTGGCCGATGCGGGCTACTGCAACGAGCCGGATCTGTTGGAGCTGGAAGATCGCGGCATCGACGCGCACGTAGCGCTGGGGCGTGAAGGCAAGTCCCAGGTGGCGGTCGACCCGGCCCGGCTCCCTGCCACGCACCGCATGGGTGAGAAACTGGCGAGCCCCGCGGGCAAAGCCCGGTACGCGCAACGCAAGTGGCTCTCGGAGGCGCCGAACGGGTGGATCAAGGAGGTGCTCGGATTCCGACGATTCAGCCTGCGAGGCTTGGCGAAGGTGCGCGGCGAGTGGGACCTCGTGTGCTTGGCGTTGAACATCAAGCGGATGGGGACGGTGCCACGTGCTGAGGCAGGTGCTGGCCTGCCAACGCACTTGCTCCGGGGCGCGCAGTGCCCATCGACCGCGTATGAAACGCGAATCTCTTCCGTTCCGGCCTTCCGGTCCGGGCTTTCCATCCCAGAGTCGGGCGGGCCAGATGTCCACACTCGGGCCAAAATCCAACCTCTCCGGCGGCCGCGCGCCAATCGCCCAACATCAAAACTTCTACGGCGCACGCTCCTAGGGCTTGGGTGCCGCACGTGTTGAAACTCATCAACAGGCAGCCTTTCGCCGACCTGGAAAGGGCTGAATTAGGCGAAAAGAACTTACGTCGCGCAGATCTGCGTGAGGCCAACCTAGTCGGCGCCGACGCCAAGGGTGCCGATTTTGCGCACGCCGATATGCGGCGCGCTGATATCTCGGGAGGGGTACTCGATGACGCCGACCTTCGCTTTGCCAAGCTTGCGGGGGCTACGCTCTGGAGAGCGTCGCTTGCGAGCGCCTCGCTATCGAATGCACGGCTGAGGGGCGCGAACCTCGACAGCGCCGAACTCAGGGGCGCAACGCTGGGCGCCGCCGACTTGAGGGGCGCCATTCTTAACGGCGCCGATCTCATCAGAGCGGACCTGAGGAACGCCGGTCTTCAGAACGCTGATCTCGGGGACGCCATCGCGCACCAAGCCGAGCTGAACCGGGTCAGGCTACACGGCGCAAACGTCTCTGAGGTCAACTTTGTCGGCACCATACTTGATGGTGCGGACATGACGAAGGTAAAGGGCTTAACGCAGAAACAACTCGACGAGGCATGCGGGACCAACGTCAAGGGGCTCCCGTCGGGCATGACTCTGAAACCGTGCCCTTAGGCCGACGCTCCCGACCGAACGTACCTACTCGCAACCGCGGATCTCTCTCCTTGGCACGATGACGAACCGGCCGTTCCGGACCTGCCTGAGAACCATTGGCTTGGAGATGATCTCCCCGGTCGGCGCGAACTGGATGCGGCCATAAAAAGTCATTAGATTCGTGGTCGCAAGGGTGTCACGTAGGGTTTCCGTATCAAACGAGTTGGCGCGCTCAAAGGCGTCCCTCCACACCATCACGGCGGCTGCCGCTGAAGCACTCTGATAGGGAACATCGATGTAGCCCTCGTCGGGGTACGCCTCTTTCATCGCCGCCGCAAAATCTGCTGCGGTGCCGAATAGATCGTCTTCGCAGGGCATCGACGAATCCCACTGGGCCGGGCAATTGAATCCCTCGGTGGCTGCCCCGAACCCTTGCACGATCTTCGCCGCCCCGCAGTGAGTGACGGCGACGATCGGCGGACGGATCCGCACCGAGCTGATCTGGCGCGCAACGACTCCCGCGGCCTTCGCGTGACCCGAAACGACCAAGATGTCCGGTCGCTCGCGCCTTACTCTTTCAAGCGTTGGGCGAAGGTCGTCCACGATCGTTGGGAGCTTGTCGTCAATAACCACAGTAATGCCGCACGCCTCGGCAGTCTCGACAACCGGCTCGCGGATGTGCAAGGAAAACTGGTCGTTCTGAACCGCGATGGCGAGCGTGAGGTCCGTCGGGCGCCTGCCTTCTTCTCTCGCCCATGCCGCGGCCAATTCGACGAGATCGTCAAGAAAGTGTTTTGCCGTGGACATCAGCCCGAAAATGTATCGGTTACCCACGAACAGGTCTGGGGACGCGCCTTCCGCCTCGACCAACGGAATCCTGTACCTCTCGGTCACGCGCGCGACGGCTTTCGTCAGATCTGAACTGTACGGGCCAAGCATGAACCTGACACCGTCTTGGCTGATCAGGCGGTCGGCATTCTCTTTGGCGGTGGCCGGAGACGATTCATCGTCTTAGTAGATGATCTTCAGATCATAGCTCTTGCCGCCGACCTTGACGCCGCCGGCTGCATTGATGCGGTCAACGGCAAGCTCGTAGCCGTTATACGTATCGTTGCCCTCGCCCGCGTAGGTCCCCGAGAACGACAGGGTGGCGCCGAGGGCAATGGTGTCCTCCTCGACCTTGGCGGCGGCCCTCTCGCTCGTCGCCAGGCCTATGACCGCCGCAGCGAAGATAACGGCACGCACTCTTCTCGCGTTAGCCTTCACCACTCATGATCTCCGGTTCGGCCTTTGCGATTGGGCGCCGCGTAACCAACTCGCCAATCTGCACCGCCGCGGTCAACGGTCATAGTACCGGGGTGTGCCGCCGCGCGATTCGCTCAGGGGCAGAGGGCTCGGGGTCCATGGTGTAGCGGGATCGATCACGCGCACTCAGGAAAGATGCGTTTTGAAGAACGCGACCGTGCGGTCCCAGGCGAGATTTGCGGCTGTTTCGTTGTACCGCGCGGTCGAGTTGTTGTGGAAGCCGTGCCGCGTTCCCGGATAGGTGTGCATTTCGAACACGGCGTTGTTCGCCTTTAGCGCGGCTTCATAGCCCGGCCGCATGCCATTGATGCGGCCGTCATCCGAGGCATAGTGCATGAGCATCGCCGCGCGGATTTTCGAGACGTCCTCCGATTTGGGTGCGGCGCCGTAAAATGGCGCGCCCGCGTTCAGGTCTGCGCCCAACGCGACGGCCAGAAAGTTGACCACGCCGCCGCCGTAGCAGAAACCGGTGGCGCCAAGCTTGCCGTTCGACAGCGCATGCGATTTGAGAAACGTCGCGCTGTTGAGAAAATCGCTTAGAAGCTTCTTCCCATCGAGACTCCCCTGCATGGTTTTGCCGTCGTCGTCGTTCCCGGGGTAGCCGCCGATTGGCGCCAGTCCGTCGGGCGCCAGCGCGATGAAACCTTCGACGGCGGCCCGCCGCGCGACGTCCTCGATGTAAGGGTTCAGGCCGCGATTCTCATGCACCACCAGAACGGCGGGAAATGGGCCGGCGCCGGAAGGCTGCACAAGGTAGCCGCGCATGGTGCCGGAGGACCCCCCGGTGAATCGTAGTCCGCATAGCGCGCCTTGATCCGCTCGTCGGTGAACGAAATCGTATGGGCTTCGGCATACCGGGGCAGCAGCGCCCGCGCCATCGCCAGCGAAGATGCCCCGCCGATGATCGTTATCGCCGCGGCGCGCCGGAGAAATTCACGGCGCCGCATGGTGCCATGGCAATATTCGTCGTAGAGATCGAAAATTCGCGGGTCAATCTCGGTCTTGTCCATCGAATACGCTCCTCTCCCGTAAGGAGATCTTCCCTTAGCCGAGCCCGCGGGCGCGTTGTTGTCAAGGCGTAGTACCTTTCGTCGCCACTTTCCCGTTCGATCGGCGCG
Organism: Alphaproteobacteria bacterium; assembly: GCA_965219135.1. Classification (GTDB taxonomy): domain Bacteria; phylum Pseudomonadota; class Alphaproteobacteria; order VGEJ01; family VGEJ01; genus CAYUNL01. The sequence goes on along the minus strand of CBDCMV010000002.1, from coordinate 836,324 downwards.
CGCGATTGGCTGGTCGTGTCGGCCGTCGTATAACCGGTTGTGGTGAGCGAAGGTGCATTCATACTGCGCGCATCGCTTTCCCGCGTCGCCGTATTCGGCGCGGCATTGGCGCTGGGTTCGTGCGAGGGTGGCATGCTGGACAGCTTCTTTCCGGTCGGCGAGGTGAAGCCGGTGGATTTCGCCACCCTCGAGTTCTCGGGCAAGCCGAACCAGTACCTCCTGTGTCCCGCCGATCTTTGCGCCGCCACGCTACACGCCGAGCTGCCGGTCTTCGCGGTGCCCGCGATCCGGCTGGCCGAGGCCTGATCGGCGATGGTGGCGCGTGAGCCGCGGGTTGCGATGCTGGCCGAGGACACCCAGACACTGCAGTCCGACTATGTCCAGCGCTCGGCGCTGTGGCGCTTTCCCGACATCATCACCGTCCGCTTCATCGCGCGAACCGACGAAACCTCGACGGTTGCGGTTTTCAGCCGCGCCATCTATGGCTATGGCGATCTCGGCGTGAACCGCGAGCGGGTCACGGCATGGCTGCGGCTTCTGGGCGAGGCGGTAGCGCGCTAGCGGCCTCCCAACCCGGCGCGGCGGGGCGCGGGCCATGAGAATCCTCTTCGTCACCGCCAACCGGATCGGCGATGCCGTCCTTTCCACGGGGCTTCTCGCCGAACTCGTCCGCCGCCACCCCGAGGCGCGAATCACGCTGGCGTGCGGCCCGGCGGCGGCCAACCTATTCGCCGCCGCACCCAACGTCGAGCGGCTCATCGTGCTCACCAAGGGTCCCTACGCGCGACACTGGCTGGGTCTGTGGCGCGACACCGTCGGCCGAGCGTGGGACCTGGTGGTCGACCTTCGCGCCTCGGCGCTTGCCTGGACGCTCGCGGCACGCACGCGCAGGGTGATGCGCCCTTCCAATGCGCCGGTGCATCGCTTGGTCCAGCTCGCGCGCGTGCTTTCCCTCGAGGCCCCCGCCGCACCCGAGATCTGGACCACCGAGGCACACCGCGCCGCGGCCGCGCGCCTGGTTCCCGAGGCCGGCCCGGTCCTCGCCGTGGGACCGACCGCCAACTGGGGCGGCAAACGCTGGCGCGCCGAGCGCTTCGCCGAAACCGCGAGCCGCCTGACCGCGCCCGGCGCGGCGCTCGCCGGCGCCGCCGTGGCCGTCCTGGGCGGGATCGACGAACGCGGTGACGCGGCGCCGCTGATCGAGGCCATCCCGGAGCCCCGCCGAATCGACCTCGTCGGCCGCGTCGACCTCCTCACCGCCTACGCCTGCCTTGAGCGCTGCGCGCTCTTCATCGGCAACGATTCGGGCCTCATGCACCTTGCCGCCGCCAGTGGGGCGCCGACGCTGGGCCTGTTCGGACCGAGCCGCGAGGTCCACTACGCCCCATGGGGTCCGCGTACGGCCGTGGTCCGGACCACCGCCGAGTACGACGCGCTCGTCGGCGGCCCCGGCTACGACCACCGCCGCCACGACACCTTGATGGACACCCTGAGTGTCGATGCCGTCGTCGCCGCGGCGAACGCGCTCCTGTGCGGCGAGGACAAGGACGGCGCGGCGTGAGCGCGATCGGTCTCTCGATCCTGGTCGTCGCCCGCGACGAGGCGGTGCAGCTCGCCCAGTGCCTCGAGCGCCTGGGATTCGCCGACGAACTGGTCGTCGTCCTCGACCGCACCACCGACGCCTCGGCCGAGATCGCCGCGCGCTTCGCCGCCCGCGTCATCGAGGGCGCCTGGCCGATCGAGGGCGCGCGCCGCAACGCCGGCATCGAGGCCTGCACGCGTGAATGGATTCTCGAGGTCGATGCCGACGAGCGGGTCTCGGGCGAACTCGCGACCGAGGTCCGCGCCACCATCGACAGCGCCCAGGCCGGCCATTTCCTCGTCCCCTTCGACAACTATGTCGACGGCCGCTTGGTGCGCCACGGCTGGGGTGCATCGTGGGGGGTGCGGGCGGCGCCGCGTCTCTTCAGCCGCGGGGCCAAACGCTGGGGGCCACAGCGGGTCCATCCCGCACTCGAGCTCGGGCGCTTGCGCGGCCGCCTGAACGCACCGATGGCGCACTACATGGAGGGCAGCGTCTCCGCGATGCTCGCCCGTCTCGACCGCCACACGGCGGCGCGAGCCCAGGACCTTCGCGATTCCGGCGACGTCGGCAGCCTCGGCCGCAATGTCCGGCGCCTATTCACCCGTTTCCTCAAGTGCTACGTCGGACGCTGGGGGTACCGCGAGGGCGCCGCCGGACTCCTGATCGCACTGATGGCGGGGCTGTACCCGCTGCTATCCCATCTTCGGGCGCGGCTCGAACCGGCGGCCGACGACGATGGCTGAGCCGAGGCAACGGGCGCGCCCCGATCCATGCGCCTGATGCAAGCCATGGCCGGACGGCGGCCGGGCGGCGCCGAGGGCTTCTTCGTCCGCCTCGCCCGCGCCCTCGGTGAGGCCGGTCTCGACCAGCGCCTGCTGGTCCGCCGCGGCGCGACCTGCGTACCCGAACTGCGTTCGGACCGGCTTGATCCGCTGGAGCTCTCCTTCGGCGGCGTACTCGATCTTGGCACGCCCTCGCGCTTTCGCCGCGCGGTGGCCGACTTCGGCCCCGACGTGGTGATGACGTGGATGAACCGGGCCAGCCGCTTTTGCCCGCGCGCCCCGGTGCGCGGACGGCGGTTCGTGCACGTCGGGCGGCTTGGCGGATACTACAATCTCAAGTACTACCGGCGATGCGACCACTTGATCGCCAACACGCAAGATATCGTGGCCTACGTTTGCCGCCAAGGATGGGAGCCCGAGCGGGTGCACTACCTTCCGAATTTCGTCGATGCCGAGACCGCCGCGCCGGTTCCACGCGACTCGCTCGACACCCCGGACGAGGCCACGCTTCTCCTCGCGCTTGGCCGCCTCCATCCCAACAAGGGCTTCGACGTGCTGCTCCACGCCTTGGTCCAGGTGCCCGGCGCGGTGTTGTGGCTTGCCGGGACTGGACCGCTGGCAACCGAGCTGCCAACGCTTGCAGCGAGGCTGGGCGTGGCCGGCCGCGTTCGTTTCCTGGGCTGGCGGCGCGATGTCGCGTCGCTTCTCGCGGCGGCGGACGTTCTCGTCTGTCCCTCCCGACACGAGCCGTTGGGCAACGTCGTGATCGAGGCCTGGGCGCAGCAAACGCCGGTCGTGGCCGCCGCCGCCGCCGGACCGGCGGCCCTGGTTCGCGATAGCGAGTCCGGTCTCCTCGTGCCGATCGACGACGCCGATGACTTGGCCGCGGCGATCGCGCGCATGATCGCAGCCCCCGACCTTGCCGCCCGATTGGTGGCGGCGGGACGAAGCGTCTTCGAGGCGACGTTCGCCGAGGCGGCGGTGGTCCCGCGCTATCTCTCATTTCTCGACTCCGCGGTGCAACGCTAGGCCATGGCCGCGACCTTCGACCTGATCGTCCGCGGGGGAATCGTGGTCAGCCATGACGGCGTCGGGCGTGCCGATGTCGCGGTGCGCGAGGGCCGCATCGTCGGCATCCGCGATTTCGCCCGCGCCGATGCGGCCGAGGTGATCGACGCCGGCGGCCTCCACGTCCTGCCCGGCGTCATCGATACCCAAGTCCACTTCCGCGAGCCCGGCAACGAGCACAAGGAGGACCTCGAGAGCGGCACCCGCGCCGCCGTGCTGGGCGGGGTCACCGCGGTCTTCGAAATGCCCAACACCGCGCCGCCGACGACCAGTGCCGAGGCGGTGGCGGACAAGCTCAGCCGCGCGGGCGGGCGGGCGTGGTGCGATCACGCCTTCTATGTCGGCGCCGACGGCAAGAACTCCGCCGCACTACGCGGGCTCGAACGGCTGCCCGGGGTGTGCGGGGTCAAGCTGTTCATGGGCTCGTCCACCGGCACCCTGCTGGTCGCCGAGGACGCCGAGATCGGTCGGGTCCTGCAGAGCGGCGTGCGCCCGGTCGCGGTGCACGCCGAGGACGAGGCGCGGTTGCGCGCCCGCCGCGGCATCGCCGTCGACGCCGGCGAGGTGCGGGCCCACCCGGTGTGGCGCGACGAGCGAACCGCGCTGGGCGCGGTGCAGCGGCTGATGGCGCTGGCCCGCGCCGCCGCCCGGCGGGTGCACGTGCTGCATGTGACGACGGCTGAGGAGATCACCTTCCTCGCCCGCTTTAAGGATCTGGCCACTGTCGAGGTAACGCCCCAGCACCTGACCCTCGAGGCGCCCGAGTGTTACGAGCGCTTGGGCACCCGCGCCCAGATGAACCCGCCGATCCGCAACGCCGCCCACCGCGAGGGCCTATGGCGGGGGGTGCGCGAGGGCATCGTCGACATCATCGGCTCGGACCACGCCCCGCACAGCCTTGAGGAAAAGGCGCAGCCCTATCCCGACAGCCCCTCGGGGATGCCCGGCGTCCAGACGCTGGTGCCGCTGCTGCTCGATCACGTCAGCGCCGACCGGCTCTCACTCCTCCGCCTGATGGATCTCGTGAGCGCGGGACCGGCGCGCATCTTCGGCATCGCCCGCAAGGGGCGAATCGCGGTCGGCTACGACGCCGACTTCACCATCGTCGATCTCAAGGCGCGGCGCGAGATCACCGATTCCTGGATCGCCTCGCGCTGCGGCTGGACCTCGTTCGCCGGCACCACCGTCACCGGCTGGCCGATCGCCACCGTGATCCGCGGCCAGGTGGTGATGCGCAACGATGAGGTCCAGGGAAGGCCGGCCGGGGTGCCGCTACGCTTCCACGAGGGAATCGCCGCTAGTTAGGCTCTCCAACCTCTAACCTCCGACCAGCTAATCGCCGAACTGAATGCGGACGATTTGGCGTACCGGTAAATTCAAACGGGATTACAAGCGTGAGAAAAGGGGCCGACACCGAAAGACCATCGATGGCGACCTGCTGAAGGTCGCCGCCCCGCTCGTCAACGACGAGCCGCTGACGGAACGCCACCATGACCACTCCTTGGTCGGCGAACGGAGAGACCCCGGGATTGCCATGTCAAACCCGACCTGGTTCGCTCTACCGGAAAACGGATGAGACACTCGATCTAGTACGTCTTGGATCTCACGGCGCACTCGGGCTTTGATTTGCCGCTATCATCGGCTCGGACCGCGCGCCGCAGGGCCTCGACGAGAAAGTCGGCGCCTTATCGGAATAATTCATGAGCGCCGCCTTCGGCGAGGCGCCGGAAGTGTGACGCAAAGGCTGGGTATCACCTGACTTGCGTTCGCCGGAGGGGGCACGCATTATTCGGCTCGGCAGAGGCGAGGAGGGGGCACATGTCCGACGTCATCGCCGGCACTCGCGACTCTCGAGGAGAATGGCAACCGGCCGAGCTGCCGGTTGATGCACCCATCTGGGCGTGGCCGCCGCGCCCACTCGAAGCGCTGAAGTGGGTGTTCGGCTATCCCGGGTACCTGTGGCCGTGGAACGCACTCTTCTGCGGGCTCGCGGTCGCCACGTGGGCCTACGCAACGCCCGAGCTTTCGCGTATGGCCGAGTTCCGGCTCGATTGGATCGCCGAGATATACGGCCGCAATCTTGCGCTGTTGGTGCTGGTCGCCGGTGGGTTGCACTTGCAGCTCTATACGCGGCGGGGCCAGCGGGCAGCGTACAAGTACAACGCGAATTGGCTCCACCAAGACAGCCCGACCTTCCTGTGGGGCAACCAGTTGCGCGACAACATCTTTTGGAGCGTCGCCAGCGGCTGCACCGTTTGGACGGCCTACGAGGTGCCGATGATGTGGGCCTATGCCACCGGAAGGATTCCCTACGTCGATTGGAAAACCCAGCCGGTCTATTTCGTCGGGCTGCTAGTCGCGCTCCTGATGTGGCATGAAGTGCATTTCTACTTCTGGCATCGCGCGGTCCACTGGAAGCCGCTCTACCGGAGCGTTCACTACATTCACCACAAGAACGTGAACTTCGGCCCCTGGTCGGGCCTAACGATGCACCCCGTCGAGCACATCATCTACTTCACCAGCGTCCTGATCTTCTGGGTCGTGCCATCGCACCCCATTCATACCCTGTTCGCGCTACAGGTCGCGGCCCTGTTGGCGGCGGTCGGGCACACCGGGTTCGACCAATTGGTCGTAAGGGGAAAGGTCACGCTTCCGAGCGATTACTTCCACTATCTGCACCACCGTTACTTCGAGTGCAACTATGCGACCACCACGGTGCCGTTCGACCGCTGGTTCGGCTCCTTTCACGATGGCTCGCCCGAAGCGCACGCGCGCATGCAAGAGCGCTGGGGCGACAAACGGACCTAAGCCGAGGAGCCGAACGGAGCCGGGCGCGAGTCTAGATTCGCTTTTCGCTCCACTTCGCGTTCATGCGCGCATGGGCTTCGGGCGAACCATCGTGAAAAGTGCCGAACCAGTGGTCGAAGGGCACTAGCAAGGTGCCGTAGTTGCACTCGAAATAGCGGTGGTGGAGATAATGGAAGAATTCGCCCGGAAGCGTGAGCTTGCCCTTGACCACGATCTTGTCGAAGCCGGTGTGTCCGACGCTTGCCCCCAGGGCCGCGACCTGGAGCAGGAACATCGTGTGGATCGGATGCGAGGGCACGATCAAGAAGATCAGCACGCATGAGAAATAGATGATGTGCTCGATCGGGTGCATGGATATACCCGACCATGGGCCGATGTTGACGTTCTTGTGGTGAAGGTAGTGGGCGGCCCGGTAGAGCGGCTTCCAGTGGAGGGGGCGGTGAGTCAAGTCGAAGTGCGTCTCTTGCCAGAGGAGAGTAGCGCCGAGCAACAGAACGAAGGCGACGGGCTGGCTTTCCCAATCCAGGTACGGGATCACGCCGTTGGCGTAGGCCCACATCATCGGTACTTCGTAGGCCGTCCAAACGGTGCAGCCGCTGGCGATGCACCAGAAGATGTTGTCGCGTAGCTGATTGCCCCAGAGGAAGGTCGGGCTGTCTTCCCCCAGCCATTTCGAGCTGAACTTGTACTGGGTTCCCTGAGCCTTGAAGGTGTACAGCCGGATGTGCAACCCGCCCGCGATCAGCACCAACAATCCGATGTTGCGCAGGTATATCTCCGCGATCCAGCCGAACTTGAACTCGGCCATCCGCGAAAGCTCGGGCGTTAGGTAAGCCCACGACGCGACCGCGATCAGGCAGAAGAAAGCGTTCCACGGCCACAGGTACCCGGGGTACCCGAAGACCCATTTCAGCGCTTTAAGCGGGCGCGGCGGCCATGCCCAAAGCGGACCCTGTTCCGGGCGCTCCTCCGGCTGCCAATCTCCTCGGGAATCTCGAGTGACGGCAATGACTTCCGACATCCCAGTCCTCCGCGCGCCTCGCGGGACGACTGTGCGCGCAGCGACGCCGCAGCGCAAGCCCGGCCAAGCGGAAGGCGTTTGGCCCGGAACTCCGCCCACCTGCCAGGGAGACCTCCTTGAGAACCAGCTGATCGGAACGCCAGAACAGGTGGCAGCGCAGGTGCGGCGCTATGTCGACATCGGCATCACCCAGATCGTCATCAACGCGGCGCAGCCGGAACGCGCCAAGGAAAGCCGCCATCGCTCGCTCAAGCGCTTCGCGCGCGAAGTCGCCCCCGAATTCTCGGCGACCTTCGTCGCGGCGGCCGAGTGAGGGAGGAGCCGATGCGCCTGGGCATGTTCATGATGTCTCTGCACAATCCCGCCAGGGACAATCACACGGTCCTGATGGAGGACATCGAAATCGCGGTCCATTGCGACGAGCTGGGGTTCGACGAATTCTGGATGGGCGAGCATTACACCGCGTCATCCGAGCCGGTGCCCGCGCCGATGATCTTCCTCGCCAATCTGCTCGCCCGCACCAAGGACATGAAGCTCGGCACCGGCGTCATCAACTTACCCCAGACGCACCCGGCCCAAGTCGCGGCGCATATCGCCTACCTCGACCACATCTCCGAGGGGCGGCTGATGTTTGGCATCGGTCCGGCGGTTTGGGCAGCGACCTCGAGATGTTCGGCGCCACCGATCCCAAGGCTCGCACCAAGATGATGCTGGAATCGATCGACGTCATCCTGCAGCTGTGGACGCAGAATGCGCCGTTTCAGTTCGAGGGTGAGTATTGGAACTTCAAGCTGACCGACATGGTGCTCGAGGAGTTTGGCGTCGGCGTCACGGTCAAGCCCTATCAGCAACCGCACCCGCCGATCGCGCTACCGGCCATAAGCCCGTTTTCAGGCTCGATGAAGACCGCGGCGCAACGCGGATGGATCCCGATTTCGTCCAACATCATCCCACCTACAGCGTCGCCAGCCAGTGGCAGAAGTACGTCGAGGGCTGCGCGGAGGCGAACAGACCAGCGGATCCCGAGATCTGGCGGGTAGGGCGGACCGTCTTCGTCGCCGAGAGTGACAAGGAGGCCGAGGCCTACGTGAACGGCGAGAAAAACCTGTTTCAATACTATTACGCCCACATGCACGGGCTGCTGAGCGACGGCGGCATCCTCAAGGTCGCGACGCCGGATCCGGAAATGGATCCGGCCGAGTTCACGCCAAAGGACTACCGTGACGACAACTTGATCTACGGGGCGCCCGATACCGTGGTCGACAAACTGTTGGCGTTCCGCGACGAGGTCGGCCATTTCGGCACCCTTATCATCGCCGCGCTCAAATACGACGATCGGGCCCGGACGCGTAACTCGATGGCCTTGATAGCGAACGAGGTAATGCCGAAGTTGCGCGGTGCGATCGGCGCATCGAGTGCGGGCCCGGAATGGGCCAGCCGCGGGTCTTTGGGCCGGAATCGGAACGGGACGGAGAGAATCGGATCGGTAGAGGGGGCTTGATCGTTGGGTAGAAGTGCTTCCACACGGTGGACGCGGGCAAGCGGCAGGGGCCACATGCCCTCAGCGTAGCGGCTTGCGGAGGGGCCAAGCTCAAGAGAATACCGCGATATCAACCACTTACGTCGTGGCGGAGGGAGTGGGATTCGAACCCACGTGACGCTTTTGACGCCAACACGCTTTCCAAGCGTGCGCCTTAGACCGCTCGGCCACCCCTCCCGCGCGCCGACTATAGCGGCGCCGCCAGCGTCACGGAACCAGCCGTTGCCAAAGCCCGCCGATGGCCTTATGCACAGCCGATGATCGTCGGGCGAATCGTGGGCTGGCTGTTTTTGGCCGTGGCCGCGGCGGTGTTGGTGTGGGACGTGGTGTTGTGGGCCGACGCCGCCAGCTTCCGCGCTACGGCGCTGGGCCAGCACTGGTACGATCTCGACCGCGCCACCCTGGGTGGCCTGCAGGTGGTGATCGAGCGCTATATCTGGCCGCCGCTGTGGAAGCCGGTGGCGTGGACGCTGCAGCAACCGACGTGGGCGGTGTTCGGTGTCCTCGGGCTGGTGCTGGCGATCGGCCTCCGCCGCCGTCGACGCCGGCGGCGTCATTGAACGGGCCTACCGATCGTCGAGTCGTAGCGCGGCGATGAAGGCTTCCTGGGGCACGTTGACGGCGCCGATCTGGCGCATCCGCTTCTTGCCCGCGCGCTGTTTTTCCAGCAGCTTGCGCTTGCGGGTAACATCGCCGCCGTAGCACTTCGCGGTCACGTCCTTGCGCAAGGCCTTTACAGTCTCGCGGGCGACGATGCGGCCGCCGATGGCGGCCTGGATGGCGATCGGGAACAACTGGCGCGGGATCAGCTCCTTCAGCCGCTCGCATAGCGCCCGGCCGCGCGACTCGGCCCGGCCGAGATGCACCACCGAGGCCAGCGCATCGACCGGTTCGCCGTTGATCAGCACCGAGAGCTTCACCAGCTCGGCCGGCTCGGCCCCGTCCATCTGATAATCGAAACTGGCGTAGCCGCGGCTTGCCGATTTGAGCCGGTCGTAAAAATCGAACACCACCTCGTTGAGCGGCAGGCGATAGACCACCAGTGCGCGGCTGCCGGCGAAAGTGAGCTCGACCTGGGCGCCGCGGCGGTCCTCGCACAGCTTCAAGACGGCGCCGAGATGGGCCTCGGGCACCAAGATGGTGGCTTTGATCCACGGCTCCTCGATGTGCGCGATCACGGTGGGATCGGGCATATCGGCGGGGTTGTCGAGCACCACAACTTGGCCGTCGCGGCGATGGACGCGGTAGATGACGCTGGGCGCGGTGGTGATGAGATCGAGGTCGAACTCGCGGTGCAGCCGCTCCAACACGATCTCGAGGTGCAACAAGCCGAGGAAGCCGCAGCGGTAACCGAGCCCGATGGCGGCCGACGTCTCTGCCTCGTAGATAAAGCTCGCGTCGTTGAGGCGGAGCTTGGCGAGGCCGTCGCCGAGCCGCCCGAAATCGTCTGAATTGGCCGGAAACAAGCCGCAAAATACCACCGGCTGGCTGGGCTTGAAGCCCGGCAGCGGCTGCGCCGCCGGCCGCCGATCCTCGGTAATGGTATCGCCGACCTGGGTCTCGGCCACCTCCTTGACGCCCGCGGTCAGGAAACCGATTTCGCCGGGGCCGAGCGCATCGACGGGCTCGGGCTTGGGCATAAAGGCGCCGACGCGCTCGATGGTGTGCACCGAGCCCGCGGCCATCATGCGCACCCGTATGCCCTTCTTGATGGTGCCCTCGCGTACTCGCACCAACACCACGACGCCGAGGTAGAGGTCGTACCAGCTGTCGACCAACAGCGCCTCGAGCGGGGCTTGCGAATCGCCGCTCGGCGCCGGCAGGCGTTGGACCAACGCCTCGAGCACCTCGTCGATGCCGGCGCCGGTCTTGGCCGAGATCAAGAGCGCATCGCCGGCGTCGAGCCCGATGACCTCGGCGATCTGGGCCCGGATCCGTTCGGGCTCGGCGGCGGCAAGGTCGATCTTGTTGAGCGCGATGACGATCTCGTGGTCGACCGCGATCGCTTGATAGACGTTCGCCAAGGTCTGGGCTTCGACCCCTTGGCTGGCGTCGACCACCAGCAGCGAGCCCTCGCAGGCGGCGAGCGAGCGATTGACCTCGTAGGCGAAGTCGACGTGGCCGGGCGTGTCCATGAGGTTGAGCTGGTAAGTCCGGCCGTCGCGCGCGGTGTAGGAAAGGCGCACGGTCTGGGCCTTGATGGTGATGCCGCGCTCGCGCTCGAGCTCCATCGAATCGAGGAGTTGCTCGCGCATCTCGCGGGCGCTAACGCCGCCGCAGCGCTCGATCAGGCGATCGGCCAGGGTCGACTTCCCGTGGTCGATGTGGGCGATGATCGCGAAGTTGCGGATGTGGCTTTGCGCGCTCATGGCGGGGCGATGGTAACACCAGTGGCGGCGCAGGGGGTTGAGCGGAACGGATTTTGCCGCGATCGATGGCGTTGCCCATCCGCGTGCTCGACGCGCCGCGCCCTCAGGCGGTGCGGGGCGGCAGCGGCGGCTCGAAAACGAAGGCGGGGTCCCTCTGCTGGCGGAGAAAGACCGGAAACATTTCCTTCCACGCCGCCCATAGGCCCTGGCGCGGCGCCGGAAGCTGGTCGGCCAAGGCCGCGGAGAGCTGGGGCAGCGCGTGAAACGGCACCGCCGGGAACATGTGGTGCTCGAGGTGATAGTTGGCGTTCCACGCCAAGAAGGTCAGGACCGGGTTCAGCACGACGGTGCGGGTGTTGAGACGGTGGTCGCGAACGCCATCGGCCAAACCCGCATGCTCGGTGATCGTATAGGCGATAACGAGCCAGGCGCCGAACACCCGAGGGAAGAAAACGAACATGATCGGCAGCCAGCTTTCGGCGGCGATGGCCGCGGCCAACACCGCGACGTAGCCGGTGAGGAACCAGCGCGCGTTGCGAACCACCTTTGGAAACTCGTCCTCTGGCACCAGTTGCCTCGCCGCCTTCGACCTGACGCCGAAGGCCGCCTTGACCATGCCGCTCACATGGAAACCGATGTGCCACAGGCTTAGGAACTCGACAGCGAGCCGCGGCAGGTTGGCGGGCCGCGGGACCTGGATTTCCGGATCGGTGGCGACCGACTTGGTGTCGGTATGATGGATGGCGTGGGACCAGCGATTGAAGACCGGCTCGCGGACCGAAAGGAAGCAGGTGGCCCAGTAGACGGCCTCGTTGAGCCAGCGGCTGCGGAAGGGGGTGCTGTGGCAGCACTCGTGCGAAATCAGTTCGGCAAACATGAACAGCACCGCGTAAAGCAGGAACGCCGGAATGGCCCAGGCGGTGCCCCAGGCGAGGGTGGCGACTGCGCCGCTCCCGAGAACGGACGCCAGATAGACCCCGAGGTACAAAAGACCCATCGCGTCGCTGCGGCGGGAGAGCGCCTTGAGCCGCATGCGATCAATCTCGCAGGTGTGCCAGTCTTCGGCGTACTCGAATTGCATCGCTGCCCCGCTCCCTCAAGATAGCACGAACCGACCCGGCAATGAGGTACGATGGGCGTGATGATGCGGGACATCGACGAGTTCGTGCGCGAGCTGACCGAGGGCCGGGGCTACGTCGTCATTGAGGGATTGTTCGACCTTGACGAGGTAGCCGAGGCGCGGGCATGCATCCTCGAGCATGCCGCGGCCGAGGCGCCGGAGGTCGACGCCGATACGATGTTCGACCCCAGCGGCCATGTATGGAACCTGGTGGACAAGGGCACCGTGTTCGAGCGCATGGTCCAAGAGCCGACGATCCTGAGGATCATCTCCACCATTCTCGGCGCCGAGGTTCGGCTCGGCTCGTTCGCCGCCAAAATCGTCGACCCCGGCGTCGAGGCCCAAATGCCGCACTGCGATTACCCCTACTTCGACCTCGACAAGGCCGAGACCTTTCCGATGGGGCTGAACGGCAGCTTCCACATGAACTGCCAATCGACGATCCTGCTCGAAGACTTCACCACCGAAAACGGGGCCACCTGGGTGGCGCCGGGTAGCCAGGTCCACGGGCGCTTTCCGACCGTCGAAGAGTTCGACCCGATTGCGGTCCAGACCACGGGCCCGGCGGGTGCGGCAATACTGCGGACCGGACTGTTGTGGCACGCCGCCGGGACCAACCGCACCGCTTCGCCGCGGGTGGCCATCTTGGGCCAATACCTGCCGAAGTTCGTCACCCCATTCGAGGATCAGCTCGGCGGTGTCGGCGAGATGGTGATCGCGCGCGCAAGCCCCGCGTTGCGCTCGCTTCTGGGGGTGGACGATCCTTACCCGAAGGTGCTCGACCGGGCGCGAGCCTAACCCGGGCCCTCTTGCGTTGTCGGGACGGGGCGCGCACACTTTGACCGGTGACGCGGCGTGCAACCGCCGGAACGCACGAGGTGGCGATGACGACGCCAGACTTTGATGCCGTCGCGGCCGGAACCGAATCGGCCCGTCGCGAACGCAGCCTTCTCGCGCGGGCGACGCGCAACAACGGCGGCATCATCATCGTCTTCACCCTGGTCGTGTTGGGCTGCATCATCGCCGGCCTGATATTCCCCGAGAAGTTCCGGTTCCTCACGGCCAGCAACATCGCGACCTTCCTCCGCGCGGTCCCGCTGTTGGGAACCTTGGCGCTGGGTGTCGCTATCCTGATGGTGGCGGGCGAGATCGACCTTTCCGTCGGCAGCCTGTTCCTGCTGAGCGGTTTCGTCATGGCGGTGGCGCACGCCGACGGCTGGCCGATCGGCTGGGCAGTCGCGGCGGCGCTGGCGATCGGGCTGGCCACCGGCCTCGTCAACGGAATCGTCACCACCAAGCTCCGCATTCCCTCGTTCATCGCCACGCTCGGCATGATGCTGGTCCTGCGCGGGATCACCTTCTATGCCTCGGGGGACGATTCGGGGATGCCGTTTAACCCCGGCGAACCGGTTACGACGATCCTGACCGGCGATCTCGGCATCATTCAAGTCCAGTTTCTATGGCTCCTGGGCTTTGCCGCCGTCGCATACCTGGTGCTGCACCGCCACCGCATCGGAAATCATTTCTACGCCACCGGCGGCAATCGCGAGGCCGCAAGGTCGGTCGGCATCAACGTCGACCGGGTCAAGATAATCGCGTTCGTGATCGCCTCGATGATGGCCACAATCGCCGCGATCATCTCGGCGACGCGGACCAACAGCGTCACCGTGATTGGTCAGCCCCTGGAGCTTCGGGCCATCGCTGCGTGCGTCATCGGCGGGGTCTTTCTGTTCGGCGGCCGCGGCTCGATCCTGGGAGTCCTGCTCGGCGCCCTCTTGATCGACCTGATCGAGGACATCCTGTTCCTGAGCCGGGCGCCAGGTTTTTACCTGGACGTGATCGTGGGCACGATCATTGCCGTCGCGGTGATCCTGAACACCCGGTTCGCGCGGCCCGAATAGGCGGATGGGAATGTAGCGGAGGAAACGTGCGATGACGGCGATTGACGCGATTCCCGGCGGCCGCGCGAATGACGGACTGGCGGCGATCGTGCGATTCGTCCGTTGGCATCCGGCCGGCGGCATCACCGCCCTCCTGGGGACAATGCTGTTGGTATGCGTCATCGTCGGCCTGATCATCCCCGACGACTTTCGGTTCCTCACCCAGGTCAACTTGAAGATTACGCTTAGCGCCATTCCCTTCATCGGCATCTCGGCGCTGGGGGTGGGCATGCTGATGATCGCGGGCGAATTCGATCTGTCGATCGGCGCGACCTCGACGCTCGCCGCGGTCCTTATGGCGATGGCCTACAACGCCGGTGTACACGTGGCCTTGGCGATGCTGGCGGGCATCGCGGTGGCGGCCGTGATCGGGGTGGCAAACGGGCTGATCACCACCCGGTTCGGCATCCCCTCGTTCATCACCACGCTCAGCATGATGCTGGTCCTGCGGGGTGCGAACCGCGTCTTCACGGGCGGCGTCTTCCAGAGATTCTATCCCGACGAGAGCATTCGCAACGCCGTTGCCGGCAGCGTCGACCTCGGATTCCAGCAGATACCGGCCCAGATTCTGTGGTTTATCGGTTTTGCGATCATCGCCTACCTCATCGTGCACCGCCACCGGCTTGGCAACCATTTCTACGCCGTGGGCGGCAACAAACGGGCGGCGATCGCGGTCGGCGTAAACTCCGACAGGGTAAAGATCATCGCCTTCGCTCTGGCGGCGATCACCCCAACCATCGCTGCCATCATTTCGACCACGCGGGTCAGCGCCATATCGCCGTTTCAGAGCCAGGCAGGCCTCGAATTCGACGCCATAGCGGCTTGCGTGGTCGGCGGCGCGTTCTTGAGCGGCGGCCGCGGCTCGATACTTGGCATCGTCCTGGGCGCGGTCCTGATCTATCTGGTCGAGGACGTCCTGTTGCTGACCGGGGCGCCCAGCTTCTACCTCGAGGCGTTCGTGGGCGCGGTCATCGTCGCCGCGGTCGTCACCAATACCTGGGTCGCCAAGCGAACCATCTGATCAAGGGCGTCGGGCACGCGCGAAACGTCGCGAAGTTACTTGACTCCTGCGCGGCGGATTCTACGGTCCCGATCTAGCGCATACGGCGAAACGACATCACCTCTAAGGGAGGATATTCAATGACCGTTTCCGATAGCCCAGTCGACAATGGCGTCAACGTCGCCGCCCTACTCGACGCTCGCACGGCGCTGACCGATGCGCCCGAAGCCGCCAAGTTTCAGTGGCGGGCGACCTGCAAATGGCAGAACGGCACGCATAGCCACTCTACCGTGGAAGGCTTTTTCGGCCTCGGCGAGGAGCACACCCACAAAACCACGTTCAGTTTCGACGCCGATCATCCCGAAGTCTTCGCGTCCGAAGACCTCGGCGCCACGCCGGTCGAGCTGGTACTGGTGGGTTTGGCCAGCTGCCTGATCGCCGGGGTCGCGGCGGTCGCGCAAAACCGCGAGGTTCAGTTGCGCTCGGTCACGGCGACGCTGGAGGCCGGCATGGACATTCAAGGCATATTGGGAATCGACAAGGACGTTCGCAACGGCTTCGACGGCATCAAGGTCACCTTCGACATCGATGCCGACGCGAGCCCCGACGACATCAAGGCAATCGTGGCGCAGTCACAGAAGCGCTCGGCGGTCTATGACGTCGTCACCAATCCGACGAACGTGACCGTCCAAGTCAACTGATCGGCCTCATCGCGCCCGCACGGGGGCGGGTCCCGTTCGCTCGACCACAACCGTCGTGATCGGCGCCGGCCACGCGGGGCTCGCCATGAGTCGATGCCTGGCCGAGCACTCGATCGACCACGTGGTGCTCGAGCGCGGTGAGGTGGCCAATTCGTGGAAGACCGAGCGATGGGACTCGCTGCGTCTCCTCACGCCCAACTGGCAGAGCCGCCTCCCGGATTCGGTTATCGGGGCGACGATCCCGACAGTTTCCGCACGATGCCAGAGACCATCGACTTTATCGAAGCGTACGCGCGCGCGATCTCGGCGCCCGTGGAGGCGCATTCCGAAGTGACCTCGGTACGCGCCGCCGAGGCAGGGTACGCGATTACCACCGAGCGGGCAGAATGGCGCTGCCCAACCGTCGTGTTGGCGACCGGGGCCTGCAATATCGCCTGGCTCCCGCCGGCCGCCGCGGCGGCGCCGGCCGGGATCGCCACCCTTGCCCCGTCGCAGTACCGCAACCCCGACCAGCTTGCGAAGGGCGGCGTGCTTATCGTTGGCGCATCCGCAACCGGGACCCAGCTCGCCGACGAGATCCAGCGGTCGGGCCGCCCAGTGACCCTGGCCGTGGGCGAGCACGTGCGGGCGCCGCGGATCTACCGCGGTCGGGATATCGAGTGGTGGATGGACGCCGCCGGCATCCTCGACGAGCGCTACGACGAGGTCGACGATATCGTGCGGGCGCGGCGAGTACCCTCATTGCAGCTCGCTGGCTCGCCCGAGCGCGTGACCCTGGATCTCAACGCCCTCACGCGCATCGGCGTGAAGCTGGTCGGCCGGCTCGGCGGCATAGACGACAGCAGGGCACAGTTCTCGGGCTCGCTGCCCAACCTGTGCGCGATGGCCGACCTCAAGATGAACCGCCTGCTCAACACCGTCGACGAGTGGGCGCGCGAGAGCGGCCTCGACCACGAGGTCGAGGCGCCGCAGCGTCTCGCGCCGACCGAGGTCGAAGACTCGCCGCCACTGGGGATCGACCTTGCGGTCGCAGGAATCCAGACGATCATTTGGTCGACCGGCTACCGGCCGGATTTTTCCTGGCTCGAGGTGCCGGTGCTCGACCGCAAGGGTCAGGTGCGGCACGACGGCGGGATCGTCGACTCGCCCGGCATGTACCTGATGGGCATGCAGTTTCTCCGCCGCCGCAAGTCCGCATTGATCGACGGTGCTGGCGACGACGCGCGGGATCTCAGCGATCATTTGGCGGCCTACCTGAACGGCCAGGTCGCGACCGCCCGCCGTTGAAACCTGGCACCTTGCGCACGGCGGGTCTTGCGTTGCGGCGGCAAGGCGGGCACACTTTGAACTGGCCAAAGCTCGGGTTTGGCCACCGGCATGATGCGCCACGGCGCGGAGGGGTGTGATGTCAGAGGCGGTTGCGGGAACTAAGGATTCCCGGGGAGAGTGGCAGCCGTCGGCGCTTCCGGCAACCGCGCCGCTTTGGATTTGGCCGACGCGCCCGGCGGAAGTGGTGCGGTACCTGTTTGGATACCCCGGCTATTTTCTGCCCTGGAACACGATCTTCTGCGGGGTCGCCATCGCCATGTGGTTCCTTACCCAGCCCGAGCTGGCGCGCATGGCCGAGTTCCGCCTCGACTGGATGGCCGAGATCTACGTTCGCAACATCGCGCTCTTGATGCTGGTCGCCGGGGGACTGCATCTCAGGCTCTATACGCTGCGGGGTCAGGGGTCGAGGCACAAGTTCAACCCCAAATGGCTAGGCGGCAAGAACCCGACCTTCCTGGGGGGTTCCCAGCTTCGCGATAACGTCTTTTGGACCCTCGTCAGCGGCGGCACGATTTGGACGGCCTACGAGGTGGTGACGATGTGGGCCTATGCCAACGGCTTGATTCCCTACGTCGATTGGGAAACCCAGCCCGTGTATTTCGTGTTGCTACTGTGCGCGGTCATGTTGTGGCATCGGGCGCATTTCTTTTTCACCCACCGCCTCCTTCACTGGAAGCCGCTTTATCGGGGCGCCCATTATCTGCACCACAAGAACGTCAATATCGGCCCGTGGTCGGGCTTGTCGATGCACCCGATCGAGCACGTAATCTATTTCTCGACGGTCCTGCTGTTCTGGATCGTGCCCTCGCACCCGATCCATGCGATGTTCGCGCTGTATTTCGCGGGATTGGCCCCGTCCACCGGACACGTCGGCTTCGACAAGATCGAAGTGAAGGGAAAATTGAAGCTGCCGAGCGATTACTTTCATTACCTGCATCACCGCTACTTCGACTGCAACTACGGTACTTCGACCGTGCCGTTCGACCGCTGGTTCGGCACCTTCCACGACGGGTCCCCGGAAGCGCACGTGCGCATGACGGAGAAGTGGGGCGAAAAACGCGCCTAGACCGGAGCCCAGCGTAAGCGGGATCCGTTAGCGACGGAGGATGTGACCCATCGATATCGCCGAGACGGTTACGCTCGGCCAGACCGCCCTTGAGGTATCGAGGATTTGCTTCGGCGCCGGCAAGCTGGGCAAGATACCCGACGACCAGGGACTGGCCACGGCGCGCGCCATACTGACGGGTTCGACCAACTTCCTCGATACCGCGCGCATCTACTGTGGGGGGCGCAGTGAAGAGCTGGTCGGCATGGCAATCCGGGAACTGGGCGGGCTTCCCGAGGGCTTCGTCATATCGACCAAGCTAGACCGCCACCCCGAGACCAACGTGTTCGACGCGGCGCGCGCCCGGCGCTCGCTGGAGGAAAGCCTAGAGCTGCTTGGCCTCCAGCGCTTTCAGATTCTCCACCTTCACGATCCCGAACATGCGGCCTCGCTCGCCGAGGTGAGCGGACCCGGTGGCGCGGTGGCCGAGCTATTCAAGATCAAGGAAGAGGGCTTGGCCGAGGCCGTCGGTTTGGCCGCCGGAGACGTTGACGTCATGACACCGATCCTCAAGGAATGGCCCTTCGACGTCATGCTCACGCACAACCGCTTCACGCTCGTCAACCGCAACGCCGAGGAGATGATCGAACTCGCGCGCGCCAAGGGTATCGCGACCCTCAACGCCGCCCCCTACAACGGCGGGATCCTGGCCAAGGGCGCCGAGGCTTTCCCGCGCTTCACGTACCAGGATGCCGGCGAGGAGACGCTTGGGCCGGTCCGGCGCATCGAAGCGATCTGCGCCAAGCACGGCATTCCGCCGGGCGCCGCGGCGCTCCAGTTCTCGATGCGCGATGCGCGCGTGACCTCCACGGTCTGTGGCGTGTCGCACCCCGAACGCATCACCGAGACCATCGCCTGGGCCCAATGGCCGATACCCGACGAGGCGTGGGCGGAGCTGATGGCACTGCCCGCCCTGGCCGACGACCCGGAAGCGAACCGGGTGTGGGATGCCGACGGATGAGCGGTGACCAGCGGCCGAGCACCGCGACGACGCGCCAGAACGCCCGAGAGTGGTCGCAAATCGCTCGGCGTCACGCGCGGCCCGAGGTCTCCCACAGTATCCTGCAACTGCTCACCACCGTCGTCCCATTGGCCGGTTTGTGGATGGCCATGATTCTCACGGTCGAAAACGCGTGGTGGGCGAGCCTGGTGCTGTCGGTTCCCGCCGCTGCGTTCATGGTGCGGCTGTTCATTATCCAGCACGATTGCGGCCACCGCTCGTTCTTCGGTTCCCGCCGCCTCAACGACGCCTTGGGCATCCTGATCGGGATCGTCACCCTGACCCCGCACGGCTACTGGCGGGTCGCCCACAACACGCACCATACGACCTCCGGCAATTTAGGGACGCGGGGGATCGGCGACCTCAGGCTCCTGACGGTGGCCGAGTACACCGCTTTGCCCGCCTGGAAACGTCTGGCCTACCGCATTTATCGCAATCCGGCGGCCTTGCTGGGAATCGGGCCGATCTACCTGTTCGTCTTCAAATACCGGCTGCCGGTCGACCTGCTGCTTCGCGAGCCCAAGGCGCTGATCAGCGTGATGGGCACCAATCTGGCAATTGCCGGCGTGTTGACCGCGCTGGGCATGAGCTTCGGTTTCGTAGACGTGCTGATGGTGCAGGCCCCGATCATCGTCCTTACCGGCATCGCCGGGGTTTGGCTGTTCTACGTCCAGCACCAGTTCGAGCACACCCATTGGCGGCGGGAACGCGGTTGGGACATTCACGAGGCCTCGGTGATGGCGAGCAGCTTCTACGACCTACCCCAACCGCTACGCTGGTTTTCCGGCAACATCGGCATCCACCACATTCATCACCTGTCGTGCCGAATTCCCAACTACCGCCTGGGGGCGTGTCTGGCCGAAATCCCGGCGCTACGGACCCTCAACCGTATCGGACTTCGCGACGGATTCTCGTGCCTTCGCTTGGCCCTTTGGGACGAAGATTCCCAACGCCTAATATCGTTCAAGAGGCTGCGGGACCGGGCGCGTCCCGGCGGGAACACGACCTCGCAAGACCAATGACGGCGTACACCGATTCGGCCGACGAGCTGGCCTCGGTCACGTTCGAGCACGACGACGATTCGGTGGTCGTCGTCATCGGCTCGGGCGCCGGCGGCGGGACAATGGCCAACGAGCTCAGCAGCAAGGGCATCGACGTCGTCGTGCTGGAGGCCGGGCCGCGCATCCCCGAATCCGAGTTCGAGAACGATGAGTACGCGATGCCGGACAAGCTCGGCTGGAACGATCCGCGCACCTGCACCGGCGATTCCTTCGTGGCGCGCGAGTTCCCCGATACGCCGGTCTCGATGTGCAAGGGCGTGGGCGGTACGACCCTGCACTGGGCCGGCTTGTGTCCGCGTTTTCAGGCGCACGAGTTCAAAGCCGCCACCACGTACGGCGCCATAGACGGGGCGGCGCTTGCCGACTGGCCGTTGGGGATCGAGGAACTCGAGCCCTACTACGACCGCGCCGAGGTCAAAATGGGCGTCACCGGCACCCACGGCATTCCGCGCCACCGCGGCAACAACAACTATCGCGTGGTGGCGGCGGGCGCCCGGCGTATCGGCTACACCTCGATCTGGACCGGCAATCTGGCCATCAACCTAGAACCACGAGACGGGCGCAACGCGTGCGATCACATCGGATTCTGCATGCAAGGTTGCCGCTCGGGCGCCAAGTGGACGACCGCCAATTCCGAGATTCCCAAGGCCGAGGCCACGGGCCGCTGCGAGGTGCGCCCCGAATGCATGGCGCTACGGATCGAGCACGACGATCGTGGCCGGGTTTCCGGCATCCTGTACGCCGACCGCCGCGGCGACCACCACGTCCAGAAGGCGCGCCTGGTGTGCGTCGCCGGCAACGCCGTCGAAACGCCACGGCTCCTGCTCAACTCGGAGACCTCGACCTACCCCGATGGCCTGAGCAATTCCTCGGGCGAGGTGGGGCGTTACTACATGCACCATACCTCGGGCAATGTGCTCGCCGAGTTCGTCAAGCCGGTGAACATGTACCGGGGAATCCAGAACGCCGGGCAGATCTTCGACGAGAGCGGCCACGATCCGCGGCGCGGCTTCGCCGGTGGCTTCATCTTCGTGGCCGCCATGTTCGGATTGCCAAACTATGCCGCGCTGATGGCGCCCGGGGCCTGGGGCCGCGATTACGCCGGCTGGATCGAAGCCTACGAGTGCGTCGGCGACATCGGCTTCGCCGGCGAAGATCTTCCGCTCGCGGACAACCGCGTGAGCCTGCACCCCGAACGGAAAGACCGCTACGGCCTGCCGATCCCCAACGTTCGCATCGACGAGTGCCCGAACGAGCACGCGATGCGGAGTTACGCCTTCAAGAAGGCCGGCGAGCTGTTCGCGGCGATCGGCGCCAAGCGGGCAATCGAAGCGCCGGCGCTGCCGTCCGGCCACAACCTCGGCACCTGCCGGATGAGCGCCGAGGCTGGCGCGGGAGTCGTCAACGCCTGGGGCCGCAGTCACGACATCCCCAACCTGTTCGTCTCCGATGGCAGCCAGTTCACCACCAGCGGCGCGGCCAATCCGACGCTCACCATCGTCGCGCTGGCGATCCGTCAAGCCGAGTTCATCGCCGCGGCCATGGAGCGCGGCGAGCTCTAGCTCGGCCTTCCGCCACAACCCGCGCGCCTTTGGCCTTGCGTTGTCGCGAGGCGGCGAGCACACTTCTGGGGCGGGAGGCGTGTTGGGGGGCCGAATGTCTGACGCGGTGTCCGGCGCTAGAGATTCGCGAGGCGAGTGGCAGCCAGCGGAGCGACCGACGACGGCGCCGCTCTGGGCGTGGCCGCCGCGGCCGGTGGCGACGCTGAAGTGGCTGGTCGGCTATCCCGGCTACCTGTTCCCGTGGAACACCATTTACTTTGCGATCGCCCTTCTTACGTGGACGCAGTTCACCCCCGAGCTGGCGCGGATGGCCGAGTTCCGCATCGACTGGATCGTCGAGATCTATGTCCGCAATATCGCGCTCTTCGTGATGTGGGCGGGGGGCCTGCACCTATGGCTCTATACCTTCCGCGGCCAAGGAACCGCCTACAAGTACAACCCAAAGTGGTTGCACGGTAAGAGTTCGACGTTCCTGTGGGGCGATCAGCTGCGCGACAACGTCTTCCTAAACCTTGTCAGCGCCGTAACGGTATGGACGGCATACGAGGCTGTGCTGATGTGGGGCTACGCCAACGGATTCATCTCGTTCCTCGATTGGCGGACCGAGCCCGTCGCCTTCGCGCTCATATTGCTCGTCATCCCCCTGTGGCGCGAGATCCACAACTACTGGACCCATCGCTTTCTGCACTTGAAGCCGTTCTACCGCACCGTCCACCACGTGCACCACAAGAACGTGAACGTGGGCCCGTGGTCGGGCGTGGCCATGCACCCGGTGGAGCACATCATCAACTTCTCGGCCGCGCTGGTGTTCTGGCTCATCCCCTCGCATCCGCTGATGGCGATCTTCACCTTGCAGCACGCGCTTTTGGCGCCGGCCCCCGGACACGCCGGGTTTCATCAGATCGTTGTCAAGGGCAAGCTCATGATGCCGAGCGATTACTTCCACTACGTTCACCACCGCTATTTCGAGTGCAATTATGGCAACCCCGTGGTGCCGTTCGACCGCTGGTTCGGCACATTCCACGACGGCTCGCCCGAAGGGCACGCCGAGATGCGGTGCGGGCACGGTGGGGCGCCAAGATCAGAGGCTAGGAATCGCTAGCGCGCAAGCCGGAACGGCATCATGGAAGACGGAAATTTCGTAACCCAAGTATTACTGCCGGTTTCGCTGGCCTTTATCATGTTCTCGCTTGGGCTGGCGCTGGTCCTCGACGATTTCAAACGCGTCGTGGTGCGTCCGAGGGACTTCGCCGTCGGCGCGTTCAGCCAGATCATCGTGCTGCCGGCGGTCGCGTTCGTGTTGGTGCTGGTGTGGCCCATGGACCCGGCGCTCAAGGTCGGGGTGATGATCCTTGCCGCCTGCCCCGGCGGCGTCACCTCGAACCTGATGACCTATCTCGCGCGCGGCGACACCGCGCTCTCCGTCTCGCTCACCGCCGTGATTAGCGTGGTCAGCGTGGTCACGCTGCCGCTGATCGTTGGCGCCTCCATCGTGTTCTTCATGGACGCCGAAACGGCGCCGGAGATGTCGGTCGGAGGAACGATCGTGGGCGTATTCCTGATCACCACCGTGCCGGTTGCGATCGGCATGGCGCTGCGTCATCGGTGGCCGGCGTTCGCGGCGACCTTCGAGCGTCGGGCGCGCATCGTTGCCACGGTGCTGTTCGTCCTGATCATCATCGGCGCGATCCTGAGCGAGCGCGAGAACCTGGTGAGCTACTTCATCCAGGCCGGGCCGGCGACATTGGTGCTCAACCTCGTGATGATGGCGATCGCCTTCACGCTGGCCATAGTGCTCCGCCTCGGCGTTCCGCAGCGTACCGCGATCACGCTCGAATGCGGGTTGCAGAACGGGACGCTTGCGATTTTCGTCGCCGTCACTTTGTTGGGCAGTACCGCAATGTCGGTGCCGGGCGGCATTTACAGCTTGCTGATGTTCGCCACCGCGGGCGCCTTCATGGTGCCGGCGATACGCGCCGCCCGGGCACTCGCCGCCGCGCCGGCCGACTGAGCCGACGCCGACGCATGGCACCGAGCGGATGGATGCGCTCGAGACCCATAGCGGTCACGGGTGCCGCTAGTCTCGCCTGGAAAGAATCTCTTGGGTTCGGCCACTATCGTTCATCTCGATGAGTATCTCTTCAAGAGCGGGAACCAGCCGCCGATGCTTAACATTCAGAAAATGATACAGCGTCACAACTTCTAATGGCGGTTCCAATACAACGAAACCGCCAATTTCCGACGACAGCCTAAATGCGTCCGACGTGATCAATAAACCGACATCGACCCTGCCGCCTTTTACCAATTTTGCGACCGCGGAAGCGTCCGTTGCTAGTACCGCATTCATTCCCTGCGTTCTAACATCCAAGATTTTGTATCCACGCGGATAGACGACATCATGTTTTCCAAGTTCCTCCCATGACCTCACCGAGAGTTTTGAGTTTGTGTTGACGACGACGGAGATACTGAGTGCGAAAACGGGCTCAGGGACCCGAACAAGATTTGGAAACTCATTCGCAGCCCCGATTACTCGAACCAGCTCCGCATCGGAGAGCCCCGAATTGACCTCAAAGAGGCTTCGTTTCGCGGGCCGATGGACAAGCTCAATGTCGTGCCCGATCTTGCCGTAAGCTTCTTTCAAGACACGCGTTACGGCCTCGGCTTCGGGAAATTCCGGAGACGAAATTCTGATCGTATCGGCTTTGACTGGATGGATTAGAAGCAAACCCAGATTCGCGAGGGCGAAGCCAAGCTGCTTGCGCGCCACCGTTCTCAAGTTCAGACGCATGCGACCACGGTAGCTTGATTGTTGGCCGAGTGGAACCGAGATTGGAACCCGGATGTTTCGGCGCTGGATCGATGCACCTTGAAAGCGCGCGCTAGCTCCTGAGCGTGCCGCCGGTGGCCTTGGTCACGGCGCCGACGATCTTGTTCGACACCGCCTGGATCTCGGCCTCGGTGAGGGTGCGGTCGGCGGGTTCGATCTGCGCGGTGATGGCGATCGACTTCTTGCCCTCGGGCAGCGCCGCATCGCCCGTGCCCTCAAAGACGTCGAACACCGCTACGCCGGCAATCAGGCCCGTGTCGGCGCCGCGCGCGGCTTGGACGAGCGCGCTGGCCGGCACGCCCGCGTCGACCACGAACGCGAAGTCGCGGGCGACCGATTGGAACTCGGAAATCTCGAGCCGCGGCCGGGTGCGGCTCGGCTTCGCCTTAGGCCGTGGCACGGCGTCGAGAAAGACCTCGAAGGCAACCACCGGCGCGGCGACGTCGAGCGCCTCCAAGACGCGCGGGTGAACCTCGCCGAAATGGCCGAGCACGGTCTTGGGTCCGAGCTTGACCGCCGCCGAACGACCGGGGTGGTACCACGGCGGCGCGGTCGCGTGCGCCTGGAGCTTGGCCAGCGGCGAGCCGACGGCCGCGAGCGCCGCCAGGCAGTCGGCCTTGGCGTCGAAGGCATCCACCGGGCGGGCCCCGGTGAGCCAGTGGCGGGGGCCGGCGCGCCCCCGGCGCACCCCGGCGGCGACCATCCGCTGGCCGGGCGGCGTCGGGTCGGAATAACTTGGCCCGACCTCGAACAACGCCAGGTCCGCAATCCCGCGGTCGACGTTGCGCCCGCACGCGGCGACGAGGTTGGGAAGCGCGCTCGGACGCATGCAATCGTGGGCCTCGCTTAGCGGGTTGGCGAGGTCGAGCTCGGGCGCGCCGCCGCCGAACAGCGCGGCGTGATCGCGCGAGGCGAAGGAGAACGTGACCGCCTCGGTCATGCCGCGCGCGGCCAGGGCGCGGCGGGCGGTACCGGCGCGGTGGCGAAGCGGGTCGAGCGCGGGCCGCCCGCGCACCTCGCGCCGAGGGAGCGACACCGCCGGGATGGCATCGTAGCCGCGCACCCGCACGATCTCTTCGACCAGATCGGCCTCGCCGACGATATCGCTGCGCCACGACGGCACCACCACGTGCATGCCCTCGCCCTCCTCACTCGTCGCGAAGCCCAGTGCCTCGAGGATGGCGCGGCACTCCGGGGCCCGCACCTCGAGGCCGCCGAGCGTGGCGACTCGCGCCGGTCGAAACCAGATCTCGCGGCGCCGCTCGGGCGCGCCGCCGGCAACGACGACCTCGCCGGGTTCCCCGCCGCAGCACTCGATCACCAGCTTGGTCGCGAGCTCGATCCCCGGCACGACCGCTTCAGGATCGACGCCGCGCTCGAAGCGATAGCGGGCATCGCTCTCGATTCCGAGCCGGCGACCCGAGGCCGCGGTGCGCCGCGGATCGAACAGCGCCGATTCGACGAATACGTTGACGGTGGCCCCGGTGCAGCCTGAGGGTTCACCGCCGATGATCCCGCCGAGGGCCAAGGCGCCGCCATCGTCGGCGATGACGGTCACCGAGTCATCGAGCGTGTATTCGCGCCCGTCGAGGGCGGCCAGGCGCTCGCCGGCGCGCGAGAGGCGGACGGCGATGCCGCCGGTGACCTTGTCGGCGTCGAAGACGTGCAGCGGCCGGCCGCGGTCGTAGGTGACGAAATTGGTGATATCGACCAACGCCGAGATCGGTCGAAGGCCGATGGCGGTGAGCCGCGTCTTGAGCCAGTCGGGACTCTCGGTGTTGTCGACGCCGCGAATGGCGCGACCGGCGAACATCGGACAGGCATCGGCATCATCGGGCGCGAAATCGAGGCGCACGTCGATGGGGTTGGCGAAGCCGCCGGGAACCGCCTCGACCGTGTCTGGCCGCAAGCGCCCGAGGTCGGCCGCGGCGAGATCGCGAGCGATGCCGCGAACGCCGAGGCAGTCCTGGCGGTCCGGGGTAATGGCGATATCGATCACCGGATCATCGAGGCCGGCCGCGGCCGCGAAGGGCGTCCCGACGGCGGCGGAGGCGGGCAGTTCGATGATGCCGCTATGGTCCTCGCCGAGTCCGAGTTCGTGTTCCGAGCACAGCATGCCGTTGCTTTCAACGCCGCGGATCTTGACCTTCTTGAGGTGTAGGCCGGTGCCCGGGATGGTCGTGCCGGCGGGCGCGAAGACCCCCTTCATCCCGGTGCGCGCGTTGGGCGCCCCGCACACCACCTGGACCCGGCCGTCAACGGTGTCGACGGTGCAGACGGAGAGCCTGTCCGCGCCAGGGTGAGGCCCGGCTTCGACGACGTGGGCGACGGTGAAAGGCGCAAGGGCGCCGGCGCGGTCGGTGAGCGATTCCACCTCGAGGCCGAGGCCGGTCAGCGCCTCGGCGATGGTGTCGAGATCGGCCGGGGTGTCGAGATGGTCCCTGAGCCAGGAAAGCGTGAACTTCATCGCGACAGCCCTTGGGCCAGGCTGGGGACGTCAAACGGCGAGAAGCCGTAGTGGGCGAGCCAGCGCATGTCGGATTCGAAGAAGGCGCGGAGATCGGGCATCCCGTACTTCAGCATGGCGACGCGGTCGATCCCGAGACCGAAGGCGAAGCCCTGGTAGCGGTCGGGATCGATATCGACCGCTTCGAGTACCCGCGGGTGGACCATGCCGCAGCCGAGGATCTCGAGCCAGTCGGGGCCCGCGCCGATCGTCAGCTCGTCGCCGGAACGCGTGCAGCCGATATCCATCTCGGCCGAGGGCTCGGTGAACGGGAAGTAACTCGGTCGGAAACGCAGTCGCAGGTCATCGACCTCGAAGACGGTCCGCGCAAAGTCTTCGAGGCACCCCTTGAGGTGGCCCATGTGTGTGGCGCGGTCGACCACCAGCCCCTCGACCTGATGGAACATCGGGGTGTGGGTCTGATCGGAATCGCGGCGGTAGGTGCGCCCCGGCGCGATCAGCCGGTGCGGCGGGGGCGATGCGCGCATCGCCCGGATCTGCACCGGCGAGGTGTGGGTACGCAGAAGCGGGCGGCTGTCCTCGGGTCCCGTCAGATAAAAGGTGTCGTGCATCTGCCGCGCTGGATGCTCGGGCGGGATGTTCAGCGCGGTGAAGTTGTGGAAGTCGTCCTCGATGTCGGGACCCTCGGCGACGTCGAAGCCCATGTCGGCAAAGATGGCGATGATCTCGTCAGTGACCTGGCTCACCGGGTGGACGCGGCCCTCGCCGCCGGGGCGCGCGGGAAGCGTGAGGTCGAGCGTCTCGGCGCCGAGCCGAGCGTCGATCTCGGCGCCGCGAAGCGCGCTCTCGCGCGCCGCGATCGCCTCGGTGAGCCGCGACTTGACGCGGTTGAGCGCGGCGCCGCGGCGCTTGCGAATCTCGGGCTCGACCGAGCCAAGCTCGCGCATCAGCGCGGTAAGCCGCCCCTTTCGCCCCATTTCCGCGACCCGGACCGCCTCGAGATCGGCGAGGGAATTCGCCCCCGCGACCGCCGCGTCCATCTCGCGCTCGAGCGCTTCGAGCCCATCGTCCTCGTCCACGCGCGCCTCCAGCGTCGGGACCCGGTGCGGGCCCCGCTCACATCATCAAGCCATTCTAGTGGAAAGCCGTACGCTCAGGTGGCTCTGGCCAATGCCTCTTTCGCCCGCTCGACCAAGCCCTCGAAAGCCTCGGGCTCGCGGACGGCGAGATCGGCCAGCACTTTGCGATCGACCTCGACCCCGGCGAGCCGGAGACCGTTCATAAATCGGCCGTAGGTCAAGCCGAGCTGGCGCGACGCGGCGTTGATGCGCTGAATCCACAGCCCGCGGAAGGCGCGTTTGCGGTTGCGCCGGTCGCGGTAGGCGTACTGCAGGCCCTTTTCGACCCGCATGCGCGCGATCGCATAGGCCGAGTTCGCGCGGCCGCGATAGCCGCGGGCCATCTTAACGACCTTGCGATGCCGGGCGTGTTTGGTAACGCCGCGTTTTACCCGCGCCATGGTCTCAGCCGTAGGGCATGAACTTGCGCGCGATGCGCGCGTCCACCGGTGACATGATCGTTGTGCCGCGATGGTTGCGGATCTGCTTATTGGTGCGCTTGATCATGCCGTGATTCTTGCCAGCATAGTTGCGCCGCACCTTACCCGAGGCGGTCAGGCTGAAGCGCTTCTTGGCGCTCGATTTGGTCTTGAGCTTGGGCATGCGGGCCTCGTGCGGCGGCGCGCAGGCTTATAGCGGCTGGCGCGGTCGAATGCAAGCGAGGCCCCGGGGCTTGCCGGGCGGAAGCGTCTCCTTTTTGACGGCGCGCTAATAACAACGTATGTTCATATGAATAGGTATTGTTATAAATGGACAGGCGATGGTGAGCGCGGGCGTTGGGGTGGCGGCTCGCATGCGATGGGCCGAGCAGGACGACCGGGTCATGGCGTTGGCCGAGACCTTCCATATGCTGGGCGAGCCCAACCGGCTGCGAATCGTGCTGGCGTGTTTGGAGGCGCCGGTCAGCGTCGGGGTCTTGGCGGACACGCTGGGTATCTCGCCCTCGCTGGTCAGCCATCACCTGCGCTTGCTGCGGGCAGCGCGGCTGATGGCGGGGCGACGCGAGGGCAAGCACGTTTTCTATGCCCCCGCCGACGACCACGTACGCTCGGTGGTCCGCGACATGCTCGACCACGTCGCCGAGGCCCGCTGAGCGTGACCGTGGCGCACGGACCGCATCATTCGCACACGCACGGGCCGAGGGGAACGAGCGCCGGGTCGCGATCGCCTTCGCGATTACCGCGAGCTTCGCCGCCATCGAGGCCGCGGGCGGCGTGCTCTCCGGCTCGCTGGCGCTGTTGGCCGACGCCGGGCATATGTTGGTCGACTGCCTGGCGCTGGGACTGGCCTGGGCGGGCATGCGCATCGCCCGCCGGCCGGCCGATCCCCGGCGCTCGTGCGGGTACCGCCGGATCGAGGTCCTGGCCGCGTGGATCAACGGCATCATCCTGTGCGGCGTGGTGGTGTGGGTCGCGTTCGAGGCAGTGACGCGCCTATTCGAGCCGGTGACGATCTTGCCGCTGCCGATGCTGGGGGTCGCGGTGGCCGGCCTGGGGGCCAACGTGGCCGCGTATGCGATCCTCCGCCGCGGCGGTCGTGCCCAGCTCAACGTGCGCGCCGCGATACTGCACGTCTTGGGCGACATCCTGGGCTCGGCCGCGGTGATCGTCGGCGCCGGCGCGATCATGCTGACCGGCTGGACGCCGATCGACCCGATCCTGTCGCTGGCCGTGGCGGCGCTGATCGTGCCGAGCGCCATCGCCGTGGTCCGCCGATCCACCCACATTTTGCTTGAAGGCACGCCGGCCGAGATCGACCCGGTAACGCTCGGCGCCGACCTCAACGACGCCATCCCCGAGGTCGCCGAGGTGCACCACGTCCACGCCTGGTCGCTGACCGAGAACCAATCGCTGGTGACGCTGCATGCCCGTCTCGACCCCGACGCCGAGGCCGGCGCGGCGCTGGGCGCCATCAAGGCGCGACTGGCGGCGCGCTTCGGCGTCACCCACTCTGTGGTCCAGATCGAAGTCGGCGCCTGCCCAGACGAGAAAGGTGGCGACTTCGCAGCCGTCTGAGCCGCGCGCTTAGCGCGGCGAGATGACCATGGTCAGCAGGCGGCCTTCCATCTTGGGAAACTGCTCGACCTTGGCCAGCTCTTCGAGATCGTCGCGGATGCGCTCCAAAACGCGCTGGCCGAGGTCCTGGTGGGCCATCTCACGGCCGCGGAAGCGCACCGTCACCTTTACCTTGTCGCCCTCTTTGAGAAAGCTGGTCATCGCCCGCATCTTGACGTCGTAATCGTGGACGTCGATCGAGGGCCGCATCTTGATCTCCTTGACGTCGAAGGTCTTCTGGCGCTTGCGCGCGATGTTCGCCTTCTTCTGCGCGACGTACTTGAACTTGCCGTAATCGAGGATCTTGCACACCGGGGGATCGGCGTTGGGCGAGACTTCCACCAGATCGAGGCCAGCCTCGTCGGCAAGCCTTAGGCCCTCCTCGATGCTTACGACGCCAATCATCTCACCATCTTGACCGACGAGGCGAACCGTCGGGAGATCGATCTTTTCGTTAATGCGTTGCCCCTTCTGCGCCGGCGGGGGGCCCGGCATCGGTCTTCGCGCTATGTATCCAACTCCTACCCTGATGAACGCGCCGTAGCACCCGGCGCCACCTCCGACGATCCACGCCGTCGGTTACGATCTGGTTACGGACCGGGCACCTTGGCCTCGGCGGCCAGTCTATCCACCGCTTCGTCAAGAGCAAGCGTTTCCTGTCCCTGCGAGCCGAGCCGGCGAAGCGCCACCGTACCTTCGTCGACCTCGCGCTTGCCGATGGCGGCGATGACCGGCACCTTGGCGAGCGAGTGCTCGCGGACCTTGTACCCGATCTTCTCGTTGCGCAGGTCGAGCGTGGCCCGCAGCCCCGCCGCACCCAGCCGATCGGCCACCGTGCGCGCCCACGAATCGCCCTCGCCGATGATGGTCGCCACTACGATCCCGACCGGCGCCAGCCACAGCGGCAGCCGCCCTGCGAACTCCTCGATCAAAATGCCGGTAAAGCGCTCAAGCGAGCCCAGGATGGTGCGGTGCAGCATGACCGGCCGGTGACGGGCGCCGTCTTCGCCGACATAGCTGGCATCGAGGCGCTCGGGGAGCACGAAATCGACCTGTAAGGTTCCGCACTGCCAGTCGCGGCCGATCGCGTCGGTGAGATAAAGGTCGAGCTTGGGGCCGTAGAAGGCGCCATCGCCGGGATTGAGGGTGTAGTCGATGCCGGCGGCCTCGACCGCGGTCTTGAGCGCACCCTCGGCGTGGTCCCACACCGCGTCGGTCCCGGCTCGCACCGCGGGGCGGTCGGAGAATTTGGCGGCCACGTCGTCGAAACCGAAGTCGCGGTAGACCGCCAGTGCGAGCGCGCAATAGCGCTCGGTCTCGGTATCGATCTGGTCCTCGGAACAGAAGATATGGGCGTCGTCCTGGACGAAGTTGCGCACCCGCATCAGGCCATGGAGCGCCCCCGAGGGCTCGTAGCGATGGCACGAGCCGAACTCGGCCATCCGCAGCGGCAGGTCGCGGTAGCTCTTCAGCCCTTGGCGGAAGATCTGCACCGCGCCGGGACAGTTCATCGGCTTGAGGGCAAAGGTGCGCTCTTCCGATTCGATGGTGTACATGTGCTCGCGGAATTTCTCCCAGTGGCCCGAGGCCTCCCACAGCGCCCGGTCGACGAGTTGCGGGGTGTTGACCTCGACGTAGCCGGCATGGCCGAGGCGGTCGCGCATGTAGCCCTGGAGCGTGGTGTAAAGGGTCCACCCCTTGGGGTGCCAGAAGACCATGCCGGCCGCTTCTTCTTGCTGGTGAAACAGGCCCATTTCGCGGCCCAAGCGGCGGTGGTCGCGGCGCTCGGCCTCGGCGAGGCGGTGGAGATAGGCCTTGAGCTCCTTGTCATCGCGCCACGCGGTGCCGTAGACGCGTTGCAGCATCTCGTTCCGGGAATCCCCGCGCCAGTACGCGCCGGCGAGCTTCATCAGCTTGAAGGCCATGCCGAGCTTGCCGGTCGATGGCAAGTGCGGTCCGCGGCAGAGGTCGACGAACTCGCCCTGACGGTAAAGGCTGATCGGCTCATCGGCGGGCAGGTCGGCGATGATCTCGGCCTTGTAATGCTCGCCGATTCCCTTGAAGTAGGCGATCGCTTTGTCGCGCGCCCAAACCTCGCGCTGCACCGGCTCGTCGCGATCGACGATCTCGCGCATCCGCGCCTCCATCGCCTTGAGATCCTCGGGTGTGAACGGCTCGCTGCGCGAGAAGTCGTAATAGAACCCGTCCTCGATCGCCGGGCCAATGGTGACCTGGATCTCGGGGAACAGCTCTTTGGCGGCCTCGGCCAGGGCATGTGCGGCGTCGTGGCGCAACAGCTTGAGGGCGTCCGCATCCCGGCGCACTACGATCGAGACCGCCGCGTCGTCCTCGATGGCGGTGGCGAGATCGCGCATCGTCCCGTCGACGCGGATCGCGAGCGCCGCCTTGGCGAGCCCGGGCCCGATATCGGTCGCGATCTCGGCGCCCGAGGGCGAATTCTCGAACGTGCGGACGCTGCCGTCGGGGAGGGTGATGGCGGGCATGGCCGTCGGTGCGGACCTGCGGGGCTGGCAACGCGCGACCTAACCGGCGATTGCCGGAGCTGTCAAGGACGGCCCTGTTATAGTCGAGCCGTGCGGTCCCGGTGAAACGGCGATTCAGCGTGCCAGCAATCCCTAAGACTCGGGTCAGGCCAATCGCGAATCTACGCGGATTCCTCGAAGGCCAGTGGCAAGTGGTGCGAACGCTTTAGGATTGCGGCAACGGCTTGCGCGGCGGTTTCCGCGGTCGCGGGTCCTTCGTTCCCGAGGCCCGCGATCTCCGCTACGCCGAGGACGGCGTCCTGCGCCTTGCGCGCTATGCAGGACCGCGACGCGGCGCTACCTCTATCGCTTCGCGGAAGCGCATCGTGCGGACGTGGCGTTCGAGGATGGCAGGCCGTTTCACGCACTCGACCTGCGGCGCGGCGCCTGGGCGGTCAGGCACGTCTGTGGTAAGGATATCTATCGGGCAACGTTTCGCGTGCTCGGCCGCGACGGGTGGATCGCGCGATGGCACATTACCGGGCCGCGCAAGAACCACCTCGTGTTCAGCCACTATCGCCGCGAGAGTTCGGTGTCTTGACAGTTCGGTTTCGTCGCTAAGAGGAGGCATTCATGTTCTCGATTTCGGTGGCGTCCGGGACGCTGGCGACGCAGGTGTGGCCCGCCGATGCCGGATTCACACAGCGCGCGATCCGAAACGCGGTGCTGGCGATTCTGGGAACCGCGCTCCTCTGGGCGTCGGCGAAGATCCAGGTGCCCTTCTACCCCGTGCCGATGACCTTACAGACGTTTGCGGTGCTGGTGATTGGCATGGCCTATGGATGGCGGCTGGGCTCAGCGACCTTGGTCCTCTACCTGGCCGAGGGCGCGGTTGGCCTGCCCGTGTTCGCCGGGACGCCGGCGAACGGAATCGGCATCGCTTACATGGTCGGTGGCACCGGCGGCTACCTGGTCGGATTCGTCCTCGCGGCCGCCGCGGTTGGTTGGCTTGCCGAGCACGGGTGGGACCGCAGCATCGTCAGTACCGCCGCCGCCATGCTGCTCGGCAACGTCATCATCTATGTCCCCGGAATCCTGTGGCTCGGCGCGGTCTTCGGCTGGGACAAGCCGATCTTCGAGTGGGGGCTTACCCCCTTCATCTACGGTGACCTGACCAAGCTCGTGCTGGCGGCGCTCTTGGTGCCGCTGGCGTGGAGCGCCCTCAAGCGACGAGGGTGATCGGCGGACGGCGAGCGGGAGGCGAACCGTGATCATCGAGCAGATTTACACCGACAACGCCTACCGCAACTTCAACTATCTGGTCGCCTGTCCCGAGACCGGCGAGACGCTGGCCATCGACCCGCTCGAATCGCAGCTCTGCCTCGATCGCGCGAAGGCCAAGGGCTGGGAGATTACCCAGGTCCTCAACACCCACGAGCATGGCGATCATACCGGCGGCAATGCGGCGGTGATTGCCGCCACCGGTGCCAAGCTACTGGCCCACGCCGGGGCCAAGGACAAGATCCCCGGGATCGATGTGGGTCTGAAAGCGGGCGATACGGTGAAGGTCGGCACGGCCGTCGAGATCGAGGTCCTGGACACCCCGGGGCACACGCGCTCGCATGTGTGCCTGCGCGCCCACGGCGAAACGCCGGCGCTGTTGTGCGGCGATACCCTGTTCAACGCCGGCGCCGGCAACTGCCATTCGGGCGGGCATCCCGCCCTCCTCTACCAGACCTTCGCCGAGCAGCTGGCGAGCCTACCCGATGAGACGCGCATCTATCCCGGGCACGACTACATCGCCAACAATCTCGGCTTCACCCTCGATCGCGAGCCCGACAACGCGCGGGCGCGCGAACTCTTGGGCGAGGTCGAGGGTCAAGACCCCCACGACGCGATCGTGACGACGATCGGCTTGGAGAAGGAGATCAACGCCTTCTTCCGCCTGGTCAGCCCGAGCGTGATCGCTCGGCTACGCGAGGACTTCCCGGATTTGGCCGAGGCGCCGAGCCCGAAGGAGGTCTTCCTCAAGCTCCGCGAACTACGCAACAGTTGGTAGCGCCGAGCTAGCCCGGGCGGAAGAGGCCGTAGGCGTACGCCTCGGGCAGTTCCTCGACGGCGATGTTGCCTTGCGGGTCGGTTTCCAGCAGCGTCGCCATGTAGGTGTGCCACTTGGCAAGCGCGGGGGTTTCGCGGTTCTGTTCCCAATCGCCTTTGGTGGCGGAGACGGCGTGGACAAAAAGGTGCTTGCCATCCCGGTAGATGGCGATGCTGATGCCCTTCGCGTCCATATCCTCCACCAGTTCCGGCCACGGATCGTCGTGCGCGCGTTTGTATTCATCATAGGCGCCGGGCCGCAGCGTCATCGCGAAGCCGATCGAGAACATGGACGCCTGCCGCGCCCGGTGAGGACGTCTATTTGCGGCGGCGAGCGCGCGCGGCCGCACGGACTCGGCTGGTCCGAGCCGCCGCGGATTTAGAGCCGCGCGCGCTTGCCGGGGGCTTGCGCGCGGCCGCGGCCCTGGCACGCCGCGCGGGGGCGACCTTCTTTTTGGGCTTGGCGGCGGCGGTTGGCTTTAGCGCGGTATTCAGCGGCGTCCAGTACGATCCCTTCCAGCCCGTCGTGATCCCCTTGAGCGAGGCCGCCGGCACGCCGGTGTGGCTGAAGCTAAGCTTGGTCTTGCCGCCCTTGGCCGCCCGTTGAAGGTCACAGTTTGCTTGATGTCTGGCATGCTTCGGGTCCCCCAGCGGATGGTGCCCGAGCCGCGCCGGGCTTGCGCGACACTGTACCGTGGACGCGAACGGTTGGGAACCGCGATCGCCAGCCCAGCGTGCCGCCGGCTCGCGCGTTGCGGAACCCGGCGCACGCATGCTAACCCACACGGATGCAGATCAAACGCGACAGCGCCCAGTTCAAAATACTTGAAAAGCTGTGTATCGCGCCGCGGCCCGTGCGCGGCGTCTCGGCGGTCATGCTCAACCGTGCCTTCGACGCGCCCGCCGCGATCGAGACCTTGGCCGAGGCCGGGCTGATCGAAGAGCGCGGTTGGGACGTGGGGCCGGGCGCGGTGTGGATCCCGACCGAGGCCGGCGAAAGCCTCTATGAAGAGCTTGCAGGCACCGGCTAGAACAGCGACCCGAAATCGGTCCAAGCGCCGCCGTTGCCGGCCGATTCGAGGACCGTCTCAACGAAGCCCATCCCGCGCGCCCCATCTTCGACATCGGGCGACCACAGCGCCAGCGGGTCGGGGTCGGTCTCGGCGCGGTGTGCGATGATCACGTCGGCATAGTCCGTGTAGAGGTTGGCGAAGGCCTCGAAGAAGCCTTCCGATAGGCCCGCGAAGACGCGCGACGCCCGCTGGGTGGCCGGCGCTGTGCCTTCACCCCGATCCAGGAGCCGCGGCGGCTGGCCATTCAACGCCAGCGTCAACTGGTTGGCCGCGCGCTGGTCCCACGCGAGGTGTCCCTTCTCGCCGTAAACGCGGAAGCGCAGGCCTACATTCTCGCCGGCCGCCACGACCGAAGTCCAAAGCGCACCGCGGGCGCCGTTTTCGTAGTGGAGCAGAATCTGCGCGTTGTCCTCTAGCTCGCGCCCCTCGACGAAGGTGTGGAGGTCGGCCGAGAGCGTCGTGGCGCGGCAGCTCGATACGTACTCGCCCAAGTGGAAGGCGTGAGAGCCGAGGTCGCCGACCACCAGCGTCGGCCCGCTGATGGCGGGGTCGGCCCGCCACGCCGCCTGCTTCTGATCTTCCGCCTCGACCGCGGTGGACATCCAACCGCTGACGAACTCGCTCTGGACGACGCGGATCGGGCCCAGCGCTCCGTCGGCGATCAACGAGCGAGCCTCACGCACCATCGCGTAGCCGCAGTAGGTGTACGTGACCCCCAAGAAGCGGCCGGTTCGCCGCACTGTCTGTACCAGATCGCGGGCCTCGGCCACGCTGATCGTCAGCGGCTTGTCGCAAATCACGTCGATGTCGGCTTCGAGAAAGGCCTTACAGATCACGTGGTGTGAGTTGTTGGGGGTCACGACCATCACTACCTCGATGCCGTCCTCACGACCCGTCTCGCCTTCGAGCATCTCGTCATAGGTCGGATAGGAACGCTCGAGGCCAATCTGAGCCGCGCCTCGCGCCGCCGAATCAGGGCTCGAACCGAGGCACCCCGCGACCAACGTATAGCGGTCGTCCATGCGCGCTGCGATACGGTGAGACTCGCCGATAAAGCTGCCGACCCCGCCGCCAACCATTCCCAAGCGCAGCCGTCGCGCAGCCGTTTCTTTTGCCATTCCCAGCTCCCCTATTTGGCCGTCATGCGACCGCTTGTGAGCGCCCCTTCGCCGAACCGGGCGCGGACGTTATCGATGGTCCGTTCGAGCAGGGCCCCGCCGGCGTCGAACAGATCCGCCGGGTCGGCCGAGTCCGCGGCCACCAACCTCGAGCCGCCGATTCCGATTGGCCGGAACCGCTGACCTCGTGCCTCGGCCCTTAGCAGCGCCTCGGCAACCTCGAAAATGGTGCGCGCGAGCTGGGTCGAGGCACGCAGCCGTCGGCTGCGCGTGCGAATCCGGAAATCGGACGACTTGAGCTTGAGGGTGATCGTTCCCGCGCCCAGCTCGGCGCGCTTTAGGCGGCGCGATAGGCGCTCGCACAGCGTCCGTAAGCGCTCGGCGAGCGCGTCCGCATCGGCGATGTCCTCGGCAAACGTGGTCTCGGCGGAGATGCTCTTGGCGGAGCGGCTGGTGCTGACAGTGCGGCCGTCGCGCCCGTCCGAGAAGCGCTTGAGCCGCGCGCCGATGCGACCGTAGCGCGCCACCAACTCGGCCTCGGGCAGGTCGCGAAGCGCGCCGATGGTCTCGAGGCCGTCGCGCTTGAACCGCGCGCCGAGCACCGGGCCAACCCCCCACAGTGCCCGCACCGGCTTGTCGGCGAGAAAATCAAGCGCATCGGCGCATCCGACGACGGCGAATCCCCGAGGCTTGCAGTCGGCGGACAGAAGCTTGGCCAGGAATTTGTTGTAGCTCAGCCCGATCGAGACCGTGATGCCCACGGTGCGCTCGATCTCGAGCGCTAGGCGGGCGAGGGATTGTGCGGGCATCGCGACGTGCACGACCTCGGTACCGGAGAGGTCGAGAAACGCCTCGTCGATCGAGATCGGCTCGACGATCGGCGTCAGCTTGCGCATGGCGGTGCGCACCTCGGCGCCGGCGGCGCTATATTTTTCCATGTTCGGGCGTACCACCACCGCGTCGGGGCAGCGGCGCAGCGCCTCGAACATCGGCATCGCCGAGCGAACGCCGTGACGCCGGGCCAGATAGCACGCCGACATGACGACGCCGCGGCCCAAGCCACCGACCAGCACCGGGCGCTCGGCAAGCGCGGGGTCGTCCCGCTTCTCCACCGCCGCGTAGAATGCGTCGCAGTCAATGTGGGCGATCGAGAGCGTGGCGAGCTCGGCGTGCCGAACCAACCGGCTGGAGCCGCACGCACAGGATGGGCCGAGGTCGACCAGCGCGCCGCAGTCGCGACAGACTCCATCCGCTGTCGCCATCGCTTCGACCGACTGCGCCAATTTAGTGCCGCACCGGACGCGATTCCTGGTCAAAGGAGGGCGGCGGACCGGGCAATGGCGATGCCTGATGATGGACGAGTTTCCACGCACCATCCTCGCCGCGGAAGAAATTGGTTGCGACCAGAAAGGACTCGGCCAAGGCTTCGTTGCAGGTCACGAAGGCGAGCGGGCCGTAGACGTGCGCCAGCGCGTTGCCGAAGCGGATCGGCGGCTGGTCCGGGTTAGAGAAGATCGCGCGCCAGCTATCCATTATCGCGTCGCGTTCGGTCAAGACGTCCCAGCCGGGATGAATGCACGCCACCGGCGCCGACCGCGACCACAGCCCATCCATCGCCTCGAGATCGCGGTCAGCGAAGGCGCGGTAAAACGCCTCGTTGGCGAACAGGATTTTCTCCGTCTCCGGCATGCTCTTGGTGCGGCGGCGCCACCCGGCGGAGTGTAGTTCGCGCGAGCGCTCGTGCGAAGAGGCTTCGCGCCCGAGCGTGTCGATAACAAACTGAGTTGACCGCTTTATGTACCATATGAATTGACCGCTTCTGTTGTGGTGGTTTGGCTCGGTCGCGTCGAAGCGGGTCACGCGGCCTGGAGCCTGTCGTCGTCGATGGTTTCGCCGTCGGCGCGGTAGCGCGCCAGACACCTGGGTCCGTGGAAGACGGCCAGGTGGCCGTCGGGATATTCGTGCACCCGGACCTGCGCCTTGACGTAGTGGTGGCGGTGGCGATCGGCCGGGATCTGCAGCGTGCGGTTCTTGTAGCGCACGGTGTTGTCGCCCGCGACGACGCGGTCCTCCTGGGCGCAGAGGATGTCCTCGAGCGTGCCGGCAAAAGCCACGAAGGCCGAGCCGGTGTCCGCGGCCGGGCGGGCGAAGCGGGCGTTGTGCGCCGGCCAGAAGAGCTCCTCGAGAAAGCGATTGGCCTCGGCCATGGTGGCGATCCCGGCGAGGCGCAGCTCCTGGGGCAGGCGCTTCTGCAAGGTCCCGAACATGCGCTCCGAGCGGCCCCGGGCCTGCGGCGAGCGCGCCCACAACCCACGTCTGCAGGTCAAATCGCCCGAGGAGTATGGCGAGCGGATGGCGGCGCTCAACCTGCCCAACCCCAAGATGATGGACATCGCCGTGCCGGCCAACCTTTCCATCGGAGCAACCCAAGGTGCGGCCGACCAAGCATGGTGCCTGGAGTGCGCGGACGCGGCGCGGGAAATGAGCCGCGCCGAGGTGGTGCTGGTCGATCTACGCGAGGACGCAGAGCGCCGACGCGACGGCGTCATCCCGGGCTCGCTGCATGCGCCGTACGGCGATCTCGAGCGACTCTTGAGCCCCGGCGGCATCCTGCACTACGAAGGGGCCACCGCCCGCAAGCGCTTGGTCTATTATTGCACCTTTGGCGAACGCTCCGCGCTCGCGGTTAGGACCTCGCAAGAGATGGGCCTTGGCGACGTCTGCCACATCGTCGGCGGCATGGACGCGTGGTCGCGGTTCGGCGGCGCCGTCGAACAAGCAAGCTGGGTAGTGTCTCAGTTTGAACCCAGGCCAATTGGATCGCCATCTCCACCGTGACGCGTTCGACTCGGGGAATTTCGGCCAAGCATGTAATGGTGATCGCCGATTCGTGCTATTCGGGCGCGCTGGTGCGGAGCGCGCCGGCCCGGCTCGAAACCAACGCGGAGCGAACGGCCGAGCTACGCCGGCTCGCCGCCAAGCGCTCGCGCACCGCCCTGGTCTCGGGCGGGCTGGAGCCGGTCTACGACGGCGGTGGCGACGGCCATTCGGTGTTCACCACACGCTGCGCGAGAGAGACGAGATCATCGACGGCAATGGTCTGTTTACTGCGATCCGCCGGCCGGTGGTGGTGAACGCCGAGCAGACCCCGCAATACTCCGACATCCGGCTGGCCGGCCACGAGGGTGGCGACTTCCTTTTCGTGCCCATCAGCTTAAGCGGATCGCTCGACGCCGAGGACGAAGCGCCGCAGCCGACGTTCGACGCCCGCGAGATCGAGCTTGCCTACTGGGAATCGGTCAAGGAATCGCAGGACACGGCGAGCATCGAGTCCTACCTTGAACAGTACCCCGACGGCGCGCTTGCGGCACTCGCCCGCCGCCGACTAACGATCCTCGAGGAGGGCCCGGCGCCGCCGCCCGCGATGACTAAATTCGATGGCGAGTGGCGCGGCCGCGCGAGACTTTCCTCTGGGTTGGGCCCCTGCCCGACCACTATGCGGTGGCAGGTGACCATCACCGGCGGCAAGGCGACCGGCAGCGGCGGCGGCGGACAAAAAGTAGTGTTTTCGGGCGCCATCGATGCGGATGGCGTTCTGACGGGTACGTTGGAAACCTGGGCGATGATCGAGGTTCGCGGAACCTACGACGACGGCGAGATAGAGGGCGACTGGAAGCTGCGGGGCGGCTGTAGGTGGGACTTCGACCTGGCGCGGGCGGAGGATTAGCCGGGGCGAGCGAATGCCGATGAACCAGGCGCGGACGATCGCTCTCGCACTCGCGATATCGGTGGCCGCCGCCGCGCTGATCACCGGGTGTGCTGGCGAAACCCGGCACGAGATCGCAGGCGCGGGCACCGATCGTAGCGAGGCAGACGAAGCCTTCCGCATGGGCTGGCAGCATTTTCGAAAGTTTACGGTCGAAGACACCGCGGCGGCGATCGTGTCCTTGAACCGGGCTGTCGAGCTTGATCCCGGGTACGGCAACGCCTATGCGGCGCTGGCATTCACCTACCTTTGGGCCAGGCGGTTTGGCTGGTCCGAATCGCTGGGGCTGTCGGGGAGGCTCGGCGAGGTGGGATACGACGTGATGCTAGCCAAGAAAAACGGCCGACGCCGCTGCTCTTCCAATTCGATGCCTGGTGGTACGCCGATCAGCACGACTACGAGCGCGCGGCGGTCAGCGCGCGGACCGCCATAGCGATGGACCCCGACGATCCCGAGGCCTTCATCACGCTGGCCCACGCTCTCCTTCACGACGGGAGGCCCGCCGAAGCCGCCGCTGCGGTGGAAACCGCAATGCGGCTCGATCCCGACTACCCCCCGCGATACCTCTACTGGCTCGGGATGGCAAAATTCCACCTGGAGGAGTTTGAAGAGGCGGCGGCGCTGCTTGCCAGCGAGGTGGCGCGAAACCCCAAGGGCATGGCGGAGGGATGCTATACGGTCCTCCTTTTCGAATGTCTTTCCTCGATTGCCCCGCTAGTGGCGACCTATGGCTATCTGGGCCGCGACGGAGAGGCCGGCCCCGCCATCGCGGCGTGGACGCAGCGGTTCGAGAACCGTTTTGGCGTGGCGCCCACGCTGGCCCGGGCGCGATCGCATTGGGATCATTTTCGCCATCCCGGGTATCTTGAGCGGCTGCTTGGCGGCTTGCGCAAAGCCGGGCTCCCACCAGTGGAGGAGCGCCCCTGCGCAATATGGCGACGGGCTTCGCGGCCGCGCCGAGCGCTGGCGATGCCTTTGGCGCGACGGCCAAACCGCCTACCGACGACTCGTGAGCGCTCGACCCGCCGGCGAAGGCGGCCCCGGCGTGCGCGGGCCCCGGCCTCCAGCAGACGCCCGCGCCACCCCGGTCGGGGAAGCGCCCCGAGCCCGCTACGACGGCAGTCGACCGAGGAACGCGTCGAACTCGTCGTCGGCGATCGGCACCAGGTGTTCCGCGGCGGGATAGGCGCCCGAGTCCACATCGGCCGCGTATTCCTTAAAAGCGGCGATACGCTCTTTCTGCAGCCGATCGTATTCGGCCTGGAAATCGCGATAGACCTTGGCGTGGCGCGGTCGATGCTCGCGGGTATAGCCGAGCACATCTTCGGCGAAGAGGTACTGCGCGTCGCCGCCGGGTCCCGCGCCCATCGAGAGCATCAGCAGCGAGGTGCGCTTGGAGATCTCCGCCGCGACCCGGTCGGGCACAACCTCGAGCTCGGCCGCGAAG
This sequence comes from Alphaproteobacteria bacterium, assembly GCA_965219135.1. Lineage (GTDB taxonomy): Bacteria > Pseudomonadota > Alphaproteobacteria > VGEJ01 > VGEJ01 > CAYUNL01. The sequence goes on along the minus strand of CBDCMV010000002.1, from coordinate 793,883 downwards.
GCTCCCGCCTCTTCCAGCGCCTTGGTCTGTTCGTACACCATCATGGCGCTGTCGGCGGTCTTGCCGACGGCCACGAACCCGCCCGTCCAAGTGCATTTCGCCGGGATCAGCCCGACATGGCTCACGACCGGGATGCCTTCGGCGGCCAGCCCGCGGATGATCTCCATGCTGGCGGAGGTGTATACGCAATCGCCGCCAAGCTGGATCGCCTTGTGCGCCGCCCGGACATAGTCCTCGTAAGTGCAACGCTCGCCGTAGACTAGGCCGACCTGTACGAAGCAGTTGCCTACGGCTTCGCGCATCTCGGGCGTCCACAATGTCTCGGCGATTGACAGCATGTCGATGCCAGCGGCGCTCGCCGCCCGTCCCTCGTCGAGGTTGTCGACGTAGAGCATGGAAATCTGGCGCTTGCCCTTCAGCGCGAGCATGTCGTAGACGGTGTTGCGGGTTTTTTTCATGGTTCCTCCTTGGATAGGCTTCTTCCGAGCCATGGTGGTAGATCGCACGAGAGTCCGAGGGTCCAGTAGAATACCGGCCCTTCCCGCGAGATCAACGACTAACGCGCGACCAGCGTGGTCGGAGTGCGCGGATTTGAACCGCGGGCCCCCGCCTCCCGAAGACGGTGCTCTACCAGGCTGAGCTACACTCCGCGTGACGCCGGGGCGCCGTTATAGCGCCATCGCCCGAAGCGTGCAATTCGAGCGCGCGGGCCCTAGTGGGCGCGGTCGATGCAGAAGTCGACGACCTCCATCATGGCGCGCTTGGCCTCGCCGCCGCCGAAGATGCCGAGCGCGTCGCGGGCGATGGCGCCGTAGTGGCGCGCCCGCTCGACGGTGTCGCGGAGCGCGCCATGACGCTCGAGGATCGCGCACGCGGCTTCGAGGTCGCCGTCCGCTTGCTCGCCGCGTTCGAGAGTGCGGCGCCAGAACTCGCGCTCCTCAGTGCTCCCGCGGCGATAGGCGAGGAGGATCGGCAGGGTCATCTTGCCCTCGCGGAAATCATCGCCCACGGTCTTGCCGAACCCTGCCTGCGGGGCCGTGTAATCTAGCGCGTCGTCGACCAGCTGGAAGGCGACGCCGAGGTTGCGTCCGTAGCTCTCCAGCGCTTCTTCCTCGGGCCGCGGCCGCTCGGCCAACACCGCGCCGATGCGGCAAGCGGCGGCAAACAGCGCCGCGGTCTTGGCGGTGATCACTTCGAGGTAGGCATCCTCGCTGGTCTCGGGGTTGTTGGTGGTTGCGAGCTGCCACACCTCGCCCTCGGCGATCACCGCCGACGCCCGAGAGAGGATGTCGAGAACCCGGAGCGAGCCGTCTTCGACCATGAGCTGGAAGGCGCGGCTGAAGAGGAAGTCGCCGACCAGCACGCTGGCTGCGTTGCCCCACACCGCGTGCGCTGCGGCATTGCCGCGGCGCAGGTCGCTCTCGTCGACCACGTCGTCATGCAAGAGTGTCGCGGTGTGAATAAACTCCACACAGGCGGCGAGCTTGACGTGGCGGTCGCCGGCGTAACCGCAAATCTTGGCGCCCGCGACCGTCAGCATGGGGCGGATACGCTTGCCCCCCGCTGCGACGATATAGCCGGCGAGTTCGGGGATCAACGCGACCCGGCTGTCCATGCGCGCGACGATCACGCCGTTGGCCGCGGCCAGATCCTCGGCCACCAGCCGCTGCAGCGGCTCGATCGACGACGAGGCGTGCGGCCGCTCCTTTTCGAGCGGGACGACGAGCCCCACGGCTTGTTCCCCCCTGCCTTGACCCCGGTTCGGGCTGCGGCGAGCATAGAAGTGGCGCGGTTCGAGGGTCAACCCTGGCGCACGCGCGAGTCGCCACCAGCGAGGTCCGTGGGGAATTGGTAGAGCTGTTTCGCACCAATGACGCTGTGCTGCTTTCATGGCTGGTCGCGCTGTTGGCGGATTCGAAAGTCCACGCGGTCGTCTTGGACACCCACACGAGCGTGCTCGAGGGCTCGATCGGGGCGCTGCCGCGCCGCCTGATGGTCGCCAATTCCGATGCCGATCAAGCGCGCCAGATCTTGCGCGAGGCCGATGTCGCCGGGGTCTAGCGCGACGGCGCCACCGGGGGCCGGCGCCGCCATCCTCGGCGGCCGGGTGCGGCTTGCGCCGAGCGCGCCGCGGCCCGGCGTCGATCCCGCGCTGCTGGCCGCAGCGGTGCCGGCCGCGGCAGGCGAAACCGTTCTCGAGGCCGGCGCCGGCGCCGGGGCGGCGGCGCTGTGCCTCGCCGCGCGGGTGGCGCAGGTACGGGTCGAAGGTATCGAGCTCCGGCCCGAGCTGGTCGCGGCGGCGGCCGAGAGCATCGCACTCAACGGGCTCGCCGAACGCGTGCGCGTGATCGAGGGTGACATTGCGGCGCCGCCGTCGGACCTGGCAACGGACTACGATCACGCGATGGCCAACCCACCCTACTTCGACGCCGCCCGCCACCAGCCGCCGTCCAAGCCCGCGCGCGCCGCCGCCCATCACGCCGGCGTCGGTAGCCTCGGGCGCTGGGTCGCCTTTTGCGTTGATCGGGTGCTGCCCGGCGGTACGGTCACGGTGATCCATCGCGCCGAGCGCCTGGGCGACCTGGTGGCGCACCTTGGCGCGGGTGGCGGTGGGATTCGCGTGGTGCCGCTGTGGCCCGGCGGTGACGCGGCGGCAAAGCTGGTGATCGTGCGCGCCATCAAGGGAAGCGCCGCGCCGCTACAGCTGTGCCGCGGCCTGACGCTACACCGGCCGGCGGGCGGCTATACCGAGGCGGCGGAGGCCATCCTGCGCCACGGCGGTGCGCTCAAGCCGTGAGCGGTTGTAGCGCACGCACCGGCAACCTATGTTCAAGGCATGGCTGAAGGCGCCGAAATTGCGTGAGGGCGGACTTTTGAGCCGATTCCGCGGCCGCCGGCCGACGGTCGCCGTGCTGCGTCTTGGCGGCGTGATCAGCGCCGGTTCGCGCCTGCGTGGGGGCCTCAACATTGCCGCCCTCGCCGGTCCGATCGAGCGCGCGTTCCGTATGAAACGGCTTTCGGCGGTGGCACTAGTGATCAACTCGCCGGGCGGCTCACCGGTGCAATCGGCGCTCATCTACAAGCGCGTCCGCGCCTTGGCGACCGAAAAGAAGGTTCCGGTACTCACCTTTGCCGAAGACGTCGCGGCCTCGGGCGGGTATTGGATCGCCTGCGCGGGAGACGAGATCTTCGCCGACGAGAACTCGATCATCGGCTCGATCGGCGTGATCTCAGCCAGCTTCGGATTCACCGCGTTGCTGGACAAGGTCGGCGTCGAACGGCGGGTCCACAGCCGGGGCGAAAAGAAGACGCTGTTGGATCCCTTCGCCCCGGAAAAGGCGGAGGACGTGGCCCGTCTGACCGCGCTGCAAAAGGACATTCACGACAGCTTCATCGCACTGGTCAAGGAGCGCCGCGGCGACAAGCTCAAGGGCAGCGCGAAGAAGCTGTTCTCGGGCGAGTTCTGGACCGGCGGCCAAGCCCTCAAGCTCGGCTTGGTGGACGGCATCGGCGACGTCCGCACGGTGATCCGGGAGCGCTATGGCGAGCGCGTCCGGCTGCGCCCGATCGAGCCCCGCCGGCACTGGTTGCAGCGCCGCCTCGCGTTCGGCATTGGCGAGGGCCGCGCCGCCGGCTGGGCCGAGGACGTGATGGCAGCGGTCGAGGTGCGCGAGCACTGGGGCCGCTACGGCCTGTAGCGGGGGAGCCCTCGCATGGTGTTGAAGCTGCTCGTGCTCGCCGCGATTATCGCCGCGGTGTTCGTGGGCTACCGCATCATCGATCGCCGAATGAAGGGCCCCGGAACCCCGGCAGCGCGCAACGAATCCCGGCCCGCCGACAAATCGCAACCGATGGTGCGGTGCGCCGCCTGCGAGACCTACGTCCCCGCCGAGAGCGCCACCACTTGCGGCCGCGCCGACTGCCCTTACCCCGCCTGATGCGCCGATCCGGCCTTGACCGGATTCGGGGTGCTGGTTAGGTTCGGGCCAAGTCCAACACCACTTCGGAAGCCGGCGGACGATGGCGGCATCGCGCGCCTCCGCGCCCCTCTCGTTCCAAGACCTCGTCCTCACCCTTCAGCGATTCTGGGCCGGCCGCGGCTGCACGATCCTGCAGCCCTATGACCTGGAGATGGGGGCCGGCACCTTTCATCCGGCGACCACGTTACGTGCGCTCGGTCCCGAGAACCATTGGCGGGCCGCCTACGTCCAGCCCTCGCGGCGGCCCGCCGACGGCCGCTACGGCGAGAACCCCAACCGGTTGCAGCACTATTACCAGTTTCAAGTCATCCTCAAGCCCTCGCCGCCGGACATGCAGGACACCTTCCTCGAAAGCCTAGCCGAGCTGGACATCGACCCGCAGGTTCACGACGTTCGCTTCATCGAAGATGACTGGGAGAGCCCGACCCTGGGTGCCTCGGGCCTCGGCTGGGAAGTGTGGTGCGACGGCATGGAGATCACCCAGTACACCTACATGCAGCAGATCGGCGGCATCGAGTGCGTCCCGGTGCCGGGCGAGATCACCTACGGTCTCGAACGCCTGGCGATGTTCGTCCAGGGCGTCGACGACGTCTACGACCTGGACTGGAACGGGGCCGGCGTGCGGTATGGCGACGTCTTCCGGCGCGCCGAGCGCGAGTTCTCGGCCTACAATTTCGAGCACGCCGATTCGACCCGCCTTTTCCAGCACTTCGCCGACGCCGAGGCCGAGTGCGAGGCATTGATCGCCGTGCGCCTGGCGCTTCCCGCCTATGACCAGTGCATGAAGGCGAGCCATCTGTTCAACCTGTTGGACTCGCGCCGCCTGATCAGCGTCACCGAACGCGCCTCCTACATCGGACGCGTCCGCGCGCTGGCCAAGGCGTGCTGCGAGACGTGGCTGGCGGGGTCGGCGCCCGAGCGCGATGCCTGAGCTTCTGCTCGAACTTCTTTCCGAAGAGGTCCCGGCTCGCATGCAATCGGCCGCGGCCGATCGGCTGCGCATCGCCCTCAGCGAAAAACTCGGGGCGTGTAAGGTCGAAACCCACGTCACGCCGCGCCGACTGGTCGGGGTGGTGCGCGGCCTGCCGACTCGGCAATCCGATACCGAGGAGAGCCGCAAGGGACCGCGGGTCGGCGCGCCGGACGCCGCGGTCGAGGCCTTCGCACGCTCGCTCGACCTAAGCGTTGGCGACCTCGCAGTGGAGACCTTGGCGAAGGGCGATTTCCACATCGCCACCTGGACCCGCAAGGGCCGGGCCACGGCGGACGTGCTGGCGGAGACGCTTCCCGATCTCGTTCACGGCCTCGCCTGGCCCAAGACGATGCGCTGGGGATCGGGACCGGCGCGCTGGGTGCGCCCGCTGCGTCACGTCCTATGCCTGTTCGACGGAAAACCGCTCGCGCTCGACATCGCCGAAGCGCCCAGCGACGCGACGACGGTGGGTCACCGCGTCCACGCGCCCGAGCCCTTCACCGTGACCGGCTTCGCCGACTACAAGAAGAAGCTCCGCAAGGCGCGCGTGATCTTGGAGTTTGAAAAACGCCGGGCGCTGATCGAGAGCAGGGCGCATGGGCTCGCGGAGAAGGAGGAACTTGAGATCAAGCCCGATCCGGCGCTGCTCGACGAGCTCGCGGGCCTTGTCGAATGGCCCGAGGTGCTGATCGGCAGCATGGACGCGGACTTCATGACGCTGCCACCCGAAGTCCTGACGACGGCGATGCGCCACCACCAGAAGTATCTGTCGCTCCAGACCCCCGCGGGCGAGCTTGCACCGCGCTTCATCATCGTCGCCGACGGCAAGCCCAAGGACCGCGGCCGCCGAGTCGTCGCCGGCAACGAGCGGGTGCTGCGCGCGCGGTTGGCCGACGCCCGCTTCTTTTGGGACACCGACCGCAAGCAATCGCTGGCGGCGCGCGCGCCGTGGCTGAAGGAAATCGTCTTCCACGCCAAGCTCGGCACGCTCGACGAGAAGATCGACCGTGTGCAGGCACTGGCGGCGGAAATCGCCGGGCACATCGCCGGCGCCGACAGGGACCGCGCGCGATCGGCGGCCCGGCTGTGCAAGGCAGACCTCACCACCGAGATGGTGGGCGAGTTCCCCGAGCTGCAAGGCGTCGTGGGTCGATACTATGCACTGGCCGATGGCGAGCACGCCGAAGTGGCCGAGGCGATCGCCGAGCACCACGCGCCGAGGGGCCCCGACGACCGCTGCCCTTCCGCCCCGCTCAGCATCGCGCTCGCGCTCGCCGACAAGATCGACACGCTGGTGGGCCTGTTTGCGCTCGGCGAAAAGCCGACCGGATCGAAGGACCCCTACGCGCTTCGCCGCGCCGCACTCGGGGTCATCCGCCTGATCATCGAGAACGACGTTCGTGTGCGCTTGGCCGGATTGCTGCGGTTCTCGCATTCACTCTTTCCCGCGCGCGGCGGCGGAGCCGAAACCGAGGCGGTAGTCGCCACGCTCCTCGACTTCTTCGCCGACCGTCTCAAGGTCCATCTGCGGGCCCAGGGCGTGCGCCACGATCTGATCGCCGCGGTTTTCGCGCGCGGCGAGGACGACCTCGTACTCTTGTTAAGACGGGTGGAGGCGCTCAAGCGCTTCCTCGACACCGACGACGGCGCGAACCTACTGACCGCCTATCAGCGGGCCGCCAATATCGTAAGAATCGAAGAGCGCAAGGACGACACCAGGTATGACAGTGGTGCGGTTCGGGTCCATTTTCGCCAGTCCGAGGAGGGCGAGCTTTACGACCGGTTGATCGAGATCGGGCGCGCCAGCGCCACGCGGTCCGGCGAAGAGGACACCCTTGCGGCGGTGATGAGCCTATCGACGCTGCGCGGACCGGTGGACCGATTCTTCGACCAGGTGACGGTCAACACCGATGACCCGGCGGTACGAGAGAACCGACTCCGGCTTCTTGCCAGGGTGCGTGAAACGATCGGCGCGGTGGCGGATTTTTCTGAGATCGAAGGATGAGCATGGCAAAGCTGGTTTATAGCTTCGGCGACGGGCGGGCCGAGGGTTCCGCCGAAATGAAGGCGCGGCTGGGAGGCAAGGGCGCGAACCTCGCCGAGATGTGCAATCTCGGCCTGCCGGTGCCGCCGGGCTTCACCATCACCACCGAGGTGTGTGCCGGCATCTCCGCCGAAGGGGCGCTTTCCCGCCGGCCTGAAGGAAGGCGTGGCCCGGGCGATGTCGGGCCTCGAGGAGACTGTCCGCGCTCGTCTCGGCGATGCCGAGAACCCGCTCTTGTTGTCGGTACGCTCGGGCGCGCGCGCCTCGATGCCCGGCATGATGGACACGGTCCTCAACCTCGGCCTCAACAGCGTTACCGTTGAGGGCCTGGCCACAAGCGCCGGCGACGAACGGTTCGCCTATGACAGCTACCGCCGCTTCGTGCAGATGTTCGGCGACGTCGTCCTCGGCGTGAACCGCGAGCGTTTCGAGGACATTCTTGGTGAGTACAAGGTTTCACGTGGCCTCAAGGAAGATCGCGCGCTCGGCGCCGAGGACTGGCGCGCGATCGTCACCGCGTTCAAAGATCACGTTCGCACCGCCACCGGGGCGCCGTTCCCCGAGGATCCCCACCGCCAGTTGTGGGCGGCCATCGGCGCGGTATTCGACTCGTGGTCGAACCCGCGCGCCGTCACCTATCGCCACCTTCATGGCATACCCGATTCGTGGGGCACGGCGGTGACCGTCCAGGCCATGGTGTTCGGCAACATGGGTGCCGATTCGGCCACCGGCGTCGCCTTCACCCGGGACCCCTCGACCGGCGCGCCCGAGTTTTACGGCGAGTTCCTTATCGACGCCCAGGGGATTCGGCAGCGCCGCGCGCTCCGGCGCCATCTCGCGCGCGAACGCGGCGCCGACGATCTCGATCGAGGGGCGGGCCGCCTCGAGAACCGATCCCAGCGCCGCCGCCAGGGATGCGGTCCCGCTGGGTCCACGCTCCGGCGTTTCCCACACCTCATCGCCCAGAAGCGTCGCGCCAAGCGCCAGCACGACAACAATTGCCGCGACCGCGCGCAGGGCTCGACGGGCGGGCCCTTCCCGGCGGCGGCGACGCGGGTGGCGCGCCCATTCGCCACCGCGCCGTAGCGCCGATACCAGCGCCCGCGCATCGGGGTTGCCTTCGCCGCGCAGAATCGCCGCCGACGAGGCGCCGCCGCCCGCCCGCAACACCTCGCGGTGGGCGGTCGCGCCGGTGGACGGTTCGCGTCCCACTTCGACGAGGCGGAGACGCCCGCCCGCATAGGTCAAGGGCGCCCCGGCGACCACGCGCAAGGCGGCAACAACGCTGCGGAGTCGTTCGCGGGTGCGCCAAACGCCGCGGCCATCCATGACCTGCAGCAGGAACACCGCCGGCTCGCGCGCGGCGAAACGCTCGTGGGCACCGGACATCGAACGCACGCGCTATTATGGCACGGCCCGAGCCGCGACCCCAGTCGCAAGCCGCCCGCGGAGGGCCGGTCTAGGCCTCGGCGGCGCGCGGTCCCGGCCGCGCCCGTAAATGACGCTGAAAGCGAAGAACGCGACGACGACGGCGCCGCCCATGACCAGGATCAGGCTGGGGTCCCAGGCCCCGGCAACATCGAGGAAGCCAAGCACCTTCGCCGGGTCGGTCATCCCGGACACGGCGAGGCCCAGGCCGAAAACGATGCCGGCGACGCCGGCGGCCAGATTGCGCACCATCGTCAAGACCCCGCCACGTGGCGCATGAGAAACACCGTGATCATCGCGACCACCATGAAAGTCCCGGTCGCCGCCAGCGAGCGGACCGAGACCCGCGCGAGGCCGCAGACCCCGTGGCCGCTGGTGCAGCCGCCGCCCATGCGTGTGCCGAATCCGACCGCCAGGCCGCCGAGGATCAGAACGGGCAACGAATCGCGGATGGTGATCGACGTGCTCGCGGGTTCTCCGAGGCCGTAGGCGAGCGCCCCGATGACGAGACCGCCGAGGAAGAAGATGCGCCACGCCATGTCGCCCTTGGCGAGCGCGGTGAGCCCGCCGGCAATGCCTGAAACGCCGGCAAGCCGGCCGTTGAGCAGCAAGAGAATCGCCGCGGCAGCGCCAATCAAGGCGCCGCCGACGAGCGCCGAAATCGGGGTGAAGTTTTCCATGGCTTCGCTCCCAAGTATACGCGAGAAAACTAGACGCGAGCGCCCATTTTATCCATACTTTTATGGATTTTATCATTAATAACACTGAATTCTTGTTATAACGGGGGCAAGGCTACAGGCGATAGACGGCGGCGGCGGTGTCGTGAAACATCGCCCGCCTTTCGTCGTCCGAGAACCCGGCGACGATCTCGTAGTAGGCCCCCATAATCCGATCGAAGCTGCCGTACAGTTTATCGACCGGGAAATTCGAGCCGAACATGCAGCGCGCCGGTCCGAACGCCTCGATCCCTTCGAGAAAGAAGGGGCGGATGGAATCGGTGGTCCAGTCGTGGTCTGTCATGGTGATGCCGGAAAGCTTCATGAACGCGTTGGGACACGCCGCGACGTCGGCGATGCCGGCGCGCCACACCTCGAGCGCCTCGGGGGTGCGGTGGATGGGAAAGCCAAGGTGGCAGATTACGGCGGGCACCTCGGGAACCTCGCGCATCAGCGCGGCGACCTCGGAGAGCTGGTGGTAGTTGACGTTGTGGTCAAAGCTGAGACCGTGCTTGGCGAGCATGGGATAGCCACTACGCCACGCCGGCTCGCGCATCAGGTGGGGGCGGTCGGTTAGACAGAACCCGGGGTCGTCGTCCCAGTTGGCGCACTGGCGAATGCCGCGGAAATTGGCGAACTCGCACTGGCGTTCAAGCACCGATTCGAGATCGGAGGCGGCAAGGTCGGCCTTGCCGACGATGCCGTGCGGGAATCCATGCTGATCGGCGATGCCCTGTAGCCACCGCGTCTCGCCGATGGGATCGTTGGGATCCCAGTCGGCCTCTTCGTGCACCATCTTGACGACGTTGTGGCCGGCCAGGTCGGCCTTGTAGTCATCGACCCCGTAGTCGACGAGCAGGGGCGAAAAATCGCCGAGAAGCGCGGATTCGGCTTTCCCGCCACCGTCTGTGGCCGAGGGGTGCAGGCTGTAGTCGAAAAAGTGGAAGTGGGAATCGATCTTGGCGAGTTCCTTCATCGTCATTGTCCTTTCGCTGTCGCCGTGTCGGGCGGGGAATAGTGGGCGAGACCGACGAGGGCCGGGACCTCGGCGGTGATGACGTAGGTGGGAATCTCGGCAAGGTAGTTGCGAAACCGTCCCTTGGCCTCGAAGCGCCGGCGGAAGCGATCCGAATCGAAGGCGGCGCCCAGCTTGGGCACGATGCCGCCGGCCACGAATACGCCGCCGCGGGCGCCCAGCGTCAACGCGAGGTCGCCGGCGGCCGCGCCCAAGACCTCGGCGAATAGACCGACGGCGGCACTGGCGTTCGCATCGCCGCCGGCGGCGGCGGCGGCGATGCTTGCCGGACTGGGCGCGGTATCGTCGCTCCCGCCGAACGCGAGAAAACAGGCGACGAGGCCGGCCCCCGACAGAACACGTTCAAGCGAGACGTGATCGTGGCGCGCCTGCAGGTATCGGAGCAGCGCTAGCTCGTCCTCGCCGCTTGCGGCGAAGTCACGATGGCCGCCCTCGCCGGCGATCGGAATCCACGACTTTGCGGCCGGGATCAGGGCGGACACGCCGAGCCCCGTTCCCGGCCCAATGACCGCCATGGGCGTTTCCGCGATCGGCGATCCCGCCCCGATCCGGCGCAGGCCGTCCGGCCCGAGATGCGGCAGGGACAGCGCGACGGCGGTGAAATCGTTGACGACGACCATGCGCTTCAGTCCCAGCGCAACGGTCAGATCGTCGAGCGAGAACCGCCACGCGTGGTTGGTCAGCGAAACCGTGTCGCCGGTGACCGGCCCGGCCACGGCAAGGAAGCCTTGATCCGGCCGAGCCCGCGAATCTGCCCGATCGAGGAACGCGCGGGCCGCCGATTCGATGCCGTCGAAGTCGGCACAAGCGAAGGAGTCGCGGGCGCATAGAGGTCCATCCGCGGCGCACAGGCCGAATCGGACGTTGGTCGCCCCGACGTCGGCCACGAGTCTTAGCGACTGCGGTTTCGACATGGCCCTCACGCGGCCGCGAGCCTGGCCCGAGCCCCGCGGAGCGCGTCCGTGAAGCCGTTCCGCCAGGCATCGAGATCGGACTTCTTGATGGCGTCCATCATGGTGCGCCAACGCTCCTGACGTTCCGCGAGCGGCATCTCGAGGCTGCGCCTCAGCGCCTCAGCCACGCCTTGGATATCGTGAGGATTGACGATCAAGGCCGCGGAAAGCTGCGAGGCGGCACCCGCGAACCGCGACAAAACCAGGACCCCGGGATCCTCACCGTCCTGGACCGCGACGTACTCCTTTGCCACCAGGTTCATACCGTCGCGCAGCGGTGTGACGAGGCCGATGCGGGCGGCCCGGTACATGCCAGCCAACGCTTGCTGGCTGCAGGAGCGATTGAGATAGCGGATCGGCGCCCAGTCGACGTCCGCGTACCGGCCATTGATGTGCCCGGTCCTGGTTTCCAGAACGCGACGCGTTTCGCGATAGCCCGGCACCTCGGAGCGGCTGGGCGGCGCGACCTGCAGGAAAACGACCCGCCCGCGATACTCGGGGTAGGTTTCGAGCAAACGGGCGTACGCATCGAGGCGTTCGGCGATTCCCTTCGTGTAGTCGAGCCGATCGACGCCGATGATCATGCTACGCCGATTGAGGCTACGCTCGACCCTCTGGGCGCGGCGCAGGGTCGCGGGCGCGGCCGCGACGCGGGCGAACGCCTCGGCGTCAATCCCGACCGGGAAGACGCCAAGCCCCAACGAACGGTCGAAGGCCTTGGCGATGGCGCCGCGCACGGTCTTGCCGCCCGCTTCGTGGACCACGTAGTCCTCGAACCGGCGGCGGTCTCCCGCCGTCTGGAAGCCCACCACGTCGTAGTCGAAGAGCGCGCGCACCAACTGGTGATGGGTCGGGACCGCCGCCAAGACCTCGGCCGCGGGAAACGGGATATGAAGAAAGAAGCCGATCGGCGCGCGGCACCCCAGCTTGCGCAGCGCCCGCGCAAGCGGAATCAAGTGGTAATCGTGCACCCACACGAGATCGCCGCGCCGGAGAAGTCGCATCAGGTGGCGGGCGAACTGGGCGTTGACGTCGAGATAAGATTCCCAGGCCCTGCGTTCGAACTCACAGAGGTCGAGGCGGTAGTGGAACACCGGCCACAGCGTGTGATTGGAGAAGCGCTGGTAGTAGCCCTCGTAATCGGCCGCCGTGAGATCGATGGTCGCCTGATTCATCGACCCGTCGGCGGCCATCTTGGGCTTGCGCGCGCGGCGCTTGGAAATCTCGCCGCTCCAGCCGAACCAGAGACCGCACGATTCCCTCAACGCCGCCTGAAGGGCCACCGCCATGCCGCCGACCGCCTGCCCCTCGCCAATGGGCGCGACGCGATTGGAGACGACGATGAGCCTGCTCATAGGATGGTTTCCCAGCCCTCGCTCAACTGCATGGCGACGTTGATTACGCCGACGAGCGAGTACGTCTGGGGAAAGTTCCCCCACAGTTCGCCACTGGTGGGATCGATATCCTCGGACAAGAGCCCCAGATGGTTCCGGGACCTCAGCGTGCGGGCGAATATGTCCCTGGCCTCGTCGATCCGGCCCAAGCCTACCAGAGCCTCGATGTACCAGAAAGTGCAGATGTTGAAGGCGTTCTGCGGCCGGCCGAGATCGTCGGCGGCGACGTAGCGCATGAGATGATCGCCGCGGCGCAACACCTTCTCCATCGCGGCAACCGTCGAGGCAAAGCGCTCGTCCGTCGGGCGCAGGAAACCGACCTCGGACATCAGCAGGAGCCCGGCATCGAGATCGAGACCGTCGAAGCTCTCGGCGAAGCTCGCAAGCTCGGGGTTCCAGGCCCGGTCCAGGATCTTGCCGCGCACCCGGTCGGCGCGATCGCCCCACAAGGCGGCGCGCTGATCGAGGCCGAGGTGGGCGGCGATCTTGGCCAACCGGTCACACGCGGCCCAGCACAGGACGCTGGACGAGGTGTGCACGCGGGCGCGGGTGCGCATCTCCCACATGCCGGCGTCGGGCACATCGTGAAGGCGAAACGCTTGCTCGCCTGCCGCCTCAAGTCGATCGAAGTCATCGCGATCGGCGGGCCGAACCAGGCGGCGATCGAAGAACGCCTGGGTCGCGGCGCAGACGACGTGGCCATACGTGTCGTGCTGCCTGTGCTCGAAGGCCTGATTGCCGACTCGCACCGGTCCCATGCCGCGATAGCCCGAGAGCGAGGCGACCTCGCGTTCGACCAGGCGCGATTCGAGCGCGATGCCGTACACCGGCTGCAGCGCCCCGCCGTCCGAGACCACCAGAATGTTGAGGAGATAGCGAAGGTAGTTTTCCAGAAAGCTCGCCGCGCCCAGCCGATTCAAGGCGCGAACGACGAAGAAGGCATCGCGCAGCCAGCAGTAGCGATAGTCCCAGTTGCGGCCGCTATCGGCGATCTCGGGAATCGACGTCGTCATCGCGGCGACGATGGCGCCGGTCTCCTCGAAGCTTGAAAGCTTCAGCGTGACCGCGGCACGGATGACCGCGTCCTGCCACTCGAGCGGCACCGTCAACTGCCGAACCCAGTCACGCCAATAGCTCACCGTCATGTCCAAGAACAAACGGCTGGTGTCGGCGATCGAACGCTGCAGGGTCTCGTCGGGGCCGAAGATGAGACTGACCGGCTCCTCGAGGATGAACGGCGTCTCGTCGAGAACGTAGGCCAACGGCGCGTCGGTGGTCAGGCGCATCGCGAAATCGGGACCGACATAGCGTATGTGATTGGAGCCGTGGGTGATCTCGGGCGCCAGAGCGCCGTATTCGTAACGCGGCCGGACCGCGATCCGGACCCGCGGCACTCCGGCGATGGGGCGGATCATGCGGACGATCATCGTCGGCCGATAGGTTCGCCCGAACTGAAAGAATCGGGGCGCGAAATCGGTGAGCTCGACGGCCGAGCCATCGTCGGCGAAGAGGCGGGTAGCCAGGACGGCGGTGTTCGCAAGATACTCCTGCTCGGCGCGGGCGAACCCGGCGAGTTCGATCCTGAACGCGCCGTCGTTCTCGGCGGCGCCGGCGCCGTCGAGTAGCCGACAGAACACCGGGTCCCCGTCGAATCGCGGCAAACAGCACCAGACGATGTCGCCGCTTCGGTCGATGAGCGCGCCGAAGGCGCAGTTGCCGATCACGCCGAGATGCAGATCATCGGCCATCGCGGTGCCTCCGATTCATGGTCTCGCCCGCCACCGCCGACAGGCCATCCAACCAATTCAGCACGTCGCTGACGGCGGGCACCCGTTGGCGGGCCGCGGTCCGCGCGCCGTCACCCACACGGATGGTCCGGCCACTCATGCGGCTGACCGTTTCGAAACCGTCCTCATCGGATGCATCGTCGCCGACGAAGACCGCCGTGCGCCCGGTGAACGGGGGTTCCGCCAGATAAGCCGCGATCGCCGTGCCCTTGTCCGTCCCTCGCGGCTTGACCTCGAGAACCATCTTGCCCTCGAGCGCCTGCAGACCGCCGTCGCCACCCCGTACAACCTGTTCGACGGCGCGGCGGCAGATCTCGGCGGCCTGCGGCGCGGCCCGGTAGTGCACCGTGATAGTGAGGTGCTTGTCCTCGATCCGAATACCGGGAACGGTGCGGGCGAGCGCGTCGAGCCCGTGGCGCGCTGCCGTTAGCGCACCATCCCGCCGCTCCTCGCGCACGATCGAGCCGTCGGGCGCGCGCCGCTCCAGCCCGTGTAGTCCCGCCACGGGCAGAACCAGCGGATCGAGAAAGTCATCGATCTCGGCAATGGGCCGGCCGCTGATGATGGCGACGGCGCCGCACAGCGCCTCGTGCATCGCGCGCAGGCTGGGCCCGAGGCGGGCCTCGACCTGAACCCGTTCGGGCGCATCGGCGATCTCGGCCAGTGTGCCGTCGAAATCGAGAAACAACGCCCAGTTGGAATCGAATCGGGGCAGCGGCGTCATGGGCTGGCCGGAGCGTAAGCGATCACCGAGAGAAAGCGGATCGGTAGGTTGAGGAGATTCTCGGGCCCGTGCGGCGCCTCTCCGTCGAAGTAGAGCGAATCGCCGGCGGCCAGCCGGTAGACCGCGCCGGCGTGGCGGTACTCCATTTCGCCCTCCAGCATGTAGATCAACTCAGTTCCGGCATGCTGAAAGAGCGGGAAGACCTCGGACGGCTCGGTCAACGTGACGATGTGAGGTTCCATGGTCACGGACTTGGCGAACGAATGGCCCAAGAGCCGGTACTCGTGACCGCTTCGGGTGCCGCGGCGATCGATCTTGAGACCTTGGCCCGCTTGCACGTGGGTCGCGGCCCGCTGTTCCTCGAAGCGGCGGAAGAAAGCGGTCACCGGGACGTTGAGCGCGGCCGACAACGCGTGCAGGGTCGCCAACGAAGGCGAGGTACGCCCCGAGGTACGCCCGTTCTCCACCTTGGAGAGCATGCCCGCCGAAAGGCCAGCCTGGCGCGCGAGTTCGGCGACGGTCATGTCGAGCTTCTTGCGAAAGAGGCGCACCTGCCGACCGATCGAAACCTCGAGCGCGGAGGCCCGTTGCGCGGGCGGCGAGCTGGTCACGAGTTGACGCCCACCCCGTCGCGGGGAGCGATCAGTGCAGCTGGGCGATGTCCTCGGCGGTCTCATCCTCGGGCTGCTTGCCCAGGATGATCATGCCGAGCACCTGATCCTTGGTCACCTGGGCGGTGGCGCGGGTGCCGACCAGGCGGCCGTTGGTCATCACCGTGATGCGATCGGAGATGTCGAAAACGTCATGAATGTCGTGGCTGATCATGAACATACCGATGCCTTCGGACTTCAGGCGCAGGACCAGTTCCTTGAACATCGCACTTTCACGGTGCCCGAGCGCTGCGGTCGGCTCGTCCATGATGAGGAATTTGGCGTTGAAGTAGAGCGCGCGACCGATGGCAATCGACTGGCGCTGGCCGCCCGAGAGATTGAGAACCGGTTCCTTGAGCGTGCGGAAGTTCGGGTTGATGCGGTCGATCACCCCGCGCGTCGCGCTGTGCATCGCGTCGTTGTCGAGGGTGCCGTATCGGGTGAGGATTTCCCGGCCGAGGAACAGGTTGGCGGCCGAATCGAGGTTATCGGCGAGCGCTAGATGCTGATACAGGGTTTCGATCCCATACTGGCGCGCATCGCGAGGCGTGTTGATCGTCACCCGTTCGCCGTTGACATAGATCTCGCCGCTATCCATCTGGTAGGCGCCCGACAGCATTTTGACGAGCGTCGATTTGCCGGCGCCGTTGTGACCGACTATACCCAGCACCTCCCCCGGCGCGACCTCAACGGACACGTCCTCGACGGCGTGAATGCCGCCGAAGCTCTTGTAGATGTTGCGCATCTCGATGAGCGGCGTATCGGCCATGTCGATCCTCGGGCGTCGTTCCCTCGCGCGCGGCGCCATTGTCGATGGTACAGCCGGGGGCGTCAATCCTGGGCGGCGCGATCGATGGCCAAGCCGGCGGCGTCGAAGAGATGGCACGCCGCGGCCGGCAGACCGATGGCGATCGTCTCGCCCTTCTTGGCCGGCGTATCGCCCTCGCCGCGGACCACCACGCTACCGTGTTCGCCGAGTTGAACGTAGAGATAGCTCTCGTCGCCCAGGCGTTCGATCACCTCGACCTGACCGCGGATCTCGGCACCACCGTCGCCGCCCTCGACCATGTGTTCGGGCCGCACGCCGAGCGTCACCTCGGCCCCGGCCTGGATGCCGTTGCCCGTGGTTGCCACAGCGACCTCGGCGCCGCCGGCAAGACGGACCGTCGCGACCCGTTCTTGTAGGGCGGCGACGGTGCCGTGGAGGAAGTTCATCTTGGGCGAGCCAATGAAACCGGCGACGAAGAGATTGCGCGGCCGGCGATAAAGCTCGAGCGGCGGCCCCACCTGTTCGACGTTGCCGGCGTTCAACACCACGATCTTGTCGGCCAGCGTCATCGCCTCGACCTGGTCGTGGGTGACGTAAATCATGGTCGCCTCAAGATCTTCGTGCAGCTTGGTGATTTGGATGCGCATCTGCACGCGGAGCGCGGCATCCAGGTTCGATAGCGGCTCGTCGAACAAGAACACCTTGGGCTCGCGAACGATGGCGCGGCCGATGGCCACTCGCTGGCGCTGACCGCCCGAAAGCTCTTTGGGCTTGCGCTCGAGAAGGTCGCCCATTTGCAAGATCTCGGCGGCATGGCGAACCCGGCGATCGATCTCATCGCGCGGCATCTTGGCAAGCTTGAGCCCGAACGACATGTTCCCGTACACCGACATGTGCGGGTAGAGCGCATAGGATTGGAAGACCATCGCGACGCCGCGCTTGACCGGCGAGCGATCGTTGACCAGCTGGCCGTCGATCGAGAGTTCGCCCGAAGTGATGTCCTCGAGCCCCGCGACAAGTCGCAAGAGCGTGGTCTTGCCGCAGCCCGAGGGTCCCACAAACACCGCGAACTCGCGGTCCTCGACGGTGAAATCGACGCCCTTGATGACATCGACCTTGCCGAAGGACTTGCGGATTCCCTTGAGAACGACGTCGACCATACAGCCCCCCTCAGCCCTTGACCGCACCGGCGGTGATACCGGTGATGAAGAAGCGTTGCAGCGAGAAGAAGACGATCAAGGGCACGGCCATCGAGATAAACGCGGCCGAGCTCATGATGTGCCACTCGGTGGCGTAGGTACCCAACAGCGCCTGGATGCGCACCGTCATCGGCTGGGATTCGGGGTTGTTCATGATCACCAGCGCCACCAGCAGGTCGTTCCACACCCACATGAACTGGAAGATCGTGAACGCCGCGACCGCCGGCACCGAGAGCGGCAGCGCCACGCGGGCGAAGGTTTGCCAGGGATTGGCGACTATAGCACGTCCCAACGCTTACGCGGCCATGGCGCCGTCGATGACGTGCACCGCCCCGGTGGTGAACGAGGATTCGTCGGAGGCCAGGTAAACGGCGAGCGCCGCGACCTCCTCGGCGGTCCCAAGGCGACCCATCGGCTGACGGGCGATGAAGTCCTTGCGCGCCTGCTCGGGATCGGGCGCACCGGCGGCACGCGCTTCCCACGAGGGCGTATGGACGGTGCCGGGGCAGATCACGTTGCAGCGCACGCCGTGGCCGACGAAATCGACCGCTAGCGCCTTGGTGAATCCGATCACCGCCGCCTTTGAGGCGCTATAGGCGAAGCGGTTGGGAACGCCCTTCACGCTCGAGGCCACCGAGCCGACGTTGACGATGCTGGCGCCGCCGGCCTCGATCATCGCCGGCAGGAAGGCGCGGACGAGGCGATACATCGCGGTCACGTTGATATCGAACGAGCGCGCCCAATCGGCCTCGTCACAATCGAGGATCGTGCCTACGTGCACTAGCCCGACGCAGTTGAACAAAACGTTGACCGCGCCCAACTCGCCGGCGAACGCCGCGACCTGATCGCCTGAGGTGACGTCGAGATGATGCGCGGTGATGGCGGGATGCTCCGCCGCCACCCGCGCCAGCGTCGTGTCGTTGATATCGGCGGCCCACACACTCGCGCCTTCGGCGGCAAAGGCAAGGGCGGTGGCCCGGCCGATCCCCTGCCCCGCCGCCGTGACTGCCGCCCGCTTTCCCGCCAGCCGCCCGCTCATTCGTTTCCCTCCGCTGACCCGCCTCGTGGGGCCCGAGACTGGCGAAGTTCGCGTTTGCAGTCCATCCGATTCTCGCTACGATAGCCACGATCCACGACCACTACGGGGGCTTCCGGAGGGTGCGCTACGTCAGCACACGAGGCGGCGCGTCAGCGTGCGATTTCGACGGCACGCTCTTGTCCGGGCTGGCCCCGGACGGAGGCCTTTACGTGCCCGAGGAATGGCCACGCGTTTCGCCTGCCGGCATCGGCGAGCTCCGCGGTCTGACGTACACCGAGATCGCGGGCCGGGTGATCGCTCCGTACGTCAGCGAGTGTATCCCAGCGGCCGAACTCCACGCTTTAATCGAGGAATCCTATCGCGCTTTCGATGATGCGGTGGTCGCCCCGCTCAAACAGCTTGCGGACGATCTGTGGCTCATGGAGCTTTTCCACGGACCGACGCTGGCGTTCAAGGACGTTGCGCTGCAATTGCTGGGACGCTTGTTCGACCGCGCGTTGCACCGGCGGGCCGAGCGCGTGGTGATTGTCGGCGCCACCTCGGGCGACACCGGTTCGGCGGCGATCGAAGCCTGCCGCGACCGCACCAGTATGGACGTTTTCATCCTCCACCCGCGGGGGCGCATATCCGAGGTGCAGCGGCGCCAGATGACGACCGTGGACGCCGCGAACATTCACAACATCGCCATCGAGGGCACCTTCGACGACTGCCAGGCGCTGGTCAAAGCGATGTTCGGCGATTCCCGCTTCGCCGAGAAAATGCGGCTGTCGACCATAAACTCCATCAACTGGGCGCGCGTCGTCGCCCAGATCGTCTATTACTTCCACGCCGCGCTCGCGCTGGGCGCGCCCGAGGCCCGGGTCGCCTTCGCGGTGCCCAGCGGGAATTTTGGCAACGCCTTCGCCGGCTTCGCCGCCCGCGCGATGGGACTTGGCATCGCCCGAATCATCGTCGGCTCAAATCAGAACGACGCCCTGGTGCGATTCTTCGATTCCGGCGAGCTTCGGCTCGCCGAGGTCGTGCCGAGCCTTTCGCCGAGCATGGACATACAGCTTCCCAGCAACATCGAGCGCTTGGTGTTCGAACTTTGCGGGCGCGACGGGATGGCGGCGAAGGCGATCATGGATCGTTCCCGGCGCGACGGAATGCTGGCCGTCGGCGGCGGCCCGCTCGAGGCGGCGCGCGCGGTGTTCGCCGGCCATCGCGTGGACGACGCCGAGACCACCGCGGCGATCGCCGCGATCTATCGCGAGACCGGCGCGTTGGTGGACCCACATTCCGCGGTCGGGATCGCCGCGGCACGGGCGATCAAGTCGGATGAAGCAACCCCGGTAGTTGCGCTGGCCACCGCGCATCCCGCGAAGTTTCCTGACGCGGTGGCCACGGCAACCGGGGTGCGGCCGGCACTGCCGCCGCGCCTCGGCGATCTGTTCGAGAGGCCCGAGCACCTGAGCGTGCTGCCGAACGACCTCGCGGCGGTGAAGGACCTGGTGCGCGCGCGGGCGAGGCTCTCGAGCACTGCGTGAGCCCGGATTGCGATGGCGGTATTCACCCCGATCACCAGGCGCGACCTAGACGATTTCATCGCCGAGTACGACCTTGGCCCGGTGATCGCGTTCGAGGGCATCCTCGAGGGTGTCGAGAACACCAACTACACGCTGCAAACCGAGAGCGGCCGCTATGTGTTGACGTTGTACGAAAAGCGTGTCGCCGCCGAGGATCTGCCGTTCTTCCTCGGATTGATGGAGCACCTGGCGGCCCATGGCATCGCTTGCCCGGTCCCGATACGCGGGCGCGACGGGCGTTCGCTGCGCAGGTTGTGCGGACGGCCCGCGGCCATCACCTCGTTCCTCGAGGGCCGCCAAGTCAATCGCATTTCGGACCCGCACTGCCGCCAGGTGGGGGCGGCGTTGGCGGCGCTGCACAAAAGCGGCGCCTCGTACCCGTTGCGCCGGGCCAACAGCCTGTCGGTCGCCGGCTGGCGCACACTATTGGCGGCGACCGCGGGGCGCGCCCACGAGATCGCGCCGAACCTGGTCGAGACCATCGAGGCCGAGATCGCGGCGCTGGAATCGGCATGGCCCGGCCACTTGCCGTCGGGGATCATTCACGGCGACCTGTTCCCGGACAATGTCTTCTTCCGAGGCGAGCGTCTGTCCGGGATCATCGATTTCTACTTCGCCTGCGAGGATGCGCTGGTCTACGACGTCGCGATCTGCCTCAACGCCTGGTGCTTCGACCGCACCGGTGTTTTCCATCCCGCACGGGCCGCGCAACTCTTTGCCGGCTACGGATCGGTGCGCGCGTTGTCGGCGCCGGAAGTCGCGGCGTTTCCACGATTGGCGCGCGGCGCCGCCGTCCGCTTCTTGCTCACGCGCGTTTACGACACCTTGCACCCACCGCAGGGCGCGCTGGTCGAACCCAAGGAGCCGCTCGACTATCTCAAGCGGCTCGAGTTCCATCGCGCGGCCTCTGGAGCCGGGGCGTACGGACTGAGCTGAGCCCGGAGTTGACTTGCCCGGGCCGACGCGTCCTAATCGCGCCGCCGTGAAGAAGGTCGTCGTCATCAACGCGATCCACGAGGCCGGGTTGCGCGTTTTGCAGGCGCGCGAGGATGTCGAGCTTGTGGTGGTGGCCGAGCCCGACGCCGATCGGGTGGGTGAAGAACTCGCCGCCGCCCACGGCGTCATTGTCCGCACGTTTCCCATCGACCGGCCGTTGATCGAGGCGGCGTCGATGCTCGAGGTGGTTTCGCGCCACGGCGTCGGCTACGACAACGTGGACGTGGATGCGCTCGACGAGCGCAAGGTGCCGCTGACGATCGTCGGCGATGTCAACGCCGTCCCGGTGGCCGAGCAGGCGCTTTTCATGATGTTGACGCTGGCCAAGAACGGGGCGGCGCTCGACCGCGCGGTGCGCGCGGGCGATTTCGCCAGGCGCGATTCGAGCCCTATCACCGAGCTCTGGCGCAAGTCGATCCTGATTCTCGGCTTCGGCCGCATCGGCCGGCAGGTGGCGGCCCGTTGCCAGGCCTTCGACATGACGGTGCTGGCCTACGATCCCTATATCGACGCGGCCACGATCGAGGCCGCGGGCGTTCGCGCGGTGGCGGACTTCCGAGACGCGCTGGTCGAGGCCGACGTCGTGACGCTGCACATGCCGTTGGGGCCGGAGACCAAGGACATGATCGGCGCCGACGAGTTGGCGGCGATGAAGCCGGGCGCGGTATTGATCAACGTCGCCCGCGGCGGACTGGCCAACGAGGCGGCGCTGGCGGCGGCGCTGCGCGAGGGCCGCATCGCCGGCGCCGGGCTCGACGTCTTTGGCAGCGAGCCGCCGCCAGCCGACAACCCCCTGCTCGCCCTCGACAACGTCATCCTGAGCCCGCACAGCGCCGGCCTGAGCATGGAGTGCCGCGAACGCATGGCGGTGGCCTGCGCCGAGAACGTCCTCGCCGTCTTCGACGGCACCATCGAGCCGCGCCTGGTGGTCAACGCCACGGTGCTGTAGGCACGCGCCTGCGGCGGGCGGAGACAGCGCGAGCCGCCGCGGTCAGCCGCACCCCGGGGTCACCGCGTTCCCGGCCGCCGGATGGCGCGAGGCACTCGTAACGCGGGATGGCGGCATCCAAGCGGCAGATCCTGTAGCACGATCCCAATAAACGACCTTGCGACGGGCAGCGCCGTATCCCATCTATATGGTAATCGATCGGCGTGACTGCGCCGAGCGGGTATCAGCACCAGGCTTGGCATACGGCCTGGCCGCCACGGGGACGCGACGGCGCCGTGCCGGACGTGGCGACGTCATCGTTCGGAACCCGGTACCCGCCGTGGCGCTTCGGCATGGCGGAGAACCCGTATTTGTTCGGGCGGCTCAGCGGTGGCTCGGGCGGTGCGCGATACGATGCCGTCAATCCCTTTGGGCCGGGCTACACCGCGCTAATGGCGCCGCCGCACATGGTGCGGGAGGGTTACTCCCGACCGCGGCCAGAGCTCGCGTCTCCAACACCGAGCGGTCGGATTGCTCCCGATGTGGCGGGCGGCCGCTGGTTCAACGCCTCGAGAGATGGCGGCGCGCGGTTGCACAACGGAATCGATTTCGAGGCGACGCCCGGGACTCCGGTGGTGAGCACCGTCGACGGCGTCGTAACGATGGTCGGCCGGCCGTACCCGGGCGCGAAAAACGCGGGAGAGCCCACTTACCACTACGTCGATGTCACCACCGCCGATGGCCACGTGACACGGCTCCACTACGTCGACCCTTCGGTCAAGCTAGGCGACCGCGTACGGGCGGGGGAGACGCAGATCGGCGTGGCGCAGGACATCACGCTACGCTACCCTGACAATCCGTACCACGTTCACTCGAGATGCGGAACTCGGGCAAGCCGCTGTCGACCATGGACCAGATCATGGCGAGAACGTACGAGCAATCCAAGATCGACTATCACCATATGTCCCCGCGGGTCGATCCGACCAACCTCTTCTCGTGGCCGTGGCCGTTCGAGGTCAGGCGCCCGCCTCGGTAGGGAATGGAATGAGACACCGGATGACACAGATCGAGTTGCCGCGCTCGATCTTCCGGATCTGGGCGGGCCTGATTCTTTCGTTGCTTGCTTCCCAGCAGCGGGCGCGGCGGAGATACGGACCATCGCCTCGACCGGCGAGGCATCGAGCGCGTGCATCGGCGATCCACGAATCCCGCTGTGTGCGCTCGATACGTGGGAGGCGTACTTCGTGTGGCGTCAGCCGTCACTGTGCAAGCTGGTCGGCCTGGAGGGAAAGGAATTCCGCGGAGCGGAGGCGAAGGCGAGGGCGCGAGCTGGGTGTACACCTACCAACCCTATGACATGCTGGAAATCGAAGGCCGCCATCTTGCTGACATCGAGAACCGACTCGTGAGGCTGTCGCCGGACCAGACGTGGTTCCGCCCCGGCTACGTCGATCTCCGCTTCGCGGTTTGCTACGATGTTAGCCTGGATAAGTGCGCAACCCACGGAACGGGGGTCGCGATCATCCTCAAGCCCGTGGGCAAGATGTGGAACGTCTCCGGCTGGCACGCAGAATTCGCCTGCGAAGCGTACGATTCGCCGAACGGCACTACCCGGCATCGCTCCGCGAGTGCAAGCTACTGATCTCATGGCGCGACTCAATGACTACGAAATATCGCGGCGCGCCGGGGAAAGACGGCAACAGGCTCAAGGCGATTGAAGACCCCGGCCAGCGATCCTTCGAGCGTCGTGGGCGATTGAGCGACACGGGGAAGCCGAGGGTAGGCCAACGCACTGCCGATCCCGCGCCCGGCCGGCAGTACCGCCACGGCATCCGCCAGGGGGCCACGTCGAGATCGGAATCTCGCCGGGTCTCCCTTGAGTGGACCGCCGGTCTTGACGTCGTAGACGGTGGTGTGAATCGGGCACGACGGTGCCGTCCTTAAGTTCGCCCTCGATCAGATGGCCGTAATCACCGACGTGGCTGTGGCCGTCGTCGCTGGATCCCTCGACGTGCCCGGCGAAGTGGGCGATGCACGTGCACTTGTTGCTGAACGCGAAGTAATCGCCGCCGACGTTGGCGATGACGATCTCGCGGCCGGAGAGGTCGAAGGGCTGCATGGTGCCGGGCGAAACCCGAGAGGCCTCGGCCAGGGCAACGAATTCGCTCATGGCGGTGCGCTCATTCTGCGTCCGGTTCCAGTATTAGCGCCACCGAGTTCATGCAGTAGCGCAAGCCGGTCTCCGGCGGTCCGTCGTCGAAGACATGGCCGAGGTGCGAATCGCAGCGGCTGCAGGTGACCTCGGTACGGGTGCGCCCGAGGCTGTGGTCGGGAGCGGCGTCCACCGCGTCTTCGGCCAGAGGGCGCGAAAAGCTCGGCCAGCCGGTGCCCGAATCGTACTTGGTCGCGGCGTCGAAAAGCGGCTGCCCGCAGCACACGCAGGCGTAGGTTCCGGTCGTCTTGTCGTTGACATAGGCGCCGCTGAACGGCGCCTCGGTGCCCGCCTCGCGGCACACGCGGTATTGCTCGCGCGTCAGCTGGGCCCGCCATTCGGTCTCGGATTTGATCGATTTGCCCATCGTCGGTCTCTATATAGGCCGGTCCGCGGGCCGCTCGCAAGCGTCCGACGGTGGGCGCGGACTGGGTCATGGGCTAGCATGTCCGCCATAGCCCACAAGGGAGGACACCATGGCCGTCGGACGGGTCACCAAAATAACCGCGTCATCGTCGAACAGCTTCCAAGAGGCAGTCGATCTCGGGCTGGAGCGCGCCTCGGCGACGCTACGCGGAATCACCGGACTGGAAGTCGTCAGCCAGAAGGCGACCGTGGTCGAGGGCAAGATCGCCGAGTACCACGCCACCATCGAGGTCACGTTCTGGCTCGAGGGACAATGAGCGGCCGATTCGGCTTCTAGGAGCGTGCGCTGCAGAAAGGTCCGCGCGGCAAAGTTGATAGCGGACGGGTTGTGGGTGGATTTGCGCAGGGGGAAGTATGATCCGATACGCCAGTTGCGTATGGGAACTCCAGATGCCGACCACGTTTCGTGCCTACCAGCCGGACCAACCCTTGCTTTTGCCGCTGGACTTGCAGGAGTGGGTTCCCCCAGGGCACCTGGCTCATCACGTCAGCGATGTGGTCGATGCACTGGACTTGACGGCGTTCTATGCGCCCAACGAGGGGGACGGTCGACGCAACGCCCCCTACGAGCCGTCGATGATGGTCAAGGTGCTGATCTATGCCTACGCGACGGGCACATTCTCCTCGCGCGCGGTGGCGAGGAAGCTGGAGGAGGAAGTAGCGTTTCGGATGCTCGCGGCGGGCAACTTCCCGCAACATCGCACGGTATGTGAGTTCCGACGCCGACATCTGGCGGAGTTCAGCGAGCTGTTTGTGGGGGTGGTGCAGGTGGCGCGCGAGATGGGACTGGCGCGGTTCGGCAAGCTCTCGGTCGACGGGACGAAGGTGCGAGCGAACGCGAGCAAGCGCAAGGCGATGAGCTATGAGCGGATGGGCAAAGAGGCGGCTCGCTTGCAGGCGGAGATCGAGGCGCTGCTGACGAAGGCGGGGATGGTGGACGCCGAAGAAGACGAGCGTTGGGGCGAGGATTTCCGGGGCGACGAGTTGCCCGAGGAGTTGCAACGCAGGGAGAAGCGCCTGGCGGCGATCCAGGCAGCCAAAGCGCGTTTGGAGGCGGCGCAACGCGGGCGCGACGATGAGCGCGGGCGCGAGCCTGGGCAGGACCGCAATCCCCGGGGCGGGCGGCCCTACAAGCGGGCCTACGGCGAGCCCGAGCCGAAGGCGCAGAGCAATTTCACCGATCCCGAGAGCCAGATCATGAAGACCAGCAGCGAGGGATTCCAGCAGTGCTCCAACGCGCAGATGGCGGTCGATGGGGAGCACCAGATCATCGTCGCGACTCAGGTGGGGCCACAGGCCAGCGACCAGGGTCAGCTGGTGGGGATGCTCGACGAGATCAACGAGACGTTTGGGGTCGAGCCTGCGGTGGTACTGGCCGATGCGGGCTACTGCAACGAGCCGGATCTGTTGGAGCTGGAAGATCGCGGCATCGACGCGCACGTAGCGCTGGGGCGTGAAGGCAAGTCCCAGGTGGCGGTCGACCCGGCCCGGCTCCCTGCCACGCACCGCATGGGTGAGAAACTGGCGAGCCCCGCGGGCAAAGCCCGGTACGCGCAACGCAAGTGGCTCTCGGAGGCGCCGAACGGGTGGATCAAGGAGGTGCTCGGATTCCGACGATTCAGCCTGCGAGGCTTGGCGAAGGTGCGCGGCGAGTGGGACCTCGTGTGCTTGGCGTTGAACATCAAGCGGATGGGGACGGTGGCCACGTGCTGAGGCAGGTGCTGGCCTGCCAACGCACTTGCTCCGGGGCGCGCAGTGCCCATCGACCGCGTATGAAACGCGAATCTCTTCCGTTCCGGCCTTCCGGTCCGGGCTTTCCATCCCAGAGTCGGGCGGGCCAGATGTCCACACTCGGGCCAAAATCCAACCTCTCCGGCGGCCGCGCGCCAATCGCCCAACATCAAAACTTCTACGGCGCACGCTCCTAGTCCTCGGTGGCCCCAGGCGCGACACAGCGCCGGCTCGCGGCGATCCTCAGCGCCGACGTGGCCGGTTATACCCGCCTCATGGCGGCCGACGAGGAAGCGACCTTGGCCGCCCTCAAATCCCACCGCACCGAGGTCATCGACCCCAAGGTCGCCGATCACCACGGCCGGGTCTTCAAGACCACCGGCGATGGCGTGCTGGCCGAGTTCGCGAGCGTGGTCGACGCGGTGCGCTGCGCCGTCGAGGCGCAGGAGGCGATGCACGCGCGAAACGCCGACGTGGCGGAGGACCGGCGGATTGTCTTCCGCATCGGGGTCAACCTCGGAGACGTGATCGTCGACGACGACGACGATGTGTACGGGGATGGCGTCAACCTCGCGGCCCGCGTCCAGGAATGCGCCGAACCGGGTGGGATCGCGATCTCAGCGACCGTGCATGACCAACTCGAAGGCAAGACAAGCGTTCGCTTCGCGGACGGCGGGGCACAACAGGTCAAGAACGTCGCGCGGCCCATTCGAATCTGGCGCTGGGCGCCCGATGCGCAGGCCGCGCACCAGGCCCCTGTCGAGCCGCCGCCGCTTCCCGAGAAACCTTCCATCGCGGTGCTGCCGTTCGACAACATGAGCGGCGACGCCGAACAGGAATACTTCGCGGACGGGATTACCGAAGAGATCATCACCGCGCTTTCCAGGGTGCACTGGTTCTTCGTGATCGCCCGGAACTCGTCGTTCGCCTACAAGGGCCGGAGCGCGGACGTGCGAGAGGTGGCACGCGATCTGGGCCTGCGCTATGTGCTCGAGGGCAGCGTCCGCAAGGCCGAAAAGCGTGTCCGCATCGCCTCCCAGCTCGTCGAGGGCGGGACCGGGAATCATGTGTGGGCCAAGCGCTACGACCGCGAGTTGGAGGACGTGTTCGCGGTACAGGACGAGATCACCGAGGCCATCGTCGGCGAGATCGACCCGGAAATGGGCAAGGCCGAACGGCGGCGCGCGCGAGCGCAGAGGACCGACGACATGGGCGCTTGGGAGGCTTACCAGCGCGGCCTGTGGCACCTGTATCGATACACCAAAGACGACATCTCGCAGGCGCGCCGGCTGTTTCAGCAGGCTGCGGACATCGACCTCAACCTCGGCCTCGCCCACGCCGGCTTGGCGGAAGCCAACTACTACGCGGTTGTACGGCCACGCAGAGTCCCAGGCCGAGTGCTGGGAACGCGCGCTTGTCTCGGCACGGCGCGCGGTCGAGCTCGACGGCGAAGACGCCGCGGCGCATTGCACGCTGGGTCGGGTCCATTACCTGAGGCGCGAGCACGACCGCGCCATACCCGAGCTCGAAACCGCCAGCTCGCTCAACCCTAGCCTGGCGCTGGCGCACTACGGGCTGGGCGCCGCGCTGGTCTTTTCGGGACGGGCCGAGGAATCGCTTGCGCACCTCGAGATGGCGATCCGTCTCAGCCCGCACGATCCTGCCATGGGCTCGTTCCTGGTGCGGCTTGCCGATGCCAGCCTGTTAATGGGGCGTTACGAGGATTCGCTGATGTGGGCGCAGAAAGCGCTTCGCCAATCGGGTTTTCAGTGGTCGCGACATGCCGTGACGATCTCGGCGCTCGGCCACTTGGGGCGGCTCGACTCGGCCCGCGAGGCACTCGACGAGCTGCACCGCCTGCGCCCCGATTTCAGCCTGGGCTTCGTGCGGGAAACCCAT
Source organism: Alphaproteobacteria bacterium (assembly GCA_965219135.1). Lineage (GTDB taxonomy): Bacteria > Pseudomonadota > Alphaproteobacteria > VGEJ01 > VGEJ01 > CAYUNL01. Next base: position 765,434 of record CBDCMV010000002.1, on the reverse strand, counting down.
CTGATCAGCGATCGCGATGATCTGTCGCTTTACCTCGAAGGTCTGCGCAAGGCCGGCGCCACGGAGTAAGGCGTGGCCGCGGGCCCTCCATTGACCGACCGGTCGGTCAATCTTATATAGGAACCATGACGGCTGCCGTGACGCCGAGACGGCGGAGTCGAATCTCTCCGCCACGCCGCGCCCGACGCGGGCCCGTGGCGGGCGCTCACGCGATCGGGGAGCGACGACGCGCCGGCGTATCCTCGAGGCCAGCCTACAGATTCTGGGGGAACGCGGCCGCCGCGGCCTTACCGCGCGCGCCGTTGCCGAACTCGCCGGGGTGAGCAAGGGAACGCTGTTTCACCACTTCGCCACCCTGGACGCGATTCCGCTCGCCGCCACGGAACTCTTGGCCACCGATCTGACCGAGAGCGTAGATCCCAAGGCGTACAAAGACGCGCGCGGCTACCTGCGTGCGCTGGGCCGGGCGAGCTTGAGGCTCATGGAGGAGAACGCCGAGCTGATGAAGGCGCTGAACGCGTATCTCGCCGAAGCATTCTTCAACGAGGGGTACCGAGAAGCGGCGGCCAGAACGTACTTGCACGCGCTGGACGAGGTTCGCGCGGGCCTGGCGGCGCACGGTGGCGATGCGCTTCCCCGTGCCCACCTCGATGCCCTGGCAACCTCGGTGGCCGCCTTGTTGGACGGCATGAGCCTTCACGCCTTGCTAGTGTGCGACAACGCGCGCTTTCGCAAGGCATGGCCGGTGGCCGCGGACGCCTTCGCCGCGGTACTCGAGAACGCGAGGCAACGTTCATGACCACGGTGTCGAGAGCACGTATGGCGCGGCTGGGAACTGCCGCCGTCCTGGGCCTTTTTGCGATTGTCTTGGCTGGCGCGGAGGCGGCGGCGGATCCGGAAGCCGAGGCCTTGGTGCGCATGCTCGAGGAAGTGCTGCGCTCCAATTCGAGCGTCGGCGTCTACCGTGTCGAGGTGATCCGCCCGAGCTGGAGCCGGGTTATACGCATGAAATACTGGGACGACCGCACCAGCGATCGCTTCTTCATCCGGCTCCTGGCGCCCAAGAAGGACAAGGACACGACCTTTCTCAAGGTCGGCGGAAACATGTGGATGTACCTGCCCAAGCTGGAGCGCGACATCAAACTGCCGCCCTCGATGATGTTGAACTCGTGGATGGGCTCGGATTTCACCAACGACGATCTGGTCAAGCAATCCTCGACCGTCGAGGACTACACCCACCGCATCATCGACCGCGAGGGCGAGGGCGAGGCAAGCATCATCACCGTCGAATCGCTGCCCAAGCCCGAAGCGCCGGTGGTGTGGGGCAAGCTGGTCCTGCGCCTGCGACCCGACGGGATGCCGCTCGACCAGGTGTTCTTCGACGAACGCGGCAGCGCGGTCCGCCGGCTGGTCTTCGAGAAGGTGGGGACATTGGGCGGGCGCCGCACGCCGACCCAGTGGACGATCGTACCCCTGGACGCGCCCGAGACCCGGACGGTGTTGGTTATCGAAGAGGCAGAGTTCGACGTCCCCATCGCCGAGCGGACCTTCCAGCGCGCCAACCTGTCGCGGGGCGAGCGGTGAGCGGACTGGTGCTTGCCATCGCCTGGCGCAACGTCGCCCGCAACTGGCGCCGCAGCATCATTACGTCAGCCGCGTTCGCCATCGGCCTGACCGCGCTTCTCTTTCTGTGGGGCTTCAACGATGGCGGCCACAACGGCATGACCCGCAACTTCCAGGATGCCTTCGTCGGCAGCCTGCAGGTGCACCGGGACGGATACTTCCGCCGTCCTCGGCTCGAATCCCATATCGAGGACACGGCGCCGATCCTGGCCGCGCTGCAAGGCGCCGGCGTCGAGCGCTGGTCGCGAAGGCTATCGAGCTTCGTCCTGGCGGCCGGCGAGGAGACCTCCTCGGGCGTGCTTTTGGTCGGCATGGAGCCCGATCGCGAGCGCGACGTCACCGGCTTGGCCGGGCGCGTGGAAGAGGGTCGCTTCATCGCCGCCGGCGATGGCCTGGTGGGACTGCTGGGCGCCGGCGCCGCCCGCCGCCTCGAAGTCGAGCTGGGCGAAACCTTCGTCGTCGTGGGCCAGGACCGGTTTGGCGGGCTTGCCGCTGATCGCTTGACGTTGATCGGAATCCTGGGCGACGCGGGAGAGGACGCCGAGCGGGGGATCGCGATCGTGCCGCTTCAGACGGTGCAGACGATCCTGAGTATGGAAAACCGGGTAACCGAAGTCGTCGCCCGGATCGAGCCGCGCGAACTCGATGCCGTGACCGCCCGCCTGCGCGCCGACCTCGGCGATGGTACGCTCGAAGTTCTGCGCTGGTCGGACATGTTTCCCTGGTTCGAAGAGGGGATCGCGCTCGACAACGGCTTTAATTACTTCTTCCTCGGCATCGTCCTGGTGATCGTCGTCGCCGGCGTGGTCAATACGGTCCTGGTTTCGATGATCCAGCGTACCCGCGAGTTCGGGATTCTGATGGCGCTCGGGACCCGTCGTATCGAGATCGGCGCGATGGTGGTCACGGAATCGTTGATCGTGGGGCTGATGGGCACCGCGGCGGGTACGCTGATCGGCTTAGGCGGCGTGAGCTATTTCGGATGGGTGGGGATTGACCTTTCCGACATGGCCGAGAGCTTCCAGCGGTTCTACTTCGATCCGGTGATTCGCACCGAGATCGATACCGACCACCTGCTGGTCACCGTCCTGAGCCTGTTTGGCGCGAGCGTGGTCAGCTCGCTCTATCCCGCCTTCCGCGCCATGCGGCTGGAGCCGGTCGAGGCGATCGCCCATGTCTGACCGGGCCGGGCTCTCACCCAGAACCTACCTCGCGATCGGCCTGCGCAACCTGGCCCGCCACCGCTGGCGCACCGGGCTCACGCTGGGCTCGCTGGTCGTCGGTATCGGGGCGTTGACCTTCCTCATGGGCATCCAGGAGGGCTGGCTGACCAGCATGCGCGAGAACTTCGTGTTGACCTCGACCGCGCACGTCCAGGTGCACGGCGCGGGCTTCGAGGAGAGCCTGCAGATCCAGGACCGTATCCCTGAGCCCGGCCCGGTAACCACGGCGGTGGCCGAGAATGGCGACGTACGCGCCTGGACGCGGCGGGTCCGCATGCCCGGGCTCGCCAGCGTCGCCAGCGCCTCGACCGCAGCGATCATCATGGGCGTTGACGTGAAGGCCGAGCCGGCGGTAACGCGGCTGGCGCAGTTCGTCGCCGAGGGTGCGTGGCTCGAGCCCGACGATTCGCGCGGCCTGCTTTTGGGCGGCACGCTGGCCGAGAATCTTGGGGTGCGGCTGGGCGAGAAGGTGGTGCTGATGACGCAGTCGCCGGAGGGCGATATCGCGTCCGAGGCTTTTCTGATGCGCGGTACGTTGCGCGCCGGCGTCCCCGAGATCGATCAGTTCACGGCAATCATCCCGCTGGGGAGCGCGCAATCGTGGCTCGGCATCGGCGCCGGCCTCACCGACGTCGTGATCCGCGCCCACGACCACGAGCGGACCGAGGCCATCGCCGCCGGCCTTTCCGCGCGCCTCGACCCAGAGTCTTATGAGGTGATGCGCTGGTACGATCTCGACCCCTTCGTCCAGCAGACCCTAGAGCTCTCGGGAGCCAGCACCGTGATCGTGCTGGGGGTCGTCATATCGGTGGTCCTGGCCCAGATCATCAACACGATGCTGATGTCGTTCTACGAACGGGTACGGGAATTCGGGCTGATGGACGCGTTGGGAACGCGGCGCATCCAGCTGTTCGCCATGGTGCTGTGGGAGGGAATCGTCCTGGTCGCCATCGGCGGCAGTGCGGGCTGCCTTCTTGGCGTCGCTGCGACGTTGTACTGGGGCCGGGTAGGGATCGACCTGTCGAACTTCGCCGAGGCCACCTCGCTCTTTTACATGGACTCGGTCATGCGGCCGGTCCTGGCGGCCGATTCGATCATCATGATACTCGTGACCATGGCGATCACCGCCGTGCTGGCGGGCATTTACCCGGCGCTGCGGGCGGCACGGCTCAATCCCGTCGAGGCGATGCGCCAGATCTGAGGGAGGACCGTCGAGCAATGGCATTGATCGAGGCCGAGGCCCTTCACAAGGTATACCGCAGCGGCGAGGTCGAGGTGCGGGCGCTGGACGGCGTCGATCTTTCACTGGAGGCCGGCGAGTTCGCCGTCCTTGCCGGCCGCTCGGGCTCGGGGAAAACGACGCTTCTCAACATGCTGGGTGCGCTCGATGTGCCCGATGCCGGGGTGGTGCGCATCGGCGGCGAGAACTATCTGAAGCTCGGCAAGGACCAGCGGGCGGGCTTCAGACTGCGCCACGTCGGCTTCGTCTTCCAGGCCTACAACCTGATCCGCGTGCTCTCGGCGCGCGAGAACGTCGCCTACGTATTGGAGCTTCAGGGGATGAGCGGGAGTGAGCGCGGCGCCCGCGCCGACGCGCTGTTGGCGGCCGTCGGACTATCCGGCCTGGGGGAACGTCGCCCCGACCAGCTCTCGGGCGGCCAACAACAACGAGTGGCGGTGGCACGCGCCCTGGCCACCGAACCCGACCTGGTGCTTGCCGACGAGCCGACGGCAAACCTCGATTCGGCGACCGGCGAGCAGCTGATCGACCTGATGGCCGACCTGTGCCGCGACCGGGGCACGACGTTCGTGCTCGCCTCGCACGATCCGATGGTGATTGCGCGGGCGCGCCCGCTGATCCGCATGGACGACGGCAAGGTCGTGAACGGCAAATCCCACGCGTGAAGTCGCACGCGCTGTTCCTGGCGGGAGCGCTGCTCGCCACCGGAGGAGCGGCGGCCGATGTGTTGGACGAGGTAAGCGCCAACGCGACCAACCTCACCTTCCGCACACGCGATTCCGGCGACGACGTCATCCTGACCAACCTTGCGCGGTTGCGGCTGACCACGCGGGGAACGCTAGGCGCTGCCGGCGCGTTCGAATTCGGCGATCTCTCGTGGTTCGCCGTCTACGACCACGAGGTCCTGGCCGGAGGGCTGGTGGAAAGCCCCGACTTTGCCGCACTCGCGGCGATCCCCGAGCCGACCCGCCTCGACCTCGAGGGCGCGATCGCCGAGGGCGGCTCGCATCGGTGGCGGCATCGGCTCTACCGCGCGATCGCGTCGTTTGACTGGGGCGGCGGCGTGGTGCGCCTGGGGCGCCAGCGCGTCGCCTGGGGTTCGGGGCGGATATGGAACCCGACCGACCGCTTCAATCCAGTCGCGCCATTGGCCCTGGAACCGGCCGAGAAGATTGGCGTCGATGCTGGCGCGGTTTCCTTCCGTGTGCCGCCGTTCGCCGCGCTGGAGCTGGTGGCCGGGCCGGGCCGAGGCGAGCGCAACGTGACCCGCAAGGTGGCGCTTCGCTGGCGCGACACCATCGCCGAGACCGACTATGCGTTGTTGGCCGGGCGCATCGGCGATGAAGACCTCATCGGCGTCGACCTGACGACGAACCTCTATGGCGGGGGCGCGCGGCTTGAAATGGCGCAGAGCTGGCCCGACACGGGCCGCGATTTCCAGCAAATCTCCGGAGGCTACGACTTCACCCTGACCAACGGCGCGTTTCCAAACGGGCTTTATTTGCTGTTCGAATATTTCTACAACGGCGCCGCGGACGGCTCGGCGCCGTCGGCGATCCCTTCGGATCGGCTGGAGACCCGACGTCGGCATTTCGCCGGATTCGCGGCCGGCATCGATGCGACACCGCTGTGGCGGATCGACGGATTGGTACTCGCGGACTTCGAGAAACACTCCTATGCCCTGGCGCCCTCGCTCACCTGGTCAGCGGCGGAGGAGATCGAGGCGGTTTTCGCGCTGCAGTTCTTCGCCGGCGACCCGGCGAGCGAGTACGGCGACGGCGAACATATTCTCTTCAGCCGGATCGAGGTGTTCTTTTGACGCCGGTCCCGTTGGCAGGCATTGTTGGCCGCGTTTCGAGCTACGGGCAAAGGGGCCGGTCGCAATGCCGGAACTAAACCGCGAGCGAATCATTGAACTACTCGATCGCTTGGGCAGCGAAGACGACGCCGATGTCCTCGAAGCGGCTCGGACGCTTCAAAAGGAGGTCAGCGAATCGGGCTTGGGCTGGGACGCGTTGCTCACGCCCGAGGATGCCGAGGAGCCGGCGTTCGAGGACGTCGACGACGACGTTGACGACGACGTTGACGAGGACGAGGCGGAGGCGGAGCCCGAGGTCGAGATCGACGCCGAGGCGCTTACGGGCAAGGTCCGCGATGCCCGCGACGCAGAGCCCCTGGCGATGATCGAGAAGATGCTGGCGCGACGTCAGCTTGGGGAGGCAACACGGGAAGAACTCAAGGGCTACAAAGAGGATATCGCCGAGGGCGAACTCGACGAGGCCGACCGCAAATACCTGCGCGCCCTGCACACACGCATTTCCAGGCGCCGCTAGCACCCGATGGGCGAGCACTTCGCCACGATCCGCGTCGGCGCCGACTATGACGCGCTGGCGCCGGACGGATCCGAGATCCGCGTCTTGCCGGTCCTCGCCGGCGGCAGCATGGCCCACTGCACCCTGCCCGCCGGAGACACGTCGAAGGCCGTGATTCATCGAAGTGTCGAAGAAATCTGGTACGTCGTCTCGGGCCAAGGAGAGGTGTGGCGCAAGCGCGACGGTCGCCAAGAAGTCGTCGAGGTCGGCCCCGGCATGGGGCTGACGATTCCGCTTGGTACTGAGTTTCAGTTCCGCGCCGGGGTAGAGCCCTTGGTCTTCGTGCTCGTCACGATGCCGCCGTGGCCGGGCGCGACCGAAGCGGTACGCGTGGCAGATCACTGGCCGGTCGAATCACCGGCGGCAACGGAGGACTAACCGATGAGCGATCGAGGAAACGATGGCCCGAGTATCGTGGCCATATTGGGCACCGCCCGTCCCGGCAACTACACCGCCAAAGCGCTGGCGCTGGCGATCGACGAGGTCATCAACCACGGTCGCTTCTCGGTCCACGAATTCGACCCCGGGGACGTGGACCTGCCGCTTCCGGGCAGCGGCGCCGATTCGCAGCCCATGCGGGCGCTGCGCGAACGGGTTGCGGGCGCCTTCCCGGCGGGGTGTCGGTCCCCGGCGTCCAAAGCGCATTCGACGAGGCGGGCCGATGCACCGAGCCCGACGTCGAGACGAATGTGCGGTCGGTGGCCACCAGTTTGATCGCCTACGTTGAAAGGCACGTCTGTCCATCGATAACATTGGGGCACCTCTAAGAATTGGTGAGTTGTCGGAGGATATTGTTTAACCAGGCTGTCACCAGCTCCAGCCATGCCGGAGCCGAGATTTTCGGGGTCTTCCACGCTCCAATTGAGTTATTTCCGCCACAAGACCGTCCCCAGGCGGTCTCCTTCTCCGAGTATCGTCACACGGCCGCCGCGAGACGCTCCAGTTGGACCAGGCGGCGCATGTTGTAGGCGAGGTTCTTCAACCCGATCCGCGCCTTCGCCCGCACCAGCCCGACACTACGCACCAGCGTCCCGCCCATGTCGTTGCTCTGGGCCCCGAAGACATGCTCGACGCGGACCCGAACCGACGAACGGGTCTTGTTGCCCTGCTTCTCGCGCTCGCTCAGCGGCTTGTTGCGGCGGCCCTTGCGATGGATCCGGCTCCGCAACCCCTTCTCCTTCAGCACCGCCTCGATCTCCGCCGAGCGGTAAGCGCTGTCCGCCCACACACCCAAAGCCGTGTTGTCCCCATCCAGGATATCGTCGAGGACTTGGCTGTCGTGCTCCGCCGCGTCGCTCACATGATAGCGCCGCACCAGCTTGTGCCGACGGTCCACGTTGACATGGTTCTTGTAACCGTAATGGCTCTTGCCGTGCTTCTTAGTCCACCGCGCCTCGACATCCTTTTGGCGCCGCTTTGCCGGCTTGTCCTCCCAGCCTGCCGGCGTCTCGCCCGCCTTTATCCGCGCGTTCTCCTCGCGGCTGTTGCGCTGTTTGGGTACCGCCACAATCGAGGCGTCGATGATCTGGCCGCCCATCGCCAGATAGCCCTGATCCTTCAGGTAGCCATCGAACGTCTCGAATAAGGCCTCGATCACGCCAGCTTGCGTTAACTGTTCGCGGTACAGCCACACCGTCTTGGCGTCGGGAACCCGGCCCTCCAGACCCAACCCCAGAAATCGCATGAACGACAGGCGGTCACGGATCTGATGCTCAACTTGGTCGTCCGAGAGATTGTAGAGCGCGCACAGAATGATCGTCTTGAACATCACAATCGCATCCCACGGCTTGCGTCCCGCCCGCGATTTACGCGCCTTGTCCGCACGCCGCCACACCGCCTCAAGACGCGCGCGCAAGTCTTCCCACGGAACCACCCCGTCGATCTTCAAAAGCGGCTCGTTCTTGGCGTCAAGACCGGAATACCGGTTCCCAAGATCGAAAAACCCCATCTGACCCATCAACCACGCCTCCCGCTATCAACAAATCGGCAACCCGATTCTAAATCGACGACGCCCGAAAAAGGAGAATTCTTAGAGGTGCCCATTGGAAGAAATGATGCGCCGCGGGCCCGCGCTTCACTGGGAGCCCTCGGCCCAGGAGGCCGTGTAGAGGTCCCCCGGTCGGGGAATGGGTTGCAATCGCGGCGGCCGGGGCCTATATGGGCTGCATCAGTTCTAAGAGACCCCCGGCGTATGCTGCTTCGTCACGCCGACAGAGCGAAAATACTCCTCAGATTTCGGTGAGCTGAGACCCGTTCGCGCAGCGTGTGCGGACGCCCACAACGATTGACAAGGAACGACACTATGCCAACAGGTACCGTAAAATGGTTCAACCCCGTCAAGGGGTATGGCTTTATCGAACCCCAGGACGGCTCCAAGGACGCCTTCGTCCACATTTCCGCGGTGGAGCGCGCCGGCATCTCCAGCCTTAGCGAGGGCCAGAACGTTGAATACGAGTTGCAGCGCGGCCAGAACGGCAAGAGCTCGGCCGAGAACCTAAAAGTCGTCGACTGACGACCCCAAAATCCCGCTAAGGGCCCGCCTGACACGGGCCCTTAGCCTCCCGCCGCGCATCGCCTAGAGATGCGCGATACGGACTGGTGCGTCCCACCGCTTGGCTAGATACTCCGCGACCAGCCGGCGATGACAGTAGTGGGGCCTGTCCTCGCTGCACAACAGACAGGCTCGATCGAAGAGACTCGGGTCCAGCCGGCGCTTGATCTCGCGCGCCTCCATTAGGCCAAGAAACCGGCGCTCGAATTCGGCCTAGCTTCCCCTGAGCCTCTTGTAGACCTCGAAGATCGCCCGGCTCGGCGCGAGCAGCGGCTCGTGAGAGTACTCGATGTCGCCGACGGCCTTGAGAAAGAACTCGAGATCCCGCGCTTTGGCGAAACCCGCGAGCTGAGAGGTGTTGTTCAAGCGGACGTCGATCACGCCTCGCACCCCGGCGCGTTGCAACCTGCCGAAAAATCTCTCGGCCGAGGTTCTAGTGAAGCCGATCGTGAACACCTCCACGTCGTGGCCCGAAGCAGCTACAGCGCGGCGACGACCATGACCTCGACCTGGTACTGTGGCGCGGCGAGGGTCGCTTCGACGCAGGCGCGGGCCGGCGGGCTGCCCGGCGTCACCCAGGCATCCCAAACCGCGTTGAACTCATCGAAGGTGGCGATGTCGGTGAGCCAAACCTGCGCCGACATCGCCTTTGATTTGTCGGTCCCGGCTTCGGCCAAGAGGCGGTCGATCTTATCGACGATCCCTTGGGCCTGCTCGCCCACGCTCGCGCCCTCGGCGACCTGGCCCGCCAGGTAGATGGTATCACCGTGGATCACCGCCTGGCTCATGCGGGTCGATATATCCAGCCGCTTCATCTCAGCCTCCCTTTTCCGTTTCGTCCATGAGCTCGCGCGCGAGCTTGGGCGCCATGCCCTTGTCTTCGTGCTTCAAGAAGACGTACGCCTCGGACCACGGCTGCTTGGCGATCGCCTTGGCCCAGGCGCGCAGCTTCGCCTTGGTATAGCCCTCGCGGCGCAGCCGGAGATACCCCCAGCCCGCAGTGACGGTGATGGCGGGCCTTTTCTCGTCGGCGTTGGTCTCAGCGACGCACAATGCCGCACCGGCTTGCGAGAGGGCGGCCACCACGTCGTCTTCGAACCACGAGGGATGGCGGAACTCGAAGGTCACGCGGCGCTTGGGCGGCAGGATGGCGAGGAATCCCTTCAACCGATCGAGGTCTTTCTTGAAATTGGGCGGCAGCTGGAAGAGCACCGGACCCGCCTTATCGCCGAGCCCGACGAGGTTGTCGAACAAGTAGTCCACGTGCTCGCCGGCGTTCTTGAGACGGGCGAAATGGGTGATCCGGCGCGAGGCCTTCACGGCGAAGGTGAACGCCGCCGGGGTCTTGGCGGCCCAGTCCTCCATGACGCTGGCCTTGGGCATGCGGTAGAAGGTGTTGTTGATCTCGACCGCTGGGAGCTGGCCGGCGTAATACGTCAGCATCTCGGAATCGGGCAGATCGTCGGGATAGAACGGGCCCTTCCAGGGCTTGTAGGCGAAGCCCGAGGCGCCAGCGATGATCGTCGGCGCCATTACAACGCCGCCGTGTAGGCTGTCTTGACGACGGTGAAGAACTCGGCCGCGTAGGCGCCCTGCTCGCGGGCGCCATAGCTCGAGCCCTTACGACCGCCAAAAGGAACGTGATAATCGACCCCCGCGGTCGGCAGATTTACCATCACCATGCCGGCCTTGGCGTTCTTTTTGAAGTGCGTCGCATTCTTGAGCGAGCCGGTGCAGATGCCCGCGGACAGGCCGAAGTCGGTGTCGTTGGCCAGCTCGAGCGCGTGGTCGTAATCGGTGGCGCGGATCACTGAGGCCACCGGGCCGAACACCTCCTCGCGATTGATGCGCATGTCGTTGGTGGTCGCGGTGAAGAGCGCCCGCGCTAGGTAGAAGCCGTCGTGATCGCGGTTGAGGCGCTGGCCACCGCACGCGAGGGTGGCGCCCTCGGCGCTGCCGATATCGATGTAGGACAGGTCCTGGTCAAGCTGAGCGGAATCGACCACCGGGCCCATTTCGGTACCGGGCTCGAGGGCGTCGCCGACGTTCAGGGCGGCGACCTTGGCGGTCATCTCCTGCACGAAGGCATCGTGGATGTGCTCGGTGACGATCAGCCGGCTCGATGCGGTACAGCGCTGACCGGTCAAAAAACAGGCGCCGTTTACGGCCGCGGCCACGGCCACGTCGAGGTCGGCATCGTCAAGCACGACGAGCGGGTTCTTACCGCCCATTTCGAGCTGGACCTTGCCGTGGCGGCCGGACACCGTCTTGAGCACGGTATCGCCGGTATCGACCGAGCCGGTGAAGCTCACGCCATCGACCGCGGGACTGGCGAGAATCGTCTCGCCGACCGCGGCGCCCGGGCCCATGACCAGGTTGAACGCGCCGTCCGGCAGCCCGGCGCGCGACAGAATCTCGGCCAGCGCCCAGGCCGAGCCCGGAACCAGCGATGCGGGCTTGAAGACTACGCAGTTTCCGTAGGCGAGCGCCGGCGCGATCTTCCACGCCGGCATGGCGATCGGGAAATTCCACGGCGTGATCGTTCCGATGACGCCCAGGGGTTCGCGCGTCACCTCGACGTCGATTCCGGGACGCACCGATTGCATATGTTGGCCGGCAATGCGCAGCGTCTCGCCGGCGAAGTACTTGAAAACCTGCCCGGCCCGGCCCGCCTCCAGGGTCGCCTCGGCAAGGATCTTGCCCTCCTCGCGCGCCAGCAGTCGGCCCAGTTCCTCGCGGCGGGCGAGAATCTCGGCGCCGGCGCGGTCGAGGACGTCGGATCGCTCCTGCAGCGTGGTCGCCGACCACCCCGCGAAGACGGCGCGCGCCGCCGCGATCGCCTGCTCGGTCTGGGCGCGGTCGGCCTGGGCATACTCGCCGATCACGTCGTCGAGGTTGGAAGGATTGACGTTCTTCGCGTGCTCGCCCGAATCGACCCATTCGCCGGCGATGTAGTTCGGATGCGCGGTCAAGATAGCGTCTCCTCTATCGGCGTCACTGCGCCGGCGCCCGCGCCATCAGGTCGTCCAAACCGCTCTGCATGGCGGCCAGCGCGGCATCGACGGTCAGCGTTCCGCGCAGGGCGCTACTCGTCGCATCGCCAACGACGACGCATGCATCCAGGCCCAGGCTCGAAATAGGTCGTTCCTCGAAGCAAATGGCCCGGCTGGCGCGCGCCACCGAAAGCAGATCGTCGCGGAAGTGACGATCGAACTCGGGCGAGTACAGAACGGGCAGTGACGAGGTTTCCAATGCTTTGGCGGCGATGCCGTCCGCCAACAGTTGCTCCGGCGAACAGAGGAACTTGGCGACTTCCCAGGCCTCGTCCTTGACCTGAGACCGGGCGGGGATGGCGAAGGGCGGGCAGTAGAGATTGGAGAATCGCCCCGCCGGGCCGGCGGGAATAAGGGCCACCCCGGTTCGTTCCGCAAGGTCCGGGTCATCATGAAGCAGGTTCGCGTACTCCATCCCCACCTCGAGGATCATGGCGACGCGACCGGCCCGATAGTTGCGCATCAGCTCAGGGAAGCTCATGTCCGGCTGTTCAGGTGGTCCCACGCGATGCAACAGATCGACATAGGTGGTTAGCGCCTGCCGGTGCCGGTCGGTCTGGACCGCTGGCCTGCCGGATTCATCGAACCAGCGGGCGCCGTGGGACCGCATGAAGCTATCGTCCAAACGGCGTGTCCGCCGCCGTCGGCGCCACGCGTCGCGAAGCCGAAGAAATCGGACGTGCCGTCGGCCCGCACCGCTTCTTGCAGCGCGGCGCCGATCCCGCTCACCTCGGCAAAGGTATTGGGAGCCGCAAAGCCATGCCGATCGAACAGATCACGGCGGTACAGCAGCATGTTCGTTACGTTGACACAGGGCAGTGCAATCGTCTGATCGTTCCAACGGGTGACCTCGATTGTGGCCGGCGTCACCGCGCCAATGTCGCAGTTGTCCCGGGCGATGAAATCGTCCAGCGCCTGAACACGACCCAAGGAAGCATAGTGTCGCAACATGATCTCGTCGGTGCACACCAGGTCGTAGGGTGGCTCATCGTCGGCGAAGCTGGCGGTCATCTTGTCGAACATCGTATCGATGGTGCCGACACCGATGACGTCCCAGCTAAGCTCGGTCTTGATTCCCGTCTCCTGCTCGATTCGCCGCAGGGCATTGGGAAGGTTCTGGAAGGGCCACCAATCCTCTTGATAGACCCGGACGACGGGACGATCCCCCATCTCACGTCACCTTCTGTTGAGAAGCCGGGTCCCGGTTCATTGCGGCGCGTGGGCGGTCTGGTGGGTGCGAAGCGCGTCCCAGTCGACGTCGACGCCAAGTCCCGGGGCATCGGGCAACTTGGCGCGCGCGCCATCGAAGGTGATGCCGCCGCGAAACGGATTGGGCTCGCCGATGGTGAGGAACGAGACGTGGCCCTCGCAATCGACGGGATAGGCGGTGGGCGCGACCGCCGCCATGTGGCATGACGCGGTGTCGCCAAGGACGGTGTACGGATTGGTATCGACGCTCACGCCGACGCCCGCGGCCTCGCACATGTTGACGATCTGCAGCCCGGGCATGAGCCCGCCGACGCGGTTGAGCTTGAGCACAACGCGGTCGCACGCTTCGGCGCGAATGAGTTGCATGACCGCTTCGGGGGAATAGACCGATTCATCGAGGATCACCGGCACCCCGGCATGGCGGCGGACGAACGCGGCGCCGGTGATGTCGGCGTAGGGCAAGGGTTGCTCGATCGAGAGATTATCGTGCGCCGCGAAGCGCCGCAGCAAGCTTACCGTCCACTGCGCGCTACGCCAGCCCTGGTTGGCGTCGGCATCGACGTAAACGCCGCGCGGCACCACTGCGAGCGCGGCCACCAGCTTGTCGAGCTCGGTTTCGAAATTGTCGCGGTTCCAGCCCTCGGCCAGGAGCACGTCGCCGACCTTGACCTTCAGTCCCTTGAATCCGCGCGCGACGAAGTCGCGGCTCGCCTCGACCATTTCCTCCGGCGTCTTGTGATAGAGGTTGGTCAGGAGTTCGATCTCGGTTCGGTAGGCGCCGCCCAGGAGCGTGTGCACCGGCACGCCACGCGCCTTGCCAACCAGGTCGTAAAGCGCCATATCGACGCCGGCGCGGGCGCCGCGGCCGCCCGGCATCCCACCGCCGACCGCCCCCTCCATCAGCTGGTGCGCGCGCCCGATATTGTCGGCGTCGTGGCCCTTGAGCGCGCCATCGTAGAGCGTCAGGAAGGATTCCATCTGCTCGGCAGTCTCGCCGAGGTACCAGACCTGGCTCGATGCCTCGCCGAGGCCGTAGGTGCCATCCTCCGCAGTCACCTTGACGAGAAACGAGGGGACCGTGGAGGGCCAGACGTACTCGTCGTCCTGCCACGCCTCCTTGATGATCTTGGGATGGAGGCGGAACCACTCGAGCGCGACGATCTTCAAATGAACCCCCCGTTGACGTGTACCCGCTGGCCGGTGAGGTAACTTGCATCGGCCGAGGCCAAGAAGGCAACCACCGCGGCGACCTCATCGGGCTCGCCGAGGCGTCCCATCGGGATCTTGTCCTGCCAACTCTGCATGCGCTCGGCGCTGAGGCCGTCGCGATCCTGCCAGTCGCGGCGGATCAGTCCGGGGACGACGCAATTGACGGTGACCCCCTTAGGCGGCCGCGTTGTCCGCCATGTCGCCGAGACGCCGGGCAGCATAGGTGGCCATGCTGACGTGGTCTTCCTGGTTGGCCGAGGTGGAAATCGAATCGACGCTGACGGGATGGGCAAGCGCCTTGTTCTCGCTGACCAGTGCCGCCGCTGTAATTTGGGGGACCATGCAGCCCGAGTTGAGCCCGCTGTCGCGAACCAGGAAGGGCGGCAGCTGGCTGAGTTGCGGGTCGACGAGAAGCGCGGTCCGACGCTCCGAGAGCGAGCCGGTCTCGGCGATGGCGAGCGCCAGGGTATCGGCGGCCATGGCCACGGGCTGGGCGTGAAAGTTGCCGCCCGACAGAATCTCCCGGTCCTCGGCGAACACCAGCGGATTGTCGCACACCCCGTTCACTTCGCGCGCCAGTATTTCCGCGGCGAATCGCATGTGGTCGAGACAGGCCCCCATCGCGGCGGACACCGCGCCAGGAATCACGGAAGCGACGGAGGGGTGGCCGAGCGGGAACTGTAGCGCCGCCGCTTTGGGCGGGACCTCGAATCGCTCGCACACCGCGCGCAGTCGCTCCACCCTCTCGATCGCCTCGTCACCCGCGGGTTCGTAGCGGTACATCGTGGCGTCTCCCGGGCCCGCGGCGAGGATGCCGGAAGCGTAGGGCGCGCCGATGACAATGCCGAGGCCGCGTTCGGCGCAACGCGCGAGTTCTTCGTCCAGCGCATCTTGGTCCAACAGCGTATAGGGCATCGCGACGAGGAAGAAGTCGATCTCGAAACGCTCGAGAAAGCGAGGGATCATGCCGAGTTCATTGATACCGGCGCCGATGGCGGCAATCTCGCCCCGCCGCCGCAGGCCCTCGAGCACCGACCACCCGCCGGCCTCGGAGAGCTGATCGAGGTAGGCCACCACTTGGTCCACGCGCCTGTGGTGGCGGATGTCGAGGTCGTGGATCAGCAACAGGTCGACCCGGGTGAGCCCCATCCGCTGCAGGCTGTCCTCATACGATCGAGTGATGCCCTCGGCGGTGTAGTCGAAGGTGATCTCGAAGGGGAGTCCGCCGGTCCAGGGGCCGGTGTCGAAGGAATCGGGATTGGAGGGTCGAGACAGCACCCGCCCGACCTTGGTCGAGACGACGAAACTCGCGAGCGGCCGGCCGCGCAGGAAGTGGCCCACGCGGTGCTCGCTCAGGCCTCGTCCGTACCATGGCGAGGTATCGAAATAGGCGATCCCACCCTCGTGTGCGGCGGCGAGCGCCGCCTGGGCATCGTCCTCGGGCAATCGCGCGTAGATCTCGCCGAGGTGGGCGCTCCCAAAACCGAGCTGCGTCAGCGCCACTCCGGCGCGCCCGAGCGCGCGGGTTGCCGTCGGGTCCAAGGGGTGTCAGGCCTGCCGAGCGGCGAAGTGCCGCCGGCTACATCACCGCGCCGATGTGCCAGGGCGCGAACTCATCCTCGCCGAAGCCGAGCGCTTCGCTTTTGGTTTGGGCGCCGGAAGCGGTCTTGAGAATCGTCTCGAAGATGCGCTGACCCATTTCGGGCACCGTAACCTCGCCGTCCACCACCAGGCCACAGTTGATGTCCATGTCCTCGGTCATCGCGGTGTAGACCGCGCTGTTGGTCGCGAGCTTGAGGCTGGGAACCGGCTTGCAGCCGAAAACCGAACCGCGCCCGGTGGTGAAGCAGACCGTATTGGCGCCGCCCGCGACCATTCCGGTGACCGATACCGGATCGTAGCCCGGCGTGTTCATGAACACGAAGCCATTGGCTTCGACCAGCTGGGCGTAGTCGTAGACGTCGACCAGGTTGGTGGTACCGCCCTTGGCCGCGGCGCCGAGCGATTTTTCGAGGATCGTGGTCAGCCCGCCGTCTTTGTTTCCGGGCGATGGATTGTTGTTCATCTCGCCGCCGTTGCGGCCGGTGTAGTCGACCCACCAGTCGATGAACCCGGTCAGCTTTTCGCCGACCTCGGTGCTTACCGCGCGCCGGGTCAAGAGGTGCTCGGCGCCATAAATCTCGGGCGTCTCGCCGAGGATGGCGGTGCCGCCGTGGCGCACCAGGATGTCGGTCGCCGCGCCCAGGGCTGGGTTGGCTGAGATTCCGGAGTAGCCGTCCGAGCCGCCGCATTCCAGGGCGAGCACAAGGTGGCTGGCCGGTACCAGCTCGCGCTGCACCTCGTTCACCCGCGGCAGCATGTCGCGAATGAATTCGGTGCCCTGACGCACCGTGGCGCTGGTGCCGCCGGAACTTTGGATGGTCATCGCCTGCAGCGTTTCGC
This sequence comes from Alphaproteobacteria bacterium, assembly GCA_965219135.1. Taxonomy (GTDB): domain Bacteria; phylum Pseudomonadota; class Alphaproteobacteria; order VGEJ01; family VGEJ01; genus CAYUNL01. The sequence continues at coordinate 748,512 of CBDCMV010000002.1, read as the reverse complement.
CCGGCTCCATGTCGTAGCGGTCGATGATCTTGCTGATCTGGTTGTCCTCACAGCCGAGGCCGAGGAGAAGCACCCCGCCGAAATTGGGGTGGCGGGCGTAGCCGTGGATCGTGCGGGCGATCGCGTCGCCGGTCTCGGCGCCGGCCAAGCCGCAGCCGGAGCCGTGGCACAGCGCCACCACGCCGTCGACGTTGGGGAAGGCATCGAGCGCCGGTCCGCGAAATTGATCGGCGATGTGGCGCGCGACCGTGGCCGAGCAATTGACGGTAGTGATGACGCCGATGTAGTTGCGGGTGGCAACCCGGCCATCGGCGCGCACGATGCCAGCGAAACTGGCGCGGTGCGGTTCCGGCACGTGGGCGGTGGCGACGGCGTCAACGCCGATTTCGTGCTCGCGGTCGAAGTCTTTCATCTCGACGTTATGGGTATGGACGTGCTCGCCGGGCGCGATCGGCTGGCTGGCGAAGCCGATGATCTGGTTGTACTTGCGCACAGGCTCGCCCGCGGCGATGGCACCGGTGGCCACTTTGTGACCGGCCGGAATGGGCGCTCTCGACTTCACCGATTCGCCGTCAATCTCGACGCCGGCGAGAAGGTCGGCGCGGGCGACGACGACGTTGTCGGCCTCGTTGAGACGGATCGTCAGAGGTGGCGGCATCGGAGTCCTCCCGCAAGCGCACAAATTTCCCCGATCATAGCACGCGACGTCTATGGGGGCGGGCGCATCTTCTCCAGCTCTTCGAGCGTGCGCGGCCAGTCCTTTTTGAGCAGCCGCGACAACGCCCGGTCGGCCAAGAGCTTGCCGCCGGTCTGGCAGCGCGCGCAATAGTTGGTCTCGTGCGCCCCGTGGACAATGCGTTGGACCGCCGACCCGCAGTCCGGGCAGGGCTCGCCGTAGCGTCCGTGCACGGCCATGTCGGGGCGAAGCGCGGTGACCTTTTCGGGGAAGTTCTCGCCGACCTCGGCGCGCAAACGCGCGGTCCACTCGGTCAAGGTGGTGCGCACGGCGCCGTGGAGGCGGCCGATCTCGCCGGCGGTCATGCTGTCGGTGAGCTTCACCGGCGAGAGGCGGGCGCGGTGCAGGATCTCGTCCGAGTAGGCATTGCCGATGCCGCTGAAGAGGTGGGGATCGGTGAGCGCCCGCTTGAGCGTGTGATTGCGATTGGTGAGGACCCGCGCGAAGGTTTCGAGGTCCACGTCGAGGACCTCCACACCGCCGGGATCGAGGGCGGCAAGCCCCGCCTCGCCGGAGACCACGTGGAGCGAGGCGCGGCGCTTCGATCCCGCTTCGGTTAGGGTTAGGGTGCCGGCCGGGAAGTCGAATGCGGCCAGGCCACGCCGCTTGGGCAAGCTCGCGCCTGGATCCTTCCAGTGCAGGCGCCCGGCGATCATCAGGTGGATGACGAGGTGGAGTTCGCCCTCCAGGCCGATGGCGATGCGCTTGCCGAGTCGGCGCAGGCCGAGGACGCGGCGCCCCGCTGCCGAGGCAAGCGGCGGCTCGACGGTACGCACCAGGAAGGGGTTGCCGACGCGGACGCCGTTCAACGCCTGGCCGAGGATGCGGGGCTCCAGACACGCGACATAGACGGCGACGTCGGGAAGCTCGGGCACGACTACTCGCCGGCCAGCGCCGGCTGAATGGCGAGGCCGGCGCGCAGCAGCGCGGCGTCGGCGCCGGCCGGACCGGTGAAGAGGATGCCGGTCGGCAAACCGTCGGAATCGCGGCCCGAGGGCAGCGCCAGACCGCAGGTGCGCAGGAAATTTCCGATCATCGTGTTGTGCAACGCCCGCAGGTTGGTTGCGTGAAAGAGCGCATCGTCGGCCTCGATGGCGGCAATCTCAGGCGCGGTGATCAGCGCGGTCGGCATGGCCACGAAGTGGCCGCCGTCGAGGGCGCGTTCGAAATCGGCGATCAACCGCTCGCGCTCGACCCCGATGGCGACCAGGTCGCACGCGCTCATCTCGGTGCCGCGCCAGATTCGAGCCATGACCCGGCGGTCGATGCGCGCCGCGTCCGCGCCCTCCACCCGGTCCTTGTGCTGATAGTAAGACTCGGCGGCGAGAATGGTGCCGCGTTTCGGCGTCAAGGCATGGACCGCTTCGAACATGTCGAAGGGCCGGCGCTCGATGCGAGCCCCGGCGCGGGCCAGCGTATCGAGCGCGGCTTCGAAGTTGGCGACCACCGCGTCCTCGGCCTGGGCGATGACGATGCTTGTCGCAGGCGGCGCCAATACCGAGAGGTCGGCGATCGATGGCGGGGACATCGCGGAGGGCGCGATGCCACGATAGACCGCGTCGAGAAGGGCGCAATCCTCGACCGTCCGCGCAAGCGGACCCAGGGTATCGAGGGTGCGGGAAAGCGGCACGACGCCGGTCTTGTCGATGCGCCGCTCGGTGGTCTTGAACCCGACGATGCCGCAAAACGCGGCGGGGATGCGGATCGAGCCGCCGGTATCGGTGCCCAGCGCACAGGGCGCGAGGCCCGCCGCCACCGCCACCGCCGAGCCCGACGACGAGCCGCCGGTCATCCGCGTCGGATCGTGGGGATTGCGCGGGGTTCCAAAATGCGGGTTCTGGCCGAGCCCGGAGAATGCGAATTCGGGCAACGTGGTCTTGGCGAGGCTGACCATGCCGGCGGCGGTGGCGTTGGCGACGACCGGCGCATCGGCTCCCGCGGGCGGATTGTCGCGGAACAAATCGGAGCCCGCCGTGGTCACGGTGTCGGCGACATCGACGATGTCCTTCCACACCGTGGGCACGCCGTCGAGCGGCCCGAGCGGGTGGCCCGCGCGGTGGCGCGCGGTGCTCGCCCCGGCCTCGCGGCGGGCGCGTTCGGCGGTCACGGTCGGGAACACGCTATCGTCGGCGTAACCCTCGATGCGTTCGAGGTAGAACTCGGCAAGGCGCACGGGATCGAGTTCGCCGGCGGTAAGACGGCGACCGAGTTCGGCCGCGGACAGGTGCGCCAACTCGCTCGTGTCGGCCATGGATTGATCCCGGAGTCAGCGAAACGCGGGCTCGTCGAAACTTCGGAGCTTGCGTGAGTGCAGGGCTTGGCGCGTGACGTCGTCGCGCATCTCGTCGAGCGCGGCAAGGCCGATCTTCAGGTGCTGGCTTACCCGCTCGCGGTAGAACGCGTTGGCCATGCCCGGCAGCTTGATCTCGCCGTGGAGCGGCTTGTCGGACACGCAGAGAAGGGTGCCGTAGGGCACGCGCAGGCGAAAGCCGTTGGTCGCGATGGTCGCCGATTCCATGTCGATGGCGATGGCGCGCGATTGGTTGAAGAAGGTAGCGAGTTCGTCGTAGCGAAGCTCCCAGTCGCGGTCGTCGGTGGTCACCACGGTGCCGGTGCGCAGGCGCTGCTTCATCTCCGCGCCTTCGAGGCCGGTGATTCGCGCGACCGCGTCGCTCAGCGTCACCTGCACCTCGGCGATGGCGGGAATGGGAACCACGGGCGGTAAATCGTTGTCCAGGACGTGATCGAGCCGCGCGTAGGCATGGGCCAGAACATAATCGCCCAGCCGCTGGGTGCGGCGCAGGCCGCCGCAGTGGCCGATCATCAGCCAGCAGTGGGGACGCAGCACCGCGACGTGGTCGGTGATGGTCTTGGCGTTCGAGGGGCCGATCCCGATGTTGATCAGGCTGACCCCCATGTGACGGTCCTTGACCAAGTGATAGGCCGGCATCTGCGGCAGTTTCTCGGCCGGCGTGCCCCCGGACGCCACGTCGGTCAGCCGCGCATTGGTTCGGACCGCGTTGCCCGGCTCGACGAAGGCACGGAACTCCGCGCCGTTGGTCACCGCGTCACGGCCGTACTCGACGAACTCGTCGACGTAGCGCTGATAGTTGGTGAAAAGGACGAAGCGTTGGAAGTGGTCCGGCGCGGTGCCGGTGTAGTGGCGGAGACGCGATAGCGAATAGTCCACGCGCTCGGCGGGAAAGAGCGAGAGCGGGCGGACGCCGCCCTGTCCATTCTGCCGCGCGCCATTGGCGATGCGGTCGTCGATCTCGGACAGGTCGGGCAGGTGGAAGGCCTCGGGCAGCCGCGCGACGCCTTCGGCGTCGAGGTCGGCGGTCAATTCCTCCAGGGCGAAGGTAAAGGGAATCTGCCGATTCGAGATGCCGACGCGGACCGGCACATTGTGGCTGCCGATCAGGAGGCGAACTTGTTCCTCGTAATAGCTGCGGAACAGCGCCGGCTCGGTGAGCGTGGTGCCATAGACGCCGGGTTCGGCGACGGCGCCGTAGGAAAGCGGCCCCCGGGCGCCTCCCGCCGGTACCGAAACCACCTTGAGCTGCAGGTAGGGATAGCAGGCGTCAACCTTGGGTACGTTCCGCTCTCCGCCGACAAAGCGGTCGAAATGCTCCTTGAGGAGCGCGCGCCCCTCGACATAGATCTCGGTAACCCGATCGATCGCCGCCACGGGGTCGTCGAACGCCTGAAGGTCCCTGAGTTCGTCGCTGGAATCGAGATTCATGCGCGATGCTACGGGCCGGCAAAAGGCGGTGTCAACGCCACGCGCGCGGGGCGTCCGGTGTACCGGTTGGTGGATTCGCTGTATGGTCGGGAACCCAGGCGCCGCACGCCATGCGCAATCACAAGAGCCCCCAAAAACACATCGTCCTGACCTCGCACCCCCGGTCCGGCGCGCACGAGCCGCCCCCGGTGGAGTGGGGCGCGGCTACGCCCGAGGCACGCGGTCCGATCATCGGCTCACTCACCGATCCGGCGCGACGCAACGCGATCGGGGCCCATGCCGGCAGTTACGCGCTCTACCGCGCGCTTGCCGTTGCCGCCGGCAGCCTGGACCGGGTGCACGTGCCCGATCTCACCGATACCGCGCCCGCGGCAGCCATCGGCCCGCATTCCGAATGGGCGGACGTCGACAAGATCGTCTCGCTTGACCCCTATGGCCACTTGGTCAGCGAGGTCTTCGGCGAGCGGCTGGCCGAGGGTTGGAACATCCGCCAACCATCGCGGTGGCCCGGGCCCGCATCCATCTGCCCGAACTCAAGGAGGCGATCGCCGCCGGACGGCTTCGGCCCGACGGCGAAATACTCGGCGAGAACGGTGAAGCCCGGGTCGTCAAGGCGGCCATCGAGCCGGTCTGGTATCTGCCTGGCGTGGCGCGACGCTGCGCGATCGAAGAGAACGACCTGCGCCGCTCGCTGTTCGAGGAGACCGGCGGCATGTTCCCCGAAATGGTGACCCGGCCCGATCTCAAGATCTTCCTGCCGCCAATCGGCGGCATCACCATTTACTGTTTCGGCGAGGTCGCCGCGATCGCCGATCCCGGACGACGCCTGACCTGTCGGGTCCACGACGAGTGCAACGGTTCGGATGTATTCGGCTCCGACATATGCACCTGCCGCCCCTATTTGGTTCACGGTATCGAGGCGTGCGTTGCCGAGGCGCAGGCGGGCGGCGCCGGGTTGATCGTCTACAACCGCAAAGAAGGGCGGGCACTGGGCGAGGTGACCAAGTTCCTGGTCTATAACGCGCGCAAGCGACAGGCTGGCGGCGATCGCGCCGAGGCCTACTTCGAGCGCACCGAGTGCATTGCCGGCGTTCAGGACGTGCGGTTTCAAGAGTTGATGCCCGATGTCCTGCACTGGCTCGGCATTCGCCGCATCGACCGCTTCGTCTCGATGAGCGATTCAAAGCACGACGCGATCGTCCGCCAGGACATCGAGATCGTCGAGCGGGTGCCGATTCCGGACGCCCTCGTCCCCGCCCATGCGCGGGTGGAAATCGACGCCAAGAAGGCCGCCGGCTACTACGACGGCGCCGCCTAGCGCTGGACGGGCAATCGGATCGAACTTGCACGACGCCGCCGGGGCCATCGCGTGGCTGCGCTCGGTCGATGCGGTGCGCGAACGTTGTGGCGATTTGTACGCCACCGCCGGACACGACGCGTTGGAGCATTTTGCGCTGGACGAATCGCGCCTGGGTAGCTGCGCCGACTATGTCGTTGACACCGTAAAGACCGCCTACCCCGACCTCGAGGTCCCTTACCACAGCCGCTGGAGGCATTTCGCCACCGGCGGCGTCGACCGCTGGGGCACGATCGCGGCCGGACTTACGGAGGTCGAGCGCGATGAGATCGCCCGGGTTCGCACCGAAGTCGTCCTGGTGAGCGTAATCCTCGATGCCGGGGCCGGCGAATCGTGGCGCTATCGCGAGGCCGGTAAAACCTATGCGCGATCGGAGGGCCTCGCGCTCGCGAGCCTTCGTCTTTACGCCTCTGGCGCGTTGTCGGCGTCGGACACGCGCTTACGCGCGGATTCCGAGGCGCTGCGTCGGATCGAGATGCCAACGCTGGGAACGGCGTTTCAGGTGGGTGAGGACAATCCGTTGGTCGGCCTGGCCGAGCGCGCGAGGCTTCTGCGCCGGCTCGGCCAGGCCATGACAACCGCGCCCCGTCTTTTCGGAGACTCCGCGCCGCGGCTCGGCAATCTGTTCGACTACCTGGCCGGCGAGGCCCGCGATTCCCGACTTGCGGCGCCGACCGTCCTGGGTGCGGTGCACGAGGCGCTGGGTCCGGTGTGGCCCCGTCGGATCGACATCGCCGGCGCCAATCTGGGCGATGTATGGCGGCACCCGATCATTGGCGGCGACGGTCTCACGCGCGGCCTGGTCCCCTTCCACAAGCTTGCGCAGTGGTTGACCTATTCGCTGGTGGAGCCGCTGAGCGAGGCCGGCTTGGTGGTGACGGGGCTGGATTCGCTCACCGGGCTTGCCGAATACCGAAACGGCGGACTACTGATCGACAGCGGCGTCCTTCGGCCCAAACACGAGGCCGTCACGGCGCTGGAACATGGCACGGGTTCCGAGGTCGTCGTAGAGTGGCGCGCACTGACGGTGGCTCTTTTGGACCGGCTGGCGGTTGCGGTGCGAGAGCGTCTGGGGCTTGATGCGCACGCCTTTCCGTTGGCCCGAGTGTTGGAGGGCGGTACCTGGCGCGCCGGGCGTCGGATCGCCCTTGAGCGCCGACCGGAGGGCGGGCCACCCATTCGCGTCGCTAGCGACGGAACCGTGTTCTAGTGTGAGGCAAGCCCGGGGAAGGATCGTTCCATGCCGCAAGCCGTGACCATCGTCGATCACCCGCTGGTCCAGCACAAATTGACGCTGATGCGCCGCAAGGACGCCCCGCCCGCCGACTTCAGGCGGTTGCTGCGCGAGATCAGCCTGCTGTTGGCCTACGAGGTGACCCGCGACCTGCCGCTAACCGAGCATGAGATCGAGACCCCGATCGCCGCGATGAAGGCGCCGGTCCTGAGCGGCGAGGAGCTTTGCATCGTCTCCATCCTGCGCGCGGGGACCGGCATTCTCGATGGCATGCTCGACCTGCTGCCGAGCGCACCGGTCGGCCATATCGGGCTCTACCGTGATCCGGTCAGCCTGGTCGCGGTGGAGTATTACTACAAGGTGCCCACCGACCTCGAGAAGCGACAGGTGATCGTCGTCGATCCGATGCTGGCCACCGGCAACTCGGCGGTGGCCGCGGTCCAGCGCCTCAAGGAGGACGCCGCCGGCGCGGTGAAGTTCGTTTGCTTGCTGGCCGCGCCCGAGGGCATCGCGGCCTTCCACGGGGCGCACCCCGAAGTGCCGCTGTTCGCCGCCGCGGTGGACGAGCGGCTCAACGACCACGGCTACATCGTGCCCGGTATCGGAGACGCCGGAGACCGCCTCTACGGCACCAAATAGATCGGCGAAGCGGGGTCGGGCACGCCGGGGCGCTGGCCCGCGGCGAATGCGCTCTCGACATCGAGCGCAGGACCATGAAAAGGTGCGGCCGCCGTCGCATCCAAGGGAGGGGGCCATGCCAATCAAATTGAGCGCCGCGGATCTCGAGGCGCTACGCGCCTTCGATACGCCGACCATATGCAACGCGCTCGAGCCGCTGGTGCCCGAACGCCATGGGTTCGGCTACACGACCAAGCCGTTGGTGTGTCCGCGGCCGGAGCTTCCACCCATCGTCGGCTACGCGCGCACGGCGACGATTCGTGCGCTGCATCGGTCCGAGCGCGGCGCCGATACCGAGCGGGAATCCCGGCTTGCCTACTACGCCCACGTGGCAGCGGCGCCGCATCCGACGGTGACCGTGATTCAGGACCTCGACCCCAGCCCCGGCTACGGTGCTTGGTGGGGCGAGGTACACACCAACGTGCACAAGGGCCTGGGTTCGCTGGGCGTGATCACCGACGGTTCGATCCGCGACATCGACGTGTGCGCCGAGGGCTTTCAAATGCTTGCCGGCTCGATCGGGCCGAGCCACGCGTTCGTCCATTGCGTCGAGTGGGCGGTCACGGTGACCGTCGCCGGCATGGTCGTGCGGCCGGGCGACATCATTCACGCCGACCGGCACGGCGCGGTCGTCGTCCCGCCCGAGATGGTGCGCGAGATTCCGGCAACCGTGGAGCGGCAGGCCGCGGTCGAGGCGGTGATGATCGGGGCCAGCCAGAAGCCCGGTTTCAACTACGACGAGCTGGCCAAGATTGTCGGCGGCGGCGGCGGCGAGCACTGAGGGCATGACGCGACGCGGCTTCTATCCTGAGATCGAGCCTCGGCGCGCCGAACACCTCGATACCGGGCGCCACCAAGTCTATTTCGAGGAATCGGGCAACCCCGACGGCAAACCGGTGATCTTCGTCCACGGCGGACCGGGCGCCGCCACCAGTCCCATCCACCGCCGCTTCTTCGACCCCGACGCCTACCGTATCGTTCTGTTCGACCAGCGCGGCTGCGGCAATTCGACGCCGCACGCCGAACTGCGCGAGAACACCACTTGGGATTTGATCGCCGACATGGAGCGTATTCGCGAATCGCTGGGCGTCGAGCGCTGGATGGTCTTCGGCGGCTCGTGGGGTTCGACACTCGGCCTCGCTTAGGCGATCACGCATCCCAACCGGGTGAGCGAGCTCGTCGTCCGCGGCATCTTCACCGTGCGTCAGGTCGAGCTCGAGTGGCTTTATCAGTCCGGCCTCGATGCCCTGTTCCCCGATCTATACGAGGAGTTCGTGGCGCCGATTCCCGAGGAAGAGCGCCACGACATGCTGGGGGCGTATCACCGCCGACTGACCGGCGAGAACCGCGATGTGGCGCTGGAATGCGCCAAGGCGTGGAGCGTCTGGGAGGGTGGCACGATCACCCTTTTGCCCGACGAGGGTTTGTTGGCCGAATTTGCGGGTGACGAATTCGCCTTGGCGCTTGCCCGCATCGAGGCGCATTACTTCGTCAACATGTCCTTCTTCGAAACCGACGCCTGGATCCTCGACAACGTCGGGTGCATCCGGGAGATCCCCGGCGCCATCGTCCAGGGACTCCGTCACCCCGGTTCGCACCGCCTGGGCGCTGCACCAGGCGTGGCCCGGGGCTGCGTTCACCATCGTCCCCGATGCCGGCCACGCACAAACCGAACCCGGCATCGCCGACGCTTTGATCCGCGCGACGGACGGCTTCCGGGTTTAGGCGACAACGGCGGGCTGCCGGGCGCCGGGTTGCGCGACCCCGCGGCCCTGCCTACACTTCGCTCCATCGAGCGCTCGGCGATAAGGCTAGCGTACATAGGGAGGACCATCATGCGTGTAGAGCACAAGCTCTTGTCTGCGTTTGGCATGGCAGCGACGCTTGCGTTGGGGTCGGTGGCCCATGCACAGGACATCCGAATCGGTTTCGTGCTGCCTGAGCTTTCCAACGAGGCGATCCTCGATCTCGACATCGGGGCGCGCGCCCGGGCCGATGAACTGGGCGGCATCGAGATACTGACCAATGGGTCGTACAGCGGAGAAGACCAGGCGGCGGCGGTCGAGAACTACATCGCCGCAGGGGTCGACGTGCTCGCCTACGACACCATCGACGCGGCGGCGGTGGGTCCGGCAATCGTCAAAGCCAACGAGGCGGGAATCCCGGTCATCTGCGTGTTCTCGTGCGGCTCGACCGGCGAGCACCTGAGCTTCATGTCGGCGGACTGGACCGAGAATGGCCGCAAGGTCGGCAGGTGGATGTCGAAGACGCTCGGCAAGGACGGCGTGGTCGCGCACGTAGAGGGAAATCCAAGTACGGTCGCGGGCATCGAGTTGACGCAGGGCTTCACCGAGGGGCTGGCCGAAAACGGCATCACGAATATCGTCGCCCAGTCGCCGGCGATGAACTTCGCGCGCGAGGAGGGGCTCGCCGCGGCCACCGATATGGTCACCGCGAACCCCAACCTTCAGGGCATCTACGGCATCATCGACGACGTTGCCATGGGGGCGGTGCAGGCGGTCCGGGCTGCGGGTCGAATGGACGATATCCTCGTCGGCGGACACAACGGCACATGCGAGGCGCTGGCCAGCGTGCTCGAGGGCGAGCTCGACTTCACTGTCATGCTGTTCTCCCAGGCGCTCGGCGCGGAAATGGTGAACCTCGCCGTAAAGGTGCACGCGGGTGAAGAGGTTCCGGACTTCGTGCCCATGCCTACGATCGGCATGGATACCGACTGGGCCAATGGAATCCTCGACGGATCGCGCGAAGACCCGCCGGCCAACATCGCGGGCGAAATCAAGACGCGGTTGGAGGCCGCCAAGGCAGGCTGCAACTAGCCAGCGACGGAAAGGCGCTCGCCGGGTCGGTCATCGTCCGGGCCGGCGGGCGCGCCGCCGCGCACGGGCACGGTGGCATTCGGCGGGCGCGGGGGCCCGCATAGCCTCCCGCGCCGCATGTGGGCGCGTTGGATTAGGGCGGGCTAGTGCGAACCGTGGACACCGATCTCAGGGATTCGGCCAGGTCGGATCGGACCCCAGGCCGGGCGCGAGCGGCGGAGTACCTGCGTGCCGGCAGCATCTTCGTCGCCCTGTTCGTGATCGGTCTCGGTCTGAGTTTTGCGTCGCCCTATTTTTTCACCGCCAACAACCTCTTGAACGTGCTCTTGCAGGCGGCGACGATCTCGATCATCGCCGCCGGGTTCACGGTCGTTCTCATCGCCGGCGAGATCGACCTCTCGATCGGCTCGGCGATCGGGCTCACCGCCTCGGTGGTCTCCATCATGATCATTCGCGAGGGGATGACCGTGTCGGCGGGAATCGTGATTGCGCTCTGTGTGGGGCTCGCGCTGGGTCTCTTCAACGGCTATGTCACCGTCTTCTTCAGGATGCCTTCGTTCGTGGTCACGTTGGCGACGCTTGGGATCGCGCACGGCGCCGGGCTCTTGCTTACCGCGGGGCGGCCGGTCGCCGGCTTCCCCGACTCCTTTCGCGTCATCGGGCAGGGTCTGGTGGGCCCGGTTCCGCTGCCGATCATAATCGCCGCCTGCGTCTATGCGCTTCTCTTCTTCGTGCTCCGTAGGACCAGCTTCGGCGTCCAGCTCTACGCCACCGGTGGCAACCGCGAGGCCGCGCAGCTCGCCGGCGTTCGGGTGCCGCGCGTCCTCATTTTGGCGTTCGTCATCAGCGGCATCTGCGGGGCGCTGGCGGGTATCGTTCTGAGCTCGCGCTTGGATTCGGGTCACGGCAATTTCGGCGCCACCAATCTTCTCGACGCCGTGGCGGCGGTGGTGGTAGGCGGCGCCTCGCTAATGGGCGGCGCCGGATCGGTGGTCGGCACGCTGGGCGGTGTCTTGATCATCGCCACCATCCGCAACGGCTTGATACTTTTGAACGTTCAGGCCTTCTGGCAGGAGGTCGCGGTCGGCACCATCATCATCGTCGCGGTGGTGATCAATCAGGTGGTCAAGGGCGAACTCTCGTTCGCCGACGTATTCGCGCGCCGTACGCGATAAGCGCGCCATGATCGCCGTGGCGCTTGCGTGAGCGAAGCGCCTTGCATAGACTTCGCGCCAGAGCGCGCGGCTTGATGGCCGTCGCGAAAAGGGAGGAATTCATGCGTTTCGGAACCAAGTTATTGATTGCGCTCGGCGTCGCGGCCTCAATGGTGGCGCTCGGGCAGTCGGCGAACGCCGACCACAAGGTGATCCGGATCGGCCTGGTGCTGCCGGAGCTGTCCAACGAGGCGATCCTCGACATCGATATCGGCGCGCGCAAACGCGTCGAGGAAGTCGGGGGCATCGACCTTCAGACCACCGGGACGTACTCCGGTGAGGAGCAAGCAAAGGCGATGGAGAACTACATCGCCGCCGGCGTGGACGTCCTCGCCTACGACTCGATCGATGGCGCGGCCACCGGTCCGGCGGTGGTTCAGGCCAACGAGGCGGGTATCCCGGTACTCTCGATCTTCTCGCGCGGCTCCAAGGGAGAGGACGTGAGCTTCCTGTCCGCCGATTGGGAAGCCAACGGCAGGCTGGTGGGCGAGTGGCTTGCCAAGCACCTGGGGCCGGATGCGATCGTCGCCCACGTCGAGGGGAATCCTGCGGATGAGGCCGGTGCGCTGCTGACGGTCGGCTTCCTCAAGGGCATCAGGGCCAACGGTATTGCGGACACCGTGGCCCAGGCGCCGTCCAACTGGGACCGCGAGAAGGCGATGTCCATCGCCACCGACATGCTGACCGCGCGCCCCGACATCCAAGGGATCTACGGGACCAACGATGATGTCGCCATGGGGGTCTTGCAGGCCGCCAAGGTGGCCGGTTTGGCCGATCAAGTTACGGTCGTCGGGCACAACGGTACCTGCGAGGCGCTCGGGAGCGTCCTTAAGGGCGAGCTCGATTTCACCAACATGATCTTCGCCCGAGCCATCGGGGCCGACATGATCGATGCCGCGATCAAGATCATGCACGGCAAAGAGGTCCCGGACTTCATCGCCATGAAAGTCCTTGGGATGGATACCGCGTGGGCAAACGGAATCCTCGACGGAACCCGCGAGGATCCCCCTGCCAACCTGGCGGAGGAGACAAAGGAGCGGTTGGAACGCGCCAAGGGCGGATGCAAGTAGTCACGGATCGCGCCCACGGCTAAGACTTCCGCGGGCAACGGTCCGCAATGGGCGCGGCGGGTATCAGCGCCGTCGCCCGGCCCATTCGGCTATTGGCTTCGGAGCACGAGTAGACGTTGAGCGAATCAGCCGCGTCCAGTTTTGCCAATCGATGGCCGCAAGCCGCCAAGTACTTGCGCGCGGGCGCCATCTTTCTTGCTCTTATCGTTCTGTGGATCGTGCTAAGCATCGGTTCGCAATACTTTTTCACCTACAACAACATCCTCAATATCTTTCTGCAGGCATCGCCGATCGCGATCATCGCCGCCGGGTTCACCGTGGTCCTGATCGCCGGCGAGATCGACCTCTCGATCGGCTCTGCCATCGGGCTGACCGCCTCGGTCGTGGCGCTGCTGATCATTCGCGAGGAGATGTCGCTGCCCGTCGGGTTCGCGCTTGGACTGGGCGTGGGGCTATTGCTCGGCCTCTTCAACGGCTACGTCACGGTCTATTTCGGCATGCCCTCGTTCGTCGTCACGCTGGCGACGCTGGGCATCGCCCAGGGCGCGGCGCTGGTACTCACCGCGGGACGGCCGGTATCGGGGTTTCCCGGCTGGTGGCCGTTTATCGGCCAAGGCAAGCTTTGGGGCGAGATCCCGACGGCGATCATCATCGCCGCCTCGGTATACGTGGTGCTCTATTTCGTCCTCAGCCGAACCAGTCTGGGGATCCAGATCTACGCCGTCGGCGGAAATCGCGAGGCCGCGCAGCTCTCCGGCGTCCGGGTCAATCGGGTCCTCATCCTGGCCTTCGTGATCAGCGGGCTGTGCGGCGGGCTCGCCGGTGTCGTGTTGAGCTCGCGGTTGGATGCCGGGCACGGCAATTTCGGGGCCAGCAACCTCTTGGACGCCGTGGCTGCCGTGGTCATCGGCGGCACCGCGTTGATGGGAGGTGCCGGATCGGTCATTGGCACCCTGGGGGGCGTCCTGATCATCGCCACGATCCGAAACGGACTGATCCTGATCGGCGTCCAGACCTTCTGGCAGCAGGTCGCGGTCGGCACGATCATCATCATCGCGGTGGCGATCAACCTGATCGCCAAGGGCGAGTTTCCCTTGGTCAGCATTCTCGTGCGCCAGATCCGCCGACTCTGAGGGGCGCGCGCCCATGTCTGAGCGTGCGCGCTACAGAATCGGCGTCGATATCGGGGGCACGTTCACCGACATCGTCCTTCTGGGGATGGATGGCTCGGTAGCGACGCTGAAGGTTTCTTCGACGCCCGAGGACTATGGCCTTGGGATCATCACCGGCATTACCGAGATCTTGGACGGTGCCGGAATCGCGCCTCAGAACATCGACGGCGTGGTCCACGCGACCACCGTTGCCACCAACACCATCCTGGAATTCAAGGGCGCCCGCACCGCGCTGATCACGACCCGGGGTTTCCGCGATGTCTTGGAGATGCGGCGCCTGCGAATCCCCGAGCTCTACAACCTGCAATACGAAAAACCGCCGCCGCTGGTACCCCGCCGCCTGCGCTACGAGGTCGACGAGCGGCTCGGCGGCGGCGGGCAAGTCTGGCAGGAGCTGGACGAGTACACGGTGCGCGAAGTGGCCGAGAAGGTGCGCGCGGCGGGCGTCGAGGCGCTTGCGATCTGCCTTCTGCATTCCTACGCCAATCCTGCGCACGAGCACCGCGTCGAGGAGCTGGTGCGCGACACGCTCGGCAACGGCATCTTCATCACCTGCTCGGCCGACATCCTGCCCGAGATCCGCGAGTACGAGCGCGCCAGCACCACCGCGGTCAACGCCTACATCGGTCCGGTGGTAGCCACCTACCTCGGCTCGCTGACCAGCCAGCTCAAGGACATCGGTCTCGACGCCCCGCTTCAAATCATGCAGTCATCGGGCGGTGTGATGGCCGCCGAGGCGGCGATTGAAAAGCCCGCCTACATCGTCGAATCGGGTCCCGCCGCCGGGGTCATCGCGTGTGCCCGCGTCGCCGCCAAGACCGGCCACGACAACGTCATCTCGCTCGACATGGGGGGCACGACCGCGAAGACCGCAATCATCGAGAACGGTGTGCCGGGGCGGACCGCCGAGTACGAGATCGGCGCCGGCATCAACCTCTCGAGCCGGCTGGTCAAGGGCGGCGGCTATCCGATCAAGTTGCCCTTCATCGATGTCTCGGAGATCGGCGCCGGCGGCGGCAGCATCGTCTCGGTCGACGGTGAGGGGCGGATCGACGTCGGACCGCGGAGCGCCGGCGCCAAACCCGGGCCGGTGTGCTACGACCTCGGCGGCAGCGAGCCGACGCTGACCGACATCCTGGTCGTGCTTGGCTACCTCAACCCTCGCCAACTTGTCGGCGGCTCGGTCAAACTCAATGCCGCCAAGGCAGTGACGACAATCGAATCGCGGGTCGCCGCGCCGCTCAAGAAATCGCTGCTCGAGGCGGCTCACGGCATCTATATGATCGCCGGCGCCACCATGACCCGCGCCGTCAAGGCGGTATCGACCTACCGGGGGCGCGACCCCCGCGACTTCACGCTGTTCGCGTTCGGCGGTAACGGTCCTGTCGCCGCGGTCGAGATCGCCCGCGCGTTGCAGATGCGTCGCGTCCTGGTGCCGCCGGCGCCGGGCGTGTTCAGCGCCCTGGGGCTGTTGTTTTCGGACACCGAGTATCAATTCACGAAGACCCTGGTCGCGCCCGCCGATCAAGTATCGGCGCAAGCGATCGAGGACGCCTATCGAGGGCTCGAATGCGAAGGAGCCGCGGTTCTGTCCAAAGAGCGCCACGGCCCCGGCGCCGACGAGATGCGCCGCTATGCGGATATGCGCTACGCTGGCCAAGCCTACGAGTTGACCATACCCGTGGCGTCGGGCACGCCGGAGATCGGGCGCATGATTGCGGACTTCGGCGCCGAGCACGAACGCACCTATGGCCACCGCTCCGATGCCGATCCGGTCGAGCTGGTGGCCGTCAAAGTGGTTGCCTGCTCGGCCGCCCGCGGCCCGCGTTCTTACGACCCCGCAGCGGTGCTGGGCCTTGCCGGCGGCATCGAACAAGGTACGCGCGAGGCCTACTTCGGCCCCGAGCACGGATCCGTGGAGACGCCGGTGGTCGCGCGTAGCGCAATGGCGGGCCGCGCCGTCGAGGGTCCGCTTATCGTTGAGGAATACGACGCCACGTGTATCGTGCCCCCGGGCAGCCGCGCGACCCTCGACGAACTTGGCAACATCGACATTCAGGTGGGGTAGCCCCATGCCAGAGAAGACGACAGTCGATCCCATTACCTTCGAGGTCATCAAGAACGCGCTGGCCTCGATCGCCGACGAGATGGCGCTGGTGCTCATGCGCAGCGCCTATTCGCCGGTCGTCCGCGACACCATGGATTACTCGACCGCGCTTTGCGACCGTCACGGGCGGGTGGTGGCCCAGGGGCTGACCCTGGCGATCCAGCTGGGCGCGTTTCCCGACCTGATGCGCCGGATCGTCGAGGTCTATGGCGAAGACACGCGACCGGGCGATGTCTTCATCGCCAACGATCCCTACGGCTCGGGTGGCCAGCACCTTCCCGATATTTACGTCGTCAAGCCGGTCTTCTTCGATGGCGCCCTCGAAGGCTACGCGACCACCATGGCGCACCACTCCGACGTCGGTGGGATCGCGCCGGGAAGCGTCGCCATGCACGCGACCGAGATCTACCAGGAAGGCCTTCGCATCCCGCTCTTGAAGCTCTACGAAGGCGGAGAGAAGAACACCACGCTGTTCCAGGTCATCGAGCGCAACACCCGCCAGCCGGTCGAAGTGCTCGGCGACCTTCGCGCCCAGCTCGCCGCCTGCCACGCCGCCGAGAAGGGCTTGACCGAGTTGTTGGTCAAATACGGGGCGGTCGAGCTGCACGCCTATATCGAGGCGCTGCACGACCACGCCGAGCGATTGATGCGGATGGAGATCGCGGCGATCCCGGATGGCCGCTACAGCTACACCGACTACATCGACGGCTTCGGCGAGCAGCCCGAACCGATCGCGATCGCGGTAAACCTCAAGGTGGCGGGCGAGAACTTCACCGTCGACCTTACCGGTACCTCGCCTCAGGTGGCGGCGGCCATAAACTGCCCGATCGCGATGTCCAATTCAGTGTGCTACGGCGCCATCCGCTGCATCGGCAGCCGCGAGATTCCCAATTGCGAGGGCTACATGCGGCCAATCACCGTGTCTGCGCCGGCGGGCACCATCGTCAATCCACGGTTGCCCGCGGCATGTGCGGCGCGCGGCGTTATCGGCTACCGCGTTTTCGACGCCATCATGGGCGCGCTTACCCAGATCGTGCCCGACAAAGTCATGGCCGCCAGCGAGGGCGGGCCATCACTGTTCTCGATCGGCGGCTATCACGAGGGCAAGCCCTTCGTGCTGACCGAGGTGATGGTCGGCACCTGGGGCGCGCGCGCCGCCCGCGACGGCATCGAGGGCATCTCCAATCCGATCGCCAATCTCTCCAACCAGCCCGTCGAGCTGATCGAGGCGACGCTACCGCTGGAGATCATTCGCTACGGACTCAATCCCGATTCCGGAGGCCCTGGAAAGTATCGCGGCGGATTGGGCTGCGTACGTGATTTCAGGATCAGGGGGGCCCCGGAGGCGAGCCTGACCTTACGCTCCGACCGCCGCGATCATCCGCCATATGGCCTGTTGGGCGGTGAGCCCGGCGGCTCATCCACCAACACCCTTGGCGAAGGCGCCGGCGCGCGCCTGCTCCCGAGCATGCCGATGGAGGCGTTCGCACTCAAGGATGGCGACGTCTTCCGCCACGTTGCCGCCGGCGGCGGCGGCTTCGGCAATGCCATCGAGCGCGAGCCGCAGCGGGTGCTCGACGACGTGATCGACGAGAAGGTCAGCATCGCGGCGGCGCGGGAGCGCTACGGGGTGATTATCGACGCCGAGCGGCTGACCGTCGACGGCCCCGCCACCGAGAAGCTGCGGATGGGACTGGTGGGGTGCTAAGCCGCCTCACATATGTCGCCACTCGCCGAGGCTTTCGACGGCCGCGGCTGCCGTAATGACTTGAGAATCGTCGAAGTGTCGGCCGGTGATCATCATGCCGATCGGCAACCCGTCAGCCGCGCCGCAGGGCACGCTCATCGAGGGGTGTCCGGTAACGTCGATCTGGCAAGTGTTGGCCGACATGTTCCCGGATACCCTTAAGTGCTCCTTGATCGAGTGGTCCGGCGGCGGCAGCGCGCTCGCCCGGAACGGCACGGTCGGCATCACCAGAATATCGTGACTTTGCAGCGCCTCGTCGTAGGCTTGCCGCAAATGGTGGCGCACGTTCTGCGCCTTGGCGTAGTAACGTCCGTGATAGTGACGCGTCATGTACGCACCCATGAACAGCACGATGCGTACCGACGGCGGCATATCGTTGGCGCGCGTATGGCGGCCGCGGGCGAACGCCTCGGCGAGCGTCGTGTTGTAGAAGCCGGTCCAGTTGGTGCCAGCGCCGTTGCACCGGATCATAAAGTCGGCGGCGCCTTCGAGGATGATTCCGCGGAAGATGTAAGGGCCCACCTTGTGCATCGGGATCGAGACTTCGCGCACCTCGGCGCCCAGGCCTTCCAGCCGCCGCGCCGCGTCCCTGACTTTGCGGTCCACTACCGCTTCGCTGGCGGGAAAGCCGAAGTCCGCGAACGGCGGTTGGCCGAAGCCCTCCTTGACCAGGCCGATCCGGAGCCCCTTGACGCCGCGCTCGAGCGCCGGGGCGTAGTCGCGCACGTAGTCCTTCGGAATGACCCCGCGTTGGCGCGGGTCGAGCGGATCCGGCCCGGCCAAGACCGATAACATCCGCGCCACCCCCTCGGTCGAGCTACACATCGGCCCGACGTGGTCCAACGTCATCTCGATCATCGCGCAGCCGGTGTAGGGGACCAGCCCAAACGTCGGTTTGAGGCCATAGACCCCCGACCACGCGGCGGGAATCCGAATCGATCCGCCCTGATCGCCGCCGATCGCCATGTCAACGTCACCGGCGGCCACCGCCGCGGCGCTTCCCGCCGAAGAGCCGCCCGGGCCGTGGGCGGGGTTGTGGGGATTGCGCACCGGCCCCAGCGCGCAGGTGTGACCGCTGCCCGAGAACGAGCAGTCCTCGGCGTTGGTCTTGCCGGCGATGGTGGCTCCGGCATCCAAGAGGCGCGTGACGATGGTTGCATCGACGTCGGGCACGTAGCCCTCGAGCATCTGCGAGCCGTTCATCATCGGGATCCCGGCCACGCACACCGCGTCCTTAAGGGCCACGCGTTCGCCCTTCAGCGGACCCTCGGTGGCGCCCTTGATGTCAGTCTTCCAGTACCAGGCGTTGTACGGGTTCTCCTCGGCGCTCGGGCGATAGCCCGGTCCTCGGGGGTACTTGACCGGGAGCTTGCGCTCGGGCAGCTCCTCGATCCGGCGGAAAGCGTGTACCGCGCCGCCGACCATCTTGGCGTAACTCTCGGCCTCGTCGGCGCTGAGTTCGATCTCGAAGTCGCGTGCGAGGTTGGCGATCTCTTGGGGGCTCGGGGCTTTCGGTCCGGTCGGCATCTCACATGTCCTTCCACTGACCGGTCTGCTCGAAGGCAGCGGAGGCGGCAAGAACCGAGAAATCGTCGAAGTGGCGGCCGGTGACCATCATGCCGATCGGCAGATCGTCGGCCATGCCACAGGGAACACTGATCGAAGGGTGACCGGTGACGTCGCCTTGGCACGTGTTGTTGACGAGGTTTTGCGAGTAGAACATGTAGTCCTCGAGCGAGCAGTCGGGCGGCGGAATCGGGGTCGCGCGAAACGGCATCGTCGGCATGACCAGAACATCGAAGCGTTCCAACGCCTGGTCATAGGCCTCGGTCAGAATGTGGCGGGTGTTCTGCGCCTTGGCGTAGTAACGGCCGTGGTAGGTACGCTGCATGTACTGGCCGGCCAAGAGGACCGCGCGTACCGAGGGCGGCATGTCGGCCGCCCCGGCGCGACGGCCGCTGGCGAAGGCATCGGCGAGTGAGGTGTTGTAGTACCCGGCCCAGTTGGTGCCGGCGCCGGCGCCTCGGATCATGAAATCGGCCGCGCCTTCCAAGATGATGGCCTTGAAGAAATGCGGGCCGGACATGTGCATCGGGATCGAGACCTCGTCGACCTCGGCGCCTGCCCCTTCGAGCGCGCGCACCGCCGCCATCACCTTTTCGTCGACCACCGCTTCGCTGCCGGGGAAATTGAATTCCTCCCAGTGTTCCTGGCCGAAGCCCTCTTTCACGACTCCGATCTTCATCCCCTTGACCCCGCGGTCGAGCGCCGGAAGGTAGTCGCGGACGTAATCCTCGGGGATCACCCCGCGCTGGCGCGGGTCGAGCGGATCGGGCC
Source organism: Alphaproteobacteria bacterium (assembly GCA_965219135.1). Lineage (GTDB taxonomy): Bacteria > Pseudomonadota > Alphaproteobacteria > VGEJ01 > VGEJ01 > CAYUNL01. The sequence continues at coordinate 728,281 of CBDCMV010000002.1, read as the reverse complement.
CGGCAATGACCGAGAGCATCCGCGCCACCCCCTCGGTCGAGTTACACATCGGGCCGACGTGATCCAGCGTCATCTCTATCATCGCGCAGCCGGTGTAGGGCACCAGCCCATAGGTGGGCTTGAGGCCGTAGACGCCGGACCACGAGGCGGGCACGCGGATCGAACCCCCCTGGTCGCCGCCCAGTGCCAAGTCGACGTCGCCGGCCGCGAGCGCCGCGGCGCTGCCCCCCGAGGAGCCGCCGGGCGCGTGGGTCGGCTTGTGGGGATTGCGCACCGGACCTAGCGAGCAGGTGTGGCTGGCGCCCGAGAACGAGCAGTCCTCGGCGTTGGTCTTGCCGACGATCGTCGCGCCGGCATCGAGAAGGCGGGTCACGATGGTGGCGTCGACATCAGGTACGAAGCCTTCCAACATCTTCGAGCCGTTCATCATCGGCACGCCGGCGACACAGATCGCGTCCTTGACCGCGACGCGCTCGCCCTTCAGCGGCCCCGTGGCGGCCCCCTCGATCTCGGTCCGCCAATACCAGGCGTTGTACGGATTGTCCTCGGGACTTGGCCGATAGCCCGGCGCGCGCGGATATTTGACCGTCGGCTTGAATTCGGGCAGGTCTTCGAGATGGCAGTACGAGCGGACCGCCGTCGCCATCAAGCCCGCGTACGTCGCGGCCTCGTCCTCGTCCATATCGATGCCGAAGTCTTCGGCGATCTCAAGGATGTCGCGTGGGCTCGGCGCCCGCGGTCCTGTCGGCATTCGCTCTCCTCCCCCGCCGTCGGGCGGCTTGTGTTCTAGTTCCAGTAGGTGTGTTCGCCACGCGCACCGCGCACGTGGTAGAGCCGCACCGAGCGCCAATCGAATTTCGACGGTGAAACGTAGTCACGGTCGAGGGCGACGTCGGTCGCAACGTACTTGATGGTGATACCGCAGCGCCGGCGCGTCGAACGGTTGGGATTCGAACCATGCAGGACGAACGGGTCATGGACCGAGAAGGCGCCGGCTTCGACCTCGACATCCACGGCCGCGTCTCCGTCGATCCCGGCGAGGCCGAGGGGCAGCGTGGTGCGCCCGCTTGCATCGATCTCGTGATCGCGCACCACGCGGTCACGGTGTGAGCCTACGATCACACGCATACACCCGTTTTCGCGATCCGAATCGTCTACCGCCAGCCACAGCGTGAACGTGCTCATCGGCGAGATCGGCCAATACGCGGCATCCTGGTGCCACCGCACCTCGAGGCCGTCTCCGGCGCGCTTGCTGATCGCGTAGGTGACGAACAGGGCGACGTCGGGTCCCAGGACCTGCTCGGCGACGTCGACCAAAGGGTCGCTCAGGAAAAGCTCGCGCAAATAGGCGTTGTCGTAGTGTACCGAGGGCATGTTCTCGGATCGCTGACCCGGCGGCAGGCCGGCGATCATGGCGTCGAGTTCGCCCTTGAGGCGCGTCACCTCGGTGTCGTCCAACAAACGCCCACCGATCGCGAAACCGTCGCTTTCGAGCGCCCCCAATTGTTCTGCTGTGAGCGGCATTGCCTCCCCCCTTTTGGCGCCACTAAACTAGCTTTGCGGGGGTGAATCAAGGCGGGCAACCGAGGGATGGCCGCGGCGCACCGCCAACGGCTAAGCTAGTGGCAATGGTCGCGTTCGAGGAGTCCCCATGACCGACGGATCGGGCTCCCGCGACCGGCATGCAGTCGTCATTGGCGCCGGCATCGTCGGCGTGGCATGCGGTCTGTATCTCCAGCGCGACGGCTGGAGGGTCACGCTGCTCGACCGTGTCGGCCCCGGCGAAGGCACCTCGAAAGGTAACGCCGGCCTGATCGCGCTCAGCCATGTCACGCCGATGGCACTGCCCGGAATCATTCGCGGCGTTCCCGGCATGCTGATGGACCCGGACGCCGCGCTTGCGATCCGCTGGCGCTACCTTCCGCGCCTCGCCCCGTGGCTGATGCGCTTTCTGCTAGCGAGTCGCGCCGCCGAGGTCGAGCGCATCTGCGCCGCGCTGGCAAGCCTGGTCTTGGGTGCGCTCGACGCCTATGGGCCGCTGCTCGAACTTGCCGGCGCCCGCGATCTCGTGCACCGGCGCGGCTTGCTGTACGTCTACGAGACCGAAGCAAGGTTTGCGATCGCCCGCGCCGAGATCGCGCTCAGGCAGCGTTTCGGTGTTGAGGTCGAAACCCTCGGCCCTGACGAAATCCGCCAGCTCGTGCCCGACCTGGCGCCGATCTTCCTGGGCGGTGCCTTCTATCCGGCGGTCGGCCACGTGATCAATCCCTATGGTTTGGTCCAGCAACTGGCGGAGACCATTGCGCGCGGCGGCGGGACGATCGAGCGCGGCGATGTTGTCGGATTCGATTTCAACGCGAGCGGCGTGGAGGCAGTGCGTACGTCGACTGCCGCGCATCCCACCGACGCCGTGGTCGTCGCCACCGGCGCGTGGTCCAAGCCGCTTGCCCAGCAGCTCGGGCTGCGTGTCCTCCTCGATACCGAGCGCGGCTACAACGTGACGGTGACGGATCCCGGAATTGGGCCCCGCCTGCCCGTCGTCTCCGGCGACTATCGCTTCGGCGTCACCCCGATGCTCGACGGCGTGCGCCTCGGCGGGACGGTCGAGTTCGCCGGGCTCGATGCTCCGCCTGATCCCTCGCGCCACGCGCTGTTGATGAAACACGCCAAGCGTCTCTACCCCACCCTCGACGTCAGCCGGCGGAGCGAGTGGATGGGCCACCGACCCTCGACGCCCGACTCGCTCCCGCTGATCGGTCCGGCGCCGCGCCACCGCAACGCCTTCCTCGCCTTTGGTCACGGCCACATTGGGCTTACCACGGCGGCCGCTACCGGGCGCGCGGTTGCCGACCTTGCGGCCGGCCGAACCCCCGCGCTTGACCTCGCGCCGTTCCGTGCCGATCGTTTCCAGTGATCGATGGACGGCGATCCCGGTAGCGCACTGTGGTATGCTAGGCAAGCGTTCAGGGAGCTGATTTCTTGAGTACAGCGGCGGCGCACCGGATCTCGGCCGACATCGGCGGGACCTTCACCGACATCGCGTTTCTTACGCCGGACGGCGTACTCGCGACGCGGAAGTTGCTGTCCACCCCGGCAAACTATGCCGACGCCGTGATATCGGGAATCTCCGATCTGATGGCGGAACTTGACCTACCCCTTGGCGACATTGACGAGGTGCTCCACGGCTGCACCGTGGCGGCGAACGCCATTCTCGAGCTCAAGGGAGCGAAGACCGCGCTTCTTACCACCAAGGGCTTCCGTGACGTGCTGGAGCTGCGACGGATACGCATACCGCGCCTTTACGATCCGCTTCACGTCAAACCGCCGCCGCTTGTGCCCCGCCATCTACGCTTCGAGATCGACGAGCGTATGGATGCCCAGGGCCAGGTCATCGCGCCGCTGAACCTCGACGACGTGCACCGCGCGGTCGCCCGAATCAAGACCACCGATGTCGAATCCGTTGCCGTGTGCTTTCTCCACTCCTACGTCAATCCCGAGCACGAGCGTCGGGTCGGCGAGATATTGCGGGCCGAGCTCGCGGACCGCTTTATCTCCCTTTCCATCGATGTCTTGCCGCAAATTCGCGAGTATGAGCGGACCAGCACCACGGTGATCAACGGCTACGTCGGACCGCCGGTCAGCGCCTACCTTAGATCGATCATCGATCAGCTCGAAGGCGCGGGCGCGGGCGGCCGGCTGATGATCATGCAATCGAGCGGCGGCATCCTCGACGCCGCGTCGGTGCTCGACAAGCCGGCACAGATCGTCGAGTGCGGGCCCGCCGCCGGGGTCGTGGGCGCGGCCCACCTCAGCGGCGCCAGCGGTTACGGCAACGTCATCACCTTCGACATGGGGGGCACCACCGCCAAGGCCTCGATCGTCGAGGACGGAAAGCTGATCATCGCCGACGAGTACGAGGTCGGCGGCGGCATGTCTTCGACGAGCAAGCTGATTGGCGGCGGGGGATACGCGCTAAGCCTGCCGGTGATCGATATTTCCGAGGTCGGCGCCGGGGGCGGTTCGATCGTCTGGCTCGACCGCGCGGATTCGATCAAGGTCGGCCCCCAGAGTGCCGGCGCCGTCCCCGGGCCGGCGTGCTATAGCACGGGCGGGGATGAGCCGACGGTGACCGACGCGAACGTCGTGTTGGGCTTCCTCAACCCCGAGGCGCTGGCGAGTGGGACCGTGCCGATCGACGCCGCGCGCGCACGCGGTGCGATCGAGGCGCGCATCGCCGAGCCGCTTGGCCGCGACGTCACCGAGACCGCTTATGGGGTCCATCGAGTGGCCAACGCCAACATGATCCGGGCGATCAAAGCGGTGACCACGTACCGCGGACGTGATCCCCGCGATTTTGCGCTGATGGCGTTCGGCGGATCGGGTGGGGTCCACGCTATGGCGCTCGCCCGCGAGCTCGGGGCGCGGCGGGTCATCGTGCCCCCCGCCGGCGGCGTGTTCAGCGCCGTCGGCCTGTTGCTTGCCAACCTCGAGCTCAATCTTAGCCGAGCATTCCCGGGACTCGCCGCCGAAATGGACCTGGGCAAGATGGAGCGCGTCTACACCGAGATCGAGGCCGAGATCGTGTCCCGCCTGGGCCATGCGGGGGACGAGGTGTCGCTTGGGCGGTGGGCCGACATGCGCTATGCCGGGCAGGCGTTCGAAATCACGGTGCCCCTACGCGAGGGGCCGCTTGCGCCGCCCACCATCGAGGAACTGGGTCGGCGTTTCGAGGCCGAGCACGAGCGGCGCTATGGCCACAGCTTTGAAGGCGCTTACCCGCTCGAGACGGTGAATCTGCGTTCGATCGGCACCGTCACGCCGCCAGGTGCGCGAACCATCTCGGGGACCACCATCCAAGACTCCGTCCCCGAAACGATCCGCCCGGTGTACTTCGGACCCGAGGTCGGCGTCGTCGAAGCGCCGGTCATCGGCCGCGCCGGGGTTTCGACCGAGGGACGAACCGGACCGCTTATCATCGAGGAATACGAAGGCACGGTGGTCGTCCCACCAGAATGCCACGCGTGCCTTGACGCGACCGCGAGCATCATCATCGAGGATCAACAAACCTAATGACTCAGACCGAAGCCACCCCGCGCCACGGCGCCAACATGCCGGCGTTCGACCCGTTCGTGCTCGAGATCCTGAAGAGCGCCTTCGACACCGTTGCCGACGATATGGCGCTGATCCTGCTGCGCACCTCGTATTCCGGCATCGTCCGCGAATCGATGGATTTTTCGACTGCCATCTGCGACGTGCACGGCCAGACCCTAGCCCAAGGCGTCACCACGCCCATGCATCTTGGCAGCTTCTACGACGCCATGCGCTGCCTGATCACCAAGTATGAAGGCCGGGTCGATCCCGAGGACGTCTTTATCTTCAACGATCCCTACGTCGCTGCCGGCCAGCATTTGCCGGACATCTACATCATCAAGCCGGTGTTCGACGGCACGACCCTGGCCGGCTGGGCGACGACGGTCGCCCACCATTCCGACGTCGGCGGTATCGTCGCCGGCTCCAACGCGCTCGGCGCCCCGGAAGTGTACGCCGAGGGATTACGCCTGCCGGTGATCAAGTTCATGGAGCGCGGCAAGCCGGTCAAGGTGGTGTGGGACATCATCGCCACCAACGTGCGCACCCCCGACAAGGTGCTGGGCGACCTGCAGGCCCAGGTCGCCGCCTGCACCACCGGCGAGCGCGAGCTCAAGGACTTGTTCAGCCGCTACGGCGTCGACACCGTGACCGAGTATTCCCGCCACCTGCACGATTACGCCGAGCGGTTGGCGCGCGCCGAGTTCCGGGATATCCCCGACGGGACCTACCGATTCACCGATCACATCGACGGTCTTGGCGCCGACCCGCAGGAGATCGTTCTGGAGGCCGCGGTGACGTTCAAGGGCGACGGCGTGAGCGTCGACTGGACCGGCAGCTCGGACCAAGTCGAGGGCGGCATCAACTCGACGCTACCGTTCACCAAGGCGTGTGTGTACGCCGCGCTGCGATCGATCATGCCGGCCGAGGTACCCAACTGCTATGGCTACACCCGAGCCATCGAAACGATCGCGCCCGAGGGCTCGATCATGAACCCGGTCCTACCAGGGCCGTGCGGCGCCCGTGGCATCACCGGCTACCGGATGATCGACTGCTTGTTCGGGGCGCTCGCCCAGGCGGTCCCCGACCGGGTTCGTGCCGACAACTCCGGCGGCTCCACCCTGCCCACGATCAGCGGCTGGCGCGATGGTGCGCCCTTCGTGTTTTGCGAGACCTTCATGGGCAATTCCGGCGGCTCGTCAACCTCGGACGGCCAGGACGGCGCGCCTCACATCGGTGCCAATCAGTGCAACGTGCCGGTCGAGATGATCGAGTCCGGCTACCCCCTGCGCATCGACAGCTACGGCCTCGTGCCCGACACCGGCGGCCCGGGTAAACACCGTGGCGGGATGTCGCTCATGCGCGAATACCGCATCCTCGCCGAGACCGCCGAGCTCAACGTGCGCTCGGACAAGCGGCGCCGTCCGCCGCACGGTCTTTATGGGGGTAGGGAGGGGACGCCGTCGTGGAACATCATCAATCCGGGCGGCGAGGAGCGCGTGCTGCCGGTCCTTTTGATGACGCCCGAGCGGCTCGCGCACGGCGACGTTTTCCGCCATATCATGTCGGGCGCCGGCGGCTACGGCGATCCGCTGGAGCGCGATCCGGAGCATGTCCTCGACGACGTGGTTGCGGAAAAGGTCAGCATCGAACATGCCGCCGCCGATTACGGCGTCGTCATCGAGGCCGGCGAGCCACCGAGCCTCGATCTCACCGCGACGACGCGACTCCGCCAACAGAGGGGGGCCAACGGCGGCGCCGCGTAAGGCACTTTGCGTCGGCAGCGACGCGTGCTACATTGTTTGCAAAGGAATCAAAGCAAACAGGAGTTACGTGGGTGGGTGAAACGGTGACGCTGGCGTTCCGGGTTCCTCCGAAGAAGGCGGCGGCCCTCGAGAAGCTCGCGAAATCGACCGAGCGCTCCAAGGCGTGGCTGCTGGAACAAGCGCTGGACGAATACCTTCTCGATCAAGCCTGGCAGATCGAAGCGATCGAAGAGGGAATCGCGGACGCCGAGGCGGGCCGGATGATCCCACACGAACGGGTACGCGAATGGCTGAAAAGCTGGGGCACGGAGGATGAGCTCGAGCCGCCTGAATGAGGATCGAGTGGTCCAAGCGTGCGATTCGTGACTTAACCGCGCTTCAAGATTACATCGCCGAGCGCAATCCTGTGGCTACGAAAGCGACAGCGATCAGGATTCGCGACGCAGTCCAGCGTTTGACGACGTTTCCAGCTAGCGGCCATCCGGGCAAGAAACCGAATACGCGCATGGTCGTCGTTTCGGGGACGCCATATCTCGTAGCCTATCGGGTCAGGAACGATGTCGTTGAAATTCTTCACGTGATTCATGGGCGAGGCGACGCGGATCATGAGCCCCGAAACTGAGATGAAGATCGCGGCGGTGCGGGCGAGCCCGGTGCGTGTGCCGGTGACACGGCCGGCGGCGTTCGTTCGCACGACGCTCACCCACGTCGTGAGCACCATTGTCGAGGTCGAGACCGAAGGCGGGCTGGTGGGGGTGGGCGAGACCCGCGGCACGTTCTCGGCGCGCATCATCAACCAATTGTTCGCGCCCAAGATCGTTGGGCTGTCCGCGGCCGAACGGCGGGCGGTACGCGACGCATGCCTGCCGCGCCAGCCTTTCGACTACGGCTATCCCGAGCGCATGATGGAGCTCAACGCGTTCGCCGGCATCGAACTCGCGCTGTGGGACCTTGCGGGCAAGGCCCAGGGCGAGCCGCTGTTTCACCTCCTGGGCGGACCGGTACGCGAACGCGCGCCATTCGTCGCCTATGCCTACACCGTCCATCCCGACGAGGGGCTGAGCGCCTCCGAAATCGCCAAGACGATGGCCGATATCGCCGCCCGTTCGGTCGCCGAAAGCGGGGCCTCGATGTTCGAGTTCAAGGTCGGGCTGCACCCCGTGGCGTGTGAGATCGCGGTCGTCGAGGCGGTGCGTGAGGCCGTCGGCGCTGACGTGGACCTGGCCGTAGACGCCAACATGGGCTTCGACATCGAGGCCGCGCGCCGCTTTCTCGACGGGGTCGCCGAGACTCGACTCGCCAACATCGAAGAGCCGGTGGCGAGCCTCGCCGGGTGCGAGCGCTTGCGCGGCGAATTCGGAATCCCGGTCTCGACCCATTGCTTCGATCTCGACGCCGTCTCCGCCTACCCCCTGATCGATTCGGTGGTGAGCGACATCCACCTTCATGGCGGCATCGACGGCGTGATCGACGTCATGATCCGGGCCGCCGCGCTTTCGCGCCGTTTCTGGCTGCGCGCGCGATGGGAGCTTGGGGTCTCGTGGGCCGCGATGTGTCATCTCGGCATCGCCCGGCCCGAACTCGACCGCCCGGCGCAGGCGCTGATCAACTGGGTCGAGGACGACCTGATCGCTGGCGATCCGTGGCTGGTGCGCGAGGGTGGCGTCCGGCCGCCCGAGCTGGCGGGCCTTGGCGTCGAACTCGACCGCGACGCGCTCGCCCGCTACACCGTGCCCAATTAATAAGTGCTCAGCTACGCAGCGTGCCTTACGTCGTTCCGCCACAAAGGACTAAGAGCCCTCCATGAAGGAGGAGCTTCGGCCAAGGTCATGCGGCACCATGTTCCGAAACTCCTGCGCGTGCTTAGCGCACTGGATGAGGCGAAGCGACCCGATGAAATGAACTTGGCGGGTTTTCGTTTCCACTCGCTCAAGGGAGAATTGAAGGGGCACTACGCCGTTTCGATATCAGGGAATTGTCGGGTCACGTTCCGGTTCGAGGGCGAAAACGCGGCGGACGTGGACTACTTGGACTATCATTGAGGCGAAAGGGTATTGAGCATGGCGATGCGAAATCCGGTCCATCCTGGCGCTATTGTTCGTGAGGATTGCCTGGCGGAACTGGGCCTGACCGTAACCGAGGCAGCCAAGCGTTTGGGCGTTGGTCGACCCGCCTTGTCGGTGCTTGTCAACGAAAAGGCGTCCGTTTCCATCGAGATGGCGTACCGCCTTTCCAAAGCCTTCGGATCGACTCCGGATCATTGGCTACGCATGCAACTGGCTTACGACCTTGCCAGGTCGCGCGGCCTGGCGCGGACGATCAAGGTCAAGCGCATCAAAGCAGCCTAAGCTAGTGGATCAACTCTAACAAAAGATTCCTATGGCTTGCACGATGTGCGAGTCTCTTGGAATGCGAAACGGTATCCATGTGAACGTTAGTTTCGCCGAGCGTACTCGTCTTGAGGCGGTTGTTGCGGACCGGAGCAGCCCGCAGAAGCACGTCTGGCGGGCTCGGATCATCGTGCTGACCGGCGATGGTCTTGGCACCGCTGAGATCATGCGGCGGACGGGCAAGAGCAAGCCCTGCGTCTGGCGCTGGCAGGAGCGGTTCATGCACGAAGGCGTGGGTGGACTTTTGCGCGACAAGACCCGACCCTCGCGCATCCCGCCGCTGCCTGGTGCCATTGTCAAGCGGGTGGTCGAGTTGACCTCCACCGAACCGCCCGGAGAGACGACGCACTGGACGGCGGCGGCGATGGCCAAGGTGGTCGGGATCAGCATCAGCTCGGTGCAGCGGGTTTGGCAGGCTCACAAGCTCCGTCCGCACCGGGTACGCCACTTCAAGCTCTCCACCGACCCCGAGTTCGTCACTAAGCTGCGCGATATCGTCGGTCTCTACGTCGATCCGCCCGCCCATGCCGTCGTGCTGTCGGTGGACGAAAAGAGCCAGATCCAGGCCCTCGACCGCACCCAGCCGGGGCTGCCGCTGAAGAAGGGACGCTGCGGGACGATCACCCATGACTACAAACGGAACGGCACGACGACGCTGTTTGCCGCCCTCGACGTCCTGGAAGGCAAGGTGATCGGGCGCTGCATGCAGCGCCATCGGCACCAGGAGTTCATCCGCTTCCTCAACGCCATCGAGGCCGAAGTGCCGGCGGGCAAGATCGTCCACGTGATCCTCGATAACTACGGCACTCACAAGCATCCCAAGGTCGTGGCCTGGCTCGAGCGCCACCCTCGGTTCGTCTTTCACTTCACGCCGACCTCTTGCTCCTGGCTCAATGCCGTCAAAACCTTCTTCGCCAAGCTCAGCAAACGCCGACTCAAAAGAGGAGTGTTCCACTCGATCGTCAATCTCCAGACCGCCATCAACCGCTTCATCGCCGAAACCAACGACGACCCCACACCGTTCGTTTGGACCGCCAATCCCAACAAGATCGTCGCCGCCGTCAAACGTGGGCACCAAGCGTTAGATTCGATCCACTAGCCGCCGTTGCGGAGCTTCTTCGTCTCGGCCTCGTCCACGGTTCCATCGGCGGAGACCGCGAGCGCGTAGTGCTCGCGGACGTAGGCCGGGGTAAACCGTCCCTCGCGCACGTCCGCCCCCACGGCCAGCGGATCGCGCTCCCGCGGATCGCCCCAGCCGGCGGCGCCCGGGCAGACGAAGCGGACGATCTCACCTTGTTTGATCGTCGTGGTGTCCATCGCCTTCAGCGGACGCTCGGTGTCGGTGCCGGGGTCGATCTTGTTGTGCGAGGGCGTACCGTCCTCGCCGCCGGCCAGCCCCCATGGCATGTGGTCGCAGCGGTCGGAGCGGAGCTGCAGCTGCGCCGGCACCGCGCCTAAATACCGGAGGTCGCGCACGAGCGACATCCCGCCACGGTACTTTCCCGCGCCGCCGGTGTCGGGCAAGAACCCGTAACGCACCAGTTCGACCGGGTGCTCGGCCTCCATGATTTCGCCGGGGATGTTGCGCTGGTTCAAGATCGGGTGCGAGATGCCGTCGATGCCGTCGCGGTCGGGCCGCCCACCCCACGAGCCGCCGAAGATCTCGACCAGGACGAAGGCCTCGCGGTCTTCGTGGTAGCCGCCGATGCTGTATACGGTGGTGCCACCCTCGGTGGCGGCGAACACGCGATTGGGCACCGCCTGCGCGAGCGCCCCCCACACCGTATCGGCGATGCGGAAGAGCGTCACCCCGCGTCCGCCCGAGGCGGCCGGTAGCACGCAATTCAGGATGCTGCCCTTCTCGGCGATCACTTCGATCGCCCGGAAGAATCCGCCGTTGCCCGGAATCTCACCCCTCAGCACCGAACGGATCGCGGCGTAGGTCGCCGACCTCGCCATGCTCACCGTCGAGTTGATCGCGCCTTGGACTTGGGGCGAACTGCCGGTGAAGTCGGCGAGGATGCGGTCGGCGGCGATGGTCAACTTCAGCTTGAGCGGCACGGGCCGGCGCTCGACCCCGTCGGAATCAAGGTAATCGGTGAATTCGTAGACACCCGCGGGCAACTCGGAGATGGCCGCGCGCGTCTGCCGCTCGCCATAGTCCAGGAGCGCCGCACAGTACCCTTCGAGGTCCGCGGCGCCGTAGCGTTCGATAAGCTCGCGGATGCCGTTCTCGCCGGTCTCCAGGCTGGCGACCTGGGCGCGGAAATCGCCCATCAGCTTGATCGGAACGCGCACGTTGCGCTCGATAATGTTGAACAGAGTCTCGTTGGGGACGCCGGCCTCGTAGAGCCTCAGCGGGGGTACGCGCAGGCCTTCGGCGTAGACCTCGGTCGAATCGCAAGCGTTCGATCCGGCGACCCGACCGCCGACGTCGACCTGGTGGCCGGCCACGCAGGTGTAGCAAAACACCGCGCCCTCGTGGAAGACCGGTTTGACGAAGAAGAAATCGGGTAGGTGCGTTCCGCCCTCGAAGGGGTCGTTCAGAATGTATACGTCGCCCGGCGCCATACGACCCTCCCAGGCGCCGCGCACCGCGGCGACGGCGTCCGGCATCGGTCCGAACTGCAACGGCAGCGACAGACCCTGGGCGATCATCTCGCCGTTGGGGTCAGCGATGCCGGTGGAGAAGTCCATGTTCTCGCGCAGGATGCCCGAGTACGAGGCGCGCACCAGCGTCAACGCCATCTCGTTGACCAAAAAGAAGAGCGCGTTCTTGACCAGCTCGAAGGTGACAGGATCGCCGTGCACCTCGGGCGCGGGGGCGGGGCTTGCCAGAGTCATGGTTTACCTCCTGGGCCTGTGTTTTCGACGGTGATCACGACGCTGCCCGAGGGATCGCCGCGCGCCGAGCATCCCGGCGGCACCACGATCACCGAATCGTATTCCTCGATCAGCAGCGGCCCCTCGCGACCCTCATTGGGGACGGCGCCGCGGCCAACCACCGGGCACGCCATCCAGCCGAGGTCGGGTCCGAACCAGGCGTCGCGGCTGCCTTCGGGCTCCACCGCCCCGCTCGAGACGCCGGCGCCGATGCCGTTGGTGGCGGCGGGCACGCGGCCGATCAAGCGCAGAGCGGCAATCACCACCCGCTCGTTCTCGGCGCGCTGCCCGTAGGTGTTCTCGTGCTCGATCTCGAAGCGATCGAGCAGCGTCTTGACCAGCTCCGCGGGACCGAGATCGGCCGGCGCCGTGATCGGCAGATCGAAGCTCTGCCCCCAATATCGCATGTCGGCCGAGACCTCGAAGGCAAACGCCGCGTCGCCAGCCTCGCGGCTGAACTCATCCTCGATCTCGGCCTTGAGTGCGGCCAGAACCTCGGGCAAGCGCGTGCCGGTCGCAAGCGTGTCGGCATCGGCATAGAGCGTCCGGGTGCGCTGAAACTCGAGCTCGGTCGTCAGCAGCCCGAAGGCCGAGAAGAGACCGGGACTGGGCGGCACGACCACGGTACTGATGTCCATTTCTCGCGCAAGCTGCGCGGCATGCGCCGGACCGCAACCCCCGAACGCCACCAGCGCGAAGTCTCGCACGTCGCGCCCGCGCTGGGTCGAAACCGCGCGGATCGCCCCGATCATCTCCGAGTTGGCGATCAGGTGCACACCGTACGCGGCGTCGGCGAGATCGAGGCCGAGCGGGCCGGCGATCTGGGACTCGAGCGCCGCCCGCGCCGGCTCCGGCAACACCTTGATGGCGCCGCCGGCGATCCGCGCCGGGTTGAGATATCCCAAAATCAGGTTGGCGTCGGTCACCGTGGGCTGTTCGCCGCCGGCGCCGTAGCACACCGGTCCCGGCGCCGCGCCCGAACTCTGCGGCCCGACCCTCAGCGAGCCACCCGAATCGAGCCAAACGATCGAGCCGCCGCCGGCGCCGACCTCGGCGATGTCGATAGCCGGCACGGTGATCGGGTAGCCGCCGCCGCCGGTCAGCCGGGTGGTCGCCGACATGTGCCCACCGACCTCGTACTCGGTGGTCTTCAGGAACTCGCCGTTCTCGATGATCGAGGCCTTGGCCGTGGTGCCGCCCATGTCGAAGGTGACCGCGTTCTTCAGCCCCATGCCGGCGATGAAGTGGCGTGCCGCCAAAACCCCGGCGGCGGGACCGGATTCAATCATGTTGACCGGCTCGCGCGCGGCCCGGTCCGCGCTCATCAGTCCGCCGCCCGACTGCATGATGAGAAGCGGCCCATCGATCGTGTCCTTGCGAAGCAGCGCGGCCAAGGAATCGACATAGCGCCGGACCGTGGGTTGCACGTAGGCGTTGATCGCCGTTGTCGAGGTACGCTCGAACTCGCCGATGCGGGGCAGGATATCGGCGGAAACCGAGATATCGAGATCGGGAGCCCGCGCCCGAAGCGCATCGGCGACGGCGCGCTCGTGGGCCGGGTTGGTGTAGGAGTTGAGAAGACAGACCGCCACCGATTCAGGCTCCGCCGCGATCGCGGCCTCGACCGCGCGCTCGATCTCGTCTTGGCCCAGCGCCGTGACAACCTCGCCCTGGTGGTTGATCCGCTCCTCGACCTCGATGATGCGATCGCGGGGCACCAGGACCGGGCGCTTGTCGTAGAAGAGATTGAATAGCTCGGGAATACGCAGCCGCCCGATTTCCAGAACGTCCCGGAATCCAGCGGTCGTGATCAACACGCAACGTGCGCCCGCGCGTTCGAGTATGGCGTTGGTCGCAACCGTTGTCGCGTGAACGACCTCGGACGAGCCCGCCGCGGCGACGTCAAGATCCGCAAGTGCGGCACGCGCGCCGGCAATGACGCCCTTCGCATAATCCTCGGGGGTCGACAAGATCTTGCGGACCGCAAGCCCGCCCGATTCAGTGGTCAGCACGACGTCGGTGAACGTGCCGCCAATGTCGACCCCCAGCCTGTAGGGCTGTTCCATTGGTAATCCTCCCTTGTGCCCTTCTATATCCGATGCGGTGCGGTACCCACAATAGACGCGAGCCCTTGCGAGCGCCCGGTGATCGGGCTAGAACCGAAAGCGATGGACCAGCCGATTATTTTCGGCCTGCAGTTCCTGCTGAGCCTGATCGTTTACGGACTGATCGCGCGGTGGTTCGTGGCGCCGTGGCTCGCGGGCAAGCCGCCCGAGCAAGCACTGGTACCGCTGATCCTGCCCCACGCGTTCCGGCATTTGGGACTGGTGTTTCTGGTTCCCGGGGTGGTTTCCGAGCCGCTACCTTCGGAATTCGCCGGCCCCGCCGCCTACGGCGACTTCGCGGCCGGCCTGCTCGCCGTCGTAGCGCTGGTGGCCCTGCGCGGCGGCTGGGGGCTAGCCATTCCACTGGTGTGGCTGTTTAACGTGGTCGGGACTGCGGATCTGCTCCATGCCGTGATCCGGGGCGTGATCGTGGATGCGCAGCAGAACATGGGGGCGGCCTGGTACATCCCGACATTCATCGTCCCTGCGCTGCTGGTGACGCATTTCATGGTCTTCGCGCGTCTTCTACGGGCGCGCTCGGGTGCGCGCTTGGGGGAGCCGCCCTCACACTTCCAGCACCAGGTCGGTCTTGGGCGTGGCGCAGCAGATCAATACCTGGGCGGGCCCCGGGGGATCCAAAGGATCGTCCACGTACTCGACCTCGCCCTCGGTGAGGTCGCACATGCACGTGTGACAGATGCCCGAGCGGCAGCTGTAGGCCGGGCTCAGACCGTGCCGCTCGGCCAGATCAAGGATGCTGTCGCACGCCGGATTCCAGCCAGCGGTCACGCCCGAGCGCGCGAAGGTCACGGTGGCCCCACCGGCAAGTTCGGAATCAACAGTCGACACCTCGGTGGGGCGGACCGGCTTGGATTCTTCCGTCAGCATCGATCCCGGCCCAAAGAATTCGTAGTGGATGCGGGATTCCGACAAGCCTAGCGACAGTAGTCCGCAGTAGAGCGACCGCATGAACGGTGTCGGTCCGCAAACGAAGAAATCGTAGTCGCCGAACGGAAGAATCTGTTTCAGCAGATCGAGGTCAACCCGTTCAATGCTGTCAAAGTCGCGGCCCACACGGTCACCGGGATCGGGCTGGCTGTAGCGTACATGGGCATGCACGTTGGCGTGCTCCGCTGCCAGCCGTCTCACATGGTCGCCCATCGCATGCTCGCGTCCGTTGCGGGCGCCGTGAACGAACCAAACCTCCCGCGCCCCATCGCTTTGGACGATGGCGTTGAGCATGCTGATCATCGGGGTCAAGCCGACGCCGGCGGACAAAAGAACGACCGCCCGCTCGCTGTCGGGGTCGAGGTGGAACTTGCCGCGCGGGGCCGCGACACGGATTGTGGCGCCGACTTCGACCCGATCAAAGAAGTAGCTCGATGACAGGCCCGCCGGCAGATCGGGATCGTCCGCCGGGGCGGGCTCGCGCTTGATGCTGAGACGGTAGGAATCGGGGTTGGGGCTGTCGGAAAGCGAGTACGTGCGGATGACCGGTGTGGGCCGGCCTGGAATGTCGAGGTCCAGGCTCAGGAACTGGCCGGGCAGGAATGAGGGCAATGGCGCACCGTCCCGCGGTGTGAGATAGAAGGACGTGATGGTCTCGCTTTCCGCCACTTTTTGCGAGACGACGAAGTTTCGCAGCCCCTTCCGGACGTCGGTCGATACCTCGGCCTTGGCGAGCCGCTCGGCGAAGGAGCCCTTCCAGCCGTGCGCAAGGGCCGGGATCTGGAGGGCGCGCCGCGTCGCCTCGAGGTTCCCTTTGTCGAAGTAGAGAAGGTCGCTGACCTCGCGCACGGTCATGGCATTCGGCTCAGCCCGCACCAACACGATCGGGTCGTCCGCCGCAACCTCTCCTTCCTCGAGGACGCGGAGGTAGAACCCCACCCGACCGCTCTTGAGGAAGCGGTTCTGGAATCCCTCGAATCCCTCGATGCCTATCTTGATCGCCAGCTTGTAGCAAGGAATGCGCGGCTGGCTGACCTCGACCAGGGCCCCGCCGATGCGGAATACATCGCCGATGCAGACTTCATCGTCGAGCATGCCCTCGACGGTGAAGTTCTCGCCGAACTGGCCGATGGTGAGGTCATCGCGGCCGAGCGCATCCGCCCAGTACCGGTAGTTCTCGAAGGAATAGGCGTACACCGAACGAAACGCGCCGCCGTGCCCCCAAAGGTCCGCCTGGCCATCGCCTTCGAGATTGAGCCGCTTCAGTTTGATCCGGCCCTCGAGTGGTTCCTTGAATATGCCGGTCGTTACCGTCTTGCCGTCATGGTCGACGTCCCTGGGCATCGAGACATTGACCGACTTCAGGGTCATGGGTGGCCGTGCCGGCGGCGGATCCTCGGGCCGCTCGGCCGCCAGCGTCTTGAGGGCAGCGTGGGTCTCGTGAAACCGCCAGGTCATGGGCAGGGCGCGCCCGATGTGAACCTTCTGCTCGACCTGAAACGACACCACGCGCTCGGCGCCGGTAAATCGCGCGACGTGCTCGGGCTCCCACAGAACCGCGGCCTTGCCCGTGAGCTGGAGCACGCTCCCGGTGTCGAAATCGATGAACAGAAGGCCGCAGCGCGGATCCACCTGGAGGTTGCCGAGGGTGGAAACATGCAGTTGCCGGAATAATCCGGGAACAGCAGTAGGCTTTCATGGGCGACGATCACGAATCCGGGATTCCCGCCACGGTGGGATACATCTAGCGTGCGCCCGGTACCCTCATCGTCCTCGGCAAATTGGCTGGCGATGAACAGCGTGTCGGACCCCGCGATCAGTGCGGCCTCGGTCCGGTTCAGGGTATCCCCACGGACGACCGCCTTCCTTTCGCCCACCGTCGCGGCCTGCCCGCCAGGCTCGCACGCGCGGGCCTGGATGTAGCGTGGGCAGTTGGGAAAGGCCTGACGCACGCGAATCTTGAATCCGTCTTCGCCAAGCCGCGCGATCGTGCCGTTCACTCGGAACCGGCCCCTGCTCTCGAAATCGAGCCCGAGGACGCCGATGTCCGCGCCCTCCACCAGCGTCTTGTTCAGCGCGTCCCCGTACACCGGCCGCGCCCGCACTTCGAGGGCATGCGGATCGATCGCGCAGGCGAAGCCGAGCAACCCTGTGAGGGCCGACGCCCAGGCGCGGCCGCATTCATCCACCGTGGCGATCGTGATGAGCGGAAGCTGGGCGAAGAACGGTAGATTCTCCTCCGGGATGCGGTCGCGAATAATCCGCCGCCCCCTTTCTTCCATTTCGTCCGCAACGCCGAGCCGGACCTGGATCTCGGTCTCGCCACGGTGAAACGGCGACGGGCCATCTGACATCTCGATTCCCCCTGGCGGCAAGGTCGCCCCCGCGGCGACGATGTAGCCAAGCAAGGCTTGGCGGTTTGGCTAGCGGTTCAGATCTCCAAGTCCATCACGCCGCGGCTGCCGTCCCGGGATTGTGGCACGCCGCCACGTGGTCCGCGCCGAAGCCGGTGAATTCGGGTGGTGCCGTCCAGCAGCGATCGTCCGCGTAGGGACAGCGCGGCGCAAAGGCGCAACCCTGCGAAGAACGCTCCTCGCCTTCGATGAGGCTGTCGTCCCACGGCCAGGACGGCCGCAGCGCCTCTTCTTCCTTGGACACGACCGGCACCGAGGACAGCAGCATCGCGGTATAGCGGTGCCGCGGCGCGTTGAACACCGCCCCTGTCGGGCCGCTTTCGACGATCCGGCCGCGATACATCACCGCGATCCGCGTGGCGACGTTGCGCACCACGCCCAGGTCGTGGGTGATGAAGAGATAAGTGAGATTGAAGCGCGACTGAAGATCGAACAACAGCTGAAGCACCCGCGCCTGGACCGAGACATCCAGTGCCGAGGTTGGCTCGTCGAGGACGATCAGGTCGGGCTTCGCCGCCAGCGCCCGAGCGAGCGCCGCGCGCTGGCGTTGACCGCCCGATAGCGCGGCCGGATACCGGTTCATGTATTCGGGCGACAAGCCGACGATGTCCAAAAGCTCGGCCACCGATTCGGTGTAGCCGCCCGAGGGCACGATGCCGTGGACACGAAGCGGAAGCTCGATCGCCTGGCGGATCGTCCGCTTGGGGTTGAGCGTCGACAAGGGGTTCTGCTGCACCACTTGCATGCGGCGGCGCAAGGCGCGATCGCGGCGGGTGCCGAGCTCGGCGCCGTCAAAGACGATGCGCCCGCCACTCGGCGCCTCGACGCCGAGCACCAGCTTGGCCAGCGTCGTCTTGCCCGAGCCCGATTCGCCGACGATGGCCACGCTCTCGCCCGGCGATACGGCGAGGTCCACACCGGCGAGTGCCCGCACAACACGCTTGCCGACCACATACTGCTTAGTCAGGTCCTCGACCTCGAGAATCGCCCCGGCCATGCGCCTTACTTGGTACCTGTTATGGTCAAGCGAGCACCACGATCTTGCGCTTGTGGGTCTGGGCCTCCATGTAGCGGTGCGCTTCGACAATGTCGTCCAACCCCGGCGCCGGATAGAGATTGCCGTAGTTGATGATGGTCGCGCACGGCTTGGCCGCGGCGATGAACGCGGTGACGAAGGGACCTATATTGAGGGCGTTGAGCGAGCCCCCGCGCCCGCCTTCCAAACCCCATAGCGGGTTTCCCTTGGTGCGCGAATAGGAGCCCGGTGAGCTGCGCATCCGCGGCCCGGATACGGTAGTCGAGCACCACGCCATTGCCGCCGCGGTAGGTACCCTCGCCGCCGTCGGCGTTGTGGAAGGCGTGCTGGTCGATAAATATGCCGTTGCGCGCCTCGGCAACCTCGACCGGGCAGTTGTAGTTTTCGCCGTCGGCCACGCAATACTGGCCGTTCTCGCCGTCGGCGTCGGGTGCCGCGCCCCATCCGCCAAGCTCGGGCTCGACGGTGACCAGGTAGCGCCCCGTCTCTGGATGGGTCGAGGCGAAGATGGTGCCGCACACCGAATGGAGATTGCCGGCGCCGAGCCGCTTGGGCGCGAGCGGCGCCATCGCCTTCCCGATCAACTCGGTGGTGTACATCGTCGGATCGACGTACATCCCGTTCGATTGCGGGCGCTCGGTGTCGAACATCGAACCCTTGCGGGTGATCACTTTGAGCGGGCGGAACGAGCCGTCATTGGAAACACCGAGCGGGCTCGTCAAGGCCCTGAAGGTGACGCGGGCGCCGGCGACGGTGCACAGATAAGGGCAGTTGAACGGGCCGGTCACCGGATCGGGATTGTCCCGCAGGTCGACGGTGAACTCGTCATCGGTGATTGTGACGTGCGCCCGTATCGCGAGCCCGTCATCGGTCCTGTCTTCGGCCGCGTAGACCCTGTTCGGGAGCTCGGAAAGGCCGCGGCGCGAGGCCGCCTCGGCCGCGTCAAGGACGTTCTCCATCGCGGGCTCGACGGTGCCGACCCCATACTTTCGCGCCATCTCGGCGATCCGCCGCTCGCCGGCGCGGAGCGAGGCGACTCCCGCCCACATGTCGCCCAGAATGTAATCGGGCGTGCGCGAGTTGGCGGCGATCATGTCGATCACCGACTGGATCGGGCGACCGCCGGCGAACAGATTGACCTCGGGAAACTGCAGGCCCTCTTGAAATAGCTCCGTCGCCTCGGTCGAGATGCCGCCGGCGACCATGCCGCCGATATCGCCCCAGTGCGCCTTGTTCGCCGTCCAAGCAACCACCCGCCGGCCGTCGAAGACGGGCATGATCAGGTCGACGTCGTTGAGGTGGGTGACGCCCCCGGAGTGCCAGTCGTTGGTGATGAAGATGTCGCCGGGACGGATGTCGTCTGCGGGCGCGAATTTCGCGACCACCGCCTTTACCGCGGCGTCCAGCGTGCCGATGAAGACGGAGACGCCGGCGCCCTGCGCCGCAAGCTCGCCCCGCGCGTTGGTCAGCCCGACCCCGAAGTCCAGAACCTCGTAGATGATCGAACTCATCGCGGTCTTTTTCATGACCGCGAACATCTCCTCGCAGATCGCGTGCAACGAGTTCTGGATGATCTCGACGGTGAAGGGATCGGGGTTCTTGTTCACCATTCGCCCGCGCTGCCTATTTCCAGACCGCGCGCGCGACGCGAAGGTAATTCCCGCCCAAGATGGCGCGGACGTCCGAATCGGAATACCCGCGATCGAGCATGGCCTCGGTCACCACGGGCAGCGCCTCGGGTTGGAGGAACTGCGCCGGCAGTGTCTCGCCGTAATCCCGCCAGTAGCGGTCCTTATTAGCGAGAAAGAAGCGGTTCCAGCCCTCGATATCGTAAACGAGATCGATGCCCAAGCCGACGTGCTCGGGGCCGGCGAGCTCGACCATGTAGTCGAGGTGACGCATGAACGTCGGGACCGAAGCATCGTCTTCGCCAAGGAATACGCCGATGCCGGTCACGCCGACCAACCCGCCGGTCGCCGCGCAGGCCTTGATCTGATCGTCCTTGATATTGCGTCCATGTGCCGTCAGCGCATGGGCGTTCGAGTGCGAGAACACCACGGGCGCCTCGCTCACCTCCATCGCCTGCATCGTCGCCCGATATCCGGTGTGGCTGCAGTCAAGCAGCATGCCCACCCGGTTCATCTCGCGCACGAGATCGACCCCGAATTGGCTCAAGCCGCCGTCGGCCTCTTCGTGGCAGCCGTCGGCCGCAAGGTTGCGAACGTTGTAGGCGAGGATCATCTGACGCACACCAAGCTTGTAGTACGCCTCGACGAGGTTCAGGTCGCCGCCCAGACCGTTCGAGCCCTGGAAGTTGAAACCGACGGCCAGCTTGCCCTCCGTCTTGGCGCGTACGATGTCCTCGGCGGTCTCTACCAGAACACAATTCTCCGTTCGGCCGAGAAAGTACGCGCGCTGAGCCGCGATGTGGCGCATCGTGGCCTCGATCCAGGTCCAGTCGTCAACCAACGTCAGCGACACGAAATCGACGCCCGAAGCGGGGTAGCGGGGAAGCACCGCGTGACGCGCGTCGATGTCGAGGTCCTCTTCCCAGTTCACCGTGATGTCGCAGACCAGCGCATCCGCGTGGAGCGCGGCCGCCCGCTCCGAGATCGCCTGGCCGGCTTGGCTGTCGGTGTCAGGCATGGGCCTCGATCAAGGGTTCGGCGTGATCCTTCGCCGGCAACACACAGGCGACGCGATGGCCGGAGCCGAGATCGACCACCGGGGGCGCTTGGCGACACGCGGGTTCGGAAAAGGCGCAGCGCGGGTGGAAGCGACAGCCCGGCGGCGCCGCGGTGTAGTCGGGAACCATGCCCTCGATCGGGCGCGGCAGCCCGGCGCCGGTGAGCTTGGGCACGGCCTCGAGAAGCGCCTTGGTGTAAGGGTGCACGGGATAGCGAAACAGGGTCTCGACGTCGGCTTCCTCGACGATCGAGCCCGCGTACATGACGTAGACCCGCTGCGCGAACTCGCGCACCCCGCCGAGGTTGTGGGTGATGATGAGCACCGCCGCCCCAGCCTCCTGGGTCAGGTCGTGCATCAAGCGCAGCGTCTGATCTTGTATCGTGACGTCGAGCGCAGACCCGGGCTCGTCCGCGAGCACCAGCTCGGGCCGGTTGACCAGCGCCATCGTGATCAGCACCCGCTGCGCCAGACCACCCGAGAGCTGGAAGGGATAGGCCGCGAGTATGCGGTCGGGATCGACGATCGCGACCCCGCGCAGCGCCGCGCAGGCGATCTCATAGGCCTCGCGGCGCGAGTTCACCCTTCCCGCGCGCCGGATCACGTTCAAAAGCTGGTCGCGGACCGTAAACACCGGGTTCAGCGCCGCCGTCGGGTCCTGAAAAATCATCGAGATCCGGCGGCCACGAATCTCGCGCCACGCGCTCTCGCGTAAGCCGAGGAGCTCGGTCTCGTGGAAGCGGATCGAACCCTCGATCGCTATGTTCTTCTGTCGCAACAGCCCCAGAATCGCCCGCACCGTGACCGACTTGCCGCAACCCGATTCACCGACGATGGCCACCCGCTCGCCCTTCTCCACCCTCAACGCGACCCCGTTGAGGGCGTGCGAAAGCCCCTCGAAAAGCGAGAACTTCATGTGCAGATCGCGAATCTCCAGGAGCGGCGCCATCACGAGACCTCGACGTGCAGCACGTCGCGAAGCCCGTCGCCCAAAAGACTGAACCCAAGGACGATGATCATGATGCCGATGCCCGGAAATACCGGCATCCACCAGCCGTCGGCGATGAAGTGCATCCCCTCCGAAACCATCCGGCCAAGGTCCGGTGTCGGCGGTTGCACGCCGAGGCCCACGAATCCGAGCGCGGCCACGATGATAATCACGAGTGCCATGTCGAGCGTCAATTTGGTCAAAATGCTCGGCACACAGTTAGGCAATATCTCGCGGAACAGAATGTGCAGGTCCGAGGCGCCGGCAACCTTGGCCGCGACGACGAAGTCTTCGGTACGAATCGAGCGCGAGAGATTGTAGACCATGCGGGTGTGCCACGGCCACCACAGCGCGGCGATGGCGATCATCACGTTGACCATCGAGGTGGGCAGAACGCCCAGTATCGCCATCCCCAGGACCAAGGGCGGCAGCGCCAGGAATATGTCCGTCACCCGCATCAAGACCGTTTCGACGCCGCCGAAGTAGTAACCAAGCCGAGGACGACGCCCAGCGGCACGGCGATGCCCAAGACAACGACCCCGAGCCCGAACGAAACCCCTTAGGCGAAGACCAGCTGCGAGAACACGTCGCGACCGATGTTGTCGGTGCCGAAGACAAACGACCAATCGGGCGGCGCGCTTGCGTTCTTGAAATCGACGAACATGCCCGCGTGCTCCGGGTACGGCGTAATAAAGGGCGCCAGCGCGGTGGCCACGCTGATGACGACGACGACCGCCAGCCCAACCACCGACAAGGGGTTGCGGCTGAACTGGTACCAAGCGCGAGAGCGGCGAAACATACTCATTCGCCCTCTCCCTGCGGCCGGATGCGCGGGTTGATGTAGCCGACCACCAGATCGACCAGAATGTTGACGTGCACGAACATGGCGCCGATCACCAGTACCGTGCCGACGATGGCGTTGAGGTCCTTTTGCAGCATGGCGTAGACCCCGTAGCGCGCCAGGCCCGGCCAGTTGAAGACGAGCTCGACCAGGAAGGCCGAGCCCAGCATGACTGAAAAATCGAGCCCCAGGATCGTCAGAGTCGGGATCATCGCCGGCCGCAGCGCGTACTTGAAGGCGATCGAGCGCTCGGAGAAATTGAAGGCGCGCGCCATCTCGATGTACTGGCGGCCATAGCTCTCGACCATATTGGCGCGGGTGAGCCGGGCCGCCTGGCCGAGCCCGGCCAGCGCCAGCGCGATCGCTGGCAGGATGAGGTGCGAGAGCGCATCCCAGAATGCCCGCGCGTCTCCGGCGATCAGCGCGTCCGTCGTATAGAAGCCGCTGAAGTGCTCGGGCTTGATCAAGGGATCGACGAGCGCTCGATCGAGCGCCCGTGGGGCTTGAACGGCGGTCGCCCGGGCAGCGTCAATTACGTCGACGTCGCGGCCAACGGCGAGACGCGCCGCGGGGCCCGCGTGCCCACCACGGACATCGAAGCAGGGACGATTCTGACCATCGTCACGGGCGGCGGAGGCGGCTACGGCAAGCCACCGGAGCGACCCCTGGAAGAGGTCGTGGGCGATGTCCTCGACGGCTACCTCAAACCCGAGCACGCGATCGAGGAGTATGGCGTGGACCTCGATCGCCGCACGCTGTCGTCATCGCCATAACGTGTGCCAGAGCGCAGAACACGGTAGCCTCTGCACGACCTAGGCCTCGGCGATGCGCAAGAATCCAAGGTCGTCGACACGCAGGCGCTGGCCGGGGTGGACCAGAGTGTTGCACGAGGGCTCCTCGATGATCAGCGGGCCCGCAGCGGTGAACTCGGGCGGCAACCGGTCGCGCTCGTATACCGCCGCCGACTGCCAGCCATCTTCGCCGAAGTTTGCCCGCCGTTCGCCTTTGGCCGCCGCCTCGGCCGAACGGCCGTTGCTGCCGATCGGGGTGAGCTTGGGGCGTGGTACCCGGGCCGGGGCCTGCAATCGGAACGTGACGAACTCGACCGGCGTGTCGTCGAGCTTGAAGGTATAGGCGCGTTCGTGCTCGGTGTGGAAACCGCCGAGGATGGACGCGATGTCGGTGTGGCTGGGATCGAGTGATACGGTGACGGTGTGCTCCTGGCCAAGGTAGCGGAGATCGATCTGACGGTCGAAGGTGATCGAATCCTCGGTCAGGGCCTCGTCCTTGAAGTAGTCCCGCGCTTCTTGCTCGAGCCCGGCGAAGACCTCGCGCACGTGTTCGATCGTGGTGTCTTCGGCGCGGCGTAGCGAGGTCAGCACGAAATCCGCCCGCGGTTCGGTGGCCAGCATGCCCCAGGCCGAAAAATAGCCGGGATAGCGCGGAATCACCGTCTCCTTGACGCCGAGATCGCGGCCCAGCGGCGCCGCGTGCATCGCCCCGCCGCCGCCCGCCGCGACAAGCACGAAGTCGCGCGGATCGTAGCCGCGCTGGATCGAAACCAGCTTCAGCGCGTTGATCATGTTGGCGTCGATCACCCGAATGACCGCGATCGCCGCATCCTCGACCCCCACTTTCAGCCCATCGGCGATCTTCTGCATCGCCCGCTGGGCGCGCTCGACGTCGAGCGTGATCTGTCCCCCCGCGAAATAGGCGGGGTCCAAGATGCCGGTTATGAGTTTGGCATCGGTCACCGTCGGCTCCTCGCCGCCGAGCCCGTAGCTGGCCGGCCCGGGCTCGGCGCCGGCGCTGTGCGGGCCGACGCGCAGCGCCGCGGCCGCGTCAAACCATGCGATCGAGCCACCGCCGGCACCGATCTCGACCACGTCGGCCACCGGCACGCGAACCGGATAGCCCGGGTTGATCGGCGACCATTCGAGCTTGTACTCGGTGGTGACCTTCGGCCTACAGTCCTCGATCAGTGCGCACTTGACGGTAGTGCCGCCGATGTCGAGGTAGATCACGTCGCGCTCGCCGCAGGCCTCGCCGACCAGCGCCGCCCCGTTCATTCCCGCTGCCGGGCCCGATTCGATCAGGGTGATCGGGTGTTCCTTGGCCCAGCGGAAACTGGTGGTGCCGCCGTTCGACTGCATCGCGGTCAGATGGCAATCGACCCCGAGACTTGAAATCGCGGTTTCCAGCCGGTCGAAGTAGCGCTGCACGATCGGCTGCACATAGGCGTTGAGCACCGCGGTGTTGGCGCGCTCGTACTCGCGCCATTCGCGCGTGATCTCGTGGCTCGCCGTCACCGCCACCCCAGGTAGGTGCTCGCGCAAGTAGGCCGCGCACGCCGCCTCGTGTTCCGGCGCGGCGTAGGAATGCAGGAACTGGATCGCCACCGCCTCGACCTCCTGACGGCGGCATTCCTCGACCACCGGGTCGAGGTCCGCCATCGCCAGCGGCTCGAGCTCGGCGCCGTGGGCGTCGATACGCTCGCGCACCTCGAAACGCCGCCGCCGCGGCACGAACGGCGGCGGCTTTTGAAAGCGTAGATTGTACATGTCGGGCCGGGTGCCCCGCGCGATCTCCAAGACGTCGCGGAAGCCCGCGGTGGTCACCAGCGCGGTCTTGACCCCCTTACGCTCGGTGATCGCATTGATCACCGTGGTGCCGCCGTGGACGAAGAACGTCACGTCGGCCGGCGCGATCCCGGAAAGCTGGATCGTATCGATCACCCCCTGGGTGAGATCGCGCGGCGTACTCAAGGATTTCGCGACCTCCAGTGCACCCGTCTCTTCGTCGAAATACACAAGATCGGTGAACGTGCCCCCGATATCGGTGGCCAACCGTCCCATACCCCCTCCTTGGCCGAATCCGAGCCCAGTTCAGGCGTGCTGCCTGAGCGCATCGGTGGTTGATTCATCGACCGCTTCACCGGCGATGGCGACCCCATAGTCGGTGCGCGCGGCATCGGCGCCGATGTAGCCGTCCAACACGTCGGCGGCCACGTCGGGGGCCGGCCGGGCCATGGGATCGCCAAAGCCGCCGCCGGTGACGATCCGCACGCGATCGCCGCGGCGCATCGGTGTCGCCGGGATACGCGCGCCGCGCCAGCGTTTGCCCTCGCTCTCCACCTCGACGTAGTTGCACGAGCCCTCGCCGCCGCCGTTCAAACCCCAGGGGTGTTCGATCGAGCGCCCCATGCTCGCGTACATCGTCGTGTCGTCGGCCAGCACCTCGTACTCGCGCACCGCACCGAAGCCGCCCCTGAAGCGGCCCGGGCCGGCGCCGTCCTCGACGTTGAGCGCGTAGCGGTGACAGCGGAGCGGGAACTTGGCCTCGAACAGCTCGACCGAGTAGTTGTAGGTGTCGCCGTCGGCCGAGCGCCCGAATTTCGGTGCAGGGCCTGGTTCTGGCTGCGGCTTCCCGCGATCTCCGCGCTCCGGCGCTCGAGCGCGAGAAGGCGAGGCTTGCGCGCATACCCTTTCTTCAACAGGTCTCGGACGATGCTCGTCTCTTCATCGATCAGCGCGAATTGGATGTCCTCGGCCGCGATCTGCCCTTCAAGGCCGCGGATCTCTTCCTCATACTGGGACATGCGCTGCTTGAGGATCGCGATCTGACCGGCGAGCGAGGCACGCCGCGACTCAAAGATATTGATCTGGCCGTCTACGATCTTGCTGACCTCTGGGTCCTCGCGCTGGTCACCCAGCACCGAGAGAAAATCGACGGAGGCGAGCCCATCACGTTCCGCCAAGAGCCGCGTCTCAAGGGCAATCACGGCGAGGTAACGCCCGTGGAGGCGCTCGAGGATGGCCAACGACTGCGTCAGCCGCAACAACAGCTCGCCTGCGACCACTACGTCGCCCTCGCGGACCATGATCTCATCGACAATCCCACCCTCAAGATGCTGGATCGTCTTGCGATTGCCAAAGACCGTGACGACTCCCGGCGCCATGGCAGCGCTTTCGAGCGGCGCCAGTGCCGCCCAGCTGCCGAGGCCCCCGAAAAACAAGGCGATGATCACCGCGCCCGCGGCGATCGGACGGGCGAGGCCCAAGCGCGCCGGTGGATCCAGCCCTTGCGCGCGCGGCGCCGCGGCGCGAGGCGCTACCTCGGCGGCGTCAGCTTCTTCGCTTTTCATGTCCGACCGCGCCGTGCGAAACGTCTCGGATATCGGTTACACCCTCGGGCGCACGCTCGCGCGGCGCGCCGGCGGTCGCCGTTTCGGACCCCTTGCCGACCCGTTGCAGCGCCTCCTCGTCGGCAGCCGAGCCGAGTGATGCAATAACCTCGTCGCGCGGGCCAAACATCTGAACCGTTCCCTTTCCGAGCACCAGGATCTTGTCGACTTCGTGCAAAATACGTGGCCGGTGGGCGATGACAACCAGGGTAACGCCTCGCGCCTTGAGCGTACCGAGTGCGTTGACCAAGGCCTCTTCACCGGTATGGTCGAGACTCGCGTTGGGCTCGTCCAGCACGATCAATTTGGGATCGTCGAAGACGGTTCTTGCCAAGGCGATGCGCTGGCGTTGACCGCCCGAGAGTGCCGCGCCGCCATATCCGATCTCGGTGTCGTAGCCGTTCGGCAACCCGAGAACCATATCGTGAATGCCCGCCAGATGGGCCGCGGCCACCACCGGCTCCGTCTCGCTGGCACCCATGCGCGCGATGTTCTCGCGAACCGTCCCGCTGAACAACTCCACGTCCTGAGGCAAATACCCGATGTGGCGGCGAAGATCCTCTCGGTTCCACGTCGCGACGTCGGCCCCGTCGAGGCGGATGGTGCCCGCCACCGGCTGGAGGCTGCCCACGATGAGCCGCGCCAACGTCGTCTTGCCCGCCGCCGACGGACCGATAAGGCCCAAGGCCTCACCGGGCTCTAGCTGGAAGCTGACGCCCCGCAGAATCGGTTCCGATGCGCCCGGATACTGAAAAGCGGCGCCCTCGGCGCTCAACCGCCCGCGCGGCGGCGGCAGCGGCATGGCGGTCCCACGCGGCCGGGTGTCATCGAGCTGCCGCTTGACCCGCTGATAGGCGCCGCGCGCCGCAATCATTGATTTCCACGAGCCGATCGCCTGTTCCACCGGGGCCAGCGCCCGCGCCATGATGATCGAGGCCGCGATCATCGTTCCGGGCGTGATGTCGGCGAGGAGGACGAGCCACGATCCGGTCCCGAGCATGCCGATCTGCAGACCGAGCCGCGAAAACTTCGAGATCGCCGTGAGGCTGGCGCTGCGATTACTGGCGTGTCCCTGCAAGGCGAGCATCTCGGCATTGTCCTTGTGCCAGCGGCCGACAAGGTTCGATGCCATGCCCATCGCCTCGATGGCGTCCGCGTTGCGCACCGCCGCCTCAGCGCGGTGGAGCGCTTGTACCGAGGCGGCCCCCGACCGCATCAGGAGGTTACGGGTCGCCAGCTCGCTGGCCACCGCCGATGGCGAACAGCAGCAGCGCTCCGGCAAGCGCAATCCAGCCCAGCAGCGGATGCATCACGAAGACCACGGCGATGAACAATGGCGTCCACGGCGCGTCCATCATTGGGAAGATGGCCGGACCGGTCAGAAAGGTACGAAAGGTCCCGAGGTCCCGCAGCCCCTGAACCGAGGGATCGTGGCCGCGGCGGAGGGCTTCGTCGATGCTCCCCACGAGCACCGAGCCGCTGAGGCGCCGATCGAGCCACGTGCTGAGGCGGAGGAGAACTCTGCTTCGGACCACCTCCAGCGCCGCCAGCGTGAGGATCGCCACGCCGGCAATGATCGTCAGAAGGATCAAGGTATCTACGCTGCGACTGCTCAAGACGCGGTCGAATAATTGCAGCATGTAGAGCGGTGCGGTAAGCATCAGAAGGTTGATGCCAAGACTGAAAACTACGATCGCCACGAAGCCGCCACGGCAAGCGGCTAGTGGATCGAATCTAACGCTTGGTGCCCACGTTTGACGGCGGCGACGATCTTGTTGGGATTGGCGGTCCAAACGAACGGTGTGGGGTCGTCGTTGGTTTCGGCGATGAAGCGGTTGATGGCGGTCTGGAGATTGACGATCGAGTGGAACACTCCTCTTTTGAGTCGGCGTTTGCTGAGCTTGGCGAAGAAGGTTTTGACGGCATTGAGCCAGGAGCAAGAGGTCGGCGTGAAGTGAAAGACGAACCGAGGGTGGCGCTCGAGCCAGGCCACGACCTTGGGATGCTTGTGAGTGCCGTAGTTATCGAGGATCACGTGGACGATCTTGCCCGCCGGCACTTCGGCCTCGATGGCGTTGAGGAAGCGGATGAACTCCTGGTGCCGATGGCGCTGCATGCAGCGCCCGATCACCTTGCCTTCCAGGACGTCGAGGGCGGCAAACAGCGTCGTCGTGCCGTTCCGTTTGTAGTCATGGGTGATCGTCCCGCAGCGTCCCTTCTTCAGCGGCAGCCCCGGCTGGGTGCGGTCGAGGGCCTGGATCTGGCTCTTTTCGTCCACCGACAGCACGACGGCATGGGCGGGCGGATCGACGTAGAGACCGACGATATCGCGCAGCTTAGTGACGAACTCGGGGTCGGTGGAGAGCTTGAAGTGGCGTACCCGGTGCGGACGGAGCTTGTGAGCCTGCCAAACCCGCTGCACCGAGCTGATGCTGATCCCGACCACCTTGGCCATCGCCGCCGCCGTCCAGTGCGTCGTCTCTCCGGGCGGTTCGGTGGAGGTCAACTCAACCACCCGCTTGACAATGGCACCAGGCAGCGGCGGGATGCGCGAGGGTCGGGTCTTGTCGCGCAAAAGTCCACCCACGCCTTCGTGCATGAACCGCTCCTGCCAGCGCCAGACGCAGGGCTTGCTCTTGCCCGTCCGCCGCATGATCACGATGTGCGAGTCTCTTGGAATGCGAAACGGTATCCATGTGAACGTTAGTTTCGCCGAGCGTACTCGTCTTGAGGCGGTTGTTGCGGACCGGAGCAGCCCGCAAGAAGCACGTCTGGCGGGCTCGGATCATCCTGCTGACCGGCGATGGTCTTGGTTCGAGGCAACGTCTGCGCGCAGCGCCACGGCGTCAGCCCTCCTTGACTCCTACCGCGACCACGGAACCGCCGAAGGGAAAGCGGATGCTGCCAGAAAACCCTGAAGATACGCTGAGGGCGGCCCCCGCGGCGGCGGAATCGGCGGCGGCGCCTCGGACCTGCACATTCTCAGGCTCGATCGGATATGCTTCTGACCGGCCGAGACATTGGATTCGTCGGGGGGTTAGATTGGGACCATGCTGGGGTCTGGCCTCATCGGAGCCGGGTTTATCGGTCAGCTCCACGCGGAAAACTTGGCGATCCGTAGCGAGTGTTGACAACCGCTTTCACAGATCCTTCCCTCGTCTTGCGAAGCTCCGGCGCAAGATCCCCAAGTCGTCGAGATTCGGCCCGTCGAAACGAAGAAATCGACAACGCTATCCATGTTAGAGGAATGGCAATTCTTCGCCGATAACTTTCCCTAGGAGCGTGCGCTGCAGAAAGGTCCGCGCGGCAAAGTTGATAGCGGACGGGTTGTGGGTGGATTTGCGCAGGGGGAAGTATGATCCGATACGCCAGTTGCGTATGGGAACTCCAGATGCCGACCACGTTTCGTGCCTACCAGCCGGACCAACCCTTGCTTTTGCCGCTGGACTTGCAGGAGTGGGTTCCCCCAGGGCACCTGGCTCATCACGTCAGCGATGTGGTCGATGCACTGGACTTGACGGCGTTCTATGCGCCCAACGAGGGGGACGGTCGACGCAACGCCCCCTACGAGCCGTCGATGATGGTCAAGGTGCTGATCTATGCCTACGCGACGGGCACATTCTCCTCGCGCGCGGTGGCGAGGAAGCTGGAGGAGGAAGTAGCGTTTCGGATGCTCGCGGCGGGCAACTTCCCGCAACATCGCACGGTATGTGAGTTCCGACGCCGACATCTGGCGGAGTTCAGCGAGCTGTTTGTGGGGGTGGTGCAGGTGGCGCGCGAGATGGGACTGGCGCGGTTCGGCAAGCTCTCGGTCGACGGGACGAAGGTGCGAGCGAACGCGAGCAAGCGCAAGGCGATGAGCTATGAGCGGATGGGCAAAGAGGCGGCTCGCTTGCAGGCGGAGATCGAGGCGCTGCTGACGAAGGCGGGGATGGTGGACGCCGAAGAAGACGAGCGTTGGGGCGAGGATTTCCGGGGCGACGAGTTGCCCGAGGAGTTGCAACGCAGGGAGAAGCGCCTGGCGGCGATCCAGGCAGCCAAAGCGCGTTTGGAGGCGGCGCAACGCGGGCGCGACGATGAGCGCGGGCGCGAGCCTGGGCAGGACCGCAATCCCCGGGGCGGGCGGCCCTACAAGCGGGCCTACGGCGAGCCCGAGCCGAAGGCGCAGAGCAATTTCACCGATCCCGAGAGCCAGATCATGAAGACCAGCAGCGAGGGATTCCAGCAGTGCTCCAACGCGCAGATGGCGGTCGATGGGGAGCACCAGATCATCGTCGCGACTCAGGTGGGGCCACAGGCCAGCGACCAGGGTCAGCTGGTGGGGAGCTGGCCATGGTGCGCATGATGTTGGGGGTCATGCCGAGCGCCTTGTGGACGCCGTCCAAGAGCGCCTTGGCCTTGCCCTCGGCGGCGGCGGGATCGATGGGAAGAATGCGTGGCATCAGGGTTCTCCTTGTCGGTCAAAAGCCGTGTCCTTTACCGCATAAAGACGGACCGGTCTGTCTGCCAAGAGGCTGCCGCCAACTTTATCGCGGCGCGCTTGACGATGCGGCGTTATGGGGCGTAGGTTTCGGCCACCGGATTTCCGGCCAAGCGCGTGCGCCGAGACGCAGTGACGGCCAGCCCGCGAGCTTTCGCGCGCTGGCGTTTTGCCTTTCAAGGGCTGTGCAATGTTCGAGTCCCTGACCGACCGACTGGGCGAGATTTTTACGCGCCTCAAGAAGCATGGCGCCCTGTCCGAATCCGACATCGCGGCGGCGCTGCGCGAGGTCCGGGTGGCGCTGCTGGAGGCCGATGTGGCGCTGCCCGTCGTCAAGTCGCTGATCGAGGCGGTGCAAAAGGATGCCACCGGCACCGACGTGCTGCGCAGCGTCACCCCCGCGCAGATGGTCATCAAGGTGGTCCACGATCACCTCGTCGCGATGCTCGGCGCCGAGACGGCCGAGCTCAGAATCGCCGCCGCGCCGCCCGCCGCGGTGCTCATGGTCGGGCTGCAAGGATCGGGCAAGACCACCACCAGCGCCAAGATCGCGCTCAAGCTCACCAAAGAGCAGGGAAAGAAGGTGCTGATGGCGGCGCTCGACACGCGCCGGCTGGCGGCCCAGGAGCAGCTTCGGGTGCTGGGCGAGCAGGCGAAACTTGCCACGCTCCCCATCATGCCCGACCAGCTGCCGATCGATATCGCCCGCCGGGCGATGGAGGCGGCGCGGCTGCAGGCCTACGACGTGGTGATCCTCGACACCGCCGGGCGCCAGCACGTCGACGAGGGCCTGATGGACGAGGCCGCGGCGATCCGCGACGCCGTCGCGCCCGCCGAAACCCTGCTGGTCGCCGATTCGCTGACCGGGCAGGATGCGGTCAATCTCGCCGCCGCGTTCAAGGCGCGTCTCGACATCAGCGGCGTTGTCCTGACACGCATCGACGGCGATGCCCGCGGCGGCGCCGCCCTTTCGATCCGCGCCGTCGCCGGTTGCCCGATCAAGCTGCTCGGCACCGGCGAGACGCTTGACGCGCTCGAGGGATTCCACCCCGAGCGCGTCGCCTCGCGCATTCTCGGCATGGGCGACGTGGTCAGCCTGGTCGAGAAGGCGGCGGAGACGATCGAGGACGACGAGGCGGCGCGGCTCGAAGCCAAGCTGATGAAGGGCCGCTTCGACCTCGACGATCTCGCGCAACAACTCGGGCAGATGCGTAAGATGGGCGGCATGGAGGGCCTGATGGCGCTCCTGCCCGGCGTCGGCAAGGCCAAACGACAAATGGCCGAGGCGGCGATCGATGATGGAATGTTGCGTCGCCAGGTAGCGATCATCCAGTCGATGACCGCGGCCGAACGGAAGAACGCGAAGCTGCTGTCGGGCTCGCGCAAGCGCCGCGTCGCGGCCGGATCCGGCACCTCGGTTCAGGATGTGAACCGCTTATTGAAGCAATACAAGCAGCTCTCGGGTATGGTGAAAAAAGTCGGCAAACTCGGCAAGAAGGGCCTCATGCGTCACGGACTGCCGGGCATGGCGGAATCCCCGCACATACCGATCGCGCACGGCCGGGCGCGCCCCTGACGGTCGGTTTGGGAGGAATACGAGCGTGACACTGAAGATTCGTCTGGCCCGCGCCGGCGCCAAGAAACGGCCCTACTACCGCATCGTCGTCGCCGATTCGCGGAGCCCGCGCGATGGCCGTTTCATCGAGCGGGTGGGCACCTACAACCCGCTGCTTCGCGCTACCGATCCCGAGCGCGTGCGGCTCAAGGAAGAGCGCATTCGCCATTGGCTCAGCCTCGGCGCCCGGCCCTCAGACCGGGTGGCGCGATTCCTGGGCACGGCCGAGATCACGCCGATTCCACCGCAGCGCAATAATCCCAAGAAGGCGCTGCCCAAGAAAAAGGCGCAGGAACGGTTGCAAGCCGAGGCCGAGGCCGCCGCCGCGCCGCCCGAGCCCCAGCCCCAGCCCGTCAGTGAGGCGGAAGCCGCGCCCCCCGAGGAGGCCGCAGAACCGGCGGCCGAGCCGGCGACGACCGAGGCCGAAGCCGAGCCGGCCGCGGCCGAAGAAGAACCCGAGCCGTTGACCACCGAGGCGGAAGCCGAGGCCTCGACCGCCGAGGCCGAACCCCAGCCGGCCGCCGCCGCGGCCGAACCTGAGGCCGAGCCCGAAGCGGCGGCGCCGGCCGCCGAAGGCGAGCCGGCCGCCGAAGACGAAGCCAAGACCGACGGCACCGAGGAAGCGGAGCCGGAGGGCTGAGGCACGGCCATGGCGAAGACAACGAACACCTCGAACGACCCGCCGCGGGTGTGTCTGGGCGTCATCGCCGGCACCCACGGGGTCAAGGGCGAGGTACGCATCCTCAGCTACACCGGGCGCCCCGAAGACATTGCCGAATACGGGCCCCTTGCCGACGAGGCGGGAGAGCGCTCGTTCACCCTCGAGGTGCGCGGCCGCAGCAAGAGAACCTTGGTCGCCCGGATGGGCGGGGTCGACGACCGCGAGGCCGCGGCGGCTCTTAAGGGAACTCAGTTGTTCGTCGCCCGCGGCGCCCTCGATGCACCGGCGACCGATGAGTTCTACTATTCCGACTTGGTTGGGCTCGAGGCGCGGCTTGGATCGGGCGACCGTCTCGGCCGCATCGCCTCGGTGCACAATTTCGGCGCCGGCGATCTCCTCGAAGTCGAGCCGGCGGGCGATGGCGCCACGTTGTTGGTGCCGTTCACGAAAGAGACGGTACCGGTGATCGACAGCGACGACGGCTTCGTCGTGCTGGTTCCGCCGGACGGGCTGATCGGCGACGGCGGCGCGACCGAGGCTGCCCGATGAGCGCCCAAGTCCGCCGCGACGCCGCGCCCGCCGCGCCCTGGCAAGCGTGGGTGCTGACCCTGTTCCCCGAGGCCTTCCCCGGACCGCTGGGCCTTTCGCTCGCGGGCCGCGCGCTCGCCGAGCGCCGCTGGGCGCTCAAAACCGTCGATCTCCGCGCCCATTCGAGCGACCGCCACCGTACGGTCGACGCCAAGGCCTTCGGCGGCGGACCCGGCATGATCATGCGCGCCGACGTGCTGGCCGCAGCCATCGACTTCACGGTAGCCAAGACGGCGAAGCGCGCTTCCGGCCCGCCGCTGCCGCTGATCTACCTCAGTCCGCGGGGCGCGCCCCTCGCCCAGACGCGGGTACGGGCACTGGCCGACGGCCCCGGCGCGATTATGATATGCGGCCGCTTCGAGGGCATCGACGAGCGCGTGATCGAGGCGCGTGGGATCGAGGAGGTGAGCCTCGGCGATTTCGTCCTCTCGGGCGGCGAGCCGGCGGCACTGGCGCTGATCGATTCGGTGGTGCGGCTCCTGCCCGGCGTCCTTGGCGCCGCCGAGAGCCTGGCCGAAGAGAGCTTCGGCGCCGAACTCCTCGAATATCCGCACTACACCAAACCCCGGGCCTGGGAAGGCCACATCGTGCCCGAGGTCCTGGTCTCCGGCGACCACGAGGCGGTCGCCGCCTGGCGGCTCGCCGAGGCCGAGCGCATTACCCGCGAACGGCGCCCCGATCTGTGGGCCCGCTATGTCGAATCGAGAGCCGAGGCAGAGCGATGAACCAGCTGGAAGAGCTCGAGGCAAGGCTTCTCGAGGAGCGCGCGGCGGCGCGCGCGGTGCCCGAGTTCGGTGCCGGCGATAGCGTCCGCGTCATGGTCAAGGTGGTCGAAGGCACCCGCGAGCGTTTGCAGGCGTTCGAAGGCGTTTGCATCGCCCGCCGCAACCGCGGCATCAACTCCTCCTTCACGGTGCGCAAGCTGTCTTACGGCGAAGGGGTCGAGCGCATCTTTCCGCTGCACTCGCCCCAGATCGCCGAGATCGAGGTGGTGCGGCGGGGCGCGGTGCGCAGGGCCAAGCTCTATTACCTGCGGGGCCGCACCGGCAAACGCGCCCGCATCGCCGAGAAGGTTGACCGCAAGCGCGGCCGCGGCGGAGGGGACGGCGAGCCAAGCGCCGCGGCGACCGAGGCCGAGTAGCGCGCGCCGCGTCTAGCGGAATCCGATCCATGCCCGAGCCCCGCACGCTGTTCGACAAGATCTGGGAGGCACACCTTGTGGTCGAGCGCGACGACGGTAGCGCGATCCTCTACGTCGATCGCCACCTGGTACACGAGGTCACCAGCCCCCAGGCCTTCGAGGGACTGCGCACGGCGGGGCGAGCGGTGCGCCGGCCCGACGCGAGCCTCGCGGTTGCCGATCACAACGTGCCGACGACCGACCGCGCCGCCGGCATCCGAGAAGAGGATTCGCGCATCCAGGTCGAAACCCTAGAGGCCAATTGCGCGGAGTTCGGGGTCCCCTACGTGCCCATGGACGACGTCCGCCAGGGCATCGTCCACATCATCGGGCCCGAGCAGGGCCTGACCCAGCCCGGCACGACCATCGTCTGCGGCGATAGTCACACCGCGACCCACGGCGCCTTCGGCGCCTTCGCCATGGGCATCGGTACCTCCGAGGTCGAGCACGTTCTGGCGACCCAAACCCTGATCGTGAAGCGGCCCGCCAACATGCGGATCACGGTAGATGGCGCGCTCGGCTTCGGGGTCACCGCGAAGGATCTGGTGCTCGCCATCATCGGCGACATCGGCGCGGCCGGCGGCGTCGGCCACGTCATCGAATACGCCGGCGGCGCGATCGAACGCCTGAGCATGGAAGGCCGCATGACGGTGTGCAACATGTCGATCGAGGCGGGCGCCCGCGCCGGCCTGGTGGCGCCCGACGAAGCCACGTTCGAATACCTCAAATGCCGCCCGTTCGCCCCCAAGGGTGGGGCCTGGGAACAGGCCGTGACCTATTGGTCGACGTTGCGCTCGGACCTCGGCGCCGCCTACCAGACCGAGGTCCGGCTCGACGCCGACGCCATCGCGCCCCAGGTCACGTGGGGTACTTCGCCCCAGGACGTGGTGCCGATCACCGGCGCCGTTCCGGACCCGGCGGCCGAGCCCGATCCCGGCCGCCGCCGTTCCATCGAACGCTCGCTCGAATACCTCGACCTCCAACCCGGCACGCCGATGCAGGAAATCGCGATCGGCCGCGTTTTCATCGGCAGCTGCACCAACGGCCGCATCGAAGACCTTCGCGCGGCGGCCACCGTGGTCCGCGACCGCCATGTGGCGGCCGGGGTCGGCGCTATGGTGGTGCCGGGCTCGGGCCTGGTGAAGCACCAGGCCGAAGAGGAGGGACTGGACCAAGTTTTTCTCGCCGCCGGCTTCGAATGGCGCGAGCCGGGCTGCTCGATGTGTCTGGCGATGAACGCCGACAAGCTCGAACCCGGTGAACGCTGCGCAGCAACCTCGAACCGCAACTTCGAGGGCCGCCAGGGCCCGGGCGGGCGCACCCACCTGATGAGCCCGGCGATGGCCGCCGCCGCCGCCGTGCGCGGCCGTCTTGCCGACGTCCGCGAGCTGGTCGTGGACAAGGATTGAGTGGGATGGAAAAGTTCGAGGTGTGGAGCGGAATCGGCGCACCCTTTCCGATGGACGACATCGATACCGACAAGATCATTCCCGCCCGGTTCCTGCGCACGATCAAGCGCTCGGGCCTCGGCGGCAACCTCTTCAACGACCTCCGCTACGATTCCGAGGGGACCGAGAACCCGGATTTCGTGCTTAACCAATCGCCTTACCGCGAGGCCAAGCTGCTGGTCGCGGGCAAGAACTTCGGCTGTGGCTCGAGCCGCGAACACGCGCCGTGGGCGCTCTTGGACTTCGGCATTCGCTGCGTGATCGCGCCAAGTTTCGCCGACATCTTCCACAACAACTGCTTCAAGAACGGCGTGCTGCCGCTCGCGCTCAACGCGGCCGAGATCGAGCGCTTGATGCGCGCGTGCGAGGGTGGTGCGACGCTGACCGTCGATCTGCCCAATCAGCGCGTCAGCGGCGCCGACGGGGAGGCCATCGATTTCGACATCGACCCGTTCCGCAAGCGCTGCCTCATCGAGGGGCTCGACGACATCGGCCTGACCCTTGAAGCGGCCGATGCCATCACCCGATTCGAAGACCAACAGCGTGCCACCCAGCCCTGGCTCTATGGCTGAGGTGACGTCCCCGGTCGCGGACCCGGCGATGGCGGCGAAGGGCGAGAACCGCAAGCTACTGGTGCTGCCGGGCGACGGCATCGGCCCCGAGGTCGTCGGCCAGGCGCAGCGCCTGATCGAATGGCTCGACCGCCGCGGCATGGCACGATTCGAGGTCGCCGAAGGGTCGATCGGCGGCGCCTCGATCGACCAGCAAGGCGAGCCGCTCACCGAATCCGTGCTCCAGGAGGCGCGGGCCGCCGATGCCATCCTGTTCGGCGCCGTCGGCGGCCCCAAGTGGGACCGGCTCGATTTCGACTCTAAGCCCGAGCGCGGGATCCTCGGCCTGCGCAAAGGGCTGGAGCTGTTCGCCAACCTGCGCCCCGCGCTCGTCTTCGATGCCCTGAAGGACGCCTCAACGCTGAAGGCCGAGGTCGTGGCCGGGCTCGACATCATGATCGTGCGCGAGCTCACCGGCGGCATCTATTTCGGCGAGCCGCGCGGGATCGAAGATCTCGGCGACGGCCAACGCCGCGGCGTCAACACCCAGGTCTACACCACCGACGAGATCGTGCGCGTCGCCCGCGTCGCCTTCGAGCTCGCCGGCAAGCGCAGCGGAAGGGTCTGCTCGGTTGAAAAGGCCAACGTGATGGAAAGCGGCGTGCTGTGGCGCGAGGAAGTGGCGAAGTTGCACGAGGCGGATTACCCCGAGATCGAGCTCAGCCACATGTACGCCGACAATTGCGCGATGCAATTGGTGCGCGCGCCGACCCAGTTCGACGTCATCGTCACCGACAACCTGTTCGGCGACATGCTCTCGGACACCGCGGCCATGCTGACCGGCTCGATCGGCATGCTGCCCTCGGCCTCGCTGGGCGCCGAGGATGCGGACGGAAGCCGCCGCGCGCTCTACGAGCCGGTGCACGGCTCGGCCCCCGACATCGCCGGCACCGGCGCCGCCAACCCGCTGGCGATGGTGCTCAGCCTGGCGATGATGCTGCGCTACTCACTCGGCCTCGACGAATCCGCGGCGCGGATTGAGAACGCGGTCGCGCGCGTCCTCGATTCGGGCCTGCGCACCACCGACATCATGCAGGACGGCAAGGCCCGCGTCTCCACCACGGTGATGACCGACGCCATCCTCCGCGCCATGGACATGGCCGGGGGCGCCGCTTGACCGCCGGACCGCGCAGGGCCTAGAACGGGGCCGCGGAATCGTCGGGGCGGGTATGTCATGAGCTACACGATCGCCGTTGTCGGCGCGACCGGGAGCGTCGGGCGCGAGATGCTGAAGGTCTTGGCCGAGCGGGAGTTTCCCGTGGCCGAGGTGGTGGCGCTCGCCTCGGAGCGTTCGGTCGGCGAGGACGTG
The DNA here is from genome assembly GCA_965219135.1 of Alphaproteobacteria bacterium. Lineage (GTDB taxonomy): Bacteria > Pseudomonadota > Alphaproteobacteria > VGEJ01 > VGEJ01 > CAYUNL01. The sequence continues at coordinate 689,062 of CBDCMV010000002.1, read as the reverse complement.
GTCTGCGGCGATGACACCCTTCCCGTCGGGGCGCTGGAGGCCCACGACTTCGCCGGCATCGACATCGCGCTGTTCGCCGCCGGTGGCGGCGTGGCCGCCGAGCACGCGCCGCGCGCCGCCGATGCCGGCGCGGTGGTGATCGACAATTCGAGCCACTTCCGCATGGAGCCCGACGTGCCGCTGGTGGTGCCCGAGGTCAACGCCGAGGCCGTTGAGGGCTATCGCGCGCGTAACCTGATCGCCAATCCCAACTGCTCGACCGCGCAGCTGGTGGTCGCGCTCAACCCCCTGCACCAGGCGGCCACCATTCGCCGCGTCGTGGTCGCCACCTATCAGTCGGTCTCAGGCGCCGGCAAGGCGGCGATGGACGAGCTGTTCGACCAGACCCGCGGCATCTATGGCGGCGCCGATGCGGTGCCCGAGCGCTTCACCAAGCAGATCGCCTTCAACGTCATCCCCCACATCGACCGCTTCCTCGACGACGGCGCCACGCGCGAGGAATGGAAGATGGTGGCCGAGACCCAGAAGATCCTCGATACTGGCATCGCGCTGACCGCGACCTGCGTGCGGGTGCCGGTGTTCGTCGGCCATGCCGAGGCCGTCAACCTCGAGTTCGAACGGCCCTTGGGCGCCGAGGAGGCACGCGAGGTCCTGCGCCAGGCGCCCGGCATCATGGTGGTCGACGAGCGCGCCGACGGCGGCTACACCACGCCGGTGGACTGTGTCGGCGATGCCGCGACCTTCGTCAGCCGCATCCGCGAAGACCCGACGATCGATAACGGCCTCAACCTCTGGGTGGTCTCTGATAACCTGCGCAAGGGCGCCGCGCTCAACGCGGTGCAGATCGCGGAAGTCCTCATCAACCGCCACCTCGCCCGCGCCGCCTAGCCGTGACCCCGGACATCGTCGAGGTTGGCCCCGAGCACTGGGCCGACCTCGAACGCTTTTTCGGTCCGAACGGGATTCGCGGCTGCTGGTGCGCGGCGTGGCGGCTTTCCTCGTCCGAGCGCAGCAAGTCCGATCTCGCGGGCCGGCGCGCGGCGCTGAAGTCGCTGGTCAATGCCGGCGAACCGGTCGGGCTGCTCGCCTACGTCGATGGCGAAGCGATCGGCTGGTGTAGCGTGGCCCCGCGCGGCCAACACGGCCGCCTCATCCGCTCGCGCACCCTCGGCACGCCCGATGACGAGAAAGTGTGGTCGATCATCTGCTTCTTCATCCGCCGCGACCACCGGCGCGCCGGCATCGCCCGCGCCCTCCTCGCAGCGGCGATCGACACCGCGACCGCGCACGGGGCGCAGGAGATCGAAGCCTTCCCCGACCGCAACACGGTCGAGACGCCGAGCTGCCGCGGCTCGGTCCGGCTGTTCCGGTCCTTCGGCTTCACCGAGCGCCCCAGCGCCTCGACCTTCTTCATCGTCATGCGCCGCGACCTCGGCCCTGCCAAGGGAACGTCTAACCGAAGATCACGCGCCCGACCCTAGAAGATCCCGTTGGCCTTCTGCAGCTCTCGGACGTAGCGGGTAATGGCCTCGACCGTGGTTTCATCGACCTCGGGCACGGGTTTCATGTTGCCAAAGCGCCAATGGTGTTGGCGTACGCCGCGCGTGACAGCGAGGACGAAAGAGAAGTCGGCGTGATGGCCCGGATGGTAGACACGGTGGAGGAATGTTGGCCCATTGTCGGTGCCGGCGGCGTTGGCGCCATGGCATTCGACACAGTGCACATCGTACGCCGCCTTACCGACCTGAGCGACCTCCGAGAGCGCTGGCACCAAGACCTCGCCCTGACCCGCCGCAGCGGCGTCGGTGGCCAGGGCGAACACCGACGCCGCCCCCAAGCTGAGCCATGCCGATGCCCGCAACATGGCGGCACCTCCTCGGTTCTCAGACGCGCACCGTACCAAAGTGTGGGCGGACGCCATACGGATCAACGTCAGCCGCGATCCTCAGGCGCTGCGGCGGTAGACGCGGAAGGCCTGGGTCGCGAAAAAACCGGTCACCAGGGTGAACGCGGCCAACAGGCCACAGTTCAACCACACGCCGGCCCAGTCACTGCCGAGCATGGCGCCGCGGGCGCCCTCGACGGCCCAATGCACGGGATTGGCACGCGCGGCGACCTGGATCCATTCGGGCATCAGGTTGCGGTCCATGAACGCCGCCGAAAGGAAGGTGAGCGGCAGGCCGACGAAGTTGATGATCGCGATCAACGTCTCCTCGCGCCGGGTGATCAGCGCGACGCCGTTCGACAGCGCCGAGAACCCGGCGCCGACTAGCACCGCAGGAAGCAGCACCGCGACGAATCCGCCGACGCCGCCGGGGAAGCTCGCGCCGAGGGCCAGTCCCAGGACCAGGACGATGATCGACTGGACGCCCACCGTAACCGAGGCGTGGAGGACCCGCGCAGCGATCAACGCCCCGCGGTGCACCGGCGTTGCCAGCATGCGATCGACGACGCCGTGGTGGAGGTCCTCGATCAAACCCATCCCCGACCACGCCGAGCCGAACATCGCCGTCATGATCACCACGCCCGGCGTCAGGAAGCCGATGTAGGAGCCCGATTCGAATCCCGGAATCTCGACCACGCGGCGAAACAACTCGCCAAACAGCAGCAGCCAGATCACCGGCTGCACCAGCGCAACCGCGAGCCAGATCGGCAGCCGTAGCATCGCCAGCATGTGGCGCTGGAACAAATGGTAGGTGTCGGCCACGAACATTCTCAGCGCTCCGGCGCCGCCGTCGAGGCCGCCCCGGCCTCGTCCCAACCCTCGGCCTCGAAGCGGTGACCGGTGTGGTGGAGGTACACGTCATCGAGCGTGGGCCGGCTCACCGACATCGCGGCCACGGCGATCCCGGCGCCGTCGAGTGCCCGCAGGATGGACGGGATCGCCGCCGCGCCATTCGCCACCGTGACGCTCACCGCGCCGTCCTCGGCGAGCGCCCGCTTGACCCCGTCGCCAGCCCGAAGTACCTCGAGCGCGCCCGAGGCCTGCTCGCCCACGTCAAGCACGACGACCTCGGCCCCGATTGCGCGCTTCAGCGAATCCGGCGTCCCCTCGGCCATGATCGCGCCACGGTCGATGACCGCCAGCCGGTCGCATCGCTGGTCCGCCTCCTCCAGGTAATGGGTGGTCAGCAGCACGGTAAGCTGGCGCTCGCGCCGCAGGCGTTCGAGATCGCGCCACAGGGCTTGTCGGGTCTCGGGATCGAGCCCCGTGGTCGGCTCGTCAAGGAACAGCACCGTGGGCTCGTGCACCAGCCCCATGGCGATGTCGAGACGCCGCTTCATGCCGCCCGAATAGGTGTTCACCAGGCGTTCGCCTGCATCCGTGAGATCGAATCGCGCCAATAGGTCGGCGACGCGGGTGCGCACTTGTGCGCTCGGCACGCGCTCAAGCTGCGCCTGCAGCGTCAGGTTCTCTCGCCCCTTGGCCCAGCGGTCGACGCCCGAGGCCTGCGCGACATAGCCGATGTGACGCCGCACCTTGGCCGGCTCGGCCAACACGTCGCATCCCGCCACCTCGGCCGAACCGCCGTCGGGGCAAGTGAGCGTTGCCAGGATGCGCACGGTCGTGCTCTTGCCCGCCCCGTTGGGGCCGAGCAATCCGAACACGGTTCCGCCCTCGATCTCGAACGAAACGCCGGACAGTGCCTGGACGCCCTTGCGGTAGGTCTTGCTCAGGTTCTCGACGCTGATCGCTGGCATCCGCCCTCCCGTGGGCTTGGTATATGGGTGGGCCGCGCCCGGCGCGCCAGCCCGACAGACGCCGTTCAGAGAATCGAGACTGGGGCAAAGCGCCGGCGCGGCGAGACGATCTGGTCTTGGGCGGCGATCAAGGCAAGCTCGCCGCCGGCGCTGGCTTCGCTCGCTGCAATCACGCCGAAGACCGCGGAGACCGCCCACGACAGGGCCTCGGCCAAGCCCGCGCCGCGCATGGTGTGGCCGAGAAGGAGCGCCGCCAGAAGATCTCCGGCGCCATAGAACTGGCCGTCCAACCGCGGCGTACACACCGCGATCGCCTCGCCGTCCGTGACCGCAACGGTCGCGATCTCGTCTTCGGCGACGGCCAAGGAGCTGCAAACGACGGTCCGTGGGCCCAGCCCAAGCACCGCGCGCGCTGCGGCCACGGCATCCTCGACGCTCGCGACCTCGGCGCCGGCGACAAGGCCGAGCTCGAAGGCGTTGGGGGTGATGATGTCGGCCGCCGGGACCAGCCGACCGAGGACGGCCTCGCGCACCGACTCGGGCACGTAGACGCCGCGTTCGGCATCGCCGATCACCGGATCGCAAAGGTAGCGCGCATCCCGGTTTGCGCCGCGCACCCGGTCCGCCGCATCCCGCACCGCCCCCGCCAGCGCCGCTTCGCCCAGGTAGCCCGACAGCACGCCCCCGCACCGTCCCAGCACCCCCAACTCGGCAAGCCCCTCGATCAGTGACGCGAAATCGGCGGGCGCGGTGGCGCCGCCGCGGTGCCTGCCGTGGGCGGGGTGGTTCGACAGGACCACCGTCGGCACCGCCCACACCTCCACGCCCAGACGCTGGAGTGCGAACTGCGCGGCCGAGTTGCCGACGTGGCCGAAGGCGACCTGGGAGTTGAGTGCGAGCACGTTCATCGCGGCGATCATTTCCGCCGCGCGCGGCGCGCGCAAGGACGCACTTGGCGAACGTGGCTCAACGTTGACTTGCGCCGACCGCTGGGTCTTAATCGGCGCCATAACGAGTGGCGATTCGCGCCACCGCCGCGGGGGGACCAACAGCCATGAGCGAGGCCAACCGCCCGCTTTCGCCGCACCTTCAGGTCTATCGCTTCCAGATCACCATGGCGATGTCGATCCTGCACCGGATGACCGGGGTGGGGCTGGGGTTCGGCACGCTGTTGCTGGCGTGGTGGCTGATCGCCGCCGCGGTCGGGCCCGACGCGTACGCCAGCGCCGAGTGGTTCATCACATCGTGGCTCGGGCGCATCGCCCTGCTGGGCTTTACCTTCTCGCTCTTTTATCACTTGTTCAACGGCATCCGGCACTTGTTCTGGGACACGGGCATGGGATTCGAACTTCCCGCCATGCGCGCCTCGGGCCTTACGGTGGCGGTGATCTCGGTGCTGCTGACGGCGATCGCCTGGATCGTCGGCTACGCCGTGCGGGGCGGGTGGTGAGCCTTCGCACGCCCATCGGCCGGGTTCGCGGCCTGGGCTCGGCCAAGGAGGGGACCCACCACTGGTGGCACCAGCGCCTGACCGCGATCGCGCTGATCCCGCTCTCGATCTGGTTCGCGATTTCGCTGGTGTGGTTGTCGGGCGCCTCCTACGAGGAAGCGGCTGCGTGGCTCGGCGAGCCGGTTCCGGCGGCGCTGATGCTGCTGCTGATCGCCTTCGGCCTTTATCACCTCAAGCTCGGCATGCAGGTCGTGATCGAGGATTATGTCGCGACCGAATGGATGAAGCTGGCCGGCATCATCATCGTGAGCTTCTGGTGCATCGTGTTGGGGCTGGCCTCGGCGATGGCGGTCGTTCACCTTTGGCTCGGGGCCTAGGGCGTGGCTGGCGCGGCATATCCGATCACCGACCACACCTATGACGTGGTCGTGGTGGGCGCCGGCGGCGCGGGCTTGCGCGCCACCGTCGGGCTCGCCTCGGCGGGGCTGAAGACCGCCTGCATCTCCAAGGTCTTTCCCACCCGCAGCCATACCGTGGCCGCCCAGGGGGGTATCTCGGCGGCGCTCGGCAACATGGGCGAGGACGACTGGCGCTGGCACATGTACGACACCGTCAAGGGTTCGGACTGGCTCGGCGACCAGGACGCCATCGAGTACATGTGCAGCCAGGCCCCGGCCGCGGTGGTCGAGCTCGAACACTTCGGCGTTCCCTTTTCGCGCACCGAGGAAGGCAAGATCTACCAGCGCGCCTTCGGCGGCATGACCACGCATTTCGGCGAAGGCCAGGCCAAGCGCACCTGCGCCGCCGCCGACCGCACCGGTCACGCCATCCTCCACGCCCTGTACCAGCAAGGCCTCAAGCACGAGGCCGAGTTCTTCGTCGAATTCATGGTACTCGACCTGATCATGGACGAGGGTGTGTGCCGCGGGGTCATCGCCTGGCGCCTCGAGGACGGCACCATCCACCGCTTCCGCGCCCACCGCGTGGTCCTGGCGACCGGCGGCTACGGCCGCGCCTTCTTCTCGTGCACCTCGGCACACACCTGCACCGGCGACGGCAACGCCATGGTGCTGCGCGCCGGCCTGCCGCTCCAAGACCCCGAGTTCATCCAGTTCCACCCCACCGGCGTCTACGGCTCGGGGGTGCTGATCACCGAGGGCGCGCGCGGCGAGGGCGGCTATCTGGTGAATTCAGAGGGCGAGCGCTTCATGGAGCGCTACGCGCCGAACGCCAAGGACTTGGCCTCGCGCGACGTCGTCAGCCGCGCCATGACCATCGAGATTCGCGAGGGCCGCGGCGTCGGCGAGGACAAGGACCACATCTTCCTCCACCTCGACCACCTCGATTCGGCGCTTTTAGAAGAGCGCCTGCCGGGCATCTCGGAAAGCGCGATGATCTTCGCCGGCGTCGATCTCACCAAAGAGCCGGTGCCGGTAATCCCGACGGTGCACTACAACATGGGCGGCATCCCGACCAACTACCGGGCCGAGGTGGTGGTGCCGCGGGACGGCGACGACGATGCGACGTCGCCGGGGCTGATGGCCATCGGCGAGGCCGCCTCGGCCTCGGTCCACGGCGCCAACCGGCTGGGCTCGAACGCGCTCCTCGACCTCGTTGTCTTCGGCCGCGCCGCGGCCGAGTTCACCGCCCAGGACATAACCCCGGGCACCACCCACCGTCCGTTGCCGGCGGACGCCGGCCAGGAGTCGCTCGACCGGCTCGATCGCTTCCGCAACGCCAAGGGAGGCACGCCCACGGCGGCGCTCCGGCTCCAGATGCAGCGGGTGATGCAGGCCAACTGCGCGGTATTCCGCACCGGCGAAATCCTCGATGAAGGGATCAAGCTGATCGCCGAGGTATGGGCGGGAATGCCCGACATATCGGTCGCGGACCGCTCGATGGTTTGGAACTCCGATCTGCTGGAAACGATTGAGTTCGACAATTTGCTGCGCCAGGCGCTGGTGACCATGCGCGCGGCGCAGGCCCGCACCGAAAGCCGCGGCGGCCACGCGCGCGAGGACTTCCCCGACCGCGACGAGAACTGGATGAAGCACACCCTCGCCTGGCTCGACGAGAGCGGCAACGTCCGCCTCGGCGAGCGGCCGGTGCACGCCTACACGTTGACCAACGAGGTCGAATACATTCAGCCCAAGGCGCGGGTCTACTAGGGCCAGCGCGGCAACGCTCAGGGAACGGCGCGATGGTGCAATTCACACTGCCCGCGAACTCCAAGATCGGCAAGGGCGCGACCCACAAGGCGGCCGCCGGGACCCGGCGGGCGAAGCGCTTCCGCGTCTACCGATGGAACCCCGACGACGGCGCCCACCCGCGTACCGACGTCTTCGAGGTCGATCTCGACCACTGCGGGCCGATGGTGCTCGACGCGCTGATCAAGATCAAGGACGAGATCGACCCGACGCTCACCTTCCGACGCTCGTGCCGCGAGGGGGTCTGCGGCTCTTGCGCGATGAACATCGACGGCACCAACACGCTGGCGTGCACGAAAGCGATCTCCGATGTCACGAAGGGCGAGGTCAAGGTCTATCCCCTGCCCCACCTCAAGGTGGTCAAGGACCTGGTCCCCGACATGACCAACTTCTACGCTCAGTACGCCTCGATCCAGCCGTGGCTGCAGACCCATTCTACCGCGCCTTCGACGGAACGGCTGCAATCCGAGGACGAGCGCGCCAAGCTTGACGGCCTCTACGAGTGCATCCTATGCGCCTGCTGCTCGACCAGCTGCCCGAGCTACTGGTGGAACGACGACCGCTACCTCGGCCCGGCGGCGCTGTTGCAGGCGCAGCGCTGGATCGCGGACTCGCGCGACGAGGCCACCGGCGAGCGGCTCGACGCGCTCGAGGATCCCTTCCGCCTCTACCGCTGCCATACCATCATGAATTGCACCGCGACCTGCCCCAAGGGCCTAAACCCCGCCAAGGCCATCGCCGAGATCAAAAAAGACATGATCGCCCGCCGCTAAAGGCGGCGATCCGGCGGAGAGCCGACGATGGCGGCTGAGAAGGAGCGCCTGGGCGGGGCACTCACCATCGGAGGCGACCTGGTCGTCGACCGGCTGGGGTTCGGCGCCATGCGGCTGACCGGGCCCGGGGTGTGGGGTGAGCCCAGCGATGCCGAGGAAGCCAAGCGCGTGTTGCGCCGCGCGGTCGCCCTCGGGATCACCCTGATCGACACCGCCGATTCCTACGGGCCGGAGGTCAATGAAAGTCTTATCGCACGGGCCCTCCATCCCTACGCGTAAGGCCTGGTGATCGCGACCAAGGGCGGCCTTGTGCGGCCGCGGCGCGAGCGCTGGGACGGCAACGCCCGTCCTGAGCACTTGCGGGATGGGTGCGAGGGCAGCCTCGAACGCCTGAAGTGCGAGCACATCGATCTCTACCAGCTGCACTCGCCCGACCCCAGGGTGCCTTTCGAGGACTCGGTGGGTGCGCTCGCCGAGTTGCAGGCCGAGTGAAAGATCCGCCACATCGGGATCTCGAACGTGAGCGTCGATGAGTTGCGCCGGGCTCGCCGCGTCGCGCCGGTGGTGTCGGTGCAGAACCGTTTCAACCACTCGGACCGGGCCTCCGCGGACGTGCTCGAGGAATGCGAGCGCGAGGGCATCGCCTTCCTGCCGTGGTTGCCGCTCGGGCAGGGCCGGCACGCCGGCGCCAAGGGCGCGCTCGCCCGGATCGCGGCGCGAAACCAGGCGAGCCCGGCCCAGATCGCGATCGCCTGGCTGTTGGCCCGCTCGCCGGTGATGCTGCCGATCCCCGGCACCTCGTCTGCGGCGCACATCGAGGAGAACGTCGCCGCCGCGCGCCTTCACCTGTCGGCCGACGATCTGGCCGAACTCTCCTGACGCGGCGGGCAAGGCGCTCCGGAGCGGGTGCGTTCGCCACCCGCGCATCGCAGCGAAATCGCTTTGCCTCCTCGCCCTCGGCGCGTAAAAAAGACCGGACGCGGCGCGGCGGCGGCGCCAAACAATAACCCTGCGGGCCCATGCCCAAGCCCCCCCGATATTCGATCTTCAGCTTGGCGCGGAACGCGCTCAGCCACCATGAGAACTGGGCCCGCGTATGGCGCTCGTCCGAACCCAAAGAGGCTTACGACGTCGTCATCATCGGCGGCGGCGGCCACGGCCTGGCGACCGCTCACTACCTCGCGGCCGAGCACGGGATCAACGACGTCGCGGTGATCGAGAAGGGCTGGCTCGGCGGCGGCAACACCGCCCGCAACACCACCGTCGTGCGCTCGAACTACCTCTACGACGAAAGCGCCGGCATCTTCGAGCATTCGCTCAAGCTCTGGGAAGGGTTGAGCGCGGCGCTCAACTTCAACGTCATGTTCAGCCAGCGCGGGTTGCTGGCGCTCGCCCACGACCGTCACGGGATGTCCGAGATCAAGCGACGCTCGACCGCGATCCGCCTCAACGGTATCGATTCCGAGTTCCTGACGCCGGCCGAGATCAAGGCCTATTGCCCGATCCTCAACACCGCGCCCGACGCCCGCTATCCGGTGGTCGGCGGCATGCTGCAGCGGCGCGGCGGCAACGCGCGGCACGACGCCGTCGCCTGGGGGTTCGCGCGTTCCGCCGATGCCCGCGGCGTCGACATCATCCAGCATTGCGAGGTCACTGGAATCCGCACCTCGCGCGGGCGGGTGAGCGCCATCGAAACCAGCCGCGGCACCATCAAGGCCAAACGCGTCGGCATCGCCGTCGCCGGTCACTCCGGCGTCCTCGCGGCGATGGCCGGCTTTCGCCTGCCGATCGAGAGCTATCCCTTACAGGCGCTAGTCTCCGAGCCGATCAAGCCGGTGCTTGATACGGTGGTCATGTCGGGCGCGGTGCACGTCTACATCAGCCAGTCCGACAAGGGCGAGTTGGTGATGGGGGCAAGCCGCGATATCTTCAACTCCTACGCCCAGCGCGGCTCGCTCAAGATCATCGAGGACCAGATGGGGGCCTGCAAATCACTGTTCCCGATCGTGAGCCGGCTGCGCATGATGCGCCAGTGGGGCGGCATCGTCGACGTCTGCCCCGACGCCAGCCCGATCGTCGGCAAGACCCCGGTCGAGAACCTCTACATCAACTGCGGCTGGGGCACTGGCGGCTTCAAGGCAACGCCGGGCTCGGGCCACGTCTTCGCCCACACCATCGCCACCGGCGAGCCGCACCCCTTCAACGCTCCCTTTGCGCTCGAGCGCTTCCACTCGGGGCGCCTGATCGACGAGCATGGCGCCGCCGGGGTCGCCCACTGAGACCATGCTGCTGATCCCCTGCCCCTATTGCGGCCCGCGCGAGCAAAGCGAGTTCACCTATGGCGGCGAGTCGCACATCACGCGTCCCGCCGAGCCTGACAAGCTGAGCGACGAGGAATGGGCCGATTATCTGTTCATGCGGACCAATCCAAAGGGCCCCCACCACGAGCGCTGGTGCCACGCCCAGGGGTGCCGGCGCTGGTTCAACGTCACCCGCGACACCGTGAGCCACGAGATCACCGCGGTCTATGCCATGGGCGAGCGGCCACCCAAGACCCCCGCCCCGCCAAAGCCACGCCGCCGGAGGACGAAGAAGGCGTCGTGACGTCGGCGGCGATCGAGACCCTTCCCTACCGCCACGACACCGCGGCCTGTTTCGCCGAGCGTCTCGGCGCCGGCGGGCTGACCGCCGCCGAGTTCGCACCGGTGCTGGCCGAAACCGCCGCCCCGCTTCGCCGGCTGCGTTCTGCGCGGACCGCGGGCACGCTGCCGCTGCTCGCCCTGCCGGCCCGCCGCGACGATCTCGACGCCATGGCCACCCACGCCGAACGCCTGCGCTCGGACTTTGCGCGCGTGGTGGTCCTGGCCACCGGCGGTTCCAGCCTCGGCGGCCAGTGCCTGACCGCCCTTGCGGGCGAGCGGAGCGATTCGCTGTGCTTCCTCGACAGCCTCGACGGCGGGACCCTCGCCGCCGCGCTCGATCCCACTCGGCTCGGCGCCACCGCATTCCTCGCCATCTCCAAGTCGGGCGCGACGCCCGAGACCGCGGCGCAAACCCTGGCCGCCATCACCGCGCTCGGCACCGCGGGCCTCAACCCCGCCCGCCACATGCTGGTGGTCACCGAGCCCGGCGCGCGGCCGCTACGCACCCTCGCCGAGGCCCACGGGATCACGGTACTCGACCACGACCCCGGCATCGGCGGCCGCTATTCGGCGCTCAGCGTGACCGGCGCCCTGCCGGCGATGATCGCCGGACTCGATGTCGCGGCTTTCCGTGCCGGCGCCGCCGCGGCGCTCGACGCCGCGCTCGCCACCGCCGATCCTGAGGGTTCCGAGCCGTGCCGCGGCGCGGCCATCCACATCGCCTTGTGGCGCCACCACGGCATCACCCAAAGCGTCGTCATGCCCTACGCCGCACGGCTCGAGCGGCTCGGCCCGTGGGCCGCCCAGCTATGGGCCGAGAGTCTCGGCAAACAGGGTCACGGCACGACGCCGGTGGCGGCATTGGGGCCACGCGACCAGCACAGCCTGTTGCAACTCTTCCTCGACGGGCCCGCCGACAAGCTCGTCACCCTGATCGCGGCCGAGCGCGGCGAGGACGGCCCGGGCATCGACTCCACCCTCGCCGCCGCCGCCGGGCTCGACTATATTGGCGGCCATACCATCGGCGAGGTCGTCCGCGGTCAGGCGCGGGCGACCGCCGAAACCTTGGTGCGGCGCGGGCGGCCGGTGCGGCGGTTTGACCTCTCGCGCATCGACGAGGGCTGCGTGGGCGCGCTTTTGATGCACTTGATGCTTGAGACCGTCGTCACCGCCGGGATCCTGGGCGTCGACGCCTTTGACCAGCCCGCGGTCGAAGAGGGCAAGCGGCTTACCCGCCGCGCCTTGGAGGGCCGGGCGTGAGGATCCGGGTTCTGAACGAGGCCACCATCAACCGCATCGCCGCCGGCGAGGTCGTGGAGCGGCCCGCCTCGGTGGTCAAAGAACTGGTGGAAAACGCCCTCGACGCCGGCGCCACCCGCATCGAGGTGGCGCTTGAGCACGCCGGCCGCGGCGCCATTATCGTCAGCGACGACGGTCGCGGCATGGACGCCGACGACCTGGCGCTGGCGGTCGAGCGTCACGCCACCTCCAAGCTTGCCGACGGCGACTTGACGCGCATCGCCACGCTCGGCTTCCGCGGCGAGGCGCTGCCCTCGATCGGCGCGGTCAGCCGCATGCAGATCGCCACCCGCGCCGCGGATTCCGCCCACGGCTGGGCGATGACACTGGAGCGCGGTGTCAAGTCGGCGCCGGCGCCGGCCGCGCATTCCGCGGGAACGCGGATCGAAGTTCGTGATCTCTTCTTCGCCACCCCGGCCCGGCTCAAGTTCCTCAAGGCCGACCGGACCGAGACCAGCCACGCCCTCGACGTCCTTAAACGCCTTGCCATGGCCCACCCTGAGGTCGCCTTCTCGGCCAGCGTGGATGCCCGCGCCGTGCTTCGCCTCGACGCGGTTCCCGGCGATCTCTTCGCCTCGCGCCTCGGCCGCTTGAAAGGTGTCCTGGGCGCGGAGTTCGCGGCCGGAGCTTGCAAGATCGCGGCCGAGCGCGGGGCCATGACCCTCACCGGCTACGCCGGGCTGCCGACGCTCAATCGGGCCCACGCGCGCTCGCAGTATCTCTTCGTCAACGGCCGACCAGTGCGAGACAAGCTGCTGTACGGATGCTTGCGCGCCGCCTACCAGGACCTCTTGGCCCGCGACCGCCACCCGATGGTGGCGCTGTTCCTCGAATTGCCGCCCGAGACCGTGGACGTCAACGTTCACCCGGCCAAGGCCGAGGTCCGGTTCCGCGAGACCGAGGCGGTGCGCGGCATGATCATCGGCGCGCTCAAGCACGCGCTGGCCGAGGCCGGGCACCGCGCCGCCACGTCGAGCCGCACTTCGGGCGCGTTCCAGCCCGGCGGCGGCGTTCGACCGGGGCTCGCCGAGACCACCGCCGCCTACCAGGCGCCACCCCCCTTGGGCCCGGCACAGGCGGCGCTGACGGAAGTCGATGCCCCCTCGGTGCGAGACGTCGCGGCCGAAGTCACGGACCCCGCGACGGCGCGGCGGTATCCGCTGGGCGCGGCGCGCGGGCAGCTTCACGATACCTATATCGTCGCCGAGACCGAGGACGGCATGGTCATTGTCGATCAGCATGCGGCGCACGAGCGCTTGGTCTACGAACGGATAAAGGCGGCAATCGGCGAGTCCAGGGTTGCGCGGCAGCTTCTGCTGCTTCCCGAAGTCGTCGAGATGGACGAGTCCGATGCCCAGTCGCTGGTCGCGCGCGGCGAGGAGCTGGCCGCGCTCGGCGTCGTGCTCGAGGCCTTCGGACCCGGCGCCGTCGTCGTCCGCGAGGTCCCGGCGGCGCTCGGCGAAGCCGACGTCAAGGGCTTGGTGCGCGATCTCGTGGACGACCTCGCCGAGTTGGGCGAGGGGCTCTCGTTGCGCGATCGCGTCGACCACGTTTGCCGGACGCTCTCGTGTCACGGCAGCGTGCGCGCCGGCCGCCGGCTCAACGCCGAGGAGATGAATGCGCTGCTGCGGGAGATGGAATCGACCCCCCACGCGGGCCAGTGCAGCCATGGACGCCCCACCTACGTCGCCCTCGACCTTGCCGACATCGAACGCCTCTTCGGCCGCCGCTAATCGGGGCCGCCGGCGCGAACGGAGGCTTGAATAGAGCTGGCCGCGGACGCAGTATGCCGGGGTGGGCTTCGACTACGGAGCCCCGATCTTGAGCGCTGAACGAATCGGCAGAGCGGCCGGGCAGACGCCCCGCGCGGACCGACGGGCGATGACTCACGAACTTCGGGCGAGCCTCCTCGAGACCATGGTCCGCCAGCAACCCGTCGCGCTATTGGCGAACGTCATATGCGCGGGAATCGTGGTCGGCGCGCTATGGGGCGCCCTGCCCCACGCCTGGATGCTGCTGTGGCTCGCTCTCGCCGGTGTGGTGACGCTCGCGAGATATCTTGCGATGCGTCATCACGTGCGGCGACCGCCGCGACCCGAGCGGACCGCGCAATGGACGCGGAACGTAACCCTTGGGGCCGCCGCGTCTGGGATGCTGTTGGGCGTCGCCGGACTGGTTTTTTTCGTCCCCGAAATGCCTGTTCTTCAAGTTTTCCTGTCGTTCGTAATCGGCGGTCTTTGTGCCGGTGCGGCGGTTGCCCTTGCCGGACATCCCCCCGCTTTCTACTCGTTTCTTCTTCCCAGCCTCTCGCCCCTGGTGATCAGGCTCCTTTTGGAGGGCGAAAGGATACAGTTCTTCATGGCCTTGATGCTCGCCGTGTTCTCCGGGGCCATGATGCTGATCTCTCGCAACCTCTATGGCTCGACCGTCGACATTCTTGTGAGTCAGAACGAGGCCCACCGAAGGGTTCGGGCGCGCGAGGCCGAACTCGCCCACGTCGGTCGCCTCAGCACAATGGGCGAACTTGCATCGACCCTGGCCCACGAGCTCAACCAACCCCTGTCCGCCGTGGTCAACTATTCGAAGGGGTGTCTCCGCCGCGTCCGCGGGAGTGATATCCCTGTCGTGACCGAGCTTCTCGAGCCGCTCGAGCAGATTTCAGCCCAGGCCAACCGCGCCAGCGAGATGATCTCGCACGTCGGCTCGTTCGTTGGCAAATCCGAGGAACGCACCACCGGCGTCGACGTCAACAAAGTCATTCGCGGTGTCCACGATCTCGTCAAGCCGGAGCTTGACGGTCACCGAATGAAGGCGCGATACGATCTTGGCGATGGTCTTCCGGCGCTGGATATCAACATCATCGGTATCGAACAGGTCGTGCTGAACCTGCGCAACGCCATTGAATCGTGCAAGGACGTCGACGGCCCGGAGATTACCATCGAAACCCGATTGGGCGCCGATGGGATGGTGATCGTGGGTGTCGCCGACCAGGGCCGAGGCCTGCCGCAGGGTGGGTCCGCGCAATGTTTCGAGCCCTTTTTCACGACCCGGGACAAGGGTATGGGCATGGGCTTGCCCATCAGTCGATCGATCGTGGAAGCGCATGGCGGCACGCTGTGGGCAACTGACAATCACGCCCGTGGCGCGACATTTTTCTTTTCACTCCCACCACAAGTGGCTCTGGAGAACACTAGCCGCGATCGAACTCCAGGAAGGCCAGAACACTAGCGCCGTAGCGGCGGGTATCGAGGGCGGTGAAGCCAGGCGGCGGGGTTAGCGTCTCGCGGGCCGCGTGCTCGACCACCGCCAGCGCCCCGTCGTCGAGCCAGCCCACCTCGGCGAGTCGCCGCAACGCCGGCGCCGCCAGGCCCGATCGATAGGGGGGATCGAGGAAGGCGCACACGCATGGCGCGGCCGCCGGCCCGAGACGTTCGGCGCTGCGGCGCACCAGCGTGGTGCGCGCGCTCAGACCCAAGTGCTCGGCGTTGCGGCGAAGGTGCGTCATCGCCTCGCGGTCGCGCTCGACGAAGCAGGCGTGCGATGCGCCGCGCGACAGCGCCTCGAAGCCGAGCATGCCGGTGCCGGCGAAGACATCGACGATGCGCCCGCCGGAGAGAGGCGCGCGCTGTCCGAGGCCGTGCTCGAGCACATCGAACAGCGCCTCGCGCACGCGCTCCGCGGTCGGCCGTAGCGCCCGGCCCCGGGGCGCCGACAACCGCCGCCCGCGCAGCTCACCGCCGACGATTCGCATGGGCAAGCCCGGCGCCCCGCACTTCGGCCACGTCGCCGGGACGGAGACGGCCAAGGGCGAAGGGGCCGAAGTGGGTGCGGATGATGCGGCTGACCTCGAGGCCGAGGTGGCCAAGGACACGGCGGATCTCTCGGTTCTTCCCTTCGGTCAGCGTCATGCGTAGCCAGACGTGGCTTGTGGTCTGGCGCTCGAGGGTGGCGGCGATGGGACCATAGGCGACGCCCTTGACGGTGAGGCTGCGGCCGAGCCCGGCAAGCGCGCCCGGCCCGAGGCGACCGAAGGCGCGCACGCGGTAGCGCCGCCGCCAGCCGTTGGCCGGCAAACTCAGGCGCCGCGCCAGCGCCCCGTCGTTGGTCAGCAAAAGCAACCCCTCGGCGTTGAGGTCGAGGCGGCCGACGCTCACCACCCGCGGCAGCCCCGCCGACAGACGATCGAATACCGTCGCACGATTCTGGGGATCGCGGTGACTGGTGATCAGGCCGCGGGGCTTGTGATAGCGCCACAGCCGCGCCGGCGCCGGCGCGGCCAGCACCCGGCCGTCGACGGTGATGCGGTCGCTCTCTTGGACGTTGGTTGCCGGGCTCGCCACCGTTACGCCGTCGACCGCGACGCGCCCGGCGGCGATCCAGCGCTCGGCCTCGCGGCGCGAGCACAACCCGGCCCGGGCCAACCGCCTGGCAATGCGCTCGGCCACGCTCAATCCTTGGCGGCGGCGATGAAGGCGGCAAAGACCTTGGGATCGCCCGGCGAAATGGCGTACTCGGGGTGCCACTCCACACCTAGGCAGAAGCGGTACCCCGGGTGCTCGATGCCCTCGATTACGCCGTCAGGGGCACGCGCGTTGACGACGACGCCGGGACCGGTGTCCTTGGCCGCCTGGTGATGGGCCGAATTGACGGCGAGCTCGGCCGCACCGACGATGCTGTGCAGCACGGTCCCCGCGGCGACCGCCACGGTATGGCCGGGCTCAGTGCGTGGGTTCTTCTGTTCGTGCTCGAGCGCGCCCGGCACTTCATCGGCAATGTCCTGCACCAGAGTCCCGCCCAAGATCACGTTGAGCAATTGCTGGCCACCGCAGATGCCCAAGATCGGCGTGTCGCGCGCCAGCGCTTCGCGGATCGCCGCTGCCTCGAACGCGGTGCGCGCGTCCTTGGTCTTGACGGTGGGATGGCGGCTCGAGGCGCCGAACAGCGCCGGATCGACGTCGAAGTCGCCGCCGGTCACCACCAGCCCGGCGATCAGGCCGAGCACGCGCTCCACCGATTCCATCGCGTGGGTTAGCAGCAACGGCACCCCGCCCGCCGCCGCCACGGCATCGGCATAGTTCCGCCGCAGCACGTAGGCGCCCGCCTCGTCGTGATCGACGGTAATGCCGATGACCGGGGCCTGGCTCATGCCCAAGTCTAGGATCGCGCGCTCGCCATGTACAACGCCGCGCGGGTAGTGTCCTAGGACACTACCGCCGCGCGGGCGGTCTTGACTGTGGCCGCCGGGCGCGGCCACTCTCGCGGCCATGACCGAGCCAGGATATATGGCCCGCGCGTTCGACGAAGCGGCGCGCGCCGGCGCCGCCGGCGAGGTGCCGGTGGGCGCTGTCCTGGTCGATGGCGGCGCGGGCGAGGTGCTGGCCGCGTGCGGCAACCGCGTGATCACGACTCACGACCCGACCGCGCATGCGGAGATCGTCGCGATTCGAGAAGCTGCCGCACGGCGCGGTACGGAGCGGCTCGAAGACTGTGATCTCTACGTCTCGCTCGAACCCTGCCCGATGTGCGCGCAGGCGATCGCCCTCGCCCGCATCAGACGTCTGTACTTCGCCGCCTACGATCCCAAGGGCGGTGGGGTCGCCCACGGACCCCGCATCTTCGATCAGCCCGGCTGCAACCACCGTCCCGAGGTCACCGGCGGGCTCGACGAGGTCCGCGCCCGGGCGCTCCTCAAGGAATTCTTCGCCGCCCGCCGCTAGACGATATGGGGCACGCGGGCGCTCATTCCGCAAGGGCGCGCCATCCGATGTCGCGGCGGCAGAATCCTTGCGGCCAGTCGATGACATCGACCGCAGCGTAGGCGCGCTCGCGCGCTTCGCCGAGCGTGTCGCCGAGCGCGGTGACGTTGAGGACCCGTCCCCCAGCGGCGCGGGTGCGCCCGCCGTCGAGCGCGGTGCCGGCGTGGAAGATCGTCACCTCGGGAAGTTCGCCCGCGGGTCCGAGATTGCCGATTATCGAGCCGGTCTCATAGGCGCCGGGATAGCCGCGCGCCGCCATCACGACGGCCAACGCCGCCTGGTCCCGCCACCGCAGATCGACGTGATCGAGCACCCCGTCGCACGCGGCCAAGAGCGCGGGCACGATATCGGAGCGCAGGCGCGGAAGCACGGCCTGGGTTTCGGGATCGCCAAAACGGACGTTGAATTCCAATAGCATCGGACCGGCCTCGGTTAGCATCAGCCCCGCATAGAGCACGCCCTTGAACGGGCTTCCCGCCTCGGCCATCGCGTTCACGGTGGGGCGGATGATGCGTTCCATGACGGTGGCTTGCGGGGCCTCGCTCAACACCGGCGCCGGCGAGTAGGCGCCCATGCCGCCGGTGTTGGGTCCGGTGTCGCCCTCGCCCACCGCCTTGTGGTCCTGCGCGGCGGCAAGCGGGAGGACGTTGCGGCCATCCGAGAGCACCATCAGGCTCGCCTCCTCGCCGCTGAGATGCGCCTCGACGACGACCTCGTTGCCGGCCTCGCCGAAGCGTCCCCCCAGGATCGCATCCGTGGCCGCACTGGCCTCCGCCTCGGTGGCGGCGAGGATCACGCCCTTGCCGGCCGCGAGCCCGTCGGCCTTGACGACGATGGGGGCGCCCTGTGCGGCGATGTAGGCGTGCGCTGGCGCCGCCTCGGTGAAGCGGCGATAGGCGGCGGTCGGGATGCCATGGCGGGCGCAGAGGTCCTTGGTGAAGCCCTTGGAGCCCTCGAGCCGCGCCGCCGCCGCGGTCGGGCCCAAGGCTTTGATTCCGGCGGCCTCCAAGCGGTCCACCAGGCCCGCGGCGAGCGGCGCCTCGGGCCCGACGACGGCAAAGTCGATGCTTTCGGAGCGGCACAGCCCCTCGATCCCGTCGAAGTCCATGACCGCGATGTCGACACAGGTGGCGGAGCCCGCGATACCGCCGTTTCCGGGCGCACAGAAGACGGCATCGACCAGCGGCGAGGCGGCGATTGCCCAGGCCAGCGCGTGCTCGCGCCCGCCCGAGCCTACGATGAGCACACGCAACTCGACCCTCCCTGTGCTTCGCGGTTCCGGGCCGCCGGCGCCTCTTGTATCATGGCCCTTGCGATGGGAGAAACGATCGAGCCCAGCCTGCTGGCGCCGGCACCCGCCGACAACCTTCCCGTCTACACCGTGGGCGAGATCTCGGGTGCGCTCAAGCGGACGATCGAGGACCGATTCGGAGCGGTGCGCGTGCGCGGCGAGGTCTCGGGGCTGCACGCCGCGGCTTCGGGACACCTCTACATGAGCCTCAAGGACGCCGACGCGGTGCTCGACGCGGTGTGCTGGCGAAGCGCCGCGGCGCGGCTCGGCTTCTCGCCCGAGGACGGACTCGAGGTGGTGTGTCGCGGGCGGCTCACCACTTACGCCGGTCGCTCGAAGTACCAGCTCGTGATCGAGACGCTGGAGCCGGCCGGGATCGGGGCGTGGATGGCGCTGCTGGAGACCCGGCGCAAGGCGCTCGCCGCCGAGGGTTTGTTCGCGGCCGAGCGCAAGCGGGCGCTGCCGTTCCTGCCCGAGGTGATTGGCGTCGTCACCTCGGAGTCCGGGGCGGTCATCCGCGACATCCGCCATCGCCTGCGCGACCGCTTTCCCCGCCGCGTGTTGCTGTGGCCGGTGCGCGTCCAGGGCGAGGGCGCGGCGGCGGAGGTGGCCGATGCGATCGCCGGTTTCAACCGTCTCGAGGTCGGTGGCCGGCCGCCGCGGCCCGAGGTGCTGATCGTGGCCCGCGGCGGCGGCTCGATCGAGGACCTGTGGGCGTTCAACGAGGAGGCCGTGGTGCGTGCCGCGGCGGTTAGCGAGATCCCGTTGATCGCCGCGATCGGCCACGAGAGCGATACCACGCTCATCGACCTGGTGGCTGATGTTCGGGCGCCGACGCCCAGTGCCGCTGCCGAGATGGCGGTGCCGGTGCGGGCCGAGCTCGCGGCGATGATCGGCGAGGCCGGGCGCCGGCTGCACGCCACCATGGGCCGGCGGATGGCGGCCCACCACGAGGGGATGCACGCGGCACGGCGCGGTCTGCGTGACCCGCGCGAGGTATTGCGGATGGCGGCCGAGCGGCTCAACGAGGTGTCGGAACGGCTGCGGCGCGCGCTTGGCTCGGCGGTGCAAGCGCGCCGCGCGTGGCTGCGTGAAGCCGCCGCGATCCTCCGCCCCGGACTGATCGCCCGCGAGGTGGCCGGCCACCGCCGCGGGCAAGCCGAGCTGGCGCGAAGGCTGGGCGCCGCTGTCGAGCGTAGCATGCGCGACACCGATTCGTGGTTGCGCGCGCAGTCGAAATTGTTGGAGAGTTACAGCTACCATCAGGTTCTGCGCCGCGGCTACGCCGTGGTGCGCGATGATCGAGAAAATCTGGTGGGCGGGGTCGATGGCGTGCGGCCCGGCCTGGGCCTGCGTATCGAGTTCCGCGACGGCTTTGCTGAAGCTACCGCGCGGGGTGCGCCGTGGCGCCGGACGAGGCGCGCGTCTAGGACCCGAGACAAGGACGATCAGCAGGAAATGTTCTAGGACGGCCGACGACGATGTACGGCGAAAGCGACGATGGTGAGGCGCGGCTCCACTTCAGCGGTTCGACCTTCACGGTGATCCGCCCCGGCGGCTTTGTCCGTTGCGCGGTCAGCGCCCGGCCGATCGCGCTGGAGGACCTACGCTATTGGAGCGTCGAGCGCCAGGAGGCGTACGCCAGCGCCGCGATCTCGTCCGAACGCGAGCGCGCGCTGGCCAAGGACCTAACGGTACCGGAGAACGGAGGGCGATGATGGCGCTAACCAAGACGCATATTTGCGATTTCGGGTGGAAGGCGGTGGATTTCGCGTTGGAAGGGACCGATGGCAAGTCCTATTCCCTGGCCGACGTGCGCGGCGAAAACGGCACCGTGGTGATGTTCATCTGCAACCACTGCCCCTACGTCAAGGGGGCGATCGGCCGCATCGTTCGCGACATGAACGCGCTGCGCGCCCAGGGCGTCGGCGCCATCGCCATCATGCCCAATGACGCCGATACGCACCCCAGCGATTCCTTCGAGCGGATGAAGGAATTCGCCGCCGAGCATGCCTTCACTTTTCCCTACGTCATCGACCGCACCCAGGAGACCGCCCGCGCCTACGACGCGGTGTGCACGCCTGATTATTTCGGATTCGACGCCGCGGATGGCTTGCAGTACCGCGGCCGGCTCGACGAAGGCCGCACCGAAGCGCCGCCCGCCGCGAGTTAGCGGAGGCGATGAGCGGCGTGGGCGAAGGCCGACCCGGACCGACCGATCAGACCGCCAGCATGGGCTGCTCGATCAAGTGGCGGGGCTGATCCGCGGCCTAGCCGGTCGGGGGTGAATCGGGCGGAACGAGTTTTCCGAGGGCGCTCAGGAAGTGCTCGGTATCTTCCGGGCGGGCGTAAGGGAGCGATCTCAGCACCGTGGCCTCGTCCATCTCCGCTAGCTCGGGGTGGGTTGTCGTGAGCGCCTGTAGTTCGGACCGCGCCTTGTCAGCCTCACCCATGTAGAAGTATGCCGCCGCGAGGAAGTTGCGGTTGGGCGAGAACTCGGGGTTGAGCTCGACACCCTCCCGGAAGGCCGAGGCCGCGCCCTCATAGCGGCGCATCATGAAGAGGGCGTGACCCTTCACAAAGGCGTAGGCCTCGGGATAGCGCGGGTTCAGGGCCATCGCCTTGTCTATCAGCGCCAACGCCTCCTCGGGCTGCGCCACCCAGACGAGTACGCCCGCGAGGTTCGCGCAGTCATCAGCGTTGCTGGGCTCGAGCGCGAGGCAATGCTTGGCCTCGGCCAGCGCCTTGTCGTGAGCTCTCTCGAGGAGATAGATGGCGCTCAATGCGGCGTGGGCGCCGGGGAGCGAAGGATCGAGGTCGAGCGCATGCTCGACGAGCTCGCGAGCGCGGGCTTGGGCTTGATCACGGCATCGACGACTGAGCGAACTCGACGAGCAATCCATCGCCGGCGACCTTGGGATTGATCAGTTCTTTGCGGGCGGCCTTGAGCTGGGCGAGCGTGCCTGATTCATCGGCGCCCATCAGCCGGCTGTAGCCGGCGACATCGGCGCATAGAATGGCCGCCAGCCTACGTGCTTCGCGCTCTGGGGCCACGGGAGGGGCCTAGGAGGCTAGGAGATGGAGCGCGAGTTTGCGGCGGCGGGGAGTACGGCGGTGCTCGAAGAGTTAGATGCCCTGGTAGGTACCGAGCACCATACGGCCCTCGCGCACCGGGATGGCGAGGTGGGTTTGGGTGAGCGCGCCCTTGATGTGGGCGGGCATGTCGTCGGCGCCCTCGGCGACGTGGCGGTAGAGGCTTAGCTCCTCGGGCGCGATGCGATCGAAGAAGGTCTCGAGGTCGCGCTCGACATCCGCATCGACGTTCTCCTGAATCAGGATCGAGGCGGAGGTGTGGCGGATGAACACCGTCAGCAACCCCTCGTATACCGCTTGCCCCGCAAGCCAGTCGGCGATTTGGGCAGTGACCTCGAAGAGTCCCTGGCGCGCCGCCCGCACGAACACGCTGTGCTGCGCCTGCTTCACCGGAGTGTGGGCCTCAATGTCCATTGGGGCTGTCAGTTTCGCCGCTTCCCGCGCGGCGCTGCATTATTGTCGGAGACACCGCTCGCGGCAACCGCGAAGGGCAAACCGCGCCGTCACGAGGGGGTTGGCGTGGCCTTCGATCGCGCGGGCAGGTGGCCGCGTTTGACGTACAGCAAGCAGCCCCGGCGGCTCGAGGGCCGGTGGCGCGAGCCGTCGGGAAAGCGGACCCAGTCACCCTCGCCATAGCGGTCCAGCCCGTCCTCAAGGTCGCCTTTCAGGACCAGAATCTCCTCGCCGTCATCGTGCTCATGCTCGGGCAGGCGCGTGTCGGCGGCCATACGGCTCAGGCGGATCTCTTCTGCGCCGCGCGGATCGGCATAGAGGGGCAGGCGCTCGAGCCCCGGATGCGGACCCCGCTCCCACGAGGCGGCGGCGGTATCCACGTTGACGTGAACGGCGCCACCGTACTGCCGCAACTTGACGAACAAGTCGCAGCCTTCCTTCGAGAATGGGGCGTGACGGAATCCTTCGGGGTTCAATAGGTACGTGCCGGCGGGGTAGGCGCCGTGTTCGTCGCAGAACGTCCCGTCCAGTACGAGGATCTCCTCGCCGCCGGGGTGGTCATGCGGGGGGAAGGCGCTCTCGGGCCGGTATCGGACGATGGAGGTCACGCGGCCGCTCTCGGCGGGGCCGACGAGATCGAGCCGCTTGCGCAAGACCTGCGGGCTCGGGCTCGGCTGCCAGTCCATGGACGCCGTACGCATGACCACGCGCTGAGAAAAGTCGGGGTTGAGCTCCACCGTCACCTCGGTTTCCTGACCGATGCCGCGGGAAACGGCGACGTGCTAGTCTACGGCCCTCGCCAAGTCGAAGGAAAGGGTCTCGGCCATGTTGGATGGCGCGGCCGCCGCACGTTTCGCGAGCGAGGGCTACCTGTTTCCGTTCCGGGCGATTTCGGCCGCCGAGGCGGCCGACATTCGCGAGCGCGTCGAGGACATCGAGCGGGCCCAGGGCGGGGTCCTGGGCGCCCTTCGCTCGCAGCCGCACCTCGTTTTCGGGTGGGCGGCGGCGCTGGTCCGAAACGAAGCCATCCTCGACGTGGTGGCCGGGATTCTCGGGCCCGACGTCCTGTGCTGGGAGGCCTCGTTCTTCCTGAAGGGCGCCGGCGCGCCCGACTACGTGAGCTGGCATCAGGACGCGCGTTATTGGGGGCTGTCGCCGCCCAAAGTGTTGACCGCGTGGATCGCAATCACGCCAAGCACCAGAGAGAACGGCGTGATGCGCATGATGCCGGGCTCGCACCGCGGCGAGATCATGACCCACACCGATACCTTCGCCGAAGAAAACATTCTTTCGCGCGGCCAGGTCATCGCCGAGTCGCTGGACGAAGCGCAGGCGGTAGAACTGCTGCTCGAGCCCGGCGAAATGTCGGTACACGACGTCATGATCGCCCATGATTCCGCGCCCAACCGCTCGGCGGACCGGCGCATCGGGTTCGCGATCCGCTACATGGCGCCTGATGTGCGGCAGACCCTCTCGGCGACGGACTGGGCGACGGTAGTGCGCGGCACCGACCGCCTCGGGCATTTCGAGCATCCACCGGCGCCGGCACACGACATGGCACCGGAGGCGCTGGCCGTTCACGAACGGGTGTGTGCCGGTCGTGCCGCGTACTTGCTTGCAGGCGCCGCGGGAAGCCCCAAGGGAATGCCGGAGTTCGATCAGCGGTAGCGGCGCCGCGATCGAGGACATCACCCACGAGGGCGCGAAGTGAGCGGAGAGCGAGCGGATGGCGCCCACGCCCGGCCACGCTCGGAGGCGGAAACCCCCGCCCCTCGCGCGAGGGGTGAAGGTGACGACGGAGAAATGGAGGCGCTGAAGGCGGCGCTCGAAGAAAGCGAACGGCGGCTCCACGGTCTCTACAACCTGACGCCCGCCATGCTTCTGTCGTTCGACCGGGATTGGCGCGTGGTCGGCGTCAGCGACGACTGGCTCACGGTGCTGGGCTACACCCGGGACGAGGTCATCGGCAGACACATCCTGGACTTCGTAACCGAAGAATCGCGTCGGATGGCGTTGGACGAATCGTTGCCGCGCCTGGAGCAGGTCGGTGTCACCAGGGACCTGCCGCGCCAGTTGGTCAAGAAGAACGGTGAGATCATGGACGTCGTGATCTCGGCCGTGGCCGAGGAAGGGGACGATCACTTCCTCTCGGTCGTCGTCGACATCACCGAGCGCAAGCGCGCCGCCGAGGCGACCCGCGAAGCCAAGGAGGAGGCAGACCGTGCGAACCGTGCGAAATCGACGTTTCTCGCGGCGGCCAGCCACGATCTTCGCCAGCCCGTGCAGGCGCTGCGTTTCTTGCTCGCGGCGCTGAGGAAGGCGGGTGATCCCGAGCAGCAGGCCGCCCCATCGCGGGCGAGATGCACGGGGCGTTGGAGGGAATGAGCGGGATCCTCGATGCCTTGCTCGACATCTCCCAGCTCGACGCCGGCCACGTTACGCCGAAGCCGGAGACCTTCCCGATCAGCGACATCTTGCGGCGCTACGAATCACGCCCGGGGCTGGCGGCGAGGGCGCGGGAAGTGCGCGTAGTTCCCTGCACCGCCACGGTCCACAGCGATCCCCGGCTGTTGCGCCGGATCGTCGCCAACTTCGTGTCCAACGCCGAGCGCCACAGCGACGGAAGGGTGCTCCTCGGGTGCCGTCGCGCTGGACTGGGATACCGGGATTGGGATCGCCGAAGACCATCGCGAAGCCGTTTTCGAGGAGTTCTACCAGGTTGGAAATGTGGCGCGCGACCGCAGGCAGGGCCTGGGGCTGGGTCTCGCCATCGTCAAACGCGTTGCCACGATGCTGGGGCACCCGATCGAGCTGAGGTCGGTGCCCAACAAGGGCTCGATGTTCGCGGTCGTGGTTCCGCTCGCGCCGGAGACATCGCGCGCCGAGACCGCCGTGGAGACCGCAATACCGGCCGACGCTGCGGCGTTCTGCATAACCATTCTCGTCATCGATGACGACGCCGACGTGCTGGGCGCGCTGAAATGGCTCCTGGAATCGATGGGGCACCATGTTTTGGCCGCCGCTTCGTTCGACGAGGCGCGTGTCAAGGTATCAGCGGTCGGATCGAAACCCGATCTGATTATCGCCGATTACCGCCTCCCGGACGGAGAAACCGGACCGCGAGCGATCAAGGGAGTCCGCTCCCAAGTGAACGCCGAGGTGCCGGGGATCATACTGACCGGTGACACTTCGATCGGTGATGAGACGAAGACCGGATTCGCCACGCTACACAAGCCGATCAGCGCGGAGGCCCTAGGTGCCGCAATACGCAGCCTGGTGGCACCGCGAGGCAGCGGCAGCTAGCGGCAGCGCGACGTCGTCAGACCAAGACGACACTGCACTCGGCCGCGTTCCAGCCGATGTGGGCGGCGGCGCCGGGCTCGAGCGTGGTGCCGGTGGCCTCGCTCGGCTGCTTGATGACCAGGCTCTGCTCAGGATGTGCGGTGGCGCGCACCACAACGTGGCTGGTCGGGCCGACGAAGTTCACCTCCTCGATACTCACCGCCATGCGGTTGTCGGCGGCAAGTCCTTCATCGCCAATGCGGATGGTCTCGGGCCGCACCGCGAGTTTCACCGCGCGCCCGGCCTCGGCGGCGGCGGCCTCGGGCAGCCCCTCGAGCCCGCAACGAATCGGGCCGAAGTCGGTCTCGACCGCGCGCTCGGTACCATCGCCCGACCCGAGACGGCCGGCGATCAGGTTGTTGTCGCCGAAGAATGCGGCGACGAATTCGGTATGCGGCCGGTAGTAGAGCTCGGTGGGCGCGCCGACCTGCTCGATCAGGCCCTCGCTCATCACGCAGATGCGATCGGAGATCGTGATCGCTTCCTCCTGGTCGTGGGTGACGAACAGGAAGGTGGTCTTGATCTCCTTCTGGAGGCGTTTCAGGAACATCTGCATCTGGCGGCGGAACTCGGCGTCCAGCGCGCCCAACGGCTCGTCAAGCAAAAGGATGCGCGGCGCGCACACCAGCGCCCGGCACAGCGCCACACGCTGGCGCTGGCCGCCCGAGAGCTGGTTGGGATAGCGCTGCTCGAAGCCGACCAGAGAGACCGTGTTCAGCGCCTCGTTCACGCGCCGCTTGAGTTCGTCCCTGGGAACGCCCTGGACCTTGAGGCCGTAGGCCACGTTCTGCGCCACCGTCATGTGGGGAAACAGGGCGTAGTCCTGGAAAACGGTGTTGAACGGGCGGCGGAAGATCGGGACGCCAACGATGTCGCGTCCCTCGAAAAGAATCTCGCCGCCGGAGGGATCGGTGAAGCCGCCGATCATACGCAGGATCGTGGTCTTGCCCGAGCCCGAGGGGCCGAGGATCGTAACGAACTCGCCGTCCGCCAGACCCAGCCGGACCCCCTTCAGCACCTGGACGTCGCCGTAGCTCTTGTCGACGCCCCGCAATTCCAGCAAATACTCCTGGCCCGCGTCCATCCGCTCCCTCCACTCGGCATTCCCCGGCATTCTAGTGACCCCGCGAGCCCACCGCCAGTGACGACGGGGCGGCGGTTTCCGGAGCGGCGCCGCAAGCCCTTACGCGGGAGCGGCGAGGCGAGGCGCGCGGGCGGCGCCGCGAGGGTCAAGAGGGGGCTGCGCGGGCGCCCTGACCACGGTGATCGAGGCGAAGGCAGCAAGGGCGGAGGCCTGGACGCCCAGGAAGATGGGGCCGCCGCCGCCACGGTGAATGTTGATCTTGGCGTTGAACGCGCTGTGGGGCAGACCATGCTTGTCGACGATGCGGTGGCGGGCGATTTCGAAGCGCCCGTCGCCGGCGGGCGGCCCCGTCAGGTAGCAGCGGATGTCGCTGACGCGTTCGCCCGAGAGCTCAATGCCGAGGAAGCGGTCGAGCAGGTGTTGGGAGCGGTCGATAAAAGTCATCGTGTCGACAGCCGTGGCGCCCTCGCCGCCGCCCGGTCGGGCGAACTCGCCGATCAAAATCTGGCCAGGCAACGCCTTCTCTAGTAGTCGCGCGAGGGTAATGGTGGCATCGCCGACGATGTAGTCGGCGCCGAGGCCGTTGGCGCCCTCGACCTGGCGAAAAGACCAGTGGCTGCCGATCGTGAAGGAGGCACGCAGGCGAGGGACCGGATTTGGCTTACCCTTGGTCTGGGCGATGGCGTTGTCGGCCAGCACCAACATCAACAGCGAGCAGAGATCGAGGTCCGATTGCAGGCCCTTGCGCCGATTCCAGACGTAGCAGCCATCGCCCGTCGAGGAGCGCGCGAGATCCAGGCCGGCGCCCCTTTCCTGCATCCGCGCGCGGGCGATATTGATCGAGTTCTCCAGCGAGTTGATCTGCGCCATCTGCTCGCGCGGTGTGACCAGCGAGAAGCCCACGATGTCGAGCAGGATCACGGCCCTGTGCCGGGTCTGGGAGATGGCGTAGCGGGCGACGACGCTCTCCACATCGGACCACGGTAGCTCGCCCGCGCCGCCCTCGTCGGGCGGCGGGAGCGGGACCATCTGTGGCGCCACGCCGAGGCGCGCGGCGACCTCGGCGAAGGTCCGCTCGCCCATTCGGCGCCGCCCGTGCACCAGCCGCGGATGCGAGTCCGCGCGCTCCAAGAGCACGTAATCGCGAACCACCACGAGCGCGATGCCGTGGCGCTGGGGGCGCCAGCCGACGATCGCGTTGCGCCCGAGCTCCCACAGGCGATGCGCCGCGGCATCGATCGCCCGGAGCGATTGCTCATGTCCACCCATCCCCCCATGCTGCAGCCACACGGTAAAGATGCCGTTAGCGGACGGTTCGCGCGCCTGGCGCCATGTTAGTCTTGGCCATGGACCGGATTACGATCGCGGCGCTCGCGCTCCTCGGTGCGCTCGCGTCGGCGGGCGGCGCGGCGGCGCAGTCGGACGCGCTGTTGGAGGCCTATGACCGGTCCAAGGCGTTCTTCGCCGAGGGGCGGTTCGCCGAGGCGCTGCCCTTCGCCGAGCAGGCCCTGGCGATCGGCGAGGACGAATTCGGCGCCGAGGACGTGACCACGGCGATGTTGCTCAACAACCTGGCCGAACTCCATCGCGCGGCCGGGGCCTATGAAGCGGCCGAGCCGCTGCACCGCCGGGCGCTCGATATCCTGAGGTCGCGGCTGACCCCCCAAGACGTGCAGATCGCCATCAGCGCCCACAACCTGGCCGAGGTCTACCGCGCCCAAGAGCGCTACGCCGAGGCCGAGATGCTACACCTGCAAGCGCTGGAGATTCGCCGGGCCTCCTACGGACCGGAGAATCCCGCGGTCGCCCTCAGCCTCGACAAGCTGGCCGCGCTCTATCATGCGCAGCGACGCTACGACCTGGCCGAGCCGCTGTACAAGGAGACGCTGGCGATCGGAGAGGAGACGCTGGGCGAGGACCATCCGTTCGTCGCGATGACCCTCGGCACCATCGCCCGGCTTTACGCCGACCAGGATCGGTTCGCCGACGCCGAGCAATTCTACGTGCGGGCGGTCGCGGCGTGGGAGGAGGTGCAGGGAGAGGAAGGTCCGGACTTGGCGGCGACGCTGGAAGGACACGCGGCGATGTTGCGTGCGACCGGCCGCGTGGGCGAGGCCGATCGCGTCCAAGCACGGGCGCGCGCGATTCGTGTCACCCTCGAGGCGGACCCCTAGGTCGGCCCGGTATTGCGGAACGCCGGCCTCGGCACATAGACTCCCCAGGCGAAACGAATCATGGGGTGAGGGAGATGTTGAGGCTCACGGTAGCGGCGATCGGGCTCTGCGTTCTCATGGCGGGCGCAGCCCTAGCGCAATCGTCACGCTACGGCGCCTTCGATGCGGGCCAGGGGGACACTCAGGAACTGGTGGAGGCGTTGCGCGCGCTGATCAACGAGGCAGACCGGGGTCGCGCGGCCGATCCCCTGTTCCTGCGCGACCTGCGTGACCTTGCCGACCGTTTCGACAACCCCTGGCACGCGCGCATCCTTTTCGATGACTTCCGCGACGGCGATTACACCCGAGACCCGGCGTGGCGAGTCGTGAGCGGTAGTGCGCGGTGGATCGACGCCGCGGATTGTTGAGCCGGGCCGGCGCCGAAGCCGCGACCCAGGACCAAGGCGGGGACGGCTCGGCCAAGGACCTCGCCGTCGGTCTGCTCGCCGATCTCTTGGCCAAGAGCCTCGGGGACGAGCCGGCCGAGGGCGAGCGCATCGAGACCTCGCCGCGCGAGCGCGCGGCCGAGATCGCGCTCCGACGATCGATCACCAACGCGTTCTCGCTGACCGCCGAGATTGCTGGCGGATCGTGATCGTACGCCGGGGACTTTGAGTTCGTGGTCTTTCAGGGCCCCCGGCGCCAGGCGGGTTATCGCCTGGTCCTGATGCCCGACCGCGGCATCTCGCTTCTGCGCTACACCCGCGGTGCCCGCACCGTGATCGCCGAGGCCCGAGGACCGCTCTCCCTCGCCGACGGGGCCGGCCACGTGGTGCAGTGGACGCGCGCCCCCGCCGGACGCATGGTTGTCCGCTTCGACGGCGTGGCCCAGCTCGAGGTGACGGACCGGTCCTTCCGCGATCCCTTCGACGGCGTCTCGCTGATCACCCGCAGCGGCGAATATCGGCTGTCCTCGCTCGCCATCGACGGCGCCGGATGAGCATCGCGAGCAACGAAAGCGCGTCGGACCGGCGCCGGACGCTGCACCGGATCCGGCGGGCCGCCGGGATCGGCCTCATCGCCCTGTGTGCGGTGGGCTGGATTGGCGTCGTGGTACTGCCCTTCCTCGGGCTCTCGGCGGGACGCTTGGCGGCGGCGATCGCAGCCCTGGTGATCGCCGCGGAGAGCGCGTTCGCGCTTGGCATCGTGCTGCTGGGCAAGGAGATCTGGCAGAAGTTCAAGGCCTTCGTGCGGCTGGCCAAGGGCGCGGGCGAAGAGACCTGATGCGATAGCGCGTCTCCGTGCGGCCTGACTTTCACGCGTTTGCCGTCGCGATCGCGGCGTCACCCATCACATAGCGGGCGTAGCGATAGTCCCGAATGAGAGATATCTTTCCGCCGTCCCATTTGAGGAGCACGTAGTAAATCACTGACGCTGTTTCCCGTGGGTCGGTAACCAGAACCGCCGGTCGGGCCTCAACAAACCCCAGCGACAAGTGCCAGTCCTCTTGCTTGCTGTAGTTGCGGAAATACTGGCCCACTTCGAGCACGCCTCGGGCCTTGGTCCGTGCCACCAGGTCCAGGCGAACATCGTCGCCCAACATGGCGCGGACCGCATCAAAATCGCGCGCATTGAAACGCTCGACATATTTCGACAACAGGCTGGCTTCGGGTTCTTCCAGCCGAAGCGGTACTCCGGCTTCGACAGATTTTGAGAGCCTTCGTAGATTCACCCGTCCTCGATGCAAGGCCGCCTTGATGGCGCCAACGCTTACCTCGAGCATTTCGGAGATCTCCACCAGAGAGTAGCCGATGACGTCTTTCAAGATCACGCAGCTGCGCTGCATCGGCGTAAGTTGAAGGTAGATGGAGAAGGCGAGGGTTGCCAACTCTTGGTTCTCCAGGGGTGGGGCCAGTTCGGCCTGGAGCGGGTGTTCTTCCAAGGGTTCTGTCGGGTTGCTCCTGCTCTTGCGAAGGTGATCGATCGCCTTATTGTGGACAATTCGAAACAGCCATCCCTGAAGGTTGGAGACCTCTGTCGTCGGCAACAAGTAGTAGGCTTTGGCCAGCGCGTCCTGGACCACATCCTCCGCATCGACGACGGAGCCGGTCATCCGCGCACAGTATCGGTGAAGGTTGGGCCGGATGCCCTCCGTCAATTGATTGAATTCTTCAAGGGCCTCCGCCAGAATCGGTGGGTGGGGAGACTGGGCGATCAATTCAGTTTCTCGATTCCGGTGCCGGTGATGGCAAAGCCGATGCCTTCTTTGTACGGTTCATCCAACAAGAACGAGACCACGCCGCTTCCAACTGCGTTCGGCGTCAGCGGGGTGCCAAAGCGTTCGAGAAACTTCTCTTTGGTGATCCCCTGCCGGGTCGCGTAGCCGGTGGAGGCTTTGTGACCCAACTCGGTTGTCCCAATAATTTGCTTGGGTAACAACGCGGTAAACCGAATATCCAGATTCAGCGCTTCGGATTCTTTCTGGAAATACTCGGATAAGAACCACTGCATGCGTTTCGCGCCGGCGTAACCCCCGGACAAGAACGACCCCCCGATCGCCGCACCGCTGCTAATGGTAACGACCTGACTTCCGGAGGACAATGGAGCCAGCAGTGCGGCGTTGCCAAAATCGAACGTGGATCTAACATCGGTGGCCCAAGGCAACCCGAACTGTTCCCAGGTTTGCTCCTGAACGGGGGCCATATGGGGTGCGGCACCTGCATTCAAAACCAGAATATCGGGTGTCACGGAGCCAAAGACTTGGGAGGCCGCGCCCGGCTCGGAGACATCGATCTCCAACGTTTGGACCCCGCCGATTTTCGCCCTTAGTTTCGCCAGATTCTCCCCGTTCCTGGCCACTGCCCAAACTTGAGCGCCCTCGGCCGCCAGTTCGCTCACGATGCCCTTGCCCAGCCCCCGACTACCGCCCGTGACGACCGCCACTCTTTGATCCAACCGTTTCATAGTGCCCTCGCACGAATAATGAGCGTCTAGGAGAAAGACGTTTGAGGTCATCAGGGAGATACGGCGAGACAAAATAAAGTGAGCCAAAAGGACGCCCGTTGGCCACAATGGCACCATCGAGAAGGGCTGACGGTGGGGAGGCGAAATGGAGAGGCTTTCGGGTGTTCTGGTGCCGGCGCTGACGCCGTTCGACCACGATCTTGTACCCGATGCGGCAAAGCTCAGCCGCCACTGCCGGTGGCTGCTGGGGCAAGGTGCGAACGGCCTCGCGGTGTTCGGCACCACCAGCGAGGCCAACTCGCTGTCGCTCGGCGAGCGCCGATCGCTTCTCGAATCGCTGGTCGAATCGGGAGTGCCGGCGGACCGGCTCATGCCGGGGACCGGCCTGTGCGCGTTGCCCGACAGCGTCGAGCTGACGCGGCACGCGGTTCGCCTGGGGTGCCGCGGGGTGCTGATGCTGCCGCCGTTCTACTACAAGGGCGTCGGGACGGACGGGCTGTTCGCCTCCTTCGCCGAGGTCATCGAGCGGGTCGGCGAACCGGCCTTGCGAATCTACTTCTATCACTTCCCGGCGATGAGCGGCGTGCCGGTCACATCAGACCTGGTGGAGCGGCTGGTCACGGCCTATCCCAAGACCGTGGTCGGCCTCAAGGACAGCTCGGGCGACGTCGCGAACACCATCGCATTGCTGCAGCGCTTCCCCGGCTTCTCGGTCTTCCCGGGCTCGGAGAAGCTGTTGTTCGAGGCGCTCGGTCACGGTGCGGCGGGATGCATCAGCGCGACCGCCAACGTCAACGTCGGCCCGATCCGGCGGCTGATCGATCGCTACCCCGGCAGGGATGCCGAGGACCTTCACCAGGCCGTCACCCGCGTGCGCGAGGCCATTGAGGGCCACCCCATGGTGCCCGCCCTCAAGGCGCTGATCGCCGATGCAACGGGCGATGCCGAGTGGAGCATCGTCCGCCCGCCGCTGACGCCATTCGGCGGGGATGCGGCTGCGGCGTTGGTCGCCAAGGCAAACGAGGCTGGTCTCGACCTCGGCGAGCTTGAACTCGCCGGGCCGGATCAGTAGCGCTTGGCGGTCCACATGTTGAGGACGACGGCGACCACGATCACCGCGCCGACAAACATATCGAGGTAAAAGGCCGGCGCCGAGGACGATGCCCAGGATCGCCCCCCGGCCGCCGGTGATGAGGACCCCTCCGATGACGACGATGGCGATCGCATCCAGCTCGAGGAAGAGCTGGGGCTCGACGGTCGCCTCCTTCTGGCGCGCGACGCTCACGATGCCGGCCAGCGCGGCGCAAACCGCACAGATGACGAAGGCGATCATCTTGGTCCGCGCCACGTTGATGCCGGTGGCGGCGGCAGCCTCGCGGTTGCCGCCGACGGCGAAGAAGTGGTTGCCCAGCCGGTGGCGCGTGAGCAGCAGGTGGGCGAAAACCGCGAAAGCCAGAAACCACAGGAACTGCACCGGAATGATGCCGATCTTGCCCGCGAAGGTGGCGATGAAGGAATCGGAGCCGGCCAAGAAACTCAGCGGCTTCATGTCCGTGATGACGCGCGAGCCCGAGCGGATCATGAACAGTGTCCCGAGCGTAGTGATGAACGAGGGGATGCCGAAGCCGAGGGTGATCGCGCCGTTGGCCAGCCCGACGAGCACGGCGGTGCCAAGCGCGGCCCAGATGGCGATCGCCTCGGGCACGCCCGCACCCCAGGTGAGCACCAACATGTAAGGCGCCAGCGTGAAGGTACCTGCGATCGAGAGATCGAATTCACCGGCGATCATGAGAATCCCGACGCCTAGCGCCATGATGCCGATCGGCGCGATGGCCCGCATGACGACCCGCAGGTTGGGGGTGGCGAGGAACCGGAAATCATCGGGAAAGCTGAGGCTGACGATGATGCAGGCGAGCAGGAATACCGAGAACACGATGACGACATTGCCGGCCGGGTGGCGGCGCAGCCGCTCCCACAGCCCCGCACCGGCGTAGCGCGCGCCGGCGGCCGTTTCGGTTCCGGAGGCGGTCATCGTCCGGTTCCTGGGCTACCGGCTCACGCGCCGGGCGATGAAGGTGTTCAGTACGGTAGCAACGACGATCACCGCGCCAATGAAGAACTTAAAGTATTCGCCGGGCGCTCGCGACAACGCCAGGATGTCGTCGACGGTGACGATGAGCGCGGCGCCCAGCACCATCCCCACCACCGTGCCGCGGCCGCCGAACAGGAACACGCCGCCGATCACGCAGGCGGCGATCGCCTGCAGCTCGAGCCCGACCAGCATCGTCTCGGGAATGGCGCCGTTGAGGCGGGTGGCGCTGAAGATGCCGGCGACGGCGGCGAGGCACGAGCACAGGATGAATGCGACCATCTTCGTCCGGCTCACATCGATGCCCACCGAGACCGCCGCTTCGCGGTTGCCGCCGACGGCAAAGAAGTGATTACCGGCGCGATGCCGGATCAGGAGCAGGTATGCGAGAACGGCAATGCCGATGACCCACAGCAGCTGCGCGTGCAGCGGGCCCACGACCTGCCCGGTGAGGGCGGCCTCGAAGGTCTCACCAGGAAACAGCTCCTGCTTCTTGATCGTGGGGCCCCGGCCCGAGCCGGCGGCGAATCGAACCACACCGCGTAGGAAGAACATCATGCCCAGCGTGGCGATGAACGAGGGCACCCGGAGCCGCGTGGTGATGAGGCCGTTGATGGTGCCGACGACGACCCCGCTCGCGACCGCGAGCAAGAACGCCACCCACAGCGGCCATTCGCCGTCATGCAGCGTGATCCCCATCACATAGGGCGCCAACACGAACACCCCACCCACGGAAAGGTCGAACTCGCCAGAGATCATCAGCAGCCCGATGCCGATGGCAAGGATCATCAGGCGCGGGGTCTTCTGCGACAGCACCGCCAGATTGTCGTCGACCAAGAAGGGAAAGTTCTCAGCGAAAAAGCTGGTGAGGACGCAGACCAGAAGTAGCGTTCCGCAGACGAGGACGATGCTCGCCGCCGGATAGCGCCGGAAGCGCTCCAAGGCCCCGTGGCGCGGATCGCGCGGCGCCACTACTGCGGTCATCGCCTGCGTCTCCTTAGTTTCTACGCGGTGAAAAAATGGGGCGCGACCCTGGCGAGGGCCGCGCCCTGGAGGTCAACTCAGCTTCTATCTCGACGGCTACCGATAGGTTCCCGCATAGGCCGTCGCCAGGTCGGCGTTCGTCTTGTCGACGATACCGACGCCGGTATTGAGATCGCTCGGCTGGATTCCGTAGCGCTGGTTGAGAGCAACGAACATGACCGGAAGGTAACCCTGGAGGAACGGCTGTTGGTCCATGGTAGCCATCGTCAACCCCGCGTTGATATTCTCCATGATCCGCGGGTTGACGTCGAAGCCGCCGTTGGGGAGCCCTTCCATGCCGGCATCTTCCGCCGCTTGCGGCAAGACCGACGTCGGCGTGTTACCCAGGCCGATGATGCAGTCGTGTCGGGGTGACCGATCAAGTACTCGGTGACGACGTTCAAAGAGTCCTCGACCACCCCCGTTACCCCGATCATCTCCGATGCAACGCCGGCCTCATCGAGTGCCCGCTTCACGCCGGCATATCGATCGACGGCGTAGGTCAATTCGGGAAACTCAACCGGGCAGACACAAAAATCGTCGGCTCCGAGGCCGTGATCTTTCACCATGCGCCGGCCGATGATGTAGCCCGAATCGACGAAGTTCTGGCCAAAGAAGGCTTGGCGTGCGGTCGTTGGGTCGTCGATGCTGGCGGCGATCACCGTGATACCGGCGTCCCGGGCCTTTTGGATCGCGTCGTTAAACGTATCCGGAACCGATTCCGTCGACCCCGCTGGCGATCCCGGTCTCGATGAGATCGTTGTGGGACTCGAGGTCGCCATCGGCACATTGAATGGTGAGGTCGATGTTGAAGTCCTCGGCCGCCTTCTTCGCCCCGAACAGGAGGGGCTCGTAGAACACGTTCGCGCACGCGGGCTTACCGCCCGCGACCTTTTGTTCCGCGAACGCCTGGTGGTGCAAAGCGAGCACGCGCGCATCACCGAGAACATCAAACGGCACAAGGTGGCGCTATACAGCCCGTTGATTAAGTCGGCGCCGTCTGATTCTCTGGTTTTCTGAATTGCAGGGGGATTTGCCGATGGCGATGGGACGGCAGAAGGATGGTCAGGGGGACCTGATGGTGAGCTGGTCGGAGATGCCGCGCTCTCCGGGTCATGTGTTTTATGACCGCGTGCAGTCGGTGCTGATCGAGGGTGGCTTCGACGCCTTTGCCGAGGCGAGCTGCCGGCCTTATTACGCGGCCCGGATGGGCGCGCCCTCGGTGCCGCCCGGGCGCTATTTCCGGATGCACCTGGTGGGCTACTTCGAGGGCATCGACAGCGAGCGCGGTCTGGAGTGGCGCTGCTCGGACTCGCTTTCGCTGCGGGCGTTCCTGCGACTGGGGAGCCGTGATCGGGTACCGGACCATTCCTGGCTGTCACGGAGCCGCACGCGCCTGCCCCATGAAGTCCACGCGGCGGTCTTCGACTGGGTTCTGGTGCTGATCGCCGAGGCGGGGCTGATCAAGGGCGAGCGCATCGGCGTCGATGTCTCGACCATGGAGGCCAACGCGGCGCTGCGGAACATCGTGCGGCGCGACAACGGCGAAGGCTACCGGGAGATGCTGGAGCGCCTGGCCCGGGAAAGCGGGGTCGAGACACCCACGGCCGAGGACCTGGCGCGTCTGGAGCACAAGCGCAAGGGCAAGAAGCTTTCCAACACGGATTAGGTTTCGAAGAGCGACCCCGAGGCCAAGATCGCCAAGATGAAGGACGGCACGACGCATCTGGCCTACAAGCCCGAGCACGCGGTGGATCTGGACACCGGCGCGGTGGTGGCGGCCGAGCTGCACCCGGCCGATGAGGGCGACACCACGACGCTTTCCAAGACCCTGGCGAAGGCCGAGGCAAACCTCGAGGCGGTGGATGCGGCACCGACGTCGGAGGACCCGGCCGAATGCGTCGCCGACAAAGGTTATCACTCACGGGCGGTCTTGAGGGCTCTGAACGACAGTCCCTGGAAGACCCGGATCGCGGCGCCCAAGCAGACCGGCTTTTCGCGCTGGCACGGTGATGAGGCGGCGCGGCGCGCGGTCACCAACAACCGTGCGCGGCTCAAGTCCGGGGTCGCCCGCGAGGCCTTCAAGCTGCGCGCCGAGATCGTCGAGCGCTGCTTTGCCCACAACCTCGATCGTGGCGGCATGCGACGAACCTGGCTGCGCGGGCGAGAGAATGTGCACAAGCGATACCTGCTCCACGTCGCCGGCCACAATCTATCGTTACTGATGCGCCAGCTCATCGGCGCCGGCACCCCGCGGGTGGCGAGCGGATATGGCGGTATTTTCGTTCTGCTCACGCCCACCGGGGCCATGCTGGTGGCACGGGGGCTCCCGCAAAGCGGCCAGACGGCTTTCGCCGCCGCATTCCTCATCTGGGAGTGAGAGCCGGAAAAAGCCACTTAATCAACGGGCTGTATAAGTACGCGACCTACGACGCGCTGGGAAAACGCGCCGCGGAGTCGGCATAGGCGCACGCGGTGAGCATTGACCGCGGCTCGGCGCGCGCGATCCTCAAACACCTCGGTTATGGCGCCCGGCCCGGCGAGGCCGAGCGGCTGGCGGCGCAGGGTCTGAAGGCCTGGGTCGACGGCCAGCTAGCCGTGCGCGAGGACGACGATCCGGAGCTTTGGCCTCGGCTGAAGGCGCTGCGCCTGACGCTCAAGGACGACAGTGCGCGGATGATGAACCAAGGAGGCCCGGCGACCCGGCCGCTCGATTACCTCGGCGCATCGCTGGCCGAAGTGTGGCCACTGACCGATTTCACGGCCGGACTGCCCTGGCTCGAGTGGTTCCGCCCGGCGGCCGAGATCTGGGCCGCGACCTGGATTCGCGCGGTCTACAGCCGCTGGCAGCTGCGCGAGGTGGTGGCGGATTTCTGGCGCGATCATTTTCATGTCGCCTTCTTCGCCGGCGACCAGCGCGTCACCCCGCTGTTACCGCTCTATGACCGCGACGTCATCCGCCGCCACGCCTTTGGCAACTTCCGCGATTTCCTGGAAGCGGTGGCCACCAGCGGCGCCATGCTGCGCTACCTCAACAACGCCTCGAGCCGGGCAAGCCCGGCCAACGAGAACTACGCCCGCGAGCTGTTCGAGCTGCACACGCTAGGCGCCGAGCACTATGTCAACCACCGCTAGAGGCCTATGATGTCGCGGACCTTGTCCACGAACAGCGGATCGCCCGACAGCTTGAAGGTCTCCGAGCGGTGCGGCTGCACGCTGAAGGCCGCCCATATCCGCCGGATCGTCGTGTGCGACAGTCCGCTCTCCCGGGCCATCGAGCGGATCGACCAGTGGGTCGCGTCGGCCGGCGTCGTCTCCAGCGTCCGCTCGATGACCTCGGCCACCTGTTCGTCCGTGAGCGTCCGCGGCCGTCCCGGCCGAGGCTCATCCGACAGCCCCTCGATGCGCTCCTTCAGGAAGCGGCGGCGCCACTTGCCGACCGTGTGCTCGTGCACGCCGAGTTCGGCTGCCACCGCCTTGTTCGTCAGGCCGTGTGCGCAGCCCAGGATCATGCGGCAGCGATCGGAGATCGAGCGCGCGACCCGGCGGCGTCGAACCTGACGCTCAAGATACG
Organism: Alphaproteobacteria bacterium; assembly: GCA_965219135.1. GTDB lineage: Bacteria > Pseudomonadota > Alphaproteobacteria > VGEJ01 > VGEJ01 > CAYUNL01. The sequence goes on along the minus strand of CBDCMV010000002.1, from coordinate 650,167 downwards.
ACCGTTCTTCATCGCTCAGAAGCAGGACCGCCATCGGCCGGCCAATGCTACGGGCCATCGGAAAGACCTCCAAAATCCAACTCCGATGGTTAGTATATAAGGCTTCTCCCTTTGCTTCCGGTCACACCAGATGTTGATCGGCCTTCTACGTTCCAGGCACGGTTCTTGGACCGTGCCTGGCGATGTGCGGGAGCTTTTGGCCTTGGGGAAGTAGGTTTCGAGTGCTGTCAGGCAGGCTGGAGGGCCGGTATTCGGCCCCGATTGAGGCGGATCGGAGGGCGGGCGGTGGCTGGCGCCCGGCCTGCCGGGATCAGCCGCGTTGTCCGACGATGTCGCGGTAGTCGGCGGGTCGGAGGCGCGTGCCGATGCCGAGCAGGGTGTCGAAGGCCGTTGCGGTGTGGCGGCGGCGGTTCCAGTGGAACACGAACTCGTCGAGATAGCGGCGCAGATGGGCGCGGCGCAGGCCATGGAAGGTTCCGAGCGCCCAGCGCTTCAGGTTCGAGAACACACGATGGATCCAGATCAGCACGAGATGGGCGGGCGTTGCACCGACGACCTTGGGCTGGTGGTCGTGGTCGGGCAGGCCAGGATAACCGCTCCAGCCATCGGTGATTACCCGCGCGCCCGGCGCCGAGGTCCCGGCAACGAAGGCATGAAGGCTGCGCGCGGAGAAATCCCCGATCGGCGCCAGCCGGATGCGACGTGGCTCGCCCTCGGGCGATAGCTCGACCGCGCCAGCAATGCGCATCTTGCCTTGCCGGCTGCGACCTTGCCCGCCTGTGGTCGGGTCTTTTACGGTGCGGAACGGTAGGGTGGCCTCATCGATCTCGACCAGGTCCTCAAGCAGGCTGCGATCCGGATCAACCATGGCACGGCGCAGCTTGTGCAGCAGGAGCCAGGCACTCTTGTAACTGCCGAGCCCGAGCTGGGCCTGGAGTTGCAGGGCGGAGATACCGTTCGAGTGGCTGGTCACGATGTGAACGGCCATGAACCAGGTCTTCAGGGGCAAGTGGCTGCGGTGCATGATCGTGCCCGCGGTCACCGAAGTCTCCTTCCCGCAGGCCGCACATTCCCAGCTCGCCCGGCGACGCTTCAGTTCCCAGCCCCTGTCATGGCCGCAGGCGGGGCAGACGAAGCCGTCGGGCCAGCGCTTGGCTGCAAGATGCCGGGCGCAGGAGGCTTCATCGGGAAAGCGCGCCTCGAAGGCGGCGCGGGACATCGGGCGGTCGTATTTCCAGCGGCTGGCATGACAGAACATTAAGCGAACATTCCGCCGATGGCAACCGCAAACCCAACATGTCGTCAAACCGGGTTCAGAGGGATAAGCCTTTCAGGGCACCTCTAAGAATTGGTGAGTTGTCGGAGGATATTGTTTAACCAGGCTGTCACCAGCTCCAGCCATGCCGGAGCCGAGATTTTCGGGGTCTTCCACGCTCCAATTGAGTTATTTCCGCCACAAGACCGTCCCCAGGCGGTCTCCTTCTCCGAGTATCGTCACACGGCCGCCGCGAGACGCTCCAGTTGGACCAGGCGGCGCATGTTGTAGGCGAGGTTCTTCAACCCGATCCGCGCCTTCGCCCGCACCAGCCCGACACTACGCACCAGCGTCCCGCCCATGTCGTTGCTCTGGGCCCCGAAGACATGCTCGACGCGGACCCGAACCGACGAACGGGTCTTGTTGCCCTGCTTCTCGCGCTCGCTCAGCGGCTTGTTGCGGCGGCCCTTGCGATGGATCCGGCTCCGCAACCCCTTCTCCTTCAGCACCGCCTCGATCTCCGCCGAGCGGTAAGCGCTGTCCGCCCACACACCCAAAGCCGTGTTGTCCCCATCCAGGATATCGTCGAGGACTTGGCTGTCGTGCTCCGCCGCGTCGCTCACATGATAGCGCCGCACCAGCTTGTGCCGACGGTCCACGTTGACATGGTTCTTGTAACCGTAATGGCTCTTGCCGTGCTTCTTAGTCCACCGCGCCTCGACATCCTTTTGGCGCCGCTTTGCCGGCTTGTCCTCCCAGCCTGCCGGCGTCTCGCCCGCCTTTATCCGCGCGTTCTCCTCGCGGCTGTTGCGCTGTTTGGGTGCCGCCACAATCGAGGCGTCGATGATCTGGCCGCCCATCGCCAGATAGCCCTGATCCTTCAGGTAGCCATCGAACGTCTCGAATAAGGCCTCGATCACGCCAGCTTGCGTTAACTGTTCGCGGTACAGCCACACCGTCTTGGCGTCGGGAACCCGGCCCTCCAGACCCAACCCCAGAAATCGCATGAACGACAGGCGGTCACGGATCTGATGCTCAACTTGGTCATCCGAGAGATTGTAGAGCGCGCACAGAATGATCGTCTTGAACATCACAATCGCATCCCACGGCTTGCGTCCCGCCCGCGATTTACGCGCCTTGTCCGCACGCCGCCACACCGCCTCAAGACGCGCGCGCAAGTCTTCCCACGGAACCACCCCGTCGATCTTCAAAAGCGGCTCGTTCTTGGCGTCAAGACCGGAATACCGGTTCCCAAGATCGAAAAACCCCATCTGACCCATCAACCACGCCTCCCGCTATCAACAAATCGGCAACCCGATTCTAAATCGACGACGCCCGAAAAAGGAGAATTCTTAGAGGTGCCCTTAAGTATATTATGCTACTAACTTCAGTTTCGGGTGACTAGCAGATACGGGCCGAAAGTCAGCCGCCGGCGAGTTCGGCGCGGGCGGCATGGCGGCGGCGTAGCGCAAGCCAAACGATCGCGGCCGAGGTGAGCGTGACGAACGGCAGCGCGCCGAAGTTCACGGTCTGCCAGCCAAACAGGTGGAGCAGGGCGCCGGCGCTCAGCGAGGCCACCGATACGGTGCCGAAAACCAGTAAATCGTTGAGCCCCTGGACCTTGGCCTTTTCCGCCTCGGTATGAGTCTCGGTGAGGAGGGTGGTGCCGCCGATGAACAGGAAATTCCACCCCAGCCCGAGGCAGAAGAGCCCGGTCCAGTAGTTGGCAAAGCCCGAGCCCGTCGCCCCGGCGGCGATGGCGACGAACAGGAACGCGGCCCCGACGAGCATGACCTGAAGGACGCCGAAGCGGCGAATCAGGTGGCCGGTAAAGAAAGATGGCGCGAACATGCCGACGATATGCCACTGGATCACGATTGCCGCGTCGCCAAAAGCGTGGCCGTGGCCGACCATCGCCAAGGGCGTCGCGGTCATGACCATGCTCATTACCCCGTAACCGATCATCGCCGCGGTGGCGGCGACGAAGAACACCGGCTGACGGACGATCTCGACCAGCGGCCGTCCGCTTTGCTCGCGCTCGGCGGGGCTGAGCCCCGGAATGTCGAGCGCTAACAAAATCCCGATCGCCACCACCGCAAGCCCGCCGATCGAGAGATAGGTGCCGAGGAACGTCACCGGGTCAAAGAGGTCCTTGGTCCATCCGGCGCTGGCCGGCCCCAAGAACGCCGCCATCAGCCCACCGGCCATGACCAGCGATATCGCCCGCGACTTGGTCTCGTTGGTGGCGGCGTCGGCGGCGGCGAAGCGATAGTACTGGCCGAAGGCGTTGTAGGCGCCGAGGAACACGGTGCCGGCACAGAACAGCCAAAAACTGCCGATCATGATGGCCAGCGAGGCAATGGCCGCGCCGACCAAACCGAACCCGGCGCCGGTGATGAAGCCGCCGCGGCGGCCGACGCGGCGCATCCACAACGAGGCCGGGACGGTGGCGATCATGGTGCCGATCATCGCCGTCGACACCGGGACGGTGGCCAGCGACTTCTGGGCCGCCAGGGCGTAACCCACCAGGCCGCTGGCGGTGATCAGGATCGAGCCGGTGGTCATCACCAGCCCTTGGCAGACCGCCAGCACGGCAATGTTCTTGACCGTCTTGCTCATTCCACAACCTAGCCGATCGCTGCGCCAGAGTCAGGATTCCGGTCGCAGCGGGGACGTGGCGGGCTTGCGCCGCTATGTCGCGGCGGTGCACACTTGGCGCGGCGGACAGCCCGTTGAGGGTCGCGATGGCCGAGATAGATGCTCAACCACGAGAAGCCCGAGGGGAATGGTGGCCGCCGGACTTCCCGGACTCGGCGCCGACCTGGGCCTGGCCGCCACAACCCCTGAAAGTCTTGAGGTGGGTGCTCGGCGACCCCGGATACCTGTTCCCGTGGTATGCGGTCTTCTTCTCGATCGCCGCCGTTACGTGGGCGTTCCTGACGCCCGAAATGTCGCGCATGGCGGAGTTTCGGGCCGGCTGGATGGCCGAGATCTATGTGCGCAATCTCGCGCTCTTGGTGTTGTGGGCAGGGGGCTGGCAGCTCCGGCTCTACCGCTTCAAGAGCCAGGGCAGCGACTACAAGTTCAGCCCCCAATGGCTTCAGGGGAAGAGCCCCACCTTCCTGTGGGGGAACCAGTTCCGGGACAACGTCTTCTGGAGCATCGCCAGCGGCTGTACCGTGTGGACGGCGTACGAGATCGTCACGATGTGGGGTTACGCCAACGGTTTCATCGCTTTCATCGACTGGAGGACCGAGCCCGCCACCTTCGCGCTCATGATGCTGGCGATCCCGCTCTGGCGCGAGGTCCACTTCTATTGGACCCATCGCCTGATCCACTGGAAGCCGCTTTACCGGTCCGTCCACTACCTGCACCACAAGAATACCAACGTGGGGCCGTGGTCGGGTATCTCGATGCACCCGGTGGAGCACATCATCTATTTCTCGGTGGTGCTGTTGTTTTGGGTCATCCCCTCGCACCCGCTGATGGTGATGTTCACGCTCCAAGACGCGACCCTTGCCCCGGCCCCCGGTCACTCGGGTTTCGACAAGCTTGTGGTGAAAGGGAAGTACACGCTTCCGGGCAACTTCTATCACTATCTCCACCACCGCTACTTCGAGTGCAACTACGGCAACCCGATGTTGCCGTTCGACAAGTGGCTCGGCACCCTGCACGACGGATCGCCCGAGGCGCACGCGCGCATGCACGCGCGGTGGGACGTGAAACGGGCCTAGGCGGCTGGACGCGCCGTCTTACACGCACCTTCGCGAGCGCGGCCTGCTGGCGGTGGGCGGCGGGGACCGCCTGGGGTTCCTGCAAGGACTGATCTCCAACGACGTCGACAAAGTCGGGCCCACGCGTGCGATCTACGCCGCGCTCTTGACGCCACAGGGCAAGGTGGCGCACGACTTTTTCGCCATCGCCGAACCCGGCGTTGAACGGCTGCTGCTCGATTGCGAGCGCGCGCGCATCGTCGACCTCGAGCGGCGCTTGACGATCTATCGGCTACGTGCGGAGGTCACGTTCGAGGATGTCTCGCAGTCCTACGATGTGTGGGCCCTGTTCGGCCAAAGCGCCGCGGAGGCGGCCGGGATTGCGCCAAAGCCCGGCGACGCTGCGCCGCTCGGCGGGGGAGTGGCCTATGTCGATCCGCGGCTGGCGGCGGCCGGCGCGCGCGCGGTACTGCCCAAGGGAGAGGGCGCAGCCGCACTCGAGGCGAGGGGACTGGCGGCGGCAGATGCGACCGCCTACGATCGCTGGCGGCTCGAGCTTGGTCTGCCGGACGGCAGCCGCGACATCTTGATCGAGCAATCGTTCCCGGTGGAGTGCGGGTTCGACGAGCTCAACGGCGTCGATTACGAGAAGGGCTGCTATGTCGGCCAGGAGCTGACGGCGCGCATCCACCATCGCGGCAAGGTTCGCAAGCGCCTGGTCCCGGTGCGGCTCGATGGCCGTGCGCCGGCACCGGGGGCACCGGTGATGCTGGGTGAGCGGAGCGCCGGCGAAATGCGCTCGGCACTGGAGGGCCGGGGCATCGCGCTCTTGCGGCTCGACCGGATCGCCGAAGCGGCGCGGGAGGGTGCGGCGTTCACCGCGGGCAAGACGCGGATGACCGCTGAAAAACCCGCCTGGGCGGCGTTCTAGGACGCCTGGGCGGACCCTCGTCGTGGACCAGCGGCCGCGCTGTGCTTGGGGCGACTGCGATGCGCTCTATCGTAGCTACCGCGACACCGAGTGGGGGGGTGCCGGTGCACGACGGCGCGCGGCTGTTCGAGTTTCCAATCCTGGACGGCTTCCAGGCCGTCAGGTCAACGACCACGTGGTGACATGCTTTCGCCACGCCGAGTTCGCCCGCTGAGCGGACGCGCCCGGCCCTGCGGCGCGGAAGACTTCGCCGCGGTTCTGGACATCGTCAACGCCGCCGCGCGGGCGTACGCGGGCGTGATCCCGGCGGACCGCTGGCGCGATCCCTACATGAGCGAGGACGCGCTGCGGCGCGAGATCGCCTCCGACGTCCGCTTCTTGGGCCACGACGAGGGCGGGGTGTTGGTGGGGGTCATGGGCGTCCAGGCGAAGGGCGAGGTGACGCTGGTCCGCCACGCCTACGTGCAGCCCGATTTCCAGGGTCGCGGCATCGGCGGCGGACTCTTGGCCGCGCTCTCCGCCGAGGTCGAGACGCCGTTGCTGGTGGGGACCTGGGCGGCGGCGGTGTGGGCCATCCGATTCTACGAAAAGAACGGGTTTCGCCTGGTCTCGACCGCCGAGAAGGACCGCCTTCTACGTGCTTACTGGTCGATTCCTGAGCGCCAAATCGCGACCTCGGTGGTGTTGGCTGACGACGCGTGGTTCGCGGCCGGAGCGATCGCCTAGGCCTCGCCCACAGTGCCCAGGGCGGTGCCGGTGAGGTCGGCGCCTTCGATCCGAGTCGGACCCAGCTCCACGTGAGTCAGGTCGGCGCGGCGGAGATTGGCGTCGGCCAGGTTGGTCGGCCACTGCTGTCCGGTGGCCTTGCCCTCCGCGTCGGTTAGATCGACCGCGCCGAAAGTGGCGAAGGCGAGTCTGGCGTCCTCGAGATTGGCGCCCTTGAAGTTGGTGCCCGTGACGTCGGCTTCGCGAAGATCGGCGCCGCTCAGGTCGGCGCCCCTGAAGTCGGCAAGCACGAGCTGCGCGCGCCGCAGTATCGCGCCGGCGAAGTTGCAGCCGGTGAACCGGCCGCCGTTCAGCCATGCACCCGTGAGATCGCACTCGGCCATGTCCTGGCCCGACAGATCGGCGCGGGAACCATCGGCGCCGTTCGAATCCACCCACAGCGCGTGCTCGCGCAGGATTTCCTGGATGTCGATCGAGAGCCGGCTGGCGCCGATATTGACCTTCGCCTCGCGTAAATCGACGCCGGCGAGGTCGACGTCGGCGAGGGTGGCGGCGCTGAGGTTGGCGCCCGCGAAACGCGCTTGCTTGACGACCGCGTTCTGCAGGTTGGCGCCGGTGAGGTTGGCCTTGCAGGCGCGCCGAGCCGAGGTCGGCGCCGCTGAGGTCGGCGCCGCGAAGATCGACCTCGGTCATGCTGGCGTCCTTGAAGCTCGCCCCGACCATCGAGGCGCCGCGAAAGTTGGCGCCGCCGAGCTTGGCCCGGTCGAGGTTCGACGAATCGAGGTTGGCGTCGGTGAAATCTGAGCCTTCCTGCACCGCCCCGGCGGTCACGAGCGCGCCCGGCCGCAGGTCGGCGTCCGCAAGGATCGTTCCCTTCAGCTTCGCCCCGCGGAAACGGGCCCCGCGGAGGTCGGCGCGCTCGAACTTGGCTTCGCTCGAATCCGCTTGCTCGAAATTGGCGCAGAAGAGATCGGCGTCGCTGAAATCGGCGCCGGTGAGGACGCTTTTGGAAAAGTTGATCCCGGTCAGTGTCGCGCCCTGGAGTTTGATATTGGGCAGCTTGAGACCCGACAAGTTCTGGTGCTTGAGGTCGGCGCGCTCGCCGCCCTGCTGCCGGGGCACGAAGCGGTCGTGCTTCCTGACGATGCTGATCAGCTCCTCGGTCGTCAGTTCCATGCGTCTTCCTGGGCGCCAGGAAGTCAACGCCCGCACCTCATCTTATATGAGGGGAAACCCTCATAAAGTCCACCTCCGAGTCAGTGATGACGATCACAGCATCGGCATATTATCGGCGCCAGAAGGCCCCACGCCGCCTGGCTTAATCGATTGTTAGGGGATGCCACTCTAGCGTCGGGTTTTGCACTAGAAATTCGTGAGCGAAAGGGGCGCACCATGGCGATTCCGGCGATCGGGACCGCGCAGAGTCTGTTCGTCAATTCGACCGGCCTGGAGAAGCCGGTCGCACTTGCCGCGCAGGAGGCGGAGGAAGGAAGCGGTAGCGTCAACGTCGCCGTCGAAGCCGTCCCCAAGGGTGAGGAAGAGGGCGGCGCGTCTGCGAACTTCGGTTCAAAAGACGATGGCGCCGGTGATCGTCGGGGCGGTCGACCGGGTTCGCTCGTAGACATTTTCGCCTAGGAGCGTGCGCCGTAGAAGTTTTGATGTTGGGCGATTGGCGCGCGGCCGCCGGAGAGGTTGGATTTTGGCCCGAGTGTGGACATCTGGCCCGCCCGACTCTGGGATGGAAAGCCCGGACCGGAAGGCCGGAACGGAAGAGATTCGCGTTTCATACGCGGTCGATGGGCACTGCGCGCCCCGGAGCAAGTGCGTTGGCAGGCCAGCACCTGCCTCAGCACGTGGCCACCGTCCCCATCCGCTTGATGTTCAACGCCAAGCACACGAGGTCCCACTCGCCGCGCACCTTCGCCAAGCCTCGCAGGCTGAATCGTCGGAATCCGAGCACCTCCTTGATCCACCCGTTCGGCGCCTCCGAGAGCCACTTGCGTTGCGCGTACCGGGCTTTGCCCGCGGGGCTCGCCAGTTTCTCACCCATGCGGTGCGTGGCAGGGAGCCGGGCCGGGTCGACCGCCACCTGGGACTTGCCTTCACGCCCCAGCGCTACGTGCGCGTCGATGCCGCGATCTTCCAGCTCCAACAGATCCGGCTCGTTGCAGTAGCCCGCATCGGCCAGTACCACCGCAGGCTCGACCCCAAACGTCTCGTTGATCTCGTCGAGCATCCCCACCAGCTGACCCTGGTCGCTGGCCTGTGGCCCCACCTGAGTCGCGACGATGATCTGGTGCTCCCCATCGACCGCCATCTGCGCGTTGGAGCACTGCTGGAATCCCTCGCTGCTGGTCTTCATGATCTGGCTCTCGGGATCGGTGAAATTGCTCTGCGCCTTCGGCTCGGGCTCGCCGTAGGCCCGCTTGTAGGGCCGCCCGCCCCGGGGATTGCGGTCCTGCCCAGGCTCGCGCCCGCGCTCATCGTCGCGCCCGCGTTGCGCCGCCTCCAAACGCGCTTTGGCTGCCTGGATCGCCGCCAGGCGCTTCTCCCTGCGTTGCAACTCCTCGGGCAACTCGTCGCCCCGGAAATCCTCGCCCCAACGCTCGTCTTCTTCGGCGTCCACCATCCCCGCCTTCGTCAGCAGCGCCTCGATCTCCGCCTGCAAGCGAGCCGCCTCTTTGCCCATCCGCTCATAGCTCATCGCCTTGCGCTTGCTCGCGTTCGCTCGCACCTTCGTCCCGTCGACCGAGAGCTTGCCGAACCGCGCCAGTCCCATCTCGCGCGCCACCTGCACCACCCCCACAAACAGCTCGCTGAACTCCGCCAGATGTCGGCGGCGGAACTCACATACCGTGCGATGTTGCGGGAAGTTGCCCGCCGCGAGCATCCGAAACGCTACTTCCTCCTCCAGCTTCCTCGCCACCGCGCGCGAGGAGAATGTGCCCGTCGCGTAGGCATAGATCAGCACCTTGACCATCATCGACGGCTCGTAGGGGGCGTTGCGTCGACCGTCCCCCTCGTTGGGCGCATAGAACGCCGTCAAGTCCAGTGCATCGACCACATCGCTGACGTGATGAGCCAGGTGCCCTGGGGGAACCCACTCCTGCAAGTCCAGCGGCAAAAGCAAGGGTTGGTCCGGCTGGTAGGCACGAAACGTGGTCGGCATCTGGAGTTCCCATACGCAACTGGCGTATCGGATCATACTTCCCCCTGCGCAAATCCACCCACAACCCGTCCGCTATCAACTTTGCCGCGCGGACCTTTCTGCAGCGCACGCTCCTAGGCGCGAGGCTACCACGAATGCCAAGAGACGAGATCCGCGATCCTGTACGGGTGGCACTGGGGCCCGAAGGGGGACCAACCACTGATCTTGCCGCTGCGGTACTGCACAAGGCGGACCTGCGGGAGGCGCTTTTGCACGGGGCAAACCTTGGCGGCGCCGACTTATCGGGTGCCGATTTCCGCGGTGCCGATCTCAGGGGCGCCCAGCTTTGCGGCGCCGACCTATCGGGCGCGAATCTCGCCGAGGCCGATCTTTGGGGCGCCAACCTCTGTGGCGCCAACCTGTGGTCGGCCAACCTGACGAAGAGCGATCTCGGGCTCGCCGACCTTCAAGGCGCCAACCTTCGGGACGCCGACCTTAGAGGCGCGAACCTGTGGGGAAGCGAGTTCCGCCTCGCGCAGCTGGAAATGGCGGATCTACGGGACGCCGACGTGTTCGACGCGCACTTACAAGGCGCCCGCCTCGCGGGCGCGCAGCTTGGCGGTGCCGCGCTTGGCCGGGCCAAACTTCATGGCGCGGACCTGGCGGGTGCCGATCTGCGCGGGACGACCGGCCTGACATCGGAGCAAATTGGCGCGCGCAAGCTATGATTCCACCACGCGGTTGCCGCCACGGTGGTGCCGAAAGCCCACGAACGGGTCCGCGTCGCGCAATAGCGCAGGTCGCCAGTCCAGACCGCAAGGGCGCCGATACGGCGCCCTTGGATTTTGTGCGCGGGGCGCGGGCGATGGCCGGCCGTGATATGCTCGGCGCGGAAGTCGTGCGAACGTCCGCCCCAGCGGTTTCGAATGAAGGCCGAGATTCGCACCACCGCCATGTTTTCAGCGCCGGCGCTGGTTGCGCTCGCCCTGCTCGCCGGGTTCGGCTGGATCGAAGCCTCGCGTGCGGCGGCGGCAGCCGCGGCAATCGTCGCCGCGATCGCGCTGCTGGCCCGCGGCCGTGCCCGTGAGCTTGACGCTAGGCTTGAACGCGCCCGGCGCGGCGGCATCGCGCGCCCTCCAGAGGATGCCAAGAGTCGAGACGGGATCGAGGAGATCCTCGACGCGCTGCCCGACCCTCTTTTGGTGCTCGACGGGGGCCGGCGCGTGGTGCGCGCGAACGCCGCGGCGCGGGCGCTCTTCGGTGGCGACACCGCGGGACGCGATCTCGCGATGTCGTTGCGCCAGCCGGCGGTTCTCGAAGCCGCGGACGCGGTCCTGGCTGGGGCCGGCGCGCAAGACGTGGGGTTCACGCTGCCGGGCCCGGTCGAGCGCTATTTTGCCGGTCGTGTGGTGCCGCTCGCGGGTGCCGCGCCCGAAGCCGCGGCCGCGCTCGCGGCTTTCCACGATCTGACCGCGGTGCGCGAGGCCGAACGCATGCGCGCCGACTTCGTCGCCAACGCAAGTCACGAGCTGAAAACGCCGCTTTCGAGCCTGTTGGGCTCGATCGAGACCCTGCGCGGGCCGGGGCGCGAGGATCGGGAGGCCCATCAGAAGTTCCTGCCGCTGATGCACGCCGAGGCCGCCCGCATGGCGCGGCTGGTCGAAGATCTATTGTCGCTCTCGCGCATCGAGCGCGACGAGCGCACCCCGCCCGAGGACCGAATAGACCTAAGGAACTCGCTCCGCGCTGCGGCCGAAAACCTCGAGCAAGAGGCCGCCGCGCGCGGCATGACGATCACGCTCGAGTTACCCGAGGCGCTCGGCCCGGTGATCGGCGATGCCGACGAACTCGGGCAGGCCTGGCGCAACCTGATCGACAATGCGATCAAGTACGGCCGCGCCGACACAACCCTTACGGTGCGTGCGACTGCGGTCGCGGCGGAGACTTCGCCGCCGGCGCTCGCGCCGGGCGTGGCGACCGTCGCGGTCGCCGTCATCGACCGCGGCGACGGCATCGCGCCCGAGCACCTGCCGCGCCTGACCGAGCGCTTCTATCGTGTCGACGGCGCGCGCAGCCGCGCGCTCGGCGGCACCGGCCTCGGACTCGCCATCGTCAAACACATCGTCAATCGCCACGGCGGCGCACTGAGCGTCGAATCGGAGCCCGGCACCGGCAGCACGTTCACCGTCTCGCTGCCGGCGGCGCCGAACGCGTCCTCCACCTGAACGGGTGTCACAAAACTGTCACGAAGCGCACCTACCCTCGCGCCCGCGATGATCGCTTTGGCTCGAGGTGCCTTTTGGGCTCTGGTCGCGGCACTAACGGTGGTGCCGCCGGTGACCTCGGCAACCGCGCGCGAGCAGATCCGCATCGTCGGCTCTTCGACGGTCTTTCCCTTCGCGACCACCGTCGCCGAGGCCTTCGGCGAATTCACGGATTACAAAACCCCGGTGGTGGAGAGCACCGGAACCGGGGGTGGATTCAAGCTTTTCTGCAGCGGTGTCGGCGACACCTATCCCGATATCGTAAATGCTTCCCGCCGGATCAAGCGCTCCGAGATAGAGGATTGCACGAAGAACGGGGTCGCGGACATCGTCGAAGTCATGATCGGCTTTGACGGCATCGTGCTGGCGAACGCGCTGACCGCCGCGCCATACGCGCTAAGCCTGGAGCAAATATTCCTGGCGCTCGGCAAACTGACGCCGGCCAACGGGAACCTCGCCCCCAATCCTCATGTCACTTGGCATGACATCGACCCTTCGCTCCCGGCGGTCGACATCGAAATGTTCGGTCCGCCGCCGACCTCTGGAACCCGAGATGCGTTCGTCGAGCTGGTCCTCGAACCGGGCTGCCACCGCGCCCTGGAGGGCCACGGCATCGAGCCCGACTCCAGCGCGTGCCAGTCGCTACGCGAGGACGGCGCGTATGTCGAGGCGAGCGAGAACGATAACCTGATCGTCCAGAAACTGAACGCCAACCCGGACGCACTCGGGATATTCGGGTACAGCTTTCTCGACCAGAACCGGGATACGGTGCACGCCAGCCCGATCGACGGAATCGCGCCGGACTTCGAGCGGATCGCCGACGGTGCCTACCCGGCGTCGCGGTCGATGTATCTGTACATCAAGAAAGCCCACGTGGGGCGGGTGAGCGGGATCGTGGAGTTCCTCGAGGAGCTCACGGCCGAGCGGGCGTGGGGCGAGTTCGGCTACCTGACCGACAAGGGCTTGATCCCGCTGCCGGACGAGGAACGCGAGCGGTGGCGGCGCACCGCACTGGACATGGCGCCGCTGGCGCTGTCCGAGTGAGGGTGGCGGCGAGGCCGGCGCGCGCGATCCGATCATGAACCTCTCGCTGGTCGCGCTGGCGCTGGTCGCCCTTACCGTCGTCGGCTACGCCTCAGGGCGGCGGCGGGCGCTGGTCGTCTCCGGCGGCGGGCGCCTGCACTCGCTGCCGCGCTACCACGGCGCCCACCTGGCTTTTTGGGTCGGGGCGCCGGCGCTCGCTGCGCTCGCGCTGTGGGCGGCAATCGGTCCCGACATCGTTGCCGCGGTGGTCGTGGACGGCCTGACGGAAGGGCTGGGCGAGGGATCGGCAGAGGCGCCCGCGCTTGTCCTTGCCGATATTCGCGAGTTTGCCCGCGGCACGCTGACCGGGCGCGAGCCGGGCGCCGCGCTAATCGCCGCGGCCGAGCGCTACGCCGCGGTCAGCCGAATCGGAAACATCGTCGTGGCCGCACTGGCGGTGGGCCTGGCGCTGAGCGCGCTGGTGTGGCGGCTGCGCCGGATCACGCCCGGCTTACGCGCGCGCAACCATGTGGAGCGCACGGTACGGGTCTTCCTGATCGTATGCTCGACCGTAGCGGTGCTGATCACCATCGGCATCGTGTTATCGCTCCTGTTCGAATCGATCCGCTTCTTTCGTTTGGTCCCGTTCACCGAGTTCCTTTTCGGCACCGAGTGGAGTCCGCAGACGGCAATCCGCGAGGACCAGGTCGGAAGCTCCGGCGCGTTCGGCGCGATTCCGCTGTTTGCCGGGACGCTGTTGATCACGCTGATCGCCATGGTGGTGGCGGTTCCGATCGGTCTGTTCTCGGCCATCTGGATGTCGGAATACGCCCACCCCACGGTGCGCGCCGTCGCCAAGCCGCTCTTGGAGATTCTCGCCGGCGTCCCGACCGTGGTCTATGGCTTCTTCGCCGCCCTGACCGTGGCACCGGTATTGCGGGACGCCGGCGCCGCGCTCGGGCTTGGCGTTGCCTCCGAGAGCGCGCTCGCCGCCGGCGCAGTCATGGGGATTATGATCATCCCCTTCGTCTCGTCGCTTTCCGACGATGTCATGACCGCGGTGCCGCGGTCGCTGCGCGACGGAGCGTTGGCGCTGGGGGCGACGCGCTCCGAGACGATCCGCCAGATCATCGTCCCGGCAGCCCTTCCCGGCATCGTCGGCGCGGTGCTGCTGGCGGTATCGCGAGCCATCGGCGAGACCATGATCGTGGTGATGGCCGCCGGTCTGGCCGCCAATCTCACCGCCAATCCGTTCGCCGCCGTGACCACGGTGACGGTGCAGATGGTGACCCTACTGGTCGGCGACCAAGAGTTCGACAGCGCCAAGACGCTGGCGGCGTTCGCCCTGGGGCTGGTGCTGTTCGTGGTGACGCTGGCGCTCAATGTGGTGGCGCTGCGCATCGTCCAGGCGTACCGCGAGAAATATGACTGAGCGCCGCCGACCCGCCACCCGGCTCAAACGTCGGCACGCCGCCGAGCGGCGCTTTCGCATCTACGGCGTGGTCGCCATTTCGATCGCGCTCGCGATGCTGGCGCTTCTTTTCGCCACGATCGCCGTCCAGGGATTCGGCGCGTTCGTCGCAACCGAGGTTCGGCTCGACGTGTACTTCGATCCCAGTGCGATCGATCCCGACGGCGACGGCGAGCCGGCGGCGCTGGCGCGTGGCGACTATCCGGCGCTGGTGCGGCGCGCGCTTCAGGCGCGCTTCCCCGAGGTCGAAGGGCGGCGCGAAATCCGCGCGCTGACCCAGCTAATGAGCGCGGGAGCGGGCCGCCGCCTGCGCGCGATGGTGCTCGAGACGCCGGAGATCGTAGGACGGCGTCTGAGCCTATGGCTGCCGGCATCCGATGACGTGGACATGCTGCGCAAGGGCAAGATCGCGCGCGAGCGGCCCGAGGCGGAACGTCGATTGAAGGACCGCGACCTGGCGTGGATAGACGCGCTGACCGCTGACGGCGCCGTGCGCGGGCACTTCAACGCGGGCTTCTTCAGCTCCGGTGATTCGCGCGAACCCGAACTCGCCGGCATTCTTGGTGCGGTGGTCGGATCGGTGCTGACGCTGGCGGTGACGCTGGCGCTCGCCTTCCCCCTCGGCGTTTTCACCGCCGTCTATCTGGAAGCCTTCGCCGCCAAGAACCGGTGGACCGATCTGATCGAGGTCAACATCAACAACCTGGTGGCGGTGCCCTCGATCGTGTTCGGCCTGATGGGATTGGCGGTGTTCCTAAACGTCATGCACCTACCGCGCTCGGCGCCGATCGTGGGCGGCCTCACGCTTGCACTGATGACGCTCCCGACTATCATCATTGCCGCCCGCGTCGCCATCGACGCGGTCCCGCCCTCGATACGCGACGGCGCGTTGGCGGTCGGCGCCTCGCCGATGCAGGCGGTATTCCATCACGTTTTGCCGCTGGCGATGCCGGGCATCCTCACGGGCTCGATCATTGGGATGGCGCGGGCGCTTGGCGAGACCGCACCGTTGTTGATGATCGGCATGGTCGCCTTCATCGCCGACGTCCCCGGCGGTTTCAGTGACCCCGCGAGCGTCCTGCCGGTGCAGGTATACTTATGGGCGGACAGCCCCGAGCGCGCCTTTGCCGAGAAGACCTCGGCGGCGATCCTGGTGCTGTTGGTGTTCCTGGTGGCCATGAACGGGCTGGCCATCTATTTGAGAAAAAGGTTTGAACGGCGGTGCTAGGGGACAACAATGCATGCCGTGACTGACGAGGCGATCGTGGGCGCGACCGCGTCGCGCCCACCGGCACCCGCTGTCGAGGCGGCCGCGAAGATGGCGGCGCGCGGTGTCAGCGTGCGCTATGGCGACAACCAGGCACTTGTCGACGTCGACCTCGAGATCGGCGAGAACCGCGTGACCGCGTTGATCGGACCCTCGGGTTGCGGCAAGTCGACGTTTCTGCGCTGCCTCAACCGCATGAACGACACCATTGCCGAGTGCGTCGTCAGTGGCTCGGTGACGCTGGATGGCGAGAACGTCTACGATCGCGACGTCGATGTCGTGCTGCTGCGCGCCCGCGTCGGCATGGTCTTTCAAAAACCCAATCCCTTCCCCAAGTCGGTGTACGACAACGTCGCCTATGGTCCGCGTATCCACGGCTTGGCAGCGGACCGCGAGGCGCTGGACGGCGTGGTGCGGGCGGCGCTCGATCGCGCCGGCCTGTGGGCCGAGGTTTCCGACCGCCTCGAGGCGCCGGGCACCAGCCTTTCCGGGGGCCAGCAGCAACGCTTGTGCATCGCCCGTGCCATCGCCGTCGATCCCGAGGTGATCTTGATGGACGAGCCGTGTTCGGCGCTCGATCCCATCGCCACGGCGCGCATCGAGGAGCTTATCGACGAGCTGTCGCAGAACTACACCATCGTCATCGTCACGCACTCGATGCAGCAGGCGGCGAGAGTCTCGCAGCGCGCGGCATTCTTCCACCTGGGCGTGCTGGTGGAACAAAGCGAGACTGGCGCGCTGTTCACCAATCCCCAGGATTCGCGTACTCAGGGCTATATCACCGGCCGCTTCGGCTGAGCCGGGGGAGAGGGCGTCAGGAGAGATCATATGGAAGGTGAACATATCGTCCGGGCCTTCGACGAGGACCTCAAGCATCTCTCCGCGATCATCGTCGAAATGGGCGGCATCGCCGAGGAGCAGCTTGCCGATGCCCTGCAGGCATTGACGGCGCGCGACACCGCGCTTGCCGAGCGTGTGGTCGCCGAGGACTCGCGTATCGACGCCCTCGAGCGCGAGCTCGACGCCGCGACCATCCAGTTCCTCGCCTTGCGCCAGCCGATGGCCGACGACCTGCGCGAGGTGGTGACCGCGCTCAAGATCTCGCACACCGTCGAGCGCATCGGCGATTACGCCGCCAACCTCGCCAAGCGCGCCACCGCGCTCAACCAGCTGCCGCCGGCCGAGCCGGCGCACAGCGTGCCGTGCATGGGGCGCCTGGCGCAAGCGTTGATCAAGGACGTGCTCGACGCCTATGTCCGCCACGACGCCGACCAGGCGATCGCGGTGTGGCAGGGCGATGCCGAGCTCGACAAGCTTTACGACAGCCTGTTCCGCGAGCTCTTGACTTACATGATGGAGGACGCGCGCAACATCACCCCGTGCACCCATTTGCTGTTCATCGCCAAGTCGATCGAGCGCATCGGCGACCACGCGACAAACATCGCCGAACTGGTCTACTTCCTGGTCCACGGAGAGCCCCTCACGCAAGCGCGGCCCAAGGGCGACACCACCAGCTTTACCGTGGTCGCACCGGGCGAGGAGGGAACCGAGTGAGCGCCCGCATTCTCATCGTCGAGGACGAGGCGCCGCTGACCGAGATGCTGCGCTACAATTTCGAGCGCGAAGGCTATTCGGTGGCCGAAGCCGGCGATGGCGAAGAGGCTATGGCCCGCATCACCGAAGCGCCGCCCGACCTGGTGGTGCTCGACTGGATGCTGCCGGTGACCTCGGGTCTCGAAGTCTGCCGGCGGCTCAAGCGTGCGCCCAAGACGCGGGCCCTGCCGGTGATCATGCTGACGGCCAAGGGCGAGGAGGCCGACCGCGTGCGCGGCCTCGACACCGGCGCCGACGACTATCTCGCCAAGCCGTTCTCGGTGGCCGAGCTCCTGGCGCGGGTGCGCGCGGTGCTGCGCCGGGCCCACGGCGCGGGCGCTGGCGACGTCGTCGTGCACGGCGAGCTGGAGCTGGATCTAGCCGCCAAGCAGGTGCGGCGCGGCGGCCGCGAGGCTCACCTCGGCCCCACCGAGTTCCGCCTGCTGCACCGCCTGATGATGCAGCCCGGGCGCGTCTACAGCCGGGCTCACCTCTTGGAGGCGGTATGGGAGCACAATCTGGATGCCGGCGAGCGCGCCGTGGACCAGTCGATCCGCCGCCTGCGCGAGGCTCTCAACGGCGCCGGCCAAGCCGACCTCATCCGCACCGTCCGCGCCGAAGGCTACGCGCTAAGGGCGGACTAGGCCGCCTACCCAAGAGCGAGGCGCCCCAATTGGCGACGTCCGCTTTTGGGTCGTCGACGGACATCTAACGCCGAAGGGACCCACGTCCGGTCCTGACCCAGGCGCACTTCCGGCCGGCATCACTCAGCATCGCGTAGAGAGCGCCAGGCTCTAAGGATTGACTCGGTCGAACGATCAGAATCGTCCACGTTGGTCGCGTAGGAAATCACAGAGCTGGTAAGCCAATCAGCGGCAACGCCGGCGGGGTGTGACCCACCAAGAACCCATCCAAAGAAACGTGGTCCGGGCATTGCCATGAGGCCGGGTTCCGCTATTTCGGCCAATTCGTCGATCATCAGAGCCGCCGGCGTTCCATTCTCTGGCAACGGCTGCATCAGACTGCGCCGCAATGCGTGGTAATCGCTCTTTGGGAGGTTCGGCCGCTCTGGGAGTGACTTCCGAAACTCCGTTGCATGCAGGCATGCACGCGAAAACGTATCTTCGAAATCGTCTGACATGGCGCCCTCCCAACCATCCGGTTCCGCCGCGCCAGCTAGGGAACACGTGAGGGTTTCCTGTCAACGCGAGGTCCCCTTGTGGCAGGGAGCAGGCACGTCCGGTCCTGCCCCGAAGCGGACCCAGAGTGCGATGATGAGCGCCACCTCAGGGGCCAAATGACCACGGTCAAGGCCTGGATCGCGAGCGCGTTCCACCCTCAAGAGAGCACCGCGACTGAACGCCTCTGTCGTCGGGTGGATCGAACCCACAATGATTGAGCTGCCATCCTAAGAGATCGGGCCGGGCGTCGAGCGGCCTGCGTTCGTTCCGGCAATAGACTTCGATCAAAACCATGATCACCTGGCGCAGTCTCGATGGCGGACGATATCGCGAAATGGCTCCATGTCCGCGAGGGGAAATTCCTCCGTTGACGAAGAGGTAGCGGTAGCACATGTTTCCGAGAAACGGGAAAGATCAACAACGTCATGAGTAAACCCGACGACGAGGGGACGATGGGTGGCGGCTTCAAGCTGGCGCCGGTTCCTGACAACGAGGCAGAACGCCGATATTGTAACCGGTCCGGGCATCGTCACCTCAGAAAACGTCGATGTGGTGATCGCCGGCGCGGCTGCCGGTAGGCGCTAGACCGAACGCAAGTCAGACGTTTTTGTGACGTAATTGAACTGTGGGCGGCCCCCCGCCGGCGGATTCTCCGGTGGCGGCCGTCCAACCTTTTTTTGGCTCGCGGACGCCATCCGCCGTCGTCCCTAGACTCGGCACGCAGGTTTCTCCCTCTTTGGCCAACTGCTTGCACGGACGAGCCCCGCCGAAGGGGGACGACGGTTGTTGGTGGGCTGGGCAAAGCCGTCACGACATGGGATCCCCAAGCCGTCCGCAAGACTTCGGGCCCACACACAAATCCTTATGACCGTCAATGGCCAAAAACGGACTTAAGGGCGAGAGCCAGAAATCCAGAAATCAGACGGGTGGCCCGCGGTGAGCTCCGCGCTAGTCGTCGGACCAAGGGCTCTTTTGTTTGGGGACCTCTTCGCCGTCGACGAATATTGCGTCGACCTTTTCATTGTAGAAGCACAATAGGTCCTTGACCTTGGGGAGTTCGGGAATGGGGTCGGGGTAGTACCAGACGATGTTCTCTAAAGTCTTCCCACCGGCCGCCACCGAGAAATACTGCGCGGTCCCCTTGTAGGGGCAACCCGTTTTCAGGCCGCTCGGCGTTAGCAGGTCCATCCGCACGTCCTCTCGCGGTATGTAGTAACGCGTGGGCAAGCTCGTTGCGAACAGAAAGTGGGCGCGTGCCGTGTCGGCGACGGTCTCACCGCCCAGCTTCACCTGCACGTGGCTGGTGGACGGTATGGCGTCGATGCGCTTGTAAGGGTCGCGCGCGTGAATGAAGAGTTCTTGGTCCTCTTCGTACCAGTGGTCCACCTTGTTCCAATAGAAGGCGACCAACCCGTTGAGATCCGGCACGTCGTCGACCGGTTTTTCGTAGCCCCAAACCGCGTTTTCCGCGATGCGGTCGCCGACCTTCACACTCCAATACGACGCGTCCCCCTTGTAGGGGCAATGGGTCGAATGATCGGTCTTCTCCAGAAGATCCATGCGAACATCTTCGACGGGGAAATAGTAGAGCGGGATGTGATTGCTCTCGTGCATCAACTGTGCCCGGCGCGAATCAGCGATCGTTTCGCCGTTGAATGCGACCCGCACGCGTCGCGGGCTGGGCTCGAGAACCACCTGATGGCCTGAACCTGAATCCGGGCGAAGAATTGGGTAGTGCTTCACTTTTTGGGGGCTTCCTGGACGTCGGTCATGGGGTCCGCCTCTTGGTGCCGTTCAGAAACCTTTAATCCGAGTTTCCCCGGATGACCACTTGCGGTCATTGGTAGCGTAGCAATTATGGCGGTCGAGGGCGAGCCCGGTCCGGATCCGGTGGTGTCTCAAGGGAATCGACGTAGTGGTCATAGCAACCACACTTTGGCACATCGCGATGCCGGTGGTGGGAGCCGTCCACCGCATCAGAAGCGGACTCGCAGCAATCGAGTCCCAAGGCTCCGGTACTAGCCAGAAGTGTCTACGCGGTAGTCACAGACGCGCCTCGAGAAACGTCTCGGTCATCGCCTAACCAAAGATCGGCGGGCGGCGGGCGGCCCAAGGTTTTGCCTCTTCGAGCTGGGCGGCGAGCCGAAATAGCGTCGCCTCGTCGCCGAAGCGCGCCGCGAAGTGAACACCCACCGGCAGGTTCTCCGCATTGTGGCTCAAGGGAAGCGAGATGGCCGGCTGGCCGGTAATGTTGGCGAGCGGGGTGAATGGCGCGAAGGAGAAAATGTTGCGGGTGTGCTCGATCGCGTCTGGGTTGTGCGGCGCCAGGACGCCGAGGGGGATCGGCGGCGAGGCGAGCGAAGGCGTCAAGAGAACATCGTGCTCCACCATAAAGCGCGCGATCTTTCGGCCCATGCGGTGCATCCTGTTCACGGCCTGGATGATATCGACCGCACTCAAACGTCGGCCGTGCTCGATCACCGCCCGGGACGAGATTTCGACGTCATCGAGCGACGGCGCGCGCCCGATCATGTCGGCATAATCGATGGCCATATTCAAGGCCATGAGCGGCGCTATCAAGATCGTGAACACCTCAACCGTCGCGTTCTTGTCCTCCTCGTCTAACGGGGGCGCCGCCTCCTCGACGGCGTGGCCGAGGTCCTGGCACAGCTTCGCCGTCGCTTCGACTGCCGCCACGCAGTCGCCGTGCACCGGCACGCCCGAGGAGGCCTCTGTCGAGAACGCGATCTTGAGCCTGCCGGGATCGGCGCCCACCTCCTCGGTGTAGGGCCGTGCCTTGGTGGGTGATGCGTATGGGGCGCCGAGGTCGCCGCCGGCGGTGGCCTCCAAGACGGCGGCGGAATCGCGCACGGTGCGGGTGACGGCGTGCTCGACGACGAGTCCGAAGGCGACGTCGCCTGAATCCGGCCCCCAGGGATTGCGAAGGCGAGTGGGCTTCAGCCCCACCAGGCCACAGGCGGCGGCGGGGATGCGGATCGAGCCGCCGCCGTCGCTGGCATGGGCGATGGGAACCATGCCCGAGGCCACGGCCGCCGCCGAGCCGCCGGAAGAGCCGCCGGTGGTGCGCTCGGTATTCCAGGGGTTGCGGCAGGGGCCAAAAAGATCCGACTCGGTCGAGCTATCGTAACCGAACTCCGGCACGTTCGTTTTGCCGCAGATGTTGAGCCCGGCGCGCTTGAAGCGGACCACCAGTTCGGTATCGCTATCCGCCACGTAGTCCTTAAAGATCTTGCTGCCCTCGGTGTAGGGCGCACCGGCGCAGCGGGCGCCGATGTCCTTCAACAGGAACGGCACGCCGCAGAGCGGCCCCTCGGTCACCGCACCCGCGGCCGCTCGCGCCATATCGTCGAGGCGGTGGATTACGGCGTTCACCGTCGGGTTGTGACGCTCGATGACTTGAATCGCCGACTCGACCAGCTCGGCGGGCGTGACCTCCTTGCACCGCACCAGCTCGGCGAGCCCAACGCCGTCGGTGTACGCGTATTCGGCAAAGGACATGGCTTCCTCCCCACACGCGGCGCCGGGCCCATCGTCGCTCATGTGGGCGACGCGCACGATCAAGAATGTCGGAACCGTCGCGCCGATACTACGCCCGGCACGGCACGAGGGCGATCTGGGACAAGTGGGCAGAGGAGAACGGTGCGCCACCGGCAGTGTCTCTACAGTAGGTTCATCGAATAGTGGGGCGAATCCTCGCGGTCGTCGGGGATTTCGCCGCCACCGCCGTGGTCGGGTCAGCGGCGAGGTATCGACCAGCCTCTAGTGGATCAACTCTAACAAAAGATTCCCATGGCTTGCACGATGTGCGAGTCTCTTGGAATGCGAAACGGTATCCATGTGAAGGGCACCTCTAAGAATTGGTGAGTTGTCGGAGGATATTGTTTAACCAGGCTGTCACCAGCTCCAGCCATGCCGGAGCCGAGATTTTCGGGGTCTTCCACGCTCCAATTGAGTTATTTCCGCCACAAGACCGTCCCCAGGCGGTCTCCTTCTCCGAGTATCGTCACACGGCCGCTGCGAGACGCTCCAGTTGGACCAGGCGGCGCATGTTGTAGGCGAGGTTCTTCAACCCGATCCGCGCCTTCGCCCGCACCAGCCCGACACTACGCACCAGCGTCCCGCCCATGTCGTTGCTCTGGGCCCCGAAGACATGCTCGACGCGGACCCGAACCGACGAACGGGTCTTGTTGCCCTGCTTCTCGCGCTCGCTCAGCGGCTTGTTGCGGCGGCCCTTGCGATGGATCCGGCTCCGCAACCCCTTCTCCTTCAGCACCGCCTCGATCTCCGCCGAGCGGTAAGCGCTGTCCGCCCACACACCCAAAGCCGTGTTGTCCCCATCCAGGATATCGTCGAGGACTTGGCTGTCGTGCTCCGCCGCGTCGCTCACATGATAGCGCCGCACCAGCTTGTGCCGACGGTCCACGTTGACATGGTTCTTGTAACCGTAATGGCTCTTGCCGTGCTTCTTAGTCCACCGCGCCTCGACATCCTTTTGGCGCCGCTTTGCCGGCTTGTCCTCCCAGCCTGCCGGCGTCTCGCCCGCCTTTATCCGCGCGTTCTCCTCGCGGCTGTTGCGCTGTTTGGGTACCGCCACAATCGAGGCGTCGATGATCTGGCCGCCCATCGCCAGATAGCCCTGATCCTTCAGGTAGCCATCGAACGTCTCGAATAAGGCCTCGATCACGCCAGCTTGCGTTAACTGTTCGCGGTACAGCCACACCGTCTTGGCGTCGGGAACCCGGCCCTCCAGACCCAACCCCAGAAATCGCATGAACGACAGGCGGTCACGGATCTGATGCTCAACTTGGTCGTCCGAGAGATTGTAGAGCGCGCACAGAATGATCGTCTTGAACATCACAATCGCATCCCACGGCTTGCGTCCCGCCCGCGATTTACGCGCCTTGTCCGCACGCCGCCACACCGCCTCAAGACGCGCGCGCAAGTCTTCCCACGGAACCACCCCGTCGATCTTCAAAAGCGGATCGTTCTTGGCGTCAAGACCGGAATACCGGTTCCCAAGATCGAAAAACCCCATCTGACCCATCAACCACGCCTCCCGCTATCAACAAATCGGCAACCCGATTCTAAATCGACGACGCCCGAAAAAGGAGAATTCTTAGAGGTGCCCTGAACGTTAGTTTCGCCGCGCGTACTCGTCTTGAGGCGGTTGTTGCGGACCGGAGCAGCCCGCAGAAGCACGTCTGGCGGGCTCGGATCATCGTGCTGACCGGCGATGGTCTTGGCACCGCTGAGATCATGCGGCGGACGGGCAAGAGCAAGCCCTGCGTCTGGCGCTGGCAGGAGCGGTTCATGCACGAAGGCGTGGGTGGACTTTTGCGCGACAAGACCCGACCCTCGCGCATCCCGCCGCTGCCTGGTGCCATTGTCAAGCGGGTGGTTGAGTTGACCTCCACCGAACCGCCCGGAGAGACGACGCACTGGACGGCGGCGGCGATGGCCAAGGTGGTCGGGATCAGCATCAGCTCGGTGCAGCGGGTTTGGCAGGCTCACAAGCTCCGTCCGCACCGGGTACGCCACTTCAAGCTCTCCACCGACCCCGAGTTCGTCACTAAGCTGCGCGATATCGTCGGTCTCTACGTCGATCCGCCCGCCCATGCCGTCGTGCTGTCGGTGGACGAAAAGAGCCAGATCCAGGCCCTCGACCGCACCCAGCCGGGGCTGCCGCTGAAGAAGGGACGCTGCGGGACGATCACCCATGACTACAAACGGAACGGCACGACGACGCTGTTTGCCGCCCTCGACGTCCTGGAAGGCAAGGTGATCGGGCGCTGCATGCAGCGCCATCGGCACCAGGAGTTCATCCGCTTCCTCAACGCCATCGAGGCCGAAGTGCCGGCGGGCAAGATCGTCCACGTGATCCTCGATAACTACGGCACTCACAAGCATCCCAAGGTCGTGGCCTGGCTCGAGCGCCACCCTCGGTTCGTCTTTCACTTCACGCCGACCTCTTGCTCCTGGCTCAATGCCGTCAAAACCTTCTTCGCCAAGCTCAGCAAACGCCGACTCAAAAGAGGAGTGTTCCACTCGATCGTCAATCTCCAGACCGCCATCAACCGCTTCATCGCCGAAACCAACGACGACCCCACACCGTTCGTTTGGACCGCCAATCCCAACAAGATCGTCGCCGCCGTCAAACGTGGGCACCAAGCGTTAGATTCGATCCACTAGGTGCTGCACTGTTGCGGGCCTCAGGGAGTAGGTGAAGCGCGTTCCGTCGGGGCGATACGCCCTACCGCACACACCTCGCGACACTGCAACGGTCGTCCCACGGCCCTCGGATCGACTCGCCCGGCTCGGTCAGCTAGGTTTGCTGTCATATCTCCCCACACAGGACCTTGCCAGAGGCAGAGCGGGTCTTGTCCACGAGAACTCAGCGGGGCGGTCTTCGGGTCGCCCCATTTTTTGCGTCCTCATCAGGCTGGCCCAAGCATTCTCGCCGGTGCACGAAGTCACCGAGTTGCCGCCTCCGCCCTTGTCCCTTACGACGCAGGAAGAAGCCCGCCCAAGGGAGACATCCGCAAATAGTGGTCTAACTAGGGCAGGCCCGCTTTCTGCGCCGATACCGGCCGGATGTCCGCCAATGGGATGGACCGGCCGTGCTCCGAGACGCACCCTTCCAGCCCGTTGATTAAGTGGCTTTTTCCGGCTCTCACTCCCAGATGAGGAATGCGGCGGCGAAAGCCGTCTGGCCGCTTTGCGGGAGCCCCCGTGCCACCAGCATGGCCCCGGTGGGCGTGAGCAGCACGAAAATACCGCCATATCCGCCCGCCACGGCCTCCCGCGGGGTGCCGGCGCCGATGAGCTGGCGCATCAGTAACGATAGATTGTGGCCGGCGACGTGGAGCAGGTATCGCTTGTGCACATTCTCTCGCCCGCGCAGCCAGGTTCGTCGCATGCCGCCACGATCGAGGTTGTGGGCAAAGCAGCGCTCGACGATCTCGGCGCGCAGCTTGAAGGCCTCGCGGGCGACCCCGGACTTGAGCCGCGCACGGTTGTTGGTGACCGCGCGCCGCGCCGCCTCATCACCGTGCCAGCGCGAAAAGCCGGTCTGCTTGGGCGCCGCGATCCGGGTCTTCCAGGGACTGTCGTTCAGAGCCCTCAAGACCGCCCGTGAGTGATAACCTTTGTCGGCGACGCATTCGGCCGGGTCCTCCGATGTCGGTGCCGCATCCACCGCCTCGAGGTTTGCCTCGGCCTTCGCCAGGGTCTTGGAAAGCGTCGTGGTGTCGCCCTCATCGGCCGGGTGCAGCTCGGCCGCCACCACCGCGCCGGTGTCCAGATCCACCGCGTGCTCGGGCTTGTAGGCCAGATGCGTCGTGCCGTCCTTCATCTTGGCGATCTTGGCCTCGGGGTCGCTCTTCGAAACCCAATCCGTGTTGGAAAGCTTCTTGCCCTTGCGCTTGTGCTCCAGACGCGCCAGGTCCTCGGCCGTGGGTGTCTCGACCCCGCTTTCCCGGGCCAGGCGCTCCAGCATCTCCCGGTAGCCTTCGCCGTTGTCGCGCCGCACGATGTTCCGCAGCGCCGCGTTGGCCTCCATGGTCGAGGCATCGACGCCGATGCGCTCGCCCTTGATCAGCCCCGCCTCGGCGATCAGCACCAGAACCCAGTCGAAGACCGCCGCGTGGACTTCATGGGGCAGGCGCGTGCGGCTCCGTGACAGCCAGGAATGGTCCGGTACCCGATCACGGCTCCCCAGTCGCAGGAACGCCCGCAGCGAAAGCGAGTCCGAGCAGCGCCACTCCAGACCGCGCTCGCTGTCGATGCCCTCGAAGTAGCCCACCAGGTGCATCCGGAAATAGCGCCCGGGCGGCACCGAGGGCGCGCCCATCCGGGCCGCGTAATAAGGCCGGCAGCTCGCCTCGGCAAAGGCGTCGAAGCCGCCCTCGATCAGCACCGACTGCACGCGGTCATAAAACACATGACCCGGAGAGCGCGGCATCTCCGACCAGCTCACCATCAGGTCCCCCTGACCATCCTTCTGCCGTCCCATCGCCATCGGCAAATCCCCCTGCAATTCAGAAAACCAGAGAATCAGACGGCGCCAACTTAATCAACGGGCTGCTTCGGTTTTGGGTGCAGACAACAGAAGGAGCATGAACCATGACCCGCAAAGCGACAGCTTCCACCTCATCGGGCTCGATGGCGCCGGGAACATCGTGCTGCGCCGCAAACTGTCCCGTAGCCAGGTGATTGTGCGACTTGCCAACCTGCCTCGAGGAAGTCACGGCTAAAATCGAGAGACTTGCCAAAGCCGATGATGCCCGCCAGCGCATGATGACGGTGCCGGGCATCGGCCCGATCATCGCCAGCGCCATGGTCTCAGCCGTCGGCGATGGTGCCGCCTTCAGCAAGGGGCGGGACTTTGCCGCCTGGCTAGGCCTTGTGCCCCGGCAGATGTCGACCGGCGGTTGCACCATCCTCGGGCGCGTCACCAAGCGCGGCAACACCGACCTGCGCACACTCTTCATTCGCGGCGCCCGGGTCATTTTGCTGAGACCTGAAAACTGGCCCAAGCACAGCTTCGGCCCTTGGCTCCAGGCGGCGTCCAGACGCCTACACCGCAATGTCCTGGCCGTGGCCCTCGCCAACAAGCTGGCCCGTATCGCCTGGAGCGTGCTCGCCGGTAAGCGTGGTTACGAAGCCAGGCGCGCCACCGCCTGAGCACTGAGCCAAGTCGAAGATGAACAACTGGAGCAACCCACCGAGGTCCGCGAGAGGGACCCAGGAGATGGAGCAACACTCTGCTGGCGCATTCGAGATCGGGTGACCCGAAAGGCCGTAATAGGCCGGTCCGCTAATGAGAGCGAGTGCGCGCTAATACCCATCATGGCCCGGAGCAAAGAGGCTCCACGACGAGGCCGGATACATTGACGCAGGACCACTTGCCCCATCACCAAACTCCCCCTTGCAACGCACGGTCGGTCCATACATAAGGGTTATTACCTGACTCTCCGGCATCCACGTCCTAGCGTCCGCTAATAGCCGGCCAATAGCAGACCTCAGAGCGGGTAGGAGATCGCTCACAGATATGCACCAGGCGAAAGCGTGACCGCCAGGCTACAGATGAACGACAATGGTAATCGCGTTACTCGCGCTTCGTGACGTCGCTCCTGTGGTCAGATCGGCTCGAAGGCCGGTAGCAACCTGCGCGGCGCGTCCGTAGAGTCGCCTACTAGCGATAGTCTGGACCGCCGGCAGCCCACGTTGGGCCGGCCGGCGGCTTCAGTGGGAGATGATGCCAGCATGGATTACGCCCACCTCACGCCCGAAGACAAGGCGCACTTTTGGGAGGACGGCTTCCTCGTCAAGCGCGGTCTCTTCGACGAAGATGAGGTCGGATTCGTCCGCCGGGCGATGGTCGAGGACGCGACGCTCCGCGACAACATCATCGACCGCCAAGACGCCTTCGGCGGAGCCGGGGCCGAATGGAACGCCAGCGACGGCATCGTCCAGGTCATGTGGAACAAGGCCGGCGACGATCTGTTCGGCGCGATCTCCCGCGGCGCCCGATTGGTGGACGGCGCGGAGCTCCTGCTCGGCGGCGAGGTCTACAACTACCACCACGTGATGAACATGAAGCCGCCGGGCGGCGGCGGAAGCTTCCGCTGGCACCAGGACTTCGGCTACTGGTACGAGAACGGCTGCTTGTTTCCCGACATGCTCAACGCCATCGTCGCGATCGATCCTATGCGCCGCGACAACGGTTGCCTCCAGCTGCTTCGGGGCTCCCATCGCATGGGCCGGATCACGCACCTCACCGTCCACGGCCAGAACTGCGCCGATCCCGAACGCGTGGCGTGGGCGCAGGAGTTGCTCGAAATCGACTACGCCGAGATGGCGCCGGGCGATGTCATGTTCCAGCACTGCAACACCTTGCACTGTTCCGAGCCCAACGCCTCGGACGATCCGCGAACCTTGCTGCTGTGCGGCTACAATCTGGCGCGCAACAACCCTTTTCGTGCGCATCACCTCAACAGCTACACACCGCTTGAGAAGCTGCCCGACGCGGCCGTAAAGGAACGGGGGCATATTCTGAGTGGGGCCGAGCGTGAATACCTGTCGGCCGAGAATCTCGAGAACTAAGGCAGCCCACGGCATCTCGCCGCTGGAGGCTGGCCTCGAGGCGCTGGCCCGCGCCTAGTTCCAGTCCAGCCCGGTGATGACCGAGGGCAAATCGACCTAGAGATCGCGGGCGACAGGCCCGGCCGCTCGGCCACCTCGCCCTCGTCGTGTGCACAGGGGCGCTGACCTACTATTTCTTCGACCGCGAGATGTGGATCGGATTCGCGCTCGCGCTGTTCGCGCACGGCACGTTTGCCTCGTTCCTAGTCGCCGCCAACCACGAACTCGGCCACGGCACGGTATTCCGCCTCGGGCCGGTATCCGGGCTCGCGCGGATAGCGCACCGCGGGCAGCTCGTCCGCCATCGCCTCGATCCGGTTGTAATAGTCGATGTTGGGCGTCATCAGCTCGATGAACGACGCGAGATCCGCCTCGCCCAGCGAGAACCCGATTCGCTCGGCCACCTCGCGCAGTTCCGCGGGCTCGGCACCCGTACCTCCATCTCCGCCTCCTTTTCAGCCGTTGACTGCGACCGGTGCTCCGGTGCGAGCCGGCGCGATCCCCCCAGGCCCCGGCCCATTCGGCAGACTAGAGCATTTTCGGATCAATCCGGCTTGTAACCCGAGTTTGTAAAATAGTTGGCGCATTCACTGGGGGTGAAGGCATCGAGCCTGTCGCGATGGCGGCCTCGAGTGTGTTGATGGTTCTTGCGGCGGCTTTTCGCAAGAGCGCCTTGAGCTTTGCGAAGACCTGCTCGATCGGATTGAAGTCCGGCGAGTAGGGCGGGAGGAACATCAGTGTCGCTCCGGTCCGTTCGATTGCCGCCCGGGCGTCCGCGGCCTTGTGGGCGGGGAGATTGTCCATGATCACGATGTCGCCGGGGTTCAGCGTCGGCGCGAGGAGGGTCTCGGCATAGGCGGTGAAAACCTCTCCGTTCATGGCGCCGTCGATGACCATGGGGGCGGTCAGGCCGTCGAGGCGCAGGCCCGCGACCAGCGTCGTGGTTTTCCAATGGCCATGCGGCAGCGCGGCACGGCAGCGGTCGCCGCGCGGGGCGCGCCCACGCAGGCGGGACATCTTTGTGGTTGCGCCAGTCTCGTCGAGGAACACCAGCCTTGTCGGATCGAGATCTGGCTGAAGGGTGAACCAAGCCTTGCGCCGGATACTCACATCCTCGCGCTCTTGTTCGCTGGCGTGGGCAGTCTTTTTTAAACGTCACCTCGTGGCGGCGGTAGAAAGCGTGGAGTGTGCTGATTGCAAAGCTCTCGCCCCGCTCGGCGATTAGCTTCTCGCGCAGTTCCATCAACGTGATGTCAGGTGTCTCCTCAATGGCGCGCATCAGAAGATCAGCCTGCGCCTCGATCCGGCCGGAACGGCGGTCGCCGCCGCGCGGCTTCGGCGCCGTCCGCCCGCACCGCAAATATTCATCCATCCAGCGCGCCGCGCTGGCGATGCTGACACCGAACCGCCTGGCCGCCCCGTTGCGCGACATCCCGCCTTCAATCGCGCCGATCACCCTGATGCGAAGATCTTCTGATAGATACTGAGCCATGCATGCTGACCTCCTACCCAGCATGCAGTTTGAATCACAAAATTGACGGCCTGTGAATCCCTCGCGATTCATTCAGACACGGAAATGCTCTAGCTGATCGTGTACATCGCCTACAAACGTACGTTACGGACTGATTCCGGGCGCCGGCCTGGTCGACGGGAACAACGCCATCTAGGCCGAAACCTTCGCCCGAACGCATCGGCAACGACAGTTTCCCTCTGTCCTGACATCCGCTTGTGGCAGCTATTAGCGGACATCATCGAGCCATGCTTCGGCGCTATGTAGCGGCGAATAGAAAGTGCTAGGATTCACGCTTTGGCCCCGCACATTCACGCAACGGCAGCGTCCGGGGAAGTGGGTGGAAAGAGAGACCGTGACCGAGCTTTTTTGCCCCAGGCCGTCCTCGTGAAGGCAGCGCCGGCAGCGGCGCCCGTGGCCGCCGATCGAATCGGACTCGGGATCGGGAGTATCGTGGCGGCGGTCTTTCTCGACTCTATCGGGGACGCCACGGCCAAGTGGCTCGGCCAGACCTATGAGCCGGTTCAGATCGTCTTCTTCGCCCATCTCTTCGCGCTGATTCCCATCGCCGTGTTCGTCTGGCGGAGCGGCGGACTTACAGCGCTTAGGACGCGACGCCCGTTCGTTCACGCGCTTCGCGGCAGCCTGTTGTTTGCGAGCATGCTGCTGTTTTTCACGGGCTTGCGCGGCGTGCCGCTCGCCGAGGCGACTGCAATCGGCTTTACTGCGCCCTTGTTCATCACCGCCCTTTCAGGCCCGCTCTTGGGCGAGGCCGTCGGCGTCCGACGTTGGGCCGCGGTGATCGTCGGGTGCCTGGGCGCGCTACTCATGGTGCGGCCGGGGACCGAGGCCTTCCGCCCGGAAGCCCTCTTGGTCCTGACCTCGGCGTTCATCTTCGCGCTCGTCATGCTTCTAACGCGACGGCTGA
This sequence comes from Alphaproteobacteria bacterium, assembly GCA_965219135.1. Classification (GTDB taxonomy): domain Bacteria; phylum Pseudomonadota; class Alphaproteobacteria; order VGEJ01; family VGEJ01; genus CAYUNL01. The sequence goes on along the minus strand of CBDCMV010000002.1, from coordinate 618,993 downwards.
CGCGAACCGAAACCGACGTCGCCCTAGTGACCTACACGACGGTGATCGGAGGCCTCGCCAGTCTGCCGTTCGCGAGTCTCGTCTGGCAGGCGCCGTCACCGGGCGACCTGGGCCTCTTTGCAGTAGTCGGTGTCGGGGGTGGGAGCGCCGCCTACCTCTTGGTGGTCGCCTTCCGAAACGCGCCAGCCGCTGTAGTCGCGCCCTTCGACTATTCCTCGCTGATCTGGGCTTCGGTCTTCGGCTGGATGGTGTGGCGGGAATCACCCGAGCCGGCGGTCTGGATCGGCGCCGCCATCGTCGCGGCGGCCGGCGTCTACATCACGCGCCGCGAAATGGCGCTCGGCCGACGGTGACACGACGGCACGAGGGGCGCGAAGAACGATCGCAGAGTTGAAGGCGGGTACGAATGGCCCAGGGAATGCCGTTGTAGAGAGGCCAGTGCTCCGACTTCAGTTCTTGAGCCAGAGCGATCACTCTGGATGTCCCGCTTTCCTTAGGGCTGCGAGATAACTCTTCAATAGCTCCAGGTCTTTGAAGAAATTGGCCTTGTGGACCGTCTGCAGCGAAGGGAAACCTACACGACTCCGCGATATGCTGGTGAGCCTCTACAAGGTGTCTGGCCTCGACATGGGCGAAGGCTGGACTGTTGTGAAAGTACTGGGTAATTTATTTCTTCTTTTCTTTTTTCTGTTTTCGTTTTTGCTTTGGATTAAGCTGGGCCTTTTTCTGTTGTTCCCTCTTGCCTTTGTCTTTCTTCCCTTTATCACCCATATCTATTTCTCCTTGTTTTGATCGGATTCCCCAGATGGCTTCTCCCAATCACCGACATTAGTAGCACGATGGGCATCGGACCGCGAATTCGGCCCTGAGCTGTCACGATAGGCTGTCGTCCGCTCTTGATCGGGCTGATTGGGTCATGAGAAACGCGGCCCGTGACCTTTTCGCAATGTGAGGGCCTACTTCGACCTGCGCGGCACACACCTGTGCTGTCGGGCGACCTGCAGCCTCTCCCGCAGCGTCGTGAACGACCAGTGCTCCACCTCCTCCAGAAACGCCAGGGTCCGCTTGTGGGCTATTGGCGGACCTCTGTACGCGGTTGCCTGAGAGTCCGCTAGTGGGCTAATAGCGGAGATCAGGCGGTCACGGCTTCGACGATCAAACAACGGCGTTTGCGGCCTTCCCGGCCTGCGCAATTCACCCGATTACGTTCCCGCGCCGGGGTTGGCGCTGAAGTATTTGTCGAACTTGCCGGTTTCGTCCTTGTACTTGTCGGCGTCCTCGGGGACCTTGCAGATGCGCGTGATGTTGGGCCATTTCTCGGAATACTCGCGGTTGAACTCGACCCAGCTCTCGGCGCCGTCGTCGGTGTCGGGGTGGATCGCAAGCAGGTTCTTGCCCTCGTGGAACCAGTCCGCGGCTCCGCACCGACTAAGCCGCCTACCCAAGAACGAAGCGCCCCCATGCGTTGGCATGTGTCCGGGGTGACGAAAGCGGCGCGGGCGGCTATGGTAAGGGGGCTACGATTTCGTGGAATTGGGGAGTCTCAATGCCGTTGGTATGGACGGTCTCGACGATCTCTCCATCATCATCCTCGACGTACTCGACGTAATGACCGCGGCTGTGCACGATGCTGGCGTGGTCGAAGGGGATGCTGTTTTAGGCCGTCGCCTCGTCCGTGTAGACCGTGGCTTCGGGCACGGCGTGCTCCTTGACGAACTTCGTCAGCGTCTTGGCGTCGGCAGCCTCGACGATACGAGCGCTCACTTGGTTAGTGGCGCGGTCCTTGGCTCCGGCGACAATAGTCTTGCCAACGCCGCCGCGCCCGGCGTGCAGCTTCTTGTCGGCGTGCTTGTTGCCCTCCCGGCCACCCATGTAGGTCTCGTCCACTTCAACCGGACCCTCGAAGAACTTGTCCAGGCCCTTCTCGTCCCAGCCCTCGCGCAACCGATGGAGCATGAACCACGCGGTTTTCTGAGTGACCTTGATGTCGCGGTGCAGGCTCATTGACGACACGCCCTTCAAGCGCGTGACGTAGAGATAGACCGCGAAGGCCCACTTGCGGAGCGGCAGACGGGACGACTCGATGGCCGTGCCCGTGCGAACGCTGAAATAGGACTTGCAGCCCCGGCACCAGTAAGGCATCGGCTTGCCGTTCGGGTTGTCGCGGATATCCGTGTCGCCGCACCTTGGGCAATGGGGACCATCCGGCCAGCGCGCATTTACGAACCAGAGCTCGGCGGCCTTCTCGTCGGGGAACATCTCGGTCAACTCCATGATCGAGATGCCTTCGCGGAACCACTTGCCTGGTGCTGACATTTTCCCCTCCCCGTTTCGCTATCTCAGAGATAGGGATTGCGGAGCCTAATTGCAAGCTATATATATAATCCCCTTTTTTAAGCAGCCGGTTCTCCAGCACCTGTTCGGCAAGCGCCTCCTTGAAGTCATGCATCTCGCGGCGCAGGTCCTTGACCTCGCCCGAGGACGCTTGGCGGGCGGTATCTCCCGAAAGCCGCTTCTTGCCGGCCTCGAGGAACTCCTTCGACCAGCTGTAGTAAAGACTCTCTGCGATCCCTTCCCGGCGGCACAGCTCGGCGATGCTGTCCTCGCCGCGCAGGCCCGACACCACGATCCGGATCTTCTCCTCAGCCGAATACTGCTTGCGCGTCTTGCGGCGAATATCCCGAACAGCTCTTTCCGCCGGGTCGTTCTTGCTCATGGATTGCTGCTGGCCTGCCCCCGATTAGTGGTCCAGCGCTTAAGTTAGAGTTTGGCGCGTTTGGCAAGATGGTTTCTGGGGCCGGCGGTCTGTATCCGAGCGAGCTATGCGGCCGGATGGTATTGTAGTGATGCCGCCATCGTTCGATCAGCACTTTGGCCTCCTTCAGTGTAGAGAAGATCTCCGTGTTCAGGATTTCGTCCCGGAGCTTTGAGTTGAAGCTCTCGTTGTATCCGTTCTCCCAAGGTGACCCGGGCTCGATATAGAGGGTCTTGACGCCGATCCTGCCGAGCCAGTCGCGGACGGCATGAGCGGTAAACTCTGAGCCGTTGTCGGAACGGATATGATCCGGCGGGCCATGTTGGACGAAGAGCTCGGTCAGACAATGGAGGACATTGTCCGAGTTCAATCTTCGCTCGACGACAACGGCCATGCACCGCCTGGTGAACTCATCGATCACGGTGAGCATGCGGAACTTCCTCCCATCGTGTGTTCGATCCATGACGAAGTCATAGGACCAGACGTGATTGGGCCAGCACGGCCGCAGACGGATGCAGGATCCGTCGTTGAGCCACAGCCTGCCCCGTTTCGGTTGCTTCTGTGGGACCTTCAGCCCCTCCCGCCACCAGATGCGCTGGACCCGCTTGGCGTTCACGTGCCAACCTTCGGTCCTGAGCAAGGCAGTGATCCGCCGATAGCCATATCTGCCATACTGGCTGGCCAAGCGGATGATCGCGGTCGTGAGTGCCTCTTCATCATCCCGACTACGGGGTCTCTTGCGCTGGGTTGAGCGATGTTGGCCTGCAACAGCACAGGCACGTCGCTCGGAGATTCCCAGTTCGGCCTGGAGATGATCAACACACCGCCGGCGACGGGCGGGGCTTAGCAGTTTCCCTCAAGCGCCTCTTTCAAGATCAGCTTATCCAACGTCAGATCCGAGATCGCCTTCCGGAGACGGCCATTCTCCTTCTCCAGGTCCTTCAGACGCTTGGCCTGGTCAGTACGAAGGCCGCCATATTCCTTGCGCCAGCGATAGTAACTCTGCTCCGATACGCCGAGCGTGCGACAAGCTTGACCAATGGACTGGCCCTGCGCCAAGGCCACCTCGGCTTCGCGCAACATGCTGATAATCTGTTCCGGGGTGTAGCGTTTACGGCTCATTTTGTCCTCCTTTCGAGGGGGCAAAACGCGCCAAACTCTCTTAACAAATCTGGACCACTTTTAGGGGGTCACTCCACTGCCTCATCTTCGTTCCCTTCGGTCACTACGATGAGCCAGAAATCCTCCGTTATCCAATTACCTCAATTTGTCCCATAAGCGCTGACGGGGAACACCATTCAACTACTTGTGGGTCTTGGGCCATGCCTATTTCGCAATGGAGCGATATGAGGAGGCCATCTCGGCGCTGAACCAGGTGCGCAACCGCAACCCGAGTTTTTGACCTGCGCATATTTACCTTGCTGCGAGTAACGGGCAGCTAGACCGCGTGGAGGATGGAGGGGCAGGTCTAGCAGCGGCCAACGAGCTATATGACATTTCGGGCGAACGTGCGCGAGAGTACGTGCCTTATAAGGACCCAGCGGATTTGGCTCGTCTTTTCGATGGCCTGGGCAAGGTGGGCGCCGCCGATTCTGCGGACATAGAGGAAGACTGTCTTGAGCTTATAACCAAAGTGGACTCCGGCTATTAGGTGGAGGGCGCGATCGAGATTGACGCCAACGAAGCAAAGGCTTTGCTCGACCGGGGGGCGCGCTTTGTCGACGCGCGCGGAGATCGCGCGTGGCGCGACGGTCACGTTCCCGGTGCCGTACATCTCGGCTTGGAGTCCACCACCACCGTATTGAACGAGGCCGCCCTGACCCAGGTTGTCGCCAAGGATGATGAGGTCGTATTCTACTGTGGCGATCGGTCGTGCTACCTCTCGCCGTGCGCCTGCGCCATGGCGCTGACCTGGGGTTTCAACAAGGTCTACTATTTCGCGGACGGTTTCCCAGGTTGGAGCGCGGCCGGCTACGCGGTCGCAGTTCCCTAATCACAATTCCGCACAGACGCGAGAGCGATCTAGTTTCAGTGCTCGGCGCTAGAGTCCGACCATCGGCTATTAGCGGGCATCCGGGTGGCTACGGCTTCGACGATCAAACAACGGCGTTTGCGGCCTTCCCGGCCTGCGCAATTCACCCGATTACGTTCCCGCGCCGGGGTTGGCGCTGAAGTATTTGTCGAACTTGCCGGTTTCGTCCTTGTACTTGTCGGCGTCCTCGGGGACCTTGCCGATGCGCGTGATGTTGGGCCATTTCTCGGAATACTCGCGGTTGAACTCGACCCAGCTCTCGGCACCGTCGTCGGTGTCGGGGTGGATCGCCTCGACCGGACACTCGGGCTCGCAGACGCCGCAGTCGATGCACTCGTCGGGGTGGATCGCGAGCATGTTCTCGCCCTCGTAGAAGCAGTCCACGGGACACACTTCGACGCAGTCCATGTATTTGCAGCGGATGCAGTTCTCGTTGACGATGTAGGTCATGCCCGACTCCTAAACGTGAAAGGATTCACCGCATCCGCAACTGCCCTTGGCGTTGGGATTGTTGAAGACGAACCCGGACTGAAGCGTATCGGCGACGTAGTCCATCTCGCTGCCGATCAAGAACATGATGGCGCGGGAATCGACGAAGACCGTGACTCCCTTGTCGGCGATGACCTCGTCCAAGGGCTCTTGGGCGTCGGCGTACTCGATCTTGTAGGCGAGGCCCGAGCAGCCCTTTTCGTCGATGCCGACGCGAAGCCCGGCCGAGGGCCTGCCGCGCTCGGCGAGGATCGCGCGCACGCGCTCGGCGGCGCGCTCGGTCAGCGTCAGTGGGGGCGGTCGTTCAGCCATCGCCGCAATCTCGGCACATCGGTGCCCAAAGGTCCAGTGCTCCCATCACATCATGCCCAGTTCAAGCCGCGCCGCCTCGGTCATCATATCCGGGTTCCACGGCGGCTCCCACACGATCTCGACATCGACCTCACGGGCGCCGGGCACCGCCATGCGAACCGCCCGCTCTGCCATGCCGGGCATTTGCTCGGCCACCGGGCACATCGGCGAGGTCAGCGTCATCCACACCTTGACCGTCCCGGCTTTCGGATCGGCGTCAATATGATAGATCAGGCCGATGTCGTAAATGTTGACCGGAATCTCGGGGTCGAAGACGGTGCGCAGGGCCTCGATGGCCCATCCCTCCATGGTCTCGGGTTCGCCCGTCGCCTCGCTGGGCGCCGACTGTCGCACGTGGTGGGGGACCACGATCGCCGCGGCATCCGCGGCCTCTTCGGCCGGCGAGAATTGCGGCGCTTCTTCGGTCATTCGGTGTGTACCTCCGCTTCGGTCTGGGCGAGCGCCGCTTTCAGCGTGTGCCAGGCGAGCGTCGCGCACTTGATGCGGACTGGGAACTCGCGGACGCCGCTGAGCACGGCCAGCCGGTCGAGACCAGGATCGGACTCATTGCCGGTTTCCGCTGTCATAAGCCGGTGGAAGCGCGTGAACAGCTCTTGCGCCTCGCTCTCGGTCATGCCCTTCATCTGCTCGGTCATCAGCGAGGCCGAGGCCATCGAGATGGCGCAGCCCGCACCCTCGAAGGCGACGTCCCTGACCACGCCGTCGACGATTTCGAGGTAAATGCTGATGCGATCGCCGCACAGCGGGTTGTGGCCCTTGGCCTCGCGATTGCACGCCGCCGGGCGGCCGAAGTTGCGGGGCCGCCGACTGTGGTCGAGGATGACCTCCTGATAAAGCTCGCGCACGTCCATGTTCAGGAGAATACCTCCAAGACCCGGCGGATGCCGGCGACCAGGGCGTCGACGTCGTCCGTGGTGTTATAGAGGCCGAACGAGGCGCGGACCATCGCCGGAACACCGAAGCGGTCCATCGTCGGCTGCGCGCAATGGTGGCCGGTGCGGACGCTGATGCCCTCGTGGTCGAGAATGGTGCCGACGTCGTGGGGGTGGACGTCGTTGACGGTGAAGGAGACGAGGCCGCTCTTGTCTTTGGCGGTGCCGTAAATACGCACGCTGTTGATCTCGGACAGGCGCGAGGTAGCGTATTCGAGGAGTGCTTGCTCGTGCGCCCGCACCGCGGCCCGGTCGAAGCCCTGCAGGTAGTCGATCGCCGCGCCTAAGCCGACGGTGCCGGCGATGTTCGGCGTTCCGGCCTCGAACTTGTGGGGAACGGCGGCGTACTGGGTACGCTCGAAGCTGACCGACAGAATCATCTCGCCACCGCCTTGATAGGGCGGCATCGCCTGGAGATGCTCGGCCTTGGCGTAGAGGACCCCGGTGCCCGTCGGGCCATAGAGCTTGTGGCCGGAGAAGGCGTAGAAATCGCAATCGAGCGCGGCGACGTCCAGGGCCAGGTGCGGCGCCGCTTGTGCGCCGTCGAACAGCACCGGGATGCCGCGCGCGTGCGCCAGGCGAACGATCTCGGCCGCCGGCGTGATCGTGCCGAGCGCGTTCGAGACGTGGGTCACCGCGACCAGCCGCGTGCGCGGCCCCAGGAGCTCGGCGTAGGCGTCCAACTGGAACTCACCGGCGTCGTCGATCGGCACGACCTTGATCGCGATCCCCAGCTCGTCGCGCAGCATTTGCCAAGGCACGATGTTGGAGTGGTGCTCCATGTGGCTGATCACGACCTCGTCACCGGCCTCGACACGGGGGCGCACGAAGCTTTGCGCGACCAGGTTGATCGCCTCGGTGGTGCCGCGCACGAACACGATCTCGCGCGATTCGGCGGCGCCCAGCAGCGCGGCCGACTTGTCCCGCGCCGCCTCGAAGTTCTCGGTCGCGCGCTGGCTCAGGTAGTAGACCCCGCGTTGGACGTTGGCGTACTCGGTCTCGTAACAGTGGCGGACCGCATCGATCACCGCGCGCGGTTTCTGGGCCGAAGCCGCGCTGTCCAGGAACACCAGCGGCTTGCCGTGCGGGGTTTCGCCGAAAATCGGGAAGTCCGTGCGGGCCCGCTCCGGGCTGAAGACCGCGCTCATTCGGCGAGCCACGCGGCGACCGCGCCTCGCACCATCGCTGCGGCGGCAACGTCGATGGTCGCGACGATCTCGCCGGCGAAGGCCTCGACCAAATGGTTGCGCGCCGCCGCCTCGTCGATGCCGCGGGCACGCATATAGAACAGCGCCTCGTCGTCGAGCGCGCCGGCGGTGGCGCCGTGGCTGCACTTCACGTCATCGGCGTAGATCATCAACTCGGGCTTGGCGTCGGCCTCGGCGGTCTCCGACAGCAGAAGGTTTTCATTCAGCTGGTGGGCATCGGTCCGCTGGGCGCCGGGTTCGACCAGGACCTTGCCCTGGAAAACCGAGCGTGCGTTGTCGTCGAGCACGCCGCGATAGACCTCACGGCTCTCGGCGTCGGGGGCGCGGTGGACGATGCGGGTCGTGTTGTCAATGTGCTGTTTGCGGCGCCCGAGCGCGAGCCCGTCGAGCCGGCAACCCGCGCCCTCGCCAACCAATGCCACGTCGATCTCGTCGCGGCTGAGCCGGCCGCCGTGCGACAGCACGAAGCTGCGGTAGCGCCCGCCGCGCGCCACCTCAGCCTCGGTGGCGCCAATGTGGAATGCCTCGCCTCCCGCGGCGAGCACGCTGGTGCGGCTGATCTCGGCCCCTTCGCCGACGACCACGTGGGTCGCCGCGGTGCTCCAGGTGGCGCCGGCACCGGTTTGGGTTTCGATGACCGAGGCGCGCGCGCCGGACTCGGCGACGATCAGGTTGAAGGCGTGGCTGACCGTCGGTACACCCTCCGACAGGGTCAGGAACACGAGATGGAGCGGAAGGTCGAGTACCGCGCCCGCACTCAGATGCACGACCGCGCCGTCGCTCATGAAGGCGGTGTTCAACGCCCGCACCCCATCAACCGCGGCCTCGGGATCGAGGTTGGCCTCGATCAGGTCGGGCCGCTCCTCGAGCGCCTTGGCCAGCGTCGTGACGGTGACCTTTGGTATCGCCTCGTCCGGCGTCGAAAGATCGGCGCGAAAGCCCCCGTTTACGAACACCAGCCGGTGACAGCGGCCGGGATCGGGGGCGAGGCGCGCCAATCGGGGGCCATCGATGCCGTTCACCGCGCTTTGGGCGAGTGCGTATACGGTTTTTTCAAGCGGTCGCAGGCTGGTGTACTTCCAGTCCTCGATTCGGGTGTTCGGCAATCCGTGCGCGCCGAACGCCTCGATCGCACGCGTGCGTCGCCGGCGAAGCCAGGCAAGCTCGCTTCCCGGCATGTCCGCCTCGACCGCGGCGAAACGATCGACGTAGGCCGCCGCGGCGGCGCTCACGCCGCCTTGCCTTCGGCGGCGCCGAACCCGGCGTAGCCCTTGTCCTCAAGCTCGCGGGCGAGCTCCTTGCCGCCCGATGCGACGATCCGACCATCGCCCAGGACGTGCACGCGGTCGGGGACGATGTAGTCCAACAGCCGCTGATAGTGGGTGATAACGAGGATCGAGCGCTCGGGCCCGCGCATCGCCTCTATCCCGGAGGCGACCACCTTGAGGGCGTCGATATCGAGGCCGGAATCGGTCTCGTCGAGGATCGCTAGCTTGGGCTCCAAGAGCGCCATCTGCAGGACCTCGTTGCGCTTCTTCTCGCCGCCTGAGAAGCCGACGTTGAGCGCACGCTGCAGCAGCGATTCCTCCATATCGAGGAGCTTCAGCTTGGCCCGCGCCAGCGCCAAGAACTCCATCGCATCGAGCTCGGGCTCGCCATGGTGGGCGCGCCGGGCGTTCAGCGCGGCCTTGAGGAAGACCATGCCCCCCAAGCCTGGGATCTCGACCGGATACTGAAACGCCAAGAAGACGCCCTCGCGGGCGCGCTCCTCGGGCGCCATCGCCATCAGATCGCGGCCTTCGAAACGGACCTCGCCGACGGTCGCGTCGTAGCCCTCGCGGCCCGCCAGCGCGTAGCAAAGCGTGCTCTTGCCCGAGCCATTGGGGCCCATGATCGCGTGGACCTCGCCCGCCGGCAGGCTGAGATCGATGCCCTTGACGATCTCATTGCCGCCGGTAGTGACGTGCAGATTCTTGATCTCGAGCACCGTCGTCCCCTCGCGGCTCAGCCGACGCTGCCTTCAAGACTGACGCCCAACAACGCCTGCGCCTCGACCGCGAACTCCATCGGCAGCTCGTTCAGCACCACCTTGCAGAAACCGTTGACGATCATGTTGATCGCGTCTTCGGGCGAAAGGCCGCGCTGGAGGCAGTAGAAGAGCTGATCGTCGCTGATCTTCGAAGTCGTTGCCTCGTGCTCGACCCGGGCCGAGCGGTTCTTGACCTCGATGTAGGGCACCGTATGGGCGCCGCACTCCGAGCCCAACAACAGCCCGTCGCACTGCGTGAAGTTACGCGCGCCCCGCGCCTTGGGCAGCACCCGGACCAGCCCGCGGTAGGTGTTCTGGCCGTGGCCGGCGGAGATGCTCTTGGAGATGATCGTCGAGCGCGTGTCCTTGCCGATGTGGATCATCTTGGTGCCAGTGTCGGCCTGCTGGTGGTTGTTGGTCACGGCCACCGAGTAGAACTCGCCCACCGAGCCGTCGCCCTCGAGAAGACAGCTCGGGTACTTCCAAGTGATCGCCGAGCCGGTCTCGACTTGGGTCCACGAGATTTTGGCGCCCGCCCCGCGGCAGGCGCCGCGCTTGGTGACGAAATTGTAAATGCCGCCGCGGCCGTCTTTGTCGCCGGGGTACCAGTTCTGCACCGTCGAGTACTTGATTTCCGCCCCTTCCAAAGCAACCAGTTCGACCACCGCGGCGTGCAGCTGGTGCTCGTCGCGCATCGGCGCGGTGCAGCCTTCGAGATAGCTAACGTAGCTGCCCTCGTCGGCGATGATCAGGGTGCGCTCGAACTGCCCCGTGTTCTCGGCGTTGATGCGGAAATATGTGGAGAGCTCCATCGGGCAACGCACGCCCGGCGGGATGTAGGCGAACGAGCCATCGCTGAAGACCGCCGAGTTAAGGGTCGCGAAGGCGTTGTCGGCATAGGGCACGACCGAGCCGAGATAATGGCGCACCAGCTCGGGATGCTCGCGCACCGCCTCGGACATCGGGCAGAAGATTACGCCCTTCTCGGCCAGCGCCGCCTTGAAGGTGGTAGCCACCGAGACTGAATCGAAGACCGCGTCGACGGCCACACCGGCAAGATGCTCTTGCTCGGCGAGCGGTATTCCGAGCTTGTCGTAAGTACGCAGGAGCTCGGGATCGACCTCGTCGAGGCTCGCCGGTCCTTCTCCTGATTTGGGCGCCGCGTAGTAGTAGGCGTCCTGATAGTCGATCGCCGGGTAGTGCACGTTGGCCCAGGTCGGATCGCCGGCCGGCTGAAAGCGCGACAACCAGGCCTCAAACGCCTTTAGGCGCCACTCCAAAAGCCACTCCGGCTCTTCCTTTTTGGCCGAGATGAAGCGGACGATGTCGGCGTTGAGCCCGCGCGGCGCCATCTCCGATTCGATATCGGTGACGAAGCCGTACTTATAGGGCTCGTCGGTGGCGGACCGCACCCGGTCGAAGCTCTCGGAGTTTGCACTCATGACCGCTTACCCGCGAATTACGAAGTGCCGTTCGCGGCGGGTCGCGCTGCATCGGCGGTCCGCGCGAACGACGCCGGGGTGCCCAGATCGGCGAGCGAGACCTCACGGAGCGCACGACGTACCGTGCGGTTCACGACCTGCAGCGTCTCACGCACTTGGCAGCACGATTCGAGCTCGCAGGCGCCGGGCGCGTCCTCGATGCAGTCGGTAAGCGCGATCGGTCCCTCGACGGCGGCCACGATGTCGGCAACCGAGATGTCGAGCGCCGAGTAGGCCAGCGTGTATCCGCCATGAATGCCGCGGCTCGACGTCAGAAGCCCGGCCCGCGCCAACGATTTTAGGACCTTGGTGGTGGTGGGCCGCGGGATACGGGTCTCGCCCGCCAGCTCGCCGGCGTTCAGCGGGCTGCTGCCTGCGGTTGCCACTTGGTGCATCAGGACAATCGCGTAATCCGCCATCCGAGTGAGTCGAACCATGGTTCTTGCCGCCCGCTCTTGAGGGTCAGTAGGATCGCGCGTCTATCGCGCGGAGCATTGATATAGGACGAAATTACTCCTATTAACATAGCCGCCGCAAACCCGCTGTCAACCTCCATCCTGCCATGTCACACGATAAGATGTTCGTGCCCGAAGCGCTTGACGCGGCGGCGATCGTGAGCGCGATTCGCAAGGACGGGGCATGCGCGCGTCCGATACTGACGGAGCGTTGGCTTAAGGCGCTGAAGGAGGAGGCAAGAGAAGCCCCGTACCGCCGTGGTCGGGCGGTTGTCGGCACCGGCGCAAGCGTGGTGCACCAGGATCTCAGCTATTGCGAAGCGTTCCCGGCGGAGAGTTTGTTTCGCGACCTCGCCCGCCGGTTCCACGCCCTGTTGGAGGCGCGCCTGGGCGCGCTGCATTCGTACCCCTTCGAGTGCCCGCTGGTGTTCAATGACATGATGCTCCAGCACTACGCCGCCGACGCGCTGGGTATCTCGGCCCATCGCGACGAGTCTCGGTACATCAACCTTGCATGCATTTTCGTTCTCAAAGGCGGCGGCGGCTTCTTTGTCTGCGAAGATCGGTCCGGCAGTGGCGCCCGCGAGATATCGGCCCCGCCGGGGTGGGCGATCTTCCTTCGTTGTCCGGGGCTGCGCGGCACCTCGGACCGCGTGTTTCACTTTGTCGCGGAGCTCGACGCCCCCCGCACGACCCTTGGGCTACGCCATGACCGCAGGCTGGAAGCCGAGCTTGAGCCGGGACCCGCCCATCGCTAGGCTTAGGTTTAACCAGCAATCTGGAGAGTACCGCATGGCCGACATACAGCGCGTGGCCGGGATGGTCAGCACCCGGTGTTGGGGCTCGGCGTACAAGGACCTGGTGTGGGCGGTCGGCGTGTCCGACGATTTCGACCTGGGCTTCCGCGAACAGGCGGTCCGCGCCTTCGCCAACCTCGACAAGGTGCTGGCGGAGGCCGGGACGGAGAAAACCCGGATTCTGTCGGCGACGGTGATCTTGAACGACATCGACGACAAGCCGGTGCTCGACGAGCTGTGGGCCGACTGGGTGGTCGACGACCCACAGGGCTGGCCCCAGCGCGCCTGCCACGCCGGCACGCTGGCGCCCAAGGTGCTGGTCGAGGTCCTGACCGTCGCCGTGCGTGACGAACCGGCGTAACGCCTGATCCTGTCGAGAAGGGTGCCGCGCGGCCCACTTGCCTACATTGGCTGTAGCTGCACGGCCTTCGTAGCCCGCGAAAACGAGGGACCGGTGGTTTCGCTCACTGCCCTCCGCGCGTGTCCCCTTCCAGGCCCGCCTTGCGGAGCGCCGCGGCATAGTGCTCGCGGTCCTCGTCGTGCTTGAAACCCCGGAGATAATACGCGTACGGCAACGGCGCGCCCGCTGGGGCGTGTCGCCGAAACTCCGCGATCACCTTCTTTGCCTCGTCCTCGCGCCCCAGTTGTGCGAGCGCCGCCGCGTGAAACATGACCGCCGAGGCGGGTGGATCGTCGAGCCCCTCCACGGCCTCCACCGATTCCGCGTAGCGCCGGGCGACGAAGTAGAACATTGCGGTCTCAGCGCGGCGCTCAGGGCGAATGCCTGGGTTTATCCGCGCCGCTTCGCTGACCCGCGCGATGGACTCGTCCGGATTGCCCTGCAGGCAGAGCGCCGTGGCGAGGAACGTCAGCCCGTCGGGATCGTTGGGGTTGAGCTCGATGTCACGCTCGATCGCCTGGACCGCCTGGTCGGTCATGCCGTTGGCCATGCAGACCATGCCCAGCGTCAGAAAGTTCGAGTGCGAGGCGGGGTTGATGCGCACGCCTTTGCGCGCGTATTCCAGCGCGCGATCACGCGCCTCCTCGGATCCGGTGGCAAACCCCTCCATCAAGTGCGTCCAGGCGCTGGCGTAGGCGCGGGCGTCGTCGGGATCTAGTTCGACCGCCTTTTCGTAAAGTCCGCGGGCGGCGAGGTTGTCCTCGGGCGTGAACCGGAGCCATAGCTCGCGGCCGCGCAACACCAGGTCGTAGGCCTCGAGGTTGTCGGTCCGCTCGCTCTCGCTTCGCGCGCGGCGGCGCTCGGTGGCATCGAGTTTGTCCGCCAGCGTGGCGACGATGCTGCGCGTCACCTCGTCCTGGACCGCGAACACATCCTCGATCTCGCGGTCGTAGCGTTCCGCCCACAGGTGGTGGCCCGAAGCGGCCTCGACCAGCTGGGCGGTGACGCGGACGCGCCCTCCGGCCTTGCGGACGCTGCCCTCCAAGACGTAGCGCACCCCCAGTTCGCGCCCCACGTCCTGGACCTTAACGGCCTTGCCCTTGTAGCTGAACGCCGAGTTGCGGGCGATGACGATCAGCTCCTGAAAGCGCGAGAACTCGGTGATCAGATCCTCGGTGATGCCGTCGGCGAAATAATCCTGCTCGGGATCCCCGCCTAGGTTGGCGAAGGGAAGGACGGCGAGGGAAGGGCGGTGGGGAACCGCCTCCTCGGCCGCCGCCGGCGTCTCACCGTTACCGGCCACGCGTACGTGGTAGGCGCGCACCCGCTCGGCGATGTTCTTGAAGGTTTGCTCGCCTGCGGAATCATACGTGAAGTCGAGCTTGTTCCTGACGCTATCGTGCACGGCGCCGGACACACAAACGCCGCCGGGCTCGCCCATCTCCTGCAAGCGCGCCGCAATATTGACGCCGTCGCCGTAGATGTCTTCATCCGCGACCATGACGTCGCCGAGGTGAATACCGATGCGGAACTCCAGACGCCGCTCCGGCGGCTGGCCCTCGTTGCGCCGCTCCAAGTCCTGCTGGATCTCGGCGGCGCAGGTAACGGCGCCGGCAACCGAGGTGAACTCGGCCAATAGCGCGTCGCCGGCGGTGCCGACCACGCGGCCGCCGCGGCTCTCGATGCTCGATGTCATAACGGCCCGGTATTCGGTGAGTACGCGCAGGGTCCCGTCCTCGTCGTCGCCCATGAGACGGGAGTATCCCGCGACGTCGGCGGCGAAGATGGCGGCGAGTCGGCGTTTGATGGCTTCGGGTTTCACGAAACGGCCGCTGGTGGTTCCATCGAATCTAGGTAGCCCTATCGTTTGAGTCCATACCGCCCCTCATCGTGGCCCCCAATCTACGGTTGACCATGGGCGGGCGTGATGGAGAGAATGCCCTCCATGTTGATCAGCGAGCACGACAAAGAGCAATTCCGCGAGGAAGGGTATTTTCTGCTTCAACAAGCCATACCCGACGCTCAATTGAAGGAACTACGGGCGACCTGCGATCATTACATCGCCGAATTCGACGACTCCGAGCCGCTTCCCGAGGGTGAGGTGGAGCCGATGCACGGGGGCGAGCTCGTCACCCGGGTCGCGCCCGACGGGCGCCGTTTCCTCGCCAATGCGCTCACCGAGAGGAAGGCGCGCTACTTCCTCCAGCAACGCCATACTGAGAACGCGGTGCTGCACGATTTCATATCGAGCCCGCTGATGGTCGAGGTGTGCTTGGCGACGCTCGGTGCGGAGGCCTACTTCCACTTCGAGGGCTTCGTCGTGAAGTATCCGGCGGGCACGGGCAGCGCCGATTTCTCGTGGCACCAGGATTCGAGTTACGTGCCTAAGCACGAGCGCCCGTCACTCACGCTGTGGTGTGCGCTTGATCCCGTCGACGAGGAAAACGGCACCATCTACGTCCTACCCTTCTCGCGCGCGGGAACCCGCGAACTGGCCCCGCATGACACCCTGCCGGACACCGGCAAGGTCGGCTATTTCGGCGACGATCCGGGGATCCCCGCGATCCTTCCCGCCGGCGGGATCGCGGTGTTCTCGAGCCTCACCTTTCACCGCAGCGGCGCCAACACCTCGCCGCGCCGGCGACGCGCTTTGGTGGTCCAATACAGCGCCGAGCCGATCCTGACCGAGGACGGCGCCAAGCCCTGGCATTCGGCCGATCCGTTCCTGAAAGACGGGCTCCAGATCGACGCCGCTTAGCGACCCGACGCCATCTCACCCGAGCGCGCGGTCGCGAAGATCGCACCCCGTCCCATTCTATTCATTCACGGGAGCGACGACCCGGTCATCCCCGTAGCGCACGCCCGCCGCTTGATGGCCGCGTCCAAGAACCCGGCAGACGACCTTTGGATCCTCGACGGGCGAGGGCACACCGAAGGCGTGCTGACGGTGGATGGGCAGGTATCACCGATGCGCGAGGCATTTCTCAGCCGCGCAACCACGTTTTTTGAACGAGCGCTTGGCTAGCCGCGCGACCTCGGTCGTATCGTCCCGACGAGCGCCTCGGGCCAGAGCCGGCGCCTAGCGTGCCGCCTCTGCCGTTTGCTTGAACTCGGCGGCGCCGGCGGCGAGCCAGGGGGCCGCGCTCGCCAGGAGCAATGTGACGCCGGCGGCGACGTGGCGGGCGACTTCGGCGGTATTGGTGTAGGTGCCGGCGACACGGCCGGCGGCGACGATCCGTTCAATGGTCGCGTTGATCCGCGCTTGCACGTCCGAGTGCCCGTGGTCGCCGATATGACCCATCGAGGCGGCGAAATCGGCCGGCGCGACGAAGAACGCATCGATGTGGTCGACCTCGATGATCTCATCGATGTTCTCGGCCGCGACGATGTCCTCGATCAGCACGATCAACGCCGTCTCGTCATTGGCCCTCGAAAGGTAGTCGGCGACGCCGTGCCCCTGGCGGCTGGTGAACAGGCCGCGCTGGCCGATCGGGGCGAACTTGCCGCCTTGGACCACGTTCTCGGCCTCGGCACGGGTGTTCACATGGGGCACGACGATGGCCTGGGCGCCGCGGTCGAAAGTGCGGTAGATCAGGCTCTGGTCGTTGCGGTTGACGCGCACCACCGAGGTCATGCCCCAGAGGTCGCACACCCGCGTCAAGCCGCCGATCTGGGCCGCGTCCACTGGGCCGTGCTCGCCTTCCAGCCAGATGCCGTCGAAATCGTTGGGTCCGAAGGCGTCGATGTCGTCGGCGTCGGTGATGCCGCCGACCATCAGGGCCAGCTCGCCCGCCGCAAGCTTGCGTTTCACGCGATTTGGGCGCAATTCCATGTGGTCCCCCGGCACTGGCTGGTGCCGGACTCTCGCGTAGATCGCTGGAGGTGTCCAGTTGCCCGGATTTGGCCGGTCCGGTAACATGGCGCAGCCAAAACCTCGGAGGCGCGGATGCAGTTCCAGTACGCCGAGGACGAGTGGTACCGTTGCGACATCGACCGTAAGACGCTAAAGGCGCTCTCGCGGCGGAACGATTCGCACGGGCTTGCCTACTTCGGCGGCTATATGGCGCTGCTCGTCGCGACCGGGGCGGTCGCCTATCTGACCTGGGGAACGTTGTGGGCGGTGCCGACGTTTCTCGTCTATGGGACGCTCTACGGCTTTTGCGAGGTGCCCGCGCACGAGTGCCAGCACCGGACCCCGTTTCGCACGCCCTGGCTCAACGAAACGGTGCATTGGATCGCCTGCTTCATGTCGTTCCGCGAACCGATCTACAGCCGATGGCTTCACTCGGCGCACCACACCCACACCCTGATGGTCGGGCGCGACCCCGAGATCGACCTCATGCGGCCCGCCAACCTGTGGAAGATGGGGGCCGACTTCTTTCGCATCCCGTTTGCGCGCGAGCACCTGGGCGCGATGGTGTTGCACAGCTTTGGCATCGTCACCAAAAGCGCCCGGACGTACGTGCCCGAAAGCGAGCACGGCGCGATGATGCGCAACGCGCGCATCCTGTTCCTTGCTTACGCGGCGGTGTTTGCCTGGGCGGCGGTGACCTGGAGCTGGCTACCGCTGATGCTGCTCTTCTTTCCGCGCATGTACGGCGCCTGGCTGCACGAGCTGTGCGTCAAGGTCCAGGACGGCGGGCTCGAAATCAACGTTCACGACCACCGGCGCAATAGCCGCACCGTGATCATGGGCCCGGTGCTTCGATTCCTGTACTGGAACATGAACTACCACGTTGAGCACCACCTCTTCCCTTCGGTGCCGTTCCACGCGCTGGCCAAGGCGCGTGCCGCGGTGGCGCACGAGATGCCGCCGCCCGTGCACGGTCTCGGGCGTGCGTTCCGGGAGGCGTTTTCGGTATTCGTGCGCCAGCAGCGCGAACCCGACTTCCACATCGAGCCCGCGCTGCCGCAGGCGGCGGCCTGAAGGGCACCGCCCCGGAACCGGGTCATGGTGGCAACCAACGCAACTGCTGAGGGCGCGGGCGCGGCGACTTCGGCGCGACTGGGATCACTCGCGCCGCTGGTCGCGGTGGTGCGCAAGCGGCTGATCGGATTGCTGCACTTGGTGGTGCCGCTGTCGATGCTGGCACTGGCGCTTGGGCTGCGGGTGGGTGCGCCGGCGATCGAGCGCTATCAGCTGGACGTGTTCGATGTGTTCCAGCGCATTGAGCCTCGGGTGTACGTCGAGGCGCCGGTGCGGGTCGTCGATTTGGACGATGCCAGCCTGCAGCGCATCGGCCAATGGCCGTGGCCGCGCACCGACGTCGCCCAGTTGCTGGTGAACGGAAGCGCCTCTGCATAGCGGGCCTCGGCGTACAACGCCGTGTAACGGTTGTACGCGTCGGTGTGGGCGGTGGACTGGGCGTACGCCGCGTCAGGCCAGAGCGCCAGGCACAATAGGGCCGCCAGCAACCAATTCGTCGTGGACTTCACCATGGGTGGCAAGTGCAGGCTCGACATGGCCACGAGCCTCAACAATCTCCTCCCGCTTCCCGGCATCGTTGGCGAGCGCGCTCCATCGCGTGCTCGACGCCGGTGGTGACGGCGTCCATGAAGTCGTCGTCCCCTGGCTCTATGGCTTGCTGATGGACGATACCGAGGCGTTACTCTCGAAGATCGAGGAATACTGCCGGCAGGCCGGGGTGGCGGAGAGTACCTTCGGGCGCCGCGCGGTAAACGACGGCAAGTTCGTCGGCCGGGTGCGCGCCGGCGGCGGCGTCACCAAGAGAACCGCCGCGCAGGCGCGGGCATACATCGCCAAGCACGCCGCCGCCGCGGGGGACGCTGACGCCGAGGGCGTTGCCGCCTCCTCACCGTCGGGGCGCGGGCGCAAGGGAAAGCCGGGCGCGGCGTTCCGGTTTTACGACAATCGCCAAAAATACCTGCTGTTCGTCACCACGTGCGGCGAGAAATGGGTGGTGGCCGAGCGCGTGGGCATGGAGCTTGGCCACCTCAATCCGCGGCCACCGGCGCTCCGGGTGTTCGATGCCGGCATGGGGGACGGGACGGTTCTGACCCGGGTCATGCGGCAGTTGCATCGGCGTTTTCCGACAATGCCGTGGTTCATCGTCGGCAAGGAGATCAGCTTCGAGGACGTGCGGCTGAGCCTCGAGAAGATGCCCGACCGCTTCTACGAGCACCCCGCGACGGTGCTGGTGGTGACCAACCTTTACTACACCGAGGCGCCGTGGTTGATGCCGCGCTCGGTCAACGCCGCGGCGATGCTCAACTGGCAGGAGGTGCCGCTCACCGGAACCACCCCACACGAGTTCGACGAACAGATCCGCGAAATACAGCCGCTCTTGAGCGACAGCTGGCAGGTCCGGCAGAGTCCCAAGACCGGCAACCCCCTCTACGCGCGGCCCTCGGTGCTGGTGCTCTATCGCGACGATCACCGCTTTCTCTTGGACGGGATTCTCCCGCGACCGGGGCAGACCGACGGCAACTACGACCTGATCGTCGCCTCGCAACCCTATCGCGCGCGGATGCCGGTCGAGTTCAAAGTCGAGCGCGTGCTCGCGCCCCTGGCGCGGGCGCTGGCACCGGGCGGGCGAATGCTGGCGATCCACTCGCACGGTCACGATCCCGGGCTCGAAATCATCCAGCGCGTGTGGCCGGGTGAAGAGCCGTTCCAGACCAACCGCCACGAACTCCTCAAGGTGCTTAAGCAGAACCTCGTGGGCGGGGCGCGCGATCTCAACTTCAACGCCTATTCCGACAAGCGGGCGCTGTTCTGTTACGACATGCACACGCTGCCCTCGGAGATTGGCCGCACCATCGGCACCTCGACGCTCTTGGCGGCCTGGAACGCGGCCATCTACGTGGCCCAGATCGAGGATGAGCGGCTCGACGCGGTGATCGGAAGCCGGGGCTACCTCGATGCGACGGCCGCGGTCCTGCGCAAGCACGGCGCGCTATGGTTCATGGACGAATCCTTCGTCGTCTCGCGCCGCCGCAGCTGAACCCTGCGCCCTGTTCGGCGGCGGCGCGCGCGCTGGTGCTGGGCGGGCTTGCGGGTGCGCAGGGAGCGGTGCATCTCGCAAGCGTGCGGCGAGGCGCGGTTCGGCGCTTTGATCTAGATCAAACGATCGGTTGTTGTCGGAGGATCGGGACCCTCACCACACCGTATAGCCGGCGTCGGCGATCAGCAGGCTTCCGGTGATCAGGCTCGCGGCGTCGGAGGCGAGAAAGAGGACACATGAAGCGACTTCGTGGGGCTGGCCCACCCGGTTCATCGGCGAATTGCCGATCCAGATCGCGTAGTTCTCGGAATCGTCGATGTCGGCGCGGGTCATTGGGGTTTCGATGTGGGCGTTGACCAGGGCGTTCACGCGGACCCCCTTGGCCGCCCACTCGCCCGCCAGCGAGCGGCTCATCATGTGGACCACGGCCTTGGCGGCGCTGTAGTGGGCGTGGGTCTGCGGCCGGTTGGCGATGAGCCCGGCGCAACTGCCGATGTTGACGATACTGCCGGCGCCGCGCTCGAGCATTATCTTGCCGAAGGCGCGGTTGGTGTAGAACACCCCGTCGAGGTTGACCCCCCTGACCTCGGCCCACTCGGAATCGGTGATCTCGGCGGCCGGAGTGGTGTACGAGATCCCGGTGCTGGTGACGACGATGTCGACGCGGCCGTGGCGCTCGGCAACGGCTTGGGCGAAGCGGTCGACCTCGTCGCTCTGGGTCACGTCAAGCTGGAAGAACTCGGCGGCGTGGCCGGCCTCGCGCAGGGCGCGTACGGCATCCCCGCCTTCGACCTCGCGGATGTCGCCGATCACGATCGCGGCGCCGCACTCGGCGAGCGCGTGCGCCGAAGCCAGCCCGATGCTCCCGGCGCCGCCGGTGATGACCGCGATTCGCCCCGAAAGGTCGTATTTTGCCCGGTACATGGCTCGCGTCACAGGACCTCTTGGCCGCCCGCCACGGTGAGGGCGATTCCGGTCAGGTAGTCGGCCTCGGACGAGGCCAGGAAGGCCGCGGCCTTGGCGATGTCCTCGGCCATCGCGGCGCGCGTCATCGGGATCTCCGCGGCCTGGCGCGCCAGGTCTTCGCCGTGGCGCCCGCTTTCGAGCCAGGCGTCGCCGGAAACGCGCTCGTCCGAGAGCGCCGCGCCGATGAATCCCACGCGCTCGGTGTCGACCAGACCGGGACAGATGGCGTTGACGTTGATGCCCTCCGCCGCGAGCTCGAGCGCCAGCGACTGGGTGAAGCCGATGATCCCGAACTTGGAGGCGCAATAGGCGGCGAAGCGGGCGCGGCCGCGCTTGCCGACGGCCGAGGAGAGACAGATGATCTTGCCGCCTCCGCCGCGGTCCAACATGTGGCGGGCCACCCCGCGGGAGCAGAGAAAGGTGCCCTTGAGATTGACCGCCAGCACCTCGTCCCAGGCCTCCTCGTTGAGCTCGACCACCGGCACGCGGTCGGGTCCGGGCCGCGAGGCGGCGTTGTTGACCAGAATGTCGATGCGGCCGAAGCGCTCGAGCGCTTGGCTCACCAGGCCCTCGACCTCGGCCGAATCGGAGACGTCCGCGAGGACCGTCAATCCCTGGCGGCCCGCCGCCTCGATCTCGCGAACCACGGCCGGTGCGCCCCCCCAGCCGCTCTGCCCGCCGCCGTAGGGATTGGCGGCAATGTCGCTGACGACGACGTCGGCGCCTTCGCGTGCGAGCCGGGTGGCGATGGCGCGACCGATACCGCGCTCCCCGCCGGCGCCCGTAACCAGGGCGACCTTTCCATCGAGATCGTACATTGCCGATGACCTTCCGCCGGCGGCCGTCCGCCGGTTGACCGCGGCGGACCGCGCCGAGTGCTACGCGGTAACGTCTAGGCGAGAGCCCGGTTCAGTTTCCCGCGGATCTTCTGGCTCTTCCGGAGGCGGCTCAGCCGTTGCTGCCGGTTTCTGGCCCGTCGACGGGTCCGCTTCGTCAGCTGGATCATCTTCGACGATATCCGATGCCGGGCGCGCGCTCACCGGCAGCTCGGGTTCGGGGGTGGGATCCCGCTCGAATACGCGCCCCGTTGGCCCGCCCGCCGGTGGAGACGGCGGCGGACCGATGCTCGATATGGCCATCTGTCCCTCCGCTACGCGATCATAGGAGCGGTCGGGGGCGCGAACAACACCGGAGTCTTGTTGGGACATGGCGGGACATGGCCTCGCTCGGGGCGCGCGCCTCCGCGAGGAACGTGGCGATGCCGTCGACGCCGATCAAGCGGCGCGGATGCGCCGTGGTACACTCCGCCGCGCCATGCGCGAAGACGCCCACGACTCGGGGCAGCGAGGCGGGACCGCGCCGGCCGAGGGCTTCGTGCACGCCGGTGCGGTCGGCGATCTCTTTCCCATCGTCCTCACCAACACGCTCCTCAACATCCTCACGCTGTCGTTCTACCGCTTCTGGGCGCGGACTCGGGTACGCCAATACCTGTGGGGCCGGACCTCGTTCCTGGGCGAGCCCATCGAGTACACAGGGACCGGAATGGAGCTGTTCCTCGGCTTCGTCATCATCGCCGTGGTTGTGCTGGTGCCCCTGTTCGGCCTCAACTGGGTGGCGGAAACCTGGCTCCTGGACCACGACGAAGGGCTCCAGTCGCTCTACAGTCTGCTCGTCCTAGGGCTGGTCGTATTCCTGACAGGGATCGCCGTCTATCGCGCGCGCCGCTACCGCCTGAGTCGGACGCTGTGGCGCGGCATCCGCGGCGCACAGACCGGCACGTCGGTGCGCTACGGCTTGATGCACCTCGGCTGCTGGGCCCTCACGCTCGTCACGCTCGGCTGCTTCTATCCCAAGCAGCGCATGGTGCTGACGGGCGCCCTAATGGGCAACGCATGCTTCGGCGACCGCCGCTTCCGTTTCGAGGGACGCAGCGGTCCGATCTACGGGCGCTTTGCCCTCGTGTGGTTGGTTGCGCTGATTGGTTCCGGCCTAGCTTTCGCGGTCATCGTCGCGACCCTGGTGTCGTCGGAGCTGATGGAGGAGGATGATCCGCGCGAGGCCCTCTTTCTCCTGGCGTTGCTCATAGAGGCCCTGTCGCTGCCTTTCCCGCCTTCTTCTGGTACAAGGCGCGGGGGAGTACCGCCACATCGCGGGGAGCACGGCCTATGAGGGCCTGCGCTTCAACCTCGACGCCACGTTCCGAAGCCTTTTCTGGCTTGTGATCGGCAATTTCCTGATCGTCGTCCTGACTCTGGGGGCGGCCGGCCATTCGCGCAGATGCGCACCTTCCGCTACGTCGCCGGCCGCCTCGCGATCAAGGGTGAGACGGACTTCGAGGCCATCCGCCAGAGCCTAGCGGCGGCCCCGGCACGCGGCGAAGGCCTGGCCGAGGCCTTTGACGTCGGCGCCGTATGAGCCTGCCGGACGGCCACTACTACGACGGCCGGACGGCGGCGCGCCGCCCGGTCCGAATCGTCGCGGAGCCTCACGGCCTGGCCGTCACGGACCCGGACGGCCGCCCGCTGACGAAGTGGCTCTATGCCGAGATCGACTGCGTCGAGCGGCCGCGGGCGGGGCAACCGGTGCGACTTCGCAACCGGGCCGCGCCGAAGGGCCGGCTGGTGATTGAGAACCAAGACCTGGTGACTACGATCCGAGAGGCCGCCCCGCGGCTGTGGCGGCCGGGGCTGAAGCCGGCGAGCCTGAGGAAGATCGCCGCGGTGGCAGCGGTGGCGGTGGCGATCGTCGCCGCCTTCGTCATCGCCATCCCCCGTCTCGCGCCGACGATCGCCGCCATGATGCCGCCGGCCTGGGAGGTGGCCATGGGCGAGGCGGCCGTGACGCCGCTCCTCGACGAGTGGGGCCGTTGCCGCTCGCCCGCGGGCGATGCCGCGCTCGACAGCCTGACCGCGCGTCTCGAACGGGTCGCTACCGCGCCGTACCCGTTCTCCGTCCAAGTCGCCGATCTCGACGTCGTCAACGCTTTCGCCGGGCCCGGCGGGCAAATCGTCCTGTTGCGAAGACTCGTCGAGTCGGCGCGGTCCGCCGACGAAGTGGCCGGCGTCCTGGCCCACGGGATGGCGCACGTGATCGAGCGCCATCCCACGCAGCGACTGGTGCGGGTCATGGGCTTTGGCCTATTGGCCGAGTTTCTGTCCGGCGGCGGTTCGTCGCTCGCGGCGGCGGCGGCCGGTTTCGGAACGATCCTGGTGAAAACGGCGTACAGCCGGGAAGCCGAAGCAGAGGCCGATCGAATCGCCATCGGCATCCTGGAGCGCGCCGGATTCCGCACCGCCGCGCTGGCCGAGTTCTTCCGGCGGCTGAAGGAGGAGGAGGCCGAGGGCGGGATCTCGAAAATTCTCACCTATGTCTCAAGCCACCCGCCGCTCGACGAGCGCGAACGCGCGGCGTTGGCCGGCGCCGCTGACGATGCGCCCGCGGGCCCGGCGCTGGCGCAATCGGAATGGCGGGCGCTGCGAGGGATCTGCGGCTGAGCGCGCTGCCTGAATTCCCTGTCCGAGGCGCCGATCGCGCTCGATGCTGCGGCCGGATTCGGCTCAACAATCAAGGGTGTTCTCGCGCTCCCAGTCGGTGAGCGTAGTCGCGTAGCGCCGCCATTCGTCGAGCTTGAGCTTGACGTAGGAATCGACTAGCTCGCCGCCGAAGGCCGCGCGCAGCACCGCGGACTTGTCGAACAGGCGAATCGCATCTAAGAGGTTGAGCGGAAGCTTGCGGATCCGTCGCATCCGCCTCCCCTCTTCATACATGTTGATGTCGAGTCGCTTGCCTGGATCGCGCTTGTTGGCGATGCCGTCGAGCCCCGCGGCCAGCACCCCGGCCTGCAAAAGGTAGGGGTTCGCCGAGCCGTCCATGAGACGCAATTCGAAGCGGCCGGGATCGGGAATGCGCACCATGTGGGTGCGGTTGTTGCCCGAATAGCTGATCGCGTTCGGCGACCAAGTGGCGCCGGACAGCGTGACCGTCGCATCGATCCGCTTGAAGCTGTTGACCGAGGGGTTGAAGAGCGCGCACAGCGCATCGGCCGAGGAAATAATGCCGCCGAGGAAGTTGTAGGCGAGCTTGGACAGGCCGAGCTCGCCGGTGGCGGCGTGAAAACGGTTGGTGCGACCGCTGCGGTCCCACAGCGAGACATGGGCGTGGCAGCCGTTGCCGGTGAGATTGGCAAAGGGCTTGGGCATGAACGTCGCCCGCAGCTCGTGCTTTTCGGCGATCGATTTGACCATGAACTTGAAGAAGGTGTGGCGATCGGCAGTCAGCAAGCAATCGTCGTAGTCCCAGTTCATCTCGAACTGGCCGTTGGCGTCCTCGTGATCGTTTTGGTAGGGGTTCCAGCCGAGCGCCAGCATGCAATCGCATATCTCGGAGATCACGTCGTAACGGCGCATCAGGGCGGCCTGGTCGTAACACGGCTTGGCTTGGGTATCGCGGGCATCGGAGATCGCGGACCCGTCGGGCTGGATCAGGAAGAACTCGCACTCGACGCCGCTTTTCATCCGGTAGCCGGCCGCGCGCGCCCGGGCGACCTGGCGTTTGAGGGCAATGCGCGGCGAGGCCTCGACCGGCGCCCCGCTCATCCACAGATCGGCGGCCAACCAGCCGACTTCGGGCTTCCACGGCAGCTGGATCAGCGTATCCGGGTCGGGGATTGCGAACATGTCGGGATCGGCGGGGGTCATATCGAGCCAGGCGGCGAAGCCGGCGAAACCGGCGCCGTCCTTCTGCATGCCACCGATCGCCCGCGCCGGCACGAGCTTCGCCCGCAAGCCGCCGAAGAGATCGACGAAGCTGATAAGGAAGTACTGGATCTTCCGCTCTTTCGCGACTTTCGCGAGGTCGACCGCCATTCTCTCCCCCTGTCGTTGACCGCCCTAGCGCGAGCGGCGCGGCAGTATGGTCTCGGGCCGTGGGCCTAGGCAACGCCGACAAACCCCTTCGCCACGCCGCCCGGGCCGATGGCTTCGACCTCATGCGCTGACGCGGGAGGGAGAGGCCGAGACCTAGCCGGTGCCGGCGAGCGGAATGGCGGTGGCTTCGGCCGTGGCCAGCGTAAGTGCGCGAAGGTCTTCGGGCTCGACGTTTTGCAAACGCGTCTTGCCGGTGCACCGCGCCATCATCGAGGCCTCGGAGGCGCTGGCCTTGAGGATGTTGGCGACGCCGGCGGTGCGATCCTCGGCGCTGTAGTCGGGGCTAAAGCGGAGGCCGCCCTCGGTGATCTCACCACCGGCGGCAATACCCGCGGCCACCCCGAGGACGACGGCGGCGGCGCCCAGCGCCATGAGCTTGGCCGTGTCGGTCCCCGACCGCACGCCGCCGAAGTACACGAGATCGACCGTCTCTTCGCGGCCGAGACGGCGCAGGATAGCGACGGCGTCGCGGAGCAGCGTGAGATCCGGGGCGTCGGCGACCTCGGCATCGAGGGCCGGTAGGCCGCCGCTCGCGTCGAGGACCAGCATGTCGACCTCGGCCTCGAACGCAGCGGCGATCGAATCCTCGAGCGCGGCCGAAGATGCGACGACCAGGCCGAGCGCCTGACCGGGCGAGCCGCGGGCGACGCCGGGCGGGCCAATGACCGCGGCTGCCGTGGGGCTCGGCTCGCCCCCCGATGCCAGCAGCTGGAGCCACGGGACGTCGGCGCTCAGTGGGCGCGCACCGAGGTAGCCGCAGCCTGCCTCCGCCAGCCCCGCCGCGACGGCGGCGCGCACCCCCTCGGGCGCCTCGTCGAAGCCGGCGACGAAGAACGGCGCGGCAAGCTCGAAACGACCGCCGATGGTCGCTTCGACGGCGCAGGCCTCACGATAGGGATCGATCACCAGGCGCGAGAGGTTAGCCGGCAGAAATACCAGATCCTCGAGACTCGGCGGACGATCCTCGGGGAACGGGTTCTCGCGCAGCCGCAGCCGCTTGTGCAACATCGACCCGTGCGCCGCGTGATCGAGCGGGTTGGTCCGGGCCATCGTGAAAATGTCCTCGCGGTGCTGCACCGAATAGTCGGCCGAGCCGGTCTCGGCGTCGCAGCGGTAGCAGCGCGCGGCCTCGTCCTTGGCGGCCTGGAGGTCGTAGGTCTCTTCGATCTCGGGAAACTCGACGGGCTTGGCGCCGAGCCCGTTGAAGGTCTGCTCCTGGCGCGGAAAGCGTTCCCACATCAGGTCTTGTGCCACCGCAACGCGGCGGGTGCGATAGGGTGTGCGATAGGCCATCGGGTTCTCGACGCCCTCGAGGAAGGCCTTGATGTAGTACGCGGCGCGGTGGCCGTGCTCCATGGCGATGACGATCGTCGAGCCGCCGAAGGCGCCGTCGCCCGCGGCGAAGACTTTGTCATCCTCGGTCCGCATCGTTTCGAACTCGGTGCGGATGCGGTCGCCCGCCATCATGCGGAGCCCGGCGAGCTCGTCGCTCTCCGCCTGCTGACCGACGGCGGCGATGACCATGCCGCACGGAATATCGTGGTCGCTGCCGGCGATGGCGACCGGGCGCCGGCGGCCGTCGGCGTCTGGTTCGCCGGGCTCGGTCTTCACGCAGCGCAGTGCGATGGCGTTGCCGCGCGGCACGACCGCGGTCTGCTGGGTGCTATAGGCGAACTCGACGCCTTCCTTGATTGCCCCCTCCAATTCGTCGCGGCGCGCCGGAATGTCCACGGCGCCGCGGCGGTAGACCACCGCGACGGATTCGCACCCCGGCAGCCGGCGGGTGACGCGACAGGCGTCCATCGCAACGTCGCCGCCGCCGACGACCACCACCCGCGCCGGCATCTCCGGGCGCTCACCCGCGTTGACGCGGCGGAGGAAGCCGACGCCGTCGACCACGCGCCCGTCCTCGGCGCCGGGGACATCGAGGGCCTTGCCCCACCATGAGCCGATGGTCAGAAGCACCGCATCGTGGCGGGACTTGAGCTCGGCCAGGCTCACGTCCGCCCCAAGCGCGGTGTCGAGGTGGACCTCGATGCCCGGGCAGTGCTTGAGCATGCGCTCGGTATCTTCCTCGATGATTCCAGGCGGCAGGCGGAACGCCGGAATCCCCCACACCATCATGCCGCCCAGCCGATCGGAGGCTTCATAGACGTGGACCGCGTACCCTGCTTCGGCCAGGTCTTGGGCCGCGGTAAGCCCGGCCGGGCCGGCGCCGACGATGGCGACCGTTTCGCTGCGGGTCACGGCTACCGCGGGCAGATGATGATCGCGCCCGAGCTTGTCCATCACGAAACGCTTGAGGTTGCGGATGGCGATGGGGCCGTCGGCGGCGGCGCGGCGGCACGCTGGTTCGCACGGCGCATCGCACACCCGCCCGCAAATCGAACTGAAGGGGTTGGTGGCGGTGATCGCCTCGAACGCCTCGGCGAACTTCTCCTCCCAGATGTAGGCGAGGTAGGAGGGCGCGTCGGTGCCGATCGGGCAGGCGACCTGGCACGGCGCAGGGACGAAGTGTAGATCGTCGGTGTCGTCGACCAGCTCGGGCGGCACGACAAGGTTGGCGGCAGGGTCCTCGCGCACGCTCATGTCAGGCTACCTGCGGTCGAACCTGTTCGTGGCGTCGCCACGGCTCGTAGGGGAGCCGCGCGATCGCCGCGGCCTCGGGCGTCAGCGCCACCAGGTCATCGCGCGAGAGCTGACCCACACTTTGGTGCCCCAGGGCGTGGGTGATGGCGGCGATCTGCCAGCGCACGCCTTCCAGGAAGCGGTGGATGTTGCGCGATTCGACGTGGGGGTCGTAGCGGTGCTCGTGCGTGGGGTCTTGGGTGGCAATCCCGGTCACGCACTGTCCGACGTGGCACTGCATGCAGGCAATGCAGCCGCCGGCAACGATGGTCGCGGTCCCCATGGCCACCGCGTCGGAGCCCAGACACAGCCCCTTGACCGCGTCGACGCCATCGCGAATGCCGCCCATTAACACGATCTGCAGCTCGCCCGCGCGGCCGATCTCGGCCAGCGCGTCGAGCGCCTCGACGATCGCCGAAATGGTGGGGATGCCGACGTACTCCATGACCTCGGCGGCGCCGGCGCCGGTCGAGCCCTGCATGCCGTCGAGCTCGACGAAGTCGAAGCCGTCCTTGAGCGCAATCTTGATGTCGTCGCGGATGCGGCCCGCGCCCAGCTTGACGCTGACCGGCACCCGGTAGTTGGTGGCCTCGCGCAGCTCCTCGACTTTGATCACCAGGTCGTCGGCGCCCAGGATGTCGGGGTGGCGCGAGGGCGAGCGCAGGTCGATGCCCGGTGGGATGCCCCGGATCGCGGCCAGCTCGGGCGTCACCTTCTTGGCCATGAGCTGTCCGCCGAAGCCCGGCTTGGCGCCCTGGGAGATGTAGATCTCAAGCCCGTCGGCGCGCAGCATGTCGTGGATGTTCCACCCCAATCGCCCGCCCAGGCATTGGAAGATCAACTGTGTAGCGGCGTCGCGCTGGGCATCGCTCATCCCGCCCTCGCCGGTGTTCTCGGCAATGCCGGCCAGGGACGAAGCCATGCCCACGGCCTGTTTGGTCGAGCGGCTGAGCGCGCCGTAGCTCATCGGCGCGATCATCAACGGCATCGAGAGATCGAGCGGCTTGGCGCCGTGCTTGCCGCCGATCAGCGTGCGCATCTCGACCTTGGAGAGAACGTCCGGATCGGCGCCGGCGTTGGAAAGGTCGCGCTTGAAGGCAAGATCGGCAAGGTGGGGCAGCTCGCGGGCGCCGCCGTAGCCGCGAATCCGATAGCGGCCCATGTGCGACTTGATGGTGATGTCTTCCTGAATCTTGGGATTCCAGTAATCCGAATCGCCGGAGAACGAATAGAAGGGGATCGAACGCATCTGCTGTTCCGAGGTCGCGTAGCGGAGCTTCTTGCCGGCGTTGGCAATCTTGGTGAACGCCGTGGGTGCCTTGAGCTCATAGCGGTCGAGGAAGGCAAGAATCTCGTCCCGCTCGCCGGCCTCAAGGTCGGTGAGCTCGGCATCGGAGCCGAGCGTCTCGACCTTGCCGGCCACGTAGATCGCGCCCCCGGTCATGTCCTCGCCGACCCGTTCGCCCGAATCGCCCAGGATGATCAGGCGCCCGCCGTACATCATGTACCCGGCCATGAAGTTGGCGTTGCCGGCGCAGCACAGCGTCCCTTCCTTCATCACTTGGCCGGCGCGCGAGCCGATGTTGCCGCGCACCACCACCTCGGCCCCGCGAATCGCGACCCCGGCGATGGCGCCCGCGTTGCCGCCGACCACCACCGAGCCCTGGTACATGTTGTCGGCCAAGCCCCAACCGACGTTGTTGTCGACCATGAAGCGCGGCGCGTCGGTGAGGCCGGCACAGAAATAGCCGGCCGATCCGCGAATGCGGACGGTGATCGCGTGGGTAAGCCCTACGCCGATGTGGTGACGGGCGTCGGGGTTGACGACCTCGACATCGTCGCCGGCGGCCCCGGCCGCGCGGATGCGCTCGTTGGCCTCGCGGACGGAAAGCGCGGCGAGGTCTATCGTGACCATGTGCCGCAGGTGCCGGGCGGCGGCTCGCGCGTATCGAGCGCTTGGCCCGGGAACAGCCGGTTGAGCGAGACCTCCTCCGAGGCGATGGCGATCAGATCGTCGGTCTCGTAGAGCACCATCGGCTTCGCCGCCAGCCGGTCCTTGGCATAGCCGATCTCGTCCTTGGTCGAGACCAGGAAGGAAAACGTGCCGTCCATGTCGTCGATCGAGGTCTCGAGCGCGGACTTCAGTGGGACCCCTCGCGCCAGCTTGTCAGCGAGGTAGACGGCGATCAGCTCGGAATCGTTGTCGGTGCGGAATTCGAAGCCCCGCGTCTCGAGCCGGCGGCGCATCTTCCAGTAGTTGGTGATCTGGCCGTTGTGGACGATGGCGACGTCGGAGAACCCAGTCGCCCAGAACGGGTGTGCGGCCTCGGGTTTGACCTCGGATTCGGTGGCGAGGCGCACGTGGCCGATACCGTGGCTGCCCGAATGCCGGGCCACGTGGTAGCGCGCGTCCACCTCGTGGGCGCCGCCCACGTCCTTGACGATGTCAAGGCTCTCGCCGATCGAGAACACCTTGGCCGCGTGCTCCATGGCGTAGGCGAAGTCGCGCGAATCGCCCTCGGCCTCGACCACAACACGGTAGGTCTCACCGACCCGCTCGTCCTCGACGATGTCGGCGCCCCGCGCGGCCAAGGCCTCGCGCACCCGGCCTACGGCGGCCTCGGCTTCGGCGCCCTCGCCGACGAAGAAGCGAAGCTTGAGCCTTCCCTCCTCCTCGCCCCCGTAGAGCGCGAAGCCGGTCGAATCGGGTCCACGGTGCTGGCAGCCGTCGAGCATGTCGATCAGCCCGCGGCCGGTGGTGATGCCGTCCGCCTCGCGCTTGAGGAGCAATCCAGCGATGCCGCACATCAGGGTTCTCCGGTTCAGCTTGGCCGATTTCGCTTGGCCCGACCGAGAACGCTATCTATAACCCATCGCTGGCTGCAGTTCCAGTTTAGTAAACAAAGTTTCCTGACAGGAAATTTGTGCCCACCACGAAAAAGAAGCCGTCGGGGGCGCGAACCCCCGCCGCAGGGGGGCACACGATGTACGTCTGCCGTTCGTGCGTGTGGAGCGAAGCCGAGCGCGAGATCGACGGCAAGCGCCAGGGCACGTTCCTGGTGGAGGCGATCGCAGCGCGGCTTGCCGCGCAGGGTGCGAACGGGGTGGCGATGCGGGTGGTGTTTTGCCTCGGCGGCTGCCGTCATCCGTGCAATGTCGCCTACCGCTGTCCCGGCAAGACCGCGCTCCGCTTCAACCGGCTGACGCCGGAGGACGCCCAAGCGCTGATCGACTTCGCCCACACCTATCGGGCGAGCACCACCGGCGATGTCCCGCCCGAGGCCCGCCCCGCGGCGCTCCGCGAAAACCTCATCGTCCGCGTTCCCCCACCGCCGCGCTGAGGTGGCGGCACAAGCACCGCGCCGCCTTGACATAAGGGCACCTCTAAGAATTCTCCTTTTTCGGGCGTCGTCGATTTAGAATCGGGTTGCCGATTTGTTGATAGCGGGAGGCGTGGTTGATGTGTCAGATGGGGTTTTTCGATCTTGGGAACCGGTATTCCGGTCTTGACGCCAAGAACGAGCCGCTTTTGAAGATCGACGGGGTGGTTCCGTGGGAAGACTTGCGCGCGCGTCTTGAGGCGGTGTGGCGGCGTGCGGACAAGGCGCGTAAATCGCGGGCGGGACGCAAGCCGTGGGATGCGATTGTGATGTTCAAGACGATCATTCTGTGCGCGCTCTACAATCTCTCGGATGACCAAGTTGAGCATCAGATCCGTGACCGCCTGTCGTTCATGCGATTTCTGGGGTTGGGTCTGGAGGGCCGGGTTCCCGACGCCAAGACGGTGTGGCTGTACCGCGAACAGTTAACGCAAGCTGGCGTGATCGAGGCCTTATTCGAGACGTTCGATGGCTACCTGAAGGATCAGGGCTATCTGGCGATGGGCGGCCAGATCATCGACGCCTCGATTGTGGCGGCACCCAAACAGCGCAACAGCCGCGAGGAGAACGCGCGGATAAAGGCGGGCGAGACGCCGGCAGGCTGGGAGGACAAGCCGGCAAAGCGGCGCCAAAAGGATGTCGAGGCGCGGTGGACTAAGAAGCACGGCAAGAGCCATTACGGTTACAAGAACCATGTCAACGTGGACCGTCGGCACAAGCTGGTGCGGCGCTATCATGTGAGCGACGCGGCGGAGCACGACAGCCAAGTCCTCGACGATATCCTGGATGGGGACAACACGGCTTTGGGTGTGTGGGCGGACAGCGCTTACCGCTCGGCGGAGATCGAGGCGGTGCTGAAGGAGAAGGGGTTGCGGAGCCGGATCCATCGCAAGGGCCGCCGCAACAAGCCGCTGAGCGAGCGCGAGAAGCAGGGCAACAAGACCCGTTCGTCGGTTCGGGTCCGCGTCGAGCATGTCTTCGGGGCCCAGAGCAACGACATGGGCGGGACGCTGGTGCGTAGTGTCGGGCTGGTGCGGGCGAAGGCGCGGATCGGGTTGAAGAACCTCGCCTACAACATGCGCCGCCTGGTCCAACTGGAGCGTCTCGCGGCGGCCGTGTGACGATACTCGGAGAAGGAGACCGCCTGGGGACGGTCTTGTGGCGGAAATAACTCAATTGGAGCGTGGAAGACCCCGAAAATCTCGGCTCCGGCATGGCTGGAGCTGGTGACAGCCTGGTTAAACAATATCCTCCGACAACTCACCAATTCTTAGAGGTGCCCATAATATGTTCCGACTAAAGTAGCGCAGCCCAGGATCGAAGGAACCGGCGCCCATGCCAAACATCGACGCGACATTCGACCCCGTCACACGGCGGGTGACCTACATTGACCAAGACGGCTTTCCCACGATCCACGAAGGGGCAACAGGCAGTGGCGCAACAACAATCCTACGTCCATCTTCCGCAGTGAAGACATCGACGTCGGGGATTTGGGCTCAATCGGCATGGACGATGGCCCCCACGGCAACATGCTGGTATTTCCTGACTATGAGACAGGTCGAAAAGCGGCCAAAACACTGCTCTGAAGGAACACCTACCGATACCTCGACATTGCCCAAGCCATCAACCGGTGGGCCGAGGGAATCAGGCCGGACGAACCGATCCCGGAGAACAAGAAAGAAGGACTGGAGGGCTACCGGCGGTTGGTCAAGAGTCAATCGGGGCTCGATCTCGGACGCACGATATTCTCATTTGATGTGGACGAGTTCGAAGCCCTTGTAGAAGCAATGGAGCGCAAAGAGGGTTACTGGCGCCCCGACCCGGATACCCGGCAGAAGATCATCATATCCGGCACCGTGAGCCGTCCCGGTCGAGATCTACCTTGATCTGTGGCCGAGTGCGGGGCACGGTCTGTCGGGGCGGCTTGATCGGGATCGCATGGGAGGGAACCTCATCAAACGGGCGCTCGGAGTCCTCATCATGGTCGCGATGTGTGTCTGCGCAACCGCGGTCGGGGCTGATGAAGACGCCGGTTACGGCGAGCGCGTGATTCGTTTGCAGAACGGACTCAACTGGGTGGACTTGAACGGCGACGGCCGCGAGGACCTGGTAGTGGGCGCGCGCTGGCGTGGCGGCGTCACGGGACGGCATAGCGACTCACACCATTTCCTTGTCGCTGGTCAGAACGTCGGGGACGGCGACCCAGAGTGGTATGGCGTCACCGGGGCCCATTTCGGGTCGGGGAGCGACGACGAGTGCAGGCAATACGAAGCCAGACTGGTCGCGCAAAATAGCGAAACCGGTGCAGGCTACGTCGTGATCGATGCCCGCCGAGATCCGGGCGGGAGCTACTACGATTCTGAGGCGGTCGAGTTCTCGTTTTGTCGCGTCGTCAATGTCGCGCCGGTGGGCGCGGATCGTCCGGCCTTCCGGTTTATCCTTAATAATCAGGTCGAATCCGACGCCACGTATTGCGACATCGGCGAGGCGTTTCAGAGTGAGCTCGGATTGGAATGATGGTTGCGGGGCGGTGAGACTGGGGCCACTAGGTCCGGCCCGACGGTCGCAGACAGCGTCCGCTTCGCGCGACGCGGCAGTCTGCGCCGCGCTCGCACTTGCGGTCATGGTAGGGTTTGCGGCGGAGCTGTCCTCTCGCGCATCAAGAGCCGCGGAGATGGCCCTCGTTCCAGAGAATTTTCTTGGGCTCAAGATCGGGCTCAATTCGTTCGATCTCGATGGCGACGGCAGTGCGGACCTTGATGTGCTTCTTCGCGTTCGTACGGGCGCCCACCACTCGTTCACCGGGTATGAGTTCTATGTTCGCGGCGATCGCGGGCGGTGGCACCGGATCGCCAAGGGTCTCGGTCTGCATGACCTTCGTGAAGGTCGGTGCCACTCGAGTGCTGTCGCGTTGTTTGTGGACGCCGAGGATCGACAGAAGCGCGTGACCCTGGTTCATGCCGAGCGAGCATTAGGGGGGGTGCGCTTCTCGCTGTTTCGGCTAGTCGGCCAGGACGGGAACGAGTCCGACCAGCCTGCATACCGATTCGAGCCCGCCGGCACGGTGAAGTCGAAGCGCCTTTACTGCGACGTGCGCAAGGCGTTGGACGCAGAACTCGGAGTCGCGGCAGGAGGCGAAAGTGCATCGGCGGGGCGCGAACAAGGCTTGGGCAACCACACTGTTTTGCGGATCCGGAACGGCCTCAACCACATCGACCTTGACCGCGACGGGATCAAGGATCTCGTGGTGGCCCCCCATTTCGGGCGCGGCTACCGCGCCTCCCGGATCGAATACAATTTCCTCGCCCGCGTCGAGTTCCGTCCCGGGGTGTGGGAATGGCACCTCGTGCTGAGCTACCCCAGCCACGAGACGCGCGGGAGGGCGCCTGCCGCTTGAGCGACATTCGTTTGCTACTAGACGGTCTGGTTCCGGCCAAGCCGGTAACCCTGGGTCATGCGGAACGGGCGTTCGGCCGAGTAAACTTTTCCTTTTACGCACTCGCCGACAGCGAGGGCAGCCTCTCCGACTCTCCCACGTACGGGTTCAAGCGGGTCGGCGCGGCGAGTGCAAAACGCCTCTACTGCGACGTCGGCGAAGCGCTTCGCGAGGAGCTTGGCATCGAGTAGGCGGTGGTCGGGTTCCAACAATTGCGATATCCACGAGGCCTTCGCGAAGGAGCTCGACCTTCGCGACCCGCGTTTCGATTTCTACTGGGTCCACCGCACCCGCTGAGCCTCAGCGCGCGGCCAGGAGCTCGCGGTAGAGGTCGAGGGTGCGGGCGCGCATCAGCTCGACGGTGAAGTTGGCGCGGATGTGCGCGCGGCCGCGTTGGCCGAGCCGTTCGCGGTGCTCGGTTTCGAGCGCGAGCGCCGACGATATGGTCTCGGCGAGCGCGTCCGCATCGCCCGGCGCCACCAACCAGCCGGTCTCGCCCGGCACCACCGTCTCGCGCGCGCCGCCGTGGTCGGCGGCGATTACCGGCCGCCCCATCGCCTGGGCCTCGGCGGCGACGCGGCCGAAGGCCTCGGGTTCAGTGGCCGCCGAAACCACGACGTCGGCCATCATGTACGCGGCCGGCATGTCTTCGCAGCGATCGATCATGTGGACGATCGGGCCGAGCCCGCGCGCCGCGATCAGCGCGTCGAGCTCGCGGCGGTAGCGGTCCGAGCCTTCGGCCACGCCGACGATTAGGCAACGCACGTCGTCGCGGCCGAGCCGCGCCAGCGCCTCGACGAAGACCCGGTGCCCCTTCCAGCGCGACAACCGGCCCGGCATCATCACCACCGGAAAGCCGTCGGGCAGCCGCCACTGGCCGGCCAGAGAGACCATGCGCTGGGCCGAGACCGTATCGGGATCGAAGCGGGCGGTATCGATGCCGCGATGAATGGTGGCGATCCGCGCGCCGTCAACGCCGTAGGTTTCCTGAATATGGCGGGCGATGAAATCGGAAATGGCGATGATACGGTCGCCCCGGCTCATGATCGCGCTGTACCAGAGCTTGGCCGGGGTGCCGGTGTCATAGGTGCCGTGAAACGTGGTCACGAACCGGCGGCGGGCCTGGCGCGCCGCGGCGAACGCCGAGAACGCAGGGGCCCGGCTTCGCGCGTGCACGATGTCGATCTCGTGGCGCTCGATCAGCCGCCGCAACGCCAAGGCGTTGCGCGCCATGACCAGCGGGTTCTTGGCGTGAACCGGCAGCTGCACGTGGTGCGCGCCGGCGCGCTCGACCTGATGACTGAGCGGCCCGCCGTCGGAAACCACGACGGCGCGCCACCCGCCAGCGGCCAGCGCGGCCGCGATATCGACGGTCCCGCGCTCAACCCCGCCGGTACCGAGCCGGGGCAGCACCTGCATGACGCCGGGCGCCATTCCGGAGTCGGGGCTCGGTTCAGTCTCGGCCATGGGCCGCCTCCGGCGCTATCATGCGAGGGTGATGTCCACGAGTGAAGCCCCGCCCGGCCAAGGAACGCTGGATCGCCGCGGCGGCGCAACCATCGCCTATTGCAAGAGCGCTGGCAAATCGCCTGGCGTGGTGTTCCTCGGCGGCTTCGCCTCGGACATGACGGGCACCAAGGCGAGTGCGCTTGAGGCGGCGTGCCGGCGGGCGGGGCGCGCCTTTGTGCGTTTCGACTATTCCGGCCACGGCGCCTCGTCCGGCCGCTTCGAGGACGGCACCATCGGACATTGGACCGACGATGCGCTCGAGGTGCTCGATGCGGTATGCGAGGGCCCGCAGGTGTTGGTCGGTTCGAGTATGGGTGGTTGGATCATGGTCTTGGCCGCGCTCGCGCGGCCGCGGCGTATCGTCGGCCTGGTGGCCGTCGCCGCGGCGCCCGATTTTACCGAGGACCTGATGTGGGCGGGCTATGGCGAGGAGGCGCGCCGCGCGCTCGCCGAGGCCGGCGTGTGGTACGAGCCCTCGGCGTACGGCGAGGCGCCGCTTGCGGTCACCCGCGCGCTGATCGACGACGGCCGCGCCCACCTCGTCCTGCGCGGCCCCATCGCCCTCGCGTGCCCGGTGCGGCTGATCCACGGCAAGGCCGACGCCGAGGTCCCGTGGAGCGTGTCGCTGCGGCTCGCGGAATCGCTGACCAGCACGGATGTCGCCCTGATTCTGGTGAGCGAGGGGGATCACCGGCTGTCGCGGCCCGCCGACATCGACCGCATGTGCCACACGATCGAGGCCCTATGCGTCCGCCTCGGCTGAGGCGGGCGCCGCTTCAGCGAGGATCGCGGCGAGACCCTCGCGATAGCCCGGAAACCGGAGGCGCACACCCAGCTCATCCTTGATACGGCGGTTCGACACGCGCCGGTTGTCGGCGTAGAAGGCTTGCGCCCGCGCGCTGAGATCGGCGTCCGCGAAGGGCACGAGCGGCGGCAGTGCGCGCCCGAGTAGGGTGGCGGCGTGCGCGATCACCTCGGCCGCCGCCGCGGGATGGTCGTCACAGACGTTGTAGACGGCGCCCGGATTAGGCCGGGCCATCGAGGCGCGCAGCGTGGCCACGATGTCCTCGACGTGGATACGGGAAAAGACGTGGCCCGGCTTGTCGATGCGAACCGCGGTTCCTTGGCGCAGCCCGCGAAACGGATTGCGCCCGGGCCCATAGATGCCGGGCAGGCGAAAGACGTGCACGGGCACGCCGTGCGCGGTCCACAACTCGCACCACGCGCGCTCGGCGGCGAGGCGCCGCTCGGCGTAGACGCTGGTCGGCCGAAGCGGCGCCGACTCATCCACCGGCTTGCCGCCGGTGTCGCCGTAGACCCCGGTGGTCGAGAGGTAGCCGAGCCATTGCCGCCCGCGGCTCGCCGCGAGATCGCCGCGATGCAGCGCCAACACCGGGTCGCCACCGGGATCCGGGGGCACGGTGCTGAGGACGTGCGTCGCCTCCGCCAACGCACCCGCATCCGCCATCGCGGTTTCCCCGGAGAACGCCGCGACGGCGATGTCTTTCTCGGCCGCGTCTGCCTGGCGGCGGGTGCCGGTTACCTGCCAGCCATCGCCGATGAGTGCGCGAGCGAGCGCCAAACCGGTGTAGCCCACGCCGAAGCAGAACAGGCGCCCGCTCATCGCGCTTGGCGCCACTCGGCGCGCACGGCGGCGTCGGGTTCGCGGCCCGCGTGCCGCGCGCGCGCGGCCGCGAAAGCCCCGGCATCGAGGAGTCGCGAGAGCGCCCACACCGCCATGGCCCGCACCAGCGGCGAAGAATCGGCGAGCCGCGCCGTGGCGGCTTCGGCGTAGCGCGCATCCCCAGTGTTGCCGAGCGCGATCAGGACGTTGCGAACGAATCGATCGCGCCCGGTTCGTTTGATCGCGGTGCCGGCGAAGCGGCGGCGAAAGGCGGCGTCGTCGAGGCCGGCGAGCTCGGCAAGCTCAGGGGCGGCGAGCTCGGCCCGGGGCCGCAGCTCCTCGGTCGCGGCGGTACGGGCGAATTTGTTCCATGGACAAACGGCTAGACAGTCGTCGCAGCCATAGATTCGATTGCCCATAGGAGCGCGAAACTCGCGGGCGATGTGCCCGGCGTGCTCGATGGTCAGGTAAGAGATGCAGCGCCGCGCATCGATCTGGTAGGGCGCGGGAAAAGCGCCCGTGGGGCAGACATCGAGACAGGCGCGGCAGTCGCCGCAGTGATCGTCCTCGGGCGCGTCCGGCGCGAGCGCGAGCGTGGTAAACACCGCGCCAAGAAAGAGCCACGAGCCGTGTTCGCGGGAGACAAGGTTGGTGTGCTTGCCCTGCCAGCCGATTCCGGCGCGCTCGGCGAGCGGCTTCTCCATCACCGGCGCGGTATCGACGAAGGCTTTGACTTCGGCGCCCGAGGACTCGGCGATCCACCGCGCACACGCCTTCAACCGCTTCTTCAACACGGCGTGGTAGTCGCGCCCCTGGGCGTAAACCGAGATCGCGCCGGTGCCCGGCCGGCCCGCGCCGTCACGTCCGGCGAGGCCGTGGCCGTCCGACGGCGCGTAGTTCAGTCCGACGACGATGATGCTCCTCACCGCCGGCCACAACCGCCGCGGGTCGGCCCGGCGCTCGGCCTTGGCCGCCATCCAGCCCATGTCGCCGTGCAGGCCACCGGCGAGGAATTGGTGGAGCCGGCGGGCGGCCGGTCCGAGGCCGTCGGGCGCGGCGACGCCGACAGCATCGAACCCCAGCGCCAGCGCGTGCTCGCGTATCTCGGCCTTAGAAATCGAGGTCGGCATAGTGCTTGGGCGGCGGCAGGCCGGGAATTCGATCCTCCAAGAGCGGGCGAAAGCTTGGCCGCGACTTGATGCGGGCATACCAATCCTTGGCCCGAGGATGGTTTTCCCAGGGAACGTCGCCGAGATAATCGAGCGCCGAGATGTGGGCCGCCGCCGCGGCATCGGCAAGGCTCAACGTGTCGCCGGCGAGCCAGCTCCGCCGCTCGCTCAGATAGCCGATGTAGTCGAGATGGGTAGCGATGTTGTCATGCCCGGCGCGGATGGCCGCCGAATCGGGTCCACCCATGCCCATGAACCGCTTGTCGAGCTTCTCGGTAAGGAGGTTGTCGGTGACCTCGCGATGGAATTTGCCGTCGAACCAGGCTACCAGCCGCCGGGTCTCGGCGCGGGCGTCGGCGGTGGCACCGATCAGCAGCGGATCGGGATAGACCTCGTCGAGGTATTCGCAAACGGCCGAGCTTTCCGCGAGCGTCGCGCCATCGGGCTCGACCAGGACCGGCACCGAACCGGCGGGGTTGAGACGGAGAAACGCATCGCGGCGTTGCCACACCCGTTCGATCTCGAGGTCGAAGTCTAGCGCCTTCTCGGCTAGGACAATCCGCACCTTGCGGCAAAACGGCGACAGCCAGAGGTGATAGAGCGTGCGCATGCCCGGCCAGTCTAGTTCAGGCGCACGCGCGCGGACAGCGAACGGGCGGGCCGCCGATCAGTCGATTTCGTCGACCGCGACCCAGCGGCGCTCGGCCGAGGATCGCAGGACCGCATCGGCCACGCGGCACACCTTCCAGCCGAAGCGAAAGTCCGGAACCGCCGGCCGGCCCTCGGCGATCGCCTCGATGAGCTCGCGGACCTCGATGAGCTTGAGATCGGCGTAGCCGAGGCCGGCGCCGGCCACCGGCTGGAAACGGTCGAAGGGCGGATGACTGGGACCGGTCAGGATCGACTTGAAACCGCGCT
The DNA here is from genome assembly GCA_965219135.1 of Alphaproteobacteria bacterium. Lineage (GTDB taxonomy): Bacteria > Pseudomonadota > Alphaproteobacteria > VGEJ01 > VGEJ01 > CAYUNL01. Next base: position 578,523 of record CBDCMV010000002.1, on the reverse strand, counting down.
CGGCCTCGGGATCGCCGGCGCGATAGAAGCGGAGCTCGTTGCGCTGTTCGCCAAAGAACTGCAGCGCTCCTTTGGTGCCGTGGATCTCGTATTCGAGCGCCCACTTGCAGCCGGTGGCGACCCGGCTCACCTCGATCGAGCCGGAGGCGCCGTTCGCCATCGTGAACATGAACTGCGCAGTGTCCTCGGTTTCGACCTTCTTGAGCTCGGCGTCGGCGGCGGCGCTTCCGCGCAGGCCGAGCCCGGCGGCCAAGAGTGGGCGCTCACCGTAAACGATGCGCGTGCGCCCGCACACCTCGGTAATATCGCCGACCAAAAAGTGCACCATCGCGATCGCGTGTGAGGCGCCATCGCCGACGATGCCCGAGCCCGCGACCGATTTGTCGCAGCGCCAGGTGTGGGGAAAGCGAGGATCACCCATGTAATCCTGATCGAAGCGGCCGCGGTAGTGGATGATCTCGCCGAGCTCGCCGCCGGCGATGAGTTCGCGGGCGTAGCGCTGCAGCGGGTTCTTGAGATAGTTGAAGCCGACCAGCGTGGTTACGCCCGCGGCCTCGGCGGCCGCAGTCATTTCGCGCGCCTCGGCCGCGTCCATCGCCAGCGGCTTCTCGCAATAGACGTGCTTGCCGGCGCCGACCGCCGCCAGGGCCATTTCGCAGTGCAGGTTGTTGGGGGTGGTGATGGCGACCACGTCGACCGCCGGATCGGCGACCAACTCGCGCCAGTCGGCGGTCCAGCGCCGGAACCCGAGCTCCGCGGCGGCTTGCGATGCGAGCGCTTGGCTGACGTCGGCAATCATCTCCAGGGCGGGTCGCGCGGGTTCCTGGCCGAAAACCGCCGGTGCGCCGACGAATGCCGCGGCGTGACTCCGCCCCATATACCCCGTGCCGATCAAGCCGATGCGCGTCTCGGTCATCGCAGCGCTCGCTTCGCTATGACGCGCGGGCGGCGTCGAACGCCGCCGGGTTGAGCGCATCGGCAGGCCGTCTCCCTTGGATGACCTCGAGCACCGACGTCGTCGCGCGTTCCATCATGGCGGCGATCGCGCCCGTGCCGACGCCGCCGACGTGCGGCGAGAGGACCAGGTTCGGCAGCTCGAACAGGGCGCCGTCGGCGGGAGGCTCATCGACGAATACGTCGAGCGCCGCGGCGCGCAGCGCACCGGCGCGGAGCGCCTCCGCCAGCGCACCTTCGTCCACCAAGCCCCCGCGCGCCACGTTGACCAGGATCGCCTCGGGACCCATGAGCGCGATCTCGGGGGCGCCGATCAGCCCGCGGGTGGCGGGAAGGAGCGGGGTGTGCACCGAGACCACGTCGGCGGCGCGCAAGAGGTCGTCGAGCTGCTCGACCCTTTCCGCGCCCTCGCATGCCTCCACGACGGGGTCGAAGAAAAGGACGCGCACCGCAAAGCCCTGCAATCGGCGGATCACCCTGGTGCCGATGGCGCCGGCGCCAATGATGCCGACCACCTTGCCGTGAAGCTCCCCCGACATCATGGCGCCGAAACGGTCCCACTTGCCGGCGCGCACGTTGCGGTCGTGATCGGCGACGCGGCGCACCGCGGCAAGGATGAGCGCCAGCGTATGGTCGGCGACGGTTTCCTCGTTGGCGCCGGGCGTCGTCGTCACCACCACTCCGGCGCGGCTCGCGGCATCGACGTCGATGGCGTCATAGCCGACGCCCATGCGCGCCACAACGCGCAGGTCCGGCGCGACCGCGAACACCGATTCGTCGAAGGGATCGGTCGAGACGATGGCGCCGACGCAATTAGCGACCAGCGCCGCGACCTCGCCCGGCGTCCGCGGGCCGAACTTGGGCGCGAGCTTGAGCTCGACGCCGGCCCCGGCGAGCAGCGCGCCCGCGCTCGGCCCGTGGGCATCGAACTCCGGGGACGTGACCAGCACGCGCAGCCCGGCCACCTCCCTACCCTCGCTCATATCCCCCCGCTGGGCGTTTGTCGGAATCCCCGCGGCGACGGGCGCCGCGGGGGCGCGATCATAGACCCCCCGGGCGCAGGCACGCAAACGGCGGTCCCACGTGGACAGCCGCCGGTCGTCGGTACTAGTGTTTCGCGGCGGCGGCGGTTCGGAGGGAGAGCGAGGCCATGCACGTGAGAATCACCAACACGCCGGTTTCGTGGGGCGTCGATTACGCCGATACCCCGGGCAACCCGCCGTGGCAGCGGGTGATGGACGAGATCGGCGAGGCCGGGTTCGAGTGGACCGAGCCGGGGCCGGTCGGCTATTACCCCGAGGATCTGGAGGTCACGAAGGCCGAGCTCGAGCGGCGAGGCCAGCGCACCGCCGGCGGCTTCATATTCGAGGACATCTGGGACCGCGGTAACGCCGAGGCGCTGTTCGCTGTGACCCACCGCGCCTGCCGCCTGATCGCCGGACTGGGCGGGCGCTATCTGGTCGTCGTCCCCCACGTGGTGCCCGAGCGCATCCCGCTGGCGGGCCACTCCGAGGCTTCGCCGCGGCTCGATGCCGAGGGCTGGAAGACCTTCGTCTCGCTGGTCAGCGAGGTCGCCAAGATCACCCGCGACGAGTACGGCTTGTTCGCAACCGTCCACCCCCACGTCGGCACCTATCTTGAATTTCCCGACGAGATCGACCGCATGGCGCAAAGCATCGACCCGGCGCTGGCGGGGCTCTGCCTAGACACCGGCCACCTGGCCTACGCGGGAGCCGATCCGGCCGCGCTCTACCGCACCTACGCCGCGGTCACGCCGCACATCCACTTCAAAGACGTCGACCGCGCCATGCACGCACGGGTCATGGACGAGAACGTCGACTTCCACACCGCGGTGATCGAGGGCGTGTTCTGCCCCCTGGGCCGCGGCATCGTCGATTTTGCGGCCTTCAAGGCGGCGCTGGATGATGCGGACTACGACGGATTCGCCACCATCGAGCAAGACCGCAACCCGGCCGGCGAGCACGACCCCCTTGGCGATGCCAAGGAAAACCTCGCGTTCCTGCGCCGGATCGGCATCGTCACGGACTAGGCTGGCCCGCGGCCTCGACTGGAACGACGAGGCGGGCGAGGCCGCTTCCGGCGACCGCGGTTCGTAACTTTCGGTCCGCCGTGACCAAAGTCGCCTCTTCCGACACCGCCAGGGCCAGGTAAACGCCGTCATACACCGTACAGCCGTAGTCGAGTGCGATCTCCACGGCGAGCGCCGACAAGGTGCGGGTCGGGAAAACGTCGAATGGTACGCGTTCCAACGCTTCGAGGATCACGCCGATATCGCGGCGCTCCAACTCGCCTCGCCGCGAGCGCTTCCACAATGCGTTACCAAACTCGGCGTAGAAGAGCCCAGGAATCACAAGCCGCGTCGGGGCGTCGAGTAGCGCGCGCGAGGCCTCGGAATGCGCCTCGGGAAGGTACCATTTGAGCGCGACGTTGGCGTCGATGACCAGCCCGCTCACCGCTCCCTGTCCTGGCGCACGAGTTCGGCGCTGTCCGAAAAGCCGCGACCGGCAAGGCGCCGGCGCGCGGCCGCGGCGGCGGCGCGCGCCTCCGCGAGGCTGTCGCGTCGCGCTGCTTCTTCAAGGATCGCTTTCGTCTCTTTCTGCAGGGAACGGCCGTGCTGCCTCGCCCGCTCTTTCAACCGGGCGACGACGTTGGCGTCCAGGTTCCGTACCAGTACTTGGGCCATCCGCACCCCTCGCGCTTACAAAATGATAGCGCCGCGGCGGTTTTTGCGCAAGATCGGCTGGGCTAGGCCCGCGCCTTGGCTCAGGCGCGTTGGGCGGCGGCGCGCTCGGAGAGCGGGTGGGGAAGCGTTTCGATCAGTTCCTTGGGGCAGATCTGCCAGAACTTGCCGACTTCGCGGTCCCAGCTCCTAAGCATGCGCGCGGCGAAAGCGGACTGGGTCTCGCGCGCGTGATCTTCGATCAGCCCCCGGCAGGCGGCTTCCCAATGCGCCGAATCGAGGCGCTGCCATACCACGTGCGCATCGTTGACGTGGGGAATGAAGCTTTGATCGGAATCGTAGACGAAGGCCATGCCGCCGGTCATGCCGGCGGCGAAGTTATCGCCCACCGGCCCCAGGATGACCGCGGTGCCGCCGGTCATGTACTCGCAGCCGTTGGCGCCGCAGCCCTCGACCACCGCCAAAGCCCCGGAATTGCGGACGCAAAAGCGCTCGCCGGCCTGTCCCGCCGCGAACAGCCGCCCCGAGGTGGCCCCGTAAAGGACGGTATTGCCGATGATCACGTTCTCGTTGCTCTTCAAGGCACTGGAGGGGGTCGGCCGGATGACGATCGTCCCCCCGGACAGACCCTTGCCGACGTAGTCGTTGGCCTCGCCGAAGACTTCGAGCTTCAGGCCCTGCACGGCGAAAGCGCCCAGCGACTGCCCGGCCGAGCCGCGCAGGCGTACCGTAATGTGGTCGGGCCGGAGGCCGCGCATGCCGAATCGACGCACGATCTTCGAGGACAGCTTGGTCCCGATCGCGCGCTGGGTATTGCGTACGTTGTAGGCGAGCTGCATCTTCTCGCGCACCTCGAAGACGCGCATCGTATCGCCGATCATCTGGGCATCGAGGGTCTCGGGAACCTCGTTGCGGCCCTCGCGCGTGCAGTAGGGCGCATGCAGCCCGGGATCGGCCTGGACGAGCAAGGGGTTGAGGTCGAGATCGTCGAGGTGCGGGCTGCCGCGGCTCACTTGGGCCAATAGATCAGTGCGGCCGATCAACTCGTCGAGCGAGGCAGCGCCGAGGCCGGCGAGGATTTCGCGCACCTCCTCGGCCATAAAGCTGAACAGGTTGACCACCTTCTCAGGCGTGCCTTCAAACTTGTCACGCAGCGCGGGATCCTGGGTGCAGATTCCCACGGGGCAGGTGTTGGAGTGGCACTGGCGCACCAGAATGCAGCCCATGGCCACCATCGAGGTGGTCGCCACGCCGTATTCCTCGGCCCCCATCAGCGCCGCCATCACCACGTCGCGCCCCGATTTGATGCCGCCGTCGACGCGCAACCGAACCCGGTGGCGCAGGCGGTTGAGGATCAGCAGCTGGTGCACCTCGGTGAGCCCCATCTCCCACGGCACGCCCGCGTACTTGATGCTCGATTGCGGGCTTGCGCCGGTGCCGCCAGAGTGGCCGGAGACCAAGATCACGTCGGCCTGGGCCTTGGCCACGCCCACCGCGACCGTGCCAATCCCGGCCTCGGCAACCAGCTTCACGCACACCTGGGCCTGCGGGTTGATCTGTTTGAGGTCGTAGATGAGCTGGGCCAGGTCCTCGATCGAGTAGATGTCGTGGTGCGGCGGCGGCGAGATCAGGGTCACGCCCTCGGTCGAGTGGCGCAGCTGGGCGATCTCGGCCGAAACCTTGAAGCCGGGCAGCTGCCCGCCCTCGCCGGGCTTGGCGCCCTGGGCAATCTTGATCTCGATCTCGGAGCAGTTGTTGAGATACTCGGCGGTCACCCCGAAGCGGGCCGAAGCGATCTGCTTAACGCGCGAGTTCGCGTTGTCGCCGTTGGGGCGCGGCTTGGCCCGCTCGGTGGCTTCCCCGCCCTCGCCCGAGCACGATTGACCGCCGACGCGGTTCATCGCGATCGCCAGCGTCTCGTGGGCCTCGCGCGAGAGCGCGCCGTGCGACATCGAGCCGGTGCCGAAGCGCTTGCGAATCTCGGTGATCGATTCGACCCGATCGAGCGGCAGCGGCGAGGATCTCGGTTCGAAGTCGAGGAGATCGCGCAGGTTGACCGGCGGCAACTGGCCGAGCGCTTGGGTGTAGCGCTTGTACTGGCTGTAGGCGTCGTTGGCGACCGCGGCCTGGAGCATGTGGATGAGCGTGCCTTCGATAGCGTGGACCTCGCCCGATGCCCGGTAGCGGTAGAGTCCACCGATCGGAAGGACGTTCGGCTCGGCGGCGAAGGCCTGCTCGTGAAGCTCCAGCACCTTGCGCTCGATCCCCGGCAGTCCGATGCCGGAAATGCGCGATACCATGCCGGGGAAGAACTCGGCGACCAGCGACCGCGACAGCCCGACGGCCTCGAAGTTGCGCCCGCCGCGGTACGAGCTGATTACCGAGATGCCCATTTTCGAGATGATCTTGAGAAGTCCCTGATCGACCGCGGCGCGGTAGCGTGCGCCCGCTTCATCCGCCGAGAGATTGCCAAGCAAACCCCGCGCGCCGCGATCGGCAACCGTTTGTTCCGCGAGATAGGGACTGATCGTCGTCGCGCCGACGCCGATGAGGACCGCGAAGGTGTGAACATCGAGGCATTCGGCGGAACGCACATGAAGCGAGGTGAACGTCCGCAGCCCCTCGCGAACGAGATGGCTGTGCACCCCTCCAGCCGCCAGAATCATCGGCACCGGCGCGCGCTCGGGGCCAACGCCGGCATCGCTAAGGATGATGTGGGCCTTTCCTTGGCGCACCGCGTCTTCGGCCTCATCACGAATCCGATTGAGCGCGCGCCGCAGGGTCTCGCCCGCGGCCTCGAACGTGCAGTCGATCTCGACCGCGCTCTCGCGAATATGCGCGTGAAGGCGCGCGAAGTCGCGGTTCGAAAGGACGGGCGATTCGAACAGCAGGACCTCGGTTTGGCTCGAACTATGGTCGAGCACGTTGCCAAGATTGCCGAGCCTGGTATTGAGCGACATGACCCGGTTCTCGCGCAAGGAATCGATCGGTGGGTTGGTGACTTGCGAGAAATACTGGCGGAAGAAATGGTGGAGTCCGCGGTAGCGCTGCGACAGGACGGCGAGCGGGGTGTCGTCTCCCATTGACCCGGTGGGCTCCTTGGCGTCCTCGACCATCGGCTGAAGGATGATTTCGATATCCTCCATGGTGTAGCCGGCGGCGATCTGGCGCTGGCGCAGCGCTTCGGGATCGAAGTTGTCGGGTTCGGCGACTTCGATCTCCGGCAGACGGCCGATCGATTCTACCCAGCGGTCATAGGGCTGCTCGGCGGCCAGCCGATCCTTGATTTCGTCGTCGCGGTAGAAGCGGCCCTCGACGCTGTCGACGGCAATGATCTGGCCCGGCCCCACCCGGCCCTTCTCCACCACCTTGGTTTCGGGAAAGGGCACCATCCCCGCCTCGGAGCCGACCACGACGAGGTCGTCGACGGTGAGCCAGTAGCGGAGTGGCCGCAACCCGTTTCGGTCCATGCCGGCGACGATCCAGCGCCCGTCGGTCGCGGTGATCGCCGCCGGTCCGTCCCACGGCTCCATGACGCAGTTGCAATAGCTGTAAAGGGCGCGGCGGGCCTCGGGCATGGTGGTCTTCTTCGACCACGATTCCGGAATCAGCAGAGTCTTGGCCAGCGGCGCCGAGCGACCACCCCGGACCAGCGCCTCGAAGGCCGCGTCGAGCGCCGCCGAGTCGGACGAGCCGGCCTGGATGATCGGCTTGATGTCCTCGGCATGGTCGCCGAAGGAATCCGAGGCCATGCGAATCTCGTGGCTCTGCATCCAGTTGGCGTTGCCGCGCAGCGTGTTGATCTCGCCGTTGTGGGCGAGCATGCGGAAGGGCTGGGCAAGCCGCCAGGTCGGGAAGGTGTTAGTGGAATAGCGTTGATGGTAGATGGCGAAGTTCGACTCGAAGCCTGAATCGAGAAGGTCGGGGTAGAACGCGGTGAGCTGCTCCGCGAGGAACATACCCTTGTATATCAGTGAGTTACACGACAACGAGCAGATGTAGAAATCGCCGATATGCGCCTCCAACACCGCCTTCTCGATGCGGCGGCGGATGATGAAGAGGTCGCGCTCGAATTTCTCGTCGCGCCCGCCCTTGCGGTTGTCGATCATGATCTGCTCGACCTCGGGCCGGGTCGCGTTCGCGGTCTCGCCAATCACCGAGGGATCGACCGGCACCTGGCGCCAGCCGTAAATGTTGTAGCCGAAGCGCAGGATCTCGCTCTCGACGATGGCGCGGCAGGTCTCTTGGGCCGCGAGGTCGGTTTTGGGCAGGAACACCATGCCAACCGCGAGCGGTCCCTCGCGCGGCTCGTGGCCGGTGCGGGCAATATGCCGCTTGAAGAAATCCTGCGGAATCTGGACGTGGATGCCGGCCCCATCGCCGGTCTTGCCGTCGGCGGAGACCGCGCCGCGGTGCCACACCGCCTTGAGCGCGTCGATCCCGGCCTCGACGACGCTGCGGCGCGGCTTGCCGTCAATCGCCGCGACGAAGCCGACGCCGCACGAATCGTGCTCGTCGGCCGGATCATAAAGACCGGCGTCGTGCAATCGTTCGGCGTTGGCGCGCCACGCCGCGATGAACCGTTCGCCAGATTCAGCTCTGGTCACGGGACTCCTCAGGAAGCCTCGGCGAGCGCCGGGGTGTCGCGCTCGGCCTGGTTCTGCAGGAAGGCGTGAATCGAGTCGCTGGCGATGCGCGCATCACGGATCGCCCACACCACGAGCGAGGCGCCGCGGACCGCGTCGCCGACCGCGAAAACACCCGCGCACCGCGTCGCCAAGGTGCGGAAGTCGGCGTCGATCGTCCCCCACCGGGTGAGCGCAAGCTCGGGCTCGCCAAACATCGCGTTGAAGTCCTCGGGATCGAAACCGAGCGCGAGCACGACGAGATCGGCGTCGACCACGTGACTCGAGCCCTCCACCGGCTCGGGGGCGCTGCGTCCCGCGGCGTCGGGCGCGGCGAGCCGCATCCGTACCGCTCGCACCCCGCTTACCTCGGTATCGCCGAGGAATGCTTCGGGCGCGGTGAGCCACACGAACTCGACCCCCTCCTCCTCGGAGTGGCGGACCTCGCGCATCGAGCCGGGCATATTGTCGCGATCGCGGCGATAAAGGCACTTGACCGAAACCGCACCCTGGCGCACCGCCGTGCGCACACAGTCCATCGCGGTATCGCCACCACCGACGACGACGACGCGTTTGCCGGCGGCGTCCAGCGCGCCCGAATCGAAGGCCGGCACGGCATCGCCCAGGCCCTTGCGATTGCTGGCGGTAAGGTAGGTCATGGCGGGGACGATGTTGTCGAGACCGGCTCCCGGGACCGCGATTTCACGTGCGGCGTAAACGCCGGTGGCGATCAGGACGGCATCGTGGGCGGCGCGCAGCTCGGCGAAGGCGATGTTGGTCCCCACCTCGACGTCGCGATGAAAGACGATCCCGCCGTCCTCCAACAATCGGGTGCGGCGCTCGACCACGTCCTTTTCGAGCTTGAAGTTGGGAATCCCGTAAACCAACAAGCCGCCGGTCCGGTCGTAGCGGTCGTAGACCTCGACCGCATAGCCTTTGCGCCTCAGTTCCTCTGCCGCGGCCATTCCCCCCGGTCCCGCGCCAATGATGCCGACGCTCTGCCCGCGCTCGCTGCGCGGCCTCGGCGGCCGCACCCAGCCGTTCGCGAACGCGGTCTCGGTGATGTAGTTCTCGACCGAGCCGATGGTGACGGTTCCAAATCCCTTCTCGATGACGCAGTTTCCTTCGCACAAACGATCCTGGGGGCAGATGCGTCCGCACACCTCGGGCATATTGTTGGTGGCGGAGGCAAGCGCGTATGCCTCCTCAAGCCGGCCCGCGGCCGTTAGCATGAGCCAGTCGGGAATGTTGTTGTGCAGCGGGCAGTGCACTTGGCAAAAGGGAACGCCGCACTGCGAGCATCGAGCCGCCTGCTCGCTCGCGCGTCGGCTTTCAAAGTCGCTGTAAATCTCGAGAAAATCGTGCATCCGCGCGTTCGCGTCGCGCTTGTCGGGCCGCATGCTCTCGACATCGAGAAACTTGAGCATTCGCTCCGCCACGGCACTCCCCCTGCAAGCGGGCCGGCACGTCCATCGTGGGGTGTGGATGATGCTTCCGCATCCCTTCATACCGCAGCTCGACGACAAAAGCCAGCGAAATTGCGATTTTATGACAATAACGCTGACTGATATAACAAAGACGCCCTATTAATGGGCCAACTCCGTAAGGAATCTGCGCCCGAGCACGATAAATAGTCCCGAAACGGGACTTAATTTAAAGGACTTGCGACGAAGAGGATGCGCCAACGCCGCAATTCGGGTAATGCTGCGCACAGCGCACACCGGCGCCGAGTCTGACCCATGAGCCTCCTCCATATCATCGTGATTGCAATGGTACAGGGCATTACCGAGTTTCTGCCCATCAGTTCGTCCGCCCACCTCGCATTGATTCCCGCGCTAACCGGCTGGCCAGACCAAGGGCTGACCATTGACGTTGCGGTCCACGTCGGCACCCTCGGTGCGGTGTTGGCGTATTTCCGGCGCGACGTCGGGGCCATGCTCGGCGGACTTTGGGGCGCGGTTTCGGGGCGGCGAACGAGGCTCGAGGGGGCTCGGCTAGCCGGCCTGTTGGTCGTGGCCACGATTCCGGTGGTGGCCGTTGGAGGCGCGATGCACCTCTTCGGCGTCGCGGACGACTTGAGACGGGTGGATGTCATCGGCGCCACGTTGATCGGATTTGGCGCCCTACTGTTTCTCGCCGACCGCATCGGAATGACCGTGCGCCGCCTTGAGCACATGGGGCTGGGTGGCGCCGCCTTCGTCGGCCTCGCGCAGGTATTGGCGCTGATCCCGGGCACCAGTCGCGCCGGGATCACGATCACCGCGGCCCGCATGCTCGGCTACGAGCGATACGACGCGGCGCGCTTCTCGCTGCTGTTGTCGATCCCCACCATCGTCGGCGCCGGCGCGCTCAGCGGCTTCAAGATCTACCAGGCCGGCGATGTTGGGGTCGGACTTCGCGCCGCCCTTGCGGCGGCGCTGGCCTTCCTGGCCGCGCTCGCGACCATCGCCGTCATGATGGCGTGGCTGCGTCGCGCGGGGTTTACCCCGTTCGTGGTTTACCGAGTGATCGCTGGGGCGGCGCTTTTGGTCTGGTGGTACGTACCGGGCCTCGGCTAGGCAGGACGATGCGATTCGGTGTGGCCGGCGCGCCGGTAACGACGCAGGTACTCGGCCACGATCGGCTCCATGGGGCGTGGCGTAATGCCAAGGTCGGAGAGGCCGAGGACGCCCTCTGAGACGACGTTGTCGCGCCCGAGCTGGCGCAGCTGGTCGGCGGTGAGCGGGGGGTTCGGCATCAACCCCATCAGTGATGCCAGCGGACGCGCCGCGGCCAGCGGGACCGAGATCAATCGGCGCTCGCGTCGGGTCTCGGCGATGACCAGTTCCATCAGTTCGCGATAGGTACAGATTCTCGGGCCGCCCAGTTCGTACGTCTTCGAAGCGCTTTCCGGCGTGTCGAGAATGCGCGTCAGAGCCTCGGCGACATCGCCCACGTAGACCGGCTGAAAGCGGCTCGTGCCGCCGTCGAACAGCGGTAGCGCCGGCATCAGTCGGGCAAGCGCGGCGAAGCGGTTGAGGAAGTCGTCCTCAGGCCCGAAGACGACGCTGGGGCGAACGATCGTCGCCGTGCCGAAGGCCTCGACCACGGCGGACTCGCCCGCCGCCTTCGAGCGCCCGTAGGCCGAGGGCGAATCCGGCGCGGCGCCGATCGCCGAGACGTGAACCAAGCGCCCGACGCCCGCCGCCGCGGCGGCGCGGGCGACCCGCGCGGCGCCCTCGACGTGCACCGCGGCGAACGAGCGGCGGCCGCGCTCGAACAGGATGCCTACCAGGTTCACCACCGCCCCCGCACCGGCGACGGCCGCAGCTACCGAGGCATCGTCGCTGATGTTGGCCTGTATCGGCGCCACTTGGCCGACATCGCCCATCGGCCTCAGGAACCCGGCGGCCGCCGGGTTTCGCACCGCCACCCGCACGCGCGCACCCTTCGCGGCGAGGCGCTTCACGAGGTAGCGGCCGATGAAGCCGGAGCCGCCGAAGATGGTGATCACAGGATCGGCCATCGCCGCAGCATGCCCCAAGTCGGTCGCGGTTTCGACCCCCTATTCGCGTTCGACCGCTTCAAGTCCGGGATTCTTCGGCACGCTTACGCGCCCGGCCTTAACCCGGTGTCGCGAGGCGAGATAGCGGCCTCAGGCGTTTCCTCACGCAGGTTGGTGAGGTAACCCACGGAGTCGGCGGCGTGTACCACCGCGGCCCGGACCAGCGCATCGAAGTGACGCGTGAGGACGCGGATGTGCTCGGTGGTGTTGAACACGAAATACGTCTGCCCGATATAGATCGCGGCGCGGATCGGACCGAATACCGTGTAGGGCACCGAGTAGTGGGTGAGCCCGTCATAGAGATAGAGCCGGAGGGAGGGGTACAGCTCGTCGACCAACCGGATCATGCGCTCGAACTGGTCGGCGCGCGCACGCGCGGGCAGCTCGCGCCACAGGCCCTCGCCGCGCGCGAATCCGGCGATGTCCTGCACCGGCATACAGACTTCCATGTCGGTCTCCGGCAGCCGCCAATAGGCGAGTTTGCCGTGGCTCTCGGCGATCGCCTGGTCGGCGTCGCGGCTCGAGAAAAAGCGGTACTCGTGCTCGATCACTTCGTCGGTCTTTACCAGGTCGGGCAGGGTGGTCGGAACGTAACGGATCTTGTAGCCAATGGCCTCGGCCCGCCAGCGCGCGAGCCCCACATCGACCGGGCTCCCCGAACTCGGCGTCACTTGCATCGATTCGTGCAGGATGTCGGCGCCGAGTTTCGCCTCTTTGCTTAGCCCCAAGAGCCAGTCGAGGCTCACCTGAAGCGCGGTCGCCAGCGCCGCCATGGTCTCGGCCCGCGGCAACCGGTCGTGCTCGTCCGAAAGAAGCTGCGAGAGCGTGGATCGGTCCATGCCGATCCGGCGGGCAAGCGACGAGCGATTGAGTGCGCTTTTCTCCATGGCTTCGCCGAGTCGCGCCCGAAACAGGCGCGCGGTATCCCGCCGGTCCATGGTTCCTAATCCCGATACGGCACCATGCAGCAATAATACGACATGATGAGCGTGAAATCACCATTCACGCATGAACGTTGCGCGTTGCAACGTTGTCACCACAACCGCGGGAATTCATTCTCGCGCCATGATGTCGGACCCGCCGGAGGCAAACTCCGCCACCCTGCGCCGCCGCATGGAGTGGCCGACGTGGCTGGTGGCCGCGGCGGTCTATGGCGGCTGGGCGCTGGTGACCTGGTACGCGGAAGCCCTGCCATGGTGGGCTTTGCTGGTGCTGGGGGCGTGGTTCGTGTGCTGGCACAACTCGTTGCAGCACGAGACGGTGCATCGACACCCGGCGCGTGCGCGGTGGGTCAACTCGGTACTCGGGATGCCGGCGCTGGGGCTGTGGATGCCGTACACGATCTATCGAGAACGCCATCTGGAGCACCATCGCATCCCCGACCTCACCTCGCCGCGCCTGGATCCCGAATCGTTTTATGTCGAGGCGGCGCGCTGGCGCCGCATCGGCCCGCTCGGGCGCACGCTCTATTGGTCCAACCAAACGCTCTTGGGCCGATTGCTCATTGGACCCGCGCTCGCGGCCCTGGCCTTGTGGAGCGCGGAGGCGCGGCGGCTCGCGGCCGGCGAACGCGAGGCGGTGGTGGCGTGGCTCCTTCATGCGGCCTCGGTGGCGGCGGTGATGGCCTGGGTCACCGTGGTGTGTCGGATTCCGCCGTGGGCCTACATTGCGCTGTTTGCGTATCCGGGGCTGTCGCTCACCCTCCTCCGGTCGTATCTCGAGCACCGCCCGGCGGCGCAACCCGAGCACCGCACCGCGATCGTCGAAGGTCACGCCGTGGCCGGGCTTCTCTATCTTCATAACAACCTCCATTTCCTGCACCACGCGCGGCCAGACCTCCCCTGGTACGCGCTCCCGGACACCTACCGGAAGGAGCGCGAATCGCTCGTGGAAAGGAACGGGGGCTACCGGTTCACGGGCTATGCCGAGGTCGCACGAGCCTACTTGCTGCGGGCCAAGGATTCCCCGGTCGCCGGCAGTCCGCTCGCGCTTTACGAGCGCGGCGACCGGACCTAGACTTCGGCTCCCGCGTCTAACCGAGAGGCCGCCATGAGCCAGAGCCCCGATTCCGCACGCTTCGTTATCGTCGGCGCTGGGGTCCACGGCCTCTCGACCGCGTGGCACTTGGCGATGGAGCTCGAGGCCCGCGGCACCGGCAGCGGCAGCGGCAGCGGCAAGGATATCGTACTGCTGGACAAGTCCGGACCCGGCGCTGGCGCCACCGGCATCGCCTGCGGCTGTGTGCGCAACTTTTACATGACCGAGGCCATCCACGCGATCGTCCGGCATTCGATCGACGTGTGGAGCTACGATCCCATCAACTTCGGCTTCCAGCAAGTGGGCTACGTATCCTGCGGCGAGGCCAATCAGGCCGAGGACTATCACCGCATCCACCAAAGCCAAGCCGCCGTTGGCTACCGCTCCGACCTATACGCCGGCAAGGACGCCCACCGCCATCTCAAGGCCATCTGGCCCGATTTCAAGACCGATGGCATCGGCGTGGTGCTGCACGAGCGGATGAGCGGCTATGCCGGCACCATGCACCTCGCGCGTGGACTGGCCGAGAAGTGCGCGCAATACGGGGTCCGCTGCCGCTTCGGGGTCGAGGTCACCGGATACGAGACCACCGGCGACCGGGTCGTCGGCGTGCGCACGAGCGAGGGCGATATCGCGGCTGACGCGGTGGTTCTGGGCCTTGGGGCATGGATGCCAAAGCACTGGGAGATGTTGGGCAAGCCGGGGCAACTCGAAGTCCGATACCCCGACGGCGAGGTCGTACCCGACCGCGATATGTGGACGTACTGGCGATTGCGCGAGGGTGAGGTGTACGCCGCCGAGTACCGCGACGCCGACGGGCTCGATCCGCCGGTGCTGCACGTCGAGCTGATGAACACCCCAGTGGTCGATGCGACCACCGGGCAGGAGCTGGACGAGCCGGTCTACGTCTATTGGAAGAACGCCGCCGAACGAATGCCGCGGCCCGGCGTCCAGGGCGGCATGATGCCGATCGAGTTGGGACCGGAGGCGGCGGTCGATCCCTATGGCCACGATTCCGACGCCTACCAGGCCGAGGCCACCTTCGGCGGCGCCTTCACCTCGGCCCTGGCCCAGCTGATGGGACGGTTCGAGGGCTGCCAAAGCGCGTTTCGTGAGCGCCGCAACGGCGGCATCGGCGCGTTTACGCCCGACAATGTGCCGATCTTCGATTGGATCCTCCCCAACGTCTACATGATCGCGGACTCGGGCCACGGCTTCAAAATGACCGGCGTCGGCAAGCTCGTCGCGCGCATGCTGGCGAGCGGCTCGGCGGTCGCCGAGCTTACCCCCTTCGGCTTCGAGCGCTTCGCCGCCGGCGGCACCTTCGGCGAGCGCAACTCGAACTGTCCGTGGATCTGATCTAGTCGGACACCGGCGCGCCATCCCTGACCGCACCGGCGCACGGGTTGGCGCCGATCCAGTAAGCCAGCTCGGCGGGGTGGCCGATGTCCCACAGCGCGAGATCGGCACGCTTGCCCACATCCAAGGTGCCGCGGTCGATGGCGAGCCCGAGCGCCGATGCCGCGTTGCGGGTGACCCCGGCCAGCGCCTCTTCGGGGGTCAGGCGAAAGAGCGTGCACGCCATGTTGAGCATCAACAAGAGCGATAACACGGGCGAGGAGCCGGGGTTGCAATCGCTGGCTACCGCCATCGCCACGCCGTGCGTGCGCAGCGACGCGACCGGCGGTCGCCTTTCCCCCACCCAAGGTGTAGTAGGCGCCGGGCAACAGGACGGCGACGGTGCCCGCGGTGGCGAGCGCCTTGATCCCTTCTTCCGATGCGTGCTCGAGATGATCGGCCGAGAGCGCCCCAAAGCCCGCCGCGAGCGCGGCGCCACCGCTGTCCGACAGCTGATCGGCATGGAGCTTTACCGCCAGCCCCAATGCCCGCGCCGCCTCGAACACGGCCGAGGTTTCGGCTGGGGTGAACGCAATCCCCTCGCAGAAGGCATCGACGGCGTCGGCGAGCCCGGCGTGGGCCACCGCCGGCAGCACCTCCTCGCAGACGATGGCCAAGTAGTCCTCGCGCCGGCCGGCATACTCCGGGGGCACCGTGTGGGCGCCGAGATAGCTGGTAACCACGGACAACGGCAGCCGCGTACCAAGGGCGCGGGCGGCGCGTAGCATCTTATGCTCGGTTTCGCCGTCGAGCCCGTAGCCCGATTTGATCTCGACCGTGGTCACCCCCTCGAGGCGGGAAAGGCGCTTGGCGGCCGCCTCGACGAGGTCTTCCTCGGCCGCCCTCCGCGTTGCCGTCACGGTCGAAAGAATTCCGCCCCCGGCGGCGGCGATGTCGGCATGCCTAGCGCCACCGAGCCGCAGTTCGAACTCGCCCGCGCGGTCACCGCCGAACACGGCGTGGGTGTGGCAATCGATCAGCCCAGGCGTAATCCATTGTCCGCCCGCGTCGATCACTCGGTCGGCGCATCGCGCCGGGGCGCCGGGCAAGTCCGCCGCCGGACCGAGCCACGCGATACGGCCGTCGGCCACACCGAGCGCTCCGTCAGCAAGGGCGCCGTAAGGCTCCCCGCCTGCCGTCATCGTCGCCAGATTAGCGCCGACCCACAGGCTGTCCCATCGTGGCATCGTCACCCCTACCGCACCGCTTTACGCCGCCTCATCGGCTTTGTAGCCTAGCCCAAGATGCCCCGGACAACGACACCCAACGCGGCCGCCGAACACCTCGGTAACGCGCGCCGGGTCCGGGCGCCGCGGGGACCACACCTCACCGCACGGAGCTGGCAGACCGAAGCGCCGCTCCGCATGCTGATGAACAACCTCGACGCCGAGGTCGCCGAGGACCCCGACGCACTGGTCGTATACGGCGGTACCGGGCGCGCCGCCCGCAACTGGGCGTGCTACGAAGGCATCGTCGCCGCGCTCACGCGGCTCGGCGACGAGGAAACCCTGTTGGTGCAGTCGGGCAAGCCGGTCGGGGTGTTTCACACCCGGTCCGATGCGCCGCGCGTGCTGATCGCCAACAGCAATCTCGTGAGCCGCTGGGCCACCCTCGAGCACTTTGATTCGCTCGACCGCCGCGGCCTGATGATGTACGGCCAGATGACGGCGGGCTCGTGGATCTAAATCGGCAGCCAGGGCATCGTCCAGGGCACCTACGAGACCTTCGCCGAGGCCGGGCGCAAACACTATGGCGGCGCTCTTGCGGGCCGCTGAATATTGACCGCGGGACTCGGCGGTATGGGCGGCGCCCAGCCCCTCGCGGCGACCATGGCCGGGGCCTCGATGCTGGCGGTCGAGTGCCGCCCCGGCCGCATCGAGCGCCGGATCGCCGAGGGCTACCTCGAACGGATGAACCGCGATCTCGACGAAGCGCTGGGGCTGGTGCGCGAGGCCTGCGCGGACGGGCGCGCGTGCTCGGTCGGCTTGCTCGGCAATGCCGCCGAGATCTACCTGGAACTCTTGCGCCGCGGGGTCCGGCCCGACATCGTCACCGACCAGACTTCGGCCCACGATCCGGTGCACGGCTACCTGCCCGCGGGCTGGACCGTCGCCCGCTGGGAGGACATGCAGCGCGAAGATCCAGCCGCGGTCACGCGCGCGGCCAAACAATCCATCGCCGACGAGGTCCGCGCCATACTCGCGTTCCACCGCGCTGGTATCCCGGCGGTCGATTACGGCAACAACATCCGTCAGATGGCCAAGGACGCAGGCGTCGACGATGCCTTCGATTACCCCGGCTTCGTGCCGGCCTACATCCGGCCGATGTTCTGCCGCGGCAAGGGGCCGTTCCGATGGGCCGCGCTTTCCGGCGAGGCCGAGGACATCCACCGCACCGACGCCAAACTCGCCGAACTCATGGCCCACGACCGCGACCTCGTCCATTGGCTCGAGATGGCGCACCACCGTATCCCGTTCCAGGGCCTGCCCGCGCGGATTTGCTGGCTCGGCCTCGGCGAGCGCGCGCAAGCCGGTCTTGCGTTCAACGAGATGGTCGCCTCGGGCGCGCTCACCGCCCCGGTGGTGATCGGCCGCGACCACCTCGATTCCGGTTCGGTGGCGAGTCCCCACCGCGAAACCGAGAACATGCGCGACGGCTCCGACGCGGTCGCCGACTGGCCGCTCCTCAACGCGCTCCTCAACTGCGCCAGTGGCGCGACTTGGGTCAGCATTCACCATGGCGGCGGGGTCGGCATCGGCTATTCGCAGCATGCCGGCATGGCGATCGTGTGCGACGGGACCGAGGCCGCGGCCCGGCGCATCCGCGACGTGCTGACGAACGATCCCGCGAGCGGGGTCATGCGCCATGCCGATGCCGGGTATGAAGACGCCATCGCCTGCGCGGCCGAGCACGGCCTTGACCTGCCGATGATCGATCGCGCGGGACCGGACGGAGCCGGGGGCCATGGCGGATAGCCCACGGCCGGACGATTTCCTGCCGCTCGTGATCCCCGGCATCGCGCGGGCCGGGGATCGCCTGCTGCCGCCGGAGCGCGATTTCGGCCCCGAGATCGCCGCCGCGGTGGTGCGCCTCGCCGCCGATATCCCGGCCGAGGCGCGCACCGCCGAAGCGCTGGGGACGCGGCGCGAAGGCAACGGCGTCTTGATCGACGGCGACGGGCTGGTGCTGACGATCGGCTACTTGATCGTCGAGGCGCAGGCGGTGCGCGTGCAGGTGCGGGACGGCAACGTGATCCCGGCACGGGTCGTCGGCTACGACCACGAGACCGGGTTCGGCTTGGTCCGCGCCGAGGGTAGGCTCCACGGCCCCCCGCTCAGCCTCGGCCAATCCTCGAGGATCGGACTGCATGAGCCGGTGACGCTCATCTCGAGCGGCACCGAGCGGCGCTCGATTACCGGGGCGGGCGTGGTTTCGCGCCGCACGTTTGCCGGCTATTGGGAATACCTACTGGACGCGGCGATCTTCACCACGCCGCCGCACGACAACTGGGCCGGGGCGGCGCTGGTCGGCCGCGACGGCCGACTCGGCGGCATCGGTTCGCTGATGGTCAACAACGCGGCCGCAGACGACCGCGCGCTGCCCGGGAATATGTTCGTGCCGATCGACGCGCTCGTAGGTGTGCTCGACGATCTTTTGAGCCACGGCCGGCCGCGCCGCCCGCAACGACCATGGCTCGGCATCCTCATTGCCGAGAACCTGGGGCGGCTGATCGTAAGCCACCTTGCCGCGGAGGGCCCCGCCGAGGCCGGGGGCGTGAACGTCGGCGACATTATTCTGAGCGTCGGCGGCGATCCTGTGGTCTCGCTCGCGGATTTCTTGCGCAATGTGTTCGCCCTTGGCGAGGCCGGCGTGGCGGTACCGCTCATGCTGCTCTCGGGCACCACGGTGCGCGAGCTGACCTTGCGCTCGGTGGGCCGGCTCGATTACTTGCGGACCTCCTAAACCGGCGAGCGCGTCTCGGGTTGGCGGCGGTTAAGCCCTTGTTCACACAAGGGCAATACAACCGACGACGGCAATGCGAAGCGAACCCTTCAAGATCCTCGTTGCGACCGCCGACAAGACCGTGCGATCCGGGCTGGCGCCCGCCCTCGATCGCACGCGCCTGGACGTGTCGATCTCGTACGTGGCTGACGGCGAAGCGGCGGTGGCCTCCATGGTCACCGGAAAATGGGGCTGCGCGATCGTCGATGACGCGCTGTTGGACACGGGCTCGATAAACGTCGTGCGCGAACTGCGTGCCAATCGGGTCAAGACCCCGATCATCGTGATGGCCACGGAAATCGATGAGGCGGCCATCGCCGCGCTGATCGAGGCCGGCGCCTCGGAGTGCTTCGACAGCGCCGAGCTTACGGTGGACCGCATCGCGCGGGCGCTCGCCGGGGCGGTCCGCGTGTGCTGGGCCGAGTATCAGACCGATCTCTTGGCGCGCAATGTGATCCGGCACGACGTTTACGACGAATTGACCGGGCTGCCGGGGCGGGCGCTGTTCCTCGACCGCATCGAGCAGATGATCGCAATGGCGCGCCGCGATGGCCGGCCGCTCGCGCTGATGAGCATGGACCTCAATCGCTTTGGCAGCGTCAACAAGGCGCTCGGCCACCAGATCGGCGACCGACTGTTGCAAGAGGTCGCCGCACGGCTTCGGGCCGTCGCGCGCGAATCGGACGCACTCGCGCGGATGGGCGGCGATGAGTTCGCAAGTTTGCTGTCCGCCGCCACGATGCCCGCGGGAGCGGTAATCACCGCCGAGCGCATCGTCAATGCGATGGCGCGTCCGTTCGTCATCCAAGGGCATCGGCGCTCGGAATCAGCATCGGCATCTCGCTTTATCCGGCCCACGGCGAGGATGCCGCGGCGATGATGCGGCATGCCGAGGCGGCGGTCATCCTAGCCAAGCGCGACAACAGCGGTTTCGCTATCTTCTCCGGCGAGGACGACCGCGAGGGCATCGACCGTATCGCCTTGACCGGCGATCTGCGGGCCGCCATCGAGCAGAACGAGATGGCCATTCACTACCAGCCCAAGGTCAGCTTCGAGACCGGTTTGCCTTGCGGCGCCGAAGCTCTCCTGCGATGGCAGAGCGCCCGGCACGGCATGGTTCCCCCGGACAGATTCATACCCCTGGCCGAGGAGACCGGTCTGATGATCCCGCTCACCCGTTGGGTGCTCGAGGGTGCGCTCGCCCAGCAGAGCAAATGGCGCGCCGAAGGGTTGGCGGTTCCGGTTGCGGTGAACCTATCGCCGACGACGCTGCACAATGCTGATTTTCCCGATCAGGTCGGCGATCTGTTGCGCAAATGGGGAATTCCGGCGGACCACCTCGTATTCGAGATCACCGAGAGCTCGATCATGTCGGACGTTGCGCGCGCGACGGAGACCGTCAACCACCTGGACCGAATGGGGGTCCGCATCTCGATCGACGACTTCGGCACCGGCTACACCTCGCTCGCCTACATCCGCAAGCTGCCGGTAAGCGAAATCAAGGTCGACAAATCCTTCGTGCTCAACATGCAGGAAAGCAGTGACGACGCCGTGATCGTTCGCTCGGTCGTGGACCTCGGCCACAATCTCGGGCTCGACGTTGTCGCCGAGGGGGTCGAAGACCGCGAGACCTGGGACATGCTGACCCGGCTCGGGTGCACCACCGCCCAGGGCTATTACATTTGCCGACCGGTCGAACCCGCGGCGCTCGCTGCGTGGGTTCACAGCCAGGCGCACGAGCACCACGAGCTGCCGCAGCTACACGCCGGTGCCGGAGGCACCTGAGTCCGGGCAGCCAACCCGCTTTAGCTGTAGACGGACCAAAAAAACGGGGCGTCAGGTGCGGGCCGCAAGGCCCCAGCATCGCATTAACGCAAGCTTCGAACACCCGAC
This sequence comes from Alphaproteobacteria bacterium, assembly GCA_965219135.1. Classification (GTDB taxonomy): domain Bacteria; phylum Pseudomonadota; class Alphaproteobacteria; order VGEJ01; family VGEJ01; genus CAYUNL01. The sequence continues at coordinate 557,369 of CBDCMV010000002.1, read as the reverse complement.
GCCCCGATCAAAGCACCTGGCACGAAACTCGTGCCGTCGACGGCCCAGCGCTCCGCGGTCCCAAGGTGAAGGACCATGCGCGAAACGGCGGACTCCGCTCCATACGCACTCTTCGATGGCGCCATCAGGGAGAGGACGGCGGCCTCACCGAAGGTGCGTGCCGGGCCAGCAGCGCGCTCGATATCGCGGGGCCCGCATTGCTTCGGACTCGCGACATCTGACCCGCACCGCCCCGTGTCGAACCCAGCAGACCGCAGGCGCAACACCCGGCCTAGCCTGCAATCCCCGGCCCGCACGAGGGTCCAAAGACCGTCAGCCCCCTCGACGACCGCTTGTGGCCTGTCGAAGATGGGCTCTGTCGATCCGGCGGCGGTTACTCCGGCGGTGAGCCCGCCGCATTCGACCAACCGGTAAGACAACGACGGCTTCGTGCCACGAAAATATTGACTAATCGGATAGAAGACCACAATAATAAATCATCGCATTTGAGAAAAAAGTTGTGCAAAAGTGACTAGAATTCCCACAGTTCACTAACATGTTTTCCACAGTCTTACTCACAGCAGCGCCGCTCACCTATCACCGTAGTTGCCTTCGACGTTGCGCGAACAGTCGGGAAATGAAAACATGCCGGCACCCACGGGTTGCCGGTCCGGAGAGCTGAAGCGAATGGCGTTTGCCCGACTTTTCCTCTTGGTCTCGGCGCTTACCCTTCGCCGCGCGCGGGGCGCCGGCGGCTACCGGAACGGCCTCGGAGTTCGTGGCCCAGCTGGGCCATCAGGCGATCACCATCTTGCGCGCCACCGACGCCGACTTCGATGCGCGCGAGGCCCGGTTCCGCAGCCTCCTGCGGCAGGGTTTCGACGTGCCTTTCATCGGCCGCTTCGCGCTGGGGCCCTATTGGCGTCGGGCGACGGCCGAGCAACAAAACGATTACCTCGAGGTGTTCGGGGATTACGTGCTGCAGACCTATTCGTCGCGCCTTGGCGGCTATGCCGGCGAAACCATGCGAATCCTTGCCGAGCGCCGCGCCAGCGAGAAAGATTCGCTAGTCCAGCGAGATCACCCGCCCGAGCGGCCCCCTCGGCCTGTTCGATGTCGCCGCATTTTTCGGTATCGAGCACTACCCCGCCGATTTCGGCCAGACCCTACACGCGTATGGGCTGGGTCCCGGGTCGTACCTGGTGCTGCCACTCCTGGGCCCGAGCACGGCGCGGGATGCAGTGGGGTGGAGCGTCGATCTGTTCTTCGATCCGCTGACCTACGTCCTCGACACCGGCGCCAAGATCGCGGTCACGGCCAGCGGCGCCGTGGTCGAGCGCGAACGGCTGCTGGTGCCGCTCGCCGAGCTGCGCGGCACCGCGGTCGATTACTATGCGGCGCTGCGCAGCGCCTACTACCAGGACCGGGCGATCGAACTCAATTGCGGCGTGCGCCCCTCGTCCTCGGAAGCCGACGCCCTGTTTGACGCCGCCGAATAGAATGGGCGGCGCCGACGATTCCGGCCTCGGCGTGGTCCTCGACAATCCCGCCTACATTCACCCCAGTGCCAACCTGCACGGCCGCATACGGCTGGCCGAGGGCGCGTCGGTGTGGGCCAACGCCGTGATCCGGGCCGAGGTCCACGAGGTTGACATCGGCGCGTTCACCAACGTTCAGGACTTCGTGATGATCCACGTCGATTTCGGTCGAGGCGTCTGCATCGGCCCTTATTGCTCGATCACCCATCACGCCGTGATCCACGGATCGACTCTCGGCGCGAACTGTCTGGTCGGCCTCAATGCGACCATCATGGATGGTTGCGTGATCGGCGAGAACAGCGTGGTCGGCGCCGGGGCGCTGGTGCGCGAAGGCACCGAGGTCCCAGTCAACTCGATCGCCGTCGGTGTGCCGGCGCGCATCATCGGCCCCCGCGACAGCTTCGTCGCCAATCGGGTGAACGCCTTCGCCTATTATCGCAACGCCCTTGGCTACGCGGCCGGCGATCACCGCGTGTGGGCAAGCGCCGAGTACGCCGCGGACGAGGCGGCCGAGCATCGCGCGCGCGGGGACGCCGAGGGCAACGAGGCGCCACCGCGATGATGCAACCCCCCTATCTCCTGTTCCTGGGCGACGCGCGCGACCAGCTTGCGGCCAAGACCGCAAGCGGCGTCGCCACCTGGCGCCCCGAATGGTGCCTCGGCCAAATCCGTCTTGATGGCTGTAAGGCCGACCTCGGCCTCGACGAGCTGACGCCGGCCGAGGCCGCACGGCGCGGGGCCCAAACCCTGGTCCTGGGGGTCGCCAACCAAGGCGGCTTCGTCCAGGAGAACTGGATCGCAACCATCCTCGATGCGATCGAACACGGCCTCGACGTCGCCAGCGGCATGCACGCCAGGCTCGGCGACATCCCTGGGGTAGGCGCCGCCGCCGAGCGGGGCGGGCGCCGATTGTTCGACCTCCGCGAGCCACCGCACACGTTCAAGACGGGCACCGGCGCCAAGCGCAGGGGTAAGCGATTGCTGACCGTTGGGACCGATGTTTCGAGCGGCAAGATGTTCACGGCGCTGGCGATCGAGCGCGAAATGCGCGATCGCGGGATCGACGCCGATTTCCGAGCCACCGGCCAGACCGGCATTCTGATCGCCGGACAGGGGGTTGCGGTGGACGCCGTGGTGGCGGACTTTATCTCCGGCGCCGCCGAGTGGTTGACCCCGGACGCGAGCGAAGATCACTGGGACGTGATCGAAGGCCAGGGCTCGCTGTTCCACCCCGCCTACGCAGGCGTGAGCCTTGGCTTGCTGCACGGCGCCCAGGCCGACGCGCTGGTCATGTGCCACGAGCCGACGCGACGCCACGCCCGCGGTCTGCCCGACATCGCCCTACCCGAGCTCGGGCCCTGCATCGAGGCCAATCTCGCCGCGGCGCGCCTCACCAATCCCGCAGCCCGCTTGGTCGGGATTGCGCTGAACGCCAGCGCGCTCGAGGCGGACGCCGCGGCGGCGTTGGCGCGCGAGCTTCAGGACGCGTACGGAATCCCAACCGTCGATCCGATGGCGATGGGCGTCGGCCCGATCGTCGACCAGCTCGCGTGAGCGCGCGCAGGCTTTCCGCGCGCCACGAATCGTGGCCGATTCGCGGCGCCTTCACGATTTCGCGCGGCACCAAGACCAGCGCCGAGGTCGTCGTCGTCGAAATCGTGGAGGCGGGCACGGTGGGTTGCGGCGAGTGCGTGCCCTACCCACGGTACGGCGAGAGCCCCGACAGCGCGATGCGCCAGATAGCCGACGTCGCGGCCGAAATCGAAGGCGGGCTCTCGCGGACGGGACTGCAAGACCGCCTGGCGGCCGGCGCGGCGCGCAACGCCATCGACGCCGCGCTTTGGCACCTCGAGGCGAGGACAACCGGGACGCCGGTGTGGCGGCTCGCCGGCCTGGCGAAGCCGGGCCCGCTCACCACCGCCTACACCCTGTCCCTCGACACGCCGGCGCGCATGGCCGCGGCCGCGACGGCGGCCGGGCGGCCGCTACTCAAGCTCAAGCTCGGCGGCGATGATGACCTCGAGCGCGTCCGCGCGGTGCACGCCAGCGCCCCCGATTCGCGGCTGATCGTGGACGCCAACGAGGCGTGGACGGCGGCGGCGTTCGAGCGGTTGGCGCCGGTCATGGCGGATCTCGGGGTCGAGCTGATCGAGCAGCCGCTTCCCGCCGGCGACGACGACGCGCTGGCGGCGCTGGACCACGCCGTGCCGGTGTGCGCCGACGAATCGTGCCACGGCGACGCCGATCTCGAAGATCTCGGCCGGCGCTACGAGTTCGTGAACGTCAAGCTCGACAAGACCGGCGGCCTCACCGCAGCGCTCGCGCTGGTCCAAGAGGCCGCGGCACGTGGCCTCGGCATCATGCTCGGCTGCATGCTCGGCACCTCGCTCGGCATGGCCCCGGCCGCGCTTCTGGGCCCCGCCGCCGCCTACGTCGACCTCGACGGGCCCCTGCTGCTCGAGGCCGACCGTTCACCGGGCATCCGCTACGAGGGTAGCGTCATGCACCCGCCCTCGGCGGCGCTGTGGGGCTAAGGTAGGCCGGCTGTGGGCCGGTTGCGGACCCTCGATGACCTTGACCCCGCCGGGCGGCGGGTGCTGGTTCGGGCCGACCTCAACGTGCCGATGCGCGGGGGCACGCCGACCGATGGGACGCGCATCGAGCGGCTGGCGCCCACCGTGGCCGAGCTTCGCGCCGCGGGCGCGCGCATCGTCTTGATGTCGCATTTTGGGCGCCCCGAGGGCGCGGATCCGGCGTTCTCACTCCGGCCGCTGATCGGAGTGCTCGGCGAGGCATTCGGCGGCGCCGCGCCGGCCTTCGCGCCCGACTGCGTCGGCGCCGCAGCGCAGGCAGTCGTCAGCGGGCTCGGCGAGGGCGAGATCGCGCTATTGGAGAACTTGCGCTTCCACCGCGGCGAAGCGGCCGACGACCCCGACTTCGCCGCGGCGCTCGCCAGGCTCGGCGACATATACGTCGGCGATGCCTTTTCCTGCGTGCATCGTGCGCACGCCTCGGTGGTGGGGCTGCCGCGGCTGCTGCCGGCGGCGGCGGGGCGGGCGATGCAGGCCGAGATTGAAGCGCTCGAACGAGTGCTTGATGCGCCCCGACGCCCGCTGATGGCCGTTGTCGGCGGCGCCAAAGTCTCGACCAAGCTGGGCCTTCTTCGCAACCTCGTCGGACACGTGGACACGCTGGCCATCGGGGGCGCCATGGCCAACACTTTTCTCAGGGCCCGCGGGCACGGCATCGGCACCAGTTTTTGGGAGGCGGATCTCGCAGGCGAGGCGGGCGCGGTCGAATCCGCCGCGCAGGCCGCGGGGTGTGCGCTTGTCCTCCCCGAAGACGTCGTGGTCGCGGCCGAGCTCGCCGCCGGCGCGCGCGCCCGCACCGTCGCGGCGACGGCGGTACCGGCGGACATGATGAGCCTCGACGTCGGTCCTTCGACGGTCCGGGCGCTCGAGGCGGCGATGGCGCAAAGCCGGACGCTGGTGTGGAACGGCCCCTTGGGAGCGTTCGAGACGCGCCCGTTCGACACCGGCACCAACGCAGCCGCCAACGCAGCCGCCGCGCTCACCGCGGACGAACGCCTGCTGAGCGTCGCCGGCGGCGGCGATACGGCCGCCGCGCTCGCGCATGCCGGGGCCGCCGATCGCTTCACCTACGTCTCGGCGGCGGGCGGCGCGTTTCTCGAATGGTTGGAGGGGCGAGAGCTTCCTGGCGTCGCCGTCTTGATGGATTGAGTGCCGCGGAGGCCGTTAGCTCTGGTCGATTCCAGCCGCCTTGAGGCTGAGCTGCAGGTCCTGCAGACGCGCCTTGCGCTGCCCATCGCCCTCTGCTGCGCTGAGATAAGATTCGAGGAAACCGGGCTCGCGAACATAGCCCAGCAAGAGGTTGCGTGCCGCCTCGAGGTTGGCACCGGGGAGGAACGCGCCGTCGGCGCAGAGCCGCATCAGGCGCTCCGCCTTGTCTGAGGTGGCGGTCGAATCCGAGTCCAACTGTCCGAGGAAGTCCGTGCGGTCGATGTAGGTCGCGTGAAGATCGGCCAATATCCGAACGTACTTGTCCTTGGCGATGTCGCGCAGCGAGGAACGGCGGAAGGCGCCGTGGAGGGCCGCGACGCCAACGAGCCGTTTGTCGTCGGTGTCGTGCTCGGCGAGAATGCGCCCGCCGACGCCGGGATCCTCGAAAATGTAGTCGATGTAGTTCTCGACCATCTTCTGGTTGTGCTCGCCGACGACGATCGATTCAAGGTCAAGAAGAATGGAGATCTGCTGCGCCTTGCTCGGGAACTCATACAGCCGATCGGTGATGTTCTCGATCGAGAGGGTGCGGCTCAGCCGTCGCTCGATGAGCTCGATCGTCCGCGCGCCGCCAATCACGCGGGCCCCTTCCCCGAGCCGGCGGTAGACGGTCCCGATGGCCCGCAGCTCGTGCATGAAGTCGCTCGAAACCAGCGGGGTCCAAGTCGCCAGGATGCCGTGAATGTTGGCGCCCAACGCCGTCCTCACGGTCGGCCACTCACCCTTGCGCATCACCTCGTTGAGGCGTGCGAGCACGGGTTTGGCGTCCGGTTGGACGACATAGCGGCCGTCGTGCAGATCGGCCACCTCGTCGAGTCGGTTGAGGAGGAACTCGTATTCTCCGAAAGGCTTATCCCTCTGAACCCGGTTTGACGACATGTTGGGTTTGCGGTTGCCATCGGCGGAATGTTCGCTTAATGTTCTGTCATGCCAGCCGCTGGAAATACGACCGCCCGATGTCCCGCGCCGCCTTCGAGGCGCGCTTTCCCGATGAAGCCTCCTGCGCCCGGCATCTTGCAGCCAAGCGCTGGCCCGACGGCTTCGTCTGCCCCGCCTGCGGCCATGACAGGGGCTGGGAACTGAAGCGTCGCCGGGCGAGCTGGGAATGTGCGGCCTGCGGGAAGGAGACTTCGGTGACCGCGGGCACGATCATGCACCGCAGCCACTTGCCCCTGAAGACCTGGTTCATGGCCGTTCACATCGTGACCAGCCACTCGAACGGTATCTCCGCCCTGCAACTCCAGGCCCAGCTCGGGCTCGGCAGTTACAAGAGTGCCTGGCTCCTGCTGCACAAGCTGCGCCGTGCCATGGTTGATCCGGATCGCAGCCTGCTTGAGGACCTGGTCGAGATCGATGAGGCCACCCTACCGTTCCGCACCGTAAAAGACCCGACCACAGGCGGGCAAGGTCGCAGCCGGCAAGGCAAGATGCGCATTGCTGGCGCGGTCGAGCTATCGCCCGAGGGCGAGCCACGTCGCATCCGGCTGGCGCCGATCGGGGATTTCTCCGCGCGCAGCCTTCATGCCTTCGTTGCCGGGACCTCGGCGCCGGGCGCGCGGGTAATCACCGATGGCTGGAGCGGTTATCCTGGCCTGCCCGACCACGACCACCAGCCCAAGGTCGTCGGTGCAACGCCCGCCCATCTCGTGCTGATCTGGATCCATCGTGTGTTCTCGAACCTGAAGCGCTGGGCGCTCGGAACCTTCCATGGCCTGCGCCGCGCCCATCTGCGCCGCTATCTCGACGAGTTCGTGTTCCGCTGGAACCGCCGCCGCCACACCGCAACGGCCTTCGACACCCTGCTCGGCATCGGCACGCGCCTCCGACCCGCCGACTACCGCGACATCGTCGGACAACGCGGCTGATCCCGGCAGGCCGGGCGCCAGCCACCGCCCGCCCTCCGATCCGCCTCAATCGGGGCCGAATACCGGCCCTCCAGCCTGCCTGACAGCACTCGAAACCTACTTCCCCAAGGCCAAAAGCTCCCGCACATCGCCAGGCACGGTCCAAGAACCGTGCCTGGAACGTAGAAGGCCGATCAACATCTGGTGTGACCGGAAGCAAAGGGAGAAGCCTTTTCTCCGAAAAGGGTATCGACCGCCGTCTTGCTGCGCAGGGACTCACCGAGAATGACGTCGATGTACTTCAACTCCTCAGCGACCAGGTCATCGCTGACTAGCGCGAGTAGCCGTTCCAGCTTCTGCTCCCACGATTCGCAGCCCTCCATGTGCAGGCTAAGCAAATAGAAGACGCGGGCGTCGCGGTCCGGCACCGCACTCTTGCCGATCACCTCGCGCACGGTCTCGGCGTAGGTCGTCGCCGTGATCTCGAGTTCGCCCGTGCCGCGTGCCGCCTTTCGCAGCAACCTGGGAAAATCGTCGAGCAGCACGTGTAGCTCCTTGATCCTATCGGTGACGCTGCGCGGCGTGTCCCGCACCTGCGCCGGCGCCGCCTTCTGGACCGCGGTTTCAAGCGCGTTGCCGGCCATCGAGAACCGCTTTTGATACTCGCGGTGGTGGAGAAGCTCGGTCGGCGTGACCATCACATGGTCGAGGAAGGGCCGGCATATGCGGCTGATCACTTCGCGCGCGCGGCGCGTAGAAGTCCTTCACCGTCTTACAATCTGCGGACTTGGCGAGATCCCCATCCAGGGCGTCGGACATCGCGGCCACCCCCGAAAACGCATGCTGCCGCGCAACAGAGGCGGCGGCCCACCACCGCCGCGCGGACGCCGATTCATACCATAAATCGCGAAAAATTGGGGCAGAGCGCTCGTTTCGACCCCGCCCAGCGGTGAGACCGGTGCTCCCTAAACCGCGGCGGACACCTTGGATCGAGCGGACAACACACCCGATTCCTCAATGGTGCGTGGAATCTCGGCTTCGTTTCGCGGTGCCATCAGATGGACACCGGCGACCCCGGGGACCTCCTCCAGTTCCTGCATGAGCTCGATGCAGATACGGCGGCCCTCGCGCTTGGGTTCGGCGACACCCTCCATACGCTGGACCACCGCGTCAGGAACCACCGTACCGGGGAGGTTCTCGCGCATCCAGCGCGGCGCGGCGGCCGAGCCCAATGGGCCGATGCCGACGAGCATCGGCACCCGCCGGCCCAGGCCTGACGCCTCGAGGCGGGCTGTATATCGGCGCACCACGCCGGCATCGAAGCACAGCTGGGTCTGCACGAAATCGGCGCCCGCGTTCACCTTCGCCTCGAGTCGGTCGGGCTTCCAGTCGGCCGGCGGATCAAAGGGTGTGTCGGTAGCGCCGATAAACAGACGCGGCGCGGTGGCGATCTCTCGCCCCGAGGGGATCGTGCCCCGATCGCGCATGGCCACAGCGGTGGCGATCAGCCCCGAGCTGGTGAGATCAAACACCGGTTTGGCCTGCGGCTGGTCCCCCGACGCCGGAGGATCGCCGGTCAGGCACAAGATGTTGCGTATTCCGAGCGCCGCGGCGCCCAAGAGCAGCCCCTGAAGCGCGATCCGGTTGCGATCGCGCGTGATGAGCTGAAGCACCGGTTCGATGCCGGCGCCCGCCAGTGTCGCGGCGGCCGCCACGCTCGCCATATGGGCACGCGCTCTCACCCCGTCGGTGACGTTTACCGCGTCGGCGAGACCCTTCAGCGGGCTGGCGCTGGCCAGGAGCTCGGCGGGGTCGCTCGAAAGCGGGGGCGTGACCTCGGCGGTGATGGCGAAGGCGCCCGCGTCGAGAACGCGCTCAAGCTGGCCGCGGCCCTCGGGATATGATCGCGGCATCATCACGCGGTAGCGAAAACGATCGCCGCACGGGCTCGGGTTTGGGACATCGCAGCCATCAACGGGTGGATCGTTCGAAGAAACGGGCGCGAACCTAAGCACAGAACCAGCCGGTTGGATAGCGCGGAATGGGGCCGCGTGCGTAGCGACATATTTGCAACACGAGCGATGACGATGGTCCAAACGCGGTCGCGTAACTAGCGTTCGAACCCCTGTTGTGGTACCCAATTCGGGCTTGGCCGGAGCCTTCGCACCCTGTGTGCGCTGGTCGTCGCCTGGGTCCGTCGAGTCTTGCCTTGGCCGCATTGTTCGCCCCATGAACCTAACCCAGCATACGTTTCGGTCTGGTCGACTCGTCGGAACCGCGGCGGCGCTGATGGCGCTTGCCGCGTGCGCGACGCCCCCCGATGACCCCGATGCGGCCGCGGGATTCGCCGAGGTTAACGATCCGCTCGAACCCCTGAATCGAGCGATCTTCGGTTTCAACCTCGCCATCGACAAGGCGCTGCTCCGACCGGTTTCCATCGCCTACCGCGACGTGATCCCCAAACCCGGCCGCGACGGGGTGCGCAATTTTCTCGATAATCTGGAGAACCCGGTCGTGCTCGCCAACGATGTCCTGCAGGGAAGCCCGCAGCGCGCCGGTACGACCGTCGGGCGATTCGCGATCAACTCAACGATCGGCATCGCCGGGTTGCTGGACGTAGCGACCGGTTTCGGCTTGGAGCGCCACGACGAGGACTTCGGCCAAACGCTGGGCGTTTGGGGGTTTCCCGAGGGTCCATTCCTGATGCTGCCGATCCTCGGCCCGTCGCCGCCTCGTGATTCGGTTGGGCTGGTGGTCGATTACTTTATCGATCCCCTGACCTATGTCTTCGAGAACAACGATGTCGAGTGGTTGTCGGTCGTGCGCTACGGTGTCCGCGCGGTCGATTCACGCTCACGCAGCATCGAGACGCTGGACGAGATCGAGCGCACTGCGATCGATTTTTACGCGACGGTGCGCAGCCTCTATCGACAGCAGCGGATGGATGAGATTCGCAACGGTGAACCCTCGCCCCTGATTTCGGTGCCGGAGATTACCTTGGAGTTTGACGAAGGCGGGGCGGACGAGGTTTTGCTGGTCGCCGAATAGCTGTCCCGCCTCGTATGCTGTCACGATGGATCGTTTTGTCGTTAGCCGCCGCGGGTTGGCTTGCCACCGCGACAGGCGCTATGGCCGCGCCCGACACGGCCGACGAATTCATCCGTGTCCTCGCCGGCGAGGCAATCCAGAAACTCGCCGACGAGACCCTTAGCGAAGCCCAGCGCGAGAGCGAGTTCCGCGACTTTCTGATAAAGGCCTTCGATGTCCGGGTCATCGGTCGTTTCGTCCTCGGCCGCTATTGGCGGGTGGCGACCCCGGCCGAGCGCGAGGAGTTTGAGACCCTTTTTCTGGAGTTCGTGGTCCACACCTACGCCAGACGCCTGGGTCAATATGGAGGCGAGACCTTACGAATCCGGGATACGCTGGGTGACGGTGGCCAGGACACGGTCGTCCGGAGCGAGATCATCTCCCCAGGATTTCCGGACGTACGCGTCGATTGGCGGGTCCGGCGCACCGGCGAGGACTATCGGATCGTCGACGTTACCGTCGAAGGCGTGAGTCTGGCGATCACCCAGCGTGATGAATTCGCGGCCGTCATCCGCAGTAGCGGCGGCCGGGTCGAAGGGCTTTTGGGCGCGCTGCGCGATCGGACCTCCGCCGCGCCGCAATAATCGCGCCGCAGGACGATCCCGCCGCGGCTGCATCGACTCGCGTCACTCCCTCCGGCTTGTTTAGCAACCACGGCCGGACCAAAGACGGCGTAAGATTCGTCGGTCACGGCGCAATCTTCGAGCCCACCTCAGTGCGGTGGGGACGCTTCGGGAAAGGGAAAGCAAATGATTGGCTGGATTTTGTTGGGAACCAATGATGTTGAGCGCGCCGGGAGGTTCTACGACGCACTTCTCGGCGAGATCGGCGCGAATCGAGTGGAGGAAATTGGCAACGAGAATTCCATGCATTGGCGCGCGCCGTCCGGAGACGTGACGTTGGGGGTGCATGTGCCGGTCGACGGAAAACCGGCAACCCGGGGCAACGGCTCGATGATCGCGCTCGCCGTGAACAACAGCGAAGCGGTCGATGCCCTTCATGCGAAGGCCCTCGAACTCGGGGCGAAGGACGAGGGCGCCCCCGGCCCGCGCGGCACGCGCGAACGCTATCGCGGTGACGAGGTTGTTACGGTCGTCCAGTTCTACGGCGCATACCTTAGGGATCTCGACGGCAACAAGCTGTGTTTCTACGTCAGGGGAGCGGGGGGCCACTAAGGGGCGGTTGAAGAAAGTCGCGCAGCGGCGCGATCCAAGGATGCGTTGCCGAAGGGTCCGCCGGTGATCCAACGCTGACATTCGCGTCGGTTACCTTCAAGCGACCGATATCGGAAAAGGAAGCAGCGGATGGCCAAAGATCGGCTCGGCAACGTCCACGCGCCGGGGATGCCCTATGCCCGCGGTGGCATCATCCAGGACAGCCGCGACGAACACCGCAAGTTGCGCCAGGCGTGGCGGCTCATCGCGGCGCGCGAGAAGAGCGACGGCCTGGACGCGGTCTATAACCTCTCCGGTTTGGACAGGCGCTATGAGGCCCCCCCGGAAACCTATCCCCTGATGGATGACGAACTAGCCCCAGCGCTGATGGGGCGGCGGCTTGAGGAACTGGCCCTGGACCATTTAGGCGGCAATCCGGCGACGGACGGGATCATGGTCTTCAACCGACAGACCGCCGCCATCCTGACGGCGACGCTGGTGCTGGTGGAACCTGGGCAAACCGTGATCGGCGTGTCGGCCACCGGCAGTCACCTCTGCGTCGTCCGGGCGGCACAGCGCGCCGGCGCGGTGTTCATCGACGCGGTGGGCTTGGCGGCCTTCGAGGAAGCCCTCGCCGCCGCCGATGACGTCGCCCTGGTGTCTCTGACCCGCCTGGCAGTGAGCTATGAAATCCTCAGCCTTCGGAACATCGAGAAAATCGTCCGCCTGGCCCTGAACCAGAACTTCTTCGACGCGTCCTCGACGGCGAGCCATGGGGCAAGGGGACGGTGACGCGGGTCATCGAGGCCATCAACGGCGTCGAGCAACCGAAGTTCATCGATACCGGCGTACATCTGATCACCAAGGACAATCTGCCCGAATAGTCTCGTGACGCATCTCCGATGAATCCGACGCTCGAACTGTTGGACGCGTCGAAATCCTTCGGGCACGTCAACGCGCTGGTCGACGCGTCGCTCGCCGCCTATGGGGGCCAGGTGCTCGCCCTGGTTGGCGACAACGGGGCCGGAAAATCGACCATGATCAAGCTGATCGCCGGGGTTCATACGATGGACTCGGGCGATTTGCTCGTCGATGGCCGGCGCGTCGAGCTGAGCAGCCCGGCGCAGGCCCAGGCGCTAGGTATCTCGACGGTGTTTCAGGACCTGGCGCTGATCGAGGTCCTCGACATCGCCGCCAACATGTACCTTGGCCGGCCACCCAGGCGCGCGTACGTGTTCGTCGACCGCCGCAAGATGATCGAGCGCGCCGCCGACATTCTCCAGGAGCTCGGGATCCGGCTGCCCTCGGTCCGCGTCCCCGTCGGCATCCTTTCGGGCGGCCAGCGCCAGGGCGTGGCGGTCGCTCGCGCGGTGCTGCAGGAAGGCAACGTGATCTTGATGGACGAGCCGACGGCGGCACTGGGGGTTCGCGAGACCGAGCAGGTGTTGACGATCATCGACGAGTTGCGGGCCCGTGGTAAGACCGTGGTCCTGATCAGCCACGACCTCGAGGTCGTGTTCCACATCGCCGACCGGATCCAGGTCTTGCGCCTCGGCCGGGTCCAGGGGGTGCGGGACATCGGGCAGACCGACCGCGAGGAGATCGTCGCTCTGATCACCGGCGCCATCGCCGCCGATGAAGCCGCGGCTCCGGGACAAACGGCCGGGGCCGCCTAGCCGTGGTTACCGGTGCCCGCGCGCCCGATGGAAATGCCGAGGGCACCGCCGTCTCGCGCGCCGATACGGTGGAGATTCCCTTCCTCCGCCGTCTGGTGACCAGCCCGCAGTTCGCGCTTATCGTGCTGATCGTCTTGTTCGGGTTCTTTGTCTGGACCGAGGCGCCCCAAGTCGCGAGCACGATCAACCTCATCAACATCCTGCGCAACACCACGTTCATCTTCATCATCGGCTGCTTCACGACGCTGGTCCTGGTCTCCGGCGGCCTCGACCTGTCGATCGGCTCGGTTTATCTGGTCGGGGCCATGGCCACCGCGGCGTTGCTCGACAACGGCGTTCCCATTCCGCTTTCAATTCTGTTGGGGGTAGCGGCGGGCGGTTTCGCCGGCTTCGTCAACGGCGTGCTGATCAACTACGTCAACATCCCCGCCTTCATTGCAACGCTCGGCATGCTGTATATCGCACGCGGGGTGGTGGTCTTCTTGACGAAATCCTTTCCCATCGCCCCGCTTCCCAATTCGTTCAACGTCATCGGCCAGGGGTCGCTTCTCACCATCCCCTATCTCGTGTTCTACGCTGTCATCATCGGCCTCTTTGTCCACGTGTTGCTGGAGTATTCCGTGTTCGGCGCCTCGATCCGGGCGGTCGGCGGCAACCGCGAGGCGGCCCAGAACATGGGCATCAACGTGCGCCGGGTGTCGCTGATCGTCTACATCCTGAGCGGCATTTTCGCCGGCTTCGCCGGCATGCTGATGTCGGCGCGGCTGGGCTCGGGACAACCGAGCCTGGGCCAAGGCCTCGAGCTCCAAGTCATATCGGCCGTCATCATCGGCGGCACGAGCCTGTTCGGCGGCATCGGCTCGATCGGCGGCACGGTCCTGGGCGCTCTGGTGCTCAGCGTGCTCGCCTACGGGCTGATCCTGCTGCGCATCAATCCGGTGCTTCAACTGGTGGTCGTGGGCTGCATCATCCTCTTGGCCGTGGCCCTCGACCAGTTACGCCGCAAACGCATGTTCCAGGCCGCGCGCCGGCAGGAGGAGGACTGATGCGACCTCGCCGCCGCCGGCGGCTTGGAGCCCCGGTGCCCAGCCGCCGCAGAGGGCCGGCGTACGGCCGGTGTTTGTGCTCGCCACTGGGCCAGGCGTATGATCGGCGGCCTCGGATTGCCTGGGGACCACCCGCGCGGAAGTCATGATGCAGCCGTTTGCGGATTCGAGCGACATTGTCGGTGATACCGGGGCGCTGCGCGCGCAGATCGCCGAAGAAGGCTACCTCTTCGTGCGGCAGTTGTTGCCGAAGGAGCCGCTGCTCGAGGTGCGCCGGCAGATGCTTGAGGTCCTGGCCGAGGCCGGGATGATCCGCCGTGGCCGTCCCCTCGACGACGCCGTTGCCGATCTCACGAACTTCGCGGTCGAGCCGGAGCCGGCGTTTCTGGCGGTGCTGCGCGACCAATACGCGCTCGAGGATCTAAACGCGCTCAAGCACCATCCCGCGCTGGGCGCACTAATGGAGCGCCTATTCGGCGAGGCGGTGATCCCCCTCCCGCTGTTCGTCTGCCGCAACATTTTTCCCCAGCGTGAGGCGTATACGACGCCTCCGCACCAAGACTACGTCCACATTCAGGGCACCTTTCGCAACCACGCCGCGTGGTTGCCTCTCGGCGACTGCGGACCGTCGATGGGAGGTCTGGCGCTGGCGGCGGGCTCGCACCGGCGGGGTGTCCTCGACCTGCGACCGGCGCTCGGCGCCGGCGGACTCGAGGTCCTCAGCGCTGATCGGCTCGACTGGCGCCACGGCACGTTCCAGACCGGCGATGTTCTCGTGTTCAACTGCCTGACGGTCCACCGCGGCGTGCCCAATCGCTCGGACCGGATGCGCCTGTCGGTCGATTTTCGGTACCAGCCGCAGACCGAGCCGATGTGCGAGGTCAATCTCACGCCACACCGCGACATCGCGCCCTGGGACGAGCTCTATGACGGATGGACGCGCGAGGAGCTCAAGTATTACTGGAAGCGGCACGAACTAGAGGTCCTGCCTTTCGATATGCAGTACTACGAGCGGCGCGACCTTATGGCCTTCGAGATGGCGGCGCGGGGCGATGCACGCGCCAAGTCCGCGCTGCAACGGATCGTCTCCGCCGACCCCGACGGCGACAAGCGCGCCCGCGCCTGCGCCGCACTCGAAGCGCTCAAGGCCCACGCGGCCTAGGCCCGGCGCGGGTCAGGGCCGCGCGCGGCTAGTACATCTTCTCGGTGAACAGCGGATCGACGCTGCCGCCCCAGCGTCCGTGGAACGCCGTCAAGTGCTCTTCGGCCGGCGTGCGACCGGCGTCGATGATGACGTGAAGCGCGTCCAAGAAATGCGCCTCGGTCTCGCCGTATCGGTCCCGGCATCCCCGCCCCTTCAGGCCGGCGGCGGCGATATCGACCACCTCTCGCGCGATATCGCCGACGGTACCGTCGCGGAACGGCGTCGCCAGTCCATGGCGCGGTACCTCGCGACGCATCGTCTCGCGCTCCTCGGTGGTCCACGACTTGATGGCGTCGAACGCCGCATCGAGCGCCGCGCCGTCGTAAAGCAGTCCGACCCAAAGCGCGGGCAGGGCACACAGACGCCGCCACGGCCCCCCGTCGGCGCCGCGCATCTCCAGGAACCGCTTTAGCCGCACTTCCGGGAACAGCGTCGTCAGGTGGTCCTCCCAGTCGCGGAGACGGGGGCGTTCGCCGGGAAGCGCGGCCAGCCGCCCGTCCATGAAATCGCGAAACGACTGCCCCGAGGCATCGACGTAGGTCCCGTCGCGATAGGCGAAGTACATCGGCACGTCGAGCGCATGCTCGGCATAGCGCTCGAAGCACATGCCTTCCTCGAACACGAAGGGCAGCGTGCCACAGCGATCGTCGTCGGTGTCGGTCCAAACATGGCTGCGGTAGCTCAGGTAGCCGTTTGGCTTGCCGTCGGTGAACGGGGAGTTCGCGTAGAGTGCCGTCGCGATCGGCTGCAACGCGAGCCCGACCCGGAACTTCCGCACCATGTCGGCCTCGGATTCAAAATCGAGGTTGGTCTGCACGGTGCAGGTGCGGAACATCATTTCCAGGCCGAGTGAGCCGCGCGTCGGCATGTAGGCACGCATGATCCGATAGCGGCCCTTGGGCATGACCGGAATGTCGCCAAGCTCCCACTTGGGCTGAAAGCCGACGCCGAAGAAGCCGATATCGAGCTCCTCGGCCACGGTCCGCACCTGCTCGAGGTGGACATTCACCTCATCGCAGGTTTGGTGCAGCGTTTCGAGCTGGGCGCCCGATAGCTCCAGCTGGCCACCAGGCTCGAGGGTGATGGCCTGGCCATTTGAGGTGAGGGCGATGGTCTTGCCCACCTCGCGCACCGGCGTCCAACCGAACCGCTCGAGTCCACGCAATACCGCGCCGATCCCTTGATCGCCTTCATATTCGAGCGGGCGCAGGTCGGCTTTGCGGTACCCGAACTTCTCGTGCTCGGTGCCGATGCGCCATTTCTCGCGCGGCCTGCACCCCGCCTCGAGATAGGCCACGAGCTGCGCGACATCGGTAACTGGCGCGGCGAGGTCCTGAGAATCCGGCATCCTTCAACTCGCGCCGTTCCACCCGGGCGGCTGGCGCCCCGCCGCTCAACTACAGAAAGAAGGGTGCGAGGGCAAGCCGTATGGCTCGCCGCACCCGCACGGCGAGCCCGTTAGAATCGGGCCGCTGGCTTCACCCGTAGCGAAAGCGCCGCCGTCGCCTGTGGCCGCTCGGCCGCGGGCGTATGGGCCACCGGGCAGGCGTCGCCGGTAAAGGTCCACGACGAGTTGTTGAGGACCTGGTCGCAGCAGGCCACACGGGCACCTCCCGGCGTGACCAGGCACACGCAAGCCTCGAGCGCATAGGACTGGCCCGCGTATCGACAGGTGCACTGCGGTTCGGCTCGGGAGGTGGCGGGGATCGCGAGCGTTGTCCCAACCAGCAAGATCGCAGCAGCGCACGCCCTCGGTCGGCTCAGACGACCCATGCTCGGCATCGTACCGGCACCCGAGTACGCCGTCACGCCCAAGTCTGGCGCCGCGATCACGGTTCGCGGTATTGCTTGTGCGATGGCACCACCGCGACCCGATCTTTCGGTCGCCGACGCCGAACCCTTGGCGGGCCACTGGACGGCTCGGCATGTGCCACGTTGGGCCCGGCCCTTCGTCCGGCTCGCGCGGCTTGACCGCCCCATCGGCGCTTGGCTGTTGTTGTGGCCGTGCTGGTGGTCTCTGGCGCTCGCCGCACCCGCGGCGGCCCAAGGCTCGACCTGGTCCCGGCTCGGCCTGCCCGATCCCGCGCTGTTGGCGCTGTTCGCCCTCGGCGCGCTGGCGATGCGCGGCGCCGGGTGCGTCTACAACGACATCGTCGATCGCGACCTCGACGCGCGTGTCGCCCGCACCCGCTCGCGGCCGATCCCTTCGGGCCAGGTCAGCGTGATCGAGGCGGTGGCGTTCATGGCTGTCCTCGGATTGGTCGGCCTTGGTGTACTGCTGAGTTTCAACCGCTTCGCCGTGTGGCTGGGGCTGGCGGCGCTGCCGCTGGTCGTGGCCTACCCCTTCGCCAAGCGCGTCACCGACTGGCCCCAGGCGGTGCTGGGTCTCGCCTTCAACTGGGGGGCGCTGCTGGGATGGGCGGCGGTGACCGGGGGATTGGGGTTGGCACCGCTCGCGCTGTACGCGGCCGGGATCGCGTGGACGCTAGGCTACGACACGATTTACGCGCTGCAGGACAAGGAGGACGATGCGCTGATCGGGGTGCGTTCGACGGCGCTTTTGCTGGGTGCCAACGCGAAATTCGGAATCGCAGGATTCTACACAGCGGCGGCGGCGATGCTGGTGCTGGCCGGCACGCTGGCCGGCGTGGGGTGGCCCTTCTACGCGGTCCTGATTGCCGCCGTGGCGCAGCTTGGCTGGCAAGTGGCAACCCTCGACGGCGACGACGCCGCAAGCTGCCTTCGCCGTTTTCGCTCAAACAAGGGATTTGGCTGGCTCGTCTTCACCGCCATCGTCGCCGGTCAGATGTGGTCTTGATCGGGCGCGTCGATTGATCCCGTAGAGCGGTCGAAACCCTGGTGCGGCAGGGGCACGGCGCGTGCGCGCAGGGCCTCGGTGAAGCGCGCGCGGGCGGCGCGATCGTCGACCGCCGTGGCAAGGAAAGCGTCCAGCGATTGCTCTGGCGCCAAGCGGCTGCGGGCAAACTCGAGCACCTCCTCTTGGCGCAGCGCAGGAAACCGCCGTCCCGTTGCCGCGACCTCGGCGAGGGCGAGCGGGCCGCCCCCGCGGCCGACGCCCCCGTGCCGCGACAGGTAGGCCGCGAGCCGCGGCGGCGGCGGCGCACCGTCTGACATCATCAGGCGGACCTCGCCCAACCTGCCAAAGTGATAGTTGCCGAGCTCGGTTCCGTGGATGCGCTCGAGCTCGGCGGCGCCGAGATAGAGGACCGCCACATCGACGGTGGTGCCCGGCGAGACCGCCAGCGTCGCCGCAATTGAGCCGTAGCGCGCAAAATGGGCCGAGTAGACGACATCGCAATCGGTCAGCCGCGCGCGCAGCACCGGGATCGCGGTCTCGGCGGCCGTGTCGTCGAATTTGCGCGCCAGCTGCTCCGGCGCGGCGTTCGAGCCGTAGCCCAGCACCGCGGTCCGCTCGCCAAGCGGCGTCGACGCCGCGACACCGAGTTCGGCCATGGCCTCGACCACCGGCATCACCCGCCCGTCGAGCCGCACGCGGCCATCCGCCAAGGGATCGGAGCCGGCCTCGACGATCTCGACCGCGCGCCCGCCCGCGAACACGAACGAGTACTCGGGCCGGGCGAACGGATAGCGTTTGGCCCAGGCCAACGCATTGGTCATGGCGTCCCCGGCGGCGATTTGGCCTAATATCGCCGAATCTCCGGTTCGCGCCAAACCGCCACCCCAGCATGCCGTATTCCTCGCTGCGCGACTTCATGACCCGGCTGGAATCCGCCGGTCGGCTGGTCCGCGTCACCGAGCCGGTCTCGACGGCCCTCGAAATGACCGAGATCCAGACCCGGCTGCTGGCCGAGGAGGGCCCGGCGGTCGTGTTCGAAGCCCCGGTCGGGGCCGACGGTCAACGCTTCGACATGCCCGTGCTCGTCAACCTCTTCGGCACCGTCGAGCGTGTCGCTTGGGGCATGGACCGCGAGCCAGACGGGTTCCGCGAACTGGGGGAGACGTTGGCCTTTCTGCGCCAACCGGAGCCGCCGGGAGGCTGGCGCGAGGCCTTCGAGATGCTGCCGCTGCTGCGGCAGGTGATGGCGATGAAGCCGCGCACCGTGACCGGCGCGCCGTGCCAGGAAGTGGTGCTGGAGGGCGAGGCCGCCGACCTGGGCCGGCTGCCGGTGCAGACCTGCTGGCCGGGCGAGCCCGCGCCGCTGATCACGTGGCCGCTGGTGGTCACCCAGGGGCCGACCGCGGCGCCCGAGGACAGCCCCAATCTCGGCATCTACCGCATGCAGCTGACGGGGCCGCGCACCACCTACATGCGCTGGCTGAAGCACCGCGGCGGCGCCCAGCACCACCGCCGCTGGGGCCTGGAAAAGCGTGCGCCGCTGCCCGCCGCGGCCGTGATCGGGGCCGATCCCGGGACCATCATCGCCGCGGTCGCCCCGGTCCCGGAGACACTCTCGGAGTACCAGTTCGCGGGCCTGTTGCGCGGCGCCAAGGTGGCGCTGGTGGACTGCAAGACGGTGCCCCTGAAGGTCCCGGCCGAGGCCGAAATCGTGATCGAGGGCCACGTCGCGCTCGATGAGGTGGGCGACGAGGGCCCCTACGGCGATCACACCGGTTACTACAACGCGGTCGAACCCTTCCCGGTGTTCACCGTCAGCGCGATCACCATGCGGCGCTCGCCGATCTACCTTTCCACCTTCACCGCGCGTCCGCCCGACGAGCCATCGATCCTGGGCCAGGCGCTGAACGAGGTCTTCGTGCCGCTGTTGGTCCAGCAGTTCCCAGAAATCGTCGATTTCTGGCTGCCCCCGGAAGGCTGCTCGTACCGCATTGCCGTGGTGTCGATGAAGAAGGCCTATCCCGGTCACGCCAAGCGCGTGATGATGGGGGTGTGGTCCTACCTCACCCAGTTCATGTACACCAAGTGGGTGATCGTGGTGGACGAGGACATCGACCCGCGCGATTGGGCCGAGGTGATGTGGGCGATCTCGACCCGCATGGATCCGGCGCGCGACATCACGCTGATCGAACAAACCCCGATCGATTACCTCGATTTCGCCTCGCCCGAGGAGGGGCTGGGCAGCAAGATCGGGCTCGACGCCACGACCAAGCTTGCGCCCGAGACCAAGCGCCAGTGGGGCCGCAAGATTCGCATGAGCGAGGCGATCATCCGGACCGTCACCGAAAAGTGGCCCAAGCTCGGCCTCCCCGGTTCCGGTGAGCCGATCTGGAAATAGGCCTATCGCGTGCCTACCTGAACGGTGAGCGCAGCGACGCCGGGGACCGCGATCATGACCGATACCACTTCCACGCTGGCGGTACGCCGCGAGCGCAGGCTGCACGGCGCGTTTGTCGCCGAGGAGCACGAGAGCCAGGACCGCGCGGCATGGGTCCGTCTGGCGGCGCTTGCCGTAATCGCCGCGTGGCTGCTCTTTCAAGAAGACTTTCCCGCAAACCTCTACTACGAAGCGCTGCTGGCCATTTTCATGGCTTTGGGCTTCGCCCCGGGATGGCTGCGACGCGCGGGGCTCGACGCGTCCTGGCAGCGCTACGTGTTCCCGCTGCTCGACGCCGGGCTGCTCGCGTTCACGCTGCTGGTCCCCAACCCGACGTGCAGCGAGTGCGATTTCATGCCGACCGCAATGCTGCTCCGCTTCGACAACCCACTGTTCTTCTTCATCCTGATCGCGGGTTCGGTCTTCAGCTACTCGGCGCGCATCGTTGCCTGGACGGGCCTCGCCGCGGTCGCGGCCTGGACTGCCGGGACGTTGTGGATCGCGGCACTGCCCGACACCTTCGTTTCGAGCGAGCCGGCGGGCCTTGCAGACATGACGGACCCCGAGATACTCGCGTTCGTGATCGACCCCAACCGCATCGACATCGGGGCGCTGGTCAAGGTCGATTTCGTGTTCCTGATCGTCGCCGGCGTGCTTGCCGCGGCGGTCCACCGCACCCGGAAGCTCGCTTACCGCCACGCCCAGGCCGAGCGCGACCGCGCCAACCTCGCGCGCCACTTCTCGCCCAACATGGTCGATGAGATCTCGCACCACGACCAGCCGATGGGCGCGGTACGCCGCGAGGACGTCGCGGTGCTGTTCGTCGACATCGTCGGCTTCACCAACACCAGCGAGAACGAGGACCCCGAGCGGGTGATCGCGCTCTTGCGCGACTTCCACCGCCGCATGGCGGACCGCGTGTTCGCCCACGGTGGGACGCTCGACAAGTTCCTCGGCGATGGATTGATGGCCACTTTCGGCACCCCGCACCCACGGTCCGACGACGCCCAACGCGCGCTCGCGTGCGCCCGTGATATGGCGGCTGAGATCGCGACCTGGAACGCCGAGCGCGCGACTGCGGACCAGGCGCCGCTGCGGGCCGGGATAGGCCTTCATTTCGGACCCGTCGTACTCGGTGATATCGGCGACGAGCGACGGCTGGAGTTCGCTGTGATCGGCGACACGGTGAACGTCGCGAGCCGGCTCGAGGAGATGACCCGGGAGCTTGGCGTCGACGTCATCGCTTCGAACGACGTCATCGCGCGGGCACGGCAAGGTGGGTCCACTGCCATTTTCGACGGCCTCGTCGAGGGCGCCCAGACTGTCGTGCGGGGCCGCGACGATCCGATCGCGATCTGGACCCTAAGGGCGGCGTAAGAGGCGGTTCACGGCGCCGTGAAATCTCGCCGCTGGCGTCGGCGCGTTCGAGGCTATAGATAAGGCCCCAAACGGAAACCCACTACGGCGCCTATGTTCGACCAAGGAAAAGCCGACTCCGCCGCGATCGAGGTGGTGAGCGACCTCATCGCACGGGCGCGCACCGCCGGTGCCGATGCCGCCGATGCCGTACTCTCGCGTTCGGCCGCGCTCTCGGTTTCGCAACGTCTCGGCGAGCGCGAGGACCTCGATCGCGCGGAATCGGACGATCTCGGGCTGCGCGTCTTTCTCGGTCAGCGCCAGGCCTTCGTCTCCTCTTCGGACCTCGGCGCGGCGGCGCTTGACGAATTGGTTACCCGGGCGCTCGACATGGCCCGCACCGCGCTCGAAGATCCCTATTGCGGGCTGGCCGACGCCCAGGCGCTGGCCCCGGAGTTGCCCGATCTCGACCTGTTCGACGACGCCGAGCCGACCGCCGTTGCCCTGTTCGAGGGCGCGGCCGCCGCCGAGGACGCCGCGCGCGCCGTACCCGGCGTGACCAATTCCGAGGGCGCGGGCGCGTCGTGGACCCGCGGCACCGTCGCACTCGCCGCCTCGAACGGCTTCGCCGGCGCGTATACCACCTCGCGCCACAGCGTTGGCGCCTCGGTCCTGGCCGGCGAAGGCACGTCGATGGAGCGCGACTACGACTTCGCCGTCAGCCGGTTCGCTGCCGAACTCGAGAACGCGGAATCGGTGGGCCGGCGCGCCGGCGAGCGTGCGGTCAGACGCTTGGGACCGCGCAAGGTCGCCACCACCGAAGTCCCGGTGGTTTTCGATCCGCGCGTCGCCGATAGCCTGTTGCGCCACTTCGCGGGCGCGGTGAACGGATCGGCGGTCGCGCGCGGCACCAGCTTCCTCCGAGACCGTCTGCACCAACCGGTGTTCGCCGAGACGCTCCGCATCATCGACGATCCGCACCGCCGCCGCGGATTGAAGTCGCGGCCCTGCGACGGTGAGGGCGCGGCCACGCAACGCCGGGCGATCATCGAAGGGGGCGTCCTGCAGACCTGGCTTCTGGATTCCAGCAGCGCGCGCCAGCTCGGCCTCAAGACAACCGGGCACGCGAGCCGCGGCATCGGCGCGCCGCCCTCGCCGGCGCCGTCCAACCTTTATCTCGAGCCCGGCCCGCTCACCCCGGCGGAGCTCATGGCCGACCTCGCGAACGGCTTCTACGTGACCGAGCTCATCGGCTTCGGCGTCAATCTGGTCACCGGCGATTACAGCCGCGGTGCCGCGGGATTCTGGATCGAGAACGGCGCGGTCGCCTATCCGGTCAGCGAACTCACCATCGCCGGCAATCTCAGCGACATGTTCCGCTCACTCACGCCGGCCGACGACCTGGTGTTCCGCGCCGGCACCGATTCTCCCACGGTGCGCATCGAGGGCATGACGGTGGCCGGCGCATGAGCACGGCGGCCTCCGCTGCGCCGGTGTCCGATCCCGACCTCGCCCGCGATCACCGAACCATCATGGCCGCGGTGCGCGAGGCGGGCGCGGTCGCGGCCCGGTTCTTCGGCCGCAGCCCAAAGCAGTGGGACAAACGGCCGGGCGATCCGGTAAGCGAGGCCGACATTGCCGTGAACGCGTGCCTGTGCCGATACCTCCGTGAGGCCAGGCCGGCCTACGGCTGGCTGTCCGAGGAATCCGACGATGATCCGGCGCGGCTCGGCGATTCTCCGGTGTGGATCGTCGATCCCATCGACGGCACCAAGTCGTTCCTACGCGGCGACCCCGAATACGCCGTCTCGGTCGCGCTTGTCGCCGCGGGACGCCCCCGGGCCGCGGCGGTCTTCAATCCGGCCGAGCACGAGCTCTTCGACGCCATCGAATCGGGCGGTGCGCGCCTCAACGACCAGCCCATCGCCGCCACGGCGCGGGAAGGCGTCGAAGGCGCGCGGTTGCTGGCGAGCGCGCGCGAGCTACGGTCGGGACGGTGGCCCAAGGCGCTCGCCGGGGCCGAGGTCTCGGACCGTGGCTCGATCGCGTACAAGCTCTCGCTGGTGGCCTGCGGGCGCTTCGACGGGGCGGTGTCGATGACGGCGAAGAGCGATTGGGACCTGGCCGGCGCCGACCTCATCGTCGGCGAGGCGGGCGGGCGCGTGACCACCGCCGCCGGGACCGCGTTCCGCTACAACCGTGCCTCGATTCGCCACGCCTCGGTGATTGCCGCGGGCGCCAGCCTGCATCCGGTCCTCATCGGCCTGCTCGAGGACGCATCCAGCCGCGATGGTGTGGGAAGCGATCGTTAACTGATTACCCGAGCGATGCGTTAATCCCTCGGTGGATAGGGTCGGCCCCGTTCATTCCTGGTCCGGAGACGATTCATGACCCCCCAGCAGATAGCCCTGGTGCAACGAAGCTTCGAGAAGGTCCTGCCGATCAAGGAGGCAGCGGCCGAGATGTTTTGGGCGGCGGGGGAGCGACGTGCCATGCCGAATGACAGCGGCCCGATCTATCTCGAGACCGCCATGGGTCGGTTTCCGGTGGAGCCATGGAACACGTACAGCAATCTCTTGTTTCTGGCGCTGATCGTCTTCTGGTTCTTGCGCGTCCGCCGCAACATCCGCGACCACCTCTTTATCGCCTATTGCCTGCCGGTTTTCTTGCTCGGTTGGGTGGGCGGGACGGTCTACCATGCGACCCGCTCGCACGAGGTGTGGTTGTTCCTCGACTGGGCGCCTATCGCACTTCTCGCGCTGGCGGTCGCGATCTTCGTTCTGGCACCGCCAAGGGTTTTAATGGTTTCTCGCGCCGTTTCTCGTGGTCGCCCCCGTGGCGCTCGCCGGCGTCACGATCTCGGTGCTGGGCGGGTCAGAGACCGTCGGGCCCTGGCTGGCGGTGGTCGCCCTTACTATCCTGACGCCGCTGCTGGTTCATCTCGCAAGGACCGGCTGGAAGGACCAGGCCCTGGTTGTGGGCGCCCTCGTTGGCTTTGCCGTCGCGATCGGCTTCCGCAGCATCGATCTCAGCGTGCCCATCGCGTTCCTACCAATGGGAACCCACTGGTTGTGGCACACTTTCGGCGCGGTCGCGGTGCATACTTTGATCCTCTACATCCACCGCAGCGATCTCAGAGAGGCCGCGGTGGCCGCGGACGAAGCGGCAGGATCCTCCGCGCCCAAAGCCGCGTTGTCGGGAGGTATGACGAAATGAAACGGATGACGCCGCGGCTCTGGGCGTCAAGTTCCGCTGGGCCGGCCCGTTGAGCTGCGATCACATGTAGAGACGATGGACGGAGTGACGAACCATGCCGAACGATAGGGGCCCCATCTATCTCGAGACCCTTGCGGGGGGTCGGTTTCCAGTGGAGCCGTGGAACACCTACAGCAACCTCTTGTTTTTGGCGGTGATCGTTTTCTGGTTCTTTCGGGTCCGCGGCAGCGTCCGCGACCATTGCTTTATCGCGTACTGCCTGCCGGTTTTCTTGCTCGGTTGGGTCGGCGGAACGGTCTACCACGCGACCCGCTCTCACAACGTTTGGTTGTTCCTCGACTTTGGCCCGATCGCGCTCCTCGCCTTGGCGGCGGCGATGTTCTTTTGGCGGCGCCAAGGGATGTCCTGGTTTCTCGCGCCGCTTCTCGTTTTCGGACCCTTGGCCCTCGCGGCCGTCACAATTCCGCTACTGAGTGATTCATTCCCGCCGGCCCGCTGGCTAGGATTTCCCGTCATCGTCATCACCATTCTTGCGCCCGTATTCGGTCATCTTGTCAGGGCCGGTTGGAAAGAGGTTGGCTTGGTCGCGGGTGTCCTTGCAGCCTTTGCCGTCGCGATCGGGTTCCGCAGCATCGATCTTAGGATACCCATCTCGTTCCTACCGATGGGCACGCACTGGTTGTGGCACAGCTTCGGCGCCGTCGCGGTGCACCTTTTGATACTCTACATCTACCGGGATGACAGGAGACGAGCCGAGGGAGCCGTGGATCGCAAGGACTCCGCCAGCGTTCTCGTCCACGCCTGAAAGGACCACCGATGGAGGACGCCATGAGCGAGCCAGACAAGGACCGGGCGGGGGTCGTCGCCCCGCCGCCGCTGATCTACCTCGGGTTCACCCTCGTCGGCCTCGCGCTCGAGTACGTGTGGCCGGCGCCATTGTTGGGGCAGACCGCGCAGTATGCGGTGGCGGCTGGCCTCCTCGCCGTCTCCTTCATCATCGCGATCCCGACCTTCATGCAGTTCGCTAAGGCCAAGACCCACGTCGATCCTTACAAGCCGGTGACCGCGATCATCAAGCAGGGGCCCTTCCGCTGGACCCGCAATCCGCTCTATCTCGGGATGGTGTTCATTCAGCTGGGCATCGCCGCGGCGGTCGACGGGATCTGGATCGCGGTGCTGGTCACACCGACCGTCGCCGTCATCAACGCCGGCGTGATCGCCCGTGAGGAACGCTACCTCGAGAAAAAATTCGGCGAGGAGTACCTGAGCTACAAAGCCACCGTCCGCCGCTGGATATAAACGCTCAAGGCGGCGGCACGCCCGCTTTCTTGAGGGCCGCGGTCTGGCGTTTGTGCAGCTTGGCCTCGTCGAAGCCCTCGATCAGTTCGTGGAACATACGGTGCCAATTGATCTTGGCTTTGAGGCGGAGGAACACCCCTCCCAGCCCGATGGCGGCGCGGTCCATGAACACGAACTCGCGCGGCGGCCTTACCCCGCCGTGCTGACGCAGGCCGCGGTGCACCTTTTCCACGACGTTGGCGCCGTACACGGTGCCCGAGTCGAACTCCTGGATGCGCCGCGCCCGGTCTTCCAAGAGCGGTGCATAGACGAACTCGGCCCATAGGTTCAGGGTGTCGATGACCTCGGTCGAAAGGCCGGTGAAGCCCCAGGTTTCGTAGGCGTGGACCGCGAGATCGCGGTCGTTCCGTTCGAGCGCGTGATAGAGGTCGATGACGCCGCGCACGAACTTCGCCTTGAACAGCCTGATACAGCCGAAATCGAGGAGGTTGATCGCGCCATCCTCGCTTACGGTGTAGTTGCCGAGGTGGGGGTCCGCGTGGATCACCCCGGTGCGATAGAAGGGGACGTACCAGGCGCGAAACAAGGTCTCGGATAGCTGATTGCGGGTTTCAATCGGCGCCTCGTTAAAATCCAGCATCGGCGCCCCATCGAGCCAAGTCATGCTGAGAAGCCGGCCGGTCGAGAGCGCGGCCACCGGCTTGGGCACGCGGACTCGCGGCTCGCGGGCGAGCATGGCGCCGTAGAGCCGCATGTGGCGGGCCTCGCGGACGTAGTCGAGCTCCTCGCGTAGCCGTTCGGCGATCTCGGCATGAATATCGCTGGTGTCGATGGCATCGTCGTAGCGCCGGTGGATGGCGAAGATCAGCTTGAGCTGGCGCAGATCGGCCTCGACCGCCGAGGCCATGTCGGGGTACTGGAGCTTGCAGGCGAGCGCGCGTCCCTCGAGATCGGTCACGCGGTGGACCTGGCCGAGCGAGGCGGCGTGCGCGGCCTCGCGCTCGAAGGCGGCGAACCGGGCCTGCCAATCGCGCCCGAGTTCGGCCGACATGCGGCGCTTGACGAACGGCCAGCCCATGGCCGGGGCGTTCGCTTGAAGCTGGGTCAACTCGGAGGCGTATTCCCGGGGCAGCGCCTCGGGGATGGTCGACAGGATCTGCGCCACCTTCATCAGCGGCCCCTTGAGCCCGCCGAGCGCGGCGCGCAAATCGGAGGCGTGGCGCCCGCGGTCGAGCGGCACCCCGAGGAATCGCTCGCCGGCCAGGCGCGCGGCGAAGCCACCAACCGCGCCACCCACCCTGACGTAGCGCCGTACCCGCCCGGTCAGGCTGTCCTGTTCGCGCCCGGCGGCCATGTCACGCGGCTTCCAACTCGTCGATCAGCCTGCCGATGACGCCAAGGCCGGTGGACCAAAACGCCGGGTCGCTGGCGTCCAGGCCAAAGGGCCGCAACAACTCGCCGTGGCGCTTGGTGCCGCCCGCGCGCAGCATCGTCAGATACTTTTTCTCGAAGCCCGCCGGCGTGCGCTCGTAGACGGCAAAAAGCGCGTTCACCAGGCAGTCGCCGAAGGCATAGGCGTAGACGTAAAATGGCGCGTGGATGAAGTGCGGGATGTAGCACCAGTAGTTCCGGTACTCGCGGGCAAAGCGGAACGCGGGGCCCAGGCTCTGACGCTGGATATCGAGCCAGATCTCGCCGATCCGCTCGGGCAACAGCTCGCCCTTCCGGCGCTCTTCGTGGACCGCGCGCTCGAAAGTGTAGAACGCGATTTGGCGCACCACGGTGTTCAGCATGTCCTCGACCTTCGAAGCCAGCAGCATCCGCCGCCGCGTCGGGTCGCGCTCGGCATCCAGCAAGGCGCGGAACGTCAGCTGCTCGCCGAACACCGACGCGGTCTCGGCAAGCGTCAGCGGGGTGTCCGCCATCAACGTCCCCTGCTGACTGGCGAGCACCTGGTGGACCCCGTGTCCCAGCTCGTGGGCGAGGGTCATCACGTCGCGCGGCTTGCCGAGGTAGTTGAGCAGCAGGTAGGGGTGGGCGCTCGGGACCGTCGAGTGGGCGAACGCGCCCGGCGCCTTGCCCGCCCGCACTGGGGCGTCGATCCAGGCGTTGTCGAAGAAGCGGCGCCCAATGTCGGCCATTCGGGGCGAGAACCGGGCGTAGGAGTCGAGCACGATGTCACGTGCCTCGGTCCAGCGATAGCGGCGTTCGCCGGCTTTTGGCAGCGGGGCCGAACGGTCCCAGTACTCGAGCCGGTCCTTCTTCAGCCAGCGCGCCTTGAGCCGGTAGTAGCGGTGCGACAACTGGGGGTAGGCGGCGACCACCGCGTCCACCAAGGCCTTGACGACATGTCCTTCGACCTGGTTCGACACGTGGCGCGAGGCTGCCGGGTCGGGATAGCCGCGCAACTCGTCCTCGATCGCCTTGTCCTTGGCCAGCGTGTTGGTGATCAGCGCCAGGGTGCGGACGTTGCCGGCGAATACCCGGCCGAGCGCCTTGCCGGCCTGCTTGCGGACCGCGCCGTCGGCATCGGTCAAGCGGTCGAACGCCTCCTCGAGCGCCAACGGACGGCCCCCAATCCGCACCCGCAGCCCGCTTAGGGTCTCGTCGAACAGGCGGGTCCAGGCGGCGCGGCCAGCGACCGCCTTGTTGTGCAGCACCGTCTCCAGCTTCTGCGTTAGCTGATAGGGACGGTGCGCCCGCACCTCGCGAAGCCACGGCGCGTATCGGCCGAGCGCCGGCGATCGCACGCGCCGCGCCAGGGCGCCTTCGTCGAGACGGTTGATCTCCAGGGCGAAGAACAATAGGTCGGCCGAAACCGCGTTCACCGTCTCCAAGGTGTTCTGGTAGAAGCCGGCGATCGCGGCGTCGCCGGTATTTCCGGCATAGAGGAGTTGCGCGTAGCTCATCACCCGCGCCATCGTCTCCTCGATCGCCTCGTACTCGGTGACCGCCTGGCCCAAGACGCGGCCGCTCAGGACCTTAAGCCGACCTTTGTAACGCCGCTTGAAATCCTTCGCCGCGGACCCGGCCTCGGAAAGCGCCGATTGTAGCTCGGGCGATTCGCGACCGGGATAGAGGTCGCTGAGGTCCCACTCCGGTAGCCGGCCCAGCTGCTTGCGCAATCGCTTACCCATGGCGGTCCTCCGTGCTCAGGCGCCGTGATAGTCGCGGAACCAAGCGGCGAACCGCGGCACCCCCTCGTCGATCGTGGTGCGGGGCGCGTATGCGAGTTCGGTCCGGGTTTCCGAGATGTCGGCGAAGGTTTCCTTGACGTCGCCCGGCGGCATCGGCTCCAGGATGCGCTCGGCCTTTGCCCCCAGCGCCTCCTCCAACAGCGCGACCACCCGCAACAACGGCTCGGTGCGGTTGTTGCCGATGTTGAAGACGCGGTGCGGGGCCGCTGCCTCCGGCGCGGGCGGGTGGTCGAGCGCTGCCAGCGTGCCGGCGACCACGTCGTCGATGTAGGTGAAGTCGCGCTTCATGTCGCCGTTGTTGAACAGGCGGATGGGGGTTCCCGCGGTGATCGCCTTGGCAAAGATGAACAACGCCATGTCGGGGCGACCCCACGGACCATAGGCGGTGAAGTAGCGCAGGCCGGTCTGCGGAATGCGGTAGAGGTGGGCGTAGCAATGGCTCATCAACTCGGCCGATTTCTTGGTCGCGGCATAGAGCGAGATCGGTGAATCGACGCGGTCGGCGGCACTGAAAGGTAGTTTGGTGTTGCCTCCGTAGACCGAGCTCGAACTCGCGTACACCAGGTGCCGGAGATTGGCCATCGCCCGGCATTGCTCCAAGACCGCAAGGTGCCCGACCAGGTTCGCCCGTGCGTAGTCGAAGGGGTGTTCGATCGAATGCCGCACCCCGGCCTGCGCCGCGAGGTGAACCACGCGGTCGATGTCGGCGTGGCGCTCGAGCACCGCCGACAGGGCCTGACGCTCAGCGATGTCGGCGCGTTCGAACGCAAAGGCGTCGTGCGCGTCCAGGCGGGCCAGTCGTGCCTCCTTCAGCCCCACGTCGTAGTAGTCGCTCAGGTTGTCGAGGCCGACCACAACCTCGCCGCGGTCGAGCAGCGCCTGAGCGACGTGAGAGCCGATAAATCCGGCCGCGCCGGTCACCAAAATCGCCATCTTCTCTCCGAGTTCGCCCCCCACCGCCCGCGATGAAGGGCGCGCGAGCTTAGACTGCCGCCCCACTAAAATCACCCCCGCGCGGGCGCGGCGCCGCAAGCCGTCCAGATTAGACGGCGCTTGCTGCTTGCCCTACACTCGATGGCCGGTCCGAGCGTCGCGCCTGGACGGTCGGATAGGTCAGCATATATTACATATATGGCCCGCCTCACGTGCCTCACATGACCCTTGCCCGATGACTTTGGCCGACGTCACGCTGGACGACAAATACACCGCCGAATCCGGCCGGGTGTTCATCTCCGGCATCCAGGCGCTGGTGCGTGTGCCGCTGGCGCAGCGCCGTCGCG
This sequence comes from Alphaproteobacteria bacterium, assembly GCA_965219135.1. Taxonomy (GTDB): domain Bacteria; phylum Pseudomonadota; class Alphaproteobacteria; order VGEJ01; family VGEJ01; genus CAYUNL01. The sequence goes on along the minus strand of CBDCMV010000002.1, from coordinate 526,438 downwards.
ATGCGGCGGCGGGCCGGAATACGGCCGGGTTCGTGTCCGGCTACCGCGGCTCGCCGCTCGGCACCTATGACCAGGAGCTGTGGCGCGCGGCGCGCTTCCTCGATGCCCACGACATCCGTTTCCAGCCCGGCGTAAACGAAGACCTCGCCGCCACGGCGGTATGGGGCAGCCAGCAGGCGGTGTTGTTCCGCGGCGCCCGTTACGACGGCGTGTTCGGGCTGTGGTACGGCAAGGGCCCGGGGGTCGATCGTTCGGGCGACGTCCTTAAGCACGCGAACCTCGCCGGCACCTCGTCGCACGGTGGGGTGCTGGCGCTCGCCGGGGACGATCACGCAGCGCAGTCCTCGACCAGCGCGCACCAGTCCGAATACGGCTTCATGGCGGCCATGATCCCCGTGCTACACCCCGCGAACGTGCAGGAGATCGTCGATTACGGCGCGCTGGGACTGGCGCTGTCGCGCTTTGCTGGGCTCTGGACCGGCCTCAAGCTGGTCTCCCAGACCGTCGAGAGCGCCGCCACCATCGACGTCGGGCCAGGCCGTATCGCGCCACTCGATCCCGACGACTTCGAGATGCCCGAGGGCGGCCTGAATATCCGCTGGCCCGACAGCCCGCTAGACCAGGAGCGGCGGCTGCACACCCACCGTCTGTACGCCGCCCTCGCCTTTGCCCGCGCCAATTCCCTCGACCGCACGGTCATCGACTCGCCCGAGCCGCGGTTCGGCATCGTCACCACCGGCAAGGCCTACCTCGACGTGCGTCAGGCGCTCGACGATCTCGGCATCGACGAGGCCCACGCCGCCGAGATTGGGCTCCGCGTCTACAAGGTCGGCATGGTCTGGCCGCTCGAGCGCGACGGCGTGCGCCGTTTCGCCGAGGGCCTCGACGAGGTGCTGATCGTCGAGGAAAAGCGCGCGGTGATCGAGAACCAGCTCAAGGAGCAGCTCTACAACTGGCGGGCCGAGGTGCGGCCGCGCGTGGTCGGCAAGTTCGACGAGAACGGCGCCTGGCTGTTGCCGTCCTCGGGCGAGCTCACCCCGGCGGCGATCGCCCGGGTGATCGCCGCGCGGCTCGACCGCTTTTACACCTCGCCCCGGGTCGCCGAGCGCCTGGCCTTCCTCGAGGCCAAGGAAGCGGCGCTTGATGCCCGCCCGGCACGGCTCAAACGCAGCCCCTATTTCTGTTCGGGCTGTCCGCACAACACCTCGACCAAGGTGCCCGAGGGCTCGACGGCGCTCGCCGGAATCGGCTGCCACTACATGGTCCTGTGGATGGACCGGGATACGAAGACCTTCACCCCGATGGGCGGCGAGGGCGCCAACTGGCTCGGCGTCGCGCCCTTCACCGATACCTCGCACGTCTTCGTCAACCTCGGCGATGGCACCTACACCCACTCCGGCCTGTTGGCGATCCGTGCCGCCGTCGCCGCCGGCGTCAACATCACCTACAAGCTTCTCTACAACGACGCCGTGGCGATGACCGGGGGACAGCCGGTCGAAGGCGGCTTCACCGTGCCCGAGATCGTGCGTCAGCTGGCGGCCGAGGGCGTGGCCAAGGTGGTGGTCGTCTCTGACGAGCCGGACAAGTATGCGCCAGCCGCATTCGCCCCGGACGTCACCGTCCACCACCGCCGCGAGCTCGACCACGTGCAGCGACAGCTGCGCGACCGCGAAGGGGTCACGGTGCTGGTCTACGATCAGACCTGCGCCGCCGAGAAGCGCCGGCGTCGCAAACGCGGAACCTTCCCCGATCCGCAAAAGCGCGTCGTCATCAATGACGCGGTGTGTGAGGGCTGCGGCGACTGCTCGACCGCGTCCAACTGCCTCTCCGTCGAACCGTTGGAAACCGAGTTCGGGCGCAAGCGCACCATCAATCAGTCCTCGTGCAACAAGGATTACAGCTGTACGGACGGCTTTTGTCCGAGCTTCGTGACGGTCCACGGGGGCCGGTTGCGCAAGCCGAGCGTCGCCGCGGCCGAGGCGGATCCCGCCGCCGGCCTGCCGGCGCCCGCCGTGGCGGCGCTCGACGGCGCGCACGATGTCCTCATCGGCGGCGTCGGCGGCACTGGGGTAGTGACGCTCGGCCAGCTTCTCGGCATGGCGGCGCACCTCGAGGGGCACGCCTCATCCGTGCTCGATTTCACCGGGCTTGCCCAGAAGGGCGGCGCTGTGTTGTCGCACGTCCGGATCGGATCCGAGGCGCCGGCGATCCACGGCAGCGGTATCGCCGCCGGTGGCGCGCGCTTGTTGCTGGGCTGCGATATCGTCGTCGCCGCCAGCTTCGACGCCCTGGCCAAGCTCCGCCGGGGCCATTCTCACGCCGTCGTCAACGCCAACCTCGCACCGACGGCCGACTTCACCCTCGATCCCGATGCCCGCTTTGACGAAGCCGAACTCAACGCCGTGATCACCGAGGCCACCGGCGCCGCGGCGGTCGACTTCGTCGATGCCACGCGGTTGGCCACCGCGCTCATCGGCGATGCCATCGCTGCAAACATGTTCGTTCTCGGCTTTGCCGTGCAGCGCGGCCTGGTGCCGGTGAGCGTGGCGGCGCTCGAACGCGCGATCGCGCTCAACGGCGTCGCGGTCGAGGCCAACCTGCGCGCGCTTGGCTGGGGCCGGCGGGCGGCGCACGATTCGGACTCGGTCGAAGACGCGGCCAGCGAGGCCGCGCCGGGAGCGCCGTCCGAGCCGCCGGCGGCCGGGCTCGACGACATCCTCGCCCGGCGGACCGCCTTCCTGACCGCGTATCAGGATCGCGCCTACGCCGAGCGCTACCTCGGGCTGGTCGGTCGGATTGCCGCGGTCGAACGCGATCGCGTTCCCGGCTCGTCCGCGCTGGCCGAGGCGGTGGCGCGCTACTACTTCAAGCTACTCGCCTACAAGGACGAGTACGAGGTGGCGCGGCTCTACACCGATGGCGCTTTCCAGGCCAAGATCGCCGCCACCTTCGAGGGCGAGTTCACGCTCCGCTACCATCTCGCGCCACCGATACTACAGCGCCGCGATCCCGACACCGGACTGCCGCAAAAACGCGAGTTCGGTCCCTGGATGCTGTCCGTCTACCGCGTCTTGGCGCGCCTCAAACGCCTGCGCGGCACCCCCTTCGATGTCTTCGGCATGAGCGCCGAGCGCAAACTCGAGCGCCGCCTGATCGGCGAGTACGAGGCCACGCTGATCGAGATCGCCGAGCGGCTCGGCCCGGACAATCACGCGCTGGCCGTCGAGATCGCCTCGATGCCCGAACGCATCCGCGGCTTCGGCCACGTCAAGGCGCGCCACCTCGACACCGCGCGCGCCCGCGAGGCCGAGCTCCTGGCCGCTTTCCGCCAACCCGCCCCCCGCGCCGACGCCGCCGAATAGCGCACGCCGGCCCAACGGCGTCACTCCTGCCGGGTCGAGGGCGGTCGCGGGATTGATCGGGCGGGGGGGTCTGCTATCATCGCGCCGGCGGGTCCGAGTAGCCCACATGGGTTGAGACGCGAGCGACAGGATGAGCGAATTCGAACTCAGCGAACACGCCAAGACGTGGCACCGATTCACGCGCCTGATGATGTGGACGATCGGCCTGGTCGCGGCCACCCTGATCCTCTTGGCTCTCTTCCTGCTCTGAACCGTCGCGGCGCCTGGTGACGGTTCGCGCGCGCCGGCCGGCGCCGGCGCGGCCATGAAGGTGGCCATCCCCAAAGAGCGTCGCGCATTCGAGCGCCGGGTCGCGGCCTCGCCCGACACCGTCAAGAAACTTGCAGGGCTCGGCGCCGAGGTCGTTGTCGAGGCCGGCGCCGGCGCCGATGCCAACCTCAACGATGCCAAGTTTATCGAGGCCGGCGCGCACATCGCCGAGAGCGAGGCCGCCGCGCTCGAAAATGCCGACGTCGTGTTCAAGGTCCAGCCGCCCCTTGGCGAGGAGCCCGACGAAGTCAGCCTCATGAAGGACGCCGCACTCTTGATCGGTCTGCTGGCGCCGACGGCCGAGCCCGGCTTGGTCGCGGCCTACGCCGCGCGCGGACTGACGGCGGTGGCGCTCGAGCTTCTGCCCCGCATCTCGCGGGCCCAAAGCATGGATGCGCTCAGCTCGCAGAGCAACCTCGCCGGTTACAAGGCGGTGCTCGACGCCGCGGTCGAGTACGGCCGCGCGATGCCCATGATGATGACTGCGGCCGGCACCATCGCGCCCGCCCGGGTTCTCATCCTGGGCGCCGGCGTTGCCGGGCTGCAGGCGATCGCGACGGCCCGCCGGTTGGGCGCTATCGTCGCCGCTTTCGACGTGCGCGCCGCGGTCAAGGAACAGGTCGAGAGCCTGGGGGCAAGATTTATCGAGGTCCCGGTGCTCGACGAGACCGCCGCGAGCGAGGACGGCTACGCCCGCGATATGGGCGAGGACTACCGCCGCCGCCAGGCCGAGATCATCCACCAGACGCTGGCCACCACCGACATCGCGATATGCACCGCGCTCATTCCCGGCCTGCCAGCGCCGCGTTTGATCACCGAGGCGATGATCGCCGACATGCGCCCAGGCTCGGTCATCGTCGACCTTGCCGTCACCATGGGCGGCAACTGCGCCGCCTCGGAACCGGGTGAGATAGTCGAAGTCTCGGGCGTCAAGGTCATCGCCCACCGCAACGTGCCAAGCCGCGTCGCCGGCGATGCCTCGGCGCTATATGCCCGCAACCTCTTCAATTTCCTCGCCCCGCTGATCCAGGACGGGGACCTCAAGCTCGACTGGGATGACGAGATCCTCGCCGCCACCGTGCTCACCCGCGGCGGCGCGGTCGTCCACCCCTCGCTCGCCGACCGCGCATAGGAGGCAGAGACCGCTCGTGACGACCCTCGGCGCCGATCCTCTGATCTTCCAGATCACCGTCTTCGTGCTGGCGATCTTCGTCGGCTACTACGTCGTCTGGAGCGTGACGCCGGCTCTGCACACGCCGCTGATGTCGGTGACCAACGCGATCTCCAGTGTCATCATCGTCGGCGCGCTCCTGGCCGCCGGTCCCGAAGAGATGAGCCTCGCGCGCATTCTTGGGTTGGTCGCACTGGGGCTGGCCGCGGTCAACATCTTCGGCGGCTTCACGGTCACCCAGCGCATGCTCGGCATGTTCCGGCGCAAGAGATAGGCGGCGTGTCCGACAATCTCTCTGCGCTCGCCTACCTCGTCGCCGGGGTCTGTTTCATCATCGCGCTCCGCGGGCTGTCCTCGCCCGACACGGCACGCCGCGGCAACCGCTTTGGCATCGCCGGTATGGTGATCGCGATTCTGACCACCGTCCTCGATCCCGCGGTCGTTGGTTACGAGTTCATCGCCGTCGCCGCCGCGATCGGTGCAGTGATCGGCACCGTAATCGCGCTGCGCATTCAGATGGCGGCGATGCCCCAGCTGGTGGCCGCCTTCCACAGCCTGGTGGGGATGGCGGCGGTGCTGGTCGCGGCGGCCGCGTTTGAGGCGCCCGGGGCCTTTGGCATCGGGGCGCCGGGCGCAATCCACCTCGCCAGCCTGATCGAGATGTCGCTCGGCGTCATCGTCGGCGCCGTCACCTTCTCGGGCTCGGTCGTCGCCTTCGCGAAGCTCCAGGGTATCGTCGGCAGGGCGCCGGTGGTCTTCGCAGGCCAGCACTGGCTGAACCTGGCAATTGGCATCGCCATACTCGCCGTCGGCGCCACTTTCGTCGTCGGTCAGGGCGGCGAGTGGTTCTGGCTGATGACGGCGCTCGGCTTTCTCATCGGATTCCTCCTCATCATCCCGATCGGCGGCGCTGACATGCCGGTGGTCATTTCGATGCTCAACTCGTACTCGGGCTGGGCCGCCGCGGGCATCGGCTTCACGCTCCAGAACACCGCGCTGATCATCACTGGCGCGTTGGTCGGCTCCTCCGGCGCCATCCTCAGCTACATCATGTGCCGGGCGATGAACCGCTCGTTCGTCAGCGTCATTCTCGGCGGCTTTGGCGGCGAGACCGAGGTCGCGGCGTCGGTCGCCGATCACAGCGTCAACGCGGGTAGCGCCGAGGACGCCGCCTTCATCCTCAGGAACGCGCAATCGGTGATCGTGGTGCCCGGTTACGGCATGGCGGTTGCCCAGGCCCAGCACGCGCTGCGCGATATGGCCGAGGCGCTCAAACAGGCGGGAACTACCGTGCGCTACGCCGTCCACCCGGTGGCCGGGCGGATGCCCGGGCACATGAACGTGCTTCTCGCCGAGGCCAACGTCGGTTACGACGAGGTCTTCGAACTCGACGACATCAACCCCGATTTCACCGCCACCGACGTCGCCTTCGTCATCGGCGCCAACGACGTCACCAACCCGGCGGCGCACACCGATCCGCAAAGCCCGATCTATGGGATGCCGGTGCTTGACGTCGAAAACGCGCGCACCGTTTTGTTCGTCAAGCGGAGCCTCGCGCCGGGCTACGCCGGAATCGACAACGCGGTGTTCTACCGCGCCAAGACCATGATGCTGTTCGCCGACGCGAAGAAAATGGCCGAGGACATCCTCAAGGCGCTGTAGTTCAGCCCAGCAGCAGGGCGAGGCGATCCATCGCCGCGCACAAGCGCTCGGGCGAGCCCGCGAAACAGAGCCTCATGTGGCCCTCGCCGCCCGGCCCGAAGGCCGAGCCCGGGGCCAGTCCAACGCCGGTCTCGGCCAGCACGCGCTTGGCGAAGGCACGGCTGTCGTCGAGGCCGTCAACCGCGAAGAAAGAGTAGAACGCGCCCGCCGGCAGGTGCACGCGCACCCGCGCCATCGCGCTCAGCCGCTGATGGACAGCATCGCGCGCGGCGCGGTAGCCGGCGACGAGGGTGGCGACGTGGTCCTCACCTCGCGCACGGCGGTCACGCCGGCATGCTGGGCGAACGTCGCCGGCCCGGCGATGTTGTACTCGTTCATCATCTCCAGCGTTTCGCCAAGGTCGTCAGGCGTGACCAACCAGCCCAGCCGCCACCCGGTCATCGACCACGACTTCGAGAAGCTGTTGACGACTACCAAGCGATCCTCGGCCGCGGCCACCTGCAAGAACGACGGTGCGCACCTGCCCTCATAGACAATGCGGGCGTAGACCTCGTCGGCAATAACCCAGATTCCTCGTGTCCGGCAGTACGCCAGGAGCGCCGCCTGCTCGACGGCCGACATGATCCAGCCGGTGGGGTTGCCCGGCGAGTTGACGACGATCGCCCGGGTTCGCGAATCGCACGCTTCCATCACCGATTCGAGGTCGAGGCGCCAGCCCGATTCGGTGCCGACGAGCGGTGCGAAACGGGGTTTGGCACCCATGATCTGGATCGCACCGACGAAGTTGGGCCACAACGGACCGACGATGACGACGTTGTCGCCCTCTCCGGCGATGCATTGGACCGCGATCATGATCCCATTCATCGCCGAGGCCGTCACCGTAACGCGCTCGATCCCGAGCGCGATCGCGTAGAGTTCGCGCATGTAGGCGGCGAGGCATTCGCGCAGCTCGGGGATGCCGCGGTTGGGGGCATAGAAGGTGTGGCCCGCCGTCAGTGCACGCGCCGCCGCCTCGGCAATAAAGGGCGGCGTCGGCGCGTCGCCTTCGCCGAACCACAGAGCGATGGTGTCGTCCCGCCCCTCGCCGGCTCGTGAGATCTCGCGAATCTGCGATACCGCGAGGTCGGCGAGCGCCGGTCGTACGTTGAGCGGGCCCTTCGCGAGTTCGCGCGGCTCGCGCATGCGGGCGGCCGCGGCTCAGGCCGCGATCAATTCCTGGCGCTGCTCGCCCAGCCCCTTGATGCGCAAGACCATGACGTCGCCCGGCTTCAAAAAGACCGGCGGCTTCTGTCCCTGACCCACGCCGGGCGGGGTTCCCGTCGTGACCAGGTCGCCAGGCAATAGCGTCATGTAGTGGCTGATGTAGCTCACCAGCGTGGCGACCCCGAAGATCATGGTCTTGGTGTTGCCGTCCTGGTAGCGCTTGTTATTGACGTCGAGTCGCATCCCAAGGTTTTGCGGATCGGGCACCTCGTCGCGGGTTACCAGCCATGGTCCGATGGGAGCAAAGGTATCGGAGCTCTTCCCCTTCACCCATTGGCCGCCTCGCTCGAGCTGGAAGTCGCGCTCGGAGACGTCGTTCATGATGCAATAGCCGGCAATGTGCGAAATCGCGTTTTCCTCGGAGACGTGGCGCGCAGTCCGCCCGATCACGAAAGCAAGCTCAACTTCCCAGTCGGTCTTGACCGAGCCTTGGGGAATCACCACCGGGTCGAAGGGCCCCGAGATCGCCGAGGTGGCCTTGGTAAATAGTACCGGCTCCTCGGGAATCGGCATCCCGGACTCCTTGGCGTGATCGGCGTAGTTGAGGCCGACCGCCACGATCTTGCCAATGCCGCCGACCGGCACGCCGATACGGGGTGTGCCGCGAACCACCGGCAGATCGTCCCAGTCGAGCTGGCGAAGGCGATCGAGCGCGTGCGGCGCAAGCGTCTCGGGGTCGATGTCTGCGATCTCGGCGCCAAGCTCGTGGATACGCCCACGATCGTCCAACAAGCCCGGCATTTCAGCGCCGGGCGGACCGTACCGTAATAGCTTCATCGGCTGCTACTCCGTGCGAAACAATCCCTCGGCCTCGCCGCGCAACGACTGCTTGGCTTCGATTAACGTGCGCGCTTCGGCGATCTCTGATTCCAGGGTCGAAATGCGCGCATAGAGTTCCTCGATGGACAGCTCCTCGATCTTGGGGGGCTGCGGCGCCACCGGCGGGGCAAGTTCATCGGTGTCCAAGCGATCCTCCCTCGGCGCCCGCGCGTGTTATCCGTGCGTCGCGCCCTTGCCAGTGTGAAGCGAACGCTCTAGACCTGCAACCGTGTTTCAGCGTCAACGGGGCGCAATTAAATGCCCGCTGCGCCGCCGTCGATGACGTGCGTCGAGATCGCCGCGCCAGGCGGCCCCGAGGTCCTACGCCTCGCCCAGCGGCCGACCCCGGTCGCGGCTCCGGGCGAGGTCTTGATCGCTACCGCTGCGGCGGGGATCAACCATGCCGACCTCCTGCAGCGGCGCGGGCACTACCCGCCGCCGCCGGGCGCTTCCGATATTCCCGGCCTCGAGGTCGCGGGCACCGTGGTGAGCGTTGGCGAGGGCGTCGACGGCGTCGCTGTCGGCGCCGCGGTTAGCGCGCTCCTCGCCGGCGGCGGCTACGCCGCCTACTGCGCGGTGCCGGCGGCTTTGGTCCTTCCCGCGCCCGCCGGCCTCGATATGCTTGCCGTCGCGGCGCTCCCCGAGGCCGCCTTCACGGTGTGGACCAACGTGTTCGATCGTGCTGGCCTGCGTGCCGGCGAGCGCCTCTTGGTTCACGGCGGGGCGAGCGGGATCGGTACCTTGGCGATTCAGCTCGCCAAGGCCCTCGGCGCGCGGGTCTTCGCGACCGCCGGAACCCCCGAGAAGTGCGCGACGTGCGAGCGGCTCGGCGCCGAGCGAGCCGTCAACTACCGGGCCGCCGACTTCGTCGCCGAGATCGAGGCCCTCGCCGGCGGCGTCGATGTGATCCTCGACATGGTCGGCGGCGAGTATCTCGCGCGCAACCTCGAACTGCTGGGCAGCGGCGGCCGGCTGGTGCAAATCGCCTTCCTCGGCGGCGCGGCGGCCACAGTCGATCTCTCCATGGTGATGCGCAAGCGCCTGACGATCACGGGCTCGACGCTGCGCGCCCGCGCCCTCGAGGACAAGACCTCGATCGCCCGCGCGGTGGCTGCACGGGTGTGGCCGCTGGTCGAATCGGGCGCGATCGTCCCGGTGATCGATTCGGTATTTCCGCTGGCCGATGCGGTCGAGGCGCACCGCCGCATGGAGACCGGAGAACACGTCGGCAAGATCGTGCTGCGCCTGTGAATCTGTCGATAACAAACTGAGTTGACCGCTTTATGTACCATATGAATTGACCGTTTCTGTTGTGGTGGTTTGGCTCGGCCGCGTCGAAGCGGGTCACGCGGCCTGGAGCCTGTCGTCGTCGATGGTTTCGCCGTCGGCGCGGTAGCGCGCCAGACACCTGGGTCCGTGGAAGACGGCCAGGTGGCCGTCGGGATATTCGTGCACCCGGACCTGCGCCTTGACGTAGTGGTGGCGGTGGCGATCGGCCGGGATCTGCAGCGTGCGGTTCTTGTAGCGCACGGTGTTGTCGCCCGCGACGACGCGGTCCTCCTGGGCGCAGAGGATGTCCTCGAGCGTGCCGGCAAAAGCCACGAAGGCCGAGCCGGTGTCCGCGGCCGGGCGGGCGAAGCGGGCGTTGTGCGCCGGCCAGAAGAGCTCCTCGAGAAAGCGATTGGCCTCGGCCATGGTGGCGATCCCGGCGAGGCGCAGCTCCTGGGGCAGGCGCTTCTGCAAGGTCCCGAACATGCGCTCCGAGCGGCCCCGGGCCTGCGGCGAATAGGCCGCGATCAACTCGATGCCGAGCTGCGCCAAGGCCCGGCCGACCTGGGTCGGGTTGTCCTTGTCCACACCGCCGCCTGCCTCGGGCGTGTGCCAGTAGTGCGAGGCCCGATCGGCGTAGAGCGAGCAGAACAGCCCGTTTTCGGCGATCACCTCGCCGAGCCCGCGGAACGTGCTCATCGTGCCCTCCTCGGCAACGAAGAAGCCCGAATAGACCTCCGATGTCACATCGTCCATGGTCACGATCAGATCCCACCACTGGCCCGCAACCCACTCGTGGCTCGAGCCGTCCTGGTGCAGCATCATCCCTACCACCGGTCGGCGCGGCCGCTTCCGGCGGTGCGCCCCGCGCCTGGGCGCCGGCTTGATCTTGCCGTGCGCCTGCAAGCTCAGGCGAAGCCAGTTGTAGCTCAGCCCGAAGCCATGCTCGCAGACCAGCTTCTCGTGGAAGTGCTTGGCCGTGAAGTCCGGGTAGCGCGTCTCGAACAGCTCCAGCACCCGCATCACCTCGTCCACCGGCGCGCAGCGCGCCGAAACCCGCCCAAGGCGCCGGTCGTACAAACCCTCGGCACCCTCGGCCTCATAGCGCTCCCGCCAGCGCCGGAACGTCCGCTCCGACATGCCCAGGATCTCCGAGGCCTCGGCCTGGCTCAAATCACCCCGATAACAACGTCCGTAGACATCCTCGAACTTCATCAATCTCAGTCCCTGCAACTGCTCCGTCCGGCGCATCCGATTCCTCCAGATTTGGAGGAAATCTAAAACCGGACAGATCATCTGTTACATAGACCGGTCATATCGTGTGTTAGCGACAGCTGCGCCTGTGAATCGTGCCAAGCCCCGGCAAACATGATTAAATGCCGGACATTCCCCAAGGCGCTCCGGAGGACTAATGGCACTTCCCCTTATGCCCAAGGCGACGGCCGTCTGGCTGGTTGAAAGCACCACCTTGACGTTCGACCAGATCGCCGCCTTCTGCGGGTTGCACCCGCTCGAGGTCGCCGGCATCGCCGACGATGAGGTCGCGATCGGCATCCAGGGGCTCGATCCGATCGCCCGCGGCCAGCTCACCCGCGAGGAGATCGAGGCCTCTGAGGCCGACGCCGAGCGCGCCCTCCAGCTCGCCGCGCCCCGGGTCGTTCTGCCGCCGCGGCGTGCCTCGGGACCGCGCTATACGCCGGTTTCCAAGCGCCAGGACCGGCCCAACGCGATCGTCTGGCTGCTACGATTTCACCCCGAACTGAGCGATGCGCAGATTTCGCGCCTGGTGGGCACGACCAAGCCGACGATCGGCGCCATTCGTGACCGCACCCATTGGAACATCACCAATATCCGCCACCAGGATCCGGTCTCGCTTGGGCTGTGCAGCCAAACCGCTCTCGACGAAGCGGTCACCAAGGGGCGCGCGCGGGAGCGCGCCAAAGAGGCCCGCGAGGCCAAGGCCGCCGCCAAGGCGCGGCGCGACAAACAGGCCGCCGCTGAGTCCGCCGCTGCATCGGAAGGTGCGGCGGAACCCGCACAGGTGCCGCAAGCCGATGCCGAGCCTTCGCCCGATCCCTCCGATCAACCGAGTCCGGGCGAAACCGACCAGGCGGCCCCGCTCGAGGCCTCCGTCCCGGCGCTCGCCGAGGTAAGGCCGGCGCCGGCGGTTGTCCCGCCTGCTGGCGCCACCCCGCCCGCGCTCGCCGAGCCGACGACCACGGACCTGGCGACTGACACGGTCCCGCCTGCCGAGCCTCCCACCGACCTGGCGCGGGCCGAACAATCACCGCCCGAGCCGACTGCCGACTCAGCTTCGACCGAAGAAGCGCCACCGCCCATTCCCGAGGACCGCGAAACCCCATAACGCGCGCGGTCGTGCCCAATGGGCGGGCCAACTAGCCTAGGCCCGAACCTTGCCTGGGCCGACGCCGGGCAGCGCTACGCCTCGGTTCGCCGCGACTCAAATTCGCGCGGGCGGCACGAATTCCTGGTATTCTTGGCCGCGCTTTGGCAAAACGCATCGCGCCATGACTGAGCAAGACGAACTCAAAAAGAAACTTTTGGATCTCGCGACCGAGCATCGCGACCTCGACAACGCGATCGCCGCGCTGACCGGCTCAGGCACTTTCGATCCCATTCAGGTACAGCGGCTGAAGAAGCGCAAGCTCGCGCTAAAAGACCAGATCGCGCGTCTCGAAAGCGACATTCTGCCCGACATCATCGCCTGATCCGCCGACCCGGCGGGCGAGCGCGTTTAGCCGCCGGAGGCCTTCGACGCCAGCTTGTGCTCGTACATTGCCTTGTCGGCGGCGGCCAGCGCATCGTTGACGCTCTCGCCGCCTTGAACGCGTAAACCCCATGCGCGACATCCAGCGCAATGTCGTGGCCATCCCACGAGAAGGGGTTGTCACGGATGGCGGCCGCGAGCCGTTGGGCCTTGTCGTACGCCGGGTGAAGCTCGGTCTGCACCATGATAACGCCGAACTCGTCGCCCCCGGGTCGTCCTACCACGTCAACGTCGCGAACGTGCTCGCACAGAATGTTGGCGACCCGCAGCAGCCCCTCGTCGCCGGCGGTATGGCCATAGGTGTCGTTGATCTCTTTCAAGCCGTTCACGTCGAAGTAGACCAAACTGGATGGCGTGCCGTAGCGCTCGGTGATCGAGATGGCGCGGCTTAGTTCGCGCACGAAGGCGCGACGGTTGGCGATCGGCGCCAACGGGTCCTGATCAGCGAGTCGCTCGAGATTGGCGTGTGCTCGACTTCGTGGCGCAGGCTTTCGACCTCGGCCATCAACGTGACGATGGCGGCGCGGACCTTGGGCGTGAGCTCGATCTCGGGGATCCCCATGATCGAGACCGTATCGGCGACTTTGCGTGGCGCGGCCGGCGGCGCCTCTTCGGCCTTGGCGCGCGCTCGCGCGCGGCGCACCGAAACCGGGCCCGAGGTTCTTCCCGTCTCGCCGACCTTCATTAAGCCCCAGCAACTCTACGCGATCATGGTGAGGATGGACGATCCTAGCACAGCATGTCTTGATGAGAAGTGAAATGTCCCCCGCCGTGCCCGGTCACGGGTCGCCGCGCGACCGCGACTTGCGCACCGCGTTCACCCGGTAGACGTCAGCCGCGCGTAGCTTGAAGATGCCGCTCATCCCGGTGGCCGAGGCGATGGCCTTGATCTTCATGTCCATATCGTCGAACAGCGGCCCCTCGGTCTCCGAGTGATCATACTGCAGGTCCAAGATCCATTCTTGGAAGGTGGCCGGATCGCGAACGCAGGCGGTCACGTACGGGTTCTCGCGCACGTTCCGATAGGTCTTGTTGAAAAATTGGTGCGACAGCGCGACGTGGCCCTCATCGACGTAATAGACCTGAGAGATGTCGGTGGTGTTCGGCACGCCCGAAAGCGAGCAGCTAACGATGGTGCTCGGGACCACGCCTTCCATGGCCGGTCTGATCTCGTCAGGTAGCATGTCCGATCTCCGTGTGGCGCGGCGCGGTCAATCCGATAGCGCCGTCATGTCGATTTTATCTTCCGCGCCCGGCCCCGGCGTCTGAACAAAGATCTCCTCGACCTTCAACGTTACGGCGGTGCTGGGCTTCGTCACGTATCCGTTCAAGACCTCCTCGCCCATGCCCACGGACGCCATCTGCGCGACAAGCTTGCTCAACCAAATGTCCTGTATAGCGTTCTCTCGCTCGTCACTCGGCCGTAATTCGGCTGATTTGCCTTTGAATTGATACGATTCGTGGCTGATTCCGTCGTGCATGGTGAGCGCGATTTGGCCGTTGTCCTCCAGGTCGCGCAACACCTGATCGGCCTCGATATCCGGCACGAAGAACGTGATGGTGCCGCTCTCGTCCGCGACCGCGCCGCAGACCCACGAGAACGACGGGCGCAGCGTAGCACTTCTAGTGCCGAGGAACATGACCCTCGGACCGTGCACGAAATCAACAAGCTTCTTCGGGATCATCAACGGGACTCCTGGAGACGCTGAGCCTCCCGATTGCGTTGCAATAACTGTAACGATGGGTCCGGCGCGAGTCTACGCGATTACCGAGGCGCGCCAGCCCTGTCGCGGGCTCAACCGGCCTCTTCCGTCATCGCGATCTTATCGCCGGCGCCGGGCCGTGAAGGTCACCGCCGTTGAAGGGGTGGTGACGAAGCGGTCGAGGAGGTCGTTCTCGTAGCCGACTTGCACGAGGTGGGCGCCGAGCTTTTGCTTGTGAATCTCTTGGACCGCCGACTCCTCGGCGGTGGTGGGACGGGTTTCGATGGAGTGGCCCTTGAATTGGTAGGCCGTGTGACTGATCGCCTCGGCCACGGTCAGGGCCACCCGGCCATTGTCTTCGATGTTGCGAAACGACTGTTCGCCCTCGATATCGGGCACCAGGAGTGTCATGGTGCCCTCTTCACCCCTTGCGATGGCGCCGAAGACCCACGAGAACGAAGGTTTCAGCTCCGCGCTTCGGGTGCCCAGGAACATGACGACCGGGCCGTGCACGAAGTCGACTAGGTCGCTCGGAATCATCGCCCTCACCCCGGCGTTACGATCAAGAGTCTAGGGAAGCCGCCACGGCCTGTCCATCGCCACCCACCTTGCCGCCGGGACGGGCGCTTCTATAATCGCCGCTCTCTTTTTTACGCGCGGGAGAGGGCGATGGCAGAGACCGCGGCGGCCGTTGGCGTGATCATGGGAAGCCAGTCCGACTGGGACACGATGCGCCACGCGATCGACACGCTGGAAGCGCTCGACGTGGCGTGCGAGGCGCGCATCATCTCCGCCCACCGCACCCCCAAGCGCCTGTCCGCGTACGTCGAGGGCGCGCGAGAGCGCGGCTTGCGCGTCATCATCGCCGGCGCCGGCGGCGCCGCGCACCTGCCCGGCGTGACCGCGGCGATGACGACCCTGCCGGTTTTCGGCGTGCCCATCGAGAGCCCGGCGCTCAAGGGCATGGACAGCCTCCTCTCGATGGTCCAGATGCCGAGCGGGGTGCCGGTGGGCACGCTCGCCATCGGCAAGGCCGGCGCCATAAACGCCGCGCTTCTGGCGGTTGCGGTGCTCGGCTTGAGTGATCCCGAAACCGCGGCCGCACTTGAGGCGTGGCGCGAGCGCCGCGCCGCTGCGGTCCCCGAGGTTCCCGAAGGTTAGACGCTGCCCGCCGGTTTGGCGCGGTATGGCGCCCGGCGGTGGGTGCGGCGGGCAACGGGCCGCGCCGACAACAGCGTCTCGAATCGCCCGCGCAGGCGTTGGATGCCCATGACATCGGCGATGCGGTCGTCGAGAAAGCGCCAGGTCGCGACGGTGCCCGGGGTCTCATCGTCGAGCCAATAGAGGAGGGTCGCGACGTAGACGCCGCTCAATAGCGTTCGTTTGGTGTAGTAGCTGAAGTCGGTTGAGCGGTCGCCGACCGCGTGCCACAGCGCATCCACTGTGCCCCACAACGCGCGCGCACCGAGGCCGGCGAAGCGCGGGTACGCCAGCGCCGTCACCAGCGCGCGCAGCGCCGGCTTGTGCTCGGCGTGTTCGGTGAGCCGAAGCCGCACCGCCGCCGCGATCCGCTCGCGCACCCGCATCGCGCCGAGATCGTGCTCGGCCAGTGTCGCCGCCGCGCGGGAATCCGCCTCGGCGATGAAATAGCGGATCACGTCGGCGATGCCGCGCGGAAAGGCCACGCCGGCGAGGTCGGTTCCGATTTCCGCCGTCGCCGACCGCAGGCAGTGATCCGAGAAACCGAGCGCGCCCGCCCGCGCGAGTACCGCGGCCAGCACTGCTTGCCGCGCTTCCTCAATCCGCAAGGGCCGCCACCGGTTCGCCCGGCGCCTCCTCCGCCTCCGCGGCGGCGCGGTGCTTCATCTCGGTTTCGAACACCAGTTCCGACAGGTCGGTCATCCGCATCGGATAGAGGATGCCGTCGAGGTGGTCGCACTCGTGCTGCACCACGCGCGCGAGCATGCCTTCGCATTCGCAGCTGATCGCTTCCCCGTCGGGCGCGGTGGCGCGATAGCGAACGGCAATGTAGCGCGGCACCTTGCCGCGCAGGCCCGGTACCGACAGGCATCCCTCCCAGTCGAGCGCCGTCTCCTCGGTCAGCGCCTCGAGGGCGGGGTTGATGAGAATGCGCAGGCGCGGCGGGTCCGCCGAGCTCTCGTCGTGCTCGCCCGCCTCGTCGGCCTCCGTCGGCACCTGAAAGATCACCAGCCGTGCCGGCACGTGGACCTGCGGCGCGGCGAGGCCGAGACCGTCGGCATCGACCATGGTCTCGATCATGTCGCCGATCAGCCGGCGCACCTCTGGCGCCGCGGGATCGGCGATCGGTTGGGCGCGGCGGCGCAACACAGGGTGGCCCATGCGCGCGATCTTGAGAATTGCCATCCACCCAATATGGCGGCAAGCCCCATATTGGTCAAAGCCAGTGCGCCCTTCACAACGGGCGGGGCGTGTGCTATCAAGCCCGGCTCGCCCCGCCGCCACGCGCAACCCGTGATGGAGCCGCCTTGCACGTCGTCGTCCGCGATAACAATGTCGATCAGGCCCTAAAGGTCCTCAAAAAGAAAATGCAGCGCGAGGGGATATTCCGCGAGATGAAGCTCCGTCACCACTACGAGAAGCCCTCCGATAAGCGGGCTCGCGAGCGCGCCGAAGCGATTCGTCGGGCCCGTAAACTGGCGCGCAAACGGGCCCAAAAGGAACTCTGACCGGCGCCCGATCGGCGGCCGGCCTGAGCCATGATCGAGTGGCGCCTCAAGGGTCGCGAGTTCGCCAACTGTAACTGCTCCTACGCCTGTCCCTGTCAGTTCAACGCTCCGCCGACCCGCGGCAACTGCATGGGCGCCGGCGCTTACGTCTTCGACGAAGGCCACTTCGGCGACGTGCCCCTCGATGGGCTCCACGCGGCCGCGCTCTACCGCTGGCCCGGTGCCGTCCATGAAGGGAACGGCGAGGTCCAGGCGGTGATCGACGAGCGCGCCGATGCCGCCCAGCGCGAGGCGCTCCTCACCATCATGGCCGGCGAAGAGACCGAGCCCATGGCGACGGTATGGGCGGTGTTCGCGACCGTGGTGACCACGGTCCACCCGCCACTCGTGAAGCCCTTCGACTTCACCGTCGATGTCGAGGCGCGTACCGCGGAGCTCAGTATCCCGGGCGTCCTGGAGGGGAGCGGGCGGCCGATCCGCAACCCGGTCACCGGCGCCGATACCCGCGTCCGCATCGACCTGCCCGACGGCTTCGAGTTCACCCTCGCCGAGATCGGCAGCGGCGCCGCCACCGCCACCGGCCCGATCGCCTTCACCCACACCGACAGCTACGGCCAGTTCGCCGAAATCCACCTCTCCAACGCCGGCGTGGTGCGCTAGACAACGCTGTCGCGAACGCTGCGGTCGGGCTTGCGCTAGCTCTCCTCGCCGAAGCGTTTTAGGTCTTCGGGGCCCTCCTTCAGGGCTAGCTTTTCCTCGCCCTGCACCAGCATCCGCACCTCTTCGACGACGTCGGGGTTGGCGAGCGTGGTCACGTCGCCCACGTCCATGGTGTTCGAGATCGCGGCCAGGACGCGGCGCATGATCTTGCCCGAGCGGGTCTTGGGCATGTCGGGCACGATGTGGACGTGCTTGGGCCGCGCGATCTTGCCGATGTCGCGCTCGATCGCCGCGACCACGCGGCCATCGGTGCCCCCATCGCCCTCGTGGCCCGGCTTGAGCGCGATGTAGATGTCGGGCGCCCGGCCCTTGATCTCGTCGACCACGGGCACCACCGCCGCTTCGGCCACCTCATCCACGGTCAGCGCCGCGGATTCCAGTTCCTTGGTCCCGAGCCGATGCCCGGCGACGTTGATCACATCGTCGACCCGTCCGAGGATGCGGTAGTAGCCGTCTTCGGCCTGCATGGCGCCATCGCCGGCGAAATACGGCCAATCGCGCCAATCGGTGCTGTTCCGGTCCTTGCAGTACTTGGCGAAGTAAGTCTCGATGAAGCGCTCGTGGTCGCCCCAGATCGTCTGGAAAACGCCGGGCCAGGGGTTGCGGATGCAGATGTTGCCGGCGACGCCCGAGCCGACGAGAAGCTCCTCGCCGTTCTCGTCGTAGATCACGGGGTGGATGCCGGGCGCGGCGGGCCCGGCGCTGCCCGGCTTCATCGGGTGCAGCCCCGGCATGGTGGTGCACAGGAAGCCGCCGGTCTCGGTCTGCCACCAGGTATCGACGATCGCCGCCTCGCCCTTGCCCACGGCCTCGAAGTACCAGCGCCACACCTCGGGCTCGATCGGCTCGCCCACCGTGGTCATGTGCTTGAAGTGATAGTTGTACTTCGCCGGCTCGTCGGGGCCGGCCTTGCGCAGCATGCGCACCGTGGTCGGCGCGGTGTGGAAGATGTTGACGTCCAGACGCTCGGCGATGCGCCAGGCGCGTCCGGCGTCGGGGTAGGTCGGCACCCCCTCGTAGACGACGCTGGTGGCGGCCAGCGCCAGCGGCCCATAGACGATGTAGGAATGCCCGGTGATCCAGCCGATGTCGGCCATGCACCAGTAGACGTCGGTGGGGTGGATGTCCTGGACGAACTTCGAGGTCCCGGCGACATAGGACAGATAGCCGCCGGTCGAGTGCTGGCAGCCCTTCGGCTTACCGGTGGTGCCCGAGGTGTACATGATGAACAGCGGATCCTCGGCCGCCACCGGCACCGGATCGACGCGCTCGCCCACGACCCCCGCAAGCCCCTCGTCGATGAAGAAGTCGCGGCCCTCGACCATCGGCGTCTCGCTGACCGTGCGGCCGGGATAGCGCCGCCAGACCAGCACCTTGTCCACCACCTGCCCGGCTTCCTCGGCGACCGCGACCGCCTCGTCGGCCTTGACCTTGTGGTCCAAAAGCGCGCCGCCGCGGTGATAGCCATCGGAGGTGATCAGTACCCGCGAGCCCGAATCGGCGATGCGGTCACCACAGGCGCGGCCGGAGAAGCCGCCGAAGACCTCGGAGTGGATGACGCCCAGCCGCGCGCAGGCCAGCATGGTCACGGGAAGCTCGGGCACCATCGGCATGTGCAGGGTCACGCGGTCGCCTTTTTTCAGGCCCGCGAAGTCGCGCAGGTAGGCGGCGAGTTCGTTGACCCGCATGTAGAGCTCGCGGAAGGTGATCGCCTGGGTCGCCTCGTCCTCGGGCTCGGGCACGAAGACGATCGCCGCCTTGTTCTTGTACCGCTCGAGATGGCGGTCGACACAGTTGAAGCACGCGTTCAAGGTCCCGCCGACGAACCACCTCCACGACGGCGCCTGGGAGGTATCCAGCATGGTGTGCCAGTAGCGGTCCCAGGTCAGAAGCTCGGCATACTCCTTGAAGCAATCTGGGAAGTTGTCCAGGCTGAAGCGCTCGAAGATTCCGGGATCGACCATGTTGGCCTGCCCGATGAACGCGGGCGAGGGATGGACGTAGCCCTCTTCCTTCCAGTGGACCGCGATCTGCGCCTCGCTGGCCGCCCCGCCGCCAGTTTTCTTTTTGCTCGCCTTCGTTTTGGCCATGAGCTGCCCTCCCCCATCTGGCACCGACCTCGCCGCCGATTATTGGTTCAATCCCGGCCCCCGGCAAGACCCGGCCGGCCTAGTCCCGCAGCGGCAGCGAGCAGTTGGGGTAGGTGAGGACGAAGCCGTACCAGCGGGAGAAGAGCTGCAACGGGCGGGCGCCGTCGTCCTCCCACGCCGCGTGTGGGATGCGGCTCGCGGGATCGAGCGCGATCCGCAAGCGACGCCCGTCCCAGGTGTCGCTGATGCCTTCGCCGATCGCGTTGACCGGGTAGAAGCGGGCCTCGCCGGCCACGACGCCGAGGCCCATGGTCATCTGGGGAAGGCGTGGATCGACCGCCGCCATCGTCGCGGGGAAGCGCGGCGGCGGTCGCCCGAGGGCGCTCCAAATGCCGCGGCCGGCGGCCATCAGCCAGCCGAGCACCGGGTGGCGGCGCGAGCGTAGCAGACGCAGCCCGGGATCCGCCGCGGCCGCCGTCGCCGCCGTAGTTTGCTCGATCCCCCAGGTTTCGAGGTGGGCGCCGGTGAGCGGCCCGTGGACCGCGTGGCCGGTGATGTGGTCCCAATAGGTGCCGGTCTCGTCGTCGATCAGCAGCACCAGCCCGTTGTAGAGGCCGCCCGCGCTGAAGTGGTGCACCTTGCCGTTGACCACCGGCGTCATGCCCACCCCGGTGTTGCAGATGACGCAGAACGAGACCATCGCCGGCTCGCCCCCTACCTCGCCCTGCGCGAGGTGGTGATAGGCCATCTCGCGCAGCATGAGCGCCCGCCGCTCGCCGCCGCGGGTGAAAGCCAGAAGCTCGGTGCTGGGTGACAACGCGGCGGCCTCAAGCGCTACCCCGGCGCCGGTCGTCGTGAAGCGCTCGAACATGTCGGCGCCGTGGAGGATCACGCGGTTGGCGTCGAACGGCTCGTTGCTCATCGGCCAGAATTTACCACACCCGCCAAGCCCGGCATTGACGTGGCGGCCGGAGTGGGCACCAATCGCGGCAGCCAGCGGATTGCGGAGGGGCCTATGGACTACAGGAACTTGGGCGCAAGCGGTGTGAAGGTGTCGAGCTTGTGTCTCGGCGCCCTGACCTTCGGCGAGCACGATGAAAGCTCGATGCTGCACCAGGTCGGGTGTGACGAAAAGACGGCCCACCGAATCATGGACGAGGCCCTGAACTCGGGCGTCACGTTTTTCGATACCGCGGATGTGTACGGGCCGGACGGGCTCTCGGAACAGATCATCGGCCGCTGGTTCGACGCCCAGCACCGCCGCGACGAGGTGGTCTTGGCGACCAAGTTCGGCTTTCGCATGGCGCCCGGTCCGCTCGGCACCGGGGCCGCCCGTCGGCGGATAATGCGCTGCGCCGAGGACAGCCTGCGCCGGCTCAAGACCGACCGCATCGATCTCTACCAAGTGCACGTTCAGGACGTCGAGACCCCCGAGGAAGAGACCCTGCGCGCGCTCGACGACTTGGTGCACCAGGGCAAGGTGCTCTATATCGGGGCCTCGAACTATGCCGCCTATCGCCTCACCGAAAGCCTGTACACCAGCGCGGGCGGGGGCCTCGCGCGCTACGTCACCTTCCAGGCCCGCTACAACCTCATCACGCGCGAGCTGGAGCGCGAGCACATCCCGCTGTGCGCCCGCCACGGGCTCGGCGTGCTGCCCTACTCGCCGCTGGGCGGCGGATTTTTGTCGGGCAAGTACGGGCGCGATCAGGCCGCGCCCAAGGGCGCCCGTGTGACCGAGTGGACCGAGCGCTACGGCAAGGCGGTACCGCTCTGGCCGCGCTTCGCCACCGACCGCAACTGGCGAATCATCGATGCCGTGAAGTCGGTGGCCTCAGAGATGGGCGCAAGCCCGGCCCAGGTCTCGCTGGCGTGGGTCCTACAGCGGCCGCAAGTCGCCTCGGCGATCATCGGGGTTCGTTCGCTGGCTCAGCTCGAGGATAATCTGAAGGGGGCGGACCTCACGTTGCCCGACGCGGCGACGCAGCGGCTGGACGCGGCCAGCGCCTCCGATCTCGACTACCCCTACGATTTCCTCAGCGAGATTCAGGGCCACTGGTAGCGGCGGCGGCACGGCCTAACGGGCCTAACGGTGGGACCAATCGTTGGGATCCTCGACGTTTCCCGGGGACAGCCCCAGCACGTCTCCCTCGGTGGTGCACCCAAGACCCGAGGCGGTCCGGTTGGCGTAGCCGAAATAGGCGGCGGCCTGGTTGATTTCGAGGATCTCGCCGTCCTCGTAGCCAAGATCGCGAAGCTCGGCCACCATCGCTTGGGTTACGCCCGCGGGCGCGCGGGTCAACGCCTCGGCATAGCGTAGCGCCGCCTTCTCCCTCGCGTCGAACGGACCCGCCTCGATATCGCCACGCTCTAGCGCCCGAATGATCGCGGCCGCCCTCGCCTCGTCGGCGATCAGCCGCGCCAGGCCTTGCCGGTGGTGCTCGACGCAATACTCGCAGCCGTTCAGCAGGCTGACCCAGACGCCAATAGTTTCAAGGAACCACGCGCCAATTTGGTTGCCAGAATGGTGCAGGACGACCTTGTAGAGCGCCATGTGCCCTTCCATGGTGTGGGGGCGCAGGCTATGCAGCTTCATGATGTTGCCGACGTTGCGCTGGGGCCCTTTGATGCGGTCATACAATCGCCGCAGGCGGCCTTCGGCCTCGGCGTAGGGCACGGTTCGTATCCAGCTCACGACTCTGCCCGCCGATTCCCAGCGCGCGCCGCTCAGGCGTAGTCGAGCGGAAGCGCGGTGGTGTACTTGATTTCTTCCATGGCGAACGATGAGCTCACGTCGGAAAGATTGATTTTCTCGATCAGGCGTTTGTAGAACTGGTCATAAGCGCCGACGTCGGGAACGACGACCCGCAAGAGGTAGTCGATCTCGCCGCTCATTCGGTAGAACTCAACGACCTCGGGAAACTCCGTCACGATGCTGGCGAATCGTTCGAGCCACCGGTGATTGTGCTGGCCGGTGCGAACGGTCACAAACACGGTGACGCTCAGGTTCAGGGCGGCGCTGTCAAGGAGCGCGACGCGGCCACGAATGACGCCCGATTCATCGAGATTCTGAATTCGTCGCCAGCACGGCGAGGACGACAAGCCAACCCGCCTCGCGATCTTGGCCACGGGCATGCCAGCGTCCTCCTGAAGGCAGGCGAGAATCTTGCGGTCCGTTTCATCCAACGCCAAAGGGAACTCGATTCTTCTACGATCTCGTTTCGAGGAATTATCTGCTCCATATTACGTCAGATATCGATTGTTGAGCAATATTTTTCTACGAGCGAAGCGCTTTGTGCTTGTCTCGCGCGTACCCGTTTGCTCCTGTTCAGGCGGATGCCAAGGCGTGAGGTGTAGCGCATGCCCGCGATGATTACCGCGAATCGGCTCGCCGACGGTGAAGTCGTGTACCTGACGGCCAACGGCGGCTGGTCGCCACAGCTTACCGAGGGCTACGCGTTCGAGGGCCAAGACGAGGAAGATCGCATGTTGTCGATCGCCGCGCAGGCGGAAGCCGAGCTGGTGATCGTCGCGTCGTACGTGATGGAGGCCGCGTGGGTCGACGGCCATCTCGCGCCGATCTCGCAGCGTGAGCGAATCCGCGCCCAAGGCCCCACGGTGGAGACCGAGCGTAGGCGGCGGGCGTCCGCCTCGAACGCCGAGCGGGTCTGATGTATCGCTACGACGAATTCGACCGGGCGTTGGTGGACGAGCGCGTCGCCCAGTTCCGCGGACAAGTGGCGAGAAGGTTGCGGGCCGAGCTCAGCGACGAGGAATTCAAGCCGCTCCGGCTGTTGAACGGGCTCTACCTGCAGCTCCATGCGTACATGCTGCGGGTCGCGATCCCCTATGGGACGCTATCTTCGCGCCAGATGCGAATGCTGGCCCACATCGCGCGCAAATACGACCGGGATTACGGCCACTTCACGACGCGGCAGAACATTCAATACAATTGGCCCAAGCTCGCGGAGGTTCCTGATCTTCTCGCCGACCTTGCCACGGTCGAGATGCACGCGATCCAGACGAGCGGCAATTCAATCCGCAACGTGACCGCAGATCACCTCGCCGGCGTGGCCGCCGACGAAATCGAAGACCCGCGGATTTACGCCGAGTTGATTCGTCAGTGGTCGACCCTGCACCCCGAATTCTCGTTCCTCCCCCGCAAGTTCAAGATCGCGGTGACGGCCTCGCCCCGCGACCGGGCGGCGTTGAAGGTGCATGACATTGGCGTGCACCTGCAGCGGACCAAATCCGGCCGGGTCGGATTCGAGGTAATGGTCGGCGGCGGTCAGGGGCGGACCCCGATGATCGGGCACACCATCCGCCGCATGCTGCCGAAGAAACACCTGCTGTCCTATCTCGAGGCGATCCTGCGCGTCTACAACCAGCTGGGCCGGCGCGACAACCTCTTCAAGGCGCGCATCAAGATCCTTGTGCATAGCGTGGGTCCGAAGAAGTTCGCCGCCATGGTCGACGAAGAATGGCGGCACATTCGCGACGGTGAATCCCTCGACGTGCCGCGCGAGGAAATCAGGCGAATCAAGGATTACTTCGCGCCTCCCGACTACGAGCGGCTTGAGTCGGCACCCGCTTCGTTCGTGTGCGCGCGCTCCCGGGATCAGGGATTCGCGCGCTGGTGCGATCGCAACCTCCAGGAGCACAAGCGCCCGGGGTACGGCATCGTCATCATCTCGCTCAAGCCCATTGGCGAAGCGCCGGGCGATGCCACCGCCGAGCAGATGGAAGCGGTGGCCGATCTCGCGGAACGATACAGCCACGAAGAAATCCGCGTTACCCACGAGCAAAATCTCCTGCTCCCGGACGTACGCCTGGCCGACGTCCACGCGGTTTGGCAAGGCCTCAAGCAGGCGGAGCTAGCGACGCCCAATGTTGGTCTGATCAGCGACATCATCGCCTGCCCCGGTCTCGATTACTGCAACCTCGCGAATGCCCGTTCCATCCCCGTGGCCGAACGCATCGCCGAGCGCTTCGGGGGCACCGAGCGCGAGGCTGACGTCGGCGATGTCAAGGTCAAGATCTCGGGCTGCATCAACGCTTGCGGCCACCACCACGTCGGCCATATCGGCATCCTCGGCGTCGACAAGAAGGGAACCGAGTTCTACCAGATCACGCTTGGCGGCAGCGCCGACGAGAATGCCGCGCTTGGCGATTTGGTCGGCCCCGGTTTCTCCTACGACGAGGTCGTCGACGCCGTCGACACCGTCGTCACCGCCTACCTGGCGGGACGGCGTGAGGGCGAGACGTTCCTAGAGACCTACGGGCGCATTGGGATCGAGCCGTTCAAGGAGGCCCTCTATGGCGCTCATTAAGGACGGCCGGCTGGTCGAGGATCCCTGGCTCACGGTACCGGACGACACCGACCTGGCGGACGGGGTGCCGCAAATCGTCTCACTCGAGCGCTGGCAACAGGCCTCGCCCTCGCTCCGCGATTGGCCCGGACGCCTCGGCATCCGGCTCAGGAGTGACCAGTCCCCGGCACTCATCGAGGAGACCCTGGAGCGTTTCGAGGCCGTGGCGCTGGAGTTTCCCAAATTCACCGATGGCCGGGCGTTCAGCTATGCCCGCTTGCTGCGCGAGCGCTATGCCTACCGGGGCGAAGTGCGGGCGGTCGGCAACGTTCTGCGCGACCAATTCCTGTTCATGCTGCGCTGCGGCTTCGATGCCTTTGAGGTCGAGTACGAGAGGCCGCTCGACGTCTGGCACGAGGCCGTCGCCGAGTTCGGCGTGTGGTACCAGCCGACCGCGGATGGCCGGGTCCCAGTCCTGGCCCGCCGTCATCGGCGGCCGCGTGCGGCGGCCCAAAGCGCTCGACCGCGGGCCAAGGCGGCCGCGACCACCCCCGGTGTGGGACCGGTCGAGTAATGGGCGCGGCCTCGACCGAGGTCCTGGGCGAGCGCGCGGAGGCGATGCGCGCGGCGTACGGCCGCTACTCCGGGCTCGAGCTCTTGCGCATCATGGTCAAGGACGTGTTCCCGAATCGAATCGCCGTGACCTCGTCGTTCGGGGCCGAGGCGGCGGTGCTTCTCGATTTCGTCAGCCAAGTCGATCGGGCGACGCCGGTGATTTTCCTGGAGACGGGGAAGTTGTTTCCGGAGACCCTCGCTTACGCCGCGGATCTTGTCGCGCACCTCGGGCTAACCGATGTGCGGGTCATTCGCCCGGTCGACGGGGACCTCGAGATCCTGGATGCGGATGCGAAGCTTTGGCAGCGCAACCCCGACATGTGCTGCTACATCCGCAAGGTGGCGCCGCTTCAGGACGCGCTCGAAGGTTTCGATGCCTGCGTTACCGGACGCAAGCGCTTCCACAACGGTGCCCGCCGGTCGACCGAGGTGATCGAAGCGCTGAACGGGCGAATCACGATCAATCTTCTCGCCAACTGGTCGCACGAGGAGGTGCGGGCGGCGTTCCGCGAGCGCGATCTGCCGGAGCATCCGCTGCGCGCCGCCGGCTTTGCCTCCATCGGCTGCACCACGTGCACGCGCCGCATCGCCGAGGGCGAGGGGATTCGCGACGGGCGCTGGTCGGGAACCGCAAAGACCGAATGCGGCATTCATCTCCCTTACGCGGCGCCCCCCGCCACGTGATGGGCACGCCAGAGGAGGGGCAAAGCGGCGCCATGGACTACCTTCCGATCTTTCTCGACCTGCGCGGGCGTCGCGCCCTGGTCGTCGGCGGCGGCGAGGTCGCGGCGCGGCGCGTGAACCTGCTTCGCCGCGCCGGCGCATCGGTGAGTCTGGTCGCGCCCAAGGTTGGCGGGGCCGTTCGGCGGCAGATCACCAACGACGCGCTCGCCCACTTCGCCGAGCCCTTTGCGCCCGATCACCTACGCGGCTGCGCCCTTGCGGTGGCGGCCACCGATAGCCGCGCCGTAAACCGCTCCGTCGCGCGCCACGCCCGCCTCGCCGGGATTCCCGTCAACGTCGTCGACGACCCGGCGCTTTGCACCTTCATCATGCCGGCCATCATCGACCGGTCGCCGGTGGTGGTCGCGGTGTCGACAGGCGGCGCCTCGCCGATCCTCGCCAGGATGCTGCGCGCCCGGCTCGAGGCCCTGATCCCCGCCGCGTACGGGCGCCTGGCCAAGCTTGCCGCCGCGTGGCGGCCCCGCGCACGTGGGCTGTTGCCCGATGCCGTCATGCGCCGCCGCTTCTGGGAGGATGCCCTCGACGGGCCAACGTCGGAACGGGTGTTCGCGAACGATGCGGCCGGCGCCGAGGCGAGCTTACGCGCGGCGCTGGCGAACGCGGCTGCGTCGCGCACGCCGGCACGGGGCGAAGTTTGGATCATCGGCGCGGGGCCCGGGGATCCCGAGCTCCTGACGCTTGGCGCGCTGCGATTGATGCAAAAGGCGGACGTGATCGTCCATGACCGATTGGTTTCGGACGCCGTGCTTGAGCTGGCGCGGCGCGATGCGCCGCGCATCTATGCCGGCAAGGCTCGCGCCGCCCACTCGATGGCGCAGGACGAAATCAACGACCTGCTGGTGCGGCTCGCGCGGGAAGGCAAACGCGTGGCGCGGCTCAAGGGTGGCGATCCCTTCGTCTTTGGCCGTGGCGGCGAAGAGATTCAGGCGCTCGCCGCCGCCGGCATCCCGTTTCGCGTCGTCCCCGGCGTTTCTGCGGCCACGGGGTGCGCGGCCTACGCCGGCATACCGCTCACCCACCGCGACTATGCGCAGCAGTGTGTTTTCGTCACCGGCGGCCAAAAGGAGGGGCGGCTCGACCTCGACTGGAATGGGCTGGCGCAGCCTCGCCAGACCATCGTGATCTATATGGGCCTGAAGAACTTGGGGACCATCGCCGCCAACCTGATCGCCCACGGGCTTGCCCCGGCGACGCCGGCCGCCATCGTCGAGAACGGGACGCGAGACGACCAGCGAGTAATCGTCGGCACGGCGGCGACCATTGGCGTGCTTGCGACGAAGGCGCGGATCGCGGGTCCGGCGACGGCGATCATCGGCGAGGTCGTGGCGGTGCGGGATCAGGTATCCGCCGGCTCGCCCGATGGCCTGTCCGAGCAAGCGCTGCCCGGTCTGGATGCGGTGGTTCGCGCCGCGGGCGGGGGTGCCTCGTGATGGTCGCGGACCGGCGGGTCGACGAATCGGCGACGCCCCCGGTCGATATCCGCGTCGGCTTCCACTCGACCCAGAGCGCGCGCGCGGTCGCTCGCATTGCTCGCGAGTATGCCGATGGTCGCGTCCATATCGACGAGCATGCCGGTTTGTTTTTCCGCTCGGGGTCCCCCCAGCAGGCGGAGGAACTGGTCGCCGTGCTCGACCGCACCAGCGGGGTCGACCGCGCGGCGGCGTTCAGCGTCCCCGAATCGGCCGGCCCCTCGGGCGTGTTCGAGTACGAGGATGGCCGCATTGGGGTCTTGGTCTCGATTCCCGCCGGCTCGCTGTTATCCGAGGGGATCGAGGGGCTCGGTGGCACGCGGTGCCGAAGTTCAACGCCTCGGCGGGCGATCCCGCCTAGCGAGTCCGAAAACCGGCGGGAGCCATGTAGTCGCCGAAATCTGGGGAGCGCCCCCCTAATTCGCGGGCGCGGCAGCGCGCCCCTAAGCGCTTTCGCTTGCGCCATCCGTCTCCCCCTCACCGGCCGCGGCAAAATCCGCTGGCAGGGCACGGGCGGGCGCGCCATAGTGCTCGCCCCAGGGGGGCGTCATGCAATTGCAGCTATCTACCTGGCCCGAGGTCGAGTGCTACCTCGAGACCTCGGCCGGTATCCTCATGCCGATCGGCTCGACCGAACAGCATGGGCCATCGGGGCTGATCGGCACCGACGCGATCTGCGCCGAGGTTATCGCTCGTGCGGCCGGCGACAGCATGGACGCCATGGTCGGGCCGACCATCAACGTCGGCATGGCCCAGCACCACATGGCCTTCACCGGCTCGATGACGCTGCGCCCGTCGACCTTGATCGCGCTCATCCGCGATTGTGTGGCCTCGCTCGCCAAGCACGGATTCAAACGCGTCTACTTCGTCAACGGCCACGGCGGCAACACCGCAACCATCGGCGCCGCCTTCGATGAGATCTACGCCGATTCCAGCCTCGCAGGCGAATCGGGTGTGCGCTGCAAGTCAGTCAATTGGTGGATGGGAACCCGGGCACGCAAGCTCCGGGAATCGCTCTATTCGGGGCGTGAGGGGGCGCACGCGACGCCCTCGGAGATCGCCGTCACCTGGTTCGCCTATCCCGGCGAGGTGCGTGAGGTCGCCCTCGATTCCGTGGCCCCACCTATGCAACCCTTCGCCGATGCCGAAGACTATCGCCGCCGTTTCCCCGACGGCCGCATCGGCTCCGATCCTACGCTGGCGGCGGCCGCGGACGGCGAGCGCCTGATCCAGGCCGCCGCCCAAGACGTCGCCGAGAACTACCGGAAATTCCTAGGCGATGAATGACTCCGCACCGGTCCGCTGGGGCGTCATGGGCGCCGCGGCGATCGCCGTCAAGGTGGTGATCCCCGAGCTCGCGCGCGCCGAGGGCTGCCACGTTGTCGCCCTCGCCTCGCGCGATGGAGCGAAGGCGCGGGCGGCTGCGGATTCGCTCGACGTCCCCAAGGCCCACGACTCCTACGAGGCGCTTCTGGCCGATCCCGAGATCGAGGCGGTTTACATTCCGCTGCCCAACCATCTCCACGTCCCGTGGGCGGCCAAGGCGGCCGCGGCGGGCAAGCACGTGCTGTGTGAAAAGCCGCTGGCCCTGAACGCGGCCGAGGCCGAGACGCTGATCGCGGTGCGCGAACAGACCGGCATGCTGATCCAGGAAGCCTTCGTCGTGCGCACCCACCCGCAGTGGCTGCGTGCCCGCGAGCTTGTCCGCGAGGGCCGCATCGGCACCTTGCGCGCGGTCAACGCCTTTTTCAGCGAGATGAACAACGATCCCGCGAGTATCGTGAACAACCGCGACTACGGCGGCGGCGGCATTTACGACCTCGGCTGCTATCCAGTGACGCTCGCCCGCTTTCTCTTCGAGGCCGAGCCGCGGCGGGCCATCGCCTCGACCGACATCGACCCGAGGTTCGGGGTCGACCGCTTGGCGGCTTGCATCCTGGAGTTCGAAGCCGGGCTCGCGAGCATCGTCTGCTCGACCCAGCTCGTACTCCACCACGAGGTGCAGATCTACGGGTCCGAAGGGCGGATCGAAATGGAAAGCCCGTTCAACCCGGCCCCGGACCGAGGCGCGCGCATCTTGGTCGACGACGGCACCAAGCTCGCCGGCGCCTCGGCCGTGGCCGAGACCGTCGCCGCGGTGGACCAGTACGGGCTTGAATTCACGCTCTTTTCGAAGGCCATCCGCGCGGGCGGCGGGCAGGCGGTCCCGCTCGAGGACTCGGTCGCCAACATGACCGCCGTCGACGCACTTTTCCGCTCGGTGGAGAGCGGCCGGTGGGAGGAACTCTAGGGCCCGCGCGCTGGCGGGCCGTCCCGCGCTATTCGGGGTTTGGGAGCGGTTTCCGAATCGGCGCCTTGCGCGCGGCGGGCGGCGGCAGGGTGTTGAGGAACCAGAGGTGGCTCGCCTGCAGCGGGAACAGTATCGGCAACGCCGACTTTTCCGCCTCCTGGTGGCCGCGCGCGCTGCGGTCGGCGGTGTTGCCCTCGGCGCTTGCGGTCGCCGCAATCGGCTCGGCATCGAGGGAGGGCAGACCAAGCGAGGCTGGGGAAATCTCAGGTATCATCATCTCCTACGCTCCAATCCCTTTCTTGATATCGTTAATGCGGAGCCTAGGAGCGAAATCCTAACAGATCATTAATCTAACGATTCCTGTGCGGCTTGGCCGGGTTGGCCTGTGTTCTGTGTGTGTTCACGCACCTCGTGGTTCGAGACTCCTATACGTTGGTAGAAGTCGCATACCGTGCCTAAAGCGCCCTCCGACTTCGACCGCGCGGTCCGCCTCTATCTAGACGGCGATCTGGCGGGTGCCGAGCCACTGTTCGAGCGGATCGCCGCGGGCGGTGGCGTGCGGTCCGCCGAGGCGCTGCACCTGGGTGGCCTGGTCGCGCTCAGGACCGGACGACCGGCGCTCGCCGAGCGGCGCCTGGCCGCCGCCGTCGCGGCCGATCCCGGCAAGGCGGCCTATCATGGCAACCTCGGTAGCGCGCTCAAGGAGCAGGACCGGCTCGAGGAGGCTATCGCGCATTATCACCGCGCGTTGGCGATCGAGCCGGGGTATCGGCCGGCGCTCGCCAACCTCGGCCTCACGCTCATCGCGGCCGACCAGCCGGGCGAGGCGATCGATGTCTTTCAACGGCTGCTTGGGCTTGATCCCGCCAACGCCGAGGCCCACTTCGGCTTGGGTAACGCGTGTGCGGCGGCGGGCGATGGTGCGCGGGCGGTGCAGTCGTATCGAGAAGCGATCCGGCTCCGCCCTGACTACGTCGCCGCGCTCAACAATCTTGGCAACCTGCTGGTCGAGCAGGCGGCCTTCGTCGACGCATCGGCCGCGCTCGAGCGCGCGTGCCGGCTCGCGCCCAAGGACACCCGGCTGTTCGTAAATCTCGGTAACGCGTTGAGCGCCGGCGGCCGCTACGGCCCGGCGCGCGAAGCGTATCGCGATGCCCTGCGCCGCGACCCCGATTCGATCCCGGCGCTCGCCAATCTCGCTGCGCTGCTGCGCCGCGAAGCCGATGACGCTGAGGCCGAGGTGCTGCTCGATTGCCTGCTCACTCTCGCTCCCAGTCGCGGCGAAACCCACGCCGATCTCGCCCTCCTTCACGAATCGCGGAGCCGCAACGGCGACGCGCGGGCCGCCGCCGAGCGCGCCCTTGCGCTCGATCCCGACAATGCCTCCGCGGCGCGTACCCTGGCGCGCCTGGCCTACGGCGAAGGCGATTTCCCCGCCGCCCGCCGCCGGCTCGAGGACCGGCTCGCCGGCGGCGAGGACCCATGGGCATCGATCGAGCTTGGGCGCGTGCTCGACCGCATGGGCGAATTCGACCGGGCTTTCGCGGCCTTCGCCGAGGGCAACCGGGGCCTCGCCACGCGGCTTGAGGCGCGCGCCTACTCCATGCAGCGCTATCCCCAGACGGTGCAGCGGAACCGCGCCGCGTGGAGCGCCGAGCGCTTGGCCTCATGGCCGACCGAGCCGCCTGGCCGCGCACCCGGCGATCGTGACCGCCGAAGAATTGCCGCTTCTCAGCGCCTTGCAGCGACGGGTGGCGGCGTTTAGCGCCTCGGGTGCGTCCTATCCCGAAGGGCTTTCGGATCTATCGGGCGCCGGGGTCGCGGCGTTGCGCGGTGCCTATTGGCAGGCGGCGGACGCCGCGGTGGGGGTCACCGCGGGTCGGCGGTTGGTCGATAAGCTACCGCTTGCGCTGGTGCACCTCGGCCTGGTGCGCCGGTTGTTCCCCAAAGCGAAGGTCTTGGTCGCGCTGCGCGATCCGCGTGACGTGATCTTGAGCTGCTTCATGCAGGCCTTTGAAGCCAACGAGGCGATGGTCCACTTCAACGACCTCGGCACCGCTGCACGGCTTTACGCCGAAATCATGGGACTGTGGATCGATGTTCGCGAGGCCTCGGGCCTTGATGCCCTGGCGTTCCGCTACGAGCGCCTGGTTGCCGACCCGGCCACCACTGTGCGTGCCATCTGCGCCCATGTGGGGCTCACCTACAGCGATTCGCTTCTTGAGTATCACCGGCGGCGGCGGGCGGTCGCGACACCGAGCTACCGCGACGTCGGCGAACCGGTGTATTCCCGCGCGCTCGGCCGATGGCGCAGCTATCGCGCGCATTTGGCCGATGTGGCGCCGATACTGGCGCCAATCGTCGCCGCCCTTGGCTACAGCGAAGACTAGTCCCGGCCTACGGCTCAATCGCGCAGGAGTGCGCGCAGCGCGGTGTCGGGATCGGCCAAGCGTGCGGGATCGACCGATCGTTGCTGCGCGATCAGCCGCCGCGCGACGGCGATGTCGCGGGCGCCGTTGATGGCGGTCGCCCCGACGACGCGGTCCTCATGCACGTGAAAGATGGTGAAGGCCTCGCCCGCCATGTCGCCACGCAGCACCGATTCGCTGTCGCCGTCGGGCAGGCCCAGCATCTGCAGGTTGACGTCGTACTGATCGGACCAGAACCACGGCACCTCGGCGTAAGGCTCGCCCACGCCGCACATGGCGCGGGCCGCAGCGATCGCTTGGTTCTGGGCGTTCTGCCACGATTCGAGCCGCACCCGGCGACCGACCGTTGGATTAGGGTGCTCGGTCGCATCGCCGGCGGCGAAGATGTTGGGATCGGAGGTCCGGGCGAACTCGTCGACCGCAATCCCGTCGCCAATCGCGAGGCCCGCCGTCTTGGCGAGCTCGGTCGCGGGCACGACGCCGACGGCGATCACCACCGCGTCCGCCGCGACCACCGTGTCGTCGCCGAGGCGCACCCGCTCGATGCGCCCGTCGCCGTCGAGCCCCGTGACCCCGGTGCCGAGCCTAAGTTCGACCCCGTGGCCGCGGTGGAGGCACGCGAAATACTCCCCCATCGCGGGTGACATGACCCGGGCCAACAGCGAGTCCAGCACCTCGATCACCGTGACATCGCACCCGCGCATGCGGGCCGCCGCCGCCACCTCGAGACCGATGTAGCCCCCGCCGACGATAGCAATTCGCGCGCCCGGCTCGAGGGCGTCGCGGATGGCGAGCGAATCCTCGATCCCGCGCAAGACATGGACGCCGCCGAGCTCGCCTCCCGGAAGCGGCAGACGGCGCACCGCAGCGCCGGTCGTCAACAAGAGCTTGTCGTAGGTTTCGGCGCTGCCGTCGCCGAGATCCACGCGTTGCGCGCCGGCGTCGATCGCCGTGGCGCGGACGCCGAGACGGAGTTCGATTTCTTGCTCGGCGTAGAACTCGGGCGGGTTGAGCCGCGCCCGGTCCGGCTCGTACTCGCGGAGCAAGACCTGTTTGGACAGCGGCGGCCGCTCGTAGGGGAGATGCGGCTCCTCGCCGATCAGGACGATGCGGCCGGTGAAGCCATGCGCGCGCATCGCCTCGGCGGCGCGGCCGCCGGCTTGGCCGGCGCCGACGATAACGTGGGTGGGTGGCATCGGGCGCGCCGCGATCGTGGTTCGGGCCTAGGGGATGCCGACCAACACGGTGCCGTCCTCGATTTTCACCGGATAGCTCTTGAGGTCACCATCGGCAGGTGGCCCCAGGCACTTGCCCGTCGGGATATGGAATTGCGATTGGTGGAGCGGGCACTCGATGGCCTCGCCCTCGATGAAACCCGCGGACAGGACGGCGTATTCGTGGGGGCATATATTGTCGAGGACGTGGAAGGCATCGCCGAGTTTGTAGACGGCGAGTTCGCGCTCGCCGATGGTAAAGGCCTTGGGCTCGTCTTCGGTGACTTCGCCCACCGCCGCTGCCCGGTGCCACTTGAGTGTATCCTCGACCATGATCGTGCCGCTCCCTAGCTAGGCCTCTGGAACCTAAGTGATGCGCGATCGCGCGCGCGGAGAATACCCACCGGCACTGGCCGCTTCAATCCCGCGGTTGATAGGCCCGGCGCGGGCGCTGGCAGGAAATCGGCGTGAGCGCGAGGCCGGGGCGACCAGTGGGTTGGGGTCTTGCGTCGCGCCGTCTGGGCGAGCACAGTGCGCCCCGCGATGGCGGATGGAGGGTGTCGGCCGGAGGGGCTGACGGCGCCGGAGAAACTGAGCCTTTCGAGATGGGAAGCCTGAGATGACTACTGACACCGAGACGCTGGACCACGTTCGCAAGAACTTCAAGGTCACCTGGTACCGCTGCCCGATCGAGCGCGCCGCGCTCATGGAGTTGATGCAGGCGAACGACCTCAAGGGCTGGTTCCAGGCGCTCGGCCATCTGGCGCTGTTCGCCGTCACCGGGGCGATCACCTATCTCTTCTTCGAGCGCGAGATATGGGTCGGCTTCGCGCTCGCGCTCTTCGCCCACGGCACCGTCGCCTCGCACTTCATTTACGGCTGTCACGAGCTCGGTCACGGCACCGTATTCCGGGCCAAGTGGCTGAACGCCTTCTTCCTCAGGGTCTACAGCGTGCTCGGCTGGTGGAACTACCACGAGTACGGCATGAGCCACTACCACCACCACGTCTACACCTGCCACCGGCGCGGCGATCTTGAGGTGACGCTGCCGGTGGAACCCTCGCTCCGGTGGTACTACCTCGCCCAGCTGTTCAGCCTCAACCTCATGGGCGGCTACATGACGCGGGGGATCATCAACTGGCCGTGGGCGGTGCTCAAGACAGCCTTGGATCGCTATGCGGTCCTCGGCGCGCCCGGCTGGCTCGAAGCCCTCTATGCGGACAAGCCCGAGGCGCGACGGGTGGCGGTGAACTGGGCCCGCTTCCTGCTCGTTTTCCACATCGGCATCGCCATCGTCTGCTTCGCCTTCGGGCTGTGGATTATTCCCGTGCTGTTGAGCGTGCCGCCCTTCATCGCCACCTGGCACGCTTACTTGATCGGCTGTCCGATGCACGCCGGGCTGCGCACCGATGCGTCCGACTTCCGTCTCTGCGTGCGCACCATCAAGTTGCCCTGGTTGTCCGAGTTCCTCTACTGGCACATGAACTGGCACCTCGAGCATCACATGTTCGCCGCCGTGCCCTGCTACAACCTCGAGAAGCTCCACCATGCCGTGGCCGCGGACATGCCGAAGCCGCGCTCTTGGGTCGGTTCGTGGCTCGAGATGCGCAGGGCTTGGGCGAAGCAAAAGGTCGATCCTGGCTACGCGTACGAGGCACCGCTGCCGACTACCGAGAGGCCATCGGTGGACCAACAGCCCGAGGCGGCTTCGGTCGGGGATATCGCGCCTCGGGGCCTCCGGGCAGAGGCCTAGCGCCTTAGCCGGCGCAGCCGCCTGACCCTCGATGTGGGTTATGCCGTCGTAGGCGGGCAGAATATCGACGTACTTGGTCCGCCGCAGACGCTCGACCAGGGCCGCTGTCCGCAACGCCGAGTCTCAACCGTGGACGAAACTGGAGCCGGTGCGGTCCTTGGGGTCGGGGCCGAGACCGAGGGTGGATTGGCGGAGGTGGTCCCAAAGTGCGAGGCGCGACCAGTCGGGCCGGGGCAGGGGCTTCAACTCGTCGCTCAAGAAAGGATTGGGCAGGAACACGGTGAGCTGCTGTTCGTCGTGGCCGTTGAGAAGGCGGAGGCCCCAACTGTTGGGTGTCCCCGAGTCGCTAAGCTGACGGTAGAGTTCGGCGCGGGCGGTGCGGCGGTGGGCGGCGAGCTCGGGGCTTACAGGCGCGGTAGCGCTGCCGCGGTGGGGGCCGATGCAGAGGTGGAAGTGCCAGGCGCCAAAATCGACGGTCAGATAGCCGTCGAATAGGGTCATCTCTCGAGCCGCGTGGGGGGCGACAATCTCCCACGCCGCGCCCTCGATCAGCGGACCGAATTGAATCGTGCGCCAGTGGTTCTGGAAGATATCGGTGAGGAGCGCGTGGAGCGCCGCCTCGGAGGTGTCGAGCGGAAACACTTCGAGAGTCCCCAAGCCCGGCTCCGTCACGGTGCGCGGCCGGTTGGCTTCGGCGGCCAGCATGGGGCGAAGTTAGCACATGCGCCAAGCCGCCGATTGCTGGTAATCTCGGATCTCCTGAACACAAGGCACGGGGGCGAAATGAGCGCAGCAGAGGTCGCGGCGACGGCGCGGGATCTGGTGGCCGCGGGCAAGGGAATTCTTGCCGCCGACGAGAGCACGCAGACCATCAAGAAACGCCTGGACACGATCGGCGTCGAGTCCACCGACGAGACGCGCCGCGACTACCGCGAGCTGCTGTTTACCACCGAGGGCATCGGCGAACACATCAGCGGCGTCATCATGTTTGACGAGACGCTGCGTCAATCGGGCACCGAAGGCACCCCGTTCGTCAAAGTGCTGGCGGACGCCGGCGTCATCTCGGGAATCAAGGTCGACGCCGGCGCCAAGGCGTTGGCCCTGGCACCTGGCGAGAAGGTGACCGAGGGGCTCGACGGGCTGCGCGGACGGCTCGAGGAATACGCTGCCTTGGGCGCGCGCTTCACCAAGTGGCGGGCGGTCATCACCATCGGCGAGGGAATTCCGAGCGCCACCTGTATCGAAGCCAACGCCCATGCGCTGGCGCGCTTCGCGGCGCTGTCGCAAGAGGCCGGACTGGTGCCGATCGTCGAACCCGAGGTGCTGATGGACGGCGGCCACAATATCCATGCGTGTGGCGCAGTCACCGAGAAAACGCTCGAGCGCGTGTTCGTCGAGCTGTTCGAACAGCGCGTGGCGCTGGAGGGCATGCTCTTGAAGCCGAACATGGTGATCTCGGGTAAGGAATGCGCCAACCAGGCCGGCCCCGTGGAGGTCGCGGCGGCGACGCTGGAGGTGTTTCGCCGCGTGGTGCCGGCGGCGGTGCCGGGAGTCGTCTTCCTCTCGGGCGGCCAGTCGGAAGAGGAGGCGAGCGCGAACCTCAACGCGCTCAACACGCTGTTGGCGAGCGCGCCGTGGCAGCTCAGTTTCTCCTATGGACGCGCGCTTCAGCAATCGGCGCTCAAGGCGTGGGGCGGCCACAGCGGTAATCGGGCGGCCGGGCAAGCGGCGTTGCGTCACCGTGCGCGGATGAACGGCGCGGCGCGCACCGCGAGCTACAGCGCCGGCCTCGAACAGGAAGCCGCCGCCGCCTAGGTCAGGGCAAGGACCGGGCGTTGGCCGGGCGGGCTCGTCCCTTGCTCAGCGCCAGGACGCTGCCCAAGAGTACGACGGCGACGCCCAGTCCCGAAAGCGGGGTCCAGGTGTGGTCCTCGAACGCGGTCGAGACGGCGAGCGCCACGATCGGCACCACGACATAGACATAGGCACCGCGATCGGGGCCGATGCGCTCGATCAACGTCAGGTACGACAGGTAGGCAAAGAGCGAGGCCAAGAGCACGACCCAAAGGAAGCCGACGAGGAAGCCGAGGGAGGGGTCCCACGTGACCTCGCCACCAAGCGCGAGCGCGACCACGAAGGTGAAGGCCGCGCCGTAGGCCATGCCGAGCGCCGCGGTCTCGACGATCGGCAGACCCGCGTCCTGATTGCGCGCCGCAGTGAGGCTGCCGAGCGCCAGCGCCACGGTGCCCGCGAATGCGTACCCAAGCCCGACGAGCGCCGTGCTCGACGCGTCGAAGTGGCGCAACTACGGCGAGAACACCATGGCGACGCCGGCGAGCCCGAGGCAGCCCGCGAGCACCACCCGCGGCCTGATCTTGAGGCCGATCAAGGCGGCGCCCAGGAACACCGTCGCCACCGGCGCGAGCGAGAACACCAGCGGCATCAGGCCGCTCGTCAGGCGCGCGACCGCGTTGTAAGTCCCGATGTCGACCAATCCGAACAACAAGACGCCCTGCAACGCGATGAACAAATGCTCGCGCCACGTAAAGCGTAAGCGCCGGCCACGCCAGGCGCACCAGCCGATCAGCAGCACCGAAGCGAGGCCGAAGCGATAGGCGACCGCCATCTCGGGAGCCACCACGTCGAGCTTGTTCTTGGTCGCGAACGGGGTAAGGCCCCACGCGAGTATCACGGCGGCGAACAGGGGCGGTGATTTCATGGCGGCCGATCTCCTGCTTCGCCGCCGCGCGGACGGTGGGACCACGCGCGTGGCGGCGAGCGCGGCACATGATCACGACCGCGCCGGCGCTACAATCAGAAATAAGGCTTCTCCCTTTGCTTCCGGTCACACCAGATGTTGATCGGCCTTCTACGTTCCAGGCACGGTTCTTGGACCGTGCCTGGCGATGTGCGGGAGCTTTTGGCCTTGGGGAAGTAGGTTTCGAGTGCTGTCAGGCAGGCTGGAGGGCCGGTATTCGGCCCCGATTGAGGCGGATCGGAGGGCGGGCGGTGGCTGGCGCCCGGCCTGCCGGGATCAGCCGCGTTGTCCGACGATGTCGCGGTAGTCGGCGGGTCGGAGGCGCGTGCCGATGCCGAGCAGGGTGTCGAAGGCCGTTGCGGTGTGGCGGCGGCGGTTCCAGCGGAACACGAACTCGTCGAGATAGCGGCGCAGATGGGCGCGGCGCAGGCCATGGAAGGTTCCGAGCGCCCAGCGCTTCAGGTTCGAGAACACACGATGGATCCAGATCAGCACGAGATGGGCGGGCGTTGCACCGACGACCTTGGGCTGGTGGTCGTGGTCGGGCAGGCCAGGATAACCGCTCCAGCCATCGGTGATTACCCGCGCGCCCGGCGCCGAGGTCCCGGCAACGAAGGCATGAAGGCTGCGCGCGGAGAAATCCCCGATCGGCGCCAGCCGGATGCGACGTGGCTCGCCCTCGGGCGATAGCTCGACCGCGCCAGCAATGCGCATCTTGCCTTGCCGGCTGCGACCTTGCCCGCCTGTGGTCGGGTCTTTTACGGTGCGGAACGGTAGGGTGGCCTCATCGATCTCGACCAGGTCCTCAAGCAGGCTGCGATCCGGATCAACCATGGCACGGCGCAGCTTGTGCAGCAGGAGCCAGGCACTCTTGTAACTGCCGAGCCCGAGCTGGGCCTGGAGTTGCAGGGCGGAGATACCGTTCGAGTGGCTGGTCACGATGTGAACGGCCATGAACCAGGTCTTCAGGGGCAAGTGGCTGCGGTGCATGATCGTGCCCGCGGTCACCGAAGTCTCCTTCCCGCAGGCCGCACATTCCCAGCTCGTCCGGCGACGCTTCAGTTCCCAGCCCCTGTCATGGCCGCAGGCGGGGCAGACGAAGCCGTCGGGCCAGCGCTTGGCTGCAAGATGCCGGGCGCAGGAGGCTTCATCGGGAAAGCGCGCCTCGAAGGCGGCGCGGGACATCGGGCGGTCGTATTTCCAGCGGCTGGCATGACAGAACATTAAGCGAACATTCCGCCGATGGCAACCGCAAACCCAACATGTCGTCAAACCGGGTTCAGAGGGATAAGCCTTTCAGAAATACCGCAACGGCCTTCGACACCCTGCTCGGCATCGGCACGCGCCTCCGACCCGCCGACTACCGCGACATCGTCGGACAACGCGGCTGATCCCGGCAGGCCGGGCGCCAGCCACCGCCCGCCCTCCGATCCGCCTCAATCGGGGCCGAATACCGGCCCTCCAGCCTGCCTGACAGCACTCGAAACCTACTTCCCCAAGGCCAAAAGCTCCCGCACATCGCCAGGCACGGTCCAAGAACCGTGCCTGGAACGTAGAAGGCCGATCAACATCTGGTGTGACCGGAAGCAAAGGGAGAAGCCTTTCAGAAATTTCACGCGGCGCGGAAACCGACATCGTTGCGCCGTCCGCGCCTTTTCCTCTATGTCATCGATGCAGTCCGCGCGGTTGAGTATCGACATGAGCGCACCACCCGAACCCGGGACCACCTACCGATCCGCTGGCGTCGACGGCGCCGCCGCCGACGCCGCGCTCGCCCGCATCGCCGCTCGCGTGCGCAAGACTTGGCCGCCGGGTGGTGCGCCGGGTGCCGTCGCGCTCGACCTCGGCCATTTTGCCACGGTCATCGACCTCGGCGGCGGCGCCGGACTCGCGCTCTGCACCGACGGGGTCGGGACCAAAGCCCTGATCGCCCAGATGCTCGGCCGCTACGACACCATCGGCATCGATTGCGTGGCCATGAACGTCAATGATCTTGTGTGTATCGGCGCGACCCCGTTGTCGTTCCTCGACTACATCGCCGTCGAGCGCGCCGATCCTGACATGCTCGATGAGATCGCCAAGGGATTATGCGCCGGGGCGGTAGCGGCCGGGGTTTCGATATCGGGCGGCGAGATCGCCCAGCTCGGCGACATGATCGCCGGCCATGGCGACGGCCGCGGCTTCGATCTGGTGGGCATGGCGGCGGGAACCGTCGCCCTTGACGCCGTCCTCACCGGCGCCGGCATCGCGGACGGCGACGTGGTGATCGGACTGGCGAGCAACGGCATTCACTCGAACGGTCTGAGCCTCGCGCGCAAGGCGTTCTTCGCGGACCACGGGCTCGCGCCCGACGCCGCACTCGCCGGGCTCACCGGCACGCTCGGCGAAGAGCTGCTGCGCCCGACCCACATCTACGTCGCCGAGGCGCTGGAGGCACGGGCCCGCGTGCCCTCGCTCAAGGCCATGGTCCACATCACCGGGGACGGCTTCCTCAACCTCGCGCGCGTGCAATCGGAGGTCGGCTTCGTGCTCGACTCGCTACCCTCGGCCCCGACTATCTTCGGACACATTGCCGAATATGGTGCCGTGGCGGCAGAGGAGATGTACACGGCCTACAACATGGGCATCGGTTTTTGCCTGGTTGCCGGGGCGCAAGACGCCGCGCAGCTCATCGATATCGCCGTGGCGCACGGGCGCGAGGCGCGTGTCATCGGTGCCGCCGAGACGAAGAACCCGGGTCGCGTAGCCATCCCCGCCAACGACTTCTCCGGCTACGACATTGTTGGCGAGGGCAAGGCCTTTCGCCGCGCCTGAGGGCGAGCTGAGCGATGACCGAAACCAAGACCCGCGCCATCATCCTCACCGTGACCGGGGTCCCCGCCTCCGACGGCGCCGGGGTCCGACTAACCCTCGTCCTCGGCACCGCCGACTTGGAGACGCTCGATCCGTTCCTCCTTTTGGACGAGTTCCGGAGCGACAATCCCGACGCCTATATCGCCGGCTTTCCGCCCCACCCCCATCGCGGCTTCGAGACCGTGACCTACATGCTGCACGGCACTATGCGGCACGAGGATTCGATCGGGACCAAGGGGCTGCTGACCTCAGGCTCGGTGCAGTGGATGACCGCCGGTCGGGGGATCATCCATAGCGAGATGCCGGGGCAAACCGACGGCCTCTTGTGGGGCTATCAGCTGTGGATCAACCTGCCGGCGGCGCTCAAGATGACGCCGCCGTGCTACCAGGACATTGCCGCCGATCGCATCCCCGAGATCGCCGAGGACGGGTCTATCGTGCGTATCATCGCCGGCCGCTACGGCGACCGGGCGGGCGCGGCGGAGACGCTGATCCCGGTGACCTATCTCGACGTCGACCTGGCGGCAGGAACGAATTTCGCGACGCCGCTCGCCGACCGCGCAACCGCGTTCGCCTATGTTGTCGACGGCGCCGTCCTCGGACGGGATACCGTCGGACGGGAGGTGCGCATCGTGCGCGGCGCGATGGCGGTGCTAAGCGCCACGGGCGCGGTAGCGCTGGCCGCCGGCGAGGCCGGGGCGCGCTTCCTGCTGATCGCCGGCGCGGCCTTGGACGAGCCGGTGGCGCGCTATGGACCCTTCGTGATGAACAGCCGTGAGGAACTGGACCAAGCAGTCGAGGATTTTCAGCGCGGCACCTTCGCCGAGCCACCCGCGTCAGCCGATCCCGAGTCTTAGATTCCCTCACCTTCGACGATCGCCTCGAGCCGTCGGATCTCGAATTGCGCGCCGCGGAGATGGGGATGGACCTTGATCGCGTCGCGAAACGCGGCCAGAGCCCCGGCGGGATCGTCGAGCCGCAGGTAGATCATGCCAAGCCCGGAAAGCGCGCCGAAGTGGCGCAGTTCGAGGGCGAGCGTTCGCTCGACATCGGCGATCGAGGCTTCGTACTCGCCCAGCAAGAAATACACGGTGGCGCGCTTGTTCCAGCCTTCGGCGAATTCGGGATCGAGCTCGACGATCTGATCGAAGAACTCAAGCGCCTCGTCGAGCTTGCGCGCCGACATCGCTCGGACCCCGCGCTGGTAGAAAAGGTCCACCGTCGGTTTGCCCGATTCACCCCATACCTGCCAGATGGTGCCCTCGATAAAGGCGATCTGCGCCGGATCGGAGGTGGCGCGGAGCTCGTCGAACAGCACCACTAGCCGAGGGTCTTCCTGGCGCGCCATACCGGCCGGCGCGAGCGCCAGAACGCACAACGAAACCAGACCGGCGGTCAGTAGTCGCATTGGTTGCATCCAGCCGAGTATAGGCCCGCTTGGCCGGCGCGCCCAGCGTCGATGGCTCACGGCTCGCGCTCGCCCAACGTGCCGCTCAGGTTGTCGACGGTATCCTGGGCGCCGCTCAGGTAGGGATGGACGGCGAGCGCATCGCGGAAAGCCTTGAGCGCACCGGCCTCGTCAGATCGCTGCAGACAGATCATGCCGAGCCCCGAGAGCGCCCCGAAGTGGCGCGGTTCCAAGCTCAGCGTACGGCGGATGTCGTGAACCGCAAGATCGTGTTCGCCGATCAGATAGTAGAGGGTGGCCCGCTTGTTCCACGCCTCGGCGAAATCGGTCGTCGCCTCGATCGCCGAGTTCAAGAGCGCGAGCGCCGGCGCAAAGGCGCCCCGCGACATGGCCTCGCTCGCCACCGCGAGCAGGCGATCCGCCGCCTCGACGCCCGACTCGGCCCACGCCCGCCAGATCTTCGATTCGACGTCGCGCGCCTCGTCCTCGTCGCTCGCGCGGGCAAGCTCGGCGAACAGGCGGTCGAGGTCGGGATCGCCGCGCTGCGCCACGACTAGGCCGACAGCGCCGCCGGGCGCGGGCCGCCAGCGGCCCAATCCAGCAACTCGACGGTGTGGACCACGGGAATCTCGGTCGCCGCCGCGATCTGGGTCATGCAGCCGACGTTGCCGGTGGCAATCACCTGGGGTGACAGGCGTTCGAGGTTGGCGACCTTGCGGGCGCGGAGCGAGCCCGCGATTTCCGGCTGGAGCAAGTTGTAGGTCCCGGCCGAGCCGCAGCAAAGGTGACCTTCGAGGGGTTCGTGGACGTCGAACCCGGCGCCGCCGAGGAGCGCCTTCGGCGCATCGTCGACGGACTGGCCGTGGCGCAACGAGCACGCCGAATGATAGGCGACGCGGAGGCCGCGCGGATCGGTCGCCGGCGGCGGGGCGAGCGCCGCCACCACTTCGGACACGTCACGCGCGAGCGCCGAGACGCGGGCCGCTCGGTCGGCCCAAGCGCGGTCCTCGCGCAGAAGAAAGCCGTAGTCCTTGACCATAGTGCCGCAGCCCGAGGCGTTGGCGACGATGGCGTCGAGACCGGCGCCGTCGGCCTCGCGCAACCACGCCGCGACGTTGGCCTTGGCGTGCGCCGTTGCCGGCGCATGCTTCCCGAGGTGATGGGCAAGCGCACCGCAGCAGCCTGCGCCGCGGGCCACCACCACCTCGCATCCGAGCCGCGTCAGGAGCCGCACCGTCGCCTCGTTGATCTCCGGCGCGAGCACCCGCTGCACGCAGCCGCTGAGGAGGCCGACGCGCATGCGCCGAGCGCCCTCGGCCGGGAACACCTGCGGCGAATCGACGGCGGAGTCCTTGGGCAGGTGCCACGGCACCAGTTCGAGCATCGCCCGCAGCCGGCGCGGCAGCGCGCGGCGTAGGGGCCGCGCCGCCAGCGCCGCCACCAAGGCGAGGCGGAACAGGCCGGGTCGGGGCAATATGGTGGCCAGCGCGGTGCGCAGCCAACGCTCGGTGAACGCGCGGCGATGGGTGCGCTCGATGTAGCCGCGGGCGTGGTCCACCAGGTGCATATAGTGGACCGACGACGGGCAGGTGCTCATGCACGACAGGCACGACAGGCAGCGGTCGATGTGCTTGACGACGGTCGCCGAGGCCGCCTTGCCGCCCTCGAGCATGTCCTTGATCAGATAGATGCGGCCACGCGGGCTGTCGAGCTCGTCGCCCAACAGCACGTACGTCGGGCAGGTCGCGGTGCAAAATCCGCAATGTACGCACGTACGCAGGATGCGCTCGGATTCGGCGGTGTCGGGATCGGCGAGCTGAAGCGGCGAGAAGCGGGTCTGCATCGGTCTTCAGGGGGCCGCGACCATGCGCCCTCG
The DNA here is from genome assembly GCA_965219135.1 of Alphaproteobacteria bacterium. Lineage (GTDB taxonomy): Bacteria > Pseudomonadota > Alphaproteobacteria > VGEJ01 > VGEJ01 > CAYUNL01. Next base: position 481,856 of record CBDCMV010000002.1, on the reverse strand, counting down.
GTTGAGAATCCCGCGAGGATCGAAGCCATCCTTGATGCGCTGATTGAGCGCCGCGAGCGAGCGTGGCTGGGGTTCGAACACCGGCACCGCGGCGCGCACCTCGGCGGGCGCACGAAACAGAAAGGCGTGACCGCCGGCCTCGGCCACCGCCGCGCGGACCGGCTCGGCGAGGGCCGCCGCGCCGGGCGCGAGCCTGAGCCAGACCGACCCGCCGGCCCAGTCGTAGAGTGCCTCGCACGCGATGCTGCGGCGGATGCGCGCGACAACGCCAGCACCTTCGGACGGGGCGACGGAGAGCCGCCACACGATCGCCCCGGCATCATCGCCGGCGAGCGGGGCGACATCGCGCACCTCGCGCCACAGACGCTGGGACCCCTCGTCGGCCAGGGTTGCCGTTGGGCCGAGTCGGTCGAGTTCGGCCACCAGGGCGGCGGCGCGCGCCTCGGCCGAAGGGGCGGGGCCCTCCACGCGGACCGCGGTGGCCGAACCGCCGCCCTCGGCTACCGCGGGCACCGCCGAGCGCGCCGCCGCGGCGAGCGGCAGGTGGGCAAGGCCCGAGGCCTCGCCCGGGCCACGCGCCGCCTCACCGAGCGCGGCTATCCCCGCCGCCTCATCGAGGCCGAGGACGAGCACGGTTCGCGTGGCCTCGGGCGCCGGCACCGTCTTGAGCGTGACCTCGGTCATCGCCGCGAGCGTGCCGTAGGAGCCGGCCAACAGCTTGCACATGTCGTATCCGGTGACGTTCTTGACCACCCGGCCGCCGGCGACGAAGGCCTCGCCGCGCCCCGAGACGCCGTGTACGCCGAGGAAATGATCGCGCGCCGCGCCGGCCTTGAAGCGGCGCGGGCCCGAGTGGTTACAGCCCAGCACGCCGCCGATGGTGGCGGCGCCGGCGGCGCCGCCCAACAACGGACCGAAGTCGGGCGGCTCGAAGGCGAGCATCTGACGCGTGGACGCAAGTTGCGCCTCGATCGCGGCGAGTGGCGTGCCGGCGCCGGCGGTCATGACGAGCTCGTCGGGCTCATAAAGCGCGATGTCGTCGAGGGACGAGAGGTCGAGCCGGCGCGAGGACGTGGGCGGACGGCCCAGGCACCACTTCGAGCCGGCGCCGGCGATGTCGATGGGCTCGGCCTCGGCCGCGGCCCAGGCCAGCGCCTCGCGGACCTCCTCGGCATTGCGCGGCTTCAGTGTCTCGGTCATCAAAAGCGTGGGAGGTCGGGAAACCGAACCTGTCCGCCGTGGACATGGACCCGGCCAAGCTCGGCGCAGCGGTGCAAGACGGGGAACATCTTGCCCGGATTGAGGCGCCCCTCGGGGTCGAAGGCGCACTTGAGGCGCTGCTGGTGGTTGAGATCATCCTCGTTGAACATGACGCCCATCAGGTCGCGTTTCTCGACCCCGACGCCATGCTCGCCGGTGAGGACGCCGCCCACTTCGACGCACAGTTTGAGGATATCGGCGCCCAGCTGCTCGGCCCGCTCCATCTCGCCGGGTCGGTTGGCGTCGTAGAGGATCAGCGGGTGGAGGTTGCCGTCGCCCGCGTGAAAAACGTTGGCGATGTCGAGGCCCGAGCTCGCCGACATCTCGCGCATGCGCGCCAGCACCTCGGCCAGGCGGCGGCGCGGGATGGTGCCGTCCATGCAGTAGTAATCGGGCGAGATGCGGCCGATGGCGGGAAAGGCGTTCTTGCGCCCAGCCCAAAAGCGCACGCGTTCGTCCTCGTCCGCGCTTTCCTTGACCGAGGTCGCGCCGGCGGTCTCGGCGATGGCGCGCACGGCGGCGGCCTGGTGGCCGACTTCGGCCGCGGCGCCGTCGAGCTCGACGATCAACAGCGCCTCGGCGTCGGCGGGATAGCCGGGGTGACAGAAGTCCTCGGCCGCGGTGATCGCGGGGCGGTCCATCATCTCCATGCCGCCGGGGATGATGCCGGCGGCGATGACCTGGGCCACGCAATCGCCCGCGTCCTCGTTCGAGGCGAAGCCGATCAAGAGCGCCTTCGCGGTATCGGGCCGGCGCAGGATGCGCACCGTGACCTCGGTGATGACGCCCAGCAGCCCTTCGGAGCCGGTGAGCACGCCCAGGAGGTCGTAGCCCTCGGAATCGAGGTGCTTGCCGCCGAGCCGCACCACCTCGCCGTTCATCAGCACGACCTCAAGCCCCAGAAGGTTATTGGTGGTGAGGCCGTATTTGAGGCAGTGCACGCCGCCCGAATTCTCGGCCACGTTGCCGCCGATGGTGCAGGCGATCTGGCTCGAGGGGTCGGGCGCGTAATAGAAGCCCTCGGCCGCCACCGCGTCGGTGATGGCGAGGTTGGTGACGCCGGGCTGGGCGACGACGCAGCGGTTGTCGAAGTCGACATCGAGGATGCGGTTGAACTTGGCGAGCCCGAGGATGATGCCATCGGCGAGCGGCAGCGCGCCGCCCGAAAGCGAGGTCCCGGCGCCGCGCGGCACCACCTTCACCCCCTCGGCATCGCAGAGCTCGAGGAGCCGCGCCACCTGATCGGCGGTCTCGGGCAAGACCGCCGCGAGCGGCACCTGGCGATAGGCGGTCAGCCCGTCGGATTCATAGACGCGAAGCGCATCTTCCTCGGCGATGACGCCCTCGCCGGGAACGATGCCGCGCAAGCCGGCAATGATACGCGCCCGCTTGGCGATGACTGCCTGATCGGCCTCGGGCATGCGCATGGCGGCTCTCGCGGCGGGCACGCGTTCTCCCGCGAAGGATGGCCCGCCGCCCCGGCTTTGGCAAGCCCACGCCCCGCCACCGCAACGGGGGGAGTACTCCGGGGTCGACCGTCGGAGATTGGGAAACCGCGGTTTGTCGCGCGCGGGGCATGGTTGCGTTACCCACTAGGATTTTGTGATTGGTGGTGCGAATGATTGCTTGCCGACGGTCAAGATCTCGCCCATGCTTATCTATGCTGACATTCTAAGTCGGGTGTCGGGTTCGTTTGACTAGGTATTAATACCTATGTTCTTTGCACCGGAAGCTCGTCAGCAGCTTGAGGACGAGTATCTAACGGTTTCCGACAAGTACACCAATCTTGTGGAAGCCTATCTGAAACGCAGCTATTGCGTTGCGCGGGCAAGAGAACACGCTCAGCATGGATTTTCGCGGCGACTAACACCCCTAGCAGCCCGTTGATTAAGTGGCTTTTTCCGGCTCTCACTCCCAGATGAGGAATGCGGCGGCGAAAGCCGTCTGGCCGCTTTGCGGGAGCCCCCGTGCCACCAGCATGGCCCCGGTGGGCGTGAGCAGCACGAAAATACCGCCATATCCGCCCGCCACGGCCTCCCGCGGGGTGCCGGCGCCGATGAGCTGGCGCATCAGTAACGATAGATTGTGGCCGGCGACGTGGAGCAGGTATCGCTTGTGCACATTCTCTCGCCCGCGCAGCCAGGTTCGTCGCATGCCGCCACGATCGAGGTTGTGGGCAAAGCAGCGCTCGACGATCTCGGCGCGCAGCTTGAAGGCCTCGCGGGCGACCCCGGACTTGAGCCGCGCACGGTTGTTGGTGACCGCGCGCCGCGCCGCCTCATCACCGTGCCAGCGCGAAAAGCCGGTCTGCTTGGGCGCCGCGATCCGGGTCTTCCAGGGACTGTCGTTCAGAGCCCTCAAGACCGCCCGTGAGTGATAACCTTTGTCGGCGACGCATTCGGCCGGGTCCTCCGACGTCGGTGCCGCATCCACCGCCTCGAGGTTTGCCTCGGCCTTCGCCAGGGTCTTGGAAAGCGTCGTGGTGTCGCCCTCATCGGCCGGGTGCAGCTCGGCCGCCACCACCGCGCCGGTGTCCAGATCCACCGCGTGCTCGGGCTTGTAGGCCAGATGCGTCGTGCCGTCCTTCATCTTGGCGATCTTGGCCTCGGGGTCGCTCTTCGAAACCCAATCCGTGTTGGAAAGCTTCTTGCCCTTGCGCTTGTGCTCCAGACGCGCCAGGTCCTCGGCCGTGGGTGTCTCGACCCCGCTTTCCCGGGCCAGGCGCTCCAGCATCTCCCGGTAGCCTTCGCCGTTGTCGCGCCGCACGATGTTCCGCAGCGCCGCGTTGGCCTCCATGGTCGAGGCATCGACGCCGATGCGCTCGCCCTTGATCAGCCCCGCCTCGGCGATCAGCACCAGAACCCAGTCGAAGACCGCCGCGTGGACTTCATGGGGCAGGCGCGTGCGGCTCCGTGACAGCCAGGAATGGTCCGGTACCCGATCACGGCTCCCCAGTCGCAGGAACGCCCGCAGCGAAAGCGAGTCCGAGCAGCGCCACTCCAGACCGCGCTCGCTGTCGATGCCCTCGAAGTAGCCCACCAGGTGCATCCGGAAATAGCGCCCGGGCGGCACCGAGGGCGCGCCCATCCGGGCCGCGTAATAAGGCCGGCAGCTCGCCTCGGCAAAGGCGTCGAAGCCACCCTCGATCAGCACCGACTGCACGCGGTCATAAAACACATGACCCGGAGAGCGCGGCATCTCCGACCAGCTCACCATCAGGTCCCCCTGACCATCCTTCTGCCGTCCCATCGCCATCGGCAAATCCCCCTGCAATTCAGAAAACCAGAGAATCAGACGGCGCCGACTTAATCAACGGGCTGCTAGGAGCGTGCGCTGCAGAAAGGTCCGCGCGGCAAAGTTGATAGCGGACGGGTTGTGGGTGGATTTGCGCAGGGGGAAGTATGATCCGATACGCCAGTTGCGTATGGGAACTCCAGATGCCGACCACGTTTCGTGCCTACCAGCCGGACCAACCCTTGCTTTTGCCGCTGGACTTGCAGGAGTGGGTTCCCCCAGGGCACCTGGCTCATCACGTCAGCGATGTGGTCGATGCACTGGACTTGACGGCGTTCTATGCGCCCAACGAGGGGGACGGTCGACGCAACGCCCCCTACGAGCCGTCGATGATGGTCAAGGTGCTGATCTATGCCTACGCGACGGGCACATTCTCCTCGCGCGCGGTGGCGAGGAAGCTGGAGGAGGAAGTAGCGTTTCGGATGCTCGCGGCGGGCAACTTCCCGCAACATCGCACGGTATGTGAGTTCCGACGCCGACATCTGGCGGAGTTCAGCGAGCTGTTTGTGGGGGTGGTGCAGGTGGCGCGCGAGATGGGACTGGCGCGGTTCGGCAAGCTCTCGGTCGACGGGACGAAGGTGCGAGCGAACGCGAGCAAGCGCAAGGCGATGAGCTATGAGCGGATGGGCAAAGAGGCGGCTCGCTTGCAGGCGGAGATCGAGGCGCTGCTGACGAAGGCGGGGATGGTGGACGCCGAAGAAGACGAGCGTTGGGGCGAGGATTTCCGGGGCGACGAGTTGCCCGAGGAGTTGCAACGCAGGGAGAAGCGCCTGGCGGCGATCCAGGCAGCCAAAGCGCGTTTGGAGGCGGCGCAACGCGGGCGCGACGATGAGCGCGGGCGCGAGCCTGGGCAGGACCGCAATCCCCGGGGCGGGCGGCCCTACAAGCGGGCCTACGGCGAGCCCGAGCCGAAGGCGCAGAGCAATTTCACCGATCCCGAGAGCCAGATCATGAAGACCAGCAGCGAGGGATTCCAGCAGTGCTCCAACGCGCAGATGGCGGTCGATGGGGAGCACCAGATCATCGTCGCGACTCAGGTGGGGCCACAGGCCAGCGACCAGGGTCAGCTGGTGGGGATGCTCGACGAGATCAACGAGACGTTTGGGGTCGAGCCTGCGGTGGTACTGGCCGATGCGGGCTACTGCAACGAGCCGGATCTGTTGGAGCTGGAAGATCGCGGCATCGACGCGCACGTAGCGCTGGGGCGTGAAGGCAAGTCCCAGGTGGCGGTCGACCCGGCCCGGCTCCCTGCCACGCACCGCATGGGTGAGAAACTGGCGAGCCCCGCGGGCAAAGCCCGGTACGCGCAACGCAAGTGGCTCTCGGAGGCGCCGAACGGGTGGATCAAGGAGGTGCTCGGATTCCGACGATTCAGCCTGCGAGGCTTGGCGAAGGTGCGCGGCGAGTGGGACCTCGTGTGCTTGGCGTTGAACATCAAGCGGATGGGGACGGTGGCCACGTGCTGAGGCAGGTGCTGGCCTGCCAACGCACTTGCTCCGGGGCGCGCAGTGCCCATCGACCGCGTATGAAACGCGAATCTCTTCCGTTCCGGCCTTCCGGTCCGGGCTTTCCATCCCAGAGTCGGGCGGGCCAGATGTCCACACTCGGGCCAAAATCCAACCTCTCCGGCGGCCGCGCGCCAATCGCCCAACATCAAAACTTCTACGGCGCACGCTCCTAGTGAGATGTATCGAAAACAGGGTACGCCTGCCCCGCAACTTTGAACGAGCCCGCCGCAGAAACAAGCCTAACCTCCCCGACACCTCCGTTATAGGCGGCGAAGAATATCTCCCACGCGGGATGGTTGCCCTGTAACTGGCTGCGCTCGATCCGGCAGACAGAATGATGAGGGTATCGACCGGGTCTCGATCTTCAAACGCCCACCATGCGTGTGTGATCCTGCTCGTTTCGTCGTCCTGTTCAGGGCACCTCTAAGAATTCTCCTTTTTCGGGCGTCGTCGATTTAGAATCGGGTTGCCGATTTGTTGATAGCGGGAGGCGTGGTTGATGGGTCAGATGGGGTTTTTCGATCTTGGGAACCGGTATTCCGGTCTTGACGCCAAGAACGAGCCGCTTTTGAAGATCGACGGGGTGGTTCCGTGGGAAGACTTGCGCGCGCGTCTTGAGGCGGTGTGGCGGCGTGCGGACAAGGCGCGTAAATCGCGGGCGGGACGCAAGCCGTGGGATGCGATTGTGATGTTCAAGACGATCATTCTGTGCGCGCTCTACAATCTCTCGGACGACCAAGTTGAGCATCAGATCCGTGACCGCCTGTCGTTCATGCGATTTCTGGGGTTGGGTCTGGAGGGCCGGGTTCCCGACGCCAAGACGGTGTGGCTGTACCGCGAACAGTTAACGCAAGCTGGCGTGATCGAGGCCTTATTCGAGACGTTCGATGGCTACCTGAAGGATCAGGGCTATCTGGCGATGGGCGGCCAGATCATCGACGCCTCGATTGTGGCGGTACCCAAACAGCGCAACAGCCGCGAGGAGAACGCGCGGATAAAGGCGGGCGAGACGCCGGCAGGCTGGGAGGACAAGCCGGCAAAGCGGCGCCAAAAGGATGTCGAGGCGCGGTGGACTAAGAAGCACGGCAAGAGCCATTACGGTTACAAGAACCATGTCAACGTGGACCGTCGGCACAAGCTGGTGCGGCGCTATCATGTGAGCGACGCGGCGGAGCACGACAGCCAAGTCCTCGACGATATCCTGGATGGGGACAACACGGCTTTGGGTGTGTGGGCGGACAGCGCTTACCGCTCGGCGGAGATCGAGGCGGTGCTGAAGGAGAAGGGGTTGCGGAGCCGGATCCATCGCAAGGGCCGCCGCAACAAGCCGCTGAGCGAGCGCGAGAAGCAGGGCAACAAGACCCGTTCGTCGGTTCGGGTCCGCGTCGAGCATGTCTTCGGGGCCCAGAGCAACGACATGGGCGGGACGCTGGTGCGTAGTGTCGGGCTGGTGCGGGCGAAGGCGCGGATCGGGTTGAAGAACCTCGCCTACAACATGCGCCGCCTGGTCCAACTGGAGCGTCTCGCGGCGGCCGTGTGACGATACTCGGAGAAGGAGACCGCCTGGGGACGGTCTTGTGGCGGAAATAACTCAATTGGAGCGTGGAAGACCCCGAAAATCTCGGCTCCGGCATGGCTGGAGCTGGTGACAGCCTGGTTAAACAATATCCTCCGACAACTCACCAATTCTTAGAGGTGCCCTTCAGTTGGTCCGGAGTTCTGCGTAATATTCACGGCGTTTCCACGCGGCAACCATTCAATGCTGACTCGTGGAAGCCGATCTCGGTAAAGATAGATTGTCCAGGGGATCGCAACCGCTATGAGGGCAATCCCCAGCCAAAACAGCGATTCCCAGATCCATTCTGGTGCGTTGGGGAAGAGTTTCGGAGCGGCGACCATAACTATTTCCGCGCCGAAACCGATAGCCGCGAGTGAAATGGCAACAGCGAGAGATCGCATGTGCTACCGCGTTCGCGCCGGCAGAGAGTTGCCAGCGATTCGCGTTTCCGATGTTGCAGGGGCGCAACACATACTCACGACGCGACTCTCAGTGGCGGGTGGCGCCGGGGCGCGCGCGGCGGCCGCGGCCGCGGCCGGGTTCGGGGCCGGGTGATTCTTCGAACAGGGCGACCAGCTGCTCGACCATGGCACCGCCCAGCTGCTCCACGTCGACCAGGGTCACCGCGCGGTCGTAGTAGCGGCCGACGTCGTGGCCGATGCCGATGGCGATCAGCTGAACCGGCGAGCGCGCCTCGATCCAGCGGATTACCTGGCTGAGGTGACGGTCGAGGTAGTTGCCCTTGTTGACCGAAAGCGTCGAATCATCGACCGGGGCGCCGTCGGAGATGACCATCAGGACGCGCCGTTCGTGGGGCTGGGCGAGCAAGCGCTGGTGGGCCCACAACAGCGCCTCGCCGTCGATGTTCTCCTTCAACAGCCCCTCGCGCATCATCAGGCCGAGGTTCTTGCGGCTGCGCCGCCACGGCGCGGTCGCAGCCTTGTAGATGATGTGGCGGGTGTCGTTGAGGCGCCCGGGATCGGCGGGCTTGCCCTCGGCCACCCAGCGCTCGCGCGATCGCCCACCCTTCCAGGCGCGGGTGGTGAAGCCGAGCACCTCGACCGCGACGCCGCAGCGCTCCAGAGTGTGGGCGAGGATGTCGGCGCACATCGCGGCGACGCTGATCGGGCGGCCACGCATCGAGCCCGAGTTGTCGATCAAGAGCGTGACGACGGTGTCGCGGAACTCGGTCTCCTTCTCGATCTTGAACGAGAGCGGATGGAGGGGATTGGCGACGACCCGGGCGAGCCGCCCGGAATCGAGGAGGCCCTCGTCGAGGTCGAACTGCCAGCTGCGGGTCTGCTTGGCCAGCAGTCGGCGCTGGAGGCGGTTGGCGAGCCGCGCGACGACCCCTTGCAAGGTCTGCATCTGTTGGTCGAGGTGACCGCGCAGCTGGGTGAGCTCTTGGGGATCGCAAAGATCGGCCGCCTCGACGATCTCGTCGAACTCGGTGGTATAGGCGCGGTAGCGTGGCGTCTCGGGCGCGTTCGAAGGGAAGTCGTCGGGCCACCAGGGTCGTTTGGCGCCGCCGGGCTCGTCTTCGGAGCCGGCGTTGGGTTGGTTCTCGTCTTCCGCCGAATCGGCTGCCAGCGCCTCCTGATCGCTCGATTCGCCCTCGCCTTCGCCCTCCTCGCCCAGCGCTTCCGAGCCCTCCTTCGCGCCGTCTTCGTCCTCGCTCGCGGTCTCCTCCGCACCCTCTTCCTCGGTGTCGGCCGCCTCGGGCGAGGGATCGGCCTCATCCTCCCAGATCTCGAGGCTGGCGATCAGCCGCCGCGCCATTCGGGCGTAGCTATCCTGGTCTTCCATGTTCTCGGCCAGCGAGCGTAGATCCGCGCCCGCCTTTTCCTCGATCGCCGGACGCCACAGCTCGATCAGCGGACGCATCGCCCGGGGCGGTGGGGCCCCGGTCAGCTGTTCGCGCAGCAGCAGCCGCACGACGTCGGCGACCGGCGTTTCCATGGCCTCCTGGGCCAGTTTCTCGGGATCGGCGCCGCGGCCCCGGAAGTGCTCCTCGAGCGCGGCCGCTAGGTTCTGGGCGACGCCGGTCATGCGCCGTGCGCCAAGCGCCTCCACCCGCGCTTGCTCGGCGGCATCGTAGACCGCCCGCGCCGGGCCGCCGGCGGGCGCCCGCGCCGCGTGCACCTTGGGATCGTGGTGGCGGAGTTTGAGCGCGAACGAATCGGCGGCGCCGCGGGCGCGGCCGACTTCGGCCGCGGGCAGTTCTCGGGCGGGCAGCGGAAGATGGAGCTTGGTGCCCTGGATGCCCGGCGATTCGGCGCCGAAGTCGACGCTAGCCTCGGGCTCGGCGGCGATGGCGCGGGTCGCCGCCCCTAGCGCATGCTTGAAGAGATCGACCGGGCCCTGGGTTTCGGCCATCGCGCGATCAGCTCGGGCGCGCCGTCGATTCGGGCAGCTCCTCGCCGAAGCAGCGCTGATAGAACTCGGCGACGGCGGCGCGCTCGAACTCGTCGCACTTGTTGACGAAGGTGAGGCGGAAGGCGAAGCCGACATCCTCGAAGATCTCGACGTTCTCGGCCCAGGTGATCACCGTGCGCGGCGACATCACGGTCGAGAGGTCGCCGGCGACGAACGCGGCGCGGGTGAGATTGGCGAGATCGACCATGGCGCTGACCGCTTTGCGGCCGTCATCGGTGTCGTAGGCCGGGACCTTGGCGAGGACGATCGCCGCTTCTTCCTCGACCGCCAGATAGTTGAGCGTGGCGACGATATTCCAGCGGTCCAGCTGGCCCTGGTTCAGCTGCTGGGTACCGTGGTAGAGGCCGGTGGTGTCGCCCAGCCCCACGGTGTTGGTGGTGGCGAAGAGGCGGAAGGCGGGGTGCGGCCGGACCACCGTGTTGCGGTCGAGGAGCGTCAGCTTGCCTTCGGATTCGAGTACCCGCTGGATCACGAACATCACGTCGGGCCGGCCCACGTCGTATTCGTCGAACACCAGCGCCGTCGCCGATTGCAGCGCCCACGGCAGAATCCCTTCACGAAACTCGGTGACCTGCTGGCCGTCCCGGATCACGATCGCGTCCTTGCCGATCAGGTCGATGCGGCTGATGTGGGAATCGAGGTTGACGCGGATGCACGGCCAGTTCAGACGCGCCGCGACCTGCTCGATGTGGGTCGATTTGCCGGTGCCGTGATAGCCCTGGACGATGACCCGGCGGTTGTGGGCGAAGCCCGAGAGAATGGCGAGCGTGGTGTCGCGGTCGAAACGGTAGGCGTCGTCGACGTCGGGCACCAGCTCGGCCGGCTGTGAAAACGCCGGCACCTGGATATCCGAATCGATCGCGAAGAGCTGGCGCACGGAGACACGGATGTCGGGCTGGTCGTGGCTCGAGACGGGCGTCTCGATGGGGGTGTCGGCGGGCGGCATGGTGGGGTCCTCACAACGGCGGCAAAGCGCGCGAAGCGCTTACAACGAGCCGCTACTCAGGAGATAGCTGTACGCTTGGTTGATGGTCTTCAGGCGTTCCTCGCACTCCCGACTGCCCCCGTTGGCGTCGGGGTGAAAGCGCTTGGCTAATGCCTTGTAGCGGGACTTGACGTCTTGAAGCGTCGCCGCGGGGTCGAGGTCGAGCATCGCCAGCGCCCGGCGCTGCGGCGCGCCGACCTCTGGCGGTGGGCGCTCGGCCTCCGAGCATTCTGCCTGAGCGAAGAAGCCGAACGGATCGACGAAACCCGCGTCGGCACGCCCGAAGCCTGACCCCAGGCGCCAGGTCGGTCGATGCCAGGTGGCGACGCTGTGCTGGTAAGATTCGATGTCACGCTGATCCATGCCGGCAAAGAAATCCCACGCCGCGTTGTAGGCGCGGACGTGCTCGAGGCAGAACCAATAGTGGCTGTGCAGGTCGTCACGCGACTTCGGCGCCCGATACGCGCCCTCGCACCCACACTCGGGGTGGTCGCACTGGCGCGGATTTGCTCCTGCGCGCCGGCGGGTGAAGTGGACGGAACGCGACATCGTCGAATTATGGGCGGCGGGCGGGCCACTGACAAGCCGGGGAATCCCGCCCAATCGCGGCCGACCGCGAACCGGCAAGGACGATTACGGTTGTATATAGTCAACGAGAACAACTATAAATTGCTAACGCGTGAAGGGGAACGGTACCGGAGGGAAACGATGAGTGCCTTGGTGAGTCGCAACGTGAGGGTCGATGGGCGCCGCACGAGTGTCCGGCTGGAGCCCGATATGTGGGAAGCCCTGCGCGAGATCTGCCGCCGCGAGGAGCGGAGCATCGGCGAGATTTGTTCCGAGGTGAACCGCCGCCGCGCCGCCGCCGGTTTCACCTCGAGCCTGCGTGTATTCATCCTCAACTACTACTGTCGATGGCAAACGAAAACTGGACATTTCTGGCAATCGAAAATTGAATACTTTGGGCGTGGGGGCGTACCCCCAAGCGGGTGTTGGGCTCGGTGGAGCTGTGGGTAACTGGCTTGGCGACGCGACCGCCGACGAGTCTGGCGGCGACAAGCCAGTTATCCACAGCGGGCGGGCGGCACGGTTGCCGTTTTGGCCGGCGACCACTACGCGGCCCTCTTGCGGCGCCGATCCGAGCCGGCCTGCAGCAGGTTCTGATGATCGCGCATCCTGTAACTGTTCCCGCGGATGTTGACGATATGGCAATGGTGGACCAGACGGTCGATGAGAGCGGCCGCCATCACTTCGTCGCCGAGCACGCCGCCCCAGTCCTCGAAGCCCTTGTTCGACGTCAGAACCGTCGACGCCTTCTCGTGCCGGGCGTTGATGAGCTGGAAGAAGAGCACGGCGCCGTCCTGGTTGACCGGGAGGTAGCCGATCTCGTCGACCACCAGGAGCGCGGGATGGGTGAGCACGCGCAGCCTGCGCGACAGGTTGCCGGCGGCCTTGGCCTCGGCGAGGGACTCGATCAGCCCCGCGAGCGTGCCGTAATAGACGCGGCGTCCGGACTGCGCCGCAGCGATGGCCAGGCTTATGGCCAGGTGAGTCTTGCCCACGCCGGGTGGGCCGAGCAGGATCACGTTCTCGCGTCGATCGAGGAAGCCGAGCTCGTGCAGGCTCTCGATCTGCTCGCGCTTGATGCTGGGCTGGAAGGCGAAGTCGAACTGCTCCAGCGTCTTGACCGCGGGCAGCCGCGACGAGCGCATCGCGGTCTGGAGTCGGCGGTTGTTGCGCAGCACGATCTGGGCGTTCAGGAGCTGCTCGATGGCCTCGGCCGCCGAGATCGTGCCGCCGTCGGCCTCCGAGAGGATGCCGTCCACGGCCTCCAGCGCGCCGGGCATCTTCAGGTCTGCCAGCATCGCCCGCAGCCGGTCGCGCCGTGTCGGCGCCGGGGCCTTCATTGCAGCGCCTCCGCATAGACCTTGAGCGGTCGCCGCTCGACCTCCACGGTTGCCGCAAGGCGCCGCGGCGCTGGCTCCGGGGCCTGGCGGATGCCGAGGCGCCGGTAGGGGCAGTTGGCCAGGGGGAGAAGCACCGCCCGCTCGTCACGCTCGAAGCGCTCGACAGGGGGCTCTCCGATCGTGGCGTGCCGGCGAACGTTGGCCGTGCCCTCCAGCCAGCGCGCGGCCTGCTCGTTGAGATCGTTGTCGTTCGCGAACTCCCGCCCGTAGAAGAAGCTCTCGCGGATGTAGCGGATCGGGCGTTCGACCTTACCCTTGGTCCGGGCCCGGTAGGGACGGCAGGAGCGGGGAAGGAACCCCCAGTGCGCGGCAAAGCGCAGGAACTCCGTGTTGAGCACCAGGCCGCCGCCGGCGGCGCGGTCATCGGACAGCACGACGGCGCGCATCTGGTCGAACAGCAGCTCGTCGGGAACTCCGCCGAACGTCTCGAAGGCGCTCTCCAGCCCTTCCATCAGGATCGGCATCGTCTGACGCGGGAAGAAGCGCAGCCAAAGCAGCCGGGAGTAGCCGAGCACGACCACCAGCGCATGGCGCCGGCCCCAGGGAAGCGTGAACGTGCCGAAGTCCACCTGGCCCTGCCGGCCCGCCGGCGTCTCGAACCGGACCACCGGCTCGACCGGCTCGCACGGCCGGGCAACCCGCACGTAGTTCCGCACGCTCTCGTAGCAGCCCGGATAGCCCGCGGCGCGGACCTCGTCGAACAGCCGCTTCGCCGACAGCTTCGGAAACTCCTCGAGGCGCGCGTCGATGATCGCCTTGTAGGGATCCAGTTTGTGAGCCACCGGAGGGCGCGGCGAATACCCCCTCGGACCGGCGAGCAGATCCCGCTCCAGTTGGCCCGACTTCACCCAATGGTGGATCGTCGTGCGACTCACCCCGAAGCGACTCGCCAGCTCCGCCTTCGAGACGCCCTGGTCGAGATAGTGCTTGAGCAACATCCTGGTCTCCCATCCGTGCATCCGCACCCCGCATCCAGCTCTGTTGGAAAAGCCCACAGAGCGGGACGGGAACGCCGGAATCGACAAGCCAAAACTGTTCAGTTTTGGCTTGCCACGAATGTCAGATTTACGAATGCCACCAACACTACCGCACCGCGCGTCAGGATGCAGCGGCGTAGGGGCCGCGATCACACCACCAGCACGAGCACCAGCGGCAACAGCGCCAGAGCGATGACGGTGGAGATGAGGACCATGCCGGCGACCTCGCTCGGGGTTCGATTGTAGCGCTGCGCGAAAAGGAAATTGAACAACGCGACCGGCATCGCGCACTCGACGATCAGCACCCCGCGCGCCACGCCCTCGAAGCCGAGCGCGCTGGCCAGCCCGTAACCAACCGCGAAGCCCATCCCTAGGCGCAGAATCGAAAGCGCTAGCGCCCGCCAGAAGGCGGCCACGCGTAGTCCGGCCAGAGTTACCCCGAGGGTGACCAGCATCAACGGGATGGTCATGCCGCCGATCAACCGGGTCGTGTTGGCGAGCCACGCCGGGACCTCGATGCCGGCGCTCATGAAGGCGACCGAGATCGCCACGGCGTAAATCATCGGCGTCCGCAGCAACGCCCCCCGCGACATCGTGCCCGACGAGATCCACACTCCGAAGGTGAAATTTGAAATCGAGGCGACCGCGAAAAATGCGATCGCCAGCGCCAAACCGGTCTCGCCGAAAGCGAACAAACACACCGGCAATCCCATGTTGCCGGAGTTGCCGAAGGTGAGCGCCGGCAAATAGGTGTGGAAGGGCAGCTTCGCGGCGCGCAACACCAAGGCGCCAATGATGGCGAAGGAGATCAGGGCTAGCGCCGCCGCGCCGGCCATGCGGCCGAAAACCGTGGGCGTCAGATCGAGCCCAGTGAGGGTCGAGAACACCAGGCAGGGCGTGCCGAAGTTGAAGATCAGCGCGGTGACGAGATCACTATCGTAAGCGCGGCCGAGCCGCGACCAGCCGTACCCGAGACCGGCGCAGATAAAGATCGGAGCGAGGACCGTGACGAGCGCGTGGATCAACGGGCGCCCGGCGTCCGTTTCAAAATGGGGCGTCGTGCCCGGCCGGCGCTCATGGGCCGGCCGCGCTCGAGGAGGGGGCTGGCGGTCGCACGCGCAAGGCGGTGATCTGGTTGCGCTGTCGGCGCAAGACCTCGAAGGTGAAGCCGTGGATGGCGAACGTCTGGCCCGCCTTGGGGATGTCCCGCGCCTCGTGCATCACCAGGCCGGCGACCGTCGCCGCCTCTTCGTCGGGGAGGTCCCAATCGAACTGCCGGTTGAGGTCCCGGATGGTCACCGTGCCCTCGACCAGCACGCTACCGTCGGCCTCGGGGCGAAGGCCCGACACCGTTACATCGTGCTCGTCGGCGATGTCGCCGACGATCTCCTCGAGGATGTCTTCGAGCGTCACCAAGCCTTGAAGCGCGCCGTACTCCTCGACCACCAGCGCGAAGTGAGCTTGTCGCCGGCGGAAGGCGTTTAGCTGCTCGCGGAGCGTCGTCGTCTCGGGCACGAACCACGGCTCGGCGGCGATGCCCGCGATATCGAGGTCGGCGACGTCGCCGGCATTTTCGCTGAGGGCACGCAGAACGTCCTTGGTGTGGAGGATTCCGAGGATGTTTTCCGGCTGGTCGCGCCACAGCGGTATCCGCGTGTAGGGGCTTGCCAGCACCGCCTCGATCATTCGTTCGGACGGCAGGCGGGCGTCGATCACGTACATCTGCTTGCGATGGACCATGATCTCGGAGATGCGGACGTCGGAGAGGTCGAGGATGCTGCCCAGCATGTCGCGCTCGTGCTTGATGATACCGCCCTCGTCAGTGTGAAGCGCGATCGCGCCCCTCAGCTCCTCGGCCGGGGTGACCAGCCGCGCCCGCACCGAACGCCCGGCCCCGAACAAGCGCATCAGGCCGCCGACTGCGGCCTGGATCGACCGCGTGAACGGCGAGAACAGGCCGACCACGATGCGCATGAGGGGCGCCACGGCAAGCGCCATTCGATCGGCGTGGCGAATGGCGTAGGTTTTGGGCATGACCTCGGCGAAGATTACGACGACCAGCGTCATTACCACGGTCGCGTAGGCAACCCCGGCGTCGCCGAACAGGCTGATGAAAACGCTCGCGGCGAGCACCGAGGCGAGGATGTTGACGAGGTTGTTGCCGAGCAATATCGCGCCGATCATCCGTTCGCGATTCTCCGCCAGCCGGTTGACGAGTCGGGCCCGTCGGTTTCCCTCGCGTTCGAGGTGGTGCAGGCGGGCGGGCGAGGCGGCGGTCAACGCGGTTTCCGAGCCCGAGAAAAAGGCCGACAAAAACAAGAGCGCGACGATCGCAAGGATGGAAATCAGCAGCGCGGTTTCCATGCCCCAAGCCGTTTGGCGACGCGATGGGTTCGTCCCCGACGCAGGTTCATGCGCGGGCGTGTCCGAATTGTTTGACGTCGTCCCGGCTCGCCGCTTCCAGCCCCTCGGCGAGCAGCGCGCGGACCGTATCCAGCGCGACGTCGCGGCTAACGAACGCCGCGCCGATGCCGCGCGCCAGCACGAAAGCCGGCTTTCCAGACCGGACCTTCTTGTCCTGGAGCATCCGCGCGATGAGCCCGTCCGCGGTCCAATCCGGCGCCGCCACCTCGGCCAGCGCGGTCGGCAGCCCGGCCGTTTGGAGATGGCGGCTCACGCGCGCCGCATCGGCCGGCGGGCAAAGCCCCAGCCGTGCCGAAAGCTCGAGCACGAGCACCATGCCGACGGCCACCGCTTCCCCGTGCAAGATGGGTTGGGCATAGCCGGCGGCGGCCTCGAAGGCGTGCGCGAACGTGTGGCCAAAGTTCAAGAGCGCGCGGTCGCCGGTCTCGAACGGGTCCTTGGCGACCAAGCGGATCTTGGCCCGAGCGCTCTCGAGGACGGCGTGGCCCAGCGCCGCCCCGTCGCGCGCCAGGACCGCCGCGCCGTTGTCTTCCAGCCAACCGAAGAAATCCGCATCGCCCAGCACACCGTACTTGACGACCTCGGCGTACCCGGCGCGAAGCTCGCGCGCCGGCAAACTCGAAAGCACTCCTACGTCGGCAAGCACCAGCCGCGGCTGATGAAAGCTGCCGATCAGGTTCTTGCCGTGGGTGGTGTTGATCGCGGTCTTGCCGCCGATGGCGCTGTCCACTTGGGCGGTCAGCGTGGTCGGCAGCTGCACCAACCCGACGCCGCGCCGTATGATGCTGGCCGCGAAGCCCGCGAGGTCGCCCACCACGCCGCCGCCCAGGGCAAGCACCAGGTCGCCGCGCTCGATGCGCGCCGCCAGGAGCTGGTCAGCGAGGTTCTCGAGGTGGGCGAAGTCCTTGGTCTGCTCGCCCTGGGGCAGGACGATCTCGACGCGGGCGCACCCGGCCGCATCGAGCGAGTCGCAGAGCGTCCCCAGGTGTAGCGCGGCGACCGCTCGGTCGGTGACGACGGCGGTCCGGGCGCCGCTCGCCAGGGCCGCGATGCGCGCGCCGGCCTCGGCCAACACGCCATCACCGACAACCACGTCATGGCTCGCGCCGGGCAGCGTCAGTATAACGGTGACGGGGCCGGAATCCGGCGCGGTCATGTCGCCTTGTCGGCTACTCCTGTTGTGGCGGCGCGAAACTCCTCGAGCTTGTGGAGGATTTCCCGCACCACCGTCTCGTGCGGAGCATCCGCGGTATCGACGGTGATATCGGCCTGAGCGTAGATCGGGTAGCGGTCGTCCATGAGCCGGCGAAGGATTTCTTGGGGATCGCCCTCTTTCAGGAGCGGCCGGTCATTGCGGCGCTTGACGCGGCGAAGGAGCACCTCGAGCTCGGCCCGCAGCCACACCGACACGCCCGATCCCTGAATCAGCTCCCGGGTCGCCGGCTCGATAAAGGCGCCGCCGCCGGTGGCCAGGACATGGATGGGGTCCTTCAGCAGGCGGGCGATCACGCGGCGCTCGCCGTCGCGAAACGCCTGCTCGCCGTGGGCCGCGAAAATGTCCTCGATCGACGAGCCCGCGGCCTTTTCGATCTCGACGTCGGCGTCGACGAAGGGAATACCCAGCCGAGCGCCGAGGCGGCGCCCGATGGTGCTCTTGCCTGCGCCCATGAGCCCAATCAAGACCACTGGCCGGTCGAGGGCCGCCGCACTGAACTCAGCCATCGATTCGCCGGCCTTGCGCCCCGCCCCGCGCACGTTGAATCGGCACGGGCGAGCCGATAGACTGATTGGGATTGGCCATGGGCGCACTCTAGCATAGTGACGCGGTGCTGTCCCCGATGCGCCGGCCGCAACCATGTTCGCCCGCCTGTCATGTCACGGTACACAATAGCCATCATCGTGATCTTGCTGATCGCCATTCTCGGTGGCGCCGTGTTCCTCTTAACCTGGGACATCCCCGCGCCCAGCGCGCCGGTCGAAAAGATCCTGCCCGATGACCGATTCCCGAACTAGGCGGCTTGCCGGGGTCGCCGTCGTCATCGCGGCGCTGGCGTCGCCGGGGGCGATGGCCCAAGACGAGGAGGCGGTGGGGCCGCCGGTCCAGCTGATCGACCCAGCTGGCGAAGAAGCGCCGCTAGACGAAGCGCCACTGGAGACTGCGCCACTTGAGGCTGACGACACCCAAGCGGTGAGCGAGGGCGCCCGCGAGATCACCGAGGAGGCGATCGAGGTCGAGGCGTTGACGGTGCCCGATCAACCCTGGGTCGGCCTTCTGGACGAGAGCCGGGGCGGGTTCGGGATCGATATGTGGGCGTCCACCAGCCTCGAACTCCTCGAGCGCGCGCTGCCGTCCCTACCCATGGGCACGCACTCGCCGGCGATGCAGGACCTTGCTCGGCGGCTCTTGCTTTCGGACGCCCGCGCGCCGCTGAGCGAGGGCACCGGCAGGAACCTGCTGGCGATTCGGATCGAGCGCTTGGTTGCCGGCGGCGAGACCGAGGCCGCGAACAAGTTGATCGCGCTCGCCGCCGCTCGCGAGGGCGATCCCGCGCTCGCGCGCGCCGAAGTCGACGGCCTGTTGCTCGCCGGCGACAACGCCGGCGCCTGCGTTCGCATCGGCGGCGCCGTGCGCGACGACGACGATCCGTTCTGGCTCAAGGGCCTGACGTTCTGCCGGGCGCTACGGGCGGAGCGCGCGACCGCGCGGCTGGCGGTCGATCTGCTGCGCGAGTTGGGCGAGACCGATGACGAGGCGTTCTTCGTACTGGTGCGCGCCCTCAATGGCGACGAGACGGCACGGATCGACAGTCTGGCCGAGGCTACACCGCTCCATCTGGCGATGATGCGCGCGGCCAACCTGCCGATACCCGCCGATGCCGTTCCCGGCGCGCCGCCGGCGGTCTTGCGGGCCATCGCCGCGGCCCCCAATACATCGCCCGAGGTACGGCTCGACGCGGCGGAGCGGGCGGCCGCAGCGGGGGTTTTGTCGGCGGAGCGGGTGGCACAGATCTACGGCGGTTTCGTCTTCAAGCCGGACGAAGTGGAGAACGCGATCGAGATCGCCCGGTTCGCCCAAGGCGCGTGGTCAAACGCGCTGCTCTACCGTCTCGGCCGCGAAAGCGCAGACGCGGCGGGTCGGGCCGCGGTTGCACAGGCGTTCATCCACCGTGCCCGCAAGCGGGGTGGCTTCGTCACCGCCGCGCGAATCAGCGTGGCGATGACGCGCTCGCTCCAGCCCAACCCGACGCTCGATTTCGCGATCCCGGAACTGGTGCCGGCGATGTTGGCGGCTGGCGCTCACGAATCGGCGGCAATGTGGTTTGCGCGTGCCGACGGGGCCGTCGCGACTGCGTTGTGGCCGCTCATGCAAATTGCGCGCGGCCCAACGGCGGTGCCGCTCGCGGCCGAGGCGCCACGGAGGTGGTGGCTGGCCCAGGCCAACGTGTCCGCGGACGAGCGCTTCGCCAGAGCCGCGTTGGTGTTCACACTGCTGGAGGCCCTGGGTCACGAGATCGAGACGCGCGATTGGGAAGCGCTATTCGACGGTCCGCTCCGGGTCGCGACCGATATGCCCATGCCGGCGTTGTGGCGCGGGCTTGGTGCGGCGGCGGCGGCGGGCGCGGTGGGCGAGACGGTGCTGATGGCGCTGTTGGCGCTGGGCGAGGCCGGTCCCGCCGGCGCCAACGCGATGACGCTGGGCGCCGTGGTCGAGGCACTCGGCGCGGTCGGGCTGGCGGTCGAGGCGCGGGCCATCGCGATCGAGGCGGTGCTCGCCGCCATGGGTTGAGGGCGCCGTGGCGGCGTTGAGGGTCCGCGACGGTGTCGATTCCCGCCACCTCGAATCCTTCCTCGAGATGTTGTCGGCGGAGCGCGGCGCGCGCGCCGCGACGCTCGAGGCCTACCGATGTGATCTCACCGCGTTCGCGCGCTTTCTCGACGCCCGCGGCATCGAGCTGATCGCGGCCCAGACGTCGCACGTCCGCGCCTATCTCGCCAAGGGCACCGGCGTCGGCCTTGCCACGACGACGCTGGCCCGCCGGCTTTCGACGTTGCGCGGGTTTTATGGCTTCCTCCACGCCGAAGCGATCCGCGGCGACGACCCGACGTCGAACGTCGAGGGCCCGCGCCGCAGGCGGGCGCTGCCGAAGCTCTTGAGCGAGACCGAGGTGTCGGCCCTTCTCGATACCGCGCGCCTACGCTCGGGCGTCGCCGGCCTACGACTCGTGGCGATGCTCGAGGTGCTGTACTCGACGGGCTTGCGGGTTTCCGAGCTGGTGGCGCTGCCCCGGGCCGCCGCGCACGACGACGACCGCGTCTTGCTTGTCGAGGGCAAAGGGGGACGCCAGCGGCTGGTGCCGCTCGGCGAGCCCGCGCGACAGGCAATCCTTGGCTATCTCGAGGTGCGTGGGGAGTTCCTCAAGCCGGGAGCGCAATCGCGCTGGATCTTTCCGGCGCGGGATCCGTCGCGCCACCTCACGCGGCAGTGGTTTGGCCAATCCCTGAAATCGCTGTGCGGCGAGGCGGGGATCGATCCGCGCCGCGTCTCCCCTCACGTCCTCCGCCACGCCTTCGCCAGCCACCTCTTGGCCCACGGCGCCGACCTCCGCGCCGTCCAGCAGATGCTTGGCCACGTCGACATCGGCACCACCCAGATCTATACCCACGTGCTGGAGGCGCGAATTCAGCGCCTCGTGCGCGACCATCACCCGCTTGCGCGCGTGGCCGGCGACCGTTGACAGCGGGTGCGCGCGTCGCCACGTTGAACCGGCGCCATGGATAATTTTCTCGATTTCGAGGGTTCGGTCGCCGAGCTCGAAGGCAAGATCAAAGAGCTCCGCCACCTCGCCGATTCCGGCGATGTCAATATCGCCGAGGAGGTCGCGCGGCTGGAAGCGAAGACCGACCAGCTGCTGCACCAGACCTACGGCAAATTGACGGCGTGGCAGAAGACCCAGGTCGCGCGCCACCCCTCGCGCCCGCACACCAGCGACTACGCGGCCGCCCTGTTGAACGAGTTCACGCCGCTTTCGGGCGACCGCGCCTTCGGCGAGGACAAATCGGTGATCGGCGGCATTGCCCGCTTCCGCGGCCGTGCGGTGATGGTGTTGGGGCACGAGAAAGGCAGCGGAACCGAAGGCCGGGTCGAGCACAACTTCGGGATGGCGCACCCCGAAGGCTACCGTAAGGCGGTGCGCCTGTTGGAGTTGGCCGACCGCTTCCAATTGCCGGTGGTCACCTTCATCGATACCCCCGGCGCCTATCCCGGCATCGGCGCCGAGGAGCGCGGCCAGGCCGAAGCCATCGCCCGCTCGATCGAGGCGTGCATGAACCTGCGGGTGGCGTTGGTCAGCGTGGTCATCGGCGAAGGCGGTTCGGGCGGGGCGATTGCGCTGGCCGCGGGCGATTGCGTACTGATGCTCGAGCACGCCGTCTATTCGGTGATCTCGCCCGAGGGCTGCGCCTCGATATTGTGGCGCTCTTCCGACCGGGCGCGCGAGGCCGCCGAGGCACTGAAGCTGACGGCGCAGGACCTATTGGAACTCAAGGTGATCGACGAGGTGGTTCCCGAACCGGTGGGCGGGGCCCACCGTCATCCCGAGCGGACGATGGCGACGGTCGGCGATGCCCTCGACCGGCGTCTCGATGCCTTGACCACGCAGAACCCGACGGACCGTCGCACCGCGCGGCGCCAAAAGTTCCTAGACATCGGTAAGGCCGGGCTTTAGCCGGGCGGCTCAGCCTCCGGTTGCGACCTTGGGCGGCGCCCCCGCCTCGGCCGCGGCGAAGCCTCGATCGTGGCGGAGTGCCGGGATGCGGCCGCGGGCCGTCTCGACCGCGGCAAGGTCGATCTCGGCGCGGACGATGCCCGGCGCTTCGCCGCCATCACCCACGACGACGCCCCAGGGATCGACGACCAGGGCGTGGCCGAAGGTCCGGCGGCCGCCGAGATGGGTGCCGCACTGCGCCGGGGCGACGACGTAGGCTCCGGTCTCGATGGCGCGGGCGCGGAGCAAGACATGCCAGTGGGCCTCGCCCGTCACCTGGGTGAACGCCGAGGGCACGGTCAGGATAGCGGCACCGGCCTGCGCGAGGGTGCGGTAGAGCGCGGCGAAACGGAGGTCGTAGCAAATCGTCATGCCGACGCCGCCCCACGGGGTAACGGCGACGACCGCCTGGCCGCCGGGCTGAAACATCTCCGATTCACGGTAGCGTTCGCCGCCGGGTAGGTCAACGTCGAACATGTGAATTTTGTCGTAGCGCGCGGCGATGGTGCCATCGGGCGTGATCAGTATGGAGCGGTTGACGACGGTGTCGGCATCGAGCCGGACGGTGAGCGAGCCGGCGAGCAGCCATGCGCCGGTCTCGGTGGCGAGCGCGCGGAACGTCGCGAGCGCCGGGTGGGATTCTTCGGGCTCGGCGCGGGCGCGGACCTCACGCGGCGTGAACGCCATCATCGAGACGTTCTCAGGCGTAAGGATGAAATCGGCGCCACCCTCGCGTGCGGTGCGGATGGCCGCGCTGGCGGACTCGATATTGCGTCCCATGTCATCGCTCGCGCTGAGCTGGACGCAAGCGAGCGCGAGCCGTGAAGGCATTAGGGTCTCAAGAGTGCGTCCAGCTGACCCGCGCGGTCGAGCGCGACGACGGTGTCGCAATCGCCGAGGTGGCGGTCGGCGACGAAGATTTGGGGCACGGTGTAGGCGCCGCCCGAGCGGTCCATCATCTCGGCGCGCCGTTCGGGGTGCGCGCCGACGTCGATTTCGTTGAAAGCGACGCCCTTATCCCTAAGGAGTCGGCGCGCGTGGATGCAGTAGGGGCAGAACCGGGTGGCGTAGACCGTGACCTCGGCCTTGTCGCGGGCTGCACTGGCGGCGGGTTCGCCCGGATCCAGGGGAAGCCGGACAGGGCGGCGCCGGCCGAAGAGGCGGTTGAGCGACATGGTTTGGTTATATAGGGATGCTGCGGGGGCGAACAACCCGCGCCAGGGTGAGGATGTCGACCCCGGCGGCGCCGGCGCGGAGGAGGACGCGTGCGCACGCGGAGACCGTCGCGCCGGTGGTCATGACGTCGTCGACCACGACAAACCGACGGTCGGCGACCGCGCCGCGGCGAGCGCCTCGGACGGCGAAAGCGCCGCGCACGTTGGCGTCGCGGGCGCTCGGGTTGAGCCCGCCCTGCGAGGGGATGGCACGGGTGCGTACCAGAAGATCGGTGACCGCGGCGATCTTGTGGTGGCGGGCGACCGCATGGGCCAACAGCGCGGCCTGGTTGTAGCGACGGGTGAACAGGCGAAAGCGGTGTAGCGGGAACCGGCACCAGAGCATCGGCGGCATCCAGCATCTCGGCGCCCGCGCGCGCCATCCAGGCGCCGAACGAGGGCGCGGCGGCGGTGCGGTCGGCGTGTTTGAAGGCAAGGATCAGGCGGTGCGAGTGATCGTCATACCGCAACACCGCCCGGGCGGTCGTGTACAGCGGCCGTGCCAGGCTGCATCCGCCACACAGCGCATCCGCGCCGACCTCGAAGTCGAAGGGGGTGCCGCAGGCCGCGCACATCGGACCGTCGATGAAGCTCAGTGCCTGCCAGCACTCGGCGCAGACCTGCCCCTGTCGGTCCACTGGCGCGCGGCACGACAGGCACTGTGGCGGCAGGAGCCAGTCGAGCGCGGTCGTGGCGAGCCGACCGAACACCGCGCCGGAGGTCGAAATTCCGCTTGACGCCATCGCCGGAATTCAAGGCTTGCAGTGCGGCCCGAGTCAAGTCGGCCCGGCCCTTGGCCGTGGCATGATGGCGTGCCATATAGCGGCGATGGCGGCAAACGAAAGAGCGCCGGGAGCGATCTTCGACCGCCGTGCCGTCCGCGACCACCGCGACCGCGCGGCGGCGCGGCGGGCGGATCACAATTTCCTGTTCGTGGAGTCCGCGCGGCGTTTGGTCGATCGTCTGGGCGATGTCAACCGCCGCTTTCCACGCGCGCTCGACCTCGGCTGTCACGGCGGTGAGTTCGCCGCGGCGCTTGGGGCCGCGCACGAGCAGAGCGGTGTCGAGGTGCTGGTCCAGACCGATGTCTCGGGGGCGATGGTGGCCGGCGCTGTGGTCGGCTCGGGCCGGCTTCGGCTCGTCGCCGATGAGGAGGCGCTGCCCTTTGCCACGGGTTGCTTTGATCTCGTGGTGAGCGCGCTGTCGTTACATTGGGTCAACGACCTTCCCGGCGCGCTGGTGCAGATTCGGCGCTGTCTCAAGCCGGACGGCCTGTTCCTCGCGGCGATGTTCGGGGCCGGGACGCTCCACGAGCTGCGCCAGGTCCTGATGCAGGCCGAGCTCGACCTCGAGGCGGGAGCCGGACCCCGCGTGTCACCCTTCGTCGGAGTGGCCGAGGGCGGGGCGCTTTTGCAGCGGGCCGGCTTTGCCCTGCCGGTGGCTGATGCCGACACGGTGGAAACGACCTATGCGGATGCGCCGGCGCTGATGCGCGAGGTGCGCGGCATGGGCGAGGCCAACGCCCTGCTGGGACGGCGCAAGGCCTTCACCCGACGCGGTACGATGGCCCGCGCGGCGGCGCTTTACGCCGAAACCTTCGCGGCGCCCGAGGCGCGAGTGCGCGCGAGTTTCGAGATCGTCACCCTGACCGGCTGGGCGCCCGATGCCTCGCAGCCGCAGCCGCTCAAGCCGGGCAGCGCGCGCGCCCGTCTCGCCGACGCGCTCGGCACCGTCGAGTACGCCGCCGGCGACAAGGCGCGTCCACGACGGGACTAGGCCGGAATTAGAGAAAGTCGCGCAGCATCGCCACCAGCGGCACATCGGCGGGGGGCATGGCAAGGTCGGCCATCTGGGCCGGCGGCAGCCACCGCGTTTCCTGGCCCTCGCGCGGCGTGGCGATGCCGCGCCACACCCGGCACACGAAGAGCGGCATCAAGAGATGGAAAGAATCGTAAGCGTGCGAGGCGAAGGCGAAGGGCGCGAAGCAGCTCTCCTCGGTGTCGATGCCGATCTCCTCGTGCAACTCGCGGATCAACGCGCCCTCAGGCGTTTCGCCCTCGCGGAGTTTGCCGCCGGGGAACTCCCACAGCCCGGCCATCGGTTTGCCCGGCGGCCGCCGGGTCAGAAGGACGCGGCCATCCCCGTCCACCAGTGCCGCCGCGGCGACCAGGACCACCGGCAAACGCGCCATCAGGTGTGGTATTCGGCGTTGATCGTCACGTAGCCGTGGGTCAAGTCGCAGGTCCACACTGTGGCCCGGCCGCCGCCGATACCCACGTCCACCGCAATAGCGATGTCGTCGCCGCGCATGTGCTCGACCAGGTCCCGCCCGTCGCGTGGAGCGAGCGGTTCGCCGCCCGCGGCCACCGGCACCCCGCCGATGGCGATGGCGAGCGCGGCGGGATCCACGCGCTCGCCGGCCTTGCCCACCGCGGCGACGATGCGCCCCCAGTTGGCATCCGCGCCGGCGATCGCGGTCTTGACCAGCGGCGAGTTGGCGATCGCCATGGCGATACGATGTGCCGCCTTGGCGCCGGCGGCGCCGGTCACGGTGATGGTGACGAACTTGGTCGCGCCTTCGCCGTCGCGGACGATCTGGTGGGCGAGGTCGCGCATGACGCGCTCGAGCGCGTCGGCGAACCCGGCAAGCCGGGCATCGGAGGCCGAGAGGATCGGCGCGCGGCGCCGGGTTCCGCCCGGCCGCCGCCCAGTCGCGAACAGCAATACGGTGTCGTTGGTCGAGGTATCGCCGTCGACGGTGATGGCGTTGAACGTGCGCCGGTTGATGCGCCGCAACATGCCCTGAAGCGCGGGCGCTGCGATGGCGGCATCGGTGAACACGAACGCGAGCATGGTCGCCATGTCCGGCGCGATCATGCCCGAGCCCTTGGCGACGCCGTTGATGCGCACGCGCTGACCGCCGATCTCGGCCTCGGCGCCCGCGCCCTTGGGATAAGTATCGGTGGTGCGGATGGCTTCGGCGAATCGTTTCCAGCCGCCCGGTCGCGCGGCGCCGCGAAGCCGCGGCAGCTTGGCCACGATCTTGTGACTTGGCAGCGGCACGCCGATGATGCCGGTCGAGGCGATGAAAACCTCGGCCGCCGGGCAACGGAGCTCTCGCGCCGCCGCCTCGGCAGTGGTGCGGGTCGCGGCATCGCCAGCGCGGCCAGTAAAGGCATTGGCGTTGCCGGCGTTGACGACGAGGGCGCGGGCGCGGCCACGGCCCAGCACCCGCCGGCTCCACACTACGGGCGCGGCGGCGGTGCGCGAGGTGGTGAAGACGCCGGCCACCGCGGTGCCGGGCGCAAGCTCGACCAGGGTCAGGTCGCTCCGGGCGGAGCCCCGGATGCCGGTCCGCGCCACCGCCGTGCGCACGCCCTCAAGCGGCGGAAGCCTCGAGAACGCCACCGGCGCGAGGGGCGATCTGGGTGACTTGGCCATACTCGGATCGGGGTTGGAGAACGGGGCCACGATGTTACACGGCGCCCGCCGCGCACCACAAGAAGGGCGCCGATTGGTGCGGCGCGGCGGGCCTCGGCCAAGCGCTTGGCGTCGTTGACAGAAAAGCGTGCGGCGCTTATCTCTCGGATGGGCGCGCCGGCGAAACCGCGGGCCTCCGAATGAGGGATTAATGATGATCGGCGGGCTTGCACAACGCTTTTTCGGCACCGCCAACCAGCGCGTCGTCAAGGGCATGCAAAAACCCATTGATGCGATTGCCGCGCTGGAGACCGACCTCGAGCCGCTCTCCGATTCGGACTTGCGGGTGCGGACCGACCAGTTTCGCGCCCGGCTCGAGAATGGCGAGGAACTCGATGATTTGCTGGTCGAGGCCTTCGCTACTGTCCGCGAGGCGTCGAAACGGACCCTCGGCCAGCGCCATTTCGATGTCCAGCTGCTTGGCGGCATCGTCCTCCACGAAGGTCGCATCGCCGAGATGAAGACCGGCGAGGGAAAAACACTAGCGGCGACCCTGCCGGTCTACCTCAACGCGCTCGAGGGCAAGGGCGTGCACGTGGTCACCGTGAACGACTACCTGGCGAAGCGCGATTCGGAGTGGATGGGCGAGATCTATCAGTTCCTGGGATTGGAGGCGGGGTGCATCGTGCACGGCCTGTCGGACGAGGAGCGCCGGGCCGCCTACGCCGCCGACGTGACCTACGGCACCAACAATGAGTTCGGCTTCGACTACCTGCGCGACAACATGAAGTTTCAGCTCGAATCAATGGTCCAGCGGCCGTTCAACTTCGCCATCGTCGATGAGGTCGATTCCATCCTCATCGACGAAGCCCGCACCCCGCTCATCATCTCGGGGCCGACCCAGGACCAGACCGACCTCTACCGGACGATCGATCGGCTGATCCCGGGGCTCGAGGAGAGCGACTACGAGATCGACGAAAAGAGCCGCACGGTCGCGCTCAACGACGCCGGGGTCGAGCGCATGGAGGGGCGGCTTCGCGATGCTGGCCAGCTCACGGACGGCGGCCTCTACGATATCGACAACGTCTCGATCGTCCACCATGTCAACCAGGCCCTGCGCGCCCACAAGCTCTTCACCGCCGACGTCGATTACATCGTCAAGGACGACAAAGTGGTCATCATCGACGAATTCACCGGCCGCATGATGGAGGGGCGTCGATATTCCGACGGCCTGCACCAGGCCCTCGAGGCCAAGGAAAGCGTGGCGATCCAGAACGAGAACCAGACGCTCGCCTCGATCACGTTCCAGAACTATTTCCGCCTCTACCCCAAGCTCGCCGGCATGACGGGCACCGCGGCCACCGAGGCGGCCGAATTCGCCGATATCTATGGCCTCGACGTGACCGAGGCCCCGACCAACGAACCGATGATCCGGGACGACAACGACGACGAGGTCTACCGCACGGCCGAAGAGAAGTCGCGCGCGATCCTGGGCCTGATCGAAGAATGCCGCGAGCGCGGGCAACCGATTCTGGTCGGCACCGTTTCGATCGAGAAGTCCGAGCACCTCGCGAAGCTGCTGAAGCAGAAGAAGATTCCGCATGCCGTCCTGAACGCGCGCTACCACGAGCAGGAGGCGACGATCATCGCCCAAGCGGGCCGCCTGGGCGCCGTCACCATCGCCACCAACATGGCCGGCCGCGGCACCGACATCCAGCTCGGCGGCAACGCCGAGATGCGGATCAAGACCGAGATCGACGAGCACGCCGATCCACGGGTGCGGGAACAGAAGGCGGCGGCGATCGAGGCCGAGGTGGCCGAGGAGAAAGCCAAGGTCATCGCCGCCGGCGGGCTCTACATCATCGGCACCGAGCGCCACGAGAGCCGGCGCATCGACAACCAGCTGCGCGGCCGCTCCGGCCGCCAGGGGGACCCCGGCGCCTCGAGCTTCTATCTCTCGCTCGAAGACGACCTGATGCGCATTTTCGGTTCCGAGCGCATGGACGGCATGCTGCGCAAGCTGGGGCTTAAGGAAGACGAGGCGATCGTCCATCCGTGGATCAACAAGGCCCTCGAAAAGGCCCAGCAAAAGGTCGAGGCGCGAAACTTCGAGATCCGCAAGAACCTCTTGAAGTTCGACGACGTGATGAACGACCAGCGCAAGGTCATCTACGCCCAGCGCATCGACCTGATGGAAGCCACCGACGTCTCGGACACCGTCACCGATATGCGCGACGAGATCGTCGATGCCATGGTCGAGCGCCACATTCCCGAGAAGGCCTATTCCGAGCAATGGGATGCCGAAGGGCTGAAGACCGAGGTGCTTCGCGTGTTCGGCCTCGACCTGCCGGTGGTGGATTGGGCCAAGGAAGAGGGGATCGCCGGCGAGGAGATGCGCTCCCGCGTGGCCGACGCCGCCGAGCGCAGGATGGCCGAGAAGGCGGCGAACTACACGCCTGAGGTGATGCGCGTCGTCGAGAAGAGCCTCTTGCTGCAGCTTCTGGACCAGCACTGGAAGGACCACCTGCTGCAGCTCGACCACCTGCGCTCGGGCATCGGGCTTCGCGCCTACGCGCAGCGCGATCCCCTGAACGAGTACAAGCGCGAGGCGTTCGATTTGTTCGAGGCGCTGTTGGACGGCCTGCGCGAGGCGGTGACGACGGTGCTCGCCCACATCAAGCTAAAACTCGACGAGCCCCAAGCCGCCCTGGCGACAAAGCGGCTCACACAACAGATGCACGAGAGCCACGTCAATCCGCTGACCGGCGAGGAAGAAGCCCTACCGGCGGCACCACCCGGACCCGGCGGGCGGGCGACCAAGGCACCGCCCAACCCCGCCGATCCCGCGAGTTGGGGCAAGGTACCGCGCAACGCGCCCTGTCCGTGCGGCTCGGGCAAGAAGTACAAGCACTGCCACGGCAAGCCGTGAGCCGGCGCGCTAACCGTCGATCCGCGTTCCCTTCCCATCTGCGTTAATCGCGCACACGCGCTGCACCACCGCGGGTCGCGGCGTCGTGATTTCGCCGTGTTCGTAAGCGATCACGTGCAGGGCGCCGCCCAGGCGCTCGATGAGTTCGCCCTCGCGTAACAGGTGGTCGGGGTTGCGCGGCCGCCCGAAACGTTCGTTGCCGCGCGCGAAGGTCTCGTAAATCAGTACTCCGCCCGACGCAACCGCGCGCAGCAGATTCGGGAACATCGGCCGGTGCAGGTAGTTGGTGACGACGACGGCGGCGAAGCACCGCCCCTCGAGCGGCCATGGCGATCCGTCCTCAAGGTCGGCCTCGAGCTCGGCGAGGCGAGGCTCGGCGGCGAGATCGGCGATCCCCGAGAGGTCGCGGTCGAGCGCCGTCACCCGGTGCCCGAGGTCGAGAAACAGTCGAACATGACGCCCGCCCCCGCACGCCAGGTCCAACACCTCGCCGCCCGATTCAACCAGGGGTGCGAAGCGACGCACCCACGGGCTGGGGATGGCTGCGTCCTGGTGGGACTCGGCTC
Organism: Alphaproteobacteria bacterium; assembly: GCA_965219135.1. Lineage (GTDB taxonomy): Bacteria > Pseudomonadota > Alphaproteobacteria > VGEJ01 > VGEJ01 > CAYUNL01. The sequence continues at coordinate 451,553 of CBDCMV010000002.1, read as the reverse complement.
GTTTCATGGCGTGCGTGCGTCAATTGCTTGCGATTCGCGCGCGGAACCGCCATGTAATACACTGCGATGATCCTATTCGACCTCAAATGCGACGCGGGGCACCAATTCGAGGCTTGGTTCCGCGATGGCGCAAGCTTCGATGCGCAGCGGCGCTCGCGTAAGGTCCAATGCCCGACCTGCGGTAGCGATGCGGTCGAAAAGGCGCCCATGGCCCCCAAGCTGGTGCGCGGCGAAAGCGCCGGCGAGCCGGCGCCGCCGCCGGCGAAGGCGCCGAGCAAATCCCCGCCCGCGCCGAACCTGAAGATGCTGCGCGCGCTGCGCGAGCACATCGAGAAGAATAGCGACGACGTCGGCGAGCGATTCGCCGACGAGGCGCGCAAGGTCCACTACGGTGAGGTCGAGCCGCATAATATCCACGGCCGCGCTACGCCCGAGGAATCGCGGGAACTGCGCGACGAGGGGATCGAGTTCGGCGAGATTCCGTGGCTTCCGCGCCACGATTCCTGACCGCTCAGTCGCGGACGGCGAACATCATGTAGTTGACGCCGCAGTCGGCGCCGAGGCGCCAGCCGCGACCCAGCGGATCGTATCCCAGCCCCTCGATATCGTCTAGCCGCAAGCCGGCGCCGCGCAGGTATCGTGCGAGTTCGGCGGGCCGAACGAAGCTCTCCCAGCGATGACTGCCCCGGGGCAGCCAGCCGAGAACGTACTCGGCGGCAACGATGCCAAGCGCGAAGGACTTGATCGTCCGGTTGAGCGTCCCTAGCACCATCGCTCCGCCCGGTTCGACCAGGGCGCCGCACGCGGCCACGAAAGCGGCCGGATCCGGCGTGTGCTCGATGACCTCCATCGCCAGTACCACATCGAAGCGCTCTCCCGAGGTCGCCAGATCTTCGGCGAGGGCCGGGCGATAGTCGATTTCGAGCCCACCCCGTTCGGCATGGAGCGCCGCGACGGCGACATTCTCGACGGCGGCGTCCGCACCCACCACCGAGCCGCCGAGCCGCGCCATGGGCTCCGACAAGAGCCCGCCGCCGCAGCCGATGTCGGCGATGCGCAGTCCGCTCAGGGGCGTATCGGCGGTGGGCTCGCGGCCGAAGTGCGCGCATATCCGGTCGCGAATGTATTGAAGCCGTACCGGATTGAGCTGGTGGAGCGCGCGGAAGGCTCCCGTCGCATCCCACCAGCTGTCCGCCAGCGCTGCAAAATGCGCGACCTCGTTCGCGTCCACCGAGTGCGTGCGCTCGGTTGTGGCGGTGCGCGGTGCCATCGCGGTTTCGGGCCCCGGGTTCGTCGCGCGGCCCTTGCGGGCCGCCTGCCGCCGCGAGTATGAATACCCGCCCCGGCGCCGGCAAGGCACCGGGCCGGGGCCGGCATCACGGGCAAAACGGGATCGAATGATGACGAGGCTGGTGACCAAGTTCGGTGGCACCTCGTGCGGCGACATCGAGCGCATCAAGGCGATCGCCGCGCGCGTCCAAGGGTGCATCGATGCCGGTCACGAGGTGGCGGTCGTGGTCTCGGCCATGGCCGGGGATACCGATCGCCTGGTGGCACTGGCGCGGGCCACGGCCTCGATGCACGATACCCGCGAGTACGACGCTGTGGTCGCCACCGGCGAGCAGCTATGCGCGGCCTTGTTGGCGATGGCGCTCAACGATCGCGGCGTCTCGGCGCGCTCGTGGCTCGGCTGGCAGCTGCCGATACACACCACCGACGCTCACGGTCGGGCGCGCATTAGATCGATCGACACCACGGAGATCGAGAAACGCATGGCCGTTCGCGAGGTCCCTGTGATCGCCGGGTTTCAGGGTCTTGGCCCGCGCAACCGCGTCACGACGCTGGGGCGGGGCGGGTCGGACACCACGGCGGTCGCGCTCGCCGCCGCGCTCGCGGCCGAGCGCTGCGACATTTATACCGATGTCGACGGGGTCTTTACCGCCGATCCGCGGGTGGTGGGCTCGGCCCGCAAGCTTGACAAAATCACCTACGAGGAAATGATGGAAATGGCGTCGCTCGGCGCCAAGATTCTGCAGCTGCGATCGGTGGAGATGGCGATGAACCACCAGGTCCGGCTACAAGTCTTGTCAAGCTTCAACGACGTGCCGGGTACGCTCATCGTTGGTGAGGGCGAGATCGTGGAAGAGCACTCGGTGAGCGCGATTACTTCCTCGGACGAGGAGGCCAAGATCAGCGTCCTCGGCGTGCCCGAGGGCCCCGGCGTGCTTGGCCGCATCTTCGGCCCCCTCGGCGAGGCCAACATAAACATCGACATGATCATGCAGGACACCTCGGTGGACGGCGCGGTGGCCAACGTCATTTTCACCGTCTCGCGGCAGGACCTGGACCACGCGCTCCGGCTACTGGAGGAGGGGCGCGCCGAAATCGCATTCAAGTCGCTCGGTCACGATGCCAAGGTGGCCAAGGTATCGGCCATCGGCGTCGGAATGCGTAGTCACCCCGGCGTCGCCCAGCGCATGTTTACCGCACTCGGCGACAAGGGCATCAATATCGAGGCCATCACCACCTCGGAGATCAAAATCAGTGTCTTGATCCGCGAGGACTACACCGAGCTTGCGGTGCGCTCGCTGCACGCCGCGTACGGCCTGGACGCCGACTGATTCTTGAACCGCGCCGCCGCCCGAGATCGGCTCGAGGGCTTGTGGCGGCGCGGCCGCGAGTTCCTGGGCTGCGAAGTCGCCATCATGGGCGGCGCGATGACCTGGCTTTCCGAGCGCAATCTGGTCGCCGCGATGTCCGAGGCCGGCGGGTTCGGCGTGATCGCCTGCGGCGCGATGACGCCGGACCTGTTGCGCGACGAGATCGCCGCCACCCGCGCGGCGACCGACCGGCCTTTTGGCGTCAACCTCATCATCATGCACCCCGAGCTCCACGACCTTGTCGACGTCTGCGCCGCCGAGGCCGTCAGCCACGTCGCCTTGGCCGGCGGTCTCCCTCGGCGCGAGACCATCGACCGGGTCAAAGGCTCGGGGGCCAAGGTCATGGCATTCGCGCCGGCGCTGTCGATCGCAAGAAAGTTCGCGCGCTCGGGTATCGACGCCATCGTGATCGAGGGGATGGAGGCGGGCGGCCACATCGGCCCGGTTTCGACGGCGGTGCTCGCCCAAGAGATCCTGCCCGAACCGTGCGAAGTCCCCGTCTTCGTCGCCGGCGGGATCGGCCGCGGCGAAGCCATGGCCATGTACCTGGAGATGGGGGCGGCGGGATGCCAGATCGGCACCCGCTTCGTCTGCGCCAGCGAGTCGATCGCCCACCCCAACTTCAAGAAAGCGTTCATCCGCGCCCAGGCTCGGGACGCTCAGCCCTCGGTGCAGGTCGATCCCGAGTTTCCGGTGATCCCCGTGCGCGCGCTGGCCAACGCCGCGACGGCGCGCTTCGCCGAGGCGCAGCGTAAGGCGATCGCGCGTTTTCGCGCCAAGGAGATCAACCAGAAAGAGGCGCAGCTCGAAATCGAACATTTTTGGGCCGGCGCCCTACGCCGCGCGGTGATCGACGGCGACGTGGAAAGTGGCTCGCTCATGGCCGGTCAGAGCGTGGGGTTGGTGCACAACGAGCAGCCGGTGGCTGCTATCATCGAGGAACTGGTGGACCAGGCGGTGGCGGCGCTGACGGACCACACAGGCGGCCCGAGCGGGTAGAGTCGGCCGTAGTTTTTACCGCTCCGCGGCTGGACTTCGCGCGCCAGTTGTGGATAACCATTTAACTTAAAGGCTTATCCCTCTGAACCCGGTTTGACGACATGTTGGGTTTGCGGTTGCCATCGGCGGAATGTTCGCTTAATGTTCTGTCATGCCCAGCCGCTGGAAATACGACCGCCCGATGTCCCGCGCCGCCTTCGAGGCGCGCTTTCCCGATGAAGCCTCCTGCGCCCGGCATCTTGCAGCCAAGCGCTGGCCCGACGGCTTCGTCTGCCCCGCCTGCGGCCATGACAGGGGCTGGGAACTGAAGCGTCGCCGGGCGAGCTGGGAATGTGCGGCCTGCGGGAAGGAGACTTCGGTGACCGCGGGCACGATCATGCACCGCAGCCACTTGCCCCTGAAGACCTGGTTCATGGCCGTTCACATCGTGACCAGCCACTCGAACGGTATCTCCGCCCTGCAACTCCAGGCCCAGCTCGGGCTCGGCAGTTACAAGAGTGCCTGGCTCCTGCTGCACAAGCTGCGCCGTGCCATGGTTGATCCGGATCGCAGCCTGCTTGAGGACCTGGTCGAGATCGATGAGGCCACCCTACCGTTCCGCACCGTAAAAGACCCGACCACAGGCGGGCAAGGTCGCAGCCGGCAAGGCAAGATGCGCATTGCTGGCGCGGTCGAGCTATCGCCCGAGGGCGAGCCACGTCGCATCCGGCTGGCGCCGATCGGGGATTTCTCCGCGCGCAGCCTTCATGCCTTCGTTGCCGGGACCTCGGCGCCGGGCGCGCGGGTAATCACCGATGGCTGGAGCGGTTATCCTGGCCTGCCCGACCACGACCACCAGCCCAAGGTCGTCGGTGCAACGCCCGCCCATCTCGTGCTGATCTGGATCCATCGTGTGTTCTCGAACCTGAAGCGCTGGGCGCTCGGAACCTTCCATGGCCTGCGCCGCGCCCATCTGCGCCGCTATCTCGACGAGTTCGTGTTCCGCTGGAACCGCCGCCGCCACACCGCAACGGCCTTCGACACCCTGCTCGGCATCGGCACGCGCCTCCGACCCGCCGACTACCGCGACATCGTCGGACAACGCGGCTGATCCCGGCAGGCCGGGCGCCAGCCACCGCCCGCCCTCCGATCCGCCTCAATCGGGGCCGAATACCGGCCCTCCAGCCTGCCTGACAGCACTCGAAACCTACTTCCCCAAGGCCAAAAGCTCCCGCACATCGCCAGGCACGGTCCAAGAACCGTGCCTGGAACGTAGAAGGCCGATCAACATCTGGTGTGACCGGAAGCAAAGGGAGAAGTCTTTTAACTTATTGAGTTTACCCATTGAAATGTGTATTTTCTCGCGGTTCATCGCGTTGCGGGGCCGGCAAGTCCGGTGCGAGGGACAAAGGACATGGCGGTGAATCAAGAAGGGGATCCGCGGGCCGCTCAGGGGCCCGAAAAGCGGCGCCTTCACCTGCGCGATGTCGAGAGCGCGGAGGCGGCGGTCGCCTATGACGGTGTTGGCGCGGATCTCCGCGCCGCGCGGGTGCGCTTGGGCAAGGAGCTTGACGACGTCGCCCGCGTCCTGCGTATCGGCGCGGTCCATCTCCAAGCGATCGAGGAGGGACAGTTCGACGATCTGCCGGGGACTGTCTACGCCCTCGGCTTCGTCCGTTCCTACGCCGAGCATCTGGGCCTCGACGGCGCGGCGGTGGTCGAGACGTTCAAGGACGAGACTAGCTCGTACGGTGCCCGCACCAAGCTCGTCTTTCCCTTCCCCGCGCCGGCCGGCCGTTCGCCCGGCACGCGCCTGATCGCGGTTTCGCTGCTGCTGGTCGCGGCGGTATTCGCCGGCTGGTACACGATCGCAGAGCGCGAGCGCACCGTCGTCGAACTGGTGCCCGAGGTGCCGGAGAACCTGCAGCGAGCGGCGCAGCCGGCGACCGATGCGCTCTCCGGCAACGAGGCCGGCCCCGGCGCGGTGGCGGACGAGGCCTCGCAGCCGTTCGTCGCCGCGGCCGGCGAGCAAACGGTAGACGACGCGGTCGATCGCGGCGCCTCGGCCACCTCGACGGCGGTTGCCGGCGAGGCGCGTGACGGGGTCGGGACGGTTAACCCGGTTGCGGCGCTAGAGGGTTCTCAAGTACCTGGCGAGAATGTGGCCGCCACTGATGCCGAGACGCCACAGACTGGCGAGAGCGGGGCGCCCGGCGAGGCGATCACACTGGTAGCCGCGGTGTCGGATTCTCCGGCAACCGAGGACCCCGACGCAAGGCCAGAGGCGCCCGAGACGCCCGCGCCCTCGAACGCGGCGGCCGACCCGGGGCCCGCCGTGGAAACCGAGGTTGCGAGTCTTGAGCCGCCGTCCGAGACCTTCGAGACCCGGCGGTCGGTAGACTACGTGCCGCAGGTCTTTGGCGCCGCCAACACGGATGCGCGCATCGTCGTGATCGCGACCGCCGATTCCTGGGTCCAAATACGCGGGCCTGGCGATGCGTTGCTGCTCACGCGGGTGATGCGCCGCGGCGACCGCTATCTGGTTCCCAACCGGCGCGACCTCACGATGCTGACGGGCAACGCCGGTGCGCTCGAAATCTTGGTCGACGGCACCCCGATTGCGCCGGTCGGCGAGGTCGGCGCGGTGCGCCGCGATATCTCGCTCGATGCCGACAAGATGCTGGCGGAGAATCCGCGGACCCCCTGAACCCGGCCCGGCGTTCGCTTGAGTTTTGGCGGTGAAGCGCGCATGGTAGGTGCTCGTAACGAGGCTGCCGCGCCGTGCCGGGGAGCCGCGTAAACGCCGCCACAACCGAGACCAAGCTCATGAGCGTTCGCCCGTACCGCGATATCGTGCGCCGCCGGTGCCGCCAAGTGCGCGTCGGCGAGGTCGCTGTCGGCGGTGATGCCCCAATCAGCGTCCAGTCGATGACCAACACCCCGACGACCGACGTGGATGCGACCGTCGCGCAAGTGAACGACCTGAGCGAGGCGGGGGCGGATATCGTTCGCATCTCGTGCCCCGACCGCGAATCCTCGCTGGCGCTACGCGATATCGTTGCCCGGGTGAACGTGCCGGTGGTTGCAGATATCCACTTCCACTACAAGCGCGCCATCGAGGCCGCGCAGTCGGGCGCCGCCTGCCTGCGCATCAACCCCGGCAATATCGGCTCGGCGGCGCGGGTTCGCGACGTGGTGCGTGCGGCGAAGGACCACGGATGCTCGATGCGCATTGGTGTGAACGCAGGCTCCCTCGAACGCGATCTCCTGGAACGCCATGGCGAGCCCTGTCCCGAAGCGATGGTCGAGAGCGCCCAGCGGCACATGGCAATGCTCGAGGACAACGACTTCTTCGACTTCAAGATCAGCGTCAAGGCCTCGGACGTATTCCTGGCGGTGGCGGCGTACCACCAGCTCGCCGAGGCCTGCGATTACCCCTTGCACTTGGGCATCACCGAGGCCGGCGCGCTGCGCGCCGGCACCGTCAAGTCGGCGCTTGGGGTGGGCATGCTGCTGTGGGCCGGAATCGGCGATACCATCCGCGTCTCGCTGGCTGCCGATCCGCTCGAGGAGGTCAAGGCCGGTTACGAAATATTGCGCGCCTTGGGCTTGCGCCGTCGCGGCGTGACCGTGATCTCGTGCCCGAGCTGCGCCCGCCAGGGTTTCGAAGTGATCAAGACGGTCGAGGCACTGGAAACCCGGCTTGCCCACATCACCACGCCGCTCACGCTGTCGATCATCGGCTGTGTGGTCAACGGGCCGGGCGAGGCGCGGGAGACCGATATCGGGCTCACCGGCGGCGGCAAGGGCAGCCACATGGTCTACCTGAGCGGCGTCGCCGATCACAAGGTCGACGATGCCCGAATGCTCGACCACATCGTCGCGCTGGTCGAGGCGAAAGCCGCCGAGATCGACGACACCCGGCGCGCCGCAGCTTTCGCCCAAACTTCTTAGCCGAATCCGGGAGACCGAGCTTGACCGCGTTGAAGCCGGTTCGCGGCACCCACGATATTCTTCCCGCCGAGGGCCGCCGCCACCGCCACGTGGTGGAGACCGCCCGCGCCGTTTCTGAACGGTACGGCTTTCAAGAGATCGCGACGCCGATCTTCGAATTCTCCGAGGTGTTCCGCCGCACCCTGGGCGAGACCTCCGATATCGTCACCAAGGAGATGTACACCTTCACCGATCGCGGCGGCGAAGCCATCACATTGCGTCCCGAGTACACCGCCGGCATCGCCCGCGCCTTCATCTCGGGCGGCCTGAGCCAGGACCTGCCGCTAAAGTTCTTCGCCGCCGGGCCGATGTTCCGCTACGAGCGGCCGCAGAAGGGCCGCTTCCGCCAGTTCCACCAGATCGACGCCGAGATTCTCGGCGTTGCCGAGACCCAGGCCGACGTGGAGATCATCGCGCTCGGCGCGCATATTCTGGCCGAGCTCGGCGTCTCAGGGCGCACCCGGCTGGAGCTGAATACGCTTGGCGATGGGCCTAGCCGGAGCGCCTACCGTGAGGCGCTGGTCGCCCATTTCAGCAGCCACCGAGACGCGCTTTCCGCCGACAGCCTGGCGCGGCTCGATCGCAATCCGCTGCGCATTCTCGATTCAAAGGATCCCGGCGATCGCGAGATCGTCGCCCAGGCACCGCCGATCGCCGACCATCTGAACGCGGATTCGGCGGGCAAGTTCGCCGCGGTGTGCGAGGGGCTCGAGCTTCTCGACATCGCCTATAAGCTCAACCCCCGCCTCGTCCGCGGGCTCGACTATTACGCCCACACCGCCTTCGAATTCGTGACCGAGGCGCTTGGCGCCCAAGGCGCGGTGATCGCCGGCGGCCGATACGACGGGCTGATCGAGACCATGGGCGGGCCGTCGACGCCCGGCATCGGTTGGGCCGGCGGAATCGAGCGGCTTGCCCTGTTGACGGGAGAGCCGCCGCAGCCGCCACGGCCGATCGCGGTGGTTCCGGTCGAGCCGGGGGTGGAAGGGGCGGCGCTCAAGGTAGCCGCCCAGCTGCGGCGCGCCGGTTTTGTCGTCGATCACGGCTTTCGCGGCAACCTCAGCAAACGCCTGCGCCGTGCGGACAAGCTTGGTGCGCGGGTAGCGATCGTGCTCGGCGGCGACGAGCTCGGCCGCGCCGCGGCGGCGGTTCGTGACCTCGACACCGGAAACCAGGAAGAGGTGGCGCTGGCAGCGCTGGGCGAGTATCTCGAACGCTATCGCGATCCGGCCGCGCCCGAGGGCGGAGGCGCCGCATGATCCCCGAGGCACAGCTCGAGCGACTGGTGGCGCGCCACGCGGCGCTCGAATCGGCGCTCTCGGCGAGCGGGATCGAGCGCGAGGAGTTAGCACGGCTGTCCAAAGAGCTCGCCGAGTTCGCGCCGCTGATCGAGCGGGTGCGGGAGCTGCAGCGGCTGCACCGGGAGATTGCGGAGCTTGCCGAGATCGTCGAGGAGGCGGACGGCGAGCCCGATATGGTAGCGCTGGCGCGCGCCGAGCGCGAAGCTCACGAAGACCGGCTGCCCGAGATCGAGCGTGCGCTGAAGGTCCTGTTGCTGCCGCGCGACGAGGCCGATGCGCGAAACGCCATACTCGAGGTGCGCGCCGGCACCGGCGGTGACGAGGCGGCGCTCTTCGCGGCCGATCTCTTTCGCATGTACCAGCGCTATGCCGAGCTTCACGGCTGGGCGTTTCAGGCCATGCACTTGAATGAAACCGGCATCGGCGGCTACAAGGAGGCGATCGCCGAGATCGGCGGAAAGGGCGTTTTTGCGCGGCTCAAGTTCGAATCAGGTGTCCACCGTGTGCAGCGGGTCCCGGTGACCGAGTCCTCGGGACGCATTCACACCTCGGCGGCGACAGTGGCGGTGCTGCCCGAGGCCGAGGACATCGACGTGACGATCGACGACAAGGACCTGCGCATCGACGTATTTCGCGCCCGCGGCCCCGGCGGCCAATCGGTTAACACCACCGACAGCGCAGTCCGTATCACCCATATGCCCTCGGGCATCGTCGTCCAGCAGCAGGACGAGAAATCGCAACACAAGAACCGCGCCAAGGCGATGAAGGTGCTGCGCGCGCGGCTGTTCGATCGCGAGCGCCAGGTTCGCGATGCCGAGCGCGCGGCGACCCGGCGCGACCAGGTGGGCACCGGCGACCGCTCGGAACGGGTCCGCACGTACAACTTTCCCCAAGGGCGCGTGTCCGACCACCGCATCAAGCTGACGCTGCACAAGCTCGACCGGGTACTGGCCGGCGAGGCGCTGGACGAGATTATCGATGCGTTGATTGCCCACGATGAAGCCGGCCGGCTTGCCGCCTTCGACCAGACGCTGTCCGAAGCGGAACCGGCGGGAGCGTCCGTTGGCTGATTCCGGCGCCACCATGCGGCTCCCTAGTATCGCCGGCGTGCGGACGGCGGCGGCCACGATCGGGCCCCACCACGCGCCCACGCCGCTCACGAGGTCCGATCTCTTGAGCCGCGCTTTCGACGCCGACATCTGGATCAAGAACGAGACCGTCGGTCCGGTTGCCTCATTCAAGCTGCGCGGCGCACTGAGTGCGCTGTTGTTGGCCGCCGAAGCCGACCCCGAGGGTGCCTGGGGCGCGGTCTCTTCGTCGACCGGAAACCACGGCCAAGGTGTCGCATACGCGGCCCGGATTATCGGCCGCACGGCGGACGTCTTCCTGCCCGAAGGCGCCAATCCCATAAAGGCGAAGATGATCGCCACGCTCGGTGCGAGATTGCACACCGGCGGCAAAGATATCGACGCTGCCAAAGCACTGGCGCGAGAGTTTTGCGATCGTCACGGTCACCGCTTCGTCGATGACGGCGAGGATACCGACGTGATGGAAGGCGCCGGCACGGTCGCCCTCGAAGTCGCCGAAACCCTGGCCGACGTGGACGCCCTTGTGGTTCCGCTCGGCGCCGGCACGTTCGTCGGCGGGTGCGGCGCCGCGATGAAAGCACTGCAGCCTGCGGCCCGAGTCATCGGCGTGCAGGCCAAGGGTTCGCCGGCGATGGTCGAGAGCTTCCACGCCGGGCGCCCGATCGAGCGGCCGATCAATACCCTTGCCGGCGGATTGGCGACGCGGATTCCCCCTGCTCAAGCGCTGGCGGCGATGCTCGAGTACGTCGACGACGCGTGGCTGGTGAGCGATGCCGAGCTGCTCTCGGCGATGCACAGCCTGATCGAGTGCGCTCACGTGATGGTCGAGCCGGCCGGCGCCGCTTCGACCGCCGGCGCGTGGGCGCGGCGCGACGAACTCCGGGGCAAGCGCGTGGTGCTGGTGCTCTCGGGTGCCAACGCCACCCGTGACGAGCTCGGTCTGGCGCTCGAGGCGGCGCCGCTGTTCGGGCTTGACGATGCGCCCTAGCGCGGCGCCGCTCCACGCCGGACCGGCGCCGACCGTGGGCGAGGCGCTGGCGCGGGCGACCCGGCGGTTGGCCGACGCGGGGGTGGCGGCGTCCCGTCTGGACGCGGCGGTGCTCCTCGCCGCGGCGCAGGGCACGACGCGCGAGGCCGTGCTGCAAGGTCGCGAGCGGAGGCTGGATCGCGCGGACACGGAACGCTTCGGCGCCCTGATCGCCCGCCGCGCCGCCCGCGAGCCGGTCTCGCGCATTCTCGGCGGCCGCGAGTTCTGGAGCTTGGCCCTGCGCATCGGCACGGATGCGTTCGACCCCCGCCCCGATTCCGAGACGGTGGTCGAGGCGGCGCTGGCGGTGAGCCTCGAGCGCGGGGCACCGCTCGCGGTGCTGGATCTCGGGGTCGGCTCGGGGGCCTTGTTGCTCGCCCTGCTGTCCGAATTGCCGAACGCCCACGGGGTGGGGGTGGACGCGAGCGCGGGGGCCATCGCCATGGCCGCGGCGAACGCAGCCACGCACGGCTTTGGCCGCCGCTGTCGATTCATCGTTGGCGACTGGGGCAGTGCGCTCGGAACGCGCTTCGACTTGATCGTTACTAATCCCCCCTACGTTGTGCGCGCCGACATGAGAGGGCTCGGCCCCGAGGTTGGGCACGAACCGCGACGAGCATTGGATGGCGGCGCCGACGGGCTCGACTGCTACCGCGCACTCCTGCCGGACGTCGCCCGACTCTTGGCCGCGGGCGGCGCGGCGGTGGTGGAATTGGGTGCCGGACAGCGCGCCGCCGTGGCCGTGCTGGGCCACGAGCACGGCCTGCGCCTCGAATCGGTGCGCGAGGATCTCGGCGGCGTCGCCCGCGCCGCTGTCATGCGCCACGCCGTGGGCGGCTGAGCGGCAAGAAAGGGGTTGGAATAGGGCGCTGGTATCGCTAAGTTCTGAGTGGACCCTGCGGCGAGAGGGAGATTTGCCGCTCCCGAGGGTGTCCATCCGACTTCAACGCGCAGCAGGGTGTGCCCGAAACGGGACGATGCCCTTTGGAGCAAGTATGCAACCAGGCGACGGTCACGCGTCATGAAACAGGGTCCTAACTCCCGCCGTCCGCGGGGCGGCCGCCCGGGCGGGCGCCGACCTTACAATTCCAACTCCTCGCACAGCCGCACGCTCGAGAGCAACGGGCCCAACGTTAAACTGCGCGGTACCGTCAGCCAGCTTTGGGACAAGTACCAAACCCTGGCCCGCGACGCGATCGCGTCGGGAAATCGCGTTTCCGCCGAAAACTACTTCCAGCACGCCGAGCACTACCTACGGCTGATGAACGGCGCCGCCCGCCCCAACGCGCAACCCCAGCAGCAGGCACCCTCCCAGCAAACTCAGCAGCCGGAGGCTGCGAAAACGCCGGATGAGGCGCTGGCCGTGACCGGGGATGGCGAGGCCAAGATCGAGGAGCCGAGTGCCGCGTCGGAAGGCGGCGAGCCCGAACCCCCCGTCAACTGAAGCGTTCCCCGCCGCGTTGACGCGCAGGCGCATGCGGCCGTGAAGGCACTTGTGTTGCGCATCCGCAACACCATATATGCCTCGATGCGACGGCGGGGAGAGCGATGAATTTCGAAAAATACAGCGACCGGACGCGCGGGTTCGTTCAGTCCGCGCAGGGCCTCGCGCAACGCTCCGGCCACCAACGCTTCGTGCCTGAGCACCTGCTGAAAGTGGTCCTCGACGATCCCGAAGGCCTTGCCGCCAATTTGTTGCGCAGCTCCGGCGGCGATCCCGAGCAGGCGGTCGCCGCGGTCGCGGCGGCGCTCGATAAGCTACCCAAGGTCGAAGGCGAAGGCGCGGGCCAACTCTACCTCGCGCCCGAAACCGCGCGGACGCTTGAATCGGCTGAGGAGATCGCGGCCAAGGCGGGTGACAGTTACGTCACAGTCGAGCGACTGATGCTCGCACTGGCGCTGGCAACGGGCAGCGTGGCCGCCGACATCATCAAAGCGAGCGGGGCGAGCCCGCAGTCCCTGAACGAGGCGATCAACGAGTTGCGCAAGGGCCGCACCGCCGATAGCGCGAGCGCCGAGGAAAACTACGACGCGCTCAAGAAGTATGCGAGCGACCTGACCCAGTCGGCGCGCGAGGGCAAGCTCGACCCGGTGATCGGCCGCGACGAAGAGATTCGGCGCACCGTGCAGGTTCTTTCGCGGCGGACCAAGAATAATCCCGTCCTGATCGGCGAGCCGGGGGTCGGCAAGACCGCGATTATCGAGGGGCTGGCCCAGCGCATTGTCAACGGTGACGTCCCCGATTCGCTTCGCCGCAAGCGGCTGATGGCGCTCGATATGGGCGCCATCGTCGCTGGTGCCAAGTTCCGCGGCGAGTTCGAGGAGCGGCTCAAGGCGGTGCTGGCCGAGATCAACGCGGCCGAGGGCGAGGTCGTGTTGTTCATCGACGAGCTACACACCATCGTCGGCGCCGGTGCCGCGGAAGGCGCGATCGATGCCTCGAACCTTTTGAAACCGGCGCTCGCGCGCGGCGAACTGCATTGCGTCGGCGCGACCACGCTCGATGAGTACCGCAAGCGCATCGAAAAGGACGCCGCGCTCGCCCGCCGCTTCCAGTCGGTCTTCGTCTCCGAACCGACCGTCGAAGACACGATTTCGATCCTTCGCGGACTGAAGGAGAAGTACGAGGTGCACCACGGCGTGCGTATCTCGGATTCGGCGATCATCTCGGCGGCAACGCTGTCGGGCCGCTACATCACCGACCGCTTTTTGCCCGACAAGGCCATCGACCTGGTGGACGAGGCGGCCAGCCGCAAGCGCATCGAGGTCGATTCGAAGCCCGAGGACATCGACGAGCTGGACCGACGCATCATTCAGCTCAAGATCGAGCGCGAAGCGCTGAAGAAAGAGACCGACGCCGCCTCGGCCGAGCGACTCGAGGCGCTGGAGCGCGAACTCGTCGAGCACGAGGAACGCTCGGGCGAGCTTACCGCACGCTGGCAGGCCGAGAAGAAAGAGATCGCCGATTCGCAAACTCTGAAGGAGGCCCTGGACGCAGCGCGTTCCGAACTGGGAATCGCACAGCGCAAGGGCGATTTGGGGCTCGCCGGCGAGCTCACCTACGGCGTCATTCCCGAGATCGAGCAAAAGCTAAGCGCGGCCGAGGCCGCCGGCGAGGACCGCATCCTGCACGAAGTCGTCGGCGCCGAGGACATCGCCGCCATCGTTTCGCGCTGGACCGGCATTCCGGTGGACAAGATGCTCGAGGGCGAGCGCGACAAGCTGTTGCATATGGAGGAGGGCCTGCGCGCACGCGTCATCGGACAGGAAGAAGCGCTGGTCGCGGTTTCGAACGCGGTGCGGCGCGCGCGCACCGGATTGCAGGATCCCCACCGGCCGATCGGCACCTTCCTTTTCATCGGTCCCACCGGCGTCGGCAAGACCGAGCTGTCGAAAGCGCTGGCCGCCTTCTTGTTCGACGACGAGGCGGCGCTGCAGCGCATCGATATGTCGGAGTACATGGAAAAGCACGCGGTCGCGCGCCTGATCGGCGCGCCGCCCGGTTACGTCGGCTATGACGAGGGCGGCTCGCTCACCGAGGCGGTGCGCCGCCGGCCCTACCAGGTCGTGCTGTTCGACGAGATCGAGAAGGCGCACCCCGAGGTCTTCAACATCCTCCTGCAAGTCCTCGACGACGGCCGCCTCACCGACGGCCAGGGGCGCACGGTCGACTTCCGCAACACTTTGATCGTCATGACCTCCAACCTCGGCTCCGAGGTGTTGGCGGCCCAGGCGGACGACGCCCAGGCGGCTGCGGTCCGCGAGCAGCTGATGGAGATCGTGCGCGGGTCGCTCAGGCCCGAGTTCCTCAACCGGCTCGACGAGATCATCGCCTTCGGACGGCTGAGCCGCGAGGACATGGGGGGTATCGTCGAGATCCAGCTCGCCCATCTGCGCGCGCTCTTGGCCGACCGCGACATCGCGATCGAACTCGACGATTCGGCGCGCGCCTGGCTCGCCAACACCGGCTACGACCCGGTCTACGGCGCCCGGCCGCTGAAGCGGGTGATCCAGCGCCACCTCCAGAATCCGCTCGCGACCATGATCCTGGAAGGCGTGATCGCGCCGGACAAAACGGTGCGTATCTCGGCCGCCGACGACGGCCTCGCCATCAACGGCGTATTGGTGGAAGCGGCCTAGGTAATTCGGGGGGAATTCAAATGACGACCCGTGCCGCCGAAACATCGTCACTGGTTCGTGCAAGGACTGCGGGGTTACTGTACGTAATTGTTATTATAGAGGTATAGTTTCACACTCGTTTGGCGGCTAAAAAATGTCTGAAACAACCCCTGTGGAACTTACTCTCTATTATGCGCCAAGGAGCAGATCATTTTCTGCGCTGTGGCTATTGGAAGAACTCGGAGAAGAGTATCGATTGGAAAGTTTTAATATCGAGACAGCTCGGCATAAGAAGGCCGACTATTTGGCTCTCAACTCCACCCGCTCCAGCAAAGCTTCGCCGACAGCCATGGGCTTCAGTGCGGTTACTGCACGCCGGGCATGCTGACGCGCGCCTATCGGCTTTTGCAGGAGAACCCAAACCCGACCGACGAGGAAATCCGCGTCGGCATTTCCGGAAACCTGTGCCGCTGTACGGGATACCAGAACATCGTCAAGGCGATTCGATCCGCCGCGGACACGCTGAATCAGGCCGAGGGAGCTGAGTGATGAGCGAGGCAATGACGCTGGAAGAGCGCGAGGCATCGATTGGCGGCATCGGGACCGCGCGCAAGCGCAAAGAGGATGCCCGCTTTATTCGGGGCAAAGGCAACTACGTCGACGACATAAAGCTGAAAGGCATGTTGCACGGGGATTTCGTGCGCAGCTCCCATGCCCACGCGCTAATCAAATCAAAGGCTTCTCCCTTTGCTTCCGGTCACACCAGATGTTGATCGGCCTTCTACGTTCCAGGCACGGTTCTTGGACCGTGCCTGGCGATGTGCGGGAGCTTTTGGCCTTGGGGAAGTAGGTTTCGAGTGCTGTCAGGCAGGCTGGAGGGCCGGTATTCGGCCCCGATTGAGGCGGATCGGAGGGCGGGCGGTGGCTGGCGCCCGGCCTGCCGGGATCAGCCGCGTTGTCCGACGATGTCGCGGTAGTCGGCGGGTCGGAGGCGCGTGCCGATGCCGAGCAGGGTGTCGAAGGCCGTTGCGGTGTGGCGGCGGCGGTTCCAGCGGAACACGAACTCGTCGAGATAGCGGCGCAGATGGGCGCGGCGCAGGCCATGGAAGGTTCCGAGCGCCCAGCGCTTCAGGTTCGAGAACACACGATGGATCCAGATCAGCACGAGATGGGCGGGCGTTGCACCGACGACCTTGGGCTGGTGGTCGTGGTCGGGCAGGCCAGGATAACCGCTCCAGCCATCGGTGATTACCCGCGCGCCCGGCGCCGAGGTCCCGGCAACGAAGGCATGAAGGCTGCGCGCGGAGAAATCCCCGATCGGCGCCAGCCGGATGCGACGTGGCTCGCCCTCGGGCGATAGCTCGACCGCGCCAGCAATGCGCATCTTGCCTTGCCGGCTGCGACCTTGCCCGCCTGTGGTCGGGTCTTTTACGGTGCGGAACGGTAGGGTGGCCTCATCGATCTCGACCAGGTCCTCAAGCAGGCTGCGATCCGGATCAACCATGGCACGGCGCAGCTTGTGCAGCAGGAGCCAGGCACTCTTGTAACTGCCGAGCCCGAGCTGGGCCTGGAGTTGCAGGGCGGAGATACCGTTCGAGTGGCTGGTCACGATGTGAACGGCCATGAACCAGGTCTTCAGGGGCAAGTGGCTGCGGTGCATGATCGTGCCCGCGGTCACCGAAGTCTCCTTCCCGCAGGCCGCACATTCCCAGCTCGCCCGGCGACGCTTCAGTTCCCAGCCCCTGTCATGGCCGCAGGCGGGGCAGACGAAGCCGTCGGGCCAGCGCTTGGCTGCAAGATGCCGGGCGCAGGAGGCTTCATCGGGAAAGCGCGCCTCGAAGGCGGCGCGGGACATCGGGCGGTCGTATTTCCAGCGGCTGGGCATGACAGAACATTAAGCGAACATTCCGCCGATGGCAACCGCAAACCCAACATGTCGTCAAACCGGGTTCAGAGGGATAAGCCTTTCAAATCAATCGGCACCGAAGCGGCGCTGAAAGTCCCCGGCGTTCTTGCCGTCGTGACGGCCAAAGAACTGGAGCCTTTGAGCCTGCATTGGATGCCGACCTTGGCCGGGGACATGGCCGCCGTCCTGGCCGACAAGAAGGTGCATTTTCAGAATCAGGAAATCGCGTTCGTCGTCGCGACCGACCGCTACGCGGCGACCGACGGCGTACAAAAGGTCGAGGTCGAGTACGAGGCTTTGCCGCCCCTAGGCGCTCGACGACGATGCGCCCGTGATTCGCGATGACGTCGCGGAAAACGACGAGGTCGGCCAGGGGAAGCGCCACCACCCGAACCACATTTTCGAGTGGCAGGTCGGCGACAAGGATGCGACCGACGCCGCCTTCGAGGCCGCCGCGGTCACCATCAAGGAAGAGATCGCCTATCCGCGCTGCCACCCGGCGCCCTTGGAGACGTGTTGTTGCGTCGCCGATATGGACGCGGTGAACGGCAAGCTCACGGTCTATGGCACCTTCCAGGCGCCCCACGTCGTGCGCACCGTGGTCTCGCTGATAACCGGCCTGACGGAAAGCAACATCCGCATTGTCTCGCCCGATATCGGCGGCGGTTTCGGCAACAAGGTCGGCGCCTATCCGGGCTATATCTGCGCGGCGGCGGCCTCGATCGTCACCGGCCATCCGGTCAAGTGGGTCGAGAGCCGGATCGACAATCTATCCACCACCGCCTTCGCCCGCGACTATTACATGACGGGAGAGCTGGCGGCCGACAAGGACGGCAAGATCAAGGCGGTCCGGGTCAACGTGCTCGCCGATCACGGCGCCTTCAATACGCACGCACAGCCGATGAAGTGGCCCGCCGGGCTGTTCAATATCGTGACCGGAAGCTACGACATCCCCGTGGGCCACGTAAAAGTCGACGGCGTCTACACCAACAAGGCGCCCGGCGGCGTGGCGTACCGCTGTTCGTTCCGGGTCACCGAGGCGGCCTACCTGATCGAACGCTTGATCGACATCCTGGCCCAGAAAACCGGCGTCGATAAGGCCGAGATCCGGCTCCGCAACTTCGTGCAGCCCGACCAGTTCCCGTACAACTCGTGCCTCGGCTGGGAATACGATTCGGGCGACTATCCGACGGCGCTGAAGAAAGCCATGGAAGCCGTCGACTACGCCGGCCTGCGCGCGGAGCAGGCGGAGAAACGCGAGCGCGGCGAATTGATGGGCATCGGCGTCTCCACCTTCACCGAGATCGTCGGCGCCGGCCCGGTGCGCAACTGCGATATCGTCGGACTTGGGATGTTCGATTCGTGCGAGATCAGGGTCCATCCGACGGGCAGCGTGATCGCGCGGCTGGGCACCAAGTCCACGGGTCAAAGCCACGAAACCACGTTTGCCCAGATCATCGCGACCGAACTCGGGCTCCCGTCCGACAACATCACGGTCGAGGAAGGTGACACCGATACCGCGCCCTACGGGCTCGGCACCTACGGCTCACGCTCGACGCCGGTCGCCGGCGCCGCCACGGCGCGCGCCGCGCGCAAGATCAAGGCCAAGGCGCAAAAGATCGCGGCCCAGGTGCTGGAGGTCAGCGCCAACGACCTGGAATGGGAGATCGACTGCTTCCAGGTCCCGGGGACCGACGTTTCGATGACCATGAAGGACATCGCAATGGCCGCTTATTCCAATGTCCCCGACGGCATGGAACACGGCCTTGAGACCACCGACTATTACAATCCACCCAACTTCACCTATCCCTTCGGCGCCTATATCTGCGTCGTCGATATCGACCGCTTCACCGGCGATGTAGCGGTGCGGCGCTTCTTCGCGCTCGACGATTGCGGCACCCGGATCAACCCCATGGTGATCGAGGGCCAGATTCACGGCGGCCTCGCCGAGGCCTACGCCATCGCCCTGGGCCAAGAGATCGTCTACGACGAAACCGGGAACGTCCTGGGCGCAAGCCTCATGGACTATTTCCTGCCAAGCGCCGTCGAGACGCCGGAATGGGAGACGGACTTCACCGTCACCGAGAGCCCCCATCACCCGATCGGCGCCAAAGGCATCGGCGAATCGCCCAACGTCGGCGGCGTCCCGGCATTCGCCAACGCCATCGTCGATGCGTTCGCGCATCATGGCGTGACCCATATGCCGATGCCGCACACGCAGTGGCGGGTTTGGCAGACGCTGAACGAGCTGGGCCTCAACAAATAGATCGCGGCTCGGGCGCTTCGCCATACGGAGGGTGCGTGTCCAAGGAACCCGAAGACGTCATCGATTGCATGGCGCGGATGAAGGGGGACGGACAACCCTTCGCGGTCGCGACGGTGGTGCATGTGAGCGGCGGCGCCTCGGCGCGCGAAGGGGCGAAGGCCGTCGTTCGCGGCGACGGCAGCGTGATGGGCTGGATCGGTGGCGGATGCACCCTGGGGGCGGTGAAGAAGACCGCGTCGCGCACGCTGAGCGACGGCCGCGCCCGGTTTATCGGGGTCCGCCCAAACGATGGCGCGGTCACCGAGATCGACGGCGAAAAGCGGACGGAAGACTTCGACAACCACTGTGCAACGGGGGGAACGGTCGAGATTTTCGTCGAGCCGGTGCTGCCGCGCCCGTCGCTGATCGTCCTCGGCGCGTCCCAGGTGGCACGGGCGGTGTGCGATCTTGGCAAGCGCGTCGGCTACGCCGTTACCGTTGCCGCCATGCCCGAAGACCTGGATCTGTTCCCCGATTGCGACCACCGTATCGCGGGCTTCGATCCGGAACAGGCCATCCGGCCAACGTCGAGTTTTGTCGTCGTCGCCTCACAGGGGAAGCGAGACCGCGAGGCGCTTCGTTTCGCCGACGCCACGGGATCGGCCTACGTCGCCCTCGTCGCGAGCCGCAAGAAGGCCGCACAACTCAAACGCGATCTACTCGACGACGGGTTGGACCCGGCGGCGGTCGCGCGAATCCGCTCGCCCGCCGGGGCCGACATCGGGGCGGTGACGCCGGAAGAAATCGCGCTCTCGATCCTCGCCGACATCGTCCACGAACAAAGGTCCGGCCGCCACCAAGAGCAAACGGACCGCGATTCAAGCGCGCCGGCGGACGCCCGCGCAAGGCTCGTCAGCGGCTAAACTGCCATATGCCATAATGCCGACCGCCTGAGCGCCGCGTAGTTACTTCCGCGGCCCTCGCTCACGGAGACGCGGCATGCGATTTCGATGTCTGGGTTGCGACGGCGGGATCGGCGGTGAGCTTCGCACCACGTCGTTTCTCGTCGATGACGACGTGGTAATCGATTGCGGCACGGGCGTTGGCGATTTGGCGGCGGCCGAACTCGCGCGGGTTACGGACGTCTTTCTTACCCACGCCCACGTCGATCACACTGGATTCTTGCCGATGTTGATCGATGCAACGATCGCGGCGCGGGCCGAGCCGCTGGTGGTGCATGGCACGACGGAGACTCTCGACGCCCTCGCCCGCCACGTCTTCAACAACGAAATCTGGCCGGATTTCACGCGAATTCCCACGCCCGAGCGGCCATTCTTGCGCTACGCCACGCTGGCGGTCGGCGAGGCGATGGAGGTGAAGGGCCGCCACTTCACCGCGCTGCCCGTAGCGCATACCGTTCCGGCGGTGGGCTACCACTTGGACAGCGGCCGGGCGAGCCTGGTGTTCAGCGGCGATACCGGCCCGTGCGATTCGCTGTGGCGCGCGGTCAACAAAATCGGAAACCTCAAACACCTGATCGTCGAGACCTCGTACGGCGACGAGCAGCAGTGGATCGCCGAGGCGTCCGGTCATCTGTGCCCGAAGCTGTTGGCCGAAGAGCTCGAAAAGCTCGAACGGCCGGCCGAAATCCTGCTCACCCACATGAAGCCCAGCACCCACGAGACGATCATGCGCGAGGTCGGCGCGCGATCTTGGCGCAGCCAGCCGCGGCAACTCGCGCGCGGTCAGATCATCGAGTTCTGAGTCCGAGCCGCCGCCTGGTCCTCTTCGTCGGGGACGAGGGCGGAGACCGCGACCGCCTTGGGATCGACGATGCAGGCCTCGATGCACTTGTCGCACCGGGTGCAGGCGAGCAAGAAATTCAACCCATGTTGAGCGAAGGGAGGGCGCAGCCACGGTTCAAGCCAGCCCCTGACTAGCCTGACCTATTCATCGGAGGCGGAGTTTATCGGTTGATTTTATGCGCGCATGGCTTTGTGTTCGGCGCCTTGGGGCGTCGGTATTTGAGGTTGGCGGTGTCTGGGTTTGGGGTTGAACGGGCTCGGGTTCTCGGGGCACGGCGCCCCGGCGATCAGGGGCCCGAGGCCGCGAGGCGCCCCGCCAGCAGGCGGAACAGGGCGGCGTCCGGACAGGCCGAAGCGAAGTGGATGCGGATGCGGGCGGCCCTCTCGACGACGCGGGCGCCGATCTTGAGCAGGCGCGCCCTGAGGGTCGCGAACTCGGCCCAGGCGAGCGGCATCCTGCGGGGCACGGCATCGCGGAGGGCGAGCATCAGCCAGTAGGCCGCGGTGTGCAGGACGAGGCGGAACTGGTTGGCGAGCGGGCTCTGGCAGGAGGTGCGGTCCGACGCGAGCTGGCCCTTGTGCAGCTTGATGAGGTTCTCGGCCTGGCCGCGGGCGCAGTAGATATCTTCGTAGAGATGGCGGGCGTCTCTCGAACATTGCGCAAACTGCCTCGCCGAGACCACGCGATCGGATTGGGCCTGGAAGTGGGTCATTCTCTCGCTCCATAGCGCGCTCCTGGGTGCGATGGTCTGTCACCTCTCAGGGACCGCGCAACTCGGCGAACTGACCTCGACATCGGCGAGCAAATGGCATGACTGGCACGATAGGGGCAGACGCGGAGAGATCGATTGGGTTGAGAATTCTCCCGATGATCCCGGCGTCCCGGTGAGACGACCCAGAATTGGGTGCGATCAGCCGCCAGTCGATCGCGTGGCAGACGCCAAGGAGCTGTTCAGAAGGCTTAGCTTGCGCTCGGCGCGTATCGAATCTGGTTGCGGCCGGATTCTCGACATCACCAGCCAGCAACAACAGTCGTTCGAGAGACTGCACGGTCTGCGAAACAGCTTCACCCACTTCAGCCCGCGAGGCTGGAGCATCGAAGTGCAGCTCATCAAGGACACGCTCCTCGACGTACTGGACATACTCGCTCTGATTGCGGACGACTGTTGGCCCTTTCGCCACATGACCGGTGAGGAGCGGAACGCATTGCAAATCAGAATCTACGAACTGCGTCACCAAGTTTCCGACATTGCAAGAGACACGCCCAGAATTTGAACTCCGCAAACCCGGATGCTTTCCACTGCGGCGCTCAAACAGGTCCGCTCTGCATTGGCCGCGAGCCGACCGCGCTGCAGGTCACAGGCGCGCGGTTCCCGAACGCGCGACCAGACACACCCACATGCAACTCGGGACTGGACCTCGCCATGCGGCAGCAGAACAATGACATCGCCTCACGGCGTCTCGACGGCCTCTCCGAGCATGTATAGGACGCGCTCTTGCACCGCCTCTGGCGTGCAACGACCATTCAACGCCCGCAGGCGATACTGGAAGAAAGGTGCATTCGTGCCATCGAAGACAAATGTAGACAGGCAGTACCGAGCCGCCCTGCGCTACGAAAGTGGGTTCGATGAGGTAATCCGCGAGGAGCTGATCGGCCGTCTGAATCAAACGGTGACGAACCTGGAATGGCCTTGCTTCCCCGATCTGACATGGGCGGATATGGGACCCATGAGAGGCCGGCGAGGACCGCGAGAGCCACGGGCACGTGCAATGACGTTCGATTGTTGCTGAGGACGTAGGGGGGATGAGGCCGTTCTTGAGCCGCGAGGACCTCGTCAAGTCGCCTGATCGGGCTGAACCGCATGTAGTTATTCTGGGCGCAGGCGCAAGCAAGGCGGCGTTTGAAGGGGGAGACGCCAAGGAGCGCTTGGTACCCCTCATGAACGAACTCCCCGAGGTGTTGGGTGATCCGTGGCGGAACCTCGTTGAGGAGGCAGATCTCACGGGGACCGGCTTCGAATCCCAGTTCACGCAACTACGCGAGAGTGAAACGCAACGTGCCCGTCTCGATGAGATCGAGGCCATGCTGCTCGACTATTTCTCAAGCCTCGCGCTGCCCGACCACCCTACAATCTATGACAATCTTGTACTCGGGTTGCGGCAAAAGGACGTGATTGCAACCTTTAACTGGGACCCGTTTCTCTTACTCGCTCATGCGAGAAATCGGGCGGTTTCGGGATTGCCGGACATACGGTTCCTGCACGGCTGCGTTCGATATGCGAGCTGTGCTGAACACGACATTCTCGGTCAGCCGGGAGAACGCTGCCCGATATGCAGGAAGGCGCTGCCGGAAAGCTCGATCATATTTCCCCATGCCGACAAGGACTACGCGAGAGACGGGATCATTGCGCGGGACTGGGCGTTCGTAACGGAACGCCTGAAATCAGCCTTCCACCTCACGATCTTCGGATACTCGGGGCCAGTGACCGACTACAAGGCCAAGGAACTGCTGCTAGATGGTTGGAAACGCACACCAATGCGGCGCTTCAGCCATGTCGAGATTATCGATGTCGGTGATTCGGATGATCTCAGACGGAACTGGCGTGGCAAGCCAAAACTGAACAGTTTTGGCTTGTCGATTCCGGCGTTCCCGTCCCGCTCTGTGGGCTTTTCCAACAGAGCTGGATGCGGGGTGCGGATGCACGGATGGGAGACCAGGATGTTGCTCAAGCACTATCTCGACCAGGGCGTCTCGAAGGCGGAGCTGGCGAGTCGCTTCGGGGTGAGTCGCACGACGATCCACCATTGGGTGAAGTCGGGCCAACTGGAGCGGGATCTGCTCGCCGGTCCGAGGGGGTATTCGCCGCGCCCTCCGGTGGCTCACAAACTGGATCCCTACAAGGCGATCATCGACGCGCGCCTCGAGGAGTTTCCGAAGCTGTCGGCGAAGCGGCTGTTCGACGAGGTCCGCGCCGCGGGCTATCCGGGCTGCTACGAGAGCGTGCGGAACTACGTGCGGGTTGCCCGGCCGTGCGAGCCGGTCGAGCCGGTGGTCCGGTTCGAGACGCCGGCGGGCCGGCAGGGCCAGGTGGACTTCGGCACGTTCACGCTTCCCTGGGGCCGGCGCCATGCGCTGGTGGTCGTGCTCGGCTACTCCCGGCTGCTTTGGCTGCGCTTCTTCCCGCGTCAGACGATGCCGATCCTGATGGAAGGGCTGGAGAGCGCCTTCGAGACGTTCGGCGGAGTTCCCGACGAGCTGCTGTTCGACCAGATGCGCGCCGTCGTGCTGTCCGATGACCGCGCCGCCGGCGGCGGCCTGGTGCTCAACACGGAGTTCCTGCGCTTTGCCGCGCACTGGGGGTTCCTTCCCCGCTCCTGCCGTCCCTACCGGGCCCGGACCAAGGGTAAGGTCGAACGCCCGATCCGCTACATCCGCGAGAGCTTCTTCTACGGGCGGGAGTTCGCGAACGACAACGATCTCAACGAGCAGGCCGCGCGCTGGCTGGAGGGCACGGCCAACGTTCGCCGGCACGCCACGATCGGAGAGCCCCCTGTCGAGCGCTTCGAGCGTGACGAGCGGGCGGTGCTTCTCCCCCTGGCCAACTGCCCCTACCGGCGCCTCGGCATCCGCCAGGCCCCGGAGCCAGCGCCGCGGCGCCTTGCGGCAACCGTGGAGGTCGAGCGGCGACCGCTCAAGGTCTATGCGGAGGCGCTGCAATGAAGGCCCCGGCGCCGACACGGCGCGACCGGCTGCGGGCGATGCTGGCAGACCTGAAGATGCCCGGCGCGCTGGAGGCCGTGGACGGCATCCTCTCGGAGGCCGACGGCGGCACGATCTCGGCGGCCGAGGCCATCGAGCAGCTCCTGAACGCCCAGATCGTGCTGCGCAACAACCGCCGACTCCAGACCGCGATGCGCTCGTCGCGGCTGCCCGCGGTCAAGACGCTGGAGCAGTTCGACTTCGCCTTCCAGCCCAGCATCAAGCGCGAGCAGATCGAGAGCCTGCACGAGCTCGGCTTCCTCGATCGACGCGAGAACGTGATCCTGCTCGGCCCACCCGGCGTGGGCAAGACTCACCTGGCCATAAGCCTGGCCATCGCTGCGGCGCAGTCCGGACGCCGCGTCTATTACGGCACGCTCGCGGGGCTGATCGAGTCCCTCGCCGAGGCCAAGGCCGCCGGCAACCTGTCGCGCAGGCTGCGCGTGCTCACCCATCCCGCGCTCCTGGTGGTCGACGAGATCGGCTACCTCCCGGTCAACCAGGACGGCGCCGTGCTCTTCTTCCAGCTCATCAACGCCCGGCACGAGAAGGCGTCGACGGTTCTGACGTCGAACAAGGGCTTCGAGGACTGGGGCGGCGTGCTCGGCGACGAAGTGATGGCGGCCGCTCTCATCGACCGTCTGGTCCACCATTGCCATATCGTCAACATCCGCGGGAACAGTTACAGGATGCGCGATCATCAGAACCTGCTGCAGGCCGGCTCGGATCGGCGCCGCAAGAGGGCCGCGTAGTGGTCGCCGGCCAAAACGGCAACCGTGCCGCCCGCCCGCTGTGGATAACTGGCTTGTCGCCGCCAGACTCGTCGGCGGTCGCGTCGCCAAGCCAGTTACCCACAGCTCCACCGAGCCCAACACCCGCTTGGGGGTACGCCCCCACGCCCAAAGTATTCAATTTTCGATTGCCAGAAATGTCCAGTTTTCGTTTGCCATCGACATACGGAACAGATTCGGAGACGATTGGACCGATGACGACCAAATCACTCCGAAAGTTGCAGGAGTGGCACGCAGAAATCGCCGATGCAGAGAAATAGCCGAGGGACCAGGTGGTTAGGCGACGTCGAGTGAGCGTCGGGTCCCGCTCTACGTTCCGGGAAGCACGGTTCCCGATGGGACGCTGCGCGAATTCGACGAGACGGGGCGGCGGATCGCGGACGCCGAAGGTCGCAGGGACCGCGGGTAGCAATGCGCGGGCCCTGGCGTGTGACGTGGCGGGCACAGGGCTTCGCAGGGAACGACAGTGCCCGTCGTACTCACCGCCGCGGGGCGCTCAGGGTTGTTGTCGTTGCGGTCGCTACCGGTTGACGGCTTCGCGCAATTCCTTGCCGGCCTTTGAACGCGGGGGTGCGCGATGCGGCGATCGCGATGCTCTCCCCCGTGCGGGGGCTGCGGCCGGTGCGTGGCGCGCGTTGCCTGGTGCTGAACGTGCCGAACCCTGCGATGGCGACGCGTTCTCCCGCGGCCAGGGCATCGGCGATGGCGGCGAAGACGGCGCGCACGGCGGCGTGGGCTCCGGTTCTTGACATCGATGCGGCATCGGCGACGCGCGCGCCAAGCTGCGACTTGTTCATCAGCGTTTCCTCCCTGCCGGCGTTCAGGCGTTGACGGGAAGCGGTGGATTGTGTGCGTGTCGAGTGTACCGCGAAGGGAAGTGCAGTCGCGGGAACTGGACCGTGGAGGCCGCGGTGATGGCGGAGTGCGGCAGGGGCTTCACCGCGCGGCCCGTTCGGCTCGACGGGGAGGCGCTCGACCGGGGGCGCCTTCGCACCGGGGCGGCGGCCGCGCGGGCGGTGGAGCCCCCACTAGGCGCGTCGTATCTCCCCGGCCTGAGTCTTTGCACGAGATCTCAACGACAAGGCAATTCCGCTGCACTGGACGTGCCGTGATTAGGTACAGAGTGCAGGGGGTGCAGGGGGTGGGCGACCGGGGAGCGGCCCTTAGGGCCGCGGGGCAGGATGAATCGCTGGCTCCTGGGCCGGCGGCATAGGAACCTTGATCGCAGAGGTAAAGTCTATCATGATTGGATAGGGATCTAGGGAGGCAACCCTTGCGCTACGAACGCACTATGGCGATCGCCAAACGCCACGAAGCGCTTTTGGCGCTTATCGGCCACGGGTGTTTTTCCTGTCCCGATATAGCGAAAGAGCTAGGCGTGTCGTTGCCGACCGTATCCCGAGACATCGTGTTCTTGCGACGGCAGGGATACGGGATCAAGTCGGTAAGGGGGAGTAACGGCTGGGCTTACGAACTGACGGGGACGCTGGAGTCGCGACGGCGTTTCCGAAGCGAAGCATGAGCACGGCCAGCGCCGCTCCTTGGCAACGGGAATTCGGCGTCGAGAACGGCGCCTACCCAGGCTTCGTCGCCAACAAGGACGAACTGGCGCGGGAAGGACGGTACGCGCACGGACTCGAACAGGCATTCGAGCTTCTGGAGTTGGACGGCATGTTCTGTTCGGAGCAGACGCCACTCGTGTACTTCAAGGAAGTCGATGAGATTGAGCTTGATGAAGCTTTGGGGTTGCACCGCAGGTTTTGGAATCACGGGACGGCGCCTATCCTCGTCCTCGTGTCGCCGGAACGCGTGCACGTCTATTCGGGGATGTCGCGACCGGAGCCAACGGACGGGAGCGCGGACAGGCCGCGCTGCTTGGTCGACACGCTGGAGCGGGCGGCGGATGAGCTAGAGCGTTTCCTGATAGCGGTAGAGAGCGGAGCGTACTTCCGCGAGCACGAAGCGTCGTTCGACGCGGACAGCCGCGTTGACAGGGACCTGCTCGGCAATCTCAGCAATGCGCGCGAAGTCCTCCGGGACGATGTCGAGGGGGAGGAGGCGAAGGACCGACTCGACGCGCTTCTGTGCAGGTTGGTCTTCGCATGCTACCTGTTCGACCGCGAGGTGATCGGCGACAAATACCTGGTCGATCTGGGGATAGAGGATTGCGCCCATCTCCGCGACGTGCTGGGCATCCGACCGTTAGGATCGGCCAAAGCGGCGCTCTACAAGCTGTTTCGTCGGCTCGGGGAGGACTTCAACGGCGACCTGTTTAGCGACAACCTCGACGAAGAAGAGCGGCTTGTACGGGAAACGGATGTCCTAACGCTCTACGAGTTCTTTCACGGCACGGACGTGTGGACGCATCAAGGACGTTTCTGGCCGTATGATTTCGGCTACATCCCCGTAGAGACGATCAGCGCGATCTACGAACGGTTCCTGGAGGGGGACGGAAAGCGGGAAGGGGCGTTCTATACCGCGCGCTTCCTGGCGGAGATGGTGCTGGACACGGCGCTCGAAGGCGAGCGGGAGCTGATCGGGAAGAGATTCTTGGACCCGGCCTGCGGTTCGGGGATCTTCCTGGTGGGTTTCTTCAACCGTTTGGCGTGGGAGTGGGCGCAGTCTCATCCTCAGGCTCCAAACGAGCGTCGGGCGGAGGCGCTGATCGGATTGCTTCGGGACAGCGTTTACGGGGTTGAAAAGAGTCGGGTGGCTTGTCGCATCGCGGCGTTCAGCCTGTACCTGGCCTATCTGGATCAACTGAGTCCGCGCGACATTCAGGGATTGCAGGGGAGCGGACCCGACCTGCCGCGTCTGGTGGTCGAGCCAGAGCAGGGTGCGCAGGGTCAGGACGAGCGGCAAGGCAACATCGTGTGTGCGGATTTCTTTGCCGTGGATTCATCCTCGTACGAGAACTTCGATTTCGTGGTCGGGAATCCGCCATGGGGCAGAGTCGGGAAAAACGCGCTCGCAGCACGATGGTGTGCGAATGGCGCAAAGGTCATGCCGGGCTGGCAGATCGCGACGGCATTCGTGTGGAAGGCAGTGGAGCACGCGCGAGCGGATGCGCCCGTTTGCTTCGTGCTGCCGCACGGCACGTTGTTCAATCACGGGAAAAAGGCGCTGGAGTTTCAACGAGCGTGGTTCGAGGAGCATCGGGTCGAACGCATCTTGAACCTGACTGATCTGAGGTTTTTCCTCTTTCGGGATGCTATCCATCCGGCGATCGTCGTGCGGTACCGGAATTGTCCGCCCGATCGGAGAAAGGGCGTGGTGGAGTACTGGGCACCGAAGGTGAGCTGGGCGACGACGAAGGTAGATGTCGTTTCGGTGGGTCCGGCGGACCGGACGGCGCTCGCCGTCACCGATGTTATCAGCGATCTGGAAACTCTGGACGCGCCGCAGGTGTGGAACCGGCATTTCTGGGCTACGCGAAGGGACCAGAGGTTGCTGGACCGACTGAAGATGCTGCCGCGCCTGCGCGACCACGTAGGGCGTCCAAAGGAGAGCGGCGGTTCGAAGCGATGGGTGATGGGAGAAGGATTCCAGCCGTTGGGAGACAGTGACGACGCGAGCCGAGCGAAGCGGTTGGCGCTACCGTCTCGTCGTTTCATCGAAGCGCGTAGCCCGGAAATTGACCTGTTCTTGCGGCCGGACGACTGCAGCATGTTGCCTTCGAGCGTGTTCATGGCACGGCGGAGCCCCTACACCGGGATATTCACGGCTCCGCACGTCTTGGTAACAAAGGGTTTCAAGCGGATTGCCTTCGCCGACTTTGACGTGAGTTTCCAGCATGCAGTGAGAGGAATTCACGGGCCGGACAAGGATCGCGAGCTGCTGATATTCCTCGCGTGTTATCTGCGCAGTAAGCTCGCTCGCTACTTCACGTTCCACACGTCGTCGAACTGGGGGGTGTACCGGCCGGAAGTGCATGTCGATGAAGTGCTTCGCGTACCGTTTCCGCTGCCGGAGCAGTTGGACGATTCGCGGCAGGGAATGTGCCTCGTGGAAGAAGTGCGCGAGATCGTGGAAGCCTCCTACGACGAGGCGGAGAAGAATTTTCTCAGCAGGGAGCACACCATCGCAGCGGCGAGCGTACGGATCGAACCGCTGGTGAACGCGTACTTCGGCATCCATTCATCAGACGAGGTGCTGATTGCGGACACCGTCGGCGTCGTAGCACCGTCGGCTCAACCGCGACCGGAGCAGAGGACGGCGCCAAGCCTGGCGACCGGTTCCTCAGCTCAAGCGACAAGCTACGTGGACCGGCTGTGCGCGACGTTGAACCAGTGGGCGGCACCGTCGGGCAACACGGTACGGGGGAACTGTACGATCTCGGGATCCTTGGGCGTGGGTGTTGCAGTCCTGCAGAAGGCTCGACTCGACGAGGGGAAGGGGTCGCCTCGTGTCGGGCAGGACCTGGTACGAGTTCTCCGAAGGATACGCGACGCGCTGGCAGTGGACGTCGGCAGCTTGAGTGCGCTGCGCGAAGTGATGGTCTTTGAGGGAGACAAGCTATACCTACTTAAGCCGGCTGCGCGCGTTCACTGGACGGCGACGGCCGCACTAAACGACGCCGACGCGCTGGCAACCACGCTGTTGTTCTCGAAGACACGGTAGTCGGGGGCCGGATGAAGTCGTATGGAGTGCCAGACGATTGGCTCGATCTGATCGCGTCGCTGGTGCCGCAGATCCTGCGACTTGTTCGGTCGACTTGGCAGACGATGCCGACGCTGGAGCCGGATGCGCTGGAGGACCCGACGACGGACGAGCTTTGCCGGCGCCTTAGGGGCAGCCGCACTGCGGCGGAGTTGCCAATCAGGATAGACATTCAGATGGTGGAACTGGGCACTTCGGCGGACGCAGAGCAGGGGCGGATGGACATCGTGTTCTCTCCGCTTCTCCCGACGGAGCAGGTGTACTTCTGTCTCGAGTGCAAGAGGCTGAACGTGATCAAGGAAGGGACAAAAAGGGGGTTGGCCACCGAGTACGTGGTACATGGAATGATGCGTTTCATCGCAGGACGGTATGCGTCCGAAGTGTTGGAAGGCGGAATGCTTGGATATGTGCTGGATGGCGACATTGCCGATGCGATCGCGCGCGTGTCGTCGGCGGTAGCCGCTCGGCGGGTGGAACTCGGAATGGAGAGCCCGGGGCTGCTGCTCCGATCTGCGGTGCTGTCGGAGGTCGAAGACGCTCGCGAGACGCGGCATCGGCGCGGCGTGGCGGAGGAGCGGTTCGTGATTCACCACCTGTTTGCACCGGCAGCGACGAACTAGGCTGGAGAAAGGTGTTGTGGGGACCGTGGAGTAGGTCGCGACCGTGGAGCGGGTAGAGTCAAGACACCGTGAGAGCGCAGAGCGGATTCACGAGCAAGGGGACGGGGCCGGTAATTCGGGTTCAAAAATCGCGTGCATCCCGCGTTCGCGAGCTACTCACTTCAATCACTAGATTTCGGACAAATGGAGAAAATCCAAAGTGGTAACGCATCGCTGATCTGCTCCCCTTTGACAAATGGGGCAAACCAGTCTGGACGCGCTTCCGCAAACAGTTGTGCAACCTCCCTGTGTTCGAGGGTCTTTTTGGCATAATAGCGCGAAAATATCTCGCTAAGTGCCCCGACCATTGCGAAACCTTGGTCAGATTCAACAGGCGGTTCCCATCGGAATTCAATTCCCTTAAGTAAATTGCCTTCCCGTATAGGCACGGGTTCAGCCTCTTCCCAACGGCCATAGTGCATGAAGATCCAGGCAATCTGCCTCTCAACCGCATCCACCAGTTCTTCTTGGCCACAAAAGATCTGAGCATTACCAATTGTGAACTTTACTTTTCCGTCCGGTGCAATCGGGCTTGTTTTTTCCGGGTCTGCTGTGAAGAGAATTCTAAGCGGTGGCCGTGTTCCAACGGTCCGATCGCCCAATCTCACCAGTTCATTCTCCTCCATGGCGTGCACCATATTGAGGTCTAGGTTTCCATTGTCGTTCACAAACCGTGCGGGGGAAACCAGAGTCCATATCCCCCATCGAGCCCAAAACACTGCAAGTTTCAATTCAGCGGCTGTGGCTGAGGCATAGTTTTCCAGCTCTTCCCTGTATTCCTTGTTCATGAGGCGACGAATTGTTTTCGACGCATCCTCTTCATAGACGTTCTTAACTTCAATCAACCATTGAGTTCGATCGGTAAGTACCACGCGAAAATCGGGTACGCGGAAACCCGTCCTAGGATACACTCGCCCTTGGTCTTCTGCCTTGAGTACGGAGAAGTCTCCCAAGCTTATCAGCATAGCTTCAAACATGGCTTCGGTTCTCTGGCCACGGAGAAGCGCCGGATTTGCAAGGGCGTCGTCTAAGGTCCTTCTTACCGACGAAGTGAATACTCGAAGGGTATCCGGGTCACGCAGGGAAACGCGATGCTCAGCGCCGAACCGCGCTAGTTCCGCAAGCAAATCGAAGCGTCTTGGGGACATGTCGAATGAGGTCATGGCACCGTTGTTGCGGTCGCGTTCCAGTCTGAAATGTTACGTGCTCTGACGGAAGACTTATAGATCCTGGCGACTTCGGAGAGACAGGCAGACGCGGAACGACGCGTATGTCGTGCTTCCATGCGGAGACGCGCAAGGGGGTATCGGTCCACGCGGTTGCGGCGATCCGCCTCCTGCTGCTGACCGGGTGCCGCAAGGGCGAGATCCTGAACCTGCGCTGGGATCACCTTGACACTTGTGGGCAGGAGATGTCTAGAGCCATGCCCAGCCGCTGGAAGTACGACCGCCCGATGTCCCGCGCCGCCTTCGAGGCGCGCTTTCCCGATGAAGCCTCCCGCGCTCGGCATCTCGCAACCAAGCGCTGGCCCGACGGCTTCGTCTGCCCCGCCTGCGGCCATGACAGGGGCTGGGAACTGAAGCGTCGCCGGGCGAGCTGGGAATGTGCGGCCTGCGGGAAGGAGACTTCGGTGACCGCGGGCACGATCATGCACCGCAGCCACTTGCCCCTGAAGACCTGGTTGATGGCCGTTCACATCGTGACCAGCCACTCGAACGGTATCTCCGCCCTGCAATTCCAGGCCCAGCTCGGGCTCGGCAGTTACAAGAGTGCCTGGCTCCTGCTGCACAAGCTGCGCCGCGCCATGGTCGATCCGGATCGCAGCCTGCTTGAGGACCTGGTCGAGATCGATGAGGCCACCCTACCGTTCCGCACCGTAAAAGACCCGACTACAGGCGGGCAAGGTCGCAGCCGGCAAGGCAAGATGCGCATTGCCGGCGCGGTCGAGCTATCGCCCGAGGGCGAGCCACGTCGCATCCGGCTGGCGCCGATCGGGGATTTCTCCGCGCGCAGCCTTCATGCCTTCGTTGCCGGGACCTCGGCGCCACGGCCTTCGACACCCTGCTCGGCATCGGCGCGCGCCTCCGACCCGCCGACTACCGCGACACCGTCGGACAACGCGTCTGATCCTGGCAGGCCGGGCGCCAGCCACCGTCCGCCCTCCGATCCGCCTCAATTGGAGCCGAATACCGGTCCTCCAGCCTGCCTGACAGCAATCGAAACCAACTTCCCCAAGTCCAAAAGCTCCCGCACATCGCCCGGCACGGTCCGAAAACCGTGCCTGGAACGTAGAAAGACGATCAACATCTCGTGTGACCGGAAGCAAAGGGAGAAGCCTTATAAGAAATTGGGAAGACCGTTGGGGGTCATCGAACAGGTTGCCAACCGGCGCGGAATCTCGCCGAACCGCCTGATGATGGACACCACCTTGCAGACCATCGAGGGCGGGGAATGGCGGCGGACCCAAATTGGGATCCGCGTGGCGCGGTCCTGTCTGTTGACAGCGCAAGCAATTGTACGCGACATGGTCGCCGCCAGACGCGGGGAAGTGATCGAGCAAATCCGCCGCGACATCTCACGCATGGTGCCGGAGAAGATGGTGGAACGGGCGCCGCCGGCTGCCTGATCGCCGGACAATCCGGACTGCAATGCATGATTGTCACGATCGGAGACCGCGCGGTATGCAGGCTTGCCAGCCGCCATCGTGGGTCTGTATGCATCTGCTCTTACGTTGATTCGGCCTCGCAAGCTGGCACGACCGGCGGGGACAACGCGCAAATGATGATCGGATAGGATAACAACACGGACGAGTTCGACGAGGACGAGTGGCACCGGCGCCGGGAGAACTGGCTCGGTAAAGAGAACGAGAGCGGCCTCTCCGTCGGCGGCATCGAAGAAGCGAACCAGAGCCTGCTGCGCCGCCGATGCCGTGAGGGCAGCATGGCTGAAGTAAAGGCAAGAGCCAACGGTCTCGCTTGTCGGCTCTGTGGCCGCGCGACCTCCGGAAGGAAGTGCTCCGATTCGCGCTCTAATCGAACCAAGAAATGCACTTCAATAAGGAACTAGATGTCACCACACGCCTTCACATCCCTCTCGCCCCAGGACTTCGAGGAGCTGGTCCGCGATCTTCTTCAAGCGGAATGGAATGTGGCCATTGAGGCACTCACGACCGGACGCGACAGCGGAATCGACCTGCGCTATGCGCCGACACACGGCGGCGCAACTATCGTGCAGTGCAAGCATTATGCGGCATCCGGCTACAGGAAGCTTCTCTCACCTCTGTGCAACGTCGAACTTCCTAAGTTAGTTGGGCTTTGCCCAGCGCGTTATGTCGTGGTGACTTCCAATGGACTGACGCCCGCGAACAAAGACGAGATCGTTGTAGCCATGCAGCCCTTCATAAAGAGTACAGGTGACGTTCTCGGGGCCCATGATCTTGAAGGTCTGCTCAAACGGCATCCAAGCGTTGAGAAATCAAACTTCAAGCTCTGGCTCACCAGTACGGTCGTTCTGGAGCGCGTTCTTCATAACGCAGAGCAATGCCACACCGATTTTTCGGTTGAACGGATTCAACGCAAGCTATCGCGGTTCCTCCAGAACGACGCATTTCCTCGGGCCAGGGATCTGCTTGACGAAACCCGTGTTGTGGTGATTTCAGGGATGCCGGGTATCGGGAAGACGACCCTCGCCGAGTTGCTGCTTTATGCCCATCTGGAGCAGGGTTATCAGCCAGTTGTCATCCAGGGAGACATCGCCGAAGGCAGAAAATTCTTCAGATCCGGGGTGAAGCAGGTCTTTTACTACGACGATTTTCTCGGTCAGACGTTCCTCGGTGACCGTAAGGAGTATCTTGGCCGCAACCAAGATGTCACCATTGTCAACTTCGTGGAAATGATTCAGCACTCGGAGCATGGACGCTTCATCCTCACGACGCGCGAGCACATTCTCCGCAATGCTCTTCAGATATCCGAAAGGTTGGACCACAGTCTATTGTTCCAGCGCCGGTGCGTCATCGAGATGGGGGACTATTCCTATGGCCAGAAAGCTCGTATCCGTTACAATCACCTGTATTTCAGCGACCTACCGCAGGCTTACAGGGATGCGATGCTGGAGGATCAGTTCTTTCTCGACATCATCAAGCATGAGCATTTCAACCCGCGTCTCATCGAGTGGCTATCCACGTACACGCGCCTGAAGAATGTCCCGCCGAATAGCTATCGAGCGCATGTTTTGGGACTACTAACTTCTCCCGACTCCATTTGGTCTCACGCCTATAACAATCAGATTTCGGCTGCCGCCCGGCACGTGCTGTTGGCTCTGTATATGATTGGACAAGACGTTGAAACGATCGATCTTGAGCCAGTATTCATCGCTCTTCGCCACCACTGCGCTGCAAAGTACAACGAACACATCGTTCCAGGTGAGTTTCGCAGGGCTCTGCTGGAACTGGATGGGGGTTTCCTCACGTACAGCAGAAACAGTGCACGCTTCCTGAATCCCTCCGTTCGTGAGTTTGTTGCGGAGGTCGTCATAAACGATCTCGATACGGCTGAAGACTTGCTTGCGTCAGCAGTCCGCTTCCACCAGGTAGTCTCTTTATGGAAGCTAGCGCAATCTGAACATGGAAACGTGCTCGCTAACTTCCTCAACGAAAAGGAAGGTTTGTTGTTCGACGTGCTGACCCGCCTGTTACTAGGTCCGTCACTCCGGTGGGAGAATATGCCTGATGGCTCGCGGCGCGGATACTATATCGACATGAGAACTGAAGGCCGCATTGAATTTCTTATCGAGATAGCGACCGCGCATCAGTCGCCCCAGTTTGCAGGGTTAGCTGTGCAGGCCTCTGCGGGATTGGGGGCGAGCTGGTACCACAGGTTCCCGGAATTCGGGGCCGCCTCTAAACTCTTGGAAACGATTGGTGAGAATACCTGGTTCCTTTCTCACGGCGGTCGTGAAGCATACAGGACGCTTTCCGATAGCATGATGAGGGAACTCAATCGTGCGGGCGCCAGCGACTGGCTAGAGATGATTGAGTTTCCGAATAACGCCCTAAATTGGACCGAGTCTGACGAACATCATTTCAGCAACATGCTAAAGGAGTATTGCGAATCTGGTGTAGACGATGAAATATCTGCTTGCACAAGCCTCGACGAGATGTCAGATCTCAACGAATCACTCGAGAAACTTGCAAAGAAGTATGGTCTCAGCCTTGATGGCGCTATTTTTGGGCTGCACGAGGCGATTGCGGAGCGACGAGCGCAGGCCATCGGCGAAGCTCGGAAAATGACGCGGGACCTCGGAGGACGACATCAGGGCGGCGTCGCCGGCGATGCCGTCGAAGACGTATTCGATCGGCGCCTCGTAGGACTGGATGCGCCCGGCGCCGCGCTCCAGCAGCCGGCGGACGCCGGCGGCAAGCAGGGTGGATTTTCCGGAGCCCGGCACGCCGGTAACCAGGATCAGGCCGCGGCACAGGTCCCAGGCCTCCACGATCGGGTCCTCGACCCCGAGCGCCTCGAAGGTGGGCGGCGCGCCGGGCAGCACCCGGAGCGTGATGTTGATGGCGAAGCCGCCCGCGGCCTGGACCGGGGCGAGGTTGCAGCGGAAGCGTTGGAAGACGCCGCGCCGCAGTGCCACCGCGTGAGAACAGTCGATGGCGCGTCCGGCGCGCAGGATGCCCTCGCCGGTGGCGTCGTAGAGCCGTTCGCAAAGGCGGCCCATGGCGACGCCGTCGAGGGACGCGGCGGTGGCCCGCGCCAGCCTGCCGTCGACCTCGACAAAGGCGGGAGCGCCGGTCTGGAAGGCGATGTCCGAGGCGCCGCGCGCCGCGGCCCACAGCAGAAACGCATCGAGCCGCTCGGCCGGAAAGCCGTGCGCCGCCTCGGGCCACCAGTCGTTCGCGGCCGCGCTCACGGGGCGTTCTCGCCGAGGGGAGCCGCCCAGCGCCTGGCGTCGAGTTCGAAGCGGGCGGGCCGGGCGTGCTCGGCCGAGGCCGCGCCAATCCGCATCAGCCGCTCGTGGCCGGAGACGCCGGTGCGCGCGGTCTCGATCCCGGGCGCCGTGACCATGCCCGCGCGATGCAGGCGGTGCCAGCGCACGACCCCCTCGAAGGTCCGGTTCAGCCGGTCGAGGTCGGCGGCGAATATGTCGTCGGCGAGCGCGGCCCCGCGCGCCCACCCTTCGGCCAGCAGGCGCCGCCAACGTTTGGTTTCCTCTGCGCCGCGCGGGAAAAGAACGGCGGCGGGCGGCGCGGCGTCGGGCCAGGACCGGCGCAGCCAGTCGCGCCAATCAGGCGGCGCGCTCACGATCCGTGCCGGCTCGACGATCCGAAGCACCCGCTCCGCGCTCGCGGCGCGCACGCCGGCGCCGTCCAGCCGGTAGGCCCGGCGGGTTTCGGCGACCACCGGCGGCAGCACCGTGAAGCCGCCATCTTCGAGCATCAGGTCCCGGAAGCGGTAGATGGCGGAGAGTCGCGCGCCGTGGCGCTCCAGCAGCGCGGCGATCTCCCAGCTCCGCCGGACGAGGCCGGCGCGCGCGCCGAACCCGAGCGCCGCCAGGCGCACGGCCGCGCCGCGTTTCTCCGCGGCGAATACCGCCGTCGTTTCCGCCGCCGCGGGGGCGAAGGCCTGGAGACTCTCGAGATCGGGCGGCGCTTCCGCCGCACCCGCCGGCGGGATGACAAAGACCAGGCTGGCCATGGCCAGCGATAGGCTCGCGAGGGGGCGGCACCGCATCAGCCGTCCTCCCCCGCCACCGGCCGCGCGGACGCGGCCCAGTCGAGGAATACGGTCTTCGGCCGCGCGTCCACGATGAGCGTCGCGGCTCCGCCGGCCCGCAGCCCGGCGTCGCGCAGGACCGCGATCAGCGGCTCCCCCTCGGCCTCGACGGCGACGATGAGCGGGCGCGCCGGCGTAGGCCCGGCGGCCAGGAAGCGGTAACCGGCCCGCCGCGCCAGATACCCCGCCAGGGTTTCGATCGGACCGATCCACTCAAACGTCACCGGGCGCCGAAGCGCGGCGGGAACCGAGTCCAGGGGCGGCATCGCGGCCGCCGGGTCTTGCGCCGGCAGCATGCCCGCCAGCGCCGCCAGCGCCCACTCGGCGCGGAGCGCAGCTTCGGTCAAGAGCGTCTCGGCCGGATCGGGCCGCGCCGGCGTAGCCGCCGCCGGAGGCTCCAGAGCCGGCATGGAGCAGCCGGAAACCGCCGCGGCGCAGAGCAGCACGAGCGCGACCCACGCTCTCACGAGCCCGCTCCGCCGGCGTTGACGACGACCAGGTGGCGGTTCGCCATGTAGGCGCGCGCCTCCAGGGAGCGGCGGGTGACGGGGCCGCTCAGCAGCAGATCGGCCGCCTCCAGGAACCCGCCCCGAAAAACCGCTTCCGCGCCGAGGCCGTAATCGTGCCCGGCCTTCCAAACCAGGGTCCAACCCGCGCGGGCGGCCCAGCTTTCGAGGACGCCGCGCAAGGTTTCGTGCCCGGCGGGATCGACGATCCAGCTTTCTTCCGCCGCCGCTGTCGCCGCGCTTCCGGCGAGGCTTCCAGCGCTCGAGCCCGCGTCCTCCGTTCCCGCACCGCTGGCGGCGGGCGCGCGTTGCTCGATGTCCCAGTAGCGGTGGAAGACGACGGCGCCCCCGGTCCAGGACCAGTCATAGCCGCTCAGCGCCGCGACACGGTCGAGCAGGCCCGCGAGGGTCCCCCGCCAGACGAGACGCAGCGGCGGCGGATCGGCCAGGATCGCGGTTCCGCCGGCAACCCGCGCGGGCCGCTCCTCGATCGCCATCGTCACGCCCGTGAGGGAAGAAAGACGCCGGACCAGCGCCCGAAAGGGAGCCACGAGCTGCGCACCCCGCTCACCTCCATCAAGGGCTCGACCGCCGCGCTGCTCGGCGGCGCGCGCAACTTCGCGCCGGCCGAGAGCCCTGACCTCCGGCAACCGCGCCCGCCCGCGCCCCGCCGGCCTTAGCCGCGCCGCCGGCGCCCCGGAACCCCGTCCAGCAGCGCGAGCGCCCGCTCCAGGGTGAGCGCGCCGGCCGGGATGTCCGCCGGCACCGACGCGTAGGCCCGCCGGTGGGCGACGGAGGGCCCGAAGTGGCCCCTCTTGAGCCACTATTTCGACTGCATGACTATGTCTTGTAGTGCCTTTCGGTCTCGGTTTTTCCGTCAACTGAGTGCGGTGATGGCGACATAGTTCGGGCTCCACCCATCAGCCCCTAGAGGGGGGGGAAGGAGTCCACCATGAGGCATGTCATCAATCAGCAAGTGGTTCTGTCGCAAGCGCCGGAAGGTCCGCTTGCAAATTGGCTTGAGGGGTTTGCGGATGCGGCGAGCAGACAGGGATATGTCCGTTCGTCGATCTGTCGGCGGATTCGGCTGGCGGCCGATTTCAGCCGATGGCTCAAGCAAGAAGGGATCGGCCTGAACTGCATCAGCTCCGAGCATCCAGCGCAGTATCTGCGATCCCGCACCCGTCACGTACGGCCTCACCCTGATGCGGCCCCGCTCGGGCATCTCATCGATTTCCTGCGCCTTGAGGCGGTGATCCCTGCCGAGACGATACCGCTTGGTCGCGAGAGCGAGGCCGAGCGTTGCGTGTTGGCTTACGAGCAATACCTGAGCGAGACACGCGGTTTTCCTGAACCTCTCACTTCCAACTTCTTTCACCATAGAATAGCGGGGCTTTGATAGGACAGATTGCCAATGTTCCGCAGCGGTTTACGTGTAATGTCCATGCACGTCTAATAATCACTTTCGTATCTAACCCCGTAAGAATTAAGTCAAATTCCGCTACTACATTACCGTCGGCAGGGAACTCGATTCTATACCGCCCCTCTTTCATGAAGCGTCTCAACTGTTTTTCGAGAAATTATCTGACGTTTCCGATCTATTTCCCGCCGCCAGATTGTGGTGATCCCAAAGACATTGTCACGTTATTGAACGGCCGTGCCACGAATTGGCATAAATCACTAGTGTCCTGTTAATTAGTAAATAGGTTCAATTGGTTATCGAGGTAGTGGGGTTGGTTTCTGTATTCGCCAAACTCAAGTACTTGTTTCAGGCGATTCTCTCGAACGGCATCACGGACAAGACCTGTAGCATTCTGTAGAGTTCGGTCTCGATGCCGAGGCGCTTGCGCATGATGGCGATGAGCACATAGACCGACACAGCGATCCAGATCTGCGTCTTGACCGCATTCTCGGAGTACCCGAAGAAGCTCTTGATCCAGAGATGCTGCTTGATCCACTTGAAGAACAGCTCCACCTGCCAGCGCGCCTTGTACAGGGCGCAGATGGTCTCGGCATCCAAGGTCATCTGGTTGGTCAGGAACACGAGCGTGAGTTCGCCCTGGCTATCACGGAAGCGAACCCTCTGCGCAGGGGGTCGGGATACAGCGTCCTGGTTCGCGGGCCGTCGAGCTTGACACATGATCGGAGAGGATGCCGTTGGCGGGGTTCCGGGGCCTGGAGTGCAGGCGATGTGCATCGAGGTTCCTGCTTATCCCTGAAAGTCATCCGGCAATGAGGAGGCGATAGGGCATGGGCTGGGTGCGTGCGGCGCTATGGACGAAACGCGGGATCATTGTCTGGAGTTGAAAGCGCCGGTTGTAGCGCCAGGCGAAGCTGGCGAGATAGCGTCCGGCATGGTCGGGGCCGAGCTTGCGATAAGTCCCGGTGATCGCGCTCTTGATGTTGCCGAGCGTCGTGTTCACCCATTTGAACGATGCCATGCGGGCCGCCTGTCGGCCCGACCCGGTGCGGATCGCCTGGTGGCTGCAGGCGGCTTCTTCGAGTGCGCTCCAGCAGCCCAGGCCGTCCGTCACAACCGCCGCTCCGGGGGCCAGCCAGTGCTTGGCGCCGCGCGCGATCTCGCGCTTGCGGAAGCCCTTGACCGGCGCCAGCTTCAGCTTGCGCGGGCGCCCCTCGGGACTGGTCGAGACCGCCGCCACGAAGGGCGTTTTGCCCGCCGCGCCGCGGCCCCGCTTGCCGCCGGAGCGCACCCCGCCGAGATAGGCGTCGTCCATCTCGACCCGCCCCGTAAGCGCCGTCTCCCCCTCGCGCCGCGCCATCACCGCCATGATCTTGTGCTTCACGGCCCAGGCCGTCGGCTGCTTGACCCCGAGACGGCGGCCGAGTTCCACCGACGAGATGCCGTTCTTCGCCGTCACGATCAGGTGGATGGCGGCAAACCAGAGTGTCTGCGGCAGCTTGGTCGCGTGGAAGATCGTGCCCGCCGTGGGCGATGTCTGCTTCTTGCACCGGTTGCATTGATAGAGACCCCGACCCGCCAGCACGCAATGCTCCCGATGGCCGCAGCAAGGGCAGACGAAGCCGCCCGGCCAGCGCAGCCAGACCAGCGCCGCGCGGCACTGCTCCTTGGTGCCGAAGGCCTCCCGAAACGCCTCGTCGCTCAGACCACGCACGCGCGATGCAACCTTGAACCCCATAACCGTGACCCCCATCATACGGAACATATTGAGAACATACATCCCCACAGGCGGACTGTCACGGATAAGCAGGTCGAGGTTTGCATCGAGGTTTTTCTTCGCACGCGTCACGAAGAAGGCGCCCGCCTGATCGAGGATGCGGAGCCGGCGGAAATCCAGATAGGCGCGGTCCATGAGGTAGATCGCGCCGGGCTCCGGGATGAGGTGATCGAGCACGTTGACATCATGGAGCTTGCCGTCCGAGATGTGGATAAAGCTCGGGATCGGACCGCAAAGGTCCAGAAGGGTGTGCATTTTCACGGCCCCCTTGGTGGCGCGGAAACTGGCCCAAGGGAAGACCGACAGGCACAGATCGATAGTGGTGGAGTCGAGAGCGTAGACCGTCGCGCCCAGCACCGGGGCCAGAGTGCTGTCACCGGCGCAAAGCTTGCGCGCCTGAATGATCAAGCGCTGCGCGAGGTCGGCGTAGATGCGCCAGTCGCGGCGCTCATTGGCGTCGGCCAGGGTCGAGCGCCGGACTGGCGCGCGGAAGCCGATCTGGTAAAGCTTGCCGGCCTGCGCCGCCAGACAGGTCTCGATGTCACGCAGGCTCTCGCGGTAGGTGAGCTGGGCGAACGACATGGCTCGGTACTGCTCCGAGCACCGCAGGGTCCGCACATGATGGTTGCCACTATAGCGCTGGACGATCCGGTCGAACGTCGTCCACGGCAGGAAATCCATGGCCTGAGCGAAGAGGGTCTTCCCCGACATGCCCGCTCCCCCGAAGTGAAGAGGCGACCATGCATCATGCGCAACTGCTCCGCACGCTGGCCCGCGCGAGGGCCCGCCCAGGTCGACGAAAAATCGACACCGCCCGATTCTCGGCGTAACGAACTGAACACATAGAATAAATCGCGATCTAATCGCGATTTGACCGGACACTAGTGGGCATAAATCTCAAACTCAAGCGGTGGCGGTTTGCCGCAGGCTCAGTGCGTGGTTGCGAAACTGGCGTAATGTTTTCGGGGAATCAGATGGCGTTTAACGTTGAGGGTGTTGTAAACCGTGGCGTAGGTAGAGTGAAACCGTTGCGCTGATCGAGCCGGTTTGAAACGCTGCATTCGTCGTTCCCGCTGCCGGATCGGCGCTCCGGAAAGCGGCGTTATTTCGAAAATGCAGGACAACAAGGAGCGCCATTCATGACAGTCAGGATATTGCTGCCGCTGCTGGCGATCGCCGCCGCCGCGGCATTCATCCCGGACAGCCGCGCTGAGTCTCCGGTCACACCGGGCCTCGACAGGGAGTCCGTCCGCAAGATCGTCAAGGAATACCTGCTCGAACATCCCGAGGTCATCGAAGAAGCCATCCAGGTTCTGCGGGCTAAGCGGGAATCGCGGAAGCAGGACCGCGTCCGCGCCGCGCTCCGCGACCACGACAAGGCGTTGCGGTCCCACCCGATGTCGCCGGTCTCGGGCAACCCGAAGGGCGATGTCACCCTCGTCGAGTTCTTCGACTACCAATGCGGCTATTGCAAACAGTCGCTGGAGCCCGTGAGGAACCTGCTGGAGACCGACAGGCAGCTGCGCGTCGTCTGGAAGGAGTTTCCCATCCTCGGTCCGGTCTCGCGGTTCGCGGCCCGGGTGGCGATGGCCTCCAAGAATCAGGGTCGGTACCTCGAATTCCATGTCGCCGTCATGGGCTCGCGCGGGAAGCTGACGGAAGACAGGGTCATGGCCATTGCCGGCAGCGTCGGTCTCGACGTCCAACGCCTTCGCCGCGACATGGAGGATCCCGCCATCGAGAACTACCTCGACGAAACGATCCGCCTGGCCCGGGTCCTCGGCATCCGCGGGACTCCTGCGTTCGTGATCGGCGACACCCTGATTCCGGGAGTCGTCGGCGATGCCCGCCTGAAGGAACTCATCGCCAAGGCCCGGTCGGGCAGCTAAGGCCGCGGTCGGCCGTAAGCTGGCGCAGCCGGAACGCACGGCCCCACGTTCCACGCCGGCATGTTAACGCCGTATTTTCCATCCCGTCTGCCTGCGGATCGGGACGGGCTCGCCTTCCGGGCGCGCGGTACGCTCCGTCGACTCGCGTCGACCCCGACCTCGAATTCCAGCTCCTCGTGAGCGTGGTCACGATAATCGTTGGTGCGGCGATCGCGTTATTTGATGGGCTTTGGTCGCCGGTCCGAGAGATGCCGGGCTGGGCGTCGCATGGCGGACAGCGCGTCAAGCCGCTACACGGCTCCTCCGCTTCGCTGCGGCCCTTCGGATGACCCGCCGCCGTCCACGCAACGAAGTGCTGCCATGGCCGCAAGCAAGCTTCCGGCTACGGGCCGATCGCTTGACGCAGTGTCGCTATTCTGGGCCGGAGTTTCTTCGAGAGGGTTTTCGCCCGCTTTTCTTCCTGGCCGGGCTGTGGGCTGCGCTGTCTGTGCCCCTGTGGATCGGGATCTGGTCGGGGGCGATCTCATATCCCGGGCTGGGCGATGCGACGATGTGGCACGTCCATGAGATGATGTTCGGGTATGTCGGGGCGGCGCTCGGTGGCTTCATGTTGACCGCGGTGCCGAACTGGACCGGGCGCCCTCCAGTAAGGGGCTGGCCGCTCGGCGCACTCGCCTTGATCTGGCTTTGCGGCCGGAGTGCCGTCTGGTGGGGAGGCACAGTCGGACCAATGCCAACGGCGGTCGCCGATCTTGCCTATCTGGGAGTTCTCTCGGTTCTTGTCGGTAACGAGATTGTTGCGGGCCGCAACTGGCGCAATCTGCCGGTCCTCGCCGGGCTTATACTGATGCTGACTGCCAACGTGCTGTTCCATCTTTCCGCGGCGGGCGTGGCTGATGTGGGAGAGGCGGGTGTTCGGCTCTCCATCGCTGTCATGTCACTGTTAATGGCGTTGATCGGCGGGCGCATCGTTCCGAGCTTCACGCACAACTGGTTCGCGCGGCGAGCGGGCCCGAGTATCACAGCGCCGATGGGCCGGTTCGATCAAGCGACGCTCGCCGTGACAGCGGTTGCGCTCGCGGCCTGGGTGGGATCGGCGCCTATCCCGCTTTCCGGCATTCTCCTAACGTTAGCAGGGGCATTGAACCTCGTCCGGCTGGCACGATGGCGGGGCTGGAGGACGGCAGCCGAGCCGCTTGTGACTGTGTTGCATGCCGGCTACTTCTGGCTTGCATTGGGCCTCGGCCTTCTCGGGGCCTCGATGCTCGTAGACTGGATGATGGAGCCGTTGGCGCTGCATGTACTTACACTTGGCGCGATCGGGACGATGACCCTGGCCGTCATGACCCGCGCGGTTCTCGGCCATACCGGGCGCGACCTCCACGCTGGACCATGGGTTGTCGCGATATACGGTTTCGCTACGCTGGCGGTCTGCACACGCGCAGCCTTCGAGGTCGTGCCCGCTCTAAGTCTGCTTTGGGCAACCGCCGGCAGTTGGTTTATCGCCTTCATGCTGTTTACCGCCTATTTCGGGCCGATGTTGTTCCTGCCGCGCAAGGCGTGAAGCCGGTCACTCTAGG
Source organism: Alphaproteobacteria bacterium (assembly GCA_965219135.1). Lineage (GTDB taxonomy): Bacteria > Pseudomonadota > Alphaproteobacteria > VGEJ01 > VGEJ01 > CAYUNL01. The sequence continues at coordinate 406,614 of CBDCMV010000002.1, read as the reverse complement.
TTCAAACGCGTTGTTAAAGACGCGCCAATCCAGACGCCGAGACGCCAACGGAAAAGAGACGCCGCACTGTCATGTTCTGCCCGCCTGAAGGTTCTCTTGTAATATAGAGCGCCTGTCGGACCCTCCCACCAAGTCTTAGAGGCCGCTTACATCAGTCCGGCCTGGCGGACGGCTGGAAGATAGCCGCGACTGACCGGCGCTTCGTGACCGCCGGTAAGGCGTAGCGTGGTCCGGGCGTTGCAGCGCGCCGTACCGGTCACATGCTTCTTGGCCACCCAGTAGGAGCGGTGTACACGCAATCCGCCGGCGCCCTCCAGTGCAGCGACGGCATCGGCAAAACGCATCAGGACCAGTGTCGAACCGGCGGTCGTGAACGCCTCCACATAGTGGTCCGCCATCCTGAGATAGACGAGGTCGCGGCCAAGTTCCGGCGGCAGACGGTCCAGGAAATAGTCTGCCGTCCGGCTCGCGGCTTCATCTCCGCCGGACGCCGCTTCCTTGCCCTGTAGATCGCGCTGACGTCCGGATAGAACGGAGACGACCAGAGCACTGATCGCCAGCATCAGCACGGCCACGCCAAGATAGATCGTCGGCAGGGCGTTCTGCCCCTCATAGTCCGGCCTGAACAAGGCCTCGGCGGTATGAACGACACCGGTACCGGGGACAGCCGCCGCGAGTGCCGCCCCCGCCATCGCCAGCAGGCGTGTTCGCATCGGTGCGCTGGATGTGACACGAAGCATCAGCATCATGACGCTGGCGCATACAAGCCAATTGGCGCCCATCGAGAGCGCCCAGTAGCCGATGCGGCCGAGCGTTCCGATCGAATCGTAGGTGCCGAAGGGGCCGATGAACGCGAACAGCGCGATGAGGCACGCCAGCACCGCCCCCTGAACCGCAAGCGACCGCGTTCCCAGCAGTTCACGATACGTGAACGGTAATTCCTGCATCTGACGAATAAATCCCTGGCACCTGCCCCGTTTCGGTTGCTTCTGTGGGACCTTCAGCCCCTCCCGCCACCAGATGCGCTGGACCCGCTTGGCGTTCACGTGCCAACCTTCGGTCCTGAGCAAGGCAGTGATCCGCCGATAGCCATATCTGCCATACTGGCTGGCCAAGCGGATGATCGCGGTCGTGAGTGCCTCTTCATCATCCCGACTACGGGGTCTCTTGCGCTGGGTTGAGCGATGTTGGCCTGCAACAGCACAGGCACGTCGCTCGGAGATTCCCAGTTCGGCCTGGAGATGATCAACACACCGCCGGCGACGGGCGGGGCTTAGCAGTTTCCCTCAAGCGCCTCTTTCAAGATCAGCTTATCCAACGTCAGATCCGAGATCGCCTTCCGGAGACGGCCATTCTCCTTCTCCAGGTCCTTCAGACGCTTGGCCTGGTCAGTACGAAGGCCGCCATATTCCTTGCGCCAGCGATAGTAACTCTGCTCCGATACGCCGAGCGTGCGACAAGCTTGACCAATGGACTGGCCCTGCGCCAAGGCCACCTCGGCTTCGCGCAACATGCTGATAATCTGTTCCGGGGTGTAGCGTTTACGGCTCATTTTGTCCTCCTTTCGAGGGGGCAAAACGCGCCAAACTCTCTTAAGGGCACCTCTAAGAATTGGTGAGTTGTCGGAGGATATTGTTTAACCAGGCTGTCACCAGCTCCAGCCATGCCGGAGCCGAGATTTTCGGGGTCTTCCACGCTCCAATTGAGTTATTTCCGCCACAAGACCGTCCCCAGGCGGTCTCCTTCTCCGAGTATCGTCACACGGCCGCCGCGAGACGCTCCAGTTGGACCAGGCGGCGCATGTTGTAGGCGAGGTTCTTCAACCCGATCCGCGCCTTCGCCCGCACCAGCCCGACACTACGCACCAGCGTCCCGCCCATGTCGTTGCTCTGGGCCCCGAAGACATGCTCGACGCGGACCCGAACCGACGAACGGGTCTTGTTGCCCTGCTTCTCGCGCTCGCTCAGCGGCTTGTTGCGGCGGCCCTTGCGATGGATCCGGCTCCGCAACCCCTTCTCCTTCAGCACCGCCTCGATCTCCGCCGAGCGGTAAGCGCTGTCCGCCCACACACCCAAAGCCGTGTTGTCCCCATCCAGGATATCGCCGAGGACTTGGCTGTCGTGCTCCGCCGCGTCGCTCACATGATAGCGCCGCACCAGCTTGTGCCGACGGTCCACGTTGACATGGTTCTTGTAACCGTAATGGCTCTTGCCGTGCTTCTTAGTCCACCGCGCCTCGACATCCTTTTGGCGCCGCTTTGCCGGCTTGTCCTCCCAGCCTGCCGGCGTCTCGCCCGCCTTTATCCGCGCGTTCTCCTCGCGGCTGTTGCGCTGTTTGGGTGCCGCCACAATCGAGGCGTCGATGATCTGGCCGCCCATCGCCAGATAGCCCTGATCCTTCAGGTAGCCATCGAACGTCTCGAATAAGGCCTCGATCACGCCAGCTTGCGTTAACTGTTCGCGGTACAGCCACACCGTCTTGGCGTCGGGAACCCGGCCCTCCAGACCCAACCCCAGAAATCGCATGAACGACAGGCGGTCACGGATCTGATGCTCAACTTGGTCATCCGAGAGATTGTAGAGCGCGCACAGAATGATCGTCTTGAACATCACAATCGCATCCCACGGCTTGCGTCCCGCCCGCGATTTACGCGCCTTGTCCGCACGCCGCCACACCGCCTCAAGACGCGCGCGCAAGTCTTCCCACGGAACCACCCCGTCGATCTTCAAAAGCGGCTCGTTCTTGGCGTCAAGACCGGAATACCGGTTCCCAAGATCGAAAAACCCCATCTGACACATCAACCACGCCTCCCGCTATCAACAAATCGGCAACCCGATTCTAAATCGACGACGCCCGAAAAAGGAGAATTCTTAGAGGTGCCCTTAACAAATCTGGACCACTTTTAGGGGGTCACTCCACGTTTGTATCGGACAATCCGTCGCCGCTCACGAGCTCTTCCATTTTGGTGCCGTCCAGGTTGGCCCGCTGGATACTCCCCGTTTCCCTCTCTTCGACCCAGTACATCTTGCCTGCTGTCACATCCAGGGCGATGTCCTGCGGTGTCACGAGATAGCCGCGAAACTCGCCGATTAGGTTTTCGACATTGGACCCGTCAAGGTCGGCCCGCTGGATTGTGGCCACTTCGAATGTAGTCCAGTACATTTTGCCCGCCGCGACATCCAGGGCGATACCTTGCGCACTCCTCAATCCGCCGCTAACGAGGTCTTCGACGTTGGACCCGTCAAGGTCGGCCCGCTGGACTTTTCCCGTCCCGAAGTCAGTCCAGTAGATCTTCTCCGCCGTCATATCGAGGGCAATACCGGTCGGAAAAGCCAATCCGTCGCCCACGAGGTCTTCGACGTCGGAACCGTCCAGGTTGGCCCGCCGAAGTTCGAGCATTCCTGAGTCGACCCAGTACATCTTGCCCGCCGCGACATCCAGGGCGATGCCCTCCGGATGGCCCCACTTGCCGGTCACGAGGTCTTCGACGTTGGTGCCGTCAAGGTTGGCCCGCTGGATCTTCTTCGTCCACCCATCGGTCCAGTACATCTTGCCCGCTACAACATCCAGGGCGACGTCCTCCGGAAACTCCAAACCGCGAGTCACGAGGTATTCCGCGTTGGAGCCATCCAGGTTTGCCCGCCCGATCTCCTCCCTTGTGAGGTCGGTCCAGTACATCTTGCCCGCATTGACATCCAGAGCGATGCCCTCCGGAACGCCGCCGCCGTGCATAATCAGTTGGATGTTGAAGCCATCCAGATCGGCCCGCCAAATCTTGGAACCACCCCCGTCCGTCCAATACATTCTGCCTGCCGCCACATCCAGGACGATGCCGCCCGGTTCGCGTCGTCTGCCCCTCACGAGGTCTTCGACGTTGGTGCCGTCCAGGTTGGCGCGCCGGACTGTGGCGGTCCCCTCTTCAGTCCAGTACATCTTGCCCGCACTCACATCCAGGGTGATGCCGCGTGGGGCGGTCAATCCGTCGGTTACGAGGTCTTCGACGTTGGAGCCATCCAGATCGGCCCGCTGAATCGTGCCCGTTCGCCAATCGGTCCAATACATCTTGCCCGCCCCCGCATCCAGAGCGATGTACTCCGGGAAGCCCAATCGGCTGGTCACGAAGTATTCGACTTTGGGATCATCCAGGTTGACCGGGTCAATGGAAATGGCGCGGATCCCGGGCATCGCCTTGTTGGGCAAGGCGGCCCCGTCCTCGTCCCTGCCCCCTGGCCGCCACGAGGCAAGTTTGTCCATCTCCGTCCCCGGGTGCCGTTTTTCTCCCTCCCAGCCACAGCCATCGCAGGTGGGCCCGCGAATTCACCGCCCTCGCCGAAGTCGACAAGCGCCAGCACGGGCAACGCGAGGGCAAACGGAGCAGCGACCGCGAGTGATTTCAAGCCGGATGTGAGAAACCGCATCGCCCCTTCCGCCCTACACGTTGTGAATATTCAAACGAAGCCCAATCCGGGATTTCCCATATGGAACCCTCCCAGTTCGATGAGTGTGGCTCGACACCGCTCGACGTGCAATTCGCCTTCGAATGACGGCCATCTTCGCGCCGATCCGGATGATTGAGGACCAATTGGCGGCGTTGGTAGCGCGGAATGGCATTTTTGCCGGCGATCCGGGCGCACCGATCCTGTCGGCGACGACGCGTGGGAACGGGGTGCCGTCGCTCATGCCGGGGCTGGCGGCGGTCTAAGCCGGTCGATACGGCGCAGGATGTCGGCGAATAGGTCACGATGAGTGACAACCTCGGCCATCTGGAACGTGACGTAACGCCCGTGGCGCACGATCGTCGCTCCGATCTTGATGAGCCTCTCCCGCAGGCTGGTCAGTGACCACTGTTCCACGGCATCCGGCAGCGCGAGGGTGCGCATGAAGTTGCCGAGGTTGCCTCCGGGGCTGTTCTTGATGTGCCGATGGCTCCGCTGCTCATTTGAAGGGGCGTCCACCACCACAGTTGCTCACGGAGCAACGGAACCAGGCATAGCTGCCCTCTCTTCTTGGCGGGGCTCCTTAGACTCAATTTTGGAAGTCGGTGCCGACGCTCCTTTCACCTTTTCAATCTTGTATGCGATGAAGCCCGACGCACCCTTGCCTTTGGCGCGGCGAAGTGTGTAGCCATAATTTCCGAGATTGAACTTCGGGTCATTCTCAAAGCCCGCGAGAGCCTCGACGATCTTCATCGCCACGGGATCGGGTTTGCCTTTGGCATGTGAAGTAACCTCCCGCTCCAGCCACTTTGCGAAGTGACGTTGCTCCCGGATCCCGGACCAGGCGGTAAATTGAATACCGACCTGGAGGGACGAGATGACAAAGCAGACGAGGCGGCGATTTTCGCCGGAATACAAGGAACAGTCGGTTGCCCGGCTGTCGGAGCCGGGTGCGACGCATAGCAGTGTGGCTGCCGAGCTCGGCGTCACGCCAACGCAGTTGAAGACCTGGCGGCTCGAGCTTGAGGCCGCGGGTTCGGCCGCGGCGACCGCGGCGCAGAAAGCCGAGGCCGCTGAACTGGTGCAGCTTCGCCGGGATAACAAGCGGCTGACGGAGGAGGTTGAGGTTCTACGCAAAGCCTCGGCTTTTTTCGCTCAATGGGCGGCGAAGACATGAAGACGAAGCACGCTTTCATCGCCGCCCATGCTTCAGAGCACGCCATCCGGTTCATGTGCCGGGTCCTGGGGGTTGCTCACAGCTGGTTCCACGCCCGGCGGCGTGCGGCCCCAAAGAGAGCTGAACGCGTTGCCCGGCGTGGCAGGCTCGGGTCCGAGATCCGGGAGATCTTCGAGCAGAGCAAGAGGTGCTACGGCGCGCCTCGGATCCATGCCGAGTTGAAAGCCCGCGGCTTTCGCACCTCGAAGCGCACGGTCGCCAAGCTCATGCGAGAGAACGGCATTCGTCCACCGCGAGGCAGGCGGCGGGCGCCGATCACCACCGACAGCCGCCACTCCCATGCGATCGCGCCCAATCTGCTCGACCGCAACTTCGAAGCCGTTGCGCCCGATGCGGTCTGGCTCGCTGACATCTCCTACATCACAACTGACGAAGGCTGGCTCTACCTCGCCGCCGTCAAGGATCTGGCCACGATGGAGATCGTCGGCTGGTCGATGTCCGAGCGGCTGAAGAGCGTCCTGTGCGAGGAGGCGCTGAAGATGGCGATCCGCAGCCGCCGGTTGCCCATGGGGCTGATCCACCATTCCGACCGCGGTGTGCAATATGCCTGCGGTGACTACCGCAAACTGCTCCGCCTCCATGGCATCAAGGCCTCCATGAGCCGCAAGGGGAATTGCCTCGACAACGCCCCTATGGAGAGCTTCTTTGGGTCTCTCAAGACCGAACTCGTGCACCGTACCCGGTTTTCTACCCGGCGCGAGGCCAGGGCTGCGCTATTCGAGTACATCGAGATCTTCTATAACCAACGACGGCGCCACTCGAGCATCGGCTACCGGACGCCGGCACAGGCCAGGAGGGACATGACCATCGCTCAGGCCGCATAGGTGAAGAACCACCTGGTCCGGATTTTGGGGTCAACGTCAAAGACCTCTTCGGCGAGGTCGTCACCGACAGATTTCCGAAGCGCGTTCAACTTTCTCACCTGGCCCTTTGTGAGCCCCGTCTCATCGATAGCCATTTATTAAACCTCTCATTTCAAGCCTCTTGATACTGTAGCGAAGCCCAGCTTTGGTGTAACTGATTGCCGCTGTTACACGCCAGGTTGCTGTTTCTCTTTTCCCGTCGTTCAACTTCAACCTGTGTGCTGGATGTATTTTACCGCCAAACCAAGTTGTTCGCCGCTGGCGCCGACAAGGAAAATTTACCGGCATTGCCCGATGTTTACCGTAGTCACCCCGACGACGAGCCTTAGCCTCGACGACCATTTCATAATGCGCCCGGCGGCCACGTTCTTCGTCACGGCCGCGGGCGGCGGCATGGCCGAACACGGGATACTTGCCGGCGACACCCTGATCGTCGACCGCTCGCGTACGCCAGGCACGGGTTCCATCGTCATCGCGGCAATCGAGGGCGAGTTGACCGCGCGTCCGTTCGCTGCCCTCGATGACGAGGATGCCCACGTCTGGGGCGCCGTCGCCGGGGTGGTGCGGAGCCTGCCATGAGCGTCTACGGACTGGCCGATTGCAATAACTTCTTCGTCTCCTGCGAGAGGGTCTTCCGTCCCGCGCTCGAAAGCCGTCCCGCCGTCGTCCTGTCGTCGAACGATGGCTGCATCGTGGCGCGCAGCGACGAGGCGAAGGCGCTCGGCGTCAAGATGGCCCAGCCAGCGTTCCAGGCGAAAGACCTCATCGAGCGGCACGGGATCGCGGTCATCAGTGGCAACCTCCAGTTCTATACCGACATGAGCAACCGAGTGATGCAGGCCTTCGGGGAACTGGTCCCCGCGGTAGAGAAGTATTCGATCGACGAATGCTTTCTTGATCTCACGGGAATACCCCAAGAGCTCACGGCATTCTGCCAAGGACTGAAACATACCGTGCGGCAATGGACCGGGCTGCCGATCAGCATCGGCATTGCCGAGACCAAGACCCTTGCCAAGATCGCCAACCGCCTCGCGAAGACCTCTGCCAAAACGGACGGCGTTCTCGATCTCACCGGTGAGCGCCGGCGCGACAGGGCGCTGGCGTCAACGGAAGTCGGCGAAGTCTGGGGCATCGGCAGGCAGTACGCCCAAAAACTCAACCGTAACGGTGTCATGACGGCTCTCGATCTCGCGCGGCGGCCCGATGGCTGGATCCGCAAGGAGATGGGCGTCGGCGGGCTGAAGACGGTGCGGGAATTGCGCGGCGAGGACTGTATAGGCTTCGATGACATGCCCCAGCCCAAGCAGACGACGATGGTCTCGCGGTCCTTCGGCACGGAAGTGCGCGACTACGATGAGTTGGCCAATGCGATCGCCATGTTCGCGACCGATGCGGCACGATCGATCCGCAGGGCCAATCTCGTCTCAACCTCGGTGAGCGTGTTCATCGAGACCAACCGTTTCGGCAAGAGCCCGCACCATGCTCCGTCCCGCTCGGAGGCGCTGTCGCCCGCGACCAATAACACGAAGCATGTCGTGCGGGCCGCGCTGGCCGCTCTGAAGCACATCTACCGCGAGGGGCTGGCGTACAAGCGCGCCGGGGTGATGCTGCTCGACCTCGTCGAGGCCGGGCAAGCGCAAGTTTCCCTATTCGATACGCAGGACCCAAGGGACGACAAGCTGATCGAAGCATTCGACGCCATCAACGACCGGCTGGGGCCGGGAGCGATCCAATTCGGCCCAGCGGCGCAGGGCGCGGCCTGGCGGTCGAGCAGCGCCTTCCGCTCGCCCAGCTACACAACCCGTTGGGAAGACATCCCGAAGGTTAAAACCTGAGCACCGACAGACCCCAGCGTCGATCCTGGGCGGGCCCACAAGCGTGGAAATAGCCCAACAGGCGCGCAGCCTCTGCCAGATCCTGACGCGACGGCGAGAGAATGAGACTGGGCCCTTTTCGGGCGGCGGGGACAAGCGCGAGAGAACAGCTTTTGCTGGCCCGCCGGGGGCGTGCACGAGTGCACGGTCGGAAGTGGCAAGCCCGGGATCGCGGCCACGGTGGCAGGAACCTTGGGGGTGCGGCGACCGCGGTTCAGTGCCAGACTCGCTCGGGGCATTCTGCAACGCGGTACATGGTCCGGGACAATTCTCGATTCAAGGGGCGAAAGGGGGAAAAACAGTGACCGACGAAATCCTGCTGATCGTGCTTGCTGGAGCGTGGTTGTTCGTCCATGTCATCGCACATGGACTGACGCAGTGGGTCGCCGCTGGAAACACTTGGGCGTTCGGCGCTCGTGACGATCCGCCACGCGAAACCTTGTTGAGGCATGTGCGCTGTGGCTTTTTTCTGGCGCGCGTTGCCGGTCGGGTGCGGGCGGATATCGTCTGCCTGATCCTGCCGGGCGAGCAGAATCCGCCGATTCCACGCAAGATCGGAACAATGCGGGAACACGGTCGCGAGGGTGGCCGCAGGGTTGCGTCTGCCGGCAGCCGGCCTGGTCGATCCGCGATGTAGGAAGGCGGACGAAGCGTCAGCCGATGTCGCGCAGCGGCACCACGCCGACCAGAGAGCGCATCCGCTCGGCGTGGCCGGCCCGCACCTGCCCCAATGCCAGCGCCATCATCACCGCCAGCGCCAGCCCGATACGGGCCTTCATCTTCGCAAGGCCGCGGATGTAGTGGGTCTCGAAGCCGAAGCCCTGGTCGATGCGGCTGCTGATCCGCTCCATCGCAGAACGCCGCCTGTAGCCGCGCCGCCACGACGGGCTACAGAGCGGGTACGAAGCCTACCCAGCTCTTACCGCTTCCTTTGGTTGCATTCTGCCAACTTTGGACGTCACACCAGTAGCAGTCGCGGTGCTCCGGGGGCAAAAATCGGGAGATTCGGGCATTTATGAGCCCAACTCGTGAAAACTTAAGAACGGCTGTTCCCAACCGCTGGATGTGCGGGCGACCGGCAATAATCTTGTTGATTCGCTCATCGAGAGGCTACAGATTAGCCGTCGCTGCGGCCAGATGGACGGGCGGCAACCGGTGGGACCAATGCCCGCCCCAAGGGAGAAAACGATGACGCGTTTCAGATCGCTGACGTTGCTGTGCTTGCCGCTGATTCTGCTGGCACCTTGCGCTTGGGCGCAGACAGGCGGATTGGAGGGTTATGAAGTCGGTGTGCACGCGTCAATCGACCATCTTCCGCGAGTCCGGCAAGTGCTGGTTCCGCCGCCGTTCTTTCCGGAACACGAACAGGCGACAGCCGAAGGCCCCAAGGTGGTCGAGGTCGAACTGGTAGTAGAAGAGAAGGAAATAGAGGTTGCGCCGGACGCCTACGTTCAGGCCATGACCTTCAACGGCACGGTTCCCGGTCCCATAATCGTGGTTCATCAAGACGACTACGTTGAATTGACCCTTGTCAACCCGGCGACGAATACGCTTCTGCACAACATCGACTTCCACGCGTCCACCGGCGCATTGGGAGGGGGCGCGCTTACGCATGTCGAGCCGGGCGAGATGGTCAAGCTGCGCTTCAAGGCCACGAGGCCCGGCGTCTACATCTACCACTGCGCTCCGGGAGGAATAATGGTTCCCTGGCACACGGTCTCTGGCATGAACGGCGCGATCATGGTCTTGCCGAGGGACGGATTGAAAGACCAGAACGGCGAGCCGGTGAGATACGACCGGGCGTACTATATCGGCGAACAGGATTTCTACATACCGAAAGACCAAAACGGGGATTACAAGCGATACGGGGAACCATTGGAGAATTACGCGGATACCACGGAACTTATGCGCGGGCTAATTCCAAGTTGGGTCGTTTTCAATGGCGAGGTCGATGCCCTGACGGGCGACAACGCCCTCAAGGCCAAGGTTGGCGAAACGGTTCTGTTCGTCCATTCCCAAGCCAACAGGATCAGCAGCCCCCACCTGATCGGCGGACACGGCGATCTCGTTTGGGAGCGGGGCTCGTTCAACGACACGCCGGAGACCGGCCTTGAAACATGGTTTATCGCAGCCGGGTCTGCCGGCGCGATGATCTACACCTTTCGTCAACCCGGTCTGTATGCCTACTTGAACCATAACCTGATCGAGGCGTTTCAGCTCGGCGCGGCGGCGCATGTGGTCGTGGACGGAAAGTGGAACAATGATCTGATGAAGCAAACCCTGCCGCCATCGCCGATCCGGTAACCTGCACAATGACAGAGGCGTTGGTAACTCTGGCGGCAATTTTCCTGCAGCCACCTGTTAGGAGTAAAGCGCTCGTTACGGGGGTGGCCAAGCCCTTTGAGGCGACGTGCATCACGACTTGAAGCCGTCAACTTTGTTCTATGCCTGCCAACGGGCGCGAGTGCGCGTCGCGCAATCCGTGCGCCCGGACCTTTGCCGGCGAAGCATCAAGCGGCGATTTATATTGGGCGGCGGCACTCATTCGGGAACGGGCGGCAGCGCCGCTAATCGAGTCCGCCAATACTCCAATCGGCAAGCATGGTAACGAGTGTTGGTATTGAAACTAGCCTTCATCTTGTGACACCTCGCAAGGCCTTATTCGAGACGTTCGATGGCTACCTGAAGGATCAGGGCTATCTGGCGATGGGCGGCCAGATCATCGACGCCTCGATTGTGGCGGCACCCAAACAGCGCAACAGCCGCGAGGAGAACGCGCGGATAAAGGCGGGCGAGACGCCGGCAGGCTGGGAGGACAAGCCGGCAAAGCGGCGCCAAAAGGATGTCGAGGCGCGGTGGACTAAGAAGCACGGCAAGAGCCATTACGGTTACAAGAACCATGTCAACGTGGACCGTCGGCACAAGCTGGTGCGGCGCTATCATGTGAGCGACGCGGCGGAGCACGACAGCCAAGTCCTCGACGATATCCTGGATGGGGACAACACGGCTTTGGGTGTGTGGGCGGACAGCGCTTACCGCTCGGCGGAGATCGAGGCGGTGCTGAAGGAGAAGGGGTTGCGGAGCCGGATCCATCGCAAGGGCCGCCGCAACAAGCCGCTGAGCGAGCGCGAGAAGCAGGGCAACAAGACCCGTTCGTCGGTTCGGGTCCGCGTCGAGCATGTCTTCGGGGCCCAGAGCAACGACATGGGCGGGACGCTGGTGCGTAGTGTCGGGCTGGTGCGGGCGAAGGCGCGGATCGGGTTGAAGAACCTCGCCTACAACATGCGCCGCCTGGTCCAACTGGAGCGTCTCGCGGCGGCCGTGTGACGATAATCGGAGAAGGAGACCGCCTGGGGACGGTCTTGTGGCGGAAATAACTCAATTGGAGCGTGGAAGACCCCGAAAATCTCGGCTCCGGCATGGCTGGAGCTGGTGACAGCCTGGTTAAACAATATCCTCCGACAACTCACCAATTCTTAGAGGTGCCCTAGAGAAGATCTCCGTGTTCAGGATTTCGTCCCGGAGCTTTGAGTTGAAGCTCTCGTTGTATCCGTTCTCCCAAGGTGACCCGGGCTCGATATAGAGGGTCTTGACGCCGATCCTGCCGAGCCAGTCGCGGACGGCATGAGCGGTAAACTCTGAGCCGTTGTCGGAACGGATATGATCCGGCGGGCCATGTTGGACGAAGAGCTCGGTCAGACAATGGAGGACATTGTCCGAGTTCAATCTTCGCTCGACGACAACGGCCATGCACCGCCTGGTGAACTCATCGATCACGGTGAGCATGCGGAACTTCCTCCCATCGTGTGTTCGATCCATGACGAAGTCATAGGACCAGACGTGATTGGGCCAGCACGGCCGCAGACGGATGCAGGATCCGTCGTTGAGCCACAGCCTGCCCCGTTTCGGTTGCTTCTGTGGGACCTTCAGCCCCTCCCGCCACCAGATGCGCTGGACCCGCTTGGCGTTCACGTGCCAACCTTCGGTCCTGAGCAAGGCAGTGATCCGCCGATAGCCATATCTGCCATACTGGCTGGCCAAGCGGATGATCGCGGTCGTGAGTGCCTCTTCATCATCCCGACTACGGGGTCTCTTGCGCTGGGTTGAGCGATGTTGGCCTGCAACAGCACAGGCACGTCGCTCGGAGATTCCCAGTTCGGCCTGGAGATGATCAACACACCGCCGGCGACGGGCGGGGCTTAGCAGTTTCCCTCAAGCGCCTCTTTCAAGATCAGCTTATCCAACGTCAGATCCGAGATCGCCTTCCGGAGACGGCCATTCTCCTTCTCCAGGTCCTTCAGACGCTTGGCCTGGTCAGTACGAAGGCCGCCATATTCCTTGCGCCAGCGATAGTAACTCTGCTCCGATACGCCGAGCGTGCGACAAGCTTGACCAATGGACTGGCCCTGCGCCAAGGCCACCTCGGCTTCGCGCAACATGCTGATAATCTGTTCCGGGGTGTAGCGTTTACGGCTCATTTTGTCCTCCTTTCGAGGGGGCAAAACGCGCCAAACTCTCTTAACAAATCTGGACCACTTTTAGGGGGTCACTCCAGTCCCGATCGCCCGTAACCAGACAATCCGATTCTCCCATCAACGCCGTCTAAAGCAGCTTGTCATCATCCGGATCACGACAGCCGAGCTTCGCGCCAGCGATCGAAACCCATTCCGAGACCGCTTCGAGTTGAGCCAGGTAGACCGCTCTGACTTCCCGGCCAACGTATCGGTCGAACTTCGGGCGATGGAAACGGCTTCGAAGCTCCTCGAACGTCTCGTTGGAAAACAGCAGCACACCGTTCTCCGACCGCACCGCGTCCACAACCGTGCGGGGCGGCCCGTCCGGGCGAAGCGCCGCGCTGATTAGGACATTGGTATCAAGAACAACGCGCTCAGCTTTCATCCGCCAGAAGCGTCTCCAGCCCGGCCTCCGTCAAGCCGTTCGCGGAGGCTTTCTCACCCAAGGCGTCCATCGTCATTGTCAGACGCTCCCAGGCAGCGCCGCGAAGCCGCTCATAGTGTTGCATCGACATCATCACGCCGACCGCTCTGCCATTCTTGGTCACGCGCACCGGCGCGCTCTGCGCGGCATCGAGCAAGTAGCCGAAGCGGTTCTTGGCGTCCCTGGCGGCAATCTTTCTCATAAGAGCCATAATAGCTAACATGTCCTCATTTTACAATTGCACCTACATCCCAGCTTCGCGCCGGACATCCTCGGTAGCAACGTTGTCAGAGCAAATCGGCCGGAACCACATGGCCTGGTCTCTTAGCCTCCAAGAAGTCAAGTTAGCTGATTGTGGGCTGTTTTCGGCATTTCTCCATGAGGCTAAGCCATTGATATTGCATAGAGCAGCCATCGACAAATTACCGAGATTTCGGAGTGAACCCGGTTAACTTGACAAAGCCGCCGCGTCTCTCCAACCGGGCTGCCCGGAAGCTGTTCCTCGACCGGCACGGCCTTGGGCGCCCGCCGGAGGGAGAAGATCTTGCAGGGCTGATTGAGCGGCTAGGCTTCGTCCAGATCGACAGCATCGCCACGGTCGAGCGCGCCCACCATATGATTTTGGCCTCCCGGCGCAGAAGCTACCGGCCGCAACAGCTCGACGAACTGCTGGAACGACGGCGCGCGCTGTTCGAGCACTGGACCCACGATGCGTCGGTCATCCCCATGTCGTTCTATCCCTATTGGCGTCTGCGCTTCCGCCGCGACGCCGAAATGCTGCCTGCGCGCTGGCGGAAATGGCGCCGGGCGGAGTTCGAGGACCGGTTCAACGACGTGCTGGAGCGCATCCGCGAGGGCGGGCCCGTCATGGCGCGCGAATTCGGCGGCGGCCGACGGCGTGACGCATCCGGCTGGTGGGACTGGCATCCGTCGAAGACAGCGCTGGAATTCCTCTGGCGTACCGGCGCGCTTGCCGTCGACCGGCGCGAGGGGTTCCAGAAGGTCTTCGACCTGGCCGACCGCGTGATCCCGGCCCCCTTCCGCGCCGCCGTGCTGGACGACCGGGAAACGCTCGACTGGGCATGCGCGGGCGCTCTCGACCGACTCGGCTTCGCTTCGGCCCGAGAGATCGCGGCCTTCTGGGACACGGCTTCTCTCGACGAGGCAAGGGCCTGGTGCGCCGCCCGGGACGCCAGCGAGCTGATCGAGGTGGAGGTGGAAGGGGCGCGGCCCGGCGAGGCCCGCCACTTGTTCGCACGTCCCGACATATGCGAACAGGCCGAACGGGCGACGGAGCCGCCCGCCGGGGTGCGCGTGCTCAGCCCCTTCGACCCGCTGCTGCGCGACCGCAAACGCACCGAATGGCTGTTCGGCTTCCGCTATCGCATCGAGATCTATGTGCCGGAGAAGAAGCGCGAATACGGCTACTACGTCTTCCCGCTGCTAGAGGGCGACCGGCTGATCGGGCGTATCGACATGCGCCGCCGGGAGGGCCGCCTGTGCGTGCGGGCGCTCTGGCCCGAGCGCGGCGTGCGCCTCGGCAAGGGGCGACGGGAGCGTATCCGGCGCGAACTCGACCGCATCGTCCGCTTCTGCGACTGCGACGGCCCGGTCTTCGAGAACGGTTGGATCAGGGAAAGCCAGGAATAGCGGGAGCCGGCTTGGTTGGTGTTGTCAGACAATAATGGATCGATGTGCAAATGGGGCATTCATAGTCTTGCCGGATGCGAAATCCCTTCCGCTATTTCAACAGTTCGCCAGAGGTCATCCGCCTCGCGGTGATGATGTATGAGTTGCGGGCGTTCAATTGGGCCGGCCTTGGCTGTGCCGAACGGTTCAAGGTCTGAACCTCTATTGGGAACGATCCGCTCATGGTGCTGACCATCAATTCCCGGGTATTCGCCGACGCACAAATACAGGGAATAACCCTGCATCCCCTGGTCGGCGCGTACGAGCTCCGATTCGCGCTGCTGATTGCCGTGGGCGTAACACCCGAAGGCGAGCATTGCTGTGTAGTCATCGACGGCGCGCGCGTCAGAATGGGCACGGGTGGCAGTGATCGAGACGACTTGGGATTTGCACGTCCCGACCGGCAAATCGAAATCGTGACCGGGCCGCATCGACATAGAACGGCGCCGACGCTGTCGTTGCCGCTACAGCCCGGACAGCTCGCCGCAATTGAGAGATCGCGGGGGACCGGCAACGTTCACTTCGAGCTTGAGGTCATGGGAGCGGGTTCCGGTAAAGGGGGTTTAAGCCCTGTTCAAGAGGAATTGCGCCACGACGTTCCCCGCTCCGAGTGGATCGAGAAATTGCGGGCAGCGAGAGCGCGCGACATCTTACTGTTGGAAGTGCCGCTGCCATTCCCTGAACGATCGGTCAGGTGGCAAAGTATCTCGGATGAACTGATGCGGGCGGAAAGCCGGTTTCGTAATGGCGACTACCACGCCTGCGTGTCAGCGTGCCGGGTGATTGCGGAGGAGCTGGGTCGCCAGATATTAGGATGCGCGGACTGGGCCAGGCCGTCGCTTGACCGTCTGTCGTCTGATCGCGGCGGAATGTCGAAGAATGAGCCTGAAAGGGCCATGCTGGGCGCGCTGCGTCACTACACGCACGTGGCGCACCATGGACAAAGCGAGGGAGGCGAGGTCCGCTATTCGCGGACCGATGCCCAGCACATCCTGACACTGGCGGCGTCGTTCGTCGCCCACTCGAAATCTGCTTGATTTGCGGTATGTTGCCAAGGACACACGAGAGCCAGCCTTGCAGAAATGGGAGATAGAGAGCCGATGAACAGCCGGCTACTGATCGGCCTTCTTGGAAACCGTAATAGCGGCAAGTCGCATACTTGGAACGAACTGTTCGGCAAAACGGTCAGAACGGGAAAACATCCCCGTCAACTGGAGCTTCTACCGGGGGAATGCGTCGAGGTGTTTCTGGTAAGCGGCTCGTTCGAAGAACGAGGCGAATACGCCGGGGATATTCTCGGATCCCAAGATTGCCGAATTGTACTGTGTTCCTTGCAGTACACCGACAAGGTGCGAGAAACGTTGAGCTATCTCGTTGATCAGGATTTCCAGCTGTACATTCAATGGCTCAATCCCGGACATAGTGACGCTGACCAGATGGACGACCATTTGGAAATCGTAAACGAGATTTTCCAGGAAACGTCGACGCTCACAATCCGCGATGGAAGGGTCGATGCACATGAACGTGTTCGCGAGATTCGAGAGTTCATCTATGGATGGGCCAGGTATCGTGATCTGATTTTTTCCTGTTAGCGTTTGTCGCGCAGACTGTCGACGCCGTCCTGCGTGGCGTCCTTTTTCAGGCCGGCGCGCGGGTCGACATACCGTCGCGAATCAGGCTGTCGATGCGATCGGCGATACACTGCGCGGCGTCGCGCAGTTACTCTAGGGCACCTCTAAGAATTGGTGAGTTGTCGGAGGATATTGTTTAACCAGGCTGTCACCAGCTCCAGCCATGCCGGAGCCGAGATTTTCGGGGTCTTCCACGCTCCAATTGAGTTATTTCCGCCACAAGACCGTCCCCAGGCGGTCTCCTTCTCCGAGTATCGTCACACGGCCGCCGCGAGACGCTCCAGTTGGACCAGGCGGCGCATGTTGTAGGCGAGGTTCTTCAACCCGATCCGCGCCTTCGCCCGCACCAGCCCGACACTACGCACCAGCGTCCCGCCCATGTCGTTGCTCTGGGCCCCGAAGACATGCTCGACGCGGACCCGAACCGACGAACGGGTCTTGTTGCCCTGCTTCTCGCGCTCGCTCAGCGGCTTGTTGCGGCGGCCCTTGCGATGGATCCGGCTCCGCAACCCCTTCTCCTTCAGCACCGCCTCGATCTCCGCCGAGCGGTAAGCGCTGTCCGCCCACACACCCAAAGCCGTGTTGTCCCCATCCAGGATATCGTCGAGGACTTGGCTGTCGTGCTCCGCCGCGTCGCTCACATGATAGCGCCGCACCAGCTTGTGCCGACGGTCCACGTTGACATGGTTCTTGTAACCGTAATGGCTCTTGCCGTGCTTCTTAGTCCACCGCGCCTCGACATCCTTTTGGCGCCGCTTTGCCGGCTTGTCCTCCCAGCCTGCCGGCGTCTCGCCCGCCTTTATCCGCGCGTTCTCCTCGCGGCTGTTGCGCTGTTTGGGTACCGCCACAATCGAGGCGTCGATGATCTGGCCGCCCATCGCCAGATAGCCCTGATCCTTCAGGTAGCCATCGAACGTCTCGAATAAGGCCTCGATCACGCCAGCTTGCGTTAACTGTTCGCGGTACAGCCACACCGTCTTGGCGTCGGGAACCCGGCCCTCCAGACCCAACCCCAGAAATCGCATGAACGACAGGCGGTCACGGATCTGATGCTCAACTTGGTCATCCGAGAGATTGTAGAGCGCGCACAGAATGATCGTCTTGAACATCACAATCGCATCCCACGGCTTGCGTCCCGCCCGCGATTTACGCGCCTTGTCCGCACGCCGCCACACCGCCTCAAGACGCGCGCGCAAGTCTTCCCACGGAACCACCCCGTCGATCTTCAAAAGCGGATCGTTCTTGGCGTCAAGACCGGAATACCGGTTCCCAAGATCGAAAAACCCCATCTGACCCATAAACCACGCCTCCCGCTATCAACAAATCGGCAACCCGATTCTAAATCGACGACGCCCGAAAAAGGAGAATTCTTAGAGGTGCCCATCAGCACGTTACACGGGTTACCGAATTTGTGCATCTACGTCACTGGATCTTTTGGCCGGCTAGAAGCCTCCGAATACTCCGATCTCGATCTATTTTTTGTACACAAAGGGACCTCTGATGTGAATTCCGTTCCTCGTATTAATAAAACACTGTTGGATGCAGATCTTATTCGGGCAGCAAAGGAATTAGGATTTCCTGAGTTCTCCAACGACGGAGAGTATCTCTCCGTTCATTATCTTGAGGACATCAAGAAAACACTTGGCGGTCGTGAGGATGATTTTGAAAATCACTTTACGGCTCGTTTGTTGTTACTTCTTGAGAGTCAACCTTTACATGGTGAGGTTGTATACAATAATGTTCTTAAACAAATTGTTAGTAGCTATTACCGAGATTTTAGCGACCACGAGGCTTCGTTCCGCCCCGTTTTTCTTATAAATGACATCATGAGATTCTGGCGAACACTCTGTCTCAACTATGAATATCGAAGGAATCGCCTTAGTGATGACGACGACAGTGGAAAGAGTCACCTCATCAATTTGAAACTCAAGTTTAGCCGCCTCTTGACCTGCCATTCCGCCATTGCATTGCTATCGACAAATGGCGGTGTTGTCGGACCCGATGATTTTCTAAGTATTATCAGAATTTCTCCGCTCGAGCGTCTTGATAAGATAGTCGAGATAAAACCAACGACGAGAGACTATGTTGAGGAGATGAAGGAACACTATTCATGGTTTCTTGAGAAGACAGGTCAAGATAAATCGAATGTCCTAAGCTGGATTGCAGATTGTGATAGTCGTAATGAAGCCTTCGACAAAGGTCGCCAATTTGCAACTCTGATGTACAAAGTATTATGTTAGGTGACAAATGGAGAGGATACCATGAGAATCCTGGTGGTATAAGCCATGGCAAAAAGAATATTTTACGTAGTCTATTTTGACAACAGGGCACCTCTAAGAATTCTCCTTTTTCGGGCGTCGTCGATTTAGAATCGGGTTGCCGATTTGTTGATAGCGGGAGGCGTGGTTGATGGGTCAGATGGGGTTTTTCGATCTTGGGAACCGGTATTCCGGTCTTGACGCCAAGAACGATCCGCTTTTGAAGATCGACGGGGTGGTTCCGTGGGAAGACTTGCGCGCGCGTCTTGAGGCGGTGTGGCGGCGTGCGGACAAGGCGCGTAAATCGCGGGCGGGACGCAAGCCGTGGGATGCGATTGTGATGTTCAAGACGATCATTCTGTGCGCGCTCTACAATCTCTCGGACGACCAAGTTGAGCATCAGATCCGTGACCGCCTGTCGTTCATGCGATTTCTGGGGTTGGGTCTGGAGGGCCGGGTTCCCGACGCCAAGACGGTGTGGCTGTACCGCGAACAGTTAACGCAAGCTGGCGTGATCGAGGCCTTATTCGAGACGTTCGATGGCTACCTGAAGGATCAGGGCTATCTGGCGATGGGCGGCCAGATCATCGACGCCTCGATTGTGGCGGCACCCAAACAGCGCAACAGCCGCGAGGAGAACGCGCGGATAAAGGCGGGCGAGACGCCGGCAGGCTGGGAGGACAAGCCGGCAAAGCGGCGCCAAAAGGATGTCGAGGCGCGGTGGACTAAGAAGCACGGCAAGAGCCATTACGGTTACAAGAACCATGTCAACGTGGACCGTCGGCACAAGCTGGTGCGGCGCTATCATGTGAGCGACGCGGCGGAGCACGACAGCCAAGTCCTCGACGATATCCTGGATGGGGACAACACGGCTTTGGGTGTGTGGGCGGACAGCGCTTACCGCTCGGCGGAGATCGAGGCGGTGCTGAAGGAGAAGGGGTTGCGGAGCCGGATCCATCGCAAGGGCCGCCGCAACAAGCCGCTGAGCGAGCGCGAGAAGCAGGGCAACAAGACCCGTTCGTCGGTTCGGGTCCGCGTCGAGCATGTCTTCGGGGCCCAGAGCAACGACATGGGCGGGACGCTGGTGCGTAGTGTCGGGCTGGTGCGGGCGAAGGCGCGGATCGGGTTGAAGAACCTCGCCTACAACATGCGCCGCCTGGTCCAACTGG
Organism: Alphaproteobacteria bacterium; assembly: GCA_965219135.1. Classification (GTDB taxonomy): domain Bacteria; phylum Pseudomonadota; class Alphaproteobacteria; order VGEJ01; family VGEJ01; genus CAYUNL01. The sequence continues at coordinate 386,519 of CBDCMV010000002.1, read as the reverse complement.
AGCGTCTCGCGGCGGCCGTGTGACGATACTCGGAGAAGGAGACCGCCTGGGGACGGTCTTGTGGCGGAAATAACTCAATTGGAGCGTGGAAGACCCCGAAAATCTCGGCTCCGGCATGGCTGGAGCTGGTGACAGCCTGGTTAAACAATATCCTCCGACAACTCACCAATTCTTAGAGGTGCCCTCTATGGTCCAGTCGGCGGCGAAGCCCTGGGTCACATCCTGGGGACGGGAATGATTGGCCAGCCGCTTCGTCAGGCTCGCCGGCAGCATCAGGTCGCGGTCGGCGACGCTGACGAAACAGTTGCGTAGTGCGTGGAACCAGAACTTCGCCCCGCCGGATTCGCCGATTCGTGCGTTCAGGTGCTGCATGCCGTCGACATAGCCTGAGCACCTGATCCCGGAGAGGAGCACCCAGCCCCGCGTCGCCTCGCGGATCGGAACTTGTGACGCAAACGGTGCGCGCTGATTGCCCAGTGTCTTTGTCAGCACCTTGAACGGACGACAGATTCCCGCCGATGCTCCCTGTGATTCGGGCCGCGGCGTTCTGGATGGAATCGCGGGCAAGGTGAGCGTACCGAACGGTGGTCTGCACCTGCGTGTGACCGAGCAATTTCCCGATCATCGTGAGGCTCTCGCCGAGAGCCAGGGCCCTGGATGTTATTCGACGCCGAAATTTGACCCCCTAGAATCTAGGGATCTCAAAAGGTTAGCGCGCCGATGGGCGTCGAACCGGCGCGCCGAACAACATCCGGCGCCGGATGGGCGTCGAGCATGGCGGTCTCCGTGCCGTCGTGGCGTGAAGCCGACGGAGGCCTGGGGAGGCAAAAGCCCTCGCTCGCCCGCCCGCCGGACTACCCCGGGCCGGCTGTCCGAACTCCGGGGGTGACGAGGCATGCAGACGGTGAACTGGAAGGAGGTGCCGTATAGGCTAAAAGCGGGGGGCGGTGGGGCGATGGTTGGCCGGCGGGGCGGTGTGTTACAGGACCGGCAATGGAAGTAGCGAAAGCGGGGCTGTCACCGCACGACGCGGCTGCGATTCAGCTCACTGGAACGGGATTGGGGCGGACTGGTACGATGATTCTGGAGGCGAGTGAGGTCGAGGAATGAGTTATTCAGAAGAAGAGTTGCAGGTGTTGGAGGATCAGTTCCTTGGGCTGCAGGGAAAATGCAACGACTTATGTTCACGTTATCTGGAAAGAGAATTCAGGAACGACAAGGCAAGGGAATTTGTGTGCCACGGACTATGCCGGCGCATGAGCCTGATGACACGGTGTATCGAGAAGGTATTCGAGGTATTGCCTCCGGATTGTCAGGAGGTGCCGGATTCAGACGTGGTTCATGACGTAACCGTCTACCTGCAGGCGTTTGTGTTCAATACCTATGGTTGCCTCGATAATATGGCGCAGATCTGGGTCCTGGAAAAAAGTGTGAAGGAAGAGAACGGCCGGCCGATACGCCGGGAATGGGTGGGACTTGGTAGCAAGAACAAAGCAGTATGGGCTTCGTTGCCGGAAGCATTCACTGATTACCTGTCGGAAATCGCGGATTGGTACGAAAATGTTGAGAATTTTAGGCACGCCTTGGCGCATCGATTACCTCTATACATCCCGCCAGGTTACCTGACTGATGAAAAGGCGACGGAATACAGCGACATTCAAGCGCGAATCAATGATGCAGTGCGCCAACGGGACTTTGAAGCAGCGGAGCGGCTGGAGGATGAACAGGCCGCGCTGTTGTCGTTTCATCCGATAGCAACGCATTCGTTCGAAGAAAATTCGAAGATGCTGTATTTCCATGCGCAGATGTTGAGTGATTTCCACACCGTCCGGGAGATCGCGTCCAGGCTACTCCCATGTTTTGACTGATAGTGCGGTACAAAGAACGGCACGCGAAGGGAGCGTATCCGAACTGGTGTGGTGTCGGGGGTCAAGTCTAGGAACTGCTGGATAATTTGTCGGCGGTCAGACCTTTCGAGGGCTGCTTGGCAAGGCCGGATTGGGCCTCGTATTCGTGATCGAGCTCCTTTCTGAGGGCGGCCATCTGGCGGCGCTCGAAGTCGGTGAGCTTGATGGCTCGCCACCGCTCGGCGGCGCGGATCATGGCGCCGAACATGAGCTTGAGGACGGGTTTTTCGCCGAACGCGTTGGGGATGATCTTCAAGCGCCTGCGTTCCTCGACGAAGAGGCGCTCCAGCAGGTTCGTCGTGCGGGTCGCCCGGCGGTGCGCGATTGGCACCCTCAGGTGGGCGATGCAGGCCTCGAAGTCGTCCATGAAGCAGGCGGCCGCACTGGGCAGCTCGGTCTCGAAGTCGTCGACCACGCCCTCGGCCAGGTCGCGCGCGATGGCGCGTGAAGGCGCCTGATAGCAGGCCGTCGCGCGGACCTTGAACTCGGGCCAGATGTCTTCCGGGACCTTGGCCGCCAGGTTGCGCATCCTGTGCGCCAGGCAGCGCTGGCGCTCCGAGCGCGGGAAGCAGGTCTCGATCGCCTTGATGATGCCCGGCGCGCCGTCCGAGATCACGAGCAGCGGATCGCCCAAGCCGCGGGCGCGCATGTCCTGGAAGAACGCGCTCACCGTCTCGGCGTCCTCCTTGGAGCCGGCCATCAGATGCAAGAGAACCCTGGCGCCGGCGCTCGTGAAGCCCCAGGCCGCCAGCACGGGCTCGCGCCTCTGCCCGGGCCGAAGCCGCTCCGCGATCCCGTCGATGAACAGATAAACGATGTCGTATTCGCCCAGATCGCGGGTGACGAAGTCCTGGTAGTCCGCCCACAGCCGCTCGCCCAGCTCGGATATCGCCGTCCTGGACAACAGCAACCGCCCCGTCCCGTCCTTGAAGGCGTCCTCCACCATTGGGTGAAGTCGGGCCAACTGGAGCGGGATCTGCTCGCCGGTCCGAGGGGGTATTCGCCGCGCCCTCCGGTGGCTCACAAACTGGATCCCTACAAGGCGATCATCGACGCGCGCCTCGAGGAGTTTCCGAAGCTGTCGGCGAAGCGGCTGTTCGACGAGGTCCGCGCCGCGGGCTATCCGGGCTGCTACGAGAGCGTGCGGAACTACGTGCGGGTTGCCCGGCCGTGCGAGCCGGTCGAGCCGGTGGTCCGGTTCGAGACGCCGGCGGGCCGGCAGGGCCAGGTGGACTTCGGCACGTTCACGCTCCCCTGGGGCCGGCGCCATGCGCTGGTGGTCGTGCTCGGCTACTCCCGGCTGCTTTGGCTGCGCTTCTTCCCGCGTCAGACGATGCCGATCCTGATGGAAGGGCTGGAGAGCGCCTTCGAGACGTTCGGCGGAGTTCCCGACGAGCTGCTGTTCGACCAGATGCGCGCCGTCGTGCTGTCCGATGACCGCGCCGCCGGCGGCGGCCTGGTGCTCAACACGGAGTTCCTGCGCTTTGCCGCGCCTCGCGCGCGAAGTGCAAGAGCTCCGCATCGGTTCGATGCCTATCGAGCTTCGGAGAGTGCGTGACCAGAACGCTCAATCGTTCTTCAAGGTTGCGCTTGTCGACAAGCCGAACGAACCGATCGGCGAAATCCTCAGCGAAGGTGAACACCGTTGCGTCGCCCTTGCAGCGTTCCTGGCCGAGCTCGTCACGTCGAGAGACTATTCGGGCATCGTCTTCGACGATCCGATGTCGCCACTCGATCACAGGTATCGGCGGCGTTGGCGAACATGGCCGTGCAGGTTCTCAACTCAAAGGTCCGGAATCGGATCCGCGGCGGCGGTTTTTGGCGGTAAACTTTTGTGTGTGCCGCCATACGGCGCCCCGCGAGTGCGGGCTGGCTAGTTGATTGAGTCCGCCGCGGGTGCTTACGGACAGGGGCTGCCGGCGCTACCCGCCGAGATAGGCACGGCGGACGTGAGCGTTCGAGTGGAGATCGGCTGCCGGGCCTTCAAGTGCCACGGCGCCGGTTTCTAAGACATAGGCATACTGCGCCAGCAGCAGCGCCATCTCCGCATTCTGTTCGACTAGTACGACCGGAATGTCCTGCCGCGAAATATCGGTGACGATCCGCGCAATCTCCTGAACCATCACCGGCGATAGGCCCATCGACGGCTCGTCCAGCAACAGTACCCGAGGGGCGCTCATCAGCGCCCGGCCGATCGCCAGCATCTGCTGCTCGCCGCCGGACATGGATCGTGCCCATTGCCGGCGCCGCTCGGCGAGGCGCGGAAAGCGGTCGAAGACTTCGGCCAGCGAGGTTTGGACAGCCGCCTTGCCCGTGCGGAGGAAGGCGCCGGTGCGCAGGTTTTCCTCCACGGTCAGATCCGGAAATACCCGCCGCCCTTCCGGCACATGGGCGATGCCGCGGCGCACGATCTCTTCCGGCGCCAGTCCGTCGATTCTTGCATCGTCAAATCGGATTCCTCCCCGGGTCAGCGGTTCGAGACCGGAAATGGCGCGCAGGGTCGTCGTCTTGCCAGCGCCGTTTGCGCCGATGATGGTCACGATGCCGCCGGCCGGAACCGCCATTGAGACGCCCTTGAGCGCCGCAGTTTTCTGGTAGTGCACCTCGATATCGCGGAGCTCAAGTAGCATGGCCCGCCCCACTTCCCGCCTCGTCTGAGGATCCGCCTGCCGGGTCGTCTGCGGCGGCGCCCAGATAGGCTTCAATGACTGCGGGATCGTTGCGCACGGCGTCCGGCGCGCCTTCGACTAGCAGGGCGCCGAAATTCATTACCGTGATGATATCGCACAGGTTCATGACCGCCTGCATATCGTGCTCGACCAGCATGACGGTGGTGCCGTCATCGCGGATGCGCCGGACCAGCGACATCATGCGCTGGGTCTCCTCCGGGTTCATGCCGGTGAACGGCTCGTCCAGCAGCAGCAGCTTCGGCTCCGCCGCCAGGGCGACCGCCATGCCGAGCATGCGCTGGTGTCCGTGCGGCAGGTTCGATACCGGCTCGCCGGCCAGGTCTTCGAGACCGAAGAAGGCCAGCATTTCCTGCGCCTTCGCATCGGCGGCCTGCTCCGACGGCCGGTCGGTGCCAAGCAGGCGGCTGACGAACCCAGCGCCGGCGGTTAGGTGGCAGCCGACTCGGACATTGTCTAGAACCGAAAACTCCTGGAACAGGGTCGAGTCCTGGAAGGTGTGCACCAGTCCCATCGCGGCAAGCGCGCTGGTCTTGCGGCCGGAAATATCCCGGCCTCGATAGAACACCTGCCCGGCGTTCGGCGCGTAGAAGCCGCTGATCACGTTGAACGTCGTCGTCTTGCCGGCGCCGTTCGGCCCAATCAGCCCATGGATAGCACCGTTACGGACGGCAAAGCTGAAATTGTCGACCGCCACCAGGCCGCCGAACCGGCGGGTTAGCCGGCGCACTTCCAGGATCGGCAGGTCGGCCGAACCGCTCATGCCGCTCGTCCCGCGCCCGCCGTCGGCCGGTCCCGCCATTGGCGCGGCAACCGCGCCCGCCATTTCGGTCCCAGGCTTTCCAGGCCGTTCGGCAAGTAGAGCATCGAAAGGATCAGGATGGCGCCGTAGATCAGGGGCCGGACTGTGTCCAAGCCCAGCCCGCGCAACACGATCTCGTTGATCACGGTCAGCACGACGATGCCGACGATCGGGCCGTGGAAGGTCGCTGTGCCGCCGACGATCGCCCAGACAAGGACATAGACCATCTGGTCGACACCGAAACGGGTCGGGTTCACTGCCCCGACATAGTGGCCGTACAGGCCGCCGGCGATTCCCGCAAAGAAGGATGCGACGACGAAGGCGAGGGTCCGGTAGCGGAACGTGTCGACGCCTACGGATTCAGCGAGCCTGTCTTGCCAGTGAATGGCGTGGAAAGTGAGCCCGATGCGCGATCGCTCGATCCGGTACAGGACGAACAGCGAAGCCGAGATCACAATCAGCGCCAGGAAGTAATAGTTGACCGGATCGTAGAAATCGATTTTCAGGAACCCGAAATGGATGTCGGGAAAGGGGTCGATCCGCTTCAGCCCCTTGGGACCGCCGAATGGATCGCTAAAGCGCTTCCAGATCAGGCGGATGATCTCGCCTGCCGCGAAGGAGCCGATCAGGAAATAGAAGCCCTTCATGCGGAACAGCGGGAAGCTCAGGATCGCGGCGCTGGCCGCGGCGAGCATGCCGCCCGCCAGCATGGATACCGGCACCGGCACGCCGAGCCGCTTGGCCAGCAGCGCGCTGGTATAGGCTCCGATCCCCATGATGACGACATGGCCGAGCGACCATTCGCCGGTGAGCGTCAGCAGACGGTAGCTGCAGACAAGCAGGATGTTGATCACCAGCAGGACCGCGATCTCCTGCTGCGAATAGCTCAGCAGATAGGGCAGCACGACCAGCGCCGCGAACAGGAAGAGCAGCCGAAGCCTTATTACAATACGCCAGACTGGGCTGCCGGCCCTGGCCGGTGACGCCCCGCCCGTTGGCTCAGGCACGTTCTTTCGCCCCGAACAGGCCGGTCGGCCGCACGACCAGTACGGCAAGCATCAGCGCCAAGCCAACAATGTTGGCGATCACCCCATCGAAGAAGGTCGTGACGAAGGTATGCACGAAAGCGTAGAGCACCGCTGCGATCACCGCGCCTTGGAGACTGCCGACGCCGCCGACAATGATAATGATGAAGGCGGTGACAATGATCGAGTGGCCGATATAGGGCGTCGGGCTGACCAGCGGCGCCGTCAGGGCTCCGGCGACGCCGGCCAGCCCGGCGCCGATAAACATGGCGATGCGCGCGCTCTTGATCGTCGAGATACCCTGGAGTGCTGCGGCCTCGGCATCCTGGGCGCAGGCGCGCAGCGCCCAGCCGAATTTCGAGCGTTTGAGGAAGGCCCACAATGCGACCAGCAGCAGAATGGTAGCGACGATCACAAGCAGCCGCTGATAGGTCAGGACCGCGCCCAAAATCTCGAACTTGTCCTGGGTCGCCGGCGGGACATGGCCCATCCGCCGGCCGAAGCCCAGCACGGCCACGGTCTGCAGGATCAGCAGGAAACCAATCGATGCAATCAGACCACCCAGCGGATTGTTCCGCAGCGGCCGGAACATCGTGCGTTCCATGACGAGGCCGACGATGCCAACAAAGACCAGGCCCGCGGCGACCGCCAGCAGAAACGGAAATTTCTCCTGGGCATACAGGAACACGACGCAATAAGCGCCCGCCATATACAACTCGCCATGGGCGAAGTTGATAACGCCCATGACCCCGAAGATTATCACCAACCCCACCGCGATCAGCGACATATAGCTGGCGGCATACATGGCGTTGATGGTGGTCTGCCACAGCAGATCCATCAAGAAGCCTCAACCGCTGGGGCGGGAAAACGAAACCGGGCCCGGCAGCGATGCCATGCGGGTCGTAGCGCTATATCAGCGTTGGTTCCACATCTGGCCCAACGCTGCCATGTGCTCGACCAGTAGCTTGCTGTGCTTCGCCCACCAGGCGGGGATGGACTTGAAGGCCTTGATCCGAGCCTTACCGTCCTCGATTACCACGACCGGCCAGTTGCCGACCAGGGCGTTGTCGATACCGAATAGCTCCGTGCCCCACCAGTCGGCAGTGCCGAAGGCGTGTTTGCCAGTGCCGCCGGCCTTCATCGCCTTCAGGACGGCCGCCGGTTCGGCGCTGCCCGCCCTGGTTGCGGCGTCGGCCCACAGATCCATGATCGAGGCATACTCCCAGGAAACGGCACTCCATTCCGTAGCGCCGAAACGCTTGGCGTATTCCGCGTAGAACTCGTTCGGGTTGACGAAATTCACACCCTCGCTGTTCAGCGCCGGGTCGTCGAAGTCCGGGAACTGGAAAATGAAGCCTTCCATGAACTCCTCCGACGTCTTTTCGATGATCTTCTGATAGAAGTCGGCGGTGCAGGAAATGATCTGCCCCTTGTAGCCCTGTTGGAACGCCTGTTCGCACAGCGGATGGACATAGTCGGCGTAGCAAGTATCGAGGCACAGGATGTCCGGGTTCCCGGCTAGCAGCTTGGTCATGACCGGCGCGAAATCCGTCGTCGCCGGATCGAAGAACAGCGGCTGGTCGACAACCTTGATCCCGGCCGCCTCGAAAGCCGCCAGATAGGTCGCCACCGAAGGCTTGCCGAGGGAATCGTCCTGCGCGCAAATCGCAGCGGTCTTCAGGTTCTTCTTGTTTTCCGCCAGCCATTCGACGCCGGTCACATTGTAAATCGGATGCACTTCGCAAGGTGCGAGAAGGGTCGTGGTATCCGGTGACAGGTCGCTCGGCAGCAGCGTCGAGAACAGCATGCCTTCGCGTTGGGCGATCGTCTGCACACCGGGCCAGGTATCGCCGCCCAGCATCATGATGAATTTGACGCCGTCTTCCTTGATCAGCTTGGTGGCGCCGGTCCGCGCCTTGGCGGCATCGTACTCGTTGTCGTAGCCGGCGAATTCGATCTTGTGGGATGCGTCGCCGATTTTGACCCCGCCCTTGGCGTTGACCCAGTCTGCCCAGATCAGGCAGCCGTCCAGGCCGGGTTTGCCCCATGCCGAGACCGGACCGGTCAGCGGCGCTAGGAAACCGATCTTGATGGTATCGCCGGCAGCGAAGGAGACGCGCGACAGGCCGGTGCCCATCGCCGCCAGCGTCGCCCCCGATGCCGCCGAGGTGCCGAGAAATTTCCGCCTGCTGATTTTGTGGTCAAGTGACTTACGCGACATGAGTCCCTCCCAGAATTGATTCGCCTATGCCGGAGCCCGTTGCCCGGCGGCGTTCCCAAAGGGCCGAACGGCGGCCCGTCAGCACACCGAAAGGCCTGTGCGACCGTGACCAGAGACCGATCCGCCGGCAGTATGACCAATTCTAACCAATTTGCACGGTGGGTCGTCTGAATTTGCACGATTGCGGTCAATCCCGCACAACATGACAAACTATGGGCTGAATGCAAGTGAAATATGCATTATTGATTGTCGCTAATTCTCATTATTGTCGGTAATTCACATTCTGAATAGGCTCTTATCGGTCGTGCGCAGCAGGACCGATAAGAGCCTTGAGCTGAGCCGCGCGGCACTGACGGTGCCGCGCTATGGGGAAAGTAACCGCTTGGTTGGAGTCGATTAGATCAAAGTGGTCGGGTTGATTGCCCACAGCTGAGGCGAGGCCACTGCGATAGTGCGCTCGGAAGAGATTTCCGTGCCTGAGCAGGGGCACCCGACGATGTTTCTCCGGCGCTCGGGATGAGAGCAGCGCAGGGGCGGCCGTGGCGCGGTGATTGGCGCGTTGATATCGGGTCTTGGTCGGCTCTGGCGCATCGTCACGGAGGTCCGGTCTTCGTTGCCCACATCAACGTTTGAAGTCGCCGATCGAGAATGAGAATCTGCCGCAGCGTTCCCTTCCTGCACTGCCGGCACACGGTGATGTCGATTCCCGTCAGACGCAGCATCATCTCCTGCGTCGTCTCCGGCTCGAGCGGTTCCGGGTCTGGCTGACCAAGCATGGCTCGGCACAGGGCGAGCTTGCCGGTTCTGGAACGATTGGCGAGCAATCCGTAGTGGCGCAGCCGGGTGAAGCCGCGCGGCAGCACATGCAGGAGGAAGCGGCGGATCAACTCGTCGGCGTCGAGACGCATCACCTTGGCCTTGTTGCCGTCGGCGTAGTCGCGCCACCGGAAGCGGACGTGCTCCCCGTCGAACTCGACGAGACGGTGGTTGCCGATGGCGGTCTTGTGGGTGTAGCGCCCGAGATAGGCCAGCACCTGGCCGGCGCCGGCGAACGGGGCCTTGGATAGACACCCAGTTGTTCGATCGAAGCGAGGTCTTCAAACATTCGAAGGCGCGGCTGCCGTCGAGACCATCGCGGCCGGGCATACGCAACTCGCCCTTGCGATGGGCATCGGTGAGGAAGTCGAGATACTTCCCGCGGAAGACCTTGGAGAGAGCGGCCGTTGGGAACAGGAATCCCTTGCGCGCGGGGGCGATCCAGCTTTGCTGGTCCGGGCTCAAGGCTCCGCCGGTGACGATGCAGTGGACGTGGATGTGCTGTCCCAGATTCTGGCCCCAGGTGTGCAGCACCATGGTGATGCCGAGCTCGCCGCCGAGCCAGCGGGGATTGCGGCCGAACTCTAGTGGATCAACTCTAACAAAAGATTCCCATGGCTTGCACGATGTGCGAGTCTCTTGGAATGCGAAACGGTATCCATGTGAACGTTAGTTTTGCCGCGCGTACTCGTCTTGAGGCGGTTGTTGCGGACCGGAGCAGCCCGCAGAAGCACGTCTGGCGGGCTCGGATCATCGTGCTGACCGGCGATGGTCTTGGCACCGCTGAGATCATGCGGCGGACGGGCAAGAGCAAGCCCTGCGTCTGGCGCTGGCAGGAGCGGTTCATGCACGAAGGCGTGGGTGGACTTTTGCGCGACAAGACCCGACCCTCGCGCATCCCGCCGCTGCCTGGTGCCATTGTCAAGCGGGTGGTCGAGTTGACCTCCACCGAACCGCCCGGAGAGACGACGCACTGGACGGCGGCGGCGATGGCCAAGGTGGTCGGGATCAGCATCAGCTCGGTGCAGCGGGTTTGGCAGGCTCACAAGCTCCGTCCGCACCGGGTACGCCACTTCAAGCTCTCCACCGACCCCGAGTTCGTCACTAAGCTGCGCGATATCGTCGGTCTCTACGTCGATCCGCCCGCCCATGCCGTCGTGCTGTCGGTGGACGAAAAGAGCCAGATCCAGGCCCTCGACCGCACCCAGCCGGGGCTGCCGCTGAAGAAGGGACGCTGCGGGACGATCACCCATGACTACAAACGGAACGGCACGACGACGCTGTTTGCCGCCCTCGACGTCCTGGAAGGCAAGGTGATCGGGCGCTGCATGCAGCGCCATCGGCACCAGGAGTTCATCCGCTTCCTCAACGCCATCGAGGCCGAAGTGCCGGCGGGCAAGATCGTCCACGTGATCCTCGATAACTACGGCACTCACAAGCATCCCAAGGTCGTGGCCTGGCTCGAGCGCCACCCTCGGTTCGTCTTTCACTTCACGCCGACCTCTTGCTCCTGGCTCAATGCCGTCAAAACCTTCTTCGCCAAGCTCAGCAAACGCCGACTCAAAAGAGGAGTGTTCCACTCGATCGTCAATCTCCAGACCGCCATCAACCGCTTCATCGCCGAAACCAACGACGACCCCACACCGTTCGTTTGGACCGCCAATCCCAACAAGATCGTCGCCGCCGTCAAACGTGGGCACCAAGCGTTAGATTCGATCCACTAGCAGGGTCTGGGATGCGGCCTTGAAGAGCAGTCTGTAGATGAGCGCGGGATTGCCCTGAGCCACGGGGTTGAAGTCGTGGGGCAAGGTGAAGACCACATGCCAGTAGTCGATATCGAGTAGATCGGCGCACTGCCGCTCGACCCATCGAGTTTGCGACAGGGTCTGACACTTGGGGCAGTGACGGTTCCTGCACGACGCGTATTGGATCGTCACCGCCCCGCAGTGGTCGCAATGTGCCTTGAACCCGCCAAGCGCGGCGGTGCGGCAGTTTAACAGCGCATCCATGACCCGCTGTTGCTGGCCCGAGAGCCGGTGCGTCTCAGTGCGCCCCGACGGCGCGTAACACCAGTGGAGGAAGGATCCACCCAGACAGTTGTCGGTTTGATCTGGTAGCTGACAGGCGGTCTTGTCGGGTAACCGGCGGGACCGAAGCCCTGTGACAAAGGCCGCCTTGGGCGGTTGAGCGACCTTGCGGGCCGAACGCGAGTGAAGCCTGAGCAGGCCTCGAAAGTGAAGATGTGGACGCCGACCCTCCTGAGATTAGGGGAAGGCCGCGTGGAACGGGGGAGTAACCGACGAATGCACCCGTTCCGGTCCGCCGGGGTAGTGGGCACGGCACGCAAGGAAGGTGATACGGGTAATCGGGGGAGGCCCGTCGCGGGCGAGGGTAGCGGCCTCAACGTCACCTCGGGTGGCGGCGCGGGCGGGAATCGGAAAGGGTGATAGTACCGTTGATACCGGGTAATGCCGGCGGAGGGAAGCACCCTTACTTCTGGTGCGCTTTTGACGGAGAGGAGGCGAGGTGATTGGCGATGCGCCTGCAAACACCTGAAAAGATCCGGACTCTCCAGAGGAAGCTCTATCTCAAGGCGAAGGCGGAACCGGACTTCCGCTTCTACCTGCTCTACGACAAGGTCTATCGCGAAGACATCCTGTTCCATGCCTACCGACTGGCGCGGTCCAACAAGGGCGCGCCGGGGGTGGATGGACAGAGCTTCGAGGAGATCGAGGCGATGGGGCTGGAGGGGTGGCTGTCCGGGATCAGGGACGACCTTCGCGCCAAGACGTACAGACCTGAGCCGGTGCGGCGGGCGATGATCCCAAGGCCCGGCGGCGGCGAACGACCGCTCGGCATCCCGACGATCCGGGACCGGGTGGTGCAAGGCGCCGTCAAGCTCGTGATCGAACCGATCTTCGAGGCCGATCTCGAGCCCAGTGCCTATGGCTACCGACCGAAACGCTCTGCGGGCGATGCCGTCCAGGCGGTCCACAAGCTTCTCTGTCGCGGCTACACGGACGTGGTTGACGCGGATTTGTCCAAGTACTTCGATACGATTCCCCATGCGGAACTGATGCAATCGGTTGCGCGCCGGATCGTCGATCGCAACGTCCTGCGCCTGATCAAATTGTGGCTCAAGACACCGGTCGAGGAGACCGGCGGGGATGGCAAGCGGCGCATGACGGGCGGCCAGGGGAGCACACGGGGAACCCCGCAAGGCGGGATTGTTTCGCCGCTGCTCGCCGCGCTCTACATGAACCGCTTTCTGAAGTACTGGCGGATCACCGGGCAGGGCACAAGGTTCCGCGCCGAGGTGGTGAACTATGCCGATGACCTTGTCATCCTCAGTCCCGGACACGCGAGGGAGGCCTTGGCCTGGACGCGGCAGGTGATGACCCGGCTGGGACTGACCCTGAACGAGGCCAAGACCAGCGTCCGCGATGGCCGCAAGGAGAGCTTCGACTTCCTGGGCTATAGCTTCGGCCCGCAGCGCTTTCGCAAGGATGGCCACTGGTATCTGGGGGCGAGCCCGTCCAAGAAGAGCGTGGCTCGGCTCAAGCTGAAGGTCCGAGGGCTCCTGCGGCCCGGCAACCAGGCACCCTGGCCCGAGGTGCGCGACCAGCTGAACAGCGTGCTGCGCGGCTGGTCGCACTACTTCGGCTACGGGACGCGCCTGCCGGCCTATCGAGCGGTCGACAATTACGTCTATGAGCGCGTGCGGCATTTTCTGGTCAGGCGTCACAAGGTGTCGTCGCGCGGCACCACGCGGTTCTCTGCTGGGACCGTGTTCGGGGATCTCGGCGTGCTTCGGCTGCGCCGGGTTCATCTTGGCCCCCCGCCGTGTGCCTCGGGATGAAGCCAGTCGGAAAGCCGGATGCGGGAAATTCGCACGTCCGGTTTGATGAGCGGGGAAGGGAAACGGAGTGATGCCAATGCGGTACAAACCACCGCGCCCTTCCTCGACTCTACCGATAGGCATCGCCACGCTCGCGCAGAATGTCCGCGACCTCCAGCGCCGGCCGAGTGGCCGGTGCGGCACAACTGGCATGATCCACCGGTCAGGACCGGCCGGCCCGCGGAAACTTCAACAAGTCCAGAGGGGACGGCGTGGCGGATGTCTTGTCGTGAGCCAGATGCAGATAGCGCATGGTCGAGCGGATGGAGCTGTGTCCGAGCCGGCGCTGAATGACGTGTAGCTCGACCCCGGCCTCGAGGAGCCCGGTGGCGTAGCAATGCCGCAGCGTGTGGATCCCGGCCCGGCTTGTCGATCCCGGCCTTGTCCTTGGCTGCCTTGTAAATGTGCGCGGGTCCCGCGCGCGTCATCATCGTCCGGCTGCGGAGACCACTGGGGAACAACCAGTGCCGGGGACGATGCCGGCGCCAGTACTCGCGAAGTTCCTCAAGCAGCCGAGGCGAGAGGGGGACGTAGCGATCCTTATTGCCCTTGCCTTGATCGACGCGCAGACACATGCGTTCGGAGTCGATATCGCTGAGCTGTATTCGCCCCAGCTCGCTCGCCCGAAGCCCTGCGGCGTAGGCCGTCATCAGCAAGGCGCGATGCTTGCGGTTGGTGGTTACGGTAAACAGCCGCACGAGCTCGCCGCGGTTGAGGATCCGAGGCAGGGTGGACGGCGTCTTGGCACCCGGCAGATAGAAGTGCGGGTCGGGCAAACCGAGCGTGATGCGGTACAGGAAGCGGACGCCGTGGCGAACGCAGTTGCAGCTCTGCCAGGTCAACCCCTCCTGTTCGTGCAAATGGATGAGGTAGTCCTGGACTTCCGGAGCGGAGATCCGGTCGGGGCTGCGACGATAGTGACGTGCGAGCCCGGCAACCGAGTTGAGGTACGACTTCTTGGTGTTCTCGGCGAGTCCGCGAACGGTCATGTCGTCGGTCATGCGTTGGCGCAGCGGTGTCATGGCTCGTCTCCCTCTGGGTCTGATCGGTCACGAAAACACGCCTATGCTCTCGCTCGCCGGTGAGGCGGTCGACGACCATTTATCAATGAGGGAGAAACGCGGGTCAGGACTTGCGCCGGCAAGCCGAGCCGTAAGGTCCGCTTCAACTCGCTTGGTGTAGGGAGATCACTGCGAACACCCGGCGGGCAAGACACCCCGCCGCGGAACGCGGCTCAGTTCAATTGTCGCTAATTCTCATTCTCGCTAAGCCGCTTATGCACTTAGTTCCGGCGACACAAGGTGTTGCGTTGGGGTTGGCAAGGGATTAGAAGGTTCTTTGTTTGTTCAACAGCGAGGAGCCGCCCCATGGAACGCTTCCCCGATGGCCTGATCGCCTTCCAGCGCATGTTCCCCGATGATGAGGCCTGCGCCGCCTGGCTGGCGTCGGTGCGATGGCCATCCTACGGCGCCGGTGAGCTCAACCGCTTCATCGGCCGTGACATGGCCGCCGACGGCACCGCCAAGACCGATGGCTGGGCCGGCTATGCCCGCGTCCCGGTCGCCGGACACCAACCCCACGTCGTCGGCGCCATGGCCGCCCATGTGGTGCTCCCCTGGATCCACCAGGTGTTCTCCAACCTCAAGGGGTGGGCGCGCGGCGTCTACCACGGCCTGCGGCCCAAATACCTGCAAAGCTATCTCGACGAGTTCGTCTTTCGCTTCAACCGCCGCACAACGCGCCATGCCGCCTTCCGCTCCCTGTTCGACATCGCACTCCGCGCCAAACCCGTCACATACAATATCTTGAGACAACCGGAGCTATGTGCATAAGCGATCTCGCTAATTCTCTCGATTGTGCGCTCGGTCCTGCCGAACCGAGCGACCGATAGAAACAAAAAAGGGAAAGGGCTTATCCCTCTGAACCCGGTTTGACGACATGTTGGGTTTGCGGTTGCCATCGGCGGAATGTTCGCTTAATGTTCTGTCATGCCCAGCCGCTGGAAATAAGACCGCCCGATGTCCCGCGCCGCCTTCGAGGCGCGCTTTCCCGATGAAGCCTCCTGCGCCCGGCATCTTGCAGCCAAGCGCTGGCCCGACGGCTTCGTCTGCCCCGCCTGCGGCCATGACAGGGGCTGGGAACTGAAGCGTCGCCGGGCGAGCTGGGAATGTGCGGCCTGCGGGAAGGAGACTTCGGTGACCGCGGGCACGATCATGCACCGCAGCCACTTGCCCCTGAAGACCTGGTTCATGGCCGTTCACATCGTGACCAGCCACTCGAACGGTATCTCCGCCCTGCAACTCCAGGCCCAGCTCGGGCTCGGCAGTTACAAGAGTGCCTGGCTCCTGCTGCACAAGCTGCGCCGTGCCATGGTTGATCCGGATCGCAGCCTGCTTGAGGACCTGGTCGAGATCGATGAGGCCACCCTACCGTTCCGCACCGTAAAAGACCCGACCACAGGCGGGCAAGGTCGCAGCCGGCAAGGCAAGATGCGCATTGCTGGCGCGGTCGAGCTATCGCCCGAGGGCGAGCCACGTCGCATCCGGCTGGCGCCGATCGGGGATTTCTCCGCGCGCAGCCTTCATGCCTTCGTTGCCGGGACCTCGGCGCCGGGCGCGCGGGTAATCACCGATGGCTGGAGCGGTTATCCTGGCCTGCCCGACCACGACCACCAGCCCAAGGTCGTCGGTGCAACGCCCGCCCATCTCGTGCTGATCTGGATCCATCGTGTGTTCTCGAACCTGAAGCGCTGGGCGCTCGGAACCTTCCATGGCCTGCGCCGCGCCCATCTGCGCCGCTATCTCGACGAGTTCGTGTTCCGCTGGAACCGCCGCCGCCACACCGCAACGGCCTTCGACACCCTGCTCGGCATCGGCACGCGCCTCCGACCCGCCGACTACCGCGACATCGTCGGACAACGCGGCTGATCCCGGCAGGCCGGGCGCCAGCCACCGCCCGCCCTCCGATCCGCCTCAATCGGGGCCGAATACCGGCCCTCCAGCCTGCCTGACAGCACTCGAAACCTACTTCCCCAAGGCCAAAAGCTCCCGCACATCGCCAGGCACGGTCCAAGAACCGTGCCTGGAACGTAGAAGGCCGATCAACATCTGGTGTGACCGGAAGCAAAGGGAAAAGCCCTAAAGGGAATTATATACGATCTTACCCAGGCACTTCCCTTAGCGGCTTCTTTCCCGCCGCTTTCAGATAATCCCATTCCTTCCTGGGCGGCCCCCGCATGATCGCGCGGGCGACGTTCTCCGGCGTGTCCGGTATCGGCTCCGGCATCTTGTTCTTGACGGGACGGCCTCGGGGCCGCTGGGCTTGGGGTCCGTGGTCATTGGTAGTCCTCATCTACATCGAACTTTTCCATTGGGGCTTATAAGAAGGGCACCTCTAAGAATTGGTGAGTTGTCGGAGGATATTGTTTAACCAGGCTGTCACCAGCTCCAGCCATGCCGGAGCCGAGATTTTCGGGGTCTTCCACGCTCCAATTGAGTTATTTCCGCCACAAGACCGTCCCCAGGCGGTCTCCTTCTCCGAGTATCGTCACACGGCCGCCGCGAGACGCTCCAGTTGGACCAGGCGGCGTATGTTGTAGGCGAGGTTCTTCAACCCGATCCGCGCCTTCGCCCGCACCAGCCCGACACTACGCACCAGCGTCCCGCCCATGTCGTTGCTCTGGGCCCCGAAGACATGCTCGACGCGGACCCGAACCGACGAACGGGTCTTGTTGCCCTGCTTCTCGCGCTCGCTCAGCGGCTTGTTGCGGCGGCCCTTGCGATGGATCCGGCTCCGCAACCCCTTCTCCTTCAGCACCGCCTCGATCTCCGCCGAGCGGTAAGCGCTGTCCGCCCACACACCCAAAGCCGTGTTGTCCCCATCCAGGATATCGTCGAGGACTTGGCTGTCGTGCTCCGCCGCGTCGCTCACATGATAGCGCCGCACCAGCTTGTGCCGACGGTCCACGTTGACATGGTTCTTGTAACCGTAATGGCTCTTGCCGTGCTTCTTAGTCCACCGCGCCTCGACATCCTTTTGGCGCCGCTTTGCCGGCTTGTCCTCCCAGCCTGCCGGCGTCTCGCCCGCCTTTATCCGCGCGTTCTCCTCGCGGCTGTTGCGCTGTTTGGGTACCGCCACAATCGAGGCGTCGATGATCTGGCCGCCCATCGCCAGATAGCCCTGATCCTTCAGGTAGCCATCGAACGTCTCGAATAAGGCCTCGATCACGCCAGCTTGCGTTAACTGTTCGCGGTACAGCCACACCGTCTTGGCGTCGGGAACCCGGCCCTCCAGACCCAACCCCAGAAATCGCATGAACGACAGGCGGTCACGGATCTGATGCTCAACTTGGTCGTCCGAGAGATTGTAGAGCGCGCACAGAATGATCGTCTTGAACATCACAATCGCATCCCACGGCTTGCGTCCCGCCCGCGATTTACGCGCCTTGTCCGCACGCCGCCACACCGCCTCAAGACGCGCGCGCAAGTCTTCCCACGGAACCACCCCGTCGATCTTCAAAAGCGGATCGTTCTTGGCGTCAAGACCGGAATACCGGTTCCCAAGATCGAAAAACCCCATCTGACCCATCAACCACGCCTCCCGCTATCAACAAATCGGCAACCCGATTCTAAATCGACGACGCCCGAAAAAGGAGAATTCTTAGAGGTGCCCATTAGCCGCTTTCCAACCATACCCTGCACGATGCGGGCCATCTGATCAAAGGTGTCGCGCCTGCGATCGTTGTGGCGTCCGAAGAACTCGCTGACGTAGCGGCCCAGATGCTTCTCGCTCATGTGGTGATAGGTGCCGTGGTAACCCCGCTTCAGGGTGGCCCAGAAAGCTCTCTATGCCGTTGGTGTGAGCCTGACCGTTGACGTACTGGCTGACGCTGTGCTTGACGGTTTCATGGTCGAACGGCATCCCGTGGTAAGAGCCGTGGTCATCGGTGTAACCCGTGGCGCCTTCTTCGGCATGGTCCTTCACGAACTCCTGTAGCGTCTCGGCATCCGTTCCCTCGACCACGGCGGCGCTTACCCGGTTGGTGTCGCGATCCTTGGCCCCGACGACGATGGCCTTGCCGACCGGGCCTCGGCCCGCGCGCAGCTTCTTCGACGAATGCTTGTTGCGCTCCCTGCCGCCCACGAACGTCTCATCCGCCTCCAGCGGCTTGGAGAACAACGGCTCGGTCTCCCTGGCCCAGGTCTCGCGTATGCGGTGCGCCAAGTGCCAAGCCGTCTTCTGCGTGATCTTGAGGTCGCGATGGAGCCTCATGCTGGACGTTCCTTTGAGGCCGATCGTAACGATGTAGATCGCCAGTACCCACTTCCGAAAGCCGAGGTTAGACCCCTGCATCAAGGTTCCGGTCTTCGCCGAGAAGTCCTTGCGGCAGTCGCGGCAGCGATAGGGCTGCGGCTTGCGCGTCGGACGCTCCTGAATATTAAAGGAACCGCACTTGAGGCAATGCACGCCATTGGGCCAACGCGTTTCGGTGAACCAGCGCTCCGCCGCCGCGTCATCGGGGAACATATCACCCAACTCGATCAACGAGAGACCTTCGCGAAAGAATTTGCCGGGTGCCTTCTGTGCCATGACCGCTTCCTAATTATAGTACTATTTTACCCATATCGACAGCAGGCTGTCAAGGACAAATGGGTAAGATCGTATATAATTCCCATAAAAAACCATGTCGGTATCTGGGTATCTAGTGGTGCAGATTGGTGTAGAGTTTCGGCTGCGGAGACGTACCTTGAAACGGTGCCTGCCATTCGGGTCAAACCGGATCGCCGGTCAGGACAGTTGATGAGAATGGGCAAACGAGTTGCGGTGATCGGCGCGGGGCCGTCCGGCCTCGCCCAGCTAAGGGCGTTCCAGTCGGCGAGGGCGGGCGGGGCGGAGATTCCGGAGATCGTCTGCTACGAGAAGCAGGCGGCCTGGGGTGGCCTGTGGAACTATACTTGGCGCACCGGGCTGGACGAATATGGCGAGCCGGTCCATTGCTCGATGTACCGGTATTTGTGGTCGAACGGCCCCAAGGAAGGATTGGAGTTCGCCGATTATTCGTTCGAGGAGCATTTCGGCAAGCAGATCGCCTCCTATCCGCCGCGCGAAGTTCTCTACGATTACATCGAAGGCCGGGTGAGGAAGGCGGGCGTGCGCGATTTGATCCGCTTCCGAACGCCGGTCCGGCGGGTCGACTACGACGCCGCGACGGGCCTGTTCAACGTCACGGCACACGATCTGGCGAGCGACGACGAGACTAGCGAAAGTTTCGGCCATATCGTCGTGGCGACCGGCCATTTCTCGACCCCGAACGTGCCGGATTTCGACGATCTCGACCGGTTCAACGGCCGCGTCTTGCACGCCCACGATTTCCGCGACGCCGTAGAGTTCAAAGACAAAGATATCCTGATCATCGGCACCAGCTATTCGGCCGAGGATATCGGCTCCCAATGCTGGAAGTACGGCTGCAAGTCCGTCACTGTCAGCCATCGCACCGCGGCCATGGGCTATGACTGGCCGGACAACTGGAAAGAAGTGCCGCTGCTGCAGAAGGTCACGGGCAACACCTGCACCTTCAAGGACGGTTCAACGGCCGATGTCGACGCTATCATCCTGTGCACCGGCTATCTGCATTACTTCCCCTTCATGGCGTCGGAGCTGCGCCTGAGGACCGCCAACCGGCTGGCGGTAGCTGACCTCTACAAAGGTGTCGTGTGGGTAGACAATCCGAGGCTGTTCTATCTCGGCATGCAGGACCAGTGGTACACATTTAACATGTTCGACGCCCAGGCTTGGTATGTCCGCGACATCATCATGGACCGCATCCGGGTGCCGGACCGCGAAACCCGGGCCGCCGACGTTGTTGAACGGGAGGCCAGGGAGGACGCCCTCGAAGACGATTATGGCGCGATCCGCTATCAGGGCGACTACGTTAAGGAACTGATCGCCGAGACAGACTATCCCAGTTTCGACGTGGACGGCGCCAACGAGGCCTTCTTCCAGTGGAAGAAGCACAAGAAGCAAGACATCATGACTTTCCGGGACAACGGGTACAGATCGGTTATGTCCGGCACCATGGCCCCAATCCACCATACCCTCTGGGTCGACGCCATGGACGATTCGATGGAGAGCTATCTCCGGAACGAATAATGCAGCCTGAACGTTGGGCCATGGGCGATCTGTCGACGGAATGGGAGTGGGATGCCCTCTCGGCCGCCGCGCTGGACGCCTACCGTGCGGCACGGCGTGAGGAGGCGGTCCACCTTTGGCAGCGGGCGGGCACCCTGGCGCAGGATTTTCCGGCCGGTGACCCGCGCCGGGCCGCCAGCAAGAACAACAGCGCGCTTGCCCTGCTGATCGATCATGATTGCGACGGCGCCGTCCTGGCCCTGTCGTCGGCGCTTTCTTCGTGGAATGCAGCGCTGGAGTGGACCCGCGGCATGTCGGTCGCGGCCGTGGCCCGCAGTTCGCTCTTTCACCAGCGCATGGAACAGCGCCATGTCGAGGCCTACGGCGATGTCCGGCGCGCACGGCATCGCGAATTCCTGACAGGCGCGACCGCCCTGACTCGCTTCAACCTCGCGATTACCCGGCTTTTCTTGGACGAGGACGAAGCGGCCGACAACCTGCTCGCAACCGCGCTCGCCGAGCGTGAGCAGGCGTTCGGGCCGAACAATAGGGAAGTTGCCGAAATCGCGCGGGTGCTGTCGGGTCGGGCCGACGCCGCCGAGGATGACGCCCGGATGGCTTTGTACGACACCAAGATCCAGACTGCCACCCAAAACCGGGTGGCCGATGTGCTCGACGCGTGGCGCCGGGAACAGCCGCTGGAGATGACCGATACCCGCCGAGTTCTGGCGGCAGTCTATCTCACAGCGATCGTGCACGAACGGGATTTCATGTAGCGCAGTGACTATGTTGCCAACTTCACGCGCGACATGGCCCGCGAGAAGCTGTTGGCTGTCGCCTCGGTCATGGAAGCGCCGGCATCCTGTCGGCCCTCGCTCTCTAACTTGCCTTCGCCGGCTTCTGGCAACGGACTCTCGTGGGCGCCCATATCGCCTATATGTTCAGCTACGCCGTGATCGTTTGCGTCAGCTTCGGTTCGATCGTCGGCATCTGGGCAGCGGCCGACCCGGGGCGAACAAAGGTCGTGGAACTGATCCTGGATACCTTCCAGACCTTCCCGTCCTCTATCTACCTTCCTGGCGACCATGCTGTTCAATGTGAGCGACTTCGCCGCTAACATGACGATCGTGATCTACGCCACGATCCCGACGACCCGCCTGACGATCTTCGGCCTGCGCACGGTGCCGCATGACATCGTGGAGGCGGCTATCACTTCGGGCTGCACGCCGCGCCAGGTGCTGTGGAAGGTGTGCATGCCGCTGGCTTTTCCGACGATCATGCTGGGCATCAATCAGACGATCATGTGCACCCTGTTTATGGTCGTCATCGCCGCGTTCATTGGGACGACGGACCTCGGCCAGGAGATATTTCGGTCCAACGCCAAGAACGACGCTGGCAAGTCTCTGGTCGTCGGCCTGTGCGTCGCCTTCATGGGCCTGATCGCCGATCAGCTGATCAACTCCTGGGCTCGGGAACGCAAGAAGGTGCTGGGGCTGGCATGAACATCCAGACACTGCAACGGCCGCTGTCGCAACAGCCATCGAAGGCTGGCGCGGTCCTGATCCCCGGTGTGCCGACGCTGGGCTTCGGGGTCGAGCGCTATGTCGCCGAAGGCGGCGCGGCGACGGTCTTTTCCCTCGATCCCGGCGATAGCCTCACGGTGCGCGACGGCGAAGGGCGGCAGGCGGTGGAAATTGCTGCCTTCGCGCCAGACGGCTCGGCCGATACGGAGGCGCTGGGCGCAAAGGCAAGCGGGACCGCGGAGGGCCTCAAGGCAATGTTGGGCGCCGATGACGAGCCGGCCCGGTCGCTGGCGGGCAGCCTGCAACGGCGCGGCCTGGATATCGCTGCGGCGCGGTCCATCGACTTGCTGGGCGGCGATTCTCGTCCGGGCGACGAGGCGACTTATGAGGCCGAGCGGCCGCTGGTCTGTTTCGTGGCGGCGCCCGGCGGCGCGATGCGCGTCGATCGGCAGAATCCACCGACCCGGATCGAGATTTTCGTTACCCGCGCCAACCCGGTCGAGCCAGACGAGCATCCGGCACCGGAGCCGCTGGTCGATCCACGCATCGACCGGCGCATCGCCGCCTGTACGGCCGAGGCTTACGAGGTCAAGGCCGGTGAGTTCATCCAGATCATCGACGTGCAGGGCCGGGAATGTTCGGACTTCCAGGCCTTTACCCTCGCCGGCCTCGACAAGGGGCAGGAACTCTGCCTGGACGCGACGGCGACCCGCACTCTGATGGGCAGCGCCTACCCGGCGCCGGGCCTGCTGTCGAAATTCTACGACCGGGACCTGCGGCCAATGGTCGAGGTCGTGCGCGACACCTGTGGCCGGCACGACAGCTTTCTTTATGCCTGCACGGCGAAATACTACGACGACATGGGCTATCCCGGCCATGTCAACTGCACCGACAATTTCAACGGGGTCCTGGCGCCCTACGGGATCGAGCCGCGGCGCGGCTGGATGGCGGTGAATTTCTTCTTCAACACCGGGTTCGACGTCACCAACCAGACGTTCTTCGACGAACCCTGGTCGCGGCCGGGCGACTATGTCCTGCTGCAGGCGCTGACCGACCTGGTCTGCGTCTCGTCCGCCTGCCCGGACGATATCGACGCAGCCAACGGCTGGAACCCAACCGACATCCATGTGCGGGTCTACTCGCGCGAGAATGTCTTTTCCAAAGCGGTGGCCTATCGCGTGACTCCCGACGCCGATCCGAAGCTGACCAAGGAAACCGGTTTTCACAGCCGGTTTTCCGAGCACACGAGAAACTTCGCCGAATACAACGGCTACTGGCTGGCCAACAGTTTCACCAACCGCGGCGCGCTGGACGAATACTGGGCCTGCCGCGAGCGGGCGGTGATC
Organism: Alphaproteobacteria bacterium; assembly: GCA_965219135.1. Taxonomy (GTDB): domain Bacteria; phylum Pseudomonadota; class Alphaproteobacteria; order VGEJ01; family VGEJ01; genus CAYUNL01. Next base: position 363,166 of record CBDCMV010000002.1, on the reverse strand, counting down.
ATGGACCTGTCGCCGCTGCGCAAGTTCGAAGTCCTGGGGCCGGACGCCGAGCGCCTGATGCAGTGGGTGCTGACCCGGAATATGCGCCGGCTGGCGACCGGCCAGGTGGTCTATTCCGCCATGTGCTACGAAACCGGCGGCATGATCGATGACGGCACCGCCTTTCGGCTGGGCGACGACAATTTCCGCTGGATCGGCGGCAGCGACTATGGCGGCGAGTGGATGCGCGAGCAGGCTGCGAAGCTCGGCTTGAACGTCTGGGTCAGATCGTCGACCAACCAACTCCACAACGTGGCGGTTCAGGGCCCGAAGAGCCGGGATATCCTCAAGGAAGTGGTGTGGACGCCGCCGGCCCAGCCATCGGTTGAGGAGCTGGGCTGGTTCCGTTTGGCGATCGGCCGGATCGGCGATTATGCCGGGATACCGGTCATCGTCTCCCGAACCGGCTACACCGGCGAACTGGGCTTCGAGGTGTGGTGCCATCCGCGCGACGCTGCCGGCGTGTGGGACGCCATCTGGGCCACCGGCGAACCGCACGGTCTCTCGCCCTTCGGCCTGGAGGCGCTGGACATGGTGCGGATCGAGGCCGGACTGATCTTCGCCAACTCCGAATTCGACAGCCAGACCGATCCCTTCGAGGCCGGAATCGGCTTCACGGTGCCGCTGAAAACGAAGGAAGACGATTTCGTCGGCCGGGAAGCTTTGATCCGGCGCAAGGAATCGCCGCAGCGCAAGCTGGTCGGTTTGGAGCTGGATGGGCAGGAGCCGGCGGCCCACGGCGACTGCGTCCATCTCGGCCGGGCCCAGGTCGGCACCGTCACCAGCGGCGTACGCTCGCCTATCCTGCGCAAGAATATCGCGCTGTGCCGGATGGACGTCACAGTGTCGGAAGACGGGACAGGTGTCGAGGTCGGCAAGCTGGACGGCCACCAAAAACGCATCCCGGCGAAGGTGGTGCCGTTCCCCTTCTATGACCCGACCAAATCCCGGGTGAAGGCTTGAGCGAACGACCGGCGACCGGCCGGCAGGAGCAATAGATGTCGAAGAAGCTTGTCGCGGCCTGTATCCAGAACAACGCCACTTCGGATGTCGATTTCAACATCGAAACGACGCTCCGGCTCGCAAGGGACGCGGCGGCCGCCGGCGCCGCCCTGATCTGCACGCCAGAATATTTTTGCGGATTGCGCACCGAGAACGGTCTCTTTCGTCCCGCGGCCTTCGCGGAAGCCGAGCATCCGGCCCTACCGGCCTTCGCCCGGGCGGCTCGGGACTGGAATGTTTGGTTCTTGCTCGGCTCGCTCGGCGTGCTGAACCGGGACGGCCGCATTTCCAACCGGGCCTATGTCATCGACAGTAATGGCGGGATCGTGGCGCGCTACGACAAGATCCATTTGTTCGATGTGGTGCTCGATTCCGGTCCTCTGACCGAATCGGCGACGATTGCGCCGGGCGACCGGTCGGTTGTGGCGCAGACGCCGTGGGGCGGCCTGGGCCTGTCGATTTGCTACGACCTGCGCTTTGCGCCGCTCTACCGCCAGCTCGCCCATAGCGGAGCGACCATGCTGACCGCGCCGGCCGCCTTCACGAAGGTTACGGGCGAGGCCCACTGGCATGTGCTGAATCGGGCCCGGGCGATCGAACACGGCTGCTACATGATCTCGCCCTGCCAGTATGGCGAGGTCGAGGGTGGCGGTGCCTGCTTCGGGCATTCGCTGATCGTCGATCCCTGGGGCGCGGTGCTTGCCGACGGCGGCGACCGCGAGAGCATTGCCCTGGCCGAGATCGACTCTGCGAAAGTAGCCGAAGCGCGGAGGAAGATACCGGCGCTGGATCATGACCGGCCGATTGCGTCCGAGACGCCGTCGCCGCGGTAGGACCGTCTGCGGGAGCCGCTCCTCTAAAGCGCTGCCGCACCCATCAGATCCTGCCGCGCCTTTTCCAGATGGTCGTTGATGTGCTTGACCGCAGAGAACAGGTCCCGGCGCCTGATCGCCTCCGGCCAGCAGCAAGCCGGATGTCTTGTATAGACGCGCGCGCGTCAGCCACGCCAGCACCGTCCTGAATTCCCTGCAAACTCCATTCTTACACCAATTGGTCGATATTGGCGTAATTGGTTTGCAATTGGTTTGCAATTGGTTTGCAATTGGTTTGCAATTGGTTTGCAATTGGTCAAGTAACTGTGCAATGTAGCGACCCTTCAGTCAAGCTGGGTCACCCGGCCGCGTCCATTGCGAAGCCGCAGTTAGCGCGGATATTTATGTTTTGCGCTGCCAATCGTATCACCAGTGACCATCCGGTCGGATTCAGCTCAATGGTTCGTATTGGTCGTGTCAACTGCCTGAGTGACGTGGCATACGTAGGGAAGGCGCGCCAGGAGGGGACGGCGACATGATGGATATCGAAGCCTTCGTGCAACAGGACGGCCGAGACGATCTGGTCAAACAGGTGCGCAGCAAGATCGACGCGCTGGGGATCCAGTATCTGTATCTCCAGTTCGTGTCGATCACCGGCCGAATCTGCGGGAAGGGCATCCCGGCAGGTCACTGGGAATCGATCGCCGAGCGCGGTTTCCAGCTCGTCTACGGCGCGACCGTCAATTTGTTCGTGAACCGGCACGGCGAATATCTCGGCTACGGGCCGCAGGACAAGGAATTAGTCGGCATCCCGGAGCCCGAAACCCTCTGCCAGCTGGCTTGGGACAAGCGCGTCGCCCGTGTCTGGTGCACTCTGTTCCGCAACCGGGAAGAACGCGAAAACCCGGGCACCTATCTGACGGCCGACTGCCGCGGCAATTTGCGGCGCATCCATGAGGAATTCCAGAGAGACCACAACGGTCTGCATCTGCGTCACGGCACCGAGCCGGAGATGATGTGGCTAAAAAGGGGCGAGGACGGAAAGCCCGACGGCGGCTTTTCCAACCCCTATTGCTACCATATCGACCAGTTCGAAAGCCTTCGTTCGGTCTATATGCGGGTGATCGAATATTCGTGCGCAATGGGCCTGGACATGATCCAGGGCGACCATGAGGATGCGCCGGGCCAGTTGGAGTTGAACTTCACGTTCGACGATGCGCTGCGGACCGCCGACCGCCTGACGACCTATCGCCAGATTTGTGCGCAGGTCGCCCGCGAGTTCAATCTGATCGCCTGTTTCATGTCGAAGCCGTTCATGGGCGTGTCGGCCTCCGGCTGCCACCACAACATCTCGCTGTGGCGCGGCGGCCAGGACGAGCTGAATCCGCTTGCCAACGATCCGCTGCCCGGCATGGAGGGAAACTTCATGTACCGGAAAGGCGGGGAAAACACCTTCATGCCGGACACGGACGATCCGCAGATGCCCGGCAGGGTCGGCTTGCAGGTGGTCGGCGGGATCGTGAAGCATCTGGGGGCGCTTACCGCCATCGGCGCGTCAACGGTGAATTCCTACCGCCGTCTCTGGGATACCGGCTTTTGGGCGCCAGTCTTCGCCGACTGGGGCTACCAGAACCGCACGACTGGCCTGCGCATTTCCGCGCCGGGCCGCTTCGAATACCGGTCCGTGGACTCGATGGTGAACCCGTACCTGATGGCGGGCGCCATCCTCAAGGCGGCCGACGACGGGATTCGGAATGATATCGATCCCGGTCCGCCGGAAGATCGCAACATCTACCAGGCGATGGAAGCCGGCAAGCAGGTCAAGAAGCTGCCGATGACGCTGGGCGCCTCGCTGGACGCGCTCGCGGCCGACGATGTCATCAAAGCCGCCATGCCCTGCGACATGTATCGCCTGTACGAAGAGTATAAGCGGGACGAATGGGAGCGTTTCCTGCACACCACAACCGAATGGGACATGGAAACCTATCTGGATTGCTTGCCCTAAGGGGCCTTCGGCGGGCCTCAAAGGCTGCGTGCCGCCGGAATTCTGGTTCCTGAGAGGAGTGATACGCCATGTGTGGCATTGCCGGACTGATTTATCGCAACGGTGCACGCAATATTGGCCAAGAGATGACCGCCATATTGCAGGCGCTGAAGCACCGCGGCCCGGATTCGACCGGTTTCGCCGTGTACGGCGTGCCCGGGCCCAACGAGTACATCATGCGTTTCAAGGTCGCCGAGAAGGAGGATCTGGGCGGCGGAACGAAAATCCACCGGGCGATCAAGGAGCGCAAGGCGGTGGTCGACGCGGTGCTGGAGGAACTCGGCGTCAACGTCCTCGAACTGGACGAGCCGACGGAATACGCCATCCGCTCCCGGATTTCCTATGACGGCGACCTGAAGAGCCTTGCCGACCAGATCGAAGAAGTCGAGGGCGCGGAGATCCTGTCGATCGGCAATGCCCTGGAACTGATCAAGGACCTCGGCGACGCGGCCGAGGTTTCCGAAGCCTACGAGCTGGACGGGTTCGAAGGGACCCATGGCATCGGCCACACGCGGATGGCTACCGAGTCCGATGTCGATATCCGCTCCGCCCATCCCTACTGGGCCTATCCCTACAACGACATCGCCGTCGTCCATAACGGCCAAATCACCAACTACTGGCTGATGCGCCGGCAGCTTGAGCGGAAAGGGCAGCGCTTCGTCAGCGACTGCGATTCGGAGCTTCTCGCGGTTTACACGGCGGTCAACCTGGAGATGGGCATGGCGCTGGAGGAATCCCTGCGCACATCCATCGACGAAATCGACGGGGTGTTCACGTATCTGATCACGACGGGGAACGAGCTGGGCATGGCCAAGGACACAATGGCCGCGAAGCCGATGGTGCTCTACGAGTCGGACGACATGGTGGTGCTTGCCTCGGAGGAAGTCGCCATCCGGGCCATCGTCCCCCACGAAATCGAGACGACCGATCCCTACGACGAGGAGGTCCGGGTATGGCAGGCGTGAGCGACCCCATCTCCACCCATATGGGGATGCATACCGAGCCCCTTACGGGCCGGGACATCAAGACCAAGTTCAAGCTCGAGAACGAGGGCGGTTTGGGCTACCACTTCGCCCGGGATGTCGACTTCAACCGGCGCGCCGAGATCGATTGCGCCCAACTGGAGCCGACGGAGATCAACCGGAAGATCCGGGAGCTGATGGACTCAGGTCACGGTAGCATCGTGATCCGGAATCCAGGCGCCAAACACTCGCTGATCGTCGGCATCCTGAACCGAGCGAACATCACCGTCGAAGGCAGCCTGGGCTATTTCGGCTGCGGCCTGCTCGACGGCCCGAACATCCGGATTTCCGGCCGCGTCGGCTGGTCGTTCGGCGAAAACATGATGGCAGGAGTCTGTGTCGTCGAAAAGAATGCCGGCTCCACGTTCGGCGCGGCGCTGCGAGGCGGCGACCTGGTGTGCAAGGGTTCGGTCGGCTCGCGCACCGGGATCGACCAGAAGGGCGGCACCATTATCGTCGGCGGCGATACCGGTGCCTTTTCCGGATTCATGATGCAGCGCGGCCGCATCGTGGTCTGCGGCAATGCCGGCAAGAATCTTGGAGACTCGATGTATGACGGCACGATCTTTATCGGCGGCAAGACCCAGGATCTGGGCGTCGATGCCGTCTCGGCTGAACTGACCGATCTTGATCGCGCCTGGCTGACCCGCAAACTAAGGATGTACGAGCTGCTGCCCGAACGGGGCGTGGATGACTTTAGCAAGATCGTCGCCGGCAAGCAGCTGTGGAGTTACGACAATCTCGAACCGACGGAGAAGAAGCTGGTGCTCTAGGGCCGGCTCTCCTTCCCTTGCACAGAGATACCGAAGAAAGAGACCGACATGTTGGACGATCCGACCCCGGATAGCACCGGCCACTCCAAACTGGAAGTCGAGGAAGAATACATCCTGGGCAAGAGCCGGATTTTCACGCCGGAAGTCATCAACGATATCCATGTGAAGTCCGAACTTGGCCGTTACCGCATGCGCGGTTTCTCCCTGTTCAAGAAAATCCCGCACTGGGACGACCTGACTTTCCTGCCCGGCACGCTGACGCGATTCGTCATCGAGGGCTATCGCGAGAAGTGCGAAACCAAAACGCTGATCGGACCGCGCGCCAAACGGCCTCTGGAGCTGGATATTCCGATCTACATCACGGGCATGAGCTTCGGCGCTCTGTCGTTCGAAGCCAAGATCGCGCTCGCCCGCGGCGCCACTATGGCCGGCACGGCGACCTGTTCCGGCGAAGGCGGCATGATCCCGGACGAACGACGCTATTCGTCCAAATGGTTCTACCAGTGCATCCAGTCGCGCTACGGCTTCAATCCGCATCACCTGTTACTGGCGGACGGGTGCGAGTTCTTCATCGGCCAAGGCTGCAAGGTCGGCCTGGGCGGGCATCTGATGGGCCAGAAAGTGACCGACCAAGTCGCCGAGATGCGCTCGCTGCCGGCCGGTATCGACCAGCGCTCGCCGGCTCGCCATCCCGACTGGCTGGGGCCGGACGATCTGGCGCTGAAGATCCTCGAAATCCGGGAAGCGACCGACTGGCAGATTCCGATCCAGCTCAAGCTCGGCGCCGCGCGCGTCTATGACGACGTCCGCATGGCGGTGAAATGCGATCCGGATTCGATTTATATCGACGGCATGGAAGGCGGCACCGGCGCCGGCCCGCATCTGGCGACCGAAGATACCGGCGTGCCGGGCATGGCCGCGGTCCGGCAGGCCCGCCGGGCAATCGACGATCTGGGTAAGCGGGGCGAGATTTCGCTGGTCTATGCCGGTGGCATCCGCAATGGCGGCGACGTCGCCAAGGCGCTCGCTCTCGGCGCGGACGCGATTGCGATCGGCCATTCAGCGATGATGGCGCTGAACTGCAACAAAGACATTCCGGAAGCCGATTTTCCGTCGGAGATGGGGGTCCCGGCCGGCGCCTGCTATCACTGCCACACGGGTCGCTGTCCGGTCGGTGTCGCCACCCAGGATCCGAATTTGCGCAAGCGCCTCAACCCCGATGAAGCAGCCGAACGCGTGTACAATTTCCTGCATACGCTGACCATGGAAGCCCAGATGATGGCCCGCGCCTGCGGCAAGACCAGCATCCACAGCCTCGAGCCGGAAGACTTGGCCGCACTGACAATGGAGGCCTCTGCTATCGCGCAGGTTCCGCTCGCCGGCACCGACTTCACGGTCGGCGTGGAAGACTATCACCACATATAGACGGGAGGGCACGCAATAATGGCCGGATCCGGATACAAAGGCGCTCAGAACGACGACGTCGACCACTTTCTGAAAGGTGGCGGCATCGATTCGGAACGCGAGCAGACCATCGGGCAACACATCGGCTACCGCTACGATGTCAACCTGCTGCCCGACTATGACAGGTTGCCCCCGTTTCTGAAGGATTATCTGGAGTTCATGGGCTGGGACGACCTGAACTGGCTGGAAGACGTCCATATGGGCTATGACGACGGTCAGGCTGCAGTGTTCGACCGGAACATCAACGGCTGGGTCGCGATCCCGGAGGAGATGGAACTACCGGACAATCAGCAGGACCGGGACATGATCGCCCGGGAAATGCTGATCAAGTTCCAGATGTCGCCCGATCATCCGATGGTCGATCTGTACAAGGCCTACCGAAAGTTCTGACACATCCCCCTTTCTTCGTCTATCGGCCGGCCCGACCCGGTTGCCGGCGGGCGGTGTCAGTCAGCCCTGACCAGCAGTGAACCCGCCGCCGTCCAGTCCGGATTGAAACCGAAGATCCGCACATCGTCTGAGAGCCGGGTGTTGAACAGCCGGTTGTGCCACAGCGTGTTGCGGTAGGCCGGCTCCTCGGGTGCCATCTCGTGCACGGCGCAGGGCAGGCGGTAGGACTGGCCGAACTGCCGGAATTCCAGCCGGCAGAAAAGAAGCTCCGCCAGCAGCGCCGCAAGCCGGGATTCCGGCAGGAAGAGGGCGGTCATCTCGTCAGAAAACCGGTTGGCCCGGTGGTAGTGGGTGGATTGCAGGAAGGTCAGGCCTTTCTGGTAGACCTCGTTGGGGTCGTGGTTCTTCCTGACCTGGAATTCGAAAAAATCCGTGCTTTCCGCCGGGTGGCTGCGGACCAGCAAGACGATCGCGCCCTCGGAAAGGATTCGGCCGTCGGGCGACAGGATTTTCGGCCGCATTCCCTCCGACGGCCGACCACCATCCTCGCGCATGGCGATCTGGCGCAGCCGGCACTGCCAGATGAGAAACTGTTGCCGCAGGGTCTCCGGGTTCACGGCGCTCGCCCTGTCTCGGTTGCCTGCGGCGACGTTAGCAAGGCGGTAGACCATACGCTAGACGCCGCGGCGCCACTGTCCCGGCGTCGTGCCGTGGCGCCGTTTGAGATGCCGGCCCAGGTGGGACGCCGACTGGAATCCACAGCCGACGGCAATTTCTGAAACGCTCATCCCGGTCTGCCGGAGCAGGCCGGCGGCGCGGTCGATCCGTAGATCGAGATAGAACTGCCCCGGCGGCCGGCCGATCCGGCTGCGGAACAGCCGGGAAAGCTGCCGGGTCGAAAGAGCGACCGCATCTGCGATCCGGTCCACGGATAACGGGTTCTCCAGGTGCCGCTCCATGAGAAGGATGGCTTCCGCAAGATGCCGGTTGCGGCCGGCCATGCGGATGGCAGCGGTCACATGCTGCTCCTGCGCTGCCTCGCGGATCCGGTCGTGGACGTAGTATTCCGCCACAAGGGACGCGGTCTCGCCGCCATGGGCCTCCATGACGAAGGTCAGCATGAGGTCCAAGCTGGTGGTTCCCCCAGCGCAGCTGAACCGGTTGCGGTCGATCTCGTAGATTGAGGTGCGGATATCGAGGTCGGGGAACCGTTCCCGGTAGGCGTTCAGGCATTTCCAGTGGATGGTCGAGCGATAGCCGTCGAACAGGCCGGCGGCGGCGACCGGGAAGGAGCCATCCGATATCGACCCTATCCGGGCGCCGCGGCCTGCAGCGCGCGCCAGCGAGCCGGCAAGCGCCTGCGATTCGTAGTCGTGGGATCGCTCACCGCCAACAACGGCGATCAGATCGGGCGCAGCGCCGGGTGCGTGCCGGTTTGTCAGAGGTGCCGCCGGCAGCCGGATATGACTGGAAGAAGGGACATAATCCTCTTCCGCCGGATCGCCCAGATCGGCGGACAGGCGCCATTCGTAGGCGTTTCGGCCCAGGACCAGATTGGCCGCCCGCAGGGCATCGACCGCGCCGGACAGGGCGAGCAGCGAAAAGCCCGGGACCAGGGCGAACTCCACCCGAACCGGCTTCTCCATTGCCTTCGATCTCCCGGAAGCGCAGTTTGATTCTGTCACAATAGTGACTTTTCCGTCCGGTAACTTGTTTTCTTGTTTTTTTGAAAGGAGCAGGATGCCCGGATACCGCTCCTGCAATCCTGTCCGAAGAGGCCCCGATGAGCTTTCCGACAGACGCCCGCTATGTCATCATCGGCGCGGGCATTCACGGCCTGTCCGCCGCCTGGCGCCTGGCCGAACGTCTTGAGGCGAACGGCCGGGGCAACGGCGCGGACATCCTTGTGCTCGACAAGACCGCCATCGCCGCCGGGGCCAGCGGCATCGCCTGCGGCGTGGTCCGCAACAACTATTTTCAGCCCACCATGCGTGAACTGATGGCGCACAGTGTGGATGTTTGGGAAACAGATCCGAAGGCCTTCAGCTACCACCCCGTCGGCTACATGCAGATCAGCCACGAGGCCATGCGGGAAGATGTGACGAGCATCTACGAGCAACAGAAGGAGATCGGCTACACCTCCGAATTCATCGAAGGCGAGAAGGACTGCATGACCTATATGAAGGGTCTTCTGTCCGACTGGCGGGCCGAAGGCATCACCTCCGTCCTGCACGAGAAGAAAGGCGGTTACGCCAACAATACCGCCGCCATCTACGGCCTGGCGGGTAAGGCCGAAGCCCACGGCGTGCGGATCATGGCCGGTGTTGAGGTGACCGGCTTCGAGCGCGGCAGCAATTCTGATGCGGTCGCAGGTGTCGTCACCGTCCGGGGAACCATCAAATGCGAGCGGGTCCTCGTCGCGGTCGGTCCCTGGGTCAAGACGATCTGGGACATGCTCGACCTGCCACGCGAGGTGTCGATCAAGGGGCCCGACGGGAGGATGCACGACGGCATCCCGACCTGGCGTTACTGGTGCCTGGAGGAGGGTGTCATTGGCGTCGATCCCAACCTGCAGAAGCTCAACGATGGGGGCATGCCGCCGGTCATCCATGTCGATACCGACGCGCCGCTGCGCTCCGACGTTGACGGATCGGTCATCACCGAGGAACCGTGGGGAATCTACTACAAGCCGGATTTTCATTTCGGCGGCGTCCAGGGCGGCGCCATGCCCTATGAGGTGAAGACCCGGGTCGACGACGTGGCGATCGATCCCTACGGGCCCGAATCGCCGGAATTCATCGTCGGCGACGATTTCGCCCATATGTGGTGCTCGGCCCTGGCCTTCTGCCAGGAACGCTTCTCCGGCCAGATCGATAAATTCAAGAAGGAGCCGTCGGGCGGCTTGGGTTGCTTCACGCCGGACAGTTTTCCGGTGTTCGACACCTTCTGCGAGAATGTCCACATCGTTGCGGACAGCAACCACGGCTTCAAAATGATCGGCGTCGGCCACTTGGTCGCGGACGAGATGCTGGGCGAGAGACAGGCTCTGCTCGAACCCTTCCGCTTCAGCCGCTACGCCGAAGGCAGGCTGCACCCGATGAGCAACAGCCCGTTCCCCTGGAGCTGAGCCGGTCGCAAGGCAGGGCAGGAAAAACCCCCGCCGGAAGACCGGCGGGAGTTTTTGTGTACAGGTGCGGCCCGGGGCGCGATTGCGCGCGCCCCGGCGGCGGTTAGTCGCCTTCGAGGGTTTCGTTGATGCTGGTGTCGTCGCCGTGCCGGCTGACAACTCCGTCATAGTCCGCCTCCGCGCGATCTCGCTGGTAGGTGTTCCCGCCTTGATCGCCGCCGCGAGGGCATGAGACGGGAATCAAGCCAAAATCGAGCGCCGCACATCGATCCACGGAGGTCTGGAGCCCCTTCCACAGGGCTACCGGCGCCAAACCGCCAGATTACGTGGGATCGCCGCAAATCATGGTTACCCAAACCTCCATCCCCGTCACCGCCCGAGTCTTCACACGGTCTGGATCGTGTAGCCGCCGCTGGACCCGGTCTGCACATCTCCATACGGGCCTGCGGCGTCAAACCAGCCGCATCATGAGGCCGGACAGATGACCGCACCTGACCACATGCCCCGAGACGTTGAAAGAAATGCTTGCATCAACGGAGGCGTCCACAGATGAACCCCCTGAGCGGCACGGCAGGAGGTTGACCCACCGGGGCAACCGGGCCGCAGGCACGGCCGGCGGCGGCTCAGGAGCGGTTCTTGAAGCGCCAGCTCTCGTTGCCGGTCTCGATGATCTCGCAGTGGTGGGTGAGACGGTCGAGCAGCGCGATGGTCATCTTGGGGTCGCCGAAGACGGATGGCCATTCGCCGAAGGCGAGGTTGGTGGTGATGGCGATCGAAGTGCGCTCGTAGAGCCGGCTCATGAGGTGGAAGAGCAGCTGCCCGCCGGCCTGGGCAAAGGGCAGGTAGCCGAGTTCGTCGAGGATGACGAAGTTGCGTCGGACGAGCTGGTCTGCGGTGCGGCCCTGGCGCCCGGCACGGAGTTCGGCCTCGAGGTGGTTGACCAGGTCGACGACGTTGTAGCAGCGGCCGCGTGCGCCCTTTCGGATGCAGGAGCGCGCGATGGCGACGGCGAGATGGGTCTTGCCGGTGCCGGTGCCGCCGACCAGGACGATGTTGCGCTTGCCCTCCAGGAAGCCGCCGCCGGCGAGCTCCTGGATCAGGGGCTCGTTGACCGGCGAGGCGGCGAAGTCGAAGTCGGCCAGCTCCTTGGCCGTTGGCAGCCTGGCGGACGCCATCTGGTACTTGATCGAGCGCGCCTGCTTGTCGGCGATCTCGACCTGCAGCAGCGTACCGATGATCTGCTGCACCGGATGACGACGCTTGAGCCCGTCGGCGAGGATGTCGTCATAGGCGGCGCGCATGCCTGCGAGCTTCAGCGCCGTCATCATCGCCAGAACATCATGACGCTCCATGACCGGCCTCCCTCAGGCTGTCGTAGCGCTGACAGTCGGCCACCGGCCGGTGACGGAGTTGCAGGCCCTCGGGCGTCGGGATGGTTGCCGGCGGCGCCGGCTGGCGCTGCCGGGAGAGGATGTTGAGCACGACGTCGGCGCTGCAGGCGCCGCAGTCGAGCGCTTCGGCGCAGGCCGCCTCGACCGCCTCCAGTCCGTCCTCCAGCACGGCCGCGAGCACCTTGACGAACTGCCGGTCGCCGTCGTCGTGGCCCGCGAGCCGGGTTCGCAGGCGGCCGAGCGCGTTGGGCAACTGCCAGCCCTTGAAGGGCGCGCCATTGCGCAGCGCGCCGGGCTTCCTCGTCAGGATCGGCACGTAGTGCCACGGATCGTAGGCGACCTGGCCGCGCCCGAAGCTGCGGGGATGCTCGGCGACGATCTCGCCGTCCTGGCGGATGGCGATCCGATCGGCATAGGCCCGCACGTCCACCGGCCGCCCGACCGCGCGGGTCGCCACGCTGTACTGGTTGTTGTCGAAGCGCACCAGACAGGTCTTGGAAACCGCTACCTCAGTGGCATGGAAACCGTCGAAGGGGCCGCGGTACGCCATCAGGAAGGGCCGCTCCTCCTCGAACACCTGCCACACCGTCTTGCCCGGGATCGTCGGATGCGGATGCTTCTTGGCGTCCTCGATGCACCGATCCATCAGCCACTCGTTGATCTCGGCGTAGGAGCGGCCTCGCCCTGGCCGATGCGGGATGAGCGAGGGACCTTCGGAACCGGTTCGGCATTACCGACGATGATCGGCTGAGGTCCCACTCGCCGCGCCCTTGACCGCGAACGGGCCGTTCCAGTGGTTTACCAGCTCCGCGGCATCCTCCCACGTCATCGCCGGGCTCAGATATTCCCCGACCACTTGCCTCGCGGCCTTCTCGGCGGTGAGTACACCGCGTAGCGCACCGGGCAGGTCGGGCGCGCGGCGGATGAAATTGCCCGGCACGGCGCCACGTGCGCGCGCGTTGTTCACGAGCCAACGCAGTTGGGTCAGTACGCTCAGCGTGCTGCGAAGGCTCAGACTCGCGCCCTCGGCGATTCCCGTGCGCACGTCGCGCTCGCGGTTGGCGTTGACCTGGTTGTCCACCGTCAGACACAGCGCGTCGAACCCGGCGGCGCGGCTGCGCTCGATCATCTCGCGGCTCACGCCGCGGTCGTTGAACACGTAGAGCTGGAACATTTTCGGCCCGGCCGTGGCCGCGCCGACCTCCTCGATGGTTCGGGTGCTGCTGGTCGAGAGACCGTAGAGAGTGCCCGCCTCGGCGGCGGCGCGCGCGACCGCGATCTCGGCGTCGGGGTGGAAGGTTCCCGTCGCGCCTGTCGGCGCGATGATCACCGGCATCGATATTTCCCGGCCAAAGATGCTAGTCGAGAGATCGATCTCGGACACGTCGATCAGGGTGCGCGGATGGAGCGCGAGATCGTCGAACGCGGCCGTGTTGCGGCGTAGCGTGACCTCGTCCTCGGCCCCGCCCTCGAGAAACTCGTGCACCGGTAGCGGCAGCCGCGGCACCGCAAGCCGCCGGACGTCGGCCACATTGTGACAACGATCGAGCCTCGTACCCATGCATTTAGCCCAGAAGGAAGGACGGCGAGCGAAGCTGCCATAATCACCGGCCCTTGCCAACCGGCGGATGGCGGACGAACGCTTATTGCTGCGCTCTTCTACCCTGGCAGGTGCGTCTTCAGCTGCACGTCCTGGCGTACAACATGGGCAACTTCCTCAGGACGCTCGTGCTGCCCGGTGAGGTCGAGCATTGGTCGTTGACCACGCTGCGCGAAAAGCTGATCAAAATCGGCGCCAAGGTGGCCCGGCACGGTCGGTACGTCACGTTCCAGCTTGCCGAGATCGCGATTCCACGGCGGTTGTTCGCGGAGATCGTGCGACTGATCGATGGCCTGCGGCCGAAGCCAGCACAGACATGCCGCCCCGCGTCAGCGATGCGGTAGGGCTGAACCGGCGGGCGCCGGGCCCTCTCAACTTGCCGAACGGCCGTCTTCTCGCACCCGATTCCGCCTCGACATGGTCTCGGATGCACCGAGCGGCCCATCCGAAGTCGCGAACCCAGGCTGCGTCGTCTGGCTTGCGGTCAATGCCCCAACGTGACACCGTTTCTTGTGTTTGGGAGAAGTCAACTGGGAAATCCCAGGTAAGGTATCGGCCGACCCACCCTTACACCTCATTCGGCCTCAACGGAGCCCAATTCATTGAAAGTTCTCTACATCGGCGGAACCGGCGAAATCTCGTTCGACTGCATTCATGAAACGGTCCGGGCGGGCCACGAGACCTGCGCGTTCAATCGCGGCAATGCCAACGATGGGCTGCCGGATGCCGTCCGCTTCATCAAGGGCGACATCAACGACGCGGAGGGCTATGGGCGCCTTGCGGATGAAGGTTTCGACGTCATCTGTCAGTTCCGCGCCTTCAGGCCAGAAGACGTCGCCCGCGATATCGAGCTGTTCGGCGGCAGGGTCGGGCAGTATGTGTTCATCTCCAGCGCGTCCGCCTACCAGAAACCACCGCGCCGCCACATCATCACCGAGGACGTGCCGCTGGCGAACCCGTACTGGGCGTATAGCCGGCTCAAAGCACAAGCGGAGACGGTGCTGACCGGGCAGGATAGTCTTCGTCATACGATCGTTCGGCCGAGCCACACGTTCCGTACGCAACCGCCGTTGGCCGTGGGCGACGCCGCCACGGTCCTGCGGCGCATGCTGGCAGGTCGGCCCGTAATCGTGCCGGGCGACGGAACCAGCCTATGGACCATCACCCGCAGTGTCGATTTCGCACCGCCCTTCGTCCGACTGCTCGGCGACAAGCGGGCAATCGGCCAAACGTTCCACCTGACCAACGACGTGCCCACGACCTGGAACCTGATCTACGAGGCCACGGGCCGCGCTTTGGGCGTAACGCCCCATGTGGTTCACGTCGCGACAGATACGCTCGTTCAATACCGGACGGATTGGGAAGGACCGTTGCTGGGCGACAAATCGAATTCGCTCATGTTCGACAACAGCAAGATCAAATCCGTGGTGGGTGACTTCTCCTGCGAGACCGCCCTGGACGCCATGCTGGCGAATGCGATCAACACGTCGCGGGTGGCGGAGGAAGCAGCCCCGACGGGCGAACTGAACCGGCTGTTCGACCGGATCGCCCGGGATCAGGAGACTGTTGGAACGAACTGAGCCGACCTCGGCGTTGACGCACCGATCCACCCCGCCATGCGGCCGGCGAGTTAATGGACGCCGGCAACATGGACGGTCGGGCCGTGTAGCCGCGTACCGTTCCCGCGCTCCTTGAAGCGCATACGCTTGCGACGAGGGATCGACGACGACGAAAAGCCAGCCGCCGGTTTTCTTTCGATAAAACGGCAGTTTTCTGCGCTTCTTTCTGCGGGACCGGCGCCCCAGGGTGTGGCTCATGGTGGCTCTTTCGGGGACTGCCGGTCACTAAGGGTTGACGGCATTGTCACGAATCTGAGGGTAATGGGTCTCCGCGAGGAGATACGTTTCTCCAGTGGTGAGATGCGGGCTTTCAGCGTGCGTTTGCAAAGCTGGGCTGCCAGCCCCTCCAGACGACGCCTCTACCTCCAAGACCCCACACGGTGGGTTTCCAATAGCGATGCCGTGGCCGGTCCCTCAGATAGTGCGGCCGAGTCGATGCACTGCATCCTTGGGCGGTGGGACCCGGTCATCGCCATTAGTGCTTCGTTTCCTCGGGCGGTGCTTCCAGATCGAATTCGCCGTTTGGGTCCAGGTCGTCGACCATGCGCTGAAGTTCCTCGCCTCCGGCCATGTGGGTGACCAGTTCGCCCTTGCTCAGATCGCCTTTGCTACACGTCATGGACACCTGCCCGCGCCTGAGTATCGTAAAGATATCCCCGATCGGGAACGCATGATGAACGTTGTGAGAGATGAAGATGACGGCGATCCCGCGTGCCCTTGCCTGGCGAACATATCGTAGAACGATCTCGGCCTCCTTGACGCCGAGCGCCGATGTTGGCTCATCGAGGATCAGCACTTTCGCGCCAAAATGCACCGCGCGGGCGATGGCGACCGACTGCCGCTCGCCGCCCGACAGCGTCACGATCGGACGATTGACGTCTTGGATGTCGATGCCTATGCGAATCAACTCCTCCTTCGTAACCCCGATCGCCAGACGTTTGTCGAAGCGACGGAAGACGCCCCATCCCCGCGTGGGTTCTCGCCCCAAAAAGAAATTGCGATAGACTGGCATCACCGAGACGACAGCCAGGTCCTGATAGACGGTTGCAATGCCGCGATCGAGCGCGTCCCGCGCGGTATGAAACTTGACGATCTCGCCGCCAAGCCGCACCTCCCCCGCATCGGGCAAGACGACGCCGGACAGGATCTTGATCAGTGTCGATTTGCCGGCGCCGTTATCGCCGAGGAGACAGGTAACCTTGCCGGCCTCGACACTGAACGTTACGTCCTGGAGCGCGACGACCGGCCCGAACGCCTTTCGTATGCCTGTGGCCGACAGGATCGGTTGATCCAAGTCTTATCTGCTCCTGGTTGGGCGGGCGGCTGCCTCCCGGATGTACTTGTTGACGATGACCGCCACCAATAGAATTCCGCCAACAAAGGCGAAGAACCAGTTATCATTTATGTCGGTGTAAAAGAAGCCTTGGCTGACCATGCCGAACATCAAGGCCCCGAAGAAGGTGCCGATCGGCGACCCGAAGCCGCCGGTAATCGCTGCGCCGCCGATCACAGCGGCGGCGATCCCCTCGAGTTCCTTCCACCTTCCCTGGGCTATGTCGGCCTGATCGACGATCATCATGTTGAGGACCGCGACAAGCATCGCCCCCATCGCGGTCATGACATAAAGCGTTATCTTCACGGCCTCCACCGGGACACCCATTTTCAGGGCCGCCTCACGGTCGCCGCCACAGGCATAGATCCAGTTGCCGAAACGCGTGTTTTCCAGGACGTAGGCCGCCAAGAATGTCAGGCCGACCCACCACGCCAATCCAGCGTTCAGGCCCCCTATGGTGCCGCCAAAGAGGGGGAACAGCAGGTCGTCACGAGCGGTGTTCCTCACTTGAAAGATATAGGAGGTGTCGGTCACGAGTATGGCGAGCGCCAACCCGGTGCCCCTGATGATGAACATCATCGCGAGTGTGACCAAGAACGACGGAATGCCAATCCGCACAACGACGAAGCCGTTGATCATTCCGATCAAAGCCGCCAAGGCGCCTCCGGTAAGCAAGCCCGCCCACAGCGGCCCATCGAGGAATACGATCGTATAGCCGGCAGCCATGCCCGTCGCTCCGACCATCACGCCGACCGACAGATCGAACTCGCCGGCGATCAGCAAGAGCGTCACGGGGACCGCGATGATGCCGATCGAAGTTGAGACTTCGAGATAGTTCCGCGTTCCCACAAAGGAGAGGAAGCCGGCGTCGCCGGCGTAAAACCAAAAAAAAGCAAACACAAGGACCGTTCCGGCGACCGCCGTGACTTCCGGCCTCAGTATCAACGCGCGGAGCCAGCCCCGCGGCTTGTTTGCTAGGACAGCGCTCCGCAAGGACTTCCCTGGGCTTACGAGTTCCACCGGGAGCAATCTCCTTCGTAGACCGGCAGACCGGCACACTACTGCAAAAGCAGATTCCACCGGCAGGCCCAATGCTCAGCGAGCCCGCCGGTGGAAGGAAGAGCGGATATTGCTACCGAAGTTGCTCAGCCGAAAGCTCGATGATTCGCGCAGCGTTTTCCGCAGTGATGATGCCGGGCCCGGTAGGAATGAAATCCGTCGCGGGCATGATGTCGTAACGCAAGTACATCATCAGGAACACAGCCGGTAGATAACCTTGCATGTACTGCTGTTGATCCAGCGCGAAGTCGAGCTTTCCGTCGACCAGCCCCCTGACCACGGGATCGCCGAGATCGATGGTTCCGAAATGCATGCTCTCGCCGCGCTCGCCGAGCCGTTCCCTTGCGATGAGCATCGAGGACGAGAGGTTTCCGCCGATCGAGAAGATGCTGTCGATCGTGTCATCCTTCTCAACACCCGCCAACATGGCGTTCATGAGCTTCACAGTGTCGTCGACGGTTTCCTTCGGGACCTCGACTGTGGTCGCTTTCCCGGGTGCAAAACCTTCGATGAATCCCCCGGTGCGGTTGTCTATATCGGGTATGCCGGGGGCAAGCGTAATGACCAGCGCGTGCTTGGCGCCGGTCTTCTTGAGCTGTTCTCCCCCGACGCGGCCGTTCAGCCATTCATCCATTCCGATGAACGCGAGCGCGCCGACGATTTTCTGTTGACCGAACCCGGAATTGGACAAGATTACGGGAATGCCCTGGTCGACAGCTGACTTGATGGTGTCGTTCATGGCCTCCGGGCGCGTATCGGCGACGATTATGGCATCCGGCTTGGAGGCAATAGCATTTTCGACCGCGAGCGTATACTCGTAAGCGGAGGCGTATCCCTTGGGCCCCGGCGCCCGGTATCTGGCCTCAAATCCCAAGTCCTCGCCGGCCTGCTCGAACCCATGTATGACCGGCTGCCAGAACGCTTCCGATGCCGAATTGCCCAAGAAGATAATGAGCGGTTTCTCCCTCTCCTCGCTAACTGCTACGGGCGTCCAGGCTGTTCCCGCGAGACCGAAAGCCAAGATCGCCGCCCCGAGAGGCGCCGTCCAGCGGCGCAAACAATGTTTGACAACTCTCACGTCATCCTCCCATCAATTTACGGTTCTTCCGCTGCCAGTTGAAAGGGCGAAGCGGAAGCCATCACGTCAGTGTAAGCGGTGCCCTTTCAACTGTCAATGATGCTACGTACTGCTTGTCGCTAACACACGATATGACCGGTCTATGTAACAGATGATCTGTCCGGTTTTAGATTTCCTCCAAATCTGGAGGAATCGGATGCGCCGGACGGAGCAGTTGCAGGGACTGAGATTGATGAAGTTCGAGGATGTCTACGGACGTTGTTATCGGGGTGATTTGAGCTAGGCCGAGGCCTCGGAGATCCTGGGCATGTCGGAGCGGACGTTCTGGCGCTGGCGGGAGCGCTATGAGGCCGAGGGTGCCGAGGGTTTGTACGACCGGCGCCTTGGGCGGGTCTCGGCGCGCTGCGCGCCGGTGGACGAGGTGATGCGGGTGCTGGAGCTGTTCGAGACGCGCTACCCGGACTTCACGGCCAAGCACTTCCACGAGAAGCTGGTCTGCGAGCATGGCTTCGGGCTGAGCTACAACTGGCTTCGCCTGAGCTTGCAGGCGCACGGCAAGATCAAGCCGGCGCCCAGGCGCGGGGCGCACCGCCGGAAGCGGCCGCGCCGACCGGTGGTAGGGATGATGCTGCACCAGGACGGCTCGAGCCACGAGTGGGTTGCGGGCCAGTGGTGGGATCTGATCGTGACCATGGACGATGTGACATCGGAGGTCTATTCGGGCTTCTTCGTTGCCGAGGAGGGCACGATGAGCACGTTCCGCGGGCTCGGCGAGGTGATCGCCGAAAACGGGCTGTTCTGCTCGCTCTACGCCGATCGGGCCTCGCACTACTGGCACACGCCCGAGGCAGGCGGCGGTGTGGACAAGGACAACCCGACCCAGGTCGGCCGGGCCTTGGCGCAGCTCGGCATCGAGTTGATCGCGGCCTATTCGCCGCAGGCCCGGGGCCGCTCGGAGCGCATGTTCGGGACCTTGCAGAAGCGCCTGCCCCAGGAGCTGCGCCTCGCCGGGATCGCCACCATGGCCGAGGCCAATCGCTTTCTCGAGGAGCTCTTCTGGCCGGCGCACAACGCCCGCTTCGCCCGCCCGGCCGCGGACACCGGCTCGGCCTTCGTGGCTTTTGCCGGCACGCTCGAGGACATCCTCTGCGCCCAGGAGGACCGCGTCGTCGCGGGCGACAACACCGTGCGCTACAAGAACCGCACGCTGCAGATCCCGGCCGATCGCCACCGCCACCACTACGTCAAGGCGCAGGTCCGGGTGCACGAATATCCCGACGGCCACCTGGCCGTCTTCCACGGACCCAGGTGTCTGGCGCGCTACCAACCATCGACGACGACAGGCTCCAGGCCGCGTGACCCGCTTCGACGCGACCGAGCCAAACCACCACAACAGAAGCGGTCAATTCATATGGTACATAAAGCGGTCAACTCAGTTTGTTATCGACATGATGCTACGTACTGCCCTGTCGATGTTGAACCAGTCCAATTTCTGCGTTGCCCCGGTCGAGGGACCAGAGCTGATTTACGCTCAGAAGCGGTATGAATCGGCGCCGCCGAAGATGCAATGAAGGAGTGAGGGCGGCGCTCGATGAGTCCGGAGTAGGCTCTGAACTCTCGGGGACTGGCGCCGTAATGGAGACAAGTCTCAACATCATCGCCGAGTACCTGCTGGGTCGCCCAGAGGTCACCTGCATCATCGATCTCGGCGGCGTCCCGATGACGGTCACTCCACTGGCAACGAAAGAGGCGGGCCGCGAGGGCCTTTCCAACGGCGGCTTTGGCGCTGGGCCCGAGATCTTGGAGGCCATCAAGACGGGAATCACCACCGCGACCATGAACCAGCAGGTCTTCTGGGTGGGCTTCATGCCGGTAATGTTCATCGCCATGTGGCGACGGTACGGGCTCGAGCCGGCGGACTTCGATACTGGCGGTATGATCACCCGAGCCAATGTTGACAAGATCGCGCGCTGGATCGGCACCTATCGATAGGAGTGACTTCGCATTGAGCGCCTGCCGATGGGCGGGGCGGTTTCGCCACGCTCCAGTCGTTCCTGACGGACCCGGAGACGTCGCTGTCCTCGCGCCGCGGGGCGTTCGAGCCGACGTCGATCTCGTACTCGCGCTTGGCCCTCGTGCCGACGCCTAGGAGCCTGTCCGAGCAATCGGGTTTTGCTGGACGGATCGGGTTTGTCGTGATTCGCTATAGGGCATGAGTAAGACCTACCGTCCTTGGGAGATTGCCTCTCAATCCGAAGAGGACGCGGTCGCGGCTCTTCAGCGCAACGGATTGCAGCGCTAGTCTGCCGGTCCGGCTGTCGCGCATACTGGAGATGGCGATGTACGAAAACCCTACCCTCGCCGTTGTCGGCGCCGGTGCCATGGGTAGCTTGTTTGGCGGTTTGCTGGCCGAGGGCGGGCTCGAGGTGACCCTGGTCGACGTGTGGCAGGAGCATGTCGACAACATTAACCGCGACGGCTTGAAGATCGTCGGTTACGGCGATGATCGCTTTGTCCCGGTCAAGGCGACGACACAGCCTGAGGCCCTGGCGCCGGTTGGCACAGTGTTCGTGCAGTGCAAGGCAGGTCACACCCGGAATGCAATCGCAGGTGCAGCCAATCTCATCGGCGACCACACCGCCGTTATCTCCTTCCAGAACGGTCTCGGCAATGAAGAACTCCTGGCCGAGCTGATCGGCGAGGAGAAGGTGCTCGGCGGGCTGACCGCGCAAGGCGCCAGCATGGAGGGGCCGGGCATCGTGCGAAACTACGCCGACCTGCCCTCACACATCGGCGAAATGCGCGGCGGCTTGAGCGACCGTGTCACAGGTCTTTCCCATGTATTCACCAAGCACGGCCTGCAGACGGAGCCGAGCCCCGATATTCGTTTCGAGATTTGGAAGAAGTTGATGGCGACCGTCGGTTTGGATCCCACATCCGGGATCACGAACCTGCCGATCGGGCGGGTTATGGCGCTACCCGCGACGCGCGAGACGATTTTCGCCGCCATTGACGAAGCTGCGGCGGTGGGCCGGAAAGTCGGTGTCGCTATTGATATCAATGAGGCCCGCGAAGTCCTCTTGCAAATCACCGGGGAGGGCGGCACGGGTGAGAACAAGTCATCACTGTGCAATGATCTCCTAAGTTGTCGTCAGACGGAGGTCGATTTCATCAACGGTGCCATCGTCCGGCTGGGGACGGAGCATGGCGTGCCGACCCCGGTCAACAAGACGTTGGTCGCCGCGGTGAAGGCTCTGGAAAGCCGCTATCTGGCCTGATGCTGCGAACGTTATCGTTTTGCGGAAGGGCGCAGCCTGGGTTGAACAGGGTTGAGACGACGGTAGGCACACCACAAATATCCCATGGGGGGTGCTTCTCGCCGCCGCGGCAGGACATTGCCGACGACACGCCGCTGTGGCTCGGGCCGGCGGTGTTCGCGGCGCTCGTCAGCCCGCGGCTGCTCGACGTTGTGGAGTGCGTGATCGGCGCGGGGTGTTAACGGCGGCGGAATAATGCCCCACGCGGATCGACCGAGCCGCGGTGCAGGACGCGGTGAAGCGGCGCCTGATCGGATTCGATGCCGTCAAGCACCTGCTGCTGGCGCGCATCGAGAGGCGTCCCGCCGGCGCACCGAGGCGAGGATTGCCAGGGAACGGCAGTAAGAGCAGGAACGGCAGCAACGCACCCGGAGCCGGGGGATTTCATTGTAGTGGGTCGTCGGGGAGCGCGCCACGCTTGCGCGGACGCCGAACCCAAGGAATGTCCATGAAAATCCAACTTCGATCGTTTAACTACTAAGGGGCACCTCTAAGAATTGGTGAGTTGTCGGAGGATATTGTTTAACCAGGCTGTCACCAGCTCCAGCCATGCCGGAGCCGAGATTTTCGGGGTCTTCCACGCTCCAATTGAGTTATTTCCGCCACAAGACCGTCCCCAGGCGGTCTCCTTCTCCGAGTATCGTCACACGGCCGCCGCGAGACGCTCCAGTTGGACCAGGCGGCGCATGTTGTAGGCGAGGTTCTTCAACCCGATCCGCGCCTTCGCCCGCACCAGCCCGACACTACGCACCAGCGTCCCGCCCATGTCGTTGCTCTGGGCCCCGAAGACATGCTCGACGCGGACCCGAACCGACGAACGGGTCTTGTTGCCCTGCTTCTCGCGCTCGCTCAGCGGCTTGTTGCGGCGGCCCTTGCGATGGATCCGGCTCCGCAACCCCTTCTCCTTCAGCACCGCCTCGATCTCCGCCGAGCGGTAAGCGCTGTCCGCCCACACACCCAAAGCCGTGTTGTCCCCATCCAGGATATCGTCGAGGACTTGGCTGTCGTGCTCCGCCGCGTCGCTCACATGATAGCGCCGCACCAGCTTGTGCCGACGGTCCACGTTGACATGGTTCTTGTAACCGTAATGGCTCTTGCCGTGCTTCTTAGTCCACCGCGCCTCGACATCCTTTTGGCGCCGCTTTGCCGGCTTGTCCTCCCAGCCTGCCGGCGTCTCGCCCGCCTTTATCCGCGCGTTCTCCTCGCGGCTGTTGCGCTGTTTGGGTGCCGCCACAATCGAGGCGTCGATGATCTGGCCGCCCATCGCCAGATAGCCCTGATCCTTCAGGTAGCCATCGAACGTCTCGAATAAGGCCTCGATCACGCCAGCTTGCGTTAACTGTTCGCGGTACAGCCACACCGTCTTGGCGTCGGGAACCCGGCCCTCCAGACCCAACCCCAGAAATCGCATGAACGACAGGCGGTCACGGATCTGATGCTCAACTTGGTCATCCGAGAGATTGTAGAGCGCGCACAGAATGATCGTCTTGAACATCACAATCGCATCCCACGGCTTGCGTCCCGCCCGCGATTTACGCGCCTTGTCCGCACGCCGCCACACCGCCTCAAGACGCGCGCGCAAGTCTTCCCACGGAACCACCCCGTCGATCTTCAAAAGCGGCTCGTTCTTGGCGTCAAGACCGGAATACCGGTTCCCAAGATCGAAAAACCCCATCTGACCCATCAACCACGCCTCCCGCTATCAACAAATCGGCAACCCGATTCTAAATCGACGACGCCCGAAAAAGGAGAATTCTTAGAGGTGCCCTAAGGCTTATCCCTGAGCGTCCGGGGCCACCAAATGTGGTGACGTGGTACGAAGTTAGTGATAGAACATAGTATGAACATCATGACCTCGGGATGCCCAGAAATGACCGACTTCCCCCGTTCCCTGTTGGAGTTCCAACAGCGTTTTCCAGACGAGGATGCCTGCGCCGCCTACCTGGCCACCTTGCGCTGGCCGGCAGGCTTCGTCTGTCCGGCCTGGGCTCCTACAAGACCGCATGGCTGTTCACCACCAAGCTGCGCCGGGCCATGGTCGCACCGGAGCGCATGCCGCTGGCGGGCTTGGTCGAAGTGAACGAAAGCTTGATCTCTTGCCGCTCCAAGGACGACCCGCCGAGCGGCGGCGGCAGGCGTATCCACCAAGGCAAACTGTTGGTCGCCGGCGCTATCGAGGTCGGCGAGGGTGGGCCCGGCCGGATCCGCCTGGCGCGGATCGAGGACTTCTCCGCCGACAGCTTGCACGCCTTCCTGGGCGCCAACCCCGCCACCGGCGCCACTGCCAGGACCGACGGCTGGACCGGCTACCCCGGCGCCTCCGGCCTCGCACACGACCCCTACGTCGTTGGAAACATGGCCGCCCATGTCAGTCCTACCCTGGGTACATCGCGTCTTCGCCAACCTCAAGACCTGGGCGCTGAGCGTCTAGCACGGCCTCCGACGCCAATACCTGCAATCCTACCTCGACGAGTTCGTCTTCCGCTTCAACCGGCGCCGATCCCGCCACGCCGCTTTCCGCTCCATCCTCGGCATCGGCGTCGCAATCAAGCCGGCGACCTACAAGATGTTGATCGCACCGGAGCCACAGGGATAAGCCTTTGTAGGTTAATGTGTTGCCGATGATTAAAGGCAAGCGGGAGGGCAGCTCGGATGCGGAACCCGGAGGGTGAATCGGATCATGGGCCACTCCGGCCTCATTTCGACCGCCGCCTGAAACTGGAGTTCCACGGATCGCGGGTGACCTCCGACGCGGGGTTGCTCGCTTATCGCGAACTGGACGACGCGCTCGGGCTGACCGCACTGGCGGGCGGCGTGCTCGCGGATAGCCGCACGGGCAGGAACGGCTGGCACGGCATCGTCAGTCTCCTTCGCCAGTCCGTCTATGGGCGTCTCGCCGGCTACGAGGATGTCAACGACGCCGACCGGCTCGGGCGTGATCCCGCGATGCGCTGGATCGTCGGCGGCAAGGCGGTCGAGCGCGGCGGGGCATCGACCAGCCAGATGGGGCGGTTCGAGACCGAGCTGCTGGCGAACAACGAGAACCTCGCGGCCCTTGCGGACCTGTCGGGGATGTGGATCGACCGGGTTCACGACCACGATCCGCCGAGGCGCGTGGTGCTCGACATGGACAGCTCCGACAGTCCGACATTCGGTGAGCAGGAGGGCACGGCCTATAACGGCCACTTCGGCTGCACCTGCTATCACCCGCTGTTCGTGTTCAACCAGTTCGGCGACCTGGAGCGTTGCGCGCTGCGCCCCGGCAACGTGCACAGCGCCCACGGATGGCGTGATGTCCTGGTACCGGTGGTCGAACGTTACAAGGAACGAGCCATCCGCCTCTACTTCCGCGGCGATGCGGCCTTCGCCTCACCGGAGATCTACGACTACCTCGAAGCCGAAGGCATGCTCTACGCCATCCGGCTGCCCGCCAACAAGGTGCTGCAAGAGAGCATCGCTCATCTCCTGAAGCGCCCCGTCGGCAGGCCGCCCACGGACGTGCGCCGGTATCATGCCAGCTTCAGTTATCAGGCCGGAACCTGGGACAAGCCCCGCCGCGTCGTCGCCAAGGTCGAGTGGCATCCGGGTGAGTTGTACCCGCGGGTCGGGTTCATTGTCACCAACCGGGGCCGCCCCGCCGAGCGGGTGGTCGCGTTCTACAATCAGCGCGGCACGGCTGAGCAATGGATCAAGGAGGGCAAGAACGCGATCCGGTGGACACGCCTATCGTGCCGCAGGTTCGACCACAATGCCGTTTGCCTCCAGCTTCACGCGCTCGCCTACAACCTCGGCAACTTCATGCGCACCCTCGCGCTGCCCGATGCCGTGGAACAGTGGTCACTGACCAGCCTGCGAGAGAAGCTCATCAAGATCGGAGCGAAGATCGTGCGCCACGGGCGCTACGTCACGTTCCAGATGGCCGAGGTTGTCATTCCTCGTGACCTGTTCGCCGACATCCTGCGCCGTATCGACCGGCTCAGACCGCCGCCAGCCCCGGCATGAGCGACGGCACCCCGTTCCTTCGCGTCGCCGCCGACAGGATCGGTGCGCCCGGATCGCCGGCAAAAAATGCCATTCCGCGCCACCAACGCCGCCAGTCGGTCCACAATCATCCGGATGCGCGAAGATGGCCGTCATTCGAAGGCGAATTGCACGTCGAGCGGTTTCGAATCACACTCAACGGGCTGGGAGGGTTCCATATGGGGAATCCCGGTTGAGAGAAGTTTGCACGATGGGAGGCTTGCCAATGAAATGGTTGATAGGGGCGGTTGCCGGGCTGGTACTTTCGGCGAGTGCAGCCAACGCGGCCGACCAGTGGGACATGCCGATGGCATATTCGGGTTCCAACTACCACACGCAGAACGGGAAGCTGTTCGCCGAGGCGGTGGGCGTGTGCACAGGGCGTGCGCTCGAGATCGTGGTTCATGGAGACGGATCCCTGGTCGAGGGCGAGGAGATCAAGCGAACTGTGCAAACAGGCCGGGCTCCCATCGGCGAACGGCTGTTGAGCGCACACCAAAATGAGACGGCGCTCTTCGGGTTTGACTCGGTGCCGTTCCTGGCCACTTCCTTCGAGGCGTCCGATCGGCTTTGGCAGGCGGCCAAGGGCAAGCTGACCGAGATCCTCGCCGACCAGAATCTGGTTCTACTCTACTCCGTGCCGTGGCCACCCCAGGGGATATACTTCAAGCGCGAGATCGGCAGTGTCGCCGACATGGAAGGGATCAAGTTCCGCGCCTACAACGCCGCGACTGCAAGACTGGCAGAGCTTGCCAAAATGCTGCCTGTGCACGTAGAGGCGGCGGAACTCGGCCAGGCGCTAGCGACGGGCGCGGCGGAGGCCTTCATTTCGTCCAGCGCGACCGGTTACGACCGCAAGGTCTGGGAACATATGAGTCATTTCTATGACATCCAGGCTTGGCTGCCGCGCAACTATGTGTTCGTGAACGCGGACTCCTTTGCGGCACTCGACCTGCAAGCTCGGAACTGTCTGCGTTCGGCGGCGCTGTTGGCGGAAGTGGCCGGCACGGCACGGGCGCGAGAACTGAAAGGTTGGTATCTGGCGGAGCTTGAAGCCAACGGCATGAACGTGCAGATGCCGAGCGAGCGGCTTGCCGCCGATCTGGCGGAGATCGGCGCGATCATGTCCGCCGAATGGTCCGTCGCCGCGGGGGCCGACGGCGCCGCGATCATCGCCGCGTTCGAAGCCGAGTTTAGGTGGTCGGACTGCCCGTCACGAAGAGCTCGTAGGAATGCATCGGCGGGCGCGGGCCGGTTTGATCGGCCTTCCAGCACGGTCAAGCCCGCCTGGAAGCGCGGCGACCAAGCGGTGGCCAATGCTCCCGGCCGAGGCGCCCAGCAAGACTCACGGCGATGGCTCCGGGCTCTTCTGTTCAGCGTACTTGAGGGGTCAGCGACATTGCAGGTGGCGGGCAATAGTCAGACCAGACCGGCGGCACGGACATCGGCGAGGTAGCCGCGGCTTACCGGCGCCTCGTGGCCGCCGGTGAGGCGGAGTGCCGTGCGGCCGCGACGCCGCGCCGCGCCGGCCACGTGAGCACGGGCAACCCAATAGGAGCGGTGCACCCTGAGCCCGTCGGCGCCCTCGAGTTCGGCGACTGCGTCAGCGAAGCGCATCAGGACCAGCGTCGAGCCGGCGGTCGTGAACGCTTCGACATAGTGATCGGCCATCTTGAGATAGATGAGATCGCGGCCGAGTTCCGTGGGCAGGCGGTCGAGGAAGCGCGCCGCCCGATCGGCGGCGGCATCGCCACCGGTCAAGGCCCTCTTCTCCTTATCCGCCGAACCCTGGTGCTGCCCGCCGCGGACGGCGACGATCAAGGAACCGATCACCAGCATCAGCACCGCGACCGAAAGGTAGATCGTCGGTAATGCGCCCGCGTCGGCGTAGCCCGGCCGGAACAGCACTTCGGCGGTAAAGACGACACCGGCACCGGGAACGGCGGCCACGAGGGCTGCCAACGCTATCGCCAGCATGCGCCGCCGCCGTGACCTTGCACGTGCGATATGGAGCGCCAGCACGATCGCGCTGCCGCAGACGAGCCAGTTGGCGCCCATCGTCACCGCCCAATAGCCCACCCGGTCAAGTGGGCCGATCGAGTCGTAGGTGCCGAAATCGCGCTATTCGCCTTCATCGGGCCGTTGCAGCACGACAGCGCGGCGCCTCGATCGACGCGAGAACGTGATCCTGCTCGGCCCACCCGGCGTGGGCAAGACTCACCTGGCCATAAGCCTGGCCATCGCTGCGGCGCAGTCCGGACGCCGCGTCTATTACGGCACGCTCGCGGGGCTGATCGAGTCCCTCGCCGAGGCCAAGGCCGCCGGCAACCTGTCGCGCAGGCTGCGCGTGCTCACCCATCCCGCGCTCCTGGTGGTCGACGAGATCGGCTACCTCCCGGTCAACCAGGACGGCGCCGTGCTCTTCTTCCAGCTCATCAACGCCCGGCACGAGAAGGCGTCGACGGTTCTGACGTCGAACAAGGGCTTCGAGGACTGGGGCGGCGTGCTCGGCGACGAAGTGATGGCGGCCGCTCTCATCGACCGTCTGGTCCACCATTGCCATATCGTCAACATCCGCGGGAACAGTTACAGGATGCGCGATCATCAGAACCTGCTGCAGGCCGGCTCGGATCGGCGCCGCAAGAGGGCCGCGTAGTCGAGGACTTCCCGGCGCTCCCCGGGCGGATGCGGCGCTCGGTTCGGGTTCGGATGGGCGCGCGCTCGGCGATCGCCACCCACCGCGGTAAGTCGGCGGACGGCGCACGCGAGGCCGAGACGTTGCGCCTGCTGGGCGCCGCTGGCGCCCCGGTGCCCGCGCTCATCGCCTTCGCGGCGGGATGGATGATTCACGAGGATATCGGCCAGCGGATGCTCTCGCTGGCCTTGGAAACCAGCGACGCCGCGCAAACGGAGGCATGCCTCGACCGGGCGCTTGCCAGCCTGGTCGCGATCCACGAGGCGGCGCGGCGGTGCGGGCTGGCTGAGCGGGTGGCCGCGGAAGGCCCGGTCTCGACCGCCTTCAACGCCGCCTTTCACGCCCGCCTCGCCGAGCTTCCGCCGCGACTTTGTTCCCGCTTCGCCCTGGCCGTGCCGCCGCTGTCCGAGGCGGCGCGGCTGATGCAGAAGCGTGGCTGGGTTTTCGCCAAGTGGGATGCGAGCCCCGGCAACGCCGCCGTCCGCGATGACGGCTCGATCGCCTGGTTCGACTGGGTCACCTATGGCGGCCGCAGTACCCTCGACGACCTCGCCTATCTCCTGTGCAATGAGTACGTGCCGGAATGGCCCGAAGCCGAGGACCGGCTTATACGCCGCCACCTCGGCGCCTTCGACGCCGACGGGGACAGCGGCGGGTCGCGCTACCTGGCGGTGTTCGGCACGCTCTTCCTTTGCTATCGCTTGGATTGGTTTCTTCAGCTCAAAGGGACAGGGCCGTGGTGGGACGATTCCGAGTGCCTGCATGGCGACCTCCCCGGCCCCAGTCTCATGGGCGTGACCCGGCTGGCGGCGCGTGCCGCGCGCTGGGCGCGCAGAGCGCAGGAGACCGAGGCGCTGGCGCCCGTCCTCGACGTCGTCGCCGAGAGGATCGGTGCGATCGAGCGCGAGGATGGGCAGCCGTGAGCCCGGCGATGACAGCGTTCTGGGCGAGCCTGTTGTGCCTGGCCCTCCGGCCCGGCGCCGCGGGGGCCCAATCTCCAGAGCTGCTAGACGCGGCAGGACAGTCCGACAGGTTGTACGAGGATGGACGCTACGCGGAAGCGTTTTCCTTCGCCGAAAAGGCGCTCGCGCTGGTCGAGCGCGAATTCGGCCCCGACCACCCGAACACCGCCGCCTTCCTCAGCAACCTGGCCGAGGTTCATTAGGTGCAGCGGCGTTACGCGGCCGCCGAACCGCTATGTGCGCGGGCGCTGGCGATCTGGGAGAAAGCGCCGGAGCTGAGGCGCCGAAGTGCCCTAACCGATCCGCCGAGCTATGGGTGACGACGATGATGGTGTGCTCCTTGGCCATTTCCTTGAGCGTGGTGCAGAGGTCTTCCTCACCCTCGCGGTCGAGATTGCTGGAAGGCTCGTCCATCAGCAGAATCGGCGGATCGCCCAGGTAGGCACGGGCGATGGTCATCCGTTGGCGGATGCCGCCGGGCATGCGCCTTCCCGCCTCGCCGATGTCGGTGTCGTAGCCGTCGGGGTAATCGATGACGTACTCGTGCAAGCCGGCCTTGCGCGAGGCCTCGAGGACCTCGTCATCGGTGGCGTCGGTCGCTCCCTTGGCGATACTGTCGCGGATCGAGCCGGTGAACAGAAACAACTCCTGGGGCACGTAGCCCATCCAAGAGGCGATCCCGTTACGCGTGAACTGGGCGATGTCGGCGTCGTCCAGCAACACCCGACCGTCGCTTGGCTGGTAGAGCCCCTGGATGAGCTTTATCAGCGTCGTCTTGCCGCTCCCGTTAGGGCCCATGATCGCGACCAGACTGTGTTGTTTGATGGTGAGCCTGAGGTTGTCGATTACCGGCGCCGATTCCTCGCCGTACTTGAAGACGACATGGTCGATCGTGATGTCGCCCTGCGGGCGTTCGAGCGTGATGCCGGCCTCCTGGCGCTCCTCCGTCAGATCGAATATCTCGGAAAGCCGCGCCACCGATTGGCGGAATTGAGAGCGAAGGATCGCCACGAGCCGACCAGTTGATTGAACGGGCCAATGATGCGGCTGGAAAGCATGTTGGCCGCGATCAGCGAGCCGATCGTCATTTCCCCGCCTATGATCGCCAGCGCCCCCACGGTCGTCATGGCGAGCGTGGTGAATAGCGTGAGCGCGGTGCCGATGTCTGCGTAACGGTCGGACTTGGTCCCGCGCGAGACCGCCTGCTCGATGGTATCGGCGTGCCGGTCTTCCCAGAACGGCCGGATCGAATCGTGGAGCGCCAGCGCCTTGAAGGGAAGGTCGGTTAGCAGCACCGCCGAGGGCCCGGACAATGTGTTGCGCACCGTTTCGATATCGCGGAACAGCGACAGCCAGAACGCGTTGGGCCGGCGTTCGAGATCGTGGAGCGGCAGCGAGAGTACCTTGTCGAAGAGCTTCTTCCCCATGCCGACGTCGATGCGAAGGGCCGCCTTCTGCATCAGCCGAACCTGCAGAATGAACACCGGCACAGCCAACGCGAGCAGGTTGATGAATAGGGGTCATGACGAGAACCTCGCGGTAGATCGGCCGCAGAGGTTCGGTGTAGTCGCGAAGCCAGCGTGTGGACGCGGGTCCGACCATGGGGTCATTTGACCCCTTGCTCTCGCCCGTCGCAAACAAAACAAAGCCGTGCTCGGCCTATTGCCGCAGTTTCGCGTGCGCTAGGGTGCCGCCGATTGGTGCCTCCAAGCGGCGTCGACGGTGATGGCGGGGATTCCGGACGGATACGAGCCCTTTCCCGTGGCGGGCGGTTTCGAGGCGCAGGTCGGGCCGCTCTATTTCCGCCGCATTGAGGGAGTGATGCGCCTTGGCTTTCGAGTCGCCGAGAAGCATCTCAACCCACGGCGGACCCTCCACGGCGGCATGATGATGACGCTGATCGACGACGCGATCGCGATGGCGGTCGGGATGGAGACGGCAAACGCGGCGATGGCGACGGTCAGCCTGAACGGCGATTTTCTGGCCGCAGCCAAGGCGGACGAATGGGTCGAGGCCGAGGGCGCCGTGGTGCGCCGCACCCGCGAGCTGGTTTTCACGCGTGGCGCTATTTTCTGTGGCGAGCGTACGCTCTTTACGGCGAGTGGGGTGTGGAAGATCTTTGATCCGGCCTCGGCTTCGCCGCCCCCGCAGGGTCGCTAGAATACGTCGCGCAGCCGCATGGCGATGGCCATATCGCCTTCGACGGTAAGCTTGCCCATCATGAACGCCCCCGCCGCGTCGAGGTCGCCGGCGACGAGGCTTTCGAAATCCTTGAGCGCGATCCGGATCGTGCACTCGGCGTCGGCATCCTCGTTCGACACCGAGTTCGGGTTGGCGGCGCCGTCGAGGTAGATCACGCCCTCGGCGCCGAAGTCGAACTTGACGGTCGCGCCAAGGCCCGAGTCAGTCCCCAAACGGCTGCGCAGCAACTCGGTCGTCGATTCAAGACTCATTTTGATCCCCGGTACTTCGCGGCGGCCACTATAGCGCTTTTCTTGCTAAACATCGTTTAATTTGATAAACGCTGTTTATGACAATTCCGCCGCGGACCCGGCGCAAGGGCGCGGTCCAGCGCCACAAGCGCGCCGCCATCGTCGAGGCGGCCCTGCAGGTCTTCGCCGAAGTCGGGGTCGAGGCGACGACGGTCCGCGCGATCGCGGCCCGCGCCGGGTACACGCCGGGTGCACTCTACAGCTACTTTGATGACAAGGACGCGCTAGTCAACGCGACCCTCGCGCTTTCCCTGGGACGCTTGCTGGCGGCCCTCCGCCGCGCCGATCGCGCCGCGGGAAAACGCGATGCTGTCGTCGTATGTGCCCGTGCTTTCCGCGACTACTATCGCGCCAACCCCGCCGAGTTCGTGCTGCTGCTCGGCCGTTGTCGGGGCCGCGCGACCGGCGTGACCGGCGAACGCACCGTCAACGGTCGGTTGATCGCGCTTTTGGCGTGGATCGAGTCGCGCCGGCGCGCCGGACCGGCGTCCTATGGCGGGGCCCAGACGGTGGCCCTGTTCGCGAAACTTTGTGGTCTGGTACTGATCGAGCAGGCGGGTTGGCTGACGATGCTGGGCTTCGACCCCGCCACGCTGATGGAGCACGAGCTCAACTCGTGATCTGTCTCTCGGATTGTGGCGCGACCCGCCCGCGGGCCCTGAGAGCAGCAACGCAGTATGCCAGCGCCGGGGTTGTCGCCTCGCCCGCGCCGCGGACGTCGCCAATGCCGGCCTCGGACCGTTTGCCATACAGGACCACGGCGGTCTCGTGGTCCGCAACATCGACCCGGCAAAAGACGGCGGCGGGATGAAGGTGGCGGTGGGCGCAATCAAGGCTCGCGGTGTAGCGGGGCACGTCGACCATGCTGGCGCCGAGTGCTGCCGCAAGGCGATGGTCGAGCTCGCGCGAGGGGCCGCACGCGCCCGCGAGCGCGGCGATCAGCGCCGTTGCCTCGTCCGTAAGGGTGGTCGTCGACGGCATCGGGGCAGCCTATGCCACGCCGGTAAACGTCCCCTAAACGCCGCCCTGTGTAAGTGGACAGCCCGCGAGCGGGCGGCGTATCGTGGCGCCGCGACCGAGGGAGAATGGCATGAACATCGCTCGTCTGCTGGATCGGGCCGCGCGCAGTTGC
Source organism: Alphaproteobacteria bacterium (assembly GCA_965219135.1). Taxonomy (GTDB): domain Bacteria; phylum Pseudomonadota; class Alphaproteobacteria; order VGEJ01; family VGEJ01; genus CAYUNL01. The sequence goes on along the minus strand of CBDCMV010000002.1, from coordinate 329,795 downwards.
GGTGGCTTGCCGGCGGTCGCCGTCGGCACCACGGTGGCGCTGAACTACGCCGAGTTGGCGGCGCGCGTGCGGGCGATGGCGGGCGGTTTGCGCCGCGATTTCGGGCTCTTGCCCGGCGATCGCGTGGCGCTCAGCATGAAGAACTGCGCGGCTTATTTCGAGATCCAGAACGCGATTTGGCAGGCCGGGTTGGTGGCGGTCCCGGTCAACGCTGGGCTACATCCGCGCGAGCTGAAATATATCCTGGAGAACAGTGGCAGCCGGGTCTGTTTCGCGAGCGAGGAGATCGGCGAGGTGCTTGAACCCCTTGTCGGCGCCATCGAGGGGCTGGACGCGGTGGTGCGTCCCGGCGACCGCGACTATGGCATGCTCTTGGAAGGCCCCGAGGTGGACGTCGCCGAGGTCGCGGCGGACGACCCGGCATGGCTCTTCTATACCTCGGGAACCACCGGGCGTCCCAAGGGCGCGACCATGACCCATCGCAACCTGCTAACGATGACGCTCAGCTACTACGCCGACATCGATTCGGTGTCGCCCGGGGAGACGATTATTCACGCCGCACCGCTGTCACATGGCTCCGGCCTTTACGGCCTGCCCTTCATCGCCAAGGGCGGCGTCGCGGTGATCCCCGAGAGCGGTGGATTCGATTCCGACGAGATTTTCGCGCTAGTGGCGGCATGGCGCGGCGTCAGCTTCTTCGCCGTCCCGACGATGGTGACGCGGCTCGTCAATGCCTCTGGGAGCGGCGCGGCCGACACCGCCAACCTCAAGACCATCGTCTATGGTGGTGCGCCGATGTACGTCGAGGACCTCAAACGCGCGCTCGACCTGTTCGGTCCCAAACTCGCCCAGATCTACGGGCAAGGCGAGTCGCCGATGACCATCACCGCGCTCGGCAAGTGCCATCACGCCGAGAGCACGAACCCGCGTTATGCCGAGCGTCTGGCGTCCACCGGCATCGCCCGCACCGATGTCGAGGTGAAGGTGGTCGACGAGGTGGATGGTGAGCTGTCGCCCGGCGAGATCGGCGAGGTCGTGGTGCGCGGCGACGTGGTGATGAAGGGCTACTGGGAGAACCCGGCGGCCACCGCCGAGAGCTTGCGTGGCGGATGGCTGCACACCGGCGACCTGGGCGCGATTGACGAGGCCGGATTTCTTACCCTGAAGGACCGTTCCAAAGACATGATTATCTCCGGCGGCGCCAACGTCTATCCCCGTGAGATCGAGGAGGTCCTTTTGCGACACGGGGGCGTGCTGGAATGCTCGGTGGTCGGGCGCCCGCATCCCGATTGGGGCGAGGAGATCGTGGCCTTCGTCGTCACCCAACCCGATGCGAGCGTTAGCGAAAACGAACTCGACCAACTGTGCCTCGACAACGTCGCCCGCTTCAAGCGCCCGCGCGCGTACATTTTCCTGGACCGGCTACCCAAGAGCAATTACGGCAAGATTCTCAAGACCGCGCTGCGCGAGCGGCTCGAAACGGAAGTTGAGCGTACGGCATAATCCGATGGGTGAACGCATCAAGGACAAGGTCGCTTTGGTTCTGGGGGCTGGCTCGGTGGGGCCGGGCTGGGGCAACGGAAAAGCGACCGCGGTCCTTTACGCCCGCGAGGGTGCGCATGTGGTGGCGGTCGATGTGAACCGTGATGCGGCGGAGGAGACGTACGGCATCATCGCCGACGAGGGCGGCCGGTGCACCGTGCTAACCGCCGACGTCTCGCAGGCCAATCAAGTGCAGGCATTGGTCGAGGAAACCGTGGCCAGCCACGGCCGCGTCGATATTCTCCACAACAACGTCGGCATCTTGACCGTGGGCGGCGCGGTCGACCTTGCCGAAGACGCGTGGGACCGGCAATTCGACGTCAACGCCAAAGGGATATTCCTGGCCCTCAAGCATGTGCTCCCGATTATGGAGGCGCAGGGCTCGGGCTCAATTGTCAACATATCCTCGACCGCGGCGAGGCGCTGGTATGGGGTTTCCTACATCGCCTATTCGGCGTCGAAGGCCGCGATCGGCGGCATGATGCGGACGGTAGCCGCCGAATACGCCGACAAGGGCATTCGGTGTAACACCGTGATCGCCGGCCTCATCGACACCCCGCTGATCCGCGCCTCCCTCGACAAGGCCTACGCGGGAGGCGACATCGACGAAATGATTCGCATTCGCGACCGCCAGAGCCCGACCGGAAAGATGGGCACGGCATGGGATGTGGCCTATGCTAGCCTGTTTCTGGCTTCAGACGAGGCGAGCTATGTCAACGGCGCCGAGCTCGTCGTCGACGGCGGGTTCACGGTGGTGGCCAGGACCTGAGGGCGACGTGTGAGGTCAAGCGTGACGGCGCGTGACATGGAAAGCCAGGCGGGCGAAGCCGCAGAGAGCGAAATCGAGCTCCGCTACCTCAAGGACGATCGCGGCCCTGCGCGGCGAGTTGGAGTAGACGCGCTTTGACAACGAGGCCGGCGTGCAGCAAGCGGTGGCCGGCTCGGCTCACGAGATCGGTCAGGTTCGCGAGACCGCGGCGGTGCTCCGCGAGGAACTCGGGCGTCTGCGCTTCGAAAACGACGCCAACGTACAGCGCGGCGTCGCCGCCTCCGCGGACGAAATCGCGCAACTGCAGGGCACCGCCGCAACGTTGCGCGAGGAGCTTCAGGCGCTGGGCTTCGAAAAGGAAGCGAGCGTACAGCGCGCGATCGCCGCCTCGGCCAACGAGATTGCGCAGCTCAAGGCGACGGCCGGCCAACTGCGCGAGGAGCTTCAGGCGCTGGGCTTCGAAAAGGAGGCAAGCGTACAGCGCGCGATCGCCGCCTCGGCCGATGAGATTGCGCAGCTCAAGGCGACCGCCGGCAAGCTACGCGATGAGCTCCAGGCGCTGGGCTTCGAAAAGGAAGCGAGCGTACAGCGCGATCGCGGCCTCGGCCGATGAGATCGCGCAACTCAAGGCGACCGCCGGCAAGCTTCGTGATGATCTTCAGGCGTTGGGCTTCGAGAAGGAAGCGAGCGTACAGCGCGCGATCGCCGCCTCGGCCGATGAGATCGCGCAGCTCAAGGCGACCGCCGGCAAGCTACGCGACGATCTTCAGACGTTGAGCTTCGAGAAGGAAGCGAGCGTACAGCAGGCGATCGCCGCCTCGGCAGACGAGATCGCCCAGCTGAAAGCGACGGCCGCGACGTTGCGCGAAGAGTTGGAGCGGAACACGATCGACCACGAGAAGGAACGCCAGGAGAGCGAGCGCGCGCGACGCGATGAGATCAACCACGCGCAGCAAACCATTTCTGCGCTGCGCCGGGAGTTGGAGGGACGCGATGGCGAGTAGGGCGGGAGAGGGCGGCGAGACCCGTCAGGCGCGGGGCGCCGGCCAATCGGCGAACGGCGGCTCGCGCCGGCCGCGTCAGGCTGAGCACTCCAGGCGCGGCACGGGCGCGCGCGAGGCCGAGCGACGGCTGCGTGAGGCCGAGATGCTGTTGAACGTCACCCGCACGGTGGCGGGATACGAGACCCTGGACGAAGTGCTCGGCGCGCTGATGGGCATGACGACCCGCGAGGTGGGTGCTGAGCGCAGCACGCTGTTCCTGAACGATGAGCAGACCGGCGAGCTCTACGCGCGCGTCGCCCAAGGAAACTTCCAGCGCGAGATCAGGATTCTCAACACCACCGGCATCGCCGGGCACGTGTTCACCGAGCGCGAGGGCCTCATCGTCCACGACGCCTATGGCGACGACCGATTCAACCGCGACGTCGACGAGCAGACCGGCTTCGTGACCCGGAGCATCCTGTGCGCACCCATTCGCACCGTCAAAGGCGACGTCATCGGCGTTGCTCAGGCACTCAACAAAGAGAAGGGCCGGTTCACCAAGGACGACCTCCGGGTCCTCGAGTCGATGACCACCCAAGCCACCATCGCCCTTCAGAGCACCGAGTTCGTCGAGCGGGTACGGCGTGACCGGGCGCAGGAGATGGAGTTCCTGGACATCGTCTCGGACGTGACCTCGGAACTCGATCTCGGGGCGCTGTTGCAGAAGGTCATGGGGGAGGCGACCCGCATGCTGGCGGCCGAGCGCTCGACGCTATTCCTCAACGACGAAAAGACCGACCAGCTCTTCTCTCGCGTCGCGCAGGGCGATTCATTGGGCGAGATCCGGCTGCCCAACACCGCCGGCATTGCGGGCGCCGTGTTCACCTCCGGTGATTCGGTAAATATTCCGCACGCCTACGCCGATCTTCGTTTCAACCCGGCCTTCGACAAGCAGACCGGGTTCTTCACGCGCTCGATCCTATGCGTGCCCGTCGTAAACAAAGACGGCAAATCGATCGGCGTCACCCAGATCCTGAACAAGCGCGGCGGCTCGTTCACCCACGAGGACGAGACCCGGCTCAAGGCGTTCACCGCGCAGGTCTCGATCGCGCTCGAAAACGCCAAGCTTTTCGACGACGTCCAAAGTATCAAGAACTACAACGAGAGCATGCTCGAGAGCATGTCGAACGGGGTGGTGACGCTCAACGAGGACGGGAAGATCGTCACGTGTAACGCCGCGGGCCTGGGAATCATGAAGGTCGCGGCCCGCGAGATTCTCGGTCAGAAGGCGGACGAGTTCTTCGCCGACGTCAATGCCTGGGTCATCGAGAAGGTGGCCCGTGTCGACGAGACCCAGGAAAGCGAAGTGATCATGGACGCCGAGATGGAATTCGGCGACGAGACGCTTTCGGTGAACGTGACCGTCTTGCCGCTGATCTCGGGCGAGCAAAAGAAGCTTGGCGCGATGATCATGATCGAGGATATCTCGTCGGAAAAGCGCATGAAGTCGACGATGTCGCGGTCGCCGATCAGCTGCTGGAGGGCGGCCAGGACATCCTGGGCGGGCACAGCGCCGCCGCCACGGTGCTGTTCTCCGATGTGCGCAGCTTCACGACGCTCACCGAGGAGCTCGGCGCGCAAGGCACCGTCAGCTTCCTCAACGAATACTTCACGATCATGGTCGATTGCATCGCGCGCGAGGTGGGGGATGCTCGATAAGTTCATCGGCGATGCCATCATGGCCGCCTTCGGCTTGCCCATCGCCCACGACGACGACGAGGACCGTGGCGTGCGTGCGGCCATCGCCATGATCAGCGGGATGTGGGAGTGGAACATCGAGCGCGCGAAGAACGGGCGCAAGCCGGTGGACATGGGCATCGGGCTGAATACCGATTCGGTGGTCTCGGGCAACATCAGCTCACCCAAGCGCATGGACTACACGCTGATCGGCGACGGCGTGAACCTGGCGGCGCGGCTCGAGAGCGCGTGCAAGCAGTACGCCGCGCGCATTCTCATCAGCGAGAACACCTTTGCCAAGCTGCGCGGCACTTACCGCGCCCGCGAAGTCGATCTGGTGGTGGTCAAGGGCAAGACCGAGCCGGTCGGCGTTTACGAAGTGCTCGACTATCACACGCCCGAGACCTTCCCCAACCTGATGGACGTGGTGAATCACTTCCGCGAGGGCGTCCGCCACTACCGCGCCGGCGATTGGAACAAGGGCATCGCCGGCTTCAAGGAGGCGCTGGCCGCCAATCCCACCGATAGGCTGGCGCAGACCTACATCGAACGCTGCGAGCAACTTAAGAAGACCCCGCCCAAGGGCGAATGGGACGGCGTCTGGGTCATGACCTCGAAGTAGGGAAAGGATTGCGATGAACGAAGCCGGCGTCGGGCTGGGGCCCAACGACCTCGAGGCGGCGTGGAAGCCGTTTACCGCGAACAAACAGTTCAAGGCCCATCCGCGCTTGTTCGTGGCGGCCAAGGACATGCATTACACCACCGCCGATGGGCGCAAGGTGCTGGACGGTACCGCCGGGCTGTGGTGCGTCAACGCCGGCCACTGCCGCGAGCCGATCGTGCGCGCGATCCAGGAGCAGGCGGCGCGCATGGACTACGCCACCGCCTTCCAGATGGGGCATCCCGGCGAGTTCGAGCTCGCCTCGAAGCTCGCGTTGCTGGCGCCCGAGGGCCTCGACCACGTGCTGTTCGCGAACTCGGGTTCGGAGGCGGTCGACACCGCGCTCAAGGTGGCGATCGCCTATCAGCGGCTGCGGGGCGAGGGCACCCGCACCCGCCTGATCGGCCGTGAGCGCGGCTACCACGGCGTCGGCTTCGGCGGTATTTCGGTCGGCGGCATGGTGCTGAACCGCAAGTTCTATGGCCCGATGTTGAGCGGTGTCGACCACCTGCCGCACACCCACGACCTCGAAGCCAACGCCTTCTCGCGCGGTCAGCCCGAATCCGGCGCTCACCTGGCGGACGCCCTCGAGGGCATCGTCGCGCTGCACGATGCCTCGACCATCGCCGCGGTCATTGTCGAGCCCATGTCGGGCTCGGCCGGGGTATTGGTACCGCCGAAGGGCTACCTCGAGCGGTTGCGCGAAATCTGCACCAAGCACGGCATCTTGCTGATCTTCGACGAGGTGATCACCGGCTTCGGGCGCCTCGGCGCAAGCTTCGCCGCCGAGCGTTTCGGCGTGGTCCCCGACCTGATGACGCTGGCCAAGGGCATCACCAACGCCACCGTGCCGATGAGCGCGGTGCTGCTGCGGGGGGATATCTACCAAACCTTCCTCGATGCCGCGGCCGAGAACACCGTCGATCTCTTCCACGGCTATACCTATTCGGGCCATCCGCTGGCCTGTGCGGCGGCGAAGGCGACCCTCGATCTCTACCGCGCCGAAGGGTTGTTCGAGCGGGCCGCCGAGCTCGCCCCCTATTGGGAAGAAGCGGTGCACAGCCTCGACGATGCGCCCCACGTCATCGACGTGCGCAACATCGGGTTGGTCGCCGGAATCGAGCTCGAGCCGTTCCCCGGCAAGCCGACCAAGCGCGCCTTCGAGACCTTCCTGGCCTGCTTCGACCGCGGCGTCGGGATCCGGGCCTCGGGCGATATCATCGCGCTGAGCCCGCCGCTGATCGTCGAGCGCGGCCAGATCGACGAGATCGTCGGAACGCTGGGCGAAGTGCTGAGGACCATCGCCTGAAAACTCGCCCCCTCTTTAACCCCGCCGCCGCGTGGGGTCGGGGAGCCATAACGGACCGACACAAGGCCGAACGATCGCGAGGCAGCCTGCGGGGCTTCGGCGGCGTCGGTGGCCGCCACTAATACATCGGCGACTTTTACCCCCGGCGGCGTGCCCATCTCTCCCGACGCTGTGTCGTTAAAATATGACATTATGTAAAAGAAACTTGACACACTGAGGTGCGCTCCCCATGTCGTCTTTGTGAGGCGGCCGCATTCTTCGGAGTAGGCGATGACGTACAAGCAATGGCAGGAGGTGATCGCACTTGCCGTTCAGGTGCTGGTCGCCGGCTGGCTCGTTAGCGACGCAGCGCGCACCCCCGTTTTGGACGCCACCGTCACGGCGACGGCGACCAAGCTGATGTGGGCAATGTTGGCGATCGTCGTGGTCAACATCGTCGTCCACATCATCATCGCGATCGTCCTCAGTGCCGCGCGCGGAGAGGCCTTCAAGGACGAGCGCGCCGATGAGCGCCAAGAGCGCGCGCAACGCCTATTACGCGCTGTCCTTTGGCGGGTTGGGCACGCTGCTGATGCTGGCCCTGGGGGCCGATCCGGTAAATGGCGCCTATGTCCTGTTTTTTGCACTGATGCTGGCCGGCGCCGCGGATTCGGTCTCTAAGCTCATCTACTACCGGATCGGATAATGCGATGGGTAAGGGAAAGCCCAACATCAGCAACACGATGCGCGCGCTCAGATTCCACGCCGGGGAGATGACCCAGGCGGAGTTGGCGGAACGGGTCGGGATGACGCGCCAGACCATCCTCGCCGTGGAGCAGGGGCGCTACTCGCCCTCCCTCGAAGTCGCGTTTCGGATCGCGGCGGCCTTCGCTGTCCCACTCGAACAAGTCTTTCAGTGGAGCGACGCTCGGCCGAAGGGGCAGGACTAAGGCAAACGGAGAGAATCATGAAAGCGGTCGTCTTTGAACGATACGGGCCCCCGACGTGCTCCAGTTGCGAGAGGTACCAACACCCACGCCGAGGGACGACGAGCTCTTGATCGGGATCCGTGCGACAACGGTCAATTCTGGCGACACCAGGATCAGGGCGCTTCGGGTGCCACGCGGCCTCGGCCTTCCCGCGCGGTTCAGCCTCGGTCTCTTCGGGCCTAAACAGCCCGTTCTCGGGTTCGATCTCGCCGGGGAGGTCGAGGATGTGGGCAAGAAGGTCACCAAGTTTCAGCCAGGAGATCGGGTAATCGGATCGGCCGGCTTTAGGTTTGGATGTCACGCGGAGTACCGCTGCCTTCCCGACGACGGCGTGCTTGCGCCGATACCTGACAGCCTTAGTTACGAAGAAGCCGTCGCGCTGTGCTTCGGCGGTGCTACGGCGCTCTATTTCTTCAGACGAGGCAGTCTCAAGCGCGGCGAAAAACTGCTCGTCAACGGCGCATCGGGAGCCGTCGGGACCATGGCGGTTCAGATCGCCAAGCACTTCGGGGCCGAGGTAACGGGTGTCTGCAGCACCCACAACGTCGAACTGGTCAAGTTGCTCGGCGCTGATCACGTTATCGACTACACCAAGGAGGATTTCATCCAAACCGGCGAGACCTATGACGTCATCATGGACAATGTCGGCAATGCCGCGATTTCGCGGGCCAGGGGTTCACTCAAGCCGGGCGGCCGGTTTCTGATGGTCATCGGCGATCTCGTGCAAGTGATTCGGGGAAGTTTCGACAAGGCCGTTATCGACCCCAGGGCCGACGATGCCGATGCCATCACCCCTGGGGTTTATCGCTTCCTCTTGGACCTTGCCGAGACCGGCGAGCTTACCCCGGTGATCGACAGGACCTATTCCCTGGAGCGCATCGCCGAGGCGCACGCCTACGTCGATACGGGGCGAAAGAAGGGTGCCGTCGTCATCACGGTGGGCTAGGCGAGCCCGAAAGTGGATCGCAACCGACGCCGCAGTGCCTAAATCCCTCCGATAGCGTAAAAGGTACCCGTACCGGGATACCGAAACGATCGGAGAGGGCGTGCGGGAGGTCGGGATGCGACTGGGCGTTCCCAAAGAGATCAAGATCCACGAGTACCGCGTCGGGATGACGCCAACCTCGGTGCGCGAAGCCGTCCATCGTGGCCACGAAGTATTCGTACAAACCGCCGCCGGTGCCGCCATCGGACTCCACGACGAGCGCTATCGCGCCGCCGGCGGGAGCATCGTCGATTCGGCCGAGGAAGTTTTCGCCGCCGCCGAGGTAATCGTCAAAGTCAAGGAACCGCAACCCGCGGAATTCCCCCTCATCCGCGATGGGCAAGTGTTGTTCACCTATCTCCACCTCGCGCCCGATCCGGCGCAGACGGACGCGCTCTTGGAGCGGGGATGCATCGCCATTGCCTATGAGACGGTCACGGACACGCGGGGCCGGCTACCGCTCTTGGCGCCGATGAGCGATGTCGCGGGGCGCATGAGCATCCAGGTCGGGGGCCCATTGCCTGGAGCTGGAACAGGGCGGGCGCGGCGTGTTGTTGGGCGGAATGCCAGGCGTCCCTCCGGCCAAGGTGGTGGTGCTGGGCGGCGGCAACGTCGGCGCGAATGCGGCGCGCATGGCGGTGGGCCTCGGCGCTCACGTCACCGTCGTCGATATCTCGATGCCCCGGCTCTACGAGCTCGAGGCCGTGTTCGGGCCCTCGGTCTACACCGTTCACGCGACGCTCGATGCCATCGAGGCCGAGGTCGCCAGCGCCGACTTGGTGATCGGCGCGGTGTTGGTGCCCGGCGCGGCGGCACCTCGGATCGTGACCCGGGACATGGTCGGTGAGATGAAGCGCGGCTCGGTCGTCGTCGACGTGGCCATCGATCAAGGCGGATGTTTCGAGACCTCGAGACCCACCAACTTCGCCGAGGCCACCTACCGGGTCGACGAGGTGGTGCATTATTGCGTGACCAACATGCCCGGCGCCGTCGCCCGGACCTCGACGTTCGCGCTCAACGGCGCGACGCTGCCCTTCATCTTGGCGCTCGCGGAGAAGGGCCATCACCGGGCGCTCGCCGAGGATCCTCATTTCGCTGACGGGCTGAACGTCTGCGCCGGCCAGATCACCCATCCCGCAGTAGCCGAGGCGCTGGCGCGACCCTACACCCCGCCGGCCGAGGCGCTCGGGGGCTAAGCCGGACGCGCCCTTAGGCTGCGGCCATGCTCGCCGCGAGGGTGCGGATCTTCTGTTCAAGCTGCTCGGCCGAGAAGGGCTTTCGCAGATAGGCGCTGACCCCCGACTCCCGGGCGGCGACCACGGAATCGACGTTGGCGAGGCCGGTCAGCATCAGGAAGGGCACGTCGAGATCCACCGTCCGCACGAGCGCGGCGGCAAGTCCCTCGGCGTCGTCGGGGTGAACGAAGTCCAAGAGGTTGTGATGGTCGAGCCGATCCGCCGCATGGCCAAGGGTCCGCGCGACCGACGGGCTGGTGTAGTGGATCACGCCGTGGCGATCGACCACCGTGATGATGTCGGAGGCGTTCTCGATCAGCGAGCGGAAGTGCTCTTCGGAACGCCGAATCGCCTCTTGGGCCTTGCGGCGCTCGGTGATGTCGCGATGGACGCCGACCGTCGCGATCATCTTGCCGCGTTCGTCGTAGAAGGGAACCAGTACGGATTCGCTGATCGCCGCCGTACCGTCCTTGCGCGCGAAGCCGAGCTCGGCATTCCACTGGCCCTCACGACGCAGGTGTTCGACGATGCGCGGCTGGCTGAAGTCGGCGCCGCTGGCGTCAAGGATCGATTCGACGCCGCGGCCGAGCATTTCATCCTTGGCGTAGCCGAACATCTTGGCTGCGCCGGGAGACCAATCGATGATGACGCCGGCGAGGTCGGTGAGAATGACGGCGTCCGACATTTGCTCGAGGATCAGTGCCCCACGCCGGAGCGCCGCCTCGCGGGTCTTGAGCGCGGTGATGTCGGTGGCAACCGCAACGGTGCCGCCGTCCTGGGTACGCTGCTCTGAGGTCCGCAACCAACGGCCGTCGCGGAGCTCGATCTCTTCGGCGCCGTCGGGCCGCTGATGGCGCTCGAGCCGCTCGTGAACCCAGGTTTCGGTGCTCGTGTCCTGGATGACGATCTCCCCGCGCTCGGCAAAGGCGCGGCACAAGGCCTCGTAGCTGGCGCCGCGGCGGATGTCGGCGGCAGCCCCCGAGAACATGGCACGGTACTTGTTGTTGGTGAGCACCAAGCGGTCCTCGGCGTCGAACAGGACAAAGCCTTCGGAAATGCTTTCAATGGCATCGATAAGCTGAGTTTGCGCCCGCGCCGCCCGCGCTTCACTTTCGCGCAGGGCCTGCTCGGCGCTTCGACGCTCAGAGATGTCCGAGGTCGCGCCGCGGCAGGCGACCATCCGCCCGTCGAGGTCGAGGACGGGGGTGCCCGAGATCTTGCCCCAACTCGGTACGCCGTCCGGTCCCTTCGCGGCCATCTTGAATTCGATATCCCGGAAGCCCTCGTGGTGATCGAGGAAGCCGTCGACGATCGCGGTTATCGAGGTGTCGGTCGATGACTCGACGAGAAGATCATGCCAGCCACGGCCGATCATCGACTCGGAATCGCGTCCCGGCAGGTCACCCGAAAAGTATGTGATCCGGCGCTTGGCATCGATCTCCCACAGCCAGTCGGCGCCGGTTTCGGCGAAGTCGCGGAAGCGTCGCTGGCTCTCGCGAAGTGCCGCCTCGCGGCCGATGAGCTCGGTGATATCAGCAAAGATCTGGACGATGCCGCCGGCCCCCGTGGTGCGCTGGGAGATGCGATACCATCGCCCGTCGCCCAGCAGACGCTCCACGGGTTCGGCCTGGGTGCGGTGGCGCTCGACCCGCTCGGCGACCCATTCCTCGATCCGGTCCTCGGCGTCTTCAAAACGGCCGCGCTCGGCGGCGGCGCGGAGTATCCGTTCGAAGCTAACGCCGGGAACAAGGATGTCCGAGATCAGCGGATAGATTTCACGGTACTTGACGTTGCTGAGCACCAGCCGGTCGTCGGGACCAAACAAGACGACACCCTCGGTCACGCTTTCGAGCGCCTCGGCGAGCCGCGCGTCTCGGCGCGCGTGCGGTTGTGAGGCGAGAGCGCGCTCGCCACGGCTGACCACCAAGTATGGAAGGAGCCACTCATGCGTGTATACCGGGTAGTGATACCCGCTTGGGCTTCAGTACGCCGGTTGACCTTCAAAACCGTTAAGGCGAGGCCGATCCGGTTGTCAGTACCCGGCTTTGCGCGGATACTCGGCCGGTCGATTCGTAGGGGGTGGCGGGTGAGGTGCGATGAACGAGGACACGCTACACATGGAGGTGCGCAAGTTCCTCAAGCGTCTCGGCGTTTCGGCCCAGCGCGAGATCGAGCGCTCGGTGCGTGAAGCCGTCGAGCGCGGCGCGCTTGCCGGCGCCGGAACGGTTCGGGTTCGCGCCACCGTTGTGGCCGAAAGCGTCGACCTCAATCACACGATCGAAGGAGACATCGCGCTCGAATGACGGCAGCAAGCGCGTTCCGCAAGCTCGAGTTCCGCTGGACCGCGCACCTGCGCGAGCGGCCCCGCGGGCGGGCGGCACTGCTGCGCGTCTGACACCATATCTTGTGCCCGCCATCGCAGAATCTGCTCCACGTTAACCGTACTTGGCACGATTGATGCGTCGGATTCGGTGCATCGCTCCCGAACAATCGTGGAGGCGGTCATGTGGAAACCCTTAGCCCTGGCCGTGTTTCTCGCCGCTGCGCCGGCGATGGCGCAGACGGTGTGCAGCACCCGCGCCGAGTTCATCGACCGGTTCGCCCATCGTTACTCGGAAAAGGCTTCTCCCTTTGCTTCCGGTCACACCAGATGTTGATCGGCCTTCTACGTTCCAGGCACGGTTCTTGGACCGTGCCTGGCGATGTGCGGGAGCTTTTGGCCTTGGGGAAGTAGGTTTCGAGTGCTGTCAGGCAGGCTGGAGGGCCGGTATTCGGCCCCGATTGAGGCGGATCGGAGGGCGGGCGGTGGCTGGCGCCCGGCCTGCCGGGATCAGCCGCGTTGTCCGACGATGTCGCGGTAGTCGGCGGGTCGGAGGCGCGTGCCGATGCCGAGCAGGGTGTCGAAGGCCGTTGCGGTGTGGCGGCGGCGGTTCCAGCGGAACACGAACTCGTCGAGATAGCGGCGCAGATGGGCGCGGCGCAGGCCATGGAAGGTTCCGAGCGCCCAGCGCTTCAGGTTCGAGAACACACGATGGATCCAGATCAGCACGAGATGGGCGGGCGTTGCACCGACGACCTTGGGCTGGTGGTCGTGGTCGGGCAGGCCAGGATAACCGCTCCAGCCATCGGTGATTACCCGCGCGCCCGGCGCCGAGGTCCCGGCAACGAAGGCATGAAGGCTGCGCGCGGAGAAATCCCCGATCGGCGCCAGCCGGATGCGACGTGGCTCGCCCTCGGGCGATAGCTCGACCGCGCCAGCAATGCGCATCTTGCCTTGCCGGCTGCGACCTTGCCCGCCTGTGGTCGGGTCTTTTACGGTGCGGAACGGTAGGGTGGCCTCATCGATCTCGACCAGGTCCTCAAGCAGGCTGCGATCCGGATCAACCATGGCACGGCGCAGCTTGTGCAGCAGGAGCCAGGCACTCTTGTAACTGCCGAGCCCGAGCTGGGCCTGGAGTTGCAGGGCGGAGATACCGTTCGAGTGGCTGGTCACGATGTGAACGGCCATGAACCAGGTCTTCAGGGGCAAGTGGCTGCGGTGCATGATCGTGCCCGCGGTCACCGAAGTCTCCTTCCCGCAGGCCGCACATTCCCAGCTCGTCCGGCGACGCTTCAGTTCCCAGCCCCTGTCATGGCCGCAGGCGGGGCAGACGAAGCCGTCGGGCCAGCGCTTGGCTGCAAGATGCCGGGCGCAGGAGGCTTCATCGGGAAAGCGCGCCTCGAAGGCGGCGCGGGACATCGGGCGGTCGTATTTCCAGCGGCTGGCATGACAGAACATTAAGCGAACATTCCGCCGATGGCAACCGCAAACCCAACATGTCGTCAAACCGGGTTCAGAGGGATAAGCCTTACTCGGAAATCCCCGTCGCCATGGGCCTGGCCTCGAACGGCGGCGTGATCGAGGTCCTGGCTTCCGAAAACGGGAGTTGGACCTTGCTGGTGACCATGCCCGACGGGACCAGTTGCGTACTCGCCGCGGGCGAGAGCTGGGAAGCGCTGCCGAGCGCGCTCGCGGGCGCCGCGATCTGAAAGCCGCCGCCTAGAGCAGTCCGAGCGACTTGAACGAGGCGTGGCTGCCGCGGCCGACGATGATGTGGTCGTGGAGGGCGATGCCGAGGCCTTTCGCGGCCGCGGCCACCTCCTGGGTCATCGCGATGTCGGCGCGGCTGGGCGTGGTGTCGCCGCTCGGATGGTTGTGGACCATGATGAGCGCGGTGGCGCCCAGGGCGAGCGCGCGTTTGGCGACCTCGCGCGGGTAAACCGGCGCGTGATTGACGGTGCCGGTCTGCTGAACCTCATCGGCGATGAGCGTGTTTCCGGAATCGAGAAAGAGGACGCGGAAGGCCTCGGTCCGATCGTACGCCATGCTCGCCTGGCAGTACTCGAGCACCGATTGCCACGACGACAGCACCGGGCGATTGAGCACCTTGCCCCGCGCCAGTTCGTGGGCCGCCGCCTGGACCGCCTTCAGGAGAGTGATCGAGCTTTCGCCCATGCCGTCCACCTCGCGCAAGCGGGCGGGCTCGGCGCTGATCACTTCGGCGAAGGAGCCGAAACGTTTGATCAGCCGCTTGGCCAGAGGCTTTTGGTCACGGCGCAGCTGGGCCGAGAACAACAACAGCTCCAACAACTCGTAATCGGCGAGCGCTTGGGTTCCGCCGCGCATGAAGCGCTCGCGCAGACGCTTGCGGTGCAAGCGGTTGTCCGACCCCGCCATTCCGCGCGCCCTCGCCTGGGGCGCTAGCCGTAGGGCGGGCTGTTGAGACCCGCGGGCGAGGCGGTGAATATCTCGACGCCGTCGGTGGTCACCCCGACGCTATGTTCGAACTGCGCCGAGAGCGAGCGGTCCTTGGTCACCGCGGTCCAGCCGTCCTTGAGCACCTTAACCTGCCAATCGCCGGTATTGATCATCGGCTCGATGGTGAAGAACATGCCCTCGCGAAACGTCGCGCCGGCGCCCGCGGCGCCGTAGTGAAGGATGTTAGGCGCGTCGTGGAAGAGCTGCCCCAACCCGTGGCCGCAGAAATCGCGCACCACCGAGCAGCGCTCGGATTCGGCGAAGGACTGTATGGCGTGCCCTACGTCGCCCAGCGTGGCGCCGGGCTTCACCGCTGCGATGCCGCGCATCATCGCCTCGTAGGTCACCTCGACCAGCCGCCGCGCCTTGATCCGGACGTCCCCCACCAGGAACATCCGGCTGGTGTCGCCGTGCCATCCATCGACGATCACCGTGACGTCGATGTTGAGCGTGTCGCCGCGTGCCAGGACCTTCTTGCCGGGGATGCCATGGCAGACCACGTGATTGACCGAGGTACAGATCGACCGCGGAAAGCCGCGGTAATTCAGCGGCGCGGGGATGGCGCCGTGGTCGAGAATGAAGCGGTGGCAGAGCGCGTCGAGCTCGCCAGTGGTGATCCCCGGCGCCACAAAGGGAACGATGAAATCGAGCACCTCGGCGGCGAGGCGGCCCGCCCGGCGCATGCCGGCGAATCCGGCCACGTCGTGGATCCGGACCTCGCCGGTCTTGCGCGGCGGGGCATCGGCTTCATCGAGATAGACCACCGGAGACCTCAGGCTGCGAGCGGGATGGCGCGACCGAGCCGGATCGAATCCGGGCGAACCCGGCAGCGGTAGCAGAGCATCTCGACGCCGGCCTCTCGGGCCGCCGAGAACGCTTCGTTGTAGGCGGGATCGATATCCCCGGCGAGCGCGAAGCGGGCGCAGTCCTCGCGTTGGACAAGGTAGAACATGGCGGCGCGATAGCCCTCGCCGACCGCCCGCGCGAGCTCCATAAGGTGCTTGCGACCGCGCGCCGTCACGGCGTCGGGGAACTCGGCCAAACCCGGGGTGCGCATCAGATGCACGTTCTTCACCTCGACATAACACGGGGCCCGCTCGGGGGCGCTGAGAAACAAGTCGATGCGTGAGTTTTTGCCGTATTTAACCTCGCGGCGCAACTCGCCATAGCCCTTCAACTCGGGCACGCGGCCGAGGCCGACCGACTCGGCGACGATGGCATTGGGGTGCATCGCGTTGACGCCCACCAGACCCTTGCCGATCCGCACCAGTTCCCAGGTGTAGGCGAGCTTGCGTTTGGGGTTTCGGGCGGGCGAAAGCCACACCCTGAGACCGGGTTCGTTGAGCCCCGTCATGGCGCCTGGATTGGCACAGTGCGCGGTGACGACCTCGCCCGAATCGAGGCGCACGTCGCTTAGGAAACGCTTGTAGCGTTGGATCAGCGTGCCGGCGACCAAGGGCTCGGAAAAGTCCACCCCCAAGCCTAGCCGCGCCGCCACCGCGGCGGCAACCCGAGATGATTCGGTGGGCGCGGGCCGCGTGCTATAAAGGCGCCAACCCGAACGCCATCCATGCCATCAAGCTCGCCTCCCGTCACCGCCTGCGTTCTCGTCATCGGCAACGAGATTCTGTCGGGGCGTACCGCCGACGTGAACGCGGCCTACCTCGCCGGCGCGCTCGGCGAGGTCGGGGTCGCGCTGCGCGAGGTGCGTTTCCTGCGCGACGACGAGGCGGCGATCGTCGATGCGGTCAACGCCTGCCGCGCGTCCTACGACTGGGTGCTGACCACGGGGGGTATCGGACCCACCCACGACGACATCACCGCACCGAGCATCGCCAAGGCGTTCGGCGTCGAACTGCCGATCAACTACGAGGCACGCGCGCGCCTCATTTCCCACTACAAGGGTGGGGCGCTGGACCTGAACGAGGCGCGGTTGCGCATGGCGCGAATTCCGAAAGGCGCGAGCCTGGTCGACAATCCGGTCAGCGGCGCACCCGGGTTTCAGATCGAGAACGTCATCGTGATGGCCGGAGTGCCTTCGATCATGCGGGCAATGTTCGAGGGCATCCGGGATATATTCACCGGCGGCAGGGTCGTTCGCGCCCACACCGTGACGGCGCGTATCGGCGAGGGCGATCTTGCCGGCCCCTTGGCCGCGGTCCAGGCGCGCTTCACCGACGTCGAGATCGGCAGCTATCCGTTCTTCCACGAGGGACGCCCGGGCTGCAGCGTGGTCGCCCGATCCGCCGACGCCGGCCGCTTGGAGGCGGTGGGTGAGGCCCTTGCCGCGATGATGCGGGAGTTCGGCGCCGAGGCGATCGCCGAGCCCTCGGAGTGACGCGCGGCCGGGAGCGGCCCGCGCCCGAACGGGTTTCGCGGTGGCACTGATCCGTCAGGCCGAGGTTGACGATGCCGCGCGGCTCGGTCGGGTACACGTCGAGACCTGGCGCGCGACCTACCGCGGGATCTTGCCCGACGAGTATCTCGACGCGCTCTCCGACATCCGACAGGCGGCATTCTGGTCGCGTGTGCTCGACGACCACGACCGCGTCGGGGGCGCGCACGTTGCCGAGGACGAGGACGCCGGCGTCGTCGGTTTTTGCGACAGCGGACCCGAACGCGGCGGGGCGCCGGGTTGGGGCGAGATCATGGCCATCTACATTCTGCCGGAGTGGCAGCGCCAGGGGTTGGGTCGGCGGTTGGTCGGCGCCAGCGGCGCGCATCTCACCGCCGAGGGACTTGACTCGCTTGCGGTCTGGGCGCTTGAAGACAATCCTGCACGCGCGTTCTACACCGCGCTTGGCGGCGCCCCGGCCGAGAAGCGCCGGCTGAACATCGGCGGTGTCGACGTGATCGAACAGTGCTTTCGCTGGCCCAGCATAACCGGCGACCTCCAGGCCGCGTAAACCGGGCCTGGGTCGCTTCTGGGCGAGGTTTTTCTGGACACTGAAAAAAGGGGTGGGAGAACATGATGACGAGGTGGATTGCGTTAGTTGTTCCGGCGCTCATGGTTTCCGTCGTTGCGGTGACGGGGCACGGGCTGGCGCAGGAGAAAGACTCGATCTCGAAGGGGACGCGGGAGTCCTCAGCGAGCACCAGCGATGCCAGGGGGAGTTTGACAACGATCAATCGATCGGGCGTGCCAGTCACCGTCCTGGGTGCCGACGACGAAGGCGATGGCGCGCTGAATATCAGCGACAGCACCGGAGAAAGAAAAGTGGCGCTCCGGGTTGGCGAGATCGGCGGTTCTCTCCACGTCTTTGGCCCCGGCGGGCAGGAATCGGCCTCCCTCGAAACCAACGACACCGGCGGCGTGCTCTGGGTGACCAGCGCCGATGGCACCCTGGTCGCGCATCTTGGCGTCGACAGCGACGGCGGCGCGTTCTGGGTATCGAACAACGCCGTCGACTCGGTGACGTTCGTGGGCGCGGACAGCGACGGCGAGGGGGTGTTCTGGGTCAGCAGCGCGGCCGGCGAATCGAGGGCGACCCTGGGGGTCGACGCCGACGGCGGTTTCCTTCGCGTCGACGACAACGCCGACGAGACAGTGGTGCTGATCGCCGCCGACAGCGGCGGTGGTGCGGGTTTCATCTCGGTCAGCGGCGAGCGCGTGCATGACGTGGCCGAGGTCTTCGACCTCGAGACCCGCGACGGCGTCGTCCCGGGCTCGGTGATGTCCGTTGACGCGCTGGGTAGCGGCGCCTTGATGCCCGCGGCGGCGGCCTACGACCGCAAAGTCGTCGGCGTGATCAGCGGTGCCGGAGGCTTCCAGCACGCGATGCTGATCGGCTCGCGCGAGGACGGCTCGCACGACCTGCCGGTCGCGCTGTCGGGTCAGGTCCATGTTCGGGTATCGGCCGAGAACGGCCCGATCTCACCCGGAGACTTTTTGGTTTCCTCCTCCAGCCCGGGGTTAGCGATGGCCGCGCGCGACCTCGAGCGCTCGATCGGCGCGGTGGTGGGGAAGGCGCTTCAAGGGTTCGCCGGGGACGAGCCTGAGGGCCTGATCCGTATGCTGGTGATGGCCCGCTAGCCGGTACCGAACGACCGCCTTGTCGGCGGCGCCTGGGCGGCGGTACGCTGCCCGAGCCCGCTTGGCGGAATGGTAGACGCAACGGACTTAAAATCCGTTCCTCCACGGAGGGTCCGGGTTCGAATCCCGGAGCGGGCACCAGTTTCCCTTCCAAAGCAGAGCCTCGAATCCCGATGGCGTGGCGGAGAAGCTTCAAGAATCCCGTGAACTAGTCGAGGTCCCGAGGCTGTCGCGATTTCCGCATCGACGCTCCGGGGAACACCCACCGCCAAACAGAATACCTGCTCCTTCCGAAGAGACCCCCGCCAAACAGAATGCCTGCTCCGAGCACAAAGCCGAAGTCATACCACCCCCCGTTGTTGTGGACTTCGTACATGCGAACGTTGTCAGAGAATAGGGAGATGATAAAGGTAAAGAACGCGATGAGGCCGTGCCACAAGCCGAGCCAGAAGCCAGCGATGTCGCCATCAGCGCGCGCAGTGTCTGCGGCAGGATTTAGACCAGCGGCACAGCCAGCCACAGCAACCATCACCAAAAAGAGGGCCGCCAGTCGTAGTCCTCACTTACCCATTCTTGCCTCTCTTTCCTGTTTTGTGGAGCAAGCGGGGAACCGGGCGATGATACCCGAGCGGTCTACTGGTACGGCAAGGCTACCGACCAGGGATTTACTTTGGCACAGCGCGTGCTCGATTCAAGTACGAGTACAGTGAGGGTGTTCCCCTCGGTCTACTGCAACGTGGTCGGCGCGCACAAGGACTTCACGTTCTTCGGCGGATCGAAAATCGTTAACGCGTCGGGCGAGGTGACGGACGAGGCGAAGTTCGACGAGGAGGTTTACCCCGGGCTCCGGGCGCGGAAGGCCGGTCACGGCTGCGACAATCAATCAACCCCATTGATGAGCGCGCGGTCTAGTCCATCGCCATTCCGCCGCAAATGTTTAGCGCCTGACCGGTAATTTCGCTCGCCTCCTCGGACGCCAGGAACACGATGCCGTCGGCGATGTTTTTTGGCTCCTGGATGCGGCCGAGCGGAATGCTTTGCTCGAACTTGGCCTCCGCGATCGCCTCTTCCCGCGTTATCCCCCGCGTCGAAACCTGAAGCTGGTAGTAGCCCTCCAACATCTCGGTCTGAACGATGCCCGGACAGACCGCGTTGACCCGGACATCGGGTGCCGCTTCCATGGCCAGCGAGCGCGTAAAGCCGATGACGCCTGCCTTCGACGCGGTGTAGGCCGAAATCGTCGGCCATCCGCGTTTGCCGGCCTGCGAGGCGACGTTCACGATGGCGCCGCGCCGGTTGGCGTGCATGTGCGGTAGAACTGCCTGACAACACAAGATAACGCCCTTGAGGTTTACTGCGAGCACGCGATCGAGCTCCTCTTCGGGCAGGTCGACGAGCTTCCAACCGTTCCCGACACCCGCGCAGTTGACGAGGACGTCGACCCCGCCGAATTCCTTCACGGTGAACTCGACGAGCTTCTTGACATCGGCGAGGCGCGTGATGTTGCAGGCCGAGGCCAGGACCGTTCCGAGGGCGCGGAGCTCCTCCTCCGGGGCTTCCAGTCGCCTCTCGTCGATATCGGCGAGCACAACCCGCGAGCCCGCTGCGAGGAAGACTTCCGCGGTAGCGCGACCGATTCCGCCGGCCGCGCCGGTTACGATCACACGGGTCTCTTCCAAGCCCTTTGCCATCGCATACCTCCCCTCGCCTGCCCGCGGTCGGCGCAGTTTGCCGCAACCGGACCAGATTTTCGAGGCGCGATGTCAGAGGGAGTGCCTGGGCCTGGCCGGTGGCCTACTCGAGGTTCCAAACGCTTAGCGAGGGGTGACGCTCGCGCCAGGGTTTAGCCTCTTCGATCTGGGCGGCGAGGCGGAACAGCACCGCCTCGCCCCCGTACCGCGCGCCCAGCATCATGCCGACGGGCAGGCCGTCGCCCGACCAGTGGAGCGGCAGCGAGATGGCGGGATGGCCGGAAGCATTGTAGATCGGGCCGGCGGTGTTGAAGGTCCAGACCCGATCGAAATAGACCTCGGTATCGGCCATGTTGGCATCGACGTAGCCAAGCGGCGGCGGGAGTGTTGCCATCGTCGGCGTCAGCCAGATGTCGTAGCGCTCGAAAAAGCCGGCAAACGTGCGTGCGATCCCGTTGATGCCGTTGACCGCCTTCACGAATTCGCTGGCCGACAGCTTGCGCCCGCGCTCGGCGAGCGTGAGGTTGACCTGCTCGAGGTTGCCGGCCGAAGGGGTGCGTCCCAATGACGCCGCACCCGCGTCGATCGTTACCGCGGTATGCGCGGCGATCACCGTCATGTAGAGATATCGCCGAGAAGCGCCGCGTCGTGGCCGGGCGCCGCCTCCTCGACGTCGTGTCCTAGTGGATCAACTCTAACAAAAGATTCCCATGGCTTGCACGATGTGCGAGTCTCTTGGAATGCGAAACGGTATCCATGTGAACGTTAGTTTTGCCGCGCGTACTCGTCTTGAGGCGGTTGTTGCGGACCGGAGCAGCCCGCAGAAGCACGTCTGGCGGGCTCGGATCATCCTGCTGACCGGCGATGGTCTTGGCACCGCTGAGATCATGCGGCGGACGGGCAAGAGCAAGCCCTGCGTCTGGCGCTGGCAGGAGCGGTTCATGCACGAAGGCGTGGGTGGACTTTTGCGCGACAAGACCCGACCCTCGCGCATCCCGCCGCTGCCTGGTGCCATTGTCAAGCGGGTGGTTGAGTTGACCTCCACCGAACCGCCCGGAGAGACGACGCACTGGACGGCGGCGGCGATGGCCAAGGTGGTCGGGATCAGCATCAGCTCGGTGCAGCGGGTTTGGCAGGCTCACAAGCTCCGTCCGCACCGGGTACGCCACTTCAAGCTCTCCACCGACCCCGAGTTCGTCACTAAGCTGCGCGATATCGTCGGTCTCTACGTCGATCCGCCCGCCCATGCCGTCGTGCTGTCGGTGGACGAAAAGAGCCAGATCCAGGCCCTCGACCGCACCCAGCCGGGGCTGCCGCTGAAGAAGGGACGCTGCGGGACGATCACCCATGACTACAAACGGAACGGCACGACGACGCTGTTTGCCGCCCTCGACGTCCTGGAAGGCAAGGTGATCGGGCGCTGCATGCAGCGCCATCGGCACCAGGAGTTCATCCGCTTCCTCAACGCCATCGAGGCCGAAGTGCCGGCGGGCAAGATCGTCCACGTGATCCTCGATAACTACGGCACTCACAAGCATCCCAAGGTCGTGGCCTGGCTCGAGCGCCACCCTCGGTTCGTCTTTCACTTCACGCCGACCTCTTGCTCCTGGCTCAATGCCGTCAAAACCTTCTTCGCCAAGCTCAGCAAACGCCGACTCAAAAGAGGAGTGTTCCACTCGATCGTCAATCTCCAGACCGCCATCAACCGCTTCATCGCCGAAACCAACGACGACCCCACACCGTTCGTTTGGACCGCCAATCCCAACAAGATCGTCGCCGCCGTCAAACGTGGGCACCAAGCGTTAGATTCGATCCACTAGGTCTTCCAGGAGCTTCGCCGTTTCGCGCACGGCGGCGATGCATTCGGGGTCCATGGGGTGGCCCGGCGGCGCGCCGGTGGAGAAGCCGATCCTGAGCCGCCCAGGGCTTGCGCCGATTTCCGCGGCGAAGGCGCGTTCGGGCGGCGGCGCGCCGTAGGGATCGCCGACGGCGGGACCCGCCGTTACATCGAGCAGCGCCGCACTGTCCCTGACCGAGCGGCTGACCACGTGTTCGACGATGAGCCCGTTCCACATCTCGCCAACCTCGGGCCCCAGCGGGTTGCGGCCTCGTGTCGGTTTGAGTCCGACCAGGCCGCAGCACGCCGCCGGTCCCCGGATCGAGCCGCCGCCGTTGCTCGCGTGCGCCACCGGCACCATGCCTGCGGCAACGGCGACCGCCGAGCCGCCGCTCGAGCCGCACGGGGTGTGCTGCGGACTCCACGGATTCAGCGCCCGCATAGGACACCTTGTGGTCCTTGAGAAGGAGCGGGACGCCGGGGAACGTGGCGCCCAGCGTTGGCGCCGCGACGTCAGCGCGGGCCTCGGCCGCCATGACATTGACGACCGCGTTGAGCCGTGGGTTCAGTTTGTCGATGGCAAGAAGCGCCGATTCGATGACTTCCGCAGGCAATGCCTCTTTGCTTTGCACGAGTTCGGCGAGCCCGAGGGCGTCGTGCTCGGCGTATTCCTTGAGGCTCAGCATCGGTGATGGACCCGGGCCGGCGCTACGGGGCGAGCCCGGCCGACAACAACTCGAATCGGCTCAGTTCGACGTAGTCGAACGCCGTATACGGGTCGTTGGGCGCGAAGAAGACTACCGTGAGCAGCCCCGCCCAGTTGCCGTCGGCGTCCTCGGCGAACACCTCGTCGAATTCGAGCACGGTCGAGCGTCCCTGGATCAGGCCGTCAAGCGGCCCTTGGTTGGCGAGCGCCAAGGTGCGCACCGCCCCATCGCGGAACTGCACGCCGATCAGCGAGGGATCGATGTCGTAGTCGCCAAACACGAGATTGAAGAATATCTGCGAATGCTCGAGGATACCGTCGCGGTCGGCGGTGAAGTCGAACACGAAAATCGCGTTGTTGGGCGTCTGCGGGCCGTCGGCATCCGGCCAGTTCTCGGCCGAGGCGGAGGCGGAAAGCGACAGGTCCGTCCAGATCGAGCCGCGTGTGCGATCGCCGATCGACAGGCAGCCGACACACGAATGCCCGCGGTCGGCGATCTCCTCGGCGTCGCGGTTGTCGAAGTTGTCCTGACTGAACACGGCGACCCCGCCGTCGCCATTGAGATCGGGGAGGAATTCGTCCTCGCCAAGGCGGCCGTCGCCATCGCTATCGGCCGGGAAGGCCTCCGGGCCCGGCCAGGCGCGCACCAGCCGCGCGACATCGGTAAAGCCGAACCCGTCGGCATCGCCGATGCGCACGTAATCGAACGCTTCGGCGTGCGCGGCGGTCGCGAACACGCCCGCGGCCAGGGCCGTCAATCCTGCCCTTAGCGTCCAACGCCGCCGCATGCGCCCGAGTCTCATTGGGACATTCGGCGCGACGGCTAGATGTTGACGCGGCGCATCATGGCCTCGGGGTAGCGCTCACCGGCGGCGGCGCCGAGCGGTAGCGCCCCGGCGAGGCGGCTGCGTTCGGCCTCGGTGAGGGTGATTTCGGCGGCGGCGGCGTTCTCCTCGAGGTATTTGCGCCGCCGTATACCCGGTATCGGGACGATATCCTCGCCCTGGTCCATCACCCAGGCGAGGGCGATTTGGGCGGGGGTGCAGCCCTTTTCCTCGGCCAGTGCCGCCACCGCGCCCACGAGTTCGAGATTGCGCTCGAGGTTGCCGTCTTGGAACCGCGGCAGGCCGGCGCGCATGTCGGTTTCCTCGATCGGTCCGATTGCGCCGGAGAGGAGGCCGCGCGAGAGCGGGCTGAACGGCACGAAGCCAATCCCCAGCTCGCGGCACGTTGCGAGATGCGCGGCCTCGGGATCGCGGGCGAACAGCGAGTATTCGCTTTGTAGCGCGGTGATCGGGTGTACGCGGTGGGCACGTCGGATGGTCTCGGTGGCGGCCTCGGAAAGGCCGAGATAGCGAACCTTGCCCACCTCGACCAACCGCGCCATGGCGCCGACCGTGTCCTCGATCGGCACCGCTGGATCGACGCGGTGAAGGTAGTAGAGGTCGATGACGTCGGTGCCCAGCCGGCCCAGGCTTTCCTCACAGGCCGCGCTGAGGTAGGCCGGGCTGCCGTCGACGGGGTAGGTCCCCGGCGATCCCGGCTGCTTCCATACGTTGCCAAACTTGGTGGCGAGAAAAACGGCGTCGCGGCGGCCGCGAAGGAAGGTTCCGAGAAAGGTTTCATTGTGGCCGGCGCCGTAGACGTCGGCGGTATCGAGGAAGGTAACGCCGATCTCGACGGCGCGGTCGAGGGTGGCGCGGGCTTCATCATCGTCGCGGCCGCCGTAGTTGCCCGACATTCCCATACAGCCGAGTCCGAGCGCCGAAACCTCGGGGCCGTCGCGGCCAAGCTTGCGTGTTTTCATATTGGTCCCCCCTGTCACAAGCCGCCCAGTGTACCAGCGCCCGCCGATTTCCACCCTCGGCCTTTCATAGCTCGGACTGATCCTCCCTGATCAACGACTGGCGGGCGTTCGCCAAACTGGGGAGCGCCCGCCCTTTTTTCAGGAGGATCCCGGATCGCCGAGGAGCCCGTCGTGTCAGAAAGCCACTACTCCAACGCCATGACCGAGATCGCACTGGCGTTGGCCATGGCCTTTTTCAGCATCATGGTGCTGACCATGCTGTCAATGGGCGCAAGCTTCCAGCCCGCCGACGCGCCGGCGGCGGCCGAACGCCTCGATCTCGCGCCCTCGACCGCTCACGCCGATGGTAACGCAGAGGACACCGCGGCGCGCGAGACGCTTCTCATCCACTACGGCGGGCGTTTCCTCGATGCCAAGCTCGACCCCGTCGATCCGCGAACCATCCCTGCAACCGGACCCATCGTCTTGGCGATCGATCCGGCGCTGCCGGTCGCCGCGGCGGTCGCGATCCGGGAGCAAGTCCCCATCACCGACCTCGTCGTCACGACGCTCGATGCGCGCTGGCTCGAGGCCTAGAGGAGGTATCACCATGACCATAGCGCACTCGAGTATTCGCGCGTGCACCGCCAAATCGCTGATCGCGGCGTGCCTCGCCGCTTCGGTTGCGGCCTTCGGGTACCCTCGGCCCAGGCCGCGACGACCGCAACACTCACGCAGACCGAGATCAAGCGCATGGTGATCCAGGAGGCGCTCAATTCCAGCGTCCCGCCCTCGCTGGCGCTGGCGCTGGCCAGGGTCGAATCCGATTTCCGCGGCGGCGCGCTGAGCTCCAAGGGCGCGCGCGGGGTGATGCAGATCATGCCGGCGACGGCGCGCGGCGAGTACGGGATCGGCGCCGACGAGCTGTGGGACGCGCGGCTCAACATCCAGCTCGGCATCGACTTTCTCGAACGCCTGATCGATCGCTACCAGGGGCGCTGGGATCTCGCGCTCTCGCACTACAACGGGGGCTCGGTGTCGGGCCGCCTGCCCAACGCCACGGTGCTGCCGGTGACCAAGCGCTACGTCGAGGCAGTGCTGCGCTGGGA
The DNA here is from genome assembly GCA_965219135.1 of Alphaproteobacteria bacterium. GTDB lineage: Bacteria > Pseudomonadota > Alphaproteobacteria > VGEJ01 > VGEJ01 > CAYUNL01. The sequence goes on along the minus strand of CBDCMV010000002.1, from coordinate 303,646 downwards.
GCGCCGCTACGCCGGCCAGGCCGCGGTGTGGCAGCTTGCCGCCGCCGACGCGGACGAGGGATGGACGGCGGCGCGCACGCACGTCGAGTGGACCGACGCCGACGACATCACACCGCGCCGCCCCGACGCGAGGGTGCGCTGGATCGAGCCGGAGGTGGAGGTGCGCTGGTGGACCGAGCCCGAGCCGCAATACCGGGTGGCGCGCGTGCGCCCGGCGGGAGACGGCACGCTCGATGATTTTGCCGGTGGTCTGGAGCAACGCCGGCTCGAGCGCCGCGCCGACCTCGACGACTTCGCCACCGTCGTGACCTGGATCGACGGTTAGCCTATGGCACGGCGCGCCCACAACGTGGCCTCGACCTTCGCGGGTGTGGCAATCGCATTGATGGCGGTCGCGCCCCCGCTATCGGTCGCCGCCGAGCCGGTCGGGGCGGCCGGACGCCAGCACATCCGCGCCCTAATCGTCACCGAGGCCCGCGAGATGGACTTTCCCGCGGCGCTTGCCTTGGCGGTCGCACACGCCGAATCATTCTTCGATCCGGCGGCCGAGAGCCACAAGGGCGCCCGCGGCGTAATGCAGATCATGCCCGCGACGTCGCTCGGTGAGTACGGCATCCCCCCCGATCGTCTGTGGGAACCGCGTGTCAACGTGCGGCTCGGCATCCATTTTCTGAAGCGGCTGATCGCGCGTTATCGAGGCAGGACAGATTTCGCCCTGTCCTACTACAATGGCGGCTCGGCGGTGGGCGAACCGCCGAGCGCGCGCATCATTCCGGCGACCGCCGAATATGTGCGCAAGGTGCGATGGCTACACCGCCACTACCAACGGGAGCTCTGGTCCGGGGGTTTCGAGAGATGGATGCGAGCGAAGCCGCCTCGCACGTCTTAGAGGCGGGACAGAGCGGGGAGTTGGTGGCCGCCTTCCGATGCGTTGCCGAGGCGACCGCGCCCGAGGGCGGACCCAAGTACGCGCCGCGGGTGTGTCAGGCGCTGGCGAGGACGATCGTGTGCCGGACCTATGCCAACCTCGTCCTGCAGCTGTGCCATCTGGTCAACGCGGCCGATGCGTGCGCGCCCGCTGGCGCCAGCTATGAGACGCTGTTCTTCGCCGTCCCGCGCGCGAGCCCAAGCGCATTCCGCGGCCACGTCGCCGATGCGGTGGCGCAACGCCCGTGGCGACGCCCGGGCTTCGAGGCGGCGGACGAAGGGATCGTGATCCACTACAGCGACGCAGTCTTCAACGTGCCGTTCGCCCGCATGCCGTTGCTGGCGGCGCTCCTGGAGTTCCTTCTGACGATCGACGATTACCCCGAGATCGACGCCATTTTCGCCGACCTGCTGATCGCGCCCTCGAGCATCGCGGCCGTGGAGGAGACGGCGCGGCGGCTCGAGGCGCGGCTCTATCGCACCCTCGGCGAGCACCTGCCCAGCGCGCAAAACAACCGCAAGTTTCACCGCATCCTTACCTTCCTCAAGGAGCGCGCGGAGGGGCGCGGCATCGAGATCGACGATGAGGGCATCGTGATCTTTTGGCGGCGGCATTCCGCGGCGACTGACGACGAAACCGTCGATTCCGCATGTTCCGTACCGTGGTCGGTGCGTTCATCGCATTCGTGCGGGCCCTGGAAACGGCGCGGACGCGGCGCGGAATGGACGGCGCGGCGCCGCTGGGCGGCGATCGCGAGGCCGGCGAGTTCGACCCGGGGGCGCTCTCCGAGGCGGCCGATGACGGGGGGGAATGGCAATCGCCGCTGCCGTTGCTCGACGAGCCGCCGGCGAGCGGAATCAAGTTTCTCAACAAACGCGAGCGCGAAGACCTGGCGCTGGTGATCGATTGCGGGCCGCTCGCCCGCCGTCTGCCGATGTCGGTGCTTCGCGCCGAGGTCTTCGGCCAGGTGCAGGGGCGCATCACCCAGGCGCTTCGGCGTAAGAGTGCGACGCCCGAGATCCGTTCGCTGATCGAGGCGCGCGAGCCCGATTACGCCGTGTGCGAGGCGGGCTTCGCCAAGCTGCGCGATCACGTACAGCGGGTGCTTCGGGCAGCAGCCCATGTTCTGCTGAGCAGGGACGCACCGGAAGGCGGCAACGTCGTCGCCATCGGCGCCGCCGAGCCGCGCCAGACCTATGTCATCATCGAGCTCGATGATGACCCCGGCACACCGAGGACGACCCTATTCACCTGCGACGCCGAGAACCGGTGTCTGAAGTCTCCGCTGCCCGAGGCGCGCGATGGAGTGGTCCAGATGCTGCTTGACGAGGACTCCGAACTCTTGCGCGCGCTCTTGGACATCAAGACCGAGATCTTCATCCGCTGATGAAGGTCCGGGTCTTCCTGGCCACCACCGAAGGCGTGGTCCAGATTGAGCGGATCACGCGGGAGGAAGCGCGCCAGTCGGCGATCTGCCTCAAGCGCACGACCCGGGTTCTGCCGGTCAGCGCGGGCTACGACGCCTTCGTGCGGCCGCCCTCGGGCGTAGTCGAGCGCGAATTCGGACCCTATCCCAAGGGCGCGTTCCGGCCGATCGTCTTCGCCAACTTCTGCGACGACGGCGACGTGCTGGAGATCGAAGAGTACTTGGTGGCGTTCTCCGGGTATCGGCACTACCGGCCCATCCGCGGGCAGCAATGCCGGCACGAGTACTGGTACGAAAGCCACGCCAACTCGGCGCGCCTGCTGCGCAACATCAAGAAGATGATGGATCACCTGGACATCGATGCTCGGGTCACGTTCTCGAGCGGCGTGTTCACGGCAGAGCAGATCACCTCCCGCAACTGAACGCGGGCGAGCCGCCCCGTCGCGACAAGCGGTGGGGCGGACCCCTGTTTCTGATCGAAATAAGAGGGGTAACGAGGTGAGCCCACGAGCGTTGATCACGTTCGGTTCGATGGCCAAGCTCGGCCCCAGGGTGAACCTTGGCGTACTCGTTTGCGCGGCGGCTGCCATCGCGGTTGCCGCGGCCGCTGGTCCGGGGTTCGCGCAGGACGAATCGTTCCAGGATCTCAATTCTATTAAAGGCTTATCCCTCTGAACCCGGTTTGACGACATGTTGGGTTTGCGGTTGCCATCGGCAGAATGTTCGCTTAATGTTCTGTCATGCCAGCCGCTGGAAATACGACCGCCCGATGTCCCGCGCCGCCTTCGAGGCGCGCTTTCCCGATGAAGCCTCCTGCGCCCGGCATCTTGCAGCCAAGCGCTGGCCCGACGGCTTCGTCTGCCCCGCCTGCGGCCATGACAGGGGCTGGGAACTGAAGCGTCGCCGGACGAGCTGGGAATGTGCGGCCTGCGGGAAGGAGACTTCGGTGACCGCGGGCACGATCATGCACCGCAGCCACTTGCCCCTGAAGACCTGGTTCATGGCCGTTCACATCGTGACCAGCCACTCGAACGGTATCTCCGCCCTGCAACTCCAGGCCCAGCTCGGGCTCGGCAGTTACAAGAGTGCCTGGCTCCTGCTGCACAAGCTGCGCCGTGCCATGGTTGATCCGGATCGCAGCCTGCTTGAGGACCTGGTCGAGATCGATGAGGCCACCCTACCGTTCCGCACCGTAAAAGACCCGACCACAGGCGGGCAAGGTCGCAGCCGGCAAGGCAAGATGCGCATTGCTGGCGCGGTCGAGCTATCGCCCGAGGGCGAGCCACGTCGCATCCGGCTGGCGCCGATCGGGGATTTCTCCGCGCGCAGCCTTCATGCCTTCGTTGCCGGGACCTCGGCGCCGGGCGCGCGGGTAATCACCGATGGCTGGAGCGGTTATCCTGGCCTGCCCGACCACGACCACCAGCCCAAGGTCGTCGGTGCAACGCCCGCCCATCTCGTGCTGATCTGGATCCATCGTGTGTTCTCGAACCTGAAGCGCTGGGCGCTCGGAACCTTCCATGGCCTGCGCCGCGCCCATCTGCGCCGCTATCTCGACGAGTTCGTGTTCCGCTGGAACCGCCGCCGCCACACCGCAACGGCCTTCGACACCCTGCTCGGCATCGGCACGCGCCTCCGACCCGCCGACTACCGCGACATCGTCGGACAACGCGGCTGATCCCGGCAGGCCGGGCGCCAGCCACCGCCCGCCCTCCGATCCGCCTCAATCGGGGGCCGAATACCGGCCCTCCAGCCTGCCTGACAGCACTCGAAACCTACTTCCCCAAGGCCAAAAGCTCCCGCACATCGCCAGGCACGGTCCAAGAACCGTGCCTGGAACGTAGAAGGCCGATCAACATCTGGTGTGACCGGAAGCAAAGGGAGAAGCCTTTTCTATTATTCGCGGCCTTGCGCTGATCGAGTATCTACCCGAGCACGCCGGGCGCCCCTCGATCGACCTTGACGTCCGATTTCGGCTCGGCTCCGCCGAGCTTACCGAGGCGGCCATGCGCCAGCTCGACGAGCTGGCCGCAGCGATGCGCGCGGAGGCGCTGGCCGAGTCGCGGTTTCGCATCGCCGGCCACACCGACGCGACGGGCGCGGCGTCGTACAACCTGGCGTTGTCTCGCCGCCGCGCGGCGGCGGTCAGATCCTCGGGCGAGCCGCGCATTCGCCGATGGCGCCCCGGCGATGATCGAATTGAGGCTGGCGGGCATCCACTTCCAGACCAGCCGTATCCAGACCGAGTTCGGCCGCTATGTCGAGGCGCAAGATGGCCGATGCGCTGGTCGACGCGTTTGCCATCGCCATCACCGGCGGCGCCCTGATCGTCAAGCGCGCCGAGCTTAGCGAGGCCCAAGTGGCGGCCATGCGCGGCCTGGACGTGGACGGCGAATCGCTCGAGCCCGAGAATTTAGTGGACCGCACCGGCGTCTACGTCTTGAGCGGAAACTATTGGGACTTCGGCGGATCGGTTGAGCTGCGCCTGGTGCTGGCCGATGCCAGGGGCCGTTCGCTGGCGTGGCGGGAACTCGTCCAGCCGCCCGCCGGCATGGCGGTTCAGCCGCCCGGACACCTGCTGGCGGTGTTGCTGGAGAACGATAATCTTGGACCGGTGCGGCTCACCCTGTCGAGCGCGCGTTGGGACCAGCCGGTATACCGCGTGGGCGAGCAGCTCTCTTTGCTGATCGAGACCGATCACAACGCTTGGCTCTACTGCTTTTACCGCCAGTCCGACCGCCAATGGTTCAAGATCTTCCCCAACGAGTACTACCCCGATCCCGTCGTCCGCGGCCATCGCATGCATACCATCCCGGACGAGAACTACCCCTTCGATTTCGACGTCACCGAGCCCGCGGGCATGGAGCTGGTGAAGTGCTTCGCCGTGGACCGCGATGTCGCGCACGATCTGCCGCCGGCGCTGCGAAGCCTCGAAGGCGGTCCGTTGCCGGCGGGCATGGATACCCAGCTCCTCGGTACGTTTCGCGCGCTCCGCGGCGCCCAAGTCACCGAGTCCAGTTTGGTCATCACGGTCGAGCGCTAGCCCCCCGACTTGGACGCGACGCTATGCTAGACTGCCGCAATGCAGCGGTTCATCGTCATCGCGATTCTCTCAGCGAGCCTGATTCTCGGCGGCTGCGGACGGATGCACGAGTTCCAAGCGCTCCTCGACGACGTCAACAGCGCGCTGCTCTCGATCGCCGTCCTCAACAAGGCGAACTGACGCGGCTGTGGATAACCGGTGGATGAAATGTGTACTATGTGGTTATTTATCCCCAAGAAATTTCACTGTTCGTTGATTTTCTTGTTGCTTTGGAATACTCGCAGGTAAGATACTCTCGACCGTGGTCGTCGTCTTCGGACTTCGATCGCGCTGGATCGGGAAGCCTTCGGGTGGAACGGTTCAGGGGATCGGGCAGCCCTTGGGTGGACCCTTGTGCCGGACATCTCCGGCGAATTGCGAAGCCTTCGGGCGGAACGGTTCATCGGGTCTGAGAGGGTGATGAGGGGTACGGTCCTCGGATCGCAAAGCCTTCGGGTGGCGGGATCCTGGGCCGGGAAGCCCCGGGGACGAACGATCCGAGGGATGTCAGGAGTGCCTTTCGGGGCACGTTGCGATGGACCCCGCGTCCGCGCACCTGACATCTCTTTTTTGTGGCCCAGTGTCCGATCCGTGGGCGGCGGCGGTCAGAGTACGAGGCTGGGGACCTTCCCAGCGCCGAAGGGCCCGACGCCAATCGGCACCGGGCCCCGTCGGGTTCGAACGATGGACCCCGCATCCATGCACACGAAGTCGCGTTCGTATCAGGCCGAAGGCAGCGCGTCAACCAAATTTTGTGGTTCTCTATCTTCGACACGCTAGATGTTGCGCGCGAGCCTTTGGTTCGCCGGTTGGATGTTGACCTCGAGCCATGACGCGATCGACCTTGGCAGGCTGAATGCGTCCGGGGGGCGGGATGACAGGCAAGATAAGGCTGGCCGATCTCGAGGATCTCTGCCGCGGGGCGGCGATCCTGGGCACCGGCGGCGGCGGCGATCCCTATGTCGGACGGCTGGTCGCGACCCAGGCGATGCGCGAGTGTCGCTCGATCGATCTGGTGGATCTCGACGCCCTCGACGACTCGGCGCTGGTGATCGCCGTCGGCAACATGGGCGCGCCGACCATCCTGATCGAGAAGATTCCCAACGGCGACGAGCCGGTGTGGGCGGTCGAGGCCTTGGAGAGGCGCCTGGGCAGGCGCGCGGACGCGATCATCCCCTTCGAGGCCGGTGGTTCGAACGCCACCATCCCCTTCTTGGTTGCCGCAAAGCGCGGCCTTCCGGTGGTCGATGGGGATGGCATGGGACGCGCCTTTCCCGAGCTGCAGATGGAGACCTTCAACGTCTACGGGGTCTCGGCCTCACCGGTGGCGCTCGCCGATCCCCACGACAATCGCGTGGTGATCGAGGCGCGCTCGGCCGAGGTGGCGGAGTGGCTGGCGCGCGGCGTCGCCATCCGCATGGGCGGGCGGGCCTCACTCGCCGAGTACGCCATGGACGGCGCCACGGCAAAGCGCGTCTCGGTCCCGGCCACGCTCAGCCTCTGCCTGAAACTTGGCCGCGTCATTCGCGGCGCGCGCGAGGGCCATGCCGATCCCTTTGCGGCGCTGATCGGCGCGCTGGCCGAAACCCACTACAGCCACGGCCGTGATCTGTACGCCGGCAAGATCGTCGATCTCGCGCGAGCGACGACGCGTGGCTTCGCCATCGGCCACGCCGTCATCGAGGGAACCGGCACGTGGAACGGGCGCATGACGATCACGTTCCAGAACGAGAATCTGGTCGCGCGTCATGGGGGCGAGGTTCGCGCCATCGTGCCTGACCTGATCTCGGTCCTCGATGCCGATACGGCGGAGGCGATCACCACCGAGCGGCTGCGCTACGGCCAGCGGGTGCGGGTGATCGGCATCTCGGCACCGCCGATCATGCGCACGCCAGAAGCGCTGGCGGTGTTCGGCCCGAGCGCCTTCGGCATCGACGAGCCCTTCCGCCCGTTGGAGAGCCTACCGACCTAGCGCCGCGCGGCGATCGTCGCGATTCCATAGGCGGCGAACGCCGCATCGGCGGTCACGATCCCAAGGCCGTCGCACGATGCCTGGGCGATCAGCAAGCGGTCGAAGGATCGCCGTGGTGGCGGGCAAGGCTCCGCACGGCAAGGGCATGGTCCACGGCAAGGGAAAGCGCGCGAAATCCGTCGCGCTCGATCTCCCGCGGATAATCCCGGGATGGGCAAACCTCCTCAGGCGGGCGTAAGCTTTGTGGATGCTCGCGATGGTATTCGATGCGGTGGGTAAGCCGCTTCGGCTGGCCGAATTGGCGCGGCCCGACCGGCGTCGGGGCAGGTGTTGATCGAGGTGCGCGCTTGCGGAGTGTGCCGCACCGATCTGCACATCGTGGACGGTGAGCTGGCGCATCCCAAGCTGCCCCTCGTTCCCGGTCACGAGGTGATTGGCACCGTGGCCGAGACCGGCAGCGGCGTGGACCGATTCCGCATCGGCGAGCGGGTGGGCGTGCCGTGGCTCGGCACCACCTGTGGCGGGTGCCGATACTGCCGCGACGGCCGCGAGAACCTGTGCGAGGACGCACGTTTTACCGGCTACGACATCGACGGCGGCTACGGCGAGTATCTGCTCGCCGACCAGCGCTATGCGTTCCCGCTCGCGGCGGGACTTTCAGACATCGAGGCCGCGCCCCTCCTGTGCGCCGGGCTCATCGGCTACCGCGCGCTCCGCAAGGCGGGCGACGTCGCGACGCTGGGCCTTTACGGCTTCGGCGCGGCTGCCCACATCGTTGCCCAAATGGCGCGGTTCGAGGGGCGCGAGGTATTCGCATTCACCCGGCCCGGCGACGCCCAAGCCCAAACCTTCGCGCGCGAGCTTGGCGCGGGGTGGGCGGGCGATTCGGATGCGCCGCCGCCCGAGCCACTGGATGCCGCGATCGTGTTCGCGCCGGTCGGCGCACTGGTCCCGGCGGCGCTGCGCGCAGTGGCGGCGGGGGGGCGGGTGGTGTGCGCCGGCATCCACATGAGCGAGATCCCAAGCTTTCCCTGCGAGATACTGTGGCGCGAGCGCGAGGTGGTCTCGGTCGCAAACCTCACTCGCCGCGACGGCGAGGAGTTCCTCGCGCTGGCACCGCGCGTCCCGGTACGGACGACGGTCGTGCCCTACGCGCTGGAAGAGGCGAACGCGGCGCTCGACGACCTGCGGGCAGGCCGGATCAACGGGGCGGCGGTTTTGACGTGCCGCCCCTGAGCGCTCGGCCGCCCAGTCGCCGCGCGACCGCCTCGGCGACCAGCGCGGTGTCGTTTGGGGGTGCGTAGGTCCAGGATTCGAGCTCACCCACAAAGGGACGCGTCATACCCTCGGATCGCAGGCTGGCGTGGAACTCGCGAAACTTTCGGCTTCCGCCAGGGAGATCGACGATGTAGACCGGCTTGCCGGTGGTGCACGCCTCGGACGCCATGGACACCGAATCGCAGGTGACGATGAGCGCGTCGGCAAGGCCCAAGAGCCCGAAATAGGGGTTCTCACCGGTGCCGTCCCAGACCGTCGCGGGCAGGGCCTCAAGCCGCCGGCGCAAGGTGGCGATGTTGCCATCGCCGGTCCGCCGTGAGGGCGTGACCGCTAGCCCGGCGCCCGCGGCGCGGCTCAGATTGACGAGCTTGTCGCACAGTGCGCCGGTGGCCTCGGGCGTCAGCCGGTAGCTGCCGCTGGTACCGCCGACCAGGACCGCAACCAAAGGCCGAGGCAGATGCGCGAACGCCGGGGCGAAGCGCGCGGCCGCTTCATCCAGCCGCTCGGACGTGATGCGATTGAGCGCGCCCAGGGTCTCAACGACGTTCGCGCCGCGGACGTGGTCGTGTCGCGGTACCGCCAACAGGTCGAAGCGGCGCGGCGCGATGCGCGGATCTTGGATCTGCACGGTAAAGGTGGCGCCGCGGCTCAACCGACGGATGGCCAAAGCGTAGGGAACGCTGCGGCGGCCCGAGGCGATCAGTAGCCCCGGCCAAGGCGGTGCGAACTCGCCCGCATCGGTGGACATGGCGCCCACCGGCAGCATCCCAAGCCCGACCGGCAGCCACGACCACGGCGCGCGCGGCCGTACCCGCTTCACGGTCGGCACCAGGCCCATCGCCTCGGCCAGGCCGATGCATTGGTTCTCCGTCCCCGCCTTGCCGTCGCTCAGTGCCCAGCAGGTGGGTGGCCCAGCCATCCTCGGATCGGCCTTCTCGGGTCTCGAGCGCGGCTAACGCTTACGTCGCGAGCCTACCGGCTCTAGCTGCGCGAATCAGACATACTTGACGTTGACGATCTTATAGGACTTCGAACCGCGAGGGGTCGTGACCTCGAAGCTCTCGCCCTTTTTCCTTCCGATCAAAGCGCGCGCCAGCGGTGCGGTCACCGAAACCCGACCCGACTTGATGTCAGCCTCGTCAACGCCCACGATCTGGTAGGTCTGGCGTTTTTCGGTGTCCTCGTCGACAAGCCGCACGGTGGCGCCGAATTTCACCTCCCGGCCCGAGAGCTTGCTGACTTCGATAATCTCGGCCTGGCGCAGTTTCTCGCCGAGTTGCGCCATCCGCGCTTCGACAAACCCTTGGCGCTCCTTGGCGGCGTGATACTCGGCGTTCTCGGAGATGTCGCCCATCTCCCGGGCCTCGGACAGCGCCCGCGAGATGGCCGGACGCTCGACCGACTTCAATCGCTTCAGTTCTTCCTCCAGCCTGGTGTAACCCGCTGAAGTCATGGGTTCTTTCGTCATGGACTGCACCCAATACAATGCCGCCGGCACCAAACCGGGCGGCCGCTCTCCGATCAGACATCAGAACGATGTCAAAGAATAGGATTGCAGCGCCGCAACTTCAAGGCCGCCGGAGCGCAAAACGCCGATCGCCTGCACCGCGGCGCGTGCCCCCGCGACCGTCGTGTAGTAGGGAATGCGGTTCAGCAGCGCGGTGCGGCGCAGCGCGAAACTATCCGCGATCGATTGTGCGCCCTCGCTGGTATTGAAGACCAGATCGACCTCGCCGTTCTTCATCGCATCGACGATGTGGGGTCGTCCTTCCAACACCTTGTTGACCGTGGCCACGTCGTGGCCGGCCTCGTGGAGGGTGCGCGCGGTCCCCTGGGTTGCCAACACCGAGAAGCCGAGATCGATGAGGCGCGCGGCGAGCGAGACGACGTGCGGCTTGTCCGCGTCGCGAACCGAAAAGAACACGACCCCGGTCTGCGGTAGCTCGGTGCCGCCGGCAAGCTGCGACTTGGCGAAGGCGCGCGCGAAATCAGCGTCGAGCCCCATCACCTCACCGGTCGACAACATCTCGGGGCCGAGGATGATGTCGACGCCGGCGAAGCGGGCGAAGGGAAACACCGCCTCCTTGACCGCCACGTGAGCGATGGCCGGCGATTGAAGGGCGAACTGCGACAGGGGTTCGCCCGCCATCACTCGCGCTGCGACCTTGGCGATCGGCAGTCCGATGGCCTTGGCGACGAAGGGCACCGTGCGGCTCGCGCGCGGATTGACCTCGAGCACGAAGATGTCCTCGTCCTTGACCGCATATTGGACGTTCATCAGCCCCCGCACCTCGAGCGCCCGCGCCAGCGCCTCGGTCTGGCCGCGAATACGGTCGATGATTTCGGGCGAGAGCGAGTGCGGCGGCAGCGAGCAGGCTGAATCGCCGGAATGAATCCCCGCCTCCTCGATGTGTTCCATGATCCCCGCGACGAACACGTCCTTTCCGTCGGCAAGCGCGTCGACGTCGACCTCGATGGCATCACGAAGATAGGCGTCGATCAGGACCGGACTTTGGCCCGAGACCTTGACCGCCTCGGTCATGTATTCGAGAAGCGAGCGTTCGTCGTGCACGATCCGCATCGCCCTGCCGCCCAACACGTACGAGGGCCGCACCACGACCGGGTAGCCGATCTTGGCCGCGGCTTGGGCGGACACCCTGACCGAGGTGACGACCTCGTTCGCCGGCTGGCGCAAGCCGAGATCGACGATGAGGCGCTGGAAGCGGCGGCGGTCCTCGGCAAGGTCGATGGCATCGGGCGAAGTGCCGAGAATCGGGACCTGCGCGGCGGCGAGCCCGGCCGCGAGCTTGAGCGGGGTCTGGCCGCCGAGCTGTACGATGACCCCCAGCAGCCGGCCGCGCGATTGCTCCACGCGGACCAGCGCCAGCACGTCCTCGACCGTCAGCGGCTCGAAGTAAAGCCGGTCGGAGGTGTCGTAGTCGGTCGAAACGGTCTCGGGATTGCAGTTGACCATGATCGTCTCGAGCCCGGCCTCGGACAGCGCATAGGCGGCGTGGACGCAGCAGTAGTCGAACTCGATGCCCTGGCCGATGCGGTTGGGGCCGCCGCCCAGGATGATGACCTTGTCGCGTTCGCTGGGGCGAGCCTCGCATGCGGCGACGCCGTTCGAGGATTCGGCATCGGCCGCGCGCTCGTACGTCGAATACATATAGGGCGTCTGCGATTCGAACTCCGCCGCGCAGGTGTCGATGCGGTGATAGACCGGCGCGACCCCCAATTTCTGGCGCGCGGTGGCGACCGCCTCTTCGCTGGTGCCGCCGAGCTCGGCCAGCCGAGCATCGGAGAAGCCCTTCTGCTTGAGCGCCAGCAACCCCGACGCCGAGCCCGGCAGGCCGTCCTGGCGCAGGGCTTGCTCGATGTTGACGAGGTCGCGGATCTCGGCCAGGAACCAGGGATCATACCGGCAAACGGCGTGGATTTCATCGAGGCCGAGCCCCGCGCGAAAGGCCTGTGCGATCAGCAAGAGGCGGTCGGGCGTGGGTACCGAAAGCGCCGCCCGCAGCGCGCCGGCCTCGTCGCCGCCGCCCGGCGGCGCGATCTCGTTGAGGCCGGTGAGCCCGGTCTCCAACGCGCGCAGCCCCTTTTGCAGCGATTCGGCGAAGCTGCGGCCGATCGCCATGACCTCGCCAACCGATTTCATCGAGGTGGTGAGGACCGCGTCGGCGTCGGGAAACTTCTCGAACGTGAAACGGGGGATCTTGGTGACGACGTAGTCGATCGTGGGCTCGAACGACGCCGGGGTCACTTGCGTGATGTCGTTGTCGAGCTCGTCGAGGGTATAGCCGACGGCGAGCCGAGCTGCGACCTTGGCGATCGGGAAGCCGGTCGCCTTGGACGCCAGCGCCGAGGAACGCGAGACCCTCGGATTCATCTCGATGATGACCAGGCGGCCGTCATCGGGGTTGACCGCGAATTGGACGTTGGAGCCGCCGGTGTCGACCCCGATCTCGCGCAGAACCGCGATCGCGGCGTTGCGCATGATCTGGTATTCCTTGTCGGTTAAGGTCAGCGCCGGCGCCACGGTGATCGAATCGCCGGTATGCACGCCCATCGGATCGACGTTCTCGATCGAGCACACGATGATGCAGTTGTCGTTGCGGTCGCGCACCACCTCCATCTCGAATTCTTTCCACCCCAGCACCGATTCCTCGATCAGCACCTCGTCAATGGGTGAAGCTTCCAGGCCGGCCGCGGCAAAGGTCTCGAACTCTTCGCGGTTGAACGCGAGGCCGCCGCCGGTGCCGCCGAGGGTATAGGAGGGGCGAATGACTGCCGGCAGGCCGACGCGATCGAGGATCGCGCGTGCCTCGCCGGGCGAGCGGGCAACGTCGCTTTGCGGGCAGGCAAGACCGATGCGCTCCATCGCCTGGCGGAATGCGAGGCGGTCCTCGGCCTTGCGGATTACCTCGTCATCGGCGCCGATCATTTCCACACCGAGCCGCGCCAAGGTTCCCGATCCCGCCAGCGCCGAAGCAACATTGAGCGCGGTCTGCCCGCCCATGGTCGGCAGGAGCGCGTCGGGACGCTCGACCTCGATGATCCGGCTCACGATCTCCGGCGTGATCGGCTCGATGTAGGTGGCGTCGGCCATCGAGGGATCGGTCATGATGGTCGCAGGATTAGAGTTCACCAGGACGATCCGATAACCCTCGGACTTGAGCGTCTTGCACGCTTGGGTGCCGGAATAGTCGAACTCGCAGGCCTGGCCGATGACGATCGGCCCGGCGCCGATTATCAAGATCGATTCGATGTCGCGGCGCTTAGGCATGGTGGACCGATAGTCGGCGGATCGCTCGCCGAGAATGGCGTGCCGCTATATACTGCGCCACATGAACACGCTGCTGAAGAAGGTTTTCGACGAGGCTGCCAAGCTGCCGCTCGAGGAGCAGCGCGAACTCGCCGCCCTCGTACTCGACGAGCTGCGTCCAGAGAAACGCTGGGCCAAGGCCTTTGCGGAATCTCCGGACATATTGGCCAAGCTTGCGGATGAGGCCTTGGCGGAGGCGCGTGCAGGCACCACTACGCCTTTCGATCTTGAACGCATGGAATGAAGTCGCGAGCCACGCGGCGGTTTGGGAGTGCTACATAGGGCTGCCGCAAGAGCTGAAGGCGCGAGCGGCATCTGCTTTCAAACATTGGCAAAATGACCCTCGCCACCCGGGCCTGAGTTTCAAGAAGATTCACTCGACGAGGCCCATCTGGTCAGTTCGCATTGGTCTGGGATCATCGGGCGGTTGGCGTCGTCGAAGGCGATGTCACGACATGGTTCTGGATTGGCTCGCACGCCGACTACGACAAACTCATCAGGCAATTGCGATAAGCGGACTTGTCCGACACGGATCGCGCTCATGGTTTGACCGCTTCCATCAACCCGATGAAGCGGTTGAAGAGGTGGTGGCTGTCTTGGGGACCGGCGGAGGCCTCGGGGTGGTACTGGACCGAGAACACCGGTTTGCCCTCGAGCGCCAAGCCTTCGAGACTCTGGTCGAACAGCGAGACGTGGGTCGCGCGCACCCCGGCGGGGAGCGAGTCGAGATCGACAACGAAGCCATGGTTCTGACTGGTGATCTCGACCTTGCCGGTGGCAAGCTCCTTGACCGGGTGGTTGGCGCCGCGGTGACCGCGTCGCATTTTGGTGGTGCGTGCGCCGAGGGCAAGCGCCAGCATTTGATGGCCGAGGCAGATGCCGAAGACCGGCAGTCCGGTCTCGAGGAGGTGCCGGATCGCCGGCACCGCATACACGCCGGTGGCGGCCGGATCGCCCGGCCCGTTCGAAAGGAAGACGCCATCGGGCTGGTGCGTCAGGATCTCCTCGCCGGTGGCGGTTGCGGTCACCACGGTGACGCGGCAGCCGGCGGCGGCGAGGCAGCGGAGGATGTTGCGCTTGGCCCCGTAGTCCACCGCGACGACGTGAAAGCGCGGCGCATGCGGGGTGCCGTAGCCCCCATCGAGCGACCAACGGCCCTGGTCCCAGGCATAGGTCTGGGCGCAACTCACGTCTTTGGCGAGGTCCATGCCCTCGAGCCCGGGCCAGGCGCCGGCGGACTGGTGCATGGCAGCGATATCGAGGGGCTCGCCCGGCGCATGGCAAAGGGTTCCCGCCTGCGGGCCGCCGTCGCGAAGGAGCCGCGTGAGGCGCCGGGTGTCGACCCCGCTCAGGCCGGGGAGTTGGTGCGTCTGGAGCCATCGCTCGAGGTGGCCGACCGCACGAAAATTGCTGGGCTCGGAGATCGGTGCGCGTAGGATCAAGCCGCGCGCGGCGGGCGCGGCCGCCTCGATGTCCTCATCGTTGGCGCCGACGTTGCCGATGTGGGGGAAGGTGAAGGTGATGAGCTGCCCGGCGTAGGAGGGGTCGGTCAATATCTCCTGGTAGCCGGTCATCGAGGTATTGAAACACACCTCGCCTGTGGCGCTGGCGGCGGCGCCCAAGCCGTGGCCCTGAAAAACGGTGCCGTCGGCCAGAACCAGGGCCGCCGTGAACCCTTCGGGCGCTGGCGGGGCTAGCGATCGCTTCGCCATCTCAGGTCTCGCTCGTCAGGTCGGACTTGCTTCGCGCGTGCCGGACCGGGCAAGGCCTGAGGCCGCGCGGCGCGATCCGGCGGGCGATCCCGATGCTGGGCCGACTTGGTCTGGGCATGTGGTACCGGCGCGGACGGTGCGCGATCGGACGATAAGCAAACGCCGTGCCGACGTCAAGGACGATCACGTTTGATTTTTTAACGCATTATCAAGGCGTTAGAGGTAGTTTATCGGCTGTTTTCGGTTTGCCACGGGAACGCCTTTCGAGTAGGATTGCGCCTTCTTGGCGATCGGATTCCGCCGCGCAGACGACGTCCAGACCCCGCAGCCATGCTCCGTGCACGCCTAGGCGAAGCACTGAAAAGCGCCATGAAGGCGCAGGATGCGCGCAGGGTATCGACCCTACGCCTGATCCTCGCGGCGCTGAAGGACCGCGATATCGCCGCCCGCAGCGCGGGCAACGTCGAGGGCATCGCCGATGAGGATATCCTCAGCCTGCTGGTGACCATGATCCGCCAGCGGCGAGACAGCATCGCGTTCTACAAAAAGGGCGGGCGCGACGATTTGGTTCGCCAGGAGCAAGAGGAGACGGAGATCATCCAGGACTTCCTGCCCACCCAGCTCGACGATCAGGAGATGGAGGCGGCAAGCCGCGAAATGATCGCCGAAGTCGGGGCCAAGGGCCTCAAGGACATGGGCCGCATCATGGCGGGGCTGAAGGCGCGTTACGCCGGGCGTATGGACTTCGGCAAAGCCAGCGGTATCGTCAAGGAAGTCCTGACGTGAGGGCGATACCCCTCGCGATTTCGCGGGGCGCGGCTTGAGGCGGGGGCAGGGCGCGACCGATGATCGCCGGTGGCCGGCGCATTCCGGCCCTAGGAGCGTGCGCCGTAGAAGTTTTGATGTTGGGCGATTGGCGCGCGGCCGCCGGAGAGGTTGGATTTTGGCCCGAGTGTGGACATCTGGCCCGCCCGACTCTGGGATGGAAAGCCCGGACCGGAAGGCCGGAACGGAAGAGATTCGCGTTTCATACGCGGTCGATGGGCACTGCGCGCCCCGGAGCAAGTGCGTTGGCAGGCCAGCACCTGCCTCAGCACGTGGCCACCGTCCCCATCCGCTTGATGTTCAACGCCAAGCACACGAGGTCCCACTCGCCGCGCACCTTCGCCAAGCCTCGCAGGCTGAATCGTCGGAATCCGAGCACCTCCTTGATCCACCCGTTCGGCGCCTCCGAGAGCCACTTGCGTTGCGCGTACCGGGCTTTGCCCGCGGGGCTCGCCAGTTTCTCACCCATGCGGTGCGTGGCAGGGAGCCGGGCCGGGTCGACCGCCACCTGGGACTTGCCTTCACGCCCCAGCGCTACGTGCGCGTCGATGCCGCGATCTTCCAGCTCCAACAGATCCGGCTCGTTGCAGTAGCCCGCATCGGCCAGTACCACCGCAGGCTCGACCCCAAACGTCTCGTTGATCTCGTCGAGCATCCCCACCAGCTGACCCTGGTCGCTGGCCTGTGGCCCCACCTGAGTCGCGACGATGATCTGGTGCTCCCCATCGACCGCCATCTGCGCGTTGTAGCACTGCTGGAATCCCTCGCTGCTGGTCTTCATGATCTGGCTCTCGGGATCGGTGAAATTGCTCTGCGCCTTCGGCTCGGGCTCGCCGTAGGCCCGCTTGTAGGGCCGCCCGCCCCGGGGATTGCGGTCCTGCCCAGGCTCGCGCCCGCGCTCATCGTCGCGCCCGCGTTGCGCCGCCTCCAAACGCGCTTTGGCTGCCTGGATCGCCGCCAGGCGCTTCTCCCTGCGTTGCAACTCCTCGGGCAACTCGTCGCCCCGGAAATCCTCGCCCCAACGCTCGTCTTCTTCGGCGTCCACCATCCCCGCCTTCGTCAGCAGCGCCTCGATCTCCGCCTGCAAGCGAGCCGCCTCTTTGCCCATCCGCTCATAGCTCATCGCCTTGCGCTTGCTCGCGTTCGCTCGCACCTTCGTCCCGTCGACCGAGAGCTTGCCGAACCGCGCCAGTCCCATCTCGCGCGCCACCTGCACCACCCCCACAAACAGCTCGCTGAACTCCGCCAGATGTCGGCGGCGGAACTCACATACCGTGCGATGTTGCGGGAAGTTGCCCGCCGCGAGCATCCGAAACGCTACATCCTCCTCCAGCTTCCTCGCCACCGCGCGCGAGGAGAATGTGCCCGTCGCGTAGGCATAGATCAGCACCTTGACCATCATCGACGGCTCGTAGGGGGCGTTGCGTCGACCGTCCCCCTCGTAGGGCGCATAGAACGCCGTCAAGTCCAGTGCATCGACCACATCGCTGACGTGATGAGCCAGGTGCCCTGGGGGAACCCACTCCTGCAAGTCCAGCGGCAAAAGCAAGGGTTGGTCCGGCTGGTAGGCACGAAACGTGGTCGGCATCTGGAGTTCCCATACGCAACTGGCGTATCGGATCATACTTCCCCCTGCGCAAATCCACCCACAACCCGTCCGCTATCAACTTTGCCGCGCGGACCTTTCTGCAGCGCACGCTCCTAGGCGCGGCCGGCGGCACCGGTAATGGCATTTCCAGCGACATTTCTGGACGAAGTCCGGGCGCGCACCGGGCTCGCCGAGCTCGTCGGGCGGCGGGTGCGGCTCGTCAAGCGTGGGCGCGAGCACCTCGGCCTCTGTCCGTTTCACAACGAAAAGACCCCCTCGTTCACCGTCAACGAGGAGAAGGAGTTCTACCACTGCTTCGGTTGCGGTGCCCACGGCACCGCGTTCGACTTCGTGATGCAGACCGAAGGCCTGGGATTCCCCGAGGCGGTCGAACGGCTAGCGGGTGAGGCGGGCCTCGCGCTGCCCGAACGCGACCCGCGCGCCGAGGAGCGCCGCAAGCGCGACGAAACCCTCTATCCGGTGCTCGAAGGCGCCGCCGCATGGTTCGAGATGCAGCTCAGCCATGCCGGGGGCACGGCGGCGCGCCAGTATCTCGAGGCGCGTGGCGTGAGCGCGGCGACAGCGGGCGCGTTCCGGCTGGGCTTCGCACCGGGGCGCCGCACCGCGCTGAAAGAGGCGCTGATGGCGCGTGGCTTCGACGAGGCGCGGCTGATCGCGGCGGGCCTGCTGATCACGCCCGACGACGGCGGCCCAAGCTTCGACCGCTTCCGAGACCGCGTGATGTTTCCGATCACCGACCGCAAAGGGCGGGTTATCGCGTTCGGGGGCCGGGCGCTCGGCGAGGCCAAGGCCAAGTACCTCAATTCGCCCGAGACCCCGGTGTTCCACAAGGGATCGGTGCTCTACGGCTTGGCCCTCGCCGCGACGGCGGTACGCGAAAGCGGCACCGCCGTCATCGTCGAGGGTTACATGGACGTGATCGCGCTCCACGGGGCCGGCCTGCGACATGTCGTGGCCCCCCTCGGCACCGCGGTCACCGAGGACCAGATTCGCCTCCTGTGGCGCGCCGCGCCCGAGCCGATCTTGTGCCTAGACGGCGACGCCGCGGGCCGTAAGGCGGCCGAACGGGCGGCCGAGCGTGCGCTTCCCGGCTTGCGACCGGGATGCTCGCTCAGGTTCGCATTTCTGCGCTGGGGCGAGGATCCCGACAGCATCGTCCGCGCCGAGGGTATTGAGGCCTTGGCCGAGGTTCTGGAGGGAGCCGAGCCACTGGCCGAGGTCCTATGGCGTGCGGCGGCGGCGGGAAAAGCGGTCGATACCCCGGAACGCCGCGCCCTTTTGCGGCAAACGGTGGCCAACATGACCCGGCGGATCGGCGACGATACGGTTCGAGCGTATTATCGTGAATTCTTCGAAGGGCGGCTGGCCGAGCGGACGAGCGCGCCTACGCGGCGGGCCACCGCCCGGGCAGTGCAGCGCCGCGGCTCGAGGCTGCAGCGCCGGCACGCGCTGGGATCGGGCGGGCAGGCATCGGGCGCCTCGCGCGAGCGTCTGTTACTGGTCACGCTGCTCAACCACCCCGAGATACTGGGCGCCATATGGGAGGAGTGCCAGGCGCTCTCCCCCACGGACTCCGATCTGCGGACCCTGCTCGAGGCCATTCGCGAATGCCACCGAGACCAGGGCTCACTTGACTCGGAAGGCTTGAGATGCCAACTGAATGAGCGGGGCTTAGCGGACATCGCGGATCGCGCCGCCGGCGCGACGCGACGCGTCGTCGAACCGTGGGCGCGGCCGGAAGCGGACGCCTCGGAGGCCGAGGCCGGCTGGCGGCACCTATTTATGCGCCACAGGGCCATCGAGGCTGACGTCGCCGGGGTAGACGAGGCGGTGGCCGAGTTGGCCGAGACGATGGACGAGGCAACGCTCGACCGGCTGCGCGCGCTGGAGGCGGATCGGCAGTCGCGGGACGCGATCGGTGACGACGCCGAGCCCGAAACCGGGGTCGCAGGGTAGGAACCGGGGTGCTCGGAGTAATGCCAAAGGATAGCAATCGATGACCACACAGACCTCGCAGCCGGCCGGATCCGAAGAGACTCGCGACGAGAGCCAGGACGCGCCGCTTCTCGACGCCTCGGTCCAGGCGGTCAAGAAGATGTTGGCCGGGGCAAAGGAGCGGGGTTTCGTCACCTACGACGAGCTGAACCGCGTACTGCCCTCCGAGCGGGTGTCTTCAGAGCAGATCGAAGACACCATGGCGATGCTCTCCGAGATGGGGGTTCATGTCGTAGAATCCGAGGAGGCGGAAGAGCCCGCTCAAGAGTCCCAGGAGGCGCCGACGACGGCGGTCGCGGTCAAGGAAGCGGCGGTGGAAGTCGAGCGCACCGACGATCCGGTGCGCATGTACCTGCGCGAAATGGGCTCGATCGAGCTTCTGTCGCGGCAAGGCGAGATCGCGCTGGCCAAGCGAATCGAGGCCGGGCGCGAACGCATGATCGGTTCGATCTGCGAAAGCCCCCTTACCATGCGCGCGATCGTCCAGTGGCGCCAGGATCTGATCGACGGCAAGGTGCACCTGCGCGACGTCATCGACCTCGAGACGACCTATGGCGGCGGACCGGGCGAAGCGGCCCCGGGCGACGGCGCCGCCGGCCCCGCGGTTGTCGGGGATGGCAAGGACGCCAAGGACGCCAAGGATGCCAAGGACGCGGGGGCGGCGCCCGCGCCGGTCGCGGGCGAGGGTAATGCCGCCGAGGCCGGCGGCCCAGCCAAGGACGGGGGCAACGGGGCGGAGCGAGGTGGCGCGGCCGGGACAACCCCCGGGGCCGGCGGTCGTCCGGTCGGCGAGCAAGACGATGACATCGAGGAGGCGAGCCCGTCCCTCGCGGCGATGGAGCTGGAGCTGACCCCGGCGGTGCTCGACACCTTCAATACGATTGCCTCCACCTACAAGAAGCTGCACCGCCTTCAGGAGCTTCGCATCGCCGTGGCGCTCAAGAGCGATTCGATTTCCAAGGGGCAGTCGCGGCGCTACGAGAAACTCAAGCGCGAGCTCATCGACTTGATGGAAGTGGTTCACCTCAACAACAACTGTATCGAGGCGCTGGTGGACCAGCTTTACGGCATGAACCGCCGACTCATCGGGCTCGAGGGCAAGCTCTTGCGATTGGCCGAGAGCCACGGGGTGAGCCGCGAGAGCTTCCTCAAGCAGTATCTCGGCAACGAGCTCGACCCCAACTGGTTGCGGCGGGTCCGTCGCCTCAAGGAGAAAGGGTGGACCGAATTCGGCAAGGCCGAATCGGCGGAGATCAGGGAGCTTCGTGGCTCGGTGGCCAAGACTTCCTCGGCCGCGGGTCTGCCGGTCATCGAGTTCCGGCGCATCGTCTCCTCGGTCCAGGCCGGCGAGCGCGAGGCGGCGCGGGCCAAGAAGGAGATGGTCGAAGCCAACCTACGATTGGTCATCTCGATCGCCAAGAAATACACCAACCGCGGCCTCCAATTCCTCGACCTGATTCAGGAGGGGAACATCGGCTTGATGAAGGCGGTGGATAAGTTCGAGTACCGCCGCGGCTACAAATTCTCGACCTACGCCACTTGGTGGATTCGCCAGGCGATCACGCGCTCGATCGCCGATCAGGCCCGTACCATCCGCATCCCCGTGCACATGATCGAGACGATCAACAAGCTGGTGCGTACCTCACGCCAGATCCTGCACGAGATCGGCCGCGAGCCGACGCCCGAGGAGCTCGCCGAGAAGCTTGGCATGCCCTTGGAGAAGGTGCGCAAGGTGCTCAAGATCGCCAAGGAGCCGATCAGCCTCGAGACCCCGATCGGCGACGAGGAGGATTCGCATCTCGGCGAGTTCATCGAGGACAAGAACGCGGTGCTGCCGCTCGATTCGGCGATCCAGTCGAACCTACGCGAGGCGACGACGCGGGTGCTGGCGAGCCTGACCCCGCGCGAGGAGCGGGTCCTTCGCATGCGATTCGGCATCGGCATGAACACCGATCACACGCTCGAAGAGGTGGGTCAGCAGTTCTCCGTTACCCGCGAGCGGATACGTCAGATCGAGGCCAAGGCGCTGAGAAAGCTCAAACATCCCAGCCGCTCGCGCCAACTCCGTAGCTTTCTCGATACGTGAGCGGTATCCGGGGATGACCAATCGTGGCGCCCGGATTAACTACGGGCCCGTAGTTCAATTGGTTAGAACCCGCCGCTCATAACGGCGTTGTTGCAGGTTCGAGTCCTGCCGGGCCCACCATAGCTGTGCCCTTGGGCATGCGCCGTCACAGACGCGATGGGCGCTAGCTGACACCGTGGATTCATCGTGAAATAATCCGCGTTGATCTTGGCACGTGGGCGATCGGCCGAAGCCGAGCCGGTGAGGCGAGACGAACCAGGGTGGGGGCGTGACCGAGGTAGAGTGGTGAAACCTCAGAGCGCGCGAGTTTCGCGCGCTACAGGAGCAGGACGCCCTGGTGATCGTTCCCATCGGCTCGGTCGAACAGCACGGTCCACACCTTCCGGTAAAGGTGGACGCGCTACTGGTCGGAGAGATTGCCCGCCGCACCGCCCGACTCATCGTCGATCAGCAACCGGTGGTCGTGGCCCCGGTGGTTTGGTGCGGCTTGACCGAGCATCATATGTCGCTCGGCGGCACCATCACCCTCGACTATCAGAGCTTCTTCGCGCTCGTTCGCTGCGTATGCGATTCGCTCGTTCGGCAGGGATTCCGCCGAATCCTGCTGTTGAACGGACACGGCGGCAACGTCACCGCCCTCAACGTGATGGTAGGAGAACTGACGCGCGAGTTCAATCTACCGGTGGTCACCTGCACCTACTGGCACGTGGCAGCCGACGCCTTCGGCAAGATACTTGAGCGCCAAACTAACGTCCGGCACGCGGGAGAGGCCGAGTCCTCGATGGTGATGGCGCTGGCACCCGAGCTCGTGGATACGGAGCGTCTCGAGGACGCGAAGGGCGAAGAGGCTCCGGAGCTTTCGGACGAATCGGGCGTCTACCGCTGGCGCTCGATGGCGGCGATGACGGCAACCGGCGTCATCGGGGATGCGCGTACCGCCTCTGCCGAGAAAGGCGAAAGGCTCTTGAATGCCGCAAGCGAGGCGATCGGCAATCTGGTCATGAACCCCGACCTGTGGGAAGGCCCACGCTGAACGACTGGGAAGGCGGGGGACAACGGCCGTTCAATCGGCGAGCGCCGCCTCGACCGCGTATCCGGTCCGCAACAGGTCATCTTCTGCGAACGGCGGCGCCATGAGCATGAGCCCAACCGGGAGCCCTTCGTCGTCGGTCCCGCACGGGAGGGTCAGCGCGCACAGGCCGAGTTGATTACCCAGCCGCGCGGTCAGGATGGCATCAAAATTGGCCTTGCTGTAGGCCTCGCCGCCGTCCTCGATCGGTGCGATGGGGGGTGGCGGAATGAGCACCGTCGGCGCGATCACGGCGGCAAAATCCGCGGTCCGCGCGAGATAGCTCGACCGAAGCGCCGCTATCCGGTGACGGTTGGCCTCGAGTTCGGTCGGCGAGTGCTCCTCGACGGCCAGCATGCGCTCGGCAATGGGGCGAAACACGCGCTCTGGCGCGGTGGCCACGAGCAATCCCCACGTCTGGGCCGCCTCGCACGCCATGACGTTGCTCGGCATTCGCATGATCGCCTCGACCGCGGCGAACTCGGGAACCGCGTCTCGGACCAACTTTGCCCCCGCGCGCCCGACGCGCTCGAGCGCGGATTCGAACGCCCGCGCGACGCCTGCGCGTACATGTTCCTCGACGATCGTCGTGGCCACCAGGAAATGGCATTCCGCCAGCGTGGCGGTCTCGAGCTCGGCGGGTTTTCGCTCCAAGAGCATGCCGAGAATCGCGTTCGCGTCAGCGACGTCGCGGGTCAAGGGGCCAACCGAGTCGAGGCTCGGGGCCAGCGGCAAGACCCCGTCCACCGGCACCAGACCGACGGTGGTCTTGAGCCCCACCAGACCGTTCCATGACGCGGGCACGCGGACCGAGCCGCCAGAGTCGCTGCCGATCGCCGCCGGCGCCAATCCTCGTGCCACCGAAACGGCGCCGCCCGCGGTCGAGCCGCCGGGGCAGCGTGGCGTGACATTGTCGAAGGGGTTCTCCGGCGTGCCGAGTGAGGGGTTGATGCCGAGCGCGCCGAGGGCGAACTCGACGAGGTTCGTCTTACCGAGGCACACCGTGCCGGCCCGGTCCCCACGGGCGAGCACCTCGGCGTCGCGCTCGGGCACTCTCTCAGCAAGAAGCGGCGAGCCCATGCAGGTGATTATCCCAGCGCTGTCGAACAGGTCCTTCCATGACAGGGGCACGCCATCCAGCGGTCCGCGCCGGGAATCAGAACGCGCTCGTTCGCGCGCTGCCAACGCTTCAGCGCGCGCACGCTCGGGTGTCGTACGCAGGTAGATCTTGTGCTCGAGGTCGTGCTCGGCGATGCGCTCGAGGAAATGCTCCGCAAGCTCGACAGGATCTATGGCGCCGCGGCCGATGCCGTTCCCGAGCCCGAGCGCCGTCATCACGTGCCAGGCCTCGGTCATGGCCGCATCAGCCCTGAATGCCGCCGTGGACGATACGCTCGATGACGAGCCGCCAGATGACGACCACTTGGCGGCGGGCATCGACGTCGCGCCCGTTTTGCATCCGCAACTCCGGGATTGGTGTGCCACCAGTGCTCGAATGGATTGGCGTGGATGATCATGTCGATGAAGTCTTCCGAGACGCGCGGCAGACCGGTGCCGGCGACGATTTCGTTGACCCGCCGTAGGGCCTCGATCGATTCCTCGACCCCGGTCGCCGGATAGTCGGTGCCGAAGAAAATCTTATCCGTGATTAAATACTCCTGGCTGGTGGTCAGGATATTGTAGTACTGCCAGGGCCGATAAAACAAAGCAGAGATCTCGCCATAGACGTTGGGCTGTTTTCGTATTACGGCAATAGTGTCCCCGAACCACGGGTGGCCCATATGGGCGAGTACGATCTTTAGGTCGGGGTGGCGCAATGCCACCGGCTCGACGTGGATCGCTCGCCCCAAGTCGATCGGCGCCTCGCGCGCGAAGGTCGTGCCCATGTGCAGGGTGAGCGGTAGATCGTTGTCGGTGCAGTAACGGTAAATCGGCTCCATCCGTCGATCGTCCAGCGGCACTCCGTTGTAGATGGGACCGTACTTGACCCCCTGTAGGCCCAGCGCCTCGACGGCATGCCGTAGGAGTTCCATGTAGTCGTCGCGGCGCGGATCGACACAGGCGAAGCCAACGAACTTGTCCGGATACTTGCGTACCGCCGCCGCCGTCACCTCGTCGTCGCCATCGATGCCCATGGAATCACCGTAACGCAACGAAAAGACTATCGCTTTGTCCACCCCGGCCATGGCTCGGTGGACCGTATCGGCGTCGGCCTTATCGTGGATTTGGCCGGGGCGCACTCGGGCGAGCTGCTCGGCGTAGAGCGGGGTGACGTGGCGGTCCTCCCAGATGTTGACGTGGCAGTCGACAATCATGCGTGCTCTCAGCCGACAAACGCCGCGGCGCGCGGCTCAGCCTTGGACGGCCCCTTCCACGACCTGTTCGACCACGAACCGCCAGATGACCACCACCAGGATGACCGTGGGGATGATGGCGAGGAATATGCTCGTATGCATCATGCCCCACGAATAATCGAAGTTCTCGACTACCGAGGAGAGCGTTACCGAGAGCGGCCGCTGATCCGCTTCGCCGGACAAGATTCCCGCGAACAGAAACTCCGAGTACGACAGTATGAAGGCGAACAGGCCGGTTGCGAAAATGCTGGCGCCGGACATGCGCAGAACCACCCTGTAGAAGACCTGGAAACGGGTGCAGCCGTCCACTTGCGCCGCATCCTCCAGTTCTATCGGTATTCTGCGGAAGAACACCGATAGGATGAAGACGGTAAAGGGAATCGTCAGCACCGTGTGGACCAGGATCAGCGCGAACTTGGAGCCCAGGAGCCCTAGCTCTTGGATCAATAGGTAGAAGGGCACGGCGAGTGCCATGCCGGGAACCAGCCGTGAGAAGATGATGACCATGAAGGTCGCCGTCTTGCCGCGGAAGCGCATGCGCGCGAAGGCGTACGCGGCGGGCGCGCCGAGAACGATGTTAACGACCATGACCCCTAGCGCCACGATCGACGAGTTGACCATCGAGCGCGGAACCTGGCGGGCCACGTCGGAGGAGAAGATGTTGCCATCCATGTCCTGATACTCGCTCGGCATCTGGCCGGTGAAGACGAAGATGTAGTTGTCGAGGTTAACCCCCTCGCGAAACCAGTCGCCGGCAAACATCGCCCGTTCGGGGACGATGCTGCCCAGCAGGCTCAAGAAGATCGGACCCGCGCAAACGATCAAAAGGAAGACCGCCGCGACGTAGACCAGTAACTTTTCGACCCGCGGCATTGCCGCTCACTCCTTGGCAAACAGGTCCGAGGGGATCGCCTTCAAGATGAAGTAGATAAAGCCGAGCGAGAGCACCACAACGATGAAGGCCAGCGCCGAGCCGGTGCCGAAGTTGAGCATGCTGAAGCTCTCCTTCCAGATGTACTGGGAGATCAGCGTCGTCGTGGTCCCCGGACCTCCCCCAGTCATGCCCAAGACGAGATCGAACGTCGTCAGCCCGATCAGCGATTCGTAGACGCAGAGGATCACCACCATCGGCTTGATGTTGGGCAGCGTAATGAAACGAAAGCGCTGGAAAGCCGAGGCGCCGTCCACTTCCGCGGCGTCGTATTGCTGACGATCGATCGCCACCAGCGCCGCCATCAGCAGGACGGACGCGAAGGGGAACTGCATCCACACGTGGGCGATGATGATCGTGCCCCCGACGAGCGTCGTATCGGACGTCCAGGGGATGTAGGAATCGATCAGTCCCATCATGTCCAGGAGCAGGTTGAGGATCCCCCATTGGGGGTGAAAGATCCACGCCCACATGGCTCCAGCCACCGCACCCGGCAACACCCAGGGCAGGATGACGACCGAGCGGACGACGGCGCGACCGACGAACTTGGCCAGGAGAAGCCGGGCCACGAGGAAACCGGCGATGACGATCAAGGGCACGCTGATCGCGGTGAACCACAGCGTATGGGTCAACGATTCCCAGAAAAGGCTTCTCCCTTTGCTTCCGGTCACACCAGATGTTGATCGGCCTTCTACGTTCCAGGCACGGTTCTTGGACCGTGCCTGGCGATGTGCGGGAGCTTTTGGCCTTGGGGAAGTAGGTTTCGAGTGCTGTCAGGCAGGCTGGAGGGCCGGTATTCGGCCCCGATTGAGGCGGATCGGAGGGCGGGCGGTGGCTGGCGCCCGGCCTGCCGGGATCAGCCGCGTTGTCCGACGATGTCGCGGTAGTCGGCGGGTCGGAGGCGCGTGCCGATGCCGAGCAGGGTGTCGAAGGCCGTTGCGGTGTGGCGGCGGCGGTTCCAGCGGAACACGAACTCGTCGAGATAGCGGCGCAGATGGGCGCGGCGCAGGCCATGGAAGGTTCCGAGCGCCCAGCGCTTCAGGTTCGAGAACACACGATGGATCCAGATCAGCACGAGATGGGCGGGCGTTGCACCGACGACCTTGGGCTGGTGGTCGTGGTCGGGCAGGCCAGGATAACCGCTCCAGCCATCGGTGATTACCCGCGCGCCCGGCGCCGAGGTCCCGGCAACGAAGGCATGAAGGCTGCGCGCGGAGAAATCCCCGATCGGCGCCAGCCGGATGCGACGTGGCTCGCCCTCGGGCGATAGCTCGACCGCGCCAGCAATGCGCATCTTGCCTTGCCGGCTGCGACCTTGCCCGCCTGTGGTCGGGTCTTTTACGGTGCGGAACGGTAGGGTGGCCTCATCGATCTCGACCAGGTCCTCAAGCAGGCTGCGATCCGGATCAACCATGGCACGGCGCAGCTTGTGCAGCAGGAGCCAGGCACTCTTGTAACTGCCGAGCCCGAGCTGGGCCTGGAGTTGCAGGGCGGAGATACCGTTCGAGTGGCTGGTCACGATGTGAACGGCCATGAACCAGGTCTTCAGGGGCAAGTGGCTGCGGTGCATGATCGTGCCCGCGGTCACCGAAGTCTCCTTCCCGCAGGCCGCACATTCCCAGCTCGTCCGGCGACGCTTCAGTTCCCAGCCCCTGTCATGGCCCGGGGCAGACGAAGCCGTCGGGCCAGCGCTTGGCTGCAAGATGCCGGGCGCAGGAGGCTTCATCGGGAAAGCGCGCCTCGAAGGCGGCGCGGGACATCGGGCGGTCGTATTTCCAGCGGCTGGGCATGACAGAACATTAAGCGAACATTCCGCCGATGGCAACCGCAAACCCAACATGTCGTCAAACCGGGTTCAGAGGGATAAGCCTTTCCCAGAAATAGGGGCTCTTGACGACGTTGACGTAATTGTCGAAGCCGACGAAGGGCGTGACCGGAAGGATTAGAAGAACACTGTGAAAGCTCGTCCACAGGGTGTAGGCGACGGGATAGAAGGTGAAGAGGGAGACGACGAACAGGACCGGAAGCACCCACTCGATGGGGTACCTCGTCGGCCGCGCCACGCCGCTGACGGCCATGACCGAGAATCCCGACGCCGTGCTAGCGGGACGTCGGGGACCCGAAGGCCCCCGACGCCCGCCCACGCAACTCAACAGACGCCTAGACTCAGGTGCCCTGCAGGAGCTTGCGGTACTCCAACCACTTCGCCGCACCCGCGTCCATGGTCTCCTGGCCCGTCGCGTCGCCGACCATGGTCTTGGCTATCAAGGGCCGGAAGAAAGCGGTCCAAAGACCGGTCCACTCGGTCTGGGTTCCGTTCAGCGCGAGCTTGGCTTGGGCCCTGAAGCTGTCCATGTCGATCCAATTCGACCACGCATCCGCCACTTCGTCATCGTTAAACAACGGTAGGGTGGCGAAGCCGAGCCCCTTTTCGACGGCCCAGCGTTTGGCCACGCGATAGCTCCAGGGTATCGGCATATTCGCTGAGCGGGATGTTGTAAAAGTTGGCATTGCTGCCGTACATCAGCGTGTGCACACCGCCGTCTTCGATGTAGCGAATGAGCTTCCGGTTCTCGATCGCGCTCAGTGAGAGATCGGAGTGGCGCGCCAGGGGTGGCACCGCCAGTACGGATCCGGCGAGGTCATCGACGGTAACGCTAGTGATTTTCATGCGGCGTGCTCCGGCACTCAGCTCGAATTTAGGCCCCGTGGCGGCGCCTGTCTATCAAGAGAACCGTCGCGCGAGGCTGTCATTCTGAGGTCCGCCGAGGGTCAAAAGCGGGCGATCGCCTGACGAAGGGTGGATTGTCCGCCAAGGGTCAGGACCCAGCAATAGATCCTCACGCACAGTATTGAGGTCTACACCGGCCGTGACGAGCCTGCCATGATGGGCATCGCCGAGGACTCGCTTGGCCGCATTGCGGGCCTGGCTCGGCGTCACCGCGTCGGCGCGACCAAGGCAGATCCGCTTGCCACGGCCGTACTCGACACAATGGGCCATCACTCCGCTCGGCTGGACTCTTAGCAACAGACCCTTGAGACGTAGGTCCAACGGTGAACGATACGTCACCCATAACCCATTGGGCGAAAAGAGAAATAGGCGCACCGCGGTTTAACAAGAAACAGCGCCAAGTGCCGCTCACAACGGCGTTGTTCTCGTCCTGCCGGGACCACCATACTCTGTCACGCTCCGCTCGGAGACGCCCAGACCATGCAGAAGCTCACCGGCCGGTTGCGGTATTTCGCCCACTTGGGCTTGGCCGCGATGAAGCCCTCGTCCAACACGCGCTCATCCATCTCCACCAGACCAAATCCCTCGGCCATGGCGGCCTTCACATGGTCGCTTGGGAGATGGACGTAGACCTCGATGGCCACCGGCTCTCCGTCCGCCCGGTCGTAGTGGGTGGGAATCCCGTTGAGCAAGAAGTGAGGATGGTAGCCCACGACGATGAAGTGCCCGCCGGGCCGGACAATGCGCGCAGCCTCGCGATAGAGCGGCGCGAGATCGGGAATATGCTCGCACGCCAGCGCCTCGACCGCGAGGTCGTAGCCGCCTCCGGCAAGCGGCGTTGCTCTCATATCGGCGACGACGAGACGGTCGTAGACCGCCCGCTGGC
Source organism: Alphaproteobacteria bacterium (assembly GCA_965219135.1). Classification (GTDB taxonomy): domain Bacteria; phylum Pseudomonadota; class Alphaproteobacteria; order VGEJ01; family VGEJ01; genus CAYUNL01. The sequence goes on along the minus strand of CBDCMV010000002.1, from coordinate 273,934 downwards.
GCGCGGCGGCCAGCATCTCGGGCGTCAGATCGAGGCCGTCGATGTCGCGCACCCCTTGCGCTGCCAACCATTGGCCGGTGCGTCCAGTCCCACAGGCCAAGTCGGCGGCCCGGCCAACGCTGGGCCAGGCGATAGCGCCCACGCGACGGAGCAATCCGAGGTCCATCTCGTCGTGCACGGTGTCCTCGTAAGTGCGGACCCACTCGGCATAGCCCTCGCGAACCCCCAAGACCGGATAGTGGCGGGCGTCGAACGCTGAGAAATCCATGTTGAACGATCCCGTGCTAGTGAGACCGGGAGCCGCCCGGTCCGGTCGCGCAAGGCGCCCTCCGATCCTACTCGCACATGATGGTGATCCTTCACCTAGTGAAAATCCAGGGCGCACGGATCGCAGTGATGAGGCGGACCGCCGTATTGTATAGTATAGGGGTCATGCCGCGCGGCGGCGTCCGTCGCGCCGGCGGCTTTCTCCTGGGATGCCCATGAAACGGTGCAACGACCGCGATAGCCTCGTCCGTGCCGATCCGCGCTTGGCCGGGGACGAGGCCGCCGGGATTTAGTGATGGTGCCCGATCTCGTAATTCGCGGCGGAACGGTTCATGACGGCGGCGGTGGCGACCCCTATATGGCCGATGTCGCGGTCAGCGAAGGACGAATATCCGGCATCGGCAAGATCGACACCCGCGCGGAAACCGAAATTGATGCCGCCGGATGTACGATTGCCCCCGGCTTCATCGACATCCACAGCCATTCCGACTTCACGCTGCTGGCGGATCCTCGTGCGGTTAGCGCGATCCACCAGGGCGTTACCCTCGAAGTCATCGGCAACTGCGGCTTTGGCTGTTTCCCCATCGCCGATGCCGCGCTGGCGAAGAACGCCATTTACGGCATTGGGGATCAAACCCCGATTACGTGGACGGACCTATCGGGCTATCTCGAGCACCTGACCGCGGCCCAGCCCGCGGTCAGCGTCTTGCCGCTGGTTCCCAACGGGCAGCTGCGGATTTCCACCCTCGGGATCGTCGACCGGCCCGCGAGTCCGGACGAACTCAAGCGCATGAAACGCGCGCTCGATTCGGCATTGGACGAGGGCGCTTGGGGATTGTCCACCGGTCTGGAGTATCCAGCCGAGTTTGGGGCGCCCGAAGAGGAGGTGTCCGAGCTCTGTCGCTCGGTGGCGCACGCCGGCGCGCTCTATGCCACCCACACGCGCGCGCGTGACGAGGGCGCCGCGGCAGCCGTGGAGGAGGCGGTTCGCACCGCCGCCGACACCGGGATTCGCTTGCAGGTGTCACACCTTTTGCCCCGCAACGGACGCGCCGAGGGTGAACGCTGCATCGAGATCGTTGAGGCGGCCCGCGCCCGCGACGTCGACGTCACCTTCGACATGCATACCCGCCTTTTCGGAACCACCTATCTGCATACCGTGATTCCGCCGTGGGCGCTGGAGGGCGGCACCGAGATGCTGGCGGCGCACCTCGGCGATCCCCGCGCGCGCGATCGCATGAAGGAGTTTCTCAGCATTCTTAGCGCCGGAAACGACTGGGACCGCGTGGTGCTCTTCGACAACGCGCGCTGGCCCGAATATGCGCGCCGTAGCATCGCGAGCATTGCCGATGAGCGAGGCCAGGAGCCGCTCGATGCGGCGTACGACTTGTTGCTCGGGGCGATCGACCGAACCCACGAGCTCAAGGTCATCCTTCACTGCTACACCGAGGACGAGCAGCAGAACGTGTTCAGCCACCCCCTGTGCATGCCCGGTTCCGACGCCACCACCATGGCGGCCGACGGACCGTTTGCCGGCGAGTTTTTTCACGGCGCCTACTCGTGGGCCTCGTGGTTCTACCGTTTCATGGTCCGCCAAACGAAGGCGCTTTCGCCCCAAGAAGCGATCCACCGAATGACCGGGCTGCCCGCGCAAGTTCTGAACCTGCCGGATCGTGGCGCGATCAAGCGCGGCGCTTACGCCGACATCGCCGTGTTCGATCCCGCGGCCTTTGGCGAGCGCGCGACGACGTACGAGCCCAATCAGCTCGCCGCCGGCATGGTCCACGTCACGGTCAACGGGGTGCTTACCTTGCACGACGGCGACTTGACCGGAGAGCGCGGTGGGCAAGTCTTGCGCCGCCAGCGGGGCGGTTCGGGCACCTAAGCCGAAGACCGCGCGATGCGCCACCTCCCGTGAGCACCGCGAAGGAGCGAAAGATACATCGGCGGATGCTGGGCGTGGCGTCCGATGCCGCGCCGGCGCTGGCCGAGGCGATGCGCGATTTCGGTCCGATAGGCTTTCCCGATCGGGAGGACGAGGGACTGGGGAATTTCCTCGCCCAAGCGGTGATCGGGCAACAGATATCGACCTCTGCGGCGCACAGCATCTGGGGCCGGATCGAGGCCGCAGCGAACGAGGCCGGGACGACGGTGCCCGAGTTCTGTGTCTCGGAGAACGCCGCTTCGCTCAAGTCGTGTGGGGTCTCGCGGAACAAGATCAAGGCCCTTTGCTGCATCCGCGAGGCCGAGCTTCAGGGCATGCTATCGGGCGTGGAGGTCCGCGCGATGAGCGATGAGGCGCGCTCCGGGCACCTCACCTCGATCTGGGGCATCGGGCAATGGACATGCGACATGGCGGCGATCTCATACTGCCGGTCGCCGGATATCTGGCCGCTGGGCGACATCGCTGTGCAACGGACGTTCAAGCGCTACCTCGGCCGGCGCAGCCCGGCGCGCGCCGCCGCCCGGTTCACCCCCTACCGCTCCTACCTCGCGCTACACATGTGGCGCATCGTCAACGCCGCGCCCGGGGGCGGTTGAATTGGGCGACCGCGCTCCCCGGGGCCTCAGCGCCCGGCGTTGCGGTACGCCAGCACAGCGCCCGCCAGATCCTCCAGCGAGGCGCCCACGGACTTGAACATGGTGACCTCGTCTGCCGAGGCGCGACCGGGGTGGGTGTCGCGAACTAGGCCGTAGAGGTCGGCCTTGATGTCCGAGGCGGCCAGGATGCCACGCTTGAGCGGCTGGACGATGTCGCCCGCCTCGGCTGGTGCGCCATCGAGGGTATCGACGAAGACCGATGCGCGGCCGACCGCGTCGTCGTCGACCTCGCGCATATCGGGACGGAAGCCGCCGATGAGATCGAGATGGGTGCCGGGCCGCAGCCATTCGCCTTGGATCAGCGGCTCGATGCTGAGCGTGCAGGTCGAGATGATGTCGGCCTCGGCCGCGGCGGCGGCGAGGTCGGCGCTGGCACCCGCTTCGACGCCCGAATCGCCAAGCCGGCCGGCGAGCGCCCGTGCCTTGTCGGGGTTGCGGCCCCAGATCGTCACGCGGTTCAGTTGGCGGGTACTGGCGTACGCCGCGGCGAGGTTTGCGGCCATGCGCCCGGTGCCGACGATGAGGTGGTTTGCGGCGTCGCCGCGCGCCAGGAAGGACGCCGCCAACACCGAGGTCGCGGCGGTGCGGCGCGCCGTGAGCTCGCCGCCGTCGATGATGGCGAGTGTCTCGCCCGTCTGGCCGCTCATCAGGATGTAGCTCGCGGCAACCGCGTCTTGCCCGCGCGCGGCGTTGCCGGGGAAAATGGTCGCAATCTTGACGCCCACGAACTCGCCGGGCAGCCACGCCGGCATGAGCAGCAGCGTGGCGTCGGGATCGCCCGGCACCTTGAGCGTATGATGGTGGCGGACCGGCATCTCGCATCCGCCGCGGAACATCTCGCGCAGCGCATCGATCAGCGCATCCCAGGGCAGGAGCGCGCGGACTTCCTCGGCGGTAACGTCTAGCAACGGGCGGCTCGTGGGCGGTGGTTCAGGATTTGAGCTGGTTCTTGTGGAACTGGCCGCCCTTCATGATCACCGAGAGGTTTGCGCCCTGGCCGTCGAGAACACCGAGGTCCTGGAGCGGATCGCCATCGACCACTAGGAGGTCGGCCAGCGCACCGGCCGCGACTACGCCCAGTTCGCCCTCGCGGTCAAGAATCGCCGCGTTGGTGGCGGTCGCCGCGGCGATTACCCCATGGGCGTTCTGGGCTTCGGCCTGGATGTTGAGGCCGAGCGACTGGTAATGGTGGGTGGCGCCCAGGAGGTCGGTGCCGAACCCCACTTGGACGCCGGCTTCGGCGGCGATCTCGATAGCACCGAGCCCGCGGTCGAGGACGAGCTTGAGCTTCTCCATCGAGACCTCGGGCAGGCCCAGCTCTTCACCGTGTCGGTCGGTCGCCTCATACGCGGCGAGCGTGGGGACGAGAAACGCTTTTTTGTCAGCCATCGCGGCGGCCGCTTCACGGTCGATCAGGTTGCCGTGCTCGATCGAGCGCACCCCGCACCCGACCGCGTGAACGATCGCCTCCGGCGTATAGGAGTGGGCCAGGACGTAGGTGTGCCAGGCCGCCGCCTCTTCGACGATCGCGCGCAGCTCTTCGGCCGAGTACTGCTTGTTGTCCACGGGGTCGTTGGGCGAGAGCACGCCGCCGGAGACCATGACCTTGATCTGGTTGGCCCCCTTGCGCAGCTCGTCGCGGGCGGCGCGCCGGACTTCGCTCACGCCATCGGCGATGCGCGTGAGGTGGGTCAGCGTGTTGCCGCACGCGCAGGGCTCAAAGCTCTGGGTGCGGCGGCGGAAATCGCCGTGGCCCCCGGTTTGGCTTAGCGCCCTTCCCGAGATAAATAGCCGCGGCCCGGCGATAAGCCCAGCCTCCACCGCCTGGGCCAAGCCCCAGTCGGCGCCGGCGGCGTCGCGCACCGTGGTAAAGCCACGGTCCAACATTCCCTTCATGATGCCCGCCGCTTGGGCCGTCATGTGCGTCAGCGGCTCGGCATCGAGCGCGAAGATGTTGAGCTCAGACAGCGTGACGTGGACGTGGCAGTCGATGAGGCCCGGCATGAGCACCCGGCCCGCGACGTCGATCTCGGTCGCCTCCGCGGTCTTGATCGGCTGGTCCGAGACCTCGCGGATTCGATCGTCCTCGACCAGCACGTCGAAGCCTTCACGCGGCTCGGGCGCGGTCGCGTCCACGAGCCGGCAGTTCCGAAAAACGATGCTGCTCATTGCGGTTCTCCACTGTCCTGGCCGAGGCGGCATTGTATCGTCGGCGCGTCGAGTTGATCTAGGAGCGTGCGCCGCAGAAAGGTCCGCGCGGCAAAGTTGATAGCGGACGGGTTGTGGGTGGATTTGCGCAGGGGGAAGTATGATCCGATACGCCAGTTGAGTATGGGAACTCCCGTTTGGGGTCGAGCCTGCGGTGGTACTGGCCGATGCGGGCTACTGCAACGAGCCGGATCTGTTGGAGCTGGAAGATCGCGGCATCGACGCGCACGTAGCGCTGGGGCGTGAAGGCAAGTCCCAGGTGGCGGTCGACCCGGCCCGGCTCCCTGCCACGCACCGCATGGGTGAGAAACTGGCGAGCCCCGCGGGCAAAGCCCGGTACGCGCAACGCAAGTGGCTCTCGGAGGCGCCGAACGGGTGGATCAAGGAGGTGCTCGGATTCCGACGATTCAGCCTGCGAGGCTTGGCGAAGGTGCGCGGCGAGTGGGACCTCGTGTGCTTGGCGTTGAACATCAAGCGGATGGGGACGGTGGCCACGTGCTGAGGCAGGTGCTGGCCTGCCAACGCACTTGCTCCGGGGCGCGCAGTGCCCATCGACCGCGTATGAAACGCGAATCTCTTCCGTTCCGGCCTTCCGGTCCGGGCTTTCCATCCCAGAGTCGGGCGGGCCAGATGTCCACACTCGGGCCAAAATCCAACCTCTCCGGCGGCCGCGCGCCAATCGCCCAACATCAAAACTTCTACGGCGCACGCTCCTAGACTCGCTTATTGTGCACCCTAGACATAGAAACCAGCCGACGCGGGAGGAAGCGATGAAGATTGACTGGAACGGCGTCTATCCTGCGGTGACCACCCAGTTCCGCCAGGACGAATCCCTCGACATCGAATCGACGCAGCGCTCGATCGAGGGATTGATCGGGGCCGGCATGAGCGGGCTGATCATGCTAGGCACGGTCGGCGAGAACTGCTCCCTCGAGGAGAGCGAGAAAAGAACGGTATTGCGCGCAGCCAAGGAAGTGGCGGGCGGCCGGGTTCCGGTCCTTTCCGGCGTCGCCGAGTACACCACGGCGCTCGGCGAGACCTTCGCCCGCGACTGCGAGGAAATCGGTATCGACGGGCTGATGGTGTTGCTGGCCATGGTCTACAAGTCCGATCGGCGCGAGACGGTGGCGCACTATCGGCGTATCGCCCGTGCCAGCGGCTTGCCGATCATGGTCTACAACAATCCGATCTCCTACGGCGTCGACATCACGCCGGAAATGTTCGTCGACCTCGCGGACGAGGAGACAATCGTTGCCATCAAGGAATCATCGGAGAACGTGCGGCGAGTCACCGATCTCGTCAATCGAGTGGGGGACCGCTTCGTGCTTTTCGCCGGCGTCGACGACTTGGTGCTGGAGAGCACGCTCCTGGGCACCGTGGGCTGGGTCGCCGGGCTGGTCAACGTCTTCCCCGAGGAATCGGTGCGGCTCTTGGACCTCGCCCGCAACGGGGCGTGGGACGAGGCGCGTGCACTCTACCGTTGGCTTACGCCGTGCTACCACCTCGACACCTCGACCAAGCTGGTGCAAAACATCAAGCTCGGCCAGCAGGTCATGGGCCTTGGCGCCGAGTGGGTGCGGGCGCCGCGGCTGGTGCTCGCGGGCGACGAGCGTGCGGCGGTGATCGGACTGGTCGAGACCGCAGCCGACAACCGCCCCGCCCTCAAGGGCGCGGCCTGAGCGCGCCGGGCTTGCCATGAACCACAACTTCTTCTGCGTCGACGCCCACACCTGCGGCAACCCGGTGCGGGTGGTCGTCGGCGGCGCGCCGGCGCTGCAAGGGGCCACCATGAGCGCCTACCGCCAGGACTTCCTCGATCGCTTCGATTGGGTGCGGCGGGCGCTGATGTTCGAGCCCCGGGGCCACGACATGATGTCGGGCTCGGTGCTGTACCGGCCGCTGCGCGAGGACTGTGACCTCGGTGTCGTATTCATCGAAACCAGCGGTTGTCTGCCGATGTGCGGACACGGCACCATCGGTACGGTGACGGTGGCGCTGGAACAGGGATTGGTGACGCCGCGCGAGGACGGCCGGCTGGGCCTCGACGCCCCGGCCGGTCGCGTCGAGGTGGAATTCGCCCGCAACGGCCGCTTCGTCGATTCGGTCCGGCTCCACAATGTCGCCAGCTGGCTCGAGGCGAGCGAGGTGCGGATCGAGGTGCCAGGGTTTGGCGAGTTGGTCGCCGATATCGCCTACGGTGGCAATTTCTATGGGATCATCGATCCCCAGCCGGGCTTCGACGGGCTCGAAAGCTTGTCGGTGGACGAGATTTTGCGCCTCAGCCCGATCGTCCGCCGGGCGCTGAGCGAAGCCGTTCAACCCGTCCATCCCGAGAACGCCACGATCGCGGGCGTGAGCCACGTCATGTGGACCGGCGCGCCGCAACACGCGCGCGCGAACGGGCGCAACGCGGTCTTCTACGGCGATCGCGCCATCGACCGCTCACCGTGCGGAACCGGTACCTCGGCGCGCATGGCCCAGCTGGTCGCCCGCGGCAAACTCGAGCCGGGTGCGGACTTCGTCAACGAAAGCATCATTGGCAGCCTTTTCGAGGGCCGGGTCGAGGAACGAACGCGCATCGGCAACAAGGACGCGATCCTTCCGAGCGTCGCCGGCTGGGCCCGCATCACCGGCCTCAACACCATCTTCGTCGACGAGCGCGACCCCTTCGCCCACGGCTTCCAGGTGGCATGAGCGAACGCCGGTCTACTTAGTCGGCGTCTCGATGCGGTCGCCGGCGGTCGGGTAGGTCATGCAGGCGAGCCGGGGCGTCCCGTTTACCTGGATCAAGCAGCGCTGGCACTGGCCGATGGCGCAGGTGAAGGCCGGCGCCGAGTTGCCACAAAGAAGCGCGGCCAGAAAACTTTGGTTGGCCGGCACACGGCGCTGGCTACCGTCGACGGTGACCGTGACCGTCCCATCCGCGTCGTCGAGCGCGCGATAAGGTGCCTCGCTCGTCACAGGAACCGTCCAGCGTCCAGCATGGCGGTGAAGTCGTTGGCGGGTTCACCGAGGACAAGATCGGCGACGATTTCGCCGGTGACCGGCGCCAGGCAGTGGCCTGCACCCTCGTGACCGGTGGCGACCAGGACGCGGCCGGTTGCGGTGACCGGGCCGACGATGGGCAGACCATCGGGGGTGTGGGGCCGCAGGCCCGCGTAACCGCGTATCACGCGAAGATCGCCGAGCGCGGGGACCAGACGCATACAGTCGCGAAGAATCCGGCCCAAGACCGCGGTTTCGACGCCGGTGTCGAATCCGGCGAACTGGCGCGACGAGCCGCACAGAATGGTGCCGCTTTGCGTCGATTCGATGACCGCGGCGGTTTGCACCGCGCCTTCGTCCTCGCCCGATTCCTCTACGGTGGCGATGTAGGAAAAGTCAGTGACCTTCGTCCGGACCGTCAGCGGGCCGCGTTCCAGCACGCAGATCTGGCCCTTGCGCGGGTGCACGGGCAGATGGACGCTGAGACTCGCTAGCGCCTGGTTGGTCCACACCCCGGCACAGACGCACAAGTGCCCCGCGTCGATCCGCTCGCCGCTCTCCAAGATGGCGGTGACCCCTGAAGGGTTGTCGACGATCGAGGTCAGAGCCTCGTAAAAGCGGTAGCTGACGCCGTTGTCGCTTAGTGCCTGCGCGATCTGGTAGCAGGCGAGCATGGGCTGGACCTGGGCGTCGCCGGGCCACCATCCTACGGCCGCCGCATCCGGCCCAAGCGCCGGCTCGATCGCGGCCCAGTCGGATTCGAGCAGCGCGCATTCTACGCCTTCGGCGCGGTGCGCCGCGACATGCGCCCTCAGGGCCTCGACCTGCGCCGCCGCGCGCGCGACCAGCACCGAGCCCTTGCTGTCGTGCTCGCAGGCGTTGCCATCCTCCTCGACCATCGCTTGCCAGAGATCGAGGCTGCGGCGCGTGAGGTCCAACGCGATCCCGGGCGGCCGGTCACACGCAAGGAGGTTCGAATCGCTGGCGCGCGATGTCCCGGGCGCCAATCCGCCGCGGTCGAGAACCAACGGCCTCAGGCCGCGCGCCGCGAGCGATCGCGCGACGAAACTGCCGATGATCCCGGTGCCGACGACGATGACGTCAGGAGCCATGGGCGAGCGCGCGGGCAAGGACGGGGCGCACCAACGCTTTCTGGGCGAACCCGGCGCGGGGCGTGATCCCCCGCGCGTCGAGGAGACGGCAGATCGCGGCCTCGCAGTAGCGGCCCTGGCACGGACCCATGCCGCATCGTGTCACCGATTTGATTGAGGAAAGGTCGCGAAGACCAAAATCCAGTGCCGCCTCGACCGCGCGGACGGAGACGCCTTCGCACGCGCAGAGCATCGCCGATGGGTCGTACCGACGCGGCGCGACGCGGTGCATTTCCGCTGCCAGCCGCGCGGCGAAGCGGCGCTCGCGCCACGCCCCCAACCGCGCCAGCGAATCGGCGATGCGGGAGGGGCGGCCCAGGCCGCGGTCGCGGAGGAAGGCGCGTGCGGCGATGCCGCCGCTGAGGTGGGCGTGGCGCCAGCCGCGAATTCCCTGACCCTCGCCACAAACGTAGATTCCGGGCACCGAGGTGCGTCCGCGGTCATCGGCGAGCGTGGAGAACGTCCGATCCTCGGGGGAATAGCGCTGGGTGCAGCCCGCCGAGCGCGCGATCTGGCTTTGTGGAACGAAGGCGTCGGTAAGGCCGAGATGATCGAAGGGAAGCGCAGTGCCGTCGTCGAGCACGAGCGTCCGATCCGCCACCGCGCGCGGCGACCGACCATGGTGGACTCGCGTGCCATGGCGGCGCAGCGCCGCACGCGCACCCGCGAATTCGATGGCGTTCGCTGGATTCGCGAGGGCGAAGGCGCTCAGGCTGAGGTAGCGCGAACGCGGGATTCGATCGACCAGCGTCGTCACCTCGGCGCCGGCCGCGATCAATCCTCGCGCGACGACGTGGAGAAAAGGGCCGCTGCCGGCCACGACCACACGCCCGCGCGGGACCGCGGCCTGGCCCTTCAGCAGTGCCTGCAGCGCCCCGGAGGTGCTGACCCCCGGGGCGGGGAGTCCGGGCAGGGGCTCGTGGGTGTCGTACGCGCCGGTGCACAGGAACACCGCGTCGAAGCGGTGACGCTGGATGCCGATCTCGTCGGCGGTCTCGACGGTAAGATCGTGGCCGACGCCCAGAACCGCACGGCCAAGGTGGAGCTGGACGGCTGGCCGTGCTGCCGCCAGCGCTTCCAGCCGGCTTGCCGGGGCATCGAGGCGTCGTCGATGAATGTTGCCGCCCGAGCGCGCCTGTTCGTCGAAAATCTCGACCCCGAGATCGGCTACGGCCAAGGTTTGCGCCGCCGCCGCGCCGGAGGGCCCGGCGCCGACGATGCACACGAGAAGTCGTGAGTCGCTCATGGCACGCCCAAGGAAAGCGAAATGCCGGCGAAAGTCGAGGTCGACGGAGGTTTCACGACGGCGCTACACTTTGCGGCGAGCCACAGGAGGTGCAAATGGACGATACCAAGGCGGCGCGGGGCCGCACGTTGGTGATGCAACCGCCCGATGGAGCGTCGTTCTGGCAACCCAAGCCCGCGAGCGGACACACGCAGGTCAAGCTGCGGCCGGAGGATACCGGCTTCGAGGGGCTGTCGGTGGGCTACCAGACCGTCGCACCGGGCGGACGGGTGCGCGCGCACTCGCACGATGCCCAAGTCGAAATTCAGATTTGTTTTCGCGGTCGGGGCCGCGTCGTCGCTGACGGTGTCGGCCACGCGCTCGTTCCCGGTACGATGTGCTTCCTGGGCTACGACGTGCGCCACGAGATTGTCAACGAAGGCGAGGACGATCTGGTGCTGATCTGGATCATCTCGCCGCCGGGGCTGGAGGATTTCTTCGCGGCGATCGGTCGGCCGCGCCGCGAGGGAGAGGCCGCGCCCGCCCCGTTCGACCGGCCGGTACGGGTTGCGGCCATCGAGCGCGCGGCGGGGATGGCGGAGCCGGAGTAGCTTAGTTGACGACCGCGACCGCCTCGATCTCGATCATCAAACCGGGGATCGCCAGCGCAGGCACGGGAATGCCGGTCGAGGCAGGTCCTGGGCCGGTGAAGTGGCGAAAGCGCTCGCGGACCGAGAGTTCCCAGTCTTCGCGCGCGCCCCCACTGACGTAGAACGTCGTCAGTTTCACGATGTCGTTGAGCCCGGCGCCGCATGCGGCCAGGACCTTGGCTACGTTCTCCATGGCAATCGCGGTCTGCTTGGCGAGGTCGCCGGGGTGAAGGACGTTGAGATCGTCATCGAGCGCACACTGGCCGGTGACATAAATGGTGTCGCCGCAGCGTACCGCGTGGCTCGCCGGCGCCAGCGAGTAGTGATCCTCTGGGTTGACGTGGCGTTTTTCCATTCGATCAGGCCCCGATCTCGCGCAGGCGGCCGCTCGATTCGAGGTGGCCCGGGAAATGGCAGGCAACGCCATGGCCTGGCTCGACCTCGATCAGGGGCGGGCGCTCGTTGCGGCACACGTCGCGGTCGCGGCCGACGGGACAGCGCGGGCGAAACGGGCAGCCCTCGATGTCGGATCCGACCGGCGACACCTCGCCGGTCAAGACGATGCGGTTGCGCCGGCGCTCGCTCGCCGGATCGGGGATGGGCACCGCCGAAAGGAGCGAGACCGTATAGGGGTGCAATGGCTTGTTGAACAGGGTCATCGAATCGGCGGTCTCGGCCGCCGAGCCCAGATAAAGGACCGCGAGGCGATCGCAGAAGTATTCGGCGACCGCCAGATCGTGAGCGATAAAGAGGTAGGTGAGCGAAAGGCGCTCCTGGACGTCGCGCAAGAAGTTCAGAACCTGCGCCTGGATCGAAACATCGAGCGCCGATACCGGCTCGTCCAGGACCAGCATGTCCGGGTTGAGGACCAGCGCCCGCGCCAAGCCGATGCGCTGCTGCTGGCCGCCCGAGAACTCATGCGGCTTGCGTCCCGCCTGTTCTGGGACCAGCCCGACGAGGGAGAGCACTTCCATCGCCCGTTGCCGCCGCTCGACGCGATCGCCGATGTTGTGGACCTGGAGCGGCTCCTCGACGATCGAACGCGCCGACATACGCGGATCGAGCGAAGCGAAGGGATCTTGGAACACGATCTGGACCCGCCGCCGAAAATTGCGCAGCGCCGTCGCGGTTAGCGCTTTCACGTCGGCACCGTCGAATATCACGCTCCCGGCGGTCGGCCGAATCAGCCTGACGACGCAGCGCGCGACCGTCGATTTTCCGCAACCCGATTCGCCGACCAGACCGAACGTCTCGCCGGGGGCGACCGCAAACGAGACGTCGTCGACGGCGCGCACGATCTCGTGGCTACGATCGAGCATTCCGCCCGCGAGTCTGTAGTCCTTGCGCAGGTTGTGGGCCTCGAGCAATGGCGCGGCCGACCCACTCGCCGTCTCGGGCGACATGGCGAGATCTTGGTTCACGATTCCGCTGCGGGCGTGGCGCCCGTCGTTTCGCGCCAGCGGTCCTCGGCGAAATGGCACTCCGCGATCACCGGGCGCGCCGAGGGGCCCAGCGCGACTGGGGCCGGTGGCTCGCCGAGGCACTCCTCCTTGCCGTTGCCGACGAAGCATCGCGGCTCGAAGGAGCAGCCCTTGGGGAGGTGCGCGAGCGAGGGCGGGAAGCCCGGTATCGAGAACAGCGCCCCCCTTTTCATCTGGTCGGGACGCGGCACCGCCTTGAGTAGCGATTCGGTATAGGGATGCGTGGGGTGGCGGAACAGATCCTCGGTCGAGGCGCGCTCCACCACGCGGCCGGCATACATGACCTGTACATAATCGCAGAACTCGGCGACGACGCCGAGGTTGTGGGTAATAAGGATCACCGCCGCCTTGTGCTCGGTCACCAATCGCTCGAGCACGTCGAGCACCTGGGCCTGGGTCGTCACGTCGAGCGCCGTGGTCGGCTCGTCGGCGATCAGCAGATCGGGATCGTTGGCCAGCGCAATGGCGATCATCACCCGCTGGCGCATGCCGCCGGAGAACTGGTGGGGATAGTTGTCGAGCCGGCGCGCCGCGGCCGGCACTTCGACCTCTTCGAGAAGCGTGATCGCGCGCTTCTCGATACCTTTGGTCCCGAGCGTCGGCTGGTGATTGCGAATTCCCTCGGTGATCTGGTGCCGGATCGTCTTGACCGGATCGAGCGCCGTCATCGGGTCCTGGAAGATGAGCGAGATCTCGCGCCCGCGGACTTTTTCGAGCTCGCGTTCGGAAAGCGGCATGATGTCGCGCCCATTGAGCCGAATCTCGCCGCCGACGATCCGGCCGGGCGGGCGAATCAGACGCAGCGTCGACAACGCGAGCGCGGTCTTGCCCGACCCGGATTCGCCGACGACGCCGATCTTGCCGCCGCGCGGCACATCGAAGCTGACGTCACGCACCGCGGTAAAGACGCCCTCGAGCGTATGGAACTCAGTCCGCAGGTTGCGTACCGAGAGGACAGGATCGTCCGCCGCGGCCCCGCCGGGGCGCTCGACCGTGACGGTTTTACTCATCCTTCGATCTTCGGGATGCGGACACGCGGATCCACGACGCCGTATAGGATGTCGACGATGAAGTTAACGGTGACGTAGATGACGGCGCTGATCATGATGAAGGCTTGGACCACCGAGTAGTCTTGGCGAAGGATCGAATTGACCACCAGCGCGCCGACGCCGGGCCAGTCGAACACCTTCTCGACCAGGACGCTACCGCCGAGGAGCTGCGCGAACAACAGGCCGCTGGCGGTCAGCGTTGGCAGGAAGGCGTTGGGGAGCGCGTGCCGCCAGTGGGTGAGCCACAGTCCCATCCCCTTGGATCGGACGACGACGATGAACGGCTCGCGCGTGGTGTCCAAGAGATTCGCACGTAGCAGGCGGACCAGGAATCCGAAGGGCGCCAGCCCCAGCGAGATCGCCGGTAGTATGAGGTGCCGTGCCGCCTCCCAGAACGTCGCGAACTGGCCGGCGATCAGCGCATCTAACGTTAGGAAGCCGGTTACCGAAGGCGGCTCTAGGGTGCTGATCTCCAGGCGGCCGCCTGGACCGGGGAGCCAGTCCAACGCCTCGAAAAACACGATCAACAGGATCAGCCCAAGCCAAAACGGCGGCATCCCGAGGCCGAAGATCGAGAGGCCGCGGACGGTGCCATCGATGGCCTTCTGGGGCCGGTAGGTGGAGTAGAGCCCGAGAACGATGGCGCCTACGAACGCGAGCAGGAACGCGTAGAAGCCGAGCTCGAGGCTGGCCGGCAGGCGCGAGGCCATCTGTTCCATCACCGGTTGCCCGGCGCTGTACGAAAAGCCCCAGTCGCCGGTGAAGAAATCGGTGATGAATTGCCAGTACTGCTGCCACAGCGGAAGATCTAACCCGAGCCGTTCCCGCACCGCCTCTTCGGCCTCCTCGGTCGACAAGAGGCCGACGATCAAGCGGACCGGATCGCCCGGCAGCACCCGCAGCAGCAGGAACGAAACCAACGAGGCCCCGAAGATCGCAGCCAGCGAACTGCCGATGCGGCTCGATATGATGTTCAGCACGGGCCGCGCCCTTCGCTAGAGCTGTGCATATTTGCCCCGCGGGTCCAAGATGTCGCGCGCCTTGTCGGCGAGGAGGCTGGTCGTCGCCACCAGGATCAAAAGCCCGATCCCGGGGAATACGCCGATCCACCATTGGCCGGTCAGCGCATATTGCAGGCCGTCGGTAATCATCGCACCCCACTCGGGCGTCGGTATTTGGGCCCCAAGCCCGACAAAGCCGAGTGCCGCCAGGGTGAGGATCGAGTACCCGAAGAGGGCGGCGGCCTGAATCAACAGTGTGGATACGGTGTGCGGCACAACATGGCGGAGGATGATCCGTGACCGCGACGCGCCGATCGCGTTCGCCGCCTCGATGAACTGCAACGAACGAATGCGAATCACATCGCTGCGCAAGAGCCGCGCGTAGTAGGGGACGGAGGTGAGCGCGATGCCGATGGCCGCGGTCCACAATCCGAGCCCCAACCCAACCGTGACCGCCATCGCCAGCACCAGCGGAGGAAAGGCCAAAATGGCGTCCATAAGCCGCATCAGCACGATGTCGGTCCAGCCGCGGGTGAGCGCCGAGATGATGCCGATAAGCCCGCCGACCAGCCCACCCACGACCACCACGGCGGCACCGACCATGAACGAGATGCCGGCGCCCGCGTTGAAGCGCGCGAACACGTCGCGACCGATTCCGTCGGTGCCCATCGGGTGTTCCGCGGACGGCGGCTGCAGCGCGCCGGCAACCTCGACCTTCAGGGGATCAACCGTCCAGAACAGCCACGGACCGAAGATGGCCAGGATCAAGATCGCGGCAAGCACCGAGAGCGACACCGACAGCTCCCGGTCGCGCAGGAGCCTTTTCCCGGCGGCCCGCGTCAGCTCGGAAAGGTCGTCGGCGAGCGTCGCCGCCACGATGTCGCGGGTGGCGGCTATCGGATCGCGCTCGATCGTCATGACTTTCTTCCGATGGCGCACATGCCGTACGCCGGCCGCTCCGCCTTGCGTGCCGACCTGAGCGGTAGTCTCATCCCGCGAGGTGCTTTACGAACAAGCAGCCCGAGCCGTCGACCCGCGCCTCGAAACCCGAATCGAGATACGTTGTCGCCGTCTCCTCGGTGATGATGGCGGGGCCGGCCACGACGTCGCCGACCGAGAGCGTCTCGCGTCCCACGATCTTGAACGGCTGCTTCTTGTCCTCGGTGAAGGAGTAGGCCTCGATCTCGCCAGACCCGCCGCCCGCACCCGCGGCCGACTTGTACTCGCTCTCGCGCCGCGGTAACGGCAATCGCAGCGTGGCTCGAATCGAGACGATTTCCGCGTCTTCCTCCATGGTGTTGCGGAAGGTGCGCTCATACTCTTTGGTGAAAGACTCGCGGACCGCCTCGGCGGTGGCGCCGATGACGCCGTCGGGCGCGTCCATGGGCACGGTCAATTTGTGCTCCTGCCCGACGTAGCGCATGTCGAGTCCGACTTCGCGCGAACGCGATTGGCCCTCGGCAAGCGGCCCTTGGCGTTCCTCGAGGGTGGCAAAGAGCCCCTCGAGGACCCCGTTTGCCTCGGCTATGGCTTCATCGGAGAGCTTCATGATCTTGGTGCGCGCCACCGCCTGGGTCAGGTCGGCACCCAACAATCCCCATGCCGAGAAGTTGCCGGCGTATGGTGGGATCACGATTTCCCCGATGTTGAGCTCGCGGGCGAGCAGGCAGGCCATCAGCGGACCGGCGCCGCCAAAGGCCAGCAGCGTCGCTTGCCGCGGATCGACGCCCTGGTCGATGGTGATCTCACGGATGGTGTTGGCCATCGAGGCGGTGACGATGGTCATGACCCCTTGGGCCGCCTGGTCGACGCCGAAGTCGAGCTTCTCGGCGATCGGCTCGATCGCGGTCCGCGCCTTGTCGACCTCCAGCGCAATGCCAGAGGCGAGCCTGCCCTCGCCCAGCATGCCAAGGGCGAGCGCGCAGTCGGTGACGGTGGGCTCGGCGCCGCCACGGCCGTACGAGGCGGGTCCGGGATCGGCGCCCGCGCTCTGGGGGCCGACCTGGAGCAAACCACCGACGTCGATGTGGGCGATCGAGCCGCCACCGGCGCCGATCGAACGCACGTCGACCCACGGTGTCTGCACCGGCAGCCCGACGACCTTGCCCTCATACATGAGCTGGGGTCGGCCGCCGCTCACGAGGCAGGTATCGAAGCTGGTCCCGCCGACGTCGGCGGTGATGAGCTCATCGATGCCGAGCGTCCGCGCGAGTTCGCCGGCGCCTTCGGCGCCTGCGACCGGACCGGACATGATGGTTTCGAACGGCCGTTCCTCGGCCTCGGCGAAGGTCATCGAGCCGCCGCCCGAGCGCGTAATCAGGAGCCTACCGGCGAATCCGATCTTGCCAAGCTCCTCATCGAGCCGGTGGAGGTAGTGGGTTATCCGGGGACGCACGTAGGCGTCGATCACGGTCGTCGTCGTGCGCTCGTATTCGCGATACTCGCCCGAGACCACATGGGAGAGCGAAATCTCGCCCTTGAATCCGGCGGCCCGGACCTCGCGCGCGGCCTCGATCTCGTGCGCGGGATTGGCATAGGCATTCATGTAGGCGATGGCGATCGTGTTTACGCCCTCGCTCTCGAACACCTCGACGGCCTGTCGAATGTCTGCCGTCTCCTGGGGGATATGGACCTCGCCGTCGGCGCGAATGCGCTCCTTGACCGGCAAGCGAAGGCGGCGCGGCACCAGCGGCGGCGGCGGGCTCCAAAAGAGGTTGTACATCTCATCACGGTCGCCGCGGCGAATCTCGAGGATGTCGCGGAAACCTTCGGTGGCCAAGAGCCCGACGACGGCGCCCTCGCGCTGCAAGAGGGCGTTGATGCCGACCGTCGTGCCATGCAGAAAGTACTCGGCGGCGGGCACCCGATCCTTGGGGATCGTCGCGTTGATGGCGGTGACAACACCCTCATCGGGGCTGGCCGGCGTCGTCGGCACTTTGGCGACCAGCGATTCGTTGGAAGCCTCGTCGTAGAAGATGAGATCGGTAAACGTCCCCCCGATATCCACGCCGATTCGTGTCGCCATCGCGTTTTATCCTCGTGTTTCGCCACCGACCGGCCGCGGGCCGGGGACCAGCCAAACGGTACCGGGGACACCGGTGGAATTCACCACCGGTGCCCCCGACAGGTACTGTTGCGCTTCAGTTCTCGTTCGTTCGAGTGCTCGGTCTTCTTATCGCTTGGACCAGTAGCGCGCCTCGAACATGTGCGAGAAGTGATAGTTCGTCACGTCCTTCGACAGGACCGCGGCGAACTGCTCAGCAAAAACGTGGATCTTGGGCTGGTTCTCGTACCACATCGTCGAGATCTGACGGTACATCTCGCGCTGCTTGGCGGCGTCAGGCTCCTGCCTTGCCTTATGCAGGATCTCGTCAGCCGCGGGAATGCGCAGGCTCTCTCCCCACGAAATCCGTCACCGATCATCGCACAGGCGCGGCGGCGAGTCACGCCGCCGCGCCGCGCGATTCCTAGCGCGCGCCGTCGTCGGGGTAGTAGCAGAACTCGACGGCGGAATAGCCGATCTCGGTGCGGAAGGGTCCGTGGGGGACGCCGGCCGGCCGGCACACGTAACTCAGCGCCGGGATGGTTTCGACCAACCCGCCGTCCTCGTCCAGCCACAGGAGTTCGCCCTCGATCACCAGGACTTCTTCGACATAGTCGTGGACCAGGGCCCGGGGGACGTGGGTGCCTGGGCTCCAACGCGTGAGCGTCGTGCGGCGCCCGGTCCGCGCGACCGGATTGAGCGCGCCGGCCAGAAGTTTTACCTCGACGCCCTCGGGGTAGCCTTCAGGCCTCGACCAGCCCTCGCCCTCGACCACCCGAAAATCCGGCGGGTTCGCCATCAGGCGCCGCTCACTCGGCCGCGGGACGCACGTCGAGCTGGCCCATGGCGTGGGGATAGTGCTGCCGCGCGTGCGCCTCGGTGATGTAGCCCTCGCGAAGGTCGCGGTGGACCGCCTCGATCGCGCGCGCCGCCGGCGGCCCATATCCGCCGCCGCCGCCGCAATAAAGCTCGAACGTTGCCCCTTTCGGTATCGCCAGCCCGGTCGCCTTGGCCACCGCTTTTCGGCTGCCGTCCTCAAGGCGAAGCGCGCCTCCGTTGGTTCGCCCCTCGCCGCGGCCGCCAAGGCCATAGGGAGCGGTCTTGGTGTGCTCGATCGCCGCCGTTACGAAGGAATCCTCAAGCATGCGGAAGTGCATGTCGATCCCAAGGCCGCCACGATGGGTGCCCGGGCCCCCCGAATCGGGGGCGAGCTCGACCTTGTCCAGCAGCCACGGATTCCGCGCCTCCCACACCTCGACGGGCGAGAACCGTGTCGCCGATTCGACGACGTGCAGACATGTCGAGCCGTCGCCTGCGTGATGGCCGCCCTGTCCCACCGGATGGGGCGAGCCGTCGGCCCAGGGCTCGCCGGTTTTCTCGCGTTTGCCCCACCACACCAGGCCGCAAATATAGCCGCCCGACGAGGCCGGCACCGAATCGGGCATCGCGGCGGCGATCGCCTGATAGATCGCCTCGAGCGCCTGGGTCGCCGGCCAGCCCATCAGAAAGCACGGCGAGGGTGGAAGGGCGTGGAACAGCGAGCCGGGCCGAGTGATGACCTCGATGGGCCGAAAGTGCCCCTCGTTCGGCGCTTCCGAGCTGCCGGCGAGCATACTGATGGCGATGCGGCTGCCCGATACCGTCATCGGTAGCGGGCAGTTGATCGGTCCGGCCTGTGGGCCGGGCGCATTCGAGTGGTCGATGCGCACCGTCGAACCATCGACCTCGACGGTTACCTCGAACGGCACCGGGTCGCTCTCAACCCCGTTGTCGTCCAACTGCCCGCGGCCGACGTAGCGCCCGTCGGGGATGCGCTCGAAATAGCGCCGCACCACGGCCTCGCCGTGGTCGTACATGTGCTCGACGGCGGCCATGAACCGCTCGATCCCAAAGCGCTCGACCACGCGCACCAATTCCGCGGCGCCCGCGCGAACCCCGGTCACCTCGGCGTTGATGTCGCCCGCCACCATCTTGGGCAGGCGCGTGTTGGCGAGCACCGTGCGGAAGAGGTCGCTGACGGGCTCGCCGCGCCGGTAGAGCTTGATGCCGGGGTAGATGGTGCCTTCCTGGAACACATCGACGGTGTCGGTGCAGTAGGGCTCTATTCCGCCGATGTCGAGCCAGTGGCCCTTGATGGTGGTGTAGCCGATCAGCGTCCCGTCGGCCAAGAATACGGGCATGACGACCGCGGCGTCCTGGGCGTGCGAGCCCGAGCCATAGGGGATGTTGTAGAGCAGGATGTCGCCCGGCTCGAGCGCCTCCTCGCCGCCCGCGTTGGCGACCGCGGCCTCGATGCAAAAGCTCATTGTTACCATGAAACCGGGCAGGCTGGGCGCCTGCGAAAGCATGCGAATCTGGCGGTCGTAGATGGCGACGGCGAAGTCCAGCACCTCGTAAATCACCGGCGAGAAGGCGGTTCGGATCAGCGCCCGCTTCATTTGATTGGCGGCGGAGTTCAGCGAGTGACGTACGATCTCGGTGGTCACTGGGTTCGAATCGACGGCGCCTTCAGAGGCCCCCAAACCGGCACGCGTAACGTGCAGCTCGCTCATCGCCATCTCCCTGTCTGTCGCCCTAACCCTACGCTTTCGGGGTCATGGTGGCCTATGATCGGAGCGAAGCCTACGCCGGTCAAGCGATACAGAGCCGAACATGGACTACCGTACCCCCTATCCCGAGATCGAGCCGCATCGAAGCGGAATGCTGAAGGTCTCGGACTTGCACGAGATCTACTTCGAGGAATCGGGAAATCCCACGGGCAAGCCGGTGTTGTTCGTCCATGGCGGACCCGGCGCGGGGACCAAACCCGATCACCGCCGCACCTTCGATCCGGCGGCCTACCGCATCGTCCTGTTCGATCAGCGCGGTTGTGGGCAGAGCACGCCGCATGGGGAGCTGACGGACAACACGACCGGACACATGAATCGATGACATGGAGGCGCTGCGTGCACACCTCGGCATCGAGCGCTGGCAGATATTCGGCGGCTCGTGGGGCAGCGCGTTAGGCATCGCCTATGCCGAGGCGCATCCCGAGCGGGTGAGCGAACTAGTCCTTCGCGGAATCTTCCTAATGCGCCGCGCCGAGCTACTGTGGCTCTATCAGGAGGGCGCCAGCGCGCTCTATCCCGACGAGTGGGAGCACTATGTCGCGCCGACCCCCATGGCGGAGCGTGGCGATATGATGACGGCCTATTACGAGCGGTTGACGAGCGACGACGACGCGGTCCGCCTGGCGGCCGCCAGGGCGTGGAGCGTGTGGGAAGGCGCGACCCTGTCGCTCCTGCGCGATGAGGCCCGCATCACCGAGTTCGGGGGCGACCGCTTCGCCGCCGCGCTCGCCCGGATCGAGTGCCACTACTTCGTCAACCACTGCTTCGTGGAGAACGATACCCAGCTCCTCGACCAGCTCGACCGGATACGCCACATCCCCACGGCCCTGGTCCAAGGCCGCTACGACGTCGTCACGCCGGTGCGCTCGGCGTGGGAGCTACACCGTGCCTGGCCCGAGGCGGACCTGAAGATTGTGGCGGATGCCGGCCACGCGCAGTCCGAGCCCGGCATCACCCACGAGCTGATCGCCGCGACCGATCGTTTCCGCGTGCTTGGCTAGCGCCGCCCCCTCACGGTGCCTCGCCAGTCGAGGCCGGGTCCGCGATGGGGCCGTCGTCCAGGGGGAAGATCTCCACTACCGCCGCCGCGCGGAGCGCCGCGACGACGCTCCGCACCATCGTCCGGGATTCTTGCTCCCTCAATGCTTCGACGCTTTCCTCGAAGCTCGGAATTTGCGAGGTGCGGCGATCGACGACGCTGATCACGTGCCAGCCGAACTGCGTCTCGACCGGCGCCGCCGAGACGCCACCGACCGGCAGCGCGAACGCAGCCTCGGCAAAACTCGGCACCATTTGCCCATAACGGATGTAGCCGAGATCGCCGCCGTCGGGTGCCGAGGGGCCGGTCGATCGCTGGCGCGCCAAATCCGCAAAGGACGCGCCAGCCGCGAGCGCGTCAATGATGG
Organism: Alphaproteobacteria bacterium; assembly: GCA_965219135.1. Lineage (GTDB taxonomy): Bacteria > Pseudomonadota > Alphaproteobacteria > VGEJ01 > VGEJ01 > CAYUNL01. The sequence continues at coordinate 252,258 of CBDCMV010000002.1, read as the reverse complement.
CGGCCGCCTCCGCTTCGGTGTCGACCAAGATGTGACTGGCACGAATCTCGTCTTCCTCCCGCCACGACTCGGTCAACCGCTGGTACGCGGCGCGCAGATGCGCCTCGTCGATCTCGCGCTCGATTCGGTGCACCAGATACACGTCCTGCAGGACGATCTCCTCGTTGCGCGACAGCCGCGCGCGAACCTCCTGATCGTCCATCATGTTGGCCGCGCGCGCGGCTTGGGCCACCAGCTTGCGACCGATCAAGTTGTCCAGTATCTGCGGCAACAGACTATCCAGGGGAACTCGCTGGTACTGCTGCGCAAGGCTGCGATACATGGCCCTGACGTCGGAGCCGACGATGGCATCGCCGTTGACCACGGCCACGATCCGATCGGCCTCGGGGTCGGCGGGCTGGGCGTTCGCGGTCCCCGCGATGGCGACCAGCGCGGCCCCCGCGATCGACGCCATGACCCTCATGGGGGCTCCTTTCTCTGGCGGGCGGTGCGCCCTCAACGGGGCCCCGAGAACACGGCGGCCAACCGCCCGCCCCCCGCCAGCGCCGGCAGCAGCACACCGAATACCACGATGGCAATGGCGCCAAGGTCGCGAATGCTGACCGGCGTGCCAAGGTAGGCGGTCGCTAGGGGCACCGCGACCGGCGCCAGCAGGCAGGGGAACAGACTGGCGCGCCCGACGCTCAGTGTCCGCAACGCGAAGTTGTAGAGGAAGAACGGGGCCGCGCTCGCCAGCACACCGAGATAGACGATGGTCGCGCCAACCTCAAGGTCGATGCCGCCGAAATATGACGGAGGCCGCTCGATGCCCACCAGGAAGATCCCACCGATGGCCACCGCCGCGGTTAGCTGAAGCGCGCTGACCACCATCGGCTTGCCGTGGACCTGGGCGACCCGGCGCGCAACGAGTTGGTTGAGGCAGGCGAGCAGCATCGCCGCGACGATGAGGCCGCCTTCGCCAAGCAGGGTGTGCGAGCCGCCGCGGTATCCCGAAACGAACAGCGCCGTGCCGGCAACCGCGATTAGCGCACCCACGAGAACCGCCGGCTGCACCGGTTCGCGGAGAATCAATCGCCCGGTGACGGGCTGGATCAGCGGCATCAGGCTGAAGATCAGTGCGGCGCTGACGGGCGAGGCGTGCGCCATTCCGGCCACGATCAGAAGCGAGATGATGCCCGGTTCTATGGTCCCCATCAGGACCGGCCTGAAGCCCATCTGACGGAGCCGAAATCGCTGCCGCGTGACGGCGACCGCCAGCCACAACGCAACCGCGGCGATCGCCAATCGCAGGAACACGATCTCGCCGATCGCCGCGCTGTCGACGATGGCCTTGAGCCCGACCATGCTCGACGACCACAAGCTCATGGCCAGGAACATGGCGAGCATGGCGACGGTGGTGGCGGGCATGATCGTCCGATTGGATGCAGCCCTGGGGGGTCTGGGCCGCGAGGCGACGGAGTGTAGCCGAAACGGGAATGGGCCCAAAGCAGCGCCCACGCCCGACGTTGCCGCCGCGCGGACGATTCGATAGAACTCCGGAGTCCGAACCCACCCACCGCTCTTGCGTCGACATGGCCTCTCCCCAGTATGTGTACGTGACCTCGGAACTCTCGAAGTCCTTTGGGCCGGGGCGTGAGGTACTGAAGGATATCTCCCTCTCTTTCCTGCCCGGCGCCAAGATCGGCGTCCTCGGGCCGAACGGCGCGGGCAAGTCGACGCTTCTGAGGATCATGGCCGGTCTCGAGATCGAGTTGGCGGGCGAGGCATGGGCCGCCGAGGGCATTGGCGTTGGATTCCTACCCCAGGAACCCGAACTCGACCCCGGGCGCGACGTTTGGGGCAACGTCATCGAGGGTGTCGCCCATGCGAAAGACCTTGTGGCGCGGTTCGAGGCCGTGAGCGAACGCCTCGGCGAGGTGAGCGACGCCGAGGAGATGGAGACGCTACTGGCCGAGCAAGGCAGCCTCCAAGAGGAAATCGACGCCGCGGGCGCGTGGGAGGTCGACCGCACTGTGGAAGTCGCGATGGATGCGCTACGCTGTCCGTCTGGCGAGACCGCCGTGGCCACGCTGTCGGGGGGCGAAGCGCGGCGGGTGGCGCTGTGTCGGCTGTTGCTTGCGCGGCCCGACATGTTGTTGCTGGACGAACCCACCAACCACCTCGACGCCGAATCCGTGGCGTGGCTGGAACGGTTTCTCCACGAGTATCCCGGCACCGTGGTGGCGGTCACCCACGACCGCTACTTTCTCGACAACGTCGCCGGCTGGATTCTCGAACTCGACCGCGGCCACGGCATCCCGTGGAAGGGCAACTACAGCTCGTGGCTCGCGCAGAAGGAGTCGCGGCTGTCGCACGAAGCGCGGCACGAGGAAGCCCGTCGCCGCACGCTCGCCGCCGAGCTGGAGTGGATTCAGCAATCGCCGCGTGCCCGCCGGGCCAAGGCCAAGGCCCGAATCACCGCCTACGAGACGCTGCTGGCGGAGGAGGCCGAGGCGGCGCCGGCACCTGGACGCATCGTTGTACCCGCCGGCCCGCGGCTCGGCCAAAGCGTGGTGACGGCCAAGGGGGTGCGCAAAGCGTACGGGGACGTACTCCTTTTCGAGGGTCTCGATTTCATCATTCCGCCGGGGGCTATCGTCGGCGTCATTGGTGGCAACGGCACCGGCAAGACGACGCTTTTTCGCATGATCGCCGGGCACGAATCGCCCGATGGCGGCACGATGCAGCTGGGCGAGACCGTGGTGCTCGGCCACGTCGATCAGTCGCGCGCCGGGCTCGACCCGGCCAACACGGTGTGGGAAGAGATCGCCGGCGGGCTCGACGAGATCCCACTGGGGTCGCGCAAGGTCCAGAGCCGCGCCTATTGCGCGGCCTTCAACTTTCGCGGCCCCGACCAGCAGAAGAAGGTGGGAGCGTTGTCGGGCGGCGAACGCAACCGCGTCCATCTTGCCAAGACGTTGAAGACGGGGGCCAACCTGCTGATGCTGGACGAGCCCACCAACGACCTCGACGTCGAGACCTTGCGGGCGCTCGAAGAAGCGTTGCTGCGGTTCGCGGGCTCGGTGATGGTCATCAGCCACGACCGCTGGTTCCTCGACCGCATTGCCACCCACATGCTGGCCTTCGAAGGCGATAGCCATGTGGAGTGGTTCGAGGGCAACCACGCCGATTATGAGGCCGATCGCCGACGCCGGCTGGGCGAACGCGCCGACCGGCCCCACCGGGTCACCTACCGAAGACTCCACTGAGCGACTCGGCGCCGGCTCGTTGGACTCGCGCCGCCGCCTTTCGTAGACTCGATGCCCGAGACATTTGCCTGGGGAGGAGGGCGTGGCTCAAGCGGACGATACGCGCAGGCTGGCGGCGATTCTTGCCGCCGACGTGGTCGGCTATTCACGACTCATGGGCGATGATGAATCGGCCACGCTGGCCGACATGAAGGCGCACCTCGGCGAATTGGTCGAGCCAGCCATCGCCGCCCACCACGGGCGCATTGTCAAGACCACCGGCGATGGCGTCCTGGCCGAATTCGCGAGCGTCGTCGATGCGGTTCAATGCTCGATCGAGGTGCAGAGCGCGATGCCCGGCCACAACGCCGGCGTCGCCGAGGAGCGGCGGATCGAGTTCTGCATCGGCATCAATCTCGGTGACGTCATCGTCGAGGGCGAAGACATCTATGGCGACGGCGTCAACGTCGCCGCGCGGCTCGAAGGCTTGGCCCAACCGGGCGGCGTCTGCATCTCCCGCGCCGCCCGCGACCAGGTCCGCGACAAACTTTCACTCGAGCTCGAAGGCCTGGGTGAACAGACCGTCAAGAACATCGCCCGCCCCGTGCGCGCGTTCAACGTGCGGCTCGCACCGCCCGCGCCCCCGCCCGCCGAGGACACGCCGGACCTGCCCGACAAGCCCTCGATCGCGGTCCTCCCCTTCGACAACATGTCCGGCGACCCCGAACAGGAGTATTTCTCGGACGGCATTGCCGAGGACATCATCACCGACCTCTCGAAGGTCTCGGGCCTATTCGTCATCGCCCGCAACTCCTCTTTCGCCTACAAGGGCAAATCGCCCAACATCCAGGACGTATGCCGGGAACTTGGGGTGCGCACGGTCTTGGAGGGGAGCGTGCGCAAGGCGGCGAACCGGGTGCGCGTCAATGCCCAGCTCATCGACGGCCAGGACGGTGGCCACCTTTGGGCCGAGCGCTACGACCGCGACCTCGAGGACATTTTCGCTGTCCAGGACGAGGTCACCCAAGAGATCGTCGCCGCGCTCAAGGTGCAGTTGAGCCCGGACGAGGAGGCGCGCCTCGGCCACGGAGGACCCGAGAACGTGGAGGCCCACGATCTACTTTTGCAAGCGCGCGAGCGCGCGCAACACTTCACCGCCAAAGCGAGCGCCGAGGCGCGGGCGATGTTGGAGCGCGCGGTCGATCTTGCACCGGACTTCACCGCGGCCCACGCTGAACTCGCGCTCGGCCACGCCAGGGACTACGTGAACCAGTGGGCCGAGGCCCCGCAGCAGGTGCTTGAGGATTGCGCCGCTTGTGCCGAACGCGCCCTTTGCTGCGACGATCTGGATCCGAGCGCGCACTTTGCTGCCGGAATCGCCCACATGTGGCGCAAAGAACTCGACGAAGCGACGGCCGCGGCGGAGCGGGCCATCGAGCTCGCTCCCAACTCGGCCGAGGGCTATGTACTCCTTGCCACCGCTACGGACTACGCGGGGCGTCCCGAGGACGCGATCCCGCTGTTCGAAACGGCGATGCGTTTCAATCCCCACTTCCCCGGCATCGTCCTTCACTTTTACGGGCACGCGCACCTCATGGTGGGCCGCTATGAAGAAGCGGCCGAGATATTCCGCCAGCGCATCGACCGGGAGCCGGCGACCGACGCGAGCCGTGCGCTACTGGCGGCGGCGCTTGGCCACCTGGGTCGGCTTGATGAGGCGCGCGAGGCGTGGCGCAATATGTTGGCGATCAACCCCAAGTACTCGCTCGAGCACCGGGCCAACGTCCTGCCCTACAAGGACCCAGCGCAGTTCGAGCGCATTCGCGAGGGACTGGCCAAGGCGGGTCTCCCCGACTAGGGCGGGGCGCGGCCGCTAGCGCTTGCGCGCTTGCGAGGCCGCGTGAACCAAAAGCTTGACGTGCCCGGGATGGAACAGCTGGTCCGCCACCTTCTGCAGCTGCATCATCAGGAAATCGAGGTTCATGAGCTCCTTTCCGACCGCGCCCGAGTTGCCATAGCGGATCAGAAAGTTGAGCGATTCGGCCTGGAATCGAGGCATCTCATGATCGATCTCGGCCAGGCTCACCCCATCGGCGACGTCGAGCCTGACCACGAGCGTGAGCGTGCCCCAGACGCGGCCGTCGCGGAACAGCGGCGCACTGAGCGGCTTGATCTTGACGATCGCGGGACCGGTGCCCGCCTCGGCCTCACCCCCGCCACCTCCTGCAGCGAGGGTGCCGGCAGAGACGCCCACCGCAACGATCAGCGCTGCAGCTACAGCAATGGCCCCATGGATCGCCCGATTACGCACGGTCACAGCTCCGCCGAGCGCAAGACCATCATCTTTTCGATCTGCATGTCATGGACCGTGTGGTGGATGCCGCCCACGCCGTGCCCGGACTGACGAAGCCCGGCGAACGGCATCCAATCGACGCGGAAGGCGGTGTTGTCGTTGACCATCACGGCACTCGCGTCGAGGCGGCGGTAAGCGCGCAGCGCCGTGTTGATGTCGCGTGTGCAGACCGCCGCCTGGAAGGCGAAGGGCAGCGAATTGGCGCGTGCGATGGCTTCGTCGATGTCGCGGTAGGGATAGACGCAGACCGCCGGCCCGAAGACTTCCCTGACGCTGATCTCGGCTTCGGCCGGCGGGTCGTACAGCACCGTCGCGGCGTAGCACGAATCGGAGATCTTCTCTCCGCCGCTCAGGGTCTCGGCGCCGCCCTCACGCGCCTCGTCCACCCATTGGGCCACGCGGTCGACTTCGGCGGGGCGAATCAGCGGACCCACCTCCGTCCCGGCCAGCGTCGGATCGCCAATGACCAGCGCGCCGGCTTGTTCAGCCACCCGCTCGGCGACCTCGCGCGCCACCGTGTCCTGGACGAACATTCGCTGCACCGACACGCACACTTGACCGGCATGGTAGAAGCCGCCCTTGACGAGCAAAGGCAGAACCTCGTCGAGGTCGGCATCCGCGGCCACAAGGACGGGCGCGGCGCCGCCGTGCTCGAGCGCGCAGCGGGTGCCCGGCGCGAGCTTGGAGCGCAGCGACCAGCCAACGCCCGGCGAACCGATGAAACTGAAGAACGCGACCCGTGGGTCGGTGACGAGCATCTCGGCGACATCGCGCCCCGCGGTTACCGCGACCTGTCCCCAATCGTCGGGCAGGCCCGCCTCGCGCAGAATCTGAACGAAACGCAAGCACGAAAGCGGCGTCAGGTTGGCCGGCTTGACGATGAACGGGCACCCGGCGGCGCCGGCGGGCCGACCTGATGGACGATGAGATTCAGCGGGTGGTTGAATGCGCTCACCGCGACCACGACCCCGATCGGCTCGAAGCTGGTGAAGGCAAGGCGATTCGCCGACGCCGCGTTGAGATTCATCGGAATCTCGACCCCGGCCTGGGTGCGCAGCGCCTCGACGCAGAGCTTGACGCCGTCGATGGCGCGGGCCACCTCGACCCGCGAATCGATTAGCGGCTTGCCGCCTTCGCGCGCGGCCTCCACGGCCAGCGCCTCGGCCCGCTCGTGCATGATGGCGGCCGCCCGCTCGAGAATCTCGGTGCGGCGGCCGGGCGACAGCCACGCGTCTCGGTCGCGGAAGAGGGCATAGGCCGCGGCAAGCGCGGCCTCGACCGTGCCGGAATCGGCGGTGGCGACCGTGGCGATCGGCGCCCCGTCATAGGGTGCGGACACCTCGAGATCAGGCGAATCGCTCTTGGCGCCGGCGCACAATTTCCGGGAATGCGCGAGCGCGGTTTCGGCGGCGGCGGTCATTTGATCATTCTCCCCGACGGCGATACTTGCGCCGAGATTACCCTCAAGGCTTCGCCGCGCCCAAGCCCTAAGTTGCGGAATCGGCTGACCCGTCGCCGGACATGCGCATGAGACGCCAGCGGCGGATCGCCAAGGGAATGAAGGTGACCGCGGCCACCGCGGCAATCGCGATGAGCGCAGTATTGACCCAGTCGGCGCTACCGCCAGCAATCTCGCGGCCGGCATAACCGAGATAGGTGTAGGCGACGCCGCCCGGCGCCATGGCTAGGAACGAGGCGATGACGTAATGCGAGAGCTTGATGCGGGTTGCGCCGAGCGCATAGTTCAAGAGGTTGTAGGGGAACAGTGGCACCAAGCGAACGAAAACCACGAAACGCCAGCCTTCGGCCTCGATTCCGGCGATGACCCGGGCGAGGATGCCCTTGGCCCGGGCCGCAACCCAATCGGCGGCGACGTAGCGCGCGATCAAAAAAGCGAGCGTCGCGCCCGCGGTGGCGCCAGCCAAGCTATAGACCGAGCCCCACACCGGACCGAAGAGGACGCCGCCGGCCAAGGTTAGCGCCGAACCCGGCGCGAACAGCGGCGCCGCCGCGGCATAGAGCACGACGAAAACGAGCGGCGCCCAAATTCCGAAGCCGAGCACCCAGTCTTCCAGCGCCGCGACATCCAAGGCGTCACAGTTGACGATCACCCAGGCTACGCCGGCCGCAACGACGGCCAACAACATGAGCCGAAGTACCGCTTTGCGGCTCATCAACCGGCACCCCTTCGATTGATGGGATAGCCTCCGGTTTCGCCCCGAAACGGCAGGACCAGCATCCACCACAGGTTCTCGGGCCCGCGCTCCTGGAACTGGCTAAGCCCGATCGTCATGTCCTGATGACCATCCGCTGGCTGGGCCCGGTAGGTACTGAACAAGCGGTCCCACCACGGCAGGTTGAATCCGAAATTCGAGTTGGTCTCGTGGGGGCGAACCGAGTGGTGCACACGATGCATCTCCGGGGTGACCACCAGCAGTCTGAGGACACGGTCGAGCCCGCCGAGCATGCGCACGTTGCCGTGGTTGAACAGCGAGGTCGCGCTAAGGACGACCTCGAAGACGACGACCGCCGCCGCGGGCGGGCCCAGCGCGGCGATCACGCCAAGTTTGATGACCATCGACAGCACTGCCTCGAAGGGGTGGAAGCGGACCCCGGTGGTGACGTCGAAGTCGCGGTCGGCATGGTGCATCATGTGCAGCCGCCACAGGATGGGGACGGCGTGGAAAACGACGTGCTGCAGGTAAATCGCGAGGTCGAGCACGAGAACCGAGGCGACGAACGCGAGCCACGGCGCAACCTCGAGCGCATTCAAGAGCCCCCATCCACGGGACTCGGCGAGCACGGCCACGCCGACGGCGAGGACCGGAAAGATCAACCGCAACAACGCGGTGCCGAGGATCACGACCGCGAGGTTCGACAGCCAGCGCAGCGGTCGCGACGCGACCAGCCGGCGGCGCGGCGCCGCCAGCTCCCAAACCGCCATCGCCGCCAGCACGCCAAGGAAGAAGCCGAGCCGGATCGAGCTCTCGTTGTCGAGGATCAAGGAATCCACCGCTCAAGTCTAACCCATGGGCCCTGGCGGCGATATGATGCGGTCCTGCGGCGCCGGCAAGCGCCCTTACGCAATCGTGACCGCCGCCGCGCCCACTGCCCAGTGACAGCCAATGACCGAGTTCTTGTTCGATGGTCCGAAGGGTGCGGCGCGGACGGTGGCGCTCGCCCACGGTGCCGGGGCGCCCATGGATAGCCCCTTCATGGCCGCCTTCGCCGAAGGTCTGGCGGCGCGCGGTCACCGCGTCGCGCGGTTTGAGTTTCCCTATATGGCGGGGCGCCGGGAGGGTCGCCGGCGCGGCCCGGATTCACCGCGGGTTTTGCGCGAAACATGGCTGGCGGTGATCGAGACCCTGGGCGCCTCGCGACTGGTGATCGGCGGTAAATCGTTGGGCGGCCGGATCGCCAGCATGGTCGCCGATGAGGCGGCGGTGGCTGGTGTGCTGTGCCTTGGCTATCCCTTCCACCCGCCGGGTCGCCCCGAGAAGCTGCGCACCGAGCACCTGTCGACCCTCCGCACGCCGGCGCTGATCGTGCAGGGCGCCCGCGATTCCCTGGGCAACCAAGCCGAAGTCGCGGGCTACGCGCTTTCGCCCGCCATCGCGGTCCGCTGGATGGTGGACGGCGACCATGGCTTTAAGCCACGTAAGGCTTCGGGCCGAACCGAAACGCAAAACTGGGACGAAGCGATTGCTGCGGCGGCCGACTTCGTTGCCGGGCGGTGAGCGCTAGACCCGGATCGCCGCCCACCGGCCGCGCCGCCAGAGATGACTTAGTACCGCCGCCTGGACCGCCCGATAACCGAACTGGCAACCCCAAATGCCCAACAAGCCGAACCCGAGGTAGGGGCCGAACAGCCAGGTGAGCGGCAAGCCGAGCAGCCATTGCAGCGATACCGTCACCACCATCACCTGGCGGGCGGCGCCGGCCCCGAGAAGCGCGTTCATCAGCACCAGCCCCACCGCGTCGATGGCCATCGCGGCACCCAACAGCCGCAGGGGTCCGCGTGCGATCGCGACCACGTCAGGCTCGTGAATAAACCCCGCCAGCACGACATCCGGGACGACCAGGGCGGGAAGCCCAATCATCGCCATGACCAGCGCCGCCAGCTTGACCACGTCCCAGCCCCAGCGCTGGGCCTCGGCCCCATCGCCGCGCCCGAGCGCCTGACCGACCAGCGAGGCCGCGGCGAGGCCAAGGCCCAAGCCGGGCAGGAAGCCTACCAGCAACAGGTTCACCAGCACGTTCGAGGCCGCGACCTCGGCGGTGCCGACTTGGCCGATGATCCAGAACAACGAGGTGATTCCAGCCGCGAACATGAACTGTTGTAGCGCCGAAGGCAGCGCAAGCCGGACCATCGTCAGCATGGTCGCGGCGCCTGGTATCGCGCGCAGGAACCCGGCTCGCCGCGCATGCCGGAAGCCGAGAAACACGTACACGCCGGTACCGATATAGGTGGCGAGCGTGCTGCCGATTCCGGCGCCAAACGTGCCCAACGGGGGGATACCCAAGGCGCCGAAGATCAGGATGTAGTTCAGCACCACGTTCGCGCTGTGCATGATCAACAGCGCCTGGAGGTAGATGCGGGACATGCTGACGCCGTTCCAATAGCCGCGGAAGGCGAAGTTCATGCCCACCGCGAAGACCGCACAGAGCCGGGCCTGGAAATAGGGAACGCTCTCGGCAAGTACCGCGGGATCGCCGTTTACGAAAGGCAGGAGCGAGGGTCCGAAGACAAAGAAGACGATGAGAATCGGTAGCCCCATGACAACCGCCAGCAGCAGCCCGCCGTTCAACGGCACCGCGGTCTCGTCCTCGCGCCCCTCGCCCTTGCGCCGGGCGGCCATCGCTTGGACGCTCGAGGACATGCCCATCACCAGCGCGATGGCCATGAAGTTGGTGAACGAGCCAATGCCGACCGCGGCCAACGCGGTCGGACCCAGCACCCCGACCATCGCGGTATCGACGAGGTTGAGCACGTTTTGCGAGATCATTCCGCCGACGATGGGTAGGCCGAGGGCGAGGATCGTGCCCGCCCGATCGCGGTAGGTCGCCACCCCGGCCGTGTCGGTCATTCCTGGATTCAGCCCCAGACTTCGCGCGCGGTTGCGCACAGAAGGTCGAGCTTGCGACGCTGCTCCCCGGGCTTCAGGTTGTTGCCGATCACCGATGTGGCAAATCCGCACTGGGGGCTGATGGCCAAGCGCTCCATGGGCATGTATCGGGCGGCCTCGCGGATTCGGCGCACCAAATCCTCGGGATCTTCGAGCGCGCCGCGCTTGGTCGTGATCAGGCCGAGGACGACGGTCTTGTCTTCGGGCACTTCGGCAAGCGGGGCGAAGGAGCCGGAGCGCTCGTCGTCGTACTCCAACAAAAGGCGCTGGGCACGCGTGCGTTTGAAGATGGGGGCGGCGATCGCATCGTAGTCACCGGCGACCAGCCAGCGGCTTCCTTGGTTGCCGCGGCAGAGGTGAAAACCGAAGGTGACGCTACCGAACCCCTCCATGAGGGCGTTGTCGAGCGCGATCCCTTCGTCCAGCCAGCGCACCATGTCCCAGCCGCGCGATTCGTAGAATCGGCGCATGCCCGGGTCGATGAATAGGGGGTAGTGGGGGGCGTCGATTTGGATGTAACGGGCCCCGAGCCGCACCAGTTCCGCCACCTCGTCGCGAAGGATCTCGGTCACCGCCGACATGAATCCGTCGAAGGTCGGATACGCCGCCGCCGAGCGCTCCGGGTCGTAGAAGTTCGCGAACAGGCCCGGGCTTGGAAGGTTGATCTTCGGCGTGCGCGAGGTGCGCGCCCGCAGATACGTAAACTCCTCGGCGCACAAATGGCGCTTGCGCCGGAGCGGCGCGACGACGCCAAGCGCTGGCGGACGTTCGGTTCGCCGGTCGGCGACCGCTTCATCGCCAAACCAATCGCCCCACAAGAATGCTTCGAGGTCCCAGGCGCCAAATCCCTCGACGGCCTCGGTCATCTGGCTCTGGAAGGAGAGGCGGCGCATCTCGCCGTCGCTCAATACCTCGAGCCCCGCCTGTTCTTGAAGCGCTACCGCGTCATCGACCGCGCGATCCTCCGCGGCCTTGAACTCGGCCTCGCCAATGCGCCGCGCGGCCAGGTTCTCGCGCGCCGCAAGCAGCCCGCGCGGCCGCAGCAGGCTTCCGACGACGTCGGCGCGGGCGGCGATCATTCGCCGTCAGGCGCCCGCCGCGCTCGCGCGACCACAATTCGCCATGCTAGACTTGCCACGCCATGAAAGCCCATCCCTGGCTCGTACCCCTCTACCGCCGACTATCGGTTCTCTTCGTGTGCGCGTGCTGGGTCGCCTTCGAGTTCCTCGTCGGGCAAGAAGAAATCTGGCTCTACTTCGCCGTCGGAATTACCGCTTACGGCGTATGGGATTTCCTGCTCTCGGGTAAATACCGGACCAACCCCGAGGCGGAGTGACCGCGCACGATGCACGCGCGGCCCCTTCATGCGGGTGCCTCAATCGCAATCCGCTCGCGGCGAAAGGGAACATCCGAGGGGGGTGGTGAATCCAGGGCCTGCGCCGCGGCGTGGCCGTCGAACACGGCCGCGGCGATGATCCCCGGGCAATGACAATCGCCGATACGGCGGACCGACTTGATCCCCGCGTCGGCCAGTGCGCCTTGGTCCGCACAGAGCGCATCATAGAGACTCCGCTGCGGCAGGCGTGCCGTCACCATTACCACTGCGCCGGCCGTTAGCGGTCGGCGGCGACCGGTGAAGACGCAAGCCGTCATCACTCGGCCCCGGCCGATGCTCGCCAGGTTGCGGTGAGGGACGATCTTCACGCCAAGCTCCATGAGCCGGGTTTGCATGTGGGCCTGCTGATAAATCAGGTGGGTCCAGTTCGCGACGTCGGCGGCCGGAGTGAGCAGCGTGACCTTGTGGCCACTTCGTCGCAACTCTTCGGCCAGCACACAGCCGAGGTAATAGTGATCGTCGTCGAAAATGACGACGGGATCGGGAATGTCGTCGCCGCGCATCACCGCCTCGGGTGTGAACACGTGCTCGCGGTCCGAACCGGGGATCGGCTTGGTGTTGAGCCGCCCGACGCCGTCGCCTCGCCACGTCGCGCCGGTCGCGATCATGACGTGATCGAGGCCCAATTCGAAAGCGTCGGTTGGGGTCATGGGACTGCTGGGGAAGACTTCGACGTTGGGCATTCGCTGGATCTGTCCCACCCGCCAATCGCGTGCCCTGGCCCATGGCGCGAGCCCGGGAAGCCGGCTCTCGCGGGTGACCCGGCCGCCGAGCTCCTTCTCGGCCTCGGCAAGCGTGACGGTGTACCCGCGCTGGCCGAGCGCGCGCGCCGCTTCCAGGCCCGCCGGTCCGGCCCCGACAACGAGCACCGATGCGTTCGAGCCCTTGGCGGCGATGCGCTCGGGATGCCAGCCGCGGCGCCATTCCTCGCCGACGCTAGGGTTCTGGGTGCAGCGCATCGGGACGCCGCGCTCGACGCCCCAGCCGACACAGATGTTGCAGGCGATGCACTCGCGAATATCGTCGATGCGCCCTTCCTCGATCTTCCTCGGCAGAAAAGGATCGGCGATCGAGGGGCGGGCGCAGCCGATCATGTCGAGAACGCCGCGGCGTATTTGCGAAACCATGGTGTCGGGCGAGGTGAACCAGCCGACCCCGACCACAGGCTTCGTCGTCAGCGATTTGACGAACGCGACGTAGGGCTCTTGGTGACCCTCGGTCTGGAACTGCGACGTCGGCGCGTCCTCGGCGAAATCGCTGATGTTGACGTCCCACAGGTCGGGAAGCTCACCCAGCATCTCGATGACTTCAGGCCCTTCGACATCGGCGGTGATGCCGTCCGGTCCCGCCGTCTCGTCGACCGCGAAGCGGACCACGACGCCGCACCGGTCGCCCACGGCGTCCTTGGTGTCTTCGATGAGCTCGCGCAGGAGCCGCGCGCGATTCTCGAGGCTGCCCCCATACTCGTCACTGCGCGAGTTGCGGCGTCGCGACAAGAAATGCTGGGGTAGTGCCAGGTCGTGGGCGGCGTAAACGTACACCAAATCGATATCCGCGCGTTTGGCCCGCAGCGCCGCCTTGCGGTGCCACTCGCGAAACGCGCGGATGTCCGCCTTGTCCATGGCCCGAGCCTGTACCGGGTCGTTGTGACGGTTGACGGAATCGTTGGGCGCGAGGGGGTAATCGCGCGTGAAAAGGTTGGGGATGGCTTGGCCGTGGTGCACCAACTCGACTCCGGCGAGTGCGCCGTGTCGGTGGACCCCATCGGCGAACAGCGCCAGCAGTTCGATGTCGCCCTCGTCCCACAGCCGACCTTGGGGGTATGGCGTGCCGTCCGACGTCGGGTGGATCATGCACTCTTCGGTGCAGATGACCGCCCAGCCGCCTTCAGCCTTGACCTCGCGCATCTTGGCGTGGGATTGCGGCCACTTGAACCCCATGCCGTTGCAGTGCGGCACCTGGTAGAAGCGGTTCTTCGCGGTGACCGGGCCGATCGGCACTCGCTCGAAGAGGATGTCGTACCTCGGATCACGGTTCATTCGTCCCTCCTCCCCGGCGCCCTGGCGAAACGGCGGTCACGCGGCGTTTAGCCAGTTGCGCAAGATGGCACAGGCCTCGTCCGGGTGAGCGTCAACGTGCTCGCGGAGTCTATTGAGCGCCGACGCCTCGCTACTGGCCTCGGCGCGCGCCACGTCAATTCCCGCCGGCTCGACGACGCTGGGCGGTGGGTCCGGCCACGGCCCCACATAGCTGGCCGCCGCTCTGTCCTGCGACCGCATCGGCTTTGTCCGTCTGCGCACAATCTCTTGAGCAAGGGGCCACACGACGGTCGAGATCAGTGGCACCGCGACCACACTCGCGGCGATTACCCACACGAGCGAAGTGAACGAGGTCACCGGCCCTCTAGACGAAGCCGTGGCGGACCAAGCGGCATCAACCCTCCGTGCATCTCCGACCCCACATGGCAATTGTGGCATACTAGCCGGCCATGGCGGCGCATTCCTCGAAGCGCGTAATCTATGCCGCACTGATCGGCAACTCGCTGATCGCGGTGACCAAGTTCGGCGCCGCCTCGTTCACCGGCTCCTCGGCGATGCTGAGCGAGGCCGTTCACTCGGTCGTCGATACCGGCAACCAGCTTCTCCTTCTCTTTGGGCTATGGCGGGCTCGCCGGCCGGCCGACGCGGCACACCCCTTCGGCTATGGCATGGAGGTCTATTTCTGGACCTTCGTCGTCGCCATCATGATCTTCGCGCTGGGGGGTGGTATCTCTTTCTACGAGGGTCTGGACAAGCTCGGCGATCCTCACCCCGTGAGCGATCCCTTCATCAACTACATCGTCCTCGGTGTTGCGATCGTTTTCGAATCCGGCTCGTGGTGGGCTGCCTTTCGCGAGTTTCGTGCGACCAAGGGCGAGCTCGGCTATCTCGAGGCGGTGCGGCGTAGCAAAGACCCGACCATTTTCACGGTGCTGTTCGAGGATACCGCCGCCATGCTCGGGCTCATCGCAGCGCTGGTCGGGATCGCACTGGCTGACGCACTCGATGCACCGGTGCTGGACGCGGTCGCCTCGATGGTGATCGGGGTGATCCTGGCGGCGACGGCGCTGGTGCTCGCCTACGAATCGAAGGGTCTGCTGATCGGCGAGGGCGCAAGCGCGGTCGTGGTTCGCGGGGTCCGCGCCATCGTCGCGGCCGAGCCCGGGATCTTGCGCACCAACGAGGTGCTGACCATGCACCTCGGGCCCGAGGACGTGCTGCTGAACCTGAGCATCGATTTCGATGACAAGCTCGATTCTTCCGAAGTCGAAGCGGCGGTTTCGCGGCTCGAACGGCAGATCAAGGAGGATTTTCCCGCGGTCGGGCGGGTCTTCATCGAGGCGCAGAGCTGGACCGCGCACATGCGCGAGCATCGCCGCGCCGCGGCCGACGCGTCCAGCGGAAAATGATGCCGCGCGCTGCGGACCCCCGCGCCCTGACTCCGCAGGTGGACTGGCACGCGGCCGGCTTGAGCGATATCGGCTCGGTTCGAGCGCGCAACGAAGACTGTTTTGTCGTCGAGCACGATCTCGGGCTCTACGCGGTCGCCGACGGGCTCGGCGGTCACCAAGGTGGTGATGTTGCGAGCCGGCTCGCCTGCGATACCCTGGTGGCGGCGCTTGGCGAGGGTGCGGCGCTGGAGGAAGCGATCGCACGGTCCAACACGGTCGTCCTTGACACCGCACAGGACGACCCCGCCCTGTACGGCATGGGAACGACCCTGTCCGCCCTCGTCCTCGACGAGCCAGATACGGCGACCGTCGCTCAGGTCGGCGACAGCCGCGTGTATCTCGCGAGGGGTGGCGCCCTGGTCCAGGTTACCGAGGACCAAACGGTGGGCATGGACATGGTCCGCCAGGGCACGATGTCGGTCGACGAGGCGCGATCCTCGCGGGGCTGGAACTCGCTTACCCAAGCGCTCGGAACCGACGTTGAGATCGCGCCGGTCCTCGCCACGATCGACTTGCGCGAAGCGGGCATGGTGCTGCTGTGCTCCGACGGCCTCAGCGAGATGGTCCCCGACGCGCTGATAGAAGGACTGCTCGCGGATTCGTTCAGCGATCCGGCGGCGGCCGCCGCGGGGCTTGTCCGAGCGGCGCTCGACCGCGGTGGCCGCGACAACGTAACGGTCGTTGTCCTGGTCCGCGCCGCCTGAACGGGGCCTGGCAATTTGTGATGGGAGTGGTCGTTTGAGCCGCTATACTGTCGCGCATTGGCGCGGGCGGCTCGCCCACGCCAGCAAGAATGTCATCGGGGGGAAAGGCATGCAGAGTGGCAGGGGAGTAGTGTTCGCGGCCGCGTTTGCTGCGCTGGCGCTCGTCGCGGGGCCCGCGGCGGGCGAGGACGGCATCATGCTTGAGCTCAACAAAGTTGCGGCCAAGGGTGAGGTGTGCCGCCTTTCGTTCGTGCTCAATAACCAATCGGACACGGCATTCTCCGAGTTCCGGCTTCAGCTGGCGTTCTTCGATGCTCAAGGGGGTGTGATCACGGACGCGACGGTCGATTTCTTGAAAATCAGGCCGCAGAAGACGGTCGTCCGGTACTTCGACGTGCCCGACCTATCCTGCCCCGGTCTGGCCAAGGTGCTCCTCAACGATGTCGCCGCGTGCGCTCCGCCGGCGCCCGGCGGCGGCGACTGCCTCGACCTTATTGAGCCGAGCGCGCGGGGCGACGTCGACTTCTACAAATAGATTGCTGATAACCAGGCTATGAGCGCGCAGCCATTTCGTGCGCTCGAGGGCGGGCGCATCGACCGTACCGCCGCGGCCGGCTTTACCTACGACGGCCGCCGCCTCACTGGATACATGGGGGACACACTGGCCTCGGCGCTGTTGGCCAACGGCGTCCGGCTGGTGGGACGGAGCTTCAAGTATCACCGTCCGCGCGGCATCGTCTCATCGGATTCGACCGAGCCGAATGCCATCGTCCGGCTGGGCACCGGCGCCCGCGCCGAGCCCAATACCCGCGCCACCCAGATCGAGATCCACGAAGGCCTCGTCGCCCGCTCGCAAAACTGCTGGCCCAGCGTGCGCTTCGACCTCGGCGCGTGGTCGAGCCTTCTCGGCTTTCTCTTCCCCGCCGGTTTTTACTACAAGACCTTCATGTGGCCGCGCGGCTTTTGGCGCCGCTACGAGTTCTTCATCCGCTGGATGGCGGGGCTCGGGTCCGCGCCCACCGAGCCCGATCCCGACGTCTACGAGAAATTGCATGCCCACTGCGACGTGTTGGTGGTGGGGGGCGGTCCGGCGGGGCTGGCGGCGGCACTCGCGGCCGGTCGAACCGGCGCACGAGTCATCCTGGCCGACGAGCAGAACGAGCTCGGCGGCTCGTTGTTGGGCACGCGCGAAGAGATCGACGGCAAGCCCGCGCTCGAGTGGGTGGCCGCGGCCGCCGCGGAGCTGGGTGATCTCGACCAGGTGCGGGTGCTCGACCGCGCCACCGTGTTCGGTTACTACGACCACAACTTCCTGGCCATCGCGCAGCGGGTCACCGACCATCTGGGGCCAGCCGCTGCGCCGACCGGTGCCCCACGTCATCGAATGTGGCGGGTGCGCGCCAAGGAAGTCGTGCTGGCCACCGGCGCCCACGAGCGTCCGTTGGTGTTCGCGGGAAACGACCGTCCCGGCGTGATGCTGGCCGGGGCGGCCCGCACCTATCTCAACCGTTACGGCGTGCGTGCCGGGCGGCGCGCGGTGGTATTCACGAATAACGACGGCGCCTACGCCGCGGCGCTGGAGCTCCACGCGAGCGGCGTGGAGGTCGCCGCCATCGTCGATGTCCGCGCCGATCCCAAGGGCCCGGCCGTCGAGGCGGCGGGCGCCGCCGGGCTCGCCGTTCACGCCGGGCACGCGGTTTGCGCGACCCGCGGCGCCAAGGCCGTGCGCGCGGTCGACATCGCCCGGCTCGATGCGACCGGCGAGGGCTGGTCGGGCGCGCCCCGGCGCCTGCGTTGCGATCACGTTTGTGTCTCGGGCGGCTGGAGCCCCTCAGTGCACCTGTTCTCGCAGTCGCGGGGCCAAACCCGCTATGACGCCGAGACCTTCTCGATCGTGCCCGGTGCCTCGGTCCAGGCGGAGCGCTCGGCGGGAGCCGCCGCCGGGGCGGCTACGCTGGGGGCGTGCCTCCGCCAAGGCCAGGCGGCAGGCGGCGAGGCCGCGCAGGCGGCAGGCTTCGGCGATGGCGCGAACGGCGCCGCGCCAAGCGCTGCCGAGCCCGAGGTGGAGGGGGTGCGGCCGTTGTGGGAGATTCCGCCGCCGCCGGCGGCGCCCCGTGCCAAGCGTTTCGTCGATCTGCAAAACGACGTCACCGTGGCCGACATCGCGCTCGCGGTGCGCGAAGGCTACCTATCGGTCGAACACCTCAAGCGCTACACCACGACCGGCATGGGCACCGACCAAGGCAAGAGCAGCAACGTCAACGCTCTGGCCGTCCTCGCCCGCGCCACCGGCGCCGATATGGGCGAACTCGGTCACACCACCTTCCGCCCGCCCTATACGCCGGTGAGCTATGGGGCGCTGGCTGGGCGCGACGCCGGCGACCTGTTCGATCCGGTCCGCAAAACGCCGATGCACGAGTGGCACGAAACCGCGGGCGCGGTGTTCGAGAACGTCGGCCTCTGGAAGCGGCCGTATTGCTATCCGCGGTCGGGCGAAGACAGCGCGGCAGCCGTCGACCGCGAGTGCCGGGCGGTGGGCAAATCTCTGGGCATCGTCGATGCCTCGACGCTTGGCAAGCTGGACATCCAGGGTCCCGACGCGGTCGAGCTGTTGAATCGCGTGTACACCAACGCGTGGAACCGGCTCGAGATCGGGCGTTGCCGCTACGGCCTGATGCTGGGCGAGAACGGCATGATCTTCGACGACGGCGTAAGCGCCCGGCTGGGGCAGAACCACTTCGTGATGAGCACGACCTCGGGCGGCGCCGCTCACGTGCAATCGTGGATCGAGGAGTGGTTGCAGTGCGAGTGGCTGGATCTAAAGGTGTGGATCACCAACGTCGTCAGCCAGTACGCCGTACTCGGGCTTGCCGGGCCGAACGCCCGCGCGCTCCTAGCCGAGGTCTGCGACGACGTCGACCTGTCGAACGAGGCGTTTCCCTTCATGGCGGTCCGCGAGGGCACGGTCGCCGACATTCCCGCGCGCATCTTCCGCATCAGCTTCTCGGGCGAACTCTCGTACGAGATCAACGTCGCGGCAAGCTATGGCCTGGCGTTGTGGCAGACCCTGATGACTGCGGGCGAGAAGTACGAAATTACGCCCTACGGGACCGAGGCCATGCACGTGCTCAGGGCGGAGAAGGGCCTGATCATCGTCGGCGATGAGACCGACGGTACTGTCGTTCCCGCCGACCTCGGCATGGACTGGATCGTCAGCACGAAGAAGAAGGATTTCCTGGGCAAGCGCTCGCTCGTCCGCTCCGACATGGTCAAGTCCGACCGCAAGCAATTGGTCGGCCTGCTGACGGAGGATGGGAACGAGGTGCTGCCCGAGGGCGCGCATATCGTTAGCGAGGTGCGCGCCGCCCCGCCGATGCCGATGGAAGGCCACGTCTCGTCGAGTTATTTCGGCCCCCGGGTTGGGCGCTCGATCGCACTCGCACTTCTCAAAGGTGGACTCTCGCGCAAAGGCGAGACGGTGAACGTGTGGACACCCCAAAAGGTGGTGCGGGCCACGGTCACCGAGCCGGTGTTCTACGACGTCGAAGGAGCGCGGCTTCGTGGCTGAGGAGTACCAACGGCAAAGTCCGCTCGACCATCTCCATCTCGCGGCACGTGGCGCCGAGCCGATCGGCGGGGCCGCGGTGCGCCTGGCCGAGCAACGGTTTAGCGGCAAGATCAACCTGCGTGGCGATCCCGAACCCGCCTTCCTCGACGCGGTCGCGGCCTCGCTCGAGGTGCGCCCGTCAACCGAGTCCGGGGCCGCCGCCCAAGCCGACGGACAAACCGCGCTGTGGATCGGACCCGATGAATGGCTCGTCCTCACGCCTCCGGGTGCCGAGGCCGAGACCGCTGCCAACCTGCGCGCCGCGCTCAGGGAACACGAAGCCGCCGTAACCGACGTGAGCGAGAGCTTGGCCGTTATCACCATATCCGGCGTCAACGCGCCGAGCGTGCTCGCCAAGGGAATGAGCCTCGACCTGCACCCGCGCGCCTTCACCACGGGGCGCTGCGCTCGCGCGAGCCTCGCCAAGGCCGTCGTCCTCATCCACCAAACCGCCGACGAACCGGCGTTCGACCTTTACGTCGATCGCTCGTACGCCGAGTATCTGTGGCAATGGCTCGAGGACGCCGCCCAGTCGATGCTCGGTATTCCCCCGTGAGCCCTGCAAGAGAGGAGACACGATGTCCGTTGAATGGGACGTGAACTACATCGCTGTCGTGGTCGCGACGATCGTCGGGATGGTGATCGGAGCCGTCTACTACATGCCGCAGGTGGTCGGCCGCGCGTGGATGAAGACGATCGGCAAGACCGAAGAGGAGCTGCGCGGTGCCGGTCAGCCCATGATGTACGTTGTCGCGGCGGTCCTGACGTTTCTGTTCGCGACCATCCTCGCGGCGACGATCGGCTGGGCGGATGCGCACACCCTGGGCGGGGGCGCGCTGGTCGGGCTCTTGCTATGGATCGGTCTGGCGGTCCCGATCGTGGGGATGGTTTTTCTGTTCGAGGGACGCAAGCTCATGAGCCACGCCATCACCGGCGGACACTATTTGATCGCGCTGGTGGTCAAGGGCGCCATTCTCGGCGCGTGGGGCGTGTAGCCCGGCCGCTTTGGGGTCAGCGCGCCGGGCGGCGGCGCAGGGTTTCGCGGTGGGTGATGTAGATCCCCGATAACGCGATGATGGCGGCACCGATCCATATCGCGGGCTCAGGCGCTTCCTGCCACAGAATCCAGCCGAGAAAACGGCACGCACGCCGTCCCGGCGAAGAGCGAGGTATACGTCACCATCGCGACACTGGTCTCGGTCCGCGCCATCCTCCGCGTGAGCAGCATGGCGAGCGCGAACGATAGCGCCGAGAGCAGAACGAGAAGCGCTTCGGGCTGAAAGGCCTCGGTTCCAGGACGTACCATGATGAGCGCGCCGACGAAGCCGACGACCACCGCCACCCATCGTCGTGGGCCGACCGTTTCCCCCAGGATCGGGCCGGCGAGGGCGGTCACGAAGAGCGGTGCGGTGTAGCCGACCGCGATGGCATCGGCGAGCGGCAGACCGCGAAGGGCCGTAAAGAACGTCAGCAGTGCCGTGAAAAGAAGACCCGCGCGTAGGACTTGGGCGAGCAGTTTTTCGGTGCGCAGAGCCCATAGGCCGCCGCCGTGCCATACCAGAAAGGCGATGGGGACGAATCCGAACAGATGGCGGAAGAAAAAGGGTAGCGGCTCTTTCATTTTGCTAGCCCCCGCCGTTCGAGTGGCGGCGGCTTTGGCGCCCCGGTCGGGAACGCCTATTCCGCAGCGGCGACCCTAGTCACCCGAAACTGAAGTTAGTAGCATAACATACTAACCATCGGAGTTGGATTTTGGAGGTCTTTCCGATGGCCCGTAGCATTGGCCGGCCGATGGCGGTCCTGCTTCTGAGCGATGAAGAACGGTCGTATCTTGAGCGTCAGGTTCGACGCCGCCGGGTCGCGCGCTCGATCTCCGATCGCTGCCGCATGATCCTGGGCTGCGCACACGGCCTGACGAACAAGGCGGTGGCAGCCGAACTCGGCGTGCACGAGCACACGGTCGGCAAGTGGCGCCGCCGCTTCCTGAAGGAGCGCATCGAGGGGCTGTCGGATGAGCCTCGGCCGGGACGGCCGCGGACGCTCACGGACGAACAGGTGGCCGAGGTCATCGAGCGGACGCTGGAGACGACGCCGGCCGACGCGACCCACTGGTCGATCCGCTCGATGGCCCGGGAGAGCGGACTGTCGCACACGACGATCCGGCGGATATGGGCGGCCTTCAGCGTGCAGCCGCACCGCTCGGAGACCTTCAAGCTGTCGGGCGATCCGCTGTTCGTGGACAAGGTCCGCGACATCATAGGCCTCTATCTCTCGCCGCCGGACCGCGCGCTGGTGCTCTGTGTCGACGAAAAGAGCCAGATCCAGGCGCTGGACCGCAGCCAGCCGGTCCTGCCGATGCTGCCGGGCATGCCTGAGCGGTGCACACACGACTACAAGCGTCACGGCACCACCTCGCTGTTCGCAGCCCTCGATGTCGCCACGGGCCGCGTCATCGGCAAGTGCTACAGACGCCACCGGGCCAGGGAGTTCCTCGACTTCCTGAAGGAGATCGACCGGTGCGTCCCCGAGGGGCTGGACGTCCACATCGTCATGGACAACTACGCCACCCACAAGACCGCGGCGGTCAAGGCTTGGCTGGCGCGGCGAGCGCACTGGCACATCCATTTCACGCCGACCTCCGCTTCCTGGATCAATCAGGTCGAACGCTGGTTCGCCGAACTGACGCGCAAGCAGTTGCAGCGCGGCGTGCACACCTCGACCCGCCAGCTCGAAGCCGACATCCGCGCCTTCATCGAAAAGCACAACGAAGACCCCAAGCCCTTCAGGTGGACCAAATCCGCAGACGACATCCTCGCCGCCGTCAAACGCTTCTGTCTCCGTGCCGATCAAAACTTATGCCACGAACTTTAGATTCAGGTGACTAGTGGGAGCCGCGCGACGCGGCCCGGGCGGCTTGTGGTAGGCGCCGTCCTTCATGATCATGAGGAAATTGTCGCGGTCCTGTAAGAGCGAGATGTCGACGAGCGGATCGCCGTCCACCAGGACGAGGTCGGCAAGGTAGCCTTTCTTGACCTCGCCAAGCTCGGCCGGCTTGCCGGTGCCGGCGAAGCATTCGCCGCCCCACTTTGTCGCCATCATGAGGGTCTCGGCTGGGCTGAACCCGATGTGGTTGACAAAGTGCTCGAGATCGCGGGCGTCGGTGCCGAGCGGATTCCACGCCACGCCGTAGTCGCCGAACGGCATCACCCGAATACCGGCGTCGAACATCTTGGCCGTCGTGGCGCAGCCGATCTCGAATTCGTGCGCGAAACCCGCGCCCTCGAGATAGGCGACGTCGAGCCCCCAATCCTGGGATTCGTAGGCGGTCGTGTATTCGACCCCAAGCGCCGGGCAGACGAAGAAACGGCCGTGGGCCGCGGCGAGCTTCTGGATCGTGCGCTCCGAGGCGTGGGTCGCGTGGTGGATGATCTCGATGCCGTGCTTCATGCACAGGTTGACCGAGCGGTCGCTTCGCGCGTGCGCGTGCACCCTCAAATTCCGTGAATGCGCGACTTCGCATGCCGCGGCGATCTCGTCCTCGGCCATCGTCGTCTCGTCCTCGGCGGCGAAGTCGCGCGAGAAGTTGTCGCCCGAGATCGCGAGCTTTACCGAATCGACCCCCTCGCGAACCATCTCCCGCACCTTGTGGCGCATCTCGATCGGGCCGTCGGCGATGATCTCGAAACTCGAATGCTCGAGGTGCATTTGGCGCGCGTCCCACGGTCCGCCGGTGGCGTTGAACTGGGGCGTGCAGGCCAACAATCGGGGCCCGGGATTCGCCCAGCGTTGATTTCGTTGCGGATGACGACGTCGAGCCTCGGTTTGGCCGCGGCGGCGCTGACGACGGCGGTGAAGCCGTGGTCGAGCATGGTCTTGGCGTTGTGTGCGGAGATCAGCGTGTGCTCCTCGGGTGGGATCTCGCCGATCTCGCGGAGCGGTCCGCCCAGGTTCGGGTAGCTGATATGGCCGTGGCAGTTCACCATGCCGGGCATCAGGGTCGCGCCCTGACCGTCAATGACCTTTTTGCCCCCGCGCGCGATTCGCCGCCCCTTGGCCACCTCCTTGATGCGGCTGCCCTGAACCAAGACCTCGCCGGGGTACGACTTCTTCCCGGTGCCGTCGAAGATCTGAACGTCTGCGAACAGCTGGCTCTTCATCGGATCACCCCTTCGCGGGGATGGTGGGCCGGGCTGGGTTTGAACCAGCGACCTCCCGCATGTGAAACGGGCGCTCTACCGCTGAGCTACCGGCCCGCGCGGACGTGGTGCCGCATTTAGGGTGCGCGCGCCCGGCCTGTCAAGGCAGCGCGGCGATCGCCGAGGGCAGCTCGGCGAAGCGCCCGATTACCGCGTCGGCGCCAAGTTCGGCGGCGGGAATATGGGCGTAACCATAGGCCACCGCGATCGCCGGCACGCCCAGATTGTGGGCCGCCGCGACGTCGATATCGCTGTCGCCGACCATGACCGCGTGGGCCGCCTCGCCGCCGACGGCGAGGATCGTGGCCGCCAGGTGCTTGGGGTCGGGTTTTTGCACCGCCAGGCTGTCGCCACCCAGGACGGCACCAAAAAAACGCTCGAGGCCAAGTTCGCGCAAGAGCCGGTGACTGTCCCCGACCGACTTGTTCGTGCAGACGCCCATGACCGCCTGGTCGGCGGCCAGCGTCTCCAAGGTTTCACAAACGCCGGGGAACGGCCGGCTCAGGTCGCTCAAGTGGGCGCGATAATGGCGCAAGAACACCTCGGTCCAACGATCGATCTCCGCCGCCGCCAGCGCTTCGCCGGTCGCGGCGAAGCCGCGCTCGACCATGCCGCGTGCGCCGCCGCCGACGGTGTCACGCACGCGCGCCAGCGGCATCCGCTCTCGGCCGGCTTGGCTCAGCACCGCGTTCAGCGCCCCAGTCAAGTCCTGGGCGGTGTCGACCAAGGTGCCGTCGAGGTCGAAGATAATCGCCGAGCGTGTTGGGGCCATTGAAAAATCCGGTAGGAATTCGTGACTTGGCGCGGCTTCCGGGTTATGGCAGTCTCGCGCCGCCTTACGCGGCGCAGGCGTTCTTAGCTCCCTCTATCGGTAATGACCAAGCGAAATCTTGCCCTCGTTATCCTTGCCGCAGGCGAGGGGACGCGGATGGCCTCGGACCGCCCCAAGGTCATGCACGCCATCGCCGGGCGACCGATGATCGGCCACGTGGCGGCAAGCGGTGCCGCGCTCGAACCGGACTGTAGCGTCGTGGTCGTCGCTCCCGGCATGGATATGGTCGTCGAAGCGGCGGCGGCCCACCTTCCGGTCCTCGACGTGGTCATCCAGAAAGAGCGCCTCGGCACCGGCGATGCGGTGCGCACCGCGCTTGCTGCGCTCGACGGCTTCGAAGGCGATGTGCTGGTCGTGTGCGGCGACGTACCGCTGCTTACCGCCGCCGGCCTCAGGCGCGTGCTCGAAGCCCACCGCAACGGGGCCGAGCCGGCGCTGACCGTACTGGCGATGCGGCCCGACGATCCCACCGGATACGGGCGGTTGCGCCTGAACGAAGAAGGCGGGCTCGAGGCGGTGGTCGAGGACCGCGATGCCGGGCCCGAGGACCGGGCGCTTGGCCTGTACAATTCCGGCATCATCGCGCTCCGTGCGGTGACCCTGCCCGATCTCCTGGCCGGTCTTAGCGCCGACAACGCCAGGGGCGAGTTCTACCTGACCGACGCGGTCGCCGTGGCGAGGGGCCGGGGTATGACGTGCGCTTTCGCCGAGGCGGCGGCGGAAGAGTTGATCGGGGTGAACTCGCGGGCCGACCTGGCGCTCGCCGAGGCGACGATGCAGGACCGCTTGCGCCGCCGCGCCCTCGAGGGCGGCGCGGCGTTGGCCGCCCCCGACACCGTATTCCTGAGCGCCGACACGCAACTCGCGCGCGATGCCACGGTCGAGCCCTATGTGGTGTTCGGCCCCGGCGTGAGCGTCGGCGAGGGCGCCGTCGTTCGCGCTTTCAGCCACGTCGAAGGCGCGCGAATCGCGGCTGGCGCGACCATCGGCCCGTTCGCGCGCCTGCGCGCCGGAACCGAGATCGGCCCCGAGGTGCGCGTCGGCAACTTCGTCGAAATCAAGAACGCGCGACTGGGGCGGGGCGCCAAGGCCAACCATCTCAGCTACCTCGGCGACGCCGATATCGGGGCACGCGCCAACATCGGCGCGGGCACCATTACCTGCAATGACGACGGGGTCACGAAATCGCATACCGAGATCGGCGAAGACGCCTTCATCGGCTCGAACACCGCGCTCATCTCGCCGCTGGCGGTGGGGGCGCGCGCGTTCGTCGGTGCCGGCAGCGCGATCAACCGGGACGTGCCCACCGATGCACTCGGCATTGCCCGCGAGCGACAGACCAACGTCGCGGACTGGGCCAAGCGCAAACGGGGCAAACGCTAGCTCATGTGCGGAATCATCGGCGCCATCACCACCGATCCCGTGTGCCCGGTATTGGTCGAGGGCCTGCGGCGGCTCGAGTACCGGGGCTACGACTCGGCGGGGGTCGCGACCGTGGTCAACGGCGGCATCGAGCGCCGGCGTGCGGAAGGCAAGCTCGCCAATCTGGAGGCGCTGCTGAGCGCCGAGCCGCTCCCCGGCGCCATCGGCATCGGCCACACCCGCTGGGCCACCCACGGCGCTCCCACCGAACGCAACGCCCACCCCCACGCGACCGCGGACGTGGCGGTGGTGCACAATGGCATCATCGAGAACTTCCGTGAGCTGCGCGACGAGCTGACCGCCGCCGGGCACGCCTTCGCGACGGAGACCGACAGCGAGGTCATCGCCCATCTGATCAGCGACAATCTGGGGTGCGGGATGGCGCCGCTCGAGGCCACGCAGGCGGCGCTCGCCCGGCTCGAGGGGGCGTTTGCGCTCGGGGTCGTGTTCGCCGGCCAGCACGATCTGCTGATCGGCGCGCGCCGCGGGAGTCCGCTCTGCGTCGGCTGGGGCGAGGGCGAGATGTATCTCGGCTCCGATGCGCTGGCGCTGGCGCCGTTGAGCGAACGCATCTCGTACCTGGAGGAGGGCGATTGCGCAGCGCTCGATCGCAGCGGCGCGGTGGTTCACGACCGCGAGGGCACGCGGGTCGAGCGGCCGGTGCGCGCCACCGCCCATTCGGGGGCGCTGATCGGCAAGGGCAATCACCGCCACTACATGGCCAAGGAGATCCACGAGCAACCGAGCGTCATCGGCGAGACGCTGAACGCCTTCTTCGATCCGGTCGACCGCGCGATCCGGCTGCCCGAGCTGCCCTTCGATCTTGCCGCGGTGCCAAGGATCACGGTCCTCGCCTGCGGCACCTCGTACTACGCGGCGCTGGTGGCGAAGTACTGGTTCGAGCGCATCGCCAAGGTCGCGGTGGAAGTGGATATCGCCTCGGAGTTCCGCTATCGCGCGGCGCCCATGATGAAGGGCGGGCTCACGCTCGTCATCTCACAATCGGGTGAGACTGCCGACACCCTTGCGGCGCTGCGATTCGCGCGCGCCCAGGGGCAGCACACCGCCGCCATCGTCAACGTGCCCGAGAGCTCGATCGCCCGCGAAGCCGACGCCGTTCTCGGCCTCCACGCGGGCCCCGAGGTCGGCGTCGCCTCGACCAAGGCGTTCACCTGCCAACTGGTGACCCTTGCTTGCGCCGTGATCGCCACGGCGCGGGCGCGAGGCGCCATCGGCGGCCAGGACGAAGCGACGCTGTCCCGCGCCATCGCCGAGGTGCCGGCTCGGGCCGCCGAGGTGCTCAACCACGACGAGGCCCTGCGGGCGCTCGCCCACGAATTAGTGGAAGCGCGCGATGTTCTTTATATCGGCCGCGGCGCGAGCTATCCGATCGCCCTCGAAGGCGCGCTCAAGTTGAAGGAAATCTCCTACCTTCACGCCGAGGGTTTCGCCGCGGGCGAGCTCAAGCATGGACCCATCGCGCTGATCGACGAGACGGTGCCGGTGATCGTCATCGCGCCCTCGGAGGATCTCTTCGAAAAGACCGCTTCGAACATGGAGGAGGTGATCGCCCGCGGCGGACGCGTGATCTTCCTGAGCGATGCCAAGGGCATCGCGGCGCTGGGTGAGCTCGCGCGCGCCTCGATCGAACTTCCCGCCGTACACCCTTTCGTCGCCCCGATCCTCTATGCGATCCCGGTACAACTCCTCGCCTACCACACCGCCGTGCTCAAGGGCACCGATGTGGACCAACCCCGCAACCTCGCCAAGTCGGTCACCGTCGAGTAGTGAAAGCAGTCGTATACCGAGAATACGGGCCTCCCGACGTTCTTGAGTTGCAAGAAGTGGAGAAGCCCGTTCCCAAGGACGACGAAGTCCTGATCGGGGTTCATGCGGTTTCGTTGAACGGGTCCGACTGGGAATGCCTGACGGGAAAGCCGCTCTACGCCCGCTATCGCGGATTCCTGAAACCGAAGTACCACGTCCTCGGCTCCGACGTCGCGGGGCGTGTCGAAGCGGTCGGTCGAAGCGTGAGGCGGCTTCAGCCGGGTGATGATGTATTCGGTGACATCATGGCCTGCATGGGCGGCTTCGCCGAATTCGTTTCGGTTCCCGAGAAACTCTTGACGCGCAAACCCGCGGGCATGACGCACGAGGAAGTCGCTTGCCTGCCGCAAGGGGCGTGTATCGCGCTGCAGGGGATTCGCGACAAGGGAAGGGTTCGGCCCGGAGACAAGGTGCTGATCAACGGCGGGGGCGGCAGTGCCGGCGCGTTCGCCATCCAGATCGCCAAATCAAAGGGGGCCGAGGGGAAACTGGACCTGATGCGCGCTCCCGCCAGCGCCAGAACGTCCGCTCCGACATGCCCAGGATCTCCGAGGCCTCGGCCTGGCTCAAATCACCCCGATAACAACGTCCGTAGACATCCTCGAACTTCATCAAATCTCAGTCCCTGCAACTGCTCCGTCCGGCGCATCCGATTCCTCCAGATTTGGAGGAAATCTAAAACCGGACAGATCATCTGTTACATAGACCGGTCATATCGTGTGTTAGCGACAGCAAGCGGGATTATCCTCGACGAGGTTCGCGTGCCCGCATAGAGTGTCGCCCATGCGAACGCCAGTCAGTTTGCCCGAGCCGATGGAGGCGCGGGTCCGGTTCGTCGAGGAGACGGAGCCCGACGAAATCATCGGCGCGACCGTGGGCCGGCTGCGCGAGGGCGCCTCGGCCAAGGAGCTGGTCACCGCCGCGGTGCTCGCCGTCAGTCGTTCGTCCGAGCTGCCCTCGGACCATCACGGCGGGCCGGTTCATCCGGTGAGCGGCGCCTTCTCCGTGCTCGACGCCGCGGCGCGCCTCGAAGGCGATTGGGCGATGATGCCGGTGGTGCATTCGGTGGCGCTCGCCAATAAGCACATTCACGCGCCGACCATGGGCCCCTACATCATGCCGGAGCTCGCACCGGCCGAGGTCAACGGCGGCGGTGAGGCGCTGGCGCGGGAGTTCGCGGCGGCGCTCTGCGAGTTGAAACCGAGCCTCGCCGAGCGCATCCTGCTGCGACTGCTGCAAACCCGACCGCCGGCCGCGGTGTTGGACCTGATCCTGCCGACCGCGATCCGGCGCAACCCCTTCGACGATCACTACTTCCTCTACCCGGTGCTGGCCGCGCGCACACTCGATGCCATCGGCTGGGAGTGGGCGCCCATCATCCTGCGCCCGGTGGTCCGCTATCTCGCGAGCAACGTGCGTGCGCTTCCCCATCCCGACGCCGGGACCTACGACAACCAAGAAATCGAGCGCGGCCTCATCGCCTACCAGGACTTCGACGGCGGCGAGCGCCTGATGGCCGCTTATCGCCTGGACGAGGTGGAAATCGCGGCGGCGGACGAGGCGCAAGAGCCGAGGATAGGCGCACTCGGCGAGCGCCTCGGGGCGTGTGACGACTTCGCCGGGATTGCCGACATGCTGGCGGAGGCGCTGACCCAGGGTCTGTCCCTTGAGGGCGCGGGCGAGGCGCTTTCGATCGGCGCCGCGCTCCTCTACCTGAGGAGCGACTATGGCAATCCCTTCGACGTCCACCTCCTGACCGGGGCCAGCGCGCGACGCTACCTGATCTCGCTCGAGGGCGTGAGCCTGCACAACAAGATTTGCGCGCTCTTGAGTTGGCCTACCGGGCTCGAGGTCTGTGCGACCGAATCACGGTTGTCGTGGCCGGTGCGTCAACCGACCGCCCATCTGCCGAACCGAAGCCCCGACGAGACCCTGAAAGCGCTATCGGATCTGATCGCGGAGCGACCGGGCGCCCGCTTCTTCGAGGAGGCCAAGCACCAAGTGGTCGACGTTGTCGCCGGCGACGGTATCCACGCGGTTCAAACCCTGGCCCAGGCCTACGTCGAGGCGGGCTACGACGCGGGCGCGCTGCAGCGTCGGATGTCGGAGATCGTCTGCCGTGACGACTTCACCGAGATGCACGCGTTCAAGTTCCAGGCCGTCGCGGCCGAGGAGCGGATGAAGGTGCCCGAAGCGTACCGCTGGGCCTATCTCGTCGGAGCCGCGCGCGAGGCGGGAGTGAGCCACGGCTTGAGCGAGGTTGTCTACACCGAGGCCAAGCGACACCTGGCCATTTAAGCGGCGGGTGGCCCGACCTAGCCGAGGGCGATTCCTCCCGGCATCCCGAAATAGTGGCGCGCGATGAAATCGCAGTGCGCGAAACCGTCGAAGTCGAGGCGCTCGATGTCGGGCGCGGCGCCGCGTCGGTCGAGGTGGTGGTAGGCCGAATATAGGGCGCTTTGGTCGACCATCCAGGTCAGCGCGTCGCCCTTGATGAACGCGGTGACGTAGCGCGCCACCAGCGAGAAATAGTCGCGTGCGCCGGGGCTGGGATTGACGGCGATGAAGGCGGCGTGGAAATCGCGGAAGGGTCCGCGCTGGCCATTGACATTGAGAATCCCCGCATCGCGGCCCTCGATTTGGCGGACAAGCTCGCTGAAGTCGCGGCGCACGATGGAATCGACGTCGATCTGCATGATCGGCCGCCGATAGGCCTCGAGGAGCTCGAACAGGCGGACGAAACGGATGCAGGCGTAGTAGGTCTTGGCGAACTGCCGGTCCCCGCACTCGCGCCCCGGTCCCGTGGCCACGCTCACGTCGACCGGCAAACTCGGATCACCGAGCGAGCGGGCATGGTCGATGTCGCCATCGGTCGGATCGCACAAGGACGTGCAGGTGCGCGCCGGTGCATGTCTCGCGGATCGATCGCGCCGCGGCGAAGAGGCGTTTGGCGGCTGCGAAATCGCCCCGCTTGGCGTGGACCTCGGCTAGGTTGCACGAGGCTTCCATGAGCCCGGGCTTGATCGCCAGCGCGGATTCGTAGGCTGCGGCGGCCTCGTCCAGTTCGCCGAGAAGCTGCAGGGCGTTGCCGAGGTAGAGGCGCGCGCGAATGTCGTCGGGGTCGAGCGCCGCGGTGCTACGATAAGACTCGGTCGCCGCGGCGGTCTCGCCCGTGGTCGCGAGCGCTGTGCCGAGCAGGAAGTGGGCCTCGGCATGATCGGGAGCGATGGCGACCGCGTTGCGGTAAGCGGCCAAGGCGCGCTCGCCGTCCCCCAGGCGCTGGTAGGCTAGGCCCAGGTCGAACTGTGCCTTGAAGTGGTCGGGCGCGAGCGCGACCACCGCTTCGAAGGCGGACTTGGCATCGCCCAGCCGGCCCTGGCGATCGCGGACCACGCCAAGCGAGAAGCGAGCATCGGCGAGATCCGGCTTGGCCGCCAGCGCCCGGGTCAGAAGATCGGCGGCGCGGTCGGGATCGCCGCCGATCTTGCAGATCACCCCAAGGTGGAACAGGCTCATGGGGTGGGCGGGCTCGGTTTCGAGGATCCGCGCATAGAGCCCGGCGGCCTCACCGAGGCGCCCCGCTTGCTGATGCGCGAGGGCCAGCCCGAACAGTTCTTCGGAGGACATGCGGCGGCGTTCGTCGGATTCCCGGACTCCGCCGCCACTTCAAGCGCACACGGTTAATAATCAGTGAATCGCTAGGCCGCGCCCTCAGGGATTGCGGTCGCCATAGCGGCGGACCCGGAGGTCGGCCTGCGCCTGATGCCCGGCGAAGCCTTCGAGCGCACACAACCGCGAGCACACGGCGCCGACGGTGGCGCTCGCCTCCGGGCTCACCCGCTGGTAGGTGCAGGTCTTGACGAACTTACCCACCCATAGGCCGCCGGTGTAGCGCGCCGCGCGTTTGGTCGGCAGGGTGTGGTTGGTGCCGATTACTTTGTCGCCGAACGCGACGTTGGTCTCGGGGCCCAGGAACAGCGCGCCGTAGTTGACCAGCTTGTCGAGGAAGAACTGGGGATCGCGCGTCATGACTTGGACGTGCTCGGCGGCGATCTGGTTCGCCTCGGCGACCATTTCGTCCTTGTCGGCGCAGACGACGACCTGGCCGAAATCGCGCCACGCCTGGCCGGCGACCGCGGCGGTCGGCAGCGCCTCGAGCTGGCGCTCGATCTCGGTCAAGGTCTCGCGGGCGAGCCTTTCGGAGGTGGTGATCAGGGTGGCCGGCGAGGTGACGCCGTGCTCGGCCTGTCCCAAGAGGTCGGTCGCGGCCATCTCCGCATCGCAGCTTTCGTCGGTGATCAGCAGCGTCTCGGTGGGCCCAGCCAGAAGGTCGATGCCGACACGGCCGAACAATTGGCGCTTGGCCTCGGCGACATAGGCGTTGCCCGGTCCGACGATCATGTCGACGGCCGCGATGGTTTCGGTACCGAGCGCCATCGCCGCTACCGCCTGGACCCCGCCCAAGCAGTAGATCTCGTCGGCCCCGCCGAAGCTGAGGGCGGTGACGATGCCGGCGCTGGGCCGACCCTGGTAGGGCGGGGCGCAGGCGGCGATGCGCGCGACCCCGGCGACCCGGGCGGTGACCACGCTCATGTGCGCCGAGGCGACCATGGGGTAGCGGCCGCCGGGCACGTAGCAGCCGACCGCGCCCACGGGGATGTTCTTGTGGCCCAGCGTGACGCCGGGCATGGTCTCGACCTCGACGTCGGTGAGCGCTTCGTGCTGGGCGGCGGCGAAGTTGCGGACCTGGGTCTGGGCGAATCGGATGTCCTCGATGTCTTGATCGGACATCTCGGCCACGCAGGCCTCGACCTCCGCGGGCTCGAGCTTGAAGCTCGCCGGCGACCAATCGTCGAACTTCTTCGAGAGTGCGCGCACTGCGGTATCGCCGCCGGCCGCGACCTCGTCGAGTATGGTCTCGACGGTCTCACGTACTTTGACTTCCTCGGCCGCCGCCGCTTCGGCCGCTATGCCGGTCTTGAGATATTGCGCCATCCGGCCCCCTTCGCACGCGCCTTGATCGCCGCGCTCGCGCCGCTAAGCTGCGCGCAGCCATAGGCCGGAGTCCGCAAAACGTCAACGGCGCACGCCCGCGCGGGAGGTCGCGATGAGCACCGACGAGATCGAGACTCTGAAGACGCCCAGCATGCGGCTCGACGGGCTGACCGCGCTGGTCACCGGCGCGGGGCGCGGCATCGGCGCCGGGCTCGCCATCGCGCTCGCCGAGGCGGGGGCCGACGTCGTCTCCGTCAGCCGCACCGGCGAGGAACTCGAACGGGTGGCCGCGCGCATTCGGAAGCTTGGGCGGCGGGCGAGCGCCGAGGTCTGCGACGTCACCGACGATGGTCAGCTTGGGGACCTGTTCGCCGGGCTGTCGCGCCTCGACATCCTCGTCAACAACGCCGGCATCAACATTCCTCAGCCCTTCCTCGAGGTCACCGCCGAGAACCTCGAAACCATGCTGACGCTGAACGTTCGCGCCGCGTTTCGCGTCGCCCAGGCGGCGGCGGCCAAGATGCGCGAGGGCGCTCGCGGCGGCGCCATCCTCAATATCTCCTCGCAGCTAGGAGCGTGCGCTGCAGAAAGGTCCGCGCGGCAAAGTTGATAGCGGACGGGTTGTGGGTGGATTTGCGCAGGGGGAAGTATGATCCGATACGCCAGTTGCGTATGGGAACTCCAGATGCCGACCACGTTTCGTGCCTACCAGCCGGACCAACCCTTGCTTTTGCCGCTGGACTTGCAGGAGTGGGTTCCCCCAGGGCACCTGGCTCATCACGTCAGCGATGTGGTCGATGCACTGGACTTGACGGCGTTCTATGCGCCCAACGAGGGGGACGGTCGACGCAACGCCCCCTACGAGCCGTCGATGATGGTCAAGGTGCTGATCTATGCCTACGCGACGGGCACATTCTCCTCGCGCGCGGTGGCGAGGAAGCTGGAGGAGGAAGTAGCGTTTCGGATGCTCGCGGCGGGCAACTTCCCGCAACATCGCACGGTATGTGAGTTCCGCCGCCGACATCTGGCGGAGTTCAGCGAGCTGTTTGTGGGGGTGGTGCAGGTGGCGCGCGAGATGGGACTGGCGCGGTTCGGCAAGCTCTCGGTCGACGGGACGAAGGTGCGAGCGAACGCGAGCAAGCGCAAGGCGATGAGCTATGAGCGGATGGGCAAAGAGGCGGCTCGCTTGCAGGCGGAGATCGAGGCGCTGCTGACGAAGGCGGGGATGGTGGACGCCGAAGAAGACGAGCGTTGGGGCGAGGATTTCCGGGGCGACGAGTTGCCCGAGGAGTTGCAACGCAGGGAGAAGCGCCTGGCGGCGATCCAGGCAGCCAAAGCGCGTTTGGAGGCGGCGCAACGCGGGCGCGACGATGAGCGCGGGCGCGAGCCTGGGCAGGACCGCAATCCCCGGGGCGGGCGGCCCTACAAGCGGGCCTACGGCGAGCCCGAGCCGAAGGCGCAGAGCAATTTCACCGATCCCGAGAGCCAGATCATGAAGACCAGCAGCGAGGGATTCCAGCAGTGCTCCAACGCGCAGATGGCGGTCGATGGGGAGCACCAGATCATCGTCGCGACTCAGGTGGGGCCACAGGCCAGCGACCAGGGTCAGCTGGTGGGGATGCTCGACGAGATCAACGAGACGTTTGGGGTCGAGCCTGCGGTGGTACTGGCCGATGCGGGCTACTGCAACGAGCCGGATCTGTTGGAGCTGGAAGATCGCGGCATCGACGCGCACGTAGCGCTGGGGCGTGAAGGCAAGTCCCAGGTGGCGGTCGACCCGGCCCGGCTCCCTGCCACGCACCGCATGGGTGAGAAACTGGCGAGCCCCGCGGGCAAAGCCCGGTACGCGCAACGCAAGTGGCTCTCGGAGGCGCCGAACGGGTGGATCAAGGAGGTGCTCGGATTCCGACGATTCAGCCTGCGAGGCTTGGCGAAGGTGCGCGGCGAGTGGGACCTCGTGTGCTTGGCGTTGAACATCAAGCGGATGGGGACGGTGGCCACGTGCTGAGGCAGGTGCTGGCCTGCCAACGCACTTGCTCCGGGGCGCGCAGTGCCCATCGACCGCGTATGAAACGCGAATCTCTTCCGTTCCGGCCTTCCGGTCCGGGCTTTCCATCCCAGAGTCGGGCGGGCCAGATGTCCACACTCGGGCCAAAATCCAACCTCTCCGGCGGCCGCGCGCCAATCGCCCAACATCAAAACTTCTACGGCGCACGCTCCTAGGCCACGTCGGCTCGGCCGACCGCACGGTTTACTGCATGACCAAGCACGGCATCGAAGGCCTGACCAAGGCCATGGCGATCGACCTCGTCGAGGCGCGGATTCGCGTCAACGCTATCGGCCCGACCTTCATCGAAACGCCGATGACCCGCCCCATGCTGGCCGATCCGGACTTCCGCCAGGATGTGCTGAGCCGCATCCCGTGGGGCGAGATCGGCCGCGTCGACGACCTGATGGGCGCGGCGGTGTTCCTGTGCTCGCCCGCGGCGCGCCTGATCACCGGCGCCAGCCTGGTCATCGACGGCGGCTGGACCGCGTGGTAGCGCGACACGACCTTCAAGACGCGGTAATCCCTCGCGATTGACCCAGGCTACGCCTCTCGGTTCTCCTCTGGCGGGGTGACGTTGATGACGACGATGCCGGTCTTTTGCGCCGTTTCCACGTAGCGATAGGCTTCGACGATTTCTTCGAGGGGAACCTCGCGATCGATGACCGCGCGGAACTCGCCCGCCTCCATGCGCGCCTTGAGGAGTTCGGGGAACCCCGCGCCGTTGGACGGCAAGGGAAAGACCACCCGGCGGCTCCGTGTGATCGCGGACCAGATCGCGAGTGGAAGGTTCAGCCACCCGGGCCCGAAATCCGTCGCGGCGTAGGTCCCGCGGGGCCCGAGCAATCGCCGACAGCGAAAGAACGTCGTCTTGCCCACGGCGTCGAACACGAAATCGAAGGTTTCGCCGATCTCCGTGAAATCCTCGGCGGTATAGTCGACGGCGCGGTCCGCGCCGAGGGATTTGACGAGGTCGAGATGCCGCGTCGCGACCACCGCCGTCACCACGGCGCCATAGGATTTCGCGAGCTGCACCGCCGCTGTGCCGATGGCGCGGGAGGCGCCGTAGATCAAGATCCTGTGGCCGGGCTTGAGGCCGAGTTTCGTCAGGCAACTGTTCGCGTACCAGGCGCCCTCGCAGGCGACGGCGTCTTCAAAGCCCGCGCCCGCGGGCATGACGGCGATCGCCCCCTTCTCGGGCACGCAGAGATATTCCGCATGGGCCCCGGAATCGTCCGGCGACATGCCGAAGACGCGATCGCCCGGGCTGAACGAGGCGGCGCCGGCCCCGGCCGCCTCGACCGTGCCGGCGAAATCCATGCCCAGTATCGTGTGTTTCGGTCGCAGGAGTCCCGTGAAGAAGCGGGCGAAGAAGGGGTGAGCCCGGAGCACGCCGCAATCGGTGCGGCTGACCGTCGTCGCGTGGACCCGAACCAAGACCTCGCCCGCCTTCGGCTCCGGCTTCGGCACCTCGCGGATTCGCAGGACGTCCGGCGAACCATAACGGGTGTTGACGACGGCTTTCATCAAACTTTCCTCACTCCGCCGCTCGTGCGGTTTCCTGGATGCGGCGCCACGCTGCTTCGATGTGGCGGGGCTCGGTGGCGGTTTGGCCGATCGAGAAGCGGAGCGCGAAGGCGCCATTGATTCTCGTCTGCGTCAGATAGAGCGCGCCAGAATCGTTGAGTTCGTGCAACAGCCGCTCGTTCAACGCGTCCAACGCCGCGCCACTGTCGGGTTCGCCCGGCCGG
Source organism: Alphaproteobacteria bacterium (assembly GCA_965219135.1). Lineage (GTDB taxonomy): Bacteria > Pseudomonadota > Alphaproteobacteria > VGEJ01 > VGEJ01 > CAYUNL01. The sequence continues at coordinate 215,285 of CBDCMV010000002.1, read as the reverse complement.
TAACGGAAGCACAGCAGGCTGAGGACCGGCGGCACCACCAGCTCGAAGTCGGGCGCCGCCTCGATCGCCGCGGCGAGCGCATGGGCCATGTCGATGTGCGCCCGGATTCGCGAGGCCAGCCCCTCGATCCCGTAGCTGCGCAGCACGAACCAGAGCTTGAGGGCGCGGAAGCGGCGGCCCAAGGGGATGCCCCAGTCGCGATAGTCGTTGACGCGGCCGGCCTCGGGCGTCTTGAGATACTCGGGCAGGATCTCGAAGGTGCGCACCAGCGCGCCCGCGTCGCGCACGAAGTAAGCCGAGCAATCGAAGTTGGTGAACAGCCACTTGTGGGGGTTGAAGACGAAGCTGTCGGCGTGCTCGATCCCCTCGATCATCCAGCGCTGCTCGGGCAAGACGAGTGCTGAGCCGGCCCACGCCGCATCCACATGCAACCAAATCCCGTGCCGCGCGCACACCTCACCGACGCGGCCCAGCGGATCGAAGCCCGAGCTTCCCGTGGTGCCCAGCGTGGCGACCACGAAGAGCGGCGTGCGCCCAGCGTCGAGGTCGGCGCGGATCGCTTCGTCAAGCGCCTCGGCGCGCATCGCGAAGCGCGCATCAACCGGCACCTTGCGGAGGTTCCGTGCCCCCAGCCCGGCGATCTTGACCGCCTTCTCGACCGAGGAGTGGGCCTCGGCCGAGCAATACGCCGTGCACACCTCGCCGCCGGCAAGACCGCTGTCGTTGGACCGCCAATCCGTGCGCCGTTCGCGCGCGGTCAAGAGTGCACACAGCGTGGCCGCCGAAGCGGTGTCCTGGATGACGCCCGCAAATCCCTCGGGCAGCCCGATCATGCGCCGCAACCAGTCCAGCACCCGGGTTTCCATCTCGGTCGCCGCCGGAGAGGTTTGCCACAGCATGCACTGCGCCCCCAGGGTCGCGGTCAGCATTTCGGCCAGCACCGAGGGCGGGCTGGAGTTGGCCGGGAAGTAGGCGAAGAAACTCGGGTGCTGCCAGTGGGTGATACCGGGCAGCACCACGCGCTCGAAGTCCTCGAAGATCACGTCCATCGACTCTCCCGTCTCGGGTGCGGATTCGGGCAGATGCGAGGCGATCTCTCCCGGTTCGACTTGGGCGCGGACGGGGTAAGATTCGACGTTCGCCGAGTAGTCCGCCATCCAGTCCACGAAGGCGTGGGCGTGGCGTCTGTACTCTTCACTGTCCACGGGCGGGCCCCTTTCTTGCCAAGTGCCGCGCCACAATGTCACAGTGTGCGGAGCCGTGCGAAACCCGAAACGGGAGGCGGAAATGGGACGACTGGCGGCGATCGCGCGCAAGCCCGGCAAGGGCGCGCCGATGGAAGAGCTGGGCGAGGCACGCATCAGCGCCGCCGCCGGGTTGGAGGGCGATTCGCGAGGTCGGCCCGGACCGCGTCAAATCACCGTCGTGGCTGCCGAGGACTGGGCCGCGGCCTGCGCCGAGCAAAGCACGCAAGTCCCGTGGACGCTACGGCGCGCCAACCTGCTGACCGAGGGGGTCGAGCTTCCGCGGACCGTCGGCGCCCGGCTCAACATCGGCGACGTGGTGCTCGAGGTCACCAGTGAGACCACGCCGTGCGAGCGCATGGACGAGCAACACGAGGGTCTGCGTGCCGCGCTGGCGCCGGACTGGCGCGCCGGCTGCAGCTGTCGGGTGCTCTCGGGCGGCGATATTTCGGTGGGGGACGCGGCCGCGGTCCTCAAGGCTTAGACGCGGGCCGATGCGCGCCCGGGGTGCCCCGCGCGATCATGACGTTCTCCTGATCGTTGACGTGCAGAATGACTTCTGCCCTGGCGGCAGCCTGGGGGTGAGCGACGGCGATGCCGTGGTGCCGGTGGTCAACCGGCTTGCCGGCAGTTTCGCCCGAACCGTTGCGACCCAAGACTGGCATCCGCCGGGACACCTCTCCTTCGCTTCCTCGCACCCCGGCAAGGAGCCCTTCGACACCGTGGCGCTCGCCTACGGCGCGCAGACGCTGTGGCCCGACCACTGCGTACAGCGCACGCGCGGCGCCGAGTTTCACGACGGGCTCGATGTCTCGCGCGCCGAAATCATCGTACGCAAGGGCTACCGCAGGGAGATCGATTCCTACTCCGCGTTCTACGAGAACGATCGGATGACCCCGACCGGGCTTGCCGGCTACCTGCGCGAGCGCGGCCTCAAGCGCGTGTTCTGCGTCGGACTGGCGCTCGATTTCTGCGTGCGCTACTCCGCCGAAGATGCGGTCAAGGCCGGCTTCGAGGCCCTCGTGATCGAGGACGCCTGCCGCGCCATCGACAGCGCCGGTAGCCGCGAGGCCGCGTATCAAGGGTTCGCCGATTCGGGGGTGCGGCTAATCCGCGCCGACCAGATCTCGGCCGTCGTCTAGGTACCCTCCGGCGCCGTGCCGAGCGCGCGCTCGGCGACCTTGCGAGTGAGCCTCGGCAGCGCATGTTGGTGGAAGTCCGAGGGCTTGACCCAAGATCCGGCGACATCGTTTTCGGAGCGGCCCAAACTGGCCGTGGCGATACGGAAGGTGACCGACAGGTGGGTGAAGCCGTGGTCCACCGTGCCCGGCAGTGTTCGCCATGATACGGAGAGCGGCGCGTGGCGGCGCGCTTGCGTGATTGTCCAGGGGCGCGCACGCCACGGTGTGGACGGAACCTCCATCATCCCGCCCAGCAGCCCGCCCAAGGGGCGGCGGCGGAGCAGCACCGTGCCGTCGGCTCGCGCCATCCAGAAGGCGAGGGCGTGGCGTATAGGGCGCTCGGCGCGCGGCGTCCGGCGGGGAAGGTCCGCGGCAATGCCGCGGGCGGCGGCGGTGCAGATGGTGGCGCAGGGGCAGCGGTCGCAAGCGGGCGCCCGCGGCGTGCACACCAGTGCTCCCAGCTCCATCAGCGACTGCGCCCAATCGCCGGGACGGGTGCCCGGCGATTGGCCGAAGAGGGTCAACCGGGTCGCCGCCGCGCGGATCTCGGAGCGCCCCTGCGGCAGCGGCGTCTCGATGCCGAATAGCCGGGCCGCGACCCGCTCGACGTTGCCGTCCACCACGCTCGCCGCCCGGCCGTGGGCGATGGCGGTGATCGCGGCCGCGGTGTAGACGCCGATGCCGGGAAGCGCGCGCAGCGCGCGATCGGAGTTGGGAAGCGCCCCCGCGTGTGCCTCGACCAGCCGCCTGGCGCACGCGTGAAGGTTGCGCGGCCGGGCGTAGTATCCAAGGCCGGCCCAGGCGTGCAGGACCTCATCGAGATCGGCGGCCGCCAGCGCCTCGATACTCGGCCATCGGGCGACGAAGCGGCGGAAGTAGGGCTCGACCGTCGCCACTTGGGTTTGCTGGAGCATGATCTCGCTCAGCCACACGTGGTAGGGCTCGGCCGTGGTGCCCGTCGGCGCGCGCCAGGGTAGCTGGCGCCGGTTCTCCGCGTACCACGCGAGCACCTTCCGGGCGAGCGCGCGACCGTCCCGGCGGTCCGCATCCACTGGTCCCGATCCCCCGCGGTCCCGCATCGCCCCACGCTACCATATGCGCGTGACGCGGCGACCGACTTGGCCCATGATGCGACATGGCCGGAATCGCAAGGAGCAAGGGCAGACGCGCACTTGGCCCCCTGGTGCGCCGTGCCCTCGGTCCCAGCTTCGGCCGCCGCGGATTCGCCAGCGCCGAGCTACTCACCCGTTGGCCGGCGATCGTCGGGGCCGGACTCGCGCGCCACGCCTGTCCGGAAAGGCTAATCGGCTCGCGCGGGTCTTCGGGCGGCACTCTGCGGGTTCGCGTGGAAGGAGGCTTCGCGATCGAACTTCAGCACCTTGAGACCGAGGTGGTCGAGCGCATCAACTCCTACTTCGGATATCGCGCCGTCGCCCGACTTGCCATGGTCCAGGGGCCGTTGCCCGTGCCTCTCGCAGCCCCTCGCCGCGGAACCCGCGCGTTGGACGCGGACGAGTCGGCCGCGCTTGATCGCGCCCTTGCCGCCACCGAGGACGAGCGACTTCGCGCCTCGCTGGCGGCGTTGGGCCAAGTCGTCATTACACGGGCCGGGGCCGCAGGGGAGGAATTCGACCCTGGATCTTGACGCGATCGGACGCGCGGGGACGATGTGCCACTGTCGATAACAAACTGAGTTGACCGCTTTATGTACCATATGAATTGACCGCTTCTGTTGTGGTGGTTTGGCTCGGTCGCGTCGAAGCGGGTCACGCGGCCTGGCGTCCTCCTGGGCGCAGAGGATGTCCTCGAGCGTGCCGGCAAAAGCCACGAAGGCCGAGCCGGTGTCCGCGGCCGGGCGGGCGAAGCGGGTTGTGCGCCGGCCAGAAGAGCTCCTCGAGAAAGCGATTGGCCTCGGCCATGGTGGCGATCCCGGCGAGGCGCAGCTCCTGGGGCAGGCGCTTCTGCAAGGTCCCGAACATGCGCTCCGAGCGGCCCCGGGCCTGCGGCGAATAGGCCGCGATCAACTCGATGCCGAGCTGCGCCAAGGCCCGGCCGACCTGGGTCGGGTTGTCCTTGTCCACACCGCCGCCTGCCTCGGGCGTGTGCCAGTAGTGCGAGGCCCGATCGGCGTAGAGCGAGCAGAACAGCCCGTTTTCGGCGATCACCTCGCCGAGCCCGCGGAACGTGCTCATCGTGCCCTCCTCGGCAACGAAGAAGCCCGAATAGACCTCCGATGTCGCATCGTCCATGGTCACGATCAGATCCCACCACTGGCCCGCAACCCACTCGTGGCTCGAGCCGTCCTGGTGCAGCATCATCCCTACCACCGGTCGGCGCGGCCGCTTCCGGCGGTGCGCCCCGCGCCTGGGCGCCGGCTTGATCTTGCCGTGCGCCTGCAAGCTCAGGCGAAGCCAGTTGTAGCTCAGCCCGAAGCCATGCGCAGACCAGCTTCTCGTGGAAGTGCTTGGCCGTGAAGTCCGGGTAGCGCGTCTCGAACAGCTCCAGCACCCGCATCACCTCGTCCACCGGCGCGCAGCGCGCCGAGACCCGCCCAAGGCGCCGGTCGTACAAACCCTCGGCACCCTCGGCCTCATAGCGCTCCCGCCAGCGCCAGAACGTCCGCTCCGACATGCCCAGGATCTCCGAGGCCTCGGCCTGGCTCAAATCACCCCGATAACAACGTCCGTAGACATCCTCGAACTTCATCAATCTCAGTCCCTGCAACTGCTCCGTCCGGCGCATCCGATTCCTCCAGATTTGGAGGAAATCTAAAACCGGACAGATCATCTGTTACATAGACCGGTCATATCGTGTGTTAGCGACACGGGGACGATGTGCCACTTGAGCCCGATCGCCGAAACGCCTATAATCTCACAAGATATGGTGGGTGGAGCGTAACGTGACCCCAACTAGAGCGATCGCGCGGGCGATCGGCGTCACGGTGTTCGTGCTCGCTGCCGTGGTCGCGCGGGCCCAGCCGGCACCCGTCGATGCCGCCACCGATATGGTGATCGGCGATGCCGCTGCCCCCATCACCATCATCGAATTCGCCTCGATGACGTGTCCGTACTGCGCCCACTTTCACACCGAAATCCTCCCGGCCCTGACCCGCGATTACCTTGATACCGGAAAGGCGCGCCTGGTTTTCCGGGACTTTCCGCTCGACGGTCTGGCCCTTGCAGCGGCGCAACTCGCGCGTTGCGCCGGCGAGCCGCGCTACTTCGCCTTTATCGACGTCCTATTTCGCGAGCAACAGACCTGGGCGACCGCAGCCGATCCGGTCGCGGCACTCGGCCGTATCGCGCGCCTTGGCGGCCTTAGCGCCGAGCGCTTCAGCGCGTGCCTCGACGATGAGGACCTGACCCGGGGCATCCTTGAACAGCGCGAACTGGCGCTCAGCGAATACGAGATCCAGTCGACCCCGTCGTTCATCATCAACGGCGAGAAACACGTCGGCGCGCTGTCGGCCGACAATCTCGACGCCGTCCTGCAACCGCTTCTCCGCTGAGCCCGCACTTGCATTTCACACGCGTTCGCATTTCGGGCTTCAAGTCCTTCGTGGAGCCCACCGAGTTTTTGATCGAACCCGGGATGACTGGCGTGGTCGGCCCTAACGGCTGTGGCAAATCCAACCTCGTCGAGGCATTGCGCTGGGTCATGGGCGAGGCCTCGGCCAAGAAGATGCGCGGCGGCGAGATGGACGACGTGATCTTCAGCGGTTCCACCAGCCGCCCGGCGCGCAACCTGGCCGAGGTATCGCTGACCGCGGACAACAGCGATCGATCCGCGCCTGCGGCCTTCAACGATTCCGACGAGCTGGTCGTCGTCCGCCGCATCGAGCGCGGCGCGGGATCAAGCTATCGCATCAACGGGCGCGAGGTTCGCGCCCAGGACGTAAAGCTCTTGTTTGCCGATTCCGCCAGCGGCGCCCACTCGACGGCCATGGTTGGCCAAGGGGAGATCGGCGCGGTGATCGCGGCCAAGCCGGCGGCCCGGCGATCCATGCTGGAGGAAGCGGCCGGGATCACCGGCCTTCACGCGCGGCGTCACGAGGCCGAACTCAGGCTGCGCGGTGCCGAAGCCAATATGGAGCGCCTCGACGACGCGCTGGCGATGCTTGAGAACCAGCTTCGCGGATTGAAGCGTCAGGCCCGCCAGGCAGCGCGATATCGCAATATCTCAGGTCATATTCGCCGCGCTGAAGCGGTCGCGCTGTATCATCAATTAACCGAGGCCGAGGCGACCGAAGCGGCGACGCGTGGCGACCTCGACGGCGCGGAGCGGGCTACGGCCGGCCACACCGCCGCCGCGGCCAAGGCATCCACCGCTCAGGCGAGCGCTGCCGAGGCGATCCCCGGTCAACGCGTGGCCGAGGCCGCCGAGGCCGCGCGGCTGCATCGACTGACCCTCGCGCGCGAGGCCCTCGATGCTGAATCGCGTCGGATCGAGGACACGCGCGCCGAGATTACGGGACACCTCGATCAAATCTCTGCGGATGCGACGCGCGAATCAGCACGGGCCGCCGATGCCGCCGACGCGCTGACGCGGCTTGACGAGGAAAGCGCTGCTCTTGACGACAGCGACGTCGACGATTCGGCGGTCGAGCGGCACGCGGTGGCGCGCGCCGAAGCGGCCGCCGCGGTAGAGCGCGACGAGGCGATGGCGGACGACCTCACCGAACGCGTGGCCGCCAGTCAGGCGTGGCGGGCGGCGCTGGAACACCGACTCGAGGATGAGCGCGCCCGCGTCGGCAAGATCGAAGCCGAGATCGCAGCGCTGGCCGCGGAGCGCGACCGGCTCGCGGCCGGGACCGGAGAAAGCCCAGGCGGGGCCGATCCGACGGCGGACGCGCGCCGGAAGGCCGAGGCTGGGCGACGGGCGGCGCGTGCGGCGTCGCTGGCGCGGACCGCGGCTCAGGCGAAACGGTCGAACCTTCGCGATTCGCTGGCCGCGCTGGAATCGCGGGCCGCTGCGCTGCGCGCCGAGATGGACACCCATGCGGCGCTCCTTCCCCAGCACGAGGGTTCGCACTGGCCGCCGCTCATCGACTCGGTGAGTGTGCGGCCCGGTTACGAGGCGGCCTTGGCCGCGGCGCTGGGCGACGATCTGGCGGCGGCGGCCGATGCCAAAGCGCCGGCCCACTGGCGTCAACTTGAGGTGCCCGCGACGCCGCCGGCGCTGCCGTCCGGCGCCAAGGCCCTCAGCGCGGCCGTCGAGGGGCCGGCACAACTCGGGCGGCGGCTTGCGCAGGTGGGCGTGGTCGCCGCCGGGGATGGCGCCCGTCTTCAGGCTGCGCTGGTGCAGGGCCAGCGCCTGGTGAGCCTCGAGGGAGACCTGTGGCGCTGGGATGGCTACACGATTGCCGCGATCGCGGCCACGGCACAATCCAAGCGGCTTGCGCGCCGTGAACGCATGCGGGCGCTTCGCGGCGAACTCAAGGCGGCCGAGGCCGAGCTTGCGGATCTGGGGGCCAAGCTCCGCACCGCAGACTCGGCGGTGGCGCGGGCCGCGACGCGGGATGAAACAGCGACCGAAGCCGCGCGGTCCGCCGAGGCCGCGCTCACCGAAATCCTCGACGCCCGCGCGCGGGCTGCCGAGGCCGCTGCCCTGGGCGCGAGCCGGCTGGCCGCGCTGGACGAGACCGCTGCTCGGCTGGCGACGGACTTGGCCGAGGCCGGCCATCGTCGGATCAAGGTCGACACGGAACTTGGCGACCTGGCCGACCCGCAGGGGGATCGATCGGCCCTTGAGGACGCGCGTCGTGCCCTGATGAAGCTGCGCCACGCACTTGCCGCGGAGGAGGCATGGGAGGCGCGGCGGCGTCGCGAGATGGACGCGCGCGCGGCGCGGCGCGCGGCCATTGCCGAGGAGCAAGATTTGTGGCGGCGCCGGGCCGCCGAATCGGGTCGCCAGATCGAAACGCTCGCAAGCCGCCGCGCCGAGGCGGAAGCGGCGCTCGCGACGCTGAAAGATCGCCCCGCCCAGATCACCGCCGAAAGGACCGCGATTGTCGCCGAGATCGAACGCGCGGAGGTCGCGCGAACCGCCGCCGCCGACCGGCTGGTCGGGGCCGAGGATGCGCTTCGCGCCCGCGCCCGTGAACTGAAGGCGGCGGAATCGGCTTTGGCGGTGGCTCGAGAAGACCGGGTGCGTGCAGAGGCGACGCTAACGCACGCGCAGGCGGCGACTCGCGAGGTCGAGCGTCGGATCGCCGAGACCCTGGATTGCGCGCCGGAAGAAACCCTGGCGGTCGCCGGGATCTCGGATGAGGCCGCGATTCCGGATGCTGAAACGGCGACCAAACGAATCGAGCGGTTGCGGCGCGAGCGCGACAACATGGGTCCGGTGAATCTCCGCGCCGAGGCTGAAGCGGCATCGGTCAACGAGCAGTTCGAGTCCCTGGGTGTCGGGCGCGCCGATCTCGAAGCCGCGATTTCACGCCTCCGCCACGGCATCTCTAGCCTCAATCGCGAGGGGCGTCAGCGTCTGCTGGCGGCGTTCGAAGACGTCAACCGCCATTTCGGCGAAGTCTTCGTACGCCTGTTTGGCGGTGGGCGAGCACACCTCGCGCTGGTTGATTCGGACGATCCCTTGGAAGCGGGACTGGAGATCATGGCCAGCCCGCCCGGCAAGCGTCTGCAGGTGCTGTCACTGCTCTCGGGCGGCGAGCAGGCGCTGACCGCGCTCTCGCTGCTTTTCGCCGTGTTCTCGACCAACCCGGCGCCGATTTGTGTCCTTGACGAAGTTGACGCCCCGCTCGACGACGCCAACGTCGAGCGGTTTTGTGCGCTGGTCGAGGACTTCACGAAGAAGGCGGCAACGCGCTTCGTCGTCGTTACCCACAACGCCTATACCATGGCGCGCATGAACCGCCTCTTCGGGGTGACGATGCGCGAGCGCGGGATCAGTCAGATCGTCTCGGTCGATCTCTCGCTCGACCGCGTGATGCGGGCTGCGGAATAGGAAAGCGTTCGGTCACGCGGTGATGAGCGTGTCGGGTTCAACGATTGAGCGTTCGCTTCCAGTCCTTGCGGAGGGGCCGCAACCAGATGTCCTTTTTCGGCTGCGCTCGTTTCGTATGCCTGTCATAGCGTCCTCTTCCCTGGGTGGCTCCGACGGGGATCCAGCCCGACGCCTTGTAGACGGCGCCGGTGTAGCGTGGGGTCTCGACGAAGGTCTCGATGAGCACGGGCGTGATGTTGTAGCGCGCCATCCAGTCCTCGGGCAGGCGTCGGCGCAGGATGGCGAGGATGTGCGAGCCGAGGTTCGGGATATCGACCCACGGCAGGATCAGGAACCTCGGATTGTCGACCACCAGCGGCAGATTCTTCTCGCGCATTTCGGGCGTCCATCCAATGAACCTGTCGCGCGGGGCGAGCTTCCAGGCGGCGGTGGAGAAGCCGAGCATGGCGAGCGGCCAGCCGTCGCGGTCGTGGACGGCGTAGCGCATCTGGGCGCCGACCAGGGGCTTGTAGCCGAGGTAGTGGTAGCGGGCGACGAACTCGTTCCAGAGCTTCCCTTCCCGGGTGTTGCGCACTACGGTGCGGAAGTCGAGGGGGCGAACCTCGTCGAGGGTCGTCGGCGCGGGGAACAGCGGCGGCTCGGTGTCCGGTCCGAAGACGATGGGCCTGGGCCGGCCCTGCCTGCCCCTGGGCGGCGGCAGGGTGATGACGCGGTCGCGGTGCATGGCGAGCATGGTCACCTTCGCCATCATGTCCTTGAGGCCGCCGTCGGGCTTGAGCCAGCCGATACGCCGACAGAACTCTCGGGACAGGGCGGCGCGGGTCGGCTGCGGATCGGCGGCGATCAGGGCGCGCAGCAGCGCCATCTCGTCAGCGGTGAAGTCGCGACCGTAGTAGCGGCACTCGATGGCGCCGGTCATTCCGGCGTCATGAACTCGCGCCTGCGCTCCTCGCTCATCGTCCAGGGCAGCCAGGGCGACAGGTCGTCCGGCGGTTTGCCGCCATTCTTCGCGCAGGCTTCGAGCCACGCCTCCAGCCAGCGCAGGACGTCGATACCGTTCAAGGCGAGGGTGCCGAGGACCGAGTACATCGCCGCCGTGAGGTCGGGCGGCGACCAGAGCCCCCCGTCCGCCTCGGTCAGCGTCGGCGCCGCCCCGAAATCCTCGTCGCGAATCGCCATGTGCGCGACGATATCGAATCGCCGGCGGCGTTACCAGTGTCTTGTTGAGGGTGTCGAAAATGACCTCAGCCCTCTCCATCACCGCGTGACCGAACGCTTTCCAGAATAGACCGCCGAGGACGTTCGAGCCGACACCTCAAATTATAGAATTATTCCTTTTTTTCAACGATTTAGTACGTGCTTCCCGGCGCTTGACAGGATTCGGGCGAGCCCCTATGGTTCCGCCCGTTTTGCGTGCCCGCGCGGGGCGCGATAGGGTGCGGGATGGGTCACGATCGACGACAACCCGGGTTCGAGGATCTGGAGAGTCGGCTGCGCCAAGCGGGGCGCAAATCCCGCAAGGGGCCGGAGGATGGTCCCGACGGGGCGCCGCAGAGCGGGCTCGGCCAGGCGATCCGCGTGGCAGCGGAAATGGTGGCGGCGTTGCTGTTGGGCGGCATCGCCGGTTGGTGGCTCGATTCCTGGCTCGGTACCCGACCATGGCTCCTGATCGCATTTCTCCTCCTCGGGATCGTGTCGGGGACGCTCACCGCCTACCGGGCGGCCCGGCGGTTGGGCGCCGGCCCCGGTCTTGGCGGGCGATGAGGCATCGGCAACCACGCCGTAACGGCGCCTAGGAGCGTGCGCCGTAGAAGTTTTGATGTTGGGCGATTGGCGCGCGGCCGCCGGAGAGGTTGGATTTTGGCCCGAGTGTGGACATCTGGCCCGCCCGACTCTGGGATGGAAAGCCCGGACCGGAAGGCCGGAACGGAAGAGATTCGCGTTTCATACGCGGTCGATGGGCACTGCGCGCCCCGGAGCAAGTGCGTTGGCAGGCCAGCACCTGCCTCAGCACGTGGCCACCGTCCCCATCCGCTTGATGTTCAACGCCAAGCACACGAGGTCCCACTCGCCGCGCACCTTCGCCAAGCCTCGCAGGCTGAATCGTCGGAATCCGAGCACCTCCTTGATCCACCCGTTCGGCGCCTCCGAGAGCCACTTGCGTTGCGCGTACCGGGCTTTGCCCGCGGGGCTCGCCAGTTTCTCACCCATGCGGTGCGTGGCAGGGAGCCGGGCCGGGTCGACCGCCACCTGGGACTTGCCTTCACGCCCCAGCGCTACGTGCGCGTCGATGCCGCGATCTTCCAGCTCCAACAGATCCGGCTCGTTGCAGTAGCCCGCATCGGCCAGTACCACCGCAGGCTCGACCCCAAACGTCTCGTTGATCTCGTCGAGCATCCCCACCAGCTGACCCTGGTCGCTGGCCTGTGGCCCCACCTGAGTCGCGACGATGATCTGGTGCTCCCCATCGACCGCCATCTGCGCGTTGGAGCACTGCTGGAATCCCTCGCTGCTGGTCTTCATGATCTGGCTCTCGGGATCGGTGAAATTGCTCTGCGCCTTCGGCTCGGGCTCGCCGTAGGCCCGCTTGTAGGGCCGCCCGCCCCGGGGATTGCGGTCCTGCCCAGGCTCGCGCCCGCGCTCATCGTCGCGCCCGCGTTGCGCCGCCTCCAAACGCGCTTTGGCTGCCTGGATCGCCGCCAGGCGCTTCTCCCTGCGTTGCAACTCCTCGGGCAACTCGTCGCCCCGGAAATCCTCGCCCCAACGCTCGTCTTCTTCGGCGTCCACCATCCCCGCCTTCGTCAGCAGCGCCTCGATCTCCGCCTGCAAGCGAGCCGCCTCTTTGCCCATCCGCTCATAGCTCATCGCCTTGCGCTTGCTCGCGTTCGCTCGCACCTTCGTCCCGTCGACCGAGAGCTTGCCGAACCGCGCCAGTCCCATCTCGCGCGCCACCTGCACCACCCCCACAAACAGCTCGCTGAACTCCGCCAGATGTCGGCGGCGGAACTCACATACCGTGCGATGTTGCGGGAAGTTGCCCGCCGCGAGCATCCGAAACGCTACTTCCTCCTCCAGCTTCCTCGCCACCGCGCGCGAGGAGAATGTGCCCGTCGCGTAGGCATAGATCAGCACCTTGACCATCATCGACGGCTCGTAGGGGGCGTTGCGTCGACCGTCCCCCTCGTTGGGCGCATAGAACGCCGTCAAGTCCAGTGCATCGACCACATCGCTGACGTGATGAGCCAGGTGCCCTGGGGGAACCCACTCCTGCAAGTCCAGCGGCAAAAGCAAGGGTTGGTCCGGCTGGTAGGCACGAAACGTGGTCGGCATCTGGAGTTCCCATACGCAACTGGCGTATCGGATCATACTTCCCCCTGCGCAAATCCACCCACAACCCGTCCGCTATCAACTTTGCCGCGCGGACCTTTCTGCAGCGCACGCTCCTAGCCCATGGCCGAGGCCCACAGTCCGCTCGAGCAGTTCGAGGTGCGCCGTCTGGTGGAGATGCACGTCGGTGGCGCCGACGTTTCGTTCACCAACGCCTCTGCGATGATGGTGCTGGTCGTCCTCCTGGTCACCGCTTTCCTGACGCTCAGCATGCGCGGTCGCGCGATGGTGCCCGGGCGCTGGCAATCGATCGCCGAACTCGTCTATGGACTTGTAGCAAGCGCATTGCGGGACAACGTCGGCGCCGACGGGCGCCGTTACTTCCCGTTCATTTTCACGCTCTTCATGTTCATCTTGTTGTCCAATCTCCTGGGTCTCATCCCGTTCAGCTTCACGGTCACCAGCCACATCGTGGTCACGTTTGCGTTGGCGGCGGTGGTGTTCGTCGGCGTGACGGCGATCGCGATCGCGCGCCACGGGTGGAAGTTCTTCACCTATTTCGTTCCCCCTGGAGTCCCGATTTTCCTGGCGCCGCTCATGGTGCCGATCGAGATATTCTCTTACTTCGTGCGCCCGGTCAGCCTCTCTGGTACGACTTGCGGCCAACATGATCGCCGGCCATACCATGATCGCCGTGTTCGCCGGCTTCGTAATTGCGCTCGGGTTCTTGGGATTCGCGCCGCTCGTGTTTATCGTCGCGCTCTACGGGCTCGAGGTCTTGGTCGCGTTCCTGCAAGCCTATGTCTTTGCCGTCTTGACCTGTCTTTACCTGAACGACGCGCTGCACCTTCATCACTGAGCAACCAACGGAGCGACAACATGGACATTGAAGCCGCAAAGCTAATCGGCGCCGGTCTTGCAACCATCGGCGTGGCGGGGGCCGGGGTCGGCATCGGTACGGTGTTCGGCCATTATGTCTCGGCCGGTATCCGCAATCCGGCAGCGGCGCCCAAGATGTTCGGCAACGTGCTCCTCGGTTTTGCCTTGGTCGAGGCGCAAGCGCTGTACGCCTTGGTTCTGGCCTTTCTCATCCTGTTCGGCTAGGCGACGGATCGAGACCACCGATGCCGCAGCTCGACTTCGCCACCTATCTGCCACAGATCGTGTGGCTCGTAATCGCCTTTGTCGGCCTTTACCTGCTGATGTCGCGAGTCGCGCTGCCGCGGATCGCCGAGGTTTTGGAAGAGCGCGAAGATCGTGTCGCCGATGACCTCGAACGCGCGCGGACCAGCAAGGAAGAGGCCGAGCGCGTCCTCGAGGCCTATGAGCGCGAGCTTCTCGAGGCGCGCACCAAGGCCCACGCGGTGGTCCAGGAGAGCCGCCGGCGCCTGGCCGCTGAGGTTGCCGAGAAAAAGGCCGAGGTCGAGCGCGCGCTGGAGGCGGAGGGCGCCAAGGCCGCCCAGCGCATCAGCGCGACCCGGGATCAAGCGATGGCCAACCTCGAAGAGCTGGCGCAAGAGGTCACGCGGGCGGCCATGGTTCGCCTCATCGGCAAGACACCCGACGAGCCGTCGCTTCGCGCCGCCATCGAAGCCGAGATCGAGGGGCATCGCTGAGCATGCGCAAGACCGCCGCCATCCCTGAGCTGTGGGTCGCGCTTGTGATCGTGGTTATCGCCATGGTGGCGCAACTCGACAATCCAGAGATCTTGGTCACCATCGCCTTCGTGATCTTCCTCGTCTTGGTCGCGCGCACCGGCTACAAGGCGGTGGTCCAGCGACTCGACGCCCGCGCCGACAAGATCAAGGCCGAACTCGACGAGGCGGTGCGGCTGCGCGAGGAAGCCCAGGCGCTGCTGGCCGGCTATCAGCGCAAGCAGCGCGACGCCGCCAAGGGGGCCGAGGCGATCCTCACGCAGGCTCGCGCCGAAGCCGAACAAGTGGCGAGTCAGACCGAGGCCGACCTCAAGGCCTCGCTGGAACGGCGCACGCGGCTCGCCGAAGCCAAGATCGCGCAAGCCGAGGCCGAGGCGCTGCAGGGCGTGCGCGAGGCCGCGGTCGAGGTCGCCACCACGGCGACCCGTCGCCTGATCTCCGAAAGCCTGGACCCCAGGAGCGCCGAGGCGCTCGTCGACCAAGCGATCGACGACCTCGGCAAAAAGCTCCACTAGCCGGACGCGGCCCTCCCCTACTCGGCGGCTTTGCGTTCGGCCTCCGGGCGCCAGGTCAGCACCGGGTTGCGAGCGGCGCGCGTCTCGTCTAGGCGTCGCCGCGGGGCCAGGCGCGGGGCTTCGGTGAACCGCGGCGTATCCCCCGACTTCGCGGCCGCGGCCAGCGCTCGCATCGCGGCGATGAAGTCGTCAAGGCTTCGCCGGCTCTCGGTCTCGGTGGGCTCGATCAGCATCGCGCCGTGGACGATCAGGGGAAAGTAGATCGTCATCGGATGCAGGCCCTCATCGATCATCGCCTTGGCGAAGTCGAGCGTGCTCACCCCGGTACTCTCGAGGAAACCATCATCGAACAGCGCCTCGTGCATGCAGGGGCCGGGGTAGGACGCGCTCATCACCTCACCGAGCTCCGCCAGTATGTAGTTCGCGTTCAGGACCGCGTCCTCGGCGACCTGGCGCAAACCGTCGGCGCCGTGGCTTAGCATGTAGGCGTAGGCGCGCGTGAACATCCCCATCTGGCCGTGAAAAGCCTTGATGCGGCCCACGGGCTTGCTGCCCGCCGGGGCATCGGCCGCGTGCTCGATCAGCCGCAGCCCGTTCTGGTCGTGGACGACGAGGGGGAGCGGCGCGAAGGGCGCCAGCGCTGCCGAGAGCGCCACCGGGCCGGCGCCCGGTCCGCCGCCACCGTGCGGCGTCGAGAAGGTCTTGTGCAGGTTGATGTGCATGGCGTCGATGCCCAGGTCGCCCGGCCGCACCCGTCCCACCAGCGCGTTGAAGTTCGCGCCGTCGCAATAGAAAAAGGCGCCGGCGTCGTGCACCATTTCGGCGACTTTGAGGATCTGGTTCTCAAACAGGCCGCAGGTGTTGGGGTTGGTGAGCATGATCGCCGCCACGTCGGGGCCGAGCTTCCCTTCCATCGCGCCAACGTCGATGCGCCCGCGGGCATCGCTTGGCACCGGGTCGACCGCGTAGCCGCAAAGCGCCGCCGAGGCCGGATTGGTGCCGTGCGCGGAATCAGGGACCAGCACGCGAGACCGCGCGTCGCCCCGGTCCTCAAGCGCGGCATGGATCGCCATCAGCCCGCAAAGCTCGCCGTGCGCGCCCGCCGCGGGCGACATGGCGATCGTGGGCAGTCCGGTCAACGCCTCCAGCCAGCGCGAGACCTCGGCGATCAGGGCTAGCGCGCCCTGGACGGTCGAGATCGGCTGCAATGGATGGAGGTCGGCGAATCCGGGAAGCCTAGCGAGCCGCTCGTTGAGCCTGGGATTGTGCTTCATAGTGCACGAGCCAAGGGTGTAGATACCCCCGTCGATCGCGTAATTGGCGCGGCTGAGGCGGACGAAATGGCGCACGACCTCGGGTTCGGACAGACCGGGCAGCCCGATCGCCCCGGCTCGCTCGAGCCCGCCCAGCCGGGGTTTGAAGGGCGCTGGCTCGGCCAGATCGACGCCCGAGCGACCCGGCGTGTCCTGGTCGAAGATTGAAGGCTCTTCGATGTCGAGACCGCGGTTCCCGGTCAAGCTCGTGTACTCGCTCATCTCAGGACCTCGCGCAGGCCGGTGCAAAGGGCGGCCATGTCGGCCTCGGTCGTCGTCTCGGTAACCGCCACCAGCAGCAGGTTCGCGAGCGCCGGCGTTTCGGGGTAGAGCCGAGAAACGGGCACGCCGCCGAGAATCTCGCGCGCGGCCAGGGCCTCGACGAGTGGCGCCGCCGCGGCGTCGAGTCGCAGAGCGAACTCGTTGAAGAACGTGTCGTTGATCACCTGCACCCCAGGAAGCTCGGCAAGCATCGCGCTCAGGCTCACCGCCCGCGAATGATTGCAGCGGGCGAGCCGGGTCAAGCCCGCTTCGCCCAGGAGGCTCACATGAATGCAGAACGCGAGCGCGCACAGGCCCGAGGACGTGCAAATGTTACTGGTCGCCTTCTCCCGCCGAATGTGCTGCTCGCGGGTCGATAGCGTCAGGACATAACCCGGCCGTCCGTCCGCATCGACGGTCTGCCCGCACAGGCGTCCGGGAAGCTGGCGCACGAAGCGCTCGGCCGTTGCGAACAGCCCGACGTAGGGTCCGCCGAATTGCAGACCGACGCCCAAGGACTGGCCCTCGGCGATGACGATGTCGGCGCCCATGGCGCCGGGCGGCGTGACCGCGCCCAACGAAACGATCTCGGTGACGGCCGCGACCAAAAGCGCGCCGGCGTCGTGGCAGGCACGGGCGAGCGGGGCAAGATCGCGGACCTGGCCGAAAAATCCCGGGTTCTGGACGACAACGCAAGCCGTCGCCTCGTCGATCTCCCCGGCCAGCATCTCGGTCGCCTCGGCGTCAGGTGGCGCGAGCATCACCTCGAGTCCGCTGAAGGCGGCGTTGGTGCGTACGATATCGCGGTAATGGGGGTGCAGCCCGCCCGAGAGCACCGCCTTGCGCCGCTTGGTGAGCCGGCACGCCATGAGCACGGCCTCGGAGCACGCGGTCGAGCCGTCGTACATGCCGGCGTTGGCGACCTCCATGCCCGTCAGCATCGCGACCTGGGTCTGAAACTCGAACAGGCTCTGCAGCGTGCCTTGGGAGATCTCGGGCTGATAGGGCGTGTACGACGTCAGGTATTCGCTGCGCTGGATGATGTGATCGACGCTCGCCGGAATGTGGTGGCGATAGGCGCCGGCGCCCAGAAAGCTGGGGACGGCGCCCGCGGCGATGTTCCTCCCGGCGAGCGCGCTCAACGCGCGCTCGACCTCCATCTCTCCCTGGTGCGCCGGTAGCCCGGAGATCTCGGGCGCCCGCGCGGCGACGGGAACGTCGCGATAGAGGTCGTCGATGTCCGTCACGCCAATGGCATCGAGCATCGCCGCGCGATCGGCCTCGCCAAGCGGCAGATAGCGCATCACGGACCGCCTTCGCCGATGTGGTCTTGGTAGGCGACCTCGTCCATCAAACTCTCGATTTCGCTTGGATCGGCGAGCCGAATCACCATGAACCAGCCCTCTCCCATGGCATCCTCGTTCACCAGGGCCGGCTTCGCGGCGATCGCCTCGTTGATCTCGACTACCTCGCCGCTCGCCGGCGCGTACACCTCGCTTGCCGCTTTCACCGACTCGGCGACAGCGACCTCGGCGCCTTTTTCGACCTCGGTCCCGATCTCGGGCAGCTCGACATAGACGATGTCGCCGAGCTCGCTTTGGGCGTAGTCGGTGATGCCTACCGTGCCCAACTCGCTCTCGACGCGAAGCCATTCGTGATCCTCGGTGAAAC
Source organism: Alphaproteobacteria bacterium (assembly GCA_965219135.1). Taxonomy (GTDB): domain Bacteria; phylum Pseudomonadota; class Alphaproteobacteria; order VGEJ01; family VGEJ01; genus CAYUNL01. The sequence continues at coordinate 197,155 of CBDCMV010000002.1, read as the reverse complement.
GCACCAGATCGGTCATGGGACCATTCCTCGCCTTAGGTTCTGACATATCGGTGGGGCACGAACGGCAGCAGGCTCACCGACGCCGGACGCATGCGGCCGCGAACGATCAGCCCGATTTCGGTACCGCATTCGGCCAGCGCAGAGGGGACGTATCCCATGGCGATCGGGCCTCCCACCGTGGGGCCGTAGCCGCCGCTGGTGACCATGCCCGCCGGCGCCCCCGCCTCGTCCTCGATGGCGGTGTGGGCGCGCGCCGGCGCGTTCTCGAGCGGTCGGATGCCGACGCGCCGCCGCTTGGGCCCATCGCCCAACTGGCGGGCGATGATCGCGGCGCCCGGAAAACCGTTGCCGTCGCGTCGCGCCTTGCCGATGGTCCACGCCAGGCCCGCCTCGACCGGGCTCGTATCGCCGTCGATGTCATTGCCATGAAGGCAAAGGCCGGCCTCGAGCCTCAGCGAATCGCGCGCGCCCAAGCCGATCGGCGCGACCTCGGGCTCATTCAGCAGCCTGCGCGCAAGCCCCTCGGCGGCACGTGCGGGAACCGAGATCTCGAAGCCATCCTCGCCGGTATAGCCCGATCGGCTGACCACACACGCCGACCGCTCAATCTGGATCGCGGCGCTTTCCATGAAACGGAGGTCCACGGCCTCTGGCGCGACCCGGTCCATGACCGCCGCCGCTGCGGGTCCCTGCAGGGCCACCAATCCTTGCTTTTCCAAGAGTTCGACCGTGCACTCGGTGAGTTGCTCGCGAAGATAGGCGAGGTCCGCGTCCTTGCACGCCGCATTGACTACGACCAGCAAGGAATCGGCGTCGCGCGTGACGATGACATCGTCGCGGATACCGCCGCCTTCGTTCGTCAGCATCGTGTAACGCATGCGCCCGGGCGCAAGCGCCTGAAGGTCTGCGGGAACGAGCCGCTCGAGCGCAGAGGCGGGGTCGCCACCGGCGATCCGTACCTGGCCCATGTGCGAGACGTCGAAGAGGCCAGCCATCGTTCTGGTATGGTTGTGTTCGGAGAGAACGCCGTCCGGGTACTGGACGGGCATGTCGTAGCCGGCGAAGGGCACCATCTTGGCGCCGAGTTCGCGGTGCAGCGAATCGAGCGGGGTGTGCCTGAGGGGCCTCTCCGTTGACGTAGCCTGGTCCTCCCACATCGGTCGCCGCCACCGAGAACAACGCTGCCTCGGCCTCGGCCCCCTCTGTCTGAGAACCTGAGAGAGTCACCGGGCCTCGCGCCCGGCTTACCCCTTCGGTGAGGCGCCGCCCGTTTTCGGCGGCCCCTACTTTCCAGAGACGCATCCCCCTGCGGTCCGGGTGCCTGAGAGTTTCCGGGGCGGTTGCTCCTTCGGCGCCGGGGGGCCACGCCCCCCGATCTCTCCCGCAGGGATCATCTGTATGGTCAGGCAACCCCGCCTGATGCAGACGATGATACCGGGCGCGAACGCGCCGTCAACCGCGAACGATTACGCGGCGCTCGGCGGGCTTACCGGATCCCTCGGGCGCGGTTGTATTCCAGTTGCTCGCGGGTGAGCTGAAACCCGATCAAAATCTCGAAGTCGTCACCACTTTGATCGGCCCTCAAGGGAATGCGCTGCTCGATCTCCTCGCTGATCCTACCGGTCCCGTCGTCGGAGGTGAGCGCGATGCGGCTCGGGAACGTCTCCTTCACGAGCACGCCGCCGCCACGAGCGGCCAGGGCGACAAAGTATTCGAAGTCGGCCGTCCTCGCTTGGGAGGTTGGCCCGGCCGTGGCCGCGACGAACACCGTGAGATCGACCTCGAGGATCGATCCGTCCAAATCGCACGACCACTCGACATCGCTGAACTGCACGACGTAGCCCACGTCTACGACGTCGCGCCCGCCGCCGATGGCGAATCGGGTCATGTCCGCCGCCTCGGCGACCACTGCCACGGTGGGGCAAATGACGGGCGGCACCGAAAGGATTATTCCGCAGCCGCCAAGCGCCAACGCCGCGATTCCGGCCCACGACCAACGCCGGCCGTACCGCAGAAATCGCATTCGCGCACACCGCCTAGCCGGCGGCCGATTCAGAGGCTCTGATGGGTTCCGTCGCAGAAAGGCTTGTGCCCCGAATTCTTGCACCCGCAAAAGTATACCGTCTCGTCCTTCTCGGCCGTGTAAGGCAACGGTTCCAAGGCCGTCACCTTGTGGGAGCCGTCGCAGAAGGGCTGATTCCCGCTTCTCCCGCAGCGACACCAGTAATAGGTCTGCCCCTCTTTCAGATCCGTTTGGAAGGGACCCTTCTGCGCGATCACGGGCTCGGTCGTGGGTTCAGTGCACATTTTTTCTCCTGCGAAGCTCGCCTGGGAGCGGCGGGATGCCGCCGCCTTTTGCCGCCACCCCAAAAGTACGTAGTATTTCGCGATGTGCAAGCTCTGCTGCACGCCCGCAGTTCGGATTCGTGCCGTCGCGCCCTGGCCGAGGGCCGCGCGGGGTGATGCGCGTGGCTGAAGCGCTCGTCGAGATTTTCACCGACGGTGCGTGCTCGGGCAATCCGGGACCGGGCGGGTGGGGCGCACTGCTGATCTGTCAGGGGGTCGAGCGCGAACTCTTCGGGGGCGAGGCCGCGACCACCAATAACCGAATGGAGCTTCGGGCGGCGATCGAGGCGATCTCGGCGCTGAACCGCCCGAGCAGGGTCCAGCTCAGCACCGATTCTACCTATCTCAAGGACGGCATCACCAGGTGGATATCGAAGTGGAAACAGAACGGCTGGCGTACCGCGGCCCGCAAGCCGGTCAAGAACACCGATCTTTGGCGGCAGCTCGAGCAAGTCATGGAGGGGCATGACGTCAAATGGACCTGGGTCCGGGGCCATTCGGGGCATCCCGAGAACGAGCGCGCCGACCAACTGGCGCGGCGGGGGCAGGCCGACTTCCTTGCCCCTTGAACGCCGCGCCGGCGCCGATCAGGCTTGGCTGACCAGGGTTTCGGCGTCGCTGATCTCGAGCGCGCCGCCGTCGTCGATGTTCAGCGCGGTGACCGAGCCATTGTCGACGATCATCGAGAACCGCGCCGAACGTACGCCCAGCCCGTGAGCCGAGAGGTCGAGTTCGAGCCCTAACGCCTTGGTGTAGTCCCCGTTTCCGTCGGCAAGCATCATCACCTTGTCGCCCACGCCCTGGTCCTTGCCCCACGCCCCCATTACAAAGGCGTCGTTGACGGCCATGCAGGCGATGGTGTCGATGCCTTTTGACCTCAAGGCATCGGCGTTGGCGACGAAACCGGGAAGGTGCTGCTGCGAGCACGTGGGCGTAAATGCCCCGGGCACGGCGAACAGCGCTACCCGCTTGCCGCGAAAGAGTTCGGCGGTACTCACCGGGGCGGCCCCGGCCTCGGTCATCTGCGTCAGCGTACCCTCGGGCATCGCATCACCAATCATGATCGACATGTTCACCTCCCCGATCGATCCATATTTGGGCAATTAAGACACCTATCCGGCTGGTTGCAAGCACCATCGGGTCGGCCGCGTGCCTACGGCGCGGAACTGGCGACGATCACCCGCTCGATTGCCCGCGTGCGATCGACCAGCGTCACGGTCAGGGGCTCATCGTCCAGCGGGCCGGCAGTGCCTTGGTTGAGGGCCACCGTGACCTCGAATCTTCCGTCGCCTGCCGCCGTTGTCTTGCGGGTTCCTAGCACGATCCCGGGCCGCCCCTCGATGAATAAATCGGGCGAATCGAACGGCGGCTCGGCCCGCGCGACGATCTCGATCGCTGCACCGGAGCCATCGCTCACCAATCGCGCGGACTCGATCGTGAAGCCCAGGAGCTCGCGGCGGGTGGGGACCCGCGCCGCGTAGCGCTCGATGAGCCGTGCGTAAGGCGTGGTCGATGCCGTCCCGGCGGGCTGGTCGAGCGCCAGTGTGGCCTCGAAGGGGATACAGATGTCTCGGCACACCGCAATCATGGCGTCCAAGCGAAGGCTGAGGGGCGCGTCGGCTCGTGCGAGCGTCGCGCGCATCGGGAAGACGATCTCGTTCTCGTAGCCGACCGCCTCGTAGCCAAAGGTGAAGATGCGGCGTGGCGCGGGCCACTCGACCTCGAGGCGGGCCAGATTTGCCGAGCCCGACCACTCGAACCGTGGCGGAAATCCGACCCCGCCGGCCGCCCGCCAGTAGGTGTGCCAGCCGGGATCGAGCCGCACATGGAGGGCCACGTCAACCGCAACATCCCCGCCCATGCGGTCCTGCGCGGCGATCAGGCGAACCTGGGCGTACTCGATAGTCTGCCACGGCGAGGCCCCTGGCGCCGGCGATTGCCCGTGGCCGATTCCCGGCACGAGAATTGCTGCGCCAATAGCAAAAAATGGCGCGAGCCGATGGCGGGCCGCACGCCGGATCGGCGCCACATGCATCGCGGGGCACTCCGTGGATGTCACAATTGACGTTTGACCGCCTTATTTAGTTGGTTTCAGGAGGGTCCGCAGGTCATAATATTGTGAGTTCGGATGGCGCGACGTCTAAATCTGGCATATCGAGAGGCGTTCATGACCGACGAGGCGAATTACCTGGAAGGCCAGCTTTTGATCGCCATGCCCGGCATGGCCGATCCCCGATTCGAGCGCACGGTAATTTACATGTGCGCACACTCCTCGGCCGGCGCGATGGGTCTCGTCATCAACCGGCTGGTCGAACACATCAGCTTCGCCGAACTCCTCACCCAGCTCGGCATCGACCCCTCCCCGGGAGGCAACGAGATTCGCGTCCATTTCGGCGGACCGGTGGAGATGAGCCGGGGACTGGTGCTGCATTCGGCCGATTATTCGCAGGACGTAACCATGATGGTGGACGAGTCGATGGCGCTGACGGCGTCGATGGACGTTCTGCGCGCGATCGCCTCGGGCGAGGGGCCCTCCCATAGTTTGCTCGCGCTCGGGTACGCCGGCTGGGCGCCGGGTCAGCTCGAAACCGAGATTCAGGCGAACGGCTGGCTTCACGGCCCCGCCGACCTCGACTTCGTGTTCGATGGCGACCTCCACGGAAAATGGCGGGGCGCCGTGGCCAAGATCGGCGTCGACGTTGGCCGCCTGTCTGGCGAGGCCGGCCACGCGTAAGGCCCGTACGGTTAGCCCATGACCAAACCGGTATGTGCCGTCGTTGGAGTCGGTCCGGGGAACGGCGCCGCGTTCGCTCGCCGCTTTTCCGCCGAAGGTTGCGCCGTTGCGCTGTTGGCCCGGGGTCGGGCGCTGACCGACGAGCTTGCCTCGACGTTGCCCGATGCCCGCGCCTACGCGTGCGACGTCGGCGATGGCGCCGCGATCGCCCAAGCGTTCGAATCCATCCGCAGCGATCTCGGCGAGGTCGAGGTCCTGATATACAACGCCGGTTCAGGCATGTGGGGCACCGTCGAAGAGGTCGGCGGGGACGACCTCGAAACCGCGTGGCGTATCAACGCGCTTGGGTCGTTCCTGGCGGCGCAGCAGGTCATTCCGGCAATGAAGAAGGCCGGACGCGGCGCGATCATGATCGTCGGCGCTACCGCCTCGCTGCGCGGTGGGGCCAAGTTCGCCGCCTTCGCCTCGGCCAAGGCGGCGCAGCGCAGCCTAGCCCAATCGATGGCGCGCCACCTGTGGCCCGCGGGTATTCACGTCGCGCTGCTGATCATCGACGGTGTCATCGATCTTGCGCGCACCCGCGAGATGATGCCCGACAAGCCCGATTCATTCTTCCTCGAGCCCGACGCCATCGCCGACGCCGTCTTTGACGTTGCGCGCCAACAGTCCTCGGCCTGGTCTTTCGAATTCGAGGTTCGCCCCTTCACCGAAAAGTGGTGACCCGCGGGCTCACCCCTCGAACCGCCTAAGCGCCAGCACCGCGTTCAGGCCGCCGAACGCGAACGAGTTGGAGATAGCCGCCCGCACCGGCGCCTCGCGGGCCTGATTAGGCACGTAGTCCAGGTCGCAATCGGGGTCGGGCTCGACGAAGTTCGCCGTCGGCGCAACGATCCCTTCGTCGAGAGCCATGATCGTGGCCGCGAGTTCCAACGCGCCGGCGGCGCCCATGGCATGGCCGTGCATCGACTTAGTCGACGAGATCGCGAGTCGGGGCGCATGCTCGCCGGACACTGTGTGTAGCGCCTTGGTTTCGGTACGGTCGTTGACCGCGGTCCCGGTCCCGTGGGCGTTGACGTAATCGATGTCGGCGCCGGCCAGCCCGCCGTCGTCGAGCGCCGCGACGATGGCAGCGGCGGCGCCTTCGGCCGAGGGCTGGACGATATCGCCGGCATCGGCGCTCATGCCAAATCCGGCCAACTCGGCGTGGATCGTTGCGCCGCGCCGGACCGCGGCTTCCAGCGGTTCGAGCACCACCATCGCCGCGCCCTCGCCCAGCACCATGCCCGAGCGCGTCTTGCAGAAGGGCCGGCACGTATCGGTGCTCATCACGCGCACGCCTCCCAGCCCTTCATCGTGCCGAAGGTGATGCACGCCTCGGCACCGCCGGCCAGCGCCACATCGGCGGTTCCCGCGCGTACCATGTGAAACGCCTGGCCGATGGCGTGGGTGGCCGAGGCGCAGGCGCTGGCGACGGCGAAGGCCGGACCGGTAAGCCCCCAGTTCCATCGTGATCGCGCTCGCCGCGGCGTTGACCATCAGGCGCGGAATGGTGAAAGGGTGAAGCCGGCGCGCGTCCTCCGTACAGCCGCAGGTAATTGTCGTCTTGAGTGGTCTGCCCACCCACGCCGGTGCCGACAATGGTCGCGGTGCGCGCGGAAAGCGCGCCCTCGAAACCGATTCCGGAATCGGCGACCCCTCTCGCGCGGCGATCAGCCCGAACTGCGCGAATCGGTCCAGCAGCCCGACCCGGCCCTCGTCGAAGTACGCCGCGGGCTCGTAATTCGCGACTTCGGCGCCGATCTTCACGGCGAGGTCGTCAGTCGGAACCAGGCTCAGCGGGCCGATGGCGGGGCGGCACGCCTTGAGCCCCTCGCGCAATTCGGCGTTCGAGTGGCCCAGCGCCGAGATCGACCCGACCCCGGTGATCGCGACCCGCCTCACCGCCGACTCCGAGCCGGTGTTATCAGGTTCGTGCGCTCAAGAGACCGCGCTCTTCCCGGCGATCAACTTCTCAACGGCGCTGACGATGCTGGCCACGGTTTCGAACTCCGGCCCACTCCGGTCGGCGTCGTAGGGGATGGTGATGTCGAAGCGTTCCTCGATCTCGAACACCGCTTCGATCATATCGAAGGAATCGACTTCGAGGTCGTCCAGCCGCGACTCTGCGGTCATGGCCGAGGGCTCGATACGGCAGGTCTTGGCCAGAATCTCGATGATCTCGCGCTCGACGTCCGCCATCCGCCAAGCCTAGCACAAGCGCGCCCGACACCGCGGACCCTTGGGCCTCACGCACCCGCGTCCCTCATCGCGGCAACCAGCCGTTCGCCATCGAGCGCGTGGGCGGTAAAGCCGTCCGGGCCGGTCATGGTTTCGGCCGCCAGCAGCGCGTTGACGATCGCTTCGTGGGTGACGTCGACCACGGCATCGAAGAGCGCGGTCATGGCGGCGCCCGTGCACATGCGGATTCCGACCTCCAGGGGCGCGCTGGGCTGGTCGGCCGGGATCCCGCGGTTGCCGGTGGCGAAGGCGAGAAAGAGGTCGCCGGAATAATGTTCGCCCACGCCGCCACCCACGGCGATGCCGAGCCCCGCCCGCTGGGCCAGCCTGGCGCATTGCCCGGGCAGTAGCGGCGCGTCGGTGGCGATGATAACGATGCTGGAACCTTCGCCGGCGGCAATCGCCGGCAAGGGTATCTCTTCGGCCGGGATGCGCGCGCCGACATCAACCCCGTCTACGCGGAGCCGCTCGCGCCGGCCGTGATTGGCTTGAACCAGCGCACCCACCGCATAGCCGCCGCGGTCCGAATCGAGCACCCGCGAGGCGGTGCCGATGCCACCCTTGAAGCCGTGGCAGATCATGCCGGTGCCGCCGCCGACGTTGCCTTCGGTGACCGCGCCCGCCGAGGCGGCCTCGACCGCCTCAAACACGTGATCGGCCTTCACGTGATGCCCGTTGACGTCGTTCAAGCGGCCATCCCAGGTCTCGCCGACCACGGGCAGGCTCCAAAAGCGCGTTCCCGGTTCTATCGCGTCGATATCCAGGCTCACCAGCGCGTCGCGGACGACGCCGACGCTGTGGGTGTTGGTGAGCCCGATCGGCGACATCAAAAGCCCCGATTCGCGCACCCATTCGAGCCCCGTAAGCTCGCCGTTGCCGTTGAGCCGGTGGGCGCCGGCGAACACCGGCTCGGCCCAGATGTGGCCCTCGTGGGGAAAGATGACCGTGACCCCGGTCCGGATCGGGCCGCGGCCGACCATCAGCGGCCCCTCGCCCTCGACGATGGTCGCGTGGCCGACCCGGACGCCGGTCACGTCGGTAATCGCATTCTCGGCCCCCGGGGTCCCTGGACCGATCTCGATTCCAAGATCGCGTGCTCGCATGGCCTGCTCCGGTCTACGCTCCGGCGAAGCGCCGCAGCACGTTCTCGGTAATCCGCGAGACGTTATTGTCATAACCGTTGTGCGCCAGCGAGGGGCACCAGCACATCGAGCCCGTCGCGAACACCGCGCCGCCCCCGCCGGGCTCGTAATAGCTGATGTCGGCACGCACGCTCTGCTTTTGGCGCTCGATCGGCTCGTAGGGCATCGAGAAGTTCAGGCACAGCTCGGAGTGATTCGACGAGGACGCGAGCTTGAGCGTATTCGGCGGCGAGTTTGTGTGCACGCAGTCGAACTCGTCGCCCGCGGCGGCGCCCATGGCCAGGCCGAAATCGCCGATCACCTCGTCCTCGGCGATCCCCTCGAAGATGAAGGCGACCCGGGGATCGACGCTCTCGGGCTGGCGGCGGTACGGCTCGGCCTTGCAGAAGCCTTGGCTGGTATACCCCGAGCCGAACAGCCGCTCGGGTCCCTTGCCGACGCCGCGCCAGCCGCCGCCGAACGCGCCGTTCGTCTGATGATAGCGCTCGCCCGGCGCTACGCCCATGGCGCCCAGTCCCCACGGGTCCTCCTTGCGGACCTCGATCACGTGCGGGCGCACCGGGTCGCGGCTGGTGACCCACCACGCCCCGTTGCCGCCCATGTTCATCAGGTTGCCCCCGCCGCCGAGGTAGCTCTCGAAGGCCTTGTGCATGGCGTGGGAGAAGTACTCGGGGTGCGAACCCAGCAGGACCACGCGATAGGGCTCCAGCATCTCGGCGCCTTCTGCGTCGAGATCTTCGTCGGTGGCGACGTCGAAGCGGAAGCCCTTCCGGTCGAGCCAGTCCACCAGGTACATGTCGGCGCCGAAGTGCCGGCCCGCGTCGCTCCAGTAGGCGGTGAGCTTGGGGCGAAGGTTGAGCACCGGTTTGAGACGGGAGATGGTGCAGCAATAGGTCCCGTCGGTGTGCGCATCGTAGGTCGAGGGGCTGAGCATCGCCGCGCGCTCGGCGACGAAGGCGTCCTGGCGCGACAGTGTCAGCGGGTGGTCGCTCGCCAGGTCCCACTGCACGAAGTCCTGGTCGTGAAAGCGCTCGTTGGCATAGGCCATGTACATGAACGAGGGCAGTAGAAAGAGAATCTCGGCGCGCGCCGCCTTGGCCGCCGGCCGGACGAAGAAGGGGATGTAGTCCTCTTCGCCGGCACCGCGAACGCGGGCCGCGTAGACCCCGCTCGGGAGGTCCTTGGGAACCGGGTAGACGAAGTCGGTGTCCCAGCCGGCATCGTCGATGTCGTCGTCGTGGAAGTGGATCGCGGCGTAGTGCTCGGGATGGGCGGCGTAGTACGAGGTCGAGGCGTCCCAGGCGTGGTCAGTGACCGCCCGCATGGGGTTGTTCACGACCTCGGCGTCAAGCCGGTTGGCTCCGGCGTCGGGTACGCTCAGGCCGTAGGGCGTCGCGGCGAAATCCCACGCCGCGACGGTGGCCTCGGCGGGCCCCGCGCCGCCCCCACGAATCGCGTCGATCTCGGCCTCGTAAAGGGCGCGCGCGAATACGCGAGGGCGGTCGATCCGGCCGTTGAAGTGTCCTTCGGTGCCGTCGCCCCCGCCGAGTGCGGCGATCAACAGGTCGGCCCCGCTCGCCAGCGCGGAAACCTTGCTGTCGGCGGACTGCGAGGCCGTTTGCTGAACCCAATGGGGCGATAGCGCATCCGATGTCGCCTGGACCAGGCGCAGCGCGCCGCTCGCGGCATCCCAGCTCGCGGCGACGAAGGTCCAGCGTCTTTCCAAAAGCGCTGCGCCCGAGCGCACCACGGCATCGCCTGAGCTATCGGCGACACGAAACGCGGTCTCGCCGCTGGCGTCGACAAACAGGCTGTAGCCGGGCGCCTCCGCGCCATCCGCCTTGCTCACCAGTCCTTGCGCGCCGCGCCCCGGCGTCGTCGCAAAGATCCACGCGGTGATCGTCAGCCCGTCTTTCGCCGCCAGGGCCGGCGCATCGGCGACGCGAAGGTACGAGCCTGGCCGCAATTTCTGAACCCGGCCGGGATACTCACCGCTGCAACTCGCTTCGATCTCGGTCTCGCGATAGCCCGGTCCCTCCGGGCGGTCGTCGGCCTGCAGCAAGCGCACGAAGTCGGCGCGATACTCGCCGACTTCGCTGTTCACTTTGAAGGCGATGGGCTCGCCCTGACGGACGCTCCATGTATCGGCGTACCCGTAGATATTCATCGGCGTCGTTCTCCCTCGAATGTCGGCGGCTCAAGCCGCCGCTACCTCCTCGGCGCGGTGACACGCCGACAGGCCGTCGTTCACTACGCGCAGACTGGGCCGCTGGTCGCGGCACCGTTCGATCACCCACGGACAACGACCGCTGAGCGCGCAGCCGCCGGTCTCCTCGCCCCCCGGAGTCCCCCGGAGCTCGAAGGCCTTGCGGTCCCACTCGGCGATGGTCACCCGGAGCGCCCGGCTGTAGGGATGCTGCGGGCTGGTGTAAAAGCGGTGGGCTGGCGCAAGCTCCATCAGCTCACCCGCGTACATCACGGCGATGCGGTGGGAGACATAACGCGTCGCTGCCATGTCATGGGCGATGAACAGGGCGGCGAAACCCTTGCTCGCTTGAAGCTCTTTGATCAGGTTCAGAACCTGTGCCTGGACCGAGACGTCGAGCGCGCTGACCGCCTCGTCGAAGACCACCAGCCGCGGCTCGGTGATCAGCGCCCGCGCGATGGCAATGCGCTGGCGCTGACCGCCGGACAGCTCATGCGGATAACGGGCGGCGAAGCCGGGGTCGAGCCCCACCAGCTCGAGCATCTCGGCGACCCGGCCGGCGCGCTCTGCCGGCGCGGCGCCGAGGATCGACAGCGGCTCGGCCACCGAGACGCCACACTTGAGCCGCGGGTTCAACGCCCAATCGGGATGCTGGAGAACCACCGAAAGCTGACCGCGGACGCGGCCGCGCCCACGAACGAGCGGTGCGCCGGCGAACCGCACCTCGCCGCAGCTCGGGCGCACCAGGCCGAGACAGAGCCGCCCCACCGTCGTCTTGCCCGAGCCGGATTCGCCGACCAGCCCGACCGTCTCGCCCGCATCGATGGAAAGGCTCATCTCGCGCACCGCGTCAATGTGGCGACGGCTCCACGCCGGCCCGGCGTGATAGGTGACCGCGCAGCCGTCGATGGCGATGGTGGGCTCGCTCACGCGCTCCCCCTGACCGCGGCCACCGGTGCCCGTCCCGCGCCGGCCACCTCTTCGGCGCGGTGGCACGCGACCAAGCGGCCGCCGACGTCGCGCAGCGAAGGGCGCTCCCCGGTGCAGCGCGCGACGGCCCAGCCGCACCGCGGCGCGAAGGCACAGCCCGCGCTCGGCCCGTAGAGGACCGCCGGGGCGCCGGGGATCGGTTGGACCGACCCACCCGCGGTTTCCGATCCCGGCGCCGCCTCGATCAACGCTTTGGTGTAGGGATGGGTCTGAGATTCGAACAACGGCGCGTTCGGTCCCAACTCGACGATCCGGCCGCCGTACATCACCGCCACCCGGTCCGAGTGCTTGGCGATCATCCTGAGGTCGTGGCTGAGGAGAATGAGCGAGGCGCCGGAAGCCGAACGCAGCGACATCAACAGATCGAGGATTTGGTCGCGGATCGAGGTGTCCAGCGAGGCTGTCGGCTCATCGGCGATCAGGAGCCGCGGACGCCGCGCGATGGCGATGGCGATGGCTACACGCTGGGCCATGCCGCCCGAAAGCTGATGCGGATAGGATCGGGCCACCCGCGATACCTCGGCCAGGCCCACGCTCTCCAGCAGCTCGGCCACTTTCGTCCCGCCGGCCCGCGCGCCCAGCGCTCCCTGGACCTGAGCGCCGATTCGCATCGTCGGATCGAGCGCCGTCATCGGGTTCTGAAAGACGAACCCCAGCGTCCGCCGCCGGAGCGCCCGGATGGCGCCGCCGTCGCAGGCAAACACCGCGGTGCCGTCGAGTTCGATCTCGCCGGCGAGGCGTCGGCCGCCGGCGGGCAGAAGACGACCGATTGCCGCCCCCAGCGTGCTCTTGCCCGATCCTGATTCGCCGACGATTCCCAGCGTCTCGCCGGCATCCAGCGTGAGGTCGACCCCGTCGAGCGCCTGCACCGCGCCGGCCGGGCTGTCGTAGGCGACCACCAAGCCACGTACCGACAGCAGCGGGCTCACGTCAGCGACCGCCCCTTGAGGGGATCGAGATGGTCACGCAGACCGTCGCCCAACAGGTTGACCGACAGAATCGCGAGCGTCAGCAATAGCCCTGGCGCGAACACCAGCCATGGGGCGATCTGCAGGTACACCGCGCCTAGGCGCAAAAGCGATCCCAGAGAGGCATCGGGCGGCTGTACGCCCAGTCCAATGAAACTCACCGCGCTCTCGACCAGCATGCCGACCGAGATGGCATACGTAAGCTGAACGATGGTGGCCCCGCCGACGTTGGGCAACAGGTGGACGAGGAGAACCCGGCGATAGGGCGTGCCGCTGACCTCGGCGGCGACGACGAAGTCGCGTTCGGCCACGCTCAGCGTGACCGTGCGCACCACGCGCACGAACAGCGGAAACGTGATCAGCGAGATCGCGATGATGGCCGAGAACCGACCGGTGCCAAGGACCGCCGCGATCAGGATGGCGAGAAGCAGCGGCGGAAATGAGAACAGGACGTCGGCGAACCGCATGACCAGCGCGTCGACCGCCCCCCCGGTATAGCCGGCCGCGAGTCCCGCGAGCGTTCCCACCACGGCGGTCGCCAGGACCGCCAGGGTGGCCAATAGGAAGGTCGTGCCGACTGCTTCGACCACCCGCGGCAGGTTCGAGCGCCCGAGTTCGTCGGTGCCGAGGGGCCAGTCGGCCGCGGGCGCGGCGAGGCGGGGACCGACGCCGATGGCCGTGGGATCGCCTAGCGGCAAGAGCGGTCCGGCCGCCCCGAGGAAGACTAGCAACACCAATATGGTGGCCGCCACGGCGGTCAACGGATCGCTCCGGGCCACGCCCCGCGCGCCAGCGTACCCTGCGGCCAGCGCGTTCACGCGCGCGCCCTCACGGAGCCGATTCTCGGGTCGAGAATCGCATAGAGCACGTCGGCGAGCATGTTGATGACGATGAAGATCGTCGCCGCCATGAGCACGCCCGCTTGGACGACGGCGTAGTCGCGGTTGTCGAGCGCGTTGAAGACGTAGAGCCCGACGCCGGGGACCGAGAACAGGACCTCGACGATCACCGCGCCGCCCAAGAGATAACCCAAATACGTCGCGGTGACCGTCAGGATCGGTACCGATGCATTGCGCAGCACGTGGCGGCGAACGATGGTCGCGACCTTCTCGCCGCGGCCCACGGCGGCGGTGATGTGGGGTTCGGTCATCACGTTCAGGACCGAGTCGCGGGTGGTCCGCTGGATGATCGCGATGCCGAAGACGCCAAGGGTGATCGCGGGCAGGGCCATCGCGCGCAGGTTGGTGATCGGATCTTCGTCGAAGGGCACGAAGCCGCCGACGGTCAGCCCCAGCGACCAGACCGAGAAGATGAAAATGAAGGCGCTGCCGAGGACGAAGTCCGGTACGCTCGCGCCCAGCGCGCCGACCAGCCGTCCCACGGTGCGCTGGAACCGTCCGGCGTTGGTCAGGCCGGCGAGAATGCCCATGCTCAGTCCCACCGTGACGGCGATGAACGTCGACATCAACGCCAGTTGCAGCGTGGTCGGCGCGCGCCTGAGAATCTCGGCCGCGACCGATTTCTGGGTCGTGAGCGAGATTCCGAAATCGCCCTGCACGGCGGCGCCGAGCCAGCGGAAGTACTGCACCACAACCGACTGGTCGAGCCCGAACTTGACCCGAATCCGCTCGCGCGCCACGTCGGTCGCGAACGGACCGAGGAGCATGTCCTCGAAACCCCCGGGAATGAACCGCATCACCCCGAAAATGAGGACCGAAACCCCCAACACCGTGACGAACGCGACCAGGAGCCGCGGTATGACGTATCTCGCAATACGCACGCCTCGGCTCCCGGTTCACAACGCGTCGAAGCCGCCCCGCGGGGCGGGCGAGGCTACTTCAACAGGGTGTACTCCTCGATGTACTTGAAGTGGTTGACGTAGCCCTCGACGGCGTGGATGCGCACGGTCAATAGGTCCTCGCGGTAGGCGATGGTCGCGGGCTTGCCCACCAGCGCCACCATGTTGGCCTGGGCGTCGATCGAATCGCAGATCTCCGAGAACAGCGCGTCGCGGGCCGCACCCGGCGCCGTGGCCTTGGCCTTCTCCAGCAGATCGACGAGCCCCTGGTCCTTGAGCATGAAGGGCGCGTTCCACTTCGCGAAGTCGGGATTCCACCACGCCGGGACCATGACCGGGTCGGTGTAGCCGGCGAACCATGACATTGCCATATCGAACTCGCCGGTGCCGAACGAGCGCTCCAGCCACTCGCCGCGCGGCACCGCCTCGACATTGACCTTCATGCCGATGTCTTTGAGGCTGTCCGCGATCACCTGGGCGATCAACGGAAAGACCGGAACGGTGGGCGAGGCGATGAAGCCGACCTCCACGCCCTCGGCGCCGGCTTCCTTCAGCAGCGCTTTGGCCTTCTCGACGCGGGCCGAGCGCGGTTCCTGGTACGAGGGCGCGTCGTGGCACGCGGCCGAGGACGGGAAACCGGCCGCCACCGGGTAATCGACCGTCGCCGTCCCGGCCAGCGCAACGTCCGAGATCTTCTGGCGGTCGAGCCCCAGCACCATCGCTTGGCGCACCCGGGCATCGGCAAACGGCGAGCCCGTGTCCGGCAGCGCCTGGACGTCGATGCGGTAGTAGTCGGTGGTCTGCTGGACCACAGCCTCGACGTTCGGGACGCCCGCCAGGAGGGCCGGTGCATCGGGGCTGTCGAAGTTGGCGATGTGCACGCGCCCGTCCCGCAGCGCCGCGATCCGCGCCGCGTCGTCGGGGATGACCAGGATCTTCACCTCATCGACCACCGGATGGCCGGCGCGCCAATAGTGCGGGTTGCGCTTCAGCGTCCAGGACTCGTCCTGCAGGTGTTCGGCCACCATGAACGGACCCGAACCCAGCATCTCCTTGGTGATGTCGAACGAGCCTGCCTCCAGCTCCTCGAAAGGCACGATCGAGGCGTTGACCGAGGATAATGCCGCGAGAAGCGGGCTGTATGGCCGCTCGAGCTCGATGCGCACGGTGTGCCCGTCGTCGGCGACGATCTCGCTGATCGGCCCGGTCTGCTGGGCCCAGAACGAGCCAAGCTCGGGATCGCGAAGACGGTTGAGGCTGTTCACCACGTCGTCTGCGGTCACCGCGCGGCCGTTCGAGAACTTGGCGTTCTGCCTGAGGTGGAAGATGTAGGTGGTGGGCGAGGGCTGTTCCCATGATTCGGCCAGCAAGGGCTCGAAGGTCATGTCGCCCTTGGGCTCGATCAGTGTTTCGTAGACCAGGAACAAGACCTGCCACGTGACACCGTTGGTGGCGACGTGGACATCGAACGAATCGACGTCGTTGGGCTTGCCCCACACCACCGTGCCGCCCTTCATCTCGGCCGCACTCGCGCCCGCGCCGAAGGCGACCGCCAAACCGGCGATCAACAAGGCGCGCCGGAGCTCCCGAACCCATGATGTCATTGCTTCATCCTACCTGGATA
Source organism: Alphaproteobacteria bacterium (assembly GCA_965219135.1). GTDB lineage: Bacteria > Pseudomonadota > Alphaproteobacteria > VGEJ01 > VGEJ01 > CAYUNL01. The sequence goes on along the minus strand of CBDCMV010000002.1, from coordinate 181,070 downwards.
GAATCCTGCCGGATTTTAGCACATCGAGGATCGCCGACAACACGTCGGGCACGGTTGCGCCGCGAACGGGCCATCGCCTACCCTCGGCGCCCGGGTCGCGGATGTGTGGTGGCGGTGTGGGCAAGAGCGTTTGGGTCGTCGGCGTCGGCGGCATTGGTTCGGTGGTGGGCTACCGCCTCGCGCGCGCCGGGTTCGCGCCACTTCTCGTCGACGGCTGGCCGGCCCACGTTGCCGCGATGAACGACGTCGGCTTGCGGCTCGCGGGACAGTTCGATGACGCCACCGTCGCGGTGCGCGCGGTCGGGCTCGACGTCCTCGCCGGGATGGACGAGCCGGATATCGTCTTCCTGTGCGTCAAGTCTTTTCAGACCGACGGTGCGCTTGCCGCCATCGTGCCGCATATGGGGCCCCGCGCCGTCGTCGTCTCGCTGCAAAACGGCATGAACGAAGAGGCCATTGCCGCCGCCGTCGGCCCCGAGCGCACGGTCGGCGGCGTCGTGGTGATGGACGGCTCGATGGTCGGTCCGGGCGTCGCGCGCCAGGCCAATCCCGGCGAACGTGTGTTTACCCTCGGTCGTCTCGATGGCGGCTCGGACTCGGCCGTGGTGGCGGCGGAGGAGGTCCTCGGTGCCGTCGGCGAGGTCCGAGTGTCGAACAATGTGTGGGGCGAGCTATGGGCCAAGCTCGTCCACAACTGCATGATCAACGCGGTGTGCGCCCTGACCGGTCTGGACGCGTCACGGGCCTGGCGCGATCCGGTGGTGCTGCCGTTCGCCCGCGCACTCGGTCGCGAGGCTGTGCAGATTTGCCATGCCGAGGGCGTTGTGCTCGGGTCCAGCGGCATGTTCGGATGCGAAGCCCAAGATTTTCTCGACGACGCGCGTGCGCCACACCTTGAAGCGGCGATCCACGCCGCCTACCCGGAAGCCGAGATGCTCTACCCCTCGATGGCGCAAGACGTGGCCAAGGGACGACCCACGGAGATTCGCTTCCTCAACGGGTGGATCGTCGATCGCGGGCGCCGTGCGGGCATCCCGACGCCCGCCAACGCGCACGTCGCCGCGCTGATCGGCCGCGTGGAGCGCGGCGAACTCGTGCCCGCCGAACAGAACAAGCGGCTGTTGGCCGATGCGCCGGCCGCGATGGAGGGAAGCTGACATGGGCAAGCGGGGCAAACCAACGGCAAAACAACTCGCGGCGCTGACGGCCATCGATTCCGGCACCGTTGCCAACGCCATCGACTCCTTTGGCGTTCGCGAGCGCACCGCCGGTTTTGCCTCCCTCGAGTTGCGCTGCCTCAATCCCGACCTGCCGCCCACGGTCGGTTATGCCGTGACCTGTACCGAGGACGTGACGACGCCGCTGCGCGGCCCCCGCACCAGCTATGAGGCGCTGCTGCGCGCGGTGCGGGCATCGCCCAAGCCCGCGATCGTGGTGTTCAAGGCCCTTGGGCAGGACCGCCTGCGCTCGTGCCACGTCGGCGACATGATGTGCACGCTGTTGCAGCGCCTGGGCGTGGTCGCCGTGGTCACCGACGGCGGCGCGCGCGACCTCGGCGCGGTACGCGAACGCGCCCCGGGCTTTCAGCTCTTCGCCGCGGGCACGGTACCGGGGGGCGGTGATTACACGATGTTCGACGTCGGCGGCCAGGTGTCGATTTGTGGCCTGCGCATCGCACCCGGCGATCTGTTGCACGGCGACCTCAACGGCTTGGTTTCGGTTCCCCACGCCGTTGCCGCCCGGGTCCCGGCACGGGCGCGAAAAATCAACGCTTTCGAGGCCGAGTTCGCCGACTTCGTCAAAGGGCCTGAGTTTTCGTTGCCGGCGCTTGCTAAACGCTTCGGCGCCCCCTGGGGTTGAGAAAGGGAGGACCGAGATGGCGAAGACTAGGCGAGCCACGCTCACGGCCCAGCAGATCGAGGCGTTGCGCCGATTCGACTCGGCCACCATCGCCAACGCCATCGAGTCCTTCGAGGTGCGCCATCCCGCGGCGGGATTCGCCTCGCTCGAGTTGCTCTGCATGTTCCCTAACCTGCCGCCGGCGGTCGGCTATGCCCTCACCTGTACCGTCGATTCAACGACACCGCGCCGCGGCGGCGCCGCCGGCATGGGCAAGCTCGTGCGCGCGCTGCGCGCGGCGCCGAAGCCGGCCATCGTGGTCATGAAAGCGGTCGGCCAAGAGCCGCTGCGAAACTGCCACATCGGCGATGTCATGGGCACGCTGTTCCATCGAATGGGCGCCGCCGCGGCGGTGGCGGACGCCGGCGTCCGCGACCTTGCCGGCATCGCCGAACGCGCGCCCGGCCTCCAGATATTTGCCGCCGGCACCGTGGTCAGCCACGGCGATTACAGCATCGTCGAGGTCGGCCCCAGCGTCTCCATCTGCGGTCTTACCGTTTCAACCGGCGATCTGTTGCACGGCGATGCCAACGGCTTGGTGTCGATCCCACATGCGGTCGCCATTCGCCTGCCGGCCGCGGCCCGCAAGGTGCTCAAGGCCGAGGCCGCGCTGGTCGATTACATCCAGAGCCCGGCGTTCGATCACAAAGCCCTCGCCAAGCGCTTCGGCGCGACCTGGGAGTGATACTCATGTCCGACAATGTTCTGAGCGGCGGGTGTCAGTGCGGCGCGCTTCGCTATGAGATAGCCCCCGCCGCTGACGGCGCGCACGCGCCCGATGCCGAGTACGCGCAGCCGCACTATTGCCACTGCCGGATGTGCCAGCGTGCGGTCGGCAATGTCGTCGCGGTGTGGCTCGCGGTCCGGGGCGGTCGTTTTCGCTGGACTGCCGGTGAGCTCGCGACCTACCGCTCCTCGCACTACCTCGACCGCACCTTCTGCCGCACCTGCGGCACCCCCCTGGGCGCGCGCTACGTTCCCGGGTTGAAGGACTGGGAGTGGTCCACCTACGTCGGCGTTCTCGTTGGCACCCTCGATACGCCCGAAGCGGTGCGGCCGGGCTACCATTTCGGGATCGAAAGCCAGATCGCCTGGTTCGACGTCGACGACGGCCTGCCGCGGCGGCGCACCGACGACCTGCCGGGGATGAAGGAGCTCTGGGCGCGCGCCCCGGATCGGGAGCGCGGCTCGCCATGAAGCTTGTCATCGCCGAAATGCTGCACGAGACCAACACGTTCTCGCCGGTGCCGACCGATTGGGCCCGTTTCGACGGCTGGGGCGCGCACTTCGGGCCTGACGTCGAGCGTGCCTGCGGCGAGGCCGCGGTTCCGGTGGCCGCCTATATCCGGCTGGCGCGCGAGGCAGGCGCCGAATACGTGACGCCGGTGGCCGCCGAGGCGATGCCCTCGGGCCCGGTGGCGGCGGAGGCATACGAGCGCATGTGCGCGCCGATCCTCGAGGCGGTCACGGCGGGCTGTGACGCGGCGCTTCTCCACCTTCACGGCGCCATGGTGACCGCGACGACCGATGACGGCGAGGGCACGCTCTTGGAGCGCATTCGCGCGATTGCGCCCGAGCTTCCGATCGGCCTGACCTGTGACCTTCATTGCAACTTGACAGCGAAGATGGTCGAAAACTGCACCGCCCTGATCGGCTACAAGACCTATCCCCACGTCGATTGCTACGACGTTGCCTTGCAGATCGGCCGGGCTCTGCTACGCGGCCTTGCCGGCGAGGTGCGTCCCGTCATGGCCTGGGATCAGCGGCCGCTCCTGGCCCAAACGCTGCGTATGGGCACCGATGATTCGCCGATGCGCGAGCTCATCGCCATGACCCGCGAGGCCGAAGCCGACGGCGCACTGGCGGCGACCGTGTTCGGCGGCTTCCCGCTCGCCGATATCGCCGATGCCGGTCTTTCGGCGGTCACCGTCACTGACGGCGATGCCGACGGGGCGCGCGCCATTACCGAACGGCTTCTGGGCGCCGCCTGGGACCGGCGGGAAGACTTCGTTTACCGCGGCGGGCCGCTCGATGCTGCGCTCGACCACGCCGCCACGTTGGACGAGGGTCCGATCCTGCTATTGGACCACGCCGACAACGTTGGCTCGGGCGGCACCCAGGACGTGATGACGGTGATCGGTGCGGTGATCGCCAAGGGCCTCGACGACGTGGCGGTGGCCGCGGTGTGGGACCCCGAGGCGGTTGCAACCATGGCCGCCGCCGGCGACGGCGCCGAAGTCACGCTCGATCTCGGCGGCAAGACCGCGATGCCCTCGATCGGCGGGAAGGCGTGCCGCTCCGGATCTCGGGCCGGGTGAGCGCGCTCTCGCGGGGCGAATGGGTGGTCGAGGGCCCGATGTTCACGGGCATGCGTGTTTCCACGGGTCCGACGGCCGTACTGGATACTGGCGCCCTGCAGATCGTCGTCGTCTCGCGCCACCACGAGCCGTGGGACCTCGGCATCTTCGAATGCGTCGGTATCGAGCCGGCGAAGAAACGCTATCTGGTGCTGAAGTCGCGCATTCACTATCGCGCGGCCTTCGCCCCGATCGCCAGGCACACCATCACCTGCGACGGCGACGGGGTGACTACTTCGGACAACGCGCAGCTCCGATTCCAGCGCGTGCGTCGTCCGATCTATCCCCTCGACGAGATCGCTCCAGACGATTAGCCGGCGGTGGTGGCGCCGTCGATGGGAAGCGCCACGCCCGAGATCATGCGCGCCTCGGCGCTCGCCAGGAACACGGCCGCGTTGGCGATGTCGACCGGCTCGGGCATGCGGCCGAGCGGGATCGATGCGCGAAAACGCGCTTTCGCCTCCTCAAGGTCATCGGCCATGCCGCCGAGAAAGGCCTTGAGCATCGGTGTCTCGGTGGGACCCGGGCAGATCGCGTTGACCCGGATGTTATCCGGCGCAAGCTCCAGCGCCAGGCCGCGCATCAGCCCGATAATGCCGTGCTTGGCCGCGGTGTAGGGGGTGAAATTGGGCCGCGCCATGATCGCCTGAAGCGACGCCGTGAACAAGATGACGGCGCCATCGGCGCTTTGTTTCGCGCTTCGCCGCAGCGCCGGCAGTGCCGCCTGGGTCATGCGGAACGGCCCCACCAGATTGGCACCCACAACGCGCGAAAGCGTGACGTCGTCGACCGAATCGACGGCGCCGGAAAACGCGCCCCGGCGTTGTTGTACAGAATGTCGAGCGACCCGAACGCGCGCTCGGTATGGGCTACCGCGGCTTCGTTGTCGCTGCGCTCGGTGTGATCGGCGTGGACGTAGCTGCAGTTCTCACCGAGCTCGGCGGCGAGCGCCGCGCCCGCCGCGTCGTTGAGATCGGCGATGCTCACGCGGCAGCCTTCTTCGACGAACCGCCGGGCCGAGGCGGCGCCCAGACCCGAGGCCCCACCCGTGATCAGCGCCACCGCTCCCGCGAGCCGCGTCATCGCCCGGCCGCCGCGCAAATCTTGCCGACAACGACCCCCTGCTGATCGGAAATCACCGCCTCGACCAGGCTCTCGATGCCGGCGACCGGGGCCTGCAGGCGGTGCAACAGCGCGGCGAGCGCGACATCGGCGGCGCGGGTGGCGCCGTCTTCGACCTTCAAGGCGAGGCCGAACCCGGGTTGACCCGAACAGGTATTGTAGATCGCACCGGGGGTGCGCCCCGCCGCCCACATCGCCCGCGCCGAGGGTGCATGAAGCGGTGGGTGCGCGCCGCACTCGAGCTCGCCTTCGCCAAACCCGCATCGGCCGAGCCACGCATCGACCGCGGCGATGTGCACGGGCTGCCCGCCATGCGACGCGCAGGCAAGCGCAATCTCCGCCGGGCCGAAACCGAACGCCGCGGCGGCGTCCGATTCGACGATCGGCAGCACCTGGATCGGTTTCGCCGCCGAGCGCGGGAATACCAAGCGCTTGGGATCGCCCCAGGTCTCCAAGGATGCGCCGTCCGCATCGCAGAGCACGGCGTGGACTCGGTGCAGGCTCTCAACTTCGGCCCCGCGCCGGACCTCGATCTCCAGGCACGGGTGATCGCGCGAGGCGCCCGCGCCCAGGCGCGTCATGGTCCGGCGGTGGTGCCGCCGTCGATCTGCCACGTTGCGCCGGTCACGAAACGGGCGTCGTCAGAGGCCAGGTAAACGATCGCCTCGGCAATCTCGTCCGCCCCTGCGATCGCCTTGAGCGGTGTGTAATCGACGATTGCCCGCTCAAGCGCCGCGCGGTCCTCGGCGGCCTCGAGCGCCGCTTCCACCATGTCGGTGGCGACCACGCCGGGGCAGATCGCGTTTACCCGCACCTCGGGCGCGAGCTCGAGCGCCATGGCCCGCGTAAGGTTCACCACCGCGCCTTTGGTCGCGCAATAGACCGTCATCGGCGGGGTCCCCATAAGGCCCGAATGCGAGCCCAGGTTGACGATGTTGCCGTTGGCGGCGCGCAGCGCCGGCAGCGCCGCCTGGCTGCAGAAAAACGTTCCCTTGACGTTGACGTCGAAAAGCCGGTCAAACACCGCCTCATCGGCGCTTTCGCTCGACCCGGTAAGGCTGTTGATGCCCGCGTTGTTGACCAGGACGTCGAGTCCGCCCAGGGCCTCGACCGCCGCCTCCACTAGTGTGGTGCATGCTTGGGCGCTTCCGACATCGCCGGGCGCCCCGACCAAGCGCGGCCCGCCCCCCAGCGCCGCGATTGCGCGGTCGACGCCCTCGGCGGTGGTGCCATTGACCGCGACGCGCGCGCCGCGGTCGTGAAACGCACGCGCGGTCGCCCCGCCGATTCCGCGCGTCCCGCCCGTCACGAGCACGCACTTGCCCCCGAAGTCCGTCACCGTCGAAACCTGCGTCAGTCGATGCGCGTTAGTACGTAGTCGCCGGGGGTCACGATTTCCCAGGATTTGGCGTAGCGGTCCATTTGTTCGTCCACGCGAAACGTGATCCCCAGCGAATCGGAGTAGAGGAATCGCCGCTGTATGGTCGAGGCGTTGCCGGCACCGGGGCTGCTCAGCTTTAGTTGAGCGTCGATGACCCACACGTCGTAGGTGCTGCCGTCGAACGCCACCTGGGTCTGCTCGCGCACGGGGATTTGGACCTTGACCCGGTCCTTGTGGGTGAATGCGCCTTCCTCGTAGTGATCGATCATCCGGAACGAGACGCTGCGCCCGGTCTGGAGCGGGAACAGTGCCGCGAGCTTGCCGAGTTCCTTCTGACTGATCGTCAGCTCGTGCTCTTCCTGAAGCGCCTGCCAGCCGATGCGGATGAGGCCGAACAGGAGACGCTGCTTGTCGCCCTCGGCGTCAATGTAGAGGCTCTGCTCAGAGCGCGCGGTGACGCGATACTTCCAGGTGTCGTAGGTGACCTTGGTGCCGCCCACGATCGCCGCCGCGGTCAGTGCCGGGGGCGGTGCGATGGCGAGTGCGGTTTCCTGCGGCGCTGCCGCTTGCGCCTCGAGTTCGGCCAAGCGCAACCGCGCGAGCACCGCGAAGCTGCCCTGGGGGAAGCGCTCGAGATAGGCGGTGTAGGCGGCCGCGCTCGCACTCTCCGTCACCGAGTTCCAGAAAGCGAGCTCCGAATCCTGGTGGCCGGCCGGCTCTTCCGCGGCCGGTTCGGGCGCCGCGTCCTCACCAAACTGATCCAGCCGATTGCGCGCGAGCGCGGCAAAGATCCCGCTCGGGTACTGGTCGAGATAGGCCTCGAAGTCGGCGCTGCGGTCGCTGGCCTTTACCGAGTTCCAGAAAGCGAGCTCCAGCTCGCGCGCATCGAAGCCCGTGGCTGTGGCGGACGTCGATTCCGGCGCCGGCGCATCGTCCGCCAACGCGCCCAGGCTTACCGGGACGAACAGGAAATCGCCGCCCTCGTGGTTGGCGAGGCGAATGTCCGAGTACTCCGGGGTCTGGTCCGCGCGCACCACCACCGGGCGGCGTATCTTGGTGAATAGCTGCTGGCCGTCCAAGACCTCGCGGTTCTCGCCAAGCGCGGTGAGGAAGGCGCGCGCGAATACCGAGTGCCCGTCGCCGCCGCCGTCCGAGACCGGTTCGAGACCGCCCGAAACCAGCGCCGTCCGGGAACGTTTCCCGGCCAGCCTTTGCAGCTCGGTGGCCCGTTCCGCGCCGGTCTTGACCGAAACATTGACGCCGCGCGTTAGGGTCCCCGAGTAGCACGAATCGGCGACCACCATGACGTGCTTGGCCGACATCGCGCGGGTTGTTCGGCTGACCGTCGTAATCGCGATCCAGTTGGCTTGGGTATCTTCCTCGGCGTCGACCGGCAACCAGAATCCGGTGTCGGTTTCGACGTCAAGTATCCCGTGTCCCGCGAAGTAGACCAGCAGATTGTCAAGCGCCGTCAACTCGCCGCGAAGCCGGTCCAGAGTCCGGATCACCTGATCGCGGGTTGGATTGAGCAAGAGTTCGACCTCGAAGCCATAGCGCTGGCGCAGCATGTCGGCGATGGCGCTGGCGTCGTTGACCGCGGTGTTGAGACGGGGAATGTTCTGATAGTCGTTGATCCCGATAACCAGCGCGTGGTAGCGCCCGAACTCGATGTCGAGCGCCGCCCCGCTCGCCTCCAGCGGAAGCAGCAAGAGCGCCAACGCCACCAGGAAACGCTTGCTCACGGCTTGACCCCCCGATGTTGATCGCGTTCGCTCATTCGAGCCCAAGGTCCAGAAGTTGCGGGTACACCTCTTCCTCCCAGCCGAGCCCGATGCGGATGACGGCGTCGCGGACCTGTTCCATGTGCACCGGCACGTCCTCGGCGGCGACGTTGATGTACCACTCGAACCGAATATCACCGTCGCTGTCGAGAAATATCTTCGGCGGCGCCCAGAAATCCTGATCGTAACTGTTGATCATCTCAAGGACCGGAGCGCGTGCCTGATCGTCCGGCGTGACGTTTATAACGTACCACGACGTGATCTTAATCACCCGTTCCGTAGGCACACCGTCGTCATCGGCCGCGCTCTCCAGCGTGTCGACGAGGAAGGCGAGTTCCGGCGCGTTCTCATAGGAAATGTCGAATCGTAGATACACATCGTCGGGGATCTCGTCGTACTCCAATATCGCGATCGCAAGGCCCTCGTTCTTACGCAGATACTCGTCGATCCCCAACTCCGCCGTGCGCTCATCCTTCTCGACGTAAACGAACGGGGAATCCATTGCGGGCTCGACATCGGCGCCCGCCATCTCGGCGGGTGGCGCGGCGACGCACCCCGCGATCGCGAAAGAAAACCCAGCAATCGCTACCAGGGTCCGGGACCGCGCCGGCGCTTCATGGTTGGCGCGGCTCATTCGAGGCCCAATTCGAGAAGTCTGGGACAGACTTCCTGCTCCCAGCCAAGACCGATTCGGGAGATGGCGTCCCTGACCTGCTCGAGGTGCACCGGCGCGTCCTCGGCGGCGACATTGATGAACCACTCGAACCGGATGTCGCCGTCGCCGTCAAGGTAGATCCTGGGGGGTGCCCAGTAGTCCTGCGAGTAGTTGTTGGGCACCTCTAAGAATTGGTGAGTTGTCGGAGGATATTGTTTAACCAGGCTGTCACCAGCTCCAGCCATGCCGGAGCCGAGATTTTCGGGGTCTTCCACGCTCCAATTGAGTTATTTCCGCCACAAGACCGTCCCCAGGCGGTCTCCTTCTCCGAGTATCGTCACACGGCCGCCGCGAGACGCTCCAGTTGGACCAGGCGGCGCATGTTGTAGGCGAGGTTCTTCAACCCGATCCGCGCCTTCGCCCGCACCAGCCCGACACTACGCACCAGCGTCCCGCCCATGTCGTTGCTCTGGGCCCCGAAGACATGCTCGACGCGGACCCGAACCGACGAACGGGTCTTGTTGCCCTGCTTCTCGCGCTCGCTCAGCGGCTTGTTGCGGCGGCCCTTGCGATGGATCCGGCTCCGCAACCCCTTCTCCTTCAGCACCGCCTCGATCTCCGCCGAGCGGTAAGCGCTGTCCGCCCACACACCCAAAGCCGTGTTGTCCCCATCCAGGATATCGTCGAGGACTTGGCTGTCGTGCTCCGCCGCGTCGCTCACATGATAGCGCCGCACCAGCTTGTGCCGACGGTCCACGTTGACATGGTTCTTGTAACCGTAATGGCTCTTGCCGTGCTTCTTAGTCCACCGCGCCTCGACATCCTTTTGGCGCCGCTTTGCCGGCTTGTCCTCCCAGCCTGCCGGCGTCTCGCCCGCCTTTATCCGCGCGTTCTCCTCGCGGCTGTTGCGCTGTTTGGGTACCGCCACAATCGAGGCGTCGATGATCTGGCCGCCCATCGCCAGATAGCCCTGATCCTTCAGGTAGCCATCGAACGTCTCGAATAAGGCCTCGATCACGCCAGCTTGCGTTAACTGTTCGCGGTACAGCCACACCGTCTTGGCGTCGGGAACCCGGCCCTCCAGACCCAACCCCAGAAATCGCATGAACGACAGGCGGTCACGGATCTGATGCTCAACTTGGTCGTCCGAGAGATTGTAGAGCGCGCACAGAATGATCGTCTTGAACATCACAATCGCATCCCACGGCTTGCGTCCCGCCCGCGATTTACGCGCCTTGTCCGCACGCCGCCACACCGCCTCAAGACGCGCGCGCAAGTCTTCCCACGGAACCACCCCGTCGATCTTCAAAAGCGGCTCGTTCTTGGCGTCAAGACCGGAATACCGGTTCCCAAGATCGAAAAACCCCATCTGACCCATCAACCACGCCTCCCGCTATCAACAAATCGGCAACCCGATTCTAAATCGACGACGCCCGAAAAAGGAGAATTCTTAGAGGTGCCCTGTTGATCATTTCCAGGAGCGGGACACGCGCCCAATGATCCGGCGTGACCTCGATGACGTACCACGACGTAATCTTGATAACCCTTTCGGTAACCACGTTTTCATCGTCCGTCGAGCTTCGTAGCGTATCCACCAAGAAAGAGAGCTCGGGCGCGTTGTCGCAAGAATCCTCGAACCTCAGGAATACGTCGTCCGCGATGCTTTCGTACTCGTTGACCGCGATGTCGAAACCCTCGGTCTCGCGCAGATAGTCGTCGATCTGGAATTCGACCAGACTCTCCGATTGTTCGACGAACACCAGTGGAAGATCCTGGGTGTGCGCCCACGCGCCGAGAGAACAAAGAACGATGCCGGCACTGCCCAGCGTCTTCGTCAGGGTGCTCATGGCGCCATCCAGCGGTCGATCGCCCGTTGCCATTGCGCGACGATGGCGCGCTGGGAGTTGCTGCGCGTCCACACCGTATCGTCGCCCGGGTCCGTGAGGGCGACGGTGTCGGTGCGGGCCAGGGGTTCGCGTAGCAGGGGTGCGAAAACGTAGCCCTCGCCACCGTCCGCGAGCGCCACCCGATACCAGTCCTCGCCCAGTACCCGGCCCGTCACCGCAACCTCGACGCCGGCCGAGATGGTGTCCAGCCGCTCGGCCGAGGTCGCCGGCCGCGCCCGCACGTTGGCGTTCGCCGCCGCGATCAACGTGATGTCGGTATCCTCGACCTCGAACGTCAGGTCATCGGCAGGCGGCACGACGACCGCGACCTCCACTTCCTGCGCCGGCTGCTCGGCGCCCGAGGCCGCGTCGAGCTGGGCGATCTTGATCTTGGCAAGACCGGCGAAGGTTCCGTCGGGAAACTGCGCCAGATAGGCTGCGCCAGAAAGGCGCGGAACATGTCGGCCTCGACGCTATCCTTGATGGCCTCCCAGAAAGCCAGCTCCTTCTTCGAATTGACCACGGCGCTTGCGGTTCCGTTTCCGTTCCCCGGCCCAGCCGACGATCACCGGGATTTCCGCGTCGAGCATCGTCCGTCGCAGTCGGTCGTCCTTGTCCGGCTCGGTGCGCTGGTCGAAAAGGATATCGATGCCCACGGCGCGGGCGCCGGCGCGATCCGCCGCTTCGATCCACTGGGCTAGCAGCTCGCGGTCGAACGGCGAACGATAGTGGACCTCGTCCTGCGCCATGGTGTCTTCATCGATACCCAAGATCACGATGTCATCGCGCAAGGGCTCGACGGGGGCAAGCGAGGCCAGGCGAACGTCGGCGAGCCAGTCCTCGACAAGCGCCGCCGGCGGGAACACGCGCGGGGCCGCTGTCCCAGCCGCGGCCAGCACCGCGGCAAGCGCGCTGAAAGCGAGCACCCGCGCATATCCTCGGTTGAGAATCATCGCCCCTCGACTGCGCCCGGAAGCCGCGGATTCTACACCCTGCGCCGGCTCGGGCGCCATATCGTGCGGCCCCTGCTAAGATGCCGGCAACCGCGTGAGATCGGGGAGGTCACCATGGAGCCCGTGCGTTGGGGCGTCATCGGCGCGACCGCGAATATTGTCACGCGCAGGGTGCTCGCGGCGATGCAAGCGTGTGAGCACGCGACCATCGTGGCGCTCGCCTCGCGCGACCACGAGGCGGCGCGGGCGCTGGCCACGCAATACGGGGTCCCAAGAACTCACGTTTCGTACGAGGCCTTGGTCGCGGATCCCGAGATCGAGGCGGTCTACAACCCGCTCCCCAACAACCTCCATCTCCCGTGGTCGGAGCGGGTGGTGGAGGCGGGCAAGCACGTGCTGTGTGAGAAGCCGCTGGGCCTGAACGCGGCCGAGGTGGAACGGTTGATCGAACTGCGCGATCGCACCGGAATGCAGATCCAGGAATCGTTCATGATCCGCAGCCATCCGCAGTGGCTGAGGACGCGCGAGCTGGTGCGCGAGGGCCGCATCGGAACCTTGCGGGCCATCCAGGGAACCTTCGGCCACATGCTGATTGACCCCGACAACATCCGCAATATCGCCGAGATGGGCGGCGGTGGCCTTTACGACGTTGGCTGCTATCCGATCACCACCTCGCGTTTCGTGTTTGAAGATGAGCCGAGCCGGGTCGTGGCCCTGATCGATCGTGATCCGAGATTTGGCGTCGATCGAGTCGCGAGCGCGATCCTCGATTTCCCGGCGGGACAGGCGAGCTTCGTTTGCTCGCAACAGACCACGCTGATCGAGCGCATGCACTTTCTGGGCGCCGAGGGTCGGATCGAGCTTCGCATGCCGTTCGATGCCCCGCACGAGACCCCCTGCGAGATCATCATCGATGATGGCAGCATCCGCCATGGCGCCTCGGCGGTGGTCGAGTCGGTGGAGGTCGCCGATCAGTACACTATCCAGGGCGAACTCTATTCCGTGGCCATCCGAACCGGCGCGGCCCTCGCGATTCCGCTGGAGGATTCGCTCGCCAACATGCGCGTCATCGACGCACTCTACCGCTCGGCCGAAAGCGGGGCGTGGCAGACGGTGTAGGCGCCGACGTGGTAGGATCGGCGCAACATATGTCGGGGAGGAGCTAGGGCGGATGGACCAGATCCTGTTTCGCAATGCCAACGTGGTGGACGCCGCGGCACTTGAGCCCCGCGAGGGCTGCGACGTGTTGGTCGAAGGGGACCGTATCCGCGAGGTCTCGGACCGGCCGATTGTCAGCCAGGGCGCGATCGAGTTCGATGTCCGCGGCCGGACGTTGATGCCGGGGCTGATCGACTGCCACTGTCATGTCATCCTCAGCGAGATGGACCTTTCGCGTCTCGAGGCCAAGCCCCCGACTTTGATGACCGCCGAGGCCGCGCGGATCATGCGCGACATGCTTGACCGCGGGTTCACCACCATCCGCGATGCCGCGGGCGCGGACTGGGGACTGAAGAAGGCGGTCGAGGAAGGGCTCTTGGCCGGGCCGCGCATGTTCATCTCGGGCCGGGCGCTCAGCCAAACCGGGGGGCACGGCGATTTCCGGCGGCGCACCCAGTCGACCGTCGAGCCCTGCGCGTGCGCCAACGCGCTGGTCTACAACACTACCATCGCCGATGGAGTGCCGGAGGTGCGCAAGGCGGCGCGCGAGGAGCTGCGCAAGGGCGCCGATCAGATCAAGGTCATGGTCTCCGGCGGTGTCGCCTCGCAAAACGACCCGCTCGACAACACGCAGTACTCGCCCGAAGAGCTGCGCGCCATCGTCGAAGAAGCCGAGTCCTGGCACACCTACGTGTTCGTCCACGCCTATACCGCGGACGCGATCCGGCAGGCGGTCAACTGCGGCGCGCGCACGGTCGAACACGGCAACCTCGTCGACGCGGAGACCGCGGCGCTGATGGCCGAGCGCGGGGTATTCATGGTGCCCACGCTCGCCACTTACGAGGCGATGGATCGACGCGGGCAAGAGCTTGGCTTGCCCGAGGTGAGCATGCAAAAGCTCAAGTCGGTGCTCGAAGCGGGACTGCGCTCGATCGAGATCTGCAAGGAAGCTGGCGTGCGCATGGGCTTGGGTACCGATCTCTTGGGCGCGACCCAGGAAGACCAATCGCGCGAGTTCCTGATCCGCTCCGAGGTGCTGAGCCCGCACGAGGTGATCACTGCGGCCACCGCGACCAACGCGGCGATCGTGCGGGCCGAGGGCGAACTCGGGGTGATCGCCGAGGGCGCGATCGCCGATATCCTGGTGGTCGACGGCAATCCGCTGGACGACCTCGGGCTGCTCCAAGACCAAGGCGCACATCTCTCGGTCATCATGCAGGGTGGCCGGTTTCACAAGAACCGCCTCTCGGTTCACGAAAGCCGTATGGCGGTATAGGAACCGGAGGCTGAAACATGCGTGTGGCGACCGACATCGGCGGCACGTTTACCGACCTCGTCTATTACGACTTCGACGAGGAGACGGGCGAAGCCGGGGCGGTGCGAACCGAGAAGGCGGATACCACGCCGCCCGATTTCGAGAATGGCGTCCTCGATTCCTTCAACAAGGCGGGGATCTCGCCCGAGGCGTTCACCTTTTTCGCCCACGGCACAACGGTGGTGATCAATGCCCTGCTGGCGCGTCAGGGAGCGAAGACGGGACTGGTCACCACCAAGGGATTCCGCGACGTCCTCGAGATCGCGCGGGGCAACCGGCCCGACCTTTTCAACTTCAACTTCGAAAAGCCGCGGCCCTTCGTCCCGCGCTATCTGCGCCGCGAGGTCGACGAACGGGTCAGCTACAAGGGCGAGATTCTTACCCCGGTCGAGGTGTCCGGAATCGCGCCGATCGTCGAGGGCTTTCGCAAGGAGGGAGTCGAGGCGATCGCGATTTGCTTCCTCCATTCCTACGCCAATCCCGCTAACGAGATTGCCGTCACCGAGGAGATAGAGCGCCTGTGGCCGGAAGTTTCGGTCGTCGCCTCGTATCGCCTGACGCGCGAGTGGCGCGAGTACGAACGGACCTCGACCGCGGTGCTGGCGGCCTACGTCCACCCGACCGCCAATCGCTATCTGGCGCTCTTGGAGCGCAGATTGCGGGAGGAGGGCTTTCCGGGGCGGCCCTTCATCATGCAGTCCAACGGCGGTATCGCCACGGTCCAGGCGGCGGCGGAGAACCCGATCACGATGGCCGAATCGGGGCCGGCGAGCGGAGTCCTCGGCGCTATCGAACTCGGCAAGGTAATCGGCGAGCCCAACGTGATCTCGCTCGACATCGGCGGCACCACCGCCAAGTGCGCGCTGGTCAAGGACGCGACCCCGCACATCACCACCGAGTACCGGATCGAGTGGACGCGAACTTACGCCGGCTACCCGATGCAGGTGCCGGTGGTGGACATGGTCGAGATCGGCAACGGCGGCGGCTCGATCGCCTGGTTAGACGAGGGCGGCAAGCTCCACGTGGGGCCGAAAAGCGCGGGCGCCGTCCCCGGCCCGGTCGCCTACGGACGCGGCGGCACCGAGCCGACCACCACCGACGCCCACCTTTTGACTGGGCGTATCGACACCGAGTATTTCCTCGGCGGCGAGATCGTGCCCGACATGGACGGCGTGCGCGCCGCCTTTCAGGACCTGGCCGACCGGCTCGAATGCGGCGCCGCGGAAGCGGCGCGCGGGGTCATTCGCATCGCCAACGCCAATATGGTGAACGCACTCAAACTGGTCTCGCTGAACAAGGGGCACGATCCCCGCGACTTCACCTTGATCGCTCACGGCGGCGGCGGCGCGATGCACGCGGTGGCACTGGCCGCCGAGCTCGGCATCCCCAAAGTCGTCATCCCCGTCAACTCGTCGGTATTCTCGGCCTGGGGGATGCTGATGACGGACCTTCGCCGCGACCTCATACGGACCAAGGTCATGCGTCTCAACGAGGCCGAGCACGGCGAGGTGGCGGCGGTGTTCGCGGACATGGAGGGTGAGGCCGCGGCGCAATTCGCCGCCGACGGGTTCGCGGCCGAGCACGTCAGCTTCCAGCGCTTCGCCGACATGCGCTACTGGCGCCAAGAGCACACCGTCAAGATCGAGTTCCCATCAGGAGAGATCGACGCAGCCGGCATCGCCGAGGGCATCCGTCGCTTCCACGAGGGGCACGAGCGGGAATATACCTTCCGCCTCGATAAGGACGTCGAGATCGTCAACTATCATCTCGCCGCCACCGGTGCCGTGCCCAAGCCCGAATTCGCCAAGATCGCGACGGCCGGCCGCAAGCTCGAGGACGCGGTCCGCGGCACCCGCGAGGTCGACTTCGACGAGCGCGGGATTCACCAAACAAAGATCTACGACCGCACGCTTCTCGATCCCGGCGCCGAGCTGGTCGGGCCGGTCGTGATCGAGGAGCCGGCGGCGACGCTCCTGGTGCCGCCGGACACGCCAGTCCGTGTCGATACCTACGGCAATCTCATCGTTCAACTGAGCCGCTGATTCCTGGACCGCGGGGCATGGATCAGTTCACGTTGGAGATCATCAAGAACGCGCTGGTCGCGATCGGCGACGAGATGTTTACCACCCTGCGGCGGACCGCGCAGTCCTCGCTCATCTTCGAGGTTCTCGATTTTGCCGTCGGGGCCACCGACAAGGACGGTGAGCTCTTGAGCCAGGGTCAGGGGGTGCCCGGCTTCATCGGCACCCTCGACGCGGCCGCCAAGGCCGTGATCGAGAAGCACCAAGGAAACATTCATCCGGGGGACATCTTCATCACCAACGATCCCTACGGGGGTGGCGGCACCCACCTCTCGGACGTCTCGATCGTGATGCCGGTGTTCTTCGAGGACGACCTGATCGCGTTCACCGTCAACAAGGCCCACTGGTCCGAGCTCGGCGGCAAGAACGCCGGCAGCATTTCGGCGGATGCAACCGAGGTCTATCAAGAGGGGCTGCAGATCCCCAACGTCAAGGCGTTCGACCGCGGCACGCCGAATCAGGCGGTCATCGACACTTTTGGGGCCAACGTCCGCCTCCCGGACATGACGCTGGGCGATATGTGGGCGGGCGTCGCCGCAGCCCGCATGGGCGAGCGCCGGATCATCGAGCTGATCAACAAGTATGGAAAGGAGACGTTTATCGCGGCGGCCCGGAGTCTGCTCGAATACGGGGAGCGCATGGCCCTGCTTGAGATCGAGAAGTTGCCTCAAGGAACCTTCGAGGCCGAGGACTGGATCGACAACGACGGGATGGGCAACGGCCCGTTCCACATCAAGGTGAAGGTCACCATCGGCGACGACGCGGTCGTCTTCGACTACTCGGACAGCTGCGACCAGACGCCGGGACCGATCAACATGTCGTTCACCGCGCTAACCTGCGCCGCGCGCACCTTCTACAAGGCCATCACCAACCCCGAGGTGCCAGGAAACGGCGGCTTCTTCCGTCCGCTCACGGTGATCTGCCCCGAGGGAAAAATCTTCAATGCCCAGAGGCCGGTCGCCTGCTCGATCTATTACGAGGCCATGGTCTTTGGCGCCGAGCTGGTGTGGAAAGCGCTGGCGCCACACATTCCCGACCGGCTGCCCGCGGGAAGCCTGGTGTCGGTGTGCGCGACCAAGGTCTACGGCTATCACCCCGATTCGGGCGAGTTCTGGATGATCTACGAGCCCCTGCAGGGCGGCTGGGGCGCCGGCGAGCGCAAGGAGGGCGAGACCGGCCAGTTCTGCGAGGCCGACGGCGAGACCTACAATATCCCCGTGGAGGTCACCGAGATGCGCTACGGGCTGATGGTCGATCAGTTCTGTATCCACGGCGAGGACGGCGGGGCCGGCGAACACTGCGGTGGCCGCGGCCAGATTCTTGACTATCGGGTGGTCGGCGAAGAAGCATTGCTGACCGCCGTCTTCAGCCGTTCGAAATACCTGCCATGGGGAATGAACGGCGGCCTCGAGGGCTCTCCGAACTACGTCAAGATCTTGCGCAACGACGGCTCGGAGGAGGTTTACAACTCGACCCCCGAGAGCTTGCGCATCGCCAAGGGCGAGGTCATCCGCCTGATCACCGCCGCTGGCGGCGGCTGTGGTGATCCGATGGCGCGCCCGAAAGCGAAGGTTCTCGAAGACCTCAAGAACGAATACATTACGCCCGAGCAGGCGAAGCGCTACTTTGGCCTCGACATCGGGGCCCTGGCGGCGGAGTGAAGTCGACACGCGAGGCCTAGGACATGGACAAGTTCACACACGAGATTGTCACCAATGCCATCGTCGCCATCGGTGACGAGATGTTCACCACCCTAAAACGTACCGCCCAGTCCTCGCTGATCTTCGAGGTGCTGGATTTCGCGGTCGGCGCGACCGACCGGAACGGCGATCTGATTAGCCAGGGTCAGGGCGTGCCCGGCTTCATCGGCACCCTCGATCCCGCAGTCAAGGCGGTGATCGAAAAGCACGCCGGCAATGTCCATCCGGGCGATATCTTCACCACCAACGATCCCTATGGCGGCGGCGGCACCCATCTTTCCGACGTCTCGATCGTGATGCCGGTTTTCCACGACGGCGACCTGGTCGCCTATGTCGTCAACAAGGCGCACTACTCTGAGATCGGCGGCAAAGACCCGGGCAGCGTTTCGGTCGATGCTACCGAGGTCTATCAAGAGGGCCTGCAGTTGCCCAACATCAAGCTGTTCAATCGCGGCGAGCCCGACCAGGCGGTTCTCGATCTGATCGCCGCCAATTGTCGGCTACCGGACATGACGCTCGGCGATCTGTGGGCCTCGGTGGCCGCCGCGCGTATGGGCGAGCGGCGCTTGACCGAGCTCATCGAACGGTACGGCAAGGACACGTTCCTGTCGGCGATCGAGGGCATGCTCGGCTATGGCGAGCGCATGGCGCGCCTGGAACTGGCGAAGCTGCCAAAAGGCGTTTTTGAGGCCGAGGACTGGATCGAAAACGACGGCATGGGCAACGGCCCCTTCCACGTCCGCATCAAGATCACGATCACCGATGATGAGGCGGTCTTCGACTATTCCGAGAGTTGTGGGCCCGCGCCTGGGCCGATCAACTCGGCCTTCACCGGCTTGACCTCGGCGGCACGGCTGGTGTTCAAGGCGATGACCAACCCCGAGATCCCGGCCAACGGCGGATTTTTCCGTCCGCTTCGGGTGGTCTGCCCGCCGGGCACCATATTCACGGCCGAGCGGCCAGCTCCGACCTCGGTCTACTATGAATCGATGATCTTCGCCTCGGACCTCGCGTGGAAGGCACTCGCGCCGCATTTGCCCGAGCACCTGACGGCCGGCCACCTGGCCTCGGTCTGCGCCACAAAGGTCTACGGCACACACGCCGATTCGGGCGAGTTTTGGATGATTTACGAGCCGCTGCAGGGGGGCTGGGGCGCGGGCGCGCACAAGGACGGCGAGACCGGCCAGTTCTGCGTGGGCGATGGCGAGACCTACAATATCCCGGCCGAGGTCACCGAGATGCGTTACGGCCTGATGGTCGATCAGTTCGCCATCCATAACGAAGACGGCGGCGCCGGCGAGCACTGCGGTGGCCGCGGTCAAGTCCTCGACTACCGCGTCGTTGGCGACGAGGCATTCCTGACCGCGATCTTCAGTCGCAACACCTTCCTGCCGTGGGGTGTGGCGGGCGGCGCCGAAGGCTCGGCGAACACGGTCAAGGTGCTGCGCAACGACGGTTCCGAGGAGACGTATGGTTGCACTCCGGAAAGCCTACGCATCGCAAACGGCGAGGTGATTCGGCTGATCACCGCCAACGGGGGCGGCTACGGCGATCCCTCGAGGCGGCCCGGCGAAAAGGTGCTCGACGACCTGCGCAATGGCTACATCACGCCGGCTCAGGCCAAGCGAGATTACGGGCTCGATCTCAAGGCTGCCGCCGAGTAGACCACGTTCCAATCGGAGACCGCGGCGTGGGTTTCCCCTAATCGACGCTGGCGCTCGATTCACCTAAGACTGCGGCCTGGTTCCGGGGCCGCTATGACACCGCAAGAATTCGTTAACATCCTGCGCAAGCATGAGCGGTACACGCGCGGGTTGTCGGGGGGTGTGCGGGCGGTACTGAGAAATCAAGATCTCTCGAGGCTGTGCCTCCCTGAGATCAATCTGAGCCAAAGCGTTTTGACGGGCGTCGACTTCGCCGGGTGCGATTTGACCGGCGCTGATCTCAGCCGTGCCGACCTCTTTGGCGCAATTTTCGATCGCGCGAACTCCTCTGGCGCCAAATTCGCGGAAAGCGATCTGCGGGGTGCGCGATTTCGCAACACCACGCTCGTGGAAACGAACTTCCGCGCTGCGGACCTGCGGCCGGGGATACTCGTGGACGCCAGCGCGGAGAGCGCGGGGTTGGCCAATCGCCGCCACGTGGGCGACGGGGCGATGCCCGCAATCGAACTCTCTGAGGCGGATCTTCACAACGCCGCGGTCGCGAAATCGCGGGTCGTCGAACGTTCGATCGCGCACGTCGACATGCACGGCGCGAACCTCACACGCGCCAATCTCGAGGCCGCCCGACTGGACGAGGCCACGGCGCCAATCTCCAGAACGCGAATGTACGCGGCACCCGACTCGCGGGAGCCAACCTTCGCGGCGCGTTCATCGCCCACGTCGATCTCGCACCGGCGGTGCTCACCGGGGCCAAGATCAGCATGGGCGTACTAGAGCTTCCGCTCGACGTTCAAGAAACGTTGCGCGAGCACGCGCTGTGGGTCGATTCGTTCGGTCTAGAGGGGCAGCGTGCGATTCTGGCGGAAGCGGCGCTAGCCGGCGCTGACCTCACCAACGTCTACCTCAGCGGCGCCAATCTTCGCGGCAGCGACCTTTGCGGCGCGACCCTCTTGGGCGGTGAGTTCGTTTTGGCGGATCTCGAAGGCGCGAACCTCGAGGGCGCCGACGTTCGAGAGGCTGATTTTTCCGGCGCGTCGCTGTGCAAGGCCGATCTCCGGGGCACCGATCTTGCCGCGGCCATCCTCGACTCGGTCGATCTCCTGGGGCCGACGGGAAAGCCGACCGGACGGTCCAAGCCGGCAATGATCGCCGGTGCAAATCTGAGCGATCAGGATCTGCGGCGGGTCGACCTTGTGGGGATCGACTTGACCGAGGCAAACCTCAGCCACTGCAATCTCGCGGGCGTGCGCCTCCCGTTCATGCGGTTCACGCGAGCTGATCTCCGCGGCGCGAACCTGCGAGGCGCCGATTTGCGGCGGGGGAATTTCGACGGGGCCGACCTCAACGACGCCGATTTGTGCCGGGCGCGTCTCGTTCTCGCGGATTTCGGTCGGACCGAAACGGAAGCCGGCGGGCGCACGGCCGAGGCCAGGAACGCGCGTCTGAACCGTGCCAATCTTACCGCCGCGGGTCTCTTCGGCACCAACTTCGAGCACGCCGACCTTCGCCAAGCGATCCTCGCTTCCGCCACCGTTGGGGAGGCCGAGTTCCTAACCCCCGACGGCGAGGGGACCGGGAAACTCCGCAACACCAGCTTCGCTGGGGCCGATCTTCGTGGCGCCGATCTTTCTTCGGTGGATGTCGCGCAGGCGGACACGACGGGCGCTGACATGACCGACGCCATTTTCGAACCCGCCAAAGGGCCGTGAATCGGCGGCTCGCGCGACATCATCTCACCTTCCTCACCCGCGCTACCGTGCCGCTTCTGCCTTTTCCTTGCGGCGCACCGTGCTATGTTCAGTGAGAATCGCGGCGCGTAACGCGCCGTGATCGCGGCGTTGCGCGAGGGACGGCGGTGGCTCGGCTCATCAGGCGATCGTGGAGCGAACAGTTCGAGCGCTTGCTCCGCTATCGCGTCCTCATTCCCATCAAGCGAAGTCGGCACGCGCCCGAGCACGCGGCGCGTGGGGTGATGATCGGCGTGATTTGGGGTTTGACGCCGACCATGGGCGTTCAGATGGCTCTCGTGCTGCTCACGTGGCTCATCACCCGCCGCCTGTTTCGCTGGGATTTCAACCTGATCGCCGGCTTTGCCTGGACCTGGATCAGCAATCCGGTGACCATGATCCCGATCTACTATGTCTTCTACGTTACCGGCCAGTTCCTGCTCGGGCGGTGGGACGACCTTTTGGGCTATGACAGCTTCCGTATGCTCTCGCAGGAGCTTAGCGACGCCGCGTTCTTCGAGGCGACGCGCATATACTTTTCCACCATCGTTTGGGGATGGGGCTCATCGATGGTGGTCGGGTGCATCCCATACGCCGTCGTCGGAGGGTTCTTCGGCTATCGCTGGGGCCTCAAATTCACCGTCCGCTATCGCGAGGCCCGCGAGCTGCGGCGGCGGCGCAAAGAGGTCGGGCGAACCGGCAAGTCTCGGCCCAGCGCGGCCGAAATTCGAGGCGAGCCGTCCGCCTAGAGGGGCCGGCATGATCGTCTTCTTCTACGCCCTGATCGTACTGACGATTATCGGTCTCCTTGGCTTCGCGCTTTATAACGAGGCGCCGACCATCGCCGCGGCCGGGCTCGCGGTGTGGGAGTGGTGGCGGGCGCTGCCGGTCGAGCGTGAGGTCATCGGTCCGCTCGGGGAGCTGGCAGGCGAAGCCGAACTCGCGGCCTCGACCACCGGAATGTGGGACCCGTGGGGGGCGGCTGGCGCGCTCGTCCTGTCGGTGATTCTTTTCGGGCTCGCCATACGCTATCTACCGCGTTATATCGCCGGCGATCTTTGATGCGGCGATCGCTTGGGCCCAGGGCGAGCGCACGTGGGCGGCGCCGCTCTGACGCCCGGCCACGCGGTCGTCGGTCACCAGGTTGGGGCACGCGAACATGGTCGGATAAACCACCGGCTGGTCTATGCCGGTCCGAAATCGGGCGCCGATCGCCTCACGCACCGCCGGGCCAAGCCGACTGTCAATGCCGACGACTTCGCCGTCGCTAACGTCGATGCGGGGGAAATCGATCGCGTCTCCAGCATCCATTCGGAAATCGGTGAGGAACGAAACGATCTGAAATACCGCCGGCAGAATGCGCCGCCCGCCCGAAGCGCCCAGGGCGACGTGAACGCCATCCGCGCGGGTCAGGATGGTCGGGCACATGTTCGAAAGCGGGCGCTGGCCCGGCGCGATCGAGTTCGGTCTTCCGGGCACGGGATCAAACCACATGATGCCGTTGTTCATCAGAATACCGGTCTCGTGCAGCACGACCTTGGACCCGAACAGCGACAATAGCGTCTGCGTCAGCGCGACGAGGTTGCCGTCGCGGTCGGCGACGCTGATATGCGTCGTGCATGAAGGTCCGCCAGCGTGCCCCATCGTTGCCAGCCGGTCGCGATACGCCGTACTCAGGCATTCGGCGTACGCGAGGTAGGTGTCCGCATCGGGTGCCCCCTCGTCCAGCGAGCGCGCCTCCAGGTCCGCGAGCGCGGCGACTAGTGTCGGCCCGGCGCTCAGTCCCGGCGCGGTGTTGACCCGTGCGCCACGGTATTCGGCGCCGGCGGCGTCGACGACGCGCGCCTCGTAGCGGGCGAGATCGACGGCGGCGAGTGGCGCGCCGGCGCGCGCGCAGTCCGCCACGACGGCGGTGGCAACATCGCCGTCGTAGAAGTCGCGCGGCCCTGCCTGGGCGAGCCGCTCCAGCGTCTTGGCCAGGCCGCGAAGCTGAAGCCGCCGCGGCGGCCGGTCCCACTCGCCGGCCGGCGGCATGCCGTCGGGTAGGTAGATGCGCGCGCTTTCAGGGTGGCGCGCGAGGGCCCGGGCCGAGGCCGCGATCGTGAAGGTCGCGTACCAGTCCATCACCACGCCGGCGTGCGCGAGTTCGATCGCCGGCGCCACCATCTCCGCCCATTCTCGGGTGCCAAAGCGCTCGAGCGCTAGACCCAGCCCGGCGACCAGCCCGGGCACGGCAAACGCCGAAGCGCCTTCGAGGTTGCGATCGCCCTCGACGGCGGGCCAGCCAAACAGGTCATTGTCCGCGGCCGCGCCGATGACGGGGTAGGCGGTCGGGTCCAGTCCCTCGGGCGCGACCATGGCGAAGTCGATCGCCGCGGCCTCGGTTTCGCCGGCGCGTTGCACCAGCATGAAGCCGCCACCGCCGAGCCCGCTCATCCACGGCTCGACCGCGCCGATCGCAAGTCCGGTCGCGACCGCCGCGTCGACGGCGTTGCCGCCCTCCGCCAAGACCCGCGCGCCGATCTCCGAGGCCGCGTAGTGCTGGCTCGCCACCATTCCAGCCGAGCCCTCGACCGCGGGTTTGCCGACGGTCCAGGTCTCGACCACGCCTCGATCGCCCATCTGGATTCCTCAATCGGGCGCGGCGAAGGCCCTCACGACGTTCGCGGTGACGCGCGAGACGTCGTTATCATATCCGTTGTGCGAGAGCGTCGAGCACCACGTGATTGAGCCGGTCGAGAACACGGCGCCGCCGTTGGGGTACTCGCAATAGACGACGTCCGCGCGGACCTTCGGGCTCGAAAGACCGCCCGTCCAAGGATGGCTCGCCACCTCCTCTTCGATCACCGCCTGATAGTCGTCGCTGAACGACTTCGCGGTCGCCAGCACCATCGCGTGGGCCGGGGTGCCGAGCGCCGGCTCGGCCCGATCAAGCTCGTAGCCCGCCGCGCCGAAGCCGAGCACCAGGGCCGGGATGTTGCCGAACTCGTCGCCCTCGACGCCCTCGAAGACGAAGGCGGCCCGCGGGTCCAGGCTCTCGGGCGTGCGCACGTAGCCGGCGCCGCGGTCGAACCCTTGGGCGGCGAAGCCGATCCCGAACAGCCCCTGCGGGGCCCAGCCGCGGTCGCGCCAGATGCCGCCCGGCTCACCGGTCAGACTGATGTTCCACTCGCCCGGCTCCGCCTGCCACGATCGTGTGCCACCCCATCGCCGCACCTCGATCAGTGTCCCGCTATCATCGACCGCGGTCACCCAGAAGAAGCCGTTGCCGCCCAAGTACATGAGGCGTCCGCCACCGTCGAGGTAGTCGCGGAACGCCTCCAGCATCGCCAGCGTCGGGTACTCGGGATGGCTACCGGTCAACACCACCTTGTAGGCTGACAACAGCGCCGCGCCGTCGCGATGAAGGTCATGGTCGGTCAAAACGTCGAAGTCGAAGCCCTTGGCCTCCAGCCAGTCGATCAGGTGAAGGTCGGCCGAAAGCTGGTGCGGACCGCCCAGGAGCGGCTTTCGGAACCTGGGCCGGAAGCTAAGTACCGGCTGCAGCAGCGACGAGAAGCAGATCCCCGAGCCGTCGCTGTGGTGATCGTAGCTGCTCTGCAGCGCGTTCGCGCGGGCATAAGCGTACTCCGTGGGATGCACGCCGAGGTCGGTCCGCGGCGCCATCGGCAGGTACATGGGCGCGGCCAGGCTTTCGTTGGCGTAGGCCATATAGCTGAAGGTCGGCATGAGTACGGCGATCTTGGCGCTCGGCTTGCCTTTCGGAGGGCGGACGATGAAGGGCAGCGTGTCCTCGGCGTCCTCGGCGCGCACCCGCAACGCATAGACGCCGCTCTTCAGGTCGTTGGGTACGGCGATCTCGTGGCTCACCTGCCAACCCGCGTCGGCCACGTCGTCGTCATGGAAATGGATCGCGTCATAGGTCTCCGGCGCTTCGGCAAAATGCAGCGCCGCACCGTGCCAGTTATGCCCGGTTACCCCGCGGGTAGGCCGGTTGATGGTTATGCCATGGAATCCGTTCGGCGAGGAATCGGCGATCTTGGTCAAGGCGACGTCGCGGCCGAACTCCCAGGCCGCCAGGGCGCCATCGCCGGCCGCCGCCTCGTCCGCCGTCAGCGCGCGGTCGAAGACACGGGGGCCGTCGATCTTGCCGTTGAATGTCTGGGCGCCATAGCGCCGCGCGCTGTCCGCTTCCATCCATCCCGCGCCGACAAGGAACGGCGCATCGACCGCGGCAAGTCCCGACTCGGTCAGCTCCCGCGCCGCCTGCGCTTCCATCGGCCCGAGCGGTGAGAAGCGCGCCGGGCGCTCCGTCACCGTGGCGGTCGTGCCGTCGTAGGATGCGGAAACGAATGTCCACTCACTTTGGCGCAACGCCCGGCCGGTCCCGAACTTGACCGCGCCGAGCCACAGCTCCAGCGCGCCGTCCGCCCCGATGAAGAGCCCAAAGCCGGTCTCGCTCGCCGCCGCCCAACGGGTGAGAATGCCCTGCACACCGGCCTCGATGCGCGTCGGATAGACCCACGCCCGCAGCGTAAAGGCGGCAAGCGCCGGGAACGGCTCGACCACGACGTAGGAGCCGGGATGGATGCGCTGCTCGGTGCCTGCGTACTCGCCGGCGATCTCATGCTCGACCGCTTCCTCTTTATAGCCCGGCCCCGCCGGGTTCTCATCGCCGTGGATGATGCGTACCAGATCGGCGCGATAGCGCGGCGTGGTGGCGCTGACATAGAAGCGGACCGTCTCGCCGGCCTGGGCGCTCCAGCGATCGGAATAGCCGACCAGCTTCATGACGGTCGTCCCCCAGCCTGGTTGCCGACCCGGAAGCCGTGCGGCAGGGGATCGTCGGGATCGAGGATGAAGTCGTGAAACCCGGTCAGGTACGCCGAGCCGGTAACCCGCGGGGTTACGAACAGGTGTCCGCCGCGCTCGACCGCGGCCACCGCCTCGCCGGTGAAGATCGTGCCGAGCGGCCCTTCCTGGCGGAACGGGGTGTCGAGCGCGAGTTCGCCTCGGGTGTGCAATGCTGCCACGCGCGCCGAGGTCCCGGTGCCGCACGGCGAGCGGTCGAGGGTGCCGGGCGGCGCCACCACCGTGTTGCGCCCGTCGCCGCCGGCGGTGGTCTTCGCCGAGGTGAACTGCACCATGTAGCAGCGGTCGATCTCGGGACGCTCGGGGTGGACCACCGTCAGTTGCGAATCGACCGCGCTACGGATCTCGTTGGCGGCCGCACAAAGCGCCGCCTCGTTGGCGACGCTGAGGTCGAGCCCGAGCGCATCGGCGTCCACGAGGGGGTAGAAATCGCCGCCGTAGGCCATGTCCACACGTAGGCGGCCGAGGCTCGGCGTGTCGAGCTCGGCGTCGCCCAACAGCAGGAATGATTCTACGTTGGTGAAGGTCACCGACCCCGGCCGGCCTTCGCGCACCGCGACCTCGCAGCGCACCAGTCCCGCCGGGGTATCGAAGCTCACCGCCGTGACCGGTTCGACGGCCTCGACCATGCCGGTAGCCACCACGGTGGTGGCGGTGCCGATGATGCAATGCCCGCACATCGGCGGATAGGCGTCTTGCTCCATGATGACGACCGCGAAATCGGCCTCGGCGGTCACCGCCGGCATGAGCAGTACCGAGCACATCATGCCGTTACCGCGCGGCTCGTAGTTGAGCATCCGCCGCAGTCCGTCGTTGTTCGCGCGTAACCAGTCGCGCTTTGCCATCACGGTATCGCCGGGCGGCGCCGGCACCCCGCCGACGATCACTCGCGTGGGGTTCCCCTCGGTGTGCGAGTCCACCGTTTGCACCACTCGCGACGCCGTCAACGCCATGCCGTCCTCCCAGATGCCCTCGTCGAAGGAGTTCTGGCCGTCGGAATCCTCTACACCGCGTGAAAAGTCAACTACTAGCTGAGCGGGACCAGGAAAGACCCGGGGCGATCACGATCAGCGGCGCCTGAGATCGAGTGCCGCGGGCGCGCGCATTGTGCCGGCGCCCGAGGAAGAGGGGGCGTAGTCGTACCGGCTACTGCCCGGCTTCGAGCGCCTCGATGCGGCGAGTGACTTCGGCGTGGGCGGAGGATGCGGGGTCGATGACCGTCAGCAATCGCCGCCACACGGCGATCGCTTCCGCGGTGCGCCCGGCCTGGCCGTCGCCGAGGCCGGTGATGAAAAGCGCGTCGGCATGGACGCCGTTTATTTCCAGCACCCTCCGGTAAACCCCCACCGCCGCCTCGGGAACCGGCATGCCCGGGCCGGCATCCTCGATCAGGGCGCGGCCGTAATCGGCCAGAATATCAGGATCGTCGGGAAAGCGCCGCGCCGCGCCGGCCAGCGCATCAAGCGCCCGATCGTATTCACCCAGCACCTCGTACGAGCGAGCGAGCCGCAACCAACCCTGGCGGTCGTCCGGGTTGGTTTCGAGCCGGGCGGCAAGGCCTTCCACCATGTCCCGGACCATCGCCATTCGGTCCTCAGGTGCCATCTCGGCCGCGGCGGCGATGTCTTCCTCGCTTGGCCCACGGGGGGCCTCCGCCGTTGCTGAAGCCGCCGCGTCTGCCCGGGCGCGCGCCTCGGCCGCCCGTTCGGGCTCCCCCAGCACTTCGTAGGAGCGAGCGAGCCGCAGCCATCCGTCGCGGTCATCGGGGTCCTCCTCGAGCCGCGCGGCGAGCCCCTCGACCATCCCCCGGATCATCGCCTTGCGATCTTCAGGCGCCATTTCGGCGGCCGCGGCCATGTCCTCCTGGCTGGGACCGCGTGGTGCGCTAGCAGAGGCCGTACCCACTGTTTCAGCGCGGGCTCGGGCGGCGGCGGCTTTCGCGGGCTCGCCCAAGACCTCGTAGGACTGGGCAAGGCGCAGCCAGCCCTGGCGGTCGTTCGGATCCTCCTCGAGGCGCGCGGCCAGACCTTCGACCATCCCCCGGATCATCGCCGTTCGGTCTTCGGGCGACATCTCGCCCGCCGCGGCGATGTCCTCCTGGCTGGGCCCGCGCGCCGTGGCTTGCACCGGCGTCGGTCCCGCTGGCACGCCGGCCAAGGCCTCGTCGGCGTCGATTCCCAGTTCGCCGGCTAGCCCGACCAGCCGCTCGCGCACATCGCCCAGCCACGGTGCGTCGGGCGTGGCGTCGCGGGCCAGTGTGCGCCATCCGTCGAACGCCTCCTGCAGGCGCCCATCCTGGGCAGCCGCGAGCGACAGGTAATACCGCGCCGCCGGATCTCGCGGCCCGATCTGGAACGCCGTTTCGAAGACCGCGCGCGCCGAGGGGGTGACGAAGCCCTCGGCCGCCATCACCATGCTCTCGCCGAGCCGGCTGTGAACCGACGAATCGTCGGGCGCGAGCGCGGCGGCTTGGCGGTACGCGAGCACGGCCTCGGAATGGCGGCCGAGAATGATGTATGAGCGCCCCAGCAACAGCCATCCGTCGAGGTTGTCGGGCTCCTCGCGCAGGCGGGCGGCAAGCTCCTCGACGGCCACCCCGACCTCGGGCGCTTGCCCCGGCGCCTCAGCGGCGACTGGCGGTATCTCGGCGAACTGGCTCGGGACCTCGGGTGAGCCCTGCCACAGATAAGCGCCCAGCGCGAAGCCGGGGATGAAGGCGAGCAAGATGCTGGCCCCGATCGCCGAGAAAATCGGCGAGCCGGACCGTTTGCCGAGAATTGCTTGCGAGGCGTCGGCATCGAGCACGCGGCGCTCGATCTCCAGCCGCGCTTGGGTTTCCTCATCGGCGCTCAGCACGCCGCGCTCGACGTCGGTTTTCAACTCACGGAGCTGATCCGCGTAAACCGCGACATCGTAGTCGCGGCGGGACGCCGGCGCCCGCCGGCGCTTGCGGATCTGTGGAAACAGCACCACGACCAGCGCCACGACGAGCATGAGGGCAAGGACGATCCAGAGCGTCATCGCTGTCTACGCCCCGTCGAGGAGCTGCTCGACACGCCGCCGTTCCTCTTCGCTCAGCGCCGTCGCCTGCGGCGTGGCGCTACGCCTCAAACGCAAGAACACCACCGCGGCCGCCCCAAGGATGAGGACCACGAACGGGCCCACCCACAGGACCACCGTCCGCGCCTTGAACGGCGGCTCCAGCAACACCCAGTCACCGTAGCGCTCGACGAAGAAATCAATCACCTGCGGGTCGGAATCGCCGGCCACGACACGCTCGCGGACGATTTGCCGCATATCGGCGGCCAAACCCGCATTCGAGCTATCGATCGATTGGTTCTGGCAGACCAGGCAGCGGAGGTGCTTGTTCAGGGCGCGGGCTCGCGCCTCGAGGGCGGCATCGGCGAGCGGCGCCTCGACGAATTGCGCGACCGCCGGAAGCGCCACCCCCAGCGACAGCGCTACCGCCATCAACAGGCACAGCCGCCTCATGGTCCCGCGGCCCGGGCGATGGCGGGCAAGATCGTTTCCTCGATGGCGGCCGGGCTTAAGGGACCGACGTGCTTTTCGACGATCGTACCGTGGCCGTTGACGACAAAGGTCTCGGGCACCCCATAGACACCCCAGTCGATGCTCACCCGTCCGTCGAGGTCGGCGCCGGTGCGCGCGTAAGGATCGCCGAAGGTGTCCAACCAGCGCGCCGCGTTCTCCGGCCGGTCCTTGTGGTTGATGCCGTAGACCGCGACGCCCGACTCGCTGAGCCCGGTGATCAACGGATGCTCGATGCGACACGGAACGCACCATGAGGCGAACACGTTGACCACCACGACCTCGCCGCGGCGAAGATCGGCGCTCGCAAGGCCGGCCTCGCGGCCTTGTACCGGGGCGAGGTCGAACTCGGGAACGGCCTTGCCCTTGAGAACGGTGGGGATGGTCCCAGGATCCAGGGTCAGACCAATGCCCAGCGCCGTGGCGATCGCCGCAAACAGCGCCAGCGGGACCAGGAAGCCGAGGCGTATCGGCATGGGATCAGGCGGGCTTGGGTTCGAGTTTTGGCGCGGCGGAGGGGGTGGCGCTGCGGCGCGGCGCGCCGACGCGAAGGCGGCGGTCGGTGAGCGAGATCAGCCCGCCGATCATCGCAACCAGCGCGCCGAACCAGATCCATTGAATGAACGGCTTGTGATAGAGCCGCGTCGCCCAGCCGCCGGTTCCGTCGGGATCGCCGACCACCGCGTACAGATCGCCGCCCGCCGTCGGGCGGATCGCGGCCTCGGTGGTCTGCATCGGCGGATGCGGGTAAGAGCGGTTCTCGGGGGTCAGGCGCGCTACCGCCGTCTCGCCGCGGGTCACATCGAAGACGCCGCGCACGGCGGAATAATTCGGCCCCTGCAACTCGCGCACCCCATCGAAGCGTACCGAGTAGCCGGCCACGTCGATGCTCTCGCCGGGACGCATGACCTGCAGCTTCTCGACCTCCCACGTCGTCGAGCCAGTAATGCCGAAGATGATGAGCGCGACCCCGGTGTGTGCCACCGTCATGCCATAGGCCGAGCGCGGCAGCTTGCGAGCGCGGCGCAAGGAATCGCCGATGCCGACGCGGCCGATTCCCAGGCGCTCGGCCAGTTCGGTCAGGGCGCCGACAAACAGCCACGCCGCGAGGCCCAGTCCGAGGATCGCCAGCACCGGTCCTTCGGCCAGCCAATACCAGGTGGCGAGCGCCACCACGACCGCGACCGCGAGCGCTACCTTGAGCCGCGCCAGCACGCCACCGAGGTCCGCCCGTTTCCATGACAACAGCGGACCCGCCGCCATGACCGCCACCAGTGGCATCATCAGCGGCATGAAGGTGGCGTTGAAGTACGGCGGGCCGACCGAGACTTTGTCCGCGCCACCGGATATGGCGTCAAGGAACAGCGGGTATAGCGTGCCGAGGAACACGGTGGCGCAGGCCGTGGTCAGCAACAGATTGTTGAGCACCAGGCCGCCCTCGCGGCTGATCGGGGCGAACAGCCCGCCGCCCTTGAGCGCCGGCGCGCGTACGCCATAGAGCGTGAGCGAGCCGCCGACTACCAGCACCAGGAAGGCGAGGATAAAGGAGCCGCGCGCGGGATCGGTGGCGAAGGCATGGACCGAGGTCAACACTCCGGAGCGGACCAAGAAGGTGCCGAGTAGGCTGAGCGAGAACGTGATGATCGCGAGCAGGATCGTCCAGCGCTTGAGCGCGTTGCGCTTCTCCACCACGACCGCCGAGTGCAACAGCGCGGTACCCGCGAGCCACGGCATGAACGAGGCGTTCTCCACCGGGTCCCAGAACCACCAGCCGCCCCAGCCGAGCTCGTAGTACGCCCACCAGCTGCCCAGCGCGATGCCGATGGTGAGGAAACACCACGCGGCCAGCGTCCACGGTCGCACCCACCGCGCCCAAGCGGCGTCCACGCGGCCCTCGATCAGCGCCGCGACGGCGAAGGCGAAAGCCATCGAGAATCCGACGTAGCCGAGATAGAGGAAGGGTGGGTGAAACGCGAGCCCCGGATCCTGCAGCAAGGGATTGAGTCCGGCGCCTTCGATCGGCGCCGGATCGAGCCGGGTGAACGGGTTCGACGTGAATAGGGTGAAGGCGAGGAAGCCCACCGCTATCAGCGCCTGGACCGATAGTACGCGGGCGCGAAGCGTGGGTGGCAGGTTGCCGCCGAAGAGCGCGACACCGGCGCCAAAGATGGCGAGAATAAGCACCCACAGCACCAACGAGCCCTCGTGATTGGCCCATACGCCACTGATCTTGTACAGAAGCGGTTTGGCGGTGTGCGAATTCGCCGCGACATTCTCGATTGAAAAATCCGAAACCAGATAGCCCGCCATCAACGTGAAGAAGGCGACGGCGATGAATCCGAGTTGCGCCACGGCGGCAGGACGCGCCAGCGCCATCCACTGTCCGATGCCGCGGTGCGCCCCAATCAGTGGCAACGTGCCCTGAATCAGCGCCAGCGCGAGCGCCAGGATCAATGCAAAGTGCCCGACTTCAGCGATCATTCGTCACCTCGCCACTGGCCGGAAGCCTTGAGTGCCTCGGCCACCTCCGGCGGCATGTAGTTCTCGTCGTGCTTGGCCAGCACTTCGGACGCGACAAAAACACCGTCGATGCCGAATGCACCCTCGGCAACCACGCCCTGTCCCTCGCGGAAGAGATCGGGCAACAGCCCGCGATAACTGACGGCGACGACGTTGTTCAGGTCGGTGATGCGGAAGGTCGTGGTCAACCCGTCGTCTTCGCGGATTACGCTCTCTTCTTCGACCAGCCCGCCGAGCCGCAAGCGTCCGGAGGGCGGCATCTCGCTAGCGACGACCTCGGTCGGGCTGTAAAAGAACACCAGGCTGTCCTCCAACGCGGTGAGCACAAGCGCGGCGGCGACCGCAAGCGCGCCCATGCCGGCCAGCACGACGTATAGCCGCCGCCGCTTACGACTCACTCGGGGCCTCTTGCGCCGACGACGGTTCGGCGGGTGCGCGGCCTCGCTCGCGGCGTCCGGTATCGAGGCGATCCAAAACCCGCCGTTCGCGCGCCAGCGCCCGGCGGCTCGCGATCACCAGCGCCCCCATAACGACCGCACAGACGGCAAACGCCGGCCACACGAAGGTCGCGTAGCCGCCCATGGACAGGTATTGCGTCACAGATTGCATACAACGCCGGAAGCCGGGCCAAACCCCGCTCGAAACCGCTCCGAGCCGGGCGTTTCCACGCGCTCCACTATATAAGGCGGGTCCAAGAGCCGTCCAGCGCACGCCGATCACAGACTTGCGCGTTCGCTGCCTATCCGGGCGAGAGGCCGAGGGCGAGGCGATGGCGGCGCGTGCCGCGGCGATCTGCGCGTACTAGGCCCGCGACTGGGCCAGCCGAAGCCCGCGAATGCGGCGGGCAATGATCTCGCGTTGGGTGCGCACGATTAGCACTGAGACGAAGAAGGCGGTGAAACCAACCGCCATCAGCAACAGCGGCGTCAGCATCGAAGGGTGGATGGTCGGGCCGCCGATGCGAAAGACGCTCGCCGGTTGGTGCAACGTGTTCCACCACTCGACCGAGAAATGAATGATCGGGACGTTGACCAAGCCGACCAGCGCCAGGATCGCCGCCGCCCGGGCCGCCTTGGCCGGATCGTCGATCGCCTGCCACAACGCCATGTAGCCGAAGTACAGGAACAACAGGATCAGCACCGAGGTGAGCCGGGCATCCCACACCCACCACGTGCCCCACATCGGTTGGCCCCACAAAGCCCCGGTAACGAGCGCGATCGCAGTGAACGCGGCGCCGATCGGCGCGGCAGCCTTGGCCGCCAGATCGGCCACCGGGTGTTTCCAGATCAGCGCCACCGCGCTGCTGGTCGCCATCACCACGTAAACGAAAAGCGCCATCCACGCCGACGGCACATGGACGAACATGATGCGCACCGATTCGCCTTGCTGGTAGTCGGGCGGCGCCACGAACAATGCGAGATAGAGTCCCGCGCCGATCGTGGCGACGGCAATCCAGCTTGCCCACGGCAGCACGGCCGAACTCAGCCGCATGAAGCGCGCCGGGTTGGCGAAGCGATGTAGCGACACGGCCATGGTCGTGACTTAGACCGCGCCCGTCTTGGGCGCAAGGCGTGCCGAACCGGTTGGCTCGGCGCTCACGGCGATGCATCGATCGCGGGGGCGCGCCACGGCCTTGCCAAGGCGAACAGGACGGCGGCCAAGACCGCGGCGCCGCCGACCACCAGGGCCATGGGCCAAGCGGTGCCGTCGTGCAGCAAGCCGACGGCCAGGGCGCCGGCCGCGCAACCGCCCATTTCCATGGTTCCCAGCATCGCCGCGGCGCTGCCGCGCGCGCTTGGCGCGGTATCGAGGGCGCGCACCGGCGCGGTCGCGAACACCGGGCCAAGACCAAAGGCATACAGCGACATCGCCGCCGCAATCGCCATCGGCGACTCGGCGCCCAGCAGCAGCACCAAGGGAAGCGAGACGCCGCCCATCGCGACGATCACCAGCCCGGCCCCCATGAGCCGCTCTATCGGAAACCGGCCGGCGAGTCGATTGACTACCAGGCTGCCGAAGAAATAGGCGAGCACGATGGCAGCCTGATAGAAGCCGTATTGCTCGGTCGGGACCCCCAACCGGTCGATGAGCACGAACGGGGCGGCGGTGATGAACGCAAACAACGCGCCCAGCACCGCCGCTGCGATCAGGGCATAGACGAGGTAAGGTCTGGGGATGAGGAGCGCCGCATAGCCGCGCACCAGCCGCCGCGCGTTGAGGGCGTTCCGATCCGGCGTCGTGGTCTCTGGCAGGAATCGCCACACCAGCGCGGTCACCACCGCCGCCAGGGCTGTCAGCAGAAAGAAGTTCGCGCGCCAGCCCTGCCAGATGTGGACGAATCCACCGATCATCGGGCCCACCGCAGGGGCCAACGCTACGGCCATGCCGTAGGCGCCAAGGATGCGCACGCTGGAGGGGCCGCCGTAAAGATCGCGGATCACCGCCAGCACCACGACCGATTCGACGCATGTGGCGATCCCCTGCAACACACGGGCGACAATCAGGGCCTCGACTGAATAGGCGAGGGCGCAGGCCAAGCTGGACAGGACGAAACCGGCCATGCCCGCGATCATCAACGGGCGCCGACCGAATCGGTCCGAGAGCGGCCCGTGAATCAGCTGGGCGAGCGAGAACCCCAACAAATTGAGGCTCATCGTCAACTGGACGGTCTCGGCGTCGGTGCCGAAGTAGGCGGGCAGGTGGGGCAGGCTCGGCACATAGAGGTCGGTCGAAAGGATGCTCGCCGAGCTGGCAGTGATCAGCACCGCGGGAATGATCAGCGGGACCCGGCCGCCCTGCATTGTCGCTGCGCCCGGCACCGCTTTATTCCAGGTTCAGGCGCAGCGCGGCGGCGCTCGCCATTGGTCCGAGGACCATGCCGAACAGCAACAGCGCACCCAATATCATGAGGTGTGCGCTGGCGCCGGCGCCGCGCACCGCCGCGTCGACCGCACCGACGCCAAAGATCAGTACCGGGATGTAGAGCGGCAGCACCAGCAGCGAGACCAGCACCCCGCCACGTCGCAGTCCCACCGTCAGCGCGGCGCCGATCGCGCCGATCAGGCTCAGGCTAGGGGTGCCCAGCGCCATCGCCGCGACCAGCGCGATGTATCCTTCGGCCTCGAGATGCAGGACCAACGCGAGCACCGGGGAGGCGACCACCAGCGGCACCCCAGTGGTCAGCCAATGCGCGGTGCACTTCGCCAATGCCGTGGCCCACAACGGCATTGGTCCCAGCGCCAACAGCTCCAGGCTCCCGTCTTCGAAGTCCGCCTGGAACATGCGATCGAGCGAGATCATCGCGGCCAGCAGCGCCGCCACCCACAGAACACCGGCGCTGATGCGCGCGAGCACCGCGATCTCGGGTCCGACACCCAGCGGAAACAGGGTGACGGCCAGGATGAAGAACACCACCGAATGGGCTGATGTGCCGCCCTGGCGAAAGGCAAGTCCGACGTCGCGGCCGACGATCAGAACGAACGGTTTCACGCGGGGGATCCGCCGAGGTCCAGGGTCAGCGCGTCGTCAAGCGCAAGTGTCTGGTGCGTCGCCACCATTGCCGCGCCGCCGCAGGCGCGATGCTCGGCCACAAACGACATCAGCGCGCCAATCGCGAGGTCATCGAGCGTGACCGTGGGTTCGTCGAGCAGCCAGAGCCGGGTCGGCGCCGCCAAACGGGCGAGCGCGAGCCGCCGCCGCTGCCCCGCGGAGAGCAACCGGGCCGGAACCTTGGCCAAGTTCTCGATCGCGAAGCGCTCAAGCGCTGCGGCGGCGGCGCTCGCTCCACTGTCGCCGCCGCGAAGCCGCATCCAGAACCGAAGATCCTCGACCGGCGTGAGTGTCGGCTTGACCGCGTCAAGATGACCGACAAACGCGATCCTAGCCTTGTGCGCTTCGGGCGCATCCGCCGTCGGCCGACCCTCCCAAGTGAATTCCCCGGCTGCGGGCGCCGCAAGCCCAGCCGCGAGCCGAAGAAGGCTGGTCTTGCCGCTGCCGTTGGGACCGGTGACGACCAGCGCACCGCCCGGAGGGAGCGAGAAATCCAAGTTCTCGAAGACCAGTCGCTCGCCGCGCACGCAGGCGAGGTTGTGGCCGGCGAAACTCATCGGTGGCGCGGGGCGCCCGTGCTTGATTTCGCCGTCCCCTCGTGCGCCGCGACGGATTCGCCGCCGCGACCGTGCCCAGCGGCAAATCTGCCGGCGCCCGAATGCGCCGCCCCGATCACCGGCTGCGCGACGGCAAGTTCGTTGGCCATCGCCTCGGCAAGTGTCAGCCCGCACTCCTCGAACGCCGAACGTCGATCGGTGCGCAGCGAGCCTTGGGGAAACGAAGCGATCTCTTGAGCCAGTTCCTCGGCGGCGGCGCGCGCCTGACCGGTGGGTACGACGCGGTTGACCAGGCCGATGGCAAGCGCCTCCTCGGCGCCGACGGGGCGCCCGGTGAGCAAGATGTCGAGCGCTCGCCCAAGCCCCACCAGGCGCGGCAGCCACACTGTGCCGCCGTCGATGAAGGGGATGCCGAAACGGCGGTTGAAGACGCCTAGCGTCGCGTCCTCCTCCATAACCCGCAGGTCGCACCAGAGCGCCAGTTCGAAGCCACCCGCGACGGCATAGCCGGCGATCGCCGCGATGACCGGCTTTTCAAGCCACATCCGCGTTGGTCCCATGGGTCCGTCGGCTTCCGAGCGCAGCCGCGCTTCGTCCTCGCCCGCGGCCAGCGCCTTGAGATCGGCGCCGGCGCAAAAGCAGCCGTGGGCGCCCCACAACACCGCGACGTTGGCGCTGTCATCGACCTCGAAGGTCCGAAACGCGTCGGCCAGCGCCCGCACCGTCGCGGCGTCGACGGCGTTGCGCACCTCGGCGCGGTCGAGGATCACCGTATGCACGGCTCCCGCCTTCTCTACCGAAACGGCCATACGCGCATCCCCCTTGTGAGGCCTACCCCCGACCCGGAGTAGCAGATTGACAACGCCCGTACCAGCCGCCGCAGTTTGCGGTTGAAATGTATCGGCCGAGTCCGCACAGTTGAGCGTCTTCGGCGCGCCAGACGTCGAGAACATGGGAGGAGATGCCGTGGCCCAGCGAAGCCTCGATTCCTTGAATACCCGCCGTACCCTCAAGGTCGGCTCGCGTCGTTACACGTATTACAGCCTGAAAGCCGCCGAACGGGCGGGCATCGGTGAGGTGTCCAGGCTCCCGTTCTCGCTCCGGGTGTTGTTGGAGAACCTGTTGCGTCATGAGGATGGGCGCAGCGTCAAGCGCGCCGACATCGAAGCGATGGGCCGCTGGCTCAAACGCCGCCGCTCGAGCCGCGAGATCGCCTATCGCCCGGCGCGGGTCTTAATGCAGGACTTCACGGGCGTTCCGGCGGTGGTCGATCTGGCGGCGATGCGCGAATCGATGCAGCGCATGGGGGGTGATGCCAAGCGCATCAATCCGCTCTCCCCGGTCGATCTGGTGATCGACCACTCGGTCATGGTCGACCGCTTTGGCGCGCGCCGCGCCTTCGCCGAAAACGTCGCGCTCGAGTACGCGCGCAACGGCGAGCGCTACGCATTCCTGCGCTGGGGACAGACGGCGTTCAACAACTTCCGGGTGGTGCCCCCGGGCACCGGAATCTGCCACCAGGTCAACCTCGAATACCTCGCCCAGGTGGTGTGGACCGACCGCCGCGGGCGCGAGACCGTGGCCTATCCCGATACCCTCGTTGGTACCGACAGCCACACGACGATGGTCAACGGCCTATCGGTGCTGGGCTGGGGCGTCGGCGGCATCGAAGCCGAGGCGGCGATGCTTGGGCAACCCTTCTCGATGCTGGTGCCCGAAGTCGTCGGCTTCAAGCTCACCGGTCGTCTTCGCGAGGGCACCACCGCGACCGACCTGGTATTGACGGTCACCGAGATGCTTCGCAAGAAGGGCGTGGTCGGCAAGTTCGTCGAGTTCTTCGGCCCCGGCCTCGATCAGCTTTCGCTGGCCGACCGCGCGACGCTCGCCAACATGGCGCCCGAGTACGGCGCCACGTGCGGCTTCTTCCCGATCGATCGCGAAACCATAACCTACCTCAAGGCGACGGCACGCAAGCCAGCGCGCATCGCGCTCGTGGAGGCCTATGCCAAGGCCCAGGGAATCTGGCGCACACCGCGGACCCCGGACCCCATTTTCACCAGCGTTCTCGCGCTTGACGCCGGCGCCGTCGAGCCCAGTCTCGCGGGGCCGCGCCGGCCCCAAGATCGGGTCGCACTGTCCGCGGCGGCGCCTGCCTTCGCGCAGGCGCTCGGCGCCACATTCGGTAAGAAGCGGGCGCAACGGCGTCGCGTCGCGGTTCGCGGCGCCGGACACGACCTCGGACACGGCGACGTTGTTATCGCCGCGATCACTAGTTGCACCAACACCTCGAACCCCAGCGTCATGATGGGGGCCGGGCTTCTGGCGCGCAATGCGGTCAAGCGGGGCCTCGCGGTCAAGCCATGGGTCAAGACCTCGCTCGCACCCGGCTCCAAGGTGGTCAGCGACTACCTCAAGGCCGGCGGCGTACAGGACGATCTCGACCGCTTGGGGTTCAATCTCGTCGGTTACGGCTGCACGACCTGCATCGGCAACTCCGGCCCGCTGCCGGGGCCGATCTCCAAGACCATCGCCGACCAGGACCTCGTGGTCTGTTCGGTCCTTTCGGGCAACCGCAACTTCGAAGGCCGTATCAGCCCCGACGTCAGGGCCAACTACTTGGCCTCGCCAATGCTGGTCGTGGCCTACGCCATCGCCGGGTCGATGAACGTCGATCTCATGAACGATCCGCTGGGGAACGACCGCCGCGGCGCGCCGGTCTATCTCAAGGACATTTGGCCCTCGAACAAGGAGATCCACGCCACCATCCGCCGTTCCCTCGATCCCTCGCTCTTCCGCAAGCAGTACGGCAACGTCTTTCGTGGCGACGCGAAATGGCGCAGCATGAAGACGTCCAAGGGGTTGACCTACGCCTGGGAGCGGCGCTCGACGTACGTCAAGCATCCGCCCTACTTCGAAGGTATGGCCACCGAGCCGCCGCCTGCGGCTGAGATTTCCGGGGCCCGGGTCTTGGCGCTCTTGGGCGATTCGATCACCACCGATCACATCTCGCCCGCCGGGGCCATTGCCGCCGAAGGGCCGGCCGGTCAGCACTTGATCGGTAAGCGGGTGTCGGCCCGTGATTTCAACTCGTTCGGTTCACGCCGCGGCAATCACGAGGTCATGATGCGCGGCACCTTCGCCAATATCCGCCTCCGCAACGAGATGGCGCCGGGCACCGAGGGCGGCATCACCCGCCATATGCCGGACGGGAAGCAAATGCCGATATACGAAGCGGCGATGAAATACCGTGCCGAAGGGGTGCCGCTGGTGGTGGTGGCGGGCAAGGAGTACGGCACCGGCTCCTCGCGCGATTGGGCGGCCAAGGGCACGCGATTGCTCGGCGTCGCGGCGGTGATCACCGAAAGCTTCGAGCGCATCCACCGATCCAATCTGGTGGGCATGGGGGTGCTGCCGCTGGTATTCGCGGACGGGGTGACCCGCAAGAGCCTCAAGCTCGACGGCTCCGAGCGTTTCGAGCTGATCGGGATTAGCAACGGCATGAAGCCGCGCATGAAGGTCGGCTGTCGTGTCACCTGCAAGTACGGCGCAGTCGCGGAGACCACCCTGACCTCACGTATCGATACCGAGGATGAGGTGACGTACTACCGCAACGGCGGCGTGTTGCATTACGTCTTGCGCAACATGATCGCGGCGTAGTGCGGCCCTCACCGAGACGTGATTCGCCGTTGGTGCGGGGAGCGACCTAGTATCGGCTGATGCCTAGACTGATACTCTTCCACACCGCGGCCATCGGCCTTGCCCTTGCGCTGCCGGCGGCGGCGGGCGAGCGCTCGATCGTCGTCGAGCTCTACACCTCGCAGGGCTGCAACTCGTGCCCGCCCGCCGATGAGATTCTCGGCGAGCTCGCCGCGCGCGACGATGTGATCGCGCTCAGCTTCCATATCGATTACTGGGATTACTTGGGTTGGAAGGACACGTTCTCTTCCGCCGAGGCGACCAGCCGGCAAAAGCAATACGCGCGCTTCCTGGGCGCCCGCGGCGTCTATACGCCGCAGATGGTGGTCGGCGGGGTCGCCCATGCCGTCGGGTCGCGGCGCGGGCGGGTCGAGGAACTGATCGATGCCGTCGCCGCGCGCGGGGGGCCACAGGCGGAAGTCGAACTGATCGAGGGTGAGGCGGGCGAGATATTGGTGCGGATCGGTGCTGCCGCCCCCGATTTCACCTCGGATCGCAAATCGGCGATATGGCTGGTGCGCTTCGATAGCGCCCAGACCGTGCCCATCGAGCGCGGTGAGAACGCCGGCCGCACCATCACCTACCACCGCGTGGTCCGTGGTATCGAGCGCATCGGCTGGTGGAAGGGCGAGGCACTGGAACTCTCGCTCGAACTCGCGGACTTGCGCGACGGTGGCCGCGACGGCTGCGCCATAGTGGTCCAGCAGGGAAGCCACGGCCAAATCTTCGGCGCCGCCGACATGAGTTTCGCGTCCGAATCTTGATCCGGGCGTCGCCTAAATAACCGAGCGGCCATCGCGGCCGCCACTGTCCCCCTGAGCCTCCCCGGCGCCGGCGCTGGGATTTTTTTCCGCGGCTTACCCGGCCAGCGCCTTGGTCATGACGTCGGACATTCGGCGGGAGAACGCGGCCGGATCGGCCAGCGGTTCACCCTCGGCGATCCACGCCTGGTCCAATAACAGCCACGCGGCGTCGCCAAGCTCGTCGGCCGCGCCCTTGTTCTTGGCTTGCGCGCCCAGCGCCTTGATCAACGGGTGGCCGGCGTTGATTTCCAGAATCCGCGGCGCCCGGCTCGTCACCTGCTGGTGGCGCGACAGCACGCGTTCGATGTGCATATCCATTTGGTCCTCGTCGGCCACCAAGCACACCGCGCTGTCGGTCAGTCGCCGCGAGGCGCGGACGTCCTTGACCGTGTCGCCGAGCGTGAGCTTCAAGAGCGCGATCAGGTCGCTCGCACCGTCGGCGTCGGCTTCGGGCTCCGCCGTTTTGGCTTCTTCCTCGAGCGGCAGTGCGTCAAGATCGCCCGTTCCGCGGGTCACCGATTTGAAGGGCTTGCCCTCGTGCTCGTCGGCCGAGGAGACCCAGAAATCGTCCACCGCATCGGTCAGCAACAACACCTCGATCCCGCGCGCGGCAAAGCCTTCGAGCTGAGGGCTGCGCCGTAGACCCTCAAGGTCATCGCCCGAGATCGTATAGATCGCCTGCTGGCCTTCCTTCATGCGCTCGGTGTACTGGCCAAGCGAGACCAGCGAATCGCCTGAGGTCGTGGTGTGGAAGCGGGCCAGCTTGAAGAGCGCCTCGCGCTGATCGCTGTCCTCGTACAGACCCTCCTTCAGCACGGCGCCGAAGTTCTCCCAGAACTTCGCGTATTCTTCGGGCGTCTTGTCCGCCTTCTTCTCCAACTCGCGGAACACTCGCTTGGTTACCGCCGCGCGGATGTGCGCCAGAACCGGATTGTGCTGCAGGGATTCGCGGCTGATATTAAGCGGTAGATCCTCCGAATCGACGATGCCGCGAACGAAGCGCAGATACGGCGGCACCAGCTCCTCGCAGTCGTCGGTGATGAAGACCCGTTTGACGTACAGCTTTATGCGGTGCTTGCGGTCGGGATCGAACAAGTCGAAAGGGCGCGCGCTTGGCACGAACAGCAGCATTGCGTACTCGATCTTGCCTTCGGCGCGTGCATGCAGGGTCAACCAGGGCTCGTCGAAAGCGTGTCCCGCGTGGCGGTAGAACTCGGTGTACTGCTCCGCCGTGATGTCGCGCTTCGGTCGCGTCCACAACGCCGAGGCGGTATTGAGCGTCTCTTCTTTGTCGCCGTCCTTG
Organism: Alphaproteobacteria bacterium; assembly: GCA_965219135.1. Lineage (GTDB taxonomy): Bacteria > Pseudomonadota > Alphaproteobacteria > VGEJ01 > VGEJ01 > CAYUNL01. Next base: position 138,542 of record CBDCMV010000002.1, on the reverse strand, counting down.
AAGACGATGGGCAGGGCAATGTGGTCGGCGTAGGTCCGCACCACCTCGCGCAAGCGGGCCGAGTCCAGGAAGTCGGTCTCCTTCTTCTTCAGGTGAACCGTCACGGTGGTGCCGCGCGCCTCGCGTTCGGCCTCGGCGATCGTGAACTCGCCGCCGCCGTCCGACGTCCACTGCCACGCCTGGGCATCGCCGGCCTTGCGCGACGTCACGACGACTTTGTCCGCGACCATGAACACCGAATAGAAACCGACGCCGAACTGGCCGATCTGTGAGACGGCTGTGGCGGTGTCCTTCGAATCCTCGCGCTCTTCCTTGACCCGGTCCAGGAACGCCATCGTGCCCGAGCGGGCGATCGTGCCCAGGTTGGCGATCAAGTCCTCCCGGTTCATGCCGATGCCGTTATCGGCGATGCTCAGAAGTCGCTTCTTCGCCTCGGCCGTGACCACGACCCGGAATTCGGGATCTTCGGCGGTCAGCTCGGGCGCCGTCAGGGCCAGGTAGCGCAGCCGCTCGCACGCGTCCGAGGCGTTCGAGATGAGCTCGCGCAGGAAAATCTGTTTGTTGGTGTAAAGGGCGCTGGCGACAATGTGCAGCAGCTTTGATACCTCGGCCTCGAAGGCCCGCTTCTCTTCCGCCATGGCTCTCCTATCGGGCGTCCCGCGGCGCGTCGCTCGCGAGGCATATGTAGCATATCGGCACTGGCTTCAAGGGCCATGTGGTGTCCCGGCCGAGCTTGCACGCCAGCCTAGTTTCGCGGTACTTAGCGGCCTTGGCCGTGGCGGGAGAAGGGGGCCCCATGGCGCGCAGTAAGATCGCACTGATCGGCGCGGGTAACATTGGCGGCACGCTCGCACATCTTGCCGGCCTCAAGGAGTTGGGCGACGTCGTGGTCTTCGACGTGGTGCCCGGTATCTCCCAGGGCAAATCACTCGATGTCGCGCAATCGGCGCCGGTCGAAGGCTTCGACAGTTCGCTTTCGGGCACGACGAAGCGCTACAGCGCGATTCGCGGCGCCGACGTGGTGATCGTGACCGCCGGCGTGCCCCGCCGCCCGGGCATGAGCCGCGACGACCTGCTGGGCATCAACACCAAGGTCGTCAAAGAGGTCGCCGACGGAATCAAGAAATACACGCCGGGCGCGTTCGTCGTCTGCATCACCAACCCGCTCGACGCCATGGTCTGGGTCCTGCGACAGCAAAGCGGGTTGCCGCCGCATAAGGTCGTCGGCATGGCGGGGGTCCTGGATTCGGCGCGCTTCCGTTGTTTCCTGGCTGAAGAGTTCGGCGTCTCGGTCGAAGACGTCACCGCCTTCGTTCTCGGCGGCCACGGGGACACGATGGTGCCGCTCGCCCGCTACTCGACGGTGGCCGGCATCCCGATCCCCGACCTCATCAAGATGGGTTGGACCACCAAGGAGCGCATCGACGCCATCATCCAGCGCACGCGCGACGGCGGGGCCGAGATCGTCCGCTTGCTGAAGACCGGGTCGGCCTTTTATGCGCCGGCTTCGGCGGCCATCCAGATGGCCGAGTCTTACCTCAAGGACAAGAAGCGGGTTCTGCCGTGCGCCGCGTACGCTGACGGCGCCTACGGTCTGCGCGACCTCTACGTCGGGATGCCGGTGGTGATTGGCGCCGGCGGTGTCGAGCGGGTCGTACAGATCAAACTCAACGCGTCCGAAAAAGCGGCCTTCCGCAAATCCGCCGGCGCCGTTCGCGGACTCGTCAACCGCGTGAAGAAGCTCGACCCGTCGCTGGCAAAGCCGCGCCGTCGCGCCGCCGCCCGTGGGCGGCGACGACGAACTTGAGCGGCGCTGCCTGCGTGCACCTTAGCGGAGTAATAAGCATTGCCGGCTTAGACCGTCGCTCGGGCGGCCGAGGGATGGCATGAATATTCACGAGTATCAGGCGAAAGCGCTGCTGGCACGGTATGGGGTTTCGGTGCCCAAGGGCGCGGTTGCGTTCACGCCCGAGGAGGCCGCCGCGGCGGCACGCGACCTCGGCGGCCCGATCTGGGTCGTCAAGGCACAGGTCCACGCCGGTGGGCGCGGCAAGGGCGGTGGCATCAAGGTGGTGGACTCGGTCGAGGCGGCGGTCGACGCGGCTAGCGGGATTCTTGGCATGACCCTAGTCACCCCGCAGACGGGCGCCAAGGGCAGGCTCGTGCGCCGGGTCTACATCGAAGAAGGGTGCGAGATCGCGCGCGAACTCTACCTCGGCCTGCTGGTAGACCGGCAAAGCGGCCGGCTGGTGATGATGGCGTCGACCGAGGGCGGGATGGAGATAGAAGAGGTGGCGGCGCGCACGCCTGAGAAGATTCTCAAGGTCACCATCGATCCGGCCACCGGGATGCTGCCGTTTCACGCGCGACAGCTCGCGTTCGGCCTCGGGCTGGACGGTCAGGAAGTTCGCGCCGCCACGGGGTTGATGATCTCCGCATACATGGCATTTCTCGACACCGACGCCAGCCTCATCGAGATCAATCCCCTTGTGGTGACCAAGGACGGCACCGTCATGGCGCTGGATGCCAAGCTCAACTTCGACGACAACGCGCTTTTTCGCCACAAGGACATCGTCGCGCTGCGCGACGACGACGAAGAGGACCCGGCCGAGCGCGAGGCGGCCGAGCACGACCTCAACTACATCAAACTCGACGGCAGTATCGGATGCCTGGTCAACGGCGCCGGACTGGCGATGGCGACGATGGACATCATCAAACTCCACGGATGCTCGCCCGCCAACTTCCTCGACGTTGGCGGCGATGCGCCCAAGGAGCGGGTGCGCGAAGCCTTCAAGATCATTCTTTCCGATCCCAAGGTCGAGGCCATCCTGGTCAACATCTTCGGCGGCATCATGCGCTGTGACGTCATCGCCGAAGGCATCATCGCCGCGGCCAAAGAGATCCAGCTTCAGGTGCCGCTGGTGGTGCGGCTCGAGGGCACCAACGTCGATTTGGGAAAAAAACTGCTGGCCGAATCCGGCCTCGCCATCGTCTCCGCCGATGACCTGGGCGAAGCCGCCCGCGCGGTCGCGGCCGCGGTTAAGGGTGCATAGTAGATGTCGGTACTCGTCGATGCCGAAACCAAGGTCATGTGTCAGGGCTTCACCGGCGCGCAGGGGACCTTTCACTCCGAACAATCGCTCGCCTACGGAACCCGGCTAGTCGGCGGCGTCACCCCCGGCAAGGGCGGGACCGAACACATCGGATTGCCGGTGTTCGACACGGTGGCCGCGTGCGCGGACGCTACCGGCGCCACCGCGTCGATCGTATTCGTGCCGCCCGCCTTCGCCGGCGACGCCATCTTCGAGGCCACCGACGCCGGCCTCGCGCTGGTGGTGTGCATCACCGAAGGGATCCCGGTGCTGGACATGGTGCGCGCGAAACGGGTGCTGGACGGCTCCCAGACCCGGCTCATCGGCCCCAACTGTCCCGGGATCATCACGCCCGGCGCGTGCAAGATGGGGATCATGCCCGGTCACATTCACACCGCGGGCACGGTCGGGATCGTCTCTCGCTCGGGCACTCTTACTTACGAGGCGGTGGCCCAGACCACTGCCGCGGGCCTTGGGCAAAGCACCTGCATTGGTATCGGCGGCGATCCCGTCAACGGCACCAGCTTCGTCGACTGCCTGGACCTGTTCCTGGCCGATCCGGCAACGGAATCGATCATCATGATCGGCGAGATCGGCGGCAGCGCGGAAGAGGAGGCGGCGGCGTTCCTGGCCGAGTCCAAGGTCAAGAAGCCGGTGGTCGGCTTCGTCGCCGGCCGCACCGCGCCGCCCGGTCGCCGCATGGGTCACGCCGGGGCGATTATCTCCGGCGGCAAGGGCGGCGCCGAGGCGAAGATCGAGGCGATGCGCGAGACCGGCATCGTCATCGCCGATTCGCCCGCCAGCCTGGGCGAGACCCTGCTCGGCGTCCTCAACGCATGAGCTCCGCGCGGAGCCAACCCTGACATGACGACACAGGCGAAATCGGCGGCGGTCCTCGACGGCACCAGCGGCGCCTTCCTCGAGGATCTCTACGCCCGCTTCCTTTCGGATCCGAGCGCCATCGACACCAGCTGGGAGGGCTTGTTCGCCGACCTTGGTGAGGACCCTAGCGCGGTACTCGCGGCAGTGCGCGGCGCCTCCTGGACGCCGCGCCCACCCGATGCGCCGGGCAAGGGCGGCGCCGAGGCGGCGGCCGGCATCGAAGGCATCGAGGCCCCCGAGGCGCTCAACTCGGTGCGTGCGAGCCTCCGCGCGCTGATGATGATTCGTGCCTACCGCGTGCGCGGTCATCTTATCGCCGACCTCGACCCGCTCGGGCTCGAGGACCGCGCTTTCCATGCCGAACTCGATTACCGGACCTATGGGTTCAGCGAAAGCGACCTCGACCGCCGTATCTTCATCGACAGTGTGCTGGGGCTGCGCCGCCCGACGCTGCGCGAGATCGAAACGGTCTTGCGAGGCACCTACTGCAGCACCATCGGCTTCGAGTTCATGCACATCCAGAGCCCCGAGGAGAAGGCGTGGATTCAGGAGCGTGTCGAGGGTCAAGATTTCCACCCCCGCTTCACCGCGGACGGACGTCGCAATATTCTGCGGCGGCTGACGCGGGCCGAGGGCTTCGAGCGCTTCCTCCAGCGCAAGTACGTGGCGACCAAACGCTTCGGCCTCGAGGGCGCCGAATCCCTGTTGCCTGGACTGGAGGCAATCATTCGCCGCTCCGCCGAACTCGGCGGCTCCGAGATCATCATCGGCATGCCGCACCGCGGTCGCCTTAACGTCTTGGCCAACGTCATGGGCAAGCCCCACGCCGCGATCTTCTCGGAGTTCGAAGGCCAGGCCGCCCACCCCGCGGACGTCCAGGGCTCGGGCGACGTCAAGTACCACCTCGGCACCTCGTCCGACCGCGACCTAAACGGCTCGCCGATGCATCTCTCTCTGACGCCCAACCCCTCGCACCTCGAGGCGGTCGATCCGGTGGTGCTGGGCAAGGCGCGCGCCAAGCAAATGCAACTCGGGGATGTCGAGCGGACCAAGGTCATGGGGGTGCTAATGCACGGCGACGCGTCATTCGCCGGCCAGGGCCTGATCGCCGAATGCTTCGGGCTCTCCGAGCTTCGCGGCTACCGGACCGGCGGCACCGTGCACATCATCGTCAACAACCAGATCGGGTTCACCACCAACCCCGGCTACGCGCGCTCGTCCCCCTATCCATCCGATGTCGCGAAGGCGGTGCAGGCACCGATCTTTCACGTCAATGGCGACGATCCCGAGGCGGTGGTCCACGCGGCTCGTGTGGCAACCGAGTATCGCCAGCGGTTCCACAAGGACGCGGTCATCGACATGTTCTGCTACCGGCGCCAGGGCCACAACGAGGCTGACGAGCCCAACTTCACCCAACCTCTGATGTACCGGAAGATCGCCGAGCACCCGACAACGCACACGCTCTACGCGGAGCGGTTGGCCGCGGCCGGGGTCCTGGCCACCGCGGACGCCGAGGAAATGGTCGAGACCTACGACCGGCGGCTGGACGGCGAGTTCGATGCCGCCAAGAACTACAGACCCAACAAGGCCGACTGGCTCGAGGGTCGATGGACTGGCCTCAACGTGGCCAGCGGCGAGGCCCGCCGCGGCAAGACCGCCGTCGATCGTGGCGTTCTCACGAAGGTCGGACACGCGCTCTGCGAAATTCCGCCCGATTTCAACGCCCACCGCACTATCCGTCGTCAACTGGATGCCAAGCGAAAGGCGGTCGAGGCTGGTGAGGGGATAGACTGGGCGACCGCTGAGGCGCTGGCCTTTGGCTCGCTGCTTTTGGAGGGCTGCCCGGTGCGGCTCAGCGGCCAAGACTGTGGCCGCGGCACATTCTCGCATCGCCACTCGGTGCTGGTGGACCAGGAAACCGAGGCGCGCTACGTGCCGCTCAACAACATCGCCGACGGGCAGGCCGGATACGAGGTCGTCGACAGCATGCTGTCGGAAGCCGCGGTCCTTGGCTTCGAGTACGGCTACACCCAGGCCGAGCCCACCGCGCTCGTCCTGTGGGAGGCCCAGTTTGGCGACTTCGCAAACGGGGCTCAGGTGATCATCGACCAGTTCCTTGCCTCGGGCGAATCGAAGTGGTTGCGCATGTCGGGTCTGGTGCTGCTGCTGCCCCACGGGCATGAAGGCCAAGGGCCGGAGCACTCCTCGGCCCGGCTCGAGCGCTACCTGCAGCTAAGCGCTGAGGACAATTGGCAGGTCGTGAACTGCACCACCCCAGCAAGCTATTTTCACGCACTGCGGCGCCAGATTCACCGCGACTTCCGTAAGCCGCTCGTGGTTATGACGCCGAAGTCTCTGCTGCGGCACAAGCGCGCGGTTTCGACATTCGCCGACATGACGGCCAAGCAATCGTTCCACCGGCTGCTGTGGGACGAAGGTGATTTGGTCAAGGATTCGGCGATCAAGCGCGTGGTGCTGTGTACAGGCAAGATTTATTACGAACTCTTCGAGGCGCGCGCTGATCGCGGCATCACGAATGTCACGGTGTTGCGGCTCGAGCAGTTGTTTCCGGTGCCGGCCAAGGCGCTCGACAAAGAGCTGCGACGTTTCAAGAATGCGGACATCGTCTGGTGCCAGGAGGAGCCCGCCAACATGGGGGCGTGGACCTTCATCGCGCCTCATATCGAGAAGGCGTTGGCGAAGATCGGCGCGAAATCGGAGCGGGCGCGTTACATCGGCCGGCCCGCGATGGCCTCGCCGTCGGAGGGTACGCTGAAGGCGCACAACGCCCACCAGCAAGAAATCGTGGAAGCGACGATCGAGCTGTAGGCCGCGGGAGAGGGCGATGACTACCGAAATCACGGTTCCGGCGCTCGGCGAATCGGTGACCGAGGCTACGGTTGCCAAGTGGTTCAAGACCAAGGGCGACGCCGTGCGCGCCGATGAGATGCTGTGCGAGTTGGAGACGGACAAGGTGGCGGTCGAGGTGCCTGCCCCCGCCTCTGGCACGTTGTCCGAGGTCATTGCCGCCGAGGGAGTGACGGTCGAGATCGGCGCCGTCCTCGGCCGCATCACCGAAGGCGCCGCGCCGGCCAAGGCTCCTCCCTCGGCCAAGGCGGCCGCGACCACGCTGCCGCCCCCCGAAACTGAGGCCGCGCCCGCGCCCGCCGAACCGCCGCCGCCGCTCTCTCCTGCGGTGCGCAAGCTGGTCGCCGAGAAAGGTCTCGATCCAGCGACGATCCCGGCGACGGGGAAGGGCGGCCGTCTGCTCAAGGCCGACGTTCTCAAGGCCATCGAAGGCGCCGCGACGCCGGCCGCGCCGGCGCCGGCCGCGGATGTGCGCGCCGAGGAGCGGGTGCCTATGACGCGGCTCCGCCGGCGCATTGCCGAACGCCTGAAAGTCGCTCAGAACACCGCCGCCATGCTGACCACCTTCAACGAGGTGGATATGACCAACGTCATGGCCGTGCGCGCCGCGCATCGCGATGCCTTCGAGAAGAAACACGGCGTGCGCCTCGGCTTCATGTCGTTCTTCGCCAAGGCCTGCGTGGTGGCGCTTAAGCAGATTCCGGCGATCAACGCGGCCATCGACGGCGAGGACATCGTCTACCGCGACTACTACGACATCGGCGTTGCGGTCAGCACACCGCAGGGCTTGGTGGTCCCGGTGGTACGTGATGCCGACACTCTGAGCTTCGCCGAGATCGAGCGCGCGATTACCGATTTCGGATTGCGCGCCCGCGACGGCAAGATCACGATCGCTGATTTGCAGGGCGGGACCTTCACGATCACCAATGGCGGCGTCTTCGGCTCGCTGTTGTCGACCCCGATACTCAATCCACCGCAATCGGGCATCCTCGGCATGCACAAGACCCAGCCGCGCCCGGTCGCCATCGATGGCGAGGTCAAGGTGCGACCGATGATGTATCTCGCGCTGACCTACGATCACCGCATTGTCGACGGGCGCGAGGCAGTAACTTTCCTGGTGCGGGTCAAGGAGTGCATCGAGAATCCTGAGCGCATCCTGCTCGATCTCTAGGTGGGGACCGCAGCGATGAGTGAAAAAAGTTTCGACCTGGTGGTGATCGGTGGCGGCCCGGGCGGCTACGTCGCGGCCATCCGCGCCGCCCAGCTCGGGGGCGCGGTGGCCTGCGTGGATTCGCGCGGCGCGTTTGGCGGTACCTGCCTGAATGTCGGGTGCATTCCCTCCAAGGCGCTGCTGCAATCGTCCGAGCTATACGCGCACGCTCAGGGCATGGGCGCGTTCGGCGTGAAGACCGGCGCCGTCTCGCTCGACCTCAAGGCGATGATGGCGCGCAAGGACAAGGTTGTAGCCGACCTGACCAAGGGCATCGCCTTTCTCCTCGACAAGAACAAGGTCGAGGGCATTCACGGCACCGCGCGAATCGCCGCCGCCGACACGGTGGACGTCGACCTCGCCTCGGGCGGCAAGCGCACGCTCAAGACCACTCGCATTCTGATCGCCACCGGGTCCGAGCCGACACCGCTTCCCGGTATCGACATCGACGAAAAGCGGATCGTCTCCTCGACCGGGGCGCTTTCGTTTGGCCGGGTGCCCAAGCATCTCGTGGTAATCGGTGCCGGCTACATCGGCCTCGAACTAGGCTCGGTGTGGTCGCGCCTGGGGGCCAAGGTCACGGTGGTCGAGCTTCTCGATCGCATCGTTCCCGGCATGGACGCGGAACTCGCCAATGGGCTCCAGCGCACGCTCACCAAGCAGGGCCTTTCCTTCAAGCTGGGCTCCAAGGTAGCCGCGGCCGGCCACGATGGCGGCGGCGTAAAACTGAGGATCGAGCCCGCCGCCGGCGGCAAGGCCGAAACCCTCAAGGCCGACGTCTTATTGTGCTCGGTCGGCCGCCGCCCCTATACCGCGGGCCTCGGGCTCGAAACGGTGGGGCTCAAGACCGACAACCGCGGCATGATCGAGGTCGACGCGCGCTTCGAAACCGCGACCGCTGGCGTCCACGCCATCGGCGACGTCATCGCGGGACCGATGCTTGCGCACAAGGCCGAAGAGGACGGCATCGCCTGCGTGGAAACGATGGCCGGCCAGGCCGGACACGTCGACTACGGCAAAGTGCCCGGCGTCGTCTACACCTGGCCCGAGGTCGCCGCCGTCGGCCGCACCGAGGATGAGCTTAGGGAGGCCGGCGTCGACTACAAGGCGGGCAAATTCCCCTTCACCGCCAATCCCCGCGCCCGCATCACCGGCGACACCGACGGCCTGGTCAAGATCCTCGCCGATTCCCGCACCGACGAGGTCCTCGGCGTGCACATCATCGGGCCTGACGCCGGCACGATGATCGCCGAAGCGGTGCTGGCGATGGAGTATGGCGCCAGCGCCGAAGACGTCGCCCGCACCTGCCACGCCCACCCGACGCTTTCGGAGGCGGTCAAGGAAGCGGCGCTCGCGGTCGAGGGCCGCGCGATCCACGTCTGAACCACCGCGCGAGCGCGGTTGGCCCGGAGCCGAGGGCGCCTTTACCTTCGATCGTAGTTGTCAGGCTACCGCCCCGACGGGCTCGCCGGGCGTGCCCGCAGCGGCGGGTGTCGCATTGGCCTGTTGTCCGGTCTCCGCATAGGCCGCATTACCGTCCAAGACGCTCTGCAACCGCGGCTTGAATTGCATCTTCATCATCGGAACCATGAGTTTGCCAAGCAGTCCCATGCCGGGAACGAAATCGATAGTGAACGTGACGTGGCTCTGGGTTTCGCTCGTGGACTTGAAGTCGATGGTTGCCACGGCCGATTTCAACGGCATCGAGGTCTCAAAAATCTCCACCACGATTCGCTTGTTTGGCGAAAGATCAAGGATGCGCTCACGGAGCCAGTTCTTGCCGTCCTTGAAGTCGCAATGACGCAGCGCTCCCTTGCCGGACGGCGCGGGGGAAGACTCAAGCAGCCGCGAGTGCGACAGGCCGGGGCTGAACTTGTAGATATCGCCATATTCGTCGTTCCAGGTCGCGAAGACCTTTTCGACCGGGGCGTCGACGTTCTTGGTAACGGTTACCTTTGCCATCGATTTCTCCTTTGATGTTTAGACATGTCGGCGGCTAAAAACGCTGCTTCAACTGGGGCAGCAATCTCTGGAAGATAAAATCGCGACACCTTGTCGCCGGCTCGGTCTTGCCTTCGGCCTTCGCCCGCATCAAGGAACCGTGGAAGGCGTCATAAAGGAAGGAAGACAGCGCGCTCACATCGACTTCGGGGCCGATCTCATTCAACGCCTTCGCCTCTTTCAGGCATGACCGAAAATAACCCTCCAATTTGGCGAAGCTTTGACCCAAGGCGGTGCGAATGGCGGGGCTGTGATTGGCGATCTCCATGCTCAGATTCGCCGCAAAGCAGCCCCGTCCCTGATAGGCGCGAAACTGGTTCTCCGACCAATCGTCGAGCAACCCTTGCAGGCGTTCGATCGGCGATCCCCTTCCATCGATGAGCGTCGCCTGTAAGTGCTGAGCGGTGCGCTCGGTATAGCGCTCCAGCGCCTGAACGGCGAAATCTTCCTTACTTTTGAAGTAGTTGTAAAAAGATCCCTTGGGAACACCGCTGGCGTCGGCGATTTCCTGAATGCCGGATGCGTGAAAGCCGCGGTGGTACATCATGTCCAATCCGGCTTCCAAAATCGCCTCCCTGCTTTTCCCGCGGGGCATCTGCACGATCCGAGAATGTCAGTCCTTATATGACCAGTCCTCTTAAGATCGTGCGGCGGATTGAGGAGTCAAGGCATTTCGCGGTGGTTCGGGCATCTGGCGGAGGGCCGCGCGGCACCCTATCATCCACGCCGGACCGGCCAGGAATGCCGGTTCGTCGCGGCGATTCGCTAAACCCGTGCGCTCGTGGGGTTCGGTGGTGATGGCAGACGTAGGAACTTCGTGACGGGTTGGTCGTTCGCATTGATTTCGCCGGCGTCGCGTCAGGAGTTGGATTGACCGCGCGGACCGGGCCCCGCGCGTGGCATCTGATCCTGCTCGTCGTGGTGGCGGCGGGCGGCGGCCTGATGGTGTCGCTCATTCGTTTGGCTACCGTCCACGGCGTCCCGTTCGTGCCCTTCGCGTTCTGGAATACGGCGCTCTCGGCCGCTCTTCTGCTCGTCGTCGCGCTGGCTCGAGGCGTCCCGCCCCGGCTGGCGGCCGACCACCTCCGCACCTACGCCAGCCTTGGCGTCCTTGCGGTGGCGTTCCCACTCACCGTCTTTGCCTTTGTGGCGCCCAAGCTGCCGGCCTCAATCGTCGCCATCACTTCGACCCTGATCCCGATATTGACCTATGCCTTGGCCCTGATCGTGGCGCTCGAGCAGTTCCGTTGGCTGAGCCTGGGCGGCATCGTGCTGGGGCTCGCGGGCGTGCTCCTGCTGATCGTTCCCGAGGCGAGCTTGCCCGAGCCCGGGATGGCCGGCTGGGTGCTGGTGGTACTGCTGACGAGTCTTTCGCTCGCCCTGGCCTTCATCGCCGCGGCGAGATACCGGCCGCCGCAATCGGCCTCGGTGACGATGGCCGCCGGCACCCTTGTCGCCGGAGCGCTGCTCCTGCTCCCGGTCATGGCGATCGAGGGAAGCTGGTGGTTTCTGACGACCGGCCTCGATACCGGCGCCCTGGCACTTCTCGGTCAATGCGTGCTGTACGCCGTTTTGTGGTTCCTCTTCTTCGAGATCGTCCGTCTCGCCGGTCCGGTGTTCTTCTCGGCCAACAACTATCTGGTGCCGCTTGCCGGCGTCGCCTGGGGAATGGCCATCTTCGGCGATCGCCTGAGCGCTTGGGTGTGGGGCGCGCTCGCTTTGATGATCGCGGGGGTCCTGTTGTTGACCGCGCGCGGCGCCCGGCCCGAGGCGGAACGTCCGGTCTAGCGGCGCGAGAGAGGCGAACTCGCGCTCACGACTCGAACTCGCGCAAGAGCACGCCGGGCCGGCTCTCGGTCTCGATGATTCCGTCCTCATCGACGATGCGCTGACCGTTGACCCACACGCCGTGCACGCCGTGCCCGTCGGTGGTGATGCGTGCCGCCTCGCCGGGCAGGTCATGGACGACGCGCTTCGGTCCGCGTGCGACGGTGGCGGGATCGAAAAGGAAGAGATCGGCGTGCAGGCCCGTCGCGATGCGGCCCCGCCCCTTGATGCCATAGATCTCGGCCGGCACCGAGGTTACGCTGCGCACCGCTTCCTCGACCGAGCACGGTGTGCCGTGAAAGGCACCATCCTACAGCGGGTGCAAATCCCGCCCGGCAACTGTCGTTCCAGCCGGTAGCAATCGGAGCGAGTTATGGAGGTAACGACATAGCCTGAAGCACTTCGATGGAACGGGCCGCCATTGGGCGGCTCAGCGACCATGCGGGCTGCAACGTGAGTGAACGCCGAGCAGGCCTCGAAACTAGCGACGTGGGAGCCGACCCGCCCGTTCTCCGGGGAAGGCTGCCATTGGTTGGGAAGCGAACGACGCAGGCACCGACCGATCCCACCGGGGTAATGGCGGCAGCACGCATGGAAGAGGAGGATGGGAGCAACACGGGAAGCCCTGTCGGTGGTGCGCACACACCAACCGGAACCCCGCGAGGGGCAGGCTGGGCCGGCAGGGTGGCGGATGGGCTCGTACTACCGCGGCCGAGGCAATCATGATGCCCTTGCCGGCCTCGCCGAGAGTGGCTGCCAGCGCTCGCATCTCGCGCTCGTCGGCAAGCCGCGAAGGCATCGGCACCCCGTCGGCGCCGTTGTGACCCGAGAACGTCGAGGTTGAAAAACCGATGGCTCCGGCATCCAACGCTCCGCGAAGGACCGCCTTCATCTCGGCGACCTCTTCATCGCTGGCGGCCCGCATCACCCAGGTGCGGAGCGCCGAGTGGCCGCAATAGGCGGCGACATTGGGGACGGTTCCCCCGCGCTCCAGCATGTCGAGATACTCCTCGAAGGTCTCGAAGTCCCACCGCGTGCCCGCCCGCAGCGCGTCGATCGGCATCGCCTCCACTTTCTCCAGATGGCGCATCGTGAGATCGCGGTCCTCGGGATGGCACGGCGCGATGGTGAAGCCGCAATTGCCGATGATCACGGTGCTCACGCCCAGCAAGGGCGAGGGAATGGCGTAGGGGTCCCAGGTTAGCTGGGCATCGTAATGGGTGTGCGAATCGATGATGCCCGGCGCCAGCGACAGCCCCTCGGCATCGACCACGTTCTCGCCGGGCCCAACGTCTTTGCCCACGGCGGCGATCTTGTCGCCGGTGACAGCGACCGCGCCCTCGATCGGCGGCGCGCCGGTGCCGTCGTAGACGCGCGCGTTCTCAATGACCAGATCGTGCAAGTCGGCGCCCGGATTACTCAGCGAACACGTCGAGCTGCTCGTTCCAGGTCACCCGTTCGCCCCCTTGGACCCCGTTTTTCTCGTCGAGAAGGTCGAGGCAGCGCGCCGCCTCTTCGCGCCGGCCCGCGTCGCCGTCCTGCTGCAGGATGCGAAGAAGCGAGATGCGCGCCTCCTCGTCGCCCTCCTCGGCGGCGGCGAAGGGGAGTTCGGCGCGCATTTTGTAATACTGCCAGTCGAAGGGAACGGTCTTCACGTCGAGCTTCTTCCAGTAATACTGAAGCTCTTTTGACTTCCACCCGGCGTAGACCTCCTCCCAGGTGCAGATCCCGGTGTAGGTCCCAAGGTTCTTCTTGAGCGTCGGTTCGCTCAGGCGCTGATAGCGGACGTCGATCGACTGGCGTATCGTTGGTGGCACACAAGATTCCGCCCTCCATCTTTGCGCTGAACTACACCCTGATCCCTGCGCTGGTGTTCGTCATGGCGCTAGGTCTTGGACTTGAGCGATTCCGCTGGCCGGCGCTGGCGGGCATTGCGCTTGGGCTCCTCGGCGTCCTCCTTATCGTGGTGCCCGCGGCGAGCTTGCCCGACCCGGCAATGGCTGGCTGAGTGATCGTCGGCCTCGCGGTACCGCTTTGCTTCGCGCTTTCGATCATCAGCGGCACCAAGTTTCGGCCGCCGCAGACGCGTTCGGTGTCGATGGCCGCCGGCGTTCAGACCACGGCCGCGCTCCTCCTCCTGGTGCTAATGGTGATCGAGGGAAGCTGGTGGGCTTTCGATGCCGGCTTCGACGTGGGTGCCCAGGCGGTCCTAATCGTCGGCCTGTTCTACGTCCTCTTCTGGATCTGCTTTTTCGAGATCCTGCGGCTCGCCGGCCCGGTGTTCTTCTCCACCATCAATTATCTTGCGACATTGGCCGGTGTGGTGTGGGGGATAGTGATGTTCGGTGATGCCCTCAGCGGCTGGATCTGGGCCGCGCTGGGGCTGATGCTGGGCGGTCTCTATGTCGGCAACCTCGGCCAGGGTCGCGGACAATGAAGCTGGGCGGCAAGGCGTGGCCGTTGGCCATGCTCGTTTTCATCTCGCTGGGCATCGGCCTGCAGTACTCGCTCAACCGGCTGGCCACGATGAACGGCGTCCCGTTCATCCCCTACGTCTTCTGGATGTCGGTCTTCTCGGGCGGCGGCCTGTTGGTACTTGCGCTGGTGCGCGGCGCGCCGCCGACGCTGCGCTGGCCCCACGTGCGATCGTACGCGCTTCTCGCCATCGCTGGCATGGCGGCTCCGCTCACCATGTTCGCTTTCATCGCGCCCAAGTTGCCGGCCTCGATCGTCTCGCTGGTCTCGAGCCTGATTCCCGGGCTTACCTATTTGATGGCCCTGGGGCTCGGGATGGAGCGCTTGCGGGCGCTTGGCATCGCCGGCATCGCGCTGGGTTTGGCTGGGGTCTTGCTGATCGTCTTGCCGGAAACCAGCCTCCCCGAGCCGGCCATGGCGGGATGGATGCTGCTCGCGCTTTTGGGCCCGGTCTTGTTCGCGCTGTCGATTATCGGCGCCGCAAAATTCCGCCCGCCCGAGGCGCCTTCGGTCTCGATGGCCGCCGGCGTGGCGCTCGGTGCCGCGCTCTTTCTGTTGCCGGTCATGGCGGTTGATGGCAGCTGGTGGTTCTTCGATTCGGGGTTCGATCTTGGCGTCCAAGCGCTGACCTATGTCAGCATCTTCTACTTCTTTTTCTGGCTCTGCTTCTTCGAGATCGTGCGCCTCGCTCTACCTCCTCGGCCGCCGCGAGCCGCGTGCGCTCACCGCGACGTGAACCGTCGCCGTCTATGTCGGCCACCGTTGGCATGGTACAACGATTTGACGGGAGGAGCGCGTGATCGTGACGAGGCCTGGGAGTCTTGCCATCGCGGCACTGGTCGCCGCACTGGGCGCCGCCCCCGCGGCGGCCCAGGGTGATGCAGCCGCCGGCGAGGCCGTATTCAAGAAGTGCAAGACCTGCCACACCGCCGAATCGGGCGGCAAGAACAAAGTCGGCCCCAACCTCTTCGCCATCGTCGGCCGTCAGGCTGGGACCGGGGCCAGCTTCAAGTATTCCCCGAGCTACGTCGAGGCGGGAGAGGCTGGGCTCACGTGGTCCACGGATACCATCTTCGCCTATCTCGCCGATCCCAAAGCCTTCATGCGCGAGATCACCGGCGACAAGAAGGCGAAGACCCGCATGGTCTTCAAGCTCAAGAAGGAGGGCGACCGCCACGACGTCATCGCCTATCTTGGGACGCTACGATAGGAACCGGGGGTCCAATGGTCAGATTCGCTGCGCCTGTCTTTGCCGCATTCGCGGTCCTCGCGCTTGCGGGAGCGGCTCATGCCGAGGGCGATGCCGGCAAAGGCGAGCGAGTATTCAACAAATGCAAGTCCTGCCATACCCTCGATGAGGGCGGCAAGAACAAGCAGGGTCCCAACCTATTCGGCTTGTTCGGCCGCGCCGCCGGGGCCGTCGAGGGCTTCAAGTACTCCAAGGCGATGCTTGAATCCGGCATCGTCTGGGACGAAGAGGTCCTCGGCCGCTACCTGGAAAAGCCGAAGAACGTCGTGCCCCGAGGCAAGATGGCCTTCCCCGGGTTGCGCAAGGAACCCGACCGTCTCGACGTCATTGCCTACCTCAAGGCGGCCACGCAATAGAATTCGAAGCGGCAGCGTCCGCCTAAGCCTCGGATCGGCGTGCGCCGGCGTCAGTCCAGGCGGATCCGCAGCTCGCCGAACGGTGGATCGTAAGCGCAGACGATTTCGGTGCCCGGTCCCGGCCACTGGGTCTGGACCACCGAGCCGGTGAGCACGACGTGGCCCGCGCGCAACCCTTGCCCGGTTTCGGCGAGCACGTTCGCCAGCCAGGCGAGCGCGGCATAGGGATGCCCCATGACGTCGGCACCGCTTCCGCTTCCGGCCTCGATCCCGTTCACGGTGGTGGTGCCGCGCATGGCCGTTAAATCGACCGAGCCCGCATCCCTCGCTTCGCCGAGCACGCACCCGGCGTTGAAAAAGTCATCGGCGATCAACCCGGGCGCCGGCCACGAGGGGTAGTCGCGGTAGCGGTCGTCGACGATCTCGGCGGCGGCCATCGCCCTGGCGACGAACGGCGCGATGGACTCGCGGTCGTAGGGCGTGCCGGCGAGCGGCACGTCTGCGGCCATGCGCACCGCGATCTCGCACTCGATGCCGGGGCGCCGGTAGTCCGCGTGGACCAGCCGGGCGCCGCCCTCGTGGACAGCCGCCGCGCGCATCCCGCCACCGCAGGGCCGCGGGATGCCGACGTGAGCCTGCTGAACATGGGTGGTGCAGCCGATCTTGTAGCCTGTCTGCCGGCCCTGTCCGTTCGCCTCCAGCCAGCGGTGGAGCGCCGCTTGCACTCGATAGGCGTCACCTTCGTCACCGGGCTCGATCTCGGCGGGCGGCCGCTCGATGACCTCGCCGCGGACGCGCGCCGCGCCGAAGTAGGCCGCGGCCCGTTCGATCGCCTCGTCGTCCATCATCGCACCATTCGCCGGCGGCAGGCCCACCGTACCTCCTGCACCCCTGCCCGAGGCTACCCGGCCCCGCGGCCGGGCGCCACCCGCCGGTTGGCGTTCTGCCGCCGAGTATGGCAGCTTCGCGGCGCATGGTTGCGGGGCTCGATCGCTGTCACAACGTCGCCCAGGTCCGACGGCTGGCGCTCCGTAGCCTGCCGCTGCCGGTGCGTGACTTCCTCGAGGGCGGGGCCGAGGACGAGGTTACCTTGCGCCGCAACACCGCCGCCTTCGACGATGTTGCGCTTTGCCCCAGCGCTCTAGTCGACGTCACCGCGATCGACCTTTCGACCCGCGTCCTCGGGCAAGAGATCTCGATGCCGGTGATGATCGCGCCGACCGGCGGAACCGGGCTCTTTCACCGCGACGCCGAGGTCGCACTTTCCCGCGCCGCCGCCGCCGCCGGCACGATCCACGGGGTTTCGACCAGTGCCACGTGCAGCATCGAGGAGGTGGGCCAGGCAACTTCCGGCGCGAAGCTGTTCCAGCTCTATGTGTTTCGCGATCGCGGCCTGATCCGCGCTTTCGTCGATCGTGCCCGCGAGGCGGGCTTCGACGCGCTCTGCCTTACGGTGGACGTGCCGGTCATGGGCAATCGTGAGCGTGACGTGCGCAGCGGCGCGGTGCCGGGGGGCCGGCTGAGCGCGCGTAGCGGGATCAGCCTCGCGCTTCACCCTCGGTGGTTGCTCGACAATCTGCGCCAGCGCGCCGCGGTTCCAGCCAACTTCATCCCTTACGTGCCCGCCGAGGTCGCGGGCCGCGGCTCGGCGATGGCTGTGCACCGCTACGGCGCGGATCAATTGGCGCCGTCGGTGACCTGGCGCGAGGCCGAGGAGGTGCGGAAGCTATGGGACGGGCCGTTCGCCATCAAGGGGGTGATGACGGTTGCCGACGCGCGCACCGCCGCCGACATCGGCGCCACGGCCATCGTCGTCTCCAACCACGGCGGCCGACAACTCGACGGCGTGCCGGCCACGGTCGAGGCGTTGCCGGCGATCGCCGAGGCCGTCGGCGACCGCCTCGAGGTTCTGCTCGACAGCGGCGTCCGCCGCGGCACCCATGTCCTCAAGGCCCTGGCGCTGGGCGCCAAGGCGGTGCTGGTCGGCCGTCCCACGCTCTATGGGGTGACCGTCGGCGGCGAGGCCGGCGCGGCCAAGGTGCTCTCGATCTTCCGCGATGAGCTCACCCGCGACTGTCAGCTCCTCGGTCTCCGATCGCTCGCCGATGTGGGTCCGGCGCTGATCACCCGGCGATGAGCGCGGTCACGGAGTTTGGCGAACGCATCGCCGGGGCGGGCCGGATCGTGGTCTTCACCGGGGCCGGCATCAGCACCGAATCGGGGATTCCCGATTTCCGCGGCCCCGGCGGCCTGTGGTCGAAGGTCCAGCCGGTCGAGTTCGCCGACTTCCTCGCCTCCGCCGAGCAACGCCGCCAGTACTGGCGGCAAAAGTTTGCCGCCCACGATGCGATCGTCCAGGCCCAACCCAACCGCGGGCACCGCGCCGTCGCGGCGTTGGTCGCGCGGGGTGCCGCCACCGCCGTGATTACCCAGAACATTGACGGCTTGCACCAGGCCTCGGGCGTGGCCGCCGACCGGGTCATCGAGCTCCACGGCAACACCACCTATGCCGGCTGCCTCGATTGCGCCAAGCGTTTCGAACTCCAGCCCATTCGCATCGCGTTCGAGGACGACGAGACGCTGCCGCTCTGCGATGCCTGCGGCGGCCTCGTCAAAACCGCCACCATCTCGTTCGGCCAGGCGATGCCCGAGGCCGAGATGCGCCGGGCCGAAGCCGAGGCGCTGGCCTGCGATCTCTTCCTGGCGATCGGCTCCTCGCTGGTGGTCTATCCCGCGGCCGGACTGCCGGCGACGGCCAAGCGCCAAGGCGCGAGTTTGGTGATCCTCAACCGCGAGCCGACCGAGCTCGACGGCCTCGCCGACCTCGTCCTCCACCACGACATCGGCCCCACCCTGGGCGCCGCCGTTGGCGTCGACTAGACCGCCCGCGCCGGCGGCGTGGGATCGGGTCAACATCCAAGGTACACAGGCCACGAAGCTGGCGCATTTTCCCTTGCATCCGGACATAACGAATATAACGTTTGATACATACCGCGGCCCGCTCATTACGACGCGAAAGAGCGGTTACGCCGAAGGAGATGGAGAACCATGGAGATCCAAACCACCCGCGATATCGATGCTCCTGCGTCCGCCGTCTGGCGCGGAATACGTTCCTTCGTAGGAGAGCTCGAGACAATCGTGGCCGGCGCCCCGGAGCACGCCTCCACGGCGGACGCCTTGGCGTCGTAACGAGTGGACTATGTCGCCCGCGGTTGTCCGGGGACCGGATGGCGTCGCGCGATGCTGGTGGGCGGGAGGTAGCGAGTCGTACTCGAGGTACCACGACAACGAATGGGGTCGACCGACCCGGGACGACCGCTGGATCTTCGAGAAATTGTGCCTCGAGGGGTTTCAGGCCGGGTTGAGCTGGCTCACCATCCTTAACAAGCGAGAGAACTTTCGCGCCGCGTTCGCCAACTTCGAGGTCGACAAGGTGGCGCGGTTCGACCGACGTAGCGTCGACAGACTTGTGAAGGACGCGGGGATCGTCCGGCATCGGGGAAAAATCGAGTCCACCATCAATAACGCGAAACGGGCGCGGGAGCTGCAGGAGGAGTTTGGATCGCTCGCGGCGTTCGTTTGGCGGTTCGAGCCGCCGGCCGACTCTCGCCCGAAGACCATGACTCGGGCCGCCCTGATGAAGCTTGCGACTATTCCGGAATCGGCCGCTCTGAGCAAGGAACTCAAGGCTCGGGGGTGGAGTTTCGTGGGACCGACCACCGTGTACGCGTTCATGCAGGCGGCCGGAATCGTGAACGACCACATGCGGGGGTGCGCCGCTCAGGAAGCCTGCACATCGGCGCGACTGAAATTCAAGGTGCCACGACCCTCTGGCGCCGAATGACCAAGTCTCAAGTCGTTTTTTTGGTGGCCTTCGTGCCCCTCGTGCTTAGAACTTGCTAGACCGAGGTCGCCGGGCAGCGCTGCCACAGCTGTCCTTCGGGCATCCCGTCGGGAAACACCCGGATCGCCTGATCGTGGAGCTGGCGCATCGCGGTAACGGTCCCGGCCCCGGGTTCGTCGCCCGGCACCGTGTAGGAGAACGTGTGCCGGGTGTAATTGCCGACGATCCGATTTCCCCCCGGCGTGACCATCCGCGGGCCCTCGATCGACATAAACCGCCCATCCTCGTGGCACCACTCCCCATCAATCTGATCCGCCAACGCGGGCGTGGCGAAGAGCGCGAGCGCGACCGCGAGTCCCGCCGCCGCAATGCTCCCGCAGACCCGCGCACATCCAGACATAGCACCAGGATGCCGCCCCCCCCCGCTCCGGTACGCAAGCTCGTCGATGGCCGACGTCCATATGTTCAGCGGGGATTACACGCGATAGAAGCTGGCGGCGGTGTCGTGGAAGAGCTGGCGTTGCTCGTTCTCCGAGAAGTCCTTCACCACCTCTTGGTAGGCGCCGAGTATTTCGGCGTAGCCGCCGTAGAGTTTGTCGACCGGGAAGTTCGAGCCGAACATGCAGCGCGCCGGGCCGAAGGCCTCGATCGCTTCCAAGACGAAGGGACGGATCGAATCGACCGTCCAATCGTGGTCGGTCATGAAGATGCCCGACATCTTCATCCACGCGCTGGGGTACGCCGCGACTTCGCGCATGCCGGCGCGCCACACCGCGATCGCCTCGGCGCCGCGGTCGGAGGGGTAGCCCAGGTGGTTGATGACGCACGCGGTGTCGGGCAGCGCGCGCAAGAGCGCAACGGTCCTGTCGAGCTGCAGGTAATTGATGCCATGATCGAAGCTGAGGCCACGCTCGCCCAATAACGCGTAGCCGCGGCGCCACGCGGGATCATCCAT
Source organism: Alphaproteobacteria bacterium (assembly GCA_965219135.1). Taxonomy (GTDB): domain Bacteria; phylum Pseudomonadota; class Alphaproteobacteria; order VGEJ01; family VGEJ01; genus CAYUNL01. The sequence continues at coordinate 117,783 of CBDCMV010000002.1, read as the reverse complement.
CACGTCCGCGCTCTCGACCATGCACAGGTCGGGATCGTCGTGCGTCGGCATCGGCGGGGCGGCGGTCCAGGCATTGGCCGCGGGGTCATAGCTCTCGACGGTGTCGCGGTTGCCGCTGTGCCCGTGGCCGCGTCCGCCCAGGACGTAGAGCTTGCCGCCTAGCGCGGCGGCCGCGAGGTGCTCGCGCGGGGTCGGCAGCGGCGCGTGGTCGGTGCGCCAGGCGTCGGCTTCGGGATCGTAGGACCAAAGCTCGTCCGCGCCCGGGCCGACCCCGCCAACGACATAGAGGCGACCGCCAAGCGCGACCATGGCGTGGGCCGCGCGTGGCGCCGGCATCGGCGCGACCTCGGCCCAGCCATCGCGCGCCGGGTCGTAGGCCCATACCTCGGCGTTGCGCGGCTCGAAGCTCATGCCGGCGTAGCCGCCTGAGGCATAGACCCGGCCCTCGAGCGTGGCGAGCCCAAGATGGTGGCGGCCCGCGGGCAGCTTGGCGAGCGCGCGCGCCGGGTCGTAGACCTCGAAGGCGCGGGTGGCGCCAAGGGTGACCAAGCCGCCGGCGACGTAGATCGCGCGATCGAGCGCCGGCCAGGAGACCGGCGGCCAGGATTGCGGATAGCGGCACGGTTTTGGCGCGAGTGGCCAGTGTCGTGGGCGCCCTCATCGACCGCGATGATAGGCCCACCGGCCGACCTTGGCGAGCGGCGGGTGGCGCGCTAGGGTGCGCCGGCGATGAGCATCTGGGGAAAGGTGATTGGCGGTACCGCCGGCTTTGCGCTCGGCGGGCCGCTTGGGGCGATCATCGGCGGGATCGCGGGCCATGCCTTCGACCGTATCCGCGGCGACGGGCGGGCCGATGCGGCCGGCGAGGCCGACGGCACCAAGCAGATTGCGTTCACCATCGGCGTCATCGTGCTGGGCGCCAAGATGGCCAAAGCCGATGGTGTGGTGACCGCCGACGAGATCGCCGCGTTCAAGGAGGTCTTCCACATCCCGCCCGGCGAGATCAAGCACGTGGCCAAAGTATTCGATCGGGCGCGCCGCGATTCCGAGGGTTTCGAGCCCTATGCCCGACAGATCGCCAAGCTGTTTCGAGAGAACCCGGCGGTGTTGGAGGATCTAATGGACGGGCTTTTCCACATCGCCAAGGCCGACAACGTGATGCACCCCAACGAAGTCGACTACCTCGAGCGGGTGGCCGAAATCTTCGGCTTCGACGAACGCGACTTTGCGCGCATCCGCGCCTCGCACCTCGGGCCCGACGCCGCCGATCCCTACGAGATTCTCGGCGTCCCTCACGAGATCTCCGACGAGGAGCTGAAGAAGCGCTACCGCGCACTTATCCGCGAGCACCACCCCGACCGCTTGATGGCCGAGGGCTTGCCGCAAGAATTTGTCGACATCGCCAACGAAAAGCTCGCCACCATCAACGACGCGTACGACCGCATTGAAAAGCAGCGCGGCATGAAGTGACCGCCTCTTGATCTCGAGGCCATCGCCGAACTACGACCGCCGGCCCGAAGGGGTCGGTCCGGACACGCTGGTGATTCACTACACCGGCATGGAAGGCTGCGAGACCGCGCTGCGGCGCTTGTGCGAGGCGAGCGCCAAAGTGAGCGCGCACTACCTGATCGACGAGGACGGCAGCGTCTATGCGCTTGTCGATGAGTCCGACCGGGCGTGGCACGCCGGCGACGCGTGCTGGCGCGGGGTGCGTGACGTCAATGGGTGCTCGATCGGCGTCGAACTCGTCAATCCCGGGCACGACTTGGGGTATCGCGAGTTTCCCGAGACCCAGATGGCGGCGCTTGTCGAGCTGGCCGGCGCGATCGTGGCGCGGCATACGATCCCGGCGGTGGGGGTGGTCGGGCATTCAGACGTGGCGCCGGCGCGGCGCAAGGATCCTGGCGAGCGGTTCGACTGGCGGCGTCTTGCGGCGGCCGGCGTTGGTCTGTGGCCAGGCGCGCTTGACGGCGTCAGCGAAGGCGCGGTCGAGATCTCCGACGTGCAGCGCAAGCTCCGGCGGTTGGGCTATCATCTTGCCGTTTCGGGCACCGACGACCGCGAGACCGCAATGGTCCTGATGGCGTTCCAGCGTCACTTCCGGCAACGTCGCGTTGACGGCGCGGCCGACGGCGAAACGCTGGCGATTCTGGATGATCTCTTGCGCCAGATTGCGGCGCTCTAAACCCAGCGAGTCAGGCGGCGACCACGACCATCGGTGAAGTCACCGGTTGCGAGGTTGATGCAGTCGATGATCCACCACAGCACCACGCCGCCACCACTGAAAAACTGCAAGATTCCGGTCGGCACCCCCTGCCGAGATAGAAGCGGTGGGCGCCAAGCACGCCGAGAAGGAGGCACAGCACCGGGGCGGGCAGCCGGTACTTGTCGCTGTCGGCAGCGGCGGCCGACGGCTCGGCGGCGGCGTGCGACGGGCGCGGCCCGCCCAGCCAGTCGGCGGACCGGGCGCGGACACCCGTTCGGACCCGATATGCCGGCACCGGATCGGTGATGTTCTTGACCTGCTGCTCTCCGAGGAAGGTGTAGTCGATGGTGAGCTTGTTCTTGACCTGCTCGAAAACCGCGCCGGAGATGCAGATCCCGCCGGGTTCGGCGATGGCTTGCAGGCGCGCGGCGATATTGACACCTTCGCCGTAGATGTCGTCGTTCTCGACGATCACGTCGCCGACGTTGATGCCGATGCGAAACGCCATGCGCCGATCGCTGGCGAGCGATGCGTTGCGCGCGCCGAGGTCGCGCTGGACGGCGACGGCACACTGCACCGCTTCGACGACGCTGGCGAACTCGGCCAGTACGGCATCGCCCGGCGCCGAGACCACGGTGAACAACGCGGGCATCGGCAGCGCGGCGATTCAGCGCACGATCCACTACTCCGAATCCCTGGGAATCACGTTTCGGGTGGTTGAAGAGATCGACCGCGGCGCGACGCACGCGATGAAACGCGGCGTCAGATCGGTATTGAAATGGGACATCCTCACCCACGGCGACTACAGCCTGGTTCGGGTCGACTGACCCTGCGCGGGCGGCGCTTGACCAGAAGGGGTGCGACGACCACTCTAGTGTGCGCCAGATGGCCGGATGGCCGCTGCCCGTGTTTTGGCGCGGGGAGAGGAAAGTCCGGGCTCCACGGAGACACGGTGCCGGGTAACGCCCGGCGGGGGCGACCCTAGGGAAAGTGCCACAGAAAGCAGACCGCCCGCGCGTCCCTAGCGGATCCTCGGGTAAGGGTGAAAGGGTGCGGTAAGAGCGCACCGCGCCGCCGGCGACGGTGGTGGCAGGGCAAACCCCACTGGGAGCAAGGCCGAATAGGGGCGGCGCGCCGGCTTCGGCCGGCAGGCAGGTTTCCGGGCCGCCGCCCGGGTGGGCTGCTACGAGGCGTCTGGCAACAGGCGCCCTAGAGGAATGGTCATCCCCCGGCGACGGGGACAGAACCCGGCTTATAGGCCATCTGGCGCTTTGCTTCCGAGCATCGCTCGGGAGCGGAAAGTAATCGCCCTCGCGGCGGGGGAAAACTGCGAGGTTTCACAATAAGAACGTACCAGGAACACAATTTCGCCGTATTTGTTGGGCACGACTTGTCGTCCCCCACCAAAGACGGGTTCTACGGTCATCTTAGCACCCTCGATTCGTTACTTGTTGCCCATTGACGCCCATAAAGTGGCATGATATCCCACACGGTCCCACGGGGTCCTCTAGGTGCGCCATCTGGCGCCAGGCGGGGCCCCGGGCGGCCCGCGCGCCCAGGGGTCAAGAGGTCGGGGTCGGCGCGGTTGGGACGGAAGACTTCGACTGGGGCGAGGTATGGCGCTGTTCCTTTCGACTACCGTCAACAAGCTCGACAAGAAGGGCCGGGTATCGGTGCCTGCCCGCTGGCGGGCGGCGCTTGAGGGTCAGTCATTCCACGGAATCGTCGCGTACCCCTCGTTCATCAGCCCGACCATCGAAGCCTCGGGCATCGACCGCATCGAACGGCTGAGCGAGAGCATCGATCGGTTCGACCCGTTTTCCGAAGAGCGAAACGCATTCGGTGTGGCGATCCTAGCCAACAGCCGCGAACTGCCCTTTGACAGCGGCGGCCGCATCGTTCTGAGCGAGGACTTAATTGCTCACGCGAGACTGAGCGATCGCGCCGCCTTCGTGGGCCAGGGTGCGACATTTCAGATCTGGGAGCCGGAGGCCTTTGCCGCCTATGAGACCGAGGCCCGGGAGCGCGCGCGAGACGGGCGCAACGCGCTGCGCCTGCGCCGCCCCGAGGAGCCGAGCGGCGCATGAGCAGCGCGGCCAAATCGACGCACCGCCCCGTCATGGTCGAGGAGATGGTCGAGGCGCTCGACCCGACCGAAGGCGAGATGTTCGTCGATGGAACGTATGGCGGTGGGGGGCACAGCCGCGCGCTCCTGGGCGCCGCGGCGTGCATCGTGTGGGGCATCGACCGCGACCCGACAGCGGTGGCGCTGGGCCGTGCGGAGGAGGCGGCAAGCGGTGGCCGGTTACGGGTGATCGAAGGCGCATTCGGTGATATGGAGGCGCTGTTGGCCCGACACGGGGTTCACCGTGTCGATGGCGTCGCGCTGGATCTCGGGCTCTCCTCGGACCAGCTCGACGATCCCGACCGCGGGTTCTCCTTCCGCGACGACGGTCCCTTGGACATGCGCATGGCGCAAGCCGGACCGACCGCGGCCGAGCTGGTAAACGCGGCCTCGGAGGCCGAGCTGGCTGACATCATCCATTGCTTCGGCGAGGAAAGAGGAGCACGGCGCATCGCCCGCGCCATCGTCAGAGCACGCGACGTCTCGCCGATCCGGCGCACGCGCGAACTAGCCCGCATCGTCGCCAGTACGGTGCGGCGGACGCCGCGCGGCGTTCATCCGGCCACCCGAACCTTCCAGGCGATCCGCATCTGGGTCAACGGCGAGCTCGGCGAGGAAGGCGAGTTGGGCCGAGGTTTGGCGGCGGCGGAGCGTCTCTTGCGGCCCGGCGGACGGGTCGCGGTGATCTCGTTTCACTCGCTCGAGGACCGTCAGGTGAAGCGCTTTCTCAGCCAACGCGCGGGCGGGTTGCCTCGTCCGGCACGGCACCTCCCCATTGCCCCCGAGGAAGCGCCGGCGCCCTCGTTTCGGCTGATTGCCCGGCGGGTGCGGAAGCCCAAGCCAAGCGAAATCGCGGCCAACCGCCGGGCGCGCTCGGCGCGGCTGCGCGCCGCGGTGCGTACCGAAGCGCCGCCGTGGCCGTTGGCGGAGGCCGCGTGATGCGACCGCTTGGCATCGCTGGCCTCGCGCTCGTCGCCATACTGGCGTTCGGACTGTTCGCGCTGAAATACGAGGTCCGCGGGCTGGAGGCCGAGCTCGCAAGGCTTGAGCGCGAAGCGCAGGCGGAGCAAGAGGCGATGCGCGTGCTGAACGCGGAATGGAGCTATTTGAACCGACCCGAACGTCTCAGGGCACTGTCCGAGCGATACCTGCCGCTGACGGCGGTGAGCGCGCGGCAGATCGGCGGCATCGAGCTTTTGCCGAGCCGAATTGAGCGCGCGACGGCGGGTACGGGCGAGGAGGAGACGCGATGACGGGTCGCGCGAGGCCGCAGTCCCAGCCGGCGGCGCCCGATGATGTCGGCAAGGATGTGCTCGAGGTCGGGCGCAACCGGTTGTTGGCGCTCGCCGGGGTGTTTGCGGTGGTCTGCCTCATACTGGCGGCGCGTCTGATCGAGGTAACGGTGTTGCAGGGCGGCGAGCCCAGTCCGGCTCGCGCTGGCGCCGCCGCCACGGTCGTGCGCGCCGACATCGTCGACCGCAACGGCGTCATCCTGGCGACCAGCCTTGAGACCGCGTCGCTTTATGCCAATCCGGGCGAGTTGATCGATGCCACGGCCGCGGCCACGGCAATCTCGGCGGTGCTGCCCGAACTCGGCCGCGGCGAGTTGCTGGGCAAGTTCGCCTTGGACGGTACCTTCGTTTGGCTCAAACGGAACCTGACGCCCAAGCAGCAGTATGCGATCAACCGGCTCGGTATCCCCGGCATCGGCTTCGTCACCGAGCAGCGTCGGGTCTACCCGCAGGGTGCGCTGACCGCGCACGCGGTCGGCTTTACCGGGGTCGACACGCGCGGGCTGGCGGGGATCGAGAGGAGTTTCGAAGCGATCTTGGCCCCTAGCGGGGCGGCGCGCGCCGCGACGCTCCGGCTGTCACTGGACGTTCGGGTGCAGAACGCGCTGCACGAGGAATTGAGCGACGCGACTGCGGAATTTAGCGCCCTCGGCGCCGCCGGAATCGTGCTCGACGCGGACACAGGAGAGGTCTTGGCACTGGTCTCTCTCCCTGACTTCGATCCCAATCACCCCGCGTCCGCGAGCGCCGATGCGCGGTTCAACCGTGCGAGCCTAGGCGTCTATGAAATGGGCTCGACCCTCAAGACGTTCACCATGGCGATGGCACTGGACTCGGGAATGGTGGACCTTGGCGACGGCTACGACGCCACCGAGCCGCTTCGCGTCGCCCGCTTCGTCATTCGTGACGATCACGCCAAAAGGCGCTGGCTGTCGGTACCCGAGATCTTTATCTATTCCTCGAACATCGGCGCCGCGAAGATGGCTCGCGAACTGGGCGGCGCGCGCCAGAAGGAATTTCTAGAGCGGCTGGGGCTGTTGCGCCGCGCCGGGCTCGAAATCCCGGAGATCGGCAAGCCGATGTGGCCCGAGCCGTGGCGCGAGATCAACACCATGACGATTGCGTTTGGCCACGGCATCGCCGTCAGCCCAGTGCAGCTTGCCAGCGGCGTGGCCGCGGTCGTCAACGGCGGAATCATGGTCCCGGCGACGTTGATTCCGACCGAAACGGGGCATCCGGTGGCCGGTCGTCGCGTGATCGAGGCCGAGACCTCGGCCATCATGCGGCGTTTGCTGCGCGCGGTGGTAACGCGCGGCACCGGCAGCAAGGCCGACGTGCCCGGATACGCGGTGGGCGGCAAAACCGGCACCGCGCGCAAGATCGGCGAGGCCGGATATCGCCGAGGCGCACTTCTGTCGTCGTTCATCGGCACGTTTCCGATCGAGGTGCCGCGGTACATCGTGCTGGCGATCCTTGACGAGCCCCAAGGCAACGAATCGACGATGGGTTACGCGAGCGGCGGCTGGACCGCGGCGCCGGTGGTGGGACGGGTGATCGCCCGCGTCGCGCCGATGCTGGGCGTCGCGCCGGCGGATGAGGGCTCGGAGCCCGAGCGCGACGTGCTGCTGGTCGAGGCTTCGTCGCGGGGAGACCCGAATGCGGCTTTCTGAGCTGGTTCCCGATAGCGGCGAAGACATCGAGGTGCGGGGCCTGTGCGCCGACAGCCGCGAGGTCGAGCCGGGATTCCTGTTTGCCGCGCTCGCCGGCGTCCGCGCCGACGGGGCCGACTTCATCGCCGAGGCCGTCGCCAAGGGCGCCGTTGCAGTCCTTACCCGGCCCGACACCAGTCTGGACGGCCATGAGGTCCGGGTGATCGCCGATCCCGAACCGCGCCTGCGGTTGGCGCAAATCGCGTCCCGCTTTTACGCCGCCCAGCCCGGGACCATCGCTGCCGTGACCGGCACCAACGGCAAGACTTCCGTGGCTTCGTTCACGCGTCAGGTGTGGCAGAGAATGGGCCACCCGGCGGCGAGCATGGGTACGCTTGGCGCCGAGGCGCCTGGGTATCACACGCACCTCGCGCTGACCACGCCCGATCCCATCACCCTGCACGGCGTGCTGGCAGAGTTGAGCGGCCGCGGGGTCGAGCATCTCGCCATCGAAGCCTCGAGCCACGGGCTCGACCAGCGGCGCCTGGACGGTGTTCACCTGAGCGCGGCGGCGCTCACCAACATCTCGCGCGACCACCTCGACTATCATCCCGACCCGGCCGGCTACAGCGCCGCCAAGCGCCGCCTGTTTGAGGAGGTCTTGCGCGAAGGCGTCGCGGTCCTGAATGCCGACGACGAAAGCTACGAGGCCTTCGCGCTCGCGTGTAAGGCGAGTGGCCACCGGGTCATCGGCTACGGGCGGAACGGCGCCGAGATTCGCCTGATCGAGAGGCGCGAGCGTGGGGGCGGCCAAGAGATCAGGGTCGAGGTCGCGGGCCAAGTCCACGCTGGCTTCGTGCCGCTGCCGGGCAGTTTTCAGGTTGACAACGCCCTGTGCGCGCTGGGGCTGGCGTGGGGCTGCGGCGGCGAGGTGGAGGCGGCGCTGGCCGCGCTTGCCGGGCTGCACGGCGTGCGCGGACGCTTGGAGGAGGTGGCGCGACACGATTGCGGCGCGCCGATATACGTCGATTATGCACATACGCCGGATGCCCTGAAGCACGCCCTTGGCGCGCTGCGCAGCTTGACACGGCGCCACCTTGTGGCGGTTTTCGGATGCGGCGGGGAGCGTGACCCCGGCAAACGGGCCGAGATGGGGACGATCGCGGCGGTCATGGCGGACCGTGTGATCGTAACCGACGACAACCCCAGGCGCGAGGATCCCGCCGCGATCCGCCGCGATATCTTGGCTGCCTGCCCGGATGCCGACGAAATCGGCGATCGCGCGGAGGCTATCGCCGTCGCCGTCGGTGATCTGCAAGCGGGCGACGTGCTGGTTTTGGCGGGCAAGGGCCACGAGCAGGGCCAGACGGTGGGCGATGCCGTCCGCTCATTCGACGATGCCGAGGTCGCGCGGCGAGCCGTGATGGAGGCCCGCCCGTGACCGATTCGGCGCTGTGGACGGCGGACGAGGCCGTCCGCGCCACCGGCGGCGCCGCGAGCGGGCCGTTCTCGGCGAGCGAGATTTCCATCGACAGCCGCACGCTGGCGCCGGGCGCGCTTTTCGTTGCCATCCGCGGACCCCACCATGACGGGCACGCCTTCGTCGCCGACGCGTTTGCGCGGGGCGCCGCGGCGGCGGTAGTCGCCGAAGACCGGGGGGGCATGCCGACGGGCGGGCCGGTGCTGCGCGTCGCCGACACACTTACCGCTCTGGAGGCCCTGGGGATCGCCGCACGGGCTCGCGGCGCGGCCAAGATCGTCGGGGTGACCGGTAGCGTTGGCAAGACCGGCACGAAGGAAGCGCTGCGGCTTGCGCTGGGTGCAACTGCGCTGACCCACGCCAGCGCCGCAAGCCACAACAATCACTGGGGGGTCCCGCTTTCACTCGCGCGGATGCCCGGCAATTCGATCTACGGCGTGTTCGAGATCGGTATGAATCATCCCGGTGAGATCGCGCTGCTCAGCCGAATGGTGCGTCCCGACGTGGCCGTCATCACTGCGATCGCCCCGGTTCACCTCGCCTTCTTCGACTCGGTTGCCGCGATCGCCGAGGCCAAGGCCGAGATATTCGAGGGCATGGGGGAGGGGGGCGTTGCCGTGATCAACCGCGAGACCCCTTACTTCGAGCCGCTGGCCGCGGCGGCGCGGCGGCGCCAAATCACCGTCCACGGTTTCGGTGCGAGTGGCCAGCCGTATGCGCGGCTGGTCGAGCACCGCGCGAGCGAGGATGCCGCCGCGGTAGTCGCCGAGATCCGAGGCCGAGAGGTGCGCTACGACCTCGCCGCCGCCGGTCGTCACTGGGCGATGAATTCGATGGCGGCGCTGGCGGCGGCTGATGTTCTCGGCGCCGATCTGGAGGGCGCGGCACGAGCGCTGGCGAGATTGACGCCGCCAAAGGGGCGCGGGGCGCGCCACCTGATCGACCTTGGCACCGGAAGCTTCACGCTCATCGACGAAAGCTACAACGCCAATCCGGCCTCAATGCGCGCCGCATTCGAAACGCTGGCGATGGCGCGACCCGCGCCCGGTGGACGACGGATCGCCATCCTTGGCGAGATGCGAGAGCTGGGCGCGACGTCGGCCGCTCTGCACGCCGAGCTTGCCGACGATCTGGTCGCCAGCAAAGTCGATCTTGTGCTCACCGCGGGCGCCCACATGGCACACCTGGCCAAGGCGCTGCCGGCGCCGCTCCGCGGCGAACACGCGGCCGATGCGGGGGGGCTGGTCTCGGCCGCAGTCGTAACTGTGGGCGCGGGCGACGTCGTGGCGGTGAAGGGCTCGCTCGCCACCGGCATGGGGCGGATCGTCGAGGCTCTGCTCGATCTCAATCACGTCCCGCGCGCGGTCAACGACGCGTAGCGGAGGGACGGGAGAGCGGCATGCTGTTCAATCTTCTTGTGCCTCTGGCCGACGAGTTTGGCCCGCTCAACCTGTTCCGCTTCATCACCCTTCGTACCGGTGGCGCGGTGACCACCGCGTTGCTGGTCTGTTTTCTGTTGGGCCCGGTCCTGATCCGCGTGCTGCGTACCCGGCAGGCCAACGGGCAGCCAATCCGTGACGATGGACCTGAAAGCCATCTCATTCACAAGCAAGGAACGCCGACGATGGGCGGTTTCCTCATCCTTCTCGGGCTGGGGACCGGGACGCTTCTGTGGGCCGACTTGACCAACGGCTACGTATGGGCGGTTCTGCTCGTGACGCTTGGCTTTGGCATGGTCGGTTTCGCCGACGACTACTTGAAGGTCGTTCGCGGCAGCCACCACGGTCTCCCCGCCCTCTTCAAGATCGTCGTCGAAACCGTGATTGCCGCCGCGGCTGCCTATTGGATCGCGATCCTCACCGTCGGCCCGCTCTCCCATGGCCTCGCGGTGCCCTTCTTCAAAGAAGTGCTTTTCGATCTCGGGCTGTTCTTCGTGCCCCTGGCCGCATTTGTGATCGTAGGCGCGTCCAACTCGGTCAATCTGACCGACGGTTTGGATGGTCTGGCCATCGTCCCGGTCATGATCGCGGCCTCGGCCCTGGCGCTGATCGCCTACCTGGTCGGCAACACGGTGTTCGCGAATTACCTGCAGATTCATGCCGTCGCGGGTGCCGGCGAGCTGGCGGTGTTCTGTGGCGCGCTGGTCGGGGCGAGCCTCGGGTTCCTTTGGTACAACGCGCCCCCGGCGATGGTGTTCATGGGCGATACCGGAAGTCTGGCGCTGGGCGGCGCCCTGGGCGCGGTCGCGGTCGTCACCAAGCACGAGCTGGTGCTGGCCATCATCGGCGGCCTCTTCGTGTTGGAGACGGTGTCGGTAATCGTTCAGGTCACGTCGTTTCGGCTCACCGGCCGGCGCATCTTTCGAATGGCGCCCCTACACCACCACTTCGAGAAAAAGGGGTGGGCCGAGGCGACCATCGTGATCCGGTTCTGGATAATCGCGCTGGTGCTGGCACTGCTGGGCCTGGCGACACTGAAGCTGAGGTGAGCCGATGATCGTGGTGCACGAGTTTGCCGGCAAGTCGGTGGTGGTTTTGGGCCTCGGCCACAGCGGAATGTCGGTGGTTCGATCCCTGGCCGCCGGCGGGGCGGACGTCCACACCTGGGACGACGATGCGCGGGTCCGCCATGCCGCGCGTTCGGCCGGCCTGACGATCAGCGATCCGACTCGCTCGGATTGGGGTGGTATCGACGTGCTGGTCGCGAGCCCCGGTGTGGCGCTCAATTTCCCCGAACCCCATCAGGCCGTGCGCGAGGCGCGGGCCGCCGGCGTTCCGGTAATCGGCGATGTCGAACTGTTCGCCCGGACTCAGCCAAACGCACGAATCGCCGGCATCACCGGCACCAACGGCAAATCGACCACGACCGCGCTGCTGGGTCACGTCGTGCGCGCGGCCGGCTGCCACACCGAGGTCGGGGGCAATCTGGGGACCCCGGTCCTGGACCTCGATCCGGTGGAGGGTAAGGGGATCTACATCTTGGAGCTGTCGTCCTACCAGCTCGACCTTGCGACCTCACTCGCGTGCGAGGTCGCGGTGCTTTTGAATTTGAGCGCCGACCATCTCGACCGCCACGATGGTATGGCCGGCTACGCCGAGTCGAAGAAGCGAATCTTCGAAGGGCAGCGCGACGGTCACACCGCCATCGTCGGCGTCGACGACGCTCTCTGCCGCGAAATCTTCGCCGAACTGCGGGGAATGCCGGGCCGTCGCGTGGTGCCGGTTTCGGTCGGCCACAAGTTCAAGGAGGGTATCGCGGCGATCGATGGGATGATCCATGACCACACCGCGGACCATGCCGGCGTCGTCGCCGACCTTCGCGAGGCGCGGTCGTTGCGCGGCCCGCACAATATGCAGAACGCCGCTTGCGCCTATGCCGCGGCGCGTGCGCTCGGGCTTTCCGCGGCCGAAGCCGGCGGCCCGCTGGTCAACTTTCCGGGTCTCCAGCACCGAATGCAGGAGATCGCCAGCGTCGACGGCGTCCGCTTTGTCAACGATTCCAAGGCGACCAATCCTGACGCCGCGGCCCGGGCGCTGGCGACCCACGAGAACATCTATTGGATCGTCGGGGGGCGTGCCAAAGAAGGCGCGGGCCTAGGTCCCCTTGCGCCCTTTTTTCCGCGGGTTCGCGGCGCGTTTCTCATCGGCGAAGCCACTTCCCAACTGGCGGAGGCGCTCACCGGGCACGTGCCCATTACCATCGCCGAAGATCTTTATGCGGCTGTTGATCTGGCTTACCGCGCTGCCGTCGAGGACGGCGGCAACGATCCGGTGGTCTTGCTTTCACCCGCGTGTGCCTCGTTCGACCAGTGGCCCAACTTCGAGGCGCGGGGCGGCGCATTCATCACATTCGTCGGCGAGCTCGCACGGCGTAGCGCACTTGCCCAGGCTCCGAGTTCCGGGACCGCGCAGGGGAGCGGCGTATGAACAGTGTCGCGAATCACGAGCCCACCCTCATGGGTCGCACCGACACGAGCGGGTTGAGTCGCTGGTGGTGGACGGTCGATCGATGGAGCCTCGGTATGGTTCTCGTCCTTACCGCCATCGGCGCGATCCTGGTCATGGCCGCGAGCCCGGCGGTCGCCGTACGCATCGGCCTCGAGCCCTATCACTTCATCACCCGACACTTCCTGTTCGTCGGGCCCGCGGTGGCGCTGGTCATCGGGGTCTCGCTCATGCCCGAGTCGATGATCCGGCGGCTGGCCATGATCGGCTTTGTCATCGCGCTCATCCTGCTGGCGGTGACGCTGGCCTGGGGCAGCGAGATCAAAGGTGCGCGCCGGTGGCTCGACATCGGCGGAGTCGTGCTCCAGCCCGCGGAAATCATCAAGCCGACGTTCGCCGTGGTCACAGCATGGATCATGGCGGAACGGCGGCGCGCCGGGCGCGCGCCAGGAAGCCTGACGGCGGCGCTCCTGTTGTTGCTGGTGCTTGGACTTATCCTCGCTCAGCCCGATTTCGGCATGGCCGCGGTGGTGGCGGTCGTCTGGTTCACACAGGTCTTCATGGCCGGCTTGGGGTTGATGTGGGTCGCAGGACTGGTCGCGCTCGGCCTGGGGGGTGCGGTGCTCGGCTATCTGTGGCTGCCCCACGTCGCCAGCCGAATCGATCGTTTCCTCGACCCCGCGAGCGGCGATAGCTACCAAGTCGACAAAGCGCTCGAGGCGCTCGGCTCAGGCGGCATGTTCGGTCGCGGGCCCGGCGAGGGAGTCGTGAAATCGGTGCTGCCCGACGCGCACGCCGATTTTATCTTCGCCGTCGCCGGCGAGGAGTTCGGGCTGGTCGCCGGCCTCGCCATCATCGCCCTCTTCGCCTTCATCGTGTTGCGCGGGCTGGGCCGCTTGCTGCAAGAGGGCGATTACTTCGCGCTTCTGGCCGGCACCGGGTTGTTGGCGCAGTTCGGGCTCCAGGCCATGATCAATATCGGGGTCAACCTCAACCTCATGCCGGCAAAGGGTATGACGCTGCCGTTCATTAGTTACGGCGGTTCATCGCTGCTGGCGCTGGCGGTGGGTATGGGCATGGTGCTGGCGCTCACCCGCCGGCGAACCCCGGGAGAACGCATCGGCGTCGTCTGGGCGCGTTGGTCGGAGTCGGGCCGTTGAGTGCGGGCGGTGCCGTGGTGCTAGCCGCGGGGGGCACGGGCGGCCACCTCTATCCGGCGCAGGCGCTGGCCGAGGAGTTCCAGTCTCGCGGCCGGCCCCTGGCGCTGGTCACCGACGACCGCGGGGAGGCGTTTGCGCGTGCGATCGACGGCGTCGATTGGTTCGCGGTGCGCACCGGGACGCCAACCGGGAAATCACTGTTGGGGCGGCTTGAGGGGTTCAAGGAAATCGTGCTGGGTACCCTTCAGGCCGGACGCATTCTGCGCCGGATCGGGGCCACGGCAGCGATTGGATTCGGCGGCTATCCCTCGCTGCCGACGATGCTTGCGGCGATGCGGGTCGGCATTCCCACCATCATTCACGAACAGAACGCCGTGCTTGGACGCACCAACCGGCGGTTGGCGCGCCGGGCCACTGTCCTCGCCATTTCGATGGCCCAAACCGCCGGGCTCGACGACCGCGCCCGGAAGAAGATGCGCCGCACCGGCAATCCCGTGCGCCCCGCGATCGTCGCGGCGCGCGAGACCAGGTACGCCCCGTCCGCACCTGGCGAGGCCTTTCGTCTGCTGGTCTACGGGGGCAGCCAGGGCTCAAGCATCATTGGTGAGGTCGTCCCCGCGGCACTCGCGACAATGGACGATTCCCTGCGAGCACGATTGGAAGTGACTCAGCAATGCCGAGCGGAGGATCTGGCCGCCGTCCGGTCGTCGTACGAGTCCGCGGGCATCCGGGCGGAGACCGCAGCGTTCTTTGAGGATTTGCCGCGCCGGTTGGCCGCGGCGCACCTGGTGATCGGCCGTGCCGGCGCCTCGACGGTGGGCGAGCTTGCGGTGGTCGGTCGGCCGGCGATTCTCGTGCCGCTACCCTCGGCCGTCGACGACCATCAAAGCGCGAACGCCCGTTTCCTTGCCGTCTCGGGCGGCGCCTGGGTCATGCCCGAGAACGAATTCACGCCCAGCGCCCTCGCCCGGCGGCTAAAATCGCTGATCGCAGATGAGTCGGCGCTGGCCGATGCCGCGAACTTTGCCCGGGTCACCGGGCGACCCGACGCGGCGAGTCGCCTCGCCGACATGATCGACGAGCTGGTGAGCAAGCGCGAAGTCTTCATGGCCCAGGTTGACGCACGGAGACGCGGTCGATGAGGGCGTTGCCGCTCGACATCGGCGCCATTCACTTCGTCGGCATCGGCGGCATCGGCATGAGTGGCATCGCCGAGGTGATGCACAACGTGGGCTACCGTGTGCAGGGGAGCGACCTCGTTGGCTCGTCAAACGTCGACCGACTCTCGGCACTCGGGATTCCGGTTGCGATCGGTCACGTGGCTGAAAACTTGGGCGGGGCCGCGGTCGTGGTCGTTTCATCGGCGGTCGGCGCCGGCAACCCCGAGGTCGCCGCAGCGCGCGCCTCGCTGGTACCGGTGGTGCGGCGGGCGGAGATGCTGGCCGAGCTGATGCGACTGAAGTGGTCGGTGGCGGTTGGCGGCACCCATGGCAAGACGACGACGACCTCGATCATCGCCGCCGTCCTGGATGCGGCCGGATTCGATCCGACAGTCATCAACGGCGGTGTGATCAACGCCTATGGGACGAATGCGCGGCTCGGCGCCGGAGACTGGATGGTGGTCGAGGCCGACGAATCCGATGGCACGTTCGTCAAGCTGCCGGCGACCATCGCAGTGGTGACCAACATCGATCCCGAGCACCTCGATTTCTATGGCGACTTCGAGGCCGAGCGGGCGGCGTTTCGCGCCTTCGTCGAGAACATCCCGTTTTACGGCGTGGCCGCGCTCTGCATCGACCACGCGGAAGTCCAGTCGATGATCGGCCGCATATCCGATCGCAAGCTGGTCACCTACGGATTGAGCGCGCTCGCCGACGTTCGCGCGGTCAATGTGCGGGTTGCCGCCGCGGGTGCGCGTTTCGACGCCGTAATCACCGAGCGCGCGCTTGGCCATACCCACACGATCGCTGGCCTGACCCTGCCGATGGTCGGGGCCCATAACGTGCAGAACTCGCTGGCGGCGATCGCCGTGGCGCGCGAAATGGGTATCGCGGACACGGTGGTCAAAGAGGCGCTCGCCGATTTCGGTGGGGTCCGCCGGCGTTTCTCCACGACCGGCGAGACCGACGGCGTCACGGTGATCGACGATTACGCGCACCACCCGGTCGAGATCACCGCGGTGCTGGCTGCGGCCCGCGAGGCCTTCCCCCGGCGCATCATCGCCGTCGTCCAGCCTCATCGCTACACCCGTCTTCAACATCTGTTCGAGGAGTTCTGCACCGCATTCAACGACGCCGACGCGGTGATCGTCAGCCCCGTCTATGCCGCCGGCGAATCGCCGATCGAGGGTATCGATCGAGACGCCCTGATCGAGGGCATGCGCCGCCAGGGCCACCGCCACGTGTGGGGAATTGGCGAGGCAAGCGAGCTGGCGCCCCTGGTCGACGGGATCGCCTCGCCGGGCGACTTGGTGGTGTGCATGGGAGCCGGTAGCATCAGCGCCTGGGCACGGGCGCTCCCGGCGGAACTCGCGGCGCTGCGCGGCGTCGCCGGGCCACGAGAGGCCCGCGAATGATGGCGCCGGAAGCCGCGCAAGGCCGCCTCGTGGATCGGCTCCCGGCCGTGCGCGGGCGCTACGACGAGAACGTCCCGCTGGCGCGCATCGCGTGGTTTCGGGTTGGCGGCCCCGCCGATGTCGTCTTGTACCCGGCGGACGCCGATGACCTTGCGGACTTCCTGCGTCAGCGGCCGCCGGACGTGGGGGTAACCGTGGTTGGCGCGGGATCCAATCTGTTGGCGCGAGACGGCGGAATCCGCGACGTGATCGTGCGACTGAACCTGGGCTTCACCGAAGTCCGGATCAAAGGCACCGAGATCGATGCGGGCGCCGGTGCCATGGGCGTCAACGTCGCGCGCGCCGCCGAACGGGCCGGGGTGTCGGGGCTTGAGTTTCTCAGTGGTATTCCCGGCACCGTGGGGGGCGCAATGAGAATGAACGCCGGCGCCTATGGCCGCGAGACCGCCGATGTCGTGGTTTCCGCGACGGCGCTGGATGCCGGGGGCGGTCACCATGTCCTGGACCCCGATGACCTTGGCTTCGGCTATCGCCGTGCGGCGGTCCAGGAGGACTGGATTTTCACCGCGGCGCGATTGCGCGGTTCCCGCGGTTCGCGGCGTGAGATCGCCCACCGGATGGCCGAGATTCGGGCCGCCCGGACAGAGACCCAGCCGATCAAAAGCCGCACCGGGGGGAGTACCTTCGTCAACCCTTCGAGCGCCGCGGCCAAGGGCCGGGCCGCCTGGGAACTCGTCGACGCCGCCGGTTGCCGGGGGCTTCGATTAGGCGGCGCCATGGTTTCGGAGCAGCACTGCAACTTCCTGGTGAATACCGGTACGGCGACGGCGGCGGACATCGAGACGCTGGGTGAGGAAATTCGGCGCCGGGTGGCCAATACCTCCGGGGTCGCCTTGGAGTGGGAGATACGACGCATCGGCGATCACGTGGGGCCCGCCGCGTCAGAGGTAGACGTTCATGGGTGATCAAGTAGCGGTCCTGATGGGCGGTTGGTCAGCGGAGCGCGAGGTATCGCTGGTGAGCGGCCGCGCGGTCGCCAAGGCGCTGCGCGTGCGCGGAAAGCGGGTAACCGAGGTGGACGTGGGTCCTAACGTCGCCGAGATACTGGCCGGCATCCGCCCCGATGTTGCGTTCAACGCGCTGCATGGTCGCTTCGGCGAAGACGGCTGTATGCAGGGGATCCTTGAAGCGCTTGCCCTTCCTTACACCCACTCGGGGGTGCTCGCCTCGGCGCTAGCCATGAACAAGCCCGCGGCCAAACGGCTGTTTCGAGAATCCGGCATCGTCTGTCCCGAAGGCGTGGTCGCGCACCGTGCCCAGGTCGTCGAGGGGTCGGTCATGGAACTGCCATTCGTGGTCAAGCCGCTGAACGAGGGATCAAGCGTCGGGGTCTCGATCCATCTTGATGGGGCTGAGGAAAAACCCTTCGCGAACGGCGAGTGGCCCTACGGCGAGCGGGTCCTAGTGGAGCGCTATGTCCCGGGTCGCGAGATTACCGTCGCCGTCATGGGTGAGCACGCGCTTGGCGCCACCGAGATCAGGCCCAGGGGCCAATTCTACTCCTATGACGCCAAGTATGTGGAGGGTGAAGCCGTCCATGACTGTCCCGCCCAGCTGCCGCCCGATGACTACGACGCCGCGCTGGCGACGGCGCGGAGCGCCCATACCGCCCTGGGTTGCTGCGGCGTGAGCCGAGCCGATTTCCGATACGACGATACCGGGCCGGGACCGGCGCGGCTCTACCTGTTGGAAGTGAACACCCAGCCGGGCATGACGCCGCTCTCGCTCGTTCCCGAGATCGCGGCGCACGCCGGGATCGGCTTTGAGGACCTGGTGTTGTGGATGCTGGAGGATGCGGGATGCGGGCGCTGAGCACGCGCGACGCCGAACCGGTCTTGGGGCGTGGCCGCACCAAGCGCGGCCGCAACACCCGGGCGAGCGCCTGGCGCCGGTTCCGACGCTCGAGCGTTGCGCGCAGATTCTATTGGCCGAGCATCGGTGTGACGGCAATCGGGGTAATCGGAGCCGGAACGTGGGCCGCCTTGTCCGGCGCCGCCGCTGATCTTGCAGGGCAAGCCTCGGCACGCTTGGCGGAGGCCAGCGTCGAAATCGGCCTTGGCGTGCGCGAGGTGACGGTCGCCGGCCGGAGATCGGTCCACCGCGAGGAGGCAATTCGCGTCCTCGGCGCTCGCAGCGGGGAGCCGATACTGCTGTTCGACATGGACGCGGCGCGGACCCGTCTCGAATCGCTGGGTTGGATCGAATCCGCGTCCGTCACCCGGCGGCTACCCGCGACGGTCCACGTGCGCCTTGTTGAGCGCCGTCCGTTTGCGCGTTGGCAGCACGAGGGTACGGTAGCGCTGATCGATGCCGGCGGTGTTGCGATCGCAGGCGCAGAGATCGAGCAGTACGGCCACCTTCCGCTGTTTGTCGGCGCCGACGCGCCGTCCCACGCCGGCGCGCTGATGGAGGCGTTGGCCAGCGAGCCTGATCTGTTGAGGCGTGTCGCGGCTGCGATCCGGATCGGCGGCCGGCGCTGGGACATCCGGTTTGACAATGGCGTCGCGGCGAGGCTGCCCGCGGCGGGCGCCGCCGCGGCGTGGCGTCGCGTTGCCGAGCTCGAGCGGCGCGAAGCGATACTGGGGCGCGACATCGTCAGCCTCGATCTTCGAGTGCCGGGCCGCTTGATCGTTCGCTTGGCGCCGGCCGCCGCGGCCCAGCGCCGCGATACCGGTGAGAGCGCATGAGGGATCCAGCATGGGCGTAGGACGCAACGGCGCGATCGCGGCGCTCGACGTCGGCACGACCAAGGTCTCGTGTTTCATCGCCAGGCTGGGCTCGGACTCGTGCCGGGTGATCGGAATCGGCCATCAGGTATCGCGCGGAATGCGGTCAGGCGCGGTCGTCGACATGGAGGCGGTTGAGCATTCCGTGCGCGCCGCGGTCGATGCCGCCGAGCGAATGGCCGGCGAGACCGTGCGCGAGGTGACGCTCAGCTATTCCGGCGGCTCGCCGCATTCGCAGCGGATCGTGGAGGAGGCGGCAATCCCAGGTCGCGAGGTTGGCGATGGGGACGTGCGCCGCATACTAGGCCAGGGTCGTTCGGCCGTAGACGACACTGGGCGCGAGATCGTCCACGCGATCCCCATGGGATACAGGGTCGATGAGGCGCGCGGCGTGCGCGACCCGCGAGGCATGTTCGGGGCGCGACTGGGCGCCGAGGTACACGTGGTCACCCTGGCGTCGGGGCCGGCGCGCAATCTTGCCGTATGCGTCGAGCGCGGGCACCTGGGCGTCGCGGCGGTGGTGGTTTCGGCGTACGCCGCGGGAATGGGCGTCTTGGTTCAGGACGAGAAGGATCTTGGCGTGACCGTGCTGGATATGGGCGGCGGGACCACTGGGATCGCCGTTTTTGTCGACGGCCATCTCGTGTTCACCGATTCGGTTCCGGTCGGTGGCGCGCACGTCACCAATGACATCGCCCGCGGATTGTCGACCCCGGCCGACAAGGCCGAGCGCCTGAAGACCCTCTATGGAAGCGCGGTTGCAAGCCCGGCGGACGAAAACGAAATGATTCGCGTTTCTCGGGTTGGTGAGACTGGCGGTGAGAGCGCCACTCCTCATCCGCGCTCGGTCCTGGTCGGGATTATCCGGCCGCGGATCGAAGAGACGCTGGAACTCGTGCGCGAGCGGCTCGGGGCAAACGATTACCTGCGTACGGCAGGGCGACGGCTGGTGCTAACGGGAGGGGCAAGCCTGTTGCACGGCGTCCCCGATGTCGCCGCGCACATCCTCGATAAACAGGTCCGAATCGGTCGTCCGATCAAAGTTTCCGGGGTCGCGGAATCGACCGGCGGGCCCGCCTTCGCGGCGTGCGCCGGTCTCCTAAGCCACGCGCTCGACGGCGCCCCTGAGGCGCTGGCCGCAGAGGCGTTGGACGAAGAGACGATGGCCGGGCCACTCATCCGCGTCGGGCGGTGGGTACATGCACATTTGTAAGGCGTTCGCGCCAAAACAAGGGGGCGCCGGCGGTCGCCAGTCGCCACGCGTAGGGAGCACAGGAAGGGACGAGGGAGTACAGGTGTCGAACCATTGGAGGCTGAAATGACACTTAACCTCAGCATGCCGTCACCCACGACAGAGCTGAAGCCGCGCATCGTCGTCTTCGGTGTCGGCGGGGCCGGCGGCAACGCGGTCAACAACATGATCAGCGCCAACCTCGAAGGCGTCGAGTTCGTGGTCACGAACACCGATGCCCAGTCGTTGACGCAGTCCCTCACCGAGCGCCGTATCCAGCTCGGGATCGGCTTAACCCAAGGACTTGGGGCCGGCTCGCGGCCTGACGTCGGCCGCGCGGCCGCCGAGGAGGCTCACGAGGCTATCCTCGAACAGCTGCAAGGCTCGCACATGGTGTTCATCACCGCCGGCATGGGGGGTGGCACCGGGACCGGCGCCGCGCCCGTCATCGCCCAACTCGCCCGCGAGTGCGGAATCCTGACGGTCGGCGTGGTGACCAAGCCGTTCCAGTTCGAGGGCGCACACCGGTTTGCCATCGCTGAGCAGGGCATTGAGGAGCTCCACGAGTTCGTCGATACCCTGATCATCATCCCCAACCAGAACCTCTTCCGGGTAGCCAACGAGAAAACCACGTTCGCCGACGCCTTCAAGATGGCGGACGACGTGCTGTACTCGGGCGTTCGTGGGGTTACAGACCTCATGGTCATGCCCGGTCTCATAAATCTCGATTTCGCCGACATCCGCACCATCATGGTGGAGATGGGCAAGGCGATGATGGGCACCGGAGAGGCCGAGGGCGACAAGCGCTCGCTCGATTCCGCCGAGGCCGCCATCTCCAACCCGCTCCTGGACGACGTCACGATGAAGGGCGCCAAGGCAGTGCTGATCAATATCACCGGCGGTCCAGATATGACGCTGTTCGAGGTCGACGAGGCGGCTAACCGCATCCGCGACGAGGTGGATCCGGACGCCAACATCATTTTCGGCTCGACGTTCGATGAGCAGCTCGAGGGCAGCATGCGGGTCTCGGTAGTGGCGACCGGCATCGATTCCGAAGGCATGGCGCGACGCCACGACACAGAGGACCGCAACCGGGGGATCGGCTATCCACCGGGGAAAGTAACGGGGGCGAGCGCCCACGAAGGCTCGGCGGTGGTGCCGCTACGGCCCGATCCGCCGGCGCCCGCGGCTGCCGAGCTGGGCGGCTTGCAGGCGCCGGGGGCCGAGGCGGCGGCACGCGCCAAGGCGCTTTCGCGCGCGGTGCAAGGCGAGGCGGTGGCCGCCGAACCCATGCCCGAGTCGGAGCCGCCCGCGCAGTCTGACCCGGACGGCCCCGAGGAATCGGCGGGCAAAGCAGCGGTTGGGGCGGAGGCCGCCGCCGAGGGCGACTTCTTTATCCCTGCCGCGCCGGCTCGAGCCACGCCGATGACGGCGCCCGAGCCGTTTGCCGAGGCCGCGATCACCAACGGCGGAGCCGTGGAGCGCAAGCGACCGGCGAGTCTCCTCGAGCGCATCGCCAGCGCCGGACGTGCGCGGAGGGCCGCCTCGGAGGAGGACAAGAAATCCCCACCGAGCGCGCCCACGCAGACCGGCGGTGCGCAAAGCTCCGCAGAGAGCGCATCGACGGTGGCCGCGGATGCTTCGGCGCCCCGCGCGGCCGCGCGCGCCGACCTCGCTGGGCCGGTCGCGCCGCCGAACGAGGACCTGCTGGAGATCCCAGCGTTTCTCCGTCGGCAGGCCAACTGAAGGTCGACTCCAAATGGTTCGACTCTCGTAATACTCTGTAACAAAGAGTGATTTGAGTGCTTCGGGGGATGTTATTAAAACATTCCCCGAAGCAACGGACGGGAACCATTGGTATCCAACAAAGAATCGGCGTTCATGGCAGAAGGGGCTGCCGAGATTAGCGGGTTCGAACAGGATAAAATGCGTTGACGGAAGAATACCAGCAAACCTTGAGAAATAGGATCGGTTGTACCGGCGTCGGACTGCATAGCGGTGACAAGATCAACATGAGCCTGGCCCCCGCGGATGCGGGCTCGGGCATCGTGTTTCGTCGCACCGGCGTTCGCGAAGCGGCCGCGTCCGTTCGCGCCGATTGGCGCAATGTGACCGACACGACGCTGTGCACCACGCTGGGCAACGAGCACGGTACGAAGGTTGCCACGGTCGAGCACCTGATGGCTGCATTTGCGGGGTGCGGCATCGAGAACGCCGTCGTCGAACTGGACGGTCCCGAAGTCCCGATCATGGACGGAAGTGCCGCGCCGTTCGTGTTCCTGATCGAGTGCGCGGGCGTGGTCGACCAGGAGCTGCCGCGCCGCCCCATTCGGGTGCTCCGCGAGATCGAGGTTCGCAAAGGCGATCGTTGGGCGCGACTTAGCCCCGCCGAGAACTTTTCGATCGACTTCGAGATCGAATACGACAACGAAGTGATCTCGCGCCAGACCTGTCGATATGCCGCCGGCGACGGCGCCTTTAAAGCGGAGCTGAGCCGCTCGCGCACCTTTGGTTTCGCCCACGAGGTGGACGCGCTTCGCGGGCTGGGGCTCGCGCGCGGCGCCTCGCTCGACAATGCGGTGGTGGTTTCGGGCGACAAGATTCTGAACGCGAACGGTCTTCGTTACCAAGACGAGTTCGTACGCCACAAGGTGCTGGACTCGATTGGCGATCTTTACCTTGCCGGTGCATCGCTGAAGGCGCGAATGCAGGGCTTCTGCTCGGGACACACACTGAACCACCGCCTGGTTCGGAAATTGTTCGAGACCGAGGGCGCGTGGAGCGCCGAGGCCGCCGGCGCGGCGAACCTCGATGACGTCGGCGAGACCGCGTGGACCCCGCCCCTGGCCGCTACGGCCTAACCTAGATTCACCGCCTAGCGTTGGAGGCGGGCGGCGCCGCCTAGGAGCGTGCGCCGTAGAAGTTTTGATGTTGGGCGATTGGCGCGCGGCCGCCGGAGAGGTTGGATTTTGGCCCGAGTGTGGACATCTGGCCCGCCCGACTCTGGGATGGAAAGCCCGGACCGGAAGGCCGGAACGGAAGAGATTCGCGTTTCATACGCGGTCGATGGGCACTGCGCGCCCCGGAGCAAGTGCGTTGGCAGGCCAGCACCTGCCTCAGCACGTGGCCACCGTCCCCATCCGCTTGATGTTCAACGCCAAGCACACGAGGTCCCACTCGCCGCGCACCTTCGCCAAGCCTCGCAGGCTGAATCGTCGGAATCCGAGCACCTCCTTGATCCACCCGTTCGGCGCCTCCGAGAGCCACTTGCGTTGCGCGTACCGGGCTTTGCCCGCGGGGCTCGCCAGTTTCTCACCCATGCGGTGCGTGGCAGGGAGCCGGGCCGGGTCGACCGCCACCTGGGACTTGCCTTCACGCCCCAGCGCTACGTGCGCGTCGATGCCGCGATCTTCCAGCTCCAACAGATCCGGCTCGTTGCAGTAGCCCGCATCGGCCAGTACCACCGCAGGCTCGACCCCAAACGTCTCGTTGATCTCGTCGAGCATCCCCACCAGCTGACCCTGGTCGCTGGCCTGTGGCCCCACCTGAGTCGCGACGATGATCTGGTGCTCCCCATCGACCGCCATCTGCGCGTTGGAGCACTGCTGGAATCCCTCGCTGCTGGTCTTCATGATCTGGCTCTCGGGATCGGTGAAATTGCTCTGCGCCTTCGGCTCGGGCTCGCCGTAGGCCCGCTTGTAGGGCCGCCCGCCCCGGGGATTGCGGTCCTGCCCAGGCTCGCGCCCGCGCTCATCGTCGCGCCCGCGTTGCGCCGCCTCCAAACGCGCTTTGGCTGCCTGGATCGCCGCCAGGCGCTTCTCCCTGCGTTGCAACTCCTCGGGCAACTCGTCGCCCCGGAAATCCTCGCCCCAACGCTCGTCTTCTTCGGCGTCCACCATCCCCGCCTTCGTCAGCAGCGCCTCGATCTCCGCCTGCAAGCGAGCCGCCTCTTTGCCCATCCGCTCATAGCTCATCGCCTTGCGCTTGCTCGCGTTCGCTCGCACCTTCGTCCCGTCGACCGAGAGCTTGCCGAACCGCGCCAGTCCCATCTCGCGCGCCACCTGCACCACCCCCACAAACAGCTCGCTGAACTCCGCCAGATGTCGGCGTCGGAACTCTGGGCGCATAGAACGCCGTCAAGTCCAGTGCATCGACCACATCGCTGACGTGATGAGCCAGGTGCCCTGGGGGAACCCACTCCTGCAAGTCCAGCGGCAAAAGCAAGGGTTGGTCCGGCTGGTAGGCACGAAACGTGGTCGGCATCTGGAGTTCCCATACGCAACTGGCGTATCGGATCATACTTCCCCCTGCGCAAATCCACCCACAACCCGTCCGCTATCAACTTTGCCGCGCGGACCTTTCTGCGGCGCACGCTCCTAGGTCGCGTCGGCAGCGTGCGATACCGCGCCGACGGCGGCGCGTCGGGATGCTATAATTGGGAGACCGACGATGATTGCCGCCGCATCTGATTTTGGGATTCCCCGCGTGCTCCGCCCCGCGCGTTGGCGCGTCGCCGCCGCGGTCGCGGGGCTAGCGGGTATGCTTGCGGCCTGCGAAACGCCCGAGCCGGTCTATGTCGAGAAGCCGGTCGAGGTCCTTTACAACAAGGCGCTGGACGCGCTCGAGGACGGCCTTTACACCGCCGCACAAGAGGGTTTCGAAGAAGTCGAGCGCCAACATCCCTACTCGAAGTGGGCGACCAAAGCGCAGCTCATGGCGGCGTTCAGCTACTACCTGTCCGATCGCTACGACGAGGCGGTGAATGCGGCCGATCGCTTCATAACGCTGCACCCGGGCGACCCCGAGGTCGCTTACGCGTACTACATGATCGCGATCAGCTATTACGAGCAAATTGTCGACGTTGGCCGCGATCAGGACTTCACGAAACTGGCGCTGGCCGCCCTCGAGGAGATCGTTCGCCGCTTTCCCGACACCGAGTACGCGCGCGACGCTCGGCTCAAGGCCGACCTTGCGCGCGACCACCTGGCCGGAAAGGAAATGGACGTTGGCATGTACTATCTCGAGCGCGGCCAATACGCGGCGGCGATCAATCGATTCCGTACGGTAATCGAACGGCATCAGACGACCACCCATGTCCCCGAGGCCCTGCATCGGCTGACCGAAGCGTACCTGTCGCTCGGCATCATCGAAGAAGCCCAAACGGCGGCCGCCGTATTGGGCCACAACTTTCCCGGCAGCACGTGGTACCTGGAGAGCTACGCGCTTGTGACGGGCGAGGACTTGCGCCCGGCCGAGGACGAGGAATCGTGGATCAGTAGCGCTTTCAGCGCCATCTTTTAGCGGCGCCGACGTGCTGGTCGGGCTTTCCATTCGAGACATCGTCGTCATTGAAAGCCTGGATCTCGAATTCAGCAAAGGCCTCAGTGTGCTGACCGGTGAGACCGGCGCCGGCAAATCGATCCTGCTCGACGCGCTCGGGCTCGCCCTCGGCGCGCGGGGCGATGCCGGCATGGTGCGCCATGGTGCCGAGAAAGGTTCGGTGACCGCGACGCTAGCGCCCGAGGCCGAACATCCGGCGCTCGCGCTGGCCGCAGGGCATGACCTCGCCGAAGACGCCGATCTCGTGCTTCGCCGGGTCGTCGGCGCCGACGGGCGAAGCCGAGCCTACGTCAATGACCGGCCGGTCAGCGTCGGACTGTTGCGCGAAATGGGGCGCAGCGTGGTCGAAGTCCATGGCCAGAACGATCAACGCGCGCTGATGGACGAGGCCGGGCATCGCGCGGTGCTCGACGGCTTCGGCGCCAACGCGGCCCGTGTGGCGGCGGTGCGCGATGCCTGGGACTCGATGCGCGAGGCCAAGGCGGCGTTAGCGGCGGAAGAGGCTGCGTTGGCGGCGGCGCGCGCCGACGAGGCGACGATCCGTCGTGAACACGAGGAGCTGGAGGCCCTCGATCCGGCGCCGGGCGAGGAACGCGAACTCGCCTCGCGCCGCGCATTTCTGATGCAGGGCCAGGGTATGGCCCATGCGTTGGACGCGGCAATCGCGGCCTTGGCCGACGAGCACGGGGCTGCGGACCGCATCGCCGCGGCCCAGCGCGCGCTTCGCGATTTGGCGCCGCAGAGCGGCGAGCGGCTGGCGGAGCCGACGGCGGCGCTCGATCGGGCGGCGGTAGAGACCACCGAGGCGATGAACGCGTTGGAAGCGCTGGCGCGCGAACTTGATCTCGATCCTCGACAGCTCGAACGCGCCGAGGAACGCTTATTCGCCCTTCGGGCGGCGGCGCGACACCACCGCACCGACGTCGATTCCCTGGGGGCGGTTCGGACTCGGCTGGGTGAGCGTCTAGCAGCGCTCGCGACGGGCGCTGAGGCGGCCGAGACGCTGCGGGCGAAGCTTGAGGAGACTCGTGAGGCCTATCGCAGATCGGCAAAGCTGCTGGGCGCCGCACGCCGCGAGGCGGCGCGACAGCTTGATGTGGCGGTCGCCGCGGAGCTCGTGCCGCTAAAGCTCGACCATGCGGTGTTCCGTACCGCCGTGACGGCGGCGCCGGAGAGCGGCTGGGCGCGCGAGGGCGCCGAGCATGTCGCCTTCGAGATCGCGACGGTGCCGGGCACCGAGCCCGGCCCGCTGGCGCGAATCGCATCGGGCGGCGAATTGTCGCGCCTGACGCTGGGCCTGAAGGTCGTTTTGGCGCGGACGATGCCGGTGACGACGCTGATTTTCGACGAGGTCGATCGCGACATCGGCGGCGCCACCGCCCACGCCGTGGGCGAGCGTCTGGAAGCCCTCGCCGAAGGGGCTCAGGTTGTCGTCATCACGCACTCGCCGCAGGTCGCGGCTCGTGCGCGCCATCATTGGCGGGTCACCAAGGCGCTCGATGGTGGCGGCGCAGAGGTGTCGGTCACCGTACTTGACGAGGCGGAGCGACGTGAGGAGGTGGCCCGCATGTTGGCCGGCGCGAGGGTTACTAAGGCCGCGCGCGCCGCCGCGGCGAGTCTGATCGAGGCGGGTCGCGCATGACCAAACGCAAGCCCGACGCGGAGTTGACCGAGGAGCAGGCACGCGACGCGCTCGCTGCGCTGGCGACAGAGATCGGGGAGCACGACCGGCGCTACTACCGGGACGCGGCGCCCACGATGTCGGACGGCGAGTACGACCGGCTGCGCGAGCGAAACGCCGCGATCGAAGCGCTGTTTCCCGGGCTCGTCCGCGAGGACAGTCCGTCGCATCGTGTGGGCGCGCCGGCCGATCAGGGTTTCGCGAAGATCATCCACGCGCGCCCGATGCTCTCGCTTGCCAACGCGTTCGAGGGGGCGGGACTCGCTGAATTCATCCGCCGCGTCAACCGATTCCTCGGACGCGACGAAGATGCGACCGTTGCATTGGCCGCGGAACCCAAGATCGACGGCCTATCGGCGTCGTTGCGATACACGGCTGGCCGGCTGGTCCTTGGCGCGACGCGGGGCGACGGGCGCGAAGGTGAGGACGTGACCGCGAACCTTCGCACCGTGGCCGATATTCCCGACGCGTTGCAGACCACCGACCCGCCCGCGGAGATCGAGGTGCGCGGCGAGGTGTACCTCAGCCGGGACGCGTTCTTCGCCCTCAACAAAATGCAGGAGGAGGCGGGCAAGCCGGCTTACGCCAACCCCAGAAACGCGGCCGCGGGAAGTCTGCGCCAGCTCGATGCCTCGATCACCGCGCGCCGGCGGCTTCGGTTTTTCGCCCATGGCTGGGGCGAGGCGAGCGCGCTGGGGGCTGAAACCTACTCCGGTGTTCTGGCGGCCTTCTCGCGATGGGGGCTTGCGGTCAACCCCCTGGGGCGGGTTTGCGAGTCGCTGAGCGAGGTGTTGACGTTCCATTCCGAGGTCGAGGCGGCGCGCGCGACGCTGGCCTACGACGTGGATGGGGTGGTCTACAAGGTCGATCGGCTGGACTGGCAGGAGCGCTTGGGCAGCTTGAGCCGCTCCCCGCGCTGGGCCATTGCGTACAAGTTCCCTGCCGAGAGAGCCGAGACCCGAATTGAGGAGATCCGCGTACAGGTGGGACGGACCGGAACCCTGACGCCGGTTGCGATCCTTGCGCCGGTGACCGTCGGCGGTGTCGTCGTGTCCCGGGCAACCTTGCACAACGAGGACGAGATCCGCCGCAAGGACATTCGCGTCGGCGACGCTGTCGTCGTCCAGCGCGCCGGTGACGTGATCCCGCAAGTCGTCGAGGCATTGCGCGACAAGCGGCGGCGCGGGGCGCGAAAGTTCGTCTTTCCAGATAGCTGCCCGGAATGCGGCAGCCGCGCGGTGCGCGAGATCGACCTGTCGACGGGTGAGGCGGAGGCGGCGCGGCGCTGTACCGGCGGGTTGATTTGCCCGGCCCAGGCGGTCGAACGCCTGCGGCACTTCGTCAGCCGCAACGCGTTCGATATCGAGGGGCTGGGGGAAAAGCAGATTCTGGCGTTCTGGCGTGACCAACGGGTCACCGCACCCGGCGATCTGTTCCGGTTGGCCGAGAACGACGGCGGCGACGGTCCACGGCTGGCCGAGCGCGAGGGCTGGGGCGAGACCTCGGCCGCCAACCTGTTTGCCGCGATCGCCGCGCGCCGCGCGATCAGCCTCGACCGCTTCGTCTATGCGCTGGGGGTTCGCCACGTCGGCGAGGCGACGGCGCGCCTGTTGGCCCGCACCTATCGGTCGCTGGACGCGTTGCTGACCGCCATGGCCGCGGCGGTCGACCGCGACGATCCCGCCTGGGCCGAGCTGTTGGCAATTGACGGTATTGGCGAGACGGTGGCGGGCGCGATCGTCGTGTTCTTCGCCGAACCGCACAATCGGCAAGTGGTTGCCGATCTCGGCACCGAGGTCGCTGTCAGCGATTTCCAGGCGCCCGAGGCGGCATCGGCCATCGCCGAGAAAACCGTGGTCTTCACGGGGACCCTCGAGACCACAACCCGCAGCGAAGCCAAGGCCCGTGCTGAGGCGCTGGGGGCAAGGGTGGCGGGTTCGGTTTCGGCCAAGACCGACTTCGTGGTTGCCGGCGCGAGCGCCGGCTCGAAGGCGCGCAAGGCCGCGGAGATAGGGATTCCCGTGTTGACCGAGGCCGAGTGGTTCGAGCTGATCGGCGCCTAGGAGCGTGCGCCGTAGAAGTTTTGATGTTGGGCGATTGGCGCGCGGCCGCCGGAGAGGTTGGATTTTGGCCCGAGTGTGGACATCTGGCCCGCCCGACTCTGGGATGGAAAGCCCGGACCGGAAGGCCGGAACGGAAGAGATTCGCGTTTCATACGCGGTCGATGGGCACTGCGCGCCCCGGAGCAAGTGCGTTGGCAGGCCAGCACCTGCCTCAGCACGTGGCCACCGTCCCCATCCGCTTGATGTTCAACGCCAAGCACACGAGGTCCCACTCGCCGCGCACCTTCGCCAAGCCTCGCAGGCTGAATCGTCGGAATCCGAGCACCTCCTTGATCCACCCGTTCGGCGCCTCCGAGAGCCACTTGCGTTGCGCGTACCGGGCTTTGCCCGCGGGGCTCGCCAGTTTCTCACCCATGCGGTGCGTGGCAGGGAGCCGGGCCGGGTCGACCGCCACCTGGGACTTGCCTTCACGCCCCAGCGCTACGTGCGCGTCGATGCCGCGATCTTCCAGCTCCAACAGATCCGGCTCGTTGCAGTAGCCCGCATCGGCCAGTACCACCGCAGGCTCGACCCCAAACGTCTCGTTGATCTCGTCGAGCATCCCCACCAGCTGACCCTGGTCGCTGGCCTGTGGCCCCACCTGAGTCGCGACGATGATCTGGTGCTCCCCATCGACCGCCATCTGCGCGTTGGAGCACTGCTGGAATCCCTCGCTGCTGGTCTTCATGATCTGGCTCTCGGGATCGGTGAAATTGCTCTGCGCCTTCGGCTCGGGCTCGCCGTAGGCCCGCTTGTAGGGCCGCCCGCCCCGGGGATTGCGGTCCTGCCCAGGCTCGCGCCCGCGCTCATCGTCGCGCCCGCGTTGCGCCGCCTCCAAACGCGCTTTGGCTGCCTGGATCGCCGCCAGGCGCTTCTCCCTGCGTTGCAACTCCTCGGGCAACTCGTCGCCCCGGAAATCCTCGCCCCAACGCTCGTCTTCTTCGGCGTCCACCATCCCCGCCTTCGTCAGCAGCGCCTCGATCTCCGCCTGCAAGCGAGCCGCCTCTTTGCCCATCCGCTCATAGCTCATCGCCTTGCGCTTGCTCGCGTTCGCTCGCACCTTCGTCCCGTCGACCGAGAGCTTGCCGAACCGCGCCAGTCCCATCTCGCGCGCCACCTGCACCACCCCCACAAACAGCTCGCTGAACTCCGCCAGATGTCGGCGGCGGAACTCACATACCGTGCGATGTTGCGGGAAGTTGCCCGCCGCGAGCATCCGAAACGCTACTTCCTCCTCCAGCTTCCTCGCCACCGCGCGCGAGGAGAATGTGCCCGTCGCGTAGGCATAGATCAGCACCTTGACCATCATCGACGGCTCGTAGGGGGCGTTGCGTCGACCGTCCCCCTCGTTGGGCGCATAGAACGCCGTCAAGTCCAGTGCATCGACCACATCGCTGACGTGATGAGCCAGGTGCCCTGGGGGAACCCACTCCTGCAAGTCCAGCGGCAAAAGCAAGGGTTGGTCCGGCTGGTAGGCACGAAACGTGGTCGGCATCTGGAGTTCCCATACGCAACTGGCGTATCGGATCATACTTCCCCCTGCGCAAATCCACCCACAACCCGTCCGCTATCAACTTTGCCGCGCGGACCTTTCTGCAGCGCACGCTCCTAGCAGCCGAGGGGCCGGGTGGCCGTGGCCAGCCAGGCGGCGGTTGCGGGATCGAGGAGCCGGGTCAAGGCCTCGCGAACCTCGGCATGGTAGGAATCGAGCCACGCGATTTCCTGCGCCGTCATCAGGGCGGGCTCGACGAGTGCACGGTCGATCGGCGCCTTTGTCAGCGTCTCGAAGCCTAGCATCGGCTTCTCGCCCGCTTCGGGGGTATCGATCTCGATGACCGCGACCAGATTCTCGATGCGGATGCCATAGGCGCCGGGCTTGTAGTAGCCGGGCTCGTTGGACACGACCATACCGGGCTCCAGCGCGACGCGATTGGGGAGCTTTGAGATTCGCTGCGGGCCCTCGTGCACACACAGATAACTGCCGACGCCGTGGCCGGTCCCGTGGTCGTAGTCGATTCCGGCTTGCCAAAGGTGGAGACGGGCCAGAGTGTCCAGCTGAGAACCGCTGGTCCCGCGCGGGAACCGGCATGTCGCGATCGAGATGTGGCCCTTGAGAACGCGCGTGAAACGGTCGCGATGCTCGTCGCTCGGCGCGCCGATGGAGATGGTGCGGGTGACGTCGGTGGTGCCGTCGAGGTATTGGCCGCCCGAATCGACGAGATACAGGCTGTTCGATTCGAGCCGTCGGTTGGTCTCGGGCATCGAGTGATAGTGGGCGATCGCCCCGTTTGCGCCAGCGCCCGATATGGTGTCGAAGCTAAAGCCGCGGAACCGCTCGTTGACGGCGCGGAACTCGGCAAGCTTGGCGACCGCAGTTAGCTCGTCCACGGCGCCGCCCGGCGCCTCGCCATCCAGCCACGCGAGGAAACCGGTGAGCGCAGCGCCGTCGCGGACATGGGCGGCACGGAAACCGTCGAGTTCGATCGCGTTCTTTCGCGCCTTGGGCGCCGCACAGGGGTCGTCGCGGCGCACGATCTTGGCGCCGGCATCGTTCAACACCTCGAACAGACGGGCCGGCGCGCCGGCCGCATCGACGAGCACCGACCTGCCCGCTTGGCCGAGACCGCGCAGCGTCGTCTCCAGCGATTCGGGCGCGAGTACCCGAACGCCGTTGCCAAGGTGCTCTCGCGTCTTAGCCAACAGCTTTCGCGGGTCGATGAGTAGGTCGACGGCGCCCGATTGATGCAAGATGACGAATGCCAACGGCAGCGGGGTGTTGGCGACGTCGGCGCCGCGGATGTTGAGGAGCCAGGCGATCGAATCCGGCGCCGTCACGACGGCGGCATCGATGCGATCTTTGGCGAGCGAGGCCGCAAGGCGTTCGCGCTTGTCCGCGGCGCTCTCGCCGGCAAAGGCAATATCGTGCGGCACTACCGGCGCCAGGGGTGGCGGGGGACGGTCCTCCCAGATCGCATCGATCGGGTTATCGGGGCAGCCGACGAGTCTCGCATCGGCTTGCTCACACGCGGCGCGCAGCCGCTCGACGTCCCGCTCTGTGTGCAGCCATGGGTCATAGCCGAGCGACTCACCGGACGCCAGTGTCTCGGCGAGCCATGCCGTGGGCGGGGTGTCGGCAATGTGAAGTGGCTCGAATAGGTTGGTGTCGACTTGGTCGTGAACCTGCAGGGCATAGCGGCCGTCGACGAAGATCGCGGCCCGCTCGGCGAGCGCCACCGCAAGACCTGACGATCCCGAGAAGCCGGTGAGCCAGTGCAGGCGCTGCGATCCCGGCGGCACGTACTCGCCTTGGTGCTCGTCCGCGCGCGGCACGACAAATCCGGACAAGCGCCGACGCGCGAGCTCGGCGCGCAGCGCCTCCAAACGCGTGGGCGCCGCATCACGATCGGCGATGGTAGCGCGATAGCCATCCGCCATCTCTCCCACAAGGGTGGCCAGCTGCGTTGCGAGAGCCGGCGGCGCCTCGGGCGCGATTAGCGCAAGCCACGGGTTCGCCCCGCCGCCAACGGACCGCGGCGCCGAGGCGATCGCGGCACACAGCGACCTTGCTTCGGCAAGCGAAAGGTCGGATCCCGCCTCGACCAATAACGAGCTGAGCCGCTCGTCACCGGCGAACGTGTCTGGTCGCGGCTCGATTGCCATGCGCCGCATTATGGCGGCGGGCTTAGCGGCTGGGAACGATCCATTAGTGTTCCGGATTTTCGCTCAATTTTTCTTGAATGCCTTGTATTCAGGCACCGCTGACACGACATCGATGACTGAGGATAACGATTCGAAGGTGTTGAGGAAGGCGATGTCGACGCAGATTGAGACCCGCGAGCATATGGATTTCGGCGCCGAGGACGCACAGGCGTATCTTCCTCGGGTGCCCGAGAGGTCGGACATGCTGCACTGGCTCGAGGTTGGGCTGTGCCTTGCGGCGGCGCCGTTTGTGCTCTTGGCCCGTTTGCGGCGCAAGTGGTCGACGGGGCGTGATCTTGAGCGGCTGAACCGTCACGTGCTTGCTGACATCGGGTTAGTGCAGGCCGATGTGGTGGCTGCCGTAAACGGCCATTCGCCTGCCCAGGCCATTGCTGCCAACAACAACGAGCTTTGCCCCTTGAGCGGCGGCCGCGGGAGCGCGGCATAATCGCGGAGGCGAGCTAAGCGGGCGCAACGAAGCAATCGATCACTTTCTTGCGACCCGCCTTGTCGAACGCGATTTCGAGGCGGTTGTCTTCGACCGCAACGATCCGGCCATAACCGAACTTTTGGTGAAAGACGCGCATCCCCTGGGCGTACGAGCCCGAGGGTTGGGCGCTCGTCGGGTGTGCCCCAGCGTCGCCCTCGGCATCGGGGCCGGCTGACGCGGCGTGACGGGCATAGCGGCTCCGTCGCGGCCCGAAAGCCGGGCGTTGAACGATGAACTCGGCGCCGGAATCCTCGAGGCCAACCCCTTGTGCGCCGTATAAGCCGGGTTCGGAAACGTTCTCCACATGCTTGGCCGGCAGCTCGTCGATGAATCGCGACGGTATGTTGGACTGCCAACCGCTGAAGAGGCGGCGGCTTGCCGCGTAGGAGATGCGTATCCGCCGGCGCGCGCGGGTGATGCCGACGTAGGCCAAGCGACGCTCTTCCTCGAGCGCCTTGGCTCCGCCTTCGTCGAGCGCCCGTTGATGCGGGAAGAGGCCCTCCTCCCAGCCAGGCAGGAAGACCGAATCAAACTCCAAGCCCTTGGCGCTATGCAACGTGACGAGATTGATGGCGTCGCCACCGGCGGCACGGTCGTTGTCCATGATCAGGCTGACGTGTTCCAGGAAGGCGGTCAGTGTTTCCAATTCCTCTGTCGCAGCAACAAGCTCTTTGAGGTTATCCAGGCGACCCGGAGAATCAGGGGCGCGGTCGTTCTGCAACATTTCGGTATAGCCCGATTCCTCAAGCACCAGCTCGATGACGTCCGCGAGCGGCAGGTCAGCCGCCGCGGTCCGCCAGCGATCGAAGCAATCGAGTAAGCCGCGAAGCGCCGTGCGGGTTTGCGGTCTGAGCTCGTCGGTCCCGACCAGCGCCTGGGCGGCGCGCACGAGCGGAATACCTTCGGCGCGCGCAAGCTCGTGCAGGGTCTTCACGGTCGCCTGGCCGATGCCGCGTTTGGGCACATTGACGATTCGCTCGAAGGCTAAGTCGTCGTCGTCTTGATGGATCACGCGGAGGTAGGCGATGGCGTCCCTGATTTCGCGCCGCTCGTAGAATCCGACGCCGCCGATCACGCGATGCGGGATGCCCAGCGTGAGGAAACGGTCTTCGAATTCGCGGGTCTGGAAGCCGGCACGGACGAGGATCGCCATCTCGGCGAGCGCATGCCCCTTGCGCTGCAACGCCTCGACCTCTTCGCCCACCACACGTGCTTCCTCCTCGCCGTCCCAGACCCCATGGATCGCCACCTTGTGGCCGTCATCGCCCTCCGTCCAGAGCGTCTTGCCGAGCCGCCCTTCGTTGTGGGCGATCAGTCCCGAGGCGGTAGCGAGAATGTGCGGCGTCGAGCGGTAGTTGCGTTCCAAGCGGACCACGGTGGCTCCCGGGAAATCGTTCTCGAAGCGAAGAATGTTGCCTACCTCGGCCCCGCGCCAGCCGTAGATCGACTGATCGTCGTCGCCGACGCAACACAGGTTTCTGCGGCCCTGGGCCAGCAGGCGGAGCCACAGATACTGGGCGACGTTGGTGTCCTGATATTCATCGACCAGGATGTAATTGAAGCGTTGCTGGTAATCCGCCAGGACGTCGGGATGGTCGGTGAACAGGGTTAGACAATGGAGTAGCAGATCGCCGAAATCAGCCGCGTTGAGCGACCGCAGACGTTCTTGGTACGCCTCGTACAACGTCACAGCCCGCCCGTCGGCGAAATTGCCGGCCTCGGCCGCGCTGACCCGGGCGGGGGTCAGTCCGCGATCCTTCCAGCGGTCGATCTGTGCCGCCAGCGCCCGCACCGGCCACCGCTTTTCGTCGATGTTGGCGGTTTCAAGAACCTGCTTCATCAGGCGCAGTTGATCGTCTACATCGAGGATCGTAAACGAGGGTTTGAGTCCCATCAGTTCGGCGTGGCGGCGGAGGATGCGGACGCCGTTGGAATGGAAGGTACCGAGCCAAAGGCCGTCCACGGCCTCGCCGATGAGGGCGGCCACGCGTGCCTGCATCTCGCGCGCCGCCTTGTTGGTGAAGGTGACGGCCAGAATCTGACTGGGCCAGGCGAGGCGTAGCCTGAGGATGTGGGCGAGCCGCGTCGTCAGCACCCGGGTCTTGCCGGTGCCCGCGCCGGCCAGCACGAGGAGCGGTCCCTCAGTCGCCTCGACCGCCGCGCGCTGCGCCTCATTGAGCCGCGCGAGGTGGGCTGGGGCGGTCTTGGATGTGGCCGGTAAGGCGGTTTGAGAGTCTGGCTCGAAGTCGGAGAGATCGAATGGATCGGCCATGTCGAGCCGTCGGTTATAGCATGGTTCGGAGCCGGCGACCCGCGGTCGCTAGTTGCATTGGCCGATGGAGCCTTCCGCGCAGACGGTGCGGCCGTCGGTCCAGGTTGCCCCGGACAGATCGGCTTTGAGGAGATCGGCGCCGGTCATCCGCGCATCGGTGAGATCGGCGTTTCGCAGGGTCGCGCGGAACAGGCGCGCACGCCGGATGTCGGCGCCACGGAACGACGCACCGGTGAGATCCGCCTTGGTAAAGTCGGCCTCGGTTAGTTTGGCGCCGTCGAAACGGACACCCACCAGCCGCGACGTAATGAACTTGGAGCGGTGGCCGTCGATCCCAGCGAGATTGCTGCCCGAGAGCTGGGTGCGGTTGAACCGTGCGTCGCGCAGTCGTGCGCCGCTAAGGTCGACACCGGAAAGATCCCGTTCTCCGAAGTAGCAGCGCGACCAGTCGGCGCCGGGGCGGGCGGGATCGGTGCATGCGGCGTGTGCGGGCCTCGCGCTCGCGAGCACGACCCCAATGCCGGTCGCGATTACGCCGACAGCCACAACCCCCCAAAGTGTGGATCGCAGTACAGACGCCGTCGAGACGGGGTGCACTCCGCTCACAGATGCCCCAACGAGCTAGGGTCGCGCGGGCGGCCGCATCGCCGGTTCACCATATTCGTACCTTCCTCCCTCGCCCTCTGTATACGATTTCCTAGGGCGGTTTCATACCGTGGCCTCGGCTGCGGTTGATGTCATCGGCCCACGCGCAGTAGCCTTGGCCGAGCAGTACGGTTTGCAGGTGTGAAACATGTCCCAGATCGCGACGTCTTGTGAGGCCACGACCGACGAACTGTGCGCGCTGTTGGGCGAGCGCTTGTCGATCGCGCCGGACGTGCGCGCGGCGCACGGCCGGGATGAGTCCTTCCACAAGCCGTACCCGCCGGACGCGGTCGCGTTTCCGGTATCGGGCGAGGAGGTGGCGAGCATCGTCAAAATATGCGCCGCGCATCGGACCCCCGTCATCCCCTTCGGAACGGGAACCTCGCTCGAAGGCCACGTCGCCGCGCTCCATGGCGGGGTGAGCATTGACCTCGGGGGCATGAAGAAGATCGTTTCGGTCAATGTCGAGGACCTCGACGTCACGGTCCAAGCCGGCGTCACTCGCAAGGAGCTCAACGCGCATCTTCCCGACACGGGTTTGTTCTTCCCGATCGATCCCGGCGCCGACGCCTCGCTCGGTGGCATGGCGGCGACGCGGGCCTCAGGCACCAACGCGGTGCGTTACGGAACCATGCGCGAGAATGTGTTGAGCCTCGCCGTGGTGCTTCCGGATGGCCGCACCGTCCGCACCGCGCGCCGCGCGCGAAAATCCTCGGCGGGCTACGATCTGACGCGGCTGTTCGTGGGCTCGGAGGGAACCCTTGGCGTGATCACCGAGGTGACGCTCAAGGTATACGGCGTTCCCGAAGCGATTTCGTCGGCGGTGTGTCCGTTCGCGGATGTCGGCGGCGCCGTCGATACCGTCATCGAGACAATCCAATCCGGAATACCGGTGGCCCGGATCGAGTTTTTGGACGACGCCCAGCTCGACGCGGTCAACAAATTCTCAGGCCTCGATTACCCCGTCGCGCCAACCCTGTTTCTGGAGTTCCACGGGACCGAAGCCTCGGTCGCCGAACAGGCGCGGGCGGTGCAGGATTTGGCTGCGGAAAACCGCGGCGGCAGTTTCCAATGGGCGATCAAGACCGAGCAGCGCAACAAGCTGTGGCAGGCGTGCCATGACGCAGCCTACGCCGCCAAAGCCCTTCGGCCGGGCTGCAAGGTATGGGCCACGGACGTGTGTGTGCCGATCTCACGGCTCGCCGAGTGCATCCGCGAAACCAAAAGAGACCTCGAGGACTCGTTTCTGGTGGCGCCCATGGTCGGCCATGTCGGCGACGGCAACTTTCACCTCTCCATCGTCCTCGATGACGAAGACGCGACGGAGGTCGCCGAGGTCGAACGCATCAACGAACGGCTGGTGATGCGCGCGCTGGCGATGGACGGGACATGCACCGGAGAGCACGGAATCGGTACCGGCAAGCTGGACTTTTTGGTCGCCGAGCATGGCGAGGCGGTCGGCGTCATGCGCGCGGCAAAAACGGCCATCGATCCCGACAACATCATGAACCCGGGCAAGGTTCTACGCGTCTGAGGCGCGAGCCCGGGCCCGCGACCTCGGGCCCGGGCTCAGCGCCGGCTCAGAGGGTCCAGTTGATTTCACCGAGCCGCTTGGTGAGCTTCAGGTTCTCGCTGTAATCGACAGGTATTGCGATGATCGCGGGCCCCTCCTGCGAGAATGCCTCGTCGAGGGCCGGGGCTAGCTGGTCCGCGGCGGTCAGGGTTCGTCCCCACATATTGAAACTCTTCGCCAACAACTCGAAATCGGGGTTGTTGAATGCGAGTTCCGAGTGATTGCCGTTGAACGAATTCTGCTGCTTCCATTTGATCAGACCGTATTCGCCGTCCATCCACACGATGGCGACGACGTTGAGCTTTCGCCGGACCGCGGTCTCCAGGTCCTGAACATTCATTAGGAAGCCGGCGTCGCCACTGATCGAGAGGACGCGGCGGTCGGGGTAGGCGATCTTCGCGCCAATCGACCCGGGGAAAGCAAACCCCATGGTGCAGAAACCGTTGGAGATCAGGCAGGTGTTGGGCTCGTCGCACTGGTAGTAGCGCGAGATCCACATCTTGTGGGCGCCGACGTCTGAGAGAAGAATGTCGGAGGGATCGAGGAATTCGCGAACGTCCCACAGGATCTTCTGCGGTTTCATGGGGAAGGAGGTATCGCTCTTCTCCATGGCGAAATCGTCGAGAATGGTCTGGCGCAGCTCGCCCCATTTGTCGATGTCAAACAGAGGCAGCTCGCCGGCGCCGCCGTAACGGCGGTTGAACTCTTCGTTGATCTGCCAAAGCGCATCGGCGATGTCGGCGACGACGTCGACCGTAACCGGATAGGAATCGTCGATCTCGGCCGGCCAGTAGTCGATGTGGACGATCTTCTTCCCCTCGCTCTTGTTCCAGTGCTCGGGGCTGTACTCGACAAGGTCGTATCCGACCGTAACGATCACGTCGCAGGCGTCGATGGCGTGGTTAATGTGGTCCTTGCCCTGGAGGCCCATCGCTAACAGGCTGTGGCCATCGGAGCGCGGGACCGCGCCCTTGCCCATGAAGGTGTTGACGACCGGTATGCCGGTCTTGTGGGCGAGCCGCACGAGCTGCTTGGCCGCCCGTTTGCGCACCGCGCCATTGCCCGCAAAGATCATGGGGTTCTTGGCGCCGACGATGGTGTCGACCGCTTGGGCCACCGCCTTGTGATCCGCGGCGGCGCGCCGAGATTTGTAGGGCTGCAAGGGAACCGAGTTGGTGTCGTGTTCGGCCAGGTCAGTCCTCCGGCAGCTCGACCACGCAGGCGCCAGGTTTCTCGGCCTCGGCCAACTTGAAGGCCTTCCGCACCATTTCCGGAATGTTCCGTGGATTGCTGACGGTCTCGGCCCACTTGGAGATCGGCCGGTATATCGCGACCGAGTCCATGTTTTGATGGCTTTCCTTGTGGAGCCGATTGGTGCTCGCCTGGCCGATGATCCCGACCAACGGCGCACGGTCCATATTGGCATCAGCAATGCCGGTCACGAGGTTCGTGGCGCCGGGTCCGAGCGTCGCCAGACAAACCCCCGATCTGCCTGTCAAACGCCCGTACACATCGGCCATGAAGGCTGCTGCTTGTTCATGCCTGCACAGCACGAAATCGATGGGACTGTCGTTGAGCGATATCATCATGTCGGCGTTCTCTTCGCCGGGGATACCGAAGATATGGGTGACGTTCTCGGCCTCGAGACAGCGGACGAAAAGATCTGACGCTTTCATTCTTGCTGGCCTCCCTATTCGAAGTCGCCGGATGATAGGTTATCTGGAGCAGGACTTAATCCCGAGTGAAGTGCCGCAACAGGCCGATTTCTGCGGATTTTCGGCGGATTTACTCGGGATTAATCCTGACCGTCACTTCCCAGTAGGGTCGTTCTCCCTTTCAATGAGATGGAGAACGACAGATGTCTTCAACCGCCAGCCGCCAGTTCGTGGCGACCACGGCACTGGCCGGCTTCGACCCAATCGTCCGTGCGTTTATCGACAATCTCCGCCGTGAGGGGATTGCCGAACGCCATATCACTCTCCATTCGGGTCCCGCCCGTCACTTCCTGACCTGGCTTGAGCTCAGTGGCATCATCCTCGAAACGGTCGACGGCACAGCGATCGATCGCTTCCTGCAGCACAATTGCGACTGTCTTTCCGGAGTTCCGACGTCTGCCCGGCTGCACCCTTGGCGCAAGCGTCGCACCTCATCCCGACTCATGAAGTTCATCCGGTTCCTCGAGCGGACGGGAAGAGTCGAAACCCCTGGCGATCTGGACGATAACATCTGCATCCTTGACGGCTTCCTGGAGCAGTTGCGCAGCGACGGCTACGCTCCCGGAACCATCGATTTACATCGTGAGGGATGTGCAGGTCTCATTGTCTGGCTCCATCTCTCGCGGGTCCGCCTGTGCGATTTGACCCCGGATGTCTATCCACGATTCCGGAACAGACAGTTCATCTGTTCGATCCCCGGAGTGTTTTGCGGCCGAAGGATGCGTTCACCCGGGGGCACTTACGAAACGAAGATCCGCAAGTTCCTCAGGTATCTCGTCGCAATCGAGCAAATTGAATCCTTCGAATCGGCCTCGGAGGAGAAGGTGTTACCCGAGCACCTTGAGAGATTCTCCGTGTGGCTCGAACGCAATCGCGACATCTCCCCGGGAAGCATACGCGGCCACATCCGTCTGATCGCAACGGCTCTGCCTGCCCTCGGAGATGATCCCCGGGCCTATGACGCGGCACTGATCCGGCAGGTGCTGTTTGAGGCCATTGAACACCGATCGCGGAACTGCGCCCGGAAGCTGACCATCGCGATGCGCATGTATCTGCGCTTCCTGGTGTCGGAAGGCAGCATCGCGGCAGCGCTGATCGCGGCCGTGCCGACCGTGCCACGGTGGCGGCTGTCGACCCTGCCATGATACATCCCGGCCGACGATGTCGAGCGCACCATCGCGTCCTGCCGTGACGACCCCGTGGGCATACGCGACCGGGCGATTCTGCTGCTTCTGGCATGGCTGGCGCTGCGGGCAGGGGATATCGTTGCCCTGCGCCTCGGCGATGTCGACTGGGACAGGGCCGAAATCCAGATCGCGGGAAAGTCACGATGGCAGACGGTGCTGCCTCTGCCCCAGGATGCCGGCGACGCGCTCTACACCTATATCGCGACGGTGCGGCCGAGGGTGGACAAAGAGAAGGTGTTCCTCTGCGCGAGGGCGCCCTATGGGCCGTTTTCTTGCCCCAGTACCGTCACCTCAATCGCCCGATCAGCGCTGGATCGCGCCGGGGTCACCACCTTCGCCA
Source organism: Alphaproteobacteria bacterium (assembly GCA_965219135.1). Classification (GTDB taxonomy): domain Bacteria; phylum Pseudomonadota; class Alphaproteobacteria; order VGEJ01; family VGEJ01; genus CAYUNL01. The sequence goes on along the minus strand of CBDCMV010000002.1, from coordinate 76,291 downwards.
CCCGCGGCGCTCATGTGTTCCGGCACAGCCAGGCGACAGAGTTGCTCAGATCCGGTGCAACGCTCGACGTCATCCGATCCCTGCTCCGGCACGCTTCTCCGGACACCACCATGATCTATGCCAAGACCGATGCCGTGATGTTGCAGGAGGTCGCGCAGCCTTGGATCGGAGGGCTCGAATAATGACAACAGCGATCGCCGAAGAGGTCGCGCGCTTTGTCGCGATAAAACAAAAGCTCGGCTACCGGTTCACGACCGACGCACGGACACTATCGAACTTTGCCCGGTTCGCCGCACACCGCAACGAGGCATTCATTCGTTCCGGGACCGCCCTTGAGTGGGTATCGGAAGCGGCATCGCAGCGCCAACGCGTCAGAAGGCTGCACTCGGTGCACAAATTTGCCCGCTGGCTGCACGCCGAGGATGCACGCCACGAGATGCCGCCTCGAGACGCCTTGGGGCATCCGCCCCGCCGAAGACCGAAACCGCATCTGATATCGATCCAGGACATCAAGAAGCTCCTGACGGCGGCACTTTCCATGCCGCCCGTCGGCACCATCGCCCCGCTGACCTGGCATTACCTGTTCGGTCTTGTCGCTGCGACCGGACTGCGCATCGGCGAAGCCCGGGCATTGACATTGGACAATATCACCCCTGACGGCCTCATCGTCCGCGATGCCAAGTTCGGCAAGTCCCGGATGGTTGCCCTGCACCCGACAACCCGGAATGCACTGAACCGCTACCTGGTGGCGCGGCGCAGCGAGATCACCCTGGACGGGCATCTGTTCGTGCTTGGCACTGGCCGGCCTCCAAGCCGGACCCGTGTGTCAGCAGTGTTCCTCGAACTCGCGGAACAAACGGAAATCCGTGAGCCCGGCGCGACACGCGGGCCCTCGCTCCACTCTCTGCGGCATTCCTTCGCCGTCCGGTCCATCGAGAACCTCGATCCCGGCGCCGATCCGGGGCGTCACATGCTGGCGCTCGCCACCTACCTCGGCCACGCCAATGTCTCCGAAACATACTGGTACCTGGAATCAACCACGGTGTTGATGCACGGCATCGCCGAGGCCGCAGAACAGGCACACAAGAACGGAGGTTCCCATGACTGACCTCGCTCCCCACCTCACCGCCTTCCTTCGGGATTACCTGCTCAATGAGCAGCACTTCAGCCGTCATACCGTGAAGAGCTACACCGAGTGCTTCCGGCTGCTCGTCCTCTACGCCGCGGAGCAGACCAAAACGCGCCCCTGTGCCCTGAAGATCGAGGACTTCACGGTGGCGCTCCTGGTGGCCTTCCTCGAGTCTCTGGAGAAGGGCCGCAACAACGGTATCGGCACCCGCAATAACCGCCTCGCCGCGATCAAGGCCTTCTTCCGTTATCTGGAATACCGTGTCCCAAGCTGCCTCGATCTCGCTTTGCAGGTGCGCGCCATCCCGCAGAAGCGCCCCGACAAGCCCCTGATCGACTGGCTCGATCGGACCGAAATGCAGGCGATCCTGGATGCCCCGGATACCGCGACGGTGGCAGGCCTGCGCGACCGCGCGATGCTGCACCTGTGCTACGCCGCCGGGTTACGGGTGTCGGAACTGACTGGACTCACGCTCGACAGCCTGTCAGGTCCCCAACTCGAAGGCATACGCATTCTGGGCAAGGGGCGACGCGATCGCGAACTGCCGCTGTGGAAGGAAACGAAGGCCGTCCTCAATGAGTGGCTCGACGTCCGGCCGCCGGTCAACAACCGCTACCTCTTCCTCAACGCACGGGGACGGGCGATGAGCCCGGACGGCTTCGCGTACATCCTCAGCCAGCATGTCGCCACGGCAATGCTGGCGGTTCCATCGCTCAAGACCAAGCGGGTAACCCCGCATGTAATCCGTCACTCAACCGCAATGACGATCCTTCATGCCACCGGGGACATCCGAAAGGTCTCACTCTGGCTCGGTCACGCAGATCTCAAGACCACCGAAGGCTACCTCCGTGCCAGCCCGGCCGAGAAACTGGAGATCCTTGTGGCCAACGCGCCGCCATCGATCCGGCCCGGAGCCTTCCCCGGTGCGAAGGACAGTCTGATGAGTCTTCTGGGCGGGAAATGACGGTCAGGATTAATCCCGAGTAAATCCATCGAAAATCCGCAGAAATCGGCCTGTTGCGGCACTTCACTCGGGATTAAGTCCTGCTCCAGATAACCGTCGCGGCGGGCCGTGCGAACAAACGCTCGAACCACCGGGGCGTCCGTACACGTACCGCCGCATGGGGGCACCCCCGGCGATGCAAGCACGCCGCCGGGAGGAAGCGTCCACCCGCACGGCCCCGGTGGAAAAGAGGAAGAGGAAAGCATGGAGGGGGCGAGCGCCCAGGGGCTGGAGGGAGACCTCCGGCCCGGCGTCGTTCGCCGATCCACCAGCACGGGAGATTTCCATGTTCGACGACATCCACGAGACATCCGCCGATGAGACCCAGGTTAGTCGCCGCGGCGACACCTTCGAGCGGCCGTTCACCGGCGGCGAGCTGCTTGCCGAGGCCGGACTGCCTGTCCGTGCCATCCGCGAGATCCTCGGCGATACGGCCGCATGAAGTGAGAGGAGGGCTTGAAGAGAGTGATCGGAAGGGTCCGGAGAGAGATGCCGGTTCCCGTTCATCAACCCCGTATCTGAAACCCGTACATCAAGGAGAACCACCATGTTCGGACTGAATAACGCGCAACTGATCGGCCGCCTCGGCGCCGATGTCACCATCAACCATCTGGCCAACGGCGGCCGCGTGGCCAACCTCTCGATCGCGACCGACGAGTCCTACATCGACAAGTCTCGTGTTTCATGATGCACCTTGTTCGTTCTGTGGGGATTTGTCGGGGGATCTGATCAACGCGCCGTCCCCTCGCACTCCATATGGGCAACCGGGGTCAAGCCACATCGTTCCATTTCCTCCGCTACCGGGTCGGGCGTCAGACCGGAGTTGGAGTGAAGCGCGGGAAGGGTGAACGGAGAAGGGGGCGGAGAGAGTCGTCCCGGCCGTTCGCATTCCATCGTCATCAACCAGACCTGAAGGAGAAGATCATGAGCTTCGGACTCAACCGCGCAGAAGTCATCGGCCGCCTGGGCGCCGATGTGACCGTGAACCATCTCGCATCGGGGGGCCGCGTGGCCAACCTGAGCATCGCCACCGACGAGAGCTACATCGACAGGAACGCCGGCGGCGAGCGGATCGACAAGACCGAGTGGCATCGGGCCGTCACCTTCCAGGACGGTCTGATCGACATGCTCGACAAGCACGCGAAGAAGGGCCGCCTGGTCTACGTCGCGGGCAAGATGCAGACCCGGCGCTTCCGCAAGGACGGCGAGGACTCGGACCGGTTCTCCACCGAGATCCTGCTCGTGCCCGGCTCGCGGATCCAGTTCCTCGACAAGCCGAACGGGGCCAACGGCAACGGCGCGGCCGCCACGGCCGAGGCCGCGAACGGTTCGGCCATGTCCGCGGATCCGGACGATTCGATCCCGTTCTGAGGACGACTTCCCTTCGTTCCTCCCTCCCAACTCGGGGGCCGGCGCTTCGGCGCTGGCCCCTTTTTTGGTGAGGGCTTCGAGTCTCCACCGGAGCCCGGACGGACCGGCCGGCGCGACGGTGTCGTTCGGTGGAGGCATTTCAGTCTCCCGATGAGGCTTCCGACAACGGCGCCGTTTCACCGGCGCAGTTGGCCCCTGTACATGCAGTATCGTCGCCGGCCTTCGGTCGGGACGATGACCCGCTCCACCCCGCGTGTCCGTTGCCGTTCTGCCCAGCAACCGGACGACCCTCTCGTTGAAGCCGAGTTGGGCGGCTACTTCCCGGGCGGTCGCGAAGCCCTGGACGCGAAGCCGTTTCGTCGCGCGTTCGAGGTAGCCGGGCAAGCCGTAAGCCCGCCGTATCCTGCCTACGTGCGCGGCCGTATAGGGCTCGCCCTTCCAGTTTCGGCGCCTCATTGCGTTCAACTCGCGCGCGGCGCCTTCGTCGCCGTGCGTTTCGAGCAGCCGATCGACTGCGGCGACCGTTTCCGGGAGTGTCTTGCGGATCTCCGCCATCGGTCTCGGCAGCTGAAGGGGCTCAAGCGTCAGGGAGCGACCCCCGCGCATGCGCAGACCGATCGTCACCTCGGAGCCGTCCCGGGTGAGCGTCGCATCCTCGATCAGAAGGCCGAGCAGCCGCTTGCGATCCGCGTTTCCGGTTTGGGCGGCGTTCCATACCTGCTCGAAGTCGCGCGCCAGTTCCCGTATGCGGTCGGCCTGCCGCTCCGAGAGCTCGGTATCGCGCGCCGCGGCGCGGGCCTCGCGTTCCTGGCAGGCCTCTTCCAGATCGCGCAGGCGCTCGTTCCACTCGGCTTCGAGCGATGCCGCCACCAGCCGGTTGGCCGGGTCGACCTCGAAGAACCTGCGCCGCGCCAGATCGGCCTCGTAGCGGATGGCCTCAATGCGCCTGGCGCGCTGGGCATCGGCCTCGGCGAACTCCAGAGCGACCTGCTGCTGGACCGCCAGGGCAAGATCGATGTTCTTGCGGTTCAACATGTCGATCACGAAGCGGGATATCCCGGCATCGACGAGGTCGCCGCGCATGCTCTGGCAGGTCTTCCGTCCGTAATGGATCGCCTCTGTATTGCAAACGTAGAAGTAGCGCGCCGGCCGGTTGCGATGCGGAAGAGCGTTGTTGTATTGCATGCTCATGCGCCGCCCGCAGTGGCCGCAGATCACCCGCGACTGCAACAGCGCCGCCCCCTCGCGGGGCGCCGCGGTGCGCGAGCCCGACGGCCGGAAGGCGGCGGCGTTGCTTGTCAGGGTGGCTCGATTGCGAAGGTACTCGTCCCAGTCGATGAAGCCCACATGGGCGTCCTCAATGCAGACGTGCCAGTCCTCCATCGGCACCACGCGCAATCTTCCGGTCCCGTCCGCCCGCCGCTCGACGTGCGTCTGGCCATAGACATAGGCGCCGGCGTAGCCCGGATTTCTCAGTGCGCCGTGGAAAGGTGCGTTTTCCTGGTGGGTGCGAACCCCACCCAACAATTGTCGCTTTCGGTTGGTAGCAGCCAGGGCGGCCTACGGAGGTAACGATGTAGACCGAAGCACTCTGGTGACAAAGGGCTGTGTTGAGCAGTTTAGCGACCATGCAGGCCGGAATGTGATGTGAACACCGAGCAGGCCTCGAAACGGGCAATGCGGGAGCCGACCCTCCTGAGATTAGGGGAAGGCCGACGACGGATCGGGAAGAAAAGCGACAGATGCACCGAACCGTTTCCGCCGGGGTAGGGGTGCCAGCATGCATGGAAGATGGAAGACGTAGCAACACGGGAAGCCCTATCGGTGGTGTGCACGCACCAACCGGACCCCCGTGAGGGGCAGGCCGGGCCGGCAGGGTGGCGGACAGGTCCGTACGACTGAAGACGCCGGGTAATGCCGGTCGAGGAAAGGGGCCTGACTTCGAGAGGGAAACGGAAAGGGGACAAGGCATGGCCACTGGCGCAAGCCTAACAGGGTCACAAAGTGTTCGGAAACTCCAGACTGTTTTGCATGCAAAAGCGAAGGAAGAACCTGAGCGTCGCTTTCACGCCTTGTGCGACAAGGTATGGCGGGAGGACTTTCTCATGGAGGCCTGGGCTATGGCACGCCGCAATGACGGCCAGCCCGGTGTTGACGGTGAGAGCTTCCAGGATATCGAGGAGCAGGGTATCGAGCGGTGGCTTGGGGAACTGTCGCGGGATCTGAAGGGTGGCACCTACACGCCGGAACCGGTGAGACAGGTGCTGATCCCGAAGAAGCAGCCCGGCGCATTCCGGCCTCTGGGTATACCGTGCATTCGGGACCGGGTGGCACAGACATCGGCCATGCTTGTGCTGGCGCCGATCTTTGAAGCCGACCTGCAACCGGAACAGTACGGTTACCGGCCGGAACGAAGCGCACAGGATGCGGTCAAACGCATTCACCGGCTCCTGAACAAGGGGCACAACGAGGTTGTAGATGGCGATCTGTCCAACTACTTCGGCGAAATACCCCATGCCGAGTTGATCAAGAGCGTAGCGCGTCGCGTGAGCGACGGCAGGATGCTCGGGCTCATCAAGGCGTGGTTGGAGATGGCTGTCGAGGAGGATGACGGCAAGGGCGGCAAGCGCCGCACGAACCGGGCACGCAAGGAGCGCAAGGGCACCCCGCAGGGGTCTCCGCTTTCACCGCTGCTGAGCAATATCTACATGAGGCGTTTTATACTGGGCTGGAAGACGCTGGGCTTTGCCCGGCACTTCTGTGCGGAGATCGTATCCTATGCAGATGACTTCTGTGTTCTCGGCAAGGCCCCGGCGGCAGACATGCTGCTGGCGGTTACCCGGCTCATGGAAGGGCTGAAGCTGACGGTCAACGAGCAGAAGACCCGATGCCTGCAATGCCCAAGGGAACCAATGGCGTTCCTCGGCTACCGGTTCGGATGGAACTACCGCCGGAACGGAGGCGACGCCTATATCGGCAATCGACCGAGCAAGGCGAGCGTTCAGGGCATCTGCCGTAAAATCAGTGAGCAAACCGAACGACGCTATGGGCTGCAGGATCCTGAATGGATGGTCAGCAAGCTCAACCGGATGATATCCGGATGGGCGCAGTACTTCCAGTTAGGGCAGGTCAGCCCCGCCTATGCGGCGGTCGATGCACACGCGACGAAGCGGCTGCGACAGTGGCTCTGTCGGAAGCACAAGGTCAGGAACGGAAAGTACGCGCGCTTTCCGGACGATCGACTGTGGGAACACTATGGCCTTACCTGCCTTGCGCCGAGGACCAGGGGCTTTCCGTGGGCGAAGGCATGATCTCGTCGGAAAGCCGGATGCCTGAGATAGGCATGTCCGGTTTGATGAGCGGGGGTGAGTGAAACGTGGCTATGGTTGAGGCGGAGGCACCGGCACCTGGCGAAAGCCGTCGGCAAACAGCGACTCCCTTGATCTACGGCAGGGCGCGCCTCCCCTCGACTCTACCGATGCGGGCGATTTGCGGCACGCGCGGAGGGGCCCAGCGCAGCTCGCCGTAGACCGGCCCGCTTCGCGGCCGCGCCGGCAGCTCGATGTTCTCGCGCTGCATCCATTTCGCCACCGCCTTCGCCGACCCCATTCGGCGGAAGCTGTCGAACACGAGACGAATGGCGTCGACGACGGACCGGTCGGGGTCGAACACCACCTCGTCCTTGTCGTTGTAGGCCAGGCCGACCGGCAACCGGACCTTCAGCGCGCCACGCGCGGCGGCGCTGCGCTGGCCGCCGACCAGCCGCGCCTTGATTCCCTGAAGCTCGAACTCGCTCAGAGTTCCTTTAACTCCCAACAAGAGCTTGTCGTTGCCGTCGTTGGGATCATAGATGCCGGTCTCGTCGAGGATCAGGGTATTAGTGATGCCGGCGATCCGCAGCAGCTGGTGCCAGTCGGCGTTGTCTCGCGCCAGGCGCGAGACTTCCAGGCCGAGAACGATCCCCACATCGCCGGCGGCGATGCTCCCCATCAGGTCGCGGAAGCCGCCGCGGTTTGCGCTGTAGGCGCCCGACTTGCCCTGGTCCTCGTCGATCACCCGGATACGCTCCGCAGGCCAGCCGAGCGCCGTCGCCCTTTGGCTCAGCCCGTACTGGCGCCGCGTGCTCTCGGTGTTTTGCATGACCTGACGAAGCGAGGACTGCCGCACGTAGAGGCAGGCCTCGCGCTCCAGATGATGCGGTGCGATCTTGCGCGTTTCCCGCTTCAGACATGGCGGTTCTCCCAAACGGTGTTGGCGATTGCGGAAGGCGACGGCACGCGCAGCAGGCGCCGGACCTGGCTGGCGGCCTCGGCGATCGCGGCATCGGCGATGGACAGTTCCACGTTGATGGACGAAGGCGACGGCGGCCGCGGGCGGCTGCGGTTGCACGCGGCCCCGGCCATGGCCAGAGCGCCGCGCAGACCGTGGAAGCGCAGCGCGGCGATGGCATTGCTGTCGCCGCCCGACATCCAGAGCTGCCGCAAGCTCTCGTAGGTCTTCCAGGCGTCGTCACGCATCATGGCCCAGGGTCCAGCGCTTTTTTTTGAACCCTCTCGAGCGCCTTCTCGAGACCGCGCGGATGGACCCTGACACCGAACTCGGCCTCGATCAGCGGCGCCAGCCGGCGTGCACCCACCCGTCCGTGCAGGGCCCCTGTAGTCCTCGACGAAGCGCAGCATCTCCGCGCTGATCTTGTGTGGCCCCCGCGGCCCGCGCCGCGCCGGGATGAGCTCCTGCAGCCCGCCCCCGTCGAACGCCTTGACGATGCGGAAGCAGGTCGGCCGCGAGACCCCGAACCGCGCCGCCGCCTGCGCGAGGGTAGCCTCGCCCAGCCGGACCACCCGGACCATCTCGTAGCGGACCTGAAGCAGGTCGCGCGCATCGAAGAAGTCGCCGGCGACGAACATCGGGTCGCCGACCTTTTCCGGCGTCCGGTTGAGGGTGCCGGCCTCCCTGAGCCGGTTCTGTTTTTCGGTGTCATCGCGACGGTCTGCCATGGCGGTGCGGTCCTCCGGGATAGTTTCAATAATTCTTACGCCACATGTCGCGCCAAAGTCAACAGTCAACCGCAGCATGCTGGCGTCTATTGCTCGTGTTATGGCTCTATCGTGGCACTCCATGCCGATCATTGCTGCGTGCCAGCGCCCGAATTTATGATCATATAGCGCCATTATTTCTGATTACGCTCAGCCGCCGGCGCAAGCAGCGAGTCCACCACCTCGCGAAGCTCAACCAGGTCGTCCGAGCGAAACAGGCTGCGGCCCGACGAAACGCGCTCGAAATCGTCGACGCGCCGCAACGACGTCCAGGAAATCGGGATGCTGGCAAGGAGTGGGCCGGCCGGGCGGTCCACGAAGTAGCGAACGATCTCTCTCTTGCTCCCGCTCACGCGGTCGTAAATCCGAACCGTTCGGCCCCTGAGCGGATGAAACGGGTGGATGATCACAACTTCCCGAAGATCACCCGCTTCGGCGTAACCGCCTGTATTTGGATACTGTTGACAAGAACTCGGGCGAGCGGGTGGACCGCACCGAGTGGCACCGGGTCGTGACTTTCCAGCCGGGCTTGGTCGAAATGTTCGAGAAGCACGCCCGGAAGGGCCGCCTGGTCTACGTCGCGGGCAAGCTCCAGACCCGCCGCTGGAAGAAGGACGGCGAAGACTCCGACCGCTTCTCGACCGAGATCATTCTGGTCCCGGGCGGACGCGTCCAGTTTTTGGACAAGGGAAACGGCTCGAACGGTAACGCCGAACCCGCGATGACGACCGCCGCCGAGACCCCGATGGACGACACGAGCGAGATCCCGTTCTAGGTCCCCACCGCAATCAAAATCCTCCCTGACTTCGGGTCGGCGCCTCACCGCGCCGGCCCGATTTTTTTGCAGTGCGGCCAGAGCTCACGGCGGACCGGCCGGCCGCTTGCCCGCGCTTCGCGCGAGCCGCCGCGCCGTCCGGCACCGGCAAGAGCCGGAGCCTGGCCGGTACCAGGGTGTCCCGGCCACCAACAAGAGAGGTTCCCCGATGTTTCGATATCATGTTCCGCGCCCCGCCGTGCGCGCCTTCGCCGCCACCCCATGAACGCGGCAGGCATCGCAGCAGCGTTAGGTGTTAACGTCGGAGCAATAATGCACCACGCGAGGCGTCCGGATTATCCGGTCTTGGCGGCGCAAAAATGCGCCATCTATGGTCCCTTGTTAGCAGTGACAGGAGGCGGGAGATGTACGGCGTGGAGCTTTATGCAGCGGTTCGGCTGGCGGTTGTCGAAGAGGGATTGAGCCATCGCGAGGCGGGGCGGCGGTTTGGCATTGACCGCCGGACGGTGAAGAAGATGCTGCGCTACTCGGCGCCGCCGGGCTACCGTCGGACGGCCCCGGTGCGGCGGCCGAAGCTGGAGGGCTTCACCGGCATCATCGAGGCGATCCTGGAAGCGGACCGGGACGTTCCGCGCAAGCAGCGACACACGGCGCAGCGGATCTTCGAGCGGCTGCGCGACGAGCACGGCTTTACCGGTGGCGCCACCATCGTGAAGGACTATGCGCGCGCGCGGCGGCAGTCGACGCGCGAGGCCTTCGTGCCGCTGTATCACCCGCCGGGGCATGCCCAGGTCGACTTCGGCGAGGCGGTGGTGGAGCTGCGGGGGCGTCGGGAGAAGGTCGCCTTCTTCTGCCTGATCCTGCCCCATTCCAATGTCTGGTTCGTCAAGGCCTATCCTCGGGAGACGACGGAGGCCTTCCTGGACGGCCATGTCAGCGCCTTCGCCTTGCTCGGCGGGGTTCCGCGCTCGATCCTGTATGACAACACGACCCTGGCGGTGGCGCGGATCCTGGGCGACGGCAAGCGCCAGCGCACCCGGGCGTTTTCGCATCTGCAGTCGCACCATCTGTTCCGCGACCGCTTCGGCCGGCCCGGCAAGGGCAACGACAAGGGCAAGGTCGAGGCCTTGGTGAAGACGGCACGACGCAGGTTTTTCGTGCCGATCCCGAAGCTGCACGACCTGGACGTCCTGAACGAGCGGCTGATGGCGCGATGCCTGGAGCGTCTCGACGCCCTGGATGCAGGTGGGCAGGCGGCGACGCTGCTCGCCGAGCTTGAGGCCTTGCGCGATCTGCCGGCCGTTCCCTTCGAGGCCTGCGAGCACATGCCAGGCCAGGTCTCCTCGACGGCCCTGGTGCGCTACCGGCTGGTGGACTACTCGGCGCCGGCGGCGCACGCCCACAAGAAGGTGATGATCAAGGGCTATGTCGGCCGGGTCGAGATCGCGCTCGGCGCCGAGATCATCGCCCGCCATCGGCGCTCCTATGTCCGTGGCGACGTCATCTACGATCCGCTGCACTACCTGTCGCTGCTGGAAAAGAAGCCGGGCGCCCTGGACCAGGCAGCGCCGCTGCGCGGATGGAAGCTCGATCCCGCCTTCGATGCGCTGCGCCGTCTCCTCGAAGCGCGCTTCGGCCCGCGCGGCAAGCGCCAGTACATCCAGGTGCTGCGCCTGCTGGAGGACTTCCCGGAACGCCAGGTGACGGCGGCAGTGTGCGATGCGGTGAAGCGGCGCCTGATCGGCTTCGATGCCGTCAAGCACCTGCTGCTGGCGCGTATCGAGAAGCGGCCGGCGCATCTGGACCTGTCGCGCTATCCGCATCTGCCCCAGCCCTTCGTCGCTGCCACCCGCGGTGCCGATTACGCCACTCTGCTCGCCGGAGAGGCCGTCCATGGCTGAAGCCCCCCGCATCCTGCTCGAGCATCACCTGAAGAGGCTGAAGCTGCCCACCTTCCTGCGGGAATACGAGAAACTGGCGCGCCAGTGCGCGGCCGAGGGCCTGGATCATGTCCAGTTCCTGGCCCGTCTGGTGGAGCTGGAGTTGATCGACCGCGAGCGCCGCCTGATCGAACGGCGCATCAAGCAAGCCAGGTTCCCCGTCGTCAAACAGCTCGAAAGCTTCGACTTCAAGGCGATCCCCGCGCTCAACAAGATGCTGGTGCTGGAGCTCGCCCGCGGCGAGTACATCGCCCGCCATGAGAACGTGATCCTGCCAGGCCCAAGCGGCGTCGGCAAAACCCACATCGCCCTCGGCCTCGCCGCCTGCCAGAAGGGCCTCTCCGTCCGCTTCGCCACCGCTTCCCATCTGGTCCACGAACTGATCGAGGCCCGCGACGAGAAGAGGCTGCTCCGCCTCCAGGCCCAGCTCGCCAAGGTCAGTCTCCTGATCGTCGACGAACTCGGATACGTGCCCCTGTCGCAGACCGGCAGTGAGCTGCTGTTCGACGTGTTCAGCCAGCGCTACGAGAACGGCGCCACCATCGTCACCTCCAACCTGCCCTTCCAGGAATGGACTTCGGTCTTCGCCAGCGAGCGCCTCACCGGCGCCCTGCTCGACCGCATCACACACCACGTTCATATCCTGGAGATGAACGCAGAGAGCTACCGGCTCAAGCAGAGCCGCTCCCGACGCCAGCGTTCCTCCGAATAATCGCACCTCCCCGCTTGACCCCGTGGGCCCACAGGCACCTCCCACGCGCCGGACGACGCCAGCCGCGCGGAGGCCGCGTCGCCCCGCGCGCGGGGCCCTCCTGTGGACTACGGGGACAAGCTGCCGCCGAGCCAGTGGTACATTTTTACGCCGCCGCGCCGGTACATATTCTCTCCGCCGTTGACAGAATTCCAAGCACTTGGGGAATACGCTGAGATCGCGTCCCCGGGAGTGGTGTAGCTGACGGCTGGTGGCCGCGCTCTCCGGCAAGGTCGGTTTGATCAGCGCGCCATGGAAGGCCTTCCTGGAGCGGTCGATCGAAGGCGACTGGCCGTATCTGTGGATTGACGCCACCTACCTGAAGGTCCGTCGCGGGGGACGCATCGTGTCGGTCGCCGTCATCATCGCCATCGGCGTCAACGGCGACGGAAGACGCGAGGTGGGGTCTCCGTTGTTGGTTTCAGGGGGCTGGCCGGAGGCCAGCCCGATGCGAGCGTAAGCGAGCCCTGGTCGTGCTGCAATGCGCTGGCGGGCGCGGCGGCAAGCTTCGCTTCAATGAGGCCGAGGCGCGCGCGCCTCGGATGGCGGCGGCATTTCCCGTATGGCTCAGCAGTTCATGACTTCGCTTCAACCAGAAAACCCTATCTGCCTTCCAAAGCGATGGCCAGGCCCTTTCCGTTTCAGGACAGCCACCTGCTGGCGGAGGGTAAGGATTTCTGTGTGAGGCGCTGCACGGTCAAGGACGATTTCGCGGAAGGCGGAGATGAGCATATTGGTGATCTTGTGCATGCCGGAAAAGGTATCCGGTGGTGGTGCAAAATGCCAAGTTTTCTACAGCAGATGAGATAAATTGGAGGGACAGGTGGGTGAAGCCCGGCGAGAGGGCGCGAATCAGAAGGCCATGCGCAAATGGACAGACAGCAGGTGATCCTGACGCGAGCCGTCGCCGAAGCGTCCGGTGTAACCCGCGAGGACACTCGCGGCCTCGGTCAATTTCGCAGTCAGGCCAAGGCCGGTGCTCACCGACTGGCGCGGCGGTGTGAAACCCGGGAGGGTGAAGCGCCCAGGCATGGTGTTGGATCCCGCGGTGACCAGGATGGGGTCGTCCTTGAGTTCCCTCTCATAGATGACGCGGGCGTAAGGGTGGACCCCGCCGCCGAGGCGCCAGGCGAACTGGTAGCCGCCGCGCGCGATGAGGGAATTGCGCTCGAAGTCGGAGAAATTCATTGAGGTGGAGGAGCGCCCGCTCTCCCGGTAACCCTTGACCTCCTGATTGCTCCAGGCGAGACCGAGGAAGGGACCGTGCTGTAGAGCCTCGGATTCACCGAAGAGCCAGCCTAAGTCGAGTTCGGCCCCGAACTGAGCGGCGCTGGTGGAGCCGCGCTCGAGCCGCCGCACCGGTCCAAGGCGGATCGAGCGCTCGATGTCCACCGATGTCCTGCCCCCGCTCAGGGCGCCGCTCAGGTGGAGGCCGCCAATGTGCCACGTTCCGTGCAGCGAGCCGAGCACAACGGTGCTGTTGAGGTTCGCGCCCGAGATGTCGTTGTCGTGGCGAGCGAGGCTCAATGCGGCGCCCCAGTGCAGGTCGGCCCCCGCGCGGCGGTTGGCTCCCAGAGTGAGCACCTGCTTGTTGGCCTGCGTTTCGCCTAGGTGTGGCAGAACGTCAAGCTCATGCCTACCGATGTCAGCCATCACATAGCCGCGCCAACTCCCGACGGGGCGGTCAAGCGCTAAATCCGCCATCCGCTCCCTGGACACGGCGATGCGTTGAATCCCCGCCACATCGACGCCCGCCTCGCCGGCGAGTGAAACCTGGACCGGAGCGGCGAGGGTGGAGGTGACCACGCTGGCGATGATCGCGTGAGCCGCGCCGCTCGGATGTTTGTCATCCGCGAACAGGTAGCGTTGATTGGCGCCGGGGTCGTAGGTCTTAGGATAACCAGAGCCCTCCGGGCCGCATACGAGCGAGACCGGGCTGCGGTCCGTCAGGGGATTCGCGTTCAGAGGGCAGGCTGTTTCGCGGACGTTGGTGAAGCCAAACGTCTGGGGGCTTTCAAATATCTCTTCGGTCAGGGCTAGGATGTTGATAGGGATAATGCCATCCCCTCGCGCGCGCAGACCGGTATAGACCACCTCGTTATAGGCGGCGCTCAGTGCGGTCAGCGCTGCTCGGGTGGCCGGAGGCAAGTTAGCGGCGAAAGGGATCACGCTTAAGTCGGGCAGGTTGGGCACCACGATATAACGGCCACCGGCTTCCTGGAGGCGCCGGATCTGAGCGGCATGGGCGGTGGCCGCGGCCAAAGTGTGGGTTTGTGCATTGGCCGAGTCCAGGATCAATGCGTCATTGATATCGTTCAGGCCGGCCCAAATGAAGTAGAGCGCGTCCGGGTCGGCCCGTCCGGCCGGGCGCGAGGAGAGGTGCTGGTCCATCTGCTCCGTGATTGTCGGCACTGGATTGAGGCACGGGCCCTCCGGGCGCACACAGGCACCGCTCCAGGCATAGTTCGGTCCGCCGACGAGGGAGTGTCTGCCCGGTGCGCCGAAAGTCTGCGCGATGATCTCCGTGGCGAGCGGGTCGGGGTTGGTGGTGAAGCTGCTGCCCGCCGGCAGCCCTAGATGCTGGGCTATATTGCCCGCGTCGCTCAGGCTGGCGCCGAACACGAAAAAGTCGTTGAAGCTCTGAGCCCAGGCGCTGCCGGCCAGAACGAGAACGAGAGGAAAACCGACCAGCAGACGAAAATGACGAAGCATGTGAAGGCTCCTCTCTCATTCGGGAAAAGATGACCAATTGACGACGCCGAGCCGGAAAAATTGCCCGTTCATATCACTGCTGTCCGGTTAACTGAGCGGTGCTGGCTTTGAGAGCCAGGATTTCTGCGGGGTTTGAAGCGAAAATGCATGGTGTCGATTTGAATTGGATGGAGCACTTTTCGGAGTTTCTCCGAGGAGGTGCTCATGAACACCGGCAAGACCCTGTTCGCTCAGAGGCCGTTTCGAAAGGGGTTGAGTGGCCGGTGTCGATGTGGTTTCAGGAAGGTTGTTGAGACCGATCTGGAGCCGCCATGTGGACGCCGACCACCCGAGAGCAGCATAGCCGCAAGGCGCTGCGTTATCAGACTGATTTGACCGATGCGGAGTGGGTTGTGATCGAGCCTCATTTGCCTCCGGCTCATGGCACAGGACGGCCCCGGTCATGGCCGATGCGAGAGATCGTCAACGGCATTTTCTACGTGATGCGGGCTGGCTGCCCTTGGCGCTTGCTGCCAAGCGATTTGCCACCGTGGGGCACGATCTATCGTTGGTTCGCCAAGTTCCGCGACGACGGTCTCCTTGAGAAGATCAATCACTCTCTGGTCATGGCCGATCGCGAGCGGGTCGGACGCGAGGCCAGCCCGAGCGGCGCGATTATCGACAGCCAGAGCGTCAAGACGACCGAGGCTGGTGGCCCCCGCGGCTACGATGCGGGCAAGAAGATCAAGGGGCGCAAGCGCCACGCGCTGGTCGACACCGACGGGCGCGGCCTCGTGCTCGAGGCGCATCCGGCGAGTATCCAGGACCGCGATGGTGGCGGGCCGCTGCTGTGCGCCTCACGCGGCTCGGTTCCGTTCATCGAGAAGGTCTTTGCCGACAGCGGCTACGCCGGCGAGAAGGTCGCCACGGCCACCGTGATCGCCGTCGAGATCGTGCGCAAAAGCCCCGATCAGGTCGGCTTCGCCGTCCAACCGCGCCGCTGGGTCGTGGAGCGCTTCTTCGCCTGGATCAACCGCAACCGGCGACTGGCAAAGGACTTCGAGGCCACCATCGCCTCGGCCCGCGCCTTCCTCTACGCCGCCTCCGTCATGCTCCTCGTCCGCAGATTGGCCCGAGCCGCATGACTTTCGAAACCGACTCTAAGCTCATGGACTTCCTGCCATGGACTACTTTCACGCGGATCGTCGACCGGTATGGCGGCGATCACCGGGTCCGGACTCTTTCCTGCGCCGAGCAATACCGGTCCATGGCCTTCGCCCAGCTGACCTGCCGGGAAAGCCTGCGCGACATCGAGACCTGCCTCTCGGTCCACGCATCGAAACTCTATCACATGGGCTTCCGCCAGCCGGTCCGGCGCTCGACGCTGGCCGATGCCAACGAAAGGCGCGACTGGCGTATCCATGCGGCGTTGGCCCAGCGGCTCATCACCCAGGCGAGGACGCTGTACGTCGACGAAGAACTGGGGTTGGACCTGACCAATACCGTCTACGCCCTGGACTCGACGACCATCGCTCTGTGCCTGTCGGTCTTTCCGTGGGCGCACTTCCGCACCACCAAGGCGGCGGTGAAGATGCACACGCTGCTCGACCTGCGGGGCAACATTCCGAGTTTTATCCACATCTCGGATGGCAAGCTGCACGACGTTCATGCCCTCGATATGCTCTTGCCGGAAGCCGGAGCCATCTACGTCGTGGATCGTGGCTACGTCGACTTTGCCCGCCTTTATGTGTTGCACCAAGCCGGGGCCTTCTTCGTCACGCGTGCCAAGTCGAACATCGATGCTCATCGCGTCTATTCGGCGCCGACGGATCGCTCGACCGGCATCATTTGCGACCAGACCATCTCCCTGGACGGGCTTCTACACCCGTCAGGATTACCCCGAACTTCTGCGGCGCATCCGCTTCAAGGACCCCGAGTCCGGCAAGACGCTGGTCTTCATCACCAACAACTTCTCGCTTCCGGCCGCCACCATCTGCGCGCTCTACAAAAGCCGCTGGCAGGTGGAACTCTTCTTCAAGTGGATCAAGCAGCATCTTCGGATCAAGCAGTTCTACGGCACGTCGGAGAACGCGGTGAAGACGCAGATCTGGATTGCCGTCTCGGTCTACGTCCTCGTCGCCATCGTCAAGAAGCGCCTCGACCTGGACGCCTCGCTCTACACTTTGTTACAGATCCTCTCGGTGACCCTCTTCGAGAAAATGCCCATACATCAAGCACTTGCGGGAGACGAAAACAGATGCAACGCTTCGCAAATAACCAACCAATTGAATTTATTGGATTTTTAACCGGACACTAGTGCGTTCATATGTACGTCAATATACCATCTCTCGCCACGGGGCAGCAAGAAGACAGCGGGACTCTGTCGCTAGCACAGGAGTTGTCCGGTTAGTTGCCCCTTCCTGTTTCCGGCCCGTCCGCCGACGCGCCACATCGACAACTTCGAGTACCAATGGCACCGCATCCGCAACGAGGCCGGATTGCCCGGGTTGCGGATTCATGACCTTCGACACAACTGGGCCTCGGTCGCTGCCATGAACGGCGTGGACATGGTGACAGTCGCCAAGCTGCTCGGTCATGCCCTGGTCGAGACGACGGAGCGCTACACGCATCTTTCCGACCAGTCCGTATCGGACGCCGCCGACCGGGTGTCCGGGCGCATCCATGCGGCCCTGGCCGGAAGGGGCGCGGAGCGCGAGGGAGGAGCTCGCCATGCCCACCGTTGACCTCACACCGCGACTGGCCCGCCAGAGCAAGCCGCAGGCCAAGGACACCTTCCTGTTCGACAAGTCGCTGCCCGGCTTCGGACTGCGCATTCACCCCTCGGGCCGGAAGGTCTACATCGTGCAGGCCCGCATCGAGGGACGGAGCCGCCGCATCGTCATCGCCCGGCACGGCGAGATGGAGCTTGCCGAAGTCCGCCGCCGCGCCCGCGACATGCTCGCCCGCATCCGCGCGGGCGAGAACCCCGCAGACGACATCCGCAGGGAGAAGGAAACGCCGACGTTCCGCGAGTTCGCGGACGAGTACCTGCGGCGCTGCGAGCCGCACTGGAAGCCCTCGGGCCGCAAGACCGTGCGCGTCTACCTGAACGCCCGCATCCTGCCCGCTTTCGGCAGGATGCCGCTCGGCCGCATCGGCCCCGAGGACGTGGCCGCGTGGTTCGACGCAGCGAGCAGGGACCGGCCCGGCGCGGCCAACCGCGCCTTCGAGATACTGCGCTCGATGATGTTCCGGGCGGAGGAATGGGGACTGTGCGAGCGCGGCGCCAACCCCTGTCTCGGCATCGTCAAGAACCCGAGGAACAACATCGCCCGGTTCCTCGACGCGGACGAGCTCGCGCGGCTCGGGCGCGCCCTCGACTCCCGCGAGGCGCAATGGCCCGAGGCCGTCGCCGCGATCCGGCTGCTGGCGCTCACCGGATGCCGCCGGAGCGAAGTGCTCAATCTGCGCTGGCGCGACATCGGCGAGGATTCCATCAATCTGCCAGCTTCGAAGACTGGCCCGCGTGTGGTGCCACTGGGCGAGGCCGCGCGGGCGCACATCAACGCACTTCCCGGTGCGCGCCGCCCCGATGCCTACCTGTTTCCGCGACATGCCGAAGGCTGGGGCATCTGGATACTCACGAACTGCTGGCGCATTGTCTGCGCGGATGCGAAGCTCGGCCGCCTGCGCCTGCATGACCTGCGGCACTATCTCGAGAACTTTCTTATCTCGGGCAACGGGTTTATCATATTGATTTTCTGAGTTGTTTTAGGTTTCTTATCGACATAATGCGGACTCCAACTGTCGCTTCCCGATAGTGAACAAGGAGTTCGTCATGAAGTACTTCATCAATGAATCCATCGTCTTGTCGAGGGCGCCCGAAGGCCCGCTTGTCGCCGAGCTGGATGGATTTGCAGGTTTCTTGACCGCAAAGGGCTATTCCTGGAGCACGATTCACCGCAAGGTACTGCTGGCCGCGTGTTTCAGCCAATGGCTCAAGCAGAGGGAGATCGGTCTCTGCGGTCTGACCTCCGACCATCCGGACCGGTACTTGAGCGATCGAGCGCGCTGCTTACGACCTTCGGATGGTGATGCCGCAGCGCTCCGGCATCTGATGGGTTACCTGCGTCTCGAAGGTGTGATCTCTGCTGAGAAGGCATTGGTGCGCCCGATGACCGCGGTCGATCGTTGCGTGCAAGCCTACACGCTGCATCTGCGCGACATGCGTGGCCTGGCCACAACGACAGTGGATGGCTACACGCCTTTCGTATTGCGTTTTCTTCAACATTGCTTCGGGGACAGAGAGGTCGTTCCATCCAGGCTGAGCGCCAAGGATGTTGTGGGATTTGTTCAACAGGAGGTAGCGCGAACGACAAGCCGGAAGAGAAAGAAGCTCATGACGTCCGCATTGGGTGCGAGTCTCGTATGGCATTGATAGCAGTGGCTTCGTTCATTGAGTTCAGGCAGCGATGGCGATGGCGGCACAGGGATTGATGTTGTCGTTGGCCGGTGTGTCGGTTGCGCCGATGATGGCCTTCCATGCCCGGTCGAAGCGAGCGGATTTGATCAGGGCGCGGAAGGTCAGCACAGCCTGTCCGCCGGCGATCCGCCAGCGCATGCCGGAGCGCTTCATGCGCTGGGTCACCAGGGTCTTGTTGGCCGCCTCGACCACGCCTGAGCCGATGGCGACGCCCTCTGCCTTCAGGGCGTGGTAGCGCATGCGCTGGCGGTGCTTGCGGAAGAAGGCGAGTTCCCGTTCGATCTCGGCCCGATCCGGCTTTGCGCTATCACGAAGGTGGTGCAACGCCCGGATCACCTTGTCGACGCCGCAGGGGTCGTGACGCAGAACCTCGCGGCACCTCTCGAACCAGTCGGAGGCCACCGCATGGTCGGATGCCGTTCGGAGATGTTCGCAGGCATGCCAGAAGTCGATAGCCTCGGTTTCGGGCGACAGGGTCTCCAGGAAGGTCCAATTGTCGGCGGCGCCGTCGGCGATAGCGACGATCCTGACGTCGGGGCGCAGCTGCCTGATATGTGCGACTTCGCTTGCGAGCTGCGCCTTCAGTGTGACCTTGCCGCTCTCCGGCATGCGGCCGAGATAGAGGGTCTTCAGACGCTCGCCCCTGGCGTCGTGGAAGGAAACCGTGCCGCAGGCGGCCTCGCGCCAGGAGGCCTCGGCGCGGCCGTCCTCGCCGGCCCGCAGCGGCACCATGACGCCGTCGAGCGACACCGAGGCGCTGACCGCCTCGTGCGGTACGCCCTCGGCGTCACGGATGCTGTCCAGCGTCTCGGGGCCGAGGGTCTCCCAGCGCTCGTGCATGGTCCGTGTCAGGCGCTGCAGGGTGCTCACCGACGGCGTCATGCCGCCGATCTTCGCAAAGAACGCCGCCGCTTCCCGCGCCGTGCAGTGACCCATCATCAGCAGACCGAGCTCGGCCGCCGGCCGCGTCAGGTAATCGTCGACGAGGCCCAGGCTCTCGTCGACCGGCACCGGCGATGCCCCGCTCGCGCCGCTGCGGTAACGCGCTCGCCGGTAGGTCAGCGGACCGAGCGAGGTCATGATCGTCTTCGCCGTCACCGCGACCCGGAACCAGCTCTGCCCGTCCCGCTCGATCCGGGACGCGCCGTCGTCCCGCTTCTCGATGACGGCGCCCAGAAGCTCACAAGCGAGCGCGTTCATGGTCTCACGCACTCGCAACTCCGCCTCCTCGAACGCCTCGGGACACGGGTCCGGGCGAAACTGCTCGTGACAGACTGCGACCACCTGGGCGACCGCCTCGGCGACCCGGGCAGGCACGCCGGAAAGATCGATGGACGAGGGTGCCGGAGAGCGGGATACTGACATGGGAACGCTCCTGATGTTGGGCTTCACCACACAGCATCCTACCGTCTCTTGCGGTACGGAGCGTCCCCACCTTCCCCCGCTCGGCCCTGCCGGCGTGACAAAATCCTCCCCTGGGATGGCCGATTGTCACGAAACCCCGTTTCCGGCTGGCCGTTTCGACAGAGAAATCGCGCTACTTCAATAACTTACGTTTGCCATACCAGACCCACACCCCGCGGCGCATACCCTCTCGCACCGGCCGACAGATCCCGGTCCAATTGACCGGTCTTGATCCAATAGTGGATCGTCCGAGGGTTTACCCCGAACCGCCTCGACAGCTCCGTCTTCGAAACGCCCTGATCCAGATAGTGCTTCAACAACATCCTGATCTCCCATCCGTACATCAGCACACCTTTCCCGCTCTCTTGGCAAAGCCAACATCGCGGCCTGGTGCGCCGTCATCGACAAGCCAAAACTGCGAAATTTTGGGTTGCCATAAATGGGAAATTTACAGTTGCCACCAACACCAGGGCAGGAGAGCATGTCGAGGTGGGCGAAACCTACGTTGGAGGTCGGACGCGTGGTGAAGGCCGAGGCGTTCACCACAAGACCCTGGTGACTGCTGCCGTCGAAGTCCGCCACAGGGAGCATGGCACCGCGCAGGACAAGCGGAAGGATGGCCGCTACGCCGGGCGCGTGCGGCTGTCCGTCGCTGCCGACCGCGGCGCCGCTTCGCTGTGTGGCTTCGTCGAGAGCACCGTTATGCCGGGGTCGCTGATCGTCACCGACGATTGGAGCGGCTATGGCAGCTTGCGGACACGCGGCTATGATCACCACGCCATTGCCGGATGCGGCAACCCCGAGGTGACCCAAGAGTTCATGCCGATCATCCACCTCGTCTTCAGCAACCTGAAGAATCGGCTCAATGGCATCCACCATAGCGTGAGCGCAAAGCATCTACAAGCCTACCTCAATGAGTTCACGTTCCGCGTCAACAGGCGGCACTACCCGTTCAACTCCTTCCGCTCATTGCTCGGAGTCGCAGGAGGGGCAGAGGCTCCAACCTACGCTGAGCTATATTCCGGCGAGTGGAAGCATCCTACATGTAGTGTGTGTCTGCAGTAATTGTTCGGCCAAGCCGTGGACGGTCGACATCGGGCTCATCATCCACATCGAATCGAGACCCCCACAAAGGGGCTGGTAACGTGTTTTTCCATGCGCTACAGTCGATCGCATGGTGGTTCCCGACGAAGGTTTTGGCACAGATTTGACGCCTGTCGAGGTCGGCGGCGACCACTCGTCCCGCGCGGCCGTGGCGGTGCATGCGCCGTGCGACTGGCGGTCGTGGTATGAGCAGGCGCACGCCCGCGCCCGCGCGGAGCGGGAACGGGCGCGGGCGAGCGCGGCGGAAGTTCGCTCGGAAGAGCTGCGCCGGGCGGAATTGGGCTCGCGTATCGATGCGGGTTTGTGGAAGTCGCGGTTCAAGGCCTGTCGCGACAGGTTGAGCGTCGCCGAGGAGAAGACGAAGGAAGCCCGCGGCTCCGCAAGGGACGTGCCTTCCTTGCAGGCGGCAGTGGCGCGCCTGGAGAAGCTCCACTCCGAAGCCGGCATCGCGTCGAGCCTGGCCACGATCGAGGCGTTGCGCAAGGAGAACGCCCGGCTGCGCAAGGCCCGGGCGGCGCCGGCCTCTGAGAGCGTGGCCGACCCGCGGCCCACGGAGACCCGTCCGCGGCGCACCGCCGTGGAGCGATCCCCGGAGCAGAAGGAGACCATCAGGTCGCTTCGTACGGAACTCCGCCGGCTCGACAAGGAGGTGGTCCGGCGGGACAAGGAGATCGTCCGGCTGAACGAGCGCCTCGAGCGGGAGAAGGAGAGGACGGAGGGCATCAGGGAGACCGCGAAGAAGCTGTCCAGCGAGTCCCTTCGGCTGCACAGGGAGGTGAGGATACTGGGCGCCGCCGAGGCCCGGGCCCGGTCGCTGTCCGACGAGGTTTTCTGGCTGCGCCATGCCCTGGAGGGGTCCAAGGCCGGGCAGAAGAAGCTGAAGACCCGGCTTGCGAAGCTGCGCGCGACCGGGGCGACGCTGTCGAAGTTGCCGTCCGACGAGGCCGCTCAGCTGCGTACCGTCCTGAGGCGGTCGCGGCGCCACAAGACGACGATCAAGTCGCTGTCCCGGGACGCAAGCGCGGCCAGCAGCGCGGCGCCGCCGGACACGGGCGCACCCAGCGCCCCGGGCTCAGGCAGAAGAAGGAACCGCGCGACCCGCCGGAGGATGCGCGCGTATGTCCGCGCTGCGGCAAGCCCTATGCCGCCAACGGCGAGCGGTGCACCACCCTCGTCGAGATCGATGTCGAGGCCTACGAGAACACCATCGTCCGGTCGCGCTGGCGTCGGAGTTGCGAGTGCCCCTCCTCGCCGCGGGACGTGACCGCGCCGCCGGTGGCGCGGCTGTTCGACACCACGCCCTACGGGATCAGCGTCTGGGTGTGCATGCTCTACGAACGCTTCGTCTGCTGCCGGCCGCTGCATCGGGTCGCGGCCTGGCTGGCCGATATGGGGCTGGCGATCTCGCCGGGGACCCTGGCCGACAGCATCAAGCGCTTCGTGCCGCTGTTCGAACCGTTGGCCGAGGAGATCCTCGCGCACCAGAACGAGGCGGCGCTGCGCCATGCCGACGAAACATCCTGGCGCGTTCAGGCGTATCGCGAGAAGGGGCGCTCGAGCCGGGCCTGGCTGTGGACCTCGGTGAGCCCGGACGCGGTCTACTATCGCGGTAGGGACGCTGGTTGCCCAGCGCCCCCCGCACAGATCCGGACAGGCCCGCTAGGGCATCCGGCTCCTCCCTTGGGTTCCGCCCCGCATAGCGCTGACGGCAAATCGTTGGTCCGGCCACGGGTGTCGGATTTCCAGCCTGGGCCAATGGGTCTTAGTCAGTGCCGCAATATCGGCCCATGTCGTGCGGTCCTTCTGCGACCGTAGGCGTAGCGTGCGCAGCCACAGACGCTTCAGGCGTGTAGCAAAACGGTCGAGGTATCGGTAGCTGTTCGGGACTGCGTAGTAGTTGAGCCATCCGTCGAGCACCTTCCCCAGCCATCTTGCCGTCGTCTTGGACTTGCAATGCATCCGCCTGCGTAGCGCCTCCTTAATCCGCTTCAGTGTCCGGCTCATCCGCCTCGCGACCGGTTTACGCCCCAACTGGAATCTCCCTCGTCTGTCCTTCGCGCAGTAGTGCGTGAAGCCCAGAAAATCGAAGGTCTCCGGTCTTCCCTGCCCTCGTTGCCGACGGTCTTTCACGGCAAACCGCCCGAACTCAATGAGCCGGGTCTTGTCGGGGTGTATGTCCAGTCCGAAGCTTTCGAACCGTTCCTTTACGGCGTTCAGGAAGCGCTCCGCGTCCCGCTTGTGCTGAAAACCCACCACGAAATCATCGGCGTACCGCACGATGATTGTGTCGCCTTCGACCTCGTGGCTGCGCCACTTCTTCTGGAACCACAAGTCGAGGACATAGTGCAGGTAGATGTTCGCCAGAATCGGTGAAGCCACCGATCCTTGCGGCGTCCCCCGCAGGTTGTCCCGCCACTCTCCAGCCTCCATGATGCCGGCGTTCAACCACTTGATGATGAGCCTGATAACCCGCTTGTCCCCGATGCGATGCTCAAGGAACCGGACCAGCCAGCTTCTCGACACGTTGTCGAAGAACGCGCGGATGTCACAGTCCACCACCCAGTTGATCTTGCGCCGCTTGATGCCGACCGCGAGGGCATCGAGCGCATCATGCGCCCCCCGCCCGGGCCGGAACCCGTAACTGAACCCCAGGAACTCCGCCTCATAAATCGGCGTCAGGATGATCTCCGCCACCGCCTTCTGGACGATCTTGTCCTCTATGGCCGCGACGCCGAGCGGTCGTGTGCCGCCATCCAGCTTCGGAATGTTCACCCGCCGTGATGGCGTCGCCCGGTACGCTCCCGAGTGCACGCGGTCGTGCAGGTCGGCCAGACGGCCTTCCAACCCATCCTCGTACATCCGCCACGTCATGCCGTCCGCGCCTGCCGCAGCGTCCTTCTTCAACGCGAAGAACGCCCAGCGCAGCGCAGCGACCGTGACATGGTGGAGGAGCGCCGTCAGACGCTCCCGTGGCTCCCGTTGTACAAATTGCCGTATCCGGTCGGCCGCCTGTGTCACGCTTTCCCGACTCTGTGTCCGGCGCGTGCTTTGGCCTTCCAGATTCCCCTTGGGCTCGGTCCTTGGCTCCATCGGCTCCGCCGGAACTGTCGTCCCTTTGTTCGCCGACTTCACGGCTGTCGGGTCGGAGGAGGCGCCCCGTAGGGCTGGCCTCCGTCCGCCGCTCAAACGGCCCGTACAGTTTTCCCGTAGGCCGCTTTCACAGAGATGTCTCAGCGAAGGTTCAAGGAAGGAACCAGCGAGATCAGCCGTACAAGCCCGTATTCGCCCATGAGCTTGCGCTCCGGTAACTGTTTCCAGCCAGCGTTGCGCCATCTCTTGTGGCGATGCGACCAAAGCCGCCGCACGATCCAGCCGTCCAGCTGGTGGAAGAGCTTGCGGACGTGGGCCTTGCAGTAGTATTGGCCCCAACCTCGAATGACCGGGTTGATCTGGTCGATCAACTCCTGCGTACTGACAGGAGCCTTGCGCCGGGTACGCTGGCGGATTTGGTCTTTGAAGTGCCGGATGGATTTTTCACGCGGAACCGCGTAGCGCACTCCCCCGCGTACCCCGCTCTTGATCTTCGAGGCTTGCAGCCTGAGCGGCCGCTCGCCTTGTTTGATCTTGTAGCCGAGAAACTCGAACCCGTGTCGAACATGAACAATTCGGGTCTTCCCGGCGTTCAGGGTCACACCCAGCTTCGCCAATATCCGCCTGGCCTCCTCCAGTGCCGCGCGGGCTTCCCCGCGTGTGTGGCACGTGATCAGCCAGTCGTCGGCATATCGGGTTAGTCGATAGCCGCGTTGACGCATTTCCCAATCAAACGGGGTCAACAAGATATTACTGAGCAGCGGAGAAACGATGCCGCCCTGTGGAGTGCCCCGCTCGGTCGCCAGCCTCTTACCGTCGGCTACCACCCCGGCCGTGAGCATCTGCCTGAGCAGACCCAGTACGCGGCCGTCCGAGACGCGCTGGTTGACAAGTTCGAGGAGCTTTTCGTGGTCCACGGACCCGAAGAAGTCTTTCAAATCCGCATCGACAACCCACTCATACCCCTCGTCCAGCTCTCTCCATATCTTGCGTAGTGCTCCATGGGTGGACCTCCCTCGCCGATAGCCGTAGTTGGCATCATCGAATACCGGCTCGAAGATCGATTCCAGCCGGTTCAGCACCGCCTGCTGGCAGACCCGATCATAGATCGTCGGGATTCCCAGCGGACGAAACTTCCCCGGCTGGCCCGCCTTGGGGATCAGGCGTTGAAGAACCGGCTGCGGCACATATTCTCCGTCCCGCAACTCCCGGTGCAGACGATCGAGATTTGCATCGAGCGATGCCTCGAACGCCGCCAAGTCCTCTCCATCCACGCCACCGGCACCTCGGTTGCGCTTCACCTTCTCCCAGGCCACCTCCAAGTTCTTCCGCTTGTACAATTTGTCCACCAGTGAGTGAACCTTCCTCTCTCCCGCCGGGTTGATCCAGTGAACAAGTCTCCTCGGGCCATGATGTCCGGGTCTTTCACATAAGGAACTTATCCGCGTCATGGTCCTTACTCACTCATTCCCATTCTCTCACCGACCACCTCTGCCAACCGACTTCCCCGACCCACCCGGCCGCCGCTCGCACGGTCACGCGGCTTTCGCCGCGCTTGAGGTACTATTCGGCTGTCCGATTGCTCGCCGTGCGTCCTTTCCCACTTCGCCTTGCGGCTTATAGGGTCCGTTATCCCGGTGCCACCCGGGAACACGGCGAGCCCTCCTGGGGTCACGTCCAGATCTTCCGTACCGTGCCGTTCGCAAACACCTTGGTGCGACGGGTGAGTAAGAGCGCCTTCGCCGCCATAGTGCCGGCTCGACCTTGCCCCGTCTTTGGCCGACCGATTCATCATGGGGTGGCCCCCTCGATTACGGCCCGGTACTTCTCCGCAAGCCCTTCAGATTCCACCTCGCGATGGACACCCTGCCGTCCGGTTGTCTTGCGACGGTGAACCGACTTAGCTTCTCCCTTGGCTGTTTCCGCCGTTTCCGGCTTCGTACCCGTTTAGGGTCTCGCTTATCGGCTCACCCCGGCCGGTGAGGAATTACCCCCACCTTTGGATATGACGCCCCTTACCCGAGCGTCAGTGGGACTCTAACCCACCTGATCTGGGCGCTGCCCAGCACACACTATGACCGAGTCTGACTTCTCCATGCCGTTCATCTTCGGTTACGGATTCCTGTCGGGTAGGGCACTGGCGCGCGCACCCGTAGGCGGAGGGTTTCCAGTCCCCGCCCTTTCGGTTGCGGGTTGGGTTCACAGTTCCACCTTAGGCCACGGTTCCAGCCGCCCTCCCTAAAATTCCGTACGTCGGGTTTTCCCCAGTACGGCTTCAAGCATCAGGCACCTCCCAGTTTGGATCGGAGCCTTCCGCAGGCACGGCAGGGTTAAGGCCGACCCAGCCATTCCCCTGAACAATACCCACGTTTGTTCCGTCCTCAGACGATGCCTTGTACCATGAGGAACTGCCGCCACTGTGTGCGACACCCACGGCTTCAACACCGTCACCTGAGCCCAGAGGTCCTCGCTCCGGGTGGGTTATGCTGTCCCACCCATCAACGCTTGACGACCTCATCCGCCAGTCTGGAGATCTCCTCTTCATTTCCCGGATACCCGGTTATAGAATCGGTCTTTGGCATTCATGGGTCATCCTGCCTGACCTCCACACCTTCCGGACTTTCACTGTTGTACTTTCCAGGATTGCCGCCTTCAGCTTACGCCGGGAGCCCCGATACGTGCGCCTCAGTTCTTCCGTATCGACACTGGCCATCGGGTAGAAAGGAGAAACCCTTGGCAACTCCGATTGCCCCGCGAATCAGCTTCATGCGGGATCGCATTTTCGACGTCTAGTCCGTTCGCTTTCGCTACGGCCCTCCTGTTGGCTCGCCCCCCGGGCTGACCAGACCTGAGGAACCCAACGGTTCCCCGGCCTCCCAGGGCTTTTACTTCCGGGCTTCCAGGTCACCGGGTCACCCCGGATGCCTGCCGGATATGACTACGGCGCCAAACTGAGAATTGCGCCGGCAGGACTTTCACCTGCGAGTACAGCAGCCAGTCTCGCTGCGCGTCGGGTAGGGCACTGGCTAGGCGGAGGGTTTCCAGTCCCCGCCCTTTCGGTTGCGGGTTGGGTTCACAGTTCCACCTTAGGCCACGGTTCCAGCCGCCCTCCCTAAAATTCCGTACGTCGGGTTTTCCCCAGTACGGCTTCAAGCATCAGGCACCTCCCAGTTTGGATCGGAGCCTTCCGCAGGCACGGCAGGGTTAAGGCCGACCCAGCCATTCCCCTGAACAATACCCACGTTTGTTCCGTCCTCAGACGATGCCTTGTACCATGAGGAACTGCCGCCACTGTGTGCGACACCCACGGCTTCAACACCGTCACCTGAGCCCAGAGGTCCTCGCTCCGGGTGGGTTATGCTGTCCCACCCATCAACGCTTGACGACCTCATCCGCCAGTCTGGAGATCTCCTCTTCATTTCCCGGATACCCGGTTATAGAATCGGTCTTTGGCATTCATGGGTCATCCTGCCTGACCTCCACACCTTCCGGACTTTCACTGTTGTACTTTCCAGGATTGCCGCCTTCAGCTTACGCCGGGAGCCCCGATACGTGCGCCTCAGTTCTTCCGTATCGACACTGGCCATCGGGTAGAAAGGAGAAACCCTTGGCAACTCCGATTGCCCCGCGAATCAGCTTCATGCGGGATCGCATTTTCGACGTCTAGTCCGTTCGCTTTCGCTACGGCCCTCCTGTTGGCTCGCCCCCCGGGCTGACCAGACCTGAGGAACCCAACGGTTCCCCGGCCTCCCAGGGCTTTTACTTCCGGGCTTCCAGGTCACCGGGTCACCCCGGATGCCTGCCGGATATGACTACGGCGCCAAACTGAGAATTGCGCCGGCAGGACTTTCACCTGCGAGTACAGCAGCCAGTCTCGCTGCGCCCTTTCCTTAGCGATCCCGCCACGACAGCGGGATGGCATGAAGACCTCCCAGGTCCCGGTGCGGTGCGTACGTACGTGCATGGGTTCTTAGACACCGCGGGATTCTGCCCCCCCTCGCCATATCGGTGGGCCAGATGCTACCTTCGGCCTATGAAAAAGCCTCGGCATCCCGGATGAATCTCTTTCGGTGCTCAATAGCCCTGCCCGCACGCGCCCCTGTCAACGCTTAACCCCCAACCTCGCGGATGGCGGCCCATGACTCGGGGTGGAAGTGATGGCTTGTCTTCTCCTTCCCGCCGGACTTTCACCGGCTGCACTGGCACCAGTTAGCCTGGCGCTCTCCACATCGATCCCTCGCGTAGCGCCGAGGTCGCGATGAAGCTGTTCGGTTCGACAAAGGGCATCGTGGTCCTGGTCTGCGACCGCTACAGCGCATACAAGAAACTGGCCCGCGAGCTCGCCGGCAAGGTGATCCTGCAATGGTGCTGGGCGCATCAAAGGCGCTCGTTCATCGACTGCGCGGCCGGGCGTGTGCGGCTCAGGCGCTGGTGCCAGAGATGGATCGAGCGGATCGCGGAGATCTACCGACTGAACGATGCGCGGCTGAAGCATTACGACCGCGCTCACCCTCTCGAACGACAGTCGCCGGCGTTCGACGTCGCGCACGCCAAGCTGAAGAAGGCGGTCGACGAGCTGTTCGCAGCCGCCGAAGCGGAACTGGCCGGACTGACGGACAGGGCGCGCAGGGCCAAGCCGCTGCGATCGCTCGTCAAACACCGCGAGGGATTATGCGTCTTCGTCGACAAGCCGTTCGTGCCCATGGACAACAACCGCGGCGAGCTCGCTCTGCGCAGCGCGGTCATCGGGCGACGGCTCTCGTTCGGCTCCGACAGCGAGAAAGGCGCCGGGTTCACGGCGACGATGTACTCGGTGGCCGGCACGCTGGCGATCAACGGCATCGACGTCCGGCGCTGGCTCAAGGAATGGCTGACCGCGTGCGCGGAGAACGGCGGCGAACCGCCGGACGACCTGTCGCCCTGGCTGCCGTGGTCGATGAGCGAGGAGCGCCGGCGCGAACTCACGGCGTCGGGATGACCGGCGCGGTCGAGTGCCGCTACTACGGCCGAGACTTCACCGCTGAGGAAATGGCGCTGCTGCGCGCGTTCATCGCGTGTCCCACATCGCTCTCTCGCCGGGCCCTGTCGATCGAGTTCTGCCGGCGCATCGGATGGCTCAAGCCCGACGGCGGCCTCAAGGACATGATGGCCCGCGTCACCATGCTCGCCATGCACCGCGACGGCCTCATCGAGCTGCCGCCGCCCAGGTGGCAACGGGGCCGGCCGAAGCCCATCGTCTTCGGACCCGACACCGAACCGCCGCTGTTCTCCCCGCCGACGACCCTCGACGAGGTCCGCCCGCTGGAGATGCGCGCCGTCGTGCACAGCACCCGCGAGGGCAGGCTCTGGAACGAGTTCGTCGCCCGCTACCACTACCTCGGATACAAGACCATGGTCGGCGCCCAGATGCGCTACGCCGCCCACGACCGCAACGGCTGGCCCGTCGCCATGCTCGGCTTCTCCACCGCCGCCTGGAAGCTCGCCCCGCGCGACAACTTCATCGGATGGACGCCCGAGAAGCGTGAGAAGAACCTCCCGCTCGTGGTCGATAATCCGAGGTTCCTGATATTGCCCTGGATCGAGATCCCCAACCTCGGCTCGCACATCCTCGCCATCGTGCGCCGCCGCCTGCCCCTCGACTGGACCGAGCGCTACGGCACCACTCCCGTGCTGATCGAAACCTTCGTCGAGACCCCGCGATACACCGGCGCCGTCTACCGCGCGTCGGGCTGGGCCCGCGTCGGGACCACCCAGGGCCGGGGCCGCTACGACAGGCACACGAAACGAGCCCAGCCCAAAAAGGACATCTGGCTCCGCCCCCTCCGAAAAGATTGGCGACGCACCCTCAATCGGTAGAATCCCTCCAAGGTGGGATCGGTTCCGGTGAGCAAGCCAACAAGCGGATAACCATCTCTTCATCCCCCGGGACCCGAAGAGATCCTGCCCTTGCCCGTGGGCAAGGACGCTGGAATGGGGATTGCCAGCGTGACCAATCCAGACCCCGGCCCACCGTCAGGTCTGCATGGCGATGGGAGCGCCTCGGCGAACACGAACCCCGGCAGGCACCCGCGGAGCCGACTGGCGAAACCAATAAGCCGAAGGCCATGTGAGGGCAGGAAGTCGTAGCGTCCTGATAGTACCGCTGAAGGCGGGGAACCGTGGCCATCGGGACCCGCTGGAGGGAAGCGGGGCGTCACCTGAACAGACCCACTGATGGGAAACGCTGGAGGAAACCCTGAGTTCCACCAACACGTACACGAAACAGCAGTGGATAGCCCAACAGGCGAGGGAACATCCCGACCGGGTGTTCACGTCCCTGCACCATCTGATCGACGGCGAGTGGATGCGCGAAGCGTATCGTCTGACGCGCAAGGATGGGGCGACGGGAATCGACGGCGTGAGCGCTGCCGACTACGAAAAGGACCTTGAGGCGAACCTCGAAAGCCTCCTGGATCGGATCAAGTCGGGCGGCTACCGCGCGCCACCGGTGCGCCGGCACTACATCCCGAAGGCGGACGGCACGAAACGTCCTCTCGGCATCCCGACGTTCGAAGACAAGGTGGCGCAGCGGGCGATCCTGATGCTGCTGGAGCCGATTTACGAGCCGGACTTTCTACCGTGCTCGTACGGCTTCCGGCGCGGACGGTCGGCGCACGATGCCCTGAACGCACTACGCAAAGGCATCATCGAGCAGCGCCAGCGGTGGGTGATCGATGCCGATATCTCGAAGTACTTCGACTCGATCACACACTCCCACCTCCGGTCATTCCTCGACCTGCGGATCAAGGACGGCGTCGCAAGGCGCATGATCGACAAATGGCTGAAAGCGGGGGTGCTCGAAGAGGGCGCTCTGCACAAGCCGGTGGCTGGCACCCCTCAGGGTGGGGTGATCTCGCCGATGCTCTCGAACGTCTACCTGCACCATGTGCTGGACGAGTGGTTCGAGAACGTGGCGAAACCGCGCCTCCAGGGACGGTGCCAGCTGGTGCGATTCGCCGATGACTTTGTCATCGCCCTCGAAGACCGCCACAGCGGCAAGCGGCTGTTTGACGCGCTGGGCAAACGTCTCGGTCGATACGGGCTCACGCTCCATGAGACCAAGACGCGCTATGTGGACTTCCGCCGGAGGCGTCCCTATGGGCGTCACTGGATGGCGTCGGCCACGACGTTCGACTTCCTCGGCTTCACCCACGTCTGGGGACGGTCGCTGCAAGGCAAGGACGTCGTTCGCCAAATCACGGCGAAAGGCCGCTTCGCCCGCGCGCTGAAATCGGTGCACGATTGGTGCAAGAGAAATCGGCACCTGCCGATCGCGGCGCAGCAGGAGCACCTTGCCAAGGTGATCCGGGGCCACTGCATATACTATGGTCTGACGGGGAACGGCAAACGTCTCGAGTGGTTCCGCTACCAGGTCACCCGCATCTGGCGGATGTGGCTCGCTCGCCGCAGCCGCCTGAGGCGTCTGAACTGGGACCGGATGAACGAGCTCCTTAAGCGATATCCCCTGCCGTCAGTCTCGTACACGCGCTCATGGCGAAATACCTTGAGCGAACCTGTCAGGTGAGGAACCGAGTGCGTCAATCGCGCACGCTCGGGTCTGTGGGGGGAGGGGCTCGGTAACGACCCCTCCTACCCGGCCATGATTACAGCCGTACCCGCGCCGAACTCCGTTTCGTGCGCCAGTTCTAGAGCCTCGCACCAACGGCGATACGGCGTACATGGCCAGGACGAGCCGGTCTATAGCGCAACAATCAAGCTGAGACTCAGCGTCAATCAGGGTGAGATGGGACGTGGCGGGGGCCTGAACGGAAGGAGGGCGTAGCCCAACTGGAGTTTCAGGCCCCCGCCGCGCTCGAAGGGACCGACCACCTCTTGCCTCTGGCATATGCGGCCGGTTGGGTTATACGCTAGGGCTTTCCCCGAGTAGGAGAGCGTAGCGTTGCCTGGTCGCCACATCACCGATCGCCAGAAGAGGCTTTTCATGACCCTGAAGAAAACCCACACAATCGACATCGCGGCCGCGAAGGCGGGCTTCAGCCGGGGCCACCGGCTACCGGCTTGCCGGCGCCCCCTCCATCGCCACGCGGAACAGCGAGCCGCGAGGCCGGCGGCGGCCGGACCCCCTGGCCGATGTCTTCGAGACCGAGGTCGTGCCGATCCTGGAGCGCAGTCCGGGCAATAGTGTCAATTGCGACTGAAAATTTCCCACTTTTATCGATCGAAAATTTCTCACTTTGAGGGTGCGGTCGTACCCCCAGACGCAGTGTTTGGGGGTACGGACTTGGTCGAGCTGTAGGTAACCGGGTTGGCGCAGCGACCGCCAAGAGTCTGGCGGCGACAACCCGGTTATCCACAGCGGGCGGGTGTCACCGCTCCTGTCTCCGTTTGAGTCGGCGATCACTCGGCGGCTCTTTTCCTGCGTCGATCCGAGCCGGACTGCAGCAGGTTCTGATGATCCTTCATCCGGTAGCTGTTGCCTCGGATGTTGACGATATGGCAGTGGTGCACAAGGCGGTCGATGAGAGCCGCCGCCATGACCTCGTCGCCCAGCACGCCGCCCCAGTCCTCGAAACCCTTGTTCGACGTCAGCACAGTCGACGCCTTCTCGTGGCGGGCGTTGATGAGCTGGAAGAAGAGCACGGCGCCGTCCTGGTTGACCGGCAGGTAGCCGATCTCGTCGACCACCAGCAGAGCCGGATGGGTGAGCACGCGTAGCCGCCGGGTCAGATTACCGGCGGCCTTGGCCTCGGTGAGGGACTCGATCAGCCCCGCGAGCGTGCCGTAGTAGACGCGCCGGCCGGCTTCGGCCGCCGCGATCGCGAGGCTGATCGCCAAGTGCGTTTTCCCGACGCCTGGCGGGCCGAGCAGGATCACGTTCTCGCCGCGGTCCAGGAAGCCGAGTTCGTGCAAGCTCTCGATCTGCTCGCGCTTGATGCTGGGCTGGAAGGCGAAGTCGAACTGATCGAGCGTCTTCACAGCCGGCAGCCGCGAGGAGCGCATGGCGGTCTGGAGACGACGGTTGTTGCGCAGCACGATCTGGGCGTTCAGCAACTGCTCGATGGCCTCGGCCGCCGAGATCGTGCCGCCGTCGGCGTCCGAGAGGATACCGTCGACGGCCTCCAGCGCGCCCGGCATCTTGAGGTCCGCCAGCATTGCCCGCAGCCGGTCGCGCCGGGCCGGAGCGTTCATTGCAGCGCCTCCGTATAGACACTAAGCGGTCGCCGCTCGACCTTCACGGTTGCCGGCAGTCGCCGCGGCGCGGGCTCCGGAGCATGCCGGGCGCCGAGACGTCGATAGGGATGGTTCGCCAAGGGGAGAAGCACCGCCCGCTCGTCGCGCTCGAAGCGGTCGACAGGACGCTCCCCGGTCGTGGCATGCCGGCGGACGTTGGCTGTGCCCTCCAGCCAGCGCACGGCCTGCTCGTTGAGATCGTTGTCATTCGCAAACGAGCGGCCGTAGAAGAAGCTCTCGCGGATGTAGCGGATCGGGCGCTCCACTTTGCCCTTGGTCTGGGCCCGATAGGGTCGGCACGAGCGCGGCATGAACCCCCAGTGCGCGGCGAACCGCAGGAACTCCTCGTTCAGCACCAGGCCGCCGCCGGCCCCGCGGTCGTCGGACAGCACCACGGCGCGTATGTGGACGCCCCCTGCAGTGCAAGCAGGAATTTGAACAACTCGTGACATGCGGTCAGGTACTGTCGTATGTCCGGCCTCTCAAGTGCGGCATGCATGCGCCGCGGGCCCATATGGTGTTCGTGGATCGGATCCAAATCGCTTCAGCGGTATGCTTGACAGCCCTGCGCGCCGTGCTGGTTTTTCCGACCCCGTCTCTCTGACCTTTTGCCCCTATGTTGTCTTTCGTCCCTACCGCACCAACCGGGGTCATCCGCGCCTCACGCCCTCAAGAGCGTGTCCGCGAAGCCCGGTGTTCCAATTCCAAACAGACCCTTTCTCTTCCAGGCAGTTATTCCGCAACATTGGCGCCCGGCGCCCGGTAGATATCCTTCCTGACCGGCAGCGCCCAGATGATGCGCGCCATCTTGTTCGCCAGTGCAACGGCGACCAGCTTCGGCGGCTTTTCCGCGATCATCCTCCGCAGCCAGGGATCATCCAGCTCCTCGCGCTTGCGCATATGCCGGAGCACCGACGTTGCGCCCAGGACGAGCAACTGGCGGAGATCGCGCTGCCCCATCTTGGTGATCCGGCCGAGCCGCTGCTTGCCGGCCGTCGAGTGCTGCCGCGGTGTCAGTCCGACCCAGGCCGCAAAGTCGCGCCCGCAGCCGAAGCTCTCCATCGGCGGCGCAAAGGCATGCAGCGCCATCGCACAGATCGGGCCGATGCCGGGGATCGTCATCAGCCGCTTCATGTCCGCGCGCGCCCGGGTCCGGGAACAGATCTCCTTCTCAAGGCCGGCGATCTGCTCACTGAGAGCGGCAACCTGCTCAAACAGCAGTTTGGCCATCGACACGACCTGTTCGGGAAGCGACTCTTCCACTTCTGCCAACTCAAGCCGCATCACCGCGACGCCCGCCACACCCTGGGCCGCGATCACGCCGAATTCCGCAAGCTGGCCCCGAAGTGAATTGATCGTCTGCGTGCGTTGGCGGACAAGCAGTGCGCGGGTGCGGAACAGCATTGCATCCGCCTGCGCTTCTTCCGACTTAACTGCCACGAACCGCATGGTGGGGCGCTGTGCCGCCTCGACGATCGCGGCCGCGTCGTTACTGTCATTCTTCTGCCGTTTCAGGAATGGCTTGACATAGATCGGCGGGATCAGCTTGCACGCGTGGCCAAGAGCGATGATCTGTCGACCCCAGTAATGCGCGCCGCCGCAGGCCTCCATCACAACCAGGCACGGCGGCGCTTCGGAGAGGAATACGAGGAACTTTTCTCGCGAAAGCTTTTTGCCGAACACCGGCTTGCCTTCCGCCGTTGCCCCATGGAGTTGGAAACTCCTCTTTGATATATCGATGCCAATGATGTTAATCCGGTCCACGGACGCCTCCTTCGTTGATCGAACGCACCCCACGTGCGTTCCTTCCTGGTGCTTATGACGCCGTCAGATGGGGGCGTCCACCCCATCGCATCTGGTCGAACAGCAGCTCCTCCGGAACCCCGCCGAACCGGTCGAAGGCGCTCTCCAGACCTTCCATCAGGACCGGCATGGTCTGCCGAGTATAGAAGTGCAGCCACAGCAGCCGGGAGTAGCCGAGGACGATCACCAGGGCATGGCGCCGGCCCCAGGGCAGCGTGAACGTACCGAAGTCCACCTGGCCCTGATGCCCCGCCGGCGTCTCGAACCGGACCAGCGGTTCAACCGGTTCGCGCGGTCGCGTCGCACGCACGTAGTCGTTCACGCGAGAGTAGCAGCCCGGGTAGCCCGCAGCGCGGACCTCATCGAAAAGCCGCTTCGCCGACAGCTTCGGGAACGCCTCAAGACGGGCGTCGATGATTGCCTTGTAGGGGGCCAGCTTGTGGGCCACCGGCGGACGGGGCGAATACCCTCGCGCACCGGCGGCCAGATCCCGGTCCAGTTGGCCGGTATCGACCCAATTGTGGATCGTCCGACGATTCACCCCGAACCGCCTCGACAGCTCCGCCTTCGAGACGCCCCGGTCCAGATAGTGCTTCAACAACATCCTGATCTCCCATTTGTACATCCGCGCACCGATCCCGTTCTGTTGGCAAAGCCAACAGAACGGCCCGATACGCCTTCAGCGACAAGCCCAAAGTGAGAACTTTTGGGTCGTTACAAATGGGAAATTTACGGTCGTTACCAACAGCACGGTTTGACCGAATGAATCAGCGGCTGTATGGCGAGTTTGCCGGCGGCCGGCAGGAACATGACGATGGAGCCGGCGGCGCCGAGGGCGAGCAGGATCCCGCCCGCCCGCCGGTTGCGTCCACGAAGCAGCCAACCGATGACCATGAGGGCGATCAACGGGAATGGCGGCAAAAGAAACGCGCTGAGGATATACTTCACGTCCGACGCCTTTTGCGGGGGAGATGCCGCGGGGCCTTCGATTTTAGCGAAACGGGACCACCGGCGTATATGGCGTCGTAGAGCGCTATCGGGATCGATGGACCGCCGATCCGCGATCACTCCGGAGTCGCCCTAGGGATATCGAGGGGATCGGGTCTTCGTGAGGCGCCCGGCCGCCCATGCCAGGGGCGGCCGGAAAAGTTCAGGCAACCAGCTTTCTCAAGCCGAAGGCCTTGACCTTGAATTCCTGGAGGCTGCGGGTCTCGATGACGCTGCGCAGCACGAACTTGGGGCGCAGGTAGAAGCGGCGGTAACATTCCTTGTGCAGGTCCGAGAGCTCCTCGACGGTCATGAATTCGGACCAGTGATCGACCGTCATGTTCTTATAGGGGTTCAGGGAGAAATTCCGCCAGCGGTCGGGATCGATCAAGCCCTTCTCCACGGCCTGGTCGAACACTTGGGTGTTGGGATAGAGACTGAGGATGCTGAACTGGGCGAAATCGGGGTCCAGGCTGATCAGGAAGTCCAGGTTGTCGTAGATGTCCTGCGAGGTTTTTTCGAAGGGCAAGCCCAGCATGTAGTCGGCAACGGCCCGGATACCCAGCTCCCGGCACCATTCGAAGGCGTTGCGCACCTGCTTGATTTTCGTGCCCTTGCGCAAGAGCTTCAGGCCTTCGTCGGACCCGGTCTCGACCCCGAACGATATCTGCCTGAGCCCCGCCTTCTTCGCCTTGACCAGCGAGTCATGGGTGACCGCGTTCACCCGGCCGCGGAAATCCCACACGAACTTCATCTTCCGGCGCTCGATCGCCTCGCAGAACTCGGTGACCTTCTTGGCCGTGATGTTGAAGAGGTCGTCGTAGAAATGGAATTCGTCGTATCCCATGTCGAGACATTCCTGGACCTCGTCCAGGATCAGGTCGAAGTCCCGCTGCCGGTATTTCTTGTAGGGGACGTTGCAGAAAGTACACAGGTAGGGACAGCCGCGGGTGGTGATGATGGTCGCCAGGTGGTCGCTGACGCCGACGGTGCTGTGATAGGAAACGTGCTTGATGAAGTTGCGGTTCGGAAACGGCACGTCGTCGATATCGTCCACATAGGCCGCCGGAACGTTGACGCCCGGCAGAAACCGCCTGTCCCGTTCGTAGTTGACGCCGACGAATTTATCTATGGATTCCTTGGTGTAGACGCCAAGGATATTGGTGATGTCCTCTCCGGAGTCCAGGGCCTTGACCAGGTCGGTGAAGGCGTATTCCCCCTCGCCGACGACGATGGAATTGAATTCCGGTAGCTGGGCCGCCTCGTAGGGGAAGGATATCGGGTGATGGCCGCCCATGCAGATATGGGCTTGCGGAACGACCCTGCGGGCGGCCTGCGCCGCCATCTGAACGTCGACCAGAGAGGTGGTGAAACTGGTAATGCCGACGATGTCCGGCATGTGCTGGCGGATGACGCCCTCCAGGTCCTGGTGGGAGATATGCTCGGCCACGCAGTCCACGAAGGAAAACTGGTGGCCCGACGTGTGCTGCTCCAGATAGGTCAGGACATAAAGCGCGCCCAAGGGGGGAAATGCCCGAATTCGTGGGTATCGATAAAAGCATCGCCCTCATCGTCAGCGTTCTCCAACACCGTCCACTCCATGGGTGGATTGAGGATCATTATTTTCATGAGCAACCCCTCACCGTGCCGCCGCCCTGGACCGGGTCCACGAACATATGGCCATCATCGGGCACCAAGCCACGGGCATGGTATACGTCCAACACCCAAGGCCGAAGCGCCATTCAAACGTCATCACGAAGCTAAATCAACCATAACTTGGCAATGGACATTGGCATGATCTCCTAAATGACTTTTATTTATATAGGGTATCCACTTCGCTCTCGTTGTGACAAGATATTGGGATGGCCGAGGAAGCGGCGGCGCCCGTCGGCGGGATCGACTATCCACGCACGCTGAGTGAATTCGATGCGTGGTTTCCTTCGGAGACGGCCTGTTCGGATTATCTTCTGCGTGTCCGTTGGCCTGATGGTTTCCGGTGTCCGGCCTGTGGAGCGTCGGCGGCGTGGACGACTGCCCGGGGCCAGCTTCGATGTGGTGGATGCGATCGCCAAACATCGCCGATCTCGGGAACGACTTTCGAGGGGACGCGCAAGCCGTTGCGGCTCTGGTTTCAGGCGATGTGGTACGTGACCAATCAGAAGCATGGCGTCAGTGCCCTTGGGCTACAGAGGATACTCGGCCTCGGCAGCTACCAGACGGCCTGGACGTGGCTTCATAAGCTTCGCCGAGCCATGGTGCGACCGGGTCGAGACCTCCTGGAGGGCGATGTCGAGGTAGACGAAACCTACGTCGGGGGCCGGGAAACAGGCGTTGTCGGCCGGGAAACAAACAAGAAATCGATCGTCGCGATTGTCGCTGAGATTCGCGGACGGGGCACCGGTCGTATTCGCATGGCCTGTGTCCGTGACGTCTCCGCCAAAAGCCTGGTGTCGTTCGTCCAAACCTCCGTGGCCCCGGGCGCGACGGTTCGAACCGACGGCTGGCGAGCCTATGGCGGTCTCGCGGGCGTCGGCTTCGAACACCTGTCGAGGAACATTTCCGCCAGCGGCGACCCGGCCCACGTCGTCATGCCTCGCGTTCACCGCGTGGCCGCTCTTCTCGATCGCTGGTGGCTCGGAATCCACCATGGCGCCATCCGTTCCTCCCAGCTCGACTATTACCTCGACGAATTCACCTTCCGCTTCAACCGCCGCCTCTCGAAGGCTCGCGGCCTCTTGTTCTACCGCCTCCTCCAGCAAGCGGTGCAACTCGAGCCCGTGCCATACAAGAAGCTC
Source organism: Alphaproteobacteria bacterium (assembly GCA_965219135.1). Classification (GTDB taxonomy): domain Bacteria; phylum Pseudomonadota; class Alphaproteobacteria; order VGEJ01; family VGEJ01; genus CAYUNL01. The sequence goes on along the minus strand of CBDCMV010000002.1, from coordinate 36,698 downwards.
GTGGGCGGAAAGCCCAAGGGATAAATCCTTATCTAGACCCTACGAGAGCAAAATGGATACCCTATTTATTTATAACCCGTTAATCGATCCTCCCCGCGGGAACGGGCCAGGCAACAGCCCTAAAAATCCATCCCGGGAATAGCTTGACGTTCACACCTTGAACAATTTAATGTTCGCGCCGTGAACAAAAAGCCTCCCGCCGCCGCCATCCCCTTCCCGGGTTCGGCAATACTCGGCAAGGACAATCGCCGGCGGGGCGCGGCCGGGACATCACTGATTCGGGAGTCTTGAGAATCGGAGCCATGCCGGACAACGAAAGTGAGATCACGCTTGGCGTCCTCAACGCCGTCCACGAGAACGCCCAGGTCACCCAGCGTTCCGTGGCCAGCGAGCTGGGGATCGCGCTTGGGCTCGCCAACGCCTACCTGAGGCGTTGCGCCAAGAAGGGCCTGATCAAGATCCAGCAGATTCCCGCCAACCGCTACGCCTATTACCTGACGCCCAAGGGCTTCGCGGAAAAGACCCGGCTGACCACCGAATACCTGAGCCAGGGGTTCCTGTTCTTCCGCCTGGCCCGCGGCGAAATCTCGAGCATCTACGCCGACTGCCAGTCCCGGAACTGGCGGCGCGTCGCCCTCGCCGGCCTGTCCGACCTGGCCGAGATCTCCGTCCTTTGCGCCGGCGAATACGACATCGACCTGATCGGGATCATCGACGAGAAATCGGGAAAGCGGGCGTTTGCGGACGTTCCCGTGGTTCCCGACCTGTCGCGGCTGGAGCGGACCAACGCGGTCATCGTCACCGAGATGGAGGACCCGCAAGCGGCATTCGAGCGGCTCTGTGGCGTGCTGCCGGCGGAACGGGTGCTGACGCCGCCCATGCTCAACGTCTCGCGGGAAGGCAGGTTATCGAAATGACCGGCTGGATCGTCGTCCATACCCACGCCCGGGGGGAGGCGAAGGCCGACTATCACCTCCGCCGCCAGGGATACGAGGTCTATATTCCCCGATACAAGAAAACCAGACGCCACGCCCGGCGCCTGGAAACGGTCGCCAGGCCCCTGTTCCCCGGCTATCTGTTCGTCCGCTTCGATCCGGATTCGACCCACTGGCGTCCCATTCAATCGACCATCGGGGTTCGCCATCTGATCCGCGCCGGGGACATGCCGGTCCTGGCCCCGGACTGGGTCGTCGACGGCCTCAAGCGGCGGGAGAACGCGGAAGGCCTGGTCGAACTAAGCGCCTCCCTGGTCAAGGGCGAGCGGGTTCGCATCGCCTCGGGGCCGCTGTACGACCAGGTCGGCATGTTCGACCATGTCGATGACAAGGATCGGGTGATCGTTCTTCTCGACCTCCTGGGGCGGCGGGTCAAGGTCCGCCTTCCCGCCGAGGCCATACGGGCCGCCGCTTAAAGCGCCCGCGCGCCGCCGCGCCACCCTCCGTCCCGGGTGAGTTTTTTCACCCGGAGTGCGGTAGCGTGGGAAAATCCCCCGACCCATCGGAACAGGATCAGAGCGTCCCATGAGCTGGAAAAAGCGCAAGGTTTTCATCACCGGCGCCGACGGATTCATCGGCTCGCACCTGGCCGAGGCCATGGTTTCCCTCGGTGCCGAGGTGACGGCGCTGGCGTCGTACAATTCCTTCGACGCCCTGGGCTGGCTGGATGAAATTCCGCCCGAGCCGCGAGAGGCCATGCGGGTCGTCCGTGGCGACATCCGTGACGCCCATCAGATGATCAAGTTGAGCAAGGGCCAGGAGGTGGTGTTCCACCTGGCCGCCCTGATCGCCATACCCTATTCCTATGAGGCGCCATCCACCTATGTGCAGACGAACATCCAGGGCACCACGAACGTCCTGAAGGCGGCCCTCGAGGCCGGCGTTTCCCACTTCATCCAGACCTCCACCAGCGAAGCCTACGGCAGCGCCCTCTTTACCCCCATCACCGAGGACCACCCCCTGCAAGGCCAGTCACCTTACGCCGCAACGAAGATCGCCGCCGAAAAGATGGCGGAATCTTTTGCCCGCTCCTACCGGTTGCCGGTCATCATCCTGCGCCCGTTCAACACCTTCGGGCCCAGGCAAAGCGAGCGGGCGGTCATCAGCACCGTGATCCGTCAGGTCCTGGACGAAAATTGCGAGACGCTCCGCCTGGGCGACCTCCGGCCCGCCCGCGACTTCAACTACGTCAGCGACACCGTCGAAGGCTTCGTCAAGGCGGCCGAACTCGGCGAATGGGAGCCGGGATCGATCTTCAACATCGGCAGCGGCCGCATGGTCACCATCGGCGAGGCGGTAGGGATGATAAGGGACATCGCCGACTGCCGGAAACCGGTGGTCGAGGAACAGCAACGTATGCGCCCGGAAAAGAGCGAGGTCATGGCCCTGATGGCCGATGCGACCAAGCTCCGCGAGGCCACCGGGTGGGCGCCCTCGATCGGGTTCGAGGACGGCTTGAGGCTGACCATCGAGTGGTGGCGGGAGCGGCTCGGCAAGGCGCGGGCGGAGGCGGGGTATATCGTATGAGCGGGACGGGAAAATCCCCGACCCTCCCGGCTGGCGAAGCACGCTGACATGGGCGCCGTCCGGGACATATTCATCTTCGGGTGTGGCGGTCACGCGAAGGCCGTGACCATGGTCATCAAATCTGTAGGCACCCATGAAATCCGTGGTTACGTGGATTTGCAGCCGAAAATTTCGGTCTTCCGCGGCGCCCCCGTTGTCGGGGAAGACTATTTTTATGAAAAGCACCGGAACGTGGATATCTTCGTTGCCGTCGGCGATAACGACACCCGCAAAAAAAATAACCGTGGGCGCCTTGGAAAAGGGGAACTACGGACTTCCCACGTTTATCCATCCATCGGCGCAAATCGGGGACGGCGTCACCCTCGGAGACAGCGTGTTGGTCTTGCCCAATGCCGTGATCAACGACGACGCAAAGGTTGGAAACAGTTGCGTGATAAGCTCTGGCTCCGTCGTCGAGTACAATTGTGTCCTGGATGACTTCGTTTCCCTTGCCGCGTCGTCCACGGTTAGCGGTGGGTGCCATATCGGGCTCCATTCCTACATCGGCGCGGGCGCGGTGGTCAGGAACGGGATCAGGATCGGCGAGAATTGCGTCATAGGATGCGGCGCCGCCGTGGTATCGAACATCGGGAACGGACGGGTCTATGCCGGGGTCCCCGCGAAAGAGCTGAAAAGACGGGAATTCGGCGACAGGTACTTGTGAGTCAGCCGCGCCATTGAACACGAACGGCTTCTGGAAAGGCCAGCCCATGCATACAACCATCGCCGAAGTCGGGGTCAACCATAATCATGACCTGGAACGGGCGCTGGAGATGATCGACGTGGCGGCCGACGCCGGCGCCGAGCGAACTTGCGCGGGGAGTTTACTTCTATGACCAAAATAAAGAAAAACCCTTTCGTTTTCGATCCAGGGGAGATTACCTCCGGCGACGTTCCCGCCGTCGATTTTCACATCCACACCTCTTGGACGGATGGGAAGCAAAGCGTCGCCGTCATGTACGAACGCGCCATCGCCCTTGGATTAAAGGGCCTTCTTTATTCCGAACACGCGCGGAAAACCAGCCACGACTGGTTCCCGGACTTCGCCGCCGAGGTCAGGGCCCTGCCGCACCGGCCTTGCCGGGCCTACGTCGGCGTCGAATGCAAGGTCAACGACTTCGACGGCAACGTGGATACGAGCGAGGAGATCACCAAGCACTGCGACATGGTGATGGCCAGCGTTCACCGGTTCCCCGCCGAGAACGGGGCGCCAATTCCATTCGACGAAGTAGACACGGAAACGGCGGTGGACATGGAATTCCGCCTGTCCTGGGAAGTGCTGGCCAACCCTGTTATCGATATTTTGGGCCATCCCTTCGGCATGTCGTATCGGAGATACGGCCAAGTGCCGTCCGAGGACAGGATCACGGCCCTCATGGGACGGGCCGCCGCATTCGGCGTCGCCTTCGATATCAATTCCCACTACCACCCGGATCCGTGGCGCATGTTGGCCATGTGCCGGGAGGCCGGGACGTCCGTCACGCTGGGTTCCAACGCCCATTCGGTCGATGAACTGGGCGCGATCATTAGGGCCCTGGAAGGATCCTAGGCGGCTTGCGCACCATCCGGACACTCGTAACCGGTGCCGGCAGCGGCGTCGGCCAGGGCATCATGAAGGCAATTCGCTTTTGCGACTTGCCGTTCACATCATCAGCAGCGATATCGCGCCCTTGAATGTCGGCCTGTTTCGGGCCGATGACTCCTTGATCCTGCCGCCGGTCGAGAATGACGGATCGCTGGAGGCCATTGTTTCGGCGCTGGTGGAAAACGGGATTCAGGCGCTCTTGATCGGTTCCGAGTTCGACCTCGTCTTTTTCTCCGAACACAAGGAAGTCATCGAAAGGGAAACGGGAGCCTTGGTGGTGGTGTCGCCGCCGGAAACGGTGCGAATGGCAGACGACAAATGGTTGACGGCTGAGTTCCTGCGCCGCCGGGGCCTGCCTTACGCCGAGACGGCGATCCCAGAAAACCTCGAGTCGGCGTTGAACACGGCCAAGGATTAGGGCTACCCGGTGATGTTGAAGACACGCCGGGGAACCACATCGCGTCAGGTGTACGTGGTTGAGGACGAAAGCCGGCTCAGGTTTCTTTTTCCAGGCGTGTCCCTGCCAACCCTGCAAAAAGTGATAACCCTGCCCCGATCCGGGCTTGGCGACGAATACACCTGCAGCATCTTCAAGACGGACGACGGCCACGATCCTGGGACTCTTTACCGCGCGGCGCACCATGCGCGCGGGAACCTCGTGGCACATAGAAGTCGATGAGAATTCACCGACCTGCATCCCCTTGTTGATGGCCATCGGCGCCGAACTTCAGGTCATGGGCTCGATAAACGTCCAACTCATGATGGGCGAGGACGGGCCGGTGCCTTTCGAGATCAACGCCCGGCTGTCGGGAACCACCGCGGTCCGCGCCCACTTCGGCTTCAATGAGCCTGAAATGACCTTGCGGATTTTCCTGCTCGGGGAAAAACTTCCGCCACCGGAAATCCGCCGGGGTGTCGTCTTGCGATACGTAGAGGAAGTGTTCATCGACGGCGCCATGGCCGGTAACCTGGCTCCGCCCCTTCCCCGGGGAACGGTCCATCCATGGTTTTGAACAAGGTGCTCGTTACCGGCGCGACCGGCATGGTGGGCCAGCCCTTGGTCGATGCTCTTTTCGAAGCGGAGGTCTCCGTGCTTGCTTGCGGCCGAAACCGACCGAACCGGTTGCCGGAGACGGGGAAATGGATCCGGTGGGATTTGCGTGAATGGCTCGACTTCGAAACCATGAGCACCCTGTTTGGGCGCATCGACGCAATCATCCACGCGGGTGCGCTTGTCCCCAAGGCCGGCATCGACCTTACGTCGCAGGACCTGTTCGACACCAACGTCCGGGCCTGCCTGAACATCGGCGAATGGGCGCTGGAGAACGACATCCCGGTTGTTTTCATTTCTTCCGCGACGGTCTATGCCGAGCCTGAAAATTCCGGCCGTCCCGGCCTCGCCGGCCTGAACGAGGACTCCCCAACCTCCCCCGACGGAGGGGGGGGCTAGGGTCTGACTAAATTTGTCGCCGAGCAGACGTTTGAAAGCCTACGCGAAAGAGGGCTCCGCGTTTGCGTGCTCAGGCCATCGGCCATCTACGGCGACGGCCTGCCCGACGGCAAGATGATCACCGGGTTCCTGGCCGCCGCGGCGAATGACGAAGTCATTGAACTGTCGCCGCCGGCGGATGACAGGGTCGACATGGTGCATGCCTCGGATGTCGGCCGCGCGGCTATTCTCGCCCTGGAAAAAGAAGCCTGGGGAACCTTCAACATCGCTTCGGGCGAGCCGGTGACGGTGGAAGATATCGCCCGCTCTTGTGTGCGGGCCGCCGGCGCCGGTTCTGTCGCCATAGGCCCGAACCCCGCCAAGCGGAAGGCCATGACCCGTTTCGGCCTGGACGTGACCAGGGCGCGGACCAGGCTCGGATACCGCCCACGGGTTTCACTCGACCAGGGCCTGCGCAGAATGGCGGGGAACTAAGGAGCGAGCGGGAACAGCGGACCTATCTTGTGTGGTGGAAAGCCCAGGTCCTCGGTCAGGAATCTTTTCGATGGGTGCGAAGAACGTGGTGGCGGCGACGAGGACCGTGTCCATGCGCCGGTAAATCGGATCCGTTGAATGGCGCACGGGCCCGGGGAAATACGGGAGGTAGCGCCCCGCTTTCGATTCGTCGCCGTCAAAGATGAAAATTCCATCGACATCGTCCAAGCCAAGAAGGAAGAAAAGGTTGTTCAAGCCGTTGTTGGCGCCGTGGATTCCCACCTCCCGGCCGCCTTGCGACGCGGCGGCGATGAGGTCGCGGACCCTTCCAGGCTATCCGAAAAACGCTTCGCATAATCGAAGGTTGGTCTTTCGCCACCCGAATGAATCGAGGAGAACGGGCGTTTCTCCAAGATGAAGCAAAAACCGTCGTTCGGCTTCTCGCAGGAAAGGACCGACAGACCGCAGGTTTCCATCAGCCGGCGCGCCGCCGATTCGGTGAAATAGCTGAGATGCTCATGCAGGAAGGCGTTGAGATCGCCGACGGCCAACTGCCGCTCCACATCCGGGAATGCCAGACCGGCCCGGCCACCGGCCGGCTTCAGCGCTTCGCTTATTCCCCGCAGGGAAGGATACGGGGTCCTCCACGTGTTCCAGGCAGCTCGACGAAAGCACGACGTCGAAACTGTCCGCTTCCAGGGGAACGTCGCCAAAGTAGCCGGGGATGACGGTAATCCCGTCGACCGCGGGGCGACATCCGGCAAGGGCCGGGTCGACGGCCGTGTATTTTTTAGCGACACCCTCGCGGATCAGTTTTTCGGCGATATACAGGCCGCCGCCGCCGATTTCGAGTATGTTCGCCCGCCTCTCCCCGCCGATGACACCGAGGGCAAAGGAAACCAGCTCGTCGCCCCTAACGTTTCCCCAACGTGAACTGCCAGGCGGCGCGGTTATGAAATCATAATCGTCATCTGCGTAGGCGGCGACGATGTCACGCCTGAGGGAGTCGGAGGTGTTTTGGCGGATGAAGCCCCGGCTGTCCCACCCGAGGCTGAAAGGGAGGGTCTTGCCGCCCCCTGGCGTATCCGCAAGCCCTTTCCATAACGGAAAGGATGGAAATTCCAACAGGGTCTCGGGAGAAGACATGCGTCGTTCCTAGAGCAAATCAGGATTGAATGGTATCGCTGATCGGCGATTCATCAATCCGGTGACATTGCCCTGAGTTGTCGAAATAGAAGAGCCAGCCCATGCATACAACCATCATCGCAGAAGTCGGGGTCAACCATAACCAGGACCTGGAACGGGCGCTGGAGATGATCGACGTGGCCTCCGGCGCCGGCGCCGACATGGTCAAGTTCCAGGCCTTCAAAGCCGAACACCTGGCCAGCAGGTTCGCGCCCAAGGCCGAATACCAGAAGCGGACCACAGAGAGGGGCGAATCCCAACTGGATATGATCAGGAAACTGGGACTCGACTGGGACGGCTTCCCGAGACTCATGGATCGCTGCCGCGATAGGGGCGTCGGATTTTTGGTGTCTCCCTTCGATTTGCCGAGCATCGACTTCCTGGTCCGGGACCTGGGACTGGATCTGCTGAAGGTTCCGTCGGGGGAACTCACGTTCGGTCCCTACCTCCTGGCCGTCGGGCGGTCGGGCAGGAAGATCATTGTTTCGACCGGCATGTCGACTCTGGCGGAAGTCGAGCAAGCCCTCGGCGTTCTCGCCTTCGGTTACACTGAAAGCAACGCCGAGCCTTCTGCCGAGGCCTTCAAGGCAGCCTTCGGTTCACCGGCGGGCCAGGGGACGCTCAAGGACAAGGTGGTCCTGCTCCATTGCACCACCGAATACCCGACGCCTTTCGAGGACGTGAATTTGCGGGCCATGGATACCTTATCGGAAGCCTTCGGCCTGCCCGTCGGCCTGTCGGATCACACGCCGGGCATCGCCGTCCCCATCGCCGCCGCCGCCCGGGGCGCCGTGACCATCGAGAAGCATTTCACCCTGGACCGCGGCCTCCCCGGCCCCGACCACAAGGCGTCCTTGGAACCGGACGAACTAAAGGCGATGGTCGAAGGCGTGCGCGCCGTGGAGGAGGCCCTCGGCAGCGGCGTCAAGGAACCGGCCGCTTCCGAGATCAAGAACACCCCGATCGCGCGGAAAAGCCTCGTCGCCGCCAGGACCATCGGCAAGGGCGAGGCTTTTACGGATGAGAACGTCACCGCCAAGCGTCCCGGATCGGGCATGTCGCCCATGCGCTTCTGGGAGCTCCTGGGGCGCCTGGCGGAAAGAGACTACGGCGAGGACGAGATCCTGGATGAGGACGCCGGAACCGAATCCTAACCCTTCCTTGGCCGCAATTGCCGCCGTATTCAAGGAACACCCGCGCTGCGCCGTATCTGCATAGCGACCGATTCGCGCGCCGAGTACGGGGTGCTTTATTGGCTGATAAAGGGAATCGAGGCCGACAGGGACTTGACCCTGCAACTGATCGTCACCGGCGCCCATCTGTCGCCAAAGTTCGGCGAGACCTACAAGGCCATCGAGGAAGACGGTTTCACCATCGACGAACGAATAGACATAGAGGCAGGTGGGGACACGCCGGCCGAGGTCTCGAGATCCATGGGCCTGGCTGTGATCGGGATTGCCGGTGCCTACGAAAGGCTGGCGCCCGATATCCTGGTGCTGCTCGGCGACCGCTTCGAAATGCTGGCCGCCGCCCAGGCCGCCATGGTGGCCCGCCTCCCCATCGCCCACATCCACGGCGGCGAGGCCACCGAAGGGGCGATGGATGAAGCCTTCCGCCACGCCATCACCAAAATGGCGCACCTGCACTTCGTCAGCACCGGCGAACACCGGGCCCGCGTCATCCAGTTGGGCGAGGCGCCGGAGCGGGTGTTCGACGTGGGCGCGCCGGGCCTGGACAACGTCTTCAATCTCCGGCTGCTCGGGCGGCACGAACTGGAAAAGAGCATCGGGCTCGCGTTGGGCGAGGGGTTCTTCCTGGTCACTTATCATCCGGTGACCCTCGGCGGTGGTGATTCGGCGCTGGCTGTGGAGGAATTGATCTCGGCCCTGGATTCCTTTCCCGGCCACAAGGTCATCGTCACGGGGGTCAACGCCGACCCCGGGCATGACAGCATTACCCGGACCTGGAACGACTACGCCACAAGCAATCCGGACAGGGTGTCGTTGAACGCGTCCCTGGGACAGCGCCGCTATCTCAGCGCCATGAAGCATGCCGCAGCCGTCGTCGGAAACTCGTCCAGCGGCATCATCGAGGCGCCGGCCATGAAGGTCCCGACCGTCGACCTCGGCGCCCGGCAACGGGGCCGGGTGCGGGCCGCATCGGTCATCGGCTGCGACGAGACGGCCGAGGCCATAGTCCTGGCCCTCGAGAAGGCCCTGTCCGGCGAATTTTCAAGGACCGTGGAGGCCGCGGCCAACCCTTACGGGAGCGGCGGCGCGTCGAAGCGCATCATGGAAATCCTCAAGGGGGCGGACTTGTCGGATATCTTGATGAAACGGTTTTACGACATTCCCGTGCCGGCATGAAATTCATCGGTCGCGCGCGCACCGGAATTCCCACAGGCGGGGGTTCATAAGCATGTCCGACGAGCCCTTCTGGAAGTCGAACCTGATCGGCCATCGGGGCACGATCGGAGAGGCCATTCGGGTCCTCGACGCCAATGTCTTCAAGATATGTCTCGTCGTGGACGACGGCGAGCGCCTGGTGGGGACCATCACGGACGGGGACGTCCGCCGCGGGATTCTGCGCTCCCTGCCCTTCGAGGACCCGGTGACCGTGATCATGAAAAAAAACCCCGTCGTCGGCAGCGACGGCGACGGCAAGGACCGTCACATCGAGATCATGCGCGGCGCCCTCGTCCATCACCTGCCCATCGTGGACGGCGAACGGCGGGTCCGGGATCTCGTCCTCGACAATCCCCTCGCCCACGAGGAATGGATGGAAAACTGGGTGGTGTTGATGGCCGGCGGCCTCGGCAGCCGCCTCAATCCCATGACCGAGAGCACGCCCAAGCCCCTTCTCAAGGTCGGGGAAAAACCCCTTCTCGATACCATAGTCGAAAAGTTCACCCACCAGGGTTTCCGCCGCTTCTACATCTCGGTGAACTACAAGGGGAAAATGGTGAAACGGTATTTCGGTGACGGATCGCGCTGGAACGCCGACATCCGCTACCTGGAGGAAGACGAGCGCCTGGGAACGGCCGGCGCCATCGGGCTGCTCCCGGGAAGGCCGACGCTGCCGGTCATCGTGATGAACGGCGACGTCCTGACCAGCGTGAATTTCCGCAGCCTGCTCGAGTTTCACGAAGACCAGGACGCCCAGGCGACCATGACGGTCCGGGAGTATGATTTCCAGGTACCCTTCGGCGTGGTCGGCCTGGAAGGGAGCAGCGTGCTCAACATAGAGGAAAAGCCGGTGCACCGGTTTTTCAACGCCGGCATCTACGTGATCGAGCCCGAGGTCCTGGAAACGGTGCCGCCGAACGTCCATCTGGACATGCCCGATCTCTTTCGCCGGCTGGTTGGGGAGCCCGAGGTCCTGGAAACGGTGCCGCCGAACGTCCATCTGGACATGCCCGATCTCTTTCGCCGGCTGGTTGGGGATGGGAAGAAGGTCTCCGCCTTTCCCATCCGCGAATATTGGCTCGACATCGGACAGATCGACGACCTGGAACAGGCCAACCGCGAGTTTCCCCACGAGTTTTCGAATTGAAGGTCCTTTATTTCATCAAGCAGCCCCTGACGGAGCGCGACCAGGAGCGTCACGGCCTGGACACATTCCTTAGCCACGGCCACGACCTGACGGCCCTCGACCTCAGCGATTACTTTCACCCCGAACTCGACAACGACCGCGCCTACGCGCACCCGGAGGTGACCGTCCACCAGGTCCGGGACTCCCACGGCCTCCGGGCCGAAGTGGACACCATGAAGGAAAGCGATCTGATCATCTTCCTGGCACAGTCGTACGGATTGTCGCGGGCCACGCGAATGCCACTGAAGATGATCTCGGCGTCGGGCACGCCCTATTTGATACAAATGGCCCGGACGTTTCCGGGCACCGGCCCGTCGGCCGCCGGTGACGGCGCCGCCGGCAGGATCGCCGATTACTGGTCCCGGGCGGGGAGCATGGACCCCGTCAACTCCGCCATCGCCAGGGCGCCGATCCGCTGGTTCGGGGTGCGGCCCGCCGATTACATCGTCCATAACTGCCGCGTCGGCCGGGCACGCAACAGCCTTGTCGGGGCCCGCACCCGCCACATCGAGGCCCATTGCCACGACTACGACATTTACCAACGCGAGAAGGAGCGCGGAATAGGACCCAAGGACCAGGCGGTCATGTTGGACCAGTATCTGCCGTTCCAACAGGAATTCAGGGTCCTTGGCGCCGGGCCCATGGACGCGGACACGTACTACGGCGGCTTGCGCCGCCTGTTCGACCGCATCGAGGAAGAACTGGGCCTGCCGGTGGTGATCGCCGCCCATCCCCGCGCCGATTATTCGGACAAGGCCCATTTGCTGGGCGGCCGTCCCGTCTTTTACGGGGAAACGGCCCGCCTCGTCGGCGAAAGCAAGCTTGTGCTGGCCCACACCAGCGTCACCACCGCCTTCGCGGTGATGTTCAGGAAGCCCGTCATGTTGTTCGCGACCGAAGCCATCTACCGCCGGCACGCCTACCAGAAGCGTTTCTTCGACAGCCTGCCCCTGGAACTGGGCACGCCGCTGCGATTTTACGACGATCCCGACGCCGCCGACCTCAGCCACCCCTTCTCCATCGACGGCGCCGCCTATGACCGGTACCTGGCGACCTACGTCAAGGCCCCGGGGACTCCCTCCAAGCCCTATTGGGACATCGTCCTGGATGCCGTATCCGGCGCCTGACGCCTGGCGCTCTTCAAGCCCACCTCCCTTGCTCCGGTTCCTCACGGATTGGGGCGGGGGCGCCGCTTGGCGCCGTCCGGGATGTTCCCGGGATGTTTCTATTCCTTGTCAAACTATCGATGAAACCAATTTTAGTTGAAGTGAGCAACATGATTGCGAAAACGCTTAAGTTTTCTAGTGTTGTCACTCAGTGGAGGGAATCCCTCCGGGGCTTCCTCAAGGAGACCGTCCGACCATGTCCGACCCAGTGATGAGAGTCTACCTGGCCGACCTGGCAAACCAGCTGGTCGAAATGGACAACAAGTCGATTCCGATCGGCGTCGGGTTCATCGGCGCCTACTGCCGGAAACGTTTTGGCGGCAGGGTCGATGTCCGGGTCTTCCGGACCTACGACACCTTCCGGGAAGCGGTCCTGGAGGCCCCGCCTGAAATCGCCGGATTCGGCAGTTACGACTGGAACTTCAACCTGACCCTGAACGCGGCCCGCTTCGTCAAGGACAACAATCCGGATTGTTACGTCGTCATGGGCGGCGCCAATGGGGTGTGGGTCTGGTATGGCAAACGTAAGTTATTGAAGTAGCGCGATTTCTCTGTCGAAACGGCCAGCCGGAAACGGGGTTTCGTGACAATCGGCCATCCCAGGGGAGGATTTTGTCACGAGGGCCGAGCGGGGGAAGGTGGGGACGCTCCGTACCGCAAGAGACGCTAGGATGCTGTGTGGTGAAGCCCAACATCAGGAGCGTTCCCATGTCAGTATCCCGCTCTCCGGCACCCTCGTCCATCGATCTTTCCGGCGTGCCTGCCCGGGTCGCCGAGGCGGTCGCCCAGGTGGTCGCAGTCTGTCACGAGCAGTTTTGCCCGGACCCGTGTCCCGAGGCGTTCGAGGAGGCGGAGTTGCGAGTGCGTGAGACCATGAACGCGCTCGCTTGTGAGCTTCTGGGCGCCGTCATCGAGAAGCGGGACGACGGCGCGTCCCGGATCGAGCGGGACGGGCAGAGCTGGTTCCGGGTCGCGGTGACGGCGAAGACGATCATGACCTCGCTCGGTCCGCTGACCTACCGGCGAGCGCGTTACCGCAGCGGCGCGAGCGGGGCATCGCCGGTGCCGGTCGACGAGAGCCTGGGCCTCGTCGACGATTACCTGACGCGGCCGGCGGCCGAGCTCGGTCTGCTGATGATGGGTCACTGCACGGCGCGGGAAGCGGCGGCGTTCTTTGCGAAGATCGGCGGCATGACGCCGTCGGTGAGCACCCTGCAGCGCCTGACACGGACCATGCACGAGCGCTGGGGAGACCCTCGGCCCCGAGACGCTGGACAGCATCCGTGACGCCGAGGGCGTACCGCACGAGGCGGTCAGCGCCTCGGTGTCGCTCGACGGCGTCATGGTGCCGCTGCGGGCCGGCGAGGACGGCCGCGCCGAGGCCTCCTGGCGCGAGGCCGCCTGCGGCACGGTTTCCTTCCATGACGCCAGGGGCGAGCGTCTGAAGACCCTCTATCTCGGCCGCATGCCGGAGAGCGGCAAGGTCACACTGAAGGCGCAGCTCGCAAGCGAAGTCGCACATATCAGGCAGCTGCGCCCCGACGTCAGGATCGTCGCTATCGCCGACGGCGCCGCCGACAATTGGACCTTCCTGGAGACCCTGTCGCCCGAAACCGAGGTTATCGACTTCTGGCATGCCTGCGAACATCTCCGAACGGCATCCGACCATGCGGTGGCCTCCGACTGGTTCGAGAGGTACCGCGAGGTTCTGCGTCACGACCCCTGCGGCGTCGACAAGGTGATCCGGGCGTTGCGCCACCTTCGTGATAGCGCAAAGCCGGATCGGGCCGAGATCGAACGGGAACTCGCCTTCTTCCGCAAGCACCGCCAGCGCATGCGCTACCACGCCCTGAAGGCAGAGAGCGTCGCCATCGGCTCAGGCGTGGTCGAGGCGGCCAACAAGACCCTGGTGACCCAGCGCATGAAGCGCTCCGGCATGCGCTGGCGGATCGCCGGCGGACAGGCTGTGCTGACCTTCCGCGCCCTGATCAAATCCGCTCGCTTCGACCGGGCATGGAAGGCCATCATCGGCGCAACCGACACACCGGCCAACGACAACATCAATCCCTGTGCCGTCATCGCCATCGCTGCCTGAACTCAATGAACGAAGCCACTGCTATCAATGCCATACGAGACTCGCACCCCGCCAATGCCGAGATCAACCCTAACGACAATCAAGTTTTTCTTTCCCGATACACGCAGATCGATTCGGTCGTCTACGGCGACGGCGAGTATCCCTTCGCGGACCTGGTCGACAACCTCTTCGAGCACCGCCATTCGGCGGGACTCGTCGAGACGATCAAGAAAATCCCCATCGACGGCGTGCGCTCCCTGGTGGACGGCGAGCTTGTCATGGGCTGTCCGACGAACATCGTGCGCGACCTCGAGGACATCCCATCGCCGTACCTCACTGGGCTCTTCGACGATCTTCTGCAAAACCCGAACCTGATGCCGATCCTGCAGAACGTGCGGGGATGCCCTTACTTGTGCAAATTCTGCGTCTCGGGCTCCCAAAGCGGAAAAGTCCGCCATTTCCCCTACGACAGGCTGGTGGCGGAGATCGATTACCTCCGGGTAAACGCGAAGCACCGCTTCCTGAGGCTGTCCGATGACAATTTCGGCATTATCGAGCACGACGTGGAACTCGGCGCCTACATCAGGAAGTCCTACGACGAATACAACTACCCGGTGGGCCTCAAGGCCTATTCCGCGAAAAGGCTGTCGGAGCGGACGCGCCGCCTGGCCATGATCCTCAAGCCGCTCATGCTGATGTGCATCTCCCTTCAGACCACCACGCCGGAGGTCCTAAAGAAAACCAAGCGCACCTCGGCAACGGAACCCGAGGCCCTGGAAAACCTTGCTTATGCGCGCAAGAACGGAATCGCCACCGCGACCGAGTTGATTTTCGGGCTGCCCGGCGAAACGTTGAGCTCCATGAAGGACGTCATCAACACCACCATGGAAATGCGATTCGATTCCATCGGCATCAATGTCCTTTGGCTGTTGCCCGGCTCCGACCTCTACCGCCCGGAATACAGGGAGATGCACGGCTACCGCGGGAAATTCATGTTTGCCGAGAATGCGATCACCATTTCGGACGATTTCACCAGCATCGAATTCGACGAGATCGCGGTTGAATCCAATTACTACTCCCACGAAGACTGGAAACGATTCCTCGCCTACGAGTTCCTGCTGAAGATGTCCTATTATTACGGCTACGCCCGCGAGATGCTGATACATGCCCTGAATGGCGGCATACCGACGACAGACATCCTCGACGAACTCCTCGACAACCCGGAAACCTATCCCACCGTTTCGGAAATTACCGCACGCTACATCGAGAAATATACCCATGGCTTGTACGATTCGGAGGAAGAGCTCTCCCGCTATGTCCAAAAGCGCATCAAAGAGGCCGATGGCGACCGGGAGACCATTGTCTCGCTGTGCAAACACCGGATGCTCTATTCCTTCATCATAGAAGCCTTCTTCAACGATGAGGACCACGCCTTCCTCGGGGATTTTCACTCGGCCATCGTCAAGCTCTACCCCGGCGGGGAACGCGAAAGCTTCGAGCATATCGCCGAGGAGCTCTTCTCCCTTTCCAAGAAGATGATCGTCAACCCGAACAAGCCTTTCGAAAGCCAAATTCCGGTCGAATCCAGATACGACGTTCCCGGCTGGATCAGGGATGGCTACGAAAGGCCGCTCTGGGACTACGGCCTGCAGGACGACCGGCGGTTCATGCTCGTTCCGCGCAATGAAAAGACGGTCCGCTCGGCCATGAAGCGCGACCAGATTCAGAAGCGGCGCGACAGTTTCAATTTCTTCCGCTACATGAACACCTCGATGATGCGGAGGATCATCGTCAACGAAGAAGAGGGATATCCGACCGGGCCGATCACCGGCCATCAACAGGAACCGCATGTCCGCGCTTGAGTGCCCCATGGGCGGGCCGGCCCCCGGAGCTTCCCCGACTCCCTGACCCCATGATCCAAGGCAAGAAAGTCCTCGCGGTGATCGCGGCCCGCGGCGGCTCCAAGAGGCTCAGGCGCAAGAACGTCCTGGAGGCCGGCGGCAAGCCGATGGTCGCCTGGAGCATCGAGGCGGGCCAGGGATCGCGGTATATCGACCGCCTGATCCTGTCCACGGACGACGACGAGATCATGGACATCGCAAGGCGCAGGGACTGCGAGGTCCCGTACCGCCGCCCGGACGGGCTGGCCGGGGATTCAGCCGGGATCGAGGACACCCTGATCCATGCCCTGGACACCATCGGGGACGATTTCGACTATCTGGTCCTGTTGCAGGCGACCTCGCCCCTGCGTACCGCCGCCGACATCGACGCCTGCCTGGAATTCTGCGCCGAGGCCGGCGCGCCGGCCGCGATCACGGTCAGCGAACCGGGAAAATCGCCCTATTGGATGTTCCGTCTCGACGGCGGCGGGAAAATGCTCCCCCTGATCGATGGGGAAGATGTCCCCCGCCAGGACCCTCCCAGCGCCTACGTCATCAACGGGGCCGTTTTCGTGGCGCGGGTCCCATGGTTCCGGAAACACACCACGTTTTTCACCCCGGAAACCCTGGCCCACGTCATGCCGCCCGAGCGTTCGGTGGACGTGGATAGCGAAATCGACCTGCTCACGGCCCGGGCTATCATGTCATCTCGTTTAGATCGCGGATAAGGAGGGCGGCATGCCGTCATATCTGAAAGGTAACTTCACGCCCAAGAACGAGGTCGTGGCCGACGAGGCTAAACCCGCCGACGACCTGGAGCAAAGGTTCGAGCGGAAGGCCATGAAACGCCTCGGAGGCAGCATCGCCTTCGTATCCAAGAAAAAGGTCAAGTGGAGCCAGGACGAAAAGTAAAGCCCGCGGACCCGGGCGACGGGGCCGGGGCTCTGGGCCATGAGCTGGTCGCCCGCATGGCGGCGCTCACCTGGGAGCGCACCGGAAGCATGGGCGTCGACAACGCCAGGCGGAACGCCGACCGCCTCGGCCAGGGCCGTTCCCTGGCGGAACTCCGCGGCGCACGGCTAGGCGAGGGCGAAAGCGCCATCGTCATTGCCGCCGGACCGAGCATCAAGCGAAACGACCCGGCGGCCCTGATCGCCGCTTGTAAGTACCGGGGAACCGTCATCGCCACCGACAGCTCCCTATTCTACTGCCTCCGCAACGGCATCGTGCCGGACCTCACCCTCACCCTGGACCCGCATGCGTCCCGGATCCTCCGCTGGTTCGGCAATCCCGGGCTTAAGCCCGGTGCCCTCCAGGCCGACGATTACTTCCGCCGCCAGGACATGGACGAAAGCTTCGCCGACGAAATCGCCGCCAACCGGGAGATCATCGAGCTCCTGGACCGGAACGGCAAGCACATGCGCATCGCGGTCTGCACTTCCGTATCCCCGGCGGTGGTCGACCGTGTCCTGGCCGTGGGCATGGAAATCTACTGGTGGAACCCCATGTGGGACGACCCCGACCAGGAGGGCGGCGTCACCTGGAAGCTCCAGGAAATGAACGGCCTGCCCGCCGTCAACGCGGGCGGCAACGTGGGAACCGCGTGCTGGATGATGGCCGACGCGGTGCTCGGAATCCGGCACGTGGCCCTGACCGGCATGGACTTCGCCTACTACGACGGGACCCCCTACCTGAACACCCAGTATTACCGCGAGGCGGTGGACCTGGTGGGAGAGGAAAACCTGGAGTCCATCTTCATGCGCGTCCGCAATCCCCATACGGATACTTGGTTTTTCACCGATCCCGCCTACATGTGGTACAAGGAATCGTTCCTGGAGCTGGCGGCCGACGCGGACTGCAGGACCTACAACTGCACCGGCGGCGGCATCCTGTTCGGAGAATCCCTGGATTTCCTCCCCCTGGAGGAGTTCCTGGAGGCGTTCGCCTGAGGCAGGGGCGATCTAGGCCAACGGAGTGACATGGTAAAAGTCCTGTTCGTAAACCCGGTCGTCCGCGAGGAAGACGTCCCCCGGCACGTCCCCTATGGCATTGCTCTGCTCGCTTCCATCGCCATGGACAAGGGCCATCTGGTCCAGGTCTACGACGCCAATGCCTGGCGCGCCGGCGACGACGTGCTGCGCGGGGCATTTAGGGCCGACGACTGGGACGTGATCGCGCTGGGCGGGATAACGACGGCCTACGGCTCCATCAAGGAGATCGTCCGCGCGGCCAGGGAGGAACGCCCCGGCGCCCTCATCGTGCTGGGCGGCGGGGTGCTCACCTCGCTCCCCCACGAGATGATGGGATGGCTGGGCCAGGTGGACGTCGGCGTTATCGGCGAGGCCTTCCAGACCTTCCCCGACATCCTGGAGATGGTGGACACGGGCAGGCGGGACTTCTTCATGATCCCGGGCACCATCTCCCGCCAGGAGGACGGCGAATTGGTGATGGCCAGCCAGCGGGCCCTGATCCACGATCTCGACCGGCTGCCCTATCCCGCCTGGGACCTGTTCCCGCTGGAGGAGGTCTACTTCCCGAACAGCGAGATGCTGTTTTCGGAGGAGGGCATGCTGGCCTCGCGGCGGCTCGACATCAATGCCTCTTACGGCTGCTCACTGATCTGCCGGTTCTGCTATCACTTAGGCATCGCCGGCGACATGCGCTACGAGACGGAAGCGGACGGCGGCGTCCGGGTGGCCTTCGACGAGCCGGGCGCCTATACACGCACGATCCGCTATCACAGCCCGGATTACATCGTCCGCATGGCCAAGCACGCGCACGACACCTACGGCGTCAACTTCATCGTCTTCCTGGACGAGAACCTGATGACCATGGACCAGTCATCGGGACGCACCTGGATGAACGAAATCTGCCGCTTGTGGCACGAATACGGCCTGGCGCCGGAATACACCTATGACGAGGACGGCAACGTCGAGGGCTGGACCGGCATCCACTGGGCGGGCACCAGCCACGCCACGCTGTGCACGAAAGAGGTGCTCACGACCATGCGCCGGGCGGGGTGCTCGCACCTGGTCTACGGTTATGAAACCTTTGCTCCCCACGTGATGAAGACCATCGGTAAGGGGGCGACGCCGAAAACCAATATCCGCAGCTTCTTCTGGACCCTGGAAGCGGGCATCCGGCCCATCCCCAACCAGATCATCGGTTTCCCCGAAGAGGACTTCGAGTCCATCCGCCAGAACATGGCCGCCTGGGAAGAGCTGGGAATCGTGGTCAAACCCCATTTCGCCACCCCCTATCCGGGCTCGGAATGGTTCTCCGTCAACCGCGAGTCCATCATGGAACAGTATGGAGGCGACCTGGAGGCCTTCATCCTGGACCTGGGCGACGCCAGTTCCATATCCGCCACCATCTCGCGTAATTTCAACGCGGTGGAGCTGGTCGGCCTGCGCGAGATGATGCTCCAGTTCGACTACCGGAAGATCGACGCCTACGAGAAGATCTGGCATCGCAACCAGCGGTCCCTGGAAGGCGAGTCCCCGGCCGCCCATGAGGCCGCCGCCGACGGATAAGGGCCGATGACCGAGGGACTGGAAGAACACTTCGCCCGATACGGTTACATCCACCTCAAGGGCGTGTTGGCCCCAGGCGAGATCGCCCAGCTGCGTCGGCGCCTGTTCGGCATGTTCGACGACGCCGAGGCCCGGTCCGGCCAACGGGTCAAGACACTGGGGCCGCTTACCTCCTTGGGCACGCCCGAAATCCACCGCCTGCCCTTCATCGACAGGATAGTCCAGGCCCTGAAGGTCATCCTGGAGCCCCGCTTCACCATGTTTTCCGACTTGGTGGTGGCCAAGAACCAGGTCGGCCTGTCCGGGGGGGGGAAGAATCCGGGCTGGCATTGGGACTCCAGCGGCGAAGGCAAGCAGGCCTATCTCTATGCCCCCGGCCACCGTGTCGTTAAATGCGGCCTCTATTTGCAGGAGAACACCGAGGCCTATGGCGGCGGCGTGGACATCGTCCCGGGACGCCACCGCTGGCCCCTGAAGACGGGAAACGTCAACCTGGATTACAAGGCGAAAAATCTCCTCGACATCATCGGCATGCGGTTTCGCGGGACCATGGTGAATCTGGAGCCCGGCGATTTCCTGGCCTTCGATTTCTGCCTGCCTCATCGGTCAACCCTGCCCGGGAAACTCCTCGCCGGCGTCACGGCCGAGGACCTGGCGCTCAATACCATTGCCGCCACGCCTCGGGACAAGACCAAGTTCGTGGCCTACTGGAGCGCCTGCCGACGGGCGTCGGCGGATGGGTACTGGACCAGCGTCAAGCGGCGCGCCATTGAGGAGGAACTGGCCAATCCGAATGTGAACAAACTCATCTGCACCGAGGCGGTTTCAATGAAATTCCCCGACGACTATCCGCAAAAGTTGGTCGCCATGGCGGACGGCGCCGGCGTCCGCTTCGCCACCTACGAGAAAGGGGAAGCCGCCGGTTTCCGGCGCCGTTACGAAGAACGCGTTGCCGCGGACAGTTTCCTCCCGGCGTCCTGACGCCGAAATCCCAGACACTCATAAGCGACCCCCCCGGGCAGCGCCCGACCGGCGCCGTCCGAGGACCATGGAGACGGATCAATGAACGGCACGGCCGGCCTCAAGCATAAACTCGGGCGCAACCAGTTAACCATCGGCTCCTGGATCACCCTCGGACATTCGGCGGTCGCCGAAATCATGGCGGGCGCCGGATTCGATTGGCTGGTGATCGATATGGAGCACAGCGTCATCGAGCTCCGGGACGCCCAGGAGATGTTGCAGGCCATCGACCTCGCCGGCGCGGCGCCCATCGTACGCCTGACCTCGAATGACGGTGACCTGATCAAGCGCGTCATGGACGCCGGCGCCCATGGCGTCATGGTCCCTTGCGTCAATTCCGCCGCCGATGCCGAAAAAGCGGTCCGCGCCGTATATTACCCGCCGCTCGGCGCCCGCGGCGTCGGCCTGGCCCGGGCGCAAGGATACGGCGCCGCCTTTCCCGCCTACAAGGAATGGCTCGGGAACGAGGCCGTGGTCATCGTCATGATCGAGCACATCGACGCCGTCGGCGCCATCGACGAGATCTTCTCCGTCCCTGGAGTCGACGGCTACATGATCGGCCCCTATGACCTGTCCGCGTCGTTGGGCGTCGCCGGCGACTTCGGCCACCCGAATGTCGTGGCCGCCGTCGGCCGCATCCGCGACGCGGGCATGGCCTCCAACATGCCCGGCGGCATTCACATCGTCGATCCCGACCTGGACCAGCTGAAGCTCCGGATCGAGGAGGGGTTTACCTTCATCGGCTACGGCATGGATATCCGCATCCTCGACACCTTCTGCCGCGAACATCTTGCCGCCATCAGGGACCTCGCTTGACCATTGCCATAATTCCGTCCCGCATGGCGTCGAGCCGTTTCCCGGGCAAGCCGCTGGCGGACATCCTGGGCGTCCCCATGATCGGGCATTGCTATTACCGGGCCGGGATGAGCCGTTCCCTCGACGGTGTCTACATCGCCACCTGCGACGAAGAAATCCGGGATTACGCCGACTCCATCGGCGCGCCTTGCATCATGACCGCAGACACCCACGAGCGCGCCTCGGACCGGATCGCCGAGGCCATGCTCAAGATCGAGGAAGACACGGGCGCCCGCCACGATATCGTGGTGCTGGTGCAGGGCGACGAGCCGATGCTGCATCCCGACATGATCGACACCCTGATCGGGGCCATGGAGGAAGACCCGTCCATCGAGGTGGCCAACGGGGTCGCCCCAATCGCCAGCGCCGAGGAATTCGAGGACCCCAACGAAGTCAAGGTGGTCGTCGATGGGAACGGCGACGCCATCTATTTCTCGCGCGAACCGATCCCGTCGCGCAGGAATTGGGACGGCGACCTACCCATGCTCAAGCAGGTCTGCATCATTCCCTTCCGGCGAGGCTATCTCTTGCGCCTAAACGAGACCCCGCAAACCCCGCTCGAGATGATCGAATCCGTGGACATGCTTCGGGTCATCGAGACCGGGGGCCGGGTGCGCATGGTGCCCATGGAACACCGGACCCTGAGCGTCGACACGCCCCAAGACCTGGAGCGCGTGCGCAGACGGATGAGCAAGGACGCACTGATGGCCCGCTATGCTGATTAAGGGTGCGTCGGCTTCGTTCTCAAACCATCCCAAGCTGCGCCAGGCGCTGCTCGCCGATTTTCCGGGCGCCCAGTTCAACGACGCGGGCCGGACATTCTCCAAGTCCGACCTGATCGACTTCATCGCCGGCGCCGATGGTCTGGTCCTCGGCCTGGAGCCGGTGGACGATGAGGTGCTGGCCGCCTGTCCGAACCTGAAAATCGTCTCCAAGTTCGGCGTCGGGCTGGACAACCTGGACCTGGATGCGTGCACGAACCGGGGCGTCGCGGTGGGCTGGACGGGCGGCACCAACAAGCGCTCGGTGGCCGAGATGGACCTTTGTTTCATGCTGGCGCTGGCCCGCAACCTGTACCAGGCGTCCATGGACCTGAAGTCAGGCGCCTGGAACAAGAACGGCGGGATCCAGTTGAGCGGCAAGACCGTCGGCGTCATCGGCCTCGGGCACACAGGAAGTGAGATCGTCGGGCTCCTGCAGCCCTTCGGCTGCGACGTGCTCGGCAACGACATCATAGACAAAAGCGATTTCTGCCGGGAATTCGGCGTCCGCCACGCCACCAAGGAGGAGATCTTCGAGACCGCCGACATCATCACCGTGCACACGCCGCTGACGGACCTGACCCTGAATCTGATCGACCGCCATACGCTGGCCCGGATGATGCCCACGGCCTTCGTCATCAACACGGCCCGGGGCCCCATCGTCAACCAGGCCGACCTGAAGGAGGCGCTGATGGGGGGCGTCATCGCCGGCGCCGCCATCGACGTCTTCGCCGACGAGCCGCCGGCGGACCAGGAGTTCCTAAGGCTGCCCAACCTGTTTTGCACGCCCCACATCGGCGGCAACGCCGAAGAGGCCGTGATCGCCATGGGGCTTCGCGCCATCCACCACTTGAAAGAGTATTTCGAGCAATGAAAAGTGTCGTTGTTTTTGGCGGCAGCGGTTTCCTTGGAAGCTACGTCGCCGACGAGCTGACCCACCGCGGCTACGATGTCATGGTCGCGGACGTCAAGGATTCGCCGTATCTCTCGGGGGGGCAGGGGTTCATGACATGCGACATCATGGACCCCGCCGCCGTTGGCAAGGCCCTGGGCCGGGCCACCGTCGTCTACAACTTCGCCGGCCTCGCCGACATCGACGAATCGGTCCACCATCCCAAGCTGACCATGGAACAGAATGTCATCGGCAACATCAACATCCTTGAGGCCTGCCGGGAAAAGTCCCTGGAGCGCTACGTCTATGCCAGCAGCGCTTACGCCTTCAGCGACAAGGGCTCGTTCTACGGCATCAGCAAGCTGACCTCGGAAAAGATCGTCGAGGAATATTCCCGCCGCTACGGCATCCCCTATTCCATCATCCGTTACGGGTCCCTTTACGGGGAACGGGCCGATCATCACAACGGCGTCTACCGGCTGTTGCGCGAGGCCATCGAGACCCGCACCATCCACCACCGCAGCGACGGCGAGGAAGTCCGCGAATACACCCACGCCGCCGACGCCTCGAGGCTGTCGGTGGACATCATCGAGGACAACCAGTTCCTCAACCAGCACACGATCCTCACCGGCGTCGAGCGCCTGCGGAAAAGGGACCTGATCATGATGGTCAAGGAAATCCTCAACGACGAGGTCACGGTCACCTTCACCGAAGAGCCCTGGGAAGGCCACTACAAGGTGACCCCGTATTCCTATCGCCCCAACGACGCCCGCAAGCTGGTCTCCAATACCTTCATCGACCTGGGCCAGGGCCTGGTTTCCTGCGTCAAGCACATCCACGAAGAGATCGAGGGCGAATCCTGAATGGGATTCCCCTTCACCAATCGCCGCACCGAAGACCCGGAATCCCTCCCCTGAGCGGCCCCTACAGGTCATGGATATTCGACTGCGACGGCGTTCTCCTGGATTCCAACCGGGTGAAGGCCATGGCCTTTTACGAGGCCGCCAAGCCCCACGGGGAGGAGGCGGCAACCCGGCTCGCGGACCATCACCGGGCCAACGGCGGCCTGTCCAGGTTCGAGAAGTTCCGCTTCCTCTTCGAAACCCTGCTCGGGCGCGAGGACTACGAGGCCGACCTGGCCCAGGCGCTGGCCCGGTTCGCCGAGGTGTCGCGGGAAGGACTCATGGCCGCCCCCGAGGCCGAGGGCCTGCCCGATCTGCTGGCGCGGATTGCCGGGGAAGGCGCCTTGGTGTTCGTGGTTTCCGGCGGCATGCAGGAGGAAGTCCAGGGCGTGCTCGAGGCCCGGGGGCTCGCCCGCCACTTCGCGGGCATCTTCGGCAGCCCCGATTCGAAGGACCGGATTCTCGCCCGCGAGCTCGACGGGAAGGGCGGCATGGCGCGGCCCGCCGTCTACGTGGGCGACAGCCGCCACGACTTCGAGGCCGCCCGCCGTCATGGACTGGATTTCGTTTTCGTCACCGGGTGGACCGACTTCACGGATTGGCGGGACTACTTCGCCGGCAGCGGCGTCTCCGTTGTCGAGGGGGTCGGGGACCTGGACGGCGGTCTCGATGGCATCGTCCTGAACGCTCAAAAAGAGCACCTCGAAACATGCAAGACGTAAAAATATTCCTCGTCAATGAAGTGACCATCTGGCGGTTCCTTTTTGCATGCGCCGGGAAGCGCCCTCCCTGTGTCCTTGCCGTGGATGCCTTGTTCCCCCCGCTCCAGGGCGCGCTTACCCGGGCCGTGGAGAGGATGATCGCATCTCACCGGGCGCGTTGGATCGTCGATATTTGTACGCCCGAAGGAAAGCGCCTGTGGGACTACCCCCAACGCGCCATCCTCCACGATGTCTTCGGCCGCACCGAGAGTTGGCACGATAAGCATTTTCAATTCGACCGCGTCGACAAGGCGTTGCCGGATTACTCCTATGCTTTCAAGAAAATTACCTGCAATTACATGAAACCCCGGCATTTCGAGCTGCTGATGATTCTGGAGGCGATAAAAGAGAAGGGAGACGGGAACCTGCGTTTTTTCGGCCTGCAGGAGCACATGGCCGGCTTGATGAAATCTTATACGAATCAAGCCGTAAAAAGCTTTAATTCGGGTAACTACTCAATCAGAATTCTGATCAATCCCATCGTCCTGGCGGCGGCGATTTTCCTGGGAATGGCATGGACGGTGAGCCGGCTTCGATTGCAGCCCCCGAAGCCGAAGCGATATTTTTTCGCGGCGGACTACTATGGGCATCAAAAAGAATTTCCCTTGTACGCCGAGATGCGGAATGGTGGGGAGGTATTGCTCGTCCGCCGGAATCGATCCTACAGGGTAAGACCGCACCGGGAACTCGCCGGCTTCGATTCGTGCCTTCCCGGCGATGGCCGCCTCGGCCCCGGCGGGGTCTTGTCCTGCCTCGCCATGATCTTCCGCGACGCAATTACCATAGGCCGGACCACGTTCCGCTGCACGCCGCCCGTATTCTTCCAGGCGGCTCTCCTGCCTTACAGACGGGCTCAATTGCGTGCCCTTTTTTCGCGGTTCCGGCCCCGGCATTTTTGGGGCGGTGACGATTACAACGTCGAGCACATCCTGAGAAGGCAGGAACTGCATCGAATTGGCGGCGTCTCCCTTGGACTGTGTCACGGCTACCCGGTCGCGGCCCCCATCTACCCCATGTTGCGGTATGTGAGTTTCGACGTCTATTTCATGACCGGCATGGCCCTTTACCAGAAATATCTGAGGCACGTCTGGCCCGAGGACATGGTGGTGAAGGCCGCCGGTTCGTTCGACGTGCGGCTTAGGCAAAACGGGAAAAACCTTTCCGACTCACAGCGGGACATTCTCATCATGGCGAGCGTGGCCGTCGGATATCCCGCGGCGGTGGTGTTCGTCCGGGACGTGGCCGCCGCCTTTCCCGACAGGAAAATCCTGTTGCAAACAAAAAAATTATGGGACGGAACCGAGGCCGGGCGGGCCTTCGTCGAGGAGTGCATGTCCGGCGTGGACAACGTGTTCCCGGTCTCTGGCCCCCTGCATGAGCTATTCGGGGACGTCCGCTATGTCCTGTCCGACCCTTCGACCATCATCGTGGAGGCCCTGGAATTCGGCCGGACCGCGCTCATGTACGATGTCCTCGACTACCACCGGGAGTGCATCTTTCGCGATTTCAAGGGGCTGTGCGTGAAGACGGGGGCCGAGGCCGTCCGGCGGATCACCTCCATCGAGGCGGGTTCGGAATTTTACAGGCCGGGGGATTATGCCTCCCTCACAAACCTGACCGACCAGACTTATCTTGATGTCATTCGGGAACAGGTCGGGCTTCCGGACACATCGGGACAGCAAGGTGCTTGATCAGACGAAGAAACTGTTCTTCCTGTTCGACCGGCGGACGAAGGTCCAGATGGCCTTCCTGCTGGTTCCGATCACGGCCGTGTCCGTCCTCGAGATGGCGAGTGTCGGCGTGCTGTTTCCCGTGCTTCAGGTGCTCACCTATCCTGAGCGCCTGGCCGCCATGCCGGTCGTCGGCGACCTCTACCGCGGCCTGACCCCCGGCGATCCCGGGCATTTCCTGATCATCGCCAGCATTGCGGTGGCGCTGTTCTTCCTGGCCAAGAACGTGGCGCTCCTGTTCTTGATCTATTTCCAGAACCGATTCGTCGCCGGCAAGCTGGCCGCCTTCATGACGGACCTTTTCGGATTTTACATGCGGCGCTCTTACGGCTTCTTCCTGGGAAGGAATACCGCCGATTTCCAGCGCAACGTCACCTACGCCACCACCAATGCCTTCTACAACGGCCTGTTGGCCCTGCTGCACCTGTCCCTGGAAACGGCGACGGTGGCGTTCATCTGCGTCCTGCTGCTGATCATCGATCCGGTGCCGGCGCTGCTGACTGCGTTCCTGCTCGGCGCCAGCACCTTCCTTCTGCATACAAAGATGGCGCCCCACCTGGCCGATTGGGGCTGGCAGAACAATTTCCTGAAGAAGGAGATGCTTCAGTGGATCAGCCAGTCCGTCGGCGCCATCAAGGAGACCAAAATCCTCGGCAACGAGGATTTCTACGTCGCCAGATTCGGCGAAGAGTCGAACAAGTACACCCACTACCAGAGCTACGCCCAGTCCTATTCGGCGGTGCCCAGGATATTCGTGGAATCCCTGATCATCGTGATCCTGTTCGCGGCCATCGCCGGTTTCCTGATGAGCCAAAGGGACATGGGCGAGCTGGTGCCCATGCTGGGCGTCTACGGCGCCGCCGCGCTGCGCGTCATGCCGTCGCTGAACCGCATCCTCCAGTACGCCGCCCAGATGAAATTGGCGGGCAGCGCCGTGGACATCATCTACGACGACCTGAGTGGCCTGGACGAGGGCGCCATCGAGGCCCTTCACGCCCACATGACCGGGGCCGGCGGCGAGGCCACAGGCACCGAACCGCCCCCCTTCCCCTTCGCCCATGAAATCCGCGTCCAGGCCCTCGACTACGATTATCCCGGCGCGCCCGCGCCGACGCTCACGGGTATCGACTTCACCATCCGCAAGGGGGAATCCATCGGCCTGGTCGGCGCCTCTGGATCGGGCAAGACGACGCTGGCCGACATCCTACTCGGCCTCCTGCCGCCGACCCGGGGGCGGGTGCTGGTCGATGACGGAGACATCTCGGATAACCTGCCGGGTTGGCGGCGCCGGCTCGGCTACGTGCCGCAAAGCATCTATCTCACCGACGACACGCTCGGGCACAACGTCGCACTCGGCGTCCGCGACCCCGACATCGACTCAGGGAGAGTCCTTGGCGCCCTTCACATGGCCCAATTGGAAGACCTGGTCGATTCCCAGCCCGGCAAGCTGGAAACCATGATCGGGGAAAGGGGCATCCGCCTTTCCGGCGGGCAGCGCCAGCGCATCGGCATCGCCCGCGCCCTCTATCTCGACCCGGACATTTTGATTTTGGACGAGGCCACGTCTTCCCTCGATGGGGCCACCGAACAGGAAATATCCAAGGCCATCGAAAGCGTCAGCCGGGAGAAGACCCTGATCGTCATCGCCCACCGCATGAACACGGTGCGCAAGTGCGGTCGGCTCCTGTTCCTTAAGGAAGGCCGGCTCTCGGCCATCGGATCCTACGACGACTTGATGCGCGACAACGTCGATTTCCGAAAAATGGTCGCCCTCTCGGAAGAGAGCGGGGAGGCGCCCTGACCGCCCCCCGCCCATTCGCCGTTTCAAACATCGCGCTCACCGCCTTCGACCACGGAGATGAGCTGAATCGCCTGGCCGATCTCGGGCTCAGCGGACTGGAGGTGGCGCCGAGCCGCGCCTGGCGGCACACCTGGCACGGCCTCGGGGCGACCGACGTGACGGCCTACCGAAAGGCCGTGGAGGCCGCGGGCTTGCGCGTGGTCGGCCTTCATTCCCTACTCTACGACCAGCCCGGGCTGGGCCTGTTCGGGGCCGAGGACCAGCGCCGGCAAACCATGGATTTCATGGAACACCTGTCCCGGGTCTGCCGCGACCTCGGCGGCCGCACCCTGATCTGGGGGTCGGGCCGAAGGCGGGGGGACATGCCCCCGGACGACGCCACCCGGGCCGCCATCGCTTTCTTCCGCGAGCTCTGCCCGAAAATCGCCGATCACGGCACGTGTTTCTGTTTCGAGCCCTTAGGCCCGGATGACGCCGATTTCATCAATTCGGCCCTGGACGCGCTTCAAATCGTCCTGGCCGTGGATCACCCGGCGCTCAAGGTGCAACTGGACGCCAAGGCCCTGGTTGCCAACGGCGAGGCGGAGCTCGCCACCTTCCAGGCCGTGGCCCCCCACCTGGTCCACTTCCACGCCAACGAGCCCGATCTCGGGGTTCTCGGGACCTCGGGCGCCGTGGACCACGGCCTGCTGGGGGGCTTCCTCAGCGATATCGGCTACAGCGGTTGCGTCTCCATCGAGCAGCGCATGGGAAACGGCGCCGATCCCATCGCCGACGTGGCGTCCAGCGCCGCCGTCCTGGGTGAGCATTACCGATGACCGACGTCCAGTTCCCCGGCTGGATCCCCGAGGTTGCACTGGGCACGCGCGTCCTGGTCACCGGCGCCTCGGGCGGCCTCGGCCAAGCGTTGGTGGCCATGCTGCTCGATGGCTCCGAATGCACCGTCGGCGCCCACGGCGCCAGCAAGACGGCCGGGGCCATTGATCCGCGGGTCATCCACATCCAGCGCCCCTTCGAGAGCGAAGCCGACTGCGTCGCCGTGGTGGACGAGTTCCTGGCCCGGGCCGGCGGCATCGACGCCCTGGTGGTGCTGTCCGGCGCCATCCATTACAGCGGCCACTGGAAGGACATGCCCGCGAAGGACTGGGAAAAGGACATGGCCGTCAACCTGAACCAGCCCTTCTACCTGGCCCGCGCCGCCATGGCCCGCATGAAGGCTCAAGGCGGGGGCGGGCGCGTCCTGCTGACGGGCACCGAATCGGCGCTGCACGGCGGCAGCCCCCAGTCCTTCCCCTACGCCATCGCCAAGCGCGGCACCGAGTGCCTGGTGCAGGGCCTGGCCCGGGAGGGCGCGCCGGACAGGATTTTGGTCAACGGACTTCGTTTCGGTTTCATCAGAAGCGGATTCCACCAACGCTGGCACGCAAAAACGGAGGCCGACTTGCAGGAGCGCGCGGAGATGGTGCCCTTGAAGCGGGGCGGCGACCCCCGGGAGGCGGCGGCGCTGATGGTCTATCTGTTGTCGGACTGGTCCCGGTTCATGACCGGGCAGATGATCCCGCTCACCGGCGGCGATTGGTTGTGAGAATCCTCAATCGGGCGGGTCGGTGAAACGCCCTTCCGTGAGGCCGGTGGAGTACGTGTTTCGGTCCGCTGGCCGCCCGGCGAAGCGGCCTTTCATGGCCTCGAACCTGCGAAAAAGGGCGGCGCGGGCATCTTTCTCGGCGCCCTGGTCGCCGGAACAGACGGCATCGGCCAAGGCCACGGCCTCGGGCGCCAGTTCCGCCATGCGCAAGCGGTGAATCAGCCACTCATTGAAATAGAGGGTGCGGTCCGGATCGGTCGGCGGCGCCATGTCGGGAAGCAGGCCGCCGGGATCGCGGACCAGGACGTTGACGCCGTTGAGCCAGCCCGCCTCCCAGCGCCGGCGCTCGTCTTCGTCCATTTTGGCGGGATGGGCCGGACTGTAAGCCTCGAAGACCATCTTGTAATCCTGATGACTCTTGAGGAAATCCGTCGTCGCCTGGCGCACGGCCGGGTAGTTGGCGTCGTCGATGACGACGGCGGCGCTCTCCGCCAGGTGCCCCTTGGCGAGAAGCAGGCAGACCATCTGGCTGCGGTAGTCATGGGGCCCGTCGATGAAGTAAACGCCGATCCGGCGTCCCCCGAGGATGGTGTCCAGGCCCGAAAGCGCCTCTTCGAAATCGCTGTCGATCAGGGTGGCGTTGGCGGCGCCGAACTCCTCCAGGCGCCGGCTGGCGATGTCCTTGTTTTCGCCGTCGGGGTCCAGGGTGGCGAAGTTGTCGATGCCGAAGCACGGCAACTCCGGCGCTTCCAGCGCCGCCGAAACCAGGGTAAGGCCCTGATAAACGCCGATTTCCAGGTAACACGCGCCTTCGTCTCCGGCGAACAGCCCGACCAGGCGCTGGATGGCGCCGACGGTCTTGTGGCCGGAGATGCCCGTCAACCCGTCGCCGCGGCGGTCGCTGAGGAAACCCTGCCGCTCCGTCTCCCGGAGGGCGGCCAGCACATTCCCGATAAAGTCGCGGTCCGTTTCGGCCATCACACCCCTTCGCCCCCCGGACCCGCCCCCCGGGACCGGGCGGGCCGCCGCCGGACCATGCCACAAACCGGCGGCGATCGCCAAGGCATCGCCTTCCGCCTGAGCCCATGCCTGTCCTGTTGAGGCGTTCGGGCGACTTGCCGGAGCCCCCGGACTACGCAACCTGGTTTGCGGTCACCGGCGCCAGGGGGAAGGGTCCCGGGGATAAGCGCGTGGACGATCTGGCGACGAGGCTGGAAGCCGCCTTCGACGCCATCTGCCCGGTTTGGCTGGAACTGGGGCGCGCCCTGGCGGAGGCCCCGGGCGGGGAGCTCGCCTACGCCACAACGTGTTCCAGCTATGCATCCGACTTCGGGCTGATGATGGCCTGGGACCGGCTTGCCCGGGACCTGGCCCGGGAGCCGGGCACCCATCTGGTGGTCTGCGACGACCCCTGGATGTTCCGTCACCTGGCGGCCGGGCCGGAAGTCGAGGACGGCACGCCCCCGGCCCTTTGGCCGGCGCGTCTGAGATTGCGGCTGCGCGGCCTGCTGGCGCGCCTCAAGCTGGTGGTGATTCTGGCCTGGGCGTCACTGGCCAGCCGCCGCCAACGCGCCGCCCACGCCCCCGGGGACCCGGTGATCCTGGTCTATGGCCACCCGCGCAGCACCGCGGACGGTCATGACGACTACTTCGGCCCCCTGATGGCCGAAATTCCCGAACTCAAGCGCGCCCTGCACACGGATTGCGGCTGGGCTAGGGCCACGTCCCTGGCGGCGGATGGCCGCACCGCCTCCCTGCACGCCTGGGGCCGTCCCTGGTGGACGCCGGGGCTGTTATTCAAACGCTGGCGGCCGTCGCCCCATCACCTGGAGGGGCGGTACGGATGGGGGGCTGGTCCGCCGGGCGGCGGAAAGGGAGGCCGGCGGCGGGGCCCACGCCATGAACGCCTGGCAACGAAGGTGCCAGGAAGCCTGGCTCGCCCGGGCACATCCGTCCGTCGTCGCCTGGCCCTGGGAAAACCACGGCTGGGAACGGGGATTCTGCCGGGCCGCCAAGCGGCTCGGCGTCGCCACCGTCGGCTATCAGCACACGGTGATCGGCCCCCATCAACTGAATTACAGCCCCGCCGCCAACATCGATGGGACGGCCAGCCTGCCCGACCGGGTGGCCTGCGACGGCCCGGCCTACAGGGACCAGTTGGCGGCCTGGGGCCTGCCGGCGGAGCGCATGGTCATCGGGGGCTCGCTCCGCATCGGCCGCGGCGGCGGCGGCGCCTATGACCCCGAAGGCCCCGTCTACGTGGCCCTGTCGGCCAGACGGTCCATCGCCATCCAGCAGGTCCGCGCGGTGGAGGAAGCCGCCAAACACGGCCACCGGTTCCTGATCAAGGATCATCCCATGTATCCCCTCGACTTCCGGGAAACCGACCGCGTGCGCCGCACCGATGGGGCGATCGGGGAACAGCGCTCTCTGTCGGCGGTGGTTTACAGCACCGGCGCCTCAGGCCTGGAGGCGCTGCTGGCCGGACTGCCGACCTTCCGTCTGCTCCCCGACGACGACATCGCCATCGACATCCTGCCCCCCTTCGCCGCCGCCCGGCCGGTCACCGCCGGGAACTTGGGCCGCGCCCTGGCGCAAGCGGGGAAACCCCGGCCGCTGGCCTGGGAGCGGGTGCTGGCGCCCGTCGACCTGGATCTCTGGCGGCGGCTGTTGTCGGGGGAGGGCGCGGCCGCCCCGGAGTCCGCAACGGCGGCGGACGGGCGGGCCCGGCAAAGGGAGCGTTTCGCGTGAGCGCCGATCCCCGAGAGTCTTTCTGGTCAATATGGACCCCCTCTGATGGCATGCGGCGAGTTGGCCCGAAAGGCGCGCTGCGCGGCGCGATGCGGGGCATCGGGCAAGCGGCGCAACGACGCGGACGGCCGCCACATGCCATCCCTTCGGGGCCGGGGCATTTGGGCTTGGCGGGCGTCGCGCTTATTGACCGTAGCCCCGCTACGCTCTGCAAAGCGCTCCTACTCCAAGCCCAAATGCCCTCGGTCAGAGGGGGTCCATATTGACCAGAAAGACTCTAGACGTCGCCCTCATCGGCTGCGGGCGTATCGCCGGCCACCACTGCCGCTCCATCGCCGAGGTGGACGGCGTCCGCCTCGCCGCCGTCTGCGACCTGGTGGAGGACAAGGCCCGCGCCTACGGAGCCGAATTCGATGTCCCGTTCTTCGCCGACTACCACGTCATGTTCGAGACCGTGTCGGCCATCGACATGGTGGCCGTGATCACGCCGTCCGGGATGCACCTGGAACACGGGCTGGAAATGATGGAGCGCTTCGGTACGCACCTGATCATGGAAAAGCCCGCCTTCATGCGCCCCGCCCAGCTCAAGGAGGCGTACGCGGCGGCGGACCGCCTTGGCTTGCGTATCTTCCCGGTGTTCCAGAACCGCTACAACCTGGCGGTCGCCAGGGTGAGGCGGGCCCTGGCCGGGGGCGAGCTGGGCGACGTCCGGCTGGCCTCGGTGCGCCTCCGCTGGTGCCGCCCGCAGCGCTATTACGACCTGGCCCCCTGGCGCGGCACCTTCTCCCACGACGGCGGCGCCGTCTCAAACCAGGGCATCCACCACGTGGACCTGCTGCGCCACCTCTGCGGCGAGATCGGGTCCGTCAACGCGACCATGCGCACCATGGGCGCCGACATCCCCGTCGAGGACACGGTCGTGGCCGCCATGAAATTCGAGACCGGCGCCATAGGCTCCCTGGAAGTGACCACGGCGGCCCGGCCCGACGATTTCGAGGCCTCCCTCAGCATCGTCGGCTCGGAGGGCCTGGCCCAGATCGGCGGCATCGCCGTCAACGAGCTCCAGGTCTTCACCCCCGACCCTGATTCTTGCGCCGCCAACTCCGAAGACTTCAAGGGCATCAAGGGCCACGGGGCCGTTTACGGATACGGGCACACCGGCATGTACGCCGACATCGCCGCCGACCTTTCCGGCGCCGCCCCCTATCCGGTGGACAGGGACGATTGCCTGGGCACACTCAAGCTGCTCCACGCCTTCTACCGCTCGGACGAGGCCGGCGGCTGGGTGGACGTGGCGAGCGACGCCCAATCGTCGCGCCTCGGCCAGGCGGACGAGGACATCTCCAACCTTTACCGGACACCCCCGCCGTGAGCGGCAAGCTGAAAGTCGGCATCGCAGGCTACGGGGTGGTGGGCAAGCGCCGGCGCCACCATATCGACCTCCACCCCGGCCTGGAAACGGTGGCCGTCTGCGACCGGACCCTCGGCGGCGACGGCGTCTTCGAGGACGGGGTGCGTTATTTCACCAATTACGAACAGCTGCTCGATGTGGATCTGGACGTGCTCTTCGTCTGCCTGACCAACGACATCAATCCGGACGTCACCATTGCCGGGCTGGAGGCCGGCCTGCACGTGTTCTGCGAGAAGCCGCCGGGCCGGGACGTTGCCGATGTGGCCCGGGTCATCGAATGCGAAAGCGCCCATCCCGGGCTCAAGCTCAAGTACGGCTTCAACCACCGATATCATGAATCGGTGCAGGACGCCCTGGCCCTGGTCAGAGGCGGCGAGCTCGGCCGCGTGATCAACCTACGCGGCCTCTACGGCAAGTCCCGGCTGATCACCTTCGGCCAAGCCTCCTGGCGCACCACGCGGGAGCTGGCGGGCGGCGGCGTGCTCCTGGACCAGGGCATCCACATGGTGGACCTGATCCGGCTCTTCGCCGGCGAGTTCGACCGGGTTCACAGCTTCGTCTCCAACAGCACCTGGAACCACGACGTGGAGGACAACGCCTATGCCCTCATGCGCACGGCGGACGGGAAAGTGGCCATTCTCCATTCGTCGGCCACCCAATGGCGGCACCGCTTCAACCTGGAAATAACGCTGGAGCGGGGCGCCATAACCTTGAGCGGCATCCTGTCGGGCTCCAAGAGCTACGGCGCCGAGACCATGACCGTGGCCAGGACGGCCGGCGACGACATGGGCGACCCGAGGGAGGAAACCAAGCGCTACAACCACGACCCGTCCTGGGCCGACGAGATCGCCGAATTCGCCGACGCCATACTCGATGGCAACCCCATCGATAACGGATCATCGGAAGACGCCCTGGAAACCATGCGGCTGGTCTACCGCATCTACTGCGCCGATGCGGACTGGAAGCGGCGCTGGGGCTTGAACTGCGGCCCAGGCGAGGGACCGTGAAGCCCGTCCGCCAGACCAACCGCGCCTTCGGGCTGATGATGGCCGCAGCCATCGCGGCCTTCGCCGGCATCGCCTGGGCAGCCTTCGGCGCCTTCGCTCCTTCAGCGTTCGCGGTCTCGGGCACCTTTATCGCATTGGCCCTCGCCGCGCCGTGGACCTTGCTGCCCCTGAACCGGCTGTGGGGGAGTTTCGCCCAGCGAATGGGGCACTTTAATAACTTTGTGTTGCTGGGGGCCTTCTTCTATCTTCTCGTCGTTCCCTTAGGGAGTGTTCTCAGGCTGTTTGGCTGGGACCCCATGGGGCGGACACCCGATAGGGGCGCGGACACCTACTGGACGCCGGTGGACCGCCACGCCGACGCCGATACCTTCAAGGACATGTTCTAACAGCCCGTTGACGAAGTCGGCACTGGACACAAGCGGCCTGGTCTGATTCTTTGACGTTCTGATTTGACCGGGGGATTCGCTGATGACGATGGGACAGCAGAAGGATCGTCAGGGGGACTTGATGGTAGGCTGGGCGGAGATGCCGCGCTCGCCGGGTCATGTGTTTTACGACCGTCTGCAGTCGGTACTGATCGAGGGCGGTTTCGACGGCTTTGCCGAGGCGGCCTGTCGGTCCTATTACGCGGCCAGGCTGGGGGCGCCTTCGGTGCCGCCGGGGCGCTATTTCCGCATGCACCTGGTGGGCTACTTCGAGGGCATCGACTCTGAGCGCGGGCTGGAATGGCGCTGCTCGGATTCCCTGTCGCTACGGGAGTTTCTACGGCTGGAAAGCCGGGATCGTGTGCCGGACCATTCCTGGCTGTCACGGACCCGCGCGCGCCTGCCCCATGAGGTCCACACGGTGATCTTCGACTGGGTTCTGGCTCTGATCGCCGAGGCGGGTCTGGTCAAGGGCGAGCGCATCGGGGTCGATGCCTCGACCATGGAGGCCAACGCGGCGCTGCGCAACATCGTGCGGAGGGACACGGGCGAGGGTTACCGGGGGATGCTGGCGCGCTTGGCCCAGGAGAGCGGCATCGATACACCCACGGCCGAGGACCTGGCGCGCCTGGACCGCAAGCGCAAGGGCAAGAAGCTCTCGAACCAGGACTGGGTCTCGAAGAGCGACCCCGAGGCCAAGATCGCCAAGATGAAGGACGGCACGACCCATCTGGCCTACAAGCCCGAGCACGCGGTGGATATGGACACCGGCGCGGTGGTGGCCGCCGAGCTACACCCGGCCGACGAGGGCGACACGACGACGCTGGAGAAGACGCTGGCGGCGGCCAAGGAGAATCTCGAGGCGGTGGACGCAGCACCGACGGCCGAAGACCCGGCCGAATGTGTGACCGACAAGGGCTATCACTCACGGTCGGTCTTAAAGGCGCTCGACGACGGCCCCTGGAAGACGCGGATCTCCGAGCCCAAGCAGAAAGGTTTTGCGCGCTGGCACGGCGACGGGGCGGCCCGCCGGGCAGTCACCAACAACCGGACCCGGCTGTTATCGGGCGTGGCCAAGGAAGCCTTCAAGCTGCGCGCCGAGATCGTCGAGCGCTCCTTTGCGCACAACCTCGATCGCGGCGGCATGCGCCGGACATGGCTGCGCGGGCGCGAGAACGTGCACAAGCGATACCTGCTCCATGTCGCCGGCCACAATCTGAGTCTCCTGATGCGCAAACTGATCGGCGCCGGCACCCCGCAGGAGGCCGTGGCGGGCGGATATGGCTGTATTTGCGTGC
>CBDCMV010000001.1:0-9417 GCA_965219135.1 Alphaproteobacteria bacterium | reverse complement strand
TCGTCGCCCTTGTGGTGGTCCTGGCGGTCGCCGCCCTGGTCGTGCCCAGCTTCATCGATTGGAACGCCTACAAGCCCGACCTGGCGGAGCGCGCCGAGGCCGAAACCGGCCGGGTGCTGGTGATCGATGGCGATATCGATTTCCGGTTGTTGCCGGCACCCGAGTTGTCGGCTCGCGAGGCCCGCCTCTCGAACATTGCGGAGGCCGAAACGGCGGAAATGGCAAGCCTCGCCGCCATCGAAATCAGGATCGCGTTTTTGCCGCTTCTTCGCGGCGATATTCGCGTCGAGCGGGTCAGTCTGGTCGACCCCGTCGTGGCGCTGGAGCGATTGGCCGATGGACGGGCGAACTGGATCTTTGAGCCGCCCCACCAGCCTTCCGACAGTGGGGCGTCCGAGCCGGGTGCAACGGACCTGGACACCGACGCTACGGCAACCGATTCGGGGTCCGGTCTCCGGCTCGACGCCCTAGAAATCGAGAACGGGGTGGTGACGTTTCGCGACGCCGCAAGCGGGACGACCGCGCGGCTTGATCGGCTGAACGCAAACGTTTCCGCCGACTCGCTGGCCGGACCGTTCTCCGCGGAAGGGAGTGTCGTTGCTGGCGGTATTCCTATTGCGTTCGATCTCAGCGCGGGCGCCATCAGCGAGGGCCAGGCATTCCCCGTTGGCATCGATGTCGCGCTGACCGACGCCCCCGCCAGCATCAGGTTGGACGGCAAGGTTTCAGTGCTCGACGAGACGGCCGATGTGGGCGGCCAGCTCGTCGTTTCGGCGGACAGCGCCGAGGCTCTTGGCACTGCGCTGGCCGGCGTTCTCGGCGCCGAGCTGCCGCCGCTTCCCGCGGAGCCATTCTCGTTCCGCACCCGAATCGCCGCCTCGACGCAGGAGACGGCGCTCAACGAGATGCTGATTACGCTTGGCCAAACGCGCGCGACTGGCGCGGTGAGCGCGGCCTACGACGACGGCATCCAGGTCGACGTCGCGCTGAGCTTCAATCGGATCGACCTCGACCGGCTGCTGGCCGAGGGCGGGTCGGGCTCGCGTCCGGCTGCCGCCGCGGCGGGCAATGAGACTACTGCGCTCGCCGGCGCACCATCCGAGGGGACCCTCGCGCTGCCCGACGATTTCTCTGGCAGCTTCAACCTCCAGGTCGAGGCACTCACCTATAACGCCGGTATCGTGCGCCAGCTGTCGGTCTCGGCGAGCGCGTTGCGCGGCGTGCTGGAGGTTTCGCGCGCCGCCGCGCTCCTGCCCGGTGGATCGGATGTCACGGTGTCGGGTTCCTTTGCCGCCGGAGAGCAAGGCCCGGAGTTCAGCGGTCGGCTGGAGGCAGCATCCGACAATCTACGGGCGCTCTTGTCGTGGCTGGCCGTCGACACGTCGGCGATCCCAGCCGAGCGCTTGCGCAAGGCGGTGGTGGGCGCCGATCTTGGCATCACTCCGGAATTCGCGCAGATCAGCGGAATGGATCTGCGTGTGGATTCCTCACGGCTAACCGGCGAGGGCTCGTTCGCATTCTCGGATCGCCCCAGTTTCTCCGTCGACGTTGCGGTCGATCGTTTCAACGCCGACGCCTATCGTCCGGTCGCCGATCCCGCCGACGTCCCGACGCCGACCGAGGCAACGGAGAACGACGCGACCGCGACCGACGACGACGGGGTGTCGGACCCCGAGGGTTTCGATGCCGACCTTCGACTCCATATCGACGAGTTCACCTACAACGATACCCTCGCCACCGGACTAAATATCGATGCGAGCCTCGCCGATGGTGTCCTCGTGGTCCGCGACGCCAGCATCCAGGATATCGGCGGCGGCTTCGTGCAGATCAAAGGCCGCGGTAGCGGACTCTCCGAGGCACCCGTTTTCACGGGCGCCATCGAGGTCGCGGCCGAGAACCCTAGTGCGCTGTTCCGATTCGCCGAAATCGAGGCGCCGGCGCCCGTTGCGCGCCTGAGCCCACTGCGGTTGGCCGGCACGTTCGATAGCGAAGCCGAGGCCGTGGGCGTTGACATCGAGGGCTCGGCGAAGGACACCCGGATCCGCGTGCGCGGCAGCGTCGGGACCGGCGCCGCCGAGGCGCCCATGAACCTGGCGCTCGAGCTCACCAATCAAAGTCTGGCTGCTTTGATTGGCCAGGTAGCGCCTGAGCCTGTCGAGGGGATCGACGGGGCGGTCGTACTCACCGGCACCATCACCGGGCCGCTCGAAGCGCCTGACGTCGCTCTGCGCGCCGACTTGGCGGGCGCGAGGCTATCGATCGCGGGGGCGGTGAAGACGGCCGCGCCGATCGCGTTCGACCTTGCGGTCGAGATCGTGCATGCGGACATGACGCGGTTTTTGGCCGATGTTGGTCTCGACTATCGACCCGCGGCCATCAATCTCGGGGCTCTTGAGGTGGAGGGTAGGGTCGAGGGCGATGAGGGGGCGCTTGCGTTGTCCGAGATCGCCGGTAGCGTGGGGCCGGTTGCAGTCATCGGGGCCCTTGGGGTGTCGCTCGGTGGGGAGCGGCCACGCATTTCGGGGAATCTGCGCACGAGCGATATCATCGTCGATCTGTTTCTCCCGGTTCCGGGACGTGATACCGCTGACGCGCGTTCGGCCCCGGCGGCCGAGCAAAGCGGAGATCCGGGCGAACAGGGCCGCTGGTCCACGGATCCGATTGATCTCCAATGGCTTGAGGCATTCGATGTAGACATCGCGCTGGCGTCCAGCGCGATCGACTACGGCCGCTATCGTTTTGTTGAGCCCTCCCTCAAGCTCGTGCTAGAGGACGGCACGCTCGACATCGCACCCCTCACCGGCAGGCTGTACGGCGGCGTGGTCGAAATCACCGCGCGGCTCGCGGGCGCCACGACACCGATGGTCGAGCTGGCGCTGCGGCTCGACGATGCCGATCTGTTCGAGGCCCTGATCCAGAGCGCACAGATTGACCGGGCGACCGGCCGCCTCGCGATTTCGGCGGAGCTGTCGTCTGAGGGGGCGAGTCAATCCGAGCTGATCTCGGCGTTGGCCGGGAACGGCCGTTTTTCCGCGCGCGAGGGGACGGTGCGCGGTGTCGACCTCCGTCGCCTTAGCAATCGGCTCAAGCGACTCAACGAGATACCCGACTATCTGGACCTGATTCAGGCGAGCCTGTCGGGTGGTGAGACCGCCTATGGCAGCCTCGACGGCACGTTTCAAATCAGCGGCGGAACCATCCGAACGAGTGATTTACACATGATTCTGGACGGCGCCGAGGCCGAGGGCACAGGCGAGGTCGATCTCCCGCGCTGGCTGATTGATCTGCGGACTCGCGCGCGGCTGGTCGAGCATCCGCAGGCCCCAGCGGTGGGACTCGACGTGAACGGATCGCTCGATTCGCCGCGCCGCGACATCCGCACCCAAGACCTCGAGAGATACCTTGCGGGGCGTGTCGGCGGCGCCGTCCTGCGCAAAATCCTGCCCGACGCGTTCACCGGCGACGAGGACGAACAAGACCAATCCTCGGGGGCCGCGCCGACGGGTGGCGATGCCGTCGAGTTGCTGCTGAAGGAGCTATTGGATCGTCTAGGTGATTAGCCGGCCTGCTTCCGCCGGTGCGTGAGATGCGCCACCAGCGCACGCCACGCCGCGACGTCCCAGTAGCGGCGCGCCGCTCCCGAGGTGGAAGGCAGGACGAACGCGCGGCTGGCACCGATGCGCTCATCTTGGGGCCCGTAGCCGACGTCGGGGCCGAGGACCCGATGTCCCGCGCGTTTGCCGTTGAACGCGATCGCCAATGGCGCCCAGGTCTGGATTTTTGCGCGCAACGCGGCCACGTCATCGTCGTCGGCCCGGAGCTCATGATCGCCGCCGGAGCGGTACTTGGCGAGGTCGGTCAGGCCGATTCCACACTCGACCACACGGGAATACTCGTGGGGATCGAGCCGTCGCGGCGTAAGGCCGATCTCGTGTAGTGTCGTCCAGAATCGATTGCCGGGGCCGGCATAATACGCGGCCGCGGCGGCCGATTTTCGGCCCACTGCGCTGCCGCAAAAGACGACATCTAGGTTGGGGGCGAGAACGTCAGGAAGGACAGGCTGGGCGTGGCCGTGACGGCTCACGGCGCCGGACCGACCATTCTCTCGGGGCGAACCCAAGCGTCGAATTCGGCCCCGCTCACCAGCTTCAACTTCAGCGCCGCCTCGCGCAGCGTGATGCGCTTGACGTGGGCGTGCATGGCCGCCTTGGCGGCGTTGTCGTAGCCGATGTGCGGCGCCAGCGCGGTCACGAGCATCAGCGACCGGTTCGTCAGTTCATCGATATTGTCGACATTCGGGGTGATGCCGATCACGCAGTTGTCGGTGAAGCTGCGCGCGCCGTCGCCCAAGAGGCGGATCGACTGCAACAAGCCGTAGGCCATCACTGGCTTGAAGACGTTTAGCTCCATGTGGCCGTTGGAGCCGGCCACTGTGACGGTCGTGTGGTTGCCGATGACCTGGGCGCAGATCATGGTCATCGCCTCGCACTGGGTCGGATTGACTTTGCCGGGCATGATCGACGAGCCGGGCTCGTTCTCGGGCAGGCTCAACTCTCCCAACCCCGAGCGCGGGCCGGAGCCGAGAAGCCGGATGTCGTTGGCGATTTTCATGAGGCTGGCGGCCAAGACGTTCAGCGCGCCAGACGCCTCGACCATGGCGTCATGCGCGGCCAGGGCTTCGAACTTGTTGGGAGCGGTGACGAAGGGAATGCCGGTGATCCGGGCGATCTCCGCCGCCACTTTCTTGGCGAAACCCGGATGCGTATTGAGTCCGGTACCGACCGCGGTACCGCCCTGGGCCAGCCGGTTCAACCGCGGCAACGTATCCTTGATCCGTTGAATGCCGAAACCGATTTGCGCGGCGTAGCCGCCGAATTCCTGACCCAAGGTAAGCGGCG
The DNA here is from genome assembly GCA_965219135.1 of Alphaproteobacteria bacterium. Lineage (GTDB taxonomy): Bacteria > Pseudomonadota > Alphaproteobacteria > VGEJ01 > VGEJ01 > CAYUNL01. Next base: position 4,519 of record CBDCMV010000001.1, on the reverse strand, counting down.
TCGCGTCCTGAAGGTGGGTTCGCCCGATCTTGACGATCGACTTCCACGCCCGGGCCTTGGCGGCCAACGCCCCGCGCAGTTGCTCGAGGGCTGGCAAGAGCAAGTGGTGGATCTGTTCCACCGCCGCGATATGCATGGCCGTGGGAAAGCAATCGTTCGAGGACTGCCCCATGTTGACGTGGTTGTTGGGGTGCACCGGTTCCTTGGAGCCGAGCTTGCCGCCGAGCAATTCGATGGCCCGGTTTGCGATCACCTCGTTGACGTTCATGTTGCTTTGGGTTCCCGAGCCGGTCTGCCAAACGACCAGCGGGAAATTGCCGTCAAGCTTCCCGTCAGTGACATCGGTGGCGGCGCGGACGATGGCCCGGCAACGCTTGCGGTCGAGATCGCCGAAGCTCGCGTTGACCACCGCGCAGGCCCTCTTGACGATCGCCAGACCGCGTATCACCTCGTCGGGCATGCGCTCGATCCCGATGGCAAAGTTCTTGATGCTTCGCTGCGTCTGGGCGCCCCAGTACTTGTCAGCCGGGACTTCGATCGGGCCGAAGGTATCGGCTTCGACCCGTGTTTTCGGCTTGCGCGGCATGGTTCAGGGGCCTTTCGGTGGTTCGCTGTTACTTCTTGCGAAATGAATCAAGGGCGACGATCTCTCCCGCCTGGGCGCTCTCACCCGTCGGAGCGGGGGCATTGGATTTCTGCGCGTCGGTGGCTGCTTGGCTATCCTCGCCCGCCTTGAACTGCAAGCCGAACTGGACGCTGGGATCGGCGAAGGCGGTCATCGCTGCAAACGGGACGAACATGTACTCATGGACATCATCAAAACTAAGCGTGACCTCAAAGCCCTGGTCGTTGGTTTCCAGGCCCCAGAATTGGTGCTGGAGCACGACGGTCATCTCGTCGGGATAGCGCTCTCGCAAATGACTGGGCAGAACGACGCCGGGGTAGTCGGTGTGAAAGGAGAGGTAGAGGTGATGGTTGCCGGGAAGGCCACCCTCGGCGACCCGATCCAGGGCGGTGCGAACGACGCCGCGGAGGGCCGTTTCCACCATGTCGTTGTAGTTCATCAGATCCTTGACCATCCGAGAACCCTCCCTTTCGCATTCCATATTAGTCCCCCAGGGGAGGCGCGACCAACACGTTAATTCCCAGCTGACACGCTGAGCAGCGCCTCAGCCGCCGTATTCGACTCGCACGAGGTAGAGCCCGCATGCCGGCGCCGTGGGCCCGGCGCGGCGGCGATCGCAGGCCGCCAACGCACTGGCGATCTCGGCCTCGAGCCACTTTCCCGCGCCCACGCGTTCGAGGCTGCCGACCATCGAGCGCACCTGATGGTGGAGGAAAGAGCGCGCTCGTGCCTCGATGCGTATCCTGTCGCCCCGGCGCGTCACGCCGATCCTATCCAGCGTCTTCACCGGCGAACGAGCCTGACAGGCGCTCGACCGAAAGGTGGTGAAATCGTGATGGCCGACGAGGCTTTGTGCGGCGCGGCGCATTGCCGCGGCGTTGAGGCGAGCGGCGACGTGCCAGGCACGGTTTCGGGCGATCGTCGGTGGAGCGACACGGTTGATGATGCAGTAGCGGTAAACCCGCGCCGTCGCCGCGAGGCGGGCGTCGAACGTGGGGGGCGCAACCTCGGCAGCAACGACGGCGACCGGCAGGGGCCTGAGGTACGAGTTGATTGCATCCCGCACTACCGCCGGCGAGTGGCTCTGGGCGATGTCGGCGTGAACAACCTGCCCCAGCGCGTGGACGCCGGCGTCCGTCCGTCCCGCGGCGCGGATCGCGACCGCGGCGCCACAGAAACGGCGAATCGCGGTCTCGATCGCCGCTTGCACGGAGGGCCCGTTGGTCTGGCGCTGCCAGCCAACGAAATCGCTGCCGTCATACTCAATGGTGAGTTTGTAGCGCGGCATCACCCGCCCAAGACGGTTCCGGACGGCACCGGCAAACCGCGGAGGAAGGCCGCCGCATCCATCGCCGATCGACCGCTGCGCTGAAGTCGCGTCAACCGGATCGATCCGCCGCCGCAGGCTACCGTCAGCGCGTCGTCGATCGCGGTTCCCGGCGGGACTTGCAGCGGCCCGTCGCGGCCGCGCCTGGGGGCCGGCCCCGGCTCGGTACACAGGATCTTAAGCCGTTGACCGCCGAGTTCGGTCCAAGCGCCCGGGGACGGACCGAATGCCCGCACCTGGCGGTCGATCGTCGCGGGGTCGAGCGTAAAATCTATCCGCCATCGCCCCGGGTCGATCTTGGCGGCAAGCGTAATTCCTTCGCTCGGCTGCGGTCGGGCGACCACGGTGCCGTCGGAAATCTTGGCTAGAATCTCGGTGGCGAGTACGGCCGCCTCGCCCGCCAGCGTGTCGTGGAGGGCACCGGCGGTGGCGGTTCGTGGAATCGCAACCTCGCGCGTTCCTAGGATTGGCCCGGTATCGAGCCCTTCGTCCATCTGCATTGCGGCCACGCCGGTTTGCGTGTCACCGGCCAAGATCGCGTGTTGAATCGGCGCGGCGCCCCGCCATCGCGGGAGCAGCGAGGCGTGGAGATTGATGCAACCGAACGGCGGCGCCTGGAGGATCTTGGGTGGCAGAATCAAGCCGTAGGCCGCCACGACGACGGCATCGGGACGCACATCGAGGGCCTTTGCGGTGAGGCGGTCGGGGGTCTGGACGTCGATTCCGTGCTCCGCGGCGAAGGCGTGCACCGGCGAGGGCCGGGACTTGTGCCCACGGCCGGCGCGCCGTGGTCGCCTTGTGTAGACGCGGATGATGCGATGACCGGCATCCAAGAGCGCGCCCAACGTCGGCACCGCGAAGGCCGCCGTGCCCATGAATACGAGCCGCACGGCTCACTCCGCAGCCGCGGCCAGCTTTCGCGTCTTGATCAGCTTGCGCAGAATGATGTCCCGCTTGATGCGCGAGAGATGGTCGACGAGCAGGACGCCCAAAAGATGGTCCATCTCGTGCTGGACACAGGTCGCCAACGCGCCCTCGGCCGACAGCGATTCCTTGTTGCCCGAGCGGTCGAGGTATTGCAGTTCGATCGCGGCTGGGCGCTGCACCATCGCGTAGTGCGTGGGAAACGACAGGCAGCCCTCTTCCAATTCGTGGGTCTCGTCCGAGCGCACGAGAATTTCGGGATTGATCAAAGCGAGCGGCTCGGGTTTGTCGTCGCGGCGAAGATCGATGACGATGAGCTGCTTGGCGACGCCGACCTGGATGGCGGAGAGCCCGATTCCCGGCGCAGCGTACATGGTTTCGAACATGTCGTCGGCGAGCCGCCGAATACCATCGTCAACGGTCTCGACCGGAGCCGAGCGCACGCGTAGGCGCGGGTCGGGCGCGATGATGATGGGAAGGATCGCCATTGCTCAGCTCTCGCGCCCGTTTATCGCGCGTTCGCCTTCGGCGGAGCAACCCAATGAGGGTGTCGGCGCAAGGGTCCATCTCCTACGTGTCGCCGGTACGCGCACAGTGCTATATCTCTCGGCGGCACGGTCCATGGATAGTCTCGCGCTCATCGTCGCCCTTGTCGCTGTTCTGGTTGGGATCGCGGCGCTGAGTTTCGTGCTCGCGCGCGGCGAGCGGTCGCGCCGGTCGCTCACCCGCGATCTCGACGAGGTCACGGGCCGTCTCAAAGCGGTGGCCGAAACCCAGGCCCTCCAGACCCGCACGATCGAGGAGCGGCTCGAATCGGTTTCCGGGCGTGTTGGCGCGAGCCTCAAGGAATCGGCGACCGAAACCGCGCGTAGCATCGGCGCGCTCGAAAGCCGATTGACGGTGATCGACAAAGCCCAGAAGAACATTACGGAATTGTCCGGGCAAGTGGCTGGGCCTTCAGGCCATCCTGGCCAACAAGCAAGCGCGGGGCGCGTTCGGGCAGATCCAGCTTACCGACATCGTCGAGACCTACCTCGCGCCGTCCGAATTCGACTTCCAAGTGACCCTCTCGAACGGCAAGCGCGCCGATTGTGTGGTGCGGCTGCCGCAACCGCCGGGACCGGTCGCCATCGACGCGAAGTTCCCACTTGAAAGCTACAACTCGCTCCAACGAGCAACGGGCGCGACGGAACGCACAAAGGCAGGCCGCGCTTTCGCGGACGACGTGCTGCGGCACCTCCGCGACATCGCCGACAAGTACGTCTTGCCGGGCGAAACCGCAGACTGGGCCCTCATGTTTCTTCCTTCCGAGGCGGTTTTCGCCGAGCTTCACGCCAATTTCGGCCACGTCGTCGAGCGCTCGCACGTACTCAAGGTGGGCATCGTTTCGCCCACCACGCTGATGGCGGTGCTGACCTCGATCCGCGCCGTTCTCAAGGACGTGCGGATGCGCGAACAGGCGGGACTCATTCAGAAAGAGGTGGGCGCATTGCTTCGCGACGTCACCTTGTTGCGCGAGCGCGCCGTCAAGCTGCAGAGCCATTTCAACCAGGCGAGTGTGGACATCAGCGGAATCCTCACCTCGAGCGATCGAATCGCGCGAAAAGCGGCGCGTATAGAAGATGTGCGGTTGGAGGATGCGA